>NZ_JBDVHS010000006.1:0-621654 GCF_039939955.1 Parasphingorhabdus sp. | reverse complement strand
CCGCGAGACGGGCTGCGAGCATTGCAACCACACCGGGTTCCAGGGCCGCATTGGTGTGTTCGAGGCGGTGCGCATTGACGACACGCTCAGAAAGCTGATCAATGATGGCGGCGATGAAGCCCGCATTGCTGCCCATGCGTTCCTCAAACAACCCAATCTCGGGTCTGCCGCCCGAAGCTTGGTCCGCGAAGGATTGACCACTGCTGAAGAGGGTATCCGGATTTCGAGGCGCGAGAGCGATGTGGCTGGTTAGGCTGGCTCTTCCCATAAGGCCATAGCGGCGTTACAATCTCGCATGACCGATCAATCAACCATGACCTATGCGCGTTATCTGGCGCTCGACACTTTGCTGGATGCGCAGCATCCTCGATCAGACTTGGATGACGAGATGTTGTTCATTATCATCCACCAGACCAAAGAGCTTTGGCTCAAACAGATTATCCGCGAGATGCGTTTCGCCAAGCAGCAGATTAATGCTGACGCACTCGTACCCGCTTATAAGGCGCTGGCGCGGGTTAGTCGGATTCAGGCCGTGATGACGTTAAGCTGGGATGTTTTGTCGACGATGACGCCTAGCGATTATACGCGTTTTCGTCATGTGCTTGGACCCAGTTCCGGCTTCCAATCAGACCAGTTCCGGACGGTTGAATATATGCTTGGCCTTAAGGACAAGGCCTTCCTTCAATATCAGGAAGATCGCCCCGAGGCGCAGGCAGCGATGCAGACGGCACTCGATCAACCAAGTATCTGGGATGATGCCATCGCAGCCTTGGCGCGGGCTGGCTTTGATATCGCTCCGGAACTGCTGGATCGTGATTTTGCGCAATCCCATCAACCGTCAGAGCAGGTCGAAGAGGCTTTTCTGCAAGTGTACCGCAATCCGGAAAAATATTGGGAACTCTATCAATTGGCGGAAAAGTTGGTCGATCTTGATGATGCGATGGCGACTTGGCGGCACAAGCATGTGCTGACAGTCGAGCGCATCATTGGTGGGAAAATGGGCACCGGCGGCACAGCGGGTGTTGCCTATTTGCAGACGACAGTCGGCAAGCGGGCTTTTCCTGAGCTATGGTCACTGCGTACCCAATTATGAGTTGGAGACACCTATTTTCCAAATCCTTGGCAGCGGACCCGGATCGTCTGCATTTTGCCGCGCACAGCCATCACCTCTGGCCGGATGCAAGTCATGATGGCCACATGGCTGCGTGGCAGGACGCGGCGGTACTTGCGGATCACAAGTGGGACAAGGTCATGGGACCTGTCTGGTCCGAAGCGCAGCAACATGTTGCTGATGAACTGAACCTACCTGACCCTGCGACGCTTTGTTTCGCTCCGAATACCCATGATTTCATTGTCAGATTATTGTCAGCCATTCCGGAACGGCCAGCCAAGGTGCTAGCGACCGATGGCGAGTTCCACAGTTTTCGCCGGCAGATGACGCGCTGGGTTGAATCGGGTGATGTCGTTTTAGAAGCAGTGCCAGCGGGGAACCTGCTGGAGACTGCTCGATCCGGTGATTATGATCTGATTTTTGCCAGCCATGTTTTGTTCAATAGTGGCATGATCGTTTCGGAACTTGATCAGCTTGCGGCTCTCTCTCAGCCCGAAGGGCCTTGGGTTGTGATTGATGGCTATCATGGTTTTATGGCGATTGAGACTGATCTGTCTCCCATCGCCGATAGAGTATTCTACCTCGCGGGTGGATATAAATATGCAATGGCGGGAGAGGGGGCTTGCTTCCTGCACGCGCCTCACGGTTTTGCCGAGCGCCCAGCCGTAACCGGTTGGTATGCGGCATTTGACGATCTCGCTCTGGCGCCCGGGGATGTTGGCTATGCACCGGATGGACGTCGGTTTCTCGGTAGCACATTCGACCCTTCTGGCCTCTACCGCTTCAATGCTGTGCAAGAAATGCTAAAAAGTGAAGGATTGGCAACAGCTGCGATTTCCGAACATGTTGCGGTTCTGCAAGCGCAGTTTCTGGAATCTGGACTGCTTACGGGTTTTGAACTGCTCAACCCGCTTGGCGATGGCCAGCATGCGCGTTTTCTGGCTTTCCGTGGGGAAACGGCACCATGGCTTCATGAAATGCTAGCGAATCAAAATATTGTAACCGATGTGCGCGGCGACGTCCTGCGGATTGGCTTTGCGCTTTACCATGATCATGCAGACGTGAAGCGTTTGACAAAAATAATAGGCAAATTGATCTGAACGATTTGCCGCTACGGCAAGTCGGCCTAGAGCTGTTTCTGGCAGTTTTAGTAGCTTTCTTGACGGATTTTTCCATTGACCTGAGTGTTTTCAGCCATAGGCTTAGCTGATCAATTAATTGCGACTCAAAAGGAAAGACCATGAGCGTTTCCGTCGATATTCAGAATGATGTAGCCCTGATCACCTTGGACGATGGCAAGGCCAATGCCGTTAATTTCGATCTGATGACTGCCATGAATGAAGCGCTGGACAAGGCTGAAGCGGATGCCAAGGCCATTGTTCTGACAGGTCGTCCCGGTCGCTTTTCTGGTGGCTTTGATCTTGGAATGATGGGTAGCTTTACCCGAGACGATTCCGTACGATTATTGGACCGCGCATCGGAGTTGGTGTTTCGCCTATATGGCGGTCCGCTTCCTGTAGTCGGCGCGTGCAATGGTCATGCGATTGCCATGGGTGTATTTCTTCTGATGGCCTGTGATACGCGGATTGGCGCTGCCGGCGATTTCAAATTGGGAGCGAATGAATCGATCACAGGGATGACGCTGCCGGTTTTTGCTGTTGAACTGGCGCGTGATCGGCTTAGCCCGCGCCATCAAACGCGAGCGATGATTCAGGCGTTTATCTATGACCCCAAAGGCGCGGTTGAGGCAGGATATCTCGATATGTTGGTCGATCCGGACAAAGTAATTGACCAGGCAGTCGCTATTGCTGGTAAACTCGCCCAGCTTCCCGGTCATGCTTATGCCTATCAGAAATCCGCCATGCGCAAACCGGCGCTGGATGCAATTCGAGCGAGCATTGGCAACCACCCCAATTTACGAAATTAGTCCGCTATCGATGCTGGTCGATCAGGATGGGGTTGCCATCGGGATCGGTCAGCATGATGTTAGCAGGTCCCTTGCTACCTTCGGCTTTGCTGTCTAGCTGCACGCCTGCTGCGAGCAGGGATTTCTCGATGGCCCGGACATCGTCAAAATCATCTATATCCTGTGCATCCTGATCCCATCCTGGATTGAAAGTGAGCATATTCTTGGGGAACATGCCTTCAAACAGGCCAATCAATGTTTCGTCATTTTTCAGGATCAACCATTTCTGGTCTTCATCACCGCCAAATTTGGAAAAGCCGAGCTTTTCATAAAAGGCTTTGGAAAGGGTGATGTCCTTGACCGAAAGACTGATGGAAAAGGCGCCGAGTTTCATCTTCATTCTCCCTGGGCAGGTTGATTTGTCGAACCTTAAGAAACCTTAGGGTCTCGTGCGATCGCAGTCGATGGATCGCAATAATCAAGCCTAGCAGATATTTAGGTTATCCATAGTCGCAAAATATAGGCAACAATCCCCAATATGGTAACGCTGCACAACCAGATGCCGGCCATCCAGGCCAGGCGTTTCCAGAACGGACTTGGGTTGGTTGTGACCATTAGTGATATCCGCCGGTCCCAACCTTCCCACGGAAAACCCAATAAGCCCAAGCCGTATAGCCAAGGATGAGAGGCAATGTCAGGCCGACTCCGACCAGCATGAAAATCTGGCTGCGTTCGGGAACTGCGGCGTCCCAGATGGTGATCTGGTTGGGTACAATATAAGGAAACATGCTGATGCCGAGGCCAGCCATACCCAGCGCAAACAGTCCAAGCGAAAGTAAGAATGGTGATGCTTCGCGCCGCTTGAACAGGCCGCGGAAGAGGAAAAAACTCAAGATGATGACCAGCAAGGGCACCTGACTGGCAAACAGAATATTCGGCATAGTGAACCAGCGTTGCCAATATTGGCCTTCGAGAAATGGCGTATAGAGACTGACCGCCGCCATTAGTGCAAGCGTTGCAACTGTAGCCACTTTCGCGAGCCGATAGGCTTGGTCTTGTGTTCTACCTTCGGTTTTCCAGATCAGCCATGTTGAACCGAGCAGCGCATAGCCAGCAACCGTACCTAGGCCGGTTAGGATGCTATAAGGTGTCAGCCAATCAAACCAGCTGCCCGCATAGGCGCGGTCGACGACTGTTACCCCCTGCAGCAGGGCACCCAAAATCATGCCTTGTGAAAAGGCCGCCGCGAGAGAGCCACCCGTGAAGGTAAAATCCCAAAATCGCCGATGCGCCGGATCGCGCCACCGGAATTCGAAGGCCACCCCACGAAAAACCAAGCCAAGCAGCATGACGATGATGAGCGGATAGGTGGCCGGTAGGATGATGGCATATGCAAGAGGGAAGGCGGCAAGCAGTCCGCCACCGCCAAGCACGAGCCACGTTTCATTGCCGTCCCAGACCGGGGCGATGCTGTTCATCGCTTGATCACGCTCTTCACCGACATCAAAGGCGGGGAATAATATACCAATCCCGAGGTCAAACCCGTCCATCACGACATAAGCGAAAACCGCAAAAGCGATGATGAAGGCAAAGATGATAGTTAGATCCATTACCTTTACTCCGTTGGCTCGGGGCTATGTTGAATGGCCGGCGTGATGCCGCCCGTGCGGACTGGGCCGGTTTCGATCGATTTGACCCCTTTCTCGTCGGAATGTGGTGCGTGGTTCATCAAACGTAAGACATACCAGGTCCCGATACCGAAGACGGCAAAATAGACGATGACAAAAGCGATTAACGAAGTTGCCACGGCCGGTGCAGCCAGTGGTGATGCGCTTTCAGACGTTCGGAGCAATCCGTATATGGTATAGGGCTGCCGCCCCACTTCGGTCGTAATCCATCCCGCGATTACTGCTACAAATCCGCTTGGTCCCATAAGAATGGCTGTGCGGTGGAGCCAAGGCCAGTCATAAAGTGATTTTCTTGCGCGGGCGAACAAGCTCCACAATCCTAGCCCGAGCATCGCAAATCCGATGGCGACCATGATCCGGAAGGACCAGAATACAATTCCGACGGGAGGTCGCTCGTCTATCGGCACAGTGTCCAGGCCAGCAAGTGGCGCATTTAGATCGTGTTTAAGGATCAGCGACGATAACTTGGGGATCTCCACTGCATAGTCAACGCGGTTTTCTGCGCTGTTGGGAATGCCAAACAGGATCAGGGGTGCACCGTCGGGGTGGCTTTCATAATGGCCTTCCATTGCCATCACCTTGGCGGGCTGATGCTCAAGCGTATTGAGCCCGTGCATATCACCAGCAAAAATTTGAACCGGGGCGACCAGCGCAGCCATCCACATCGCCATCGAGAACATCTTCCGCGCGTGGGCATTGGTTTTGTCTTTCAGCAGATGCCACGCACCCACCGCGCCCACGACCAAAGCGGTCGTCAGATAGGCGGCTATGACGGTATGGATGAGTCGATATGGAAAGCTTGGGTTGAAGATGATTGCCATCCAGCTTTCGCCCGGAACAAATTGTCCATTGGCGGCGATCTCGTGGCCAGTTGGAGTCTGCATCCAGCTATTGACGCTTAGAATCCAGAAGGCTGAGATGAAGGTGCCAACAGCTACCATCAACGTTGCCGTGAAGTGAAGCTTCTTACCGACTTTTTGCATGCCGAACAGCATGACGCCCAGAAAACCGGCTTCGAGAAAGAAGGCGGTCAGCACTTCATAAGCCATTAAAGGACCGATGACCGGTCCGGCTTTGTCCGAAAACACCGACCAATTTGTGCCAAATTGATAGGACATGACGATGCCAGACACGACGCCCATCGCGAAAACGACGGCAAATATTTTGAGCCAATATTTGAACAGATCCATATAAATCTGTTTGCCTGTTTTCAGCCACAGACCTTCGAGCACCGCAAGATAGCTAGCCAAGCCGATCGAAAAGGCCGGGAAAATAAAATGAAAACTGACCGTGAAGGCAAACTGAATCCGGGCCAGTAAAAGGGCGTCAAATTGTTCAAACATGCGTCATTTCTCCGCTGTTCAGAACATTATAGACCAATTTTGGTCTGAGCGGAATGCGAATGCCTTCGTGCTTGTTTCGGAATATGCAACTGGCTCTACTGAAGCTACTCCTCTGTCAGTAGATATTCTTGCCAGAAAACCAGACTCGCCCAGAATTGATAGTCGGCATTGGCTTTCTTTCGGAAGCCATGGCCTTCATTTTGGGCCAGCAAATGCCAGGCGGGATTGCCATTGCTACGGACCGCTTCAACAATTTGGTCTGCCTCGCTTGCTGGGACACGCGGGTCATTGGCGCCGGTGACGACCATGAGTGGGGTTTTGATCTCGTTAGCGCGCCTCAATGGGCTAATCTCTTCCAATTTGGCGCGTTGTTCCGGGACGCGTTCGTCGCCATATTCCACCCGCCTCAGATCGCGGCGATAGGCCTGGGTGTTTTCCAGGAACGTGACGAAGCTGGATATGCCCACCACTTCCAATCCTGCTTTCAGCTTATCATCATAGCGCAGCATTGAAGCCAGCGTCATATAGCCGCCGTAGCTGCCCCCGGTCACTGCGATACGTTTCCTATCAATCCGTCGATCCTTGCGCAGATGGTTAAGGAAGGCACCGACATCAAGCACGCTATTCTCCCGCTGCCACGGGCCGTTGTCGAGCGAAACGAATCTTTTGCCAAAGCCGGTTGATCCGCGGACATTGGGATAGAATATCGCGATGCCCAGCTCGTTGATCAAATAGTTGTTGCGGCCCAGAAAACGAGGCGTTGCCTGTCCCTCTGGACCACCGTGAATGTTGATGATCAGCGGCCGTTTTCCGCCATGTTTTGCGGGGTCGGGGCGATAGAGAAAACCGGACATTTTCTCACCATCGAAGCTGCTGATCTCGACCAGTTCGGGGGCAACATTATTGGCCGCATCCAGTCCGCCTGTTTCGCTTTTCGTCCAGCGCGTGATGGCAAGGGTTTTCGGGTTGATACTATAGGCATCGGTACCGGTTTGATTGCTGTTCAAAGTGAAGCCAAGCTCCCCCCAAGGCGCAAATTTGGCTCCGCTGATCACGCCAGCAGGTAGCGAATCTACGGTACGAATTTTGCCAGTTTCTATGTCATAAAATTTGAGCAGCGAACGCCCCGCCTGATTGACTTCAAAGGCGATCCAGCGCCCGTCCTGGCTGATGTCAAAGTCGGTAATGTCCCAGATTTTCTCATCGACAATTGGTTCGAATTGCGACGTTTCTATGTTCAAAATGCCCAATCTTTTCACATCGCTTCCATCGTCCGATGCGGCCCAGAGTCTGCCGTCCGGGGCGAATTGTAGTCCTTCATAGGCGACAGGCTTTGTGCTGTCGGTCAATTTGCGCAAGCTGCCTTGTGCAATGTCGATCAGGTAAAGTTGATTGTCGGTTACCGATACATAGTTGAACACCAGCAACTGCTTGTCATCGGGAGAGAAGTCGATCGCAAACCAACCACCGCCGGTTGACGCAACCAACATCGCGGCGCCTTCGGGATTGGCGGGGTCCATCAGGTAGATGTCATTATATAATCCGGTGCGCTTGTTCGAACCAAAGGCCAGCATTCTGCCGCTGCTCGACCAGGGGCCCAGACTGTTGCGGCTTTCGCCGTCCGTGAGTATTTTCGGCTGACCGTTTTCCAGCGCGAAAATCTGGTTCACCTCATTCCCGCCATTGTCTTTTTGAAACAGGAGAGCCGAACCATCGGGGGCAAAATGCGCGCGGTGCACAGGTTCGCTGGCAAAGGTCAATTGCTGCCGTTGTCCTAGGGGCGTGGAGACGCGGTGCAACTGACGGGTGTCGGCGAAGCGGGTGGAGATCAGCATGGCTCTGCTCTTGGGATCCCAATCGACAAAGCTGGCGGTGCGATATTCCATATAGGGCCGGGTCTGATCAACAATAGCCTGCGGGATATCGGGGATTTGGTCGGCGATCAGGGCTACTGGTCGCGGAGCGGTGTCATCCGTCGCAGCCTCTGCAACGCCCGCAAATATAAGAAATGCCATGACCATTTGGCCGACCTGCACAAACCGCATATGAAATTCTTCCTTCAATTCTTTCGCCATGCTTATGGACGAATGGTGTGAAAAGCAATTAGGGGGAGGATGATGTTTGATGGAAATGCTCCCTTTGTCCTACTCGATGATGTGCGTGCTGCTGGAGCCGCGCTAGCCCGGCTGTATCGGGACCCGGTTGAGATCATTCGGGTGGATCAATTGGAAGAGTTGGAAGCATGTTTTGACTCTCTGAGCCGGGCAAGATCGGCCGGAAAGCATGTTGCGGGCTATCTCGCCTATGAAGCGGGGCTTGGGCTGGAGGAGCGGTTACGCGATCGCATCGCCAGCGATAGGCCTGCGCCGCTGGCATGGTTCGGAATATTCAATGATTATAAAGAGATAGAAGAAGGCGGCGTGGAGGCGGGCCTGCCGGACCGTGATGGAGCCTGGCTTGGCCGGATCAAACCGTTGGTTTCGCGCGCGGCATATGACGCCGCTTTCCAATCTGTCCAAAACTACATCCAGGCTGGCGATATCTACCAGGCCAATCTCACTTTTCGGGCGGAAATGGACTTTTCTGGCCATCCTTTGGCCCTTTATGCCGCGATCCGGGGCAGGGCGCAGGCCGGCTATGGCGGCGTGGTGTTCGATGGTGAGAACTGGATGCTGTCCTTCTCGCCGGAACTATTCTTCGCGCTGAAAGACGGCCGGATCACTGCCAAGCCGATGAAGGGCACCGCCGCGCGCGTCACCGATCCGCAAGCCGACGCCAATGTACAGGCGCAATTGCACAGCGACCCAAAACAGCGCGCGGAAAATCTGATGATCGTCGACCTGTTGCGCAACGACCTGTCGCGGGTGGCGAAGCAAGGCAGCGTGAAAGTGCCAGAGCTGTTCCATATCGAAAGCTATCCGACCATTCACCAGATGACCTCCACCGTCACCGCGCAACTGCAAGATGGCCTCGACGCGGTCGACATCATCCGCCAGATATTCCCCTGCGGCTCGATCACCGGTGCCCCGAAAATCCGGGCGATGGAGATTATCGACGAACTGGAACAAGCCCCCGAAGGCAGCAAAAATGCCAGCGGGCCACGGGGCATCTATTGCGGCTCCATCGGCCGGATTGACGCGCCGGATGAAAAGGGCCGCTCCGACGCTGCCTTCAACGTCGCGATCCGCACATTCTTCATCCCCCCGCAAAAGGGGGAGGGCAAAGAAACGCTTTCCATCGGCCTCGGCTCTGGCATAGTGGCGGACTCGGACGGGGATGACGAGTGGCGGGAATGTCTCGCCAAGGGGAGATTTGCGAAAGTGGATGCCAATGCGGAAGGAGGCCATAAGGTCGACCTGATCGAAACCATGGCCTTTGATCCGGCCAGCGGCATCAAGCGGCTGGAACCGCATCTGGAGCGGATGAAGACCAGCGCCAACATCCTGGATTTCGAATTCGACCGCCACGCCGCCCGCAACGCGATCCAGGCGATTACCTTTCATCAGGAAAGCCCGGCGATGGTCCGCCTCCACCTCGGCCAATCGGGCGCGCTGGCGATTGAGCTAAAGCCGATGCCGGAACCGCAGGACGGCCCGGTCCCATGCCGGCTGGTGCCGATGCAGGCCGACAAGGCGGATTTCCGTCTGCACCACAAGACCAGCGACCGGCGGGTCTATGAGGTCGCCAAAGAAGATGGCGCCCACCCGATCTTTGTCGACGGGGAGGGCTTCATCACTGAAGGCGCAATCTGGAATGTCTTTGTCGAGCGCGACGGCAAGCTGCTGACGCCGCCATTGGTAAGAGGCGTATTGCCGGGCGTGCTGCGCGCGGAGCTGCTGGAGAGCGGGCAGGCGGTCGAGGCGGACTTGCGCGCGGCGGATCTGGCGGGCGGGTTTTTTGTGGGGAATAGTGTTCGGGGGTTGGTTGCGGCAGCCTGCTAAATCAGGCGACATCAGAAATGAACAAGACGCTGTTATAATTCATTATATTTGTCTTGCCAGATTGTTATAATTTGTTATATTTCGGCAATGAAGACGATTAGCTATACAGCTCAAGCGGATCGTGCATTGGTCAAAATGCCTCGGAAACAAGCGGAAGCTGTAGAAGCCAAAATCGAACAATATGCCCGAGATCCAGAAAGCCTCTCGGGAAAGGTCAAATCGCTTCAAGGCACGGATGCATTGCGACTCCGTATCGGCAATTACCGGGTCATATTTAACGAGGAACTGGTTGTGTTGAACGTTCTCGACATCGGCCACCGGAAGGCCATTTATAGAGGATTTCAGGGACCGGGAATATAAATTCCGCGGAAGACAAATTGCAAATGCATGACAGGTAGAATGGAAACTGAAAATGGAACTGAAGCCCCAATTTGAAAATGGCGGGAATGGTATAGAAACTGTGACGCTGACCCGTGCCGAATTCGATTGGTTGGTTGAGCAGGCAGAAGATGCGGCCGATCTTGCAGCTGCTTATGAAGGTCTTAAATCCCTGAAAGACGACGGAGCCATTCCGGCTGAGGTGGCGCGCGCTGTTCGCGATGGTAAGCACCCCATCGCAGCTGCACGGGCCTATCGCAAGATGACCCAGACAGATCTAGCGGAAGCGATTGGTATGACTCAGCCTGCTATCGCTCGTCTTGAGGCGTCCGCTCCCGGTACCGGTCGCACGGAAACCATCAATTCCGTCACCGAGGTGCTGGCCTTGCCCCGCTGGTTATTTGAACCGCGCATCGAGGAAAATCCGAAGGAGAAGCTGAGCCGGAAAATATTCAATGACAACGCTAACCCCGTTACGGGTAGAATATTGCGTGCTGCGCCTGATAAAAATACCGGCGTGGGTTCTTCCATGGTAAGGGAGAGTGAATCGGGCAAGTTTATCACTGAACGACCCGGGAAAACCACACGGAAGCGCAACGAGGCAAAAAAAAGTAAACGCGCATAAAAGGCTGAATTGCGCGGCACCCTGGATGGCGAAGAATTTTCTGTGTTGCTGGTGCCCGAAGACTAGCATCTTACCGGCTTGTCTGTCGTTTCTCCCCATCCAGCATCGGATGCTCAAACGTTGGCCCGACGCCTATGCTTATGCTTATGCTTATGCTTATGCCTATGCCTATGCCTATGCCTATGCCGATCTGCCGGAAAATATGATCCCCTGGCTCGATACCAGTGATCCAGAGATACCCGCACAATTTCAATCCCCGTGATATTTGCGAGTAGACGGCGGGCGCGTGCAACTCCATTAAGCGATCTGTAAATTCCGAATCCGATCCCGTGGAGATATGAATGACCGATCAGCCCGAAACCGCTCGTCTTGACACCCCCCGTCTTGAAACCATGGCCGTCCATGCCGGTACCGAGCCCGATCCGACGACCAACGCGCGGATCACACCGATTTATCAGACAGCCTCTTATGTTTTCGATGATGTTGATCATGCCGCCGATCTGTTCAATCTTGATACGTTCGGGAATATCTATACCCGCATCATGAACCCGACCAACGGCGCGCTGGAAGGCAAGATCGCGGCGATGGAGGGCGGCATGGCGGCGCTGGCGGTGTCTTCCGGTCATGCGGCGCAGCTGATCGTCTTTCATGTGCTGATGGACCCCGGCGCGCATATTGTTGCCGCGAAGAAACTCTATGGCGGTTCGCTCAACCAGCTTGCCCATTCGGTCAAGAAATTCGGCTGGAACGTCACCTTTGTCGATGCGGACAATATGGACGAGGTCAAGGGCGCGATCACCGATGATACGCGCTGCGTGTTTATCGAGAGCCTCGCCAATCCCGGCGGCGTGGTGCAGGATATTTCTGCCATTGCCGATATCGCCCATGCGGCTGGCATCCCGCTGGTCGTTGACAATACGATGGCCTCGCCGATGCTCTGCCGTCCGATTGAACATGGCGCGGATATTGTCGTGGAAAGCGGCACCAAATTCCTGGGCGGCCATGGTAACAGCATTGCCGGCCTAATCATCGACAGCGGCAAGTTCGACTGGACCAAGAGCGAGAAATACGCGTTTCTCAACCAGCCCAACCCCTCCTATCATGGCAAGGTCTTTACCGACGCTTTTGGTGAGCTAGCCTTCATCCTGGCGGCACGCGCCTTGTCACTGCGCGATCTGGGGCCAGCGCTGGCGCCGCAAAATGCCTTCTATATTTTGACCGGCATGGAAACGCTGGCGCTGCGCATGGAGCGCCATTGTGACAATGCTTTGGCCTTGGCGAAATGGCTGCAGAGCCGCGATGAGGTCAGCTGGGTGTCCTATGCCGGATTGCCCGACAGCGACTATCACGCGCTGGCGCAGAAATATCTGGGCGGCAAGGGCGGCGCGGTGTTCACCTTTGGTCTGAAGGATGGCTATGATGCGGGCACCAAGCTGGTGTCGGCGGTGAAGCTGTTCAGCCATCTGGCGAATATCGGCGACACAAGATCGCTGATCATCCACCCCGCCTCGACCACGCATAGCCAATTGTCGGGAGACGAGCTGGTGGCCGCGGGCGCCGGACCGGATGTCGTGCGCATCTCCGTCGGGATCGAGCATATCGACGATATCATCGCGGACATGCAGCAGGCGCTCGAGTCCCTCTGATGGCGGACGGGGCAGGCGATTATGTCTATGATGAAGACAGCGGTGAGTGGCTGAGCCCCGAAGAAGCTGCGGCCAAAGCGGCGGGACCGGACGTCGTTGATGCGGTTGGCAATCTGCTGGCCGATGGCGATGCGGTGACCCTGATCAAGGATCTCAAGGTCAAGGGCGCGGGGCAGACGCTGAAACGCGGCACGCTGATCAAATCTATCCGCCTGACGGGGGACGCGCAGGAGATTGATTGCAAGCATGACGGGATCAAGGGTCTCGTCCTGCGCGCAGAGTTTGTGAAAAAGCGCAGCTGACCGATTCTCCCTGTTGCAGTGCAGCAGCAATGATATTAGGCAGTCACGCTAATTCCTTGAGACAGGACTCCCCATGACAAAACTTTCCGCCGCAATCGGCCGTATCCAACCTTCCGCTACCATGGCCATGTCGGGCCGGGTGACCGAGCTGAAAGCGCAGGGCATTGACGTGATTGGCCTGTCTGCCGGGGAACCCGATTTTGACACGCCGGATTTCGTTAAGGATGCCGCGATCAAGGCGATCCGGGACGGCGAGACCAATTATACGCCGGTCGATGGCACGATGGCGCTGAAGGAAGCGATCGTCGCCAAGTTCGCGCGCGACAACGACCTGACCTACACGCCCAAGCAGATTTCGGTGAACAGCGGTGGCAAACAGTCGCTGTTCAATGCGCTGGTGGCAACGCTTGATCCGGGTGACGAAGTGATCATCCCCGCACCATATTGGGTCAGCTATCCCGATATCGTCAATTTCGCAGGCGGCACGCCGGTAGCGATCAGCGCCGGTGCCGAACAAAATTACAAGATCACGCCGGAACAGCTGGAAGCGGCGATCACGCCGAAGACCAAATGGTTGATCCTGAACTCTCCCTCCAACCCGTCGGGCGCTGCCTATAGTCCGGACGAGCTCAAGGCGCTGGCGGCGGTGATATTGCCGCATCAGGACATGATGGTGATGACCGACGATATGTATGAACATATCTGGTATGCCGATTTTCCGTTCACGACCATCGCTCAGGTCTGTCCGGAACTATATGACCGGACGCTGACGGTGAATGGCTGTTCCAAGGCTTATGCGATGACCGGCTGGCGCATTGGCTATGCTGGCGGCCCGGAATGGCTGATCGGCGCAATGCGCAAGCTGCAGTCGCAATCGACATCCAATCCCTGTTCCATCTCGCAGGCTGCTGCGGTTGCCGCGCTTAACGGTCCGCAGGATTTTCTGGCCGATCGTAACGCCGCTTTCGAGAAGCGCCGCGATCTTGTCGTGTCCATGATCAACGATACGCCGGGGCTAAGCTGCCCGACACCGGAAGGCGCCTTCTACGTCTATCCCGATGCCAGCGAGTTGATGGGCAAGACGACGCCCAAAGGCGCGGTGATCGAAACAGACGAAGACCTGATCGGCTATTTTCTCGATGAAGCACAGGTTGCTGCGGTCCACGGCGCGGCCTTTGGCCTCTCGCCAGCATTTCGGATCAGCTATGCGACGTCGGAAGAACTTCTGACCGAGGCCTGTACCCGGATCCAGCGGGCCTGCGCGGCGTTGACATAAAACCTCAGTCGGCTTTGTCGTGTCTCGCGGCAGTTCGCTACGCGAACGCCTCCGACGGGGCGGGCTAGCGCCCGACGCGCGGTCGCGCTTGCCTCGTGATGCTCGGTTTGATGCTTCCAATCTTGGTTAGTTCCTAACCGAGGCGCAGCCGAGGCAAGGCCGACCGGCCGCCGCGCCTTATGGCGCGAAAGCCAAGCGGACGGATGTCCGCGCCCGGCGCTTGAGGTTAAAATATAACCAACGCGCAGCGAACTGCCGCGAGAGAAAGGATATGCTTCCACCCGACACCCCTCCCACTCCGATAGAAAATCTAAACGCGGGCAAACTGAATATGATCTTGTGATCAGGTTCACAGAGGCGACAGGAAGGCTATATTAGAAGCTGTAACCAACAGGTGGGATGTTTCGAACAGATAGTAGCCCCAAGGAACCGACCATGATGAATTTCTTCAAATCCGATTTAACCTACAGCCTCGGTGGTGGGTTTATCGCGGGTGCGTTGATGCTGTGTTTCATGCAGCCAGAAGAACAACGCTCCGACCCAAATCCGCCGTCCACCGTTAGTGCCGCTGCACAGACATTCGGTTAAACGCAGATGGGACCGCTCCTCTCCCGAAGCATCATATTCGGCGGCGTCTTGGCCTGCTTTGGTGCGATGTGGGCTGGCGTGCAGAGCGCGTTACCCGATGATCAGCTTTCTGCGGTCCCTTTGATCAGTGAAGCGCATGCGGCTGAGAAAGCGACGATCATCCCGATGCCACGCGTCAGGGCAGATGAGAAAGGCAAACGGGCCGTCGCAATTTTTGCCGGTGGCTGCTTCTGGGGTGTCGAAGGTGTATTTGAGCATACCAAGGGCGTTATCAGCGCATCGTCCGGCTATCATGGCGGCAGCAAGCGCAGCGCTTCCTACAAGCTTGTAAGCGCAGGTCTGACCAATCATGCCGAAGCGGTGCGGGTGGTCTATGATCCCAGCCAGGTCAGCTATGGTCGGTTGATGCAGATTTTCTTTTCGGTGATTGCCGACCCGACGATGCTCAACGCGCAAGGGCCGGATCGCGGCAAACATTATCGTAGCGCGCTGGTGCCAATGAATGCGGGTCAAGCGAAGGCTGCTCGTGCCTATATCGCCCAGCTGGAAAAAGGCCGCTATTGGCGGCGGCCGATTGTGACGAAGATAGAAGCCTATAAAGCCTTTTATCAGGCGGAGACCTATCATCAGAATTTCATGCAGAAGAATCCGCGGCAGGGCTATATCGTGCGCTGGGACAAGCCAAAGGTCGCCAATCTGAAACGGTATTTTCCAAAGCTGTATCGCGGCCGCCCCGTTTCCTGAGCCACCTGCTATGCGCCGAGCCGTTTAACCGGACGTTAGCTTTCCACTGTTATTCTGCCGCCAAGCCCTAAAAAATAAGAGGCGAGGATGGTAAACCAGGAATTTGAAATTCTGATCGCTTTTGCGGCTATTGTCGTAGGTATCGGAATGTTTTGGATGGCACGCAGCCAGCCCGATTGAACGGACTGACTGCTGCCGATCCGCATTAGAACCTTAGTTTGAAACCGGCTCTGGCCTGCCACCGCCATGCATCGGTGGTGCCGAGTCTCGTGGTTTCCCCATCCAATACTTGATCACCCGAACTGGGGTTGATGATCTGCCCGATATCCGAAACATAGCTAGCATCAGCGCCAATGGTGAATTTCAGGTTTCGAGATACGTCGAACTCCAGACCAGCGGCTACCGTTCCGGCAAAGCTGGTACCCGAATCATCTTCCGCAAATGTCAGAGTGAAATTTTGGTCCGCAGGAGGACATAGCGCGCACATATTCCACTCTGTCGCATCCATGTCGGTTTCACGATAATAGAGACCACCAGCTACTGACCCTGTGGCGGACACGCCTTCGGCGACGGGAAGGCGGCCGTTCAATATGCCACCCAGCCCGAATAATCTGTCCTGGACGGTTTGATCTCTACCCTGTGTTATCGGCGTACCGAATACATTGGCATTGGTCTCGCCTCTGAAACTACGGTCCATGAACAGCGCGTTGATGAATAATGTGGCGGTGGAGGCAAATGCTCCTTCGGTAGCGATCGGTGTTGTGACCGAGAATTTTACCTCATGTAGATTGAAATCGGCTTCGTTAAAGCCACTCAAGCCCCGATTGCCGATATTGAGCCCCGTCGAACCGCTAGGCGATAGTGCACCATAGACATTGCCGACATCAATCGCGCCGCCTGCCGGTATATCAAAGTCTTTGCGCGCGTCCCCTTCACTATAACCGTAGTGAAATCCGCCGGTAAGGGAGTCTGTCAGTTCAAAATGGACTCCGGCAGATATGCCGGAGCTGTCGAATTGTGTCGGCGCTGTATCGGCGAAGGTTTCCGTGCCGGGCCCGGTGGATTGAAAGCCCGTACCCACCGTAGCATCACCGAATGTCAGAGACCCAAAGCCAGCTGAGACATATGCTCCCATATTGGATTCTACGACCAAGTCAGGGTTCGGGGCAGATGTCCCTGTCCCGGGAATTTTCGCGGTGTGATCGCTTCTAAAGGGCCCGCTAACTTCGTATTCGGCAGAGGTATTTACGGGCTGGCCGCTATCATCAAGAGCAAGTTTATCCCTATATGTGGTCGCGTCTTTTATCGAATATTCATTGCTTCCCGGCTTGGGTTCCCTCTCGATCATCGCCAATTCACTTGCCGTTGGAGGGCATTTGAGCTGGGACGGAAAGATTGCCCCGTCGATTGCCGGGTCCAGTTTTTCTAGCTGGTTGATAGCATCCGCTTGATCCAGGTCAGGATCGTTGGTGAGCAAACGTTCGCGCAAATCTTTGCGGATCGCGTCGAGTTCACGCAATCGCGCGAAATGATGTTCGTAGCGTTGCTGGTAATCGGCAGCTTCTTCACTTGTTGCGGTTCTGCATGCCTCTACCAAAGACTCCAGATCGGCACGCACGTCGGATGCCCGGGGCAAGCGGCGGGCATTATAGACCTGATCGGGCAGTGCCTGGACGGCGAGATCAGGGTCGGGTATTCCGATGCTGGCGTCGGCGCTGCAGCTCAGCGCATCTGGCGCTTGAAGAATCTCGATCCGTTGCAGATCGGATGCTGTCAATCTGCCTCCATTGGGAGTGATCCATGGAATGCCGTCGGCAAAATGCTGCGGTATTTGATCGAATCTGCCTCGATATTCATCTTTCAGTCCCCGCACATTCATCGGGCTGATGACGCCGGGCGTCGCGTTTCGACCAAATGCAGGGTCACCTTTGTTGATCACACAAAGACTGTTGATATCCTCGATCCGTTTTAAATTTGCCTCAAAATTCTCTTCATCAAGAGCTGAAATTGGACCGGCAGTTTGCTTGATTGCGGTTTCCCGTGCCTGTGCCGGTATCGCGGTCCCCGCCAATAATATCGATATAGCTAATTGAATGCGTTTCATGATTCACTCCCTGATATTCCAAATATGACCCTTGGAAATCGGGATATGGGCCGAGCAAATGCGGCACATCATGCATTTGTATTACACTCGGCTATTGGGGGCTAGCGACCGAAGACCTTGCGCAAAAGATCGGTCTGGCGATTGGAACCTGTTTTCTCCAACACGCGCTGCATGTGGACGCGGGCGGTGTTTACCGAAATATTATGTGCTGCGGCATGTTCGGGCACAGAGAGACCCCCAACAACACTATCGACCATCTTGATTTCTGCTGGCGTAAGCTTGTGGGTTTTTCCAAACGCTTCAAAGTCGATGAGCTGGTTCTCGCTCGACTGGCGTATGCGGCCTGTAATATCGTCGAGTATGTCCGGTTCAAGGTTCGCTAATATTTCTTCGATCCGTTCCGCCCAGACGGGTTCGGAGCTAATTTTTACGCCGTCTCCGCGAAACTGGTTGAGGAATGGACGAATGAAATCGAGCTGCTTTGCCCGTTCCTTTGAACTTTCATCCTCTTCTGCCATGATCGATGCTCTATCATTATTGCCCTAAACATCATAGAAGGACGGTTATGGACGTCGCCGTAACAAAATATCCCGCGATTGTAGACAGCGATATTGATATCCGGTTGTTGGAGCTGGAAGCTAAGAAAATTGCTCAAGCCATTGGCTCGCAAATAGCGCCTTTAACGAAATCGATTTCTGATTTTGGTGCACGGGTTGAAAACCGGATCATCAAGGCAGCGCTTTTGCGGGCAATGAAACCGGCATTTGAAAATGCCTATGACCCATCGAAAGTCGCCCGCTTATTGTCGGCTTATCGAACCGCGACGGCGCAGGGGCGATATGGAGTGTTCAACCCCGTGATGCAGTCACCGCCCGACACGCAGCTGTTGTTTGATGCTGCTTCGCCGGTCGCTGATGACTACGCCTATGCTGACTGGCCAGAAGGCGAAGCCGACGAGCCGATATTATTCTACGTGCCCGGCGGTGGCTTCATCCTGCCGCCGTCACCCAAGCAGGTCGCATTGGCTTTCCGTTTGGCGGAACATTGCGGTTGCGAGGCGGTGATCGGCAAACATCGTTTGGCGCCGGAATATCCATTTCCTATTCCCGCCAATGATCTCGCCGATCAATATGCGGCGATGCTGGAGTCGGGGGTTTCTGCCAGTCAGATCATCCTGTCCGGTGATAGTGCCGGGGCAACTCTGATCATGGCAATGCTCCTGGAGCTGCGTAAGCGCGGACTGCCTATGCCATGCGGCGCAATTCTATTCTCGCCATGGGGCGATCTGGCGATGCGCGGATGGTCCTATATTTCCAAAAGCATGAGCGGCAGCAGCCCTTTCCGTATGGAAGCGGCGGCTTTCAGCGCAAAACTCTATCTCGGCGATACTTTGCCAACCGATCCGCGCGCGTCGCCCGTCTATGCCGATTTACGCGATTTCCCGCCGCTTGCCATCCATTGCAGCCGGCATGACATGCATTTTGATGATGCCGTGCAGCTGGCCGAAAAAGCGGATGATGCCAATGTATCGATACGCATGAACTATTGGGACAGCCCACGACATCATCTGGAACGCTTTGGTTCCAAAGATGCCAAGAAAAGCTTTGATCTGGTCGCCGAATTTATCAATGCGCGGGTGAACCGCACCGGTTGAACCGTTATTTCGGGCTGAGTACCATCAACATCTGACGGCCTTCCAGCTTAGGATAAGCCTCGACCTTCGCGGTTTCCTTCATGTCTTCCTGTACCCGTACAAGCAATTGCATGCCGAGTTGCTGGTGCGACATTTCGCGACCACGGAAGCGAAGGGTTACCTTCACCTTGTCACCATTGTCGATGAACTTGTTCACGTTGCGCATTTTGACGTCATAATCATGATTGTCGATATTCGGACGCATCTTGATTTCTTTGACGTCTTGAACCTTTTGCGTTTTTCGCGCGGCATTGGCCTTTTTCTGGGCCTCATATTTGAATTTGCCGACGTCGAGGAACTTTGCAACCGGTGGTTGCGCGTTTGGAGAGACTTCGACGAGGTCGAGTCCAACTTCTGCTGCACGTTCGATCGCTTCGCGCGTATTCATCACGCCAAGGTTCTCGCCCTTGTCGTCGATGACCCTTACGGTGTCGGAATTGATCAGATCGTTGAATCGCGGGCCGCCTTTGACGGGCGGTGTGGGACGGCGAGGTGGTGCAGCTATTTGAATTACTCCTGATTATTGGTCGTGATGGCTCATTAGCGACAAAGCTTAAGCGCCGCAAATTTTTAACAAGCCTTAATCCGTCTAATTAATGGCCCATGGCCTGATGATCAACCATTTCCGGCGCAGCGGTCTCGATACCGCGCTTTTCAAGCCATGCATTCATTTGGGCGATTTCCCGCGTCTGGCTCGCGATCACCGATTCTGCCAGGGCCCGGGTTTCCGGGTCCTTGCCGTGTTTCAAGACAATCTCTGCCATGTCGACGGCGCCTTGATGATGCGGGACCATGCCTTGCATGAAGGCAATGTCGGGGTCGGCATCGATTACGCCCATGCCGACATGCATTTTCGCATTGGCCTTTTCATAGGCTTTCTGGGCTTCGTTTTGCTCCATCTCGGCGGTCTCATCGGCGGCGATGCCGGTTTCTGCTTCATCGGCATTGTCGTTGACGACGACACAACCGGCCAGCAGCAAGGCCGGTACCATCATAATAGCAGCTTTTGATATGGTCATCATGATCCTTTCAAATCCGGCGCCAACGCCTCTTCCTTCAACTTGGAGACCACCTCGTCCAGCGTCAGAAATTCCTGTTCCTTCTGGCCGAGGCGGCGCAGGGCAACCTTGCCTTCCTCCGCTTCGCGCATACCGACGACCAATATGTTCGGCACTTTGCCGACGCTATGCTCGCGCACCTTATAGTTGATCTTCTCGTTGCGCAGATCGGCCTCGACCCGAATGCCAGCGGCTTTCAGTTTTTCGACCACTTGCTCCGCATAGGGATTGGCATCGGTGACGATGGTCGCGACAACGGCCTGTGTCGGCGCTAGCCAGAGCGGCATCTTGCCGGCGAAATGTTCGATCAATATGCCGATGAACCTTTCATAGCTGCCAAAAATCGCCCGGTGCAGCATGACCGGCCGGTGGCGCTCGCCATCTTCACCGACATAGCTCGCATCCAGACGCTCTGGCAGCACGCGATCCGACTGGATCGTGCCAACTTGCCAGGTCCGGCCGATCGCGTCGGTCAGATGCCATTCGAGTTTTGGAGCGTAGAACGCGCCTTCACCGGGCAATTCTTCCCAGCCATATTCTTCGGTGGCCATGCCCGCATCGATCACGGCCTGGCGTAACTCTTCCTCGGCTTTGTCCCAGTCCGCACCCGAACCGAACCGATTTTCGGGGCGCAGGGCCAGTTTGATAGAAAAGCCTTCGAAGCCCATTTCCTTATAGACGCGGTCAGCCAGCGCGCAGAATGCCTGTACTTCCTCCACAATCTGGTCTTCGCGGCAGAAAATATGGGCATCATCCTGCGTGAACTGACGCACGCGCATCAGGCCGTGCAGCGCGCCATGGGGCTCGTTGCGATGGCAGCAGCCATGTTCGAACAGGCGCAGCGGCAAGTCGCGGTAGCTTTTGATGCCTTGCCGGAAAACCAACACATGGGCGGGGCAGTTCATTGGCTTTATCGCCATCATACCCTCGGTGCCGGTGACGACCGGGCCATCGCTTTCGGCATCCGGCACCTCATCGGGCACAGCGAACATATTCTCGCTATATTTTCCCCAGTGGCCGGATTGTTCCCATTGGTGGACATCCATCAACTGCGGCGTTTTGATCTCGTCATAGCCCGCGCCATCAATGGCGCGGCGCATATAGGCTTCCAGCTCGCGCCAGATAACGAAGCCTTTGGCATGCCAGAAGATGCTGCCCTGCGCTTCGGACTGGATATGATATAGGTCCATTTCCTGAGCGAGCTTGCGGTGGTCGCGTTTGGCGGCTTCTTCCAGCCGCACCAGATGGGCGTTCAGCTGTTTCTTGTTGAGCCAGCCGGTGCCGTAGATGCGCGAAAGCTGTGGATTGCGTTGATCGCCACGCCAGTAAGCGCCCGATACGCGCATCAATTTAAACGCCTTGGGATCAAGCTTCCCGGTCGAGGCCAGATGCGGCCCGCGGCACATGTCCATCCAGTCGTCGCCGGACCAGTAGACGGTGATTTCATCGCCTTCGGGTAGCTCTGCCGCCCATTCCGCTTTGAAAGCCTCGCCGTCTTTCTGCCAGCGGGCGATCAAGTCGTCGCGCTCCCAGACTTCCCGGCGCAGAGGTTTGTCGGCGGCAATGATCCGCTTCATTTCCTCTTCGATTTTTGGCAGGTCCTCGTCGGTGAACGGGTCGCCAGCGGGCGCGAAGTCATAATAGAAGCCATCGTCGGTCGACGGGCCAAAGGTGATTTGCGTGCCCGGGAACAGGTTCTGCACCGCCTCTGCCAGCACATGGGCATAGTCATGCCGCGCCAGTTCCAGCGCCTCTTCTTCGTCACGAGAGGTGATCAGCGCGAGTTCGGTATCTTGCTCCAGCGGCCGCATGATATCACGCATTTCGCCTTCGATCCGCGCCGCTAGTGCGGCTTTCGCAAGGCCCGGCCCGATATCGGCGGCAATCTGTGCGGGGGTCGTGCCCTTGGCCACTTCGCGCGCACTGCCGTCGGGAAGGGTGATTGTAATCTGGTCGGTCATCGCATTTTCTCAATATTCATCGTGGAGCGCCATGGCATAGAAAACGCCGCGCCGAAAGATGGTGTCTGTTGTTTTATCCGCGATTTCAGGAAGAGACACCGTCCACCCGAAACCGGGTGGCGGTGGATGCGATCAGGCCGCGACCATCCGTCCCCCGAAATGGGAGGTGATAGTGTTGGTGGTTGTGATCGTCATCGGAGCCATGGAGGCAATCTAGAGCCGGCAGGCCGGAAAAGCAACAATCATCGGGAGGGCGGCCCATGGGGCTCCGGCCCGAATATCAACTACCATATACAAAATGTATGGGAAATTTGACATTTCGGAACGAATCGATCAAATAAGTCAAGGAAGCATGACATAATGTCTATGGAACTTGATGGAGACTATCATGAAATTGAAGAAATGTTCGGGCCGGACCATGACCCCCAATGAGAATATCGCCATGTGGGCGGCGCTCGCCATATTGTTTTTGGGTGCGCTATGAACAGCGAAAAGCCTTCGCGGGGCATCGGGCGAGTACTCTATCGGGTTTTCAAGCTCGATTGGGTTTTTGGAGCTCTGCTGATCATCAGCGGTATCACTCTGGTGCACGAAAATTTTGATCCGGAACCGATGATTGCGGTTGAGCCTATGCTTAAAATAGCCATTCTGGCGGGGCTTACCCTATTGGTCGCATTGATCGTGACGTTTTTCTCGGCTCTGGATCGGCGGCATGCAGAGGATTATTTTTTCCAACTGATGGCGAGCAGTGCCATCGTCGGCATCGTGACCACGATGTTTGTTCATATCATCTGGGACTTTGTCTACGGCCCGCTTCGTGGCGATGGTTTGATGGCGATCATGATGGCTGGCTGGAGCCTCGGATATTTTTTCTATCGCATTCGTGGGTTAAATTCATGAAGAATCGCCTCAAAGTGCTGCGCGCCGAGCGTAACTGGTCGCAAGCTGATCTCGCTGAGCATCTCAAGGTGTCGCGCCAGTCGGTCAATGCAATCGAAACCGGCAAATATGATCCATCCTTACCCCTTGCATTCCGCATTGCGGATCTATTCGATATGCCGATTGAGGATATATTCCAACGCGATTAATGGGCTGGAAAATATATGATGCGCCTAGGCGCGGCTTGTTCTAGGCTGTCCCTATGTCTGATCACGCGAATGTCTGGCTTATTGACAGCGACAGCGCCCTGAAACGCAGGGTGCGGTTGGAGGTGATCGGCAAGAGCTTCATACTCTATGAAAAGCAATGGCGCAGCGAGGCTTATTTTTTCGGAGATCTGGTGTACCGCGGCAGGGAGGGGGACTCCCATGTCTTTGGTCTGGAGGATGGCATCAAATCCCGTCCGAAATGGAAGCTTGGCTTCAAGGGTGATCTGCCCTCTGAACTGGTCACGCTTCTGCCCCAAGCCAAACAGCCTCTGCTATCCAATATCGGCATGTTGATCATAGCGTTTCTTTGTTTGGCAATTGTCTATTTCGCGGCGGCGGCATAAAGCGCAAATATGGAAGATGAAATTTTATATCTCGACCGTCCTGGCGGCGTGTCGCTCGCTTATTGCTACACGCCGCCCAAGGCAGGCGTGCAAGGGACAACACTGGTGTTTCTGCCCGGCTATATGTCGGATATGGAAGGTGGCAAGGCGCTGGCTGTCGATGCCTGGGCAAAGGAACAGGGGCGGGCCATGTTGCGGCTCGACTATGCCGGTTGCGGCGCGAGTGGCGGGGATTTTGAAGATCAAAGCCTGATCGACTGGCGTGAGGATGTGCTGTTTCTGATCGACAAGGTGACCTCCGGTTCGGTGACATTGATTGGTTCCTCCATGGGCGGCTGGCTCATGCTGTTGGTGGCACTGTCGCGGCCTATGCGGGTGAAAAACCTCGTTGGCATAGCCGCTGCGCCGGACTTCACCGATTGGGGCTTCAGCCAGGACCAGAAAATGACCATCTTGCGCGACGGCAAGCTGGAGGAAGAAAGCGAATATTCTGACGATCCCTATGTCACGACCCGGACCTTCTGGCAGTCGGGTGATGGCAATCGTCTGCTCCACAAGGAAATTGCCTTTGATGGCGCGGTGCGTTTGCTGCACGGACAAAAAGATGCCGATGTGCCGTGGGAATATAGCTTGGAGACGGCGAAGAAAATGCGTTCAGACGATGTGCAGGTCCATTTGGTAAAGGACGGTGATCATCGCCTGTCTCGCGATCAGGATATTGCCTTGTTGATTGACGTGGTTTCGCGATTGGGTTGAGATTTCACCGAACCGGAAAGACTATATGCTTACACCGCTAATCCTGCTTCTACAGTCGGTCACTCCCTTCGGATCGCCGGTGGAACCCACCATAGCGCCACCTCCACCCGTTTCGACGGCGCCGATGACGCTCGATGAAGTGCGTTTCAATGAATGTGTGGATCTGGCGATTGATGATCCGGCCAGCGGCATTGCCGAGGCGAACGCCTGGCGGATAGAAGGCGGAAAATATCTGGCGCGCCATTGTCTGGGTTTTGCCTATGCCGAGCAATATAATTGGGAAATGGCAGCAAAAGCCTTTGTTGAAGCAGCGCGTGAAGCGGAACTGGTGCAATATCCGCGGACAGCCAATTTCTGGGCGCAGGCGGGCAATGCGGCACTGGCCAATCAACAACCGAGCAAGGCATTGGAATATCTAAATGCTTCGTTGGTGCAGGGCATGTTGGTGGGGATGGAAAAGGGTGAAGTGCATCTTGACCGCGCTCGCGCCTATGTCGCGCTGGAGCAATATGATGCAGCCCAAACGGAATTTAACTTGGTGCACAAATTGGCCCCCCAAGACCCGCTGGGCTGGTTGCTATCGGCGACATTGGCGCGGCGTACAGGCGATCTTGACCGCGCCAAATCGGATGTGGCGATAGCCGCGAAACTGGTGCGCGCCGACCCGGCTGTCGCTTTGGAAGCCGGCAATATTGCTTATGAAGCGGGCGACATGGCGAACGCAAAGAGCAATTGGGAGCAGGCGGTGAAATTTGATCCGGACAGCTATCCCGCTCAAGTTGCCGCTGGATATCTCGCACAGCTGGTGACCAGCGTCGAAGACTGAAAATGCCTGATATATTCCCGGATTCCTATTTCCGGGCCGACATTCGATAGAATTCGATTTTGCTCACGCCGGACTGGAAAAACGAGACGCTGGCTTGATATTCTGCACTCGCCCGAACCTTTGTAAATCCGTCGAGGCTATCCCATTCGACGAAGGTCAGTTGGGAAGGCGCTGGTTCTGAGGCTTTGTTGGATTCGAGCTGCGGGTTGTACATTTTGTAGATGAACCGCCCCCCGGCGCGTGCCACGGCCGGTTCGATGCCGCTCAGATATTTCTCATATCCATCCGCACCGCCGTCTTTTTTCCAGGCAACAACCAGAGTGTAGCTCTTGTCGGGATCAAAGGTGATGGCCATGTCTTCTGTCGTCTCGGCGCTGAAAATCTTCAACTCGTTCCAGATATCTGGCCGGGTAGCTTTGACTGCGGCCCAGTCGGGATTTGCCGCTAAACCGTCTGCGGACTGCTTGTCCGGATAGGAAAAGAATAGCACGCCGGTCGGCTTATAGTCGCTGATGATCGCGTTATCGACGGTGAGCGCAGCTTCCCGCCTCAGACCATATTCTGCTCCCAGGGGATAGCCGGTTTTATAATAGTTCAGGCGCGCTTTTGTGGCTTCTTCCGAGGTTTTTGCTTCGGATATTGTGACCGACAGATATTGCCCCTTTTTCAAGTTGAGCTGCGTTGCGCCGGTTGTTGATGCCTGCGCCAGACCGGTACTTTGTTCGCCGGTTGCGCAACCGGCAGCAGACCAGGCGATAGCCATTATCGCGGAAATTCTGAGGACTGAGGAGGGGATGGACATGGAGGAATATCTTTCTAATTGCGTCTTTTGACAGGTTATTGCACCATCTTACTCGCTTAAAAATGAAAATTGTGGATAGAAGTTGGCACTATTTGGTGCAATAATGCACCAATGGACAATTGGGATGACTATCGCTTCATATTGGCTCTCGACCGCGCCGGGACCGTGCGTGGTGCTGCCTTGCAACTGGGCGTGACCCATTCGACCGTTTCGCGACGGCTCGCGGTTATCAACAGGCGCTATGCGAAGCCGGTCATGGAACGCATCGCCGGTGGATATCGCAAAACCGACTTCGGCAAGCGGCTGATCGATGCGGCTGAAAAAATGGAAGCGATCAACTTTTCCGCGGATCGGCAGCACAGGGCCGCTGAAACCGAATTGGCTGGACCGATCACGCTTTCGATCCCCGATGTCCTGGGGCAATATTTGCTGCTGGACGATCTCGCTGAATTTTGTGCGGCATATCCCGATATCCAGCTGTCGATTCAAAGCAGCTACCAATTTGCCGATCTTGATCGTTCCGAAGCGGATGTCGTCGTGCGCGGGACCAACAAGCCGCCAGAGCATTTCGTCGGGCGCCGTTTATTTCCTTATGCGCTCAGCCATTATTGCAAGGCTGACTATTTCGAGCAGACGGCTGACGGAGGGCATCAATGGATAACCGGATTGCCCGCCGCGCGGCCGGAAAACTGGATCGCAGACAGTCCCTATCCGGATGCGCCGGTCGGGCTGATGAGCGACGACATCAGCTTTCACTATCAGGCAGCGCTGGCAGGGCATGGAATGATCCGAACCGCCTGCTATATCTGTGATCCGGATCCCCGGCTCATTCGGGTGCCCCATGCGCCACCCCCTATTCCAGCAGCAGACCTCTGGGTATTAACGCATCCGGACCTGCGGGAAACACCCCGGATCAAATTGCTGATGCGTTTTCTGGTGTCTGCCCTGAAATCGCGGAGAGACTTGGTCGAAGGCCGGCTCAATCCAGATAGAAGTTCACCGTCGTGACCACGCGGACTTTCTTATAGGGCGTATCGGTCACGCCATAGCCGCAACCATCGCCGTCGCGGCTGTTGATGCTGAAATAGCCTTGCGTGGCGGATTTATCGAAAGTTGTTCACAACGTTCACGACAAAAAAGCCGCTAGGGTGTTTCTTCAAATACCCCGTCAGTTATTTTATGCTTCTTTCCATTTGTATCGGTACAAACCGCTGTCCCATGCTGAATTTTAAACCTGAATATGATATAGTTTATCGCTTCGTATTGACCGGTAGAGAAGTCACAATATGCTATTCTGTTTGGTTTATTATGAGAGGGGCCAAACTGGATATGCATGGGTTGATCAACTACTTCGCCAGACAAGGTTCCATCAACATGTTGTGTTTTTAAGGCTTTACCTTCGCGCACCCAGGATTCCGCAGTTCCCAATAGTTTGTGGGATGTTGTGACGCCATTCACGCCGAACAATTGGAAATCCATGTTCAATGAACCGGACTTCAAAACATCATCGGTATTTATGCTTTTTCCTTTAGCGGCGACGCAATCGCCTTTTCTGCATATTTTGGCGTCGGAATTCGCCGATAAAATCTTTCCAATCGCTGGGGCCCCGGTTTCGGTCACTTGGACAGTTTGACAAGAAGCCAACGCCAGTGACACCGCTAGCACCACAAATACTGATCGTTTTGGAATTATCATTTATATGTCCAGACTTGTCGCTAATTTCGATCTGCTGTCTAGCTTCAGCGCGAGTTTCAAATGGCTAGCTTCAGTTGAAAAAAAAGGATTTTCTAGCGGCTTCTAGAGCGGTAAATGATAAAGATTATAAAGCACAGCGCAGCCAATGCAGCACCAAGTGCAATCAGAATTGAGAAAAGGCTTGTCGACTTCCACAGTCCCTGATCTTCATCCGCACCTTCATCGGTATCTCCATTCGCACTCGTGGAATCAACAAGGCCGCTCCAGGTGGCGTCGGAGATATCGCGCAACGCACCAATCTCAGAACCTCTGACCGATAGGGATGTGCGCGGTTTGAGCGTGATCCGCTGACCGTCCGCTTCGACAAAGGCATCACCGTGGTCGAGCGTATGCACGGCCTCGCCCGTTGCAGGGTCATAACTGATCGCTACTTCTGTACCGCGTATTCCGCAGACAGTTGCACCGGCCCGGATAGCAAACTGACTCCGTGACCCCCAATTCTTTGTGAATGCTCGAATGCTTCCTCGAAGGAGTCCGATAACACCTTCGCGCTTTTTCGGGTTGTCGAATGAAACAAGGAATCTTTCAATTTTGATATGAGAGCTTGAGCCAATATTGACCACAGTCGGTCCGGCATTTCCTTCAGAAAAGCGGTCGTCAAACTTAATACGGAGACGACCGCGCGGACCCGTCTTCAACTCGTCAAGGATAAAAATGGGAGCGCCCTTACTTAGAGGTGTCCATTGCTTTTCGCCCCCGCGTAAAACGTCGACCTGCTTGAAAATTGACTCGATCACGCCCACCCGTTTGCCGCGCTGATTGCCGATATTTTCGATAGCGTCCTCAATCGCAGCGATATAGCCAACGATATCGCCCTTCGTGGAATATTTTGGGTTTAGTGCTGCGACCTTCGTTCTAAAATCGGTTAACCCACGAACATTTGCAGCAGACAAGACCGGATAGTCGGCGAGTGTGGACGTGTAACAATCCGCATAAAGTCTCTCTGCAAGTCTAAACTGCTCCTGCGCCTGCGTTCTCTTCTGTTCATAGACCGTATCGGCTCTGTCAGCATATTCAACATTGAGATCAAGCAGAACTTGGCGTTGTCCGAACATCTCGTCATTATATTGATAGCAGCCACGCGGGCCATCAGCCGCAGCCTTGGCTTGCGCTAACGCCTGATAAACTTGCGCTTCAGAAAGCTCTGCTTTTAGCTGATCGAGAGAATAGCCGTCGAAGGAATATTGGGCGTGGGCTGGCGATAATGGCAAGATCGTTAAAAGAACAATACCGCATATTGTTTTGAATACACCCATGCCGCTAGAGCAAATTGTCACGAGGATTATCTCCTATTTACAACCGGACTATAGTCCATCGCCTAGGGGAGAGCTGTATGTTGCACCGCAATTTTTGTGCTTAGCGTATCCGCCCATTCTGGTGGTAACGATTTCATATGTTTTGGAAGATCTACAATCCATCCCAAAATATTCAAATGTTCCAACCGGGCATGTGCAGGTTCTGGTTTCTCGTGCCCTCTGGGCGCGCAACGCTTCGGGATTCGCGCGTTCAAGATCGCCAATATCGTCAATTTCAACACTGTCCGCCAAGACGATACCGCCGCTCTGTGCTACGGCTACGTATCCAATTGGAAGGGTCGCTCCAATGATAAGGGTTGCCAAAGTCATCGATAATTTCATCAATCAGGTTCCTTTGAGATAAGTCGAAGATAAATTCACAAAAATTCTAATATCCGCATCCTTCGGGAAGTAGAATACGCACTTGTGCCTATATCGCTGTGCTAGGTTTCTTTGGAAAAATTCGAGGTGGAATAATCCGCTATCGTGTGGGCTTTTGCGCCCAAAGCGGACATTGGCGCACGATTGAAGAAACGTCGGCGATTGAGGCGGAAGCGGTCGTATGCTATCTGGATGACAAGTGTCAGATTTCACCACTAACACTGCGCCAATTTTTGCTAACTAGGATGGACATGATGATTTCCCGTGCTCTAAAACCTTTTGTCCCCCACTCTAGAAACTTTTGTTCCGCTACACCGCATAGGCTGTTTCGAACGACCCGATTCGGATGTGGGACAGCTGCGATGAACGGAGATTATCTTTGACCATAAAATATCTGCACAGCATGTTGAGGGTCAGTGATCCGGAAGCAACCGTGACCTTTTTCAAGCTCCTCGGTTTGGAAGAGGTCCGCCGTTACGAAAGTGAAAAGGGACGTTTCACCCTGATCTTTCTGGCGGGTCCCGGACAGAAGGGTGTCGCCGAAGTCGAGCTTACCTACAATTGGCCACCGGAAGACGGCAGCGCTGCCGAGCAATATGATGGCGGGCGCAACTTTGGGCATCTCGCTTATGCGGTCGATGATATCTACGCCCTGTGCCAGACGCTGATGGATGCGGGAGTGACGATCAACCGCCCGCCGCGCGATGGTCATATGGCTTTTGTGCGAACACCCGACAATATTTCTATAGAACTGCTGCAAAAAGGGGAGAACCTGCCGGTTCAGGAACCGTGGGCGAGCATGGAAAATATCGGCGAGTGGTAGCCTATGCCGAGATGCTTCCGGCTGGTTTGGTCGGGTTTGCGTCTGATATATCGAGCCAGACAATCTGATTGCGGCCATTATTCTTGGCATCATATAGGCGCCGGTCAGCGGTCGCCATGATGCTGCGCAGCGAGGCGTGTTTGGATATCGCTGCGACTCCGACCGAAAATGTTACCGGTTCGAGAATCTGCGGCACTTGATCAGACACCGCTTTGATCAGCGTTTCACAAATTTCGGTTAGCGCGTTCACCGGATATTTTTTGCGGTTCTCTCGATTGTCCTGCGGCATCAGCAGCGTGAATTCTTCGCCGCCAATACGCGATGCGAAATGCGGTGTTGCGTTAAGCTGGCGACCAACAACCCGTAACACCTCGTCCCCAACCTCATGGCCGTATCGGTCATTGACGCGCTTGAAATAATCAATGTCGAGAATGGCAAGGTGACCATAGCTATGCGTGCGCTGGTTGCGTCGAAACTCTTTTTCGAAGGAACGGCGGTTGTTCATCGTCGTCAAACCGTCTGTGTCCGCGAGCAAGGTCAGTTCCACTTGCTGAAGCAGCGTATTTTCATGCTGTTGACGCATATGGAAAATCCGATTGGCAACGCCGAGTGCTAGGATGATGGTCTCGATTACCAGTGTGAAATAGAGGCCATAGTCGAGCACCGGCCAACCGATATACAGGTCCAAGCCTCGTGCGACCCGGTCGAGGCTGAACATAACAATGGGCGTCCAGCCAGCGATCTGGAACCAGATGGCTTTGCTGCCCCGGCGGAGCGCGTGGCCCATAGTATAGAGGACGGTGAAAAAGGCAGGCAGAAATGACGCGTGATAATAGTTTCGGGCTTCCATATCATAATTGCCATCGACCGGCAGGACGATTGCTGTAACCGCTAACGGCAGCATGGCGGTCAGGAACATCAGGGCCTGAAGCCAGCGTTCAATCTTCCCTTTTTCGATAAAGTGGATCAGGAAAATGGCGCTAGCGGCAACCCCGATAGCAAGTGACCAATAGTTGATCAGCATTTTGGTGGTCAGACTGATTTCGGGAAAGATAACGAAAATCAACCCCGAAGAACCGAAGGTATAAGCGACAATCGCACCAATCATCACGCAATGCCAAAGCATGAATCGGTAGCGCAGTGCGCCATAGAAAAATGCGTTATAGATTAGCGGCATGATCGCCATACCGCACAATACTGCAAACATGACTGAGAGTGGGAGCTGAAGTGCATCCCATTTCTCTACAGACGCCAGCTGGATCAGAGACATGGAACTGGCTACTTTGGGATCATCAATCGCGATATAGACCTGTTTGATGCGGTTTCGTATTTCAGGATCCTGGCTGCCGGGAACGACCAGTCCATATTGGCCTTTGGGCCGCCAGTTGGCCGCCAGTTCTTTCTCCGAAAAATGTGATGAGTAGATGCTCCCGTCGTCCAGAACGGCGTGGATCTGCATTGTGGTCAGGCCATTATTGTCGCCCTGAACTTCGACCGCACCGGCCGCCAATGTGTCGTCCAGAAAGGGAATTTTGACCCAGACTCTTGGACCTGTCACCGCATATTTGTTTTCAGAACAGTCAAAAGCTTCGCCGGCCTGCAGCAATGCCGGCATCGTGAGGCTTTTTGAGCTGCTTTGCGTGCACAGCCGATCTGCCATACGAACCTCGGCTAGAGCCGGGGCGCAGAAGCAGAAACAAGCTAGAAACGTCAGAAATAATCGCAAATTATGCACCTTTCCGTGAAATATTCATGCGACGATCTGTCAACTAGTGTAAAATCGTTATTTTGCGGTTAAATATCGACAGCTTTAATTTTGCAGGGTAATTTGACGACTATGCTTGAAATCATCCGAATTCCCGTATTGTCCGACAATTATGTCTGGCTCGTCCATGAATCCCGATCAGGTGAGACAATGGTGGTCGATCCGGCTGTCGCAGAACCGGTATTGGCGGAGGCCGAGAAACGCGGCTGGACCATCACCCAGATATGGAACACCCATTGGCACCCCGATCACACCGGCGGCAATGCCGAGATCAAGGCGGCGACCGGTTGCCATATCACTGGTCCGGAAGCAGAACGCGAACGGATTCCCACGCTCGACACCTTGGTGAAGCAAGGCGATACGGCGAGGCTCGGCGAAGTGGTTGCCGAGGTGATTGATGTGCCAGCCCACACCGCCGGGCATATCGCTTTCCATATCCCGTCGGAGCAGGCCGCTTTTGTCGGCGACACCCTGTTCGCCATGGGGTGCGGGCGGCTTTTCGAAGGCACGGCCGAGCAGATGTATGACAATATGCGCAAGCTGGAGGCCCTGCCGGACAGCACGCAAGTCTATTGCGCTCATGAATATACCCAGAGCAACGGTGAATATGCGCTGGTCGCAGAGCCGGACAATCTGGCCTTGAAAGAACGGATGACCGAGGTTCTGGCCATGCGGGAGCGCGGGGAGGCCACCGTTCCGACAACGATTGAATTGGAGCGCGCCACCAACCCGTTCATGCGGGCGTCCTCGGCGGAAGAATTGAGCGAGCGGCGGGTCGCGAAAGACAATTTCTGAACGCCGGGCCGTTTCATCCCTGGTTCAGCCTATATCATGCTATGAAGATGGTCGATGGGGCGGACCATAGGAGAGAGACGATGAAAAAGCTGCTTTTTGCGATTCCTGCGGCGATACTGCTGGCTTCACCAGCGATGAGCGGGGAGAAGATTCAACTCACCGAAAAAGAGCAGACCAAGCTTGATAAGCGCTTGGATGGCCGGACCGCTGGCAAAGCCAAATCCTGCATAAGCGCCCATGATCAACGCCAAATGACGGTGATCAGCGACGACATCCTGATTTTCGGATCGCGCCGCAACGCCAAGACAATCTACGTCAACAAACCCTATCGCGGCTGCCCCAATGCGGACCGCAATATCTTGTCTTACAGCCGTTCGACATCGTCGCTCTGTCGGGGTGAAATTGTTGACCTTGTTGACAATATGACCGGAATGTCGATGGGCAGCTGTACCTTTGGCGAATTTGTGCCTTACACCAAAAACTAGACACAGAAGGACCGGCGACGTTTGTCGCTAGTTCCTCACTTTTTATAGAGCTTATCCAGCCGCTCTTGATAGCGCTCGCGGATCACATGGCGGCGTATCTTCATGCTCGGGGTCAGTTCTTCATTCTCGATCGCAAAGGGTTCGGCGGCAAATTCAAAGCGGCGGACCTTTTCGATGACCGACAGGCTCTCGTTGACCCGGTCTACCGCTTCTCGCACGGCTGATTTAAACGCCGGATTGCCCTGCAATTTGATGAAATCATATTTCATGCCTTGTTCGCGCGACCAATCGAGTGCCCATTCGGGGTCCGGCACGACCAGACCGACCATATAGGGTTTCTTGTCGCCACAAATCATTGCCTGGAGAATTTCTGGCTGCAGGGTCAGCATGCCCTCGACCTTTTGTGGCGCGATATTGTCGCCCTTGTCGTTGACGATCAGATCTTTTTTACGATCGGTAATGGCAACCCGTCCGGCTTCGTCGATATGGCCGATATCGCCGGTGTGAAGCCAGCCGTCTTTCAAGACTTTGTCGGTCTCTTCCTGGTTGCGCCAATAGCCACTCATCACCAATTCACCGCGAACCAGAATTTCGCCATCTTCGGCAATCTTGACCTCTGTGTCGATCATCGGTGGTCCAACGGTATCCATTTTCAGGCCGGTGCGCGGCCGGTTGCAGGCGATAATCGGGCCGGATTCGGTCTGGCCATAACCCTGCAAGACCGTGAGGCCGAGCGATTGAAAGAAGGTGCCAATTTGGGGATTCAGCGGCGCGCCACCGGAGACCATCGCCTTCATTCGGCCACCAAAACGTTTCTGTACTTTGGGTCGCAAGGTCTTGTTGAGGAACATGTCCATCAGCTTGTCGCGCTTGCGGCCTGCTCCGCTGGCTTCGCGGTCGCCAATAGCAAGCGCTTTACCCAGCAGATAATTGGGCATTTTCCCCTGCTTTTCGACGGTTTTCATCAGCTTCGTGCGCAGGACTTCGAACAGCCGTGGAACGACGACCATGATCGTCGGGCGCACTTCTTCGATGTTGGACGCCAGCTTCTCCAAGCCTTCGGAATAGAAAATTTGTGCGCCGAGACCGATCGGAAAAAACTGTCCGGCGCTATGTTCATAGGCGTGGCTGAGCGGCAGAAAAGACAGGAATATCTCGTCATCCCAGCCAAAGTCTGCCTCGATAACTTCGGCAGGGCCCTTGGTATTGTGCAGGATCGCGCCATGATGTTGCATCACGCCTCTTGGCTTGCCGCCGGTGCCGCTGGTGTAGATGATACAGGCGGTAACGTCGCGGGTGATCTTGGCGACTTGTTCCGTGACTTCGGCAACATCCTCGTCGCTGCCCTGGACCAGATCATCCCATTGATATAGGTCGAAATCACCCGACTGACCGATGCGGAGGTCGGATATGCCGATGATGATATTGGCATCCGAAGAGCTAATGACCGACGGGAGCAGATTTTGCGCCAGCTTGCCGTCGGACACGATCACCGCATGGGCGCCGCTATTGTCCAATATATGCTGATGATCGGGCGGGGTATTGGTGGTGTAGGTGGGAACAGTGATACAGCCTGCTGCCATGATTCCCAGATCGGCGATGCACCATTCGGGCCGGTTTTCCGAGACCAGCATCACCCGGTCGCCCTTTTTCAAGCCGATACGTTTTAAGGATTTCGCTAGCGCGGCGACTTGCCGGGCCGCCTCGGTCCAGCTGATCGCCTGCCATTCGCCGTCGATTTTCGCGCTGAGGAACGGTTTGTCGCCGCCTTGCTGGGCGCGATCGAAAAACATCGATACTAGATTTTGATATTGATCGATTTCAAGATAACGGTTTTTCGCCTTTTTTCGGGCCACGCAGTTCTTCCTCTCTCATGCGCCGGACTCGTGCCGGGCTTGGATCATTGGGAATGGACTAGCGCGGTTGAAACCGCTCGGCAATATATTGCTTACGGCAGCTCGCTGACCGCTTGACCAGTGCTACGCGGATCAACGGCGCCAACCCATCCCTTATCGGTCTTCTGTGCGCCAGCGAGTTTCGACGGCAAGCCAGAGGTCACAACGATATGACCAAAGCGCGACAGGTCCACTTGCAAGGCTTCCAGATTGCTACCTTTTTCGATCAAAACGCCCGACCCACCAAAATATATATTCGGCAGCGCCATCGCGTCTTCCAGCGACAGTCCATAGTCGAGCACGCCGATCAGGGTTTTTGTCACATGCATGATGATCCGTTTTCCGCCAGCGGAGCCCAAGGCCAATATTGGCTTGCCATCCGCGTCATAGACGATGGTTGGCGACATGGAGGAGAGCGGGCGTTTGCCGGCCTCAACCCGATTGGCGACCGGTGCGCCGTTTCTTTCAGGCGCGAAGGTGAAATCGGTCAGCTCATTGTTCAAAACCATCCCGCGGGCAATCAACTGGCTGCCAAATGGTCCTTCAACCGTAGAGGTCATATTAGCAATATTGCCTTCGCCATCAACCGCAGTGAAGTGGGTGGTGCCTGAGACTTCAGACGAAATGGCTGCGGTCCGCGCGACGCTTCCCGGCGGCGTACCGGCAGGATAGGTCGCAACGCCGGGCACTTGCGACCGAGCGCGCTTCAGGGCGATCATCTGTGACCGACTGGCGAGATAATTCTTGTCGATCAGGCCATCGACCGGGACGGCTACAAAATCTCTATCCGCTAGATATTTTTCGCGGTCGGCATAAGCCAATCGCATGGCCTCAGCGATGACATGCCAGGCTTGTGCCGGATTTTCGGCATATAGCGTGGCCATATCGAACCGCTCGATGGAGCCCAAAATGCCGAGCACGGTGGTGGCGCCAGATGATGGTGGTCCCATGCCGCAAATCTTATAGGCTCGGTAGCTGGTGCATACGGGCTGGCGAAGAATGGCACGATAATTGGCGAAATCATCGGCCGTTATGGTTGCCGGGCTGCGCGGAGCATTGGCGACAGTTTCGGAAATCGCCGCCGCTGTTTCGCCGGTGTAAAAGGCATCCGGACCATCCGCTTGCAATTCTCTCAACAAGGCACCCAGCGAGGGATTTTTGATGATCGCTCCGGTTCTGGCCGGTGCACCATTCTTCCAGTATATCGCCCGCGCTTCCGGGAAATCGACCCAGAGCTTTTCCAAGCGCTTGAGCCAGCCTGCCAGCGGCGGGCTGACGGCATAGCCATCTTCTGCCAGCCGGATCGCTGGTTCAAAAATCTTCGCCCAAGGCAATTTGCCCCATTTCTTATGCGTCATTTCCATCAGTCGCATATTGCCGGGTACGCCGACAGATTTACCGCCGGGCATCGCTTGCATGAACGGCAGAGGTTTGCCTTCGTCGTCTAGAAAGCGCGTCAAACCCGTAGCAGCCGGCGCCATTTCGCGGCCGTCGACCGTCTCCATCCATCCCCGTTTCGCATCATGGTGCAGGAAGAAACCGCCGCCGCCAATGCCACTGGATTGCGGTTCGACCACGGTCAGCGCGAGCATCATCGCCATAGCGGCATCGGTGGCGGAACCGCCCGCCTGCAACATTTCAAACCCGGCCTTGGTGGCTTCATGATGGGCCGAGGCCACAGTGCCTATATTCTTGGCCTGATGATGCTCCGCCTGCGCGGGAACAGCGACTGCAAGACCGAGGAAAACAGCGAAAATGTTGAGAAGTTTTTTCATAGACCGGGTTTTATGGATGCCCCCGGATTTTGGCAAATCATTTGTCAGTTGATGTTCCGACGGCCTCTGCAATCGATGCAAAACCTCTTGTTTTGAGCAATTCAGCGAGCTGGCAGGCCATGGATGCCGCGATAGTCGGGCCTTCATAGATCATGGACGTGTATAGCTGTACCAGCGATGCGCCGGCGCAAATGCGTTCAAAGGCGTCTTCCGCATTGGCTATGCCGCCCACGCCGATCAACGGGATTTTTCCACCGCTGGCTGTGCGGAAATCTTTGAGCCTCTGAAGTGCGAGATCTTTTAGCGGCGCACCGGAAAGCCCACCGGTTTCGCTTTGGTTGGCGGAACGGAGGTCGGGCCGCGTGATGGTGGTGTTTGAAATGATCAATGCCGCGATTTTCTGGTCCGTTGCGACTTCGACAATATCGTCAATATCGGCCGGTTCCAGATCGGGGGCAACTTTTAGAAAGACCGGGGTTCTGGATTTGCCCATCGCATTCATCACAGCAGCCAGCAGTTCCGCCAGCGCGCCTTTGTCTTGCAATGCACGCAGGCCGGGCGTGTTGGGGGAGCTGATATTGACGGTCAGATAGTCCGCCAGCGGCGCCATATTTTTCGCGCCGGTGACATAGTCGGCGATCCGGTCATCGCTATCCTTGTTCGCGCCGATATTGATGCCGAGCACGCCTTTGCCCATCCGGCCACTCATTCGTTCGAGGCGGGGCAGGGCCTCTTGCTGGCCCCGATTGTTGAAGCCGAGCCGGTTGATCACCGCTTTGTCTTCGACCAGTCGGAAAATGCGCGGCTTGAGATTGCCCGCCTGTGGTAGCGGGGTCAGCGTGCCAACCTCGGCAAAACCGAAACCCATGCGGATCAGCGCATCGGGCACTTCGCCATTCTTGTCGAAGCCCGGGGCCATGCCAATCGGATTGGGAAAATCGAGGCCTGCAACCGTGGTCGCGAGCACCGGATCGGATTTTGGCGCTGGGCCCATCGGGATGGTTTTCAGACCGGCGATGGTCAAGCCATGGGCACGTTCGGCTTCGAGTGCGAAGATGAAGGGTTTGGCGAGGTTGTAGAGCATGGCCGCGCTATGGCATTGGATAAACAGCTGCGCAATGGTGCTCCGAGTACAAGCACTGGAAACGGCTTTGCAATCTGCTACAGCAGGGAAAAATATTCAGAGGATCCGAAAAATGATTGCCACTCCACAATTTGATTTCCAGCTCGGTGAAATGGCGGACCAGATTCGCGACACCACGCGGCGCTTTGCTGACGAGAAAATCTCACCATTGGCCCAGAAAATGGATCGGGAAGACTGGTTCCCGCGTGAGCTTTGGGAGCAAATGGGTGATCTTGGCCTGCACGGTATTACGGTTGATGAGGCAGACGGTGGTCTGGGCCTCGGCTATCTGGAACATGCGATCGCGGTGGAAGAAGTCAGTCGCGGCAGCGCGGCTCTCGGCCTCAGCTATGGCGCACACAGCAATCTCTGCGTGAACCAAATTCGCCGCTGGGCCTCGCCGGAACAGAAAGCCAAATATCTGCCCAAGCTGATCTCCGGCGAACATGTCGGATCGCTGGCGATGTCCGAAGCGGGCGCGGGCAGCGATGTCGTCTCGATGAAGCTCAAGGCCGATGCGGTGCAGGGCGGCTATATACTCAATGGCACCAAATTCTGGATCACCAACAGCACCGATGCCGATACTTTGGTCGTCTACGCCAAAACCCGCCCCGATGCCGGATCGGGCGGAATCACCGCCTTCCTGATCGAAAAGGGTATGAAGGGTTTCTCCATCGGTCAGAAGATCGAAAAAGTCGGCATGAAGGGCAGCCCGACCGCGGAACTGGTGTTCGACGATTGCGAAGTACCGGAAGAAAATGTCATGGGGCCGCTCAACGGTGGTGTCGGGGTTTTGATGTCCGGCCTCGATTACGAGCGTGCGGTGCTATCTGCCATCCCGCTTGGCCTGATGCAGGCCTGTCTCGACACGGTCATTCCCTATGTCCGTGAACGCAAGCAGTTCGGCAAACCGATCGGTAGTTTTCAGCTGATGCAGGGCAAGATCGCCGACATGTATGTCCGCCTGAACAGCGCGCGCAGCTATGTCTATAATGTCAACAAAGCCTGCGACGCGGGACAGACCACCCGCTTCGATGCCGCCGGGGCGGTGATGCTGGCGAGCGAAAACAGCGTGCGGGTGGCCGAGGAATCGGTGCAGGCGCTGGGCGGTGCGGGATACACCACCGACTGGCCGGTCGAGCGTTACTGGCGGGACAGCAAGCTGCTCGACATCGGCGCCGGCACCAATGAAATCCGCCGGATGCTGATCGGCCGGGAATTGATTGGAGCGGGTTGATGTTCAGATGGCTTGGTGCATTTTTGCTGCTTGGTTTGTCGCCTTTGTTGCCGTTAAAAGCATCTGAACGGCAGGCCGGTAATGTTTATGAACTTCGGCTATCATATAAAACCAGTAGTCTGAACAGCGAGGGCCGACAAACCGGTAGTTCATCGGGTCATCAAACCATGATTGAGCGCGTTATCGCTGTTACACCGGAGGGGGTTGAATTGGAAATTGATCTTCCGACCGATGAGGCCCGAGCCCGGGAATGGAAATTTCCAGCCCGCATATTCAAGCCGAAAAATGGCCCGCTTCGCCTGCTGAACGAACCAGAGCTAGAAGAGCGATTGGAGGCGTGGCTAAAGAAGGCTGATTGGACACGAGAAATATGCGGTCAATGGATTTTTACTTGGAATGCCTTTTTCATCGATTGCGATCCCCAGTCCGCTATCAGCATTTTTGAAGATCATAGTCTCGAATCTTCAAAATATTTTGAAGGTGCGGAGTTCATGGTTGAAGGCGCATCTGGTTCAGCGAATCTGGAAACTGCGATGTCGGAAGCAGGCGAGGCGGTCTTGACGGCGCGTCTTCCTATCGACCCCGATTATGTTTGTCGGAAGCAAGCCGAGAGCGATGTGGTGGTTGGCCAGATCATGGGCGAAGAGGTGACTTTGGCTGATGCAACCGAGAGGCGGTGCAGGGATGATCTAGCAGGAACAATTACCGAGACTTATTTCCCTGCTGCGGAAGACAATCATCCAAAACGTGTTCGGGTAAGCCATTTGACGACAATTGATGTCGACGGCGACAAAACGATCCAGAAGCGCACAGAAACGTTGCAACGCAGTTTGATCCGCTAGAAGCTCGATTGCTGTCCCTCTGTCGACCATCAGACCCGCAACGTCTCCCAGGGACCGGTGATCGCATAGGTGAAACCCGGTTCCTGCACATTGACGAACAGCGTTGTGCCATCGGGAGAGAAGCAGGCGCCGCAGAATTCGCTTCTGTCTTTATGCGCGTTGCGGGCGATGTCGTAGATTTTGCCGTCGGGTGTTAAGCCGCGCAGATATTCATCTCCGCGCCCGTCTTCGCACAGAATGATGTCATTCCACGGCGCGACCACCAGATTGTCGCACATGTCGAGGGAATCGGCATTGGTGGATTCGTAGAATAGCTGCAGATATCCACCTGATTCTGACCCACTATCCGCGCCCTGGTCCGGCGTGTAGCGCCAGATCTGACCGACCCGTTGCGCCCCACCTTCGGTACAGGTGAAATAGAAGTCACCCGTCGTGCCATCGGTGCGCACAGCATAGTCGAGGCCTTCGCCCCGCATGAATTGGGCGGCCCCTGCAGCATGTCCGCGATCGGCGAGATCGCCTTCGGGCGCTTCGACATCGTCTAGATCAATCCATTCGGCTCGATAATCTTGTCCGACGGCAAATGTGTCGGGTCCGCTGCCACCCCAGTCTTTTGGCCAATTGGAGGTGATGGCGGCTTTGCGATTGGTCAAAACAAGCGCCTGCAGGCGTCCGCCTTCCTGCAATTGTCCGCGCACATTGGGGATGAACCGGTAGAATAAACCATCGCGAGAATCTTCGGTCATATAGACAATGCCGGTTTTCGGATCGACGGATGCGGCTTCATGGGCGAAACGCCCCATGGCTTTCAACGGTATCGCGTCGATCAGCCCGGTTGCGTTCGACGGGGTTTCGAACACAAAGCCGTGATATTTCCCCGGCCCTTCTTCCGGTTTGAGCATTTCTTCTTCACAGCTGAGCCAGCTACCCCATGGGGTAGGGCCGCCGGCACAGTTCGCGGCAGTTCCGGTCAGAACTAGAAAATCTTTCTCGATGCTTTTGCTCTTCAGATCATAGACGAGCTTGGTCACGCCGCCGAAAAAGGGCGAGCCGTCTTCTTTGCGATCATAGAGCTGACTTTCGGAAACCCGGTCGAGCAGTTCATTGCCTTTGCCGAAGGGGCTGCCGTGCGGGATGCTGTTCCAGTTTTCATGGTTGCGCATCAATATGCATTTGTCTGCAGATTCCGGATGGGCGAAGCAGGCCATGCCGTCGGGGCGGCCTGGCCGGAAAAAGCCGTCCGACATGATGCCGCCGGATTCGCTGATCAACGTGTAGGAAAAGCCTTCCGGCAGATCGAGGCGTTTGGCGGGATCCGGTTTCAGTTCGATCGCTTTATTCGCGCTATGCGCCCGGGCGCATCCGGCGATGGAGACTGATGCGTAGAATAAGCCAACGGCCTGAGCCGACCGAATAAAGTCTCTTCGGGATAATGTCATTGATCAAACTTTCTGCTATTCGGGGTTGCGATAGACCCGTTTTAATGAAGTCAAAATGTACCAGCTAAAGAAAACAGAAATATGACTTACACCCTGATCACTGCCAATCGCAACTATTCCAGTTGGTCGCTGCGCCCGTGGATGCTGATGAAGGCGCTGGATATATCTTTCACCGACCAGATTATATATTTCGAAGCAGAAAACTATGATCGGTTTCGGGAATTTGCGCCCAATGGACAGGTTCCCTGCCTGAAAGACGATGGCCGAACGATCTGGGATAGTCTGGCGATTATGGAATATCTCGCAGAGCGGCATGCCGGATGCTGGCCGGAAGATGAGGCTGCGCGGACATGGGCGCGCTGTGCAACGGCCGAGATGCATGGCGGATTTGCGCCACTGCGGAATATTTGTCCGATGAATGTCGGTGTGCGGGCGCAGTTGTACGAGGCCGAGTCGGGCCTGCAGCGCAATATCGACCGGATTGGTGAGCTGTTTGCGCAAGGCTTGGATGATTTCGGGGGGCCTTGGCTTGCTGGTGCAAGCCCCACTATCGTTGACGCCTTTTATGCGCCGGTTGCCTATCGGGTGCGCAGCTTCGATCTGGATATCGGTGCCAAGGGCCGTGCATGGGTCGATCATATCATCGCGCATCCCGCGATGCAGGCGTGGGAGCGTGAAGCGCTTGCCGAAACACAACGTGAAACGGGGCATGAAGAAGAGGTTTTGGCAGTAGCAACCGTAACGGTGGATTTCCGGGCTACGAACTAATGGTCACAAGCTTGACGGTTCGGGGTCAATAGTCCATTGGCCGGGCCGCCTATGCTGCATTGCAGCATTACCAGTTTCAGACAAAGGATGTTTCATGGCGATTCACAGTGATTTTCGGCGCGACTGGCTGTCGAACCCCAGAACCGAATTTCTTGCCGGACTGGTGGTTGCACTGGCGCTGATTCCTGAGGCCATTGGCTTTGCAATCATTGCCGGTGTCGATCCGCGGGTCGGATTATACGCCAGCTTCTCCATTGCCGTGATCATTTCGATGATCGGTGGACGTCCGGGCATGATCAGTGCGGCAACCGCTGCAGTGGCGGTGCTTGTGGTTCCGCTGGTGCGCGATCATGGCGTCGAATATCTATTCGCCGCGACCATATTAATGGGTGTTTTTCAGGCGATTGCTGCCTTGTTACGGCTCGACTTGCTGATGCGCTTTGTCTCGCGTTCGGTGATTACCGGCTTTGTGAACGCCTTGGCGATTTTGATTTTCATAGCGCAATTGCCGCAACTGACTGGCGAAGCCTTTACATGGGCCAATAGAGATTTTGTGATGCAGACCTATGCAATGGTCGCTGTGGGACTAGTCATTATTTATGGCCTGCCGCGGATTACAACGCTTGTCCCTTCGCCCCTGGCCGCGATTGTAATTCTAGCAGCAGCAAGCGTATTTTTCGGAGCAAAAGTCACAACCGTAGGCGATATGGGTGAATTGCCCGACAGTCTGCCCTGGTTTCACATTCCGCAAATCCCGATTACCTGGGAAACGCTCCGGATCATCGCGCCTTATTCGCTGGCCATGGCCGCTGTCGGCCTGCTGGAATCCCTGCTCACCGCTTCTATTGTCGACGATATGACCGAAACCCGCAGCGACAAGAAGCGCGAAACCTATGGGCAGGGCATTGCCAATTTCGTCACCGGCTGGATCGGTGGCATGGGCGGCTGCGCGATGATCGGGCAATCGGTGATCAATATCAAATCGGGTGGCCGTCGGCGGCTCTCGACCTTTGTTGCCGGTGTGATGCTGCTGGTGCTGATCGTCGGACTGGGGCCGTTGGTGGCGCAGATACCGATGCCAGCGCTGGTGGCTGTCATGATCTTTGTCTCGATCAGCACCTTCCGCTGGAAAAGCTTTACCGAGATTACCCACCATCCGTGGCCATCCAATTTCGTGATGATCGCAACGGTTGTGATGGTGGTTGCAACCCATGATCTGTCCATCGGCGTGCTGACCGGTGTGCTGCTTTCCGGTATCTTCTTTGCCTGGAAAGTCCGGCAACTGGTCACCATTCAGGATTTTGTCGAGATAACGACACACCGCTATGTATTCGGTGGCCAGATTTTCTTCGGCTCCGTTGATATGCTTTATGAAGCGATGGAGTTTAACGAAGAGGGTATCGATAAGGTTGTGATCGATGTGCATGACGCCCATTTTTGGGACATTAGCGCGACCGGTATGCTCGACAAGATTGTAGAACGGCTCAAAAATGAGGGCAAGACAGTCGAATTGATCGGTATGAATGAAGCGAGCGCCACGCTCGTCGAAAAATATAGCGACAATGACAAGCCATTTGAGAGCCTCGGGATGGTTGGTCACTGAATTTTGGACGCGCGTCACACGCGCGCCTTTGCAAATATTATCTCCGTTCGTGCTGGGTTTGTCGAAGCACAGCTGGCTATCGAAAATGCTCTTCGACAAGCTCAGGGCGAACGGTATAAGGGCTCCCAAAATAGGAGCCCGACATGATCAAGCTACACCATCTGCAATTTTCCCGTTCGTCCCGCATCATCTGGCTCTGCGAAGAGGGCGGAATTCCTTACGAGATGATCAGCTATGATCGCGATCCGGTCACTCGCCGTTCGCCTCCTGAACTCGGCGAAGTACATCGACTGGCAAAGGCTCCGACCGTGGAAGTGGATGGCCATGTCATGGTCGAATCTTCCGCGATCATCGAATATCTGGTAGAAAAGCATAGCGATGGTGCCTTGGGTGTGGCGCCTGACCATCCAGAGCGCGCGAAATATCTCGAATGGCTGCATTTTGCCGAAGGCACGATGGGCATGAGCTTCATCTTGACTGGAATCGCGCCGATGCTCGGCGGATTGCCGGATGTGATCGGCGGATTTTTGCAGGCCGAAGTCGACAAGATTCTCGACCATCTGGAGATTGAACTGGAAGGCAAAGATTTTCTTGTCGCGGACAAGTTCACCGGCGCGGATATCAACCTCCACTATATGCTGGAAGGTCGTTCGGCGCTCGGCGAGCTAGAAAGTCGCCCAAATTGCAAACGCTATTTCGACGCGCTGGTCGCGCGGCCGGGCTATCAGAAGACGGTGGAACTGGGCGGACCTGTTTTGTTGCCGAAGCCTAGCTAAACTGGCGTTTAGCCGACCGCATCTCTAACAACTGCCAGGCCGGTTTCCCGCTGCACCTTCAACTCTGCCTTTAGCTTCGCCGGATCGCGGGCAAAAACAAAGCCAAAGCTGACCCCGCCTTCCTTGCCAATGGTCGCGTGGTGCAGCTTGTGCGCCTGCACCAGCCGCTTGGCATAGCCGCGCTTGGGGACATATTTAAAATAGCGTTGATGCACCAGACCGTCGTGGACCAATGTATAGATGATCCCGTAAAACAGGATGCCGAGGCCAATCCATGTGCCGGGTTCCCATGCATTTGGGCCCATAATCAGCGGACTGCCGATGGCGAACATCGAAATGCTCATCACCGCACCGGCGATACCGTAGAGATCGTTTTTCTCCAGCTTGTTATCATGCGGTTCATGATGGTCGCGGTGCCATGCCCAGCCGAAGCCGTGCATGATATATTTATGGCTCGCCCAAGCAATACACTCCATCGTGATGACGGATGCAAGGATGGTAGCGAGGATAGCAAAAATGCTCACAGAACGAAGATAGGCGTATTGGATAGGCTTTTGAAGGCAATTCTAACTTGCGCCAATGATTGATCTGGCTAAACGAAATCCCATATTGGATGTCAGGAGCTTATGACCGAACCGAGAACCCTCTACGAGAAAATCTGGGACGCCCATGTTGTGGACCAGAGAGATGATGGCACCGCGCTGATCTATATCGATCGCCATTTGGTGCATGAAGTCACTAGCCCACAGGCTTTTGAAGGTCTGCGCAAGGCGGGCCGCAAGGTCCGGCGGCCGGATCTGACATTGGCGGTTCCCGATCATAATCTGCCGACGACGGCGCGTCTCGATGCCAAAGGGCAGAAAATTCCGATTGCCGATCCGCAAAGCGCGGCGCAGTTGGAAGCATTGGAAGCAAATGCACCGGCTTTCGGGATTAAATATATCGGTGCCAGTGATGTTAATCAGGGCATTGTTCACGTCATTGGTCCGGAACAAGGCTTTACCCTGCCGGGCACGACCCTGGTCTGTGGCGATAGCCATACAGCTGCGCATGGCGCCTTGGGCGCTCTGGCCTTTGGTATCGGTACCAGCGAGGTCGAACATGTGCTGGCGACGCAGACGCTGCAACTGACTCGATCCAAGTCGATGGAAATCCGGGTCGATGGCCTTCTTGGTCCTGGCATCAGTCCGAAAGATCTGATCCTCCATATCATCGGCGTGCTCGGCACTGCTGGCGGCACCGGCCATGTGATCGAATATCGCGGCCCCGTGTTTGAACAAATGTCGATTGAGGGTCGTCTGACCGTTTCCAACATGTCGATCGAGGCGGGTGCACGCGCGGGTCTGATCGCACCGGATGACAAAACATTCGCTTATTTGAAAGGCCGCCCAATGTCGCCGCAGGGCGCAGATTGGGATGCGGCGGTGGACTATTGGAAAACGCTGCGGACCGATGACGATGCGGTCTTTGACAAGAGTGTGACGATCAATGCGGCCGATGTCGCGCCGACCGTGACATGGGGCACCAGCCCTGAGGATGTCGTGCCGGTCAATGGCGTGGTACCGGCACCAGATAGTTTTGCCGATCCGTCGAAGCAGGATGCGGCTCAGAAATCGCTGGATTATATGGGCCTCGAGACCGGTCAGGCGTTGCGGGATGTAACGGTTCAAAATATCTTTATCGGCAGCTGCACCAATAGCCGGATCGAGGATCTGCGGGCGGCGGCTTCGGTTTTGGAAGGCCGCAAGAAAGCCGACAATGTCAAATGGGCGATTGTCGTGCCAGGTTCGGGACTGGTGAAGGCTCAGGCCGAAGCAGAAGGGCTCGACCGGATATTTACCGACGCGGGCTTTGAATGGCGCGAGCCGGGCTGTTCTGCCTGCCTCGGCATGAATCCGGACAAAGTGCCAGCGGGTGAACGCTGTGCATCGACGTCCAATCGCAATTTTGTTGGACGGCAGGGGCCGGGTGCTAGAACGCATCTTATGTCACCTGCCATGGCTGCTGCTGCGGCAGTGAAAGGTAAGCTCACCGATGTGCGTGAGCTAACAAGATGAGGTGTTGATATGAGCGATGACAAAAAAACTGATAAACAGTCCGCTACGAACGAGACTTCCAAGGATGGTGAATCCGGAAAGTGGTCGACCGGCGCGAAAGTCGGCGCGGCCATCGGATCAGCTGCAGTCGCCGCAGCGCTCATCTATGCTGGCCGTCACAAGATCAAAAAACATAATGAATTCAAGCCAGCCAAGGATAAGCCTCAGCCAAAATATGAGAATGAACCCGATTATGACGAGGATGAAGATTTGGACGGCGCTCAATGAAGCCTATCAATCATGTTGAAGGTCGCGCCATCCCTTTCGGCCAGAAAAACGTCGATACGGATGTCATCATTCCAGCGAAATGGCTCAAAACGATTTCGCGCGATGGCTTAGCCAAAGGCGCATTTGAAGCGATCCGCGCAGAAGATGGCAATATTTTCGATGACCCGGAATATGCCGGCGCCAATATTCTCATTGCCGGTGATAATTTCGGTTGCGGATCGAGCCGCGAACATGCGGCTTGGGCACTTGCTGATATGGGAATTACAGCTGTTATCGCGCCGAGCTTTTCCGACATATTCTCCGGCAATGCTTTCAAAAATGGTTTGCTCGCGATTGCGTTGCCACAGGAAGCCATCGACCGATTGATGGAAGTCGCCAAAACCGATCCGATCGCCGTCGACATGGAAACCATGACCGTGACGACACCTTTTCAGGATCGCTTTGCTTTCGAGATGGACCCCTTCCGGCACGAATGTCTGATCCAGGGGCTGGACGAAATAGACCTGACAATGGCGAAATCGGATGCCATAGAACAGCATGAGAAAAACAATGATTCTTCAAAGCCATGGCTTAAACCGGTCGCGGCATAGGATCTAAAAATAATTCCAGGGAAGGGAATGATATGAAGGCTTTGATGTCAACCAAAGTGGGCGGACCTGATACGCTTGAGATGCTGGACGCGGATAGTCCGGCTGCAGGCAACGGACAGGTGCTTATCGATGTTAAAGCTTGCTCGATCAACTATCCCGATGTTCTGATTATCCAGGATCTTTACCAGTTTAAACCGCAGCGGCCCTTTGCGCCCGGCGGAGAAGTCTCGGGCATCATTGCCGCTGTTGGTGAAGGCGTGACCGACCTGAAAGTTGGCGATCGGGTGGCTTCGACCACCGGCCATGGCGGTCTGGTTGAACAGATTGCGGTCGACCAGAAAAGCGTGTTTAAAATTCCTGATAGCGTCAGCTTCGAAGATGCCTCGGCCCTGCTGTTGACCTATGGCACGTCGATCCATGCCTTGGTTGATCGCGGCCATATCAAAGAAGGCGAAACGCTGTTGGTGCTTGGAGCATCTGGCGGTGTTGGTATTGCGGCGGTTGAATTGGGCAAAGCTTTTGGCGCCCGGGTTGTTGCCGCGGTGTCTTCTGAAGAAAAAGCGGAATTTGCGAAGGCGGCTGGTGCTGATGAAACCGTGATCTATGACCGGGCGCCGTTTGACAAAGATCAATCCAAGGCGTTGGCAAAGGCGTTTAAGGCAGCCGTTGGCCCGAATGGTGCCGATATCATTTATGATGCTGTTGGCGGCGATTATAGCGAACCAGCTGTGCGTTCTATCGCTTGGGAAGGTCGCTTTCTGGTGGTTGGCTTCCCGGCCGGTATTGCGAAACTGCCGCTCAATCTGACCCTGCTTAAATCCTGTGATGTTTGTGGCGTTTTCTGGGGCGCTTATGCGATGCGCGATCCGAAAGGGAACCGCGCTCATATCGACCGGTTGTTCAAACTGTGGGATCAGGGGCTTATCCAGCCTCGCGTATCTGAGGTTTTTGCTTTTGAAGATGCCGGCCAAGCCATTCAAAAAATGTCGGATCGTGGTGCTATCGGCAAATTGGTCGTTAAAGTCGCCGATTGATTGGTCACTGCCACTTGCAGGACGCTCCGGTGATGCCTATTTTTATGTCAACACAGACTAAGGGAAGTTCATGACAGATTTTAAAGATCGCGAAAATGCATTTGAAGCGAAGTTTGCACGCGATGAAGAGATGCAGTTCAGGGTCACCGCACGGCGCAATCGCCTGCTCGGTCAATGGGCGGCAGAGAAAATGGGACTGACTTCGGAAGAAACCGATGCCTATGCCAAAGAAGTTGTCGCTGCTGATTTCGAAGAAGCCGGTGATGAAGATGTCATTCGCAAGCTGCTGGGTGATTTGACCTCGGCTGGCGTTGAAATTGACGATGCTGGTATCCGCACGGCTCTAACCGACAAAATGGTGGAAGCCCGGCGTCAGTTTATTGAAGAGGCCAGCTAAGCCAGATGCCAATGGAAAGCGCAGATATTGAGGCAATGATTCTGGCTGCCTTTCCGGATGCCTTGGTTGAGATAACCGATCTGGCCGGTGATGGTGATCATTATGCTGCAAAGGTTACATCTGCCGCATTTGCGGGGATGAACCGTGTGAAACAGCATCAGGCGGTCTACGCTGCGCTGAAGGGAAAAATGGGTGGTGAACTGCACGCGCTGCAACTCACCACGGCGCTTCCCGACTAGGAGAATATATATGAGCGATGTAAACGCAAAAATCGAAACGGTCGTGAACAGCAATGATGTCGTGCTGTTCATGAAAGGCACGCCGCTTTTTCCGCAATGTGGGTTTTCAAGCCGGGCTATTGCCATTCTTGAACGTCTGGGAGTTGGTTTTGAATCGTTTGATGTCCTGCAGGACATGGAAGTCCGGCAGGGAATTAAGGATTATTCCGATTGGCCGACCATTCCGCAACTTTATGTCAAAGGCGAATTTGTCGGTGGCAGTGATATTATGATGGAAATGTACGAGGCTGGCGAACTTGGCGAATTGATGGCCGAGAAAAAGGTCGCGCCCGCACAGGCGTGAACGCCGTCCTGCTATTCGATCAGGTGAAGATATAAAAAACGGCTCGGTCTAGGAGGACCGGGCCGTTTTTATATGGGTAAGGTTTCTAGGAACCTATTGGTGAGGCTGAGCAACAGAGACCAGAAAGTCGCTCATCTCAATTCATGCCTCCGGTAAGGGAGGATTGGGTATGAATTATTTTAGACATCCATAGTGATGCATCGGGTATGCCATTTTACTAAAATCACTATTTTTCAATATATTGAATAGTTAACTTGTCTTTCATTCTGCCAATTCTGTAAAATTATCCGACAATCAGCGGTTTTCGACAAACGGCCGTTGCTTATCCACCAACGACATCGGCGGCTCAAATGACTGTTTACATTTGTAGACAATGAAACTACATCCGTAGTCACTAACGATTCTTGCTGTGGGGACAATTATCATGACCGAACGCATTAGTGATGCTGAACATGCCGTCATGGAAGTCCTGTGGCAACGCGCGCCGATGACCGCCACCGAAGTGGCAGATCAAGTGGTTCATCATAAAGACTGGTCACTCCAGACCGTTAAAACATTATTGTCGCGGTTGGCAGCGAAAGCCGTTGTCGGGACAGAGCGCGATGGTCGTCGTTTTCTTTATTCTCCGCTGGTGGAACGGGATGACTATCTCACCGGCGTGTCACGCAATTTTGTCGATCGTCTTTTCGGGGGGAAAGTCACGCCATTGGTCGCGCATCTGGCTGAGGCCGACAAACTAAGCGCCGATGACATCCGGGAAATCGAAGAGCTTTTGAGGGAGTTGAAAAAATGAGCGGCGAATTGAACCAATGGATTTGGGACACGATGCTTTCGATGACCCTGTTGATGCTGCTGGTGCTGGCGATCCGTAAGCCGGTAAGCCACTTCTTCGGAGCGCGCATTGCCTATCTTCTCTGGATTTTGCCGCTGGCGCGCCTGTTCATGCCAACGCTCACCCTCGAAGCGCCCGCAGAGATTGAACCTGCAGCCACCTTTATCCCTATGGCTGTTGGATCAGATCTGGCTGCCGCAGTGCCAGCCCAAACAACCGCTTTTGGCGCGCTAGCGTCACTGGACTGGCTGATGATCGCAACGATTCTCTGGATCGGTGGAGCTGGGTTGCTGTTTATCAGCAAGCTTGCCTCCTATATGCAATTTCGGGAAGATATTGTCGCCGATGGCCAATTGATTGGTCGTCATGGAAATATCAAAATTTTGGAAACTGCTGCGGTTGGTGGCCCTCTCGCCTTTGGATTGTTTGAAAAATATATAGCCGTGCCGACGAATTTCTTCCGCGACTATGCTCCGCGTGAACGGGAGCTGGCATTAGAACATGAAATTGCCCATCATGAATCGGGAGATTTGGCCGCCAATTTCGTGGGACTGACCTTATTGTCGCTACATTGGTTCAACCCCGTTGCCTGGTTTGCCTGGATTGCGTTTCGGCAGGATCAAGAAACCGCTTGTGATGCCCGAATATTGGCACAAAGCGGCCACGAAGTTCGCGCTGTCTATGGTCGGACAATCGCCAAGTCGGCATCGGGCCACCGTCTGGGGCTTGCTAGTCCTCTGAACCAGAAAGACAAGATCAAAGGACGGCTTAAAATGCTGGGTCGGTCAGAGAAATCATCTCTACGTCGCCGTTTGGGGGCTGGTTTGGTTGCCGTCGGCACCGTTGTCGCTTTGCCGCTGACAGCGACGGTTACCTATGCAGAAGCGGTCGATTCCAATGATATATTGGAAGAAGCCTCACCGTTAGCGTCTGTTGCTCCAATAGCACCGCTCGCGCCATTGGCTCCTGCCGTTCCGGTCGCACCGAAGGCTCCAGCTGCCCCGGCAGCACCGTCGGTTCCAGCTGTTGTTGAGGCTGATGGTGGCGAGATCAACATCACGATGCTTAACGGGCGCAAAAATGCCGATCTGTCTCAAGATCATGTGCACAAGATAAAGCATAATGGCCGAACCATCGTCCTGCGCACGGACAAGAAGTTGAGCGAAAAAGAAATAAAAAAAATGGTCGAAAAGGCCGAAAAATCTCGGCTCGAGGCGGAAAAAGCACTGCGTGAAACCGAAATAGAACACAAACTTATGCGTTCAACCATGCGTGAGGTTGAACGGGAACTGGCTGCGGCCCACAAAGAAATGAAGTGGGAGCTTCGGGAAGCGGAAAAAGAAGTTCGTGCAGCTTTGCGTGAAGCCAAAGAAGCCCAGCGCGAGGCAATGCAAGAAGCCCGGGAGGCGCAGCGGGAGGCCCTGCAGGAAGCCTCGGAAGCCCGGCGTGAAGCCCTTGGAGACATTGAGCCCGTAGCAAGTCTAACGTCCATATTTTATACCAGCCGAAATTCGATTGCCTCTGCCACCAGCCTCAAGGCCGAAGGTCCCGATTGTGTTGCCATGAACCGGGATATCGCAATGGGCGGAAAAAAGGGTCTTTCCGACCCGGCTTGGGCCGTGGTGGCCGGCTGTGGTGGGTTTGAAGTCAAAGTTGATAAGACTGCTGCGCTAAAGGCAGCATTGGCGGAACTTCGGAAAGAACGCGCCGAGGCCGTCAAATGCGATGACAGCAAAGTGGATCGTGCCAAAAAGCTGAAGAAAATTGATCGCAACATCAAGCAAGTGAGAGCCCAGCTTTCGATGACCTGAGCCTAGCGATAGAATTTAGGCGGGGGATAAGGGCGGTTCGTTTTGCGGACCGCCTTTTTTCATGGTTGTTTTCTGGACGAAACATGCCACATCAAATGCATGGACTATGACCCATCCAAATTTCCGACCGGGCTTTCTGAACAGATGGAGCCATTGGTCGCGCGCGTGCTCGCCGGAAACCCGAGCCCCTACACATATACCGGCACACAAACCTATGTCGTTGGCAATGGCCGCGACCGGGCTGTTATCGATCCCGGGCCAGTGATTGATGACCATATCGATGCCATTTTGGCTTCTGTGGGGGATGCGAAGATCCGCGCGATCATGTGCACCCATACCCATCGCGATCATAGTCCAGCAGCGGCGCCTCTGTCCGAACGCACCGGTGCACCGATCATTGGCTGTGCCCCTCTAGTGCTGGCCGATGATGGGCCACGTTCGGATGAGAGTTTTGACAAACATTATGCACCGGATCAGGTGTTGGCGGATGGCGAGACGGTGTCGGGTGACGGCTGGACAATCGAAGCGGTGGCTACGCCCGGCCATACATCCAACCATCTTTGCCTCGCCGTGCAGGAATCCGGTGCGCTGTTTACCGGGGACCATGTGATGGCATGGTCGACCAGCGTGATCGTGCCGCCCGACGGCAATATGTCCGACTATATGGCCAGTTTGCAAAAGCTCTATGAGCGTGATGACAATGTCTATTATCCCGCCCATGGCAAGAAAGTGACGAATACGCGTCAGCTGGTGCGCGGTATGATGGGCCATCGCAAACAGCGCGAGCGGCAGATTTTGAAGCTGCTGGAAGAAGGTTCCGCGGCTATCGTGGACATGGTCCCGCAAATGTACAAGCGACTCGATCCAAGGTTGAAGGGCGCAGCCGGCCAATCGGTTCGTGCCCATCTGCTCGACCTAAAAGATCGCGGTCGGGTCACGCAATCGGGTGAGGTCTGGGCCGTGGCCGGATGAACCAGCAGTCGTCCCGTCGCCTGTGGGTCCCTGTTGTCATCATCAGTGGATGCTTGATCCTGCTCGGCACGCTAGCATGGCTGCTATTTTCCCGCGTTGAAAGCAGCATCAATCCCGACCCGGTGACGATTGCCAATGCCAGCCTGACCAATATGCAGGAACAGAACCGGCTGACGGTCTTTTCTGCCAGCTATAATGCAACGGTCACCACCACGCTGACCAAGCTCGGCCTGTCGGCGCGCAAGACCCTGATCATGCCCGGCACTGTCCGTTATGAATTGGATCTCACCAAGCTCGGTGCGGAAGACGTTCGATGGGATGCGCGTGATAACACGCTCTATGTCGAGATCCCTGCGATCGAAACGGCCCGACCCGAAGTGCATATGGAGCAGATACAGACCTATGATGATGGCGGTCTGTTGATCGCGCTGACCGATGCCGCCAATGTTCTGGATCAAGCCAACCGCAAAAAGGGTGTTCAGGAACTGGTGCAGCAGGCTCAAAACCCTGTGCAGATCCGGTTGGCGCGGGAGGCGGCGCGCCGCGCAGTGCGTCATAATTTCGCTGTCCCGCTGCAGGCTGCCGGGGTGGAAGCCAAGGTTGATGCCTTTTTCCCATATGAACGCAGCCGCTATAAGGAACGATGGGATTATTCGCGGCCGATCAAAGATGTACTGGCGGAACAGCAGAAAAAGAGGGAAGGGGCATGATGAAATTGCAGATCACAGCTGCAGCAATCTTGCTGCTGACCGGATTGTCTGTGACTGGTTGCGAACGGCGCGATCAACCGGAACCACTCTCTGAGACCGCAAATTTCACTTTGCCGGAGCCGATTGCCAATAATGCAGTGGCCGTTGCCGATGGTCCGGATGGGCTCACCTTATACAGTTTCAATGGTCTGAAAGCCGGCAAGACATGGAATGATACTAGCAACGCCGCTTACGCCTGTGTGATCGCGACGGAATCGTGTGAGACTATCGCGCCTGTGCCGGTGCCGGAAGGACGGTTAGCCAGTGTGGCGGCGACAGTCGCTGGCAAAATCTATATTCTCGGCGGTTATACGGTTGCTCCCAATGGCGATGAGCGTTCTACGCCGGAAGTGTTCGTCTTTGACCCCGAAACCGGCAGCTATCAACAGCGAGAGGATATTCCCACTCCCGTTGATGACGCGCTGGCCGTGCCATATCAGGATCGCTTCATCTATCTGATCTCTGGTTGGCATGACGAAGGCAATGTCAGCGTCGTGCAGATGTTTGATACTCAAACCGGTGCTTGGACAGAAGCCACAGAATTTCCCGGTACGCCGGTATTTGGCCATGCAGGCGGGATCGCGGGGGATAGTATCATTGTCTCCGACGGCGTCGCGTCGGTTTTTGCCGATGGTAGACGCAAGTTCGTAGCAGCCAAACTCACTTGGCGCGGCGATATTGACCCGAAAAATCCTACACAAATTGCCTGGCGCGGGGTCGATGCCCATGCTGGTTTGGCGCTATATAGGATGGCCGCAATTGGTGACGAAGCGGGCCAGCGGATCATTTTTGCCGGCGGTGGCGACAATCCTTATAATTATAATGGCATTGGCTATGACGATGTTCCGGCCAAACCATCAGACCGCTTTTTTGCTTATGATCTGAAAAGCGATAGTTGGCAGGAGCTTGGACGACTGGTCGAACCCAGCATGGATCATCGTGCGCTCGCGAAGGTCGAAGAGGATTATTATATCTTGGGCGGCATGGATGCTGAGCAGAAGGTGACCAACCGGATTGTCAAATTCCGCATCGGAAAGTGAAACTAGGCCATCTGGTCTTCAAATTCACCGCGTTCAAAAGCTTTCGCCAGTTCGAATTTCTGGATTTTCCCAGACCCCGTCATCGGCCATTCGTTGACCCATATCCAATAAGCGGGGGTTTTTTGCGGAGATAGGCGCTCGCGGATGAATGATCGCAATTCGCTAACCGTCGGCTTCTCACCGTCTGCTGCACGCATGAAACAGGCGACTAATTCACCCCATTTCTCATCGGCAACGCCGGCGACTGCTACTTCAGCGACCATCGGATGTTCAAGCATCGCCGCTTCAATTTCGGCAGGAAATAGATTTTCTCCGCCGCGAATGATCATCTCTTTGACCCGGCCGGTTATCCGGCAATAGCCGCGTGCGTCCATTTTTCCGAGATCGCCAGTGTGGAGCCAGCCATCGCTATCAACCGCTTCTGCGGTGGCTTCGGGATTGTTGTTATAGCCGTTCATCACATGATAGCCGCGGACGCAGATCTCGCCTTGCGCGTCAATCGGGCAGACGGAGTTATCATTGGTGTCGCGGATCGATACTTCCATATGTGGCAACGGTTGACCAATGGTCTGGGTCAGATCTTCTTCGCTGTCCGTCGGCCATGTGTGGGTGATACCTGGAGACGATTCTGTCTGGCCATAAACGATCAGGATCGGTGACCCGAAAACTTCCCGGCCAGCGCGCACCAGTTCCGGAGCGACCAGAGCACCGCCACTGACGTTGCACCGCACAGACTTGCAATCGGCTCCCATGGCACGGGCTGCTTCGATTATTGCAACATACATGGTTGCAACGCCGCCCAGAACGTCGGGGCGTTCGCGTTCAATGGCTTTGACGATAGCGGCAGGATCGAAATTCGAAACGAGGATCAAGGTGACGCCCGTCGTTAGGCTGCCCAATACGCTGACGGCACCGCCAGCGGTATGAAAAAGCGGGAAGGGACAGACGTAGGTTTCCCCCTCTTGGACCCCCATTCGCTGGAACACATCGAAATTGCTTTGTAGCAGCCCCTGTTGGTGGAGCAGTACGCCCTTGGGAAATCCGGTTGTGCCCGAGGTATATTGGATTTGAACAATATCAAACGGCTTGGTTTCGCGCAGCTCACCGCTATCGCAACCATCAAACAAGACCGCATGATCGGAAATGGCGATACGGGTTTTGATGGCGGGAAGCTCGTCACAGGCGGCATCGACAATCGGTTTCAATTCCGACCCCCGAACAAAGGGCAGATAGTAGATTGCTTCGGCTCCGGATTGTTCCAGTACATATTTTACTTCGCGCGGGGTGAAGGACGGATTGATCGTCACCAATGTTATCCCGGCCAGCGCTGCGCCATATTCGATCAGCACCCATTCCGGACAATTGCTTGCGAAAATTCCGATGCGCGCGCCAGCAGCGTGCCGGGAGGCGAGGGCGCGGCCCATTTTTTCGGCATCGGCCAAGAGTTGGGCAAAGGTCCATTCGCGGCCGATCTCGCCATCGTCCAGCAATTCGCGTAGAGCCTTTTGGTCGCCCAGTCTTTCGGCCTGGTCGCGCAGCACCTGCGCGATGGTCATTTCGCGATAGGGCGTGTTCGTCTGTACTGGAAAATAGGATTCAGTAAGCTGGACCTTGTACATCGACATCTCTCCTGCGGCTCTAAATGACCGTAGACAGGGTTTTACGCATATTGGCATGTTCTGGACAAGACAAATGGCGTTTCCTTTCCTATATGGTGTTGGAAAGGCCGACTTTCGGCAAAGGAGACGACAAATGGACGCACGTGGTGGAATTGGGGGCAGCTTGGCCGGAGTAGACGTGATCGAGGAGATTTACCGGCTACGCAAGGAGCGCAATGCGATCATCCTCGCCCATTATTACCAGAAACCGGAAATTCAGGACATTGCCGATTTTGTCGGTGACAGTCTCGAGCTTTCCCGCAAGGCGGCGGAAACCGATGCGGACGTCATCGCATTTTGCGGCGTGAAATTCATGGCCGAAACCGCGAAAATCCTGTCGCCCGAAAAAATTGTCGTGTTGCCGGATATGGATGCGGGCTGTTCACTCGAAGACAGCTGCCCGCCCGATAAATTCAAGGCGTTCCGCGACGAGCATCCTGACCATATCGCGCTGACCTATATCAACTGCTCGGCCGAGGTGAAGGCGCTTAGCGACATCATCGTCACCAGTTCATCGGCGGAACATATCCTCTCGCAGATTCCGCTCGACCAAAAAATCATCTTTGGCCCCGACAAGCATCTCGGCGGTTATATTGCTAAGAAAACCGGCCGCGACATGCTGCTCTGGCCCGGTGTCTGTATCGTCCATGAAGCGTTTAGCGAAACCGAATTGCTGAAACTGCAGGCTAAGCATCCTGATGCACCGGTCGCCGCCCACCCCGAATGCCCCGCCTATATTCTGGATCACGCGGACATGGTCGGTTCGACCAGCGCAATCCTGAAATATGCGAAGGAATTTGAAGGCGACACGATCATCATCGCCACCGAACCGCATATCATCCACCAGATGGAAAAAGCGGTACCCGAAAAGAATTTCATCGGTGCGCCCGGCGCGGACGGCAACTGCAACTGCAATATCTGTCCCTATATGGCGCTCAACACAATGGAGAAGCTTTACATCGCTCTGCGCGACCTGGAACCCCGCATCGAGATGGACGAGGAATTGCGCCTGCAAGCGCGCAAGTCGATCGACAAGATGATGGAAATGGCCAGCGCAACGGTCGGGCAGGGGGACTTGGGACCAAACTAGGAATATCTTAGTGGGTGTTTTCGCTGATCTAAGATTAAGGGGCCGAGCTATGAGATTGATTTTGAGAATATAATTTTGGCCATTTTCGCAGTGTTTTCAAAAGCTGATCGTGCGAGCCGTAATTCAACCTCCATTCGCACTCTTTGGGGAAGAGATCGAAGTTTCGTTTCTAGATTCCGTGGTATTCTCGTAGGCGCCGTTTCGCCTGGTTTATGAAATTCTCGATGCCATTGATGTGGTTGTGCTTGTCGGCAAACAGCTTGGAATGGTTGATCCGAAAATGGTGGAAGTCGGTGATGTCGAGCACATCATAACTACGGTAGCTTTCGGCATAGACGATGCCGTCAGGCTGGACTTTGCAAGCAATTACAGGGATCAGCGCATCGGATCTGGTATCTTCGACCGCCATCGTGAACACGATGTTCCCACGTTTCAGTAAGTTAAACACCGGCGTTTTACCTGCCGCGCTTCGACCTGGTTCGCCTATACCTATGCCGCCGAATTAGCTTTCGTCCACTTCAACCTCGTTTGCCAGTTCTCCGGCTTCTTCGGCCAGCCGTTTACATGTGATCTGGCGTATCCGGTGGTAAAAGTTAGCCGCTGAAATCTTGTTTACACCAACAAGCGCAGCAGCCGTGCGGGCGGGCGTTCTTGCAACAAACTGCTCATTCAACCGATTGGTCTGAAAATGTGTGAGTTTGGAGCGCTTTAGACGCATGTGAATAGTCTATTTCTCTAGATCTCATAGGTCGGTCCCAATAATAATTATACAAAAAGTATTGACAAGTAAGATAAATTGCATTCCCCTTATAAAAGGGGATTTGGTATGAAATATATTAGTTTTAACTTTCAGACTTTCTTAACGGCGTTGGGTGGATTGGTTGTATTCGTACTTTTTCTTGCATCCTTGATGACTGCTGTTTCCCAGCAGAAAATTTCCTCACTATTAAAAGATTCGGAGCACCAACTTACTTATACCGAAGCGTTCAACCTCTATAATCAGTCAAAAAACCTAAATTCCGAAATTCAGAAAGCCAACAAAAACTTGAGTTCCACGTCAAAACAAGCAAAAGTTTTGGAAATGAAAATTGAAAGCGAGCTCGATAGTCGGGAAGAATTTCGAGAGCGTATGCAAAGGGCGATAGGTGATGCTAAGTTAACAGAGTGGTGTCCCAAACGCTTTGAAGTTAGAGGAGAAGCGTTGACCGGTCGAATTGTGATGGATAAAATCAATGAGTGTATTTCTGATGGAGAAAGCAAAGATGATTTAGTCAATTACGAAGAGATAGTGACCAGTTACGGAGGGATGCGAGGTGCTACTGATCGTTTAAAATCAGCTAGAGAAAATCAGGCGGCGATTGATCAGGTCGTCGACCAAGAAGGCAACGCAACAGTTCAACTACGCGAATTGCAATCTCGTGCCGCAGCCGTAGCACCATACTTCGTCGCAGAACAACGAACGACAGAGATAGTCAGTTGGAGCAAATTACACTTGATTCCACCAACCGTTATGCCGATAATTTTGACACTAATTTCCGGTGCGTTTGGAGCGGTACTTATTCACCTAATCTTGCTTTGCTATCCGGATAACGAATATTCTATAAAGCAAAGTAGACATATGTTTCAGTATGTTGGCCTGGGTGCCCTAATCGCTACTGCTATTTTTGTTGTCTTAGTTGCAGGGAATTCAGTTATAGGTTTCTCTGGGCAAGGGATGGGTGAGCCAGATAAATATCTGACTTTCTCTTCAATTGGCCTATTCTCGGGAATGTTTTCAAACCGAGCCGCTGATTGGTTGTCTGATAAGGCAAGTTTCTTGAGTACAAATAGAGCAACTTGACTCATGTTGGTCTTGCCAAGACCAAATTCTTTGGCAAGTCTGTCAATTTTGCTTGAACATAGCTTGAAGGTAATTAAGAAAAATAAATGACCTTCACCCTCGACCGTTTCGATCTCGACGCTTTCGTCTCTTCCACGCTTACCGAAGACCTCGGCGCGCCATATGGGGCAGGGGGCCGTGATGTGACCTCTGAGGCGGTTATTCCGGAAGATGCGATCTTTTCCGGTGTGATGGATAGCCGCCATGATGCGGTGATTGCCGGGCTACCGATTGCCGAGGCCTTTTTCCGACATCTTGATCCGGATGTGGAGATTGAAACCCTCGTTGCCGAGGGCCAGGCGGTTTCGGCTGGCACCGATATCATGCGCCTCAAAGGCAAGGGGCGGGCGATGCTAACGGCTGAACGCAGTGCGCTGAACACAGTGCAGCATCTGACCGGTATCGCTAGTATGGCCAATGAATATGTCCGGCAGATTGTCGGAACCGGTTGCACATTGCTCGACACGCGTAAGACCATTCCTGGACTGCGGGTGCTGGAGAAATATGCGACGCGGATGGGCGGCGCGCAGAACCACCGCATGGGCTTGTGGGACGCAGCGATGATCAAGGACAATCATGTTGCCGTTGCGGGCTCGGTTGGCGAAGCGGTGCGGCGCGCCAAGGATGCCGGTGTTGAAAAAATCATCTGCGAAGTGGATCGCGTCGATCAGATCGAACCGGCTCTCGCGGCAGGTGCGACCCACTTGTTGCTCGACAATATGGAGCCAGCGACCCTGCGCGGTGCGGTGACGTTAATCGGCGGTCGCGTGGCGACTGAAGCAAGCGGCGGCGTGACGCTGGGAACCATCCGCGACAAGGCGAAGACTGGTGTTGATTATATTTCGGTGGGAAGACTCACACAGAGCGCGCCCGCTGCGGATATTGGGTTGGATTTTGAGCAGGTTTGAAACCGATAGAGATGCGTAAATGGTCTATCAAATCCGGAAATCCGCATCCAGTGCGGCGCACGGGTATATTCGCCGCATTCCTAGCGTTGGCCTCATCGTTGGTGATTGCCCCCGCCCAAGCCCAATCCTACCAATGCGGCGCGCCAACTGGCTTAAGCGCCCCTGCTGAACGCAAACCGGCCTCGGAACCGCGCCGCATCAAACCCGTCGCCGGTTATACACTGGCCCTCAGTTGGTCCCCCGAATTTTGTCGCATGCGGCAGGATAGTCGCCGCGATAAAACCCAGTGCAGCGGCGATGACGGCAGTTTCGGATTCATTCTCCATGGCCTGTGGCCTGACGCACGTGGTCCCGCCTATCCGCAATATTGTGCGTCGACCAAGCCATTGCCACCCGCCGTGGTGAAGCGCAATTTCTGTATGATGCCATCGGCCAACCTGATGGCGCGCGAGTGGGCCAAGCATGGTACCTGTATGACCAAGCGGCCGGAAACCTATTTTCGGGTATCGCGGATCATGTTCGATGCGGTGCGTTTCCCCAATATGGACCGTCTATCACGCAAGCCTCTGACGGCGGGGCAATTCCGGAACGCGTTCGCTGCGGCTAACGACGGTGTTCAGCCGAATATGATACGTCTGAAAGTGAATAAGCGAGGCTGGCTTCAGGAGGTCAAACTATGCCTTGGGAAGAGCTTTCGTCCGCAACGCTGCCCGGCATTCATGAAGGCGACAAAACCGGAAAACGCGATCAAGATCTGGCGAGGAGCGTAGCTTCCTTATCTGCCCATTTGGTCAATCCGATCATGATTTTGGCTAGTTCCAGTCCTTTGACAGTCAATTGATAGCCATCAGGTTGATGGTCGATAATCTCAAGTTTTTTGAGATCGTTCAGGCGATTGTTAAGGGTGGTGGGTGATAGCATGTCGCAGGATTCCTGTAGTGCGCGAAAGGTAAACGGCCCGTTTCTAAGCTCCCACATGATCCGCAGCGTCCATCTTTTTCCCAAAATATCGAGTAGGACCATGATCGGCCGGGCGCTCTTATTTTCGCTCACAGTAGATTCCTTCTTGACGCTACTAAAAATGTAGCATACTTTTGCTACAGTATTAATAGCAAGGAATCGTCCTATGAGCAATATTCTTACCCCTTTTATGCCACCATATTCCCCTGCATTGTCGGCGGTGATGAAAAAATATCCGGAACAGGACGGCTATCTGCTGAAATTGTTTCGTGTTTTTGCCAACAGCGCCCGGTTCGCAAAAAAAGGTGTTCCTAATCTACTCGATAAGGACAGCCCGTTATCCCTGAGGGAGCGGGAGATTGTCATCTTGCGGACAACGGCCAATAATGAATGTGAATATGAATGGGGCGTCCATGTCGCGGTGTTTGCATCCGCTGCGGGATTTACCAAAGAGCAGATTGCGGCGACCAAAAATTCAAATGCCAACGCCCCGGTCTGGAATGAAAAGGAGCAGATCCTGCTGGCGGTTATCGACGACCTCAGCCATTCGGGAACGATCTACGATGACAAGCTGGCTGGCTTTCAGCAGTATTGGAAAAAGGACGAGCAACTGGAGATATTTGCGCTTTGCGGAACATATCACACGGTTAGTTTTGTGGCTAACGGCGCGAGAGTCGCTTTGGAGAACTTTGCGGTCCGCTTTCCCGAAGTCTAACCGTTCAGCGTCCGCGTTCCTGGGTGATGTTTGTCGAGATGCTTGGTGATAATCTTCAAATTCTTGCTGTTTGAGCGCCAGAGAAAGTCAAACAGGTCGCCAGCCAGTGGAATAGCACCCAATGCGGTATCTATACCGACATTTGCCGCCATACGGGTCAATTGCAGCTTGGACATGCCCAAATTGCGGGCCTCCCATACAATATAGGCGCCCATCAGCGCGGTGACGATATCACCGACTACGGGGATCAGGCCAACGAGCGAATCCACGCCAATCGGCCGATTTATGCCGGGAATGACAAAGGCGCGTTCGAGCACTTTCTCCATTGCTTCCACGCGGTTGCGTACCGCCTGCGGATCGCGGCTGACGTCGGGCAATTGTTCTGCCAGACGTTTTAACTGTTCTTCGGAAATGGCCATTTTGAGCCTCCCTGTCTTATAATACTCATACAGTTAGGATATGGGTATTCCGACCAGATTATTCAATGGATGCCAACCGCGTGGGTTGACCGCAAAGCCGCGCTGGCCCTGCGGAGCGATCGACCAGCGGATCGGAACCGCGAGCGGAATGAAGTTATAATGATCGACCAGCATCTCCTCCACCTGTGCATAAAGACGGGCCTTGATCTCCAAATTGGTCGCCGCATCGGCTTCGGAGATTTTTGAATCGGCATCGTTCAGGCAGATGGGAGTCATCGGGCAGGTGAACTGCTTCAAAAACCATTGCGGGCTATCATAAGGCGCAATTTTATCGATAAGTTGAACATCTGCATCCCCATCGATGCCGACATTTCTGGCGTCCAGTCCTACTCGCCTAAGATCAGACTGGATGCGTTTGAACAGGATGTCGGCACCAGCCACATCTGGTAGCGCGATGGCCAATGGAACGATGGGGCCTTCCGAAGCTTTCCATCCGTTCACATGGTCTCTGGTAAAGGCAATCCGGTCCTCCATGGTCATGCTGGCCCAATCGGGATAGGCGTTAATCCCTTCCACATCGAGTGCTTCGGGGATGATTTTGAGTCGGGCTTTCCACGCGCTGACGCCCGGAAAAGATGTTAGGAGCGCAGGACGATTGATTGCCATTGCTAAAACTTCCCGATTGCCCGGAACGGCCCAGAAGCCCTCTGCCCGCATGAAGCGTAATCCAAAAAGCCCGGCGACGGGATCTAGTCGCAGGTCTCCGCTGCTGATGCCAGCTGCCTCGATAAGCGGCAGATGATGATATTTGCCGTTCAGGACGACTTGCGCACTATCGGCGCGGTAGCGGGCGATAGCGGTGGCGGCTGGTTCGCTGCGCAGAGAGACCCAGCGATCATCTTCCTCTTCCGCGTCCGTTTCTTCCTGGGAAGGCTCATCAAATCGGGTTAGTTTGATGCCATTGGTTTCGCTTAGCAAGCGCATGGGACCGGCGCCGTGGCCCGCGCGGAACAGACCCAGTTCGGGCTGGGCGAGCAGTTGAAGAAAATTCGGATGGGGCGAGTCCAGTCTGATCTCGATCACCCTGCCAGTCATTGAAACCACTTCATCAACCGCTGAGATATCATATCGCAGGCGGCTATCGCGCAGTTCGGAAACGCGTTCGCGCAGCAGGCGAGCTACGCGTTCCGCGGCAATTTGTCTTCCGTCGTCCCATTTCGCATCGAACAGGCGAAAAATATAGCTGAGGCCATCGTCTGAAACGATCCAGCGGGCGGCGAGGGCGGGCACGACCCGGCCTTCTTCATCCAATCCGACAAGACCTTTGGCCATCGAAGCGCGCATGGTTGATGATGCGTAGTTTAATCGCGTGCCAACTGGATTAATCCGGGCTTCTCCATCTTCCACGACGGCGACTCTTATCTGGTCTTCGTCTTCCGCGAAGCTACAAGCAGGCAGCATTGTCACTGCAACAGCAGCCCAGATGCTATTCAGCCAGAGTTTGGAACGGAGAACCATCAGTGCCTTATACGCAAAGTACGGCTGGGATGCACATTGGAAATATTATCTTCCCATCCAGCAATGCGGTTCGTCACCAAGCTGCGGGTTACGTAGAAATATAGCGGTAGGACAGGCATGTCCGCGACCAAGAGCGTCTCCGCTTGCCGCATTAGGGTTTGTCGCGTTGCCGGATTCGGCTCTGCGATAGCGCGTGCTAAAATCTGGTCATAGTCGGGGTTATCATAGCCGGAGTAATTGCCCGCCCCATTGGCTTGTTGATGAACGAGCAAGAAATTTTCCGGTGTCGGCAGATCGGCAATCCAGCCGGATCGGGACAGCGCGAATTCATGCCGGCGCAGCGCGGCAAAATGCAATGCGGCTTCGCTGTTGAACAAGCTGGCCTGGACTCCCAGCGGTTTCCACATGGCCGCCATTGCAACGGCAACCCTGCGATGTTCGGCCGAACTGTTGAACCGGATTTCAAATTTTAGAGGTTTTTGGCGGTTAAAGCCCGCTGCATCGAGTAGTGCGCGCGCGGCTTGCAGGCGCTTTTCCCGCGGCCAGTCTGCCCATATGGGCTTTGTCGGTGTCGAACCAGCCAGGCCCGGTGGAAGCAATCCCCATGCAGGAATATTGCCGATCGCAATCACCTTGTCGGTGATCCATTCCCGTTCGACAGCCATCGACAGGGCAATACGAACCCTACGGTCATCAAAGGGCGGTGTGCGGGTGTTAAAGGCAAAATAGTAGCTTCCGAGGTAGGGCACGCTGTGGGCAGCGTTGGGATGGTTTTCTTTCAACCATTGATGGCGGCTTGCTGGATAATCCGCAGCAATGTCCGCACCGCCGGAGAGGAACAGGCGCATCGCAGACAGACTGTCATCCATCGGTCTCCAGATGATCGTCGCGGTGGGTGCCTTTTTGTCATGCCATTTTGGATTGCGTTCCAGCCGCGCGTGATCGTTCAATTTCCATTCGGTCAACCGATAAGGGCCGCTGGTGACCATTGGCCGTTCGGACGTCCATTTGTCGGCGGCCTCACTGATCCGGTGGAGGGGCAGGGCAGCCATTGCTGGATGAGCAAGCAAGGCCGGTAAGGATGGATCGGGAGAGGAGAGGGTAACCGCTACGCTATGCTCATTGAACGCTTCTACGGCTAGGATATTGCCGAACAGGGCCTTTGCCGGAGCTGTTGTTTCTGAAGCCTGTAAGCGGCGGAACAGTACTGGAAAGAGGGACGCATCAAATCCTATGCCATCAGAAAATTGTAGATTCTGTCGCAAAGGGAAAGTCCATGTGAGGCCATCAGGAGAGATTTGCCAATCTTGCGCTAGTCCCGGCTCCGCTTCTCCATCGGATCCGAGACGAGTAAGCCCCTCAAATTGATCTGCCGCGACACGGAGCGATGACAGATCAGAGATTTTCTGGGGGTCGAGTCCTTTGATCTCCGAATCGGATAGACGAACGATCCGATCTGGGCCGGGTGCGATGTCGACGGTTGGATCGCTATCGCAGGATATGAGCAACAGAATTGTAGAAAGGAGAGCGAGATAGCGCATTTCTCTTGTCTAGATGTTTTTGTTAGCTCGACAAAGGGTAAGTCTTATGCTGTTTCTTTTGTTGAGGAGAATTTCGGCATGGTCGGCTTACAATATGATATTTCTGGGATCGGTTCAGTGGGTTCCAATATCCTGGCGTTGATGCCCGAAATTGCCGCAAGAGCAGAGGAAACTGAAAGCGCGCGGCGGCTGCCAGCAGACCTTGCTGCAAAGCTGGCCGATGCAGGCGCGTTTAATCTGTCCAAGCCTGCAGCGCTTGGCGGGTTGGAACTGACGCCATTGGATTTCATGAAAATTGTGGCGACGGTTTCCGAGGCGGATGCCAGTGCAGGCTGGTGCGTGATGATTGCCGTGACCTCAACTTTGGGGGCGGCCTATATGCCGGAACCCACGGCCCGTGAAATCTTCGGCGCAGAGGATGTCATTACTGGCGGCGTTTTTGCGCCAATGGGTAAGGCAGAGGACATGGGCGATCATTATGTGCTCAGCGGACAATGGCAATGGGGATCGGGCTCTGCCAATTGTTCCTGGCTCGGTGGCGGCGCGATGATTTTCAAGGATGGGGAGTTGCAGAAGTTCGACAATGGCGCGCCTTATCACCGGATGCTGTTCTTCCCGGCGAAAGAGGCGTCCTTCATCGACAGCTGGCATGTCGCGGGATTGAAAGGCACGGGGTCTGGGGATTTCTCAGTTAAGGAATTGAAAGTTCCCAAGGGTCGCAGCATATCCTTTGTCGGTGATCAGCCACGCGATGCTGGCGCTCTTTATAAATTCCCGCTCTTTGGCCTGCTCGCGCTTGGGGTTTCTTCGGTGGCCTTGGGCAATGCGCGAGCGGCGCTGGAAGAAATCAAGAATATTGCGATCAATAAAAAGACGCCCGGTGGCGGTCGATCGATGGCGCAGCGTGCGACCGTTCAGGTTGAATTGGCGCGGGCGACGGCCCAATTGGCCGGGGCGTTTAGCTATCTGGAAAATGCAATCAACGAATCTTGGGCAGAAGCGCAAGGTTCGGAAGAAATTTCCGCCAAAGGTCGTGCGAATCTGCGCCTTGCCTGTAGTCACGCCACGGAAACGGCAGCAGAAGTCTGCAAAACTGCCTATACACTCGGCGGTGGCGGTGCAGTCTATTCGAGCAACAACCTACAACGCCGTTTCCGCGATGCACATGTCGCTACGCAGCATATCGCCACTGCACCGGCGGTGTTCGAATTGGCCGGCCGGGTATTGCTGGATCAGCCAGTCGATATGGCTATGTTGTAAACGATTGCGCGCGGCGCATCGCGCGCAATCGCTTCGGTAAACCTATTATTTGACGCAATATTTGCCGGAAGTTTTCAAACCGCTGGAACAGCTGCCGCTTTTAATCTCGGCATAATCGCCTTTATCGCCCACGCAGTAGTTGGCGGAGGATTTGAAACCAGAAGGGCAGGAACCAATTTTGGTTATTGCAACCTTGCCGGAACTGGATTTGCAAGAGCTTCCTGACGATTTGAAGCCAGTCGGGCAACTGCCATCCTTGGCGACGGTTGTATTGCTTGATTGGGCAAAAGCTGCCGGAACGGCCAAGCTGGAGATGATTAGTGATGATAGTGCGATGGCGTAACGCATATTGAAGTTCCTTCTAGGAATTTGATGAAGTCTATCGCGCTCGAAATCATCGAGCGGGCGCACTCAGATATTCAAAGGCGACCAGGCTTTTGCCGGACCTCTTGTTATAATATTGGCAATATAGCTTTTCCGTTCTCGCATCGCTGTGTTCGTTGAGACGCGCCAGAAAGCTGACCCCATATTTTCCGCGCTTCTTCCGGTCGGCGGAATAGGCGGATGCGCGCGACGAGTTGCTACCGGTCGCGCAATCGCTGACACCCTGATCATTGCCGCAATGCAATTTCATGTGGGAATCACCAAGATATTGATCGCTATGCCATGTCCAGTAATCGACCGTTCCAGCGCCGGGATTGTCGGATTGAACGCATTGCCAAGTCCAATCATTACCCCGGTCCAGTGCTTTGTATTTTTTCTCATCAACCTCAAAATAAAGAATCTCTTGCGGCTGCAACGAGGGGGCAATGCAGGACCCGGTCACTTTGCCCGGCTTGCGGTTGATAAAACCGGTCCGTTCTTCTTTGCTGAATCCTTGCTGGAATGTGTAGCTGCCCAAATTGCCGACGGTCACATTGGACAAGGTAAGACCGGTGCATTGCGTTAGCGAAGTAAGGCTTGAAGATGGCGTTCCGAGAGCGATAGAACCACCGCCTCTATTGCTTCGTCCGCCTTTGCTTCTTTTCCCGCGCAGCGCATCGTCAATTGCTTTTTCGGCTTCTTCGACTGCCTTGTTCTCGGCATCGCGCTTCGCCTTTCTAGCTTCTTTTTTAACGGCATTTTTCAAGCCACCAAATTGGGCCTGAGCTGCTCCGCTGCTGAGCAGAGAAACGGCGAATAACGCCGCGACAGCTGGTTTCGAAAATTTCATCATGGGCCTCCATTGCGTTCATCAGGCGAACTAGTGGAGCCATGCCGTCTTTAGAATATACCATATGGTACATATCAGTATATTCTCTGCTCCTGAGGCGAACTGATTAAAAGTGAATTTAATTCGGGCGAATTTTTGCGGCTTCCTCGAATATCTTTTGAGGGACCTGTTGGATGGCTAGACTGCCAACATTCTCCAACGGCCCGATCAAATGGAAGCCGTGCCGATCGCAAAATTTCTCGACCATAGCAGGTGGTGCGAGGCGGTCTTCAGCGCCGCAAATAACGGTCACTGGTACTTTTAGATCATGGCACCATTTTGACCAGTCGCTTGCCGTCAAGATCGCTTGCTGGGCGGTCGATTCATAGCCATCTTCAAATGTGCGCTGCATCGATCGCTGCATAAGTTCCGCGACATCAGGGCGGTTGAGCGTAACCATATCGGCAGCGCTTTCCCCGTAAATGCTCTTAAAATAAGCCATGCTCTTGCCGCGGCGGACCATCGTTGCGGCGGCCGCAAAATATAGCCGTACGAAGGATGGGGCAATGCGTGCAAGGCGAAGAGGCGCGCGATAGCCCATGGCGAGATGGGAGAAATCATTGGCATCATCGGCTGGCAAGATCGTGCCGGCCATGACCAATCCACAAAACCGGTCGGGGTGGCTCTGGATGGCTGCCATACCATAAGGCGCAGCGACCCTCGCCGAAATGATGGAGCATTGCTTGATCCCCAGCTGATCCAGCAGGTAGATGAGTCGTTCAACAAATTCATCAACAACTGCCAATCCGGTGTTCGACATTTTGCTACCCGCATAAAATGGCAGCCAGGGGGCAATGATCCGCAAATTTTGTGCAGCGGCCGCATCCTGTTGCCTTGCGGTTAGATAGGCACCGTCGATGGTAGCATGTAGATAAAGAACCGGCCTGGCATTGGCATCGCCATAGATTTCAAAGGGTAGATCGCTGCCGTCCGCCAAAGTCAATTTATGGCTGGAACCGATAAACGCGGGGTCTTGGTCCCGCGATTCCGCTGCGGCGAATGCATTGCTGAAACCGGCATAAAGGGCAATGAGATCGGTCTGCGAACCAATGCCAAGTTTGCGTAAAAGCGCCTTCAGTTGATTTCTAGCGGTCCCCAAAGCACGTCCCCGAAGAGCTGCAAACTCTATAACAGATAAGCCATTCACCAGATGTTCTGCCAATTGCTCTTCGGTTGCAGTCAGCTCTAGTGATTGAGCAAACGCGCTGCCGATGAGAGTATCCCAACGCAGTCTTATGGTTCGGAAATCCAGATTTTTTTGGTCGCCACCCGATATCTGTGCTGCGAACAATATCCCGCGATCGTCATCCTGATCCATATATAGGCGAACAATAGCCGGACTGGGATTCTTGCCTTCGATGAGCTTGTCAATTTGTGCCTGGGTCTCGCCATCAACGCCCAATAGCCAGTCGGGTATCGCTTGTTCTTGATCGAGATCGGAAGCTTTGAATATTTGTTTATCGATGCGCAATATCGTCATCGAGCGACTGAGCGAGAGATCTACTGGCGTTAGGCCGTCGTTGGCGCCCTCCGTATCCGGAGCATAGGTAGAAAAATCATCACCAACGCTGGGGTCAATCTCGGTCAGCAATTGGGTGACATTGGCAAAATGGGACTGAAGAGCATCTTCGTTTTCAGCCCCTGGTTTTTGCAAGACCGTCAATAATTTCATCAATCGTTCCGGCTGAGCCGCGATCGCATAAGCGTCGCGGATCAGCGGATCGAGGGAATCGTTCTTCATATCATGAGACTATAGAATGTTACCATCACCGGAAAGTATATCCGTGGGGCGTAATCCATTTCTTCGTGGGTGAAGGGGGCATATGGATAAAACTGGTGCGGACGGCGGGACTCGAACCCGCACACCCATTCGGATAGCAGATTTTAAGTCTGCTGCGTCTACCATTTCGCCACGTCCGCACCGGTAGATCCAACTTCTGTTGGAGCCTAGCGACAAGCATTATTGCGAGCCTGCGGTCAAGTGGGTAGGTAAATAAAATTCGAAAACTTGGTCGATTAGCCTTTGTTTAGCCGTTCGCGAATTTCTTTGCCAGGTTTGAAATAGGGCACTCTTTTGGCCGGCACCTCTACAGCTTCACCTGTACGTGGGTTGCGACCGACGCGCGGTTTCCGCTGACGGGTAGAGAAAGCTCCAAAGCCACGGAGCTCTATGCGGCCACCTTCGGCCAATTTCTGGCTGATCTGGTTGAAAAACAGGTCGACGATTTTTTCAATTTCGTCCGGTTTCAATTCCGGATTTTCTTCAGCCAGTTTTTCTAATAGTTCAGAACGTATCATCGGTGCGCCTTTCCGATTCTAGAGCGATCCAGTGGACGCATTTTGGCCGCGGCTCTATGAATCTTGAAGTTTCCCATTTTTTTAACAACTCATTGATGCCAGAAATTCTGTCTGTTTTCAATGGGCTTGGCAGTTTAGTGGTAAACTGGTGTGAAATGGGACACTTCAAAGAAAAAGCCCACCTCTATTCAGAGGCGGGCTTTTTCGTGGTATGGTTTTGTGATTGAAGGACTATTCTTCTTTCTTCTTCAACGCTGCGCCCAAGATGTCGCCAAGGCTCGCACCGGAATCGGTTGAACCAAATTGTTCGACAGCCTGCTTCTCTTCAGCCAGCTGATGGGCCTTGATCGAGAAGTTGGGTTTCTTCGAACGATCGAAGCCGGTGATCATGGCGTCGATCTTCTGACCAACTTGGAAACGGTCCGGACGCTGTTCGTCGCGGTCGCGGCCCAGATCGCTGCGCTTGATGAAGCCGGTTGCGCCATCGTCGCCCATCTGGACTTCTAGACCGCCATCGCGAACTTCGAGCACGGTGACGGTTGCCACAGCACCTTTTTTGAGGCCGCCGGTATCGGCACCACCCATAGCAGGTGCGCCTTTCTCAAGCTGCTTCATGCCAAGCGAAATGCGTTCTTTTTCAACGTCAATGTCGAGAACGATTGCTTTAACCTGTTCACCCTTATGGTGGAGGTTCAGAGCGTCTTCACCTGAAATGCCCCAAGCGATGTCAGACATGTGAACCATGCCGTCAACGTCGCCTTCAAGACCGATGAACAGACCGAATTCGGTAGCGTTCTTCACTTCGCCTTCGACCGTAGCACCGACTGGATGCGTATCAGCGAAATCGGTCCATGGGTTGGATTGAGCCTGTTTCAGACCCAAGGAGATGCGACGCTTCTCGGTGTCGACTTCCAGAACGATGACTTCAACTTCTTGCGAGGTTGAAACAATCTTACCAGGATGGACGTTTTTCTTGGTCCAGCTCATTTCGGAGACATGGACAAGACCTTCGATACCGGCTTCCAGTTCGACAAATGCGCCATATTCGGTGATATTGGTGACGGAGCCGCTGAGCTTCGTGCCAACAGAATATTTCTCGGTGGCGCTATCCCATGGATCGCTTTCCAGCTGTTTCATTCCAAGCGAGATACGCTGCGTGTCTTTGTTGATCTTGATGATCTGGACTTTCAGCGTGTCGCCGATGTTGATCATCTCATTCGGGTGATTGACGCGCTTGTAGCTGAGGTCGGTAACGTGGAGCAGGCCATCGATGCCGCCGAGATCAACGAACGCACCATAATCGGTGATGTTCTTGACGACGCCTTCGGTAACCTGACCTTCAGCCAAGGACTCGATAAGGCCGCTACGTTGTTCAGCGCGGGTTTCCTCGAGGATGGCGCGACGCGAGACAACGATATTGCCGCGCTTGCGATCCATCTTGAGGATCTGGAAAGGCTGAGCGATGTCCATCAGCGGGGTTACGTCGCGTACTGGACGGACGTCGACCTGACTGCCGGGCAGGAAGGCTACGGCGCCGTCGAGGTCAACCGTGAAGCCGCCTTTGACGCGGCCGAAGATAACGCCTTCGACGCGATTGCCTTCGTCATATTCTTTTTCAAGCTTGTCCCAGCTTGCTTCGCGGCGTGCGCGATCGCGGGACAGCATGGCTTCACCGTTTACATTTTCGATGCGGTCGACATAGACTTCGACTTCGTCACCAACAGAAATGTCGGCTTTTTGACCGGGAGCGGCGAATTCGCGCAGCGCTACACGGCCTTCTGATTTCAATCCTACATCGATGACAGCCATGTCGTTTTCGATGCCGGTTACGGTGCCTTTGACGACGCGGCCTTCAAAGCCTTGGTCTTCGCCACCGAGTGATTCGTTTAACATTGCCGCGAAATCGTCGCGGCTTGGAAATGCCGTTGAGGCCATATGGTTTAATCCTTGATAGTCAATTTTTCTGGCCAGGCGGTTGGTTCCGCCGGTCTTGGACCAAATTTGCAACAGCCACCCCATGTGACCGCCGCATCCATCAGAAAACTACCGAATATTGGTGTATGCAATGCTAAGCACAAACGCCAAAAGCTGCGCCAAAGCCGGGCCAGTTTTTCACCAACCCGTCTTGCGCATCATTTGTCTGCTATGCCGGACCTTATATAGTGCGCCGGCCGCTTATCTTTGCATTCACCAAGGCAATCGCCTGCTGAATGGCGGCGTCTATAGTCAAATCAGTGGTGTCTAGCAAGTCCGCATCTTTGGCGGGCTTGAGTGGCGCAGCAGCGCGATTCTTATCGCGTTCGTCACGCTTCAAAATATCAGCCAATATATCATCGAAATTGGCAGGATCACCCCGTCGCTTCATTTCTTCAAAGCGCCGAACCGCTCGGGCTTCGGAAGAGGCGGTCACAAACAGTTTAACGTCTGCATCGGGCGCGATGACTGTTCCGATATCACGGCCATCCAGAACCGCTCCGGCGGGCTGATAGGCAAAGTCTTTTTGCCGTTTGTCCAGCGCTCGCCGGACTTCCGGATGCACGGAAACCCGACTGGCCAGGCCGCCTACCACTTCGCTGCGTAGGGCGGGATTGTCGAGTAAAGCACCATCAAACATAGATGCTGCAAGAGCATCCGCACTATTGTCGGCATCGCCGCCTTGCTCCCTTAGCGTCCATCCGACGGCGCGGTAGAGCAGGCCGGTGTCGAGGAAGGGCAGGGCAAAATGTTTCGCCAGTTCCTTGGAGATCGTGCCTTTGCCAGAAGCAGTAGGGCCATCGACGGCGATAATCATGGTTGCTGCCTCATATGGTCCTGATAGGCCTTCCAAAGGCCGCCCACCGCGATCATGATCCAGACAATTTCGAGCAGCAATGATGCCAGATTGAAGTGGACCATGAGAGAGAGCGCTAGCAAGAGCGCACCAACTAGATTTGTGCCATTATATACAAACGGATTCACCTGTTTGCTGTAGACGTTATATCCATAAGCGAAGACGATCAAAGCGCTGCCCAATATGCCTATTACGTTGGCGGAAAATCCGTCGATCATCAGGATGCCAGTGTCATTAGAAGGTTTTTAAAGCCCGGAAAGCTTGTCTCAACCGGCGTGATATCATCAAGAGCGAGGCCGGATTTTGTCACTAGGCCAGCGACCGCAAAGCTCATCGCAATACGGTGATCCAGTGCGGTTTCAATCACAGGCTTTGCGCGCCCACCCGATAATGGTTTGCCGCCACTGCCTTCGATGATCAGACCATCATCTTTTTCAGTGAGCGTGACGCCCAAGAGACTGAGGCCTTTTGCCATTTGTGATAAGCGATCAGATTCTTTGACCCGAAGTTCGGATAGGCCTGTGGTTGTTGTTTGTCCTTCGGCTATGGCCGCCGCGACAAACAATATGGGGAATTCATCAATCATGCTGGGGGCAATATTGGCAGGCACGTCGATACCGGTCAGGGCGCTATATTTGACATGTATGTCCGCCACGGTTTCGCCGCCAACCGTTCGCTTTTTCGTCAGGCTGATATCGCCGCCCATTTCTTGCAAAATGTCAAACAGCCCAGCGCGGGTGGGATTGATGCCGACATTCTCGATGATGATATCGGATCCGGGGATGATCAGGCCGGCAACCACCAGAAAAGCGGCCGAGGACGGGTCGCCCGGTACTTTGATCTTTTGCGGTTTGAGTTCCGCCTCGCCGGTCAGTGATATGATCCGGCACCCGTCGGCATCTGTTTCTACCGAAATTTCTGCGCCAAATCCTTTGAGCATCGTCTCGCTATGATCCCGTGTAAGGACCGGTTCGATAATCCGGGTGATTCCTGGTGTGTTGAGGCCAGCCAGCAAAATGGCTGATTTGACCTGCGCAGAGGCGACCGGCAAGCGATATTCAAGGGGGATAGCAGGGCAGATGCCTCTTACCGATAGAGGCAGGCAGGCTTTGTGATCCGCCGTCTCGCGCGCCTGAATATCTGCGCCCATTTGTGACAGTGGATCAATGACTCGGCCCATGGGGCGTTTTGAAAGACTCGCATCGCCGATGAATGTAGTGCTGATTCCATGAGACGCGACCAAACCCATCAGCAAGCGCGTTGAGGTTCCACTGTTGCCCATATCAATGGCGTTTTCGGGCTGCATCAGGCCACCGACACCGACGCCATGGACCGTCCAGACGTCACCTTTTTTCTCAATTTTGGCACCCATCGCACGCAGCGCAGCGGCAGTGGCAAGGACGTCTTCACCTTCGAGGAGCCCGGTAATCTGGCTTTTGCCGACGGCGAGCGCTGATAAGATCAAGGCCCGATGCGAAATGGACTTGTCGCCGGGAACAGAAATTTTCCCGGAGAGCGGGCCAGACGGTTTGAACGTTGCTGGCTGTTGAGTTTTACTGGTCATGGCAGAGCTTTATTAGCGGAACGCACAAATGATTCGTGCAGGAATATCAAACGGCTTTTGACAGCGTGGCAAAGCTATGGCAAGGCGCGCCGGATTTCGCGGCTGATTTAGCTAAAGCTTGAATTGCCGCATTTGCAGACTTAACCAATCAATGACTTGATTTAGACAGGATTTGGACACCAGCCATGGTTAAACCGGAATGGGGCACAAAACGTATATGCCCGAAATGTGGAACACGCTTTTACGATCTGGGCAAAGAAGACCCAGCGACCTGCGTTGAATGCGGGGAAAGCTTCGTGCCGGAAGCTGTTTTGAAATCGAAGCAGCCTCTGCCGTTTGAAGCAGCGCCTAAGAAAGACGCCAAGAAAGAAGCAGATACCGTTGATGATGACGATTTGGACGTCAACATTGATGATGATGAACCGTCACCAGACAATGAAGTTGATCTGGGTGGCGACGATGATTTGGGCGTCAGCAAAGGCAAAGGTGACGACGAGCCTGACGAGACCTAATTTTTGATTTGCATTTTGGAGCGCGTCTGGATTAAACGCGCTCCTCTTGTGGGGCCTTAGCTCAGCTGGGAGAGCGCTTCGCTGGCAGCGAAGAGGTCAGGAGTTCGATCCTCCTAGGCTCCACCAGCCTCCGCTAAAGCTACGGCTGGCAGGCCAGCTCGTAGCTTTAGCGTAGGCTGTCCGCCGAAGCTCGAAGAGCGCAGGAGGACTTGTCGATGCACTTTGTTTATATCCTTCAGAGCATAGATCATCCCAATCAATATTATTCGGGTGTTACCGATGATGTTGAGAAGCGCCTGAAAGACCATAATAGTGGGAAATCGAAGCATACCGCCAAATTCAAGCCTCGGCAGATCGTATCATATCATTTTTTCAAAAATGAAAATACAGCCTTGGCTTTTGAAAAATATCTAAAAACCGGTTCAGGCCGGGCCTTTGCCAATAAGCGTTTCCGATAATTCATGCCCAATCTCCCAACCCATTATGACGCAATCATCCTGGGCGCTGGCGGCGCAGGTTTGATGTGTGCTGCCATTGCCGGGCAGCGCGGGCGGAAGATATTGCTTATCGATCATGCCGAGGAACCGGGCAAGAAAATCCTGATCTCTGGCGGCGGGCGCTGCAATTTCACCAATATCGGTACGGTGCCGGATCGCTATCTTTCGCAAAATAAGCATTTCGCGAAATCGGCCCTGAGCCGCTATTCGGCCAATGACTTTATAGCGCTGGTCGACCGCTACGGCATCGACTGGCATGAAAAGACATTGGGGCAGCTGTTTTGTGATGGCTCTGCCAAGCAGATTGTCGAGCTGTTGCTGGCGGAATGTCCGGATGACACCGTCAGCCTGTCGCTCGGCAAGGCGATTACAGACGTTAGCCATAGTGATGGTCGCTATCGGGTCGAATATGGCGGACAAACTGCCTTTGCGCCCTCTCTGGTGGTCGCCACAGGTGGTCCGTCCATCCCGAAAATGGGGGCGACGGGATTCGCTTATGATCTCGCCCGGCAGTTCGGGCTCAAAATCGTTGAGCCACGCCCTGCGCTGGTGCCACTGACGCTGGGCGGCGAAGAGACTTTGTTCCGTGAGCTCTCTGGCGTGTCCGCACCGGTGACCGCACGATGCGGGAAAACGGCCTTTCGCGAGGCGGCGCTGTTCACCCACAAAGGCTTGTCGGGTCCGGCCATTCTGCAGATTTCATCCTATTGGCAACATGGGCAATCGGTGGACATTGATTTTCTGCCCGATCTGGCGGAAGACTGGCTGGTTCAGGCGAAGAAATCATTGCCGCGACTATCCCTGAAAAAAGCGATCCATGCCCATTTGCCTGCGCGGTTGACCGAGACGCTTATCGAGCGGATTGCTCTGGAAGGGGAATTGGGCAACCTGACCGACAAGAAACTGAGCGAAGCGGCGCGCAGGCTTTCAAACTGGCGCTTCATGCCCAACGGGACAGAAGGTTTTGCCAAGGCGGAAGTCACGGCGGGCGGGATCAGTACCGCCGATCTTTCCTCCAAAAATATGGAAGCTAGGCAAGTGCCGGGTTTTTATGCTATTGGCGAAGCTGTTGACGTCACCGGCTGGCTCGGTGGGTATAATTTTCAATGGGCTTGGGCGAGTGGCCATGCTGCCGGTAAGGCAATATGATCCCCAGTGCGGACCCTTTAACTACAACATAATCTTTATAAACCGCAGGCGATTGGCATTTCCGCGCGGCTTTCACTTTTGCCACGGAATTCAAATATTATGCCTTTCTCCAAAATCTCCCCGCTTCTCGCAGAAGCGCTTACGGCGCGCGAATATGAAAAACCGACGCCGGTACAGGCCGCCGTGCTTGAGCCGGAAGCGGAAGACCGTGATCTTATCGTGTCTGCCCAGACCGGTTCCGGCAAGACCGTCGCCTTTGGTCTGGCGATGGCACCGCAATTGCTGGACGATAACGGGCGTTTCCCGTTTCTCGTCGAGCCGCTGGCCTTGGTGATCGCGCCAACGCGCGAACTCGCCCTTCAGGTTAGTCGTGAGCTGACCTGGCTCTATCAGCCTGCTGGTGCGCAGATCGCGACCTGTGTTGGTGGTATGGATGCATCGAAAGAGCGACGCACTCTGCGGCGCGGCGCACATGTCATTGTCGGCACGCCGGGCCGTCTGCGGGATCATCTCGAACGCGGAGCGCTCGACCTGAAAAAACTGCGCGCTGTGGTTTTGGATGAAGCAGATGAAATGCTCGATATGGGCTTTCGCGAAGATCTGGAGGAAATTCTTGACGCCACCGGCGAAGAACGGAGAACTCTGTTGTTCTCGGCGACCATGCCGAAATCGATCGTCGCGCTGGCCAAACGCTATCAGAATGACGCACTGCGCATTTCGACGGTCGGGGAAGATCGCGGACATGGCGATATCGCCTATCAAGCCATTACGGTCGCGCCTGCGGACACCGAAAACGCGGTGGTCAATCTGCTGCGCTTCCATGAAGCAGAATCAGCGATGCTCTTCTGTGGCACGCGCGAAGCTGTCCGTCGGTTGCACACCAGCCTCGTCGATCGCGGATTCAGCGCCGTGGCGCTTTCCGGCGAACATACCCAGAGCGAACGGAACCAGGCGATGCAGGCGCTACGCAGCAAACGCGCCCGCGTTTGTGTTGCGACCGATGTCGCGGCCCGTGGTCTGGACTTGCCGACGCTGAGTCTGGTCGTTCATGTCGAAATACCGCGTGATGCAGAGACATTGCAGCACCGCTCTGGCCGGACCGGTCGTGCCGGCAAAAAGGGTACAGCGGTAATCATCGTGCCTTATCAGCGGCGCAAACGGGTCGAATCGATGCTGCGTGGCGCGAAGATCAACGCAGAATGGAAAGACGCACCGACGCGCGCCGATATTCGCAAGAATGATGCGGAGCGCTTGATCGAGACATTGTTGAAACCGGTCGAAATTGATGATGATGATCTGGAACTGGCAAAACGCCTGATGGCGGAGAAAACGCCAGAAGAAATTGCAGCAATGTTGGTGCAATCGCACCGGGCCAAAATGCCGGCGCCGGAGCAGATGCTGGATCGCGGCGCGCAATCCCGACCCGCGCAGGGAGGGCCGCGTCCGGGCTTTGAAGATACGGTCTGGTTCAAGATGAATGTCGGCCACAATCAGCGGGCCGATGCGCGCTGGCTGTTGCCTGTACTGTGTCGCCGCGGCCACATTACCAAGAACGAGATTGGTGCGATCCGGATCAACGGTGACGATACATTGTTCGAAATCCCGCGCCGGGTTGTCGATAAGTTCACTGCTGCCGTCGCCGAGAAGCGGGAAACCGGCGGGGACGATACGGATGATATCCTGATCACCCGCTTTGAGGGCAAACCACGCGACGCCGCCAAGCGCAACCGCAAAGCCGGTCGCGGTGATAATGCCGGTGGCCAGCGTGATTATAGCAACGCCAGCAAAAAATATGGCGGCAAGAAATTTGGCAAGAATAAGAAATTTGGCGACAAGAAGTTTGGTGACAAATCAGGCGGCGGCAAGCCATATCAGAAACGCAAGACGGAAGGATCCGGCGGTTCTGAAGGCGGCGGACCAAAGCGCGATGGCGGTGGCTTCAAAAAGAAGTCTGACTATAAAGGCGATCGCAAATCTGGCTCCAAAGACAAGTTTTCAGGCGGCAATAAAAAGCCGCATCGCGGAAAACGCCCGTTTGATGGGCCGAAGTCCAGCGGGCCGAAATCCGACTGATCTGATCGATGACAGACGCCATTCAAATCCTGGTGGATGCAGATGCCTGCCCGGTGAAGGATGAAATCTATCGGGTTGCCGATCGCCATGCGGTTGCCGTGGTGATCGTCAGCAACAGCCCCTTTCGCGTGCCGGTCCATCCTCTTGTCACACGGGTGGTGGTTAGCGATGCCTTTGATGCTGCCGATGATTATATCGCAGAGCGCACCGGTCCGCATACGGTTGTGGTTACTTCGGACATATTGCTGGCGGATCGATGTGTGAAGGCAGGGGCGGCGGTGCTCGCGTCTAATGGCAAGCCTTTTACCGCAGATTCTATCGGTGCTGCTGTAGCGACGCGGGCGATCATGGCAGATTTACGCGCTGGTATGGGCAGCGAAAATATCGGCGGGCCACCGCCGTTCGGCAAAGCGGATCGCTCCCGGTTTTTGTCTTCACTGGATGAAACCTTGGTGCGACTGAAACGCCGCGGCTAGTCTATTGTTACCTGAAATGTAAGCGCAAAGGCCGTCGATGGCGCCAATGTATCCGCTGTCACCGTTATCGTTGAACCAGCAAATGAAGCGCCATAAGGGTCGCTCTCATCGCCTCCTGCGGCATTATCATCTTCGACTGTGGTCGCGGTTCCGCAGTTGTTACCGGTTCTCATCGTCCCGGGATTATAGGTGAAAGGCCCGACAAGATTGTCGGTTGCGACGATTGAATCCGCGCTTGCACCAGCACTATTGCTGATCAGGATGCAATATTGCACGATGCCACCGGGGATGCGTTTGGCGTTGGTGGTGCCGTTGATGGGATCGCTGACGATCGTGCTGATTTTGGTGACGCTCAATTCTGTTGAGGGTTGGCAGAACGTGATGTCGTGGATCGATATCGTCTGTTCGCGTGGATTGTTAGGAGTCGTTGGATCGTAGTTGTCGTGCCTGATGGTGATCGTATCCACAGGTGAAGTGAAGGTGACGATCGCATTGCCAAATGCTGCGCTATTAATGGATGCACCATCGCCTATTATGCTATTGCCGCTGACATAGTTGGCGACATTGTTGGACAATGTCGGGAACACCGTTGTGTTGTTAAATTCGCCGGTAATGGTAACCTGATCGGTGAATCGATTATTGGTGAAATCAATGTCAAATATCGTAAACTGAAGTCCGGGGACCGCCGTTGGTAATGTCAAAACCGTTTCAGAAAATTCGGCTGCACTGCTATTGTTCATGAATAAGTTGAGTGAGCGTGTGCCCGCCGGTTCGCCGCCGGTCACAGCTGTCGAGATTTGTGGCGTGCCATTTAAGAATCCGTTTGCTGGTGCCGTGACATCAAATTCTATGGTGCCGAGACCGGTGACGGTATAGTCTTCGTCAAGCGACCCGCTAGGCCAGGAGGTTGGTGCTGCCCAGCTATGTTTTACCTGATTCCCGATGGGGCAGATTGACGTTAGAGGTGGTGCATAGCCCGGTAGACGCAACGCGGCGTTAAAGCTGACCGCCGCATAGTCATCTTCGTTTGTGTTCCCGTTATTGGGCGTTGAATCAAAATCAAATGCGGATGAACTGATGATTTCCGCAACGTTGGTTATCGTACCAAATGTAGCGGTAACGATGACCGATATCTCGAGCGTATAGGTTTGTCCTGGCGCAATCGCGGTCCCGACAGTCCAGATTCCCGTGCCCGAGTCATAGGTACCGTCACCGGCCGCGGACTGGAAGAGAAGACCGGCAGGCAATGAGTCGCTGATCTGTACACCCGAAGCCGTCAGCGGGGAGGATGCCGCATTGGTTACGGATATTGTGTATATCGCCGTGTTTGACGAATCTACGCCGAAGGTCTTGGTCAGCGACAAATCGGCAAATGGCTGCGGCTCTGTGATATATAGATCTGCACCACGGAAGGACCCGGTATCAATGCCTTGTTGGTCGCAAATACTAAGCGTCCAAATTCCTGCCGATTGCTCTCCATCAAAGGCAGACAGGCTGTTTTGTGGTATTTTTGTGCTGTTATAAACGGGTGTCAACGGGTCGAAAGCTGTGTGAGTGGTAATGTTTCCGCCGGTCGCTTCATCGTCAAATCGGACGTTGAGATTATTCGCGCCGCCGCCCACAAAATCCATCAGTGTGACTGTGGTGCCTGTGGGCGACCTCAGTGTGATTTCCAAATCGCGGCGGTAGGTGTGATCCATCAATATGCCGAGATCGACATCTCCCACAACATAGCTCGGACCGCCAACCGTGATGTTGAAATCCATCGTAGTTGGGCATTGATTGTCGGGAATTGCGACCGGAGTCGCTCCGGTATAGCTATAATTTGTGACCGTCTGCGCCTCAGCTTTTCCGGCAGGAAACAGGGCAATCGAGCACAGGCACAGCAGCGCCCACACGAACGTGTGGAACGTCAATCGGCCCTGGCCCCCGATAGATTTCCCAAAAGTCATCGATTTTCTTTATCGAAAAAGGGTTGCCAACTGTTAACAAAATTGGATGATTGACCTGATTTTACAAGGTTTCTGGCCGTTTTGCGTTGCGCCCAACGGAAAAAACGAAGGTTGAACTAAATATTTAAGCGGGATTCCAGTCACCGCGACCCGCCATCCACAAGCTGATAGCCGCGATGGCTGCTGTTTCAGCGCGCAAGATCCGTGGTCCCAGCGATACCGCGACGGATTGAGGCAGAGCGCGGATCATCTCATTTTCGCTGTCCGAAAAGCCGCCTTCTGGGCCGATCAGGATCGCGGCCGGGCCGTCGTGCGCGACCAGCGCTTTGCGGAAGCTGCCTTCACCGCTTTCATATATGCGCTCATCGGCAAAGAAAAGATGCCGGTCGGCGGGCCATTGTTCCAGCATTTCCGCCAATTTTATCAGAGGGTCCAGCGTCGGCAGAGCGGTGCGTTCGCATTGCTCTGCCGCCTCGATCATATGGGCGCGCAGTTTCTCTGTTTTGATACCTTGACCTTGCGTGCGTTCGGTTTGCACCGGAACGATCTTGGCGATGCCCAGCTCGGTGGATTTTTCGGCGATCCAGTTGAAGCGGTCCTTCTTGATCGGTGCCGCGCAAAGCCAGAGGTCAGGCACGGTTTCCCGATCCTTTGTTTTTCCGTCCACTATCAATAGCAAATCACGTTTGCCTTGTGCGGTGACATGGGCAAGATATTCGCCGGTGCGATCATCAAATAGTTTTATTGGGTCCCCCTGCTTGATCCGCATGACTTTGAGCAGATAATGGGCATGGCTTCCATCCAACCGGATTTCTGCGCCGTCAGAAAGTTCTGCATCAACAAAAAGACGCGGGGCGCTGTGTGGCGGATAGGCGGGTGTGGCTGGCATAAGATACGGATATAACCGTTCGTCCTGAGCTTGTCGAAGGGCGATTTTCGCATATTGTCACATGGGCTTCGACAGGCTCTGCCCGAACGGATATAGTGATTTCATGACCGAACAAATCGTCCCCGATTCCGAACATAAAGGCATCATCGGCCTGCTACCATCCGCAGCCCGGCCCTATGCCTTGCTGGCTCGCTTTGATCGGCCGATTGGCTGGTGGTTGCTATTTTGGCCCTGCGCTTGGGGTGTTGCGCTTGCAGGCGGTGCTGTTCAGCGCTGGGACCTGATAATCTGGCTCTTGCTCGGTTCGATCGCGATGCGCGGGGCAGGGTGCGTTTATAATGATATCGTCGACCGCGACCTCGATCGTCAGGTGGAGCGGACTCGCTCTCGACCTTTGGCTAGCGGCGTCACGTCGTTGAAAGCGGCGTGGATATGGCTGGCGCTATTGTGCCTGATCGGTCTGCTGGTCTGGTTCCAGATTAACGGCACTGCCAAGCTGGTGGCGCTGGGTAGCCTCGCCTTGGTTGCGGCCTATCCCTTCATGAAACGTATCACCTGGTGGCCGCAAGCGTGGCTGGGATTGGTATTCAGCTGGGGCGCGCTGGTCGGATGGTTGGCGATTGAACCGCAATTCCATTGGGCTATGGGGCTGCTCTACCTCGGCTCGATCTTCTGGGTGATCGGATATGACACGATCTATGCGCTGCAGGATCGGGAAGATGACGCCTTGGTCGGAATACGCTCCAGCGCGTTGCGCCTGGGCACGAATGTGCGCTTTGGTGTCTTGGTCTTTTATCTGGTCGCGCTTGCCAGCTGGGCAGGGGCATTCTGGATGCTACGCCCCCAATGGCTGGCTCTGGTCGCGCTTGTTCCGGTCGGACTGCATCTGTTGTGGCAGATGACCACGTTGAAAAGCGGTGATGGCGATGATGCGCTGAACAAGTTTCGTTCGAACCGCTTTGCTGGTTTCCTGATGTTTCTTGCCTGCTTGGTTGTCGGACAAACGGCATAGTTCAAAGAGAAATATAGCAGCGAGAGAAATTGCATTGCGCTTTGCAACCCTTGCGGGTTATGGAACTTAACTGCACAGTTAATTCCAATTGATATCTCCCGGAGACATGTTCATGAAAAAACGCCGCCTGGGTAAAAGCCCTATCTATGTGTCCGAAATTTGCATGGGAACGATGACCTTTGGCAGCAGCGCTGATGAAGCCATGTCGCATCGGATCATGGATGAATCGGTAGAGGCCGGAATTAATTTCTTCGACACCGCGGAAAACTACCCCGTACCACCCAAGCCGGAATGGGCAGGGGAGACCGAGAAGATTGTCGGTCGCTGGATGAAGGGCAAGGATCGCGACAGCCTGATCATCGCCACCAAGGTTTCCGGCCCCAGCCACGGTTGGATTGCCTCGGCGCAGCGGGCGGGCATGACCGCAATGGACCGCCACAACATTGTGAAGGCACTGGACGACAGTCTGAAGCGTCTGCAGACCGATTATATCGATCTTTATCAGACCCATTGGCCTGATCATGGCACCGCCTATGACGAGACGATGGAAGTGCTCGACGAGGAAATTCGCAAGGGCAAAATCCGCACCATTGGTTGTTCCAACGAAACCAGCTGGGGCCTGATGAAATCGCTCGAAGCTTCGGAGCGGCTGGGTGTGACCCGCTATTGCACCATCCAGAATAATTTCAGCATGAACAACCGCCGGTTCGAGGATGAACTGGCGCAAGTATGCCGCGAAGAAGGGGTCAGCCTGATTCCCTATTCACCGCTTGCCGGCGGGGCGCTGTCGGGCAAATATAATGATGGTGCGACGCCAAAAGGCGCCCGTTTCTCTGCTTATCTGGGCCTTGGTGGACGGCAGAAGAAAATGGCGGAGCGGTTCGTCAATCCCAAGTCGGAGGAATCGACCAAACGCTATATGGCTATTGCCGAAGAACTCGGCGTTGCGCCGGTGACGCTAGCGACTGCCTGGTCGAAACAGCATGATTTTGTCGCTTCCACCATTGTTGGCGCCACGCACACAGACCAACTGCCGGAAATATTTGCCGCCGCCGATCTGGAGCTGAGCCCCGAGATGATGAAGCGGATTTACAAGATCAGCCGGGAAATCATGTACCCGATGGGTTGATCGAAGAGGAAGTACAGATGAACAGATTTCTGCAACATACGGGTGCGAAATATCCGATCGTGCAGGCCCCGATGGGCTGGATTGCGCGGTCACAGCTCGCTTCTGCGGTCTGTAACGCTGGCGGGCTTGGCATCATCGAGACAAGCTCGGGCGAGACCGAAAATTGCATGGCCGAGATCCAGAAGATGAAAGATCTGACCGATGCGCCCTTTGGCGTCAATCTGCCGATCATGTTCCTGAAAGACCCCGCGATCCTGACCCGCGTATGCGAATCCGGTGTGAAATTCGTCACTACTTCGGCGGGCAGCCCGCGCAAATTTGTCGGGCCGCTGCAAGAGGCGGGCATTGTCGTCTACCACGCGGTACCGACCGTCGCGGCGGCAATGGGTTGTGTCGAAGCGGGTGTTGATGGTTTGGTCGTCGAGGGCGCCGAAGGCGGTGGTTTCAAAAATCCAGAGGAAGTGTCGACACTGGTGCTGTTGCAGGCAATCCGGCGACAGACCAATATCCCGATGGTTGCAGCTGGCGGCATCGCCGACGGCAAGGGCATGGCTGCGGCTTTCGCGCTGGGCGCGGAGGCGGTCCAGATGGGCACCCGCTTCGTGTCGAGCGCGGAAAGCCCCGTGCATCATAATTACAAGCAGGCGATACTGGATGCCAAGGAAACCGGCACCTATGTGCTGAACAAGAAAGCCTCGCCCTGCATCCGCGCGCTGAAGACCGAACGGACGACGAAAATCCACGAAGACGGTTTGATGCCGGCGGATACGTTCAAAGGCATCATGGACGTCTATTTCGGCGGCGATATGGAGGCATCCGTTGGCCTGGCCGGGCAATCTTCCGGTTTGATTGACGAGGTGAAAACTGCCAAACAGATTATCGATGAAACGGTGAATGAATTTTTCGAAATCACCGAACGAATGGGCGCGCTAAATGCCGCAAAGAGTTTCTAAAAACACACCAAGAAAGAGGATATTCCTATGAGTCAATTTCCCGATGCAAAGCAATTGTTCACGACTGTTACCGAAGACGGAAAATCGATATTATCGATTGAACCCTATGCCGTTCCGGACCTGAAAGAGCATGAAGTCGTCGTGCAAATGGAAGCCGTGCCGATCAATCCATCCGATCTCGGACTACTGACCGCCGCCGCCAATATGGACAGCGTGCGCAGCGAAACGGTTGATGGTCATCCTGCGCTGGTTGCGGATGTTGAACCTGCGATGCAGCCGTTCTTCAAAGGGCGTGCCGGCAAGAAGCTGGCGGCTGGTAATGAAGGCGCCGGTACGGTGGTCGCAGCCGGTTCTTCCGACGCAGCACAAGCCTTGATGGGCAAGACCGTCACCATCGTTGGTGGCGAGATGTACCGTACCCATCGGGTGATGCCTGCGGCCATGTGTGTACCGCTTCCTGAAGGCGCTGCGGCCAAGGAAGGTGCTTCGTTGTTCGTCAATCCAATGACCGCACAGGGCTTTCTCAACACTATGCGGGCCGAAGGTCACGAAGGTCTGGTCCACACCGCTGCGGCATCGAATCTTGGTCAAATGCTAGCCAAGCTTTGCCTTAAGGAAGGCGTGCCATTGGTCGCCATCGTGCGGAATGACGCGCAGAAGAAAATCCTCACCGACATCGGTCTGACCCATGTGATTGACAGCAGCAAAAATGATTTCATGGAGCAGCTGATCGCGGCTCTGGCAGAAACTGGCGCGACATTGGGCTTTGACGCCATTGGCGGCGGCAAGATGGCCAGCTATATCTTGACCGCAATGGAAAAAGCCGCAGCAGTGCGCGGCGCTGAATTCAGCGTCTATGGCTCGACCGTCAACAAACAGGTCTATATCTATGGTCGTCTCGACACCGCTGAAACCATCCTTGGTGGCGGTCTCGGCCTCTATTGGGGCGTTGGCGGCTGGTTGCTGACCCCGCATCTTGAGAAAGTCGGCATGGAGCGGATGATCGAAATGCGCATGTACACCGTCGCAGAGCGCAACGGCATATTTAACAGCGAATATAGCAGCGAGATCAGCTTGCTGGACATGATCAATCCGGACATCGCCAAAGGCTATGACAAGAAAGCCACGGGCGAAAAAGTGTTGGTTAATCCTTCGATGTAAGGCGGGTTTATGTTCCGAACATGGTTGTCACGAGAATGGAAGGCACTAGCTGCAGTATCCATTTTCGTGGCATTCATCACCTATGGATATATACTGCGAGAACAGGGGGCCTTAGGATCCTTTGCTCCAACTGAAGTTACAATCATTAGTTTTGGGCCCGCCGCTCGCAGTATATCAAATGCTGATAGAATCACCGTAAACGTGAAGACAGTCGATGGTGTAATAACGCGAGCAAATGTCCAAATGTCGTTGATACGTGATTGTCGTGTTGGTGACACTTTAGACGCCGAAACTAATGGGCGAGCAGTAAGATTATACCCACAGTCCTGCAAAAGATAATGTGACGTTACACCCCTCTCTTTATCAAGGGAGAAGGGGGCATCATCCAAATAGCATCGCAATGCGTGATGTGATCAGCCTCAAAAACAGCCGTAAACCAAATGTGCGATAGCTTGGCGCATCATCGGGCAGGGGCAGGTCCGAATTCCGAAATTGTGTCTGGGTCCGCATTTCAACCGTGGGAATATCTCCGGTAAAACGCCTGGCATAAGATGACGTCCAATGCCCTTTCGAAAATTTCAGAAACATCGCCGTGTTGCAGCAGGATGCTACCATGCGCCGGGTCGGCGCGTCGGGTGAATGTTGGTACGCTTGCAGCAGATCGCCGCCTTCGATGCAGCGAAACCGATCGTCTCGATAGGTTAGATAGTGAGTGCCGCCGTCTTTTTCGGTGACCTTTGGCGCGCTATCCAGCGCCTCCAGCAGCTTAGCTCCCGCCTGACAGTCATCACAGTAACAGACACCGCTCAGGATCGGCTGGCCGATGCCCTGACAGCGCACTTTGCCGCATTGGCAGGTGGAGATCAGGATATCATCGGCCATAGCATTTTCTAGCGCGCAAACGGGTTGGTGTCACCCATAGCTCACCACCTCCCACTCTATTCCGTTCCAGTCGAAGAAATAGAAGCGTCGGCCTGGTTCATAGTCGCCATGATTGAAGGGCTCGAGTCCTGCTGCGATGACTTTCGCCTCCACCGCATCCAGATCATCGACCGTTATGCCGATATGGTTCAAGGGTTCACCCTTGTTGAACGTGGGATCAGCGGTACGGACATCCGGGTTGGTGTAGAGTGCGATATAGCAATCATCCGTCCCGATGTGGATCGTGTGGCCACCCAATATTGATGGCCCCTCCCACCGGATATGCCAGCCAAAAAGATCGCGCAGCAGAGCGGCGCTCCTTTGCGGGTCGCTGACCGTTATGTTGACGTGTTCCAGTTTTGCGTTGTTCATTTTTCATGTCCTTTCTCCGTAGTTGATTGGTCGATCCGCCACGGCGGGAAGCGGCGATTGTTGCCGCCGTAAAACAAGCAGAGGGGATTGCCCGCCGGGTCGCGAAGCCGCGCCTCGCGCCAGCCCCAGCTTTGGTCTGTCGGCTCTGTCTCGAAGGTGATGCCCTCGTTTTTCAGTCGCGCGACGGTTGCGTCGAGATCGTCGCATTCGAAGTAGATCATGGTCGTTTGCGTTCCGATCTTGTCCATTAAGTCTAGAGAAAATGTCTCGCCTGTTGGCGTCTCGAAACGTGCATAATGGGGAGGGGAGTCGACGATCTGGGTCAGACCGAACTGGCGGTAAAAGGCCACCGATTGGTTATAATCGACACATCCCACGGTGACTTGATTGAGTTTCATTCTTTGTGTTCCTTACAATATTGACTTCGGTTCATTGGAAGGATTGGAAGCATGTTTGCCGTCTCGCGATCGGCTCCCGGAGCCTGCCAAATCTCCATGCTTGCGATTCGTACAACCTCAAGTTAAGTTGAGATCAAGCTATAATTTTCTTTACCCGTTGCGCAGCAATGGAGGGGTGAGATGTTGGAGATGAATATGCCCGAAACCAAAGCACTGACCATCGGCGCGCTTGCCAGTCGTACCGGACTCTCGGTCTCTGCCATTCGCTTCTATGAAGAAAAGGGGTTGGTCGAACCCTTCCGCTCTGCTGGTGGTCAGCGGCGATTCCTACGGTCGGATATTCGTCGTCTGAGCTTCGTCCTGATCGCGCAGCAGCTGGGGTTGAGCATCGGCGAGATTGAAGGCCTGCTTGTCAGGCTACCCCATGGCCGAACCCCGACACAGGCCGACTGGACCCGGATCAGCAAAGCAATGCGCAAAGTGATCGACGCCCGGATCGCGGAGTTGGAACGCACACGAGACCGGTTGGACGGCTGTATCGGTTGCGGCTGTCTTAGCCTGAAGAAATGCGCGCTCTATAATCCAGAGGACCGGGCCGGATTGAAGGGGCCGGGGCCAAGGCTGGTCCTGGAGGATTGAGCTTCAGCTGATCTGACGGGAGCGAGTCTCTCGGCTGTTGAACAACAGGAAAAAGCCGGTGAACGTGGGGCCCAGAATCGCGCCACCCGCTGCCAATATATAGCCGTGACCGACATCAAGATATTGCGGCGGAATAACGTCCAGAGCATACCAAAGCGCATGCATCCACAGGAGCATGACCGGAGCGAAGGCGAAGTTGGCGGCAAAGACCATCACTTCGTGCCATAGATGCTCTCGTCCCCGATGTTGGAACAGAAGAGCGATCAGGGGAAAGGCGATCATGGATATGCCGGACACCAAATAAAATCCGCCGCCCGACGTTACCGCCATGCTTGGTTCGCCCAGCTGCAGTCCCCAATAGATTTGGAAAACACCTGCCAATATCGAGCTGTTATAAAAAGCTTTGCGCGCGCGTGCCGATTTCTCATCGCGGATCATCAGCCAAACACCGGATATCATTGCTGTGCAGAGCGCGGCGGTGAAGATGATGTTTTGCAAGGTTTTGCCATCAAATAGTGCCAAGTCGGCGGCCAATGTACTGGCAGGCACGATGCTGCTGGCTACCGACCAGCTGCCCAGTCCCGGAAAGATCAGATATTGTGCCACCGCGGTGATCACGCCCATTGCCGTCAAGACCGTGACGGCGGTGGCAAGCGGGCGGCTGGGCGGCTTGATTGCTATAGGCTTGGATCTGACCGGTGATGCGGCCCGGTTCCACGCGAAAATCAGATATCCAACCAGCAGGCTTTGCCAAAAGGTCAGGATATTGACCAGATTGTTGACCTCTCCGTGGGTCAGGTGCGGGTAGATCGATCCGAATATGATCCAGTCCAAACGCTGTATCGGCGCATTGATAAATGCGACAAATGTGTAGAGTTGAAAGCCGAAATGGAGCGCAAAATTGCGTTTCTTGATGAAGTAGATCGCTAGTGTCTGCGTGACCAGGGTGCTGACCACCAGGAACCACAGCTGAATGTAGAATGTGAAGCCCTGAAACGTATTTTCAACGCCCGTATGCAGCAGATGATAGATGCTGGCGAAGATCATCGTATAAGTCGCCAATATATAGGTTCCGCCAATGGCGCGATGGGCTTTGCGATAGCTCTTGCGGAAGCCGGGCCAGAACTGGAATATCCCTAGGATGATACAGGCCCCGCCCAGAAACATATGCAGGCTCAGGACGGATTTCTGCGGATCGGTCATCGATGCATAATAGCGGGTCGGGTCGGTTGTCCCGTTGGAACCAAAGCCGAAATAGGTGCCGGTTATGCCGGCCATGAAGTTGTTCCAATAGGGATAGGCCTGTTGAGCCTCTTCCGCGATGTCCGCATAGGGGACGCCCGCGTTCCCCTTGGCCTCTACATTGTCATATATGGCGACATAGCTCTCGTCATAGCTTGATGGCAGCGTGTGTTTGCCAGCTTCCATTGCCATGAACGCGTAAAATGCGATGCCGAGAGCGAAGACGATCCAGATCAGGTTCAAGCCCAGAGCCGACGGCTGTGATTGTATTTTCATCGCTTACTCCGGATTGGTTTGCCCCACTTCCATTCTCGTATATAGGCTTGATGTTGCAAAAACAACATTAAGTTGTAACTGCAACATTATCGGCTAGTCTCTTGTTTCCTCCGACCAAAGCGGATAGCAAAAATCATGGCGTCTCCACCGGAAGATATATTGCCCTCGACGATGTTCCTGTCGGACGTTGAAGACGAGAAAACGGGTGAGCTGATGCAGACGATCAGCCTTTCGCGCAGTCCCTTGGCCTTGCTGTCCTTTGCAGCAAACCGTTTCACCGGCGCCGCCTCTGCCTATTTTCAGGAGCAGAATGATCTTGGGTCCGTGGATTGGCGCATGCTGTTCATGCTCGCCCAACAGCCCGGTATCACGGCGGCGCGCGCGTCCGAGACCATCGTTGTAGACAAAGGCTCGGTCAGCCGCTGCTTGCACAGGCTTGCCAAGAATGATCTGGCCTATGCGGGCGAATTGCACGCCAACGGGCGAAGCCGGGGATGGTATCTGACCGATTCCGGTCGCAAAATGCACGACAAGATATTGCATGTCGCTCTGGAAAAGCAGCAGCAGCTGTTGCAGGGATTTGCACCGGCAGAGGTCGATCAGCTGTGCACGCTTATTCAGCGCTTCTTGGAAAATCTCGAAGCGGTTGAATCCGAGCCGGACGACGGGTTCTGATTTTCAAAGTCTGGGGCGTTGCTACAGGCCATCCAGATCAACCGCCATTTGCGAGCGCCGAAATCCTTTGCCGGTCAGCAGGCGCTTGAAGTCGGCGAGATTGTCAAAATGCTGCAGCTGGCGATGATAATAATTTATATATTCGGCCAATGCCAAAGTGGATGCCACGGTTGCGGTGATCCGGTCGTTCAATCCGGCGCTTAAGTCGGGTTTGATCCACAGCATGATCGTATAGACGAGCGCCGCTATGGTTAGTGCCAATGCAAAGGGGCGCAACCGCCGAATGGTTTTTAGCAATGGCAATGGATCATGACGAGGTTTTGTCAGTTGCAGATATTTGGAGCGCCAATAAGAGGCGCCAATTACCAGCAGCATGATCATCGGAACCATTGTCGCATAGCTGGCCGGGCCAAGCTGACCTTCGCTCAAATAGAACATGACCACAGGAATCATGACGGCGGTGCCAGCTTCCATTTTCCAATAAGAAGCTAAACGTTCGACGATACGTTGTTTGGGGCTAAGCTTTTTGGTCATTCGGCCGCCAGCAATTCTTCGGCAGCATCGAGGTCAACCGATACCAATTGGCTGATGCCCCGCTCGATCATCGTCACACCGAACAGGCGGTGCATCCGGCTCATCGTCACAGCATTATGAGTCACGATCAGATAGCGGGTGTTGGTTTCGGCGACCATCTTGTCGAGCAGGTCGCAGAAACGTTCAATATTGGCGTCATCCAGCGGTGCGTCGACTTCATCGAGTACACAAATTGGCGCCGGATTGGTTAAAAATAGACCAAAAATAAGTGCCACAGCGGTTAAAGCTTGCTCGCCGCCCGATAGCAGGGTGAGCGAGGTCAGCTTCTTGCCCGGCGGTTGTGCCATGATCTCGAGGCCCGCTTCCAGTGGATCGTCGCTGTTGATCATTTCCAGATGGGCTTTACCGCCGTCGAACAGGGTTGAGAAAAGCCGTTGGAAATGTTGGTCAACTTCTTCGAACGCGGCCAGCAGGCGCTGACGGCCTTCGCGGTTGAGGCTTCCGATCGAACCACGCAATTGATGGATTGCCTCGTTTAGATCCTGACTCTCCTTGGTCGATGTTTCCCACTCGCTCTCGAGCTCTTCCAGCTCGTCCGCAGCCACCAGATTGACCGGCCCGATGCGTTCGCGGCTAAGCGAGAGGCGTTCCAGTTCAGTGGACTCTAGCGCGGCATCACCGACCGTATCTTCATCAAACTCCAGTTTCTTCGGCAATACGGGTGCGGGACATTCAAATTTTTCCGCGGAAATCCGGCCCATTTCCATCCGGCGCAAATCCTGATTCTCGGCGCGGGCCTTGGCCCCTGCGCGCAATTCCCGCGCTTGGCTGAGCATTTCACTTGCTTGATTCAAGCGATCCTCATGATCGCGTTGGGCCAGCTCGGCAGTCTGCAGTGCGGCATCTTTCTTGGCGACATTGGCGTTTAGCGCGTCCTGCTGTTCCGTCAGCTTGGTGACTTCCACTTCGATCACCCGTGGACGATCTGCCAGTTTCTCAACTTCCGCTTCGATCAATGCGCCGCGTTTGGCCATTTCCTTCATGCGGGCCTCGGCTTCGCCTGATCGATCCTGCCATGAACGGATTTGTGCGCTGGCGACAGCTTTCTGTTCCTTCACCTGCGCCAGCTTCTGATCAATCGAGGATAGTGCTGCTTGCGAAGACATGACCTGTCCGCGCGCCGCATCTCGTTGATCCTGTAGGGCGGCCCGCGCATGTTCCTGTTCTGCGCCGTCGGGCTGGCTGCTGCGGTCCTTTTGCGCTGCTTCCAATTCAGCAAGAGCCGTCGCATTTTCTGCCTTCAATGCCGCGTCCCGTTCGGCCAGGCTGGCGGTGCGTTTCTGTAACCAGGCTAGCGCTTCTTCCGCCTGATCGGCTTCGCGCAGCGCGTGCCGTAATGTTTCTTCGGCCTCGCGCCTCGCGTTGCGCGTCTCACCAAGCTGCGTCTCGATTGCATTGATGTCTTCGCGCTGTTTGACCAGCGCAGATTCTGCTGTCTCAACCTTATTCTGGGCCGGGACCAGCATATCCTGCAATTCGTGCAGTCGATTGGCCCGGACCAGTCGTTCGGCACTGGCATTGCCGTCGTCGCGGGCGACAAAACCGTCCCAACGGCGCAGCGCGCCTGACTTGGTGACCAATCGCTGACCGGGCGCTAGCGCTTGTCCGTCATCGCTATCGGCGACAAAAATCTGTGACAGGCGATTGTGCAATTCTGCGGGGGCGTGAACCTGATCGAGCAATATCTCGGTTCCTGCCGGTGCTTTACCGGAAGTGCTTCCGTTGCCACCACCCCAGAAACGATCACCGTCTTCGCCAATGGAGGCGAGCAGGTCATCGCCTAGTGCCGCCGCTAATGCGCGTTCATAGCCTGCAGCCGGTTTAACCTGATCAATTGCCTTATGCGCACTTTCGGCCTTGGACAATTCGCGGTCGAGTGCATCATGTTCGGATGTGAGACCCGCCAGTTCCGCTTTTAGTGCGGCGAGTTCGGACTGCGCCGCATCGCGGGCCGCAGTGGCGTCTATTCGCTGTTCTTCTAGCGCGGCAATTTTTCCGCCGCTGCCATCGGCTGCTGCCTGGGCGGCTTCCCGTGTCGCTACCGCATCGGCAAGTGCTGTTTGAAGCACAGCTTCATCGCCCATTTCGGCGCGTTCGGCATTGAGCCGGTCGAGCTCGACCGCCAACCGGTCCTGGCGCGCTTGCGCAGCATCAACGGCGGCATTGGCGACTTTTATCTCTGCTTGAATCCGCGCTTCTTCGGCCACCGCTTTGGCCAGTTCAACTTCGGCTTCGCTAGCGGCGCGTTCGGATTGTTCCGCAGCGCGCTCAAGATCGGGTCGTTCCTTGGCCAGATCGGATAGTTCGTCGGTGAGACGCTGTTCGTCTTGCTCCAGACGTGCCAGCGCTTCCATGGCATCGCGGGTCAGCTGGTCTTCCCGCGCATTATCATCATGGATGCGCTGCGCCTGTGCTTGCAGATCGAGCAAGCGGGATTTCAGATTGTCGCGTTCGTTGGTCAGGGTCAGCAGACGATGGCTGGAATCGCTGGCTTCTTCTCGCGCCCGCTGGACTTCGGCGCGCAGGACACCAAGTGCTTTGGCGCTTTCATTCTGCGCAGCTACAGCGGCTTGCTGTTCATTCTGTGCGGCGTTGACTTTCGCTTCGGCGGCTTCCGCTTCGGCTTTGGCGGCATCGGATGCAGCCGCCGCTTCTTTCCAGCGCGCATAGATTAGCCGCCCTTCGACAAGCGTGATTTGCCCGCTTAGTTTTTTATAGCGCTCCGCCTGTTTGGCTTGCCGCCTTAAATTGGCGGCGCGCTGTTCCATATCGCCCAATATGTCGTCGAGACGGGCAAGATTCTTTTCTGCTGCGCGCAATTTCTGCTCGGCGTCTTTACGTCGGACGTGGAGACCGGAAATGCCTGCCGCTTCCTCCAGCATTTCTCGCCGTGCTTCGGGCTTGGAGGAAATGATGTTGGATATCTTGCCTTGGCTAACTAGGGCAGGGCTGTGCGCGCCGGTGGCGGCATCGGCGAAGATGAGCGCAATATCCTTGGCCCGGACATCGGTGCCATTGGCGCGATAGGCGGAACCGGCTCCGCGTTCGATCCGTCGGACGATTTCCAGTTCGCTGTCATTGTCGCCGACATGTAGTGAAGACACGTCGTCGGTTTCCCGCTCGGCGGTCAGAGAGACTTCGGCAAACTGCCGCTCGGGCCGATCCTGAGTGCCGGCGAAGATCACATCTTCCATGCCAGCGCCACGCATCGATTTGGGAGAGTTTTCGCCCATCACCCAGCGGATGGCTTCGAGCAGATTGGATTTTCCGCACCCATTGGGGCCGACCACACCGGTCAGCCCTTTCTCGATGCGCAGCTCTGCCGGGTCGACAAAGCTTTTAAAGCCCGAAAGTCTGAGCTTCTTTATTTGCATGAAATGCTATTCATGCGGTTTATATTCGTCACCAAATTCAAATCGCTCCCCCCATTGCGATTGGTCCAGCGCCTATCTTGCGCCAGCTGCCTTCAGCTTCGCTTCAATTGCCATCCAGTTGGTGCCGTCAATCTTTTGCCCATTTAGCAGGAATGTTGGCGTTCCTTGGATGTCGAACTCTTCCGCGCCTTTTTGGGTGTCATTCATCAGCGTTTCAGCAACATTTGTATCCGCAAGACAAGCCTTGGCCTGATCTTCGGAAATACCGCGTTGTTGGAAAAAGCTGATCAACCCAAGCTGCTCGGCAAGGCGGACAAAGCGGGTTTCAGGACTGGATTGCAATATGTTGCTATAGGTTGCTTCGCCCATGCCCTGCGCTTTTTCAAACATCGTGCCTTGGTAGCTCAAAGCTTGTTCGGTCAGTGGAAAGAACGGACCTTCGCCGCCGCAACGAGAAAGAATAGCGGCCGAGAGGTCGAGCGGATCGCGAACGAAATTCCGGATTTCGAAACTTACCCGGCCGCTATTAACATAATTGTCGCGCAGTGGCACGAAGGCCTGCTCGCCGAAATCTTTACAGACGGAACAAGTGATCGACATATATTCAACCAGCTTGAGTGGCGCATCGGGATTGCCCATCACAATGCCACCGGCTTCGGTTTTGGAAACGGTATCGGACCATTTTTGTCCAGCAGGCGCTTCAACGGCTTCGACAGTGTCCGAGGCGCTTGCGCCGGCTTCGCCTTCTGACGCTTCGCCACAAGCGGTCAACGCCAGAGCAAAAGCCAAGGGAGCAATATAGTTGAATGTGCGCATAGTCTGTTCCTGTTTCCTGAAATATTCGAATGTTATTGTGGCAATGCCGTTATTTTGGGCTGTAACGCCGTCCAGTTATGGACATGTTCGAGCGGCTTGTCGGCCAGTGTAAAGCTTGGCGTGCCCGTGAGTTTGAGCGTCTCAGCGGCATATTTTGTCATCGCCAATATCTTGTCCTGTTCGTTCTTATCGGACAGGCAGGCGGTGATCTGGGTCGGGTTGAAACCTCGTTTCTCCATCAAAGTGTCGAGGCCGGCGGCCTTGGCAATTTTCTTAAGTCGCTGCGGTACGGTGCCTTCGTTCAGCGTCTTCATCACTTCCGGAGATGTGGCTTGAAATGTCGCGAGCCATTCCGGTTGCTGCGACAGTATCGCCCGGTGATTTCCAAAAAATTTCGTGCGTCCGCCACAGCGAGCAAGCATCGCAGCCGTCAGATCAATCGGGTTGAGAACAAGGTTCCGGACCTCGAAGCTGATATGGCCTTTGTTGATAAAATTTGCGGTGAGCGGGCCATGTGATTCTTTTTCGAACGCTGCGCAATGGCTGCAGGTGTAGCTCATATATTCGACCAGCTTGTGCGTGGCGAGGGGGTTGCCCATGACATGGCCGCTCATGGCGGAATGGGTTACCCGCGTCGCTTGGGCGGTTTCTTGGGCGGTGGCTGGTGCGAACATCACGGTCGTTGTCACCAATGCCGAAGCAATAAACGCGCTTCCAAATTTCATGCCTGATCCTTCTTCTTGTCACCGCCACCGATCTTGCCGATGATCTTTATACTCGATTGGCTATCGTTTTTAGGGTCCGCTTCCGCCTTTGCAACTGCCGATGCGAGTGATTCCAATACCCGGTTCAATTCCGCGTCGCCGATATCGCGCAGATTCTCACCCAGTTCGATGGGCGCGGGTTTGAGTGACGCGGGCAGGGCGACCCTTTTTTCCTTATCTTTCTTAGGCGTTACAGTGCCTTGCCTGAATCGGATATGACTGATGGCACCATAGCCAAAAAAGCGATTTACCCTCTCGATTATATCCGGAGCGATATGCTGCATCAGCGTCGCATAAGCGCCGGAAACCATCAGATGTAATGTTCCACCCTCTTTTTCACCACGCGGGAAGCGGATCGATTCGGGTAGTGAAACCGCCGCATAGCGTTCGCCGACAATCTCGGGCCACCGGCTGACGACAGAGCTTTGGATGAAGCCATAGCGGCGAAAGGCAGCGCGGCCGATTTCGGGGACCAGATCCGAGATGCTTTTCGCCGGACCGCCGCGGGGGCGTTGATATTTCTGATATTTTTTGACGCTGACTTTCTTTGGGGCTTTTTTCGGAGATTTTTTGGACAAAGCCTTGCCCACTCCGGCTGTTTTAGCCTTTTCGTCTCCAATATTGCCAATTTTCTTCGCCATTATGGTCTTTTATGGCATGGCGCGGCCATGGCCGTCGATAGCTTCCCCGCCAAAGCACGTAAAATTTCTACCAATATCGGTGCACATTATGTGGATAACGCGCGAAAACTGCCGTGGCGATCGCCGCCGGGTGGCGATTTGCCGGATCCCTATCACGTTTGGCTATCCGAAATTATGCTGCAACAGACCACGGTTGGCGCGGTTAAAAGCTATTTCGAGAAGTTCACTGATCGATGGCCGACTGTGCAGGATCTGGCGACTGCCGAAGAAGCAGATGTGCTCGCGGCATGGGCAGGGCTCGGCTATTATGCCCGGGCACGAAACCTCCATAAATGTGCAGTTTATGTCACTGAAAAACTAGATGGAATCTTTCCTCAGAAAGAGTCTGAACTACTGAAGCTTCCCGGCGTGGGGGCCTATACTGCGGCGGCCATTGCCGCGATTGCCTTTGGTGAACGGGCGGTGGTGGTGGATGCCAATATCGAGCGGCTGGTAGCGCGTTTATTTGTGATTGATACCCCGCTTCCGAAGGGGAAGGCCGATATCCGTAGGGCGATGGATGCTATCACTCCGCGGCGCGGTGCCGGCGACTTTGCGCAGGCCTGCATGGATATGGGTGCCACTATTTGCACATCCAAAAATCCGAAATGCGACATCTGTCCGGTGCAAAAGCAATGCGCGGCTCATGCGGCTGGTAATATGGAATATTATCCCGTCAAGCCGCCGAAAAAGGCCAAGCCCGTTCGCCGGGCCCGGTTTTTTTGGATCGAGCAGCAGGGCAAAATATTGTTATCAACTCGGCCATCGAAAGGAATGCTCGCCGGAATGCGAGGTTTGCCGGATGATGGCTGGGCGGCGGGCAATGACGGTCATATGAAGCCGCCGATCGCTGGCGAGTGGCTGGTGCACGACAATATTGTTCAGCACAGCTTCACCCATTTTTCGCTCGAGGTGGATTTGGCAGTTTATCAAGAGCAAAAAATCGTTACTAACAAGGATGATAATATCTGGTGGGCGCTAGATGATATAGCAGAGGCTGGATTGCCGACACTTTTCGTCAAAGCGGTAAAATGGAAACTGAAGGAAGAAAAATGACTATCGAAAAACGCGGAATAGCAATGCCTGAGCCTTCATTCTCACGACGTTCGGTGCTCGGCGGTATCGGTGTCGGCGCTTTTCTTGCGGGCATGCCCGGCATTGCCTTGGCCAAGGAAATGGGCACCAGTTTTCCGGGACTGACCAAGATTATGAATGACTATGTCGCAGAAAAGAAAGTCGCCGGCATGCAGGCGGTGATCGGCTTTGGTCAGGCAGCACCGCAGGTGATTAGCGCCGGCACGCTAGCGTTGGGTGGCGATAAGCTGGTGGACAGCAATACGCTATGGCGCTTGTATTCGCAGACCAAGCCAGTCACCGGCATGGCGACGATGATGTTGATCGAAGACGGATTGATCTCGCTTGATCAGCCGCTGTCGGATATTTTCCCAGAATTTGCGGATATGCAGGTGCTCTTGGATCCGGAAGGCGCGATAGACAATGTCGAGCCAGCCAAACTCCCTATCACGATCCGTCAGTTGCTGACCCATACCGCAGGGCTGGGCTATACGATCATATCAAAAGGTCCGATCCAAAAGGCTTATTTGGCCGCTGGACTTTCCACTGGTCGTGCAAGCCGTTCTCCGCTTCCCGGGTTCGATCGGGGCACGCCGACTCCTGACATCATGACCTTCATGAAGCGTCTCTCGGAACTGCCTTTGGTCTATCAACCCGGCACACAGTGGAGCTATTCCATTTGCCATGACGTTTTGAGCGCTGTGATTGAGAAAGTGTCGGGGAAGCCTCTCGATGAGTTCCTTCAGGCGCGGATGTTCGGACCGCTGGGCATGAGCAATATCGGCTATCATGTACCTGCTGATCAGGCGCATAATCTTGCCGATAATTATGCGCCATTTGCGGGATCTTTGATTCCGATTGACCCTGGCGCGACCAGCATTTTCCTTGATGAACCACCTTTTGCTTTTGGCGCTACGGGACTGGTCGGAACGGCCAGCGACTATGACAGGTTCCTGCAAATGTTGCTCGGCTTTGGTACGGTTGACGGTGTTCAGGTGATGAAGCCGGAGACCGCGAAGCTTGGCATGTCCAACTTGCTGCCCGAGACTGCGAATACCAAAGGCACTTGGATCGCCAATCACGGTTTCGGCGCCGGTGGACGTTCCGGTCTTGGTACTGCGGCGAGCCCGACCGGTACGTTCGGTTGGGGCGGCGCAGCAGGCACATCGGCATTTGTCGATACCGTGCGCGGTTTCCGTGCAGGCGGCTATACGCAATATTTCCCGTCGAACCGCTATCCCTTCCAGTCGGATTTTCCGAAATATGTCTATGCAGACTTGACCGGAGAGGCGGAAGTGGGCGCTGGCAACACCAGCCCGTGAGCCGGGTTCGGGCCTTCTCCATTCGGGAGATGGCCGGAAACGGAAATGTGACGGAGAGAAGATGCCAATAGCCAAAGAAACGATCGTGCCTACCTTTGCCGGTGGTGTTCTGGATCGCGCCGATCAGGTGCGGGTCAATCCGGAGAAGCTGCGCGCAGCGATGATGAATCCGCGGGCGAAGCTGCTCAAGATGGATGGCCTGAACCCGGTTTTTGATGATTTTGGTGATCTTGCCTGGGGCGCTGCCTATGAAGCATCGCCGGACAATGATCTGCTGTTGCTTGGCATTGACGGTGACACATCTTTTTTCGCCGAGCTAACGGGTGCGGGCGATGCCGGGCCGGCTGCCAATCCGGCGCTGTGGCAGACGCTGGGCTCATTGTCCCCAGATCAAGCTGCAATTTATGCGACAACGCGGAGTTTGGTCGATTGGCACGCGCGCCATCAATTTTGTGCGCAATGCGGCAATCCGACCCAGTCCCGCAAAGGCGGTTGGGCGCGGGTTTGTAGCCGTGAAGAAAATGGATGCGGCGCGGAGCATTTTCCGCGCACTGATCCGGTCGCGATCATGCTGTCGGAATGCGAAGGCAAGGTCTTGTTGGGCCGCCAACCGCGATTTCCACCCAAGCGCTTTTCGGCGCTGGCCGGATTTCTGGAACCCGGCGAGAGTATAGAGGGTTGCGTGAAACGGGAATTGTTCGAGGAAGCCGGAATCAAGGTTCGCGATGTGCGCTATGTTGCAAGCCAGCCTTGGCCTTTCCCTTCGTCGCTGATGATCGCCTGCACCAGCGTGACCGACGATCCGACGCTGACTCTCGACGAGGAAGAGATTGAGGAAGCGGCGTGGTTTTCGCTGGACGAGGTTAAAGCGGCCATGGCCGGTGATCCGGATGCCCCGTTTATCGCGCCACCACCCTTTGCTATCGCCCATGACCTTCTCCGCCACTGGCTGGATGAAAAGGAATGATATGACCGACCGGCTCGAACTGATGGGCGCGCCAGAGGGCTATCCGAAACCAAAAGTGGCCTTGCTGCCAACTTTCTACTTTCGCGACGGTGAGAATAATCTTGAAGCCATGGTCGACAGCACGCCGATTATCCGGCGGTTGGAAGCGGACTATGCCGGTCGTTCGGTCATCCCTGAAAATGAAGTGCTGCGCTTTCTGGATCTGCTGATCGAGGATTATGCCGATGAATGGCTGACCAAGGCTATGTTTCATTTTCGCTGGGCATTTCAGGCAGATGCAGATCATGTCGCACCATTGTTGGTTCAATGGACCAATCCCCAGTTGCCGGATGAACAGGTCGCCGTCTTGGCCGCGCAATTTTCGAAGCGTCAAATTGACCGGCTATATGTGGTGGGATCGAACAAGGTCACCGCAAAAACTATCGAGGACAGCTACGTCCGGTTGCTTGGCTTGCTCGACACGCTGATCCAACAGGAAGGCTTCATATTAGGCAGTCGCCCATCGGCCTGTGATTTCGCCCTCTATGGCCAGTTAACACAGCTTGCCCTAGTGGAGCCAAGTTCGATGGCGCTGACCAACCAATATGCACAAAGGGTACGGGCATGGGTTGATCGGATGGATGATCTGTCCGGCCATCGGGATGGTGAATGGCTCGCCGATGATCAATATGGCCCGTTGCAAGGGCTACTATCGGAAATTGGCCGGGTCTATGCGCCTTTCCTGATCGCCAACGCCCGCGCCATTCAGTCCGGTGCCGAGAATGTTGAAGCCGAAATTGATGGACGAAACTGGCAGCAACCGGCTTTCCCTTATCAAGCGAAATGTCTGGTCGCGTTGCGCGATGCCTATCAGGCGCTATCCGGTGACGCGAAAATAGAGGTCGACAAGATGCTGGCAGGAACAGGCTGTGAAACCCTGTTCGCAGGCGTTTAGACGAGCCCTAGGTTCGCCAGTTCGCCGAGCATCTCCGCCGGCATCTCCTCTGCGCCCTCCGCGCCGTCTCCGAGATCGGCGGGGGCATCTTTCTCTTCAAGATAACGCCAGCCCTGATGGGCGCGTTTGGGCATTGGCTGAACCGCAATAAGCCGGGGTTCCAACCTGATCCACTGCCGCCCCTGACCATTGTCCATGAAACCGATGATCGGGGACCGGCCGACGATTTTCTTTGCGTGAATCCAATAGAGCGAGCCACCGACCATTTCTTCGTGGCGCTTGGGCAAATAGCGGGTCGTCAGTCGAGCTTCGCCGCCGGTCTCTGCACTATCCACATGCGACTCGAGCCACTTTCTCAGCGTTGCAGGGCTTTCGCTTCGATAGGCGATCTTCGTCATGTTCAATGGCATAGGGAATATCTGTGGGGCAGGACCGATTTAGTCAAGCGCCTTCCTCGCCGGAATTGTCCCGATCCGCGAGTTTAATTCAACATTGTGCAAGTTTTAATTGCAAATGATTATCAATATCATATTGTAGGGCGGTCGATCACAGAGGAGATATATGTTGGGAGAGATTCTTGAAAAGCTGATGGTGCCATTGCCGGACATCAGGACGTTGCCATCGGTCGAGGCAAGATTGATCATCGCCTTTCGATTGGCTGTCGTGGCGACCAAGAGCGAATATGACTGCAAGGAATATCTATCAGACCGGCTGGGCGGGGAGCTTGCTGCCAATCGGATTTTGATATTGGCGGAGACCATTGGTTTCGCTTGGCCGGAACCGTTTCAGATCGGACGACCCTGTTGTTCACAAACCACGCCCGATGAAATATGGCTGATGGCAGCCATTCGCTTGGCGGCCGGCGGCAATCGTCCCGGTTTCGATATGCTGAGCTGTGAAATGATCGGTGATGGCGAGCGGGAACGGATATTCAATGACCTGAGTAATTTCGTCGCGGCTTATGCTTCGGGCTAGAGGCTGACCATCCCGCTGCCGACGGCAAGGCTCAGGAAAGCCAGAAAGCCCATAGTGTCGGTAATCATCGTGACAAAGACCGACGAGGCAAGGGCCGGATCCTGATGGAGCCGGTCAAGCATGACGGGCACGAATATGCCCGCAAAGCCAGCGATCACGATGTTGATCAGCATAGCCAGCGCGATGACCCCGCCGAGCATGGGATTGGCAAAAACCAGCGCCGTACCCAGTCCGACCAGAAGCGCGATCGTGCCGCCGTTGAGCAAGGCTATACGGAATTCCCGGCCGATGATTCTTCGCGTGTTGGACCGTGTCAGTTCGTTCATGGCCAAGGCGCGGACGGAAACAGCCATGGTCTGCGTGCCTGCATTTCCGCCAATGGACGCCACAATCGGCATCAGAATCGCAAGCGCGACCATCTGTTCAATGGCCGCCCCGAATATCGAGATAACAAAGCTGGCGACGAGAGCGGTTGCCAGATTAGCGACCAGCCAACGCACGCGCGCTTTGTAGGAATCGCGGATCGGTTCGTTAATATCGCCTTCGCCGGCACCCGACAGCAGCAGCACATCTTCGCTGGCCTCATCTTCGACAATATGGAGGATGTCATCAACGGTAATCATACCGATCAAGCGGCCGTCTTCGTTGACCACGGCGGCGGAGATCAGATTATATTTCTGGAAACGCAGCGCCACTTCTTCCTGGTCCATGTCGACCGGGATCAGAGTCTGCTCGCGCTTCATCACATCGGCAATGGCGATTTCACGCGGGGTTCTAAGGATCCAGCTGAGCTGGCATGTGCCTACCGGCCGTAACGCCGGATCGACGACATAAATCTCCCAGAATTCCGTCGTGAGCTCGTCATTCTTGCGGAGATAGTCGATCAGATCGCCGACCATCATATGTTCGGGCACCGCGACAAATTCGCGCTGCATGATCCGGCCAGCGGTTTCCTCCTCATAGGTGAGGGCGCTTTCGATCGCGGCGCGATCTTCGGCATCCAGCTCGGCCAGAACGGCCTGCTGCTCGCCTTCGTCAAGATCTTCGATGATCGCAACGGCGTCATCGGAGTCCAGCTGTTCGGTCAGGTCGGCAATCTGGCCGGGATCGAGCACTTCGATCAGATCTTCGCGAACGTGCTCGTTCATTTCGGCGAGTACGTCGGCGCTCACCATATCACCGAGGGCACCGGCCAGTGGTGCGCGTTCGTCCTCGTCTACCAGTTCGAACAGATCGGCAATGTCGGCATTGTGCAGCGGACCGACTAGTTCTTGAGCCAGCGTCGGATCATTTTCCTCAACCGCTTCTGAGACCGAACGAACAAATTCATCCGTGAGGCGGTTGTCCTCGTCGAGAATATCTTCATGTTCTGTGTTCGCATAGGGAGCGTCGTTGATCTCGGTCATCGCGATGCTCCTCTTTTGCGTGCGGTCGGCTGCTTACTAGTCATGGCAAGGTTGCAATTGCAATCTTTTGTGACAATTATCCTATGGCAGGGTGATTTTTTCCAACGCCTTGCCTATATGCGCCTCAACACTGATTCAATATATGAAAAAGGAATATATCCCATGGCGCATGAAAAAATGACTCTCCACCTCGAAACCGGCGATGTCGAAATCAAGCTGCGCGCTGATTTGGCGCCAAACCATGTTGCCCGGATCACCGAGCTGGCATCCGAAGGTTTCTATGATGGCGTGGTATTCCACCGTGTTATCGATGGCTTCATGGCGCAAGGCGGCGATCCAACGGGCACCGGCATGTCGGGTAGCGACAAGCCTGATCTTGCACAGGAATTCTCTGATGCACCGCATGCCGAAGGCGTTTGCTCGATGGCCCGCACGATGGACCCGAACAGCGCGAACAGCCAGTTCTTCATCTGCCTCGACAATGCGAACTTCCTCGACGGTCAATATACCGTCTGGGGTGAAGTGACTTCGGGCATGGAAGCCGTTCACGCGCTTCCAAAGGGCGAGCCACCAGCGCAGCCTGGCGCGATCAAGTCCGTAACACTCGGTTGAGCCACCGATATGCGTCTCAATAAACCCAGAATCGCCCCGCTCGCCGAGTCAGAACTTGATACGGAGAGTAGGGCGATGCTGGGTGAGCGCTTTCAGTCCGGCAAAATATTGAATATTTTCCGGACGCTGATCAAAGCACCGCGGGCTTATAAGGCGTTCATGTGGTGGGGTGGCTATATCCTGTCGCACCACAATGACCTGTCAGCGCGCGAGCGCGAGATCATAATCCTGCGCACCGGCTTCAATTGGAAGGCCGGCTATGAATGGGCGCAGCACGTCCGTATTGGCAAAGACTGTGGTCTGACCGATGAAGAGATTGAACGGATCAAGGCTGGACCAGATGCACCGGGCTGGACGCCTCTGGAAAGTGCCATGTTGCAAGCGACCGACGACCTGACCGGTGACGGCCATGTTGCCGATGCGACATGGGAGGCCTTAGCGGATCTGACGGAAAAACAGCGCATGGATCTGGTTATGACCGTCGGGCAATATAGTCAGGTGTCGATGCTGCTGAATAGCTTTGGCGTGCAGCTGGATGATGATCTGACGCTGGACCCTGATCTTAGAGCCTAAAGGCTCGCTTTTATCACCCAATCATGGAAAATCCGGACCGCACGGTTCTTCTTGTCGCGTTTGCGGCATACGAACCAATAGCTGTATGGGCTGTCGACATCATGGTCGAATAGTCGAACCAATCGCGGATCATTGGCGTCCGAAAAATGGCCGCCGTGCATGATCGCGACGCCAAGCCCCTGAGCCGCGGCTTCGAGCATTAACGGGCCGCTGTCGAGATGATCGATACCAGCTGGCTGCAGATCAGGTACGCCCACCACTTTCTTCCACTGATCAAAGGCACGGGTCATGTTGCTGTGGATCAGGATATTGTGATTTTTCAAATCGGCCGGATTTTTCACTGCATTGGGGCCTTCTGTCAGACCTTTTGATGCGATGGCATAGACTTTGTTGCTGTCCAGCTTCACCGAATAGAGGTTGGGATCGACATGGTCGCTGATGATGATGGCAGCATCGACCGCATCACCCAGGATATTTTCAGCATGAGCTGACGTATCCACATCGATATGCAATTTGGGATACAGCTTTTTCAGGGCCGGAAGCTGCGGCATCAACCGCGTCGCGCCGAAAAGAGGAAGGACGCCGAGCCGCAGCCGCATATCACCGCCGGTGACGATCATCTGGTCGACAGCTTCGGCAATGGTTTCCATCGCAGGCGCAACCGTTGCTAGCAGGAATATCCCATCTTCGTTCAGAACCATAGATTGGTTTCGCCGTTCGAACAGCGGTTTACCGATATGATTTTCTAGGGACTTGATTCGCCGACTCAGTGCAGGTGCAGACAGAGCAAGCTCGGCTGCGGCAGCCTTGGAAGAACCAAGGCGGGCAACGCGAATAAAGGCCTCAAGAGCGCGAAGGGGAGGAAGACGCCGCATAAGAAGATCAATATCGTAGTTTAATCCGCTTTGTGCAATGCAAAAATACAGGCCAACCCTACAAAATGTTGGAAAACAGACGTTAATATTATTATTAAGTTGCAATATATGCAACTCACAATGTTCTTTTCGCACTTGCACAATAAATGGTTTTGATGCATTTAGGATGAGCCTTTCAGGCATCCTCTCCTAAAAACTTTTATAGGCCAGTTCTCCGGAACTGGCCTTTTTTTTGTTCAAAACCCGCCATATTGCCCTTCATTAGAAAATCTGAGTCGCATATCGGCGAAGCGATCCCTATCTTGTTGGAAATGACCAGAACGATTATCGAGGAGATACGCCCCAGTGTCCGATCCAGCACCAGCCAAAGATAAAGTCGAGGCAGATGACAAGCTGTTGAAGCTGCAAGTCGCTAACGCACGGCCAGAGGATAGTGGCCGCGGTCTGGCACGGCTTTCCCGAGAAAATCTAAGCAAGCTGGGATTGGTCGAGGGTGATGTTGTTGAAATCCTCGGCAAACAGGCGAGCCCAGCACGGGCCGTCTTGCCGTACGAGGAAGATGAAGGCTTGGATTTTGTGAGGCTTGATGGCCTGCAACGCGCCAATGCAGGCGTCGGGGCCGGGGATTTTGTCGAAATTCGCAAAGTTGAATCTCGACCAGCCAAAAAAGTCGTTTTGGCGCCTGCGCAGAAGGATCTTCGTTTGCAAGGCAATGGCGATGGTCTGAAGCGCAGTTTCATGGGGCGTCCGTTGAAGGCTGGAGATTTTGTTGCAACCCATGGGCAACAGCAGGTCGATCGGGCGGACATGCCACCGCAATTGCAGCAAATGCTCGCGGCACCGGCTTTTTCTCTCACGCAAATACGACTCAGCGTCATTTCGACAGTGCCCAAAGGCATTGTGCATATTGATCAAGATACCGAAGTCGAATTGCGACCGGAATATGAAGAATCTACGGAGCATCGCCGTGCGGATGTGACCTATGATGATATTGGTGGCTTGCACGAAACAATTGATCAACTTCGCGAAATGGTCGAGCTGCCGTTGCGCTATCCGCAGCTGTTCACACGGCTTGGCGTTGATCCACCACGTGGTGTGCTGTTGCACGGCCCTCCGGGTACGGGAAAGACAAGACTCGCGCGGGCGGTTGCCAATGAAAGTGACGCAGAATTTTTTCTGATCAATGGCCCCGAAATCATGGGTTCGGCATTTGGCGAGTCGGAAAAGAAGCTGCGCGAGGTTTTTGAAGCGGCGACCAAAGCCTCACCATCGATCCTGTTCATCGACGAGATTGATTCGATCGCGCCGAAGCGTGGACAGGTGCAAGGCGAAGCAGAGAAACGTCTAGTCGCGCAATTGCTGACGCTGATGGATGGCCTGGAATCGCGGGTCAATTTGGTGGTGATTGCGGCAACCAATCGTCCGGAAGCCATTGATGAGGCGCTGCGCCGTCCCGGTCGTTTTGATCGGGAAATCATTGTCGGCGTGCCGGATGTTGCCGGACGAAGGGAAATATTGGGTATTCACACCCGTGGTATGCCTATCGACAAATCCGTTGATTTAAAAGAACTTGCACGCACAACCTATGGTTTTGTTGGAGCAGATTTGGCGGCGTTGACGCGTGAGGCAGCGATTGAAGCGGTGCGCCGGATCATGCCAAAACTTGATCTCGAATCAGAAGTCGTACCGCCGGAAGTGCTGGAAGAATTGGTCGTTTATCGGCATGATTTCGTTGAAGCTTTGAAACGGGTTCAGCCATCGGCAATGCGCGAAGTCATGGTGCAGGCGCCTGATGTCCGCTGGGAAGATATTGGTGGTCTCGACGACGCGCAAATGCGGTTGAAAGAGGGCATCGAACTGCCGATGAAAAATCCGGAAGCCTTTGCGCGACTGGGCATTCGTCCGGCCAAAGGTTTTCTACTCTATGGCCCTCCGGGTACCGGCAAGACATTGCTTGCAAAGGCTGTGGCGCGGGAAGCCGAAGCCAATTTTATTGCTACCAAGTCGAGCGACCTTCTGTCCAAATGGTATGGCGAGAGCGAACAACAGATAGCACGCCTATTTGCGCGGGCGCGGCAAGTTGCGCCGACGGTCCTGTTTATCGACGAGATTGATAGTCTCGTCCCGGCACGCGGTGGCGGCATGGGCGAGCCCCATGTCACCGAAAGAGTGGTCAATACGATCCTCGCCGAGATGGACGGGCTGGAAGAGATGCAGTCGGTGATATTGATCGGTGCGACCAATCGCCCCGGCATGGTGGACCCGGCGTTGCTGCGACCCGGCCGATTTGATGAACTGGTTTATGTTCCGGTTCCGGAAAAAGCTGGTCGTCGGCGTATCTTGGCCATTCACACGTCGAAAATGCCGTTGGGCAAGGATGTTGATCTCGATGAAATGGCGGATAGAACGGAGCGCTATTCGGGGGCCGATTTAGAAGATCTGGTCCGCCGGGCAGGGCTCTATGCGCTGCGAGAATTTGGCGGCTTGGTTGAAACTGTCCAGATGAAGCATTTTGTGAAAGCGCTGGAAGACAGCCGCGCTTCGGTAACGCCTGAAATGGAAGAAGAATATTCCAAAATAGAGGCACATCTGAAGCAAAATGCGATGCGCGCCGAACCCATTGGCTTTGTCACGCCGGGAATGTTGACGCCGGTCAAGGACAGCAAGCATTAGCGGCTGGCGATGTTCTGTTCATCGAGTTTGAGGGATTTTAGGCCCCAACCGAACAGGAAGACGCAGACGGCTGTCGCCAGCCAGAACGGGAATGCGCCAGCATAGGTATAGAGCAGAACGCCCAGCGCCGGTGACGCGATAAAGGCCATGCCATTTACCGACGCAACAATCCCGGCGACGCCGTTTTGCTCGGATCGTTTGACGGCAAGCGATGCTCCGGCGGTGAAGCCCGGGCGGAACAGGCCAAATCCCAATGATGCCACCGCAAATCCGATGACGATGCCGTAGAGATCGTGGGACAATCCGATGATCAGGCAACCCAGGGCGCCCAGAACCATGCCCCATAATATCGAGGCCCGTGGCCCCATTTGCAGCAGCGGTATCAAGCCCCATTGTGCCAATAAAGTCGCCGCTGCGCCGGACATCAATACCAGGCCCGTCATTCTTATTCCCATTTCTGGATCGCCGCGCAGTCCCAGTCGATCGAGCACCAGAAAGCCGACTACGCCCAATATCAAGGCATGTGCGTTGCCGCCCAGAACGCCTGTGATCAGCCATGGTTTGATCCGATCGTCACCCCAGCGCAAACGTGGTGGCAGACCAGCTTCCTTGTCGCCGCTGTCGTCTTCCTCTTTCAGGCTGTTCGCCGACGGCGCAGAACTATATGGTTCGGATGTCACCACACCCCGCGCTTCATAGTCGGGATTATCATTGGGCAATTTCAACGCCAATGCGATCATCACCAATATGCCGATGGCGGCAAAGGCGAACATCGGGCTGGAAAGGCCCAGAACCGGTAGAATCATCAACGGGGCAATGGCGGGGCCGACAATCGTACCAAGGCCAAAGGAGGAGGAAATCAACGACAGTGCCTTGGTTCGGTCGGCGCGTGCGGTCCGGGACGCCACATAGGCCTGCACGGCCGGTGGAGCAGCAGAGCCGAGGCCGCCGTATAGGCTGCGGAACAAAGCAAATAGGATGAACGTCCAAAGCGCGCTATACCAGCCGAGCAGTCCTAGAAACAACGCCAGGCCCGCTAATGCGAAGGAGGCCGTAAAGCCGATCATGCCCAAGTGCATCAGTGCTTTTCGGCCGCGATGATCCGATTGGCGTGCCCATTTTGGAGCGGTATATACCCATAGCAACGCTGACCAGCTGAACGCGGCGCTGACCCAGAAATCCGGAATGCTCAGCTGCGTGCCGATCGTCGGCAAAATCGACTGCATCGCGGTATTGCCCGACGCGGTGACAAGCATGACCGAGAAAAGAACCGCCATACGGGTGCTATCAATTGGCTTGACCTCGGCAGAAGGGGGATTGTTCCGGTGTACCGGATCAATATTGGGGGAATCAGCCATGTCGCTCCTATGCCACTCTATTTTTGCCAGTCATAGGCTCGTTCGATGCGAGAAACATGCAGGCTATATGCGCTATACCATTTGTCTCGCCCTTGTTCGCGAATGGCGGCATGGTCGGGGTTGTCGCGCCAAGCTTTGGCACTGGCATCATCGCGCCAATAGCTGATTGTTATGCCAAAACCATCCGGAGACCGCGCATGATCTTCTCCGAGATATCCGGGTTGCTGTGCGACTAGCTCGCTCATTGCCGTTGCTGCGGCCTGATAAGCTTCTTCCTCTACGCCCGTACGCAGCGCGCAAAAAATGACGGCGATGGAGTCTTTAGGATGTAGTTGCATGCCTCTCTTTTAGTCGGTCCCATGTAACGGGCAACCGCTAATATATTTGTAACCGATGCTGTAACGCTCTAGTAAGACAGTTTGTTCTGCTACCGGAGGAATCAATTGACCGACAGTATCGCCAAAACCAAGATGATGGATCGCATGAAGCGAGGATTGGAGAGGCGTCTGGGTCCTTGGGGTGTTTTCTTCAAGGGGTTTTTGAAACACCCGGTGATGGTGGGATCGATCATCCCTTCGTCGGACATTACGATCAAAAAAATGCTCGAACCCGTCAAATGGGATGAGTGCGATCTTTTCGTTGAATATGGGCCGGGTGTCGGAACATTCTGCCGTCCGGTGCTGGAACGGATGAAGCCGGATGCAAGCTTGATTGTGATCGACCTCAATCCCGATTTTATAGACTATCTCAGCAAATCTATCCGCGACAGCCGTTTCTACCCGATTCACGGGTCGGCAGCCGATGTGCAAAAAATCATAAACGAGCTTGGGCACGAGAAAGCGGATTATATCCTTTCCGGCTTGCCCTTTTCGACATTGCCCGACCAACTCGGCCCCAAAATCGCCGAAGAGACGTATGAAGCGATCCGACCGGGTGGCGCCTTTCTGGTCTATCAATTCGTCAAAAAGGCGCGTGACTTTATGACACCGCATTTTGACCATATCGACCAAGGCTATTCATTCTGGAACATATTGCCATGCCATTTGTTCTGGGGATGGAAAGCAAAATAGTCGTTCGTCGATAGCTGAATGTCGTTGGTCGAAGCCGATAGTCGGTGAGACCGAGTTTACCGGCATGTTTGGCGACATATCTATGTATTTTGATTGAGAGGAATATCCCGATGTCCCGTTTATCTCGTACCCTTTTTCTGGCGCTGACCACGACAGCATTGACGGTCGCGGCGCCTGTATTGGCGAAGCATCATGAGGTAGCTGAACCAGCGCCCGTGAGCGAGTTGGTTGATGCAGTTGATATTCCTTATGAAGAATTCACCCTCGATAACGGGTTGAAAGTCCTGGTTCATACTGATCGCAAAGCACCGGTTGTGGCCGTCTCTATCTGGTATGGCGTCGGATCGGCTCACGAACCCGAGGGCAAGACCGGCTATGCGCATCTGTTTGAACATATCATGTTCAACGGTTCGGAAAATGCACCCGGAGATTATTTCGAACCGTTGCGGCAGATTGGCGCGACCGATCTCAACGGTACGACCTGGCTCGACCGGACCAACTATTTCCAGACCGTCCCGACCTCTGCACTTGATGTGGCCTTGTTCCTCGAAAGTGACCGGATGGGGCATTTGCTCGAGGCCGTGACGCAGGAGAAGCTCGACAATCAAATCAGCGTTGTGTCGAACGAGAAACGTCAGGGCGACAACCGGCCTTATGGTCTGGTCGGCTATCGGCAGACCGAGTTGCTCTTTCCTTCAGACCATCCCTATGGGCATGACACGATCGGTTCTTTGGAAGACCTTGAAGCCGCATCGCTGGACGATATGAAACAATGGTTCATCGATCATTATGGACCGAATAATTCTATTCTGGTGCTCGCCGGCGATATCGATACCGCGACCGCGAAAACGATGGTCAACAAATGGTTTGGCGCTATTCCTTCCGGCAAACCAATCCCGCAGCTCGATCCTGAACTGCCGACGCTCGATGCGCCGATCTACGAGGTGATGAAGGACAAGGTCGCAACCACCCGTATTTACCGCAACTGGGTGGTGCCGGGCCTGAACGATCCCGACTATACGCCGCTTGATGTCGGTTTGACTGTTCTTGGTGGTTTGGCCAGTTCGCGGCTCGACAATATCATGGTGCGCGAAGAGAAAAATGCGGTTGCCGTTTCGGCCTATGTCATTCCGTTCGTGCATGGCAGCTTTGTCGAGATATTGGCGGATGTGAAACCGGGCGAGGATGCAGATGTTGTCGCCAAGCGGCTGGACGAGATTATCGCGGATTTCATCGCCAATGGCCCGACTGAAGATGAAGTACAGCGCGTAGCAACGCGCGATGCCGCTGCGCGGATCGCTGGACTTGAACAGGTTGGCGGGTTTAGTGGCAAGGCGGTCGCTTTGGCGAAGGGCAAGCTCTATTCCGATGATCCGGATCATTATAAAAAGGAACTAAGCCGACTGGCATCGACGACACCCGAAGCGGTCAAGGCGGCGATGCAGAAATGGCTGACCCGTCCCGTGCTGGGTATCCGGGTGATTCCGGGCGAGCGCGATGCTTATCAGGAAGTCGGCGCTGGCAAGGGCGAGCGGACCGGCGTTCTGACCGCCCCAGCTTATTACATGCAGGATGGCGAACCAGTGACGGTAACCGCGCCGGATCGTTCCCAATTGCCGCCAGTGGGTGACATTCCCAATGTCGACTTCCCGGATGTCGAAACAGCGACCCTGTCCAATGGTATCAAAGTCTATTTCGCGCAGCGAGATGCGGTGCCGATGACCCGGGTGACCTTGTCTTTCAATGCTGGCACCAGCGCGGATTCACCGGATAAGCTGGGGTTACAGAATTTCGTCACGGCCATATTGGAAGAAGGCACAACCAGCCTGACATCGATCGAAATTGCCGAGCAGCAAGAGCGGCTCGGTGCCAATATTGGCATTGGCGGCGGACGCGATCGTACGGATGTTGACCTGCGGGCCGTCAATCCGAATTTGGATGCTTCGCTCGATCTGATGGCGGATATTGTTAAGAACCCGGCGTTCAAGCCCGATGATATCGAGCGCATCCGGGTTCAGCAGCTAACCGCCATTGATCGGGAAGAGAGCAACCCGCGGAGTATCGCCACCAATATCCTTCCGCCTTTGGTTTTCGGTTCGGAACATCCTTATGGCCGCGGCCTTTCGGGTAACGGGACGAAGGAAACCGTATCGGCGATAACGCGCGATGACCTGTCTGACTTTCATCAGCAATGGATGCACCCTGAGAAGGCAACGATCTTCGCAGCGGGTAAGATTGATAAGCAAGAATTGCTCGACAAGCTTGAGATGCGTTTCGGCCGTTGGCAAGGAAGCGGACAAGCCGCACCAGCAAAGAATTTTGATGCGCCTGTTCCGGAAGGGGAAGGCCGGATCATCGTCATCCACCGTCCGAATTCTCCGCAATCGATGATATTGGCGGGGCAGGTCCTGCCATATAAAGGGGCGGATGATCTGCTGACGCTCAACGCGGCCAATGAAGTTTTGGGCGGCAATTTCCTCTCGCGGATCAACATGGATCTTCGCGAAACCAAAGGTTGGAGCTACGGCACACGCAACACCGTGTTGCGTGGAGAAGATCGGGTGCTCTACACGATGCGCGCGCCGGTTCAGACCAACCAAACCGGGCCCGCTGTCGCTGCAATTGATGCGCAGGTTCGATCATTTCTGGGCGAAAATGGTGTCACGCCAGCGGAGCTGGAACGGACGGTCAACGGCAATGTTCGCCAATTGCCTGGCCAGTTTGAGCGTACTGTGAATATTCTAGGACAGATGCAGGGTGATGCGATGTACGGAAGAGCGTCCGATTATGCCGAAAACGTTGCAGGACGCTACAAAGCACTGACCACGGAAGATTTGAACGCTGCCATGGCGGAAGCCATCGACCCGGACAAATTCACCTGGGTCATTGTCGGTGATGTCGACAAGATCAAAAGCCAGTTGGACGCGCTCGAAATGCCAATAGAATATCGCGGCTATGAAGCTAGTGACACTAGTGTTAATAATGCTGGTTCAAGCGATTCGTCGGTCGGTAACGATTGACCGGCAATTGCGAGCGAAGAATTTAAAAGGAGAAGAATATGTCTATTGCAGGTGTCTATGATTGCGTAACCAAATCCCCAATGGGTGACCAGAATTCAGTGCTGACGCTGGTTGTCGATGGCGACACCGTGACCGGCACCAACGCCGGCGCAACCGGTGCGATGGATGTCGAAGAAGGCAAAGTGGATGGCGATAGCGCCACTTGGGTCATGAACATGACCGTTCCAATGCCAATGAAACTGGAAGCCAGCGTGACCGTTGATGGTGACACGTTGACCGGTTCGGTCAAAGCTGGCGCATTTGGCGAAATGGCGATGACCGGAACCCGTCAAAGCTAAGCAATTGCTCAATAAAAAAGGGCCGCTATCCCATTGGGTAGCGGCCCTTTTTTTGTCTCTGATTTTGGGCGGGTCTAGCGGATAACAACGCTCACCGCACGGCGGTTTTGTGCCCATGCGCTCTCGTTGGAAGCGAGCGCTTCCGGGCGTTCCTTGCCATAGCTCACCGTCGTCATCCGCGTAGGGCTGACACCCAGCGACGCGAGATAGTTTTTCGCCGCATTGGCACGGCGTTCGCCCAGCGCCAGATTATAGTCACGGGTGCCGCGTTCATCGGCATGGCCTTCGATGGTAATCTGGGCATTTTGGTTTTGTGCCAGCCATTGTGCCTGACTTTGCAAGATAGCCTGATCCCGGGGATCGATATTAAAACGGTCGGTATCGAACAGCACTCTGTCGGACATCGTATTGGCCAGAAAATCTTCTTGTGAGCCCATCGCATAGCCTGGGCCAGCGGGCGCAGTCGGTGCTGGAGTTGGCGCCGTACCAACCGGGGCTGGTGGTAGAACTTCAGGAGGTTTTTTGGCGCAGCCAGCCAAACCCAAGCTAGCTGTAATCAGGAGGGGGGTCGCATATTTGATCATCATATTGCTCCTAGTTGAAAATGCCCTTGGGCGAGATATAACCTTTTTTCAGTGACTTGTCTCGATTTGAATTTACGGCAGCAATGGTCCCCATGCGGGATCAGAGCCATTGACCGGCGTCGGTAGCTGTCTTTCATTGCGGCCCGTAAGGTCGACTTGCCAAATTCCCGTCTTCCCGCTTCCCCGAGTTGTCCGGAAAAACTGGATAACCCGACCATTGGGCGCCCATGTCGGGGCTTCGTCCTGCCAGCTGTTGGTGAGCAGTCGTTGACCACCGCCGCTGGGCGTCATCACGCCGATGCGGAAATTGCCGGCTATCTTGGTGAAAGCGATCAAATCTCCGCGTGGGCTCCATTCCGGTGTGGCAAAGCGCCCGCCACCAAAGCTGATTCGCCGTTCATTGCCGCCATTGGCATCCATGACATAAAGCTGCTGGCTACCCGAGCGGTCGCTTTCAAACACGATCCGACTGCCATCCGGAGAGAAGCTGCCGCCGATATCAATGCCGGGAGAGAAGGTGAGGCGCTGCGGATTGGAACCACCGGACGCGGACACCTTGTAGATGTCGGTATTGCCGGCAATGGCCATGGAATAGAGTATCCATTTGCCATCGGGGGACCAGCGCGGCGCGAAAGTCGGATTGGTGCTCTGCGTAATCAGACGCTGGCGACCCATGCCAATGTCATAAATGTAGATACGCGGGTTTCCATCGAGAAAACTCAGATAGACGATGCTTTTATAGTCGGGAGAGAAACGGGGCGTGAGAGCCGTCGCCCGACCGTTGGTAATGAAGCGATGGTTGGCGCCGTCGCTGTCCATGATCGCGAGCCTTTTGACCCGGTTTTCTTTAGGGCCGGTCTCCGCAATATAAGCGATGCGGCTATCGAAAAACGGAGATTCTCCGCTCAAACGCGAATAGATGGCATCCGCGCATTTATGCGCTGCCCGACGCCATTCGCCTGGATTCACGACAAAACCCTGACGTGTGAGTTCGGTTTCCAGCGCGACATCATAGAGATAGCAGCCGACGGTCAGCTTCCCGTCGCTATTGGCCTGAACAAAACCTTGGACCAATGCGGAGGCATTGGCGCCGCTCCAATAAGGAAACTGTGGAGCGGTGACTTCGGAATAGCTGATCCCGCGGACTTGGTTGCGCCCAAGTGGTTTGAACAACCCGCTCGATCGCAGGTCACTGGCGATAACATCGCTGATCCTGCCGCCTAGTTCCGCGGTGTTGCCGGCGGGCGTCTCTATATTTTGCGGTGTTGGCAGGCCGGGAACTGCAATGACCAGCTCTGCGGATGCGCTATTGTCGACGTCGACCGTCAACTGGGCATGGGCGGCCGTTGTTAGTCCGAAAGAGGTGATTATGCTCAGAATCAACGTACGAAAATAAAGGGGGATGGGTTGCATGGTCGGTCTCCTAGACACCAAGATACAGGATAGGTTCTATAACCTTCCATTCATCGTAAAATTTCTCGGGAAAGCTTGTGAAAGGTGCGGCAAGCCTGACTGCGGCAATGGCTCTTTCCTGATGGATTGCGACTTGAGATCGGTTGCTCGGTGTTATGCCGGTGGTTGTGGCAGTCGGTGTGCCGATGATACCACCGCTGCTATCGAGACGCGCCGTAACCTTGGTGCGCAAGAGCTCCGCGTCCGCCCCTGTGGGCGGCCGCCATTTCTGTTTGACCAGTCGATATAGTTCGCGCTGCAGCGATGCGACAGCCGCTGGCGATGCCTTTGACGCGGTAATATTCTGGTTCCGGCTAACCGATGATGCGTCGGTGACGCCTTTTAGGAAATCATCGCCCAATCGGGAACCGCGTGGCTTGGGTTTCGGTTTTGGTGTGGGCTTAGCGATGGGTCGCGTTGGCTTGACCGCTGGCCTTGGCGTTGCCTCTACTTTTGCTGGTTCGGGCAGCGGTTCCGGTTCGACAAAATTGTTTTCTGTGGGGATACCAAGCTCAGGCGCTATGCTGGTTGCGGGGGTAACGAGCGCAGGATCGGGGGTCGCGCTTTCCAAGCCGACTTCATCGGCAATCATCACTTCGATTGGCTTGTTCCGAAAAGCATCATTGGTGCTGGAAAGAATGCTGAGCGACAACGCGCCGAACAGAGCCACATGGCCCGCAGCTGCTACTCCCAAGCCAATTTTTTCAGCTTTTTCCATATCAGCGGTCCATCACTATCGCGCCTCGGATGAACCTGTTGTGACCAACGAAACCCGGTTTAATCCGGCCCGGTTGAGCTCGCCCATCACATCCATAATCAAACCGTAATCAAGCGTGGTGTCTCCGCGCAGCATGATCTGCCGGGGATCGTCCGGATTTTGATTGGCGGCTATATCGCCCAGCCAGAGCGCCAAGGCGTCCCGGTTGATTTCTTCGTCATCGATATAGACACGGCCCTCGCTATCGATAGCAATCTGTATGGGTTCCTGATCCTGTTCGAGCGCATTGGCGCGGCTTTCTGGCAGGTTGACGGGTACGCCGGTGACCAGCAGCGGGGCCGTGACCATGAAAATGATCAGCAATACCAGCATGACATCGACGAAGGGCGTGACATTGATCTCCGCCATCGGCGCGCGTCCGCGACTAGTGCCGCGCCTCCCGATACCAGATCCCATATTCATGCCCATGCTCAGTCCCCAAGCTCCAGCTCGCGGCTGAGCGTGGCGTGAAACCCATCGGCAAACCGACCCATGCGGGCCTCCAGCTTGTTCAGGCGATGGGAGAAGCGGTTATAGGCAATGACCGCCGGAATGGCGGCAAATAGACCAATGGCTGTGGCGAATAGGGCCTCGGCAATGCCGGGCGCGACCACCGCCAGCGAACTATTCTGCTCTGCGGCAATGGCCGAGAAGCTGCGCATGATGCCCCAGACGGTGCCAAATAGACCAACAAAGGGGGCAACACTGCCCACGGTTGCAAGAAAATTGAGTCTGTCTGCGATGCGATCGATTTCATGGGCAATGGTGGCGTTCATCGCGGTGGCTAGCCGTTGCCGGGTGCCGTCCCGGTCAATCGGGCCCTTTGCGGTTGAACGACGCCATTCTTTGATACCGGAGGCTAAGACTTTTGCGCTGGGCAGACTGGACTGGCCATATTCGTCATAAAAGCGGTCGATATTATCGGCCTTGGAGAAAGCCAGTTCAAATTTTTCCGATTTTCGGGCAGTTTTGGCGATGGTCATGCCAAAGCTGATAATGATCGCCCATGTCCATATGCTGGCGAGCAGCAGGCCAATCATTACCGTTTTGACGACAATATCGGCTTCTAAAAAGAGCATGAAGGGAGAGAAGTTTCCGGCGGTCGCTCCCAAAGAAAGTTGGTCTAGCAAGGTTCGATATCCTTCATTTTCTGTCCGTCTGATCCATGACGCTGGAAAAGGCCTTTGTCCACGCTTTCGGTTGTCGTCTAGGGCGCCCGGCGGGCGTAAGAAAAGCCGCCTGAACGGATGCTGACGTAATAAGGTCGGAACCGCGCATGATCGTTTGGTCGATGACCACGCTGGCGGCGCGCAGCTTCTCAACCGTGCTGATGATGACCAGGTCATCATTCAATTTGGCGGGCAATATATATTTCATGGTGAGATCGACCACGGCATAGACGCCTTCTCCGCTGTCATAGGCGGCACCTTGATCCATATCGAGCAGGCGGAGCATATCCGAGCGGGCGCGTTCCATATAGCGAAGATAATTGGCATGATAGACGATGCCGGAAAAATCCGTGTCCTCGAAATAGACCCGGCAGGCGAAATAATGTTTCCCGCTTATAAAGCGTCCATCATGCGGGCGGATGTCGGCGGGGGCTTCCATAGCCTGCATATTAGGGTGATGTCTTCGAACGCGAAAGGGTGAAATGGGCCACAGCGATGCACTGGACGCAAATATGACTCGCTTGGACCGAGACAACTTGCTCCGGATATCCCTGAATTCTTAGGTTTTACCCTGCGGCTTTGAACTTCTCATGGAAGTTTCTTCCGCCATCGGGCGACTATTCGCAGGATTAGTGCCAGTATCAGCAAACCAACTCCGATGATTCCGATATGCTGCAATGATGGATCCTCAAGCCGTCCAGCATAGGTTAGGAGATAGATCAGCCAGATATAGTGGATCCCGAACTTGTGGAGACGGCTCCAATTGGCTCCTAGCTTTTTCATGGACCAATTGTTCGAGGTCAGCGCCATGAGATAGATCATGACGTAGGCTAGGCCGCCTCCTAAAATGGTGACCGCTTCTGGCGGCATTCCTGCGATTGTAAGAAAATAGATCAAGGCAACCAGATGTACGCTGTGCGTCCATGCAAAGGCCAGGCCCCATTGACGCCGTCGGCGAATGAATGTGCGTGTAAGATCACCCGGCCAAATTTTATGGAGGCTGGAAGCGAGATAGGCGATGAGAAATACGGGTAACCCTACGCGCGAAGTCCATCGGGCCGCCAATTGTGCACCTTCAAGATGGTTCGCGCCGATCAGGAACCCCGATGCGACCGCGCCTATGCTTAGCGCCAAGCCCGCCAGCAATGGTAATGCGCGGCTCATGTTGCACAACCGATGCATAGGGCTGCTGCCGGATCAATCTCCAGTCGACGAAAAGCAACGGGATCGCCGCATTCCGCGCACCAGCCATATTCATCTTCGGTCATGCGGATCAGCGCCATTTCTATCCTCGCCAAATCGCTGGTACGGCGGCGCGCTTCGGCTTGCGCCATTTCCTGCTGCTGCATCGCATCCATACGAGAAAGTCGTCCAACGCTTTGCTGGTCGAGTTCGACCGTATCGCTCCAACTGGCACCTTCCTGATCGTGAGCCTTCAGCGCCGCTTGCTGTTCCAGCAATCGCTGCTTGAGGCTGTTGATCTGCGAAGAGGAAAGCGCCTCGGCCAAGACTATTCCGCTTTCCGCGCAAGCAGTTCCAATGCAGCTGCGGTCATGGCCTCGGTCCCCAGAGTCACGGACTCTCTGGGCGCTACTTTGAAGAAGGGCGAATGGTGCGATGGCACGGGTGCACCCCCGGCCTCTTCGCGATCAAAATCGGCTTGCGGAGTTCCACCTACCGAGAAATATACGCCAGGAACGTCGGTATTGGGTTCAACAAAATAGGCAAAATCCTCTGCGCCCATGCCTTCGCGTGGCTGGTTGTCGAAGACATCGTTTCCGAAACGTGCGGTGAAGACCCCTTGAATCCGCTTGGTCAGGGCTGGATCATTATAATTGGCTGGCGTTGATTCATGGGAGACCAGAACTTCTGGTAGTTTGTCTTCCGGCAGGTCATTCATACGGCCAACATTGGTGGCGATGCGCTTGATGCCCGCGAGCAATTTCGCGCGCGTGTCGGCATCGTCAGAGCGAACCGTCAGTTGCATTGTGGCTTTGTCGGAAATGATATTATGCTTGAACCCGCTGTGGAAGGAACCAACGGTTATCACGCCCGGTTTGAGCGGAGCGATTTCCCGGCTGACGATCGTCTGCAGGTTCATGATGATCTGCGCGCCCATAACGATCGGATCCTTGCCCCGATGAGGGGACGCACCATGAGCGCCGACGCCGTGGATGATGATATCAACGCTGTCTGATGAGGAGTAGCTAATCCCTTCGCTCAGCGCCAATTTTCCCGTTGGCGTGTCGGCAGACACATGGAAGGCCATAGCAAAGTCAGGTTTTGGAAAGCGGGAATACAGGCCGTCATCCATCATTAACTTGGCGCCACCGATGCGTTCTTCGGCCGGTTGTGCGATCAGCACCAAAGTACCGGACCATTGGTCTTTCATCGCCGACATCTGGCGTGCGGTACCGATGAGCGAGGTGATATGCACATCATGGCCGCAGGCGTGCATGACCGGCTTTTCCTCGCCGTCGATGCTGACCTGCGTCGCGGTCGACATATAGTCGAGCCCGCTGTCTTCGACCAAGGGCAGCCCATCCATATCCGCACGCAGCATCAGGGTGGGGCCTTCACCATTTTCCATCACGGCAACGACACCTGTGCCGCCGACATTCTCCGTTACAGTGAAGCCCGAGGCACGCCATTGTTTGGCCATGATCCCGGCGGTGCGGGTTTCTTTATAGGAAAGCTCCGGGTTGCGATGAAAATCAAGAAACAGGGCTTCCAAACTATTGTCATAGTCCGCTGCGATGGCCGCCGCCAGATCAGGTGAGGCCAGACTGTTTTGTGCCGTGCCAGGCGTGGCCCAGATCAGAGCGGTTGTCGTCGCCAAAGCCAAAAGATGTTTCATGATTTCCCCCTATATTTATATTTCTATGCAGGGCCAAGGCGAAAAGCGCAAAGCTTGTTGCCTTCGGGATCGCGAAAATAGGCTGCGTAAAATGCCATGGGACCTTCGTCGCCGCGGACACCGGGAGCGCCTTCGTCGCTGCCGCCCAGTTCAAGGCCTTTGTTGTAGAAACCATCGACTTGCGCCCGTTCTTCCATCTGCAGGGCGATCATATTGCCATTGCCTGGCTGCGCGGTTTTTCCATTGTCGGGTTTGGTGATTGCAATAGATGGTGTCGTCATATCGACGCCATAAAGGGTGAAACCATTTTCATCCATTTCCATCAGCCGTTTTGCACCGAGCTCGCCGAGCAGAGCGTCATAATATGCACGCGCTTTGTCGAGATCATTCGTGCCGAGTGTTACATATCCAATCATGGTTTCTCTCCTCAATTTTTGACCGGTATTGCTGCAAAGTTTGTTTTGCAGACACAAATCTTGTTCTGGTCCTGATCACGGAAATAGGCACCGTAGAACATGTCCGGAGCGCGCCAGCCCGGATCGCCCTCATTGGTGGCTCCCTGTGCAAGCGCACGTGCATGATAGGCATCAACCTCTTCGGTCGTGTCACACTGCAATGCGACCATCGTTCCATTGCCATGACAGGCTTCGGCTTCATCATATGGGGATGTGATGCAAAGCAAGGTCTCACCTGGTCCTTTGCCATAAAACTGCCCGCCGGAGGGTGTTTTGAACTGTCGCTTTATCTCGGTTCCTTTGAACAAGGCGTCGTAAAAAGCGAAGGCCCGGTCTTTGTCGTTGGTACCCAGCATGGTGTAGGCGATCATCTACTCTCTCCTGAAAATCTCGTTGTTCGCGATTCGGTTTCGTAGTGAAACTTATCAGCCGTGATATTAGATGCAATAACCTGCGAGGTCATTTTTCTGCCAGCGTAGCGTGGGGCCGGCGATCCAATAAAAAAGGCAGGAACTATAAGCTCCTGCCGTCCTGTTTTTTGCCGCTATAGCTGAATTTATTCAACCGGACAGGAACCGATCCGGTTGCCGCTGCTCTTTGCGGAAATGTTCATTTTTATGCCTGATGCGCCGCCCTCCATATTCATGGTCATGTCATAGCTGCTTGGGCCATATTGGCCATCCATGGCTATGGTCATATCACCGGGTGAACCGCCCATATTGCGACAAGCCATTTCGGATGATACGGCACCGCCGCTCATATCAAATTTTTTGACTTCGCAATTATTCTGCGCCTGTGCTGCAAAAAACTGTGCGCCAGGATTTTCGGCTTCTTCCTCGGTGATGCAGGACTTGGTGGTCGTGACCTGCCCCTTCATGCTGTCCATTATGCTGGCTGGCGTACCTTCTGGCAGCCCATCGATTGCAACATCTACTATTTCGACGGTATTTTCCCATTCACCGGGTTCAAGGGTAACTTCATTCATTTCCTCGATGACTTCTGCCGTCGTGATCTTTCCGTCGCCGTCATGGTCCGCCCCTTTGTCTGAGCAACCGCCCATCAGGCTTAGCGCAGCCACTGAAAATAGTAATTTGTTCACAAAATATTCCCTCTATGTTGAAGCCCCATAGCTATACATAGATTGACAATCGGAAAATGTAAATTTTCTGCAACATCGATCCTTGAGGAAACTCTATTCTGGGGATGACATTGGACCCTTTTTGTTCCATATTATCTCCATGACAGAATTGGTGATCAGAAGAGGTTTGGCGGAACCGGAAACCGGCGACGATTTTGTACCGCACAAGCCCAACCGTCCGGATAAGTCGGAAGGTGGTAAGCGGTTCAAGCTGGTCAGCGATTTTGAACCTGCTGGCGATCAGCCGGCTGCGATCAAGGAACTGGTGGTTGGCATGCGCGAGGACGAGCGTGACCAAGTGCTGCTTGGTGTTACCGGATCCGGTAAGACATTCACCATGGCCAAGATGATAGATGAGTTGCAGCGACCGGCTCTGATATTGGCACCCAATAAAATTTTGGCAGCGCAGCTCTACGGAGAGTTTAAAAACTTCTTTCCGGACAATGCGGTTGAATATTTTGTGTCTTACTATGACTATTATCAGCCGGAAGCTTATGTCGCCCGGTCCGACACCTATATCGAGAAAGAAAGCTCGGTAAACGAAGCGATCGACCGCATGCGGCACAGCGCGACCCGATCGTTGCTCGAACGCGATGATGTCATCATCGTGGCGTCGGTATCTTGCCTCTATGGCATCGGATCGGTGGAAACCTATTCCGCAATGATCTTTGATTTGAAAAAAGATCAAACGGTTGATCAACGAGATATCATCCGCAAGCTGGTGTCGCTGCAATATAAACGGAATGATCAGGCATTCGCGCGGGGCAATTTCCGGGTGCGAGGCGACAATCTGGAGATTTTCCCGTCGCATTACGAGGATATGGCCTGGCGGATCAGTTTTTTTGGGGATGAGATTGAAGAGATTGTCGAATTTGATCCTTTAACCGGCAAGAAGGGCGCGAGCCTGAACCGGGTCCGAATCTATGCCAATTCGCACCATGTTACGCCGGGCCCGACGATGAAGCAGGCGATGGAAGCCATCAAGCTGGAGCTGGGCGTGCGGCTCAAGGAACTGGAAGCCGAAGGCAAGCTTATCGAGCATCAGCGGCTGGAGCAGCGCACCAATTTCGATCTCGAGATGATCGGGGCCACCGGCAGCTGTGCAGGGATCGAGAATTACTCGCGCTTCCTGACCGGACGTCTGCCGGGGGAACCGCCGCCGACCTTGTTCGAATATCTACCGGACAATGCGCTGCTGTTCGTCGATGAAAGCCATCAGACGGTGCCGCAGATCGGCGCTATGTCCAAGGGCGATCACCGCCGTAAGATCAACCTCGCAGAATATGGTTTTCGTTTGCCAAGCTGTATCGACAACAGGCCGTTGCGCTTCAACGAGTGGGACGCCATGCGGCCGCAGACGGTCAGCGTGTCGGCGACGCCGGGCTCCTGGGAATTGGAGCAGACAGGCGGCGTGTTTAGCGAACAGGTCATTCGCCCGACCGGATTGATTGATCCACCTGTTGAGATCAAACCTGTAGAGGATCAGGTCGATGATGTGATCAACGAATGCCGCAAAGTAGCGGAACAGGGCTACCGGACCCTGATCACCACGCTTACCAAGCGGATGGCCGAAGATCTGACCGAATTCATGCACGAAGCTGGGATCAAGGTTCGCTACATGCATAGCGATGTCGAGACGTTGGAACGGATAGAGTTGATCCGCGATTTGCGGCTGGGTGTCTATGATGTGTTGGTCGGCATCAACCTGCTGCGCGAGGGGCTGGATATACCGGAATGTGGTCTCGTGGCGATATTGGATGCCGATAAGGAAGGTTTCCTGCGTAGTGAGACGTCACTGATCCAAACCATCGGCCGCGCCGCGCGGAATGTCGATGGGCGGGTCATTCTTTATGCCGATCGCATGACTGGTTCGATGGAGCGCGCTATCAGCGAGACTGATCGCCGTCGGGAGAAGCAGGTTGAATATAATCTGGAACACGGGATCACTCCACTTTCGATCAAGAAGAATATCGGCGATATCGTCGCCCATGTGGCGTCCAAAGATATGGTCACCGTGCCTATTGATGATGATACAGAACATCTGGTCGGTCATAATCTGCGAGCGCATATCGAAAGCTTGGAAAAACGGATGCGCGATGCTGCGGCTGATCTGGAGTTTGAGGAAGCTGGCCGTCTGCGTGACGAAATCCGCAAGCTAGAGGCGGAAGAACTTGGCTTGCCTGCTGACTTGCAGGTTGCACAACCCAAGGGCAGGGCAACCGAAGGGCGACCCGGAACGCGCAAGGGCAAATATGGCCGCACACAGCGGAAAATGTGATCATTTCGATTGAGGACAGGTCGATTTGGGCCAATAGCTTGGCCATCCCGTTCCGCAAGCCCGAGTAGCGATTTTCGGGCCCTGTACCGATAGGCTACGGGGAACGAATCGATGTCTATTGTAACTATTTGGAAAGTTAGGTGTTTTCGATAACGGTCGAGAACAGCCTTTTTCTGCGCAAATATTGTTATTAAACTTTGTATATTTATTTCAAAAAAACCTAATATTAATTCAATAGGTTGTAATAAAATACACTAGTTTACAAGGCCGTTCATCTTGGGTTCGCTATAGGGCCTCTATACAGATTGCATTGAAAACGACTGGCCCAACAGCAAAGTGCCAGCGCGCTGGTATGAATGTAGCCAGCATCAAAAAACATAAATTTCCCTTCTCCGCAGGTGAATCCTGTTCGGTTGTAGGGGAGGGTTTGACCGGCGGCGCCTTTCGGACAGGGTCGCACGCTGTCGGAACAGAGGCGGGGGGCATATCCGTGTTGTGTATTGGATATGTCTCCCGACCACTCGGAATAGCAATGCGCGATATTTGCTTCGCAATTGGATCTAAGAGAACTTTAGATTGAAGGCTTAACGGGGGGGCTCGTAAGCCATCGTCCTGTTCGTAGATTCATGAACGCAGGACTGGTAGGCGTTTAGAGTTAGTGTGCCAGTCCTGCAATCTTCAGAAAATCTAGGAAGCGTATTTGACCGGACAGCCATAGGGCCGGGATTGGGCAACGCTGACCTTGTCTCCGGATTTGATCTCTTTGAGGGCGGCAAGTACGTGATTGCGAGCAGATTTGATGTCTGCGGGGTTCGCCGTGGGCTTGTCGTCGATTGCGCCCTGGTACACCAATTCTCCAGTGCCATTAATGATATACATATGCGGCGTGGTTTTGGCGCCATAGGCTTTGCCCACTAGGCCTTTTGTATCGAACAGATAGTTGGTCGATTGGATATTCTGAGTGGCGATCAACGTTTTCGCTTCGGTGCCCGTCATATGGCCCTGTTTGCCCTTTGCGCCGCTGTTGATGGTTAGCCAGACCACGCCTTGCTGCCGCGCGGTTTTCTGTGCCGCTTGCATATTGCCGCTGCGATAATGTTTAGCGACAAAGGGGCAGCCAGGGTTATGCCATTCCAGTACAACGGTTTTACCGCGAAATTGTGAGAGCTGGACCGTTTTTCCATTCACATCTGTGAGCTTGAAATCTTGCGCGATCGCTCCGTTTCTTTGGGCCGCGGCAAGTGGGCTTGCAAGCGAGATCGCAGCGATAGACGCTAGAGCTATAGTGGGAAGGTTTCGCATTCATTGTCTCCGATCACTGAAGGATTGAGTAGAGTTTTCGACCTCACGCTGGTCCGTTTACGAGATCGGTCAGTGTCGCCACGGTTAGAAGTTGCGGCAGAATTACCGGATTTTCACCGGGTGCATAATAGAGATAAAGTGGCACGCCAGCGCGGCCATGTTTCTCCAGAAATTTGCTGATTTCAGGATCTGGCCGAGTCCAATCACCCATCAGGACGGTGACTTTAGCCGCTTCGAAAGCGTCGGCGGTTTCGGTGCGTTGAATGGCGGCGGCCTCATTGGCCTTGCAGGTGATGCACCAGTCGGCTGTGAAATAGGCAAAAACCGGTTCGCCCGATGCGCGTAGTTCAGAGAGGCGCGTCTCGCTAAACGGTTCGCTGGGTAACGTAGCAGTCGATGTGTTCGCAAGTTTTTGGCTATTCATGGCTGCGTCGCTGGGGAGGGCAAGAACACCGCCAATGATCGCGGCGGTCATTGCGCCGCTGGTCAACATCCCGCGTGACAGTCCCTTGATCTGTCCGCCACCGAACCACCACAGGATCAAAGCCACAGCGAGGAGGAAGATTAGCGAGAGGCCTAGAGCGTCGGTTCCGATCTGACGGCCCAGCAGCCAGATGAGGCCGATGCTGGTGAGGAACATCGGGATCGCCATCGCTTTGCGGAACCCGTCCAGCCAAGGGCCGGGTTTCGGCAGGCGACTGCGAATGGCTGGTACAAAGGCGATAAGGAGAAACGGCAAAGCAAGGCCGACGCCCAGACCTGCAAAAATCACCAGCGCCGCAATCGGTGGCAAGATGATGGTTGCCCCCAAGGCGGCGGCCATGAACGGACCGGTGCAGGGCGTGGCGACAAAGGCGGCGAGCGCACCGGTCCAAAAGGATCCGGCAGCGCCGTCTTTCTGAGTCAGCTTGTTGCCGAAATTAACATTGGGCAATTCGAATAGGCCTGCGAGGTTCAGACCGATAGCGGTCACCAGTGCGAGTAGGACAAAGATAATCCGGGGATCTTGTAGCTGGAACGCCCAGCCGACCGCTGCTCCGCTGGACCGCAAGCCGAGGAGAACTGCGCCCAGCGCCGTGGCGACCAAAACGACGCCGGCAGTATAGGCCAATGCATCGCGCCGAACGACCGTTTCATCTCCGCCCGCTTTAGCAAGGCTCATGGCTTTCAGGCTGAGTATAGGAAAGACGCAGGGCATTAGGTTGAGCAACAGACCACCCAATAAGGCGCCGCCTAACGCCAGGAAGAGCAACGACGCGCCTGCCTGCTGTGTCGGGCCGTCATCGGCCAGAGGATTGGCTAGGGGTAAGCCCGTCATTGCGACTTCACCTTTGCTGGCCTTAAACAGGAAGCCCATGTCTTTACCGATTTTCAAAATGCCGTTGATTTCTTCTAGTCCATCCCCGCGCGCAGCGGTTTCGAGGATCAGGCGGTCGCCATCGCGATTGAATTTCTGAGCGGCCGCATAGTCGACAATTCCGTCTTCCTTGATGAAGAAATAGGGGGTGCCAACATCGACATCGGCTGGAAGAGGAATCGACAAGCGGAACTGGTCATCGTTGACCGCGAAGCTTGCGTCGCTACCCAATGGTCGGGGCAGGGCATCGCGAAAGCCATTGAAGCGTTCGTTCAGGACGATCGCTGTGTCTTTGTCGACAATTTGCAATGTGATCGACAACTCATCTTGCTCTGGCACGCAAATCTCGTCGGTGCAGGAAAGCCATTCCGACTTTACGGAAATCGGCAAGGGGCCAGGCTGGACCGCGTCCGATAAGGCCAGGTTGACCAAAATCGCATAATCACCCTTGTAGACATAGTTCATGATACTCGAGATCAGTAGCCTATCGGGTACAGGAAATTGCGGTTCTCCAGCGGTCACGCCTGTCGGCAAAGTCCAATCGAAGCTCATGCCAATGCCGGCATCACCGGGGTTTTCCCAATAGCCGTGCCAGGTCGGTTTCGGCTCCATGACAAAGGCGAGCGTAACGCTTTGCCCGGCTTTTACCTGTTGCGATTCGGCCATCAATGTGGCCGGTACATTTAATTCCGTATTGCCGAGCTGGTTCTGGGCCTCCGCCGTCGGGGCGAGAGCCAGCGCCACAAAGGCCAATATTATCGTGAATATACGAAAATCAAATGTCATAGAAACTCACTATTTCCTGTTTTGATGCATTTAGGCTATTGGCCGATCGCTTTCTATAGCTGCTTTCATCAGTGAGGACCATTCGTGCAAAAATCGACCATAGTTACAGCCCTGACGGCGTTTATCACATTTTCTGGTACCGCAAATGCCGAAGATCACAAAGATGCAGAAATAGCCAAACCAAAATTGGTTGTCGCCATTTCCGTTGACCAGCTGTCGGCCGATTTGTTCAGCGAATATCGTAGCAACTTCACCGGCGGCCTGAAACGCTTGGCGAGCGGCGTGGTATTCCCCTCTGGCTATCAATCCCATGCCGCCACGGAGACGTGTCCGGGCCATGCGACGATCATGACCGGTGTGCACTCTGGACGCGCCGGGATTATCGCAAATAACTGGATTGATCTGTCGATCAAGCGCGAAGATAAAACGGTCTATTGCGCCGAAGATGAACGTATTGAAGGCACCAGCTTTGGCGATATCACGGCCCCCATGCAGGACGATTATGTCGCCTCGGCATGGCATTTACTGGTGCCCACGCTGGGCGAGCGGTTGAAGATGATATCGCCGGAGTCCCGCAATGTCGCAGTGGCTGGTAAAGACCGCTCTGCTTTGATGATGGGCGGCAAGGGCGTTGATGATATCTATTGGTGGAAAGGTATCGGCTTTACCACTTTCCCGGACCGGAAGACATTGCCATCAATGGCTGCGCTGAACGAGAATATCGCGGAGAAAATCAATCGTGCCCGTCCCGCTTATGCCGCACCTGCCCATTGTACGGCGCGTAGCAGCAAAATCGTCCACGGCGATGGACAGTCCGTTGGTGATTATGCCTTCCAGCGTCCAGACGGTGCAGCGCGGATTTTCCGTCTGTCTCCTGATTTTGACAGTTCGGTGATATCAGCGGCAACGGCGCTGTTGAATGACCTGAAACTAGGGCAGCGTGAAGCAACCGACGTGTTGTCGATCGGGCTGTCTGCGACCGATTACATTGGTCATGCCTTCGGCACCGAAGGCCTCGAAATGTGCATTCAGATGGGCGCGCTGGATCGATCACTTGGCGATTTTTTTGATCTATTGGATGGCGAAGGCATTGACTATGTCGTGATGCTAACGGCCGATCATGGTGGTCTCGATCTGCCGGAACGGATGAGCATTCAGGGTGTTCCGGCCGCACAGCGGGTTGATGCCGATCTCAACGCAAAAACCATTGGCAAGAAAGTGGCCGAGGCTTTGCAAATCTCTGACGGGAAACCGGTTCTCTATGCGGATGCACCATTTGGCGACTATTATATCAGCCTGGACCTGTCCGAAGAACAGCGGGCGCAAGTGAAAGACCGTGCCATGTCGTTCATTGCCGCTCATGCTCAGGTAGAAGCGGTGCTCGACCATGATGATCTTGCAGAGATGGCGATGCCGCGCGGTGCTCCGGAAGAATGGACGCTGGCCGAGCGCGCCCGCGCATCTTTCCATGCGGACCGGTCCGGCGACTTTATCGTTCTACTTAAAAAGGCGGTCACTCCGATTGCTTCAACCGCGCGCGGCTATGTGGCAACCCACGGCAGTCCATGGGACTATGACCGCCGCGTTCCGATCCTGTTTTGGCGAGAAGGCATGCAGCATTTTGAGCAGCCGTTGTCCGTGATGACCGTCGATATTGCGCCAACTTTGGCGTCGCTTATCGGCGTGGAAATTCCGGCGGACGAAATAGACGGTAAATGTCTGGATATCGACGGTGGTTGGGCGAATAGCTGCGAATAAGCTAGAGGTTTTAGCGCCGCTGATAGCGGGTCAAACCGGGGCCTAGGCTGTTGTTGGCAATGCGCAGTTGATCGCCGCTCCAGTCGGCAACAAACCAAGTGTAGCGTTTTATACCTTCGGCGAGCGACGCGCTGTTGGAATGAATGTTGAGGCCTGTCGAACTATGGTCTCTGTCTTCGGCGGCTACAGCGATGAAGGCGCTCCAATTTTCCTTATTCTCGCCTTGCACAAAGACATTGCCGCTAATCACCCCGGTAGCACCGGCTGGCAGGTCGATCATGTAGTTGGTCGTGCGCCCTTGCGTATCGTCAAAACTATTGTTGTTGATGGTCGCGCGGGGTGCCCGGCTTTTGACATAATGCCCGCCACTGCCCTTTTCGAAACGGCTATTGGTAACCTTGAGCGAACCGAAATAACCAATATAGATGCTATGCGCGCAGGACAGGCCACGGTCGCAGCGGCCCAAGCGTTGGAAGGTTGATCGATCGATTACGATCTCGGCGCTGGGATCATTGGCGCTCAATATACCTTGCTCGGCGTTCCGGAACATCGCGTTATAGACATAGAGATCGCCCCGTTCGATCCGGATGCCCGCTCCATTGCCATCGACCACCCGTTGATTCTGGAATATGATTCCGTCGATGGTGGCTGCTTTGCCGCGCAAGACGAGGCTCGCTTTCCCTTCACAGATACCGCCGTCCAGAATTGTTTGTCCGGGGACCGACGCCTTGTAGGTTATGCGGCCCGCCGACTGGACCGCACAATCGCGATAGGCGCCGGGCGCGATGACAATCGTCGCATTGTTACCGCCAATGGCGTCAACTGCATCCGATAGCTGTTGATAGGTCTCTCCGGTTTCCATCACCGTGAAGGGGGCATCTTCCTGTGCTTTTACAGCGGTACCGGCAATAGATATCGATATGATCGCGGCGGCCAATGGCGTGTTGAAGTTCATATCGATCATCCTGAATTACGAGAAGAGCCCCGTTTCAATACCGCTTGCGGCGATATCAAACAATGTAAAAACTTAGGCTGTCCCAGATGAATTCTGGCTGACCGGATCATTCGTTGAGATTGGGGCGCAACCATTGCCGGGCCCGGTCGATGGGGACATCGCGCCGGATTGCATATTCTTCCACTTGATCCTCGCTGATCCGCGCCACACCAAAATAGTCTGCCTCCGGGTGCGCAAAATAGAAACCCGACACAGCAGCGGTGGGTGTCATTGCGAAACTGCTGGTCAGTTCGATACCGGTATTCTCTGTTGCATTGAGCATATCGAACAGGATCGGTTTCAAACTATGGTCCGGACAGGCCGGGTAGCCGGGGGCAGGGCGGATGCCCTGATATTTTTCGCGGATCAAATCCTTGTTGTTCAAGTCCTCTTCTGCGGCATAGCCCCACAGGTCTTTCCGGACATGTTCATGCATGCGTTCGGCAAACGCTTCGGCCAATCGGTCGGCGAGGGCTTTCAACAAGATGCTGTTATAATCATCCTTGTCCATTTCGAAGCGCTGGACATGTTCTTCGATGCCATGACCGGCAGTGACGGCAAAGCCGCCGATCCAATCATTTTCAGTGTCGATAAAATCGGCGAGACAATTGTTTGCCTTGCCGCCACGTTTGACAACCTGTTGCCGCAGCATTGGCAAGGTGAATTCTTCATTTTCCGGAGAAACAAGAATATCATCGGCGTCCCGTCTGGCGCGCCAGATACCGGCGACTCCCTTTGCGGTCAGCCATTTTTCGTCGATAATCTGATCGAGCATTTTCTGGGCATCGCGGAACAGGTCGCTGGCGCTTTCGCCGACGATTTCGTCGGTCAGGATGGCGGGATAATTGCCAGCCAGTTCCCACGCGCGGAAAAAGGGCGTCCAGTCGATATAATCGCGTAATTCCGCAAGATCCCAGTCTTCATATATGTGCAGCCCCGGTTTTGCCGGTGCGGGGGCTTTGCGGGTCATATCGACCTTGGCTGCATTGGCGCGCGCTTCGTTCAATGTCGCCAATTTCTTGCTGGTCTTGCCCGCTCGTGCGATGCGGAGCTGTTCATAATCTTCCCGGGTTTTAGCGACAAAATCGGTCGCTTGTGTGTCGCTGACCAATTGGGAAGCGACGCCCACCGCACGGCTGGCATCGAGAACATAGACGGTTGGGCCGCTATACGCCGGTTCAATGCGTAGCGCCGTATGGGTTTTTGATGTGGTTGCCCCGCCGATGAGCAATGGCATTTGCATTTTCGCCCGCTCCATTTCTTCAGCGACGGTCACCATTTCATCCAGCGATGGCGTGATCAGCCCCGACAGGCCGATGATGTCCGCGTCATTTTCATTGGCGGCCTTCAGGATATCGGTCCAGGCGACCATCACGCCCAGATCAATCACCTCAAAGCCGTTGCATTGCAGTACCACGCCGACGATATTCTTGCCGATATCGTGCACATCACCCTTGACCGTGGCCATGATGATCTTGCCCTTGCCTTTGGCATTTTCGTCTTTCTCGGCTTCGATATAGGGGAAGAGATGGGCGACTGCCTTTTTCATCACGCGTGCGGATTTTACCACCTGCGGCAGGAACATTTTGCCCGAACCGAACAGGTCGCCGACGACATTCATGCCGTCCATCAACGGGCCTTCAATCACTTCGATCGGGCGGCCTTCGCGTTCTTTTACCGCAAGCCGCATTTCCTCGGTATCTTCGATGATATGGGCGTCGATGCCTTTGACCAGCGCGTGTTCCAGCCGTTTGTGCACTTCATAGCCGCGCCATTCTGCCGCCGCTTTTTCAGCCACGGCATCGGTGCCGCGGAATTTTTCGGCAAGAGTGATCAGCCGGTCGGTTGCGTCATCGCGGCGGTCGAGTACCACATCTTCGCAATGGTCGCGGAGTTCCGGATCAATGTCGTCATAAATATCAAGCTGTCCAGCGTTGACGATTGCCATATCCATACCGGCCGGAATGGCGTGATAGAGAAATACGCTGTGCATGGCCCGGCGTACCGGTTCATTGCCACGGAAGCTGAATGACAGGTTAGAAAGGCCGCCCGAAATATGGACGTGCGGACAGCGCGCCTTGATCTCGCGGGTGGCCTCGATGAAATCCAGCCCGTAGCGGCGGTGCTCGTCAATGCCGGTGGCCACTGCAAAGACATTCGGATCGAAGATGATGTCCTCGGGTGGAAAGCCGATCCCGGTGAGCAGCTTGTAAGCCCGTTCGCAGATTTCGACCTTGCGGTCTTTGGTGTCGGCCTGACCGGTTTCATCAAAGGCCATGACCACGACGGCGGCGCCATAGGCCATGCATTTGCGGGCATGTTTGAGGAATTCCTCTTCGCCTTCCTTCATCGAGATAGAGTTGACGATCGGTTTGCCGGACACGCATTTCAGACCGGCCTCGATCACCGACCATTTGCTGCTGTCGATCATTACCGGCACCCGCGCGATATCGGGTTCGGCGGAGATCAGCTTGAGGAAGGTGGTCATCGCATGATGGGCGTCGAGCAGGCCTTCATCCATATTGATGTCGATCACCTGTGCGCCATTTTCGACCTGCTGGCGTGCGACTTCTACCGCGGCTTCATAATCATCATTGAGGATGAGCTTCTTGAACCGCGCAGAGCCGGTAACATTGGTGCGTTCGCCGACATTGACGAAATTGGTGGAAGAGGGCTGTGTCATAATATTGTGATATTATCCGTTGGCCTCGCGTGCAGACGAAAGGCAGTTATTCTTCTTTGGTTCGTTCCGCGCTTGTCTTCGAACCGAACCGAAATTCTGATCGTTTAAGCAGCCATATTGAATGGCTCCAACCCGGAAAGGCGCGTGTGGACCGCAATGGCGGGTATCTTGCGCGGGTCCCACCCCGTGACGGTTTTGGCAATGGCCTCGATGTGCTCCGGCGTTGTGCCACAGCAGCCGCCGACAATATTGACCAGGCCGTCCTTCAACCAGTCTTCGATGAGTTCGGCCGTCTCTTCCGGCATTTCGTCATATTCGCCCAGATCATTCGGTAGACCGGCATTGGGATAGGCCATGACCAGCGTATCCGCTTCCTTCGCTAGCATGGCGAGATGCGGGCGGAGCTGGTCGGCACCGAAGGAACAATTGAGACCGATGGTAAGCGGTTTCAGATGACGCACGGCGTGCCAGAAGGCTTCGACCGTGTGGCCGGAGAGGTTCCGTCCCGATAGATCGGTCAGGGTCATGGAAACCATCAACGGCACATCCCGGCCGCTGGCTTCGGCTGCTTCCATGGCCGCCATTCCGGCGCATTTGGCATTGAGCGTGTCGAAAATGGTTTCGATCAAGAGAAAATCGACTCCACCATCGATCAGCGCGTCGCATTGGGCCCGGTAGACGCCCTTCAGATAATCATAGTCAATTTCGCGGAAGCCCGGATCATTTACGTCAGGTGATAGCGAAAGCGTCTTGTTTGTCGGACCAACAGATCCAGCAACAAAGCGAGGGCGGCCATCTTTTGCTTCGGCTTTTTCACAGGCCGAGCGTGCAATTTCGGCGGATTTGACATTCAGATCGCGCACCAGATGCTCACAGCCATAGTCGGCCTGGCTGATCTCGGTCGAGCTGAACGTATTGGTTTCTATGATGTCGGCGCCGGATTCGAGATAGGATGTGTGAATGGCTTCGATAATATCCGGCCGGGTCAGGCTGAGAAGATCATTATTGCCTTTTTGATCATCGGTTAGTTCAAGAGTGCCACGATAGTCCCGTTCGCCCAATCCATAGTTCTGGATTGCGGTGCCATAGCCGCCATCGAATACTAATATGCGCTCTGCGGCCAATTTTTGCAGTTGTTCGCGTGCGCTGGTCATGCCGCTTGCTCCTGTTGCGTGCTGCCGGGCCGCTTGCCCAGCAAATGGCAGATCGCGTAGCTGAGTTCGGCCCGGTTGAGCGTGTAGAAATGGAATTGGCGGACGCCGCCGGCATAAAGTTTGCGGCATAGTTCCGCTGCGACCGTGGCAGCGATCAGTTGGCGGGCCGAAGGATGGTCATCCAACCCTTCGAAAAGATCATTCATCCATGACGGAATCTCCGCGCCGCACATGCCCGCAAATTTGCGGGTCTGGGCGACATTCGACACCGGCAAAATGCCCGGCACAAGCTCTGCATCAATGCCGGCAGCAGCGGCGGCGTCGCGGAAACGAAAGAAAGCTTCTGCGGTGAAGAAAAATTGCGTGATTGCTCGGCTTGCACCGGCGTCTAGCTTACGTTTCAGATTGTCGAGGTCGCTTTGCGGGCAGTTGGCTTCGGGATGGGTTTCCGGATAAGCCGCAACCGATATTTCAAACGGTGCAATATCGCTCAGACCTTTGACCAGATCCGCTGCGCTGGCATAGCCCTGCGGATGCGGTTCGAAAGCCTGGCCTTCTGAAGGTGGATCGCCGCGCAGGGCAACAATGTGCCGGACGCCTGCTTCCCAATATGAGCGCGCGACATCTGCTATTTCATCCTTGCTGGCGCCGACGCATGTCAAATGGGCCGCCGCCGGAATATTGGTTTCCTTGGCTATTCTTGCGACTGTGGCATGCGTGCGTTCGCGGGTGGTTCCACCAGCACCATAGGTTACGGACACAAACCGCGGGTTGAGTGGTTCAAGGGTCACCACGCTATCCCATAGCGTTTTTTCCATCTTCTCCGATTTGGGAGGAAAAAACTCAAAAGAGACGTCCGCGTCGCCGCTTAGCCCGGCAAATAGCGGAACATCGAGAGCCCGTTTTGCTTCTTCCAGTTCGCTTAGAGCCATCGGCCGTGTTGAATTACTCATGCTGTCGCTCTTTTCAAGTTTTTGGTTTGGGGGGATGATTTTTCGGAATTGGGTTTCAATCTGGTGACCGTGGGTTTCTTGGCGACCCATATTTTTACCGTCAGTTCACCGCCATCGAGCGTTCTGCTTTGGGTTAGCTCTAGCTTTGATGCGGTAAGCCATCGCTTCATACTATCATCACTAAAGCCCAGTCGGGCGTGTGCATGTTCGGTGCGAAGCTCTTCCCGGTCATGTGCGGCAAAGTCTGCAATCAGGACGATTCCATCCGGCTTCAACACACGGGACACTTCGACCAACACAGCCTCTGGATGTTGGGCATAATGCAGGACTTGGTGCAGGATCACGCTATCCGCGGTTTCGTTAGAGGCCGGCAGCTGGTTGAAATCGCCTTGTTTCAATTCCGTTTTCTGTACCAAGTTTGATCCGCTATGGACTTCGCTTTCTAGCAATTTGGACCGAGCAAGCCGCAGCATTTCAGGACTTTTATCGATGGCCACTATGGACTGTGCCGATGGCCCGAATAGTTCGACCATCCGCCCGGTACCGGTCCCGACATCCAGCATTTTTCCTATCTGCGTGTCTCGCAGCAACGCCAGCATCGCCCGCTCAACCTCTGTTTCTGCGATATGTAACGACCGGATCGCATCCCATTCTTCGGCATGTGCGGCGAAATATTGCTCGGCCATGTCTGCGCGTGCCTTGCGGACTAATGAGAGCTGTGCTTGATCTTGCAGGGCCTGTTCGGACTTTGCGACGGAGTCTGAACCGAAAATACGTCCCAAGGTTTCAAGTTCGGCCGCTGGGCCCGGTTTCAAAAAGACCCAACTCCCCTCTTTGCGGCGCTCCGCTAGCCCGGCTTCATCTAATATTCTTATGTGTCGAGAAATGCGGGGCTGACTTTGATCCAAAATCTGCGCCAGCTCGCCAACCGCCAATTCCATTTTTTGCAACAACAGTACGATTCGTAACCGTGTAGGGTCCGCCAAGGCTCTAAAAATGTCTAGGATGTGGTTCATAATGGAATGGTATATAAAGAAATCTTTATATCTGGTCAATCGGCTTGTTTATATAGGGTTGGCTTTTATTCTCGAGCGCTAACCTACGAGAATTTACAATCTGAGAAAATGCCTGAACCGGTTCTTCATTGCGTTCGTTCCGCCATATCGCTAAACACACGCACCGTAGGTTCATGGGGGTAAAAATACTCTCGTCCTGCTTGGTTTTTTAGGAATATAGCAAAGGGTTATCCCAATGAAAAAAGTTACAACATCAATCGCAATGGTCGCAGCACTCGGCTTGGCCGCATGTTCTGGTGCAGAAAATGCTGACACCGGCGTAGAAGAAGCCGTGGAAGGCATGGCAGAAACTGCAGAAGAAGCTGCTGATGATGCCATGGATGCCGCTGAAGGCGCTGCAGACGCCATGGGTGATGCTGCTGCTGACGCAACCGCAGAAGTTAGCGACGCTGCTGACGCTGCTGGTGATGCCGCAGGCGACGCTGCTGATGCCGTTGGTGATGCTGCTGATGCTGCTGGCGATGCCGTTAAAGATGCTGCCAACAGTGCAGTAGACAAAGCTGCCGCTGCTGCGAAAAAAGTAGTTGAATAAGCTTTTCAAGATTTGAAGAAAAAGGGCTGCCTCCGGGTGGCCCTTTTTTTGTCTATGGTCCTGTCGGAATTGGCTTTATAGAGATCGCATGAGAAACATCTTCCTTTTCATGATGCTGTCCGGTTTGGCCGCTTGCGGTTCTGCACCCAATGATCCCGGCCCTGGCGGCGTGACGGTCGGTGAAGCGCAAGCTTTGGATGAAGCGGCTAAAATGCTCGACGAGCGTAACGCACTGCCGGAACTGATCGACAATAAGACAACGGTTCCCGCTGCGACTGAATAGAGGTTAGTTCGGGTGGTATCGGCCCACGGCTCGCGTCACGGCTTGCATTAAACGCATCCGCTCTGGAACAGAAGCCGTCGTATTGCCCAGCATTACGACCACGGCATAGCGTGTGCCGTCTGGGGCGGTCATGATACCAATATCATTATATCCGGTTGCAACTGAACCGAGAACCTGTCCGGTACCGGTTTTGTGCAGAAATTCCCAGCCTGCTGGTACGCCCGCTTTCAATCGTTTCGGGCCGCTCCGTGTGCGTTTCAATATGGATTGCAACAATCGCGTTGAATTTCTGGATAGCAGCTCACCACGGGCCAATTTATCCAGAGCACGGACAATTGCGCGGGGGCTCGCCCCATCCACTGGATCGGCGAGATAAGCGTTCAGCGATTGCCGGCGTTCTTCAACGGGTATTTTGGCCCGGGCGGCATAGAATGAACGCCGATAAGACAGGTCCTGTTTCCATTCGACGCCTGCTATTCCGCTTTGCAGCAATCGCTCTCCGGGACCGAAGCGAATTTTCCCGAGAGAGTTTTTCGCGACAAAGCTGCGCACCGCCTCCGGGCCGCCTGCATGACGAAGCAAAGCATCATTTGCGGTGTTATCGCTGCTCGCCAGAGCTTTCTCAAGCAAGGTGTAGACAGATTTAACGACAGCACCTTCCCGCTCCACTTCAGCCGCCATCGGTTGGTAAAATACCGTCAGGTCCTCTTTACCAATGCGGATGGCATCCGAGAGCGATGCCCGGCCTTGATCGATCTTGTCGAGCATGGTCATGGCGACCCAAATTTTGGATACACTTTGCTGCGGGAAATATTCGTCGACCCGATGACCAAATTCCCATTCGCCATCGATCCGTTTGACGGCAATTCCGGTTTTGCCCGGGAAGGCCCGCCATAGTTCAGCAATTTCGCGAACTAGCGCAGGATTCGGCTTCTGACGAGATTGATCAGCTCGGGGCTGAGCCGCAGGTGCCGGGTTTTGATAGGTGGGCGGCGGTGTGGACTGCGTTGGCCGTGCTACCGATCGATTGGAAGGGGATACGCATGCGGTCAATGTCGCGGTTAGCAGCAACATCCATATATATCGGAAAGAGGTCATATACTGTCGATCATCTACTATCGGATTACTCATATAGCCTTCTAGCTAAGTGCCTCTGTCTGAACAGGGCCATAATCGAGGATTGCGATGAACGATTCTTCTGCTGCGACAGATTGCTGGCCTTGGCCCGAAAACCTGGTGACGCTCAACAGAAATCCACTATTTCTTGACGCCAAAATTCAGTCTGCGTGTAACGCTATAGTCCAGCGTATTTACAACGAAATAGGATAGGGTCCAGCGCAGACGGTTGAGAAAAGACTGGCGGGACTTGTGCAGTTCCGGGGTGATTGCTTTTGTGTTCTCGTGCAAAATGTCGATGACCTCTCTCGCTCGACCGGCGAAGGTCGCATCTTCGATCCGTAACATCATTTCAACATTGATAAACAGGCTGCGCAGGTCAAAATTGGCCGAACCAATATAAACGGCATCGTCGACAATCACCAATTTCATGTGCAGCCGTTTGGGCTGGTATTCGAAAAGATGCGCGCGTCGTTTGAGTAGATATCCATATAGTAATCTGCTCGCGCCGATCGTGGCCGCATTGTCGGTTTTCCCGGGTAAGATAATCCGGCTTTTCCCGCCCCGTTTCGACAAGCCGCCGATCCGACGCAAAAGCCCTTGGCCCGGCGAAAAATAGGCGGTTACCAGATCTAGGCTGCTGCCCTTTTCAAGGTCCTTCTTGATCGCCCATGCCCAACGGCTCAAGCGATTGCTCGGTCCGCCCAAGAGCCAGCGAAACGGACCGTCCCCGGCATCCCAGTTTCGCAGCATTTTCCGAAGAGCACGGACGTTGCCATTATTCTGGTAGACCCAGTTGGACAGCAATTGATAATATTGATTCAGGTTCGCAACCTCGGGTCCCTTGATCACCAGACCAAGATCCTCCCAGCTATCGCTAATCGACGCGCCATCCTTCTCCCGCATGGGCATCTCAAAATATTGATCGGCAATGTTGAATCCGCCGATCAGGGCACAACATTCATCTGCGATGATCATTTTCTGATGATTGCGGATAAAATAGCTAGTGGAAAATCGGGGAATGAAAATTCGGAATTTTCCACCCGCTTCGATCAACGGCTCGAAGAATTTTCGAGAGCTGCTGTTGGAACCGAAACTGTCGACTATCATTTCGACCGCTACACCGCGTTTGCAAGCATCGATCAAAAGGTCGAGGGTCATCTTCCCCGTGCGATCATCTTCGAACATATAGAAAAACAGCTTCAGGCTTTTCTCAGCTGCCTTGATAATGTCTTGTACAGCGGAGAGGCGCTCCGCCGACCTGTGGACAAGGCGCAGCCGATTCTCTCCGACGGCACACCATTGTGGTGCATCGGGTTGTAATATTGAGCTGTTGACGCTGTTGTTTGCCATGATTTGGAGACATAGATTATCGTCAGCCTACCGACAATTCATTAGATTGCTGTCAGAGCAATGTGAGACTCCAGTTTTGTTGACAAATCCCGCCCCGATGCCTAGATGCAGGCCTCATTTTCCAAAAGTTTGCAGAATCAGGAGCGCCTTATGGCTCGCGTTACGGTTGAAGATTGTGTCGATAAAGTAACAAACCGGTTTGATCTGGTATTGTTTGCCGCCCAACGTGCACGCGAGGTTTCTGGCGGTGCTGAGCTGACTATTGACCGCGACCGTGACAAAAACCCGGTTGTGGCTCTGCGTGAGATTGCAGAAGAAACGGTCAAGCCGAAGGATCTGCAGGAAAGCCTGACTCAATCGCTTCAGAAGGTTCTCATCGATGATGATGATACACCGGATGAAATCGGTTCGATCAGCCAGTCGGCAGAAGCCCTTCGCCTTACGGCTGCTGCGCCACCACGTAGTGCTGGTGTCGCCGGAGACTATGGTCGCCGCTAAGCCAGTCGCGCTATCGCGCTGTTCGTATTGAGATAAAAGAAAAGGCCGCCGGGATAATCCCGAGCGGCCTTTTCTTTTGGCTTCCATTGTTGGAAGGTTAAGCGCCTTGCGGTTTGGGGTCGCCAAACGGGCCCTTTTTCTTCCGCCCTGCTTTCGGGATCGATGTGCCGGCCGATGGTACTGCGGTGGGTTTGACGACATCACCGTCTGGCCGCGCGAGCTTACCGTTTTCGACGAGTTCGTCGATCTCGTCGCCCGACAGCGTCTCATATTCTAGCAGGGCATTGGCGAGGGCGTGGAGCTGATCCTCATGCTTCGTCAGCAAATGCTTGGCGCGATCATAGCTGTCATCAATCAACTTGCGGATTTCCAAATCAATCTTTTTGGCTGTCTCATTCGACATGTGCACGCGCTGGGATTGCGAATAGCCGAGGAAGGTTTCGCCTTGCTCTTCCTCATATTGCAGAGGTCCCATCTCGTCGGACATGCCCCACTGGGTGACCATGTCGCGTGCGAGTTTTGTCGCATATTGGATATCGCCAGACGCACCGGAAGATACTTTCTCATAGCCGAAGATGATTTCCTCGGCGACGCGTCCACCCATGGATACCGCCAGATTGGCGTGCATCTTGTCGCGGTGATAGCTGTAATTATCACGCTCTGGCAGGCGCATAACCATACCAAGGGCCCGGCCACGGGGAATGATCGTCGCCTTGTGAATGGGATCAGATGCCGGTTCATAGACCGATACAAGAGCATGGCCGGCTTCGTGATAGGCGGTCATTTTCTTTTCGTCCTCGGTCATCACCATGGACTTCCGTTCGGTGCCCATCATGACCTTGTCCTTGGCATCTTCGAATTCGCTCATCGCGACCATCCGTTTGCCACGGCGGGCCGCCATCAGTGCGGCTTCGTTGACGAGGTTGGCGAGATCGGCACCAGAGAATCCCGGCGTGCCACGCGCGATTGTGCGGGCATTGACGTCCGGTGCCAAGGGCACTTTCTTCATATGCACAGCCAGAATCTTCTCGCGGCCTTCGATATCGGGGCGCGGAACAACCACTTGCCGGTCGAAACGACCGGGACGGAGCAGCGCAGGATCAAGCACGTCAGGACGGTTGGTTGCAGCAATGATGATGATGCCTTCATTGGCTTCAAAACCGTCCATCTCGACGAGCAGCTGGTTCAGCGTCTGTTCGCGCTCGTCATTGCCGTTGCCCAAGCCAGCGCCACGATGGCGCCCGACGGCATCGATCTCGTCGATGAAGACGATGCACGGCGCGTTTTTCTTGGCCTGTTCGAACATGTCGCGGACACGGCTGGCGCCGACGCCGACAAACATCTCGACGAAGTCCGAACCGGAAATGGAGAAGAACGGTACGCCCGCTTCGCCGGCAATAGCCCGCGCCAGCAGCGTTTTACCAGTACCAGGCGAACCAACAAGCAATGCGCCTTTTGGAATTTGGCCACCAAGCTTGGCAAAGCGGCCGGGGTTTTTCAGGAACTCGACAATTTCTTCGAGCTCCTCGCGGGCTTCATCAATACCGGCAACATCTTCAAAAGTGACTTTGCCCTGTTTTTCGGTCAGCAGCTTTGCCTTGGACTTGCCAAAGCCCATAGCTCCGGAACCGCTGCCCTTTTGCATCTGGCGCAGCACGAAAAAGGCGATGCCCAGGATCAAGAGGAAAGGCAGTGATTGAACGAGAATGAGCTGCCAGATGCTGGCCTGCTCTTGTGGTTTGCCGCTATATTCGACACCTTTGTCATCCAGCAGATCTACCAGTGAGGGATCGCTACCCACCGGGGTGGTCGAGAATTTGTCGCCATTGGTGAATTCGCCGGTGATCTTGTCGGGCGCGATAGCAATGCTTTTCACGCTGCCTTCTTCGACCTTGTTGCGGAAGGATGAATAGCTGATTCCTGTTCCCGCATCCGATGAGGCACCAGCGCCAAACATCGATACAGTGAGCAGAAGCACAACGATCACGCCAGCCCAGATAAGCATGCTCTTCATCCAGGGGTTTTCTTTAGGATCCTGTTCGTCATTCATTGCGTATCATGTCCTGTAATCATTGTTGCGGCCGATGGACGGCATCACGCCGTGATTTTCTTGCTCCTTTAAAGATAGGACTTTTGCGGCGGATGACAATATGAACGGCAATGTTTTTACCATTCTGCACGATCGTGGCGGATATCAATGACGAAGAGCCAGAAAGTTCAGCTATTCTGCCGCTTTGGAGCTGTCTGAAATGTCCACGTTTCACCCCCGCGACATAGAATATTACCCAATGTGACGGTTTCACCCTTTTTGAGCGCCAAGATTGTCTGGCTAATCTGGCTGCCGCGTGGGGACAGTGCGGGATCGCAAATGTGCAGGGATTTTAACAATAGGCGTCGTTGAATCTCGGATGGAAACTCGGTTTTAGATAGCGTGCAGCCGACATCTGTCCTTTCAATATGTTCCACGGCAAGCTGCTCAACCACCCATTCAATGGCTTCACGGGCGGCGTTCAATGCGCTTGCACTCTGGCTGGAAAGACTGGTGTCAAATCCCGTTAAATCTTTGAGCGTGTTGCGCACCCGCACGCGGTCAAAACTCTGATCATGGTTGGAGGGATCATTGACCGCATCAATGCCTTGATGGGCAACATAGGTTTCTAGTTCTGATTTTTGAAAATGTAGCAAGGGACGGATAATATCGCCTCGTTTTTCCCTGATGCCTGACATCCCATCGATACCGCTCCCACGCAATATCCGCATGATCATGGTTTCCAATTGATCATCAGCATGATGGGCCGTTGCGAGCCAGTGGATGTCTTCCTCCTTCATCCAGTCATGCAGCAATCCATAGCGCGCGCGTCTTGCAGCGCTCTGGATGCTGCCGCGGATAGGTATGACCGGCTTGAGTATCGTGTGCGGGATGTTGCGTTCATGGCAGATAGACGCGACAAATTCCGCTTCTGTTCGAGAAGCAGGGCGCAATCCATGATCAACGGTCGCGGCTGCGATCCTGCCAGGGCAGACCTGCGATGCCAGCAGCAGTAAAGCAAGGCTATCGGGGCCTCCCGATACTGCTAGCCCCAGCTTCTGATCGGTTGACTGTAACGCAGGAACCAGCCGTTCCAGGGCCGCTGCAAACCGATTGTTGAGCGAGGCCGTTTCCTTGCCCATGATCTATTTGCAGTTGGCGGCGGTCTTGCCCGATGTCACACGATTGGCAAGCCGGCCATTGGCGACTTCCGGATAAACGTCCTGCATCTCTGCCAATACCCGACAAGCATCGTCTTTTTTGCCAAGTTGCACTAGCGCCGTGCTCAGGAAATAGAGGCTGTCCGGAGCGCGTTCGCCGCGGGGCCTTTTCTGATAATTTTCATAGAGGGCGACCGAGGCCAAGGCGGGTTTTTTGTCATCGAGATAGGCGCGGCCGAGCAAATTCTGGGCGAAACTCGCACGACGATGATCGGCGTGTTCTTCCGCCGTTTTTTTCAGCTGAGTCTGTGCTTCAGGATAGAATTTGGCTTCCCACAATCTATACCCATAAATATATGCATCTTCCCCGGCATCTCCGGTGTCTGGCATGACGATAGCGGCAACGCCTTCAACCCTTTCCGGATCAGCTGTAGCCTCTGGCGCCGCTACTGCAGGCGAGGCTGATGTGCTGGTTGCTGCTTCCGCTTCGGTCGCTTTCGCTTCGGCTGCCGCCAACCGGTCTTCGATTTTTTTCAGTCGGAATCCGTTTTCTTCGACCTGACCTGTCAGGCTTGCCAGACTGGATTCCAGTGCATCGACACGGGCAATCAGATCGGTAACGGCCGATGTGGTGATTGCAGTCGTCGGCGCTGCAGGGCCGCTTTCCGCTGTGATTTCGGGCTCGAAAAACTTGCCAGAACCACCGGGAAAAACTTTGCGCTGAACCGCGCGCATTTCTTGTTCAAGCCGATCTACGCGCTTGTCTACATTTGCATTTTGTGCCGAAGCTGGTGCGCTGATTAGCAAGCTTGTGAGCAGGATTGTGATACCGAATGTCTTCATCAAAGCCTCCGCTGATTTTGGCGTATATTAACCATATACTGCTCTGAAAAGTAAAGAAAATAGCGCCCAGTTCAGGCTGGACCTTATCGTGCGTCAGACCGCCAGTGTTTCATGCGTTATTTAGTCGGTCGAGAGGTCTGCTGCAGGCGGGCTCACTGGCTCCCGGGCAAGCAAGGCTGCTGCACTGACGCCCACATCCTTGATCGTCCGTTCAGCGGTGCCCAATGGTGGCACCACCTGTCCATCTATCGTAACGGTCAGGGCATCAGGGCGCCCGGTCAGTATCTGGGGTTCGTTAGCATCAGCTGGAACCGTGAATGTGTCTCCGGGTGACATCTGATTTTCGAACAGGCGGGTTCCTTCGCCATCATAGACTTTCATCCAGACGGTTTCGGTCGCAGTCAGTACCACGGTTCCGGTTGTTGATGGCGTGGGCGCGCTGTTTGCGATTGTCTGCGAATTGATATTTTCAGAAACGACTTCGGTCGCAGGGTTCGCGTCGTGTCCTGTAATTGCGGTTGTCTCGCTCGGATTGAGCACCAACGTGCGCCAAGCCATATAGCCGGCAAGCACCAGGACACCGATAGCCGCAGCCGTCCACGCCAGATAGCGGGGTGGGATGCTGGACGGACTAGCCGGAGCATATCCGCTCATTTCCGGTTGGAAAGCTCCATGACCTTTTTGTTCCATCTCCTCGCGTAATTGACTGCCGATAGCAGCATCGCTTAGCCCAACGGTTCTGGCGTAGGATTTTGCAAAACCGATAGTATAGGTTCGTCCAGGAAGCGCTTCAAAGTCACCATTTTCTATTGAACTGAGGTGCCTGTGTGGAATGCGGGTTTTTTTGGCGATATCTTCCAACGACAGATTTTGCTGCTCACGCGCCTGTCGCAACACTTCTCCAGTGTTGTGCAGATTTAGTTCTACATTTTCATCGTCTATGGTTTCTTCGGCCACTCCATACCCCCTCGGCCGGATCATCTTGCGACCCTTTTCGCACGTTCCCGGATATTCCTTTGTAAAAAAAGCCATTTTGTGGGGCAAAAGTCAATGACTATCATTATCGATCGGGCTCATTTTACCATTTTTTAGCCGATCAGCGGAAAATTCGTCGCCTGTTTGGCAAAGAGGCAATCAATCTAGATCGACTCCATGCTCACCTGCCCACTGTTCCAGCCGGGTTCTCGGGTCGGCGGGAGCCTCTTGCAAAATTGCCTCAATCTCCCGCTTCGCTTGTCCGAGATCAAGCGACCGCACCATTGCTTTGACCGGCCCAACCGAAGCCGGGGTGATCGATAAACTCCGGATACCCAATCCCAAAAGCGCTAAAGCATCCAACGGGCGGCCGCCCATTTCTCCACAAATGCTGAGATCAATATTATAGCGTTGTGCATTGTCCGAGGTCCGACGCATGAATCTAAGAATAGCCGGGCTCATCCAGTCAAACCGTTCGGCCAATTTTGGGTTGCTGCGGTCAGCAGCGAACAGAAACTGGGTGAGATCATTGGTCCCGACCGACAGGAAATCAAGTCGATCAGCCATCAAATCCAGACATTCTGCCAAGGCCGGAACCTCAAGCATGGCGCCATATCGGATCTGCGAAGGCAGCATTTTTTTCTGGCCGCGCAGATAAGCGCGTTGGCGTTCAAAGACCGACTTGGCTTCGTCAAACTCCCAGGGTTCGGCGATCATTGGGAACATGATGTTCAATTTTCGTCCGGCCGCAGCCTCAATCAAAGCACGCGCCTGGACTTTCATGAGGGCATTTCTTTCCAGGCCAATGCGGATGGCGCGCCAACCCATGGCCGGATTATCTTCCTTAAACTCACTGGCTTGAAAATAGGGCAGGGGCTTGTCGCCACCAATGTCGACGGTTCGGAATATGACGGGCTTGTCGCCTGCAGCATCCAGCACATCGCGGTAGAAGCGCGTCTGGCCAACGCGTCCCGGCATGGTGGCAGCGACCAAGAACTGAAATTCGGTCCGGAAAAGGCCGATACCGTCTGCGCCTGTAAGATTGAGCAGAGCCATATCATCACGCAAACCGGCGTTGATATTGACGGTGATCCGCACGCCATCTTTCGTTACGGCTTCTTTTTCACGCAATTCGGAATAAGCGGCCCGCTTTCTCTGACTCAGTTCCAACTGTGCGTCAAAGGCCTCCTCCATAGTGGGACTTGGCCGCACAAATAATGTATTCTCGTCGACATTGAGAAGAAGATGGTCATCGTCCCGCACGACTTGACGGATATTTTTTACCTGACCGAGAATCGGTATACCCATCGCGCGGGCAATGATCGTGACATGGGCAGTTAAGGATCCTTCCTCGAGCACCACGCCTTTCAGCTTCCGCCGGTCATATTCAAGCAGTTCCGCCGGCCCGAGATTGCGGGCGATCAAAATTGTGTCCTGTCGCAGCCCCATTTTTGCCGCGGTGCCCATTTGTCCGGAAACGATGCGCAGCAGCCGGTTGGCGAGATCTTCGAGATCGTGCATGCGTTCGGCCAAAAGCGGATCATCAATCTGCCGCATGCGCATGCGGGTATGTTGTTGAACCCTTTCGATTGCTGCTTCGGCAGTCAGGCCGCTGTCGATTGCCTCGTTGATGCGCCGGCTCCAGCCTTCGTCATAGGCAAACATCTTATAGGTCTCGAGCACTTCCTCATGCTCGCCGCCAATGCCGAATTCTGCCTGACTGGTCATCTGATCGATCTGGTCACGCATCTTGTCAAATGCCGAATAGACCCGATGCCGCTCTGCCTCGGTGTCTTCTGCCACCGTATGTTCAATTTTTACCCGGGGCTGATGGAATACGGCATGGCCGCTGGCTTTGCCTTTGACCAGCTTCAAGCCGCTGAGGCTGTTCGCACCATTGTCCAATGTCGCCGTTTCTTCCGCAATATTGTCGTCGACAAATTCGGCGCTGGTGATCAGTTCGGACAAAACCATTGCGGCGGTTTGGAACGCTTCGATTTCTTCTTCGGAATAGCGGCGCGGTTCTACATGCTGGGCGCATAGCACACCGATGGACTTCTGATTTCTGATGATTGGTACGCCGGCAAAGCTGTGAAATTTTTCTTCACCGGTTTCTGGTTGGTATTGGAAATCAGGGTGGCTGGCAGCCTCGTCCAGGTTCAGCGTTTCGACATTTTTCGCGATATAGCCCGTCAGCCCTTGTCCGACGGCAAGCTTTGTGACGTGGACTGCCTCTGCATTGAGCCCGCGGGTGGCGAATAGTTCCAGCAGGCCATCGCGGCGCAAGTAGATCGAGCAGACTTCGCTGCTCACCGCATCGGCGATCGTATCGACAACCTTGTTCAATTTAATTTGCGCATTGCCAGGCGATGCCATGATGGATCGCAGACCGGTCAGGATGTTGCGGGCTGTCTTGGTACTGGAGGGGACAGTTACGGGCATGGTTTTCGCCTAGCAGAAAGGCATAGTGAGTGCGATATCGAAATTTGGGCCTTCGGGCGAAAGCAGGTTTGTCGTGCCCTGTTCTATTCTCGCGCCGTTGTTGGCTTACGGCTAATTGAGCAATTCTTCTTTTAGTCGGAGCTTCTCTTTTTTGAGACTATGGATTCGAACCGTGTCGGGAAATGGGCGGGTTTCTTCTTCATTGATCTTGCGTTCCAGTGCTTCGTGCTTGTTGCGCAATGCTGACATGTGATTCTGAATCATTATAGTCTCCTCAAAATTGTAGTTTTTGAAATTGAAAGAGGATGAAGGCTTCCTTTCCTGCTGTGGTGGCCAAAATATCTTGGCGACCGTTTTCATGATCAATTGTCTTGGTATCGACTTGAACGATGAATAAGGTAAGATTGCAAAATTGTTACATCGACGCAAGGGGGGAGATTGGTCCGGAATGGGGATGAGCGATGAAGAGTTGCAAAGGCGGCTCGAACTGCTGAAAATTGAACATCGCGATCTTGATGAGGCGATTGCCGCTTTGGTTGAAGCGAACAACCGGGATCAGCTCCGTGCCGCGCGACTCAAGAAAAGAAAATTACATTTGCGCGATCGTATCATTTCGCTCGAGAACCAGCTCATTCCGGATATCATCGCGTAAAATGCAGGCGATACTGCGCGTTTGCCATTTGTTAACTACAACTATCCACCAGTTAACCCCTGAAATATGTCTCGTGTCACTATGAAACAAGCGGTCATCGGCTAGTCTAAACATTGAATTGGGCTGTCGACGAAAGACAATATTTTGCTAGGGAACAAATATGTCGGACCGTGAATCACTTTTGACCCTGAAGTTAATGGATGCTCTTTATATCGAAGCGATGGTGCTTGCGGATGAAGCGCGATCCTATTTCGAATCAGGGCGCTTCAACGAGGATTCTGACGAGGATCATCTCCTCGCGGTCTCCTTCTCCTGTGAATCACTTAAAGTGACGACGAGGCTGATGCATTGCATCGCTTGGCTGTTGAGTCAGAAGGCCCTGCACAGCGGGGAATTGAACGACGGCGAAGCATGGAACCATAGCCGCGCACTTGGCCATGCAGCTCCGACGGATCAGAAAGTCGTTGATCGCTTTCCAGAGGAAGCGCGGGAGATTTTCAGGTCGAGTGAAGAATTGTTTGAACGCCTGCAGCGCCTTTCGGCCCGTCTGGACCAAGAAGTCGTAGACGAGTCCGCCGTGCAGGGCATGGTTCGCCAATTACAGAGCGTGTTCTAACCGAACGCTATTGTGATCAGGCGGACGCCGCCTTCACCTCTTCCATCGTCGGATAATCGACATATCCCTCCGGTCCCTGACTATACCAGGTAGGCGTGAAGTCGATCGGGTTAAGCTCTGCGCCTGCCCGGAACCGCTCGACCAAATCTGGATTGGTCATGAACGTCCGCCCGAAGCTGATCGCATCGGCTTTGTTTTCCGCTAGGGCTGCAGTTGCATTTTCTTGGAAATAGTCACTGTTCAGAACCAGTGGGCCGTTAAAGACCGGCCGGATGTTCGGGCTGACCGGTGGTATATCGGTATTGCCATAGGTGCCGTGGGCAGGGGGCTCACGCAGTTCAAGAAAAGAGATGCCGATCTTGTCGAGCAGCTTTGCTGCCGCGGTGAAAGTCTCGATCGGCGTTGCATCATCGGCACCCTGGGAATCGCCATTGGGTGAAAGGCGAACGGCAACCCGATCGCTGCCGAGAGTATCGACAAGCCGCTGGGTCACTTCGCCGAGCAGACGGATGCGGTTTTCAATCGGTCCACCATATTCATCGGTCCGCAAATTTGTACCGGAACGGATGAACTGGTCGATAAGATAGCCATTGGCAGCGTGCAGTTGCACGCCATCAAAGCCAGCTTTTGCAGCATTTTCGGCGGCATTTTGATAATCATCAAGCAGGCCCGGAATTTCGGAAACTTCCAAGGGGCGTGCTTCTTCATAATCCCTTTTGCCCTGATAGGTACGAACGCTGCCTGGTGCGGTTGTTGCGGACGCAGACACGGGCTTCTCGCCATCGAGAAAATCGGGATGCACGATGCGGCCCATATGCCATAGCTGGCAGATGATCCGGCCACCGGCTTGATGCACGCGTTCGACCACAGGTTTCCAAGCTTCGGTCTGTGCATCGGTCCAAATGCCCGGCGCAAAGGGGGTGCCGAGGCCTTGTTGGCTGATCCCGGTCGCTTCAGAAATGATGACGCCGGCACCAGCGCGTTGGCCGTAATACTCGCCCATGACCGGAGTAGGGACATAGTCCATCGTCGCGCGGCAGCGGGTGAGAGGTGCCATGAAGGCGCGGTTAGGGGCCTCGATGGCGCCAACGGTGATGGGATCAAACAATGTGGTCAAAATAGAATTCCCTGAAGCAAGAGGCCTGAATTGTTAATCAAACAGTTAAGAGACAGGTCGCCCAAATGCAATGATTTGAATCCAAGCAATTTCTGTTTATATTGATAGCTCTGATTTCAAAGGAACTCCCATGCCTGCAACGCTTCCTGAAGATCCCACGCTGGATGAAGTGCGCGTCTTTTTAGCGCCTGCACTGGCGGCGCAAGCGGCTTTTGATGGCTGGAATGAGAAAGCCGTATTGGCTGCCGCAGACTTGGCAGATGTAGATGCTGATCTAGCAAGACTGGCGTTTAATGACGGGCCGGTCGACATGATCGACGCTTGGTTTCTGGCAGTCGATGAGCAGATGACGGCGAAATATAGTGCCGATGAGCTGGCTGCGATGAAAATACGGCAACGGATTAAGGCGCTGGTAGAAGCAAGGCTGGAGGCCGTGGCTGCGGATCGCGAAGGTTTGCGGCGCGCCGTGGCTATTCTGGCTGCGCCGCCCCATTTGCGAAGAGCGGCGAAAATGGGTTGGCGGACGGCTGACAAAATGTGGCGGCTCGCAGGAGATACCGCGACGGACTATAATCATTACACCAAACGGACCTTATTGTCGGGCATCTATGCCAGCACGATCAGCGTTTTTCTGGATGATGACAGCGAAGGCTATGCCGACACGCGGGCGTTTTTGGACCGCCGGATCGAAAATGTCATGCAGTTTGAAAAAGTGAAAGCCAAGGTTACGGGCCGTGGTGGCGACCGGTTCAGCATGGCGCGCTTTGTCGGCCGGCTGCGCTATCGTGGAACTTGAGCAACAGGCGCAATAGGCCCGGTCTGGTGCTTAACTTCGGTCAAAAAGGCTTATTATCGGGCAAGAAGGTGTGTCAATCGAGCGCAGATGCACACAAAAAGACTCGCCAAAACAATCCAATATTGATAATCAATCGCAATTAGAAAGGCCGTTTCGCGATTCATGTCAAACTCCACAACTCTGGACCAGCTGTCACTCAAACAAGCTGCTGAAGTCGTAGCGATCGACTGGGAAGCTATTTCCGATACAGAAGGCCGCCGCTTGCGGGCGCTTGGTATTGACGAAGGCGTGTCGGTGGAGAAACTTCACAAGGGAATATTCGGGCTGAATGACCCGATTGCTCTGAAAGTTGGACGAATGATGATAGCGCTCCGTAAATCGCATGCGCAGGCGATATTCGTCCGGCCAACACCGGTGACGATAGCCGCCTGATCCATGACAGATACTGCTCCCCTCATTGTCCTCGCGGGCAACCCCAATTCGGGCAAAAGCTCGCTGTTCAACGCGCTGACCGGAGCGCGCCAAAAGATCGCCAACTATCCTGGCGTGACAGTGGAACGGAAATCCGGTCAGTTCGCTTTTGCTGATGGACGGGCTGCTGAGCTGGTCGACTTGCCGGGCAGCTATAGTCTCGATCCGACCAGCCCTGACGAGCAAGTGACTTGCAACGTCATCATGGGATTGCAGGACGGGGAACGCCAACCCGATGCGATCGTCATCGTCCTCGACGCCGCCAATCTTGACAATCACCTGCGCTTTGCATTGGAAATCATCGCGCTCGGCTTGCCGGTTGTTGTAGCGCTCAACATGATGGACCTAGCGGAACGAGACGGATTGACGCTCGATTTAGTGAAATTACAAAAAGCCTTGGGCGTTCCGGTCGTTCCAACGGTGGCGGTGCGCCGGCGCGGTTTGGAAGATTTGTCGACAGCATTGGAAGACCGTCTCAAGACCGCCAAAGCCAAGCCGAAACCGGTGGTTAGCAAAGCGGCTAACCAAGGATTGCACAAACGGGCAAAGCTGATAGCCGATCAGGCGATTCTTTCCGAAACCGTTGGACGGCGGTGGTCAGCGAGAATGGATTCCATTCTCCTGCACCCCTATGTTGGGCCGTTCATATTGTTCGCGGTTCTGTTCGTCATGTTTCAGGCCGTATTCGCTTGGTCGGAAGCGCCCATTGGCTGGATTGAAGGCGCCAGTGAGTGGGCCGCTGCGGCCGTTGAGGCCAATATGCCGGCCGGTTTCTTGCGGGATTTCATCATTGAAGGGGCTATCGCCGGTGTCGGGTCGGTGGTGGTGTTCCTGCCGCAGATTCTGATCCTGTTCCTGTTTATTTTGTTGCTCGAAGCCAGTGGCTATATGACCCGCGCGGCCTTCATCATGGATCGGTTGATGGCCAGCGTTGGCCTATCCGGGCGGAGCTTCATCCCATTGTTGTCATCCTTTGCCTGTGCCATCCCAGGTATCATGGCGACCCGCAGTATTTCTGATCCCAGGGATCGACTGACGACCATTTTGGTGGCTCCGTTGATGACCTGTGCGGCCCGCCTTCCGGTCTATGCGATCATTATCGGCGCGTTCATTCCGCCAAGCACGGTTGGTCCCGGGATCGGCCTGCAAGGGCTGGTGCTTTTCGGGCTGTATGTGTTCGGCATTGTCGGTGCGATGATCGTGGCATTGGTGTTGCGTTCGACGGTCACCAAAGGACCGAATAGCGGCTTCCTGATGGAAATGCCGAAATATCAGCTACCGCGCCTGCGCGATATATTGATTGGTCTTTGGCAGCGTGCTTGGATTTTCCTGCGTCGCGCCGGTACGATCATCTTTGCCTCCACCGTCGTATTATGGCTGCTGTTGACCTTCCCCAAAGTGCCTGAAGACAGCGCAATGAGCCAGGTTGACTATAGCGCCGCAGGTCGGATCACCAATGTTATCGCACCAATCGTCAAGCCCATTGGCTTTGATCGCGATATCGCGCTTGCCCTGATCCCGGCGATGGCGGCACGAGAAGTCGCTGTGGCGGCGCTTGCCACGACCTATGCGATTGATGCGCCGGATGAAGAGGCCGAAGCAAAATCCCTGACCGAGCGCTTGCAAAGCCGCTGGTCTCTGCCAACGGCACTGGCGTTTCTCGCCTGGTTTGTTTTTGCGCCGCAATGTATCTCGACCATCGCTGTGACCAAACGCGAAACCAATGGCTGGAAATGGCCGATGTTCATGCTCGGCTATCTTTTTGCGCTCGCTTATGTTGCAGCCGGTATTACATATTGGAGTGCCGTCGCCCTCGGTCTATAGAGTCTTCAAGAATCGATATTCAGTCTAGTTTTTTGGGGAATTTGAAATGGCCGGCGGCATCAACAAAGTTATCATTGTAGGCAATCTGGGCAAAGATCCGGAAGTACGGACCTTCAACAATGGCGGAAAAGTCTGCAATTTCAGCGTCGCGACATCCGAAAGCTGGAAAGATCGCCAGACCGGTGAGCGCAAAGAAAAGACCGAATGGCACAATATTTCAATCTACAATGAAGGCTTGGCCGGGGTCGCGGAAAAATATCTGCGCAAGGGCAGCAAAGTCTATCTTGAAGGAAAGTTGCAAACCCGCAAATGGCAGGACCAGTCCGGCAATGATCGCTATTCGACTGATGTCGTGCTGCAGGGCTTTGATGCGAAGATGGAAATGCTCGATAGCCGCCAGGGTGGCGGTGGTCAGGGCGGCGGCTCCAATGACGGCTGGGGCGGCGGTCAAGGCGGTGGCGCACCATCCGGTGGTGGCAACGATAGCTGGGGCCAAACCGGCGGCGGCTCCGGTAGCGGTCAGGGCGGCGGCGCTTTCGACAGCGACCTGGATGACGACGTGCCGTTCTAGGTTTCTCATTCTAGTCTAGTTAATGAAAAACCGGCGATGTCCCGAAAGCGGATGTTGCCGGTTTTTCTTTTTGGAATCAGCCGTACGAACTTTGGTACATTGGCTAGAATGCAGTTATCGCTCAGCCGATTGCGAAGATTGAATAAACCGGGCCGCCCGCGGTTTGCTCTCCGGTTCCGGCTGCAACAACGTCGTTGAGCCAGAGATAGTTTTCCGCGCCAGACTCGAACTTCGCCGTCATCGCCAAGGAATATTCATCTGGCTGCAATAACTCGCCTTTTGCCAGCTTGGCCATGGTTTCCGGCTCCGCCAGAAACCGGCCTTGATAGTTGAGATAGATCATCGCCCCGTCGTCGGTCTTGAGCGGCAAGCGGACATCGATTTCCATCACGCCATCGGGACGGTTGATCACCCAATCGGCGCCCGGCAGGACTTCGCCATTCAGCCGGTCGCCGGAAAATGTGCCGCCGGAGACTGGCGCAATGCGCCGCAACCCAGCAGGTGTTTGACCCATGACCAGCATGCCTGCGAAGTCGACGGTCAGGGATAGGTCTATTAGATGTTCGTGCTTGAGTGTTGCCATGGAGATATGTCTTCCGTTGCTGCAGCAGGCGTGCGCCCAGCGCTATAATTTATGCCCGGTCCGGTCGCGCTTTGTATCGAGATAAAATTCATTATATGGATTGGCAGTAATCTTGACCGGCAGGCGCTCTTCGACCTGCACGCCGGATGCTTCCAATCCTTCCACTTTTTCCGGATTATTGGTCAGCAATTTGACTTTGGGCACGTTGAGCAGCTCCAGCATTCGGGCCGCAATTGAAAAGTCTCGGGCATCAGTAGCAAAGCCCAGGCGCTGGTTCGCGTCGACCGTGTCAAAACCCTGATCCTGCAAGGCATAGGCGCGCAGTTTGTTGATCAAACCGATGCCGCGGCCTTCTTGTCGCAAATAGAGGAGCACGCCCCAAGTCGCTTCGCTCATCTCTCCGAGCGCCGCATGCAGCTGCGGTCCACAGTCGCATTTCAAGCTGCCGAGGACATCGCCGGTCAGGCACTCGCTGTGCAGGCGGACGATGGGAGTGCTGTCGTCGCGCTTGCCAACCACCAGCGCGATATGGTCGGTGGCGTCGGCATCGCTGCGGAAACCATAGATATGGGCATCGGCATTGGCAGCGACCGGTAGTTTTGCATGGGCGCTTATGATTAGCGCATTGGCATCTGCATAGTCCGCTGCATCCTCGGCTCGGATAATATCTTCTGCGTGATCAACGACCACAAATGCAGGGAGCAGGCCTCCTTGACGGGCTAGCTCCATTGCCGCTGTAGCGGCTTGTGGATTGGTCAGTGGCTCGCAGCGGAAAGGACCCTTCATCGGATGACGCATGTCGAGCACGGGATCGACAATGGCGATAATTTCCGCTGCTGTAACAGGCGCGGGAAGGCTGATCTGGATCGGTAGGTTCGGATCAGCCGCCGCAAATTGATTGAGTAATTTCAGCGTCGCTGCACGGCTGGCGGAGATGAGTAGCGAGACGGTCCCGGACGCGGGCAGGGCGGCATCCAGACTGCTGGTTTCTACGGGCAGCAGGTTCAGCCGCGTGCCATTCGATTCCATCCCGATTGGCCAGCCCCGTCTAAGCGCGTCAATCGCGCGGGCGGCGCGCCGGCTTGCCGCCCGCTGGGCCTCGTCTAGAGGCGTTGCGTTCAAAATTTAAATTCCGTGATCAGCGGCGCGTGATCCGAGGGCTTGCCCCAACTGCGCGCATCTTCCAGTACCACATGGCTGACGGCTTTGTCGGCCAGTTCCGGGCTCACCCAGACATGGTCGAGCCGGCGGCCTTTGTCGGATGCACGCCAGTCTTTGGCCCGGTAGCTCCACCAGGTGTAGAGTCGCTCAGGATCAGGGATCAGTTTGCGGCCGATATCAACCCAGCCATGTGCATCGCGCAGCTTATAGAGATGATCGATTTCAATCTGGGTATGGCTCACGACTTTGATCAGCGCCTTATGGTTCCAGACATCAGCTTCCAGCGGAGCGACGTTGAAGTCACCCATCAAGATTGTCGGCTCCTTCAGATTCTTGGACCATTCGGTCATCCGCCCGAAGAAATCGAGTTTTTGACCGAACTTTGGATTTACCTCGCGATCGGCAATTTCTCCGCCTGCGGGAATATAGACATTCTCGATGCGGACACCATTTTGCAGGACAGCGCCGACATGACGGGCTTCGCCATTATTCTGCCAGTCGAAACGCTCATCTTTGTGCAGTGGAACACGGCTGATGGTAGCAACGCCGTGGTGCATCGGCTGACCGTGCAATATCATGTGATTATAGCCGAGGCGTCGGAACATGCCCTCGGGGAATTGTTCGTCCCGTACCTTTGTTTCCTGCAGGCACAAGACATCAGGTGCCTCCTCGGTCAGGAAGCGTTCGACGATGTCGAGACGGGCACGGACGCTGTTAATATTCCAGCTAACGACTTTTAGGGTATCACTCATGCTGAGTCTACTAGCCACGCTCGCGCAGAAACCCAAGCCCAAAGGCAATAGAATCGCTCGCTAATTTTAATGGGCGGGGAATGAAAAACCCCCACCTCCGGGGGCATTAAGGAGGTGGGGGCTAACTCGCGTTCGTCACGCATAGGATGGGTTGAAACATTTATCGTCAGGCAACAGGGGGGAAACCTGACTGTCTCTTCTCATCCTGTAACTGGTTATACCGCGGTGTTTCTGTCGCAAATATGAACAGGGTCTGCAGGTTTTTCTGCTGGTCGGCAACGCGCCTCGGTTCACCGCTTGCCGCGACGTTTCCGCCGGGGATCGGTCCATCGGAATCGGCTATTAGCGATAGGAGCACCGAATTTCTGGTTGGAAAGGCGGATCGAGGTGCGATTATTTTTCGAATCCAGAGAGACCCAGCCGTCCAGACTCAGTCCGCCGGGTGCACCGGGCGTTTTTGAGAAAACCATTGTGATTACGCCATATTCAAGGCGTTTTGGGTCTTTGACTTCCACGCTCAGCACGTCTGGATTGCGAGTCGGAATGATTTTCCCATATTTTGACAGGTCGCGTTTCGGATTAAGCAGCGCCGCCAGCGGACTGTTGCCGATCGGCCAGCGTTGCACCTGATTCACCTCATAATCGATCAACGTCAGGGCTTTGCCGTCGCCGACGATCAGCAGATTGGCATCTTTTTGATATTCGAAGCGAATCTTACCCGGTTGCTTCAAGGTGAGTGTTCCGGTCAACAACCGTCCACTGCGGTCGGTCTGACTGAAGTTCGCGGTCATAGTGGACATGGACCTGAGATGGGTTGAAATTTTCGCTAGATTGTCGGTTGGGCTTTGCTGGGCGGTGGCGGGTAGGCTTGCCGTCAGGACCAGCGGTGCAGCGATCAAAGCGAGACCATATTTCAACATTACGAAAACTCCAGATTATCCAAATATCTGCCTAGCCACTCACGATTGAACAACGGCTGAATTGGTCCATCAGTATATCGGCTTAGAGCGGTTCGCCCTGTTGGTCGCGCAGTACTTCCCGGCGTCCGATATGGTTCGGCGGGCTGATAAATTCATCCTCTTCCATTCGGTCGATGATACGGGCAGCGGTATTATATCCGATCCGTAACTGCCGCTGCAGCCAGCTCGTGGAGACTTTCTGGCTCTCGAACACGATCTGGCAGGCCTGCGCATATTGCCGGTCTTCCTTGCTGTCGCTCAGATCCGCACCATCGAGAGCAAAACTGCCATCTTCCGGTTCTTCGGTGACGGCCTGAATATAGTCTGGTGCCCCCTGCGAGCGCCAGTGGTCGGCGACACGGCGCACTTCGTCATCGGAGACAAAGGGGCCGTGGACGCGGGTCAATTGCTTGCCGCCGGGCATGTAGAGCATATCACCCTTGCCGAGCAGCTGTTCTGCGCCCTGTTCACCCAGAATGGTGCGCGAGTCGATCTTGGAGGTAACGTGGAAACTGATTCGTGTGGGCAGATTGGCCTTGATCACGCCGGTAATGACATCGACCGAGGGACGCTGGGTCGCCATGATCAGATGGATGCCGGCAGCCCGCGCCTTTTGCGCGAGACGCTGGATCAGGAATTCGACTTCCTTGCCGGCGGTCATCATCAGGTCGGCAAGCTCGTCGACGATGATCACGATCTGCGGCAGTACTTCGTAATCGAGCTGCTCTTCCTCGTAGATCGGGCGCGATGTTTCCGGGTCATAGCCGGTCTGGACCCGGCGGCCGAGCGGTTGGCCCTTGGCTTTGGCGGCCTTCACCTTCTCGTTGTAATTGGCCAGATTGCGGACCGAAATGGACGACATCATCCGGTAGCGCTCTTCCATCTGTTCCACCGCCCATTTGAGCGCCCGGATAGCCTTGGTCGGCTCTGTCACCACGGGCGACAGGAGATGCGGAATATCGTCATAAGTGCTGAGTTCCAGCATCTTTGGATCGATCATGATCATTTTGCACTCTTCGGGCGTCAGCCGGTAGAGCAGCGACAATATCATGCAGTTCAGGCCAACCGACTTACCCGAACCCGTGGTGCCGGCGACGAGCAGGTGCGGCATCGGTGCCAGGTCGGCAATGACCGGATCGCCTGAAATATTCTTGCCGAGGATGATCGGCAGCTTGCCGGTCTGTTCGGCGAAACTGTCGCTACCGACCATTTCGTGGAGCACCACCATCTCGCGATTGCTGTTGGGCAATTCGATGCCCATGACCGTGCGTCCCGGAATGGCGGCGACGCGCGCCGAGAGCGCTGACATATTGCGGGCAATATCTTCCGCGAGTTGGATGACGCGGCTTGCCTTGATGCCGGGCGCGGGCTCCAGTTCATACATGGTGACCACAGGGCCCGGACGAACGGCATTGATCGTGCCCTTAACGTGGAAATCGTCGAGAACGGATTCCAGCAGGCGCGCATTGCGTTCAAGGCCGGCCTTGTCGATCACATTGTTATTTTGTTCTGGGGCAGGGGCCAGCAAGTCCAGTGGAGGCAGGACATAGGGGCCAAAAAAGTCGCCTTGCTTGGCTTTGTCTGCGCTGGCTTTCTTCGGAGGTAGCGCCCGGTCGCTGATTTCCGGGGGGGGGCGGTTGTCTGGCTTCACCGACTTGCGCGGAGCGGGGTCTTTCTTGACCTTGGCAATGCCGGAACGATCCGGCTCTATCACCAAATCGTCTTCTTTCTGGGAAAATGGATTTTTGATGGTGGGCAGTTTTAGCGATGCGCCGGAAAATAACGGTTTGTCGAGCCGCAGGCTGCCATAGCCTAGAACGAGGCCGCCAACCATCGTCACTGCGATCAAGACGCCGGAAATCAAACCGCTCCAGCTAGCGGATATCGCGTTGAGGCCCGCAGTGGTGCCATTGGCCAATATCATACCGAACAGTCCGCCAAGGCCCGACGGCAATTCTATGTCTGAATCCGGGAACCATAGCGCCAGACTGACGCCAATTAGCAGCGTTGCGAGCAGGCACCAAAGCAACTGCCGTTTCCACTCAGGCTGCGCAATGTCGCGCCATAGCCGATTGGCCAATATCAGAAGCAGCGGCAGAAACAGGGCGACGGGCAATCCTATCAGGGCCAATAGAAGGTCGGAAAGATAGGATCCAAAAACGCCCATCCAATTATGCTCGACACTGCCAGCAGATGTGTTGAACGACGGATCGCTGGCCGAATAGGTGATCAAAGCCAAAAATAGAAATATGGTCGCCAGAACGATTGTTATGGCCCCGATCAGTGCGCCACTGCGCAACAGGCTGAGACGCATGATCTCGCGCCAATTTGCTTCTTTGGCTTTATCCGCCATTTCATACTCCCGTGCATCACCCCAGCCGAAGGCGCGCATTCACTATGGGCTCCTTTGCGCGAATCGAGGAGTCTCCGTCAAGTTTCTTGGTGTTATTTTACTGGATTTGCCTTTCCTTCCCTGCAGTCGATGCTTACCTAGAACCTATATTATGGCGCGGAAAGGCAGTCTCCATGGGAATTGATTCTCGGCAAAGCGATATCATCATCTTGGGCGCAGGCATGATTGGCCTGACCCAAGCACTGACGCTGGCGGCCCACGGATTGCGTGTTGCGATCATTGACCGGGCGGATCCCGAAGACCTGTTAAACCCCCAGAATGATGCCCGTGTTTCCGCCATCAACAGCGCTAGCTGGAACATGTTTGATGCCATCGGACTGGTTGAAAAGCTGCGGCCGCATGGTTGTGACATCGCGAAAATATTGGTCAATGACGGCCTTAAGCCGGGCACGTTGGATTTTGTTCCGGGCGATGATGAGGGGCCGATGGGCATCATGGTCGAAAATGCCGTGCTGCGCCGGTTGTTGTTTGAGGCTGTGCAGGCACATGATGGTATTGCGCTGCATATGTCGACGCACGTCACGTCTTGTGAACGCAAAGAGCATCACGTCGATATATCGCTTGATGATGGCGAGCAGCTTTCTGCCCCGCTGCTGATCGCTGCCGACGGTCGCGGCAGTCGGATGCGCGAAGAAGCCGGGATTATTATGGCACACTGGCAATATGATCATAATGCGATTGTCTGCAAAATTGCGCATGAGAAGCCGCATGGGAATACCGCCTACGAGTTGTTCTTCCCGTCCGGACCTTTCGCGATCCTGCCGATGCTCGACGACAAGGATGGCAAGCATCGTTCAGCGGTCGTGTGGACGGTCTCGCGTAAAGACGGCCCCGCCTATGCGAAAATCAACAAACGCGCTTTTGTTGCTGAAATGATGAAGAAGACCGGCGGTTTTCTGGGCGAGATTGAATTGCTTACAGAGCGGCCAACCTATCCTTTGGGATTTCACCATAGTTCGCATCTGACTGCAGACCGTCTGGTGCTGATCGGCGACGCGGGCCATGGCATCCATCCGATCGCTGGACAGGGGCTCAATCTCGGACTGCGTGACGTTGCCGCGCTGACCGAATGTCTCGTTGAGGGTGCGCGCACCGGCCTTGATCTTGGTGATTCCCAGATTCTTGCGCGCTATGACCGCTGGCGGAGCCTCGACAATATGATGGTGTCGGCCGCGACCGACCTGTTAACGCGCCTGTTCGGTTTGCCGGGCGAAACTTCTTCAAAAATTCGCCGGATGGGTATCGGACTGGTGCAACGCATCCCGCCGCTCAAGGCGCAGTTCATGGCGGAAGCCAAAGGCGAAACGGGCGATTTACCCAAACTGCTAAAGGGTGAGATGGTTTAGCGTGACCCTTGGCCGTCATCGATTTTGATGACTGTTCCCGTCACCGCATCGGAAGATGGGGATACCAAGAACAGCAATGTGCTGTCCATCTGTTCTGGCTGACCCAGCCGTTTGCGTGGGAAATGAACGGAAAAATCGCCCGACCGCTCTAGCATGCCATCCATCATATCGGTGGCAAAGGCCCCCGGCGCTATACCATTTACATTGATATGAAATTTGGCCCATTCCACCGCTAGGGTTTCGGTCACTCGGACCAGACCCGCTTTAGTGGTGGAATATAGCGCCGCGCCATTGCCGTCATAGCGGCTCGCTGCGATGGATGAGATATTGACGATTCGACCGGGCATTTTTTGTTCGATCAGCGGGCGGGCAAACTCGTTCGACAGGATGAACGCGCTGCGCAAATTGGTGTCGAAAACATCATCGACTAGTTCGAGAGACATTTTGGTGGCGCGTTCGGCATCCACGATCCCGGCGTTGTTGACCAATATATCAGGCTGACCCAGCGCCTCCGTGACGGTTGGGACGATGGCTTGAAGTTGTTCTGCGTCTCGGACATCTAAAGCGAAGGCTTCTGCTTCGCCGCCATCTGCACGAATTTCTCCGACCAATGCGTCCAGCTTGTCCTTGCGACGAGCGGTACAGGCAACTTTGGCGCCGCAGGCGGCCAGTATTTTGGCGAACCGCGATCCAAGGCCCGCTGAGGCACCGGTAACAATCGCGGTACGTCCGCTCAGGTCGATTGAAAAATTGGGTGTAGTCATGAAACGGGCATCCTCTGTAAAATTTTACAATGGATGCCCGTGATCATGGGATTAGCGCAAGTGCTAAATTAGTTGGTCAAATCGTCCTGCGCGATTGGAACGATCTTGATTTCAACGCGACGGTTGGCTGCGCGGCCTTCTTCCGTGCTGTTGCTGGCAACCGGCTGGCTCTCGCCATAGCCTCTTGTGGCCAAGCGCGCGCGTTGAACGCCGCTGTTCGCTAGGAAGTTTGCGACCGACTCCGCCCGGCGTTCGGACAAGGACTGATTATAGGCGTCGCTACCGGTGCTGTCGGTGTGGCCGAGCACGTCGACATAGCTTTTTTCATATTGAGAAAGTGTGTCGGCGACGCCAGCCAAAGTGGCTTGGAACGAAGCGTCAATTGCGCTGCTGTCGACTGCAAAAGTCACGTTGGACGGCATGTTCAGGATCAGGCTATCGCCTTCCCGGGTAACGTCGACACCCGTACCGGCGGTTTGTTGACGCAGCTTCTTTTCCTGTTCGTCCATATAATAGCCGATGCCCGCACCCGCTAGGCCACCAAGACCTGCGCCTACGATTTTGGCGGTGCGGTCATTGCGTCCACCCAAAATATCACCGAGCAAATAGCCGCCGACAACGCCGCCCAAACCACCAATGGCTGTTTTGGAGATGGTCCGATTTCCGGTTTCCGGATTGGTCACGCAGCCGCTGGTCAGCGCGAGGGCAGTGAGCGAAGCCGCTGTAATTATTGATCTGTTTATCCGCATGTTCTGTTTCCCTTATTAGGTCTTTCGGTTCGATCAGAATGTCCTTCCGTCGACCAAGATGGTTCACTTAAGCCAAGATAAATGAATGGCAACTGACAGCAAACTTGAGATTTTGTAAAACTTGCTGCTAAAGGGCTTATGGCATTTCGCCCTTTCAATGGACATTATGACACCCTTTCCTTGGTTTGATGTAACGATCATTATTCTGCTGGTGCTGATCAATGGCGTTTTTGCCATGTCGGAACTGGCGATAGTTTCTGCTCGCAAAGCGAATTTGCATAGTCGCGCCGATCAAGGGAGCCGCGGTGCGAAAACCGCGCTTCTTCTCGCGAGCGACCCCGGCAAGTTCCTATCCACCGTTCAAATCGGCATAACCTTGATTGGCATCGTTGCTGGCGCTTTTTCCGGTGCCAGTCTCGGCGGACCAGTGGCCGAACGGCTCCAGCTATTGGGGATGGGCCATGATCTTTCGATCACCGTCGGGTTCGTGCTGGTGATCGGGCTGACCACCTATGCGTCTTTGGTGATCGGAGAGCTGGTGCCCAAACAGATTGCTCTCCGTTCGGCAGAACGGATTGCGATAACGATGGCCCGGCCAATGGCTATACTTGCGCGCATCTCCGCGCCCTTGGTCTGGATCTTGGATAGTAGCAGCGCGCTAATCTTCCGTTTGATGGGGATGAAACGCGACAAGAAAAGCCATGTTACCGCTGATGAATTGCAGATGGTGTTCGCTGAAGCCACACGCTCTGGCGTGATCGAAGAGCATGAGCGTGCTGTGATTGCGGGGGTCGTGCGCATGGCAGATCGCCCGATCCGTGAGGTGATGACACCGCGGACTGAAGTTGATTGGCTGAATGTTGATGCGACAACCGAAGAAATTCACAGGCTGTTGATTGAATCACCGCACAGCCGCTTTCCGGTGGCGGAAGGCTCGGTTGATGATATTCTGGGCGTCGTTCAAGCCCGTGATATCGTCGCCGCGCAATTGGGCGGTGAAATGTTGGATCTACGCAAATTGATGCGGCCGCTTGAAAAAGTACCGGATCAACTCGATGCGCTGGATGCACTGGATATCCTGCGGGAAGCGGAAGTGCCGATGGTGTTGGTACACGACGAATATGGCCATTTCGAAGGCATCGTGACACCGAACAACCTGTTAAGTTCGATCGCTGGCGAATTTGTGTCTGACCAGGATGAAAAAACTCAGCGCAGTCTGATCGAGCGGGCGGATGGTAGCTATCTAATATCGGGCGCCATGGCGATTGATGCGCTGGCCGAACGACTTGGGATCAGGCTGTCAGAAGACCGTGATTATGCAACCGTTGCTGGACATGCGTTGGCGCAATTGCGCCACCTTCCTGAGGAAGGTGAGCGCTTTGAAGACCAGAATTGGATATTCGAGATTGTCGATATGGACGGTCGAAAGATCGACAAGTTAATTGTCCGGAGCAGCAGTCCCGAACAAGATTGATTAGAGCTTGCCGTATTTCTTCTCAAAGCCAGCAATATCGTCCTTGGCAAGAAACTTGGCTTGATCAATCCACGAATCTCTTGTGATTCGTCCGCTGAAGGTTCCCAGATGTTGATCGACCTCTGAAATTTCCGCTTCCTTCCATTCCGCAACCTGGTCGAACCGGGTCACGCCAAGGCTGTTCAGCAGCGTATTCAGTTTTGGTCCAACGCCCTTGATAAGCCGCAAATTATCCGGTTCGCCGACGGCGGTTGGAATTTTCGGCTTGTCTGCAGCGGGCGCTGCTTTCGTAGCTTCCGCATTTTTTGCGGGCGCTTTTGGTGCTGCCGCTGCGGCAACGGGCGCAGGGGTTGGTGCTGGTTTGGGAGTTGGTGCTGGTGTTGGTACCGGTGATGGTTCCGCTGGTTGGACGGGTTCACCTGCTTTTTCCAACAATCCGTCTTCTGCATCAAAACTTCCATCTGTGGAAGCTTCACGGCCGGATGCAGCCCACGCCCAAAAAGCGGTGACAACACCGATCATCAACGAAATCAAATAAAACAACCAATTGGCCGTAATCAACGTAATCATTGTATCAAAACCCCGTTCTGAACTCTAAAAAATTGCCGTTATCGGCTAAAAATCTTCGGTATCGCGGCCCCATATAAGCCAACCTACGGAGAGGCCAATTGCAAAAGTAACCAGTAGGAGCAACAGATTTTCAAGTATGAGTGGCATGGATTATTTCCCCTGTTGCGCTTTGGCATCATTTTGCGACGCACCGTTTGTCGATCCAATCCGGAATTCAATCCGGCGATTCTCCGCATCGGCTGCTGCCCCCGAACCTGTCGCGCGTGGTTGGGTCGATCCATAGCCTGTTGCGATGATTAGATTTTCTGAAGCTCCGCGTTCCACCAATCCGGCTTTGATGCGATCCGCACGCTCTTGCGACATGATCTGGTTGACCCCGGGATCGCCATTGCTGTCCGTATGTCCGTCGACCGCGATTGAAAGTCCATCGCAAGACTGCAATGTTTCTGCCAGAGCGTCCAACAAGCGGTTGGTTTCCGGCGAAATATATGCGCTACCGGAACGGAAACTAATTTTCTTGGTTTCGAACAGTTTATCTACGCCTTCTTGGCACCTGGCAATTTCTTGCTGAGCAGCCGAATTTGCGGTCGGTCCGGTTGTGCCATCTCCATCCGTCCCTTCAGCCTCTTTCTCCCCTTTCCAGCGAGCGCTGGAAACGCCGGGAACAGCCATGACCACGCTCAGGGCTTTTTGCTTGGCATCCTCTGCCAGTTCACCGTCCAGAACGGCGCTGCGGGACAGGGGGGCGCGATCGAAGCTAACGCTTGCGGCATCAAGTCCTTGTGCGGCTAGTTCGGTCTGGGCTTCTTGTTCCAGACCCGCGATGAAATTCTCACCTGTCGCAGCGTGGCCAGCCAGCGCCAATATGACGGTGGCTGCCGCGCCGGTTAATATCTTGCTTCCGACTTCCATCAGGTAACCTCAGTTGCTTCTCTGGCCCATGGCCGTTGTTCGAAATGACTTGCCAAAATGGCGGATAACAACGGCTGAGTCCAGTTGGCTCGAGGATATACCAGTGCCATAGGGACATAAATTGTCCCTATTTGAAACATTGGATTACTAGATGCGGCTAATTTGCTGGCCTTTTTGGTTCGGCTATTCTCAGTTTCTGCTGCTGTTTTCCGCCAGATTGTTCAGCTTACGAAATTCTTGTCGCCAATAGTTTCCACCCTCGCCGCTGAGCAATCCGATATTCTGAAAATCATAGTCACCGAGATATTTGTCTCCCCGTAACTTTTGACCGAATGCAGCCACAGCGACGGCAAAAGCCATGTCGCCACTTGGTTGTTGGGCATTGGTCAATCCATTTGCGGAAATGGGCTTCGAAATCAGGCGTGAACTGGAACCTTGCGGCAGTTTGTAGCGCAACTTCACATTGGCCATTTCGTTACCAAAATTTGGTTGCCACTCGACAACCCGATTGGCCGGATAGCGCCGGGCGGGAAGCCAACCGGCGGCATCGGCTGGCATGATTTCATAAAGGGCGGTGACCTGATGTCCGGCGCCAATATCGCCGGCATCGATACTGTCATTGTCGAAATCTTCTTCCGCGAGCAAGCGATTCTCATAGCCGATCAGGCGATATTCCTTTACATGGACAGGATTGAATTCGATCTGGATTTTCACGTCTTTTGCGATCGTGAACAGGGTGGAACTCAGCTCTTCGCCTAGCACTTTCTGTGCTTCCATCGCGCTGTCGATATAGGCGTAATTGCCATTGCCGACATTGGCGATACCTTCCATTAACTCATCGCGGATATTGCCGGTGCCATAGCCGAGCATGGTTAGCGTGACGCCGCTTTCGCGCTGTTTCGCAACATATTCTTTCAGTTCATCGGTATTCGAAGTGCCGACGTTAAAGTCTCCATCGGTGGCCATAATGATCCGGTTGATACCACCTTTCAGGAAGTTGTGTCGTGCCGTCGAATAGGCGAGTTTCAGGGCATCGCCGCCAGCGGTGGAGCCACTGGCATAGAGGCAGTCGACAGCCTTTTTTACATGATCCTTGTTGGATGTGGGCGCGAGCAACAAGCCCACTCTGCCGGAATAAACAACGATCGAGACTCTATCATCGCTGCGTAATTCGTTGGCGAGCGCCGTCAGTGTCGATTTGACCAGCGGTAGTTTTTTAGCGCTACCCATTGATCCGGAGACATCGACCAGAAATACCAGATTGGCCTGGGGGCGTTCTGCGCTGTTGATATCATATCCGCGCAGGCCGATACGCAGCAGACGGCTGGCGTCATTCCAAGGCGTTGCGCTCATATCCGTCGAGACGCTGAACGGTGTTTTGCGGTTCGTCGGTTTGGGATAATCATAGCGGAAATAGTTGATCATTTCCTCGGTTCGCACGGCTGCCTTGGGCGGCAGGCGGCCTTCGTTGAGGAAACGACGGGCGTTAGTGTAGCTGCCGGTATCGACGTCCACGGCGAAGGTAGACACGGGTTCGTCGGCAACCCGCTTGATGCTGGCCACTTCTTTGCCATCATAGCGTTCCCGGCTTTCCGCCTCTGGTCGGGGCAGGGGATAGGGATAAGGATATGGCCCAACTCGGCTTTCTTGGACAGCTGTCCCGCCGATCACGGATTTTGCTACCGGAGCGGCCGGCATAGGAGACAGCGGTGGTGGAAGTTGTGCTCCGGAAAGGACGGATGGCTGTGCAGAAGTGGTGATCCCAGAGTTTGCGCGGCGATTGCTATAACGATCTTCGTTGACGCGCGAGAAAATGCTGCAATTGACTGGATGTGCTGGTTTGGCCACCGGCGGTCGCACGATCGATCGTGCGTCGGCGGCAGTAACGCTCGGCGCTCCGACAAGGCCCACTGCGGCCAACCCGCACATCGCTTTTGATATAATATTAGGTCGCCGCATGACTGTTCCTCCAAATTTATCTGCGATAGAAGGTGCCCAAGCCAAGCTGACTGGAAAGTGAACGTATGATATATTGTTACACTATTGAAATTCTGTTTTTTCGCTGATGACAAGCTTGATCGGGGCAACTAACAGGCGCCCGTGGAATTGATCCGGACCATGATTCGCCGCAATGGCGTGTTCGCAGCTTTGCTGCTCAGCTGCGCGCTGCTGCTGAAGCTGCTGGTTCCGGCGGGCTATATGGTTTCCAGCGATAATATGGTGCTGACCGTGGTGATCTGTTCTGATTCCACGGGCGAACAGCGCACGCAGCAGATATCGGTTCCGATGGAAGATTCTGCGGACGACAAACATGGTCAAGCCAGGGCCGAATGTCCCTATACCGCTTTGTCGATGGATGCCGCAGGCGGTGCGGACGCCACGCTTTTGGCATCGGCCGTCGCTTTTGAACTGGCTCTCGGGTTTGCGCCCAGAACGTCGCCCGTTTTGCGCGATACTCCGCGCTTGCGGCCGCCCTCACGGGGGCCACCGCTGGCTGCCTGACGCAGCCATTTGGTCAAAGCTAATATGTGCAACCGGTGCCGGATCGGAATGATCCGTATCGCCGCACGCGCACAGTCCACCCCCAATCCGGCTGCGTTCTAACCCGCACTATCACGCATAAATCACGTTAGAATCGGATTATCATAATGGAAATTTCACTGCCTGCGCTTGCCGCAGGTCTCATATTTGCTGCCAATCCCGCGACCGCTGTTGCAGAAGACACAAGCGCCGCCGCAAGCAGGGGCGAAGCGGCAACCAACAAGGCCGACACCAGTTTCTCGGTCGGCGAAATTGTTGTCACCGCGCGCGGTATGGCGGGCAGCACCGACAATGTGCTGACTTCAGTTGACCGGCTGGGTGGGGATGTCGCGCAAAAGGCCGATGTCGATAATGTCTACGAACTGATCGGACGGATGCCCGGCATATTGGTGACGGATTTCAATCAGGGCACCACCAACGGCAAATTTTCGATGCGCGGCTTTAATGGTGAGGGCAATATCAATGCGGTCAAGCTGCTGATCGACGGCATACCGTCCAACAGCAACAGCGGCAATATGCCCTATATCGACATGGTCTTCCCGCTCAACATCGCGGGCATGGAGGTCGTGCGCGGCACGTCCGATCCGCGCTACGGGCTCCACGCCATTGCCGGCAGCGCCAATATCCTCACCCGCTCCGGCGGCACCTATGTCGACGCGCGCGCGTCGGTCGGCAGCTATAACAGTGTCGAAGGACAGCTGGTTGCCGGTCTGGAAAGCGGCAATTTCACCCAAAATTACCAGATCGCCTACCGGGAGAGCGACGGCTATCGCGATCACAGCGACAGCCAGCGGTTCAGCCTTTCGGGCAAATGGGGACTGGCGCTGGGTGAAGACGTCAAGCTCGGCGCGATCGCGCGCTATTATGACGCGGATGCGGAAGAACCCGGCTATCTGACCTTCGCGGACAGCCGGTCCAATCCCCGGATGACCAACGACTATAACGAATCCGATGGCGATACCCGCAGCATGCAGCAATATGCGCTGACCCTCGACGCGGCCTTGTCGGACAATCTCGATTGGTCGAGCCTGGCTTATTACAACCGGCTGCGCGACGACCGTTATGTCAAATTTTCTGCCGGGGCGTCGCAGCAGCGCCGTTTGACGCAGGAAGACCAATATGGTTTTTCGACCGCGCTGCACTGGCACGGCGATCTTTCCGGTGTGGCGTTGATGCTGGAGGTCGGCGGCAATGTCGAATGGCAGGACAACCGGTCCGCCCGCTGGCTTGCGGTCGAGCGCGTGCCAACCAGCCAGACCCGCGACCAGCAATATGATCTGTCGGTCGGCGGCGCCTATGTGCAGGCGATCATTGAACCGGCAGACTGGCTGCGTATCACGCCCGCCTACCGGATCGACTGGGTCGGTGGCGACTTCGACAATCTGCTGGACGGCACAGCGGCTCCGATCAACGATTATGGCAGTATCGACCAGCCCAAATTGTCGGTCGCTGTCTTCCCGACCGAGGGTGTCACGCTCTATGGCAACTGGGGCAAGACATTCCAGATCGGTTCGGGATCGGGTGCCTATCTGATTCCGCCGCGCCAGGTTGATCTGGCCCCGTCGATCAACACCGGATGGGAACTGGGCGCAAAATATCAGCTCGGCCAGATGGTCGAGGCACGGATCGCCTATTGGGAGCAGAGCGCAACCGGAGAAATCGCCCGCAAGCTCAACGATCCTCTGGGTGACTTCGAAAATGTCGGCGGCACCGACCGCAACGGTATTGACGTACAGTTGAGCATCAAGCCGATGTCGGGCCTGTCCCTGTGGGGCGCATTGTCCTGGCAGAAAGCGGTTATTGCGGTACCGACACCGGCGACGCCGCAATTGCTCGGCAACGAGATTGATCACACGCCGCGCTGGCTGTGGTCGGGCGGCATTGAATATTCGCCGCTGGAAGCCCTGACCCTGTCGCTGACCGGGCGCGGACAATCCTCTTATTATCTCACCACCGCCAATGCGGAAGGCAAATGGGGAGATTTGAATATGTTCGATGCAAGCGTCTTCTATCGCGTGAACGGGACATTGGAACTTGGTCTGGCGGTCAAGAATCTCGCTGACAGCTATTATGAATATCTCTGGTGGGACGGTTCGCAGACCCTGCACAGCCCGGCCAACGGCCGTAATGTCACCGCCAGCGCCCGACTACGCTTCTGATGCAGGTCAAGGGAGACCGGCTACGCCGCGCCGTGCGCTCGCTCCATCTCTGGTTGGGGCTGGGCGTTGGCGGTCTGCTGGTCTTGCTTGGCCTGACCGGTTCGGTCCTCGTCTTCTACCCGGAACTGGATGCACTGCTGCATCCTGAAATCCGGGCGGAGGCGAGCGGCCCGGCCGTGCAAGAGCCTGACTGGGACCGCGCGCTGGCCACCGTGCGCCGGGTCTATCCGGACAAACAGGGGCCGTGGCGTTTCGAGGTGACCGGCGAAGCGGGCGCGATCCCCGCGCGCTATTATAATCCGCCGGAGCGGACCGGGCACGCCTTTCGCCCGATGATGGTCTGGCTCTCGCCCGATGGTTCGCAGGTGCTGCGTCGCGACTATTGGGGCGAATATGCCGTGACCTTTATCTACGATCTGCATTTCCGGCTGTTGCTGGGAGAGACCGGCGGAACCGTGCTCGGCTGGCTGGGCTTTGTTCTGCTCGCCCTTTTGCTCAGCGGTCTGTGGGCCTGGTGGCCCAAGGGCTCCTGGACGAAAGCCCTGCGGCTCAAAACCAGCGCGCACCCTCAACGAACTTTGCGGGACTGGCATAAGCTGACCGGCCTGACGGGGCTGATATTTCTACTGATCCTGACCGTGACCGGCATGATGATGGAATTGCCGCAGGAGAGCGATGCGGTGCTTGGCGCTATCGGCTTGCCCATGGACTCGATGCCCCATGTCCACCCGGCACCGGAGCGATCGGCCGGGAAGGTCCGTGTTGCCCAGATCGTGAGCGCTGGCCGCGCGGCTTTGCCGCAAGCGCGTCTCGCGTGGATCGAAACACCGCCAGCGGGGGGTGGAAATTTCCGGTTGCGAATGCAGGTGCCTAGCGATCCCAGCTTCCGCTTTCCGCATAGCTATGTCTGGGTGGATAGCGCCACCGCGATGGTGATGGGAGTATACGACGCACGGCAGGCGCGGGCCGGTAGCGTGATCAATAACTGGCTGCACCCGCTGCACGAAGGGTCGGCGGGCGGACTGACGGGGCGTATATTGGTCGCGCTTTGCGGATTAATACCGGCTGTGTTGTTTGTAACTGGTGTGATGCGATGGCGGTCGAGACGGCGAGGATGAAGCGTTTCATTGGTACACGCCGCGGTCCTAGTCGGAAGAATGATATTTTAACATCGGCAATGATCTAACCAATAGGATCCAGCATAACGCTGCCTCGGCGCTAAGTTTGCGGCAATTACCTGCTTACTTGTAAGCTATTCTGCTGTCGCCGGTGTCTGGGTGGCTAGATATTCCAGCGTATCCAGCCTTGGCTTGGTCCAGCTTTTTCGGTCGAAAATCTCAGGCGTATATTTCTCAAAATCCTTTCGGATATTGGCCGGGATTTCGGCTTCGCTTTTGATTTTTACGCCGCGAGCATTGCCATAGGTTCGTCCGGGCTGGGTTCCCATGCCCAACCAGGGATGCCAGCTTGCCAAATTCTGGAAATGGCAAAATGCTGGCGCCGAGCTGAGCTCTTCATTCATGGCATCGTTAGCGTCTGCCGCAAATGTTGCCTGAGATTCCCAATATGTCGAGGGACCGGAGTAGGATTTGGGAAATTTCGCAGGATCGACAAAATTGGGCAAGATCATGCTGGCGATTGTCGGCACCATCAACAAATTACCAATCTGTTCCATACGCAACACTTGCGGGGCTAGATCGGCGTCTTTGGTGACAACTCCATCAGCTCCCACATTCACAGAAAATGGCCCGCCGAGAAATTGAAAAACATCGCGTTTGTCACCGGTGACTGGATTGTCCCAAACCTCAATCGGTTCATCGGTATCAAATTTGCAATAATAGCCGCATTCATAGGTCGTGGAATTGTACATATTATCTGCGGCCGGCGCCCAGTCCGCTATCGAAAGATGATTCATGGTGAAAAACGGGACCAGGTTGCCATCGCCCATATAGCCATAAATATTGAGCCGATAGAATTTCATCGACACTTCTTCTTGGCATGACCCGATGACACGGGCCCTTACTCTCGCACGCACCGCCGGGTCTTCCAACATTTCTGCAGTTTGGGAAGTCGAGCGAGCGAATGCAGAGCCTGCGCCCAGTCCGGCCCCGAGACCAACCCCAAGACCAGTCATGCCGGCCAGCCCGGCTCCGGCAGCTATCGGTGTTGCTCCTAAAACGCTTCGTCTGCTGATTGGGGATTCTGTCATTTTCCACCCTTCCTTCCAACTTTCGCTTCGTTGAGTCGCCCGCGAGCCTGGATTGGCGCTGGGTCGACCAGCTATTTGCCTTCTCTGTGGATGGTCAAATGTTGGAAGGCTATCGGCTTCGCCTGCATCCGGCAGGGCAAATAATATGCTATCCGTCAGGTGGACAGATGTTGGTTGATGAATGGGTGAGCTAGAAGTCTCTAGGTTTTTGGCTTCTAGTTCCCGGCCTCCCGCGGGACCTCGCGCGGTGATTATCGATGCGCTGGATTTTCTGTTTCAGGGGTTTTGATTACGAACATTCACTTTTTGCTAAAAATAAATGCTATTGTTCTTATGAATCCGGTATCGGGGGATATCTCCCCATATTTCAACATGCGAATTATCTCAGTTTAATGGTGGTGGTAGGGAAGAATTATGGACGAAATTGTGAAAATTGCTCATGAGACAGCTTGGCCAATCGCCGTGCTCACGATGTTTGCAATCTTCGTACTTAATCTCAGACGTATTGGCGATGCTATGCGTCGCGCGCCATTGATTAGAAAATTGAAATTTGGGGGACTTGAGGTTGAACTGGATCGAAACAGTCTTGACGATTTAAAGGAGAAAACCGACAAAACTTTCTTGGAGTTAATACGCAAAACGGACAGTGAAGTTCAACGGTTTGCGAATACGGTTAGTATAAAGAGCACTCTGAGGTTGGCTGGTGAGAATATCAAAGCTAACCTTCCAACGGAATCTCAAGCCAAGCTGAAGTCGGCAAAGTTAAGGGTCACCGTCCATATTTTTGACGCGGTTTTTGCCGATCACTTGTACCAGTTATCAAACTACTACTATTCTGAAAATTCAAATATTTTTTGGCAGAGTGATAAAGGGGCGGGGCGTCGTTTTTCAATTAGATACGGCATAATTGGGCTGGCTGCACGAACAGAAAAGTCTCAAGCCGTAGGCAATGCATTTCGTGACATCGAAGCTCGTGAAGCACTGATAGAGAATTGGAGTATGTTACCTGAACAAGCGGCTGCTGCTGGAAAAAAACCATCGTGCCTCGCATTGGTATTGCGGTCACCAGAATCAAACGAGATGGTGGGTATTCTCTATGCCGATGCCGAAGAAGAAAATTTCTTTGGAAATAACGAAGAATGTTTGGATTTTGCAGGTAAATGCCAGGCAATGACCGGCGTTAAACAGCTAGTTAAAGCACTCGGTAAATTGCGGATACTAACATCTCAAATTGAACTGCAATTTAACTTAACGAAAATTGGCCAGAATATATGATTCGAACCGTTGGAGCATATGGTAGTGTAGCTGAGGAATATTATAATCCGTTGCTCCACCCGACGTGCGCAAACTTCCGGGAGCTTAGCTGGCAATTTTTGGAAAATATAATCAAAGTAGTGAAGTATCGTGACCTGTTTTTGGATGCTCGAGCTTTGGAAACCGGCGCAGGAAAAAGTCTTGTTGCCGAATTCTTTTTGAGCAAAGAGCTATCTATACAAAATTTGTCCCTTCAAGATCAATCAGAAGAAATGCTGGCACACTCATTCCGTTGGCAAAACAAAATTGAAAAGATGTTTGTTTCTGATGCTAGGGAAATGCCAATTCCTTCGAATGAAATTCAAACTGTGTTCTCGTTCCTAGCTGACCCATATAACGATGAAATTTTTTGGTCGGAAGTCAGTCGCGTCTTAGACCTTGGGGGCCTGTGGGTGCTAACGTGCCCAAGTCATGAATGGGCAAGTACATTTAGATCAAAGGGAGCTGACAAATTATCTAGATTTGTTTTGGTTGATGGTCGTGAAGTTGACCTTACATCTCTGACTTACCCAACACCGCACTTCGTAAATTTGCTCCGAGAGAAAAACCTCGTGCTTGAATGTTTTCAAGGTTTTTCAATTATGGACATAAAGAGTACTGTTTCACAAAAACTGATTTTAAATAACCCTTTGCTCAGCTCCTTGGATGGATACGTATTCAGGAAAATTAAATAGAAACTTTGAGGCGCAATACATTTCGGCGTTGCGGTGATAGGAGCAACAATGTCGAGTTTCATTCCCCAAAAAGCGCTGTCCTACATCTGGCTCAATCCGCTATTATCGCAATTGCTCCGCGCCATGCGCGGGGCGGGCTCTTTGACAATCTAGATATGAACGCAGCGGTGGCGGCCGGGTGCGTGTTTTCATTGGACCGGTTTGGGCGGCAATCTGGAAGGTTACACTCGACTGCCGGCTGGTTTCCTACAAATGCTGGCATTCTGCGGCCTGGGGGCAAAGGTCGCGGAAAATAAAACAGTTCGTTTGTGTAAAGTTCACGACGCGACGCAAAAATGGTCAGGCTCGCACGAAGACACAAAGCGCAATCTCTTGGCGCCTTCGTGTCTTCGTGCGAGTCCAATAAACCTACTCTCTATAAAAGGGCAGGTGAGAACCGTTCCTTGGCCCTAACTTTGGAACCAAACGCGACGAAGCAACCTAGTTCCCGACCTCCCGCGCGACCTCGCGCCAGCCGATATCGCGGCGGCAGAAGCCGGTCTCGAAATCGATCTGGTCCACCGCGGCATAGGCTTTGGCTTGGGCTTCTGTGGCGCTTGATCCCAGTGCGGTGACATTCAATACACGGCCGCCGCTGGCAACGAGTGAGCCGTCCACTTCCGCTGTGCCGGCGTGGAATATCTTGGCACCCTCGCGCTCAGCGCGGGCAAGATTCTGGATCTTGCCGCCTTTGTCCGGGCTCGCGGGATAGCCGTTTGCAGCCATCACAACGGTGAGCGCGGTTTCGGGTGCGAAGACGGGTGCGCTCGTCTGGGCGAGGTCGCCCTTGGCGGTTGCCATCATCAGCTTGGCGAGATCGCTCTCCAGTCGCATCATCAGCACCTGGCATTCCGGGTCGCCGAAGCGGGCGTTATATTCGATCAGCTGCGGACCGGTCTCGGTCAGCATCAACCCAGCGAATAGGACGCCGCTATAGGGCGTGCCTTCTGCGGCCAAAGTATCGACGGTCGGCTGGATGATCTCGTCCATCACCTGCTTTTGCAGAGCAGCAGTCAGGACGGGGGCGGGGCTATAGGCGCCCATGCCGCCGGTATTGGGACCGACATCGCCTTCGCCGACGCGCTTGTGGTCCTGCGCGCTGCCGAAGGGGACGACATTCTCGCCGTCGGTGATCGCGAAGAAGCTGGCTTCCTCGCCGGTAAGAAATTCCTCGATCACGACCTCTGCGCCGGCTTCGCCAAAGCTGCCGTCGAACATGTCGGTGATGGCGGCTTCTGCCTGCTCGCGGGTCTCGGCGATGATCACGCCTTTGCCAGCTGCAAGGCCATCGGCCTTAATCACTACCGGAATGGAGAAATCGTCGAGCGCCTTGAGCGCATCGGCGGCGTTGGTGGTACGAACATAGCCTGCCGTCGGGATATCCGCCCGAGCGCATAGGTCTTTGGTGAAACCTTTGGAGCCTTCCAATTGCGCCGGCGCTTTGTCGGGACCGAAAACCAATATGTCAGCGGTGCGCAGGCTTTCGCCCAGTCCATCAACCAAAGGTGCTTCCGGGCCAACGACGACCAGATCGATATTTTTCTGGCCACAGAAAAGGATTACCGCCCCATGGTCGGTAACGTCCAGTTGGGCCAGTTCGGCATGTTGGGCGATGCCCGGATTTCCTGGAGTTGCATAAAATTTCTCCAAGGAAGGGGATTGCGCCAGCTTCCAGGCCAAGGCATGTTCGCGGCCGCCGGACCCGATCAACAGGATATTCATGGACGATTCCCTTTCTTTAGATGCGAAGCTGTTAGCCGAGAGCGGGCAGGGTGACAACGCCCCGCCGCTGTCAGTTTCAGATATTTCTGGAGCGCTTAAGCGTGTGGTCGAGGATCGCTTTGGCTATGTCCGGATAAGGGGTGAAATTTCGGGCTTTAAGCGCGCTGCATCTGGGCATGTCTATCTGGCGCTGAAAGATGATAAGGCGGTTCTTGATGGTGTGATGTGGAAGGGCAACGCCGGACGGCTGCCGTTCCAACCGGAAGATGGCATTGAAGTCGTCGTGTCTGGCAAGCTCACCACCTACCCCGGCCGTTCCAAATATCAGGTTGTTATCGACAAGATGGAGCTGGCGGGCGAGGGCGCGCTGATGGCCCTGTTCGAGAAGCTCAAGGCCAAGCTGCTCGGCGAAGGGCTGTTCGATCAGAACCGCAAGAAGGCGCTGCCATTTTTGCCGAAAACCATCGGTATCTTGACCTCGCCAACCGGCGCAGTGATCAGGGATATATTGCACCGGCTTGCCGACCGTTGTCCCAGTCATGTGATTGTTTGGCCTGTGTTGGTGCAGGGCGAAGGTGCGGCCAAGCAGATTGCTGCAGCGGTCAATGGTTTTTCCAATATGGAGCCGGGTGGCCCGGTCGCGCGGCCTGATCTGGTGATCGTCGCGCGCGGCGGTGGTTCGATCGAGGATTTGTGGAGCTTTAATGAAGAACCGGTGGTCCGGGCGGTTGCGGACTGTTCGATCCCGATCATCTCCGCCGTGGGCCATGAAACCGATACAACATTATGTGATTTTGCTGCCGACCTGCGGGCACCCACTCCGACGGCAGCTGCGGAAATGGCGGTGCCGGTTCGAGCGGAGTGGTTGGCTACTCTGTCGGAAAGCAAGGCGCGGATGGCGCGTAGCGTGCAGCGCAGCCTGACCACTGCGCAGGAACGGCTGGAAGGGCAACGGCGTTTGATGCCGGCGCTGACCGATCTGCTCCGTCCCCATCAACAGCGGGTGGATGAAGTGTCGGAGCGCATGAAATTTGGTATGAGCCAGAATGTTGCGCAGGCCCGTAGTCGTTTCTCTGCGAGCGCCGGCGCATTGCGGCCTTCTATATTGAAGCAACGATTGGAGCGTTCGCAGGAACGATTTAAACGACTCGATTTGCCCCTAAGTCTGGTGCAACGGCCCGTGGATGATGCGCGGCAAAGATTGAACGCTTTGTGGCGGTTAGCGGAGCAACTGTCCCCGGATGGTCCGCTGAAAAGAGGTTATGTCCGTGTATCCGGTCTGGATGGCGGGCTTATTGCCAGCCGGACCGCCGCGAAAAAAGCAGGCGATCTAGAGTTGCATTTTCAGGACGGTTCGGTCGGAGTGAGTATATCCGGCGATGGTTCAGTAGAGAAAAAGCCAGTCAAACCGCCCAAAGCAATGCCCAGCCGAGTCAAAAAACCGTCGGATGACAGGCAGCAGGATTTATTTTAAAGGGAATTGCGATATATTTGACCGATCATGTCATCCATGACCGTAAATCGCAGGTAAAGGGTTCGGGGAGTAAGAACGTCCTATGTTAATGTCTAATCGCAATAAAGTGGCAAAGCTGCACTATATGCCCAATGGCTTCCGGCCGCTCTCTGCGGGCGATCATGTTCTTTGTGCGGTTAGCGGAGAAGCCATCCCTTTGGACGAGCTGCGCTATTGGAGCGTTGAAAAACAGGAACCCTATGCCACGGCACAGATTTCGGCACACGCCCATCTGCCGGAAGGTGAACAGTGATAGGGCGATTTAAGGCTACACTCTGCCTATTGACGATCTCGGCGGCTTCTATCCCGGCTGCCATTGTATATGCCGGAACCGACAGCGCTGAGCAGTCGGCGTTTCGGGAAGCGGTTCAATTCGGTTTCACTGGTGAAGCCATCCAGGGCGGCGTGATGATCGGTGACGCCCCTGCTGGAACACGCAGCTTGTCTTTTGACGGTAGGCTGGTCCCGATGGATGAAGATGGCAAGTTCATCATTGCGTTCAACCGCGATGCCGGGCAGGCGGCGCAGCTTATTGCAACGCTGGAAAATGGTGAAACCGTAAGAAAGTTTTTCAATGTCTCTCCGCGCAAATGGAAGATTGAACATGTCGCTCTCAACCGTCGGGCGCGCACCGCTAGTGCGGCTTTCAAAAAACGCCGCGCGCCAGAACTAGCCCAAATCAATGCCGCGCGTCAGATGGAAACCGACAGTGACGGATGGAGGCAGGCATTCATTTGGCCGATCAAAGGCAGAGTTTCCGGTATGTTCGGTAATCAGCGGATATTTAATGGAACGCCGGGCAGCTATCATACCGGCATCGATATTGCCGCACCAACCGGCACCTATTATGTAGCACCAGCGGATGGTGTTGTTACACTAGCGGCCACCCGTCCGTTCTCACTGGAGGGTAATCTGCTGATGATTGATCACGGTATGGGGCTGAACAGTGCCTTTCTGCACAGTTCGAAAATATTGGTAAAGCCCGGCCAAGTGGTGAAACGCGGTGAACCGATCGGTCGAATTGGCTCAACCGGCAGCGCAACCGGTCCACATCTGCATTGGTCGATGAAATGGAAGCAGGCGCGCATAGATCCGATTTTGCTGACTGGGCCAATGGACTAGTTTTTGAGGCCCGGCTTAGAAGGACCGAGCTTGGCTCATTCAATACGCTTTACCCGAATAGCGCGTTGACCACTAATCTTGGCAAGATAGCTGCCGATCGCACCGGTTTTTATTGTGATTGGGTCGCCGCTTCGTGGGGCGGTGTTTAGTCGGATGCTATCTGTCTGCTGCCAGCGGCCACCTTCTTTCAGCGTCAGAATCCATTTGCCGTAACCGAATTGACGAGCGGATGTGATGGTTGTTTGTAGTTCTTTGATGCGTTCTTCTTTGTCTTGCTTATCCGACCCTCCGCCAAATAGCCGAATTTTGGGAAGCGAAAATCCGAATAGGCCACGGCGCGCTTCCTTGATTTGTTCGCGATCAGCGATAACCAGTTGCCGACTTTCTTGCGCATCCGCTAGCGATGCTACCTTTTCATCGTAACAGGCTAAGCGCTGTGCCGGATCGGATGTTTCCTTACAATCAATAACGGCTTGGAAAATTGCGGGCGGCGCGGCGTTGTTATCATCGTCCTTGGCAAGTGCAGATGAAGATAGGGCTGTGAGCAAGGCTGCACCGCTTACTAACGCTGTCTTTCCAATGATATTGTTCATGATGATCTCCGTCCTGCCTCGATGGCCTAAATATGAATGCAATCTGTAATGCATAGTGAATTTGAACTTAATGTCAGCAAGAGAATCTACAACCAATAATCGCCAAACACATGGTTTGGACCCATGTTACAAAACTGTGGCAAAATAGTTACATTGTTTACAAAATCAGCCCGTTTCCCTGAACAGAAGCTTTACAGGGTGGTCTTCCTTGCTGCATCGGAGCAGCAATTCGACGGATCAATCATTGCGTTTGGGGCGCATAGATTACCGTCGGTCAACAACCGGGGTAGGTCATGGTGGCTTACTTCTCCAGAATAAGGGACTGGAATATAATGACAAAATTTACGAAGCTAAAAGCGACAGTAGCACCGATGGTGCTTGGAATCGCTATGGTATCCGTGCCTGCGTTCGCGCAGGAAGCTGGAGCCGCTGATGAACAACCTGGCGAATTGATTGTTGTTACAGGTTCGCGCATCGCATCGGCAACGGTCGAGTCTGCTGCTCCGCTGCAGGTAGTCACCGGCGAAACAATTGACGATTCTGGTGTCACCAACGTTCAGGAACTTCTCCTTGAAAATCCTGTTTTCGGTACACCTGCTCTTAGTCGTACAAACTCTGCGTTCCTGACTTCCGGTACGGGTGTTGCGACGGTCGATCTTCGTGATCTCGGCTCAGACCGTACATTGGTTCTCGTCAACGGCCGCCGCGTGGTTGCATCGCTGGCAGGTTCGTCGACTGTTGATCTTAACGTCATTCCGACCCAGTTTATTGATCGCATCGACATTCTAACAGGTGGCGCTTCTTCACTATACGGCTCGGACGCTGTTGCTGGTGTTGTAAACTTTGTTTACAAATCTAATTTTGAAGGCATTGAAGCCAACGGCCAATATGGTATCACTGAACGGGGGGACGACGCCCGCTATCAGATGAACCTCACCGCTGGTACAAATTTTGCTGATGGTGACGGCAACATCATGGTCCACTTCGGTTATTCGAACGAAGAAGGTCTGCTTTCCAGTCAGCGTGAGAATACACGGATTGATGCTCTGGACTCAATTTACTTTGGTGGAGATTGGGGTACAGACACTGAACCGTTCTTTTCCAGCTTCCCACCTCAGGGGCGCTTCATCACTCCGGCTGGGACCTTTACGTACGATCCAAACGGTCAGTTGCAGGATTGCTTCACCACGAATGGTGACACCTGTGCCGCCACTATCGGTTCTGGCACTGGCCCCAACGGCTTTAACCGCCAGCAGTTCCGTACACTCGCTGTGCCGGTCCAACGCTATTTGTTTGCTGCAGCTGGTGAATATGCGCTTAGCGACGATTTGAACTTTTTCTTTGAAGGCACATTCAACAAAACGTCTTCGGCGCGTCAAATTGAACCGTTCCCACTTGAATCAGGTGGTTCCAATGGTATTTTTCCATCGGGTGGCGGATTTAATGTTGAAAACTACTTGCCAGGTACAGCTACCATTGTGGCTAATCCGTTCGTTCCTGTTGAGATCCTAAATGCAGCAGCAGACAGCAATGGCGACGGCTTGCGTGACATCGGCTTTGTTCGTCGTCTCGCAGAATTTGGTCCACGTTCAGGTCGGACGGAGCGTGATTTCTATCGCTTCGTAGTCGGCTTTGATGGTGGTCTGTTTGACGATCGCTTCCGCTGGGACGTGAGCTATAACTACGGTCAAGTTAACGAAAACCAGGTTTCATCCGGTCAGGTAAACGTTGTAAACTTCCGTAACGCGCTTGCCGTTATGACGGATGTTAACGATGTGAATGGCAACGGTCTAACGACTGATGCAATTTGTATTGATGTTGAAGCACGCGCAAATGGCTGTGTCGCCGCTAATATATTCGGCGCCGGTGCTATTTCGCAGGGTGCGGTTGACTACATCCAAGCGCAAGGCACCTATCAAACTGGCCTGAAACAACAGGTTCTTCAGGGTAACCTCTCTGGTAGCCTGTTTGATCTGCCTGCTGGTCCACTGGGTATTGCGCTCGGCGTTGAGTATCGGAAAGAAACATCTTTCTCTGATAATGATGCTTTGACAAACCAAGGTCTAAACGCGGGTAACGTTCTGCCGGATACAAGCGGTTCGTTCGATGTGAAGGAAGCATTCGTTGAAGTGAAGGCGCCGATTTTGGCTGACACTCCATTCTTCCAATTGCTGGAAATTGGTGGTGCCGTTCGTGTTTCCGATTATTCTACGGTAGGTTCGGTTGTAAGCTACAACGTAACCGGTACATGGCAGCCCATTGATGACATTCGGATCCGCGGTACGTTTGCTCGTGCTGTACGTGCTCCGAACATCGGTGAATTGTTTGCGGGTCTCTCGCAGACATTCCCATCGGGCTTGACCGATCCTTGTGAAGGTATTGGAGCAGCTGGTGGTGGCGCATTGGGTGATAATTGCCGGGCTGATGCCGGTGTTGCAGCCAATATCGCAGCAAACGGTACGTTTACGCTTAACCAACCTGATATCCAGGGTATCTCCGGCTTCAACGGCGGAAACGCTGACCTGTTTGAAGAAACCGCAGACTCTTGGACCGTTGGTGCCGTTATTGCTCCACGTTCGATCCCTGCATTGGGTAACCTGACGATCACTGCCGATTATTATAACATCAAAATCACGGATGTGATCTCGGGCTTCCCGCGGCAGTTCTCGCTTCAACAGTGCTATGAAGAAGGAAATCCAACATTTTGTGATCTGATCGTTCGTCGTCCGACTGCAACGGCCGTTAACAGCGCAGGTTCGATCGATTTGATCAACGCTTTGCAGGTTAACGCTGCTGTTCTGAAGACTTCGGGTGTTGACGTTACTGCGACTTGGAGCACACCACTTGGCCTAACCGACGGTGATCGTCTCTCTCTTCGCGGTGCCTACACGCACGTGATTGAGAACGATTTCTTCTCACTGCCTGACGCGGATGCAGATCCTGCTGCTGGTGAAATCGGTACGGCTAAAGATCGCTTCACTGCGAACGCAACCTATTCGACTGATGATTTCAAAGTAGGGTTTACCGGTACGTTCATCGGAAAATCTTATGAAGATGACCAGTTCAATGGACCTAAGGCTCATTCGGTACCGGCTTACTTCTTGCTGGACATGAACACGTCGTTCTATATCAGCGAACAGTTCGAGTTCTACATTGGTATTGATAACATGCTCGATAAATCTGCTCCGAACATCTTGACCGGTACGCCGTTCAACGTGACTGGTTCAGATACCGCTGCTGACGTCTACGACGTGTTCGGCCGGCGTTACTACACTGGTGTTCGTCTGCGCTTCTAATCGCAGCCGATCCCATCGGATAAAAAGAAGGCGGGCTTTCGAGCCCGCCTTTTTTATTGCCTCACTAAATTTTGGATCGATGCTTCGGGTCAGCGAATGATCGTTTGACCCGTGATCTCTTGACGGCAGGCTACACGGTACTCCGTGTTTTTCGCCAGGATGAGATTCAGGCTCTACAATAGCCGGAATCGCGCAGATGATAGTTTAATCTATCCCAGAACTTCGATGAGAAGTTCCTGCCCATTATTCTTCTCACATTTGTCTGGCTGATGCGGTCGTCCAGTAAGGCATCACAGATCGTCATCTTGCGGAACAGGCTGTTGAGTTCACGGATCGCGATATGTTGCGGATCAACTTCGTATTCCGGACTTCATCTAATTTTCAGGCAGATAACTCAATCTGTCGATCTCTGGGGCAGGTTTAACGGCATTGGCAAGGCTTCAAGTTATTGCCGTTCCTCTGCGGCTTGCCGCTAATATGCCGACAACGGACCGCGTGGACATGGATTACGGGTTTTTCATTGAGTTTCCATTTTCAACGCACCATCACCTTCGTCAATCTTGACCGTGCTGTTATCCGGCACATCACCGCGCAGGATAAGGTCCGCCAACGGATCTTGAAGATATTTCTGGATCGCTCGTTTGAGCGGCCGTGCGCCATAGACCGGGTCATAGCCAACCCGCCCCAGCCAGCGTCGGGCAGCATCGGAGAGGTCTAGTTCGATCTTCCTGTCCTTGAGCAATTTCTGCACCCGTAGAACCTGAATATCGACAATTGGTGCCATATGTTCTTCGGCAAGCCGATGGAACAGGATGATCTCATCCAGCCGATTTAGGAACTCGGGACGGAAATGCGCGCGGACGACTTCCATCACTTGCGGCTCGACATCTTTGACTTTCTGACCATCCTCAAGATTCGCCATATATTGGCTGCCGAGGTTGGAAGTCAGGATGATCAACGTATTGGAGAAGTCAACTTTCCGGCCTTGCCCGTCGGTCAAATGTCCGTCGTCGAGTACCTGCAGCAGGACGTTGAAAACATCGCCATGCGCCTTTTCAACTTCGTCAAACAGGATCACCTGATATGGACGCCTGCGAACGGCTTCGGTCAACACACCGCCTTCATCATAGCCGACATAGCCTGGAGGGGCGCCGATCAGGCGTGCCACACTGTGTTTTTCCATATATTCGGACATGTCGATGCGGATCATCGCTTGGTCATCGTCGAAGAGGAAACCAGCAAGAGCTTTCGTCAGCTCAGTTTTGCCGACACCCGTGGGGCCGAGGAACAGGAAGCTGCCCAATGGCCGGTTCGGGTCCTGCAATCCGGCGCGGCTCCGGCGGACGGCGGCAGATACCGCTCCGATTGCATCGGTCTGTCCGATAACACGTTTGCCGATCAGCTCTTCCATCGCTAGCAATTTCTCGCGTTCGCCTTCGAGCATCTTGTCGACGGGGATACCGGTCCATTTGGAAACGACCGCCGCAATATCTTCATCGGTAACTTCCTCGCGCAGCATTGCGCCATCGGTTGCTCCGGCAGCTTCTTCCAGCGCTTTTTCAAGATCAGGAATAGTACCGTAACTCAGCTCACCAGCCTTGGCGAGATCACCAGCGCGCTCGGCTTGTTCAAGCTCCAGGCGGGCGTGATCCAATTGTTCTTTGAGCTGGGATTCGGCGTTGATTTTGTCCTTCTCACCCTGCCAACGCGTCGTGAGTTCGGTCGAATCCTGTTCGAGTTCAGCCAGTTCTTTTTCAAGCGTCTCTAGACGGCCTTTGGATGCCTGGTCGCTCTCCTTTGACAGTGCCTCCCGCTCAATCTTGAGCTGGATGATCCGGCGGTCGAGCGATTCAATCTCTTCCGGTTTGGATTCGACCTCCATACGGATACGCGAAGCGGCTTCGTCCATTAGGTCAATGGCTTTGTCCGGTAGAAAACGGTCGGAAATATAACGGTTTGATAGTGTTGCAGAACTAACCAGAGCGCCGTCGGTTATCCGCACCCCATGGTGCAGTTCATATTTCTCTTTCAGTCCGCGGAGGATGGAAATCGTGTCTTCCACGGTTGGTTCACCGATGAATACGGGTTGGAAGCGACGCTGCAGAGCGGCGTCTTTTTCAACATATTTTTGGTATTCATTGAGGGTGGTTGCGCCGATGCAATGCAATTCACCGCGTGCGAGCGCTGGCTTGAGTAGATTGGACGCATCCATAGAGCCTTCCGACGCGCCAGCACCGACCAAGGTGTGCATCTCGTCGATAAACAATATGATTTCGCCATGGGCACCGCGCACTTCATCGAGTACGCTTTTGAGGCGCTCTTCAAACTCGCCGCGATATTTCGCGCCAGCGATGAGCGCGCCCATGTCGAGTGACATCAACCGGCGATCTTTCAAGCTGTCTGGCACGTCGCCATTGGCAATGCGCAGCGCCATGCCTTCCGCGATAGCGGTCTTGCCGACGCCGGGTTCGCCAATCAGGACCGGATTATTCTTGGTCCGGCGGGCCAAAATCTGGATCGTCCGACGGATTTCTTCGTCGCGCCCGATTACCGGATCGAGTTTGCCATCACGTGCGGCCTGAGTCAGGTCAGTGGTATATTTTTCCATTGCTTCATAGGCATCTTCAGCCGAAGCCGTGTCGGCTGACCGCCCGCCGCGCAATTCGTTGATTGCGCTGTTGAGAGTTTCTGCGGTGGCACCCGAGGAGAGCAACGCTTTGCCAGCTGCCGTATCTTTCGATAGCAGCAATGAGAGTAGCAAGCGTTCGACCGTGACATAGCTGTCTCCGGCCTTTTCGGCGATTTGTTCTGCCTGATCAAGGACACGAACGGCATCATTGTTCAGACCGGGTGTTTGCTGTGCTCCGCCGCCTGAAACCGCAGGAATCTTGGCTAGTGCGGCGTCAATTTCCTGGTGTGCCTTTTTGGCATCGCCGCCTGCCTTGGTGATAAGCCCGGCTGCCATGCCCTGATCGTCTTCCAACAATGCCTTGGCTATATGCGCGGCTGTGATCTGCTGATGACTCATTCTGATTGCAACCGTTTGAGCGGACTGCAAAAACCCTTTGGCGCGGTCAGTGAATTTCTCAAGGTTCATCGGTTCATCCTGTTCAATCTTGGTCTCCTACCATGAATATGGTGTTGTAGTCGTGCAACACAACCACATTCATGTCTTTTTCCAACGAAATTATATGATAGGCTCATTTTACAACAACAGTGCACTCAACGAAATGGTGCCGTCTGAGAGGAAGAAATATATGAAAACGCTTAAGCGTGGGGGCATTGGTCTGCTCATTATCATTGCATTGGTGGCCGTCGGTCTAGCGGTATGGGAGCCATTGAGCGTTTCAGAGTCTGCGGCGCCGCCAGAAGGCAGTTACGAAGCCCGGATTGTGCGCGATGAATTTGGTGTTCCGCATATTTTTGGTAAGACCGATGCCGATGTCGCTTATGGCGTGGCCTATGCCCATGCCGAAGATGATTTCATGACGCTGCAGGAAGTGACCGCGATGGCGCGGGGCCGGATGGCGACGCTCAACGGCGCAGACAGCGCGCCCATTGATTATATCGCAGCGTTGCTTGATGTGGATGGAACGGTGGATCGCCAATATGATGACCTTCCAGCTGACGTCCGTGCAGTGCTTGCCGGCTATGCTTCTGGCCTCAATGCTTATGCCGAGGATCACCCTGAAGAGATTGATCTAGCCAAGCTATTTCCGGTCAATGGTCGGGATATTGCCGCAGGTTTCGTGTTGCGATCGCCGTTCTTTTTCGGACTTAACAATCCGATTGAGGCATTGGTGCAGAACAAGCCGCTAACGCGTGAAGGCGGCCCGCGTTTATCTGGTCAGCCCGAACAGAAGTCGGTTCACCGGCTCAGCCCTGACAAACTTATTGATGATAAGGCGGCTACGCCCGTCGGTCCTGACCCCGACGAAAACGGTTCCAATGCCTATGCGGTTGCGCCGGATCGTTCTCCCGAGGGTAAAACCCGGCTGATATCCAATTCACATCAACCTTTGCGCGGCAATGTCGCCTGGTATGAGCTGGTTGTACACAGCGAAGAGGGTTGGGATTTCGCCGGAGCCAATTTCCCAGGATCGCCGTTCCCTTTTCTCGGGCACAATAAATATCTTGGTTGGACGAACACCGTCAACCGCCCGGATCTGATCGATATTTATAAGCTCACCTTGAACGACGAGAAAGATGCCTATCGCTTTGATGGCGCATGGAAACCGCTGGAAAAGAAGCGGGTCTGGCTGAAGATCAAATATGGTCCGTTCGTTATTCCTTACCCGGAGGTTGCCTATCGTTCGATCCACGGGCCGGTGATTATGAACGAGAGCGGAGCCTATGCAATCCGCTACGCCGGTATCGATCAATTGGAAATGCTGACCCAATATTACCGGATCAACAAGGCCAGCAATTTCAATGAATGGCAGGCGGCAATGGCGGGGCAGGGCGTTCCGGCGACCAATTTCATCTATGCCGATGCCGAGGGCAATATTGGGCTCTACTATAATGCGATGTTCCCCGATCGGCCTGAAGGCTATAACTGGCGTGGGGTATTGCCGGGCGACAGTTCCGCGGCCTTGTGGCAGAATACCCTTCCGTTTACCCGCGTGCCTGCGTTGGTCAATCCGGCTTCGGGTTATGTCATGAACGCCAACAACACGCCCTATATCGCGGCGGGACCGGGGGATGAACTGAACCCGGACAACTTTTCGTCGTTGCTCGGCGTTGAGGATGATCAAACCAACCGCTCACGCCGATCAATCGCGTTGCTGGAAAAGGCCAATGAGGATGGCACGCTTACCGATGAAGAATTATGGACCATCAAATATGACACGGGCTATGAAAAGTCCGGCTATGCGAAAGACTGGTTGGACAAGATTGCCGCGCTTGATCTGAAAGACAGCGATAAACTTCTTAAAGCGCAGGAATTACTCGCGCGGTGGGACTGGGACTTGGATGGCGAAGGTTCGGCCGATGCGCTTGCATTAATGGCCCTGCGTCCAGCCAACAAGGCTCACTATAATCGCGATGCCGTTCCGGACCCGCGACAAATATTGGAAGAAACCGTCGATCATCTGACGAAATATTTCGGTAAGATTGATCCGCCGATGACGGATGTGCTGCGGATGCGTCAGGGAACGGTCGATCTGCCGATGGACGGTGGCAATGACACGATCCGTGCGTCTACCCTGTGGGATGTGGAAGAGGATGGCCGGCTATCGGTACGTCACGGCGACAGCTTTATCCAGTTTGTCGAATGGTCCAAGGACGGCAAGGTCCACTCGCGTTCGATCCAGCCCTTCGGTGCCGCAACCACACGCCCCGACTCGCCCCATTACACCGACCAGATGCAGCTGTTTGTCGACAAGAAGCTGAAGCCGGTGTGGTTTGATCCGGCCGAGCTGGAACAGCACAAGACCAGTGATAAGGTGGTCGGGCGTAAGTAGCAGAGAGCTCCGCATCAAGTACGGAGTACAAGGAGGGAACTGTGCTCCGCACTTGATGCGGAGCTCTATACCCACTGATCAACTATTCTGTTTCAGGACTATATATGTCGAGATCCAACTTTAAACCACGAGACCCAATAGCCAATAACGTGTCGGGACTGACGCTGATGCCTTCGTTCTGATTCCTCAGGAAAAGCCCCGTAAACACGTCTGCGCGAAATCGGCTTGTCAGATTAATCCAAGTTTCGAGGTCATCCGACAATTCTTGCAACAAAGAATGAATCTGCTTGTCCAAATCACCGGGCGAAAGACGAGAAGCGTGCAACCGCCAAGATCCAGTCCTCGCAACCTTCGCCACCCCGCGTTCTGTATACCATGTGCCACCCATCTGTACTCCGATTGTAGGCTCACGCCCCAGTTTTGTCGTTAGTTCGTCGGGATTGAGGTCGTCCCCAAAAAAGCGGAGGCTTACGGACGTTTCAGAGACAGGGCCCATGATTAAGGCACCAACACCGTATCCGCAGCCCCCGGCAAAAGATCCGGATAGTCGGTAATATAATGCAGGCCGCGGCTTTCCTTGCGCGCCAGCGCTGATTTGACGATCAAGTCGGCCACTTCGATCAGGTTTCGCAGTTCGATCAAATCTTGGGTCACGCGGAAATTGCTGTAATATTCCTCGACCTCCTCACGGAGCAGGTTGATGCGGTTCTGGGCCCGTTCCAGGCGTTTGGTGGTGCGGACAATGCCGACATAATTCCACATGAAGCGACGGATTTCGGTCCAGGTTTGTTTGATCACCACTTCTTCATCGCTGTTGGTGACCCGGCTTTCATCCCATGGCCGGATCGGTGGTGGGGCAGGCATCTCGTCCCAATGCTCGGCAATGTCGCGCGCGGCCGCATCTCCGAAGACAAAACATTCGAGTAAGCTGTTGGATGCCAGGCGGTTGGCACCGTGTAGCCCACTCTCGCTGGCCTCGCCCGCGGCGTAAAGGCCGGGCAGGTCGGTGCGGCCCGCCAGATCAATCAATATCCCGCCGCAGGTGTAATGTTGCGCAGGCACCACAGGGATTGGCCCCGTGGTCATGTCGATGCCCAGCCCGATCAACTTGTCATAGATATTCGGGAAATGGCCCTTCACAAATTCCGGATCATGGTGAGAGATATCGAGATGGACATAGTCTAGGCCCAGCCGCTTGATTTCATGGTCATTGGCGCGGGCAACAATGTCGCGTGGTGCCAGTTCCATGCGTTCGGGGTCAAAGCGGTCCATATAGCGTTCGCCGGCTTCTTCGCCCGCGTCGCTCGGTAATTTCAGATGCCCGCCTTCGCCACGCACAGCTTCGGTGATCAGAAAGTTTTTTACCTCCAGATTGTAGAGGCAGGTTGGATGAAACTGCATCATTTCCATATTGGAAACCCGCGCCCCTGCACGCCAGGCCATCGCAATACCATCACCGGTAGCGCCACGTGGCGCGGTGGAGAATAGATAGGTACGGCCCGCTCCGCCGCTCGCCATGATGGTTGCGCGCGATGTTAAAGTTTCGACATGACCGGTTTCATTATTGAGCGCGTAAACACCCCAAACATTTTTTGCGCCCGTCGGTTTCTCGGCATGACGATCAACGATCAGGTCAATTGCCACCATATGGGGCCGTAGCGTGATATTGGGATGCGCCGCAGCGGTGTTCTGCAGCGCTTCCTGCACCGCCCAGCCGGTTGCGTCATCGACATGGACAATCCGTCGATGGCTGTGACCACCTTCCCGGGTAAGGTGAAGGGATTCCTCTTCCTCGTTGAACGGTACGCCCATATCAACCAGACGTTCGATTGAAGCCGGTGCATTTTCGACCACAAATTCAACGGTTTCACGGCGGTTTAGACCCGCGCCTGCAACCATCGTGTCATTAATATGATTTTCAAATGTGTCGCCCGCGTCGAGTACGGCGGCAATGCCACCCTGTGCCCAAGCGGTCGAGCCGCCTGTCAATTCGCCCTTGGCTAGCACCAGCACTTTGTGGGTACGGGCCAGGGTGATTGCAGCGCTCAGTCCGGCTGCGCCGGAACCGACTATGATAACGTCGTGGTTCATGCAGCTTTTGCACGGGTGAGATTGAGAAACACATCCTCAAGATCCGCTTCCCTCGTCGTGACATCGACAATTGCAAAGCCGCGTTCCTGTACTGCCGCCATCACACCACCGGCATTGGTCCGGTCCTTATTATAGGTGACCGCTACCGTGCGCGGTCCGATGAATTCGGTTTTTTCAAATAGTTCATTCTTGAAGGCAGCGGCATCCTGATCCTCGCTGAGATCCCGGTCCAGCGTCAGTTCGACTAGCTTTTCACGCGCCATATCGACCAACTCCGGGGTTGGTTTGTTGGCGATGAGCTTGCCATGATTGATGATAGCGATGCGATCGCACAGATTTTCTGCTTCTTCGAGATAATGGGTGGTCAGCACAATCGTGACACCCGCGTCGTTTAGTTTTTGAACATATTCCCAAAGCTGTTGCCGGAGATCGATATCGACGCCCGCTGTTGGTTCGTCCAGCACAAGAATTGGCGGCGAATGGACCATCGCCTTGGCCACCAACAGGCGGCGTTTCATGCCGCCCGACAAAGTGCGGGCGTAGGCATTGGCCTTGTCTCCGAGATGCACCGCCTCAAGCAATTCCATCGTCCGGCGTTTGGCTTTTGAAACGCCATAGAGTCCAGCCTGAACCTCTAGAGATTCAGATGGCGTAAAAAAGGGATCAAAGATAATTTCCTGCGGCACGATCCCGATGGATGCTTTGGCATTACGCGGGCTATCATCAATATCGAAACCCCAGATATTGGCGCTGCCGCTCGTCTTGCGTACCATGCCGGACAATATGCTGATTAGCGTCGATTTGCCCGCACCATTGGGCCCCAAAAGCCCGAAAATTGAACCGCGGGGTACATCGAAACTGACGTCATCGAGAGCCTGTTGACCCCCCGCATAGGTTTTGGAGAGATTCTTGATCGAGATTGCTGCATTTGTCATGCGCTTCGCATAACCATCTTGTCATGGATAATCAAAAGCTTTGCTATTTTTGATGGAGAGCTTGCCAGCGCGGGTGCTCTGGCGAGATATTTGTGCTTTCTGGGTGGTCCGCATTTATCGCATATTGTTAGTGAGGGAAATATTGCGCCCCGGCAAATCTGTTGCTAATTCGGCGGAATGATCGAAACACCCGAAATAGTTAAAACGTCTAAAAAGCGCGTGTCCTGTGATGGATCGACCGATATTCCGGGCGGCGCGGCATTGGGCCATCCCCGTGTTTGGCTGGAAATCGACGAAAAAGGCTATGTCGAATGCGGCTATTGTGACCGGCGATTCGTTTTGGTCGGTGGTCCTGCAGACGGTGCGGCGGCGCAGTCCGAAGAATAATCCGACATAGGGGGTGCAAGGCCTCCGATATATTTCTATATGTAAGGGATGATAGAAAATCTTGATCCCCGCTCGTTCCTATATCGTCCTGATGGCCTAGACCCGGAGCGCGCCAAGGCGCTTGTTTCCAATAGCCTTTCTGCTTGTGATGATGGCGAACTCTATTTGCAATATAGCGCGGTGGAGAGTTTCGGCTTTGACGATGGTCGCCTGAAAACGGCTGATTATAGCACTGATAGCGGCTTTGGTCTGCGTGGTGTGTCGGGTGAGATGACCGGTTTCTCGCACAGCAACGAAATCAGCGAGGCAGCAATCAAGCGCGCGGCCCAGACCCTGCAATTGCTTGATCCCGCCAAGGGTGAGAAAGCAGCGCCACCGCGCGGCAGCAACCGCCACCTTTATGGCGAGGTTAATCCACTGGAAGCGATTCCATTCGCGAAAAAAGTAGCGCTCTGTCAGCAAATTGACGCTGCGGCCCGTGCAAGGGATCCTCGTGTGGCTCAGGTTTCCGTTGGTTTGTCGGGTAGCTGGAGTGTCGTTGAGATTGTCCGTCCCGATGGTTTTGTAGCGACCGATGTTCGGCCCTTGGTACGACTCAATGTTTCGATTGTGGCTGAGCAAAATGGCCGCCGTGAAAGCGGTAGTTTCGGCATGGGCGGTCGGTATCTGTACGATCAGCTGTTCGAAGAGGCGCGTTGGGACCGCGCTATCGATGAAGCCTTGGCGCAGGCTCTGGTCAATCTTGAAAGCGTGGATGCGCCAGCGGGCGAACAGACTGTGTTGCTCGGCCCCGGCTGGCCCGGCATCATTCTCCATGAAGCTATCGGCCATGGTCTCGAAGGCGATTTCAACCGCAAGGGCACGAGCGCCTTTTCCGGCAAGATCGGTCAACGCGTGGCGGCACCGGGTGTCACCGTGGTTGACGATGGCTCGATCAAGGAGCGACGTGGGTCTTTGAGCATAGATGACGAAGGCACGCCGACTCAGGAAAATGTCCTGATCGAGGACGGCATATTGAAATGCTATATGCAGGACCGCCTGAACGCGCGGTTGATGGGCGTCCCTGCGACTGGCAACGGACGCCGTGAAAGCTATGCCCATGCCCCCATGCCTCGGATGACCAATACGTTCATGCGGGGTGGCAAGGATGATCCGGACGAGCTGATGAGCCGGGTGAAAAATGGCATTTACGCCAAAAGCTTTGGTGGCGGGCAGGTTGATATCGTTTCGGGTAAGTTCGTCTTCTCTTGCACCGAAGCTTACAAAATCGAAAATGGTAAGCTTGGCGCGCCGATCAAGGGTGCAACATTGATTGGCGATGGCCCGACCGCGCTGACCAAGGTGAGCGGTATTGGCAATGACATGGCGCTTGATGAAGGCGTAGGCGTTTGCGGCAAGGGCGGGCAGTCGGTGCCCGCTGGCGTCGGCCAGCCAACACTGCTGGTCGAAGGACTGACGGTTGGCGGTACGGCCTGAAGGAAGATATAGTGAAGCGTTAGGCCAATGTTGATTGCTGCGATAAAACAGACTTGGCGAGCGCTACAAATCTGGCCCGATGCGGGGCGCTGGAAGGCTGCATTGGTTGTCGCGCTCCCGGCAGCAGCTATTATCGCGTTTGCGGGATATTTGGACGGCTGGCTTCGCTTTGATCCGGTCGTTGATCTTCAGTTGGCGCTGATCGCAGCACTGATCCTGTTCTTCGTTCCCGCCTTGGTAGAAGAGTTGATCTTTCGCGGCGTGCTGCTGTCCTGGTTCGCGACCTTCTCTCAACGTTGGGGCAATTGGCTTTCGGCCATATTGTTCATGCTCTGGCATCCGTTTCAGGCCTTGACCTTCGGGCCGCCATGGTCGGCCATATTCCTGCAGCCTTCGTTTCTATTTGCTACGTTCCTCTTGGCCATTATATTGACTCATATCCGGATCGTTTCACAATCGCTGTGGCCGGTGATTGCAATCCACTGGCTGTTGGTGCTGGTCTGGACATTATTTTTTGGCGGACCATTTTATTGAGAAGGGTTGAGGCATGGCTGAATTTTTCGAGGCTCTAAATGATGATCATATTGCCTTCATTGCGAAGCAGCCGATGTTCTTTGTCGCAACGGCAGCAGCGGACGGCCGGATCAATCTCTCACCGAAAGGCTATGATGTGTTTCGGGTGCTCGGTCCCAACCGTGTTGCCTATCTGGATTTACGCGGTTCAGGCAATGAAACGCATGCCCATATGATTGCGGACCAGGTCGATAAAGGCCGGGTCACGATCATGTTCAACAACTTCGGCAATCCAGCGCTTATCATGCGGCTATACGGAACGGGTACGCCAGTGCTGCCTCAGGACGACGGCTGGGATGAATTAGTCCAACATTTCGATATTCTGCCAGGAACTCGGCAAATATTCGATATATCCGTGGATGTTGTGCAGGGAAGCTGCGGTTATGGAATACCTCACATGAAGCTAGAAAAGGAGCGGGAAACACTGCTTAAATATCACGAGCAGTCTGGCGAGGAGGAATGGTTCGAGAAGGTTAAAGCGACAACCACAAGCATTGATGGACTGCCCTCGCGTGCAACCGAACATTTCTTTGATCCGAAAGAACTATAGCGCGATGAGCCTAGTCGAATTGTCTCGACATATGCATGGCGTCGAAGCCGAGATTGTCCGCGGTCGCCTTGAATCGGCCGGAATCGGTGCTGTCTGCTTCGATAGCAACGTCAATATCGCTGAGGGTGCAGGGATCGCATTGCCCGCGCGAGTGATGGTGCTGGCTGAAGATTTGGCCGAAGCAAAGGCCATATTGGCAGAGGATGTTTCTTTATGAGCGGCGCTGGCAAAATTTCTCTCGCGCTTGGTGGCGGAGCTGGTCTCGGCTGGACTCACATCGGGGTGCTTCGGGCGCTTGATGCATCGCCACTGGAAGTGGCAGCAATTGCAGGTACTTCCATGGGGGCGATTGTCGGAGCCAGCTATGCAGTTGGCAAATTGGACTATCTCGAAGACATGGCCCGCAATGCGAATTTCCGTAATATTTTGCGGTTCATGGACCCGCATTTCAAGCGGGGGGCCGTTATGGGCGCGCGCAATATCGAGAAAGAGCTGGAAGCGGAACTCGGCCACCTCAGCTTTGAAGAGCTCCCATTTCCTGTTGCGGCGGTTGCTGCGGATTTGCGCACAGGTGATACAATTGTAATGAAATCGGGCAAGCTGGTGCCAGCGATCCGGGCGTCCATGTCTCTGCCTGGTATATTCAAACCCGTGCAGCATGAAGGCCGGCTGCTGGTCGATGGAGGGGCTGCTTTGCCCGTACCGGTTTCACCGGTGCGGGACCTTGCACCGAAGGCGCTATGCCTGTCGGTCAATCTGCAGGATGATTTTCTCAACCGTGCGATTGCCGCGGGTATTGCCGAAGAGAATAGCAAGGAGCCGAACAGCATTGCGATCGTCAAGGCATCCGTGGGCCTGTCGCTGCGCAACCTGAGCCGCTATTCTTTGGCGCTGGATCCACCTGATTTTGCCATGTCACCGCCGGTCGGCCATATCGATATCCAGAACTTCACCCGCGCCGATGAGCTAATCGAAATTGGCCGCCGCGAGACCGAAAAGGTCATTCCGGAAATATTGGCGAAACTGGCTGACGGTACTGCCTAATTTTTGTGCACAGCTGCTGCAGTGCACAAAAATTGCTCTTCAATGAAAATATGAAATTTCCAAAAAAGCTTTGAATCCATAGCGTTACGATTCTGGCATGCGCTTTGCGAAGAAGTCCCCGGTAACAACAATAGGGGGCGTAATGAAATTTATCATAGCCATAATCAAACCGTTCAAGCTTGACGATGTTCGTGAAGCGCTGACTGGTGTCGGCGTAACCGGCATGACTGTAACCGAAGTCAAAGGCTTCGGGCGGCAAAAGGGCCAGACGGAAGTCTACCGGGGCGCGGAATATACCACCAATATGGTTCCGAAGCTGAAGGTCGAAGTTGCGTGTAGCAGCGGGGTAGCCGCGCAAGCGGTCGAAGCCATTCAGGTTGCGGCCGGCACGGAATCCATCGGCGACGGCAAGATATTCACGCTCGCTCTGGAAGACGCCGTTCGCATCCGCACCGGCGAAACCGGCGATACAGCAATTTAATCGGGGAAACAGATAATGAGAAAATTTTTGACGATTTCTGCAGGATTAGCGGTCATGGCTGCCGCTGCTCCTGCACTTGCGCAGGAGGTGGCTGAAGTGGCCGATCCAAGCGCCAATACAGCCTATATACTCAACACTCTGTTGTTCTTGATCGGTGGTTTTCTGGTCATGTGGATGGCGGCAGGATTTGCGATGTTGGAAGCCGGTCTGGTCCGGTCGAAAAACGTATCCATGCAGTGTCTGAAAAATATCGGCCTATATTCGATCGCCGGTATCATGTTCTGGGCCATTGGCTATTCGATTGCATATCCCGGGTTTGAAGGTGGATTTATTGGAATCGCAGATTTCCCATATGCCATGCAAGGCGTGGGCGAAGCCGATGTGGGCACCGGATATTCGGTGGCTTCTGACTGGTTCTTCCAAATGGTCTTCTGTGCAACCACGGCGTCGATCGTTTCCGGCACTGTCGCAGAACGGGTAAAAGTCATTCCGTTCTTCATTTTCGTGTTCGTCCTGACCGGCTTTATTTATCCCGTCATTGTGAGCTGGGAATGGGGCGCTGGCTGGCTCGATGCAATGGGCTTCAGTGATTTCGCCGGTTCAACGCTGGTCCACTCCACAGGTGGCTGGGCGGCTCTTGCTGGTGCTTTGATCATCGGTCCCCGTCTCGGGCGCTATGTTGATGGCAAGATTACGGTCATGCCGGGTTCGAGCATTCCGTTGGCAACATTGGGTACGTTCATCCTGTGGCTCGGTTGGTTCGGTTTCAACGGCGCTTCGCAGCTTGCGATGGGCACGATCAGCGATGTCAGCGATGTCTCGAAGATCTTTGTGAACACCAATATGGCTGCGGCCGGCGGTGTTGTCGTTGCGATCATCCTGACTCAGGTCTTGTACAAGAAAATTGACGTTACCATGGCGCTTAACGGTGCACTGGCTGGTCTGGTTTCGATCACAGCAGAGCCTCTGGCTCCGTCTGTGCCGCAGGCTATCCTGATCGGTGGTATCGGTGGTGCAATCGTGGTCTTCGCAGTTCCCATGCTTGATAAGTTGAAGATTGATGACGTCGTTGGCGCCATCCCTGTTCACCTTCTCGCCGGTATCTGGGGCACGTTGGTCGTTCCTTTCTCCAACACCGAAGTGCCGTTCATGGCGCAGCTGACCGGTGTTGCCGCAACCGGCGTGTTCGTGATGGTCACGAGTTCGATCGTCTGGTTTGCAATCAAATATACCGTTGGTATCCGTCCAAGCGAAGAGCAGGAAATGCTTGGTATGGACATAGCCGAGGTGGGTGTCGAAGCCTATCCGGAGTTTGCCAAAGGTTAAACAGTTTGGCGCCGGCCTACTCCTCCCATGTTCCGGTCGGCGCCTCACCTTGTTCCTCCTGTGAACAACTTACTATCTGGCCGGTGATGTGAAAACATCCCGGCCCTTTTTTGTGTGTTGTGCGGACAGGCGCCGGCCCAAGTTTGGAAACTCAGGCCAGCGTCTATAAGATCAACCCAGATCTGCTTTGATAAATTCTGCGGCGCGTTCACCAATCATGATGCTTGTCGCATTGGTATTGCCGCTGATAATCTCCGGCATGATTGAGGCATCCGCAATATAGAGGCCATCCAACCCCTGGAATTTCAAGCGGGCATTGACCACGGCTGCATCATCTGGACCCATGCGGCAGGTGCCGACAGGATGATAGACGGTATCGGCACGGTCGCGGATCAGTGCGTCTAGCTGCGCATCATCTTCCATGTTGATCGGATGCCGGTCCGTTGGTGTGAATTCGGTCAACGGCGGCGTTTCCAATATGCGTTTCATATGCCGGACACCCTTGCGCAGGGTCGCGATATCGCGGTCATCATCGAGGAAGTTCGGATCAATTGCAGGCGGCGCTGTCGGATCGCTGTCGTCGAGTCTGACCGATCCCTTGCTATGCGGTCGCAGCACGCAAGCATGACAGCTAAAGCCGTGCCCTTTTACTTTCTCACGCCCATGATCTTCGAGCACTGCCGGCACGAAATGATATTGGATATCGGGGGCAGGGACGTCGGGTCCGCTGCTCCAGAAACCACCGGCTTCGGCATATGGGGTTGTCATAATCCCGGTGCGCTTGATCCGGTGCTCCAGTATCGCCTTGCCCATGCGCATTGTGCCTTGCAGAGAGTCGCCGATCAGCTCTTTGGATTCGGTCTGATAACCTGAAACAAAATCGATATGGTCTTTTAGATTGGCGCCGACCTCGGGCTTGTCGAGAACGACATCTACACCCTTGTCCTTAAGATGCGCAGCCGGACCAATGCCCGAAAGTTGCAAGATATGAGGTGATCCGAAAGCGCCGGCAGACAGAACAACAGCTTCTTTGGCGACAATAGTTTCGCCGCCCGAACCGCGCTTGATCTGTACGCCGGTCACGCGGCCATCTTTGACGATCAGCTTCTCGACCAAAGACTTGGTCTTGATCGTCAGATTGGCGCGAGAGCGGGCCGGTTCGACATAGGCGCGCGCGGCCGACCAGCGTTCACCGCCTTTCTGGGTGACTTGATATAGACCGATGCCTTCCTGCTTCTCGCCATTGAAATCATCGAGAATGGGCAGCTGCAAGTTGCGTGCTGCTTCGATAAAAGCGACGCTCCCTGGATTGGGCCATTTCTGGTCGGACACGGACAGCGGGCCGTCGCCGCCATGATAATCATCGCCGCCGCGCTCATTGCCTTCCGACTTTTTAAAATAGGGCAGGACATCGTCGTAAGACCATCCGTCGCAGCCCATCGCCGCCCAATTGTCATAATCCCATTTGTTGCCGCGAATATAGACCATTGCGTTGATTGCGCTGGAACCGCCCAAGCCGCGCCCGCGTGGTTGATAACCGGTGCGCCCGTTCAGGCCTTTTTGGGGAACGGTATCAAATTTCCAATTGGCGTTCTTCAACAGAAATGGCATCATTCCGGGTGTTTTGACGAGGAAATTGTCATTTCGTCCACCCGCCTCAATCAGACAGACAGAATGTTTTCCATCCTCGCTTAGCCGTCCCGCGGCTGCGCTGCCGGCGGAGCCGCCGCCGATGACGATGATGTCATATTCTGCCATGCTTCTTTCTCCTGCTCTGCCCAGCGCGCCTTTATGGTTTCGCTGCTTTCTCTGGAGCCGTCATGGCTCCATCCGGGCGGTTTTATCAAATAGTTGATCTTGTGCCGCCACGGGGCGCTCCAGAGATCTTTGGCAATGCCAATCCATTCATGAAATGCAGCCCATAATAGGTTAAAACTATTGAGGTTTTTGATGATTCCATATTGAATATTTTCAGCATCTGTTTCCGGTTCATAGGTTCCGAACATCTTATCCCAGATGATGAAGACACCGGCATAATTGCTGTCGAGATAGCGCGGGTTGGTGGCATGATGCACGCGGTGGTGTGACGGTGTATTCATCACCGCTTCGAACCAGCGCGGCATCCGGTCAATCGCTTCGGTGTGGATCCAATATTGATAGACCAGATTCAGTCCCGAGAGGAAGAACACGAGCGCCGGCGGAAAGCCCAAGAAAAACAACGGCAGGGAGAAGATGAAGCTGAGGGCAAAAAAGCCGGTCCATGTCTGACGCAGAGCCGTAGTGAGGTTATAATGTTCGCTGCTGTGATGGATAACATGCGATGCCCAGAACCAGCGGACCCGATGGGCGGTGCGATGGAACCAGTAATAGGCAAAGTCATCCAGCACAAAAGCCACCGGCACGACCCATAAGAGATTTTGCCAGCTTAATTCTATGTCAAAGAACCGATGCTCATATGCCCATAGGCTGAGCGCAAGGACAAAGCCGCCGGTTAGAAAGCCTGATACGACGTTGCCGGTTCCCAGAGCCATAGATGTGAATGCATCCTTGGTCTCATAGCGAATCTTGGTATTTTTTCGGCTCCACCACCATTCCAGAGCAACAGTGATGATGAAAAATGGGATCGCCCATTGGGTTGGAGATGGTAGGTTTTCCATGACGCTATCTACTTACAAGAATGTTAGTTGATGTCTAGTCGTCGTGATTAATTGTCGGAAGCGAGTGCATCGACAATCGCGCGAACCGGTGTGATGTCATAGCCTGCATTGCCAGCGAGCCGGGCAATTTCATCTGGTGCAACGCCCTGTTTCGCTTGCGCTAGCGACCAGAGCAATGTGGAGCGGGTGCCGGAACGGCAATAGGCCAATGTCTTGCCTTCTGTGCCGTCCAGTGCGGCAATCATGGCATCAACCTGCGGCGCAGAAAAACCGCTATGGGTGATCGGAATCGCGACAAAGTCGATTCCTGCAGCACCGGCAGCGGCTTCGATGTCCGCACTTTGTGGCGCGGATGGATCTTCTCCGTCTGGGCGGTTGTTGATGATCAGGGTAACACCGTCGGCTTTAGCCGATGCGACATCTTCTAATGTTATTTGCGGAGCGACACTAATTTTGTCTGTGATTTTCCGGAACATGCTCTGGGTCTCCTATAGCGGAAAGGACATTTTGGCTGTGTTTACCGCGCTGCATGGGATGAAAGCAATCGGCAATAATAGGGGTAGGTTGTTTATAGATTTACATGTTCCGCTTCGGTGACATCGCGGATGACTGCCAAAAAGGCTTCTCCATGTTTCTCCAGCTTTGCTGCACCGACGCCCGGAAGCTCGCTAAGTGCCGTCAGGCTACCCGGTTTCAAACCGGTCATATCACGCAGCACGCTGTCATGAAATATCACATAAGGGGGAACGCCAAGCTCTTTGGCCAGTTCCATTCGTTTCGCACGCAATGCTTCAAACAGGGGGTTACCGAAAGGATTGGGAGAGCTGCTGCTACCACGCCGTTTGCGTGACGCGCGCTTAGGTGGTTCGATTATCGCAATTTCCTGCTCGCCTTTCAGGATTTTGCGCGCCTCGGGTCCGAACATCAGGCCGCCATGTTCCGTATTGCGCAGGGCATCGCGTAGCAATAGCGAGCGGGATACCGACTTTATTAGCGGGGCTTCTTCTTCACCGACAATATCGAATACCGAAAGCTGGTCATGTCCGCGAGAGAGGATTTTCTCTTCCTGTCTACCGGTGAGCACGGCTTCGAGATGTGTGACCCCGAAACTCTGTCCGGTGCGATAGACGGCGGACAGAAATTTGCGCGCCAGTTCGGTGACATTGCGGGTGACCGGTGCATTTAAACAATTATCGCAATTTCCGCATTGCTCTGGCGGATTTTCACCAAAATGCCGTAATAGTACCGACCGGCGGCATCCGGCTGCTTCGACCAGACCGCCCAATGCAGCAAGCCTGGTGCGTTCGCTATCTAGCCGGTTCTGATCGATTTCGCCTAACCGTTGCCGCGCTTTCGCGAAATCTTCGGCTCCCCAGAACATATGCGCCTCGGCCGGATCGCCATCGCGGCCGGCTCGACCAGTTTCCTGATAATAAGCTTCGATCGACTTGGGCAGGCCTGCATGGGCGACAAAGCGGACATCAGGTTTGTCGATTCCCATACCGAACGCGATGGTCGCGACCATCACCATATCTTCAGATGCGACAAAATCAGCTTGGTTCTTCTGACGCACTTCGGGCGGCAGGCCGGCGTGATAGGCGCGGGCGCTTCGCCCTGTGCTGGCAATCCGGTCTGCCATTTTTTCGGTTGCGGCACGGGTTTGTGCATAGACGATGCCCGGCCCGGGCGTGCGCTCAACAATGTCTCCGATTTGTCGCGCTAAACCGACGCGTGGGCTGATGCTATAGCGGATATTGGGGCGGTCAAAGCCGGCGAGGATGAGGCCATCCTGTTCGATACCCAACTGCACCAATATGTCGTCGCGCGTATGCGCGTCGGCAGTGGCGGTGAGCGCGAGGCGCGGTACCGTGCCGAAATGATCGAGCAACGGACGCAGCAGCCGGTAATCGGGTCGGAAATCATGACCCCATTCGGATACGCAATGGGCCTCATCTATGGCAAAGAGTGAAATATCGACTTGTTCGAGCAGTTCCCGGAAATGCGGCTGCGACGCCCGTTCAGGGGCGGCGTAAAGCAAATCGAGTTCGCCAGCTTTCAAGCGCGCAATGGTCTCGGCGCGGTTATCGTCAGCAGAGGTGAGGGTAGCCGCCCGGACGCCAACGGCTTCGGCGCTACGCAATTGATCGTGCATCAAAGCGATTAGTGGAGATATGACTATAGTGGTGCCGGAATTTGCGATGGCGGGCAGTTGATAGCAGAGTGATTTTCCCGAACCGGTCGGCATGACAGCAAGCGTATTCCGCTTCTCCATAACTCGCGCCACTACCTGATTCTGCATGCCACGAAAGCTGCTGAATCCGAACGTTGATTTGAGCAGAGGAAGGAGCGCTTCGGTCATTCTTCTTTCCCTAGCCAGAGACGACACTCTGCGAAACCGCAAAAGCAACAATGACCGAAATTGTAGTTTCTGTCTGGTGGTTGTTAAACCATCTCGCGCTGGTCTTCTGCCTGCCGCGTCCACATTTCCGCATAGAGCCCGCGTTTGGCGAGCAGTTGCTGGTGGCTACCACGTTCGGCAACACTACCTTCGTTGAGCACGATAATCTCGTCGGCGTGGGTGATGGTCGAAAGCCGATGGGCGATGATTAATGTCGTGCGCCGTTCTGATATTTTCGCGAGCGTTGCCTGAATTTCGTCTTCAGTGCGGCTGTCGAGCGCCGAAGTGGCTTCGTCCAGGATCAGGACCGGCGGGTTTTTCAGCAAGGTTCGTGCGATCGCAACCCGTTGCTTTTCACCGCCGGATAGTTTCAGCCCGCGTTCGCCGACCTGCGTATCATAACCGTCGGGCAGCTTCGCGATGAAACCATCCAAGGCGGCCCCGCGTGCGGCTTCCTCAATGTCTGTCTGGCTCGCGCCTTCACGGCCATAGCCGATATTATAACCGATACTGTCGTTGAACAGCACACTGTCCTGCGGGACAATGCCGATGGCACCGCGCAGACTATGTTGGGTGACTTCGGATATGTCCTGACCGTCTATCCATATCCGTCCGCCTTGCGGATCATAGAAACGGAACAATAATCGTGCGATGGTCGACTTGCCGGCGCCCGAAGGCCCGACAATGGCCAGGGTCCCATCAGGTGGCACCTTGAAATCCAGGCCATGCAAAATTTGCCGATCTTCTTCATAGTTGAAAAGCACATTCTCAAAGCGGACGGTGCCATCCGATACGTGCAGCGGCTGTGCGCCCGGTTTGTCGATGATTTCCTGTTCGGTATCGATCAATTTGAACATCGCGTCCATGTCGACCAGACCTTGACGGATGGTTCGATAGACCATGCCGAGTAGATCTAGCGGACGGAATAATTGCATCAGCAGCGCGTTGACCAGTACCAGATCACCTACGGTCAGATCACCTTGCTTCCAGCCATAAACACTGAATCCCATGGCGCCGATCATGGCCAGATTGGTGATGATAGACTGGCCGATATTCAGCAGACCGAGAGAGTTTTCCGATTTGACTGCTGCATTGGCCCAGTCTTGCATCGCTTTGTCATAGCGCTCGCTTTCACGGCGTTCTGCGGTGAAATATTTGACGGTTTCGTAATTTAGTAGAGCATCTACGGACCGGCCAATCACGCGCGTGTCCATATCATTCATCTTAGCCCGCAGCGCATTGCGCCAGTCTGTTACCTTGCGGGTGAAGGTAATGTAGATCGCGACCATCGCCATCGTTGCCGCGACCAATCCAAAGCCGAATTTAATCTGGAAAATAACCAAAACTGCGGTCAACTCGACGACCGTCGGCGCGATGTTGAACAGCAGGAAATAGAGCATGATATCGATGCTCTTGGTGCCGCGTTCGATGATCTTGGTGACTTCTCCGGTGCGCCGCCCCAAGTGAAAACGCAGCGATAAATTATGGAGATGGGTAAAGACATTGGTCGCCAGGCGCCGGGCTGCCTGCTGCCCAACTTTTTCAAACACAATATTCCGCAGATTATCGAACATCACCTGACCGAAGCGCGCCAGACCATAAGCGGCAACAAGGGCAAGCAGAACCGTCAATTCCATGTTCAGTTCATCGTTGGACATGCCATCGACAACCGCCTTGTAGAGGAACGGCATGGTGAGAATTGCCGCCTTCGCACAGAGTACGAGCAGACCGGCGATCACAATCCGCAATCGCAGAGTCGGTTCGTTCTTTGGCCATAAATAGGGCAAGAACCGCTTGAGCGTAGGGATCATCGGTGGGTCGATCTGACCCTCAGTGCTTTGGTCGGGTGGCATGCCCCCGGATGTAGGACCGCCAGTGCAGAAAGTCTATCCGGCTAAATTATGCAACGGCTTGGTGCTTGATTAAAAGCTGCCGCTGACGGTCAGCCGGTAAACCAGCCCGAAAGTGCGGCTGCGATCCTCGACAAAGGCGACCAGGCCATTGCGCCGGTCGACAAAAGCGGTGCGGGTGAACCGTTGTTTCCGGTCGAGAATATTGTTCACCTGCGCCTGTACTGTCAGGCCGAGTATATCTTTATGCTCAACAAAGGCCCAAGCGAAGGGCGCTTTTTGCCGGAAACGGGTTATCTGGTCCAGGCGCAGAAAATTCGAGCCTATATATTGTTCGGCGCCAAGGCCCCATGCCCACGGGCTGCCGGGAATATCGTGCCGGAAATCGACTTCATAGCTGTAGATCCGATCCTCGTTGGTACGGCGTGAATTGCCAAGCAGCGGATCGGTCAGCTCGCTGCGCCGGACCTCGGCTTCAATATCCAGCTTTGCCCCTTTCCAGCCGATCGGATCAAGCAAGATACTGGATGTCAGTTTGACACCATAGCGGTTGGCGCTGTCCAGGTTGCCGCGCGCTTCGGTCGTGTCGGTGATCGGGATGGAATCAACGATGTCGCTGATTTTCTCACCATAGATATTGACGGAAAGCGATCCCCAAGGCCCGAGATTCTGTGATGCTTTCAGTTGCGCCCGCCAATGTTGTGGTGGCACCAGTGCGGGATTGCCGGCATCATTGGTATCGTTGCCAACATTGATCGATTGGACAAAATCGGAAAAGTCCAGCTGGCCGACCCTGCGTTCGAGCTGCAGGCTGACATCGAGGCCGGGCTCCGGTTTCCAAGCGAGTGTGACTGATCCTTTCGGACGGACAAAAGAGCGGCTCTGCCCGAGTGGCCCGCTTTGGCTGATCTGGCTATATTCACCGCCGGCAGAGGCCTGCAAGGTCAACTTCTCGGAAAGCGGACGGCCGAAGGTCCCGATGACCTCACCGCGATATTCGGTTACCTTGCTGTCGGCATTGGTCAAGGGGAGGGGCTGGAAAATGCCCTGCGCGTCCAGTTCCGACAGCGTGGCTTCATTTTCGAGGAAATTATAGGCGCCTTCCAGATTGATGCCCCAGTCCGTGCCTCCATCGGTTTTCCAGCTATATTCGCTGCGCAGGACACTCTCGCCTTCGTCGACCTTGCGCTGGAACAATCTGCCGCTGATCGGGGTGATGCCGTCGGACAATGTCCGGCCAAAGAAATCCTCGAACGGACTATGCTCAAGCCGCTGCAACCCGATCAGCTTGAGCCGTCCGCCGCCCAGATCAAATTCATAATCGGCGCTTAGCTCGGCATTCCATTCATTCTCCTGCCCGGTGAACAATTCGAAAATATCGGGCTGTCCCTCCGTGGTGCGCAGGGTCGTGACCCGCTCGCGAAAGCGGTTCAGCGCATATTGCGCGTTGATGTTGAACAGCGACCCGGCTTCGCTGCTCCGCGAATAGGCGACGCTGACCGCCGGGCGGTCGGCGCGGTTGCGGGCAATTTCGACGCGCTCGAACAGAAGCTCGCCAGATCCGTCAAATACTTGCTCAGGTCCCTGGGCGCCGTTGCGGTGTGAATCATTCTGCACGGCCAGCGTGAAATCGCCATTTGCGAGCTTGCCGGTGATCGATGCTTCACCTTCCAGCCAGTTATTGCCCGACCGGCGCCAGCGCGGCCGCCATTCGAAAATGCCGCTGATACCACCGCCCTGATCGGATGCGGTGACGAGGTTCAGGACCTGCCCAGATAGTCCGGAGATGCTCAGCGTCGCGCCATCGACAATTTCTACACGCAGAACATTGTCCGCGGCAATGCGGCGCAATACGGTGAAGGCATCGTCATTCTTGCCGGAGATACGGGCGCCGTTGATCAGGACATTTTCATCTGCCTGACCCAGCCCGCGCTGGTCATCATTGCCGGTATCAATGGTAAAGCCGGGAACCTGTCGGACCATGTCCAGCGCGTTGCGGGGATTGAAGCGCGCAAATTGCGCGGCCTCGTAAATTTGCCGTCCGCCTTCGGTGCGCGGCTGCAAAGAGTTGCTGGCTGCCGTTTGCGCATGTGCCGCGACGGGGAAAAGGCTTGATGCCACCATCGCGCTCATAGCTATGCCAGTCAAAGTCCGTATTTTGTTGATCAAGATATCCCCCCAAGGGCCATTTGCTTCGGAAAGCAGCTGCTATGTCTAACAAGTTTTACTCGATACTACATTTCGATAAACTACATGCGTAGTCGGATGAACTGCATTGTCTCTGGCCTATGATAAGTCATTCTATCTTAACGTTTGTTAAAAAGAAGCACCCAAGCGGCCGCGCAATTGGCGAGTGTGTAAACGAAATAGAAAATAACCGCAGTCAGCATATTCATATTCGCAAAGATCATCGTCGCGACGAGCATGAAGAATTCTAGTATATAACTGCCATAGGGGCCCAGCACTTTGCGAAAGCCGCCGCGTGCTTCGGCCATGATCGGATGGTCGCTCTCCAGCATGGCCTTGTGCATCGCGAAATTGGCGATGCCGCATATAAAGACAATAAAAATATACATGGCTTCAACATAGGTCGGTTTGCTGCCATTGTCATTCCATCAGAAAAATAATCTCCCTTCAACGGGACAGGAGCGGTGAATGGATTTTGCAGGCAAGACAGCGATCATCACAGGCGGCGCAACCGGCATTGGTTTCGCGCTGGCAAAGCAGATGGGCAGGGCGGGTGCGCGGATCATATTGTTTGAGCCGCGCGAAAATCGCCTGCAGGAAGCGGTCACCGCGCTGACCGCAGAAAATATTGATGCGAAATATCTGGTCGGTGATGTCAGCAAAGCGGAAGAGATCGAGGCGCTCGCTGATTTTGCCTGGGCGGAGAACGGGCGCGGCGATATCATTGTCAACAATGCGGGCGTCAGTGGCGGACGCGAACGCGTGCTCGGCATGGATATGGCCGAGGCGAGGGCGCTCTATGATGTTAACTTCTGGGGCGTGTGGAACGGTATTTCGACCTTCGGCAACCGCTACAAAGCCGATGGCCAGCCTTCTGCAATCTACACGGTTGGCTCAGAAAACAGCCTGTTCAACGCGCTACCGAAAACTGGCGGCGCCTATGTGTCGAGCAAACATGCTGTGCTTGGCCTCATGGACGTGCTGCGCCGCGAGGCACCGGAGAATATCGAACTGGGACTGATCATACCCGGCTGGGTGAAGTCGGAACTGTCAGAGTTGCAAGCGGACGAGGCGATGGACACCGACAAATTTGCCGCGATCATCTTCAAACAGATGCAGGCCGGCGAATATTATCTGGTCAGCCATCCCTATAATGTCGTGCGCATGGAAGAACGCTGGGCCGAGGTCTATCGCGCCTTTGAAAAATATGCCCCGCGCCATGAAGGTGATGATGAGGGGGACATCCAGCTTTGGGTGGAACGGACGCGAGCCGGGCGGAAGGGCTAATCATCGGTTCCTGATCTGGGCGCTCTCTTTAGAAATGGAATGAAGGCGGGGACCCGGTTCCGATAGTCTCGATAGGGTTCTCCGATGTCTTCGATCAGATCCGCCTCCTCAAATGGTGTTGCCAGCAATATATATACGATGGTTGAGAGTGCGAATACGATATGCCCAACGGTCAGGTGAGGCGTTAAGAGGGGTGTCACCATCCAGCCGAGGCTGATCGGGTGTCTAACGATCGCGTAGAGATAGCGTGCTGTCATAGCCGATGATTTTGGCGGTGATTGTCTGAAGTTATTCCAAGCCTGTGCCAATCCAAAAAATCCAAAATGGCCAAAGTGGAATGTGGCGGCAACCATCATAGCCCAGACACTCAGATAGGCCGCAACAATGGCTGTGGAGGCACCGGTAGACGAGGCCCGCCAGATTGTGATGGGGATCGGTTGCCAGAAGTAGACAAGCCCGGCTGTCATGAATGCCGTCATATATAGATATGTCGCCCGCTCGATCGGTGGGGGAAGGATTTTGACCCACCATCGTTTGAATGACGCGCGGGCGGTGATCGAATGATGTAAGCCAAATAGCCCGACCAGAACTGCATCAATCGCAATGGCAAGCCATAATTCGATCGTAGCTCCATCGCTTATTCCCTTGGGCACGCCAAAATTTGCTAGAAAGCCCATAATATAGATGATGGATAGCATCGCCACGCAATAGGCGATCATCGCATAGAGGAGCATTGGGATTCTGGTTATCATATCAAATTTCCTTAGATAGCAATTGAACACAAGCCGCCGGTCAGCGGCGGCTTGTGTTGAGCATCACGCCCAATTTTTCTCATGATCAGCATGTGTCTTGAGATAGGCACCTGGATCGAAATGTTTGTCATAAAAACCTGTGTCGAGCTTATGAGCTTGCAAATACATAAGGGTCAGTATTGCCGGCACTTTTGCCGGAAATCTACCAAATGTATCTTGCACATATTGCGCCATTGTCGCGACACAATCGATAAATTCATCATCCATAGGTGCACCTTTGCGGCGGACGGCGTCGCTTTCTTTATATGGCCCTTTGGTGGTTTCGTTGAACGGCCCTCCAGAACCAAATTTACGTTTCACAACGGACTCAACTGCAGCACGCATATCCTTGAAATGCGGTTGGCAGTGGCCTTCCAATATCCCTTCCAAGCCGGTGATATGTGGCAAAGGTTGATCCGGTAGCATATCATATCGAAAGCCCAATCCCGGTACGTCCGGATCGCCGCTTGCGCCGAGGACCGAAAACGGATTGAGACCGTCATACATCCATCCACCAAGACCCATCGCTTGGAGCATAAGCGCGCCGCTGTAGCAGGAACAGGATAGTTCCACGGTTACCTCGGTCGCGCACACTTGTTCAACATATGACAAGGGATAGGGGTTTTCTATGTCGACCAGATTTTTGAACTTTTCCAAACCAGGAATGGGGCGATTGTTCACATCATCATATATGCAAACGCCATTTTTCGTGAAGTAGCAAAGAACCTGGATGACATGCTCTGCGAGATCGGCAACCGGAAAGATCAAGGTGCTGCCTGGTACATTGGAACACCATTCATTGTGCATTTCCATATGCTGTGGCTGTCCGGGTATCTTTAAGCGACCGTCAGCAATTTTGACGATTCTGGATTTATGGGCATCGAGATAGGCCTTTAAATCCGTCTCACCTTTGGCATTTTTTGTCGTCGTCGCGGGCATGTCACGCGTCGGAAGAAAATAGACACCATTGTCATCGGTGTAGAAAAACTCTGTGATCTGAAACCCTGCGCATGAAGGAAAACTACGGCCGCCCGCCGCTCCGGCATAGTTCGGAATATGAGGCAGGTAGCTTTGGTTATAGGGAATCAGGTTCGACCAACCGGTGTTCCCGGCTACCGTGGTCAGAAGAAGAATTTGTTCCAATTCCGACAATGGAGCGGGTTTATGTTTTGAGGTATAGGCGAGGGGGCCGTCGGGAATAGAAGCACCATGCGCAAAGCGGCGGGATCTTCTGCCGTGGATCGCTTCAATCAGAGGAAATTGCGTCGCCTCAATCAGGCCTTTGGGAAGCCCGGGAATGCGGTTGAGCAATATATTCCCGTTCGACTTCAGCTTCTCTGCCGAAGCACTGGCGCCAAATCCGGCAAGTATGGTCCCTGCCCCGAGCATCGAAGCGCCGAGTATTTTTCGTCTGGATGCATTGAGCATATTCTATCTCCATTCATGAGCAACACGAATGCTGGGTTGCTTTAGACGCGGGCTATTCTGCTTTTTGAAGCGGGACCGTGAGACCCAGATTCGACAAGAACAGGTCAGATATGTCATTTAGGTGCTATGCCCATTCCCGATCCCACCCGCTCTGTTTCTGTTAGCCTTGTTGCCGTGCCGGCTGTGTCGGCGGCAATTCTCTACAGCCTGAATGAAATGTTTAATTGTGTGGGTATCGTATGGGAATCGATGACGGGACAGCGTTCCGATGTCTGTTCCATGACGCCGCGAATTGTGGCCCGCACGACGGATCCAGTCACCGCCAGTTTCGATATTAACATCTTGCCTAGCCATAGCTTCGATGAAGAACATGGTTCCGATGTGGTGATCGTCAGCAATCTTGATATGAAGGATCTGGTTGCCCCCGTGGGTCGGTGGAAAGAAGAGACCAAGTGGATACGGGATCAATATGAGCGTGGAGCGATTGTCTGCTCTGTGTGCACCGGGAGCGTGCTGCTGGCCGAGGCAGGGTTGCTTGATAAGCATGAAGCAACGACCCACTGGAGCGCCGCAGGTATTTTTAGAGAATTTTATCCCGACGTACTATTGAAGCCAGACCGCATTCTTGTGCCCACGGGCTTGGAACATCGCATTGTAACAAGCGGTGGTCCATCGTCTTGGACCGATTTGGCTCTCTACCTGATCGCGAGATTCTGTGGAGAGGAAGAAGCACGCCGGATAGCCAAGATATTCTTGATCGGAGACCGGTCAGAAGGGCAACTACCCTTTGCTGCGATGGTACGCCCAAAACAGCATAGTGATGCTGTGATTGCCCAAAGCCAGATATGGATCGCCGACAATTACGCGTTCGCCAATCCTGTTTCGCGAATGGCGCGGCAGTCCGGACTTGCAGATCGTACGTTCAAGCGCCGCTTTGAAAAAGCCACTGGATATGCGCCCCTAGACTATGTCCAGTCGCTTCGGATCGAAGAAGCGAAGCAGATGCTTGAAACAACTTCTGACGCTATTGAAGAGATAGCGATCAATGTTGGCTATGAGGAACCAAGTTCGTTTCGCCGATTGTTTAAACGGATAACGGGGATAACACCGCAAAAATATCGGGTGCGCTTTCAAACCGTTGCTTCAGGCGTGCGCTGAAGTTTATTTTGTGAGTCTTTGGTTGGTGCGGTTGCGCCTAGCTTGCCGAGCATTTCGGTCAGCCATCCCTATACTGTGCTTTCGAAAAATATGCCCCGCGTCATGAAGGTGACGATGAGGGGATGTCCAGCTGTGGGTGGAGCGGATGCGGGCGGCGCGGAAGGGCTAAACGCGAGCGTCCGCTATGGGCGAAAAAGCGGATATTAGCTTATCCGTTAGCGGATTGAGGTTTACTCCCCCGCTCGAGTTCATTTAAGCAATAAGTCGAGACGTGGCAGAGTGGCTGATTGCGGGTGCCCTCTAAATGGGAGCACTCTGGGGCTTTTAGAATTAGGCTTCACGCGGGTTCGAATCCCGTCGTTCCCCAATAATCGGGCTTAAGTCCGCTTTAGGGGTATTGCGGACATACAAACAAGAAAGTGATTGGTTAGTGCAATGAGCATCGAGGCAAAGCTAGGGCATAGTTTGGATTGTTTTCATATTGAGAACATGACTTTTCCGAACTTGGCTAAAGATCTAGTGCTTCATCTCTGGCTTCCGGAAGATTTGCCAGAAAACCCTAAGCGCGAAGACATTAGAAAGGAACTGCTTTTCCGGGATGTCATGCACTTTTCCTTCAACAAAGATGAAGACGAGGAAACTGCCTTTTCGATCCTTGATCCAAATATCGAAGAGATAGAAGATGGCACTGAGTTACTGAAGCAACTTGGCAGTTTCAGATATCCAGACCCAATTGGCAAGGTAACATACTGTGAGATTGAAGGTTGTGCCACAATCAGGATTGTAAGCCGGACTTGTCAGGTAAACTAATGTCCGCTTTCGGGATAAAGCAGTCTCTCCCCGCTATTTACACCCCTTCTAGCAAGCCTTCCTTCTTGATCTTCTCCTGCCACACCAATGGCGCCAAATGGTGCACGCTCTGTCCTTCGGCATCGACCGCAACGGTGACCGGCATGTCTTGCACTTCGAATTCGTAAATTGCTTCCATGCCGAGCTCTTCAAAGCCGACGACCTTCGACCCCTTGATCGCGCGGGAGACCAGATAGGCGCTGCCGCCGACCGCCATCAGATAGGCGCTCTTGTGTTTCTTGATCGAGCCGACGGTATCCAGCCCGCGTTCGGCTTTGCCGACCATGGCGAGCAGGCCCTGTTCCAGCATCATATCGGTGAACTTGTCCATCCGTGTGGCGGTGGTCGGGCCGGCTGGACCAACGACTTCTTCGCCAACCGGATCGACGGGGCCGACATAATAGATAACGCGGCCCTTAAATTCGACCGGCAGTTCTTCGTCGGCGGCCAGCATATCCTTAATCTTCTTATGCGCCGCATCGCGGCCGGTTAGCATCTTGCCGTTGAGCAGCAGCCGGTCGCCATGTTTCCATGTTGCGACTTCTGCTGCATCAAGTTGATCGAGATGCACGCGCTTCGCTTCCGATGACGGAGTCCAGTTAACATCCGGCCATTCGTCGAGCTTCGGTGCTTCGAGATAAGCGGGGCCGCTGCCATCGAGCGTGAAATGCGCGTGGCGGGTTGCTGCGCAATTGGGGATCATCGCGACCGGTTTGCCAGCGGCGTGGCACGGCCAGTCGCTGATCTTGACGTCGAGGATGGTGGAAAGGCCACCCAGTCCCTGCGCGCCAATGCCGAGCGCGTTGACCTTGTCAAAAATCTCGATGCGCATTTCTTCAATATCGTTGCGTGGCCCGCGTTCCTTCAACTGGCCCATATCGATCGGGTCCATCAGGCTCTGCTTGGCGAGCAGCACGGCGCGTTCGGCAGTGCCGCCGATACCGATGCCGAGCATACCGGGCGGACACCAGCCCGCGCCCATTTGTGGGATCATTTCGAGCACCCAGTCGATGATATTGTCGCTCGGGTTCATCATCTTGAATTTGGATTTATTCTCCGATCCGCCACCTTTGGCCGCAACATCGACGGAGACCTGGTCGCCGGGCACCATCTCGACATGCAGCACAGAAGGTGTGTTGTCCTTGGTATTGCGCCGGGTGAAAGCGGGGTCGGTCAGGATCGAGGCGCGCAGTTTATTCTCCGGGTGGAGATAGGCGCGGCGTACGCCCTCATCGACAAGTTCCTGCATGGATTTGGACGTGTCATCAAGCCGGCAATCCATGCCCCATTTGACGAAGACGTTGACGATGCCGGTATCCTGGCAAATAGGCCGGTGGCCTTCGGCGCACATTTTCGAATTGGTCAGAATCTGCGCAATTGCATCCTTGGCCGCCGGAGATTTTTCCGCTTCATAGGCCTCACCAAGCGCCCGGATATAATCCATCGGATGGTAATAAGAGATAAATTGCAACGCGTCGGCGACACTCTCTATCAGGTCAGCGGCTTTAATATTTGTGGTCATGGGTGCTCCAGAATGTCGGCAAATTTCTATCCGCGTGTCTTTGGCGGATATAAAGAGGTCGAGCAAGTCAGTAGAGATTGATGAATTTATCTGGCATCATTTTATCGTCGATTGTTGGACCTAATTGATGCACCTATTGCGTATGGACAATTTGGTTCTTTCCAAAGAATTGCTGAGCGGTTTGGCTGTGATCCTGACATTTGTGGCCTTCGCGCCCTATGTTAGGGCGATTATGCGCGGCGAAACCAAGCCGCATGTGTTCTCCTGGTTCATCTGGGGAGCCGGAACCACCGTAGTCTTTGTTGCACAGATGTCGGATGGCGCTGGCGTCGGGGCCTGGCCGATCGGGGTTTCCGGATTGATAACGATTTTTGTCGCGTTTCTTGCGCTTCGTAAATCAGCTGATCTTTCGATCGTGCCCCTTGACTGGTTTTTTTTGGTGCTGGCGCTGAGCGCTTTGCCTCTCTGGATATTGACCTCAACCCCATTGGCGGCGGTGATCATTCTGACCATTGTCGATATTCTCGGTTTTGGACCGTCGGTCCGCAAAGCTTATCATTTGCCAATGGAAGAAAATGTTCTGTTCTTCCTATTGGGGGCTTTGCGGAATGGAGTCGTGGTCGCCGCGCTGGAAAACTATTCTTGGACGACGGTTTTATTTCCCGCTGCCGTGGGAATTGCATGCGTGCTATTTGCGGCACTGATTGCGATCCGGCGTTTGGCGATACGATTGAATGTCTAGCTAAGGCTTTGCACCGATCCACCGTCCACCTGGATCGCCGTGCCGGTGATATAGCTCGCGGCCTCGGAACCCAGGAACACAGCAAGATTGGCAATTTCTTGGGGCTGACCAATCCGTCGAAGCGGAATTTGTGCGGCCATGCCTTGGGCGATCTCATCAATCGTTTTCCCGGAAGCGGCCGCTTGCGTTTCCAGAATTTGCGTGATGCGATCGGTATTGGTGAAGCCCGGGCAAACGGTATTGACCAATATATTGTCGGGGGCCACCTGATTGGCCAGAGTCTTGGCCCAGCCCAATACGGCCATGCGGATGCTGTTCGACAGGGTGAGGCCGGGCACCGGTTGCTTCACGCCGGACGAGGATATGTTGACAATCCGACCCCATTTCTGCGCTTGCATATGTGGCAAAACCAATCGGGTCGTCCGGACAACGGACATCAAGGTAAGTTCGACAGCCTTCGCCCAGTCCGCATCATCGAGATCTACAAATAGGCCGGGCGGCGGTCCGCCGGCATTGTTGATCAATATATCGATGCCACCCAGGCTCTCTGTTGTCGCAGCAACGATCCGGTCGATATCGTCGGCTTTTGACACATCGCCTGCGATGGCGACGCAATCCGGCATAAGCGCTGCGGCGGCATCCAGATTGTCTTGCGAGCGGCCACAAATGGCGACCCTAGCACCCGCTTCATAAAAGCCACGCGCGGTAGCCAGACCGATGCCTTTGCTGCCAGCGGTTATCAGTACCGATTTATTTTCGAGCTTGAGGTCCATAAATTGTCGATCCGTTCCTTTTGGGGTGTGTCCTAGATAGTGTTTGTAATTTGCATTGCTGATAAATGAACTACCATATCTGGGGTCGTAAATGAGTCATCTTCGGATGTGCATCGCTTGTGGATAGTTTTTTTTGTAAATTTTGGCATCGACTCTTGCGCTTTGCTTGAGGCTTAGAAACTCCATGCGTCGCTGCGATGCAGCATGAATCGCCTGTCGATGAAGCGATTCATTTATACGACGAATGGAGTCTTTAAAATGTCATTTACCCCCTTGCATAAAATTTCGATTCAGCCACTATAGGTTGTGGTTAGGCCGAGGGGGCGCACCAACTTATAGTGTTAGTCGTTTGTAACGTCGACTCGGCGGACGGCTCCCTTTGCGCCAAATGGCAAGGTAAAATACGGGATTTCGGGCAGTAAAATAAATGCCCAACCGGGTGATAAAACTGTTAGTATCAGGGCTTCGGTCCGAATCGAACAAGACAGGAACAAAAGCCCGAAGATAGTCCTGAGGTTTGGCGCGGCCAGTCGGCCGTTGTGAATGTTGGCTAGTAGTGTGATTTAGGGGGCTTTGATGGATTTTAGAGATAACCGTGACAATGAAACCGTGTCCGGAGCAGATGTGAGTGAGAGTGAAATGGCCGCGGAAGTATTGGATACCCCGAAAAGCAAAGCCAAAAAAACAAAGCCAACCAGCGAACCGGAAGTGAGCAAAAAGGCTGCTGCTGAAGCTGCGTCGGCTAAAGCCAATGACGAGAAAGAGCTCAAGGCGGAGCGCGACAGCCACAGCGTTGAAAAGCGCCGCTTCAAAATCACATTGGACGAAAGCCGCGACGATCTGCTGACCGACTTCGGTAAAGAGACGCTCAACGACCGGTATCTGTTGCCGGGTGAAAGCTTTCAGGATCTCTTCGCCCGCGTTGCGGACGCTTATGCGGATGATCAGGATCATGCCCAGCGGCTCTATGACGCGATTTCCAAACTCTGGTTCATGCCAGCGACGCCCGTGCTGTCCAATGGCGGCACCGGACGGGGCCTGCCGATCAGCTGCTATCTGAACAGCGTCGATGATAGTCTTGGCGGTATCGTCAACACATGGAACGAGAATGTCTGGCTGGCTTCGCGTGGTGGCGGCATCGGTACCTATTGGGGTAGCGTTCGCGGCATTGGCGAGCCGGTTGGCCTGAACGGCAAAACATCGGGTATCATTCCATTTGTTCGCGTGATGGACAGCCTGACCCTGGCGATTTCACAAGGGTCACTGCGTCGTGGTTCGGCGGCTTGCTATCTTGATGTCAATCATCCGGAAATCGAAGAATTCCTTGAAATCAGAAAGCCTTCTGGCGACTTTAACCGGAAAGCTCTGAACCTGCATCACGGCGTATTGCTGACCGATGAATTTATGGAAGCGGTGCGCGACGGCACGGAATTTGAACTGAAGTCACCGAAAGACGGCTCGGTTCGCAGCACCGTCGATGCGCGCAGCCTGTTCCAGAAATTGGTCGAGACACGGCTGGCCACGGGCGAGCCTTATATTATCTTCAGCGACACGGTGAACCGGATGATGCCCAAGCATCACCGCGATCTGGGTCTGAAAGTATCGACCTCCAACCTCTGCTCGGAAATCACATTGCCGACGGGTCGCGATCATCTGGGTGCAGACCGGACGGCGGTATGCTGCCTCTCCTCGCTCAATCTCGAAAAATGGGATGAATGGTCGGTGGAGAAAGACTTTATCGAGGATGTCATGCGCTTCCTCGACAATGTTCTGCAGGATTATATCGACCGCGCACCGGATGAAATGGCGCGCGCCAAATATAGCGCCGAGCGCGAACGCAGCGTTGGTCTCGGCGTGATGGGCTTCCACAGTTTCTTGCAAGCCCGCGGCCTCGGCTTCGAAAGCGCGCTCGCAAAATCGTGGAACTTCAAGATCTTCAAACATGTTTCGGCCAAGGCTTCCGAAGCCAGCATGATGCTCGCTAAGGAACGCGGACCTTGCCCGGATGCCGCCGATCAGGGCGTGATGGAGCGTTTCTCCTGCAAGATGGCGATCGCACCGACTGCGTCGATCAGCATCATCTGCGGCGGCGCATCGGCCTGTATCGAACCGATCCCGGCGAACATCTACACCCACAAAACGCTCTCGGGCAGCTTCGTGGTCAAAAACCCGCATCTCGAAAAACTGCTGCAGGAAAAGAGCAAGGATTCGACCAATGTCTGGAATTCCATCCTGGAGAAGGGCGGCAGCGTCCAGCATCTGGATTTCCTCAGCGCCGATGAAAAAGACGCGTATAAGACCAGCTTCGAGATTGATCAGCGCTGGCTGCTCGAACTGGCTGCCGACCGGACGCCATTCATTGATCAGGCACAGTCGCTGAACCTGTTCATCCCGGCCGATGTCGACAAATGGGACTTGTTGATGCTGCACTTCCGCGCATGGGAGCTGGGCATCAAGTCGCTCTATTATCTGCGTTCCAAATCGATCCAGCGCGCCGGTTTCGCCGGTGGTGACGAGGCCGGAGAAGAAGCATCGGGTGGCGGCGTCGAGGCGGACAATACGCTCGATCCGAAAACGGTCGAGCTGATGACCACCGCCGGCACGACGGATTATGATGAATGCTTGGCGTGTCAGTGATTGGGTTGGACTAATAATCTAGGCAGTTTGCCCACTGCCCCCTCCCTTTTGCTCCTTTTGGGAGGGGGTCGTTTTCTTCAGAAGGTTAAAGGTGAGGTGCAAAAGGACGAACGCTACGGATGTGGATATTTTTTGCGGTCTTTAGTGGATATTGGGTTCTGCGCGGCTTGAACGCCGTTCGAAACGCGGAATATATCGCTCAGAGCAATGCTGATTATATCGCAAGCGGTCGTGAAGAATTTTTCGAGCAGCGTCGAAGCTGGCGTGCATGGAAGACCACACCGTTAACCGACGCTATGGCGGTCGAGCAAGCGGGACGGAAAAAATTGATCTGGGGCTTTTTGGGGCTGTTCGTAGTGACACCCCTCATATTCTGGATCGAGCGGATTTAGATAATTGTGAAGCGGAGAACGAGTTAATATGTCACTTCTGGAAGCACGCAAGACCTACAAGCCCTTTGAATATCCATGGGCCTATGAATTCTGGAAGCGGCAGCAGCAGATTCACTGGATGCCGGAAGAAGTGCCCTTGGGCGAGGATTGCCGCGATTGGGCGCAGAAGCTGACCGATCACGAGCGCAACCTGCTCACGCAAATCTTCCGCTTCTTCACGCAAGCCGATGTCGAGGTGCAGGATTGCTATCACGATAAATATGGCCGCGTGTTCAAACCGACTGAAGTCAAGATGATGCTGACCGCGTTCAGCAACATGGAAACCGTCCATATCGCCGCTTATTCGCATCTGCTCGACACGATCGGCATGCCGGAAAGCGAATATTCGATGTTCCTCGAATATGAAGCGATGAAGGACAAGCACGACTATATGGGCACATTCGGCGTCGAAAATGACGAGGATATTGCCAAGACGCTGGCGATGTTCGGCGGCTTTACCGAAGGCCTGCAGCTGTTCGCCAGCTTCGCGATGCTGATGAACTTCCCGCGCTTTAACAAGATGAAGGGCATGGGGCAGATTGTGTCCTGGTCGGTCCGCGATGAAAGCCTACACTGCGAAGGCATTATCAAGATGTTCCACACATTTGTGCAGGAACGCGATTGCCTGACCAAATCGGTGCGCGATGATATTATCGACTGCTGTCAGAAAACCGTGCGGTTGGAAGATGCCTTTATCGATCTGGCATTTAGCGACGGTCCAGTGACCGGCATGACCGCCAAAGAGATTAAGAAATATATCCGCTATATCGCCGACTGGCGTCTGGGACAGCTGGGCTTCCAGCCGATCTACATGATCGACGATCACCCGCTGCCATGGCTCGCGCCACTGCTCAACGGTGTCGAGCATGCCAATTTCTTCGAAGCCCGCGCCACCGAATATTCAAAAGGCGCGACCAAGGGCGAGTGGAACGACGTCTGGTCCAGCTTTGACCAGCGCAAAGGCAAGGTCGCGAATGAGGACGACGTCGCGACGGATGACGGGCCGGATATGTTTGCAGAAGCAGGGGTTGCTGCGGAGTAGGGGGTCAGTAGCTTTTCAAGAGATTGATAAATCTTGACGTGAACAAACAAAGAACATAATCTGCGTAAAAGCAGGAGTTAAACATGCAATCCATCGAATTTTGCGCAGGGGCAGGCGGACAGGCTTTGGGGCTGGAACAAGCGGGTTTTCGTCACAATGCACTGGTCGAGATTGACGCCGATTGCGCGGCTACGCTCAGATTGAATCGCCCACAATGGGACGTCCGCTGTGAAGACATGAACGGGTTTGATGGTCGGCCCTTTGCGGGCACGGAATTACTCACCGCCGGGTTGCCTTGTCCACCTTTTTCAGTAGCTGGCAAACAGCTAGGTGAGCGCGATGAGCGCAACCTGTTTCCCGCGGCGCTACGCCTGATAGATGAAATTCGCCCCAAGGCGGTAATGATCGAGAATGTTCGCGGTTTTCTCTCTGCAGTGTTTGAGGATTACCGACTGGAACTCAAGGCACAGTTAAAAAAACTCGGTTACTATGTCGACTGGCGCTTGTTCAATGCATCCGATTACGGGGTCCCGCAACTGCGTCCGCGCGTTGTCATCGTTGCTATTCGGAACGACCTTGTTGAGGCCTTCGACTGGCCTACGCCTCATCCGCATAATCCGTTATCCGTTGGCGAAACACTATACGACTTGATGGCTGCCAATGGCTGGCGCGGTGCACGTAAATGGGCTGATGCTTGCGATGATATCGCGCCGACGATTGTTGGTGGCTCCAAAAAACATGGCGGGCCCGACCTTGGTCCGACTCGGGCCCGCAAGGCATGGGCTTCGCTCGGTGTTGAAGGTAAAAGCCTTGGCAACGATGCCCCCGAGCGCGATTTTATCGGGACGCCCCGCCTCACGGTCAGAATGGTCGCCCGCATTCAGGGCTTTCCCGATGACTGGCAATTCCACGGCAAAAAAACTGCCAGCTACCGGCAAGTCGGCAACGCCTTCCCGCCGCCAGTCGCGAAGGCTGTCGCCAATAATTTAAAAATTGCACTCGCGGTCCAGAAGCTTTTTCCGGTTCGAGCGGTTGCCTAACCTATTCTCCGATAACGGATATCGTCCGTTGGCGGCGGATCACCAAGACTATTCCGATCTTTCTGCATTGGAAACCGAACTTCTTGATGCTGTAGGTGGCAAAGAATTATTTGAAGAAAAGCTGCGAAGCTTTTTTAGGTCTGCAATCGATGAAGTGATTGATACTGCAAGGACGGGGCGGTTCTTTTTCAGTGATCTTGAGAAGACCGAGAAAACTTACCTTGGAACGAAGTTCGAAATATTGCTTCGGGATTGGCTTCAAGTGCCAAAAGGTGTGGTCCTAGATCTCTTGATTGGAGATATCGAAGTCGATGTGAAATCAACAACCGGGGGAGGTTCTGGTTGGATGATACCGCCTGAGGCTTTCGAACAATTTTGCATATTGTTGAGGGTTAATGAGAGTTCGGCAAAATGTGCAGTTGGATTAGCAAGGGCGAGGCGACCCTATTTGCGTGATCGTCCTAATCGAGATGCGAAGACACAATTTTCAGCTGCGGGAACGAAAAACATCTGGTGGCTCGCATCCGACTTTGAATATACGCCCAATTTTTGGTCGCTAATAGGCGATGAATTACGGCAACGGATTATCTCCAGTGGAAAGGGGACAAAGCGCCTAGCGACATTGTTCGAAAATTGTCTTGGCCTCCCGGTTTCAAGGATTCAAGTCGCCGCGATTGCCGCTCAAGATGATTATATGAAACGAATTCGGAGAAATGGAGGTGCGAGAGATATTTTGGCGCCAAAAGGAATTGCTATTCTATATTCTGAAACAGATCGAGAATTGATGCATCAACTTGGACTGAAATTTGGATACCGGGAGTTTTTGTCGCATCGGGCATTGGACGATGGGCAGGCTGAACTATTACGAAAAGCAGGTCACATCGACTAAATCACAGAATTTGGTGATAAACTACTCCAACTATCTCTCTTTCCTCGACCTTTGGACATTAAGGTAGGGCGCATCAATGTCTTCTTTCGTTATCCTGAACTTGTCTCAGTATCTCTCGAGGATGGGCACTTTGCCGGAATGGATTCTGAAACAAATTTAGGATGACGATTGGCTTAGTCGGACTCTCTTCTCAATCGCCCCCCCCCCCAACACAACAACAAAAACAGAAACACATCGTTGCCGCGGGCGCATCATCTCCTGCATTGACGCTAGGGGCTTCGCGAGTTAGTCTCATTTGTACACAATTAGGGGAGTGGAAAAATGATGAAATTTCTAGATGGTTATACCGAACATACATATGCGTTGCTGCGGATCGTCGCGGGCTTGGCATTCATGGCGCATGGTGTGCACAAATTCTTCGGCTTCCCGATTGCTTTCGAATATCCGATGAACGCCATGACCTATGGCGCAGCTGGCATTGAACTAATCGGTGGCGCGTTGATTGTGATCGGACTGTTCACCCGTCCGGCCGCATTTATCGCCAGCGGCATGTCGGCGGTTGGCTATTGGCTGGTGCACGGCACGCAGGGCCTGTTCCCGATTTCCAACGGCGGCGAGCTTCTTGCGCTCTATTGCTTCATCTTCCTCTTCATTGCCGCACGTGGTGCCGGCATCTGGAGCGTCGACGGCAAGATGGCAGAAGGCTAATCACACTTTAGGCCTAGGCCTTAAAATCACAGGGGTGCAGGAAGCCAGTTGGGCGTTCTGCACCCCTTTTTTGTGATCGCCATCTTCAGCTTATTTCAGGATATCGCCCTTGCTTCAACGCCCCGGCGGCGGCAGCAATTGGCGCCAGTCGCCCCATAGGACGACAACCAGACAGGCCGCAATGACCGCCAGATCGACGATGGAATCGCTCGGGCTATATTGAAAGCCGCCAATCGCTGCCAATCCTGAGAGAGCGGCCCAGATGACGAACAGTTTCCGTCCACCGTCCCATCCTTTCACCAGCCCGATGCCAGCGGCAAAGAGCAGCATCGGTGCGATCATCATCAGCACCGGGCCAAGACCGGGCAAGAGCAGGAACATCGACGATGATAGCATCGGCGGTAGTGCGGGCAGGATGGGGATAGGCAGGAAGTGCAGCGCCGCCACGATGATGGCGCCCCAACCGATAGTGTCGCGATATTGTTTCATGGCTTCTACAATATCATGGCTGGTCGCATTTACCATCCACTCTTGCGATTTTTCGGATCGGCATCTGTCCTACATGATCGGTTCATGCTAGGCGGTGGTTGATGAACTATCTTGCCATCAAGCCTGCCCAAGCTTTTGTAAAAAAAGATAGAAATCACGTTTTTGGGAGGAGAAGGAATTTTTCCTTTAACACTGTAAACTTTGTAAAGTTCGTAGGAGTGTTGCGATGAAATTTGTGCGAATCATTTTTGGCCTGGCCGCCGCATGGGGCTTTTTTGCCCTGATCCCCGGATTATTTGCCGAGGCGGGACCGCAGCCGGAATATTATTACGGCTTTGTCGGGCTGGCTTTGGTGTTTCAGCTGATTTTTGTGATGATCGCGATCGATCCGTTTCGCTATCGCGCGCTAATCCCGATCGCAATATTGGAGAAGCTCTCCTTCTTCCTGCCCGTCACGCTCCTCTATATGCAGGGCAGAGTGGCGGTTGGTCCGGTATTTTACGGGGCGATGATCGATGGATTGTTGATGCTATTCTTCGCGCTGGCCTGGTATCTATCGCGCAAGGCCGGGGAGGCGGGTTAGGGGGTGTCGTTTGGGGCATCTCTGGTGATCAGATCACCAAAGATGCGCTGTTGTTCACTGCCGGGCCGATCGAAGCGGTCAGGAAAATGGTGGCCGAGATGAAAGCGGCAAAAGCGGCGGCGACTTGGTTGTTGATGTTTACGTTGGTCATTTTGAAATTCCTTTTTGGTTTAATCTGTTGCTTCACAAATTGTTTTGCGAAGATGCCAATAGCATTGCATAGGGCGTGCCAGTTTAGGAAAATCTATATATAACAATAGTTTGATTGATATCGCGCTTATCGGCTAAATGAGCGAAAGCTGAATAATGGGAAAAAATACTAATATTTGGTATTGAGATTTAGAGCATATGATGCTGGCGCGCGCAGAGGCGCTCCCTTGAGACTGGACAAGGGAAAGAAACGCGGTGGTCGCACTTGATCTAGTGGTTCGGCAAGCCCTTGGGTTGGGCGGGCCTGACTAGGAAAGGAGAGTCAATATTGGGCGGTTCCGCCGTCGACGCTTAAGGTTCCTCCGGTCATGCCAGCGCCGGCTTCGGACGCCAGCAGCACTGCCACGGCGGCGACTTCCTCGACCTTGCCAGGCCGCTTGAGGGCGCTCTCCTGGGAGAACATGTCGATCATCTCGTCGAATGTCATGCCCAGACCTTCGGCCGTCGCCGGACCGCCTTCCATGATCAGGTCGGTCAGGATCAGGCCGGGGCAGATGGAATTGACCGTGACTCCCGACGTGCCGACTTCCTGCGCCACCGCCTTGGTCATGCCGTTGATGCCATGTTTGGCGATCGTATAAGGGGCAAAGGTCGGCTTGCCCATCTTGCCCTCGGTCGAGCTGATGTTGATGATGCGGCCCCATTTTTGGGCGATCATCGGTTTGAGCGCCCGGCGGGTCGCCCAGAAGGTGGAATAGATGTTCCACTTCATCGCCTGATCAAAGGCTTCATCGGTCAGGTCGACCAGCGGAGCCAGATCGCCGGCACCGCCAGCATTGTTGACGAGAATGTCGATCGAACCGAAATGGGCGGTGGTCTGGTCAATGAAGCCCTCGACTTGATCCTGTTCCATCACGTCGCCGGCAATGAATATCGCGCGGTCTCCGACGTCCAGTTCGGCAATGGCTTTGGCGCCTTTGTCGGGATTGCGCGCCATCAAAGCGACATTGGCGCCTTCCGCGAGAAACGCCTCGGCAATGCCGCGCCCAATGCCTGCTGTACCGCCCGTGATTGCGGCAGTCTTGCCATTCAATTTCATCGCTCTTCCTCTTCGTTAATTTTGCCATTTGCTATCGGACGGGATGGAAAGCAGCAATGGCCTAAAAAGCTAGTCGCTTGGTCGCCAGATTATTCATTCAGGAATTGGCTCCCCAATATGAACCTGAGATAAAATCAGCATTCAGTCTTTGGTCAAGACAGGATCGCTAGTCCGGCAAGGGTTGGGCAACAACTGACTTGGGCTTCGAAACGCCCTTAGGGAGTAAAGGCAATGATCAGCAAAATATTTGGAAGTTTGGCAATTTTAACCGTAGCCGTTGCAACAATGGCCTTAGCTACGCCGGCAGAGGCGCGCGGCGGCTATGCCAATGGTGGATATTACGAACAGGTCCGCAGCAGGGGATATCGCGAATATCGTCGTGGTGATACATATCGCGGTGATCGTCGCTATCGTGACCGGCGTGTGTACCGTGATCAACGTCGTTATCGTGACAACCGATATTCTGATAACCGCCGTTATCGAGGTTGTGATCGTGGAACGGGCGGTACGATAATCGGTGCCATCGCCGGTGGTTTGCTTGGTAACGAAATTGCAGGTCGAGGGGACAAGACGGAAGGCACGATTATAGGTGGCGCTGTCGGCGCATTGGCAGGTCGTGCGATCGACGGCAATTGTTGATTGGATAGTATCAATCCAGTTCAGGCCTCGCGATCAAAGGCGCAAGACGTGCAATTCCCCCTAGTGGCTTAAAGGGGGCAGGGGGCTGGCGCTGATGAACAGCCCCGGCCTCCGTCCATTCCTATGGTTTGGCGGCGAGCATCGCTGGAACCGGTCCGATCCAGTCTGCTATGTCAGGCTCATCGTTGACGAAATAGGGCTTGCCCTTGCTGTTCAGGTAGAAGCGCTGCATCTCGCTGCGGGTGAAAGGCCGGGATCCCAATCGTCCGAAAACCGCCATCTGCCCACCGGTTTCGTCGACCGCGCGGTCCCGATCTAGCCCCTTTGACAATGCCAGCGCCGGTTTCGGCGTGCGGGCAAAGGCGATGAGTTCGGGCTTCGGTGCAGGTGAGAATCCATAATAGTTTTTCTGGCTATCGGGCGTGGTCAACTGGATGACCTTCAAGCCATTGCGCCCATCCGCCACATAGGCAAACAGCGTCGCATTGGTGGATCCAACGATCACGTCCTCGGCATCGTTCATTGTGCCGCCAAAGGTTTCTTTCCGGTAAATGGTAGGTGCTTCCGGTCGTGTGATATTAGCGATGACCAAGCCTTCGTCCTTGGCCGCGATATAAGCATAGGTGCGGGCGAGATAGAGGCGCTGGGCGTTGCGTAGAGGAATCGTACCGGATGGAACAGCAATGGGGTTTTCCATGTCGGTGACGTCAAACAGCTTCACGCCGTCGGCATCGGTTACCCAGAGATAACGGAATTGCAGGGCCGATGCCCGAGCGTCGGTCAGCGGAATTGTGACGACGTGGCGAGGCTCCAGCGGCTTGTCCAGATCGATCAGAGTCAATCCATTGTCCGTCGTAATATAGGCATAGTGACCGGCAAGGGTGATATGGCGGGCTCCGTTAAGCACACCGCCTTCATTCCAGGTCAGGCTGCGTTTGAAGAAATTGTTGCGGAACTCACCATCGGCCAAGGTGTTGACGTTGACCAGGATCAGGCCTTCTTCGCTATCTGTGACTACCGCATAATCGTAGATAGGATGGAAGGCTTGTTCATCGTTAATCTCGCGGAGTTCCTTGGTGTTGCGCGTCGGTGCAATTGGTTGGTTGGTCGCCAGTGCCATGCAGGTCGCGTTCTTGCTATCAACATGGGTATCATGGCCCAGCGACGAGAAGGGAGCCTTGACGATGCGCTCGGAAAAGCCCTTGTTGCCGATAGAGGCTACATCATAGGCGCGGAAACCGCCTTTGCCCTCTGCGACAAACATATATTCGCCGCGCAATTGCAGACAGCGAACTGCATCGCCGGTGCCCTGAACGACATTTTTGAACTCCTCGAGTGCCTTGGTTTCGCCGGAAAGGTTTCCGTCGAGCCGCTCGCCGCGGACCCAGTCGATCAGTTCGCGGTCGTTATTCTCAACATGCATTCTCCAATAATCTGGATAAGCATATTTTTGGAGATATGAGCCGATCACGGCCTGAGGTTCATCCCATTCTGTAACCCGGACGGCCTCAAAGCCTTTTTCAAGGCCAACCCAAGCATGGAGGCCGATGAAATTCACGAAATTCGTGCCCTGCAATAGCGTTTGCGCCATGATCGCATTGTTGTCATTCGCTTCGCTGACGTGACAATCAGAGCATTGCTTGGTCTCGGTCTTGCGCACAGTGTGCGGGAAATGCGGCGCGAAGGCTTGCGATGAGAAGCCGATCCCGGAAATCGGGGGCTGCTGAACGTAGATGCGTTCCCGGTTGATATTGGTCGAGGACAGGACCAGCGCCGAGGTGGAGCGAACTGGCGCAATGACATTGCCCTTGCTGGTCTGGTGACGACCCAGCTGGAACATCTGATCCCGGGCGACTTGCGGGTTATAGGTGGCATAGTTCCGTGTTGTCCCACCTTCATATTTGTGGCTGTCGGCCTGCCAGTTCGCTTCGATAGGTAGATGGCAGCCACCGCAGCTTGTCGTCCAGCTCAGGTGACAGGTGAAGCAGACCATATTCTCGTCTTTATGGGCCCGATCTTCTTTCGCAACGCCGCTACCAAATGCATATTTTCCGGTTTCTGAGCCGGTTTTGGACATAAGCTTTGCTCGCGCCGCCTTGAGATTGAAATTGGGATGTGATCGATTCACGCTATTTTTGACGAGACTGACTTGCCAGCTGAGTTCAGGGTCAACGATGGAACGCTGGATTAGGACTCGTTCGCCTTCGGGATTCTCGAACCATTCGAAGCGTCGCTCGCCGTTGGCGTTGCGCAGCAGGCCAAGATTGCTACCCTTTGGCCGCGCTGCGAGATTGCTGGTCATCAATGTCGGATAAGCGTCCGCTGTGCCGTGGCAATCCTTGCAGTTGATTTCTACCGCATTGGCGACTTCGCCGTAAATCAGGCCATTGCCATGGCTATCCTGTGCGAAATGGCAGTCGGCGCATTGCATGCCGACTTCAGCATGGATGCTCATCATATGGACTGATTTGCCGGGATTGATCCCCGGTTCGACAAATTTCGCTTCGTCTTCCTTGCGGAATTTCTCCGGGTCGTCATGAGCAACGATATTCTCGCTATCGGTGCTGTAGCTTGCCTGGTTACCCTCTGCGTTGAGCAGATTGCCGTCCCGGTCGCGTTTCAGGATCGCCCGGAAGTTCCAGCCATGTCCGTGATAGTCGGCAAATTGCGTATCTTTGGCTTCGCCGTTGATGTCATAAACATTGCGCAGGAAATCAATGTCGGCCCAAAGACCCTTGGGCGCTGCGCCTTCGGGGTTCCGGTCGAGGATTTTGCGAACTTCCTCGGCATCCGGATATTTTTGCTGCTTATATTTTGCCTGATATTCTGCGTCGCTCATGCCTTCTGGCTTGGGCGTCTTGTTGTCCGGGCCGGGCCACATATAGGGCGCGTCAGATTCATAGTCCCACATAGTGTAGCCGAGATAGCTATTCAGAAAGATATTCGGCTGGTGCATGTGGCAATTCATGCATTGTGCGGTCGGGATGGCCCGGGTGAAGGCATGTTGTATCGGATGGCCTTTTTCGCGCTTGGCGGGGTCCGTTTCAACAGCATGATCATCGCCATGCTCGTCTTGCTCCCCATGATAGTCTTTTGCGCCATGAGAAGCATCATAGGTGCCATAGCCACCAAAGCGATGTTCGCCTTCTTTCAGATTTCTGATCGTCGGATCGCTGGTCTGCGTCTGTCCGTCGCGGCCATATTTAGCCCAGATCGAACTATGCCGTGGTTCGCGGTCATTGGCGTAGACGACATGACAACCGGCGCAGCCAGACTGACGATAGTCGCCCGGCTGGTCGTTGGTTCCCATGAACCACATGAACGGATCATTGAGCCGCGTTTTGTGGATGTTGAGCACCGGAATCGCAACCCGCAGGCCGGTTCCTGGACCACGGTTTGATTGCTTGAGGTCGGGGCGGCCCGGCTCTTCCAGCCGCTGGATGATACCGCCGATATTGGGCAGTCCGATTTCCGGGAACTGTGTGTTCACATTACGGCCACCACGTTCGAACACGCGGAAAATATCTCCTGGCGGCACTGTGTGCCAGGTTGGTAAGGGGTAAAGAATGGGCAGTGCGCCGCGTTTCTTTTCAGCGTCTGTTACCGTGCCATGGGGATTGCCGGGAGACTTGATGGTCGCTGGTTCACCCTTGCGGGTATAGGCCTCGCCAAACACGTAATTTTTGAACGGCACAATACCATTATTATAGGCCGCGCCACCCCAGAGCATGGCGCCGGTTGCCATCAGCGACCGTTCCGACGCCTCTATGATTTCCATGTGGCAGGCACCACAGGATTCCCGCGCAACCCGATAGTCCGAAGGATTGACGAAACGGACGAATTCCGGCGATTCCTTGTTCAGCAGACCATAGCTGCGCTTGGGATTAGCCGAAGAGGGCCAGTGCCAGCTTTCGGGATATTTGGGTAGGACGTGCGCCTTGGTCAGCGCGTCCATATAGGCAATGCTGTTTTTGCCCCATTTGTTGTCACCGACGACCGAAGCATCACCACCGTGACAATCGACACAACCCAGCACAACGGCGGGCGTTTCGTGCATGGTCTTCTGGTCGCTGTCCGTGTGGCAGCTCTGGCAACCACTGCTCTTGACTTGCGCTTCATCCCAGGTCTGGTTTTGCGGGGCAGGCGGGGTGAAACTATAATCGATTTTCTGTGGCTTTTCTTTGCCCGCAGCGAGCAACAAGGAGGCTGGCGTGACGGTCAGGGCCAAGGCCCCCAATCCTGCGAGGATCCATTTGCTATTGCTGGTCATGACGGTTGGCCAGCGCATCAGAAAGCCAATATCGCGTTGAACAGAATCGAATAGTGAAAGTCCCGTTTGTCCGTCTGGTCGAATAGATCGCGGAAGCCTTCTCCCGGTATCAAAGCAGCGCCCGACAAGCGGAATACGATATTTTGCGTGGCTTTTGGCCGATAGATTGCTGCCATGCTCAAATCCCAGCCGATATCTTTCGGAATTGATCCCTCAACCCGCAACGCTTCTAGGCTCTCGGTCTTGTGGAACCAAAGATGATTGGCATTGGCAGACAGCCGGAAATCGGGAGTTAGATCAGCGTCAGCGCCAATGCCCGCCAATATCGTGCCGGGGTTGTTAAAATTGCTCTGCCCCTGCTCCTTGGAGGAACGGAGGCTGTTGAGGATACCATTGCGACCGTTGATCGAGATGACCCTGCCGCCGCCCGCGAACGGGATGGTCTGGCGGATCCAATAGCTCGTATCTGCTCCGGCGAAAATCGGGTTTTCGAATATCGCATCAAAGCCGGCTTCGGTATTGTTATAGGGATTGCCGTCGCCGCTCGCGAAAAGGCCGGAGGCGCGAAAGCGCAGGAAATCAACATCATAGCTGGCTTCCAAAGCACCGAAATAGGCCGCGATCTTGGTCGGTTCGCTGGTGAAGAAACTGTTCCGGTCCTCACCAAAGGCACCATATGCTTGGCCGGTGAGATTGATCCGGCCGATCCGTCCGTCAAAGGCGTAGCCCGGATAGACGACATCATAGGCACGGCCCCGGATGTCTCCGAGCAATGCGGGACGAACCGGGAAGCCGTTATCATCAATCTCGACGTCGGACTTTTCGCGGTTCATATTATAGGTCAGGCTAAACTGGCTGGTCAGGCCGACGAAGGGCAGATCCTGCCGGTACAGATTGGCGAAGAAAATATAGCTTTCTCGCGGGGTCTGGGTGATGTCATTGAGACCGGAATTGGTGTCTTTTTCCAGCTGGACGAAGGCACCGAGATTATACTGGATCCGGTTGTTGTCGCGGGTACCGAACAGGCGGAAACCAAGCTGGTTGTCCTGAAACAGGAAGCCGCGGAAATCGGCCTGCATCGGCTGAATACCAATGCGGAAACTGTCAAAGTCATAGCGCGCCGACGTGTTGCGGATATGATAGTCGAAAAACGCTTCCTGCACGCCGACAAACCAGTCGGTCCGGTGCGAGGGTTTTGACGGTTCGACGAACAATACCCGGCGTTCCGGGACATTTACATGATTGACCTGTGTTGCCAGCGTCAGCCGATATTCCACGTCGGGCGGTTTATAGGCGGTTGAGCCCTTGATCAGAGCAAAGCCGGTGATGAACGTTTGGGCATAGACTTCGGAACCGGAGCGCCCGAATACGTCGATACTATTGGATCGTTCGGTGGTCTGGACCCCGACGGGGATCGGAAAACTGCGTGGTTCGACAACTGTATCGGAAATCACATTGGCCACAAAGAACCAGTCGTCACCCTTTAGAAAACCCGGCTTTTTGTCCGCCGGTATTGGCTTGTCACCCTTGAGCACATTCTGGGCATAGGGATTGAGCGTGCTGCGGCAGTTGTCTCGCAAAGCGCCGAACAGCGTATAGATTGCTTGATCACCGCCCTTGGCGGGGCATAGACTCTGCAGGATGCGCCAGCGATCGGGGACTGGAAATTCGTCGGTTGGAAAGGCTTCTGGCGGGGGTGCATTGACCGCGCCGGGATTGTTCTGGATCACCCGATCCGGCAATTCTTGCTGGACACCCGGGCGGCGGCGACCATCGATCAGAGCGTCATCGGCTGTCAGGCTTTCAACGTCCATTTCTAGCGGTTCTGGCGCTTCGGACTGATCGGAAATGGAAGACATGGAAGCATCTTTTGGGTTTGGCGCATCGGCTGCGCTAATCTCGCCTTCTTCCGCCGGCTTTGTGTCTGGATCGGGGCCGCCCATGCCCATTTTTGATACAAAACTGACCGGTTTTGACGCTGTTCCGCCAAATTTCTCACCTGCCAGCAAGGCGGTCAAAGAGGCTTCCATGTCCTCGACCGAGGCCTGTTGTGCCTCCATCTGATCAACCTGACCAGATAGGACCGCCAAAATCGGCATGAAGGAATTGGCGAGATCCAACATCCGTCTTACAGCCCCTCGCAAACATTTTGTTCGTTGCTGTCGAGAAACGGAGCAAAGGGACAATTGACATAGCGTAACCGGACATTGGCATTGCCGAGGTCGACGACCACATTGTCGGCCCGGATCGCTTGCGGTGCGTTGCCGATACTGCCAACGCGCTGTCCGGCATTATGCAGTCCCAGAAAACTGACCATGTCGTCTTGATCAATACCGTCGCCGGAAACACCGATGCCACCGATCAGCGTGTCACCGCGATAGATTGGCACGCTGCCCGGGAAAATCTGGATTCCGTTAGACAGACGATTTTGCCCGCCGGTGCCAGCGATTGTTGGCAATTGCGTGCATTGTTGCGCGGTATCGGCACTTGCGCCGCCGGACCGGACGTGCCCCACATGTTGCACGATATTGGGGAAGACCAGATCAAGCTGCAAGCCGACAGCAAAAGGGCTGAACCGCGTCGATTGTTCAACCGATAGCGGGCCGGGTGGACGACCGATTTCGCCATCGGGGAAATAGGGTCTGGAGAGATTGCCGCCCGAACGGTCGGCAAAAGCCACCGTGCCGGTCAAGGCGTTGGGATCGGCTAGAAAAATGCGGGTGCGTTGCACATAGGCGGGTACATTGGCGAAGGGCGCAAATGTTGGTGTAGCAAGCAATTGCTGGCCGGCGATGGCGTTGGAGAAAAAGGCCGCTGTTCTGGCTTTTTGCAACGAAACATCAGTGCCGAAAATCGGACCATCGGGCGAGCGCACAATGCCCAAAATCTGACCATGGGTGTCGACCACACTGACGGTCGCCTGCATGCGGCTATCCAGCGGTTGGCGGATTTGCGCCCGCGAACGGCTAAGAACGTTGAAAGCCTCTTCCAGGACGGCGCGCACTTCGGTTGCCGTTAGCGGGCTGGCAACTGCAGCGCTATCGGTACCGCCCCGAATTGGGAACCGGTTGGTCCCCGTACCATCGGTCAGGATGAACGCGTCGGAATTGGTGAATTCGGCTGCGGTTGCAGCCCGGATGCCGGATGCTTCGGTGCCATAAGCTGTACCGGCCACAATCGCATTGGTGGAATAGCCCTGAATGGCGAGCAGATTGCCAACCGTGGTGTTGATGGCGGCAAAATTATTCTGGAGTGGCGACAGGTCAGAGACCACCATGTCGCTGAACCGCAAGGATGTGCCGTCCACCGATATCCGGTTCGCCGCTATTGAAGCGGGGGGCGCAAAGCCTTGAATTCCGGCGAGGGCCACGGCTTCTTCGTCATCATTGTCAATATCGAGAATATTGGCATCAAAACCATAGTCGCCATCACCCATCACACCGATGCCGCCAACAACGACGCCATCTTTGTACAAGGGAAAGCCACCGGGGTCCGCTGCCAGACCCAGTGGTGACCTTTTCGGGCCGATCAGCGATCCCGCTCCACCTGCGGAGTTGAAACGCTGCGACAGGTCCGAGCAAGGAAGCTGACTGAACTGTACGCCAAACAGCGGCCCGCTTTCTAGGCCAACGGTGGTCGGTGCTGGCGGGAAATGTTCTTGTACGATCTGGCTAGCCGTTCGCGTGGAAAAAGCGTTACCACCGCTGGAAAGATAGGCGCCGGTGACCGCCTTTGCGATAGCGGCCGCCGCGGCTGGCACCTGCTGGCCCTGCAGTCCGATTAGGTCCGCGCTGTTGGCCAAGCCGCCAATCTGCCGGTTGCTAATGGTGATCTCGGTCGACCCGTTGTTCGAACCGTTCATGTCGAACACGGCCAGCACATTGCCGACACGGTCGACCACGGCGATGACCGAAGGAAGATTTCGGGCCTGTGCCTCACCGACTGCTTGGGCGATAATCTGTTGCACATCGGTAACCGTCAAAGCGCGCTGTGCTGGCGGAGTGAACAGGCTGCCCGTTGGCGTCGGCGTTGGCGAAGGAGCCGGAGAAGGTGAGGGCGTCCCGCCAAAATCATTGCTGTCACCGCCACCGCCCCCACAGGATGTGAGGATCAGCGCCGCAGCAGAAATGGCAGAGGTCAAAAAGGGTTTGCGCATTGCCATATCTCTATTTGAGCGACCGGATTGTGCGGACGGCACTGCCTAGTGCCCGACGAAATTTTAGGGGTTCATAGCCATTGGGGTCGGCGACGGCGGAATAGGCGACATTGATTTGTCCGCGCAGGCTGGCAGCGGCGGTTTCGCTGACCTGACCGCTGTTCACCAATCCGTTGAGCAAGGTGTCGACCGCCATGACCGCCTGCACGCTGCCTTCATAGTCGGTGAAGCGTGGCGATGTTGCCTGACCGGCGATGGTCTCCATGATCTGGAATGTCTGGTTGCGGCCAAAGCTGGCATGGGAGAAGCGATCCGCCAGCTGTATCGCATATTGGCGCAATCGGGCGGCTTCCTGAACGGCCGGGCCTCGTCCTTGCGCCATGGCTCCATGAAATGCTTTGGACCGGCTATCGAACTCGCTGGCGATATCCGGCGCAGCCACTTTGATGGCGGCGCTGAGCATGATCATATTCTCATCATTATAGGGCGGCATACCTTCCGGAATGGCCCGGTTGGGATTGTCGACGGATGTTGGGCGCGCCGACGCTTCGTCATAAATCCGGCGGTGGCAGCTATGGCAGTCGTAGAAATAAAATTCAGGGAAAATGCCTTCGGTGGCCAAAGCCGGTTTGGTGAATAGATTGAGCGATCGTTCCAGCGCCATTGCCTGACCCACAGCCCAGAATTGGACGCTGTTGGTGCGTCCCTTGCGGCGGATATAGTCGACATCCTCGTCATGATGCTGCTGCAGGGTGGAAAACAGGTCCATCTCGAAGGAAATGCGTGGATGACCGGCAGCCATGATCCGGTGATCGACAAATTGACCTGTTTTGGCGCTGCCGAAATGGCAGTCGAGGCAGACGCTGGCCCGGGCCTTGGGATTGTCTAGGGGTATCAACCCTTGTGAAACATTGCGGGCATGGCTCGCGCCGACCGCATAATGGCTGGATAGCCACTCGGAGGAGGCGCCATGGCAGGATTCACAGCCTACGCCATCATTGAGTTGAAATCTCGGGCCCTTGGCCGCTGCGGCGGTGCTGTGACAGCCAAGACATTCGGACGCCGATGCCGCGTCCTTGATGCCGAGCCGCTTGGCTATCGCGATGCTACGCGGTTCGCGGAGGACCCGAAAAGCCCGGCTATGCGCACCGCCGGGCGTGGATTCTTCCTGCCAGCGCATGATTTCATCTTGTCTGACAATTTCGCCATCGGCTTCTTGCCGTCCGTGGCAGGTTGACCCGCCACAAGTCGCCACACCCAGATAGGTGCCGCTGTGAATATCTGTTGCTGCTTCTACGGGAGCGGGGCTTGCGATAGTCGAAATGAACAACGCTGTACCGACGAGCGCCGAACAGAATAGGCTAGCGGCCAATACTGGCCAGCCAACTCCCCACGAGAATTTTTTCTCCGTTTGCATCGTTGCCCAATCCGGTTTTAAAACCGGTCCTCTTATGCAGCACAATGCGACCCTATCGTTCTATCCAAACGATGAACTTACCTATCCCTCAACCGGTAGGCAATGCAACAAAAAATCACCCAATTTTGTTTATTTCTTAGGGCTTTCCCGGCTTTTCGGGTGGATCGATTAACCGGCTGTGCGCCGGATCACCAGATTGCGGATCTCGGTCATGTCTTCCATCGCAAATCTTATGCCTTCACGCCCCAAACCGCTGTCCTTGACGCCGCCATAAGGCATGTTGTCGACCCGATAGGATGGCACGTCATTGATCACCACGCCGCCGACATCTAGGTCATCCCAGGCATCGAGTGTTTTGAACAAATCGCGCGTGAAAATCCCGGCCTGTAAACCGAATTTGCTGTCGTTGACCTCTTCCATCGCCGCGCCAAAGTCGCTGAATTTGGAGAGCAGGGCGAGCGGACCAAAGGCTTCCTCTCGATTGGCCTCTGCGTTGCTATCCACATTCTCCAGCAAAGTTGCCTCCAGCATATTGCCGCTGCGATTGCCGCCGCACAACAGGGTCGCGCCGCCCGCGACTGCGCTGTCGATCCAGCCATGGAGGCGTTTTGCCTCGCCTTCTGAAATCATCGGCCCGATGAATGTGTTGCGGTCTTTCGGGTCACCCGCGACCAGCGTCTTGGTCTTGGCCACCAGCATATCTTTGAATCTGTCATAGATGGATTCATGGATGATGATCCGTTGCACGCCGATGCAGCTTTGGCCGGATTGATAAAAGGCACCAAAGATGATCCGTTCCAACGCATCATCGAGATCGGCATCATGATCGACAATGACGGCTGCATTGCCGCCCAGTTCCAAGATAACCGGTTTCTTGCCGGCTTTCGCTTTCAAGTCCCAGCCAACGCCCGGCGATCCGGTGAAGGAAAGCAGTTTCAACCGCTCATCAACGGTGAACAGATCTGCACCGTCACGGCTGGCAGGCAATATGGAAAAGGCGCCTTTCGGTAGATTGGTTTCAGCCAGAATCTCACCCATGATGATCGCACCCAGCGGTGTTTTGCTGGCTGGTTTCATGATGAACGGACAGCCGACCGCAATCGCTGGTGCAATCTTGTGCGCCGCCAGGTTCAACGGAAAATTAAACGGCGAAATGAAACTGCACGGGCCAATGGGAACCCGTTTCCACATGCCCATATAGCCTTTGGCCCGCTCGGCAATATCCAGCGGTTGAACCTCGCCATAGTTGCGCACGGATTCCTCTGCGGCGATGCGGAATGTATCAATCAGACGTCCGACTTCGCCCTCTGCATCCTTGATCGGCTTGCCCGCTTCTATGCACAAGGAATAGGCCAGTTCATCGAACCGCTCTTTGAACCGATCCACACAATGCTGCAGCACATTTTGCCGCTCGTAGCTTGCCATTTTGGCCATGGGCTCAGCAGCAGCAACGGCCCCTGCGATGGCTTCTTCGATCACATCGGGTGTTGCCAATGCTGTCCGGAAAGCGACTTCATTGGTATATTTGTCGGTGACCTCCAGGTCCGTATTGGGCTGTGCCGCTTCATTGTTTAGATAAAGCGGGTAGACGTCTTGTAACTTGGTCATAGGTGCCTCACTCAAGCCTTGGCGCTGAGTTCCTTAATCTCGTGATTCAAAATGCGATCATTGTCAGAATAATCGACGGGGCAATCAATCAGATGAACACCTTCGCTATTCAGACATTGGTCTATCGTTTCCGTTAGATTTTTGGCGCTGGTGATACGATGGCCATTGGCCCCGTAGCTTTCCGCATATTTGACAAAATCAGGGTTGCCATAGGTCAAACCCCAGTCCTTAAAGCCCATATTCGCCTGTTTCCAACGGATCATGCCGTAGCTGCTGTCATTGAGAATGAGCACGGTGATATTGAGCTTTAACCGAACAGCGGTTTCCATTTCCTGGCTGTTCATCATGAAGCCGCCGTCACCGCATATCGCCATCACCTTGCGGTCGGGATAGACCATGGCCGATGCCATGGCAGAGGGCAGGCCGGCGCCCATCGTGGCCAATGCATTGTCGAGCAATACCGTATTGGCTTCACGCGCATTGTAGTTGCGGGCAAACCAGATTTTATAAACACCATTGTCGAGACAGATAATCCCGTCGGCCGGCATCGCCTCGCGCACTTCCTTTACCAAATGGGGGGGATAGATGGGGTAACGCATATCGTCATCCATTGATGCTGTATGCTCTTCCTCAGCCCGCCGCGCCTTGTACATGGCGTCGAAATTCCAGCTGCCGGATGGGACAATGTCTTCCTTCATTTGCCAGATGGCGTTGCCGATATCGCCGATCACTTCGATCTGCGGGAAATAGACCGGATCCACTTCGGCGCTGTTCATCGATACATGGATGACTTCCGTGCCGCCTGGAGCCATGAAAAACGGTGGTTTTTCTATGACATCATGACCAACATTGATGATCAGGTCGGCGGATTCAATTGCCCGGTGGACGAAATCATTCGCCGATAGCGCCGCACAGCCCATGAATTCCTTGTGGGTTTCGTCAACCACGCCCTTGCCCAGTTGAGTGGTGACAAAGGGGATGCCGGTTTTTTCGATAAATTGCGTGAGCATCCGGCCGGTGGTTGTCCGGTTGGCCCCGCCGCCGATGACGATGATCGGAGATTTGGCATTTTCGATTTTCTTGGTTGCCGCGCGCACGGCCTTTGCCTCGGCGACGGGGCGTCGGGTCAGGCTAGGCGTGATCGGAGTGGAATCGGTTTCCTCATCGGCAATATCTTCCGGAAACTCGATATGGGTCGCGCCGGGCTTTTCTTCTTCGGCGAGACGAATGGCTTCGCGCACGCGGCTCGGGATATTATCCGCAGAGGCCAGCTGATGCGTGAATTTGGTAATCGGGCCCATCATGTCAACGACGTCGAGAATCTGGAAACGGCCCTGTTTGGATTTCTTGATTGGTTTCTGGCCGGTCACCATCAGGATCGGCATGCCGCCCAATTGTGCATAGGCCGCTGCGGTCACCAGATTGGTCGCGCCGGGCCCCAACGTCGCCATGCACACGCCGGTCTTGCCGGTATGGCGGCCATAGGTCGCGGCCATGAAGCCAGCGCCCTGTTCGTGCCGGGTGAGAATGAGTTGGATTTTCTTCGACCGCGAAAGGCTGTCGAGCATGTCGAGATTTTCTTCACCGGGAACGCCGAACAGATATTCAACGCCTTCGTTTTCCAGACATTCTACAAAGAGATCGGATGCTTTGGTCATATGGGTCCTTCCCTGATCGTCATGATCAGTTGGTCTACGATGGAACGGTAGCGACCCCAGAGCTGGTTTCTTTCTCCTCAAGAAAGAGACTCACCCTTACCCCTATATTATTGTTTGATATGCTAAATATGGCTGCAAGTCACGCCTCAATATCCACGATCAAAATCGGCAACGGCAATCATCTTTTCGCCATTTTGAAAGCGTTTTAGATTCTCCACAAATCGTGCCGCAGCCCGTTGAAACATCAGGGTTTGTGCCTGGCCGGACAGATGCATGGTAATGATGCAATTGGGAGCATCCCAGAGCGGATGATCGGCTGGCAAGGGCTCCGGATCGGCAACGTCGAGCGCTGCCCCGCCGATGGCTTTGCTGTTCAAGGCTTCGAGCAGCGCATCCTGATCAACCAATGATCCACGCGCGACATTCACCAGCCATGCCGATGACTTCATCGCTGCAAATTCGGCCGCGCCCATCAAATGTTTGGTTTCGCCCGTTGCCGGCGCGGAGATAAAGACCCAGTCAAACTCGCCAAGCCGGTCGCGCCAGTCGTCGAGCCCGATGACATTGGGTTCTCCTGTGGCGGTGCGCCGGACAGCGGTCACCTCGACCTCAAAGCCGGAGAGCTTCTTCGCAATCTGCTGCCCGATGCCGCCATAGCCGATGATCAGCGCCTTGCTGCCGTCAATCTCGGTGGTGCCCGGTGGTGTCTCCAGCCAATTGTGCTGGCGCTGATTGTCGATGATAATATCGCTGCGCTTGGCCGCCATCAGCATTTGCATCACCGCAAATTCAGCAATGGGCGCGCTGTTCAGGCCGGCGCCGTTGGTCAGGATTGTGCCCTGTGCCTTAAGCTGATCGAGCGGGAAATGTTCGACGCCCGCATAGATGCTGTTGAGCCATTTTAAGTTGGTTGCTGCGCCAATGATCGCTGCCATCTTATCCTTGTCATACATGTCAAACCAACCAATGTCGGCATGCGGCGCGATCTCCATTGCTTCTTCGGTGCTGGTGAACCATGTGACATCGAGATCGCCGCAATGCGGTTCGACCATAGGGCGAACGAGGGAAGCCATAGCGGCTTTTGGTTTGGTGCTCATAGATCGGTCTCCTAAAAAGTCATTCGTGCAATGACCGGAAACCACACTCCGATCTAAGCGTTGCAATGCCGGTCCCGCGTCTGCGCGCGGGTACCAAAGCAAAAGTTTATATCTTCCAGTCCCAGCGCAGTGCGTCGCCGTCCATCAATTCCACGCCTTGTGCAGTAAGTTCATCGCGAATGGCATCAGCTGCCGCGAAATCTTTCTCCGCTTTGGCTTTCTGGCGCTGGTCGAGTTTTGCCTCGATGTTCGCTTCATCAAGTGCAGCATCTTTGGGGCGAACGCGCAATGCGGTACGCGTCAAGCTGTTGAGTTCCAGACCCAAAATTGCATCCATATCGGAGAGCAAGGTGACCCTTTGATCAGCAGGCAGTTTCTTGCGAGTGAGCAAGTCTTCCAGCAGCGGCAATGATTTCGAACTGTTCAAATCTTCGCTGAGTGCGGCATCGAATTTGTCCCGCAACTCGACAAGGGCAGGATGTTCTATCACCGCCGACTGGCCGTCTGCTTTCTCCAGCAGCCGTTCCACGCCCATCACGATACGCTTCAACCGGGTCAATGCCGCAACCAGATTGTCCCAGCTGAATTCCAGCTCGCTCCGGTAATGCGCCTGCAGGCACATCATGCGATAGGCGAGGGGATGGAAGCTCCGGTCGATCAGAACCTGAAGGCGCAGAAAATCACCGCTGGATTTGGACATCTTGCCAGCCCGATCGATCAGGAAATTATTGTGCATCCAGATATTGGCACCGCTATGTTCCGAGCAATTATGGGCCTGGTTTTGCGCGATTTCATTGGGGTGGTGAATCTCGCGATGGTCGATACCGCCAGTGTGAATATCAAATGTTTCGCCGAGATATTTGATGCTCATCTGCGAGCATTCGAGATGCCAGCCTGGAGCCCCCTTGCCCCAAGGGCTATCCCATTCCATCTGCCGGGTTTCGCCGGCGGGCGTCTTGCGCCAGATGGCAAAATCCTGTGGATTGCGTTTGCCTTCGACCGTGTCGATCCGACCTTCAATATCATCGCTTTGCGTCCCAGCGAGCCGACCATAATCGGGCACGGTGCTGACATCAAAATAAAGTCCGCTATCCAGCTTATAGCAATGTTTGTCGGCGATGCTTTTGCCGAAGGCGATCATCTCTTCGACATGATCGGTGGCAATCGCCCATTTTGCTGGCTGCCGGATGTTGAGGCGATCGATATCCTGCCAATAGGCATCGGTATAATATTTGGCGATGTCCCAAGCGGACTTTCCGGATTGCGCAGCGGCCTTTTCCATCTTGTCGTCGCCAGCGTCGGCGTCGGAGGTCAGATGGCCGACATCGGTGATATTGATGATATGGGTGAGCTTATAGCCCTTCCAGCTGAGCGTCCGACCCAGTAGATCAGCGAAAATATAGGCGCGCATATTGCCGATATGCTGAAAGTTATAGACGGTCGGGCCGCAGGTATAGACGCGCGCTTCGCCTTCATGGACGGGCACGAACTCTTCCATTTGGCGAGTCAGGCTGTTGAACAGTTTCAGCGGATGTGCGGCGGTATCATTCATCATCCATCGCCTAATGGCTTTCCGCGCAAAAGGTCAACAGATCAATTGATCATCGGGATCATTCTGCCGGTTCGAGTTCTTTATCTTCCTCGTCCTCTTCTTCTGCCTCTCCGCCAACCCACAGATCATCATTGCCTGCGCCGGTAACCGGTTCGTCGATCAGCGGTTCGTCCACCCGGTCCTCAATATCTTTGAGTATGATCAAATCGGTTGCGAGCGGGTCTACCGGATAGCGTTCCGGTGTGATCTCTTCGTCAATCACATCCTGCACCGGATTGTTCGGCTGGGATGTATCAACGCCAGGTTCTGGTTCAGTCGGCGGAGTGGGAGGCAGTGGCCCGCAACTGGCCGGGTTATTGATGGCACAGCCATTGATTGTGGAAGCGGGATCAAAGTCAATCGCAACATCGGTGGCCGGCAGTGTATCCACGCCGCTTGCACCGCCAACAACGGCATTTATGACAATATTGGCGACGCCTGTTGACTGTCCTGAAATCAACAGGCTGCCAGCGTTGATCCCGCGGCGATCGGCAAAGTCGGTCCCATTGCCCGTGTTCTGGATCAACAGGTTGTCGGCAACGTCAATTTGGACATTGTCGGCCCGGATCAAACCATCCGGAAGATTGACCCCATCATTGTCGGCCAGACGACTGTCGATATCGGCGGTGCTGAGACCGGCAATGGCATCCAGCGCCAGATTGGTCATGGCATAGATATTGAATGCAGAGATTGAGAGACTACCACTGCCCGAGAAGCTGCCGTTTGCATCGGTCATCTGGATGATAGCAGTTGCGGCGTCGATATACAGATCCTGGCTGGCGGATAAATTCAGACCGGAATTGCTGTTGGCATTGCTGAAATCAACTAGCCCGGTAACGGTCATAGATTGGTTGGATAGCAGATTCAGACTGTTGTTTGGTCCAACATTGGCTGGTTGGATACCGCTGATATTGTCGGCAACGAGGATGTTGAGATCCTGCACAATCATATCGAATCCGCCCAGTCCGGTCGACAAGGCGGTGATCGTGAGATCGCCGCCCGAATGGATGCGGCTGAACTGATCGTTGCTAATAGAGAAAACACCGGTCGGGTCATTGGCACCGCCCAACACCATCTGTGTCGTGCCATCCGAGAATATCTGAATGTCGCCGGTCCGGTTGGTCTGGCCCAAGCCACCGTCCGGACCTATGTTCAGATCAGCGCTCTCTGTCAGAATATTGGTGCCCAGCGTCGGTGCTTGAATATCGATCAAACCACCGGCGGTAATTTGCAGATCATTGGCCGCATCGACTAAGCTGTTTATGATCACGTCATCCACCGCGCTGATGAAAATGTCGCCGCCGACCGCAACGGTCAATGCTATCGCATTTTGCTGTGAAACGAAGCTGATAGGGGCTGGGGCAGGGACGTTGGATATCGTGTTGATGGTTGCCGAACCGCCCGCCGCAATGACAATATCACCATTAGCTTGCGCATCTTGAACATCCAGATTTCCCGATGAGCTCAAAGCGATGTCGCCATCGGTGGCTTCTGCAATGACGGCCATATCTTGCTGTGACACAAGCGAAACGCCCTCACCGGAGGCGACGATGACATTGGCGGCGTCAACGTTATTTGTCACATCGACCAAGCCGTTGGCGGCCGTCAGGAAAATATCATTGCCGGAAACGTCATCGATTTCAATTCCACTGTCGGCAGCGATGTCGACTTGGCCCTGACCCGTCTGCGATGCAGTCACGGCGTCAGCGGTAAATGCTCCTTGCGTCTGGGCGCTGACATTGGTGGCGCTGTCCAGCGACCCGACGGTTATGTCACCACCGCCATTTGCTGTAATTTCAATATTGTCGCCGCTTGAAACAGCATCAAGGACAATGTCATCATTGGTCTCGATTGAAACCGCGCCGTCTGCGTCAATGTCGCCGCCGGTAAGAGCGCCAGCATTACTGCTCATCTCGACGCTTCCCGATGTATCCAGTGAGGCGAAGGTGATTGTGCCATCACTATCGATATCAATGTCCCCGCCACTTGCTGAGTTAAGCGCGATGGTGTTGCCGGTGATGGACAGTTCGTCATCGCCATTGGCGTCGTCTAAGTCTACCGAGCCGCCGGCGTCTATTGTGAGGGAGGCGGCTGTTGTTGCCGATCCGCCATTCATGTTGCCGTCGGCGTTGAATGTCATGTCACCGCTGCTAGCGGCGTCGGTAAAGGTGATATTGCCCCCTGCATCGACAGTGAACGTGCCACCCTGTGCATTGAGATCGGCAAAGCCGACATCGCCGGCGGCCTCCAGATCAATCGCGCCGCCAACCGTAGCCGCAGAAGTGACTTCGACGTTACCCGCCGTGGCGTCGAGGGCCAGATCGCCGCCAACGCTGCTATTGTTCAGGGTGACGGATGTGCCTGTGATGCTGGTGTCACCGCCGCTGATGCTGTTCGCCATTGTCGAGGTTCCGGCGGTTGTCACGCTAATGTCATTGGTGGCATCCACCGTGCCGAAGCTGGCGTTACCTGCGGTCGTTTCGGCGGTCACGGAACCACCCGATATTATATCACCAACGTCAATCGTCTGCGCGGTCAGATCAATATTATCTTCGCTTTCAATATCGCCTGCACCGCCGGTGCCTGTACCGATGGTGCCGTTGGCTGCGGTCAGAGAAATGGCATTGGGGGAAGTGATGCTGTCGAACAATATGTCGCTGTTGCTGACCAAATTAATATCGTCCGATTGTGCATCGCCAATCGTGATAGTATCACCAGTGATATTGAGCGCATCGGCCCCATCCAGATCGCCGCCATTTATGTTGCCACCTGCATCCATATCGATGGTGGTAGAGCTTGTTGCTTCCGCAAAGGATATGTCGCCGCTTGCATCAAGCGTCATGGCAGCACCGGCGGTTAGGGCCGTAGCTGTAATATCGTTGCCATCGGCAGTCAGTGTCATCGCGCCACCGGCAGAGGAATCACCAGATAGTTCAATACCCAAATCGGACGTTAGATCGAGAGATCCGGTTGCGTTCGCTGACAAAAGGCTAATATCGCCGCCGCCGCCGCTGATATCACCGCCTGCATCAAGGTCTCCGGTTTGAACGGAGGTCAGTCCGAAAAGATCAATATTGCCACCGGCGGTGATATCGCCTGGCCCGGATTGTTGGATTATGTTGCCGCTAGAGGCGAAGATATTCACATCATTTGTTGCATTTAACGATCCAAACCGGACATCTTGGATGTTTGCGGTCAGGTCTATAGCGCCCGCTGTGGCAGTCGCGACAAAGACATCATCACCCAAGATCGTCAGATCGCCCGTTGCACCGGCACTCTGTACGGAAACGATGGCGCCCTGCACATCAATCATATCACCGGCTAAGCTGGTAGCTGTCACATCCAGAAGAGCATTGAGATTGATCACCGGTGCATCGAGCGCTCCGGTTGCGTTTATAGCCCCTCCGATAGAATCGATATCAATGAATGTTCCGGCATCAACAGACCCGCCGGAAACGTCACCATCGCTGGCGGTTAATGTCGTACCGAGGCTGGATGTCAGAGACTGGAAGCCGACATTGTCGCCGGTTAGAAGAATGGCATTGGCACCCGTAGTGGTGCCGAGGAACACATCGCCTGGGTCCGTATCGCCAGCGATCAGATTGATATCCTGATTAGCTACGGTGATCTGATTGAAACTTATATCATTGCCCGCCGTCACCTGAAAACGGACCGCGGCACCCTGCGTATAAGTGCCGACGGTGATGCTACCGGGCACGGCATAATTTGTTTCATTCGCCCCACCCACGGTTGCGACTTGCGTCAATTGTCCGTCGGTGGTGATCGAGTCTGCATTAATATTGATACCGACTGTGATGCCGATGTCATTGCTACTGTCGAGGGCGGCTGTCCCGAGCAGGCTGCCAGCGGCTTCTATGGTTATGGCATCGCTTGTCGTGGAAACGTCGGCGAGGTCTACATTGCCTTCACTGCTTTGCAGAGCGAGCACGGTTGTAGCGTCCAGCGTTGTTGCTATGCCGGTCGTTCCCATGACAATATCGCGGCGGGTCGTTACCAATATCTGGTCGGCTGCAACGGAGCCGCTCTCTACCACTGCCTGGATCACATCATTGTTACTCACTTGACCAACGTAGACAAGATTGGCCGCGTTGAGCGTTCCGAGACAAATATTACCCTCGACACATTGTGCGCTCAGCAGGGCGTTGTCGTCGCTCGGGGTTACACCATTGGCAGGTGCATCGTTGATATCCGCGCTGATCGAGCTGGCGGTGATTGTACCGCCCAGGCCATCAATTGCATTTGCCGTCATCACGACCGCGAAATCATTGGCATCAATATCGCCAGCGGCAACAATAGACGCGATTGGCGTATTTGTGACGGTCGTGAGCTGCGTCAGGCTGCCCGCTTGCAAGAAGAGATTATTGGAGTCCAGAAACGGCATGGCAGCGTTAGGCGCTACCGCGGCATTGTCACCCGCAACAAGGCTCGCGCCGGTCTGGATGATGATGTCATCTCCGGTCTGTACCGTTAGGCCATGGTCCGAAACCGTGTTGCTACCAGACGAGAATATCGCGCTTCCGCCGGCATTTATTGTGATGAATCCCGTGGAGGTCACTTCGCCCGTTATGGTAGCATTATAGTTCGGGTCGTAAGTGCCCAGTGAATCGAACCCGGCATCAATCAGCATTTCCGGTCCGAGGACGAACGTTGACAATGTGGTCGGCGTTCCGGTCACCGCCGCATTATTCACATTTACAGCAAATTGGGCAGAAATATTCACAGACTCCACGCCCGCGATATCGGCAATGGTGGCATTTTGCTCTGCACGCACAAAGACCGTATTTGCGGCGTTGATCATAGAACCGGCGGTGCTGATGAAATCGCCTTGCGCGGTGGCATCGAAACTGCCTGTGACGTCGATGGAATTTACCGGTATCGTGTTATTTGTGTGATCGATGAGGATATTTTGATCGCTGGTCAGGCTAGCATTGCCGCCGACCGTCATCTGGCCATCGCCATCGAAATCATATTCGATATTGCCGCCGACATTGACCGTCAGATCACCGGTAATGGCGATGGCACCGCTGTTGCCGGTCGCGAAAAATCCGCTAATCGGTAGACCGGAAGTGCTTGTTGCCTGCACATTGAGTGACGCCAGCGTGATCAAACCTGCAGGGTCGATCGACGTGTCTGTAATTTCGAAGCGCCCGCCGGAACCGGTTGGAGTGCCGAGAACATCTCCTCCATTATAGCCACCCGCCAACACGCTAACATCGCCAACGGTGATTATGCCAGGACTACCCTCTTGCACTTCGATAACGCCGGTGCCGCCGATTCCGCTACCGCTAGCTCCGCTGAGACCGAGGGTACCGGAGGCGCCAAAAATTCCACCGTCACCGCCATTGGTTGCCTGCCCCGTGGTGGTGATTGAGATATCATTGCCCGTAATCGTGGCGCCTTGGGCCAATAGACGAGCCGTTCCTCCGGTAGCGTCGCCGCCACTTCCGCCATCGCCAGCGGTGCTATCATAGGAGTTTCCGCCCGCACCAGCATTGCCTGCCGTGCCGGTGCTGGTCAGCGCAAAAGTGCCGTTGGTGATATTTACAACCGCTCCCGTCCTTGCAACGATTTCCACCGTCCCGCCCGTTGCATCGCCACCTGATCCGCCATCACCTCCGTCAATTCCGGGCCCAATTATGTAGTAGCCAACGGCACCGCCTCCACCCGTTGCGTTGGCCTCGAGCGTCAGCACATCCAAATCGATGTTCCCGTTAGCACCTGTGACTTCCAAGCGCGCTGTCCCAGCCGTTGCGTTGCCGCCATTTCCGCTGTTACCGACTATATTACTGTCGAAGTTCCGACTTCCCGCACTACCCGCACCGCCTGTTGCATTGGCAACGATCGTCGGATCGTCCAGCTGGGCGCTAACGTTATTGATATTGATTACAGCGACTCCGCCAAAAGCTGCACCGCCGTTTCCGCCGTCCAGGCCATCTCCACCCGCGCCGCCAATGCCGCTGGCATCAACTACATAGGCTGCATCATTGAGATCGTTCTGATTGATGTTGATGGTGGCATTGCCACCGGTTCCGATGCCACCCGCCCCGCCAGTATTGTCCGCGTCGCCGATTGTTAAGCCAACATTGCCGCCACCACCGCCAGTTCCCACCGATGTTACGGAAAGTTGAGCAAAATTAAGCGTGCCAGCTGTATTGTTAAACGTAGCATCGCCGCCCGTGGCGTTCCCTCCGACACCGCCAACGCCCGCCGGAATTAATGCGCCAAGTCCATCGATTGTAGAGGTCGAGGTACCGCCCGAACCGCCGTCAGCGCTTGCGCTGACAATAATCGTGTCCGCTGTAATGGTTGCGGTCCCGTCCAAGTTGAAGATGGCGGTCCCTCCGATTCCGGCACCACCAGCGCCGCCATCGGAGCCGGTACCGTCACCGCCCGCCCCGGTGGCGCCGAATGGAGCCAGATCTTGATTGTTGCCGAACGCGGACACGGTCAAGGTTTCGGTGACGTTTAAAGTGCCACTTGTGCCGTTAAATGTAGCCGTACCACCGGTCCCCGTGCCACCCGCCCCACCCGAAGTGCCGTCGGCAATATCACCATCGGTTCCGTCACCGCCGAAGCCGTTGGCTGTAACATCGAGATTGGCAACCGTTGTATTGCCACCGTTTAGATCGAAGGCAACGTTTCCGCCTTGCCCGTCGCCGCCGTCGCCAGCCGATACGGTGGCAGCAAGCGCTGAAAAAGCAGCAGGTGCAGCAAAAGCAGCGGGTGCGGCTCGTAAGCTTGAGAATGTCGATATCGCCGGAGCTGGCGAGCTGGTTAAAGCTCCGCCGCTGCCGCCTGAGCCATCGAGATGGATGGAAATGTCTCCGGTCGTGAACGAGCCGTCGCGCATATCAAAACCAACATCGCCACCGGAACCGCTGCCGCCCGTACCGATGACATTGTTGCTGTCGGACGCAATTGTACCGCTCGCATCGATGTCGACATCGGCCAGCGCCAGCACGCCGCCGGAGCCTTCCACTCGGAAGTCAATCGCGCCGCCTTGCGCGCTTCCGGTGCCGGTCAAACCGGTGCCATTTCCGCCGATTGCGGCGGTGTTGATGGATGTCAGGCCGGTGATATTGATGGTAGCATCATCGACATGAAGAAAAGCATCACCGCCGGCCGCGTTGCTCGCATTGCTGGTATTGCCTACGGCTTTTGTGGAAAATGAGGTCTGGCTGGACGTAAATGTACCGCCATTCCGGGCGATCAGATTGATATCTCCGCCCCAAGCGGTTCCGTTTTGGACGTCTCCTTTGCCGCCCTGGGCGTTAGCGGTAAATTCCGCAGTCCCACTGACGACAAAATTACCGGCGCTGCCGATTTCCATATTGATATCGCCAGCGACTGCGTCCTGTCCGATTCCGGTGCCGCCATTATTGCGGGTGGAGCCATGGTCATCCAATCCGGTGGCGCTCGTATCCACGATGAGATTGCCGGTCGTCAGAAATCCGTTCGATGTTGTGCTGGCGGCTCCTGCCTGATCGACATTGATATTGATTGCGCCGCCGGTACCATCGGCTCCGGCGCGCAAGGTCACATTGCCGCTAGTGCTGATCATACCGCCACCAAGGGCGTCGATATCGATCCGCTTTCTCGCTTCGAGGGAAAGATCCTGCGTGCCGACTATGTTGTTGGTGACGATGGAATCGGTCGCGGAGGTCGTGACTGCGCTGATGCCATTGGTGGCAAAGGCGGAGGTGGATGAACCGAAAGCAGCATTTTCTATTTGAATATTTGAATCGGAATCCACTGCTGTTTTGTCAAAAGCAAAACCGGCAGCGGTCTGGTCACCGGTAGTCGCCACGTTGGCGCCCGCGCTTAGCACTATGGTGCCATTGACGACCGAGGCGCTGGCAGCGGGCTGATAGCCGATGTTGCCGCCGACCAACATGGTCAGTGCATCATTTTTGGCTATGGCAACCGCATAGATGGCCTGTGCATCGGCATTGGTGATATTGCCACGGCCGTCGGAAGTCGGGCTTGAAGAAGGGCCGGTGGTGGTCCCGCTGTGAACGACGCCATTGGCATCTGATGTTCCCATGCCGATCGAAATATCGAACAGCCCGTTGTTGATCGTCAGGTCTGCCTGCTCGGCAGCGACATAGGCTACCGATCCGTCGACCGTGACGGTGCCGCCCTGAACGACCCGTGGTGCCACCATGGCAACATAGCTGCTGCCATTGTTGAGCGCGTTTATCTGCGCGCCTGCCATGATTTCTACGCGTGATTTGCTATCTGCAACGCCACGGAACCGGATCTCGTCGTTGGAGCCAAAAAGGCCTCTGTCGGTATCGATATCGTTGGTCGTTAAGACCAGACTGCCGACATCAAAACGGCTGGTAGCGCCGGCAATGATACCGCCTGGACTATAGAACCAGACATTCCCGCCCGCCGTGGTCGCCGCCGTGTCGATAAAACTCTCAACGATGCCATTGAACTGCACCGGCCTGCCATCTGCGGATGCAGCCGGTAATATACGGTTTAGAACCGTATAGTCTAAGCCATTGGAGGTGAATCGAAGCGTTCGGCCGCTTGGCAATATGTTGATCGGATTGTTGACCAGCCCGTTAGCATCGAAGCTCGGTGAAGCCGTATCAAGCGGCGTCCAGTTTATGACCACTTCGCTCAGCGAGATATCGAGTTGATCGAGATTGGTTGTGCGCGGACTGGAAAATACCACGCCTCCGGTCGGACTGGTGGCACCAGCCTGAAATGCTTGGCCGTCAATGGGCGCAATGGCTTGGCCGTGCGCTGGTTGCGCCGTCGACGCCAGCAGGAATGCGGCTGCGGCCATCGAACTGCCTGACAGCCACCGCATTTTTCCGGCGATGCTTGGGACCGGTTTCTGACTTCCGGTTTGCGTTTCGATCATCATGATGATGTCCTTGGGGCGAAAATTGGTGTGATCATCTGGGCTTCCACGGCGCGAGCTGCACGGTCAACGTCAGCAAGGCCCGGGCGCTATCGCGGCGGGTTTGAAATGCAGCCCGTTTCAGAGGTACAACGGCAGTCAGGTCCAGGCTGGCCTGCCGACCAATGGTCGCGCGTAACCCGCCACCGGCCGAATATAGTGTCTGGGGATCACCCGGAAAATTTTTGTTCCAGACGCCCATCATATCAAAAAACAGATAGGGTTGAATTGCGATACCATCAGGTGAACTGGGCAGCAATGAGCCATAGCTGACTTCGGTCTGCAAACCATAGCCGCTGTCGCCGATGATCGTTCCGGGATCATAGCCACGGCCGGTGGTATAGTTGCCTCCCGACATTTCTTCATAGGAGAATAGCGCGTCCGGTGAATATTGTAGCCGGGGTTTCAGTGTGAATGCCAGTTGCGGGGTGGGGCGGTAATCGATTTTTGCCTGGCCCCTGACGACAAAGGCGGTCGGATCGCCGTCAGCGCGGGTCGGAAAGACCGTTTGCCCGATGCAGTTGACGAAGGCCGGACCGCAGCCTTGGCTGGCACCCAAGATATCGAGCCCTTGCCGGATTTTCAGCGAGCCGCCGATGCCCCATTTGGGTTCAAAAGCCGAATAGCCGCCGCGTCCGGAAATGCTTCCCGGTTCGATCTGGTTGAAGTCCATGCGCGCATAGGCGACGCTCAATCGGTCTTCATTGGTGCGGATTCCCAAAATATCGGTCCGCTGCTTGATATAGTCGAGTCCGATTGTCCCGAAGATATTGCGGGACTGTTTGCGGATGAACGGATAGCTCGCATAGCCCCCGGCAACTAGCGTTTCGGACTGGATGTCTACCCCGCCTAGAATATCCGGCTTTGTCCACGCATAGGTGAAATTGGCACCAAACTTCAGGCCTTCGCTGCCAACGCGGAATTCGTGACTGGCCTGCAAAACCTGCTGTTCTTTGAAATCCGGAGTAGAGTAGCCGCTGATCACGGTTTCATCGCCCAGTCCCGTGATCCCGTTGAACCTGAGGCGAGCCAGTCCGCCGAAACGGCCAACGGTTTCAGATCCGAAATTTTGGATATTGATGTCGGCATAGACCGGTGTGCGCACAACATTAAACTCGCCGACCACGTCACCCGGCTGCCCGCCGGATTCAGCTGAAACCGGCCGGAGTGAAAGCCGCACATCCAGCCCGGGTATATCGCGTGCGAGCAGCAGATAGCGGTCCGCATCATTGATATTGAAAAGCGGTTGCTTGGCAAGTTTTTCGATATATTTTTGCAGGAGGCCTTCGGAGGGCCCGGCATCGCCCCGAACCTGTACGGACGTCATGCGGGCCATCAACACATCGAAACGGACGATGCCTTGATCAATTGTCTGAGGCGGCACTTGTACAGCTGCCAAATAGCCTTTGCTACGCAATAGGGTCGCTGCCCGGTCGCGGATATCGCACACGACGGCAACAGGAACTTCTTGCCCGATATAAGCATTGTAAGACGAGTTTAGGGATGCGGGATCGACGGAAGACAAGCCGGTAAAATCAACCGACTTCAACGTGAAACGAACGTCGGAAAATTCTGGTCCCGCTAGAGGGCAGGCGGATCGTTCGATTTGCCCATCAATGGTCAATGATCGGGCTTCGCCTTTTAGCGCCTCATCAATGACGCCACGTTGGATTTCTTCTCTGGTTGGGGTAGCGACGGACGATTGTCCCCAGGCCGGAAGGCTTGACGCGAGCATGGCAATGCCTGCCGCCAAGACAGCCGTCCGAAACATAGTTCCTATGTGCGCCATATATATCCCCGTTTTGCGATGATCCCGACGTGCACCGCGGAATCATCGCTTTATCGTTTTCTGCCGCCCATGGTTATTCCCGGAGGCGGACAAGAAGCAAAAGCTAACCCTGATCTTCTGTTTCTTCGTTGTTCAAGTTGAGTGTTTCGACCAGCAGATCCAATTGACCAGTGCAGCCATTTTCGATCAGCATAGACGCTGCATCATCAAGGTCCGTCGGCTGGTTCTTCAGGACCACAAAATTCACCTCAACAGATTGCGAGATATTTGATCCCAGCAGTCGATAGCTGGCACCGTCGGTGACGGGCAGAACGGCCTTTGGCCACGCCTTCAGCGGATTGCCTTTTCTCCAAGCGATTTCGGTGACATTGCCATTTGTCGGTTCGACAATCGAAGCGGTTGCAGAACCGGTATAGTCAGGTCGCCAGACGACCAGTCCATTGGGATTGGCGACACAGAATTTGCCTCCCTTGGTCATATCAAGAAACCAGAGATTGGGATTGTTCGGGGTTGTAACTGCAACGCTTCCTGCCGCTCGAACCGCTCCGGTTCTTGCCCGGCTACTGCCGCGATTGGTAATGAATCTCGACAGTCGGCGCGATGCACTCGATGTGGAACTGCTACCTTGCGCAAGCGAAAAGGTTCCGGGCCCTTTGAGAACCCGCGTGCCGGATTTGGTCAGGATGGTCACCTGATCTTGGGCTCTCAACGAAATTTTTGCGTCATTTGCCATTTTTTTGCCGGCTGGATAGCTGCTGGCCGACGGCCCAGTCGAGCGCACCACCATATTCTGCGCGATCGCAGCGCCACCAGCGCCGATCAGTAGAAGCGTGCCAAGAGCCGCTTTCGCGAAGCGGGAGAGGGTTCTGCCGGAACTTGCCGGACGATGTTTATCCAAGTGCATAGCTTTCTCCATTTTTTGTCTTCTTCAGTCGTTTGAGCAAATTGGCGAGGCCATCGTCCTCGTCATATTGCTTGGTCATGGCATCCAGTGCCTGAGTGGAATCTGTATCACCCTTTTCATGGGCTGCTATGACTGCGGTCACTGCGGCACGGTCTTCCTCTTTCCAGTCGGGTACCGGTTCGAATACGTCTACCGGTGTAGAGCGCCCGCGCAGCGTGATCCGGCCCATTGGGCGGTACCAATCGAGCCCGGTCCGCTCCATTGCTTCCCGGCTCAGCAAGACCTTTGTATCCAGCGCTTTGTTGGCCGCTTCCAACCGTGCTGCCGTATTCATCGCGTCGCCCAGTGCCGTATATTGGATTCTGCCTTCACCGCCGAAATTACCGACAATGGCATCACCATAGTGCATGCCTACTCGCGTCCTGCCGATGGGAGGCACGCCTTCAGGGACGTTTTTGCGAAATTCTTCGCCCGCTTCGTATAATGCATAGGCTGCCTTGACCGCTCGTTCTCCATCATCCGGATAGGCAAGGGGCGCCCCCCAGAACGTGACGAGAGCGTCGCCAACAAATTTGTCGATCGTGCCACCATATTCCAGTGCGACTTCGCTCAGCCGGTCGAGATAGTCGTTGAGCAAAAAGGCGACCATTTCCGGTTCGATCGCGTGAGTGAGTTTGGTAAAGCCTTCAAGATCGGTGAATACCGCGAAAATCTTCCGCTTTTCGCCATGAAGCGCCAGCTTTTCAGGATCTTTGAGTATCTCGCTCGCGATTGATTTGGGTAGATATTTGCCGAGCGCGCTTTGCGCAAATGCTCGCTGCTTGGAATTGATCGTTCGCGCGGCCGAACCGACGGACGCATAGCCGAGAATCCAGCCGACTCCCCAACCAAAGGCAGGCAAGGAAAGTGTGTCGATGCCGATATTTTGCAACAGAAAGGGAAAGACAAGGAAAAACACGAACTGGCCAAGGAGGATAAAGCCAACCTTCGCGGCATTTCCTACAATGAGAGCAGAAATACCGCCGCATATCGCAACGATCAGAGCGCCCAGCCACAAGGTCCAAGTTGGAATGGGGGTCGGAAGATCATCATTGATCAACTGGGCAAGCATATGCGCGTGCACTTCCAGCCCGATCATCTTGCCGTCATCCCCCTGGATGTCTGCCAAGCCACCAACAGGAGTTTCAAAACGGTCGCGATCGATAAAGTCGCCGCCAATCAGTACGTGTTTGTCAGCGATGAAAGCACCAAGCATGTCTGCAATGGCTGGATCAGCGAAACTTTCGATCGGGAATTTGTCGAAGACTGGCACGTCCGTTGTTGCCGGTACATGATAACGAATGGAACCGTCATTTTCCGCAAATTTCGGGTTGGGACTGGTCAGTGCAATGGCCATGAACGGCGGCGCACCGGGTTTATGCGGGGTCCACCGGCGCTGGACGCCATCGCTGTCGGTCTCGAGCTTGATATTGGTGGGCTGTACGTTTTCGGTGCGGGCATTGTCAAAAAATTGCTGAAGAAACTCATGCTCAGCATAAGTAATCTCAGGATTTTCAATCGGATCGGCATAAGCGAGAAACGTGGGTGTCTTCATGCTCTTGAAGGTTGAGATGAGCTGGTCATCATCATCCTGCGGCATGGTGAACAGAATATCGATACCGATGGATTTGGGGTTCGCCGCGTCGATGGTCTCGAGCGCCTGCGCTAAAATCGTTCGATCGACTGGAGAGCGCTGGCCCGTCAGCTTCAACGTGTCTTCATTATAGACGATCATGACGATATTTTCGTCTTTTTCAACTTCTGGCGCGAAGACAGAGGCGCGCAAATCATATAGCGCGCGTTCGGCTTCCTGGATCAGGGGTGTGCCCCAACTGTAGCGAGCAACCAGCAGCGCGAGGATCATGAACAAGACCGTGGATCCGATGCGGATCGGGCCGAGCTGATCGAAAAGGCGTCGCATCGATTGCAGAACGCCTTTGGCTTCCTCTTTGACATCGCGGTTATTGGCTACCGGGTCCGTTGACGTGGTGACCTCTGTCATTATTTCAGAGCCGCTTGCGTCGTCGGGACGGAGCTTTCTGTCTCCGACATCAATTCATTGACGCCTGGCAAAAATGGCCGGGCACCGTCACCGATTAACGAGAAACCAGCCCAATAATAGGGATGCGACGTGGCCGGATCATTCATCAAATCCCGTTGGGAATTCCTGAGCGCTCCGGTAATCGAACGGCCTCGACCGTCACTAAACAGGCCGTTGATCAGCCTTTCCGTCGCGCGGAAATCATCTGGGGCTGGCCAGTGGCTGGCCAGCACTGATCGACCGCCCGCTCCGATGAATGATCGAACCAGACCATCAAGAGCGGTCCCGCCGCCACTGCTGACACCAGCTTCGCGCGTTGCTGCGATGCTGGCTTTGCCGGCGGTATCACAGGCCGAGAGGATGACGATATCCGCATCCAGCTTGAGGTCAAAAATTTCGTCAAAGGCCAAGAGGCCGTCCGAGCCCTGCTCTCCGAAGGACGTCAGCAGCGCGGGTTTTGCCGGACAGGACGGATTCGGCGCGGTGACGAGACCATGGGTCGCAAAGTGCAAAATGCGATAATCACGAATATTCTCGTTCGCCAATATTGCAGTATCGGTAAAGGCCGATCCGGTTATTACATTCGAATTTTCTGCTCCGATGAGGGATCGTGCTTCCTGCAGCTCGCTATCAGATATCGGATTGTTCCACTGGTTCAGAGGCCATTCGCAATTGGCGCTCATATTCTGGGAACTACCCCGGATTCCCGAGATCGTGGTGCTTGCAAATATCGACTGGTTTTTGCCGAGCCCTAAATATTGCCGTGAAGCTTTGGATTGAGGAGCTTTGCGAGCATCCGCGAATGATCGGGCGGATACGGCAGTGCTGATATCTACATCTCTTCCAAGCCATTTGACATCGGAAAAATCAAAGAAGTCGGCATCAATGGATTCGGTCCTAACAAGATATTGCGAAACCGATGCATCATCGGTCACGAGCAGATTAATCGGCAATCTGAGCATCGCGCCATCGGGTTCGAATATCAGATGGTCTTTGCTCGCAAGCTGGTTGGATACCGGCGTGAACAGATCTGAATATAGCGCGCGCGCTGCCTCAATATCGAACGGATAGGTGACATATTGCCCGTTTTCGAAAACCGATACTGAAGCGCGGATTGTGTCGACCCTTCCGTCAAGCGCTTGTGCTTTCAAAGGAACCCGATAGGTTTTTGCCTCCGCTTGATCCGTATAGAACATGAAAATATCACTGCCGACAATTGCCATGCGCATATAGGCTTCGTCCGGTTGCATGGCGGCGCGCAATTCGTCGAGGCTAAGGAAACTATCTGAAACTGCCCGATATTGCGGGAATTCCGAAAGCCGGACCAGCGTTAACTGCTGGTCTTTTTCGAGTGCTTCAATTTCTGTTGCAAGATCATCGCTTTGTTTTCTGATGGAAGGCGTCTGCTCGCTTTGGTTCAGTGCCGAAAAACGGATCCGCAATCGCTCGATACTGCGAGTTAGATTGGTGGATTGACGGAATAGGCGCGCGGCTTCGTTAGTGCCCCCGCTAAGCTCACGTGAAAGCATGGCTTGGGTTTCGGCAACGCCCGGACGGATCAATATCTGCGCGGCTTTGAAAAATTGATCTGCAGCCGTTTCATCTGCGGCCAACATTGCAAAATAGGGCGCCAGTTGATTGGTCATGCCGGAAATCGCGCTGCGCTTGCCCAGGGAACTGTCCACAACTTGATCATAGAGTTGGCGCGCTTCAGCTTCTTGTCCGCGCCGCAACAAAAAGGCCGCGAGACGAGCCTTGGCACCATTTACGGCGCGTGTTGCAGGATATTGGATGCTCAACAAGTTCAATCCATCGCGGAGCAATTGTTCCGCCTCGCCGAAATCACCCTTGGCTTCCGAAATCAAAGCCAGCTCGGCGAGTATTTGGGCTCTCATACGGGTCGTTGATGTGACCCGTCCGTCCCGAACAGCGATAGCGCGGTTGTAGGCCGAGACCAGCGAAATACGCGCGGCCGGAGAATCTCCATTTATGCGCTGCGCCGTGCCTAAAAGTTGTAGCGCCTGGGCATCGATAATCTCGGTCCGTTCCGGAGCACTCAATTTCTGTTCATCGACAAAGCTCAGCAAGCCGCGAGTATGGACGCTGCCATTGATCCGGCTAGAAATCGGAGCGGTAATTTCTAAACCGTCGGAGCGCGCGATTTGCTCGACAAGGGATGTCTTAAGCGGGGTGTTTAGACGATCAATTGCAGCATTGAACCGGCCTTGATTGAGCAGATGCATGGCTTCAAAATTTCTTAGAAGCCTCTCGATTTGCGGGTCTTCGCTACCCAATGTTCTGGCTTGTTCAAATAGTTCATCTGCTTCGGCAAATTCACCCAAATTGGACTTTTGCAACGCTCTATTCATCAAATATTCGTCGGGGTTGATTTCCTCCCCTTCCATGCCGGATGTGCGTTGTTGTAATGTTTCAAAAAAGGCTGCCGCTTCCGCATAGTCGCCACTAAGATTCCGGCGGTAGCCTTCCGATAAGGCCTGATAAGGCTTGAGCGTAGCGGCTTGCACCCGCGCAAAAGCGAAGGGATCTTCGACCGATGTCGATGCGACATCTATTCTTCCTTCGGCAATCGAGTCATTCAAAATCGATTGGAGGGCTAGCAATGTTGCACTGTCATATGCGGCCAGACCTTCGGCGACATAGGAAACACCATCTTGCTGACCGCGGATCAGCGAATAAGCGACCGGTTCCGTCGAGAGTCGGCATTCGGTGTGACGAAAGCCGCTTAGCGATGCTTGTGATGGATTGTCAGCGCAGTTTATCGGTTCGTCGCGATTGGGTGTGATACGGTCGAGCAGCTTCTGCTCAGACGAACGGGACGAATAGACAAATCCAACCGGCTTAGCTGAATCGCGACAAACCACTGCCCAGCTGCGGTCGAACATGCCGGCTTTGGCCTTGTTTTCGATACTGCGGTCTTGCACCTGACATAGAACGCCTTCGCTGTTTCCGATTGGGAAGCTGTCGCGTAATGAAATGGAAGTGTCTTGCGCCAAAGCTGTCACCGGACTTGATAACAAGCCCAGTGCAATTAATGTAGTGCTAAGCCCTGGTCGGCGCACGATGTTTTCCCCCAAAATGTTTCTGTGTTGTCCGGACTCCTCAGGCCAGAACAGCGACGTTTGCGACTCAGAACATTCCTATGGCTGTATCGGTTAGCGCGAGAGTCCGAGTCTGCGAAAGCAAATTATCAACTTAGCACGCAAATTCAGTGACTGTTGTCACATTGCGGGACGTTTTTGGAAATATTCTCTGAAAAACAGGGGTTTCTCTGGTTAAAAACCTTGAAACTTTATCGCCTCGCCGATCGAAATACGAGGCACATCGAAATTGTTGATCGGCGCGTCCGGATCCCGATAGCCAATGGCCATGCCGCAAAAGAAGATATGATCGTCATCGATGCCGAGCAATTCCCGCATATAGGTGCCGTACATCGCCCAAATTTCCTGCGCGCAGCTATCCAGTCCCTCTTCGCGTAGCAACAGCATCACGGTTTGCAGCCACATGCCCATGTCCGACCATTGCGGCGGGCCCATATATTTCTTGGTATAGGTGAACAATTGCACCGGCGCGCCGAAGCTATCCCAGTTTTTCGCCATTTGGGCAACCCGTCCGGCGGTGTCGCCCCGCTCCAGACCGACGGCGTCAAACATCCCCTTGCCGACCGCGCGGCGTTGCTCTTCGTAGCGACCGTCGATATCCTTGGGATAGATGGCATATTCCAAATTCTCGCCCATGGGCGCGGCTTTGGCTTTCTCCTTGATCTTGGCGGTGATCTCCTTGAGCGCATCGCCGCCAACGACAACCGCGCTCCACGGCTGGGTATTGCCGCCGGAAGGTGCCCGCTGTGCCGTCTCTAGAACGCGTTCGAGAGTCGACTGGTCGACCGGCTTATCCAGAAACTGGCGGACGGACCGGCGGGAGGTGACGGCTTCGGTTACGTTCATTCGCTCAATCCTCGTCAAATAGTCCGGCCAATTGCTCGACCATCGTGCCACCCAGTTGTTCGGCGTCCATGATGGTCACGGCTCTTTTATAATAGCGCGTCACATCATGGCCGATGCCAATGGCGACCAGCTGTACTGGCGAACGGCTTTCGATCCATTCGATCACCTTGCGCAGATGGTTTTCCAGATAAGCGCCGTGATTGACCGAGAGGGTGCTGTCATCAACCGGCGCGCCATCTGAGATCACCATCAATATGCGGCGTTCTTCGGGGCGGGCGATCAAGCGGTTATGCGCCCAAAGCAAGGCTTCGCCGTCGATATTTTCCTTGAGCAGGCCTTCGCGCATCATCAGACCAAGATTTTTCTTGGCGTGGCGCCAAGGCTCGTCGGCTTTCTTGTAAACGATATGGCGCAGGTCGTTGAGCCGTCCGGGATTGGCCGGGCGATCCGCCGCGAGCCAGTCCTCACGGGTCTGGCCGCCTTTCCAGGCGCGGGTGGTGAAGCCGAGTATCTCGGTTTTGACGCCGCAGCGTTCCAGCGTCCGGGCCATGATATCGGCGGATATCGCGGCAATTGAAATCGGCCGTCCGCGCATCGAACCGCTGTTATCGATCAGCAGAGTCACGACCGTGTCGCGGAAATCGGTCTCGCGTTCGATCTTGTAAGACAGGCTGTGCGAAGGATTACTGACCACGCGGGCGAGCCGGGCGGCATCCAGCATGCCTTCTTCCTGATCGAAATCCCAGCTGCGGTTTTGTTGTGCCATCAGACGGCGTTGCAGGCGGTTGGCGAGCTTGGTCACCGCGCCCTGCAAATTGGTCAGCTGCTGGTCGAGAAAGGCGCGGAGTCGTGTCAGTTCCTCTTCGTCGCACAGTTCGGTGGCGCTGACGACCTCGTCATATTTTTCGGTCCATGGCGCATAGTTGAAGCCGGGGGGCAGGTCCGACATCGCCCGGTTTGGACGCACCGGCATCATGCCATCGTCGCCGGCGTCTCCCATTTCCTCTTCGGCGCCTTCTTCCAGCTCTTCGGCATTTTGTTCGCTTTCGCCGTCCTGGCTATCATCGTCTGATGGTTCAGAGCGCATTTCGGACTCGCCCTGATCGCCGGTCGCTTCTTCGTCAGCGCCGTCATCCTGGCTATCGTCACTTTCGTCTTCGCTATCATCTTCGCTGTCGTCGGCTTCGGATTCATCGTCGCTTTTGATCAGATCAAGATGTTGCAACAGCTGCGTCGACAATTGGGCGAAACTATTCTGGTCGTCGAGTGTCAGGTTGAGGCCGTCTAGGTCAGCGCCGGCGCTTTCCTCAATCCATGCACGCAGCATGTCGATACCCTTGACCGTGGCTTGTGGTGGCGCCTGTCCGGTCAGCTTTTCCCGTGCAAGCAGGGCGAGGGCGGTAGAAATCGGTACTTCATCGCGATTCTGCGCGCGCGCAATGGGATCGGATCGCATGCGCATTTCCAGTGCCGCGTCCAAATTATCTTTCGCGCCCGCCATGTTGCGCGATCCCAGCGCGTCGGTGCGAACCTGTTCGAGTGCGTCGAAACAGGCGCGCGCTACCGCTTCCTGTGGCGCGTTCTTGCGGTGTGTCGCTTCGTCATGATGGCGCAATTTCAGCGAGAAACTGTCGGCAAAGCCCCGCGCTTCTGCAACTTGCGCAGGTGGTAGGTCGCGTGCCGGCATTGGCACTTTGAAATGCTCGCCAGATTGAGACGGGGCTTCGGCGGTATAGGCCAGTTCCACGTCTGGCGCTTGAGCAACAGCCCGCGCCGTGCCGCCGAGCACGTCTTTCAAGTCATCAAGTTTGGAACGATCAACCATGGAAGGGAACAGCATTAAGCGGAAAGGTGAGGGGAATCAAAGGCCTAATTTCCCGCTTTTTTGTTAGGCAGAGCAATGCCGTTAGGGATTCTGCCCCGAAGGATTTTCTTCCCGGCGTCGTTCAAGCGCGACACCGTCACCATCGATCCTGAAATCGACCGCTATGCCGCCAATTTCCGTGCCCACCCGGACGGTGGAATTTCCGTCTATCCGGACCTCGGTATCTCCGATGTCAATCGGGATTTCCGGAACTTCCGGCAGGTCGAGCGGAATGATCGGGCCTTCAGGATCGGGCCTCTCCACGGGCTTGGTGCGGCCGACCGGTTTCTTAGCCTGCACGGCTTGCAGCATGAAGTCTTTCCAAATGCGTGCAGGTAGACCGCCGCCGCTAATGCCCTTTAGTGGGCTATTGTCATCATTGCCGATCCACACGCCGACCACCAACTGCTTCTCGCCCTCTCCGGCATAGCCGACAAACAGGGCATCTCGATTGTTCTGGGTCGTACCGGTTTTGCCATAGTTGGGGATCGACAGCATGGCTTGGCGGCCCGTGCCGTTGTTGACCGCTGACCGCAGCAGCGCTTCCATATTTTCGTGGGTGGTGGAATCATAGCGTCCTGGCCAATCAAATAGCCATTCGGTCCAGCTCTGCTCTGCTTTCTCGAACGCATAGGGCTGCACCGGCCAGCGGTTGCCCGCGACGCCTGCATAGGCTGCGGTAAGTTCCAACAGGTCCATCGTGGAGGTGCCGAGTGCCAGGCTGGGATCATCTTCGGCGAGATCTGAATCAATTCCCAAATTACGGGCTTCGCGGATTACGGCTTTGTCGCCCAATTGTCCGAAAAGCCGAACGGCCGCGACATTGCTCGACCGGCCGAAAGCCTCTTTCAAGCTGATTTTTCCGCGATATTTTTCGCCAGAATTTTTGGGGAGATAGCCGCCCTTGGTGATGGGTGTGTCATCGACCATGTCGTCCGGATCCATGCCTGCGCGCAATGCTGCTAGCCACACGAATAGCTTGAAGGTGGAACCCGGCTGACGCTTCGCCTGCGTGACCCGGTTAAAGGCGGACTTTGCGTAATCCTTGCCGCCGATCATAGCCACAATCTTTCCATCGGGGCGCATGGCTACCAAGGCGACCTGTGCTTGGCCGAGTGGTGCGCGGGAGACGGCGCGGCGCGCGATATCCTGTAACCACGCATCAAGGGTTGTTGTCAGGTTGAGCTTTTCGTAGCTCAAATCGGTCAAAGCCCGCGCTTGCGGCATCGCCCAATCGGCAAAATAAGTACCCGTGGGCAAAGTATTTTTGGCCCGAACGTCGAGCTTTGCGGGGCCGAGTTCATCGACTTCCCTCTGGCTTAGATAGCCTGCACTGACCATCGCGGATTTGACCAGATTGGCTCTCTTTTCGGCCAATTCCGGATTGCGTGTCGGGGCGAGGCGCGACGGGGCCTGCACCAGACCAGCCAGCATGATCGCTTGCTCCAGCTTCAGATTTTCCGGTTGTCGGTAATAATAATGGAGCGACGCCGCGCGCAGGCCGTAAACATTGTCGCCAAAATAGACGTTCGACAGATAGCGTTCCAATATCTCGTCCTTGGTGAGCCAGGATTCGAGCCAGAAGGCAATCAGCATTTCCCGTGCCTTGCGGGTCAGGCTGCGTTCCGGGGTCAGAAATGTGGTTTTGGCCAGCTGCTGCGTGATGGTGCTACCACCCTGAGTGATGCCGTTGCCGGTCATATTGCTCCAAAGCGCCCGTGCCAGGCCACGCGGATCGATGCCCCAGTGCGAATAGAAGCGCCGGTCTTCAATGGCCATGAAGGCTTCCATCACATGATCGGGAAGCTCTGCGACCTCGACAGGCTTGTCGACAACTGCACCGTTGCGGGCGAAGGGTTGGCCATCGGACGTCAATAAAGTGATTTGCGGTGGCACGATGGGTTGCAGTGATTTGGATAGAGGCGCGGTAATCGCAAGATAGGCAATCAATAGAATGACGGCCAATAGTCCCGTAGCCATAGCGCGGCTGATCCACCACCATTTGCCACGCGGCTTTTTGAGCGGTGCGACGGGTTCGTCGAAGCGAGGCGGGGTGGCATCGCCATAAGGTTCGTAGAAGGCCGTTTCGGCGGCATTGTTCTGACCAAAGGGCCAGTACCAACGACGGCGTCGTCTTTCGGGGAGGGGGGACTGCTCGTTCACCACAGCTGTATTATATTAATAATACGGCTTTGACGAGAAAGAATTTTGGAAAGCATGAATAATTTGCTAGTCATCCGATATTTCCGGAGGATGAATGATGCTCGATAAATTGTTCAAAATTGGAAATCCGTTCAAGCTGACCCAGCGCGAATATGAAGCGACAATCAACGCGCTGAATATTTTCTTCGGCGCGATCATCGGGGTCAGCCTCGGCAATATCACAGAAATTCCGATGGATGAATATGTCGTTCTGCTAGTCGTCATCGCGGCGTTGGTGAGCAGCATCCTGCTGGCGACCTATACCCATCGCCGAATCTGGAACAGCATCATGTTGGTCGGCTTCCTGCTGATCGCTTGGTATCTAGAAAGCGACAGCAGCGACGGACTCGTGGATTTCCCCGATCGCGTCCTGCCGACACTCACCGTCTGGGGCGCATTGGCGATCTTGACTGAATTTTCGGAGCGCGCGGAAAATCCGCGGTCTGACTAGCTGCCCATCACGCTTTCCGGCAGGTCCTCGCCAAATACCCGCTGATAATATTCCGCTACCAGCATCCGTTCTGCTTCATCACATTTGTTGAGGAAGGACAGGCGGAAGGCAAAGCCGATATTTTTGAAGATCGCAGCATTTTGGGCCCAGCTGATCACGGTCCGTGGACTCATCACCGTGGAAATGTCGCCATTGACGAAACCCTGCCGCGTCAAATCTGCGACCTTGATCATATTTTCTACGGTCTCGTCGCCGGCATCCGGAACCTTGGACAGGATCACTTTTGCTTCGGTCGCAGCGGGCAGATAGTTTAGCGTCACAACGATATTCCAGCGATCCATCTGGCCCTGGTTGATCTGCTGCGTGCCATGATAAAGTCCGCTGGTGTCGCCTAGGCCAACCGTATTGGCGGTTGCGAACAGACGGAAATGCGGGTTGGGACGAATGACGCGGTTTTGGTCGAGCAGGGTCAGCTTGCCTTCTGCTTCCAAGATCCGCTGGATCACGAACATCACATCCGGGCGACCGGCATCATATTCGTCAAACACCAATGCGGTAGGCGTTTGCAATGCCCAAGGCAGAAGACCTTCGCGGAATTCGGTGACCTGCTGGCCATCTTTCAAAACAATGGCATCCCGCCCGACCAGATCGATACGGCTGATATGCGCATCGAGGTTGATCCGGATACAGGGCCAGTTGAGGCGCGCTGCAACCTGTTCAATATGGGTCGATTTTCCGGTGCCGTGATAGCCCTGGACCATCACTCGGCGATTGAAGGCAAAGCCAGCGAGAATGGCCGTGGTGGTTTCCGGGTCGAAAACATAGGATGGATCGAGATCGGGAACCCGTTCGTCCTTTTCGCTGAACGCCGGAATTTGCATATCCACATCCACACCAAAGACTTCGCGTGCATCGACGGTCATGTCCGGTGCGCTCAAAACAGTTTCGTTGCTGCCGTCGGTATTGGGTATGTCGGTCATCGTCGTCCTTCAAAAATCTCGGTTGCCTTAAGAAATGCAAAAGGCGCAAGCCACTATCTAAAATCTGGTGATTCCTTAAGCTGCGTATAGGCCTCAATCACTTTTGCCAACTGTTTCTCGTGGCTGCGATCACCGCCGTTGCGGTCGGGATGATATTTGCGGACCAGTGCAGAATAGGCGCGGCGGATATCGCCACGACCGATGGACCGAGAGCCATCGTCGCCAAGCCCTAGCGTCTTAAGCGCTTTTTGGTCCGCGCCAGAGATGGCGGGTCCGGAGGGTTGATTGCGCTGGATGCCAGCCGCAAATCGTGCGCCAATCGCATCCAGTGGATCGGTAAAATCGGACCATGCTGGTGGCACGCTGGGCCCAGCACCATAGATTCGCCGTTCCGAGTCCCACCCGCGCACGGGATGTTGGGCGTCGAAAATCTGCTCCTGATCCATGCCGTCGAAATAGTCATAACTCTGGTTAAACTCGCGCACATGGTCGAGGCAAAGCCATCGATATTCGGCGGGCCCGTCATAATGCGCGCGGGCCCCGTAGATAGGTGGCGCACGAAATTCCCCGTCTTGCTCGCACCCCTCTATGGCGCAAGGCTGCCCGTCGGTTTCGACGCGGCCATGAAAGCGGTTGGGTTTTCTTTTGGGGGGAGTGTCTGTCAAATCCGTGAGAGCTGAGCCTATTGAAGCCCGTCTTTCCTTTGTCGAGAAACGCCCTTCGACAGGCTCGGGGCGAGCGGTTATAGCGATGGCGAACGAGCAATATGGAGATTCGATGCCCAAAGGTCCAGTCCACAGCGAGATAGAAAAAAGGCTCACCGCCGAACTCGCGCCAATATCGCTGAACGTGATCAACGACAGCGCCAGTCATCACGGCCACGCTGGCGATGATGGTAGCGGGGAATCGCATTTCACAGTCGAGATTGAATGCGCCGAATTTGCCGGCCTTTCGCGGCTGAACCGTCAGCGGATGGTCAACAAGGCGCTGGGCGATCTGATGCGCGACAAGGTGCACGCTATGGCGATCAAGGCGAGGGCGCCCGGCGAGTGATCGAGAAGGTCAATCTTTCCGATGCCTTTGCCAGCTTCTCCGATCACTGGTCCCCGAAAATCGCCGGTGATATCAATGATGCACAGGTGAAGCTCGCCAAATTTGAGGGCAAGTTTGACTGGCATCATCATGATGAAGAAGACGAGCTGTTTCTGGTCGTCAAAGGCACGATGCGCATGGGCCTGCGTACCGGCATTGTTGATGTCGGGGCAGGGGAGTTTATCGTTGTTCCCAAAGGCGTCGAACATTGTCCGGAAGCTCTGGACGGCGAATGCCATGTGCTTTTGCTGGAACCAAAATCGATATTGAATACCGGCAATGTGGAAACCGACAAGACCGTCAGAGAACTGGACAGAATCTAGATTGTTTAGCGCAATTTCCTAGTTTTCAAACCATTCCACCCAAGCGCCATGGGCGTGGGCGCGGCCCAGCAGGGCGGGCTCGTGGCCGCCCGGCCAGTAGCGGATGATCAGCTCATGGCTGAAGGTCTTGCGGTTGGTTTCCAGTGACATCCATGCCAGCGGCTTGTCTGTCGTCGCTTCTTTGCCAGCAGTCTCCATCGCCGCGGTGATCCGGTCTTTGGTTTCCTGCGGCAGATATTGCCAGACGATCGAATGCATCAACACCCGGGTGACGCCGCTTTGCTGGGGCAGAAGCAACTGATCTTCGACCCAGTCGGCGCCATCGGCTTTGGCAACATCGGGCGCATTCTGCTTTGCGAGCGCTATCGAGGCTTCCATCCGTTCGAAACGCGCCGGCATTTCCGGCCAGATATAGCCCTTGAGCCGTGCAGCGGTTTCGTCATCGGTAAGGTCAATAGGATTTTGGTCGCAACCGCGAGCGCTGACAATCTCGACCGGCGCCTGCGGGGGAGGGGGACCGCGCCATTCGGGCTTGATCCGCATCGGGGAGTCTTCCGGCCCCGCCTGAATGCCATTTAGATCATAATGATAGCGGCCCATCATCGTATTCACGCCGGCGCTGGCGCCTAGTTCGAGCAGTTCGAATCGCGGACCGACATGACCCGACAGCCACATGAGTCCGCCCATGAAACTGGACGATCGGCCCGATTCATTGGTCTGGGGCGGGCTGTCGAACCAAGGCAGCAGGTCGGCGTCATGGTCGGCGACGACCTGACCGATCAGGTCGTCGATTTGGTCCTGATCGGAAATGCGGCCTTCGTATATATCCGCAAGGCGCGGTTCTTTGCCGCTTAGATAGAGATGATGGAGGCCACCGGTAAGGCGCAACGGCATGGCGTCTTCCAGCGGTTTTCCGCGCCAATTTGCGATTTTCTGACCGCAGAGGGTTGGGCCGTCGATGAGCGCCAATTGGGCGATGATGACAGAGGCTGTAACCGGTGCGTCATTGCGCAGGCAATGTTCCGCCTGACCACGCATTCCTTGCGCGATATCTTCAACGTCCAAAATGTCCATAACTCGTTGCCCTTTCATCTGCGAACCCGTAAAGCCGCGGCCATCATGGCCAAACCACTTATCTTTGCAATTCCGAAAGGGAGGATTCTGGACGATGCTTTGCCGCTCTTGGAGCAGGCGGGAATTGTGCCAGAGGACGCCTTTTTTGACAAGTCCAACCGCAGCCTGCAATTCGCGACGAATCTGCCCCATATGTCGATCATTCGGGTGCGGGCATTCGACGTTGCGACCTTCGTGGCCCATGGCGCGGCGCAGATCGGCATCGTCGGTTCTGATGTGATCGAAGAATTTGGCTATAGCGAATTATACGCGCCTGTAGACCTGGGAATTGGCCGCTGCCGCCTGTCGGTTGCGCAGCCGAAGGACGATGCCGAAGAAGTGGCGAACATCTCCCATCTTCGGGTCGCGACCAAATATCCCAATCTCACCAGCCGCTATTTTGAAGGCAAAGGCATTCAGGCGGAATGCGTGAAGCTGAATGGCGCGATGGAACTGGCACCTTCGCTCGGCCTGTCGCGGCATATCGTCGATCTGGTCGAATCCGGCAGCACGCTGAAAGCCAATAATCTGGTCGAAACGGACAGGATATTGGATATTTCCGGCAGGTTGGTGGTCAACCGCGCAGCGTTCAAAATGCGCAGCGCCGAGTTGACGCCATTGGTGCAGAGGTTCCGCGAGCTGGCGGAGCAGGTCTGATGCCCTTGCGCATTGCCATCAGCGATCCCGGTTTTGCCGGATCCTTTGACGCTTTGGTCAATGCCAGACGCGAGGCAGATGCTGATGTTTCTGCCGATGTGAAGGCGATCATTCAGGATGTCCGGGATCATGGCGATGAAGCGCTGTTGCGGCTGACCAGCAAGTTTGACCGGCATGATCTGGAGCAGACCGGCTGGCGCGTGGATAAGACTGAATCCGCTGCTGCATTGGAAGGGTTGGAAGCACCTTTACGGGTGGCGCTGGAACTCTCAGCCTTAAGAATTCGTGATTACCATGAAGGGCAAATACCTGATAATAGGGATTATATTGACGACGCAGGTGTCCAGATTGGTGCTCGATGGAACGCGGTTCAGCGCGCGGGCATCTATATTCCCGGAGGCAGGGCAGCCTATCCATCGTCGGTATTGATGAATGCCATTCCGGCCAAGGCTGCAGGCGTTGATCATCTGGTCATGATGACGCCCGCGACCGGCGGAGAGATTAATCCTCTCGTGCTGGCGGCGGCGGAATTGGCTGGAGTGGACGAAATCTGGCGGATTGGCGGCGCGCAGGCCGTGGCTGCTTTGGCTTATGGCACGGAAAAGATCAAACCGGTCGACGTCATCACCGGCCCTGGTAATGCTTGGGTAGCTGAGGCGAAGCGTCAGGTTTTCGGTGTGGTCGGTATCGATATGGTCGCCGGTCCTTCGGAAATTGTGGTGGTGGCTGATGGAAAGAACGATCCCGACTGGATCGCCGCCGATCTGCTCAGTCAGGCGGAACATGATCCGACCAGCCAGTCTATATTATTCACAGATGATCAGAAGTTTGCAGATCAAGTATCTGAAAAAATAACTGAACAGCTGAGAATTCTAGCGACATCGGCAACCGCAACCACCAGCTGGGATGACAATGGCGCGATCATCATTCTCGACCGGCTGGATCAGGCGGTGCCCCTTGTTGACCGGCTGGCCGCCGAACATCTGGAGCTGGCAATCGACGATCCGGATGCCCTGTTTAGAAAGGTCCGCCATGCTGGCTCGGTCTTTCTGGGTCGGCACACGCCCGAAGCGGTCGGTGACTATGTTGCCGGCCCGAACCATGTTCTACCCACCGGTCGGCGGGCGCGTTTTTCGTCCGGCCTTTCGGTGACCGACTTTATGAAACGAACCAGCTTCATCCGTTGCGATGAACAAGCTTTGCGCAATATTGGTCCGGCGGCAGTTGCTTTGGCGGAGGCCGAGGGCTTGCCCGCACATGCCGCCAGTATCGCAAAGCGGCTCGACCAGCGCTGAAAAATAACAGAAAGAAAATTCCTATGACCATTTCTCTATATGATGCCGTAATTCCCAGCCAGCTTCAGATCATTGCTTCTGTCCGCGCGTTGGTCGACAAAGCCAAGGCCCATTGCGAGAATGAAGGCACAGCAGCGGAAGAGATTATCGGCGCCCGGCTGATCGAAGATATGCAGCCTTTTTCTTACCAGGTGAAAAGCTGTCGTGAACATTCTCTTGGCGCGATTGAAGCGGTGAGAGAGGGCGTGTTTACGCCAAGTCTCGTAGCACCACCAAGCGATTGGGAAGGCTTGTACGCAAAACTTGATGAAGCCAAAGCCGGACTGGAAGCGGTTACGGAGGCAGAGATGGCGGGCTTTATCGGTCAGCCAATGGAATTCCGCTTCGGTGAAATGGTGATGCCTTTCACGGCTGAGAATTTTCTGCTGAGCTTTGCACAGCCCAATTTCTATTTCCACGCCACGACGGCCTATGATCTGTTGCGTGAGCGCGGATTCCAGATTGGCAAGGGTGACTTCCTGGGCACGCCACGGATGAAAAGAGCATGACCGCGAAATCGACATCCCGGTCTGCTGCTCGGCTGGCGGCCGTTCAGGCACTTTTCCAGCACCAGATGGAGAAGACGCCGGTTCCGAAACTGCTGAAGGAATTCCACGACCACCGGCTCGGTCAAGAAATCGAGGATGATCAATATCATCCCGCAGAGCGCGACTTTTTTGACGATATCGTCATCGGGGTAACATCGCGCCAGCAGGAAATCGACGAACTGGTTGCCTCGAAACTGGCCTCCGGTTGGACATTGGGGCGTCTCGACAAGACGATGGTCCAGATATTGCGCTGTGGCAGTTTTGAACTGATCGCACAGGAAGATGTACCAATCGCAACGGTGATTGACGAATATCTGGATGTGGCCCATGCCTTTTTCAGCAAAAAAGATGCCGGTTTCGTAAACGGGCTTCTGGATAGCATCGCGAAGCAGGTTCGGGGCTGAACAATAGCCCCGGCCACTACGGGGAAAAATAATGTCCGATTTTCTAGACCGTCTGGATCCCGCCTTCCGAGACATGATCGAGGCGGACGGGCCTTATCTTTTCGAGATTCTGAAAAGCGATATATTGGCCGCCCGCGCCGCGCTGGATGCGCTATTTGCGCAAATGGCGGCCGATCTGCCGGAATATGACGGCCAAAAAGACGAATATCATATGCCGGGATTGGAAGACGATCCGGATGTAGCGGTGATCGAGTATCGTGCCCGCGATGTTCTCTATCCCGATTGCGTGATTATCTGGCTGCACGGTGGCGGCTATGTAATGGGCAGCGCCGATGATTTTTCGGCGCAGAACTTTTCCTCTCTCGCGCCGGTGGTATCGGTCGATTACCGGATGGCGCCGGAACATCGCGCACCGGCTGCGGCCCGGGACGTTTGCGCCGTGATCGAACGGGTCGCGAAAAATCGCAATCCGCGCAAGATCATCCTTGCGGGTCAGAGCGCTGGCGGCGGGCTGGCGGCAAGCGCCGCGCTGATGAACCGCGACCGGGGTGGTCCCGATATCGCTTTCCAGTTGCTGGTCTACCCGATGCTCGATGATCAGCATGACACGCCTTCCGGGCATATGGATATCCCGCCAACGACATGGACCCGCAGCACCTCGCTGCATGCTTGGTCGGTCTATGCCGAGGAAAATGGGGCCAGCCCCTATGCCGCCGCAGCTCGTGCCGAGGACCTTGCCGGCTTGCCGCCCGCCTATATCATGTGCGGCGACCTCGATCTGTTTCTCGACGAAGATATTGCCTATGCCAATCGTCTGCGTTCATCGGGCGTTTCTGTTGAACTTGCTATCTACCCTGGCGCACCGCATGGATTTAATGGATTTGCCCCTCAGGCAGCGGTCAGCAAGCGCGCCAACGCTTCTATCAGAATGGCACTGGAGCACGCCCTGTCTTGAACGAATTGGGATTTATTGACCGGCTGAAAGCCATCACCACCCACCCGGCGGCGCGTGGTCTAGCGGACGATGTCGCAATGATGCCCTTCGGCCGGCACAAGCTGGTGATGACCCATGACATGATGGTCGAGGGGGTGCATTTTCTAACCGACGCCGATCCCGCCGATGTGGCGTGGAAGCTGGTTGCGGTGAATCTCTCCGATCTGGCGGCCAAGGGCGCAAAGCCGCTCGGCATTCTTCTTGGCTATGGCCGGACGGCGGGCGATGCATGGGATGCAGCTTTTGTTGACGGGTTGAAGCAGGCGATTGACGAGTTTTCCGTACCTCTGCTTGGCGGCGATACGGTGGCGATGGGCGACCCTGCACCCAGAACTTTTGGCCTGACCGCTATCGGAGAGGCAAAAGGCCATATTGTTCCGACCCGATGCGACGCGAAGCCCGGTCATGCGGTCTATGTCACCGGCACCATTGGAGATGCTTGGGCGGGACTACAAATTGCCACAGGTGTGCTGCATGCGTCCGACATTGATATTTCGGCGTCGCTGCTCAAAGCCCATAATCGTCCAACCCCGCGGGTGGACGAGGGGCGCGCGCTTTCCAATTTGGTTGGCTCGATGATGGATGTTTCCGACGGGTTGTTGCTCGACGCTTCGCGGATCGCAGCGGCCAGCGGCGTACATATTGAAATTGATCTGGCGGAAGTGCCGCTGTCGGGCCCGTTTCAATCGCTGGTCGGTGATGATCAGCCGGCGCGGCTCAAGGCGGCAACCGGTGGCGATGATTATCAGCTTCTGCTCACCGCCAGTCCCGAGACCGTCTTGCCGGTTCCGCTCACTTGCGTGGGGATTTGCCGTGCGGGAGAGGGGCTGTCATTGCACAGCCATGGCGAGCGGTTGACGCTTCCGGACAATTTGGGATTTGTACACGACTGATCACTCCGATTTGGATCTTCCGCGCGGTCGCAATGGCGACTGGCAAAACCGCTAAAATCAAGACTTGCACGATTTGCGTTCCCCGCCCTATAGCCAACAGGGACAGCCCTGCGTTTGATGGGGCGTTCTACTATAACAAACGGAGGGGATTTGAAGCGATGACCGTTGTCACCATTTCAATTTTATGCGGGTTTATCGCCATTGTTTATGGCTTTATAACCAGCCGCCAAGTGCTCAATGCACCTGCCGGCAATGAAAAAATGCAATCTATAGCGGGCGCAATTCAAGAAGGTGCACAAGCCTATTTGAACCGCCAATATCGCGCAATTGGTATCGTCGGTATCGTTGTCGCGGTTCTGGTCTACATATTCTTGGGGGCGATCTCGACGGTTGGCTTCTTGTTGGGCGCCATTCTTTCGGGCGTCGCGGGCTATATCGGTATGAACATTTCGGTTCGCGCCAATGTCCGCACGGCACAGGGTGCTAGCGACAGCTTACAAACCGGTCTCACCGTCGCGTTCCGCGCTGGTGCAGTCACCGGCATGCTGGTTGCCGGTCTCGCTCTGTTGGCGATCTCGATCTTCTTCTACGTGCTGACGACCCAGATGGGCATGGCTGCCAATGACCGTACGGTTATTGACGCTTTGGTTGCTCTGGCCTTCGGTGCTTCGCTGATTTCGATCTTTGCGCGTTTGGGCGGCGGTATCTTTACCAAAGCGGCTGACGTTGGCGCTGATCTGGTCGGCAAGGTTGAAGCGGGCATCCCGGAGGATGATCCACGCAACCCTGCAACGATCGCGGATAACGTGGGCGACAATGTTGGCGATTGTGCTGGCATGGCGGCTGACTTGTTCGAAACCTATGTTGTGACCGTTGGTGCCACGATGGTGCTGCTGGCACTGCTCTTTGGTGACCTCGTCGGTAGCGCAATGCTCTATGACCTTATGTCTCTGCCTCTTATCGTCGGTGGTGCTTGCATCATTACGTCGATCATCGGCACCTATATGGTCCGTCTGGGTAGCGGCACAAACATCATGGGCGCGCTGTACAAGGGCTTCCTGACCACGGCGATCCTTTCGATCCCGGCCATCTATTATGTCACCATGCGGACGTTGGGTGACATGGATACGCCTATCGGAACCGCGCTTGATGGTTCTGGTGGCTTTACCGGCATGGCCTTGTTCTGGTCGATGATGGTTGGTCTGGCTGTTACCGGCCTGATCATCTGGATCACCGAATATTATACCGGTACGGAATATCGTCCGGTGCGGTCGATCGCCAAATCATCAGAAACCGGCCACGGCACGAACGTGATCCAGGGACTGGCAATTTCGATGGAAGCAACGGCCTTGCCGACGCTGGTCATCGTGGTTGGTATCGTCGTCGCTTATCAGCTTGCTGGTTTGATCGGTATCGCCTTTGGTGCAACCTCGATGCTGGCACTGGCCGGTATGGTTGTGGCGCTGGATGCTTATGGTCCGGTAACCGACAACGCGGGCGGCATTGCTGAAATGTCCGGTCTGGAAGACAGCGTGCGGGATAAAACCGATGCGCTGGATGCTGTTGGTAACACGACCAAGGCTGTGACCAAGGGCTATGCCATTGGTTCTGCCGGTCTGGCGGCACTGGTATTGTTCTCGGCTTATACCGCTGATCTGAAGGAGTTCTTCCCGAACCTCGAAGTCAGCTTTAGCCTTGAAAATCCTTATGTGATTGTCGGTCTGTTGCTCGGCGCGCTCTTGCCATATCTCTTCGGAGCCATGGGCATGACCGCTGTGGGCCGCGCTGCGGGTGACGTTGTGAAAGACGTTCGCGCACAATTTGCTGCTGACAAAGGCATCATGGATGGCACGTCGCGTCCGGACTATGCCCGGACCGTGGATCTGGTGACCAAGGCTGCGATTAAAGAAATGGTTCTGCCATCTCTGCTGCCGGTACTCGCTCCAATCGTGGTATATTTCGCGATCACGGCGGTTGCTGGGCAAGCCAATGGCTTTGCGGCTCTTGGTGCCTTGCTGCTTGGTGTGATCGTCTCCGGTCTGTTCGTTGCCCTGTCTATGACAGCAGGTGGCGGCGCTTGGGACAATGCCAAGAAATATATCGAAGACGGCAATCACGGCGGCAAGGGTTCAGAAGCCCATAAAGCTGCAGTGACCGGCGATACCGTTGGTGATCCTTACAAGGATACCGCGGGTCCAGCCGTGAACCCGATGATCAAGATCACCAATATTGTCGCACTGCTGCTTCTCGCAGCGCTCTATGCGGCACAAGGCGGCGTTCACTAGAACATCGATCTTATTGGTTTGAAACAAGACCCCGCCGGAAGCGATTTCGGCGGGGTTTTTTATGGTGATGGCCCGTGGAGAGTGCACCGCACCCTGTTAATCACATTTTACCTCTTCTGCGCTAATTTGGATGCTAGACGGGAAATCAGTATAAGCATGGCAATATTGATGGACAGATGGGGGCTCTGACAGTTGGACGGCAAGGATATCAAAAGCGACGATATGCGTGATGGTCCGTCTGCATCCGACCCTCGGGCGATCTTGCATCCGGTGTCCGAAATTGACGCCAATCTCGTTGAGGCATGGACCGACCTTGCCGAGCAGGCGAGCGAACCGAATATATTCTACGAGCGTTGGTTCCTGCGTCCTGGACTGACCCAATTTGGTCAAGATCCCGATATAAAATTATTCCTTCTATGGGCCGGAGAGCCCGGACAGTCGCAATTGCTTGGTCTGCTGCCCCTTGGTGTCATCAATCGTTTCGGGCGCTTGCCGGTGGCGCATGTCCAGAATTGGATGCATCACAATTGTTTCCTCGGGACGCCGCTGGTTCGGACGGGTTTTGAGCGGCTGTTCTGGGAACAGTTACTCCGTGCGCTCGATCGCAGCGATTGGCCGGGTTTTCTGCATATCAATGGCATGACAGTTGGCGGACCATTGGATCAGGCCTTAAGAGCAGTTTGTGGTGCGCAAAAGCGTCATTGCGATCTGGTGCACAGCAAGGCGCGGGCCTTGCTAGAAGGAGAATGTAGCTCGGAGGAATATTATCGCACCAAAATCCGGAAGAAAAAACGGAAAGAGCTGCTCCGCAAGCAGAGGCGTTTGGGCGAAACCGGTGACCTCCAATTCTCACAGCATCAGGATATGACCGGTCTGGATGATTGGATTGACGAGTTTCTGGCGCTGGAGCGCGATGGATGGAAAGGGAAGGTCGGTTCGGCATTGGACTGCACCGATGCCACCCGTGCGTTTTTTCGCAGCGCCATGCACGGGGCTGCGGAAAGTGGGCAGCTTGAACGGCGGGATATGCGTCTGGACGGAAAGCCGATCACGATGCTGATCAATCTACTGTCGGGGCGGGGCGGTTTCGGGTTTAAAACCGCATTTGATGAAAGCTATTCGCGCTATTCACCCGGCGTTTTGCTGCAGATTGAAAATCTCGACTGTCTCGACAGGGAGACGCTCGACTGGGTTGATAGCTGTGCGTCCGAGGGCCATCCGATGATTGATGGCTTGTGGACCGACCGGCGGCATATTGGTCGTTTTTCAATAGCACTGAACGGCTTGCCAAGGCGCGCGCGTTTCCGGCTTGTCCGATTTGCGGAGGCGTTGATGGGCAAAGTCAAAGGGCGCAAGATCGTTGACCCGATGGAGGCGCAGCAATGAACCAGATATCCGGCCAGAATGACTTCCAGTCACAGATTTTTGGTGAACAGACGCGGCAGAATTTCGATAGCTGCTATCCTGAACAAGCCCGATTGCTCGATCATGCGATGGCGTCGCATGAACTGTTAACGCTGGATGCACTGGCACAGCTGGGTGAAGCGCTTCCGGCAAAGAGCGTCGAATATAATCCCGGCAACCTGCCGGTTGGGATCAAGCCCGAAGACGTTCCAGACAATGGTATGACCATTGGCGACACGATCCGGATGATCGATCAATCGTCAAGCTGGGCGGTGCTCAAGAATATCGAGCAGATGCCGGAATATGAAGCATTGTTGCTCTCGCTACTCGCCGAAATCCGGCCGATCTTGGAAGCCAAGACCGGTAAGATGCTGATGCCACAGGGATTTATCTTCGTATCTTCACCCGATGCCGTGACGCCTTATCATTTCGATCCGGAGCATAATATCCTGCTGCAGCTGCGCGGCGAAAAATGGATGACCACGTTCCCGGCTGGCGAAACTCGATTTGCTGCTGATGAAATTCACGAAGGCTATCATCTGGGCGGCCCGCGCAATCTGGTCTGGCAGGATGATTTTGCCGCCGATGGCACGCGCCATCATCTGACGCCCGGCAAAGCGATCTTCGTGCCGGTCATGGCCCCGCATCATGTGAAAAATGGACCGGAGCCGAGCATTTCGCTCTCGATCACCTGGCGCAGTGACTGGAGCTTCGAAGAAGCAGACGCCCGCGCCTTCAACGGCTGGCTGCGCAAGCGCGGGATAACGCCAAAGGCGCCGGGGCGCTTTCCGGCGCGGAGCAAGGCAAAAGCCTTTGCGTGGCGGGTCTTGCGCAAAATCACGAGCTAGCTGCTTGTCAAAAACCGGTGAATGAAAAAGGACCGGCTTCGCTCCTTATGTAAAACTAGCTATTGGCGGTAAATCGCCGTTCTGCTTGACATTTTTTCAACGTCCGTCACTCTCTACGCAAAACGGGGAGAAAGAATATGGCAGGCAGCAAGAGCGCGGCAGCCATCAGCATGGACGCCTTTGTCGAGAAGCAGGCGCGCGGGGATGCGGTGGTGAATATCGTGCTGGCGGGCGGGATCAACTACTGGTTGACCCGCGATCTACCCTTTGTCCCTGCAACGCTGCCCTTTGGTGACTCCGCACCCAATCTTGGTGGAACCTTGGTTGCTATTGCGGTGCTGATGAGTCTGCTGCTGACGTTGATCGTCTATGCGATCACGGTGTCGCAGCGAAAATCGGGCAAGATTACGCCGGGATTGGCTGTCGACAGTCGAGCCGGTTTTGCACCCTTTCTGCTAGCGCTAAAACATCTGGCGATGACCTTGATTCCGGCTGTGTTGATCGGAATGGTCCTGCAAAGCGCCACGCCGGACCTGCGCTTTTCACCGCTGGTCTTTACAGCGATGGTTACCGTCATCGCAGCGGTGCTGGCCTATTTCATGTCAAAAAGTACTACCCGGGGGACGTTGAAGCTATGATTATCATCACGGGAACCGTCTCCACCGCCTTTGCAGCTAGCCCGGACGACATTGTCGCCTTGTGTATTGAACATAGTGCTCGTTCCCGCGCGGAACCCGGCTGTATATCGCATAATGTCCACGTCGATTGCGAAGATACGACGCGCCTGTTCTTTCACGAGATATGGCAGGATGAAGCTGCCGTTTCCGCGCATTTTGCGGTTCCGGAATCGCAGGATTTTGTCAAACGCCTGACCACTTTGATTGGGGAACGGCCGGAGATGCAGATGTATCGAACGCAGAATCTGTCGCCAAACGATCTGGACTGACAATATCCGTTAAAACCGCTTCCTGAAGTCAATTTCGATATAGCGTCCGACAGGGTCAACATAGCCCTGCTGATAGCTGAGCGGGATCAGGCCGTTGCCATCGCGCACGGTCTGGATGTCATCAAAAATATTGTTCACCCGCAAAGCAATGCGGCTGTTTTTCAACATGGGGATATGCTGGGTCAGATTGCCACGAGCATCAAAGTTCATGAACAGCCGGATGTTGAGCGTGGTGAGGTCCGAAAAGCGCAGGTCGGAACCGGTCAGTCCACCGTTGACGCGGGTTGCGGTCTGATGCTTGCCCGTGATCCGAAAGCCCATGCCATTGTTGAACCAGCCGCCATTGACCTCGAATTCATGGCGGGGGCTGCCGCCGGTTGAGCCGACAGCAGATCCGTTCAACAGATCCAGCTCATCCACGCCATCGCGGATTGTGATCCGGTCTTCGAGACGGATGGTGTGATAGGCTGATGCTTGCCAGCGTCCGCCACTCCGGCGGCTACCTGCTCTGGAGCCGCGGCCTGGAGGCCCTGAACGGGCTGCTCTCGGGCCTCCGCGTTGCGCCGTTGGGGCTGTTTCAGCATTGCCCTCCGGGGCTGCAGCTTGCGGTGGTTTTCCGCCTTGTGCAGGTGTAGCAGGCGCGCTTGCTACAGCAGGGCGTGCGGCTCTGCCCGGTCCGCCGGGTCTTCCGCCACGCCGTTGGCCAAACCGTTTGGAAAAATTAATGCCGTAGCGGATGCGTTCGCTGCTCACATCGGCATAGTTTACCGGTCGCCGGTCAATCGCAATCAACCGGCCGGCGGCATCGCGTGTCACCCGATCGGGGAAGGCAGCTTCTATTTCTGGCGTCAGCAGTGGAAAGCTGGATGCAACATCTTTGCTGTTGTTGCGGAAATATTCACCAAGAAAGGTCATCCCGTCGAGCCATTCGGGACGATAGCTGACCGCCAGTTTGATATCCCGGCGCGTTTCTTCCGACAGTGTCAGATTGCCGCCGGTGGTGATGGCCGCCAGCACGGTTTCGCCATTGACGAAATCGAAGATCGTCGCATCGGGCGTGATGATGACGGGATTGCCGAGCTGAGCGACGCTGGGCGCGGCTTCCTCGCCAATGGCTGAGGCAGTGAACACCAGTCCGTCGAGCGGCTCCCAGTTCAGGCCAAATCCGAATTCCACCAGCCCCCCGAAGTCCGATAGGTCTGCATAGCCTAAATTCCCGTTGATCGACAATTTGCCAATGGCTTCCGCGACATCAATATTCTCGTCCGCCAGAGGAATGTCGATATTGATGCCGGTGCTCAGTTTATCGCGGCTAAGGTCGGTGATGGTGACTATTCCGCTGCGGGTTTCCCGGCTATCCAAATCTTCCCGATCATATCCGCCCCGGAGGGTGGTTGTGACACTGCCGGACGGCAGGACGAACAAGGTGCCGGATAGGGTTGCAAGATTGGAAATGGTTTGATCGACCACCTTGGCGGTATCGGTGACCGGGGTGCCTAGCAAATTGCCGAAGTCGACCGCCTGTGGATCAACGGAACCTGCATCAATTGCAGCTTGTAGTGCGCTGACATCGCCGGATCGATCCGTGTCCGTATTGACCTGCTCCCGCGTATAGTCGCTGGTCAGCGACCAACGCCAGTCTGCGACCGTACCGTTTAACGTCAGTCCGGCCTGAGCGGTGTTGGTTTCCTGTACCCGGCGTAGCGGGCCATATTCCGTGAAATAGCGAAACAAAGGGTCGCCTGCAGTCTGCAGAGTGGCATTGGGCAGGCCCTGCAATCCGCGTGACTTGTCATAGACATAGCCGCCGTTGAGTGAGAGCGCCATGCCATTCTCAAAGGTTCGACTGTAGTTGGCGTTCAACTCGACGTTATCGGAGGGCGCCACCAAGGTGCGAAAATCACCCAGGTTCACCAGATCACCGGCCGCATCCTGAATGATGTCGCGCTCACTTTCGGTGATTGCGGTGTTATTCTGCCATTCCAGATTGATATTGAGGCGACTGTTCTTGCCGATGCTTGTGATCGTCGTCTCTGCCTCTGAGCGTCCCTGCGCGCCTTTTGTCGGCACGCCATATTCTACCGATGCGCTGACCCCGGTATATTTGTCTTTCAGGATGAAATTGATCACCCGTTGATCCGGCCGATAGCCATATTGCAGGGCCAGTTCTTCCGGGAATACCTGCACGGTACGAATGGCTTCCGGTGGCAGATCACGGATTTCGCGGAAACCGGAGGTGCGCTGTCCGTTGATCAGAACGATCGGTCGACCGCTGCCACGCCCGCGGCTCGAACTGGTTTGTGAAGAGATTGCTTCGAGCAGATCTTGCACCGACGAAGCGCCGAAACTGGCAATATCGTCTTCGGTTAGCTCAACCACGGGCGGTATCTCCGTGATCACGGCGCCGCGTGGCAGCTCTGCCGTGACGACAATTTCCTCATCTGCATAGGGCGAATTGGTGTCGGCAATTTGCGCGCTCGCGGGAGCGGCGAGAAGGATGCTTGCCAAGGCAATGGGGGAGGTGGCGTTCAGGAATTTGGGGGAGGGGATCATGATTTGGTTCAATAACTCGATAAAAGGGGGAGAGAAGATGTCCGAAATGCCATGTAAAATGCGCTAGGGGTATATTTTCTTTGTATTAAATTGTCGCAAAGGAATTGCGACGTGACGATAGATTTTGTCATTTTGCGAGATGCAGCTAATCCTTCCCTTTTGCGACATTTGCCGTTATGGCGCTCTGCAACGCGCGGAATTGCCGCGATAATAAGGAAAAAGCACCGCCATATGGCAAAAGAAGAATTGTTAGAAATGAAGGGGATGGTTCGCGAACTGCTCCCCAACGCCATGTTCCGGGTCGAACTAGAAAACGGCCACGAGATTTTGGGTCACACCGCTGGCAAGATGCGCAAGAATCGTATTCGTGTGCTTGTTGGTGATGAAGTGCTCGTCGAGCTGACCCCTTATGACCTGACCAAAGGTCGTATTACCTACAGATTTAAATAGCGCCGCATCCGTTCATCCTGAGCTTGGCTGAGGATGCTGGGGTATTGGCTTTTACAGGCACGGCCCGAACGGAGGAGGTGACATCTCAATGAAATTAGTTCTCGCCTCATCCAGTCCCCGCCGTCTGGAATTGTTAGGCCGTCTCGGCGCTACGCCGGACCGCATAGTCTCTCCCGATATTGATGAAGATCCCCGCGAGGGCGAATTGCCGCGCGACTATGTTGTGCGCATGGCACAGGAGAAGGCTGCTGCCGTCCAACGGGAAGATCAGGAAGTTCTGGTTGCTGGAGACACCACGGTAGCCGTCGGTCGCCGGATATTGGGGCAGGCTGCCGATGCTGCAGAACAGCGCAAATTTCTGGAGTTGATTAGCGGCCGACGCCATCATGTGATGTCAGCGGTTTGTGTCATCGCAGCCGATGGCACGGCGCGTACCAAATTGTCCGACAGCATTGTGAAATTCAAACGCTTCGAAGCCAGCGAGATCGAAGCCTATATTGTATCGGGCGACGGTGACGGCAAAGCGGGCGGCTACGCGATACAGGGACAGGCAGAGGCCTTCGTCACCTGGATGTCGGGCAGCTATAGTGGGGTCATGGGCCTACCACTTTATGAAACACGCAATCTGCTGATCAGCGCGGGCTACCCCCTTGGCTGATTTTGCCAATGGCTGGCTCTATGAGGCCGGGATCGGTGAAAACCGTGCATTGCGGCTGGAAAATGACGAGCTTGTGCAGGTGCGGGTCGAGCGGGCAGATGGAAGCGCGAAGGCGGGCGCGGTTGTCGATGTGAAATTCACTCAGCAATGGGTCGCAGGGAAATCCGGGATTGTCACATTGGCAGACGGGCAGGAGGCCCTGTTGCAACCGCTTCCCAAAGGGCTGACCGAAGGGTCGACGATCCGGGTCGAGATTGTTCGCGCCGCGATGGCGGAGCGTGGCGGGCAGGCGAAGCGGGCCAAGGCACGGCCCGCTGAACCGGATAGTGTATTATGCGATGGCCCTGACTTGTTGGCGGAACTTGAGGCATCGGGCCTTCCCATCAAACAGCTGCATGCCCATGATCAGGATATGTTTGCCCAACAGGGCTGGCACGAAGCCATTGAGCAGGCCGAAATCGGAAAAATCGATTTTGAGGGCGGAAGTCTTTTGATCTCTCTCGCTCCCGCGATGACGGTGATTGATGTTGATGGACCGCTCCCGCCGTTTGAACTGGCAAAGCGCGCCGCGAAAGAGATAGCGCAGGCGTTGATCCGGTTCGAGATTACCGGCAATGTCGGCGTGGATTTTCCTACGCTGCAAGCCAAGGCAGAGCGCGCCGCTGTGACCGCTATTTTTGATGAACATATGAGCATCAATTGCGAGCGGACGGCGATCAACGGCTTCGGCTTCATGCAAATCGTCAGCCGCAAACTGCGACCATCGATGTTGGAAATCATGCAAGCCAATCGCTCCGTCAATGCTGCGCTAAAGCTGCTGCGGCAGGCTGAACGCGATCGTGGGACGGGTGCGATGCGGCTGGAAGTACATCCGGCGGTGGCGAACAAGCTGGCTCCGGAAGCGCTGGAACTATGGGCGAAACGGACCGGGCGCGCGATTTCGGTTGAACCCCGGGGTGATATTCCGATTGATGGCGGTTCGATCGGCTAACAATAGCCAAGCTTGCTTTTCCGCCGTCCAATCTTCAAAGCCAGCTAATGACTGATATCATTCTCCACGATTATTGGCGCAGCTCGGCAAGCTATCGGGTGCGTATTGTCTTGAACCTGAAAAACGTATCGCATGAACTGCGTTCGGTGAACCTGCTTGACGGCGATCACAAGGGCGCGGCCTATAAAGCGATCAATCCGCAGGGGCGGGTACCGTCGCTCACCATTGACGGGCAGGACATCATCCAGTCGCTGGCGATCATTGATTATCTGGACGCAACATTCCCGGAACCTCCGATGCTATCATCCGATCCGATGGAACGGGCGAGAATATTGGGGCAGGCGCTGATCATCGCGACGGATATCCATCCGATCAACAATATGGCGGTTGGCAATTATCTGAAAAGTGAATTTGGCGCGGATGGCAATGGCGTGGTGAAGTGGATGCGGCATTGGATGCAAACCGGCTTTGCGGCCCTTGAGCAACTAGCGCCGGAACAGGGCCTGTTTGGCGGAGATACTCCCAATTTGGCGGATGTCTGCCTGGTACCACAAATGTATAATGCTCGTCGGTTTGAAACGGATTTGGTTGACTTTCCCAAGCTCGTTCGGATTGACGCGGCTTGCAATGAATTAGAGGCTTTTCAAAAGGCCACTCCAGAAGCGGTGAAGGGACAATGACATGAAAATCGAAGGTGGATGCTATTGCGGCGCGGTACGCTACAAAGCCGAGGGTGAGCCGATGATGAAGGCAGAGTGTTTCTGCCGGGAATGCCAATATATTACTGGCGGCAACTCATTGCTCGCCATGGCGATGCCCGCCGATGGCTTTGCGATCACCAAAGGGGCGGTGAAAGGCTATAAACGGGCCGACCTTGAAAATGGTGTGACCCGGGAGTTTTGCGCCGATTGTGGAACCCATTTGACCACGCGCGCGCCGGGCTTTGAAGTGGGCGTTATCCTGAAAGTAGGGACGCTGGATGATCCTAGTGTTTTCGGCAAAGCAGACAGCGCCAATTTTGCGTGCGATGCGCAAGACTATCACAGGGTTCCGGACGATATGCCGGTTCATCAGAAGTGGATGCATAGTTAAGTCATGAAAAAATCAGTTTTGGTGTATCCGCTGCTAGTATCAGTGGCGTTTTTTGGTGTTCCGGCTTGGGGGCAAGTGGCAACCGGACCTTCGCTATCAGAATGTGACATTGATGACTCAGATGATGCCCGCTGTTCAGGCGGACGAACCATCGTCGTTGAAGGGGGATCCTTGTCCAACCCGCTGGGAGATCGTGTCTATTCGGTCAACCAAGTTGATCTCGGGGAACCGCTGCGACTGGAGAATGTCCTCAGAGAAACGCCGGGGCTTCAACAATTCCGTAGATCGGATGCCCGTTCTGCCAATCCAACCAGTCAGGGCATTACTTTGCGTGGGCTGGGCGGAAACGCCTCTTCTCGTGCCTCGCTAATCTTGGATGGTGTTCCGCAAGCCGATCCATTCGGCGGGTGGGTGGCTTGGCCCGGATATGATGCGCTTCCGCTGATCGAAGCCCGTGTCCGCCGCGGTGGTGGCAGTGGGGCCAATGGGCAGGGCGCTATCGCCGGAACCGTTGAGCTTTTCAGTGATAATGTCGGCGATTTGATTGAACTGGGCGTTGCTTATGGCAGCCGCAACAGTGTCGATGCCGATCTGCTGTTCGGGCGAGAGCTAGGGCAGGGACAATTGACCATCTCCGCCAACTATGCCCGCGGTGACGGCTTCATTCCGATTGTCGAAGGGCAACGCGGTACCGTGGATCGCTCGGCGGAATATGAGCAAGCCGGTCTTGCCGTTCGCTTTGTTGCGCCTCTGTCGGATAATGTGGAGCTACAGAGCAATGTTCGCGCTTTCACCGATGATCGCGAACGCGGCTTTGCCTTTAGCGAAAATTACAATGACGGCGCCGATGCCAGCATCCGTCTGGTCGACCGCCATTCCGACTGGCAATGGTCCGCTTTGGCCTATGTCCAGATCCGTAATTTCGATGTCAGTTTCGGCGGCGTTGCGGCGGATCGCAACAGCGTCAATCGTGTGTTTGAACAGTTTAACGTGCCGTCTACCGGCCTTGGTGCGCGCTTTGAAGTGCGGCCACCGGTGGGTGACAATGTCGAGTTGCGGCTCGGCGGCGACTGGCGCCGGACCGAAGGGACAACCAACGAGAATTTTTTCTTCCTGAACAATGATACGCCGCGCCGGCAGCGCCGGGCAGGGGGCAGCACGGCCACCTATGGCGGCTTTGTTGAAGTCAGTCTGCAAGCCAGCGATGCGCTTGTCCTGACCGGTGGTGGGCGCCTCGACTTCTGGTCGATCGACAATGGTTTCCGCAAAGAAATTGAACTGATCAATCCGTTTCCGGGATCGGTTCGGACGGACGCGCAATTCGTCAATCGCAGTGGCAGCGAATTTACCGGACGCGGTGGCTTCGCCTTTGATGTGACTGACCAACTCGCGCTGCGCGGTGCCGCCTATCTGGGCTGGCGCTTGCCGACATTGAATGAACTATTTCGTCCTTTCCGGGTGGGTGCGGATGCTACGGCCGCCAATGAGTTGCTGGAACCGGAACGGGTCAAAGGCGCAGAACTCGGAGTGAATTGGGACAGTGGCAACGTGTCGATTGGTCTCACGGCCTTCTACAATCAACTGAACAATGCAGTTGCGAATGTCACCTTGGACAGCGGTCCCGGTCTGTTTCCCGGTGTCGGTTTTGTTTCCGGAGCCGGTGTTTTCCGCCAACGCCAGAATCTGGATAGCATCACCTCAAAAGGTATCGAGATTGATACAGAGTTCGATTTGCGCGAGCTTGTCGCGGATCTATCGATCCGGGCGGCCTATTCCTATGTCGATGCAGAGGTGAATTCCTCCGGCGCTGCCGCTGGTGTCGACGGCTTCCGGCCCGCGCAAATACCAAAGCATAATGCTTCGGCGTCAATGCGCTGGGAACAAGAGAACGGAACCGGCGCAAGCGTATCTCTCCGTTATGTCGGCAGCCAGTTTGAAGATGATCAGAACAGCCGGAACCTTGATGACGCCCTTACGATTGATGGCCGGTTGGGTTTCGCAGTAAACGAACGTCTGTTGGTCGAAGGACGGATAGAAAATCTATTCAATGCCCGCATAGAGACTGCGATATCTAGCAACGGAATAATAGAGCGTGCATTCCCTCGGACATTTTGGATTGGACTTCGCACTAAAATTGAATAAATATTGCTTATGACCTTTAAACTTGATGATTATCTGCCCTACCAGCTCTCGACGACGTCCAACGCCGTCAGTGACGTGATCGCTGGTGAGTATAAGAGCCTTTTTGGGCTGAAAATACCGGAATGGCGGGTAATGTCAGTTCTCGGCACGCGGGGTGCTTCGACCCAGCGGCAATTGGTCGAAGCAACGTTGATGGACAAGGTGACCGTCAATCGGGCGGTGAAAACCCTCGTCGATCGGGCTTTGCTGGATCGCAGTCCAAATACCGCCGACGGCCGCTCCCATCATCTGCTATTGAGCGCCACAGGGCGCGATTTATATGAGCAGATCATGCCTGCTGCTACCGCTATGGAAAAGAAGATCATGTCGGTGCTCAGCGCAAGCGAGAAAGCCGAACTATCGGCGATGTTGGCGAAGATCAAAGAATCAGCCGATAATATTGCCGCAGAATGAAAAAGAGCGGCATGGGGTTGCCGCTCTCTTGATTTTCTGGCTTCATTCTCTGCTACATCATTGCATCGGAGATCGAGCAGGCCGCAGGGCCTAGGATCACGATGAACAGGGTCGGCAGAATGAACAGGATCAGCGGGATCGTCATGATGGCCGGCAGACGCGCTGCTTTTTCTTCTGCGCGCATCATCCGGTCGTTTCGGAATTCCGCGGATAGAACGCGCAGCGCAGACGCAAGCGGCGTACCATATTTCTCTGTCTGGATCATCGTTGTTACGACGCCTTTGACGTGATCAAGCGCCACGCGATAGGCAAGGTTTTCAAAGGCCTGCCGTCGTTCGGTAAGGAAACCCAGCTCGATTGAGGTCAATGAAAATTCGTCCGCCAGTTCGGGATAAGCGTCGCCGAGCTCTTTTGAAACCCGGGCAAAGGCGGCATCAACCGTCAGTCCGGCTTCTGCACAAATGACGAGCAGATCAATGGCATCGGGTAGTCCTTTTCGGATCACTTCGGTTCGTTTTGCGATCAGATTGTTGACGTAAATATCCGCCCCTTTATATCCGAAGATGGTCGCACCAGCGAACACGGCGAAGCGTTTAATGTCGGACCAATCGGCAAGATAGTCGAAGCCATAAATGGCCAATGCTGCACCGCCGCCCAGGATAATGGGCAGAACGAGCCGGCTGAAGATGATCACAAAAGCAAAATCTTTGGAACGGATACCGGCTTGCGCCAATTTCTGTTGCGCTTCCTTGACCTGCGTGTCTTGCAGCACCTGCATCGACGATAGAACGTTCCGCATGCGGTCGGTCGTATCGTTCTGCTGCACCAATTTTGCGCGCTTCTTGGTAGTTGAAGCGGTAATGCCAGCCTTCAACTGTTCTCTGCGCTCGGTGAGGGCTTTGACTCGTTTGGCCATCGGATCGCGCGCAGTGACCGCGGTATAGATTGCGAAAAATACAGCCATTGCCGCGACGGCAGACAATATTGTCGCCACCCAGAGCACGTCTACGCCCATCAATGTTGGTCCGCCGCCAGTGGTCATTTGCCTTGCACCTTCATCCTAAATCTCGAAATTGACCATTTTGGCCATGATGAACACACCAATGCTCATCCAGCATAGACCTGCCAGACCAGCGATAATCAGCCGTTCTTCGTAGAAGAATCCAGCCAGATATGTTGGGTTCACGGAATAGACGAGGCCGAAAACGATGAACGGGAGCGACCCGACGATATAGGCCGAAGCCTTGGATTCCGAAGACATGGCCTTGATCTTGAGCTTCATCTGCCCGCGCTTGCGAAGCACATCCGCAAGATTTGCCAGTGTTTCGGCCAAGTTGCCGCCAGTTTCCCGCTGAATTGCCAAGGTGATACAGAAGAATTTAAATTCCGGCGTTTCCATGCGTTTCGCGCCTTCCAGCAGCGCATCTTCCATGGACTGGCCAATTTTAATCCGATCGACCACTTTCTGAAATTCTTCGCCAACGGGTCCTGCAATTTCTTTGGCGACCACGCCGATTGTTTCGGTGACCGGAAGACCAGAGCGGAGACCGCGCACGAGCAAATCAATTGCATCGGGAAAGGCTGCTGTGAATTTCGCGATGCGGCGATTGATCAAGAAGCCGACGATGAAATGCGGCAATCCCGCGCCGACGAGAAGCCCAACAGACAGGCAGAGTAGGATCGGTGCGCCCTTTAGCCATAAGAGCCCGAACAGGGTCAGGAACAAGGCGCCGGCAGCATAGAAAAAATAGGATAGCGGCCAGTTGTGGCCGGTTTTTTCTAGCCGGATCGCCAAGGCTTCCATCCTGGTCATGGTGTCGCCCTTTGGGCGTGTCGTCTTACGCCGTGCCGAGAGCGCTTTTTTCATCTGCGCTTCCACTTGCGTGTCGGCGCTGTCAGAATGGCGGAATTTGACGCTGTCGAGACGTCGCGCCTTTGCTTCTGACTGAGACGGGCCAGCAAATGCCAAGATGAGCAGCAGCAAAACCGCTAGAACGCCGACACCCAATATTGCAGTTTGCATCATACCCATATTCTTATCCCTTTAAAGCTGAAGACGGTTTGCACCGACTTCACGCTTCAGGAGCATCCTCTTTGACTTTTTTGGAAGGCAGCAGTGATTTCAGATCGCCAAGCTTGCCCAAGAAGGATTTATTGTCGCTGACCTCACTATCTTCTGCGCCATCATTGACGGATCCGAGGATGAGCTGTGTCAGATCAACGATCTTCGCCGATGCTTTGCTTGATTTGCCTGCTTCGACTAGCGCCTGTCCCAATTTTGCGGCTTGCGCGGCCGTTTTTGGGTCATAGGGGATCATGATATCGATCTTACGCTCGATAGAGTTTTCAAAATCCTGGCGGCCAATTTCCAGATTGTTAGATTGTACTTTATTGGCAACGACATAGACTTTGCTTTGGGCCGCATGGGTTTTCAACCATGACAGCAAGCGAATACAATCGCGGGCCGAAGCCAGCGTCAGTTCCGTCACGATAACGGTCGCATTCACATCACCCAGAAGGTGCGGATAGTTGATCAACATGTCGCGCGGAAGATCAATCACCGTGCAATCGAATGCCGCACGAAACTCTTCCTGCAATTGGAAGAAAGCAGTGCCGTCGGTCATCATCGGCGAATTAATCGGTGCTTCTGCAGAAAGCAGTGACAATTTTTCGTTCGCTTTGATCATGGCGCGTTCAATGAACAGGCCATCGATCCGGCTTGGGTTGTCGATCGCATCGGTAAGACCACGTCCGGGTTCCAGATCTAGCGCCAGCGCGCCGGTGCCGAAATGGACATCCAGATCAAGCAATGCGGTCAGGCGTTCCCGATCCTGACTAAGCAACCAAGCGAGAGACGTAGAAATTGTGGAAGCACCGACGCCGCCGCGCGTGCCGATTACTGCGGTTGAAACATGTGGTTTTTCCGCTTGTAAATCTTCAGGTTTTGGTGCGTTGATGACGGCTTGAGCCTGAGCCAGAACGTCGCGAAGCTGTTCCGGGCTAAAGGGTTTGAGGAGATAGTCCTGCAAGCCGCTGACGATCAAATCGCGATATAGGCGAACATCGTTGACCTGGCCCATGGCGACCACAATGGTGCCGGGCTCACAAACTTCGGCCAACGAGTTAATGTCGTTGAGCGGGTCACCGGATTCCGACAAGTCGACCAATAGAATATTAGGGCTCGCAGAAACGGAGAGTGTCTGGACCGCGTTGCGCAGGCCGCCTTTGTGACATTTGTCTGTTGGCCAGCCCATTTCTTCAGCCACAGGGCGAAGCATGTCCAGCGCATCATCGTCGCACACAAATGCGGCAAATGGATCACGTCCGTTCACCGAACCGGGTTTCCAAGGAGCGTTCATTGTTGTCCTCCAACATTCTTGTCGCGATAGGCGCGGATGGCTTTGGAAGCCCTTGTCTGATCTTCGCCTTGAGCATGATTGCCACGGACCAGATCTTCAGGGTCAGCGATCATCGCGGCCATGGTGCTGTTCGTGCCGCAACCATAGTTAGGGCTCGTCCGTCCCTGGAAATCGGTATGGCTACGATAGCCAAAGTCAGGGCATCCTGGTACAGAAGCCATGGTCCGCGTCACAACAACGCGCATCAGTCCCGATGGCACTTTGCCTTCGGTAATGGGCGGGGTTTCGCTGATCAGCAGACCGTAACGGGCCACTATGGACTCAACTGCTGCTTTCGCGACCGTGCTTGCCGAGTAGCTTGGGTCATCAATCGAAACTCGATCACCATAGCCAAGACTCAGAGCATCCAGCCAGCCGGAGAGTCGGTTCTGTTCTGATGATGATAATCCGCCAGCACCTGCACTCAAGTCGAGAATGAAATTCTCTTTGGAAACGACGGGCTGGCGTTCGCTATACACGCTGCGATTGGCGGTTGTGCTGCCACATGCCGTAACCGAGAGCCCGAGGGCGGTGATAAGTGCCATTGAAACGATGCGCATGATCTTCTCTCCTGATCGGGCTTATTTATCGAAGCTGAAACCGGGAGCGGCGCCAGCTGATTTTTTGGATTTCTTGACCGATTTGACGGGAGCTGGTGTTTCAAAGCTACCAAAGGTCTGGTTTTCGGGTGTTACTGGAGCAACCGTCGGTTTAGGACGTTCTCCGCCGTTGCCCGAATGGTTGCGATTCATCAGAAACCGTTCTGCGTCATTGGCGGATTTGAAGCCGTCAGTAGGCAATACGATCTCGCTGTCGCTTACCGGTTTTACCAGATATGGCGTGACAACGATCATCAATTCGGTTTCGTTCCGGCGATAGCCGTCGGACTTGAACAGAGTTCCCAAGATCGGAACATCCGCTAGGCCCGGTGTCTTGTCGATTGCCGAGTTATATGTATTCTGCATCAGGCCAGCGATCATGAAACTTTCACCAGATCCCAGTTCGACGGTGGTTTCCGCTCTCCGCGTTGAGACCGCCGGGATACTGAAGCCGTTGAGAACAACTGCACCGTTGGAGGTGATTTCCGAGACTTCCGGGGCGACCCGGATGGAAATGCGACCGTTCGAAAGCACGGTTGGGGTGTAGGAAAGGCTGACACCAAAGTTCTTATACTGAACGGAGACTTCACCCAGACCGGTTGAAATCGGAATTGGAAATTCGCCGCCAGCCAGGAAAGTCGCGGTTTCGCCTGAAATAGTCGTCAAATTTGGCGAAGCCAATGTGCTGACCAGGCCAACCCGCTCCGACACATCAAATGCGGTAGCAATATCGAGGCCAAACAAACGACCTGCTGCTTCGATGGTGTTGAGACCGGATCCAGCGGTAGAGCTAAATTGCGTCCCACCTTGGGTTACAAACTGGCCGGTCGCCGGATTGAAGGGGAGCGAAACGGATCCTGCCGGCAATCCAAATAATTGCGACGCGTCGAGATTGGGAAATCCTGCGGTGCTGACATCTGTGATCGAACCAAATGAACGGCCGCGCGAAACACCAAATTGGAATCCACCGGTTGTATCCCGGGTTAGCAGATTGCCGTTAATTTCCTTCGCCAATGTTCGACTGACTTCGGCGAAGCGAACCTTTAGGTTAACCTGCATCGGAGTGGCCGTTTTCAGGCGGCTGACAACGCGGGTCTCCGCACCGACAAATGCCTGTACCAGGTTTTCTGCTTCTTCGGCATCACTCGGATTGGCGATGGTGCCGGTCAGCAGGACGAAGTTATTGGTCGTGCTAACCGCGATATTGGCTTCTGGCATGGCGAGGCCAAGCATTTGGTCAATGGACGAAATTTCTGCACCGACTGCGACTTCCGCTGAGTAGACAACCTTGCCCGAGGCGCTGGTTGCATACAGGCTGGTCTGTCCACCTCTTTTGCCAAAGATATAAATCTGGCGTGGGGAACGTACTTGGACGTCGGCAATGTTGTTTTCGGCAATGAAGATATCTTCAATGGGAGCGGGCAGGGTAATCAGCTTACCACGGCCAACCGCAATGGAAATGCGGGAGTTGGGCTGTGACACATTGACTGACTGCGCATTGAGCGGAGTGGTGTTGCTGGTAGCCAAGGTTACGGCAAGAGCAGCAGCGACAGTTACGCCCATTGCCTTTTTTACCGAACGGCTATGCTTTGCATATTCTACGGCCATTACTTGTCTCCAAACTCGATTTCGTTGACCGTATTGCCGCGTACGACGCGCACTATCGGACCTTTGGGTTTTTCTTTCGCAGCCAATGGGGGTGGCGAGCGCGTTTCAAAGCGCGACACATCACCGCCGGTTGAGAAAGTTGATTTTTTGCTGCTTGGCCGTGCTGCCAGCGAACGGATCATGTCGGCTTCCGCGACCGGATCATCGGTTTTGGGCAGCTTGATCGCGCCGGATGCAATGGCTTCTTCCAGTTCAGCGGTGCTGTCGGCCAGTGACCGTAGAGACAGGCTCAGCGTACCCAGGGTCTGGGCAACGGAAATCTGCTCGGCAATTTTCGGGGTTGCCTCCAAAGTGACAAGCTTGGCCTTTTTGGCGATCTGCTGTCCTTCTTCATTCTTCGATGCTGTGACCCGGTTGTCGGTGGCTAGCACGCGGAGGTTCCGGATAACGGTTTCCGAAACTTTCAGTTCAGGACCATCGCCTTGTACGGATTGAGTGAGCATCAAATCCACGCGATCGCCGGGGAACACAAACCCAGCAACGCCGGTCAGGCCGGACACGGGAATTGTCACTGCACGCATGCCGGGGCCGAGAGCAGCGGCAAGGAAACCACGATCGCCTGGTGCGACCAGCGCGCCTCTGGTGAGCGGTTGACCGGCCGTGACCGCATTGCGGACAACGGTGCCGGAGAGTGACTCAACGTCTGTGCTTTCCTTCATGAAATAAACGTCTTCGATCAGATCTTCCGGCCATGGTTGAAACCGGAAGGCGCCGGGCGTGATGATCGTGCCAACGGGGAGGGCGCGGGTTGCGACGAGAACTTCCTCGCCAACGACTTCGGCTTTCTTCGCTGCCACTTGCGGCGCGGAGGCACCATCAAACATATTCTTGGCAAGTAATGCCGTGACTGCTGCAACGACCAGCGCGCCAACCAGCAAAATGATTTTCTTCTTGTCCATGACGTCTCACGCCTCCTGAATGCCCCCGCCCAAATGTTCCATTGGCGGTCAATTTCTCTTTCGAGTAAAATGGTTAAAATATCGTTTGTGAACTTTGCCCCGTAATGCCCCAGATGGTCCAAAGCCCTGCAAAGGCGATGGCGACACCATAAGGAACCTTTATTGGACCTTCTGTCTTTTGGATGTTCTTACTGATCATCATTAACAGCGTGAGCACACCACCGGCGATGGACATGATCACGAGCAACTCCAGAAACGTCAGCCAATGCATCCACAAGGCTAGGGCTGTCAGCAGTTTGACATCGCCGCCGCCCATCGCGCCGATCGCAAAAAGTCCGGCAAATATGGTAAATATGATAGCCGCCAATCCGATTTGTCCGATCATATCGGGCCAGACAGTCATGCCGCTGACCATCCAGAAGACCGGTGCTCCGAGGGCAATGCCCAGATTGAGCCAGTTTGAAATATGACGGTTTTTGAGATCTGTGATTGCTGCTACAATGAGTGCAATTGCCAATCCGGCCCAGAGCAAGTAGATGAAGGTTTCGCTATCCATAGACAGACCATCTAGTGAATTTGCCTTACCAAATAGTAACCATGATTTCTGGAGCGGTTTTCATCTTCCGAAATGGTGCCAACGATAAAGCGTGATATGACAGACTTGAAAGATGAACGTTTTGATCGCCGGTCGATTCCGACAGATGCAGTAGAAGAGACCTGGACCGGGCCTGATGGCTGGGAATTCCGGAAGTTGGATTGGCAGCAGGACAACCCACGCGGTTCGATTTTATTCATGACCGGGCGGGCCGACTTTTACGAAAAATATCTTGAAGCCTTTCATGATTTCTATGCGCGTGGATGGAATGTGACTTCGGTTGACTGGCGTGGGCAGGGCGGATCAGGGCGCTGCGGCCCGCACCCGCATGTCGGCCACATTGACGACTTTTCCACCTGGGTGGGGGATCTGGTAGCCTTGTTTAATGACTGGAGCACTAGTCATTCCGGGCCCCATGTTGTGCTAGGTCACAGCATGGGCGGGCATCTCGTGCTGCGGGCGCTGACCGAGAAACTTATAAGTCCTGATGCTGTGATATTAAGCGCCCCGATGCTTGCGCTTGCGGGCGGCGGGATGCCGGAATGGGCAGCGCAATCGATTGCGAAGATCATGTGCGTCATCGGCCGCGCTGAACGTCGCGCTTGGAAGGCGGTCGAAAAACCGCTGGAACCACAAGTGTTGCGACAAGGTTTGCTGACTCACGATGCGGACCGATATTCGGACGAGTTTTTCTGGTTCCGTGAGCGTCCCTTTGTACGTTTGGGTCCGGGAAGCTGGCAATGGGTTGAACGGACCTATGCCTCAACCAAATTGCTGAGAAACCGAAAAAGGCTGACGCAGATGGGTACGCCCATTCTTGTACTTGCGACGTCGAGTGACGAACTTGTCGATCATCCCACGATCAAGCGTGCTGTGCATCTTATACCGAAGGCCGAAATGAAACTATTCGGTCCGGAAGCCGCGCATGAGATTCTGCGCGAAGCGGATGCTGTACGGGATGATGCGTTGCATGCCTGTTTTGCATTTCTGGATAGGGTGGTACCCAAAGCGTGAAACACTATGACGTTGTTATAATCGGTGCCGGTATTGCCGGAGCCAGCATCGCCTCTGAAATTGGCGCGGATCGCTCGGTCTTGTTGCTCGAAGCGGAAGACTATCCCGGCTATCATTCTACTGGTCGCTCGGCGGCTTTCTGGACAGAAAGCTATGGTGGTCCGCTGGTTCAGCCCCTGACATCCGCTTCCAGAGAATTTCTGGAAAATCCGCCACCAGACTTTTCACAGAATAGCTTTCTTAGCCCACGCGGCGCGGTCAATATTGCGCAAGATCATGAAAAAGCACTGGCAGATCAATTTCTGGCTGATTTTGCTGACAATGGTCTGACCATGGAGCGATGGGGATGGGATCAGACCAAGTCCCTCGTTCCCAACATAAAGTCGGTGTGGAATCATACGATCTATGAACCGGATTGCTGTGATATTGATGTTGCTGCGCTGCATGCCGCCTATCTTAAGGACGCCAAGCGGAAGGCTGTGGATTTGATATGCCGGACGCGGATCACTCAAATCGAGAAAGATGATCGTGGGTGGCTATTGTCCGATGGGGATGAAAGCTATCATGCCACTATATTAGTCAACGCGGCTGGCGCATGGGTGGATAGTATTGCCCGGATGGCCGATGCGAAGCCGATTGGTATTCAGCCTTTGATCCGCAATATGGTTCAGATCGAGACCGAACCGCCTTCAACATCGGCGATGCCTTTGGTCGTCGGGCTTGATGGCAGCTTCTATTTTAAACCCGAAGCAGGCGGCGGCTATTGGCTCAGTCCCCATGACGAAACTCCAACTGAAGCAACCGATGTCGCGCCTGATGAATTGAGCGTGGCCATTGCCATCGACCGTTTTGAAAAAGTGATGGATGTGGAGGTTAAGCGGGTCACGGGCAAATGGGCGGGCTTGCGCAGCTTCGCGCCGGACCGCTTGCCTGTTGTTGGTTTTGATGCTGCGGTAGCCGATTTTTTCTGGTTTGCCGGGCAAGGGGGCTTCGGTATTCAGACCGCCCCGGCAGCCGCGAAGCTGGCCCGGTCGGTTCTGCTCGGACAGCCGGTAGATGAGAGCCTGCAAAGCGTTGATGCCAGCCTATATGCGGCTTCGCGCTTTTCTTGAGACACATTGTTTTACAACTCGGTCGTTGCACTGGCACTCGGATTGCCTATTATTTTAGTAATGCAACCGAAGGAGAGCATGAAAATGGCACATAAGTTTGAAATTTGGAAAGACAAGAAGGGCGAGTTCCGGGTTCGCTTCAAATATAATAGCGAAATCATTTTCTCGACCGAAGGCTATTCCAACAAAGCCGGCGCGCAAAATGCGATTAGTTCGATCCAGAAAAATGGACCGGCCGCTGAAATCGAAGACAATAGCTAGGTCATAATCCTAGTAACTGCTGCGAGCGATGTTGATAGCAGCATCGCTCGCCAGCTGATCGGCGCGCTCATTGTCAGCATCGCCGGCATGACCCTTTACCCAAACCCACTCGATCTGGTGCGGCTCAACCGCCTTTAGCAGATCCTGCCAGAGATCGGCATTTTTGACTGGCTTTCTCGCCGCTGTCCGCCAGCCGTTCTTCTGCCAACCAAAAATCCACTTGGTAATGCCATCTTTGACATAGGTGCTGTCTATAGACAGCTTCACCTTGCAGGGGCGCTTAAGTGTATTGAGGGCTTCGATTGCCGCGCGTAATTCCATGCGGTTGTTGGTCGTTTCCGGTTCCCCGCCCGCAATTTCCTTTTCCTTGTCACCAAAGCGGATTAACGCGCCCCAGCCGCCTGGTCCGGGATTGCCCTTGCATGCGCCATCGGTGGCGATCTCGACAATTTGGGTTTCGGTCATATTGCAAAAACATCCGGATGGGTTTGATAATATTCCAGCCTGTTAAGAAAGGCTTGCGGGTCTTTGCGGGTGACCAGCGCATCGGCTGGCGTGTTGATCCAGTCATAGGCACGGGTCAGTAAAAAGCGCAATGCCGCTCCGCGGGCGAGCAGCGGAAGAGCTTTGCGTTCCGCATCACTGATCGGAAAGGTTGATGCATAGCCGGTGATCAATGCTTGCGAAATCTTATCGTGGAAATCGGTGCCGTCTTCGGAAAAGCACCAGGCCGCGTGGGTGACAGCAAGATCATAGGCGCGGACATCTGTGCAGGAAAAATAAAAGTCGATCAGGCCGCTAATCTTGTCGTCCAGCATCAACACATTGTCGGGAAAAAGATCGGCATGAATGGCCGCGCGTGGTAGATCATGGGGCCAATGTTCATCGAGATAATCGAGTTCCTGCGCTATTGCCGTGGCCAAACCTGGTGCAATTTTGTCGAGCTGCGCAGGGCCACATTGTTCCGCCAAAGCCCGCCAGCCATCATGATCCAGAACATTGCGCCGTTCCTGATCAAAATCTGCAAGTGCCCGATGCATGTCCCCCAAGGCTTCACCCATCGCTGCGGCATGAGTCGTTGTTGGGCTGCTAACGGATACTCCGGAAAGAAAGGTGATCAGACAGGCACTGCGTCCGCAAAGCTGCTGAATTTTCTTGCCTTCTCGGTCGGCAATCATCGGCGGTACGAGACAACCATGTGCCGATAGATGGTCGAGCAGAGCGATAAAGAACGGGAGGTCCGCCGGATCAACCCGCTTTTCGTATAATGTCAAAATATACTTATCTTGCGTTGTTTCGAGCAGGTAGTTGCTGTTCTCAACGCCTTCGGCAATGCCTTTGACAGACACGAGCGTGCCGACGTCGAAGCGGGTGAGGAAGCGGTCGATTTCCTCTGCGCTAACTTGTGTATAGACGGCCATCAGGCGGCTTCGAGCCCACGCGGAAGTTTGAACACCATATTTTCGTCGGCGGTCGTGACCTTTTCTTCGTTCACTTCGAAATATTCCTCGAGCAAGTGCCTGACTTCATGGACCAGAATTTCCGGCGCGGAGGCGCCTGCGGTCAATCCTAATTTGTCGACGCCGTCAAACCACGCAAGGTCGATTTCTTCCGCGCGCTGGATCAATTTCGCTTCTGCGCCTAGGCGTTCGGCAACTTCTACCAAGCGCAGGCTGTTGGAGCTATTGGGCGCGCCAATGACCAATACGAGTTGGCAGGATTTTGCGATTTCTTTCACCGCGTCCTGACGATTGGAAGTGGCGTAACAAATATCTTCGCCTTTTGGCCCGACAATGCTGGGGAAGCGGGCCTGCAGCGCTTCGACGATCTCGCGGGTGTCATCGACCGACAGGGTTGTCTGGGTCAGGAACGAGAGTGCATCGGGATCTTCCGGTTTCAGCGCTTCAACGTCCTCGAGCGTTTCAACCAACGTCATTTGTCCCTCTTCGACCTGGCCGAAGGTGCCAATGACTTCAGGGTGATTGGCATGGCCGACGAAAACAATATGTCGCCCGGCTTCGGTTTGCCGTTCTGCCTGACGATGGACTTTGGAGACAAGCGGGCAGGTCGCATCCAGATATTCCAAGCCGCGCTCTTCCGCTTTATGCGGCACTGCTTTGGGAACACCGTGGGCGGAAAATACCACCGGAACGCCGTCGGGTACCTCGTCTAGTTCTTCAATAAATATCGCACCCAGTTTCTTCAATTCATCCACGACATAGCGGTTATGGACGATTTCGTGCCGCACATAGACGGGCGAGCCATATTTTTTGATGGCCAGTTCGACGATTTTTATCGCCCGGTCGACGCCCGCGCAAAAGCCGCGCGGCGCAGCCACAAGCAAGTCAATCTGCCGTTTTTGCTTATCTGAGTGAATCATGTTGTAAGCCTTAGGGAATAACTGCACCGGCGAAAAGCCTGTCTGTTCATCTTCTGGACGGTTGCACCGGATTAAAGGCCCAGATAAGGGTTGCGAAACTTTTATCGATGCGCATGAAGCCTATGTGTGTTGCCCGGGATCAAAGGCAAGGATTAAGAATGATGGCGAATGGCCGATTGAAAAAAATGGTTTTGGCAGCGGTCGCAGTTTTGGCTGTTTCCGGTTGTGCAAAAGACGGCGCGCTTGACGTCAGTGCGGGCGTTGGCGTCTCGGTCACTCGATCAGGCTGCCCTCCAGTTGCGGTTCCCGACCATACGGGGGACATCACCGTCTTCAATCCGGTGACCAGCACCGATGCCCGGGCCATTGATGTGGTAGCAAATATCACCAACGTGCGTTCTACTTGTAATAGTGAAAGCGAACGAATTTACACCGAAGCGACGTTTGATGTTCATGCGTCGCGTATTGATCCTACCGGCGCGCGCACGGTTACGGTTCCTTATTTCTCTACCGTCGTCCAAGGCGGTACTGCCGTTGTGGCAAAGCGGGTCAATAATGTGACGCTGCAATTTGCTGATGGTCAATATCGTGCTTCTGCTTCGGCCAAGGCTGGTTCCTATGTTGACGCTTCCGCAGCGCGTTTGCCGGAAGAGGTGATTGAACGGTTGACGCGGAAACGCAAAGCTGGTGACCCCGATGCAGCACTTGATCCTTTGGCAGACCCTGCCATCCGGGCGGCTGTGGCACGATCTTCTTTCGAGCTTCTCATCGGTTTTCAGTTAACCCAGGCACAGCTGCAATATAACGCTACCCGATAAGCTTGCCTGAATTGATTAATAATCTTGCCTGATCCACTCGGGCTCCATTTCCTATGATGAATTGAGCAAATCATGCTGTTCCAGATTTTTCAGAAGCATATTGATGCGATATTGGATGAACTCGTTGAAGCAGGGGTTCTTACCGTTGATATTGACCGTTCCAATGTCGCCCTAGAGCCGCCCCGCGACCCAGCGCATGGTGACCTGTCGACCAATGCGGCGATGGTCCTGTCGAAAGCCGCTGGTATGAAACCGCGCGACTTGGCCGAAAAAATCACGGAAAAGCTTGGCCTGTTGGAGGATGTGCAATCGGCGGAGATCGCTGGCCCTGGTTTTATCAACTTGCGGGTTGCCGGGCCCGTGCTGCTGGGCGAACTTCTGGAAATTGCACAGCTTGGTTCGGAATATGGCCGGTCGAACAAGGGAGATGGCATTACCGTCAACGTTGAATATGTCTCTGCCAATCCAACAGGGCCGATGCACATGGGCCATTGTCGCGGCGCGGTGGTTGGTGACGCGCTGGCGGACTTGCTGGAGGCTGTCGGGCATAAAGTGATCCGCGAATATTATGTCAACGATGCCGGGTCGCAGGTCGATACGCTCGCTCGTTCGGCACATTTGCGTTATTTGGAGGCGCTTGGTGAAGATATAGGCGCGATACCTGAGGGTCTTTATCCCGGTGACTATTTGAAGCCTGTTGGCGAAGCTTTGGCTACCGAGTTTGGCGATAAATATAAGGAAGCGGCTGAATCGGATTGGCTGCTCATTTTCCGTAAGGCTGCGGTCGAGAAGATGATGGACATGATCCGCTCGGATCTGGCCATGCTGGGTATAAAGCATGATGTTTTCTCGTCCGAAGCGGAACTGCATGATGCGGGCAAAGCGGATATTGCGGAAGCCGAATTGCGGGCCCGAGACCTTGTTTATGACGGGGTGCTGGAGCAGCCCAAAGGCAAGGTGATTGAGGATTGGGAAGCAGTGGAGCTACCGTTGTTCCGGTCAACCCAATTTGGCGATGATCAGGACCGTCCAATCAAAAAATCCAATGGTCGGTGGACCTATTTTGGCGGGGATTTAGCCTATCATTTTCAAAAGGCGCAATCCGCAGATGAGTTGATCGATATCTGGGGTGCTGATCACAGTGGTACCGTCAAGCGGATCAAGGCAGCCGTGGCCGCATTGACCAAAGGCAAGACCAAATTTGATGTGAAACTGGTTCAGATGGTGCGCCTGTTGCGTAACGGCGAACCGGAGAAAATGTCGAAACGTTCCGGCAAATTTGTCACCATTGCGGATATGGTTGACGAAGTGGGCAAAGATGCCGTGCGCTTCACCATGTTGACCCGCAAGGCAGATGCCCAAATGGACTTTGATTTTGCGAAGGTGATGGAAGCCTCCCGCGACAATCCAGTCTTCTATGTGCAATATGCCCATGCCCGGATTCAATCGACTTTGCGCAAAGCGGCAGACGAAGGGGTGACACCTTCGACCGGTCAGCTTGATCAGCTTGGTGACGAGGAAATGGATCTCATCAAATTGGCCGCGCAATTCCCTCGCATTGTCGAAGCGGCAGCGGCTTCACGGGAACCGCATCGAGTCGCATTTTATCTAAACGATCTCGCAGCGGCTTTTCATGCTTATTATAATCTGGGCAATGATCGGCCAGAAAAGCGGATCATAATGGTTAACGACCCTGCAATGACATCTGCGAGGCTTTTCTTAGCCAAGAATATCGGGCAGACTATAAAGAATGGCCTTGCTCTGATGGGTGTAGAGGCCGCAGAATCTATGTGATCAGCCCTTTGGCTTACGGAGCTTAAAATGTCAGACACAACCCACGAGAGTCTTGATCTGGACGACGACGATCGTCTGCCTTGGTTGGAATCGGCCGAAGATTATGATGACGACGGAGAATATTCTCCGATCCGCGTGGCCTTGTTCGTTGCATTTGCATTGCTTCTTTTGGCGGCCATCGTTGGCGGCATCTATTGGTGGCAGAAGGGCAATGGCGGAGGCTTGGACGGTGAGGGTGAATTGATCACGGTTCAGGAAGGCGATTATAAGGTTCGTCCCGATGATCCGCAGGCGAAGACGTTTGAAGGCGAAGGCGACGCAAGCTTTGCCGCCAGCGAAGGTCAGGAGACACCCGCGCAAATGGGCAATCCTGTTGAAGCGGAAGTGCCCATCCGTAAGGCCGATGCCGAACCCGCTGCGGATGATGCTGAGACAGCGTTGATCCAGCTTGGTGCGTTCAGTTCAGCGAGCCTCGCTGACAACAGCTGGTCAGGCTATGCGCGGCGTTTTGAATCGATCGGAGCGCTTCCAAAGAAGATTCTGCAAGGCACGGTCGATGGCGGCACGATTTATCGGTTGAATGCAGTGGCTCCAAGTCGCGATGCAGCGCGGGAGATATGCAATAATCTGAAGGCTGCGGGTGAAAGCTGCCTTGTCGTTCGCTAGTTTTTGAGCAATTGGTGGTTGAAGCGCTGTGGATAACGGTGCTTTCGTCTTTACCCGGCGTCGAAACAGCGCGATTATAAGATATGTTGCGTGAAAAGACTTCATCATGGCTATGACACCGGCAGTTTTCGGGATCGCGGGCTTAGGCCTGACCGCTGACGAAAAAGCATTTTTTCGGGATAGCGATCCGGCGGGCTATATCATTTTCGGCCGTAATATCGAAACCAAGGCGCAATTGCGGGCGCTTACCGATGACCTGAGGGCAATTCATGGCCGCGATGATCTCGCCATATTGATCGATCAGGAAGGCGGCCGCGTCGCGCGGATGCAGGAACCGATTTGGCCGAAATTTCCGTCGGGCGAAATATTCGACAAGCTATATGATATCGCGCCTGCGACAGCGATTGAGGCGGCTCGGCTCAATGCCCAAGCCATTGCCGTGAGCATGCGTGAAGTCGGGATAACAGTTGATTGTTTGCCGCTTTTGGACGTTCGTCAGCCGGACGCGAATAACGTCATTGGTGACCGCGCTTTGGGAAGCGAACCGATGCGGGTTGCCGCGCTTGGCCGTGCGATTTTGGATGGGCTGCAACGCGGCGGAGTGGTCGGTGTGGTCAAACATTTGCCCGGTCATGGCCGTACCAGCGTCGATACGCATAAGGCTTTGCCGACGGTGACGGCCAGCGATGAAGAGCTAGAGCTTGATCTCGCCCCGTTCAAAACATTGAATATGGCCCCGATGGGCATGACCGGCCATCTGCTGTTTACCGCCTGGGACGCAGAGACACCTTCGACGCTTTCGAAAACGGTGGTGCAGGACATCATCCGCGACCGGATTGGTTTCGATGGCCTCCTGTTTACCGATGATCTGGATATGGAAGCGCTTTCGGGAACGGTGCCGGAGCGGGCCGAACGCGCGCAGGCTGCGGGCTGTGATATCGCGCTCAATTGCTGGGCCAAGATGGATGACATGACGGGGATTGCCGAACGTCTGTCACCTATGTCGGAGAAAACACAGCAGCGTCTGAACCACGCAATGGCAACGATTTCGGACACGAAGGATGACGAGATCGATGATGAACTGACGGGCCTGCTTGCCCGCCGCGATGAGCTTATGGCAGCGACGGTATGAGCGACGAGGCGGAAACAGAAAGCTTCTTTTTCCCGCCCGAAACGGTGGCCTCTGATGAAGCTGCGCTGACTCTGAGCATTGACGGCTGGGAAGGGCCACTTGATTTGCTGCTCGCCTTAGCGCGCAATCAAAAGGTGGATTTGCGCGAGATATCCATCCTTGAGCTGGTTCAGGAATATCTGAAATATATCGCGAGTGCCCAGACGCTAAAGCTCGAACTGGCTGCGGATTATCTGGTGATGGCGGCTTGGCTGACCTTTTTGAAGTCCGGGCTTTTGCTGCCCCGCGATCCAGAAATTGATCCATCGCCGGAAGAGCTGGCTCTGCGCCTTCAGATGCGGCTGGAACGGTTGAATGCGATGCGGGAGTCGGGGGCTCGTCTGCTTGCGAGGGATCGGATCGGCCGGGATGTCTTCATGCGCGGTGCGCCCGAAGGGCTGCGGGTCGTGAAAGAGCGCCAGTGGCAGGCAGAATATTATGACCTGATTTCAGCTTATTCTCGGGTGAAGATGCGCAGCGCTCCGGCTATTCACGTCGTTCGGCAGCGGATGGTCATGACTCTCGAGGACGCACTGGCCCGGGTGTCGCTGATGCTGGGCGAGACGATTGAGTGGACGGATATTCGGCATTTTCTTCCGCCGGGGTCTCCACCAGAACTCAGAAAATCGGCGCTTGCGTCGAGCTTTCTCGCGACGTTGGAATTGGCGCGGCAAGGGAAGTTGGAACTGCAGCAGGAAGGCAGTTTTGCACCGCTTAGAATAAAGGCGACGACACATGGGTGAACATGACACCGAAGATACTGACTCTACCGAATCGACGGCAGACGCGATGGATATTGGTAAGCGTGCGGTCGAGGCGACGCTGTTTGCTTCGGAACAGCCGATGACCATAGCCGATATGAAGGCCTATGTTGGGGATGAGTTTGATATTCGCCAGATATTGGCGGATTTGCAGGCGGATTATCAGGACCGCGGGATTGTCCTGATCAAAACCGGTGACCGTTGGCATTTTCAGACTGCACAGGATCTTTCCCATCTCTTGCGGCGGGAACGGTCCGAACTGCGGAAGCTCAGCCGCGCCGGGATGGAAACATTGGCTATCATTGCTTATCATGAACCGGTCAGCCGCGCGGAAATCGAGGCGATAAGGGGCGTTCAGGTTGCCAAGGGCACGCTCGATGTATTGATGGAGGCGGGATGGGTGCGTCCGGCGGGTCGTCGCGAAGTTCCGGGCCGACCGCTGATTTACGCGACTACGGCTGACTTTCTAACGCATTTTGGTCTGCAGAGCCGCAAGGATCTGCCGGGTATTGATGACTTGAAGGCCGCAGGATTGCTGGACCCTGTTGATCTTGTGCTGGAACAAATGGAACTGGAGGCCGAAGCAGAGCATGAAGCACAAAAGGCTTCAGAAGAGTCCGACGTGCGAGAGATTGCAGATGATGATGGTGTTTTGCTGGAAAATGAGATCGAAAGCGCTTAAATAGAGGGCATAAGGAGAAAATCCCATGCAACCGAGTGTTTGGCAGATTTTAATTGTAGCGGCGTTGGTGCTTATTCTGTTCGGCCGGGGCCGGATTTCAGAGATGATGGGCGATGTTGGTAAAGGCATTCGTTCGTTCAAAAAGGGCATTACCGAGGAAGAGGCAAATGCTGCCAATCCCGCCCCAAAGATCGATAATAAGACCAGCGATGCGTCAGCTGACGCCAGCAAGACCGCCGATAAAACGGCCGGTTGATCAGGTCGGCCCCCCACTATTGGGTCGCATAGAACATGTTTGATCTTTCCATATCCGAGATCGCGATTATCGTGATCATTGCCACTGTTGTGATTGGGCCCAAGGAATTGCCGCGGGCGCTCGCAACGGCAGGGAAATGGATGGCCAAAGCGCGCGGCATTATGGGCAATTTCCGCACCGGGCTTGATGCCATGGTTCGCGAAGCAGAGCTTCAGGAAATGGAAAAGAAATGGGCATCCGAAAATGAACGGATCATGGCCGAACATCCAGCGCTCCCAGATGACAGTGTAGCGGGTGATGGCGTTACGGAAGAACCCCTGATGGAGCCATTGGATGGACCTTCCGCGGATGAAACCGATCCCGCTGACGACCGGCCGGAATTGCCGCCCGAAGGTGATGCCAAGCCATGAACGATCCTAGCAAACCGGGATTGGATGATAGTAAAGCCCCGCTGATCGAGCATCTAATTGAGTTGCGCCAGCGGATGCTGTGGTCGGTGGCCGCATTGGTTGTCGCCTTTCTTGTCAGCATCGTTTTTGCGGACGAAATCTTTGGCATACTCGTCCAGCCGCTGACCGATGCTTTCCCCGCGGGTGAAGGCAAATTGATCTATACGAAGCTTTACGAGGCCTTTTTCGTCGAGATTAAGGTAGCGATGTTTGCTGCCTTTTTTGTGGCCTTCCCGATCATTTCCAACCAGCTTTGGGCCTTTGTCGCACCGGGCCTCTATGCGAATGAGAAGAAGGCTTTTCTTCCCTTTCTTATTGCAACGCCATTGCTGTTCATGGCGGGCGCATCGCTGGCCTATTATATCGTTATGCCGACCGCATTCCGTTTTTTCCTGGGGTTTGAAGGGCAGGTCGGTGGGTTAACGCAAGAAGCCTTACCAGCCATGGGAGACTATCTGTCGCTGGTGATGCAGTTCGTTCTGGCGTTTGGCGTGTGTTTTCAGCTGCCGGTTCTGCTCCTCTTGCTCAACAGCGCGGGGATAGTGACGAGGCAGCAATTGAAGAGCATGCGTCGCTATATGGTGGTCGCTGCCTTTGCTTTGGCCGCAATCCTGACGCCGCCGGACGTGGTGTCGCAGCTAATGCTCGGGATACCGTTGATCTTGCTATACGAGGTGTCGCTTGCGATCATGTGGCTTACCGAACGAAAAAAGAGCAAAATAACTTCGCCCTGATTTCGTCCGCTAATATAGCCGATACCGTTTTCTGTTTGGCAAAATTACCTAGAAACTAAACTTCGCACTTATGCGAAAGTCGCGACCGGAAAGCGGCACATAGTCCTTGGTGAAGGATGCATGTCGACGGGCTTTGACGTCGAAAATATTATTGGCCGAGGCGAGCAATGTGACGCCGCCCTGCTTTCCAAAAGGCCGCCACGCTGCAGATGCATTGACCATGGTGAAACTGTCGGTCGAGGTTTCGAACGCCGCGACTTTTCTCTGGCTATCAGACCATTCGACTTCGGCGCGCAGGTCAAAGCTGTCACTTTGCGCTTCGATCCCGCCCAGCAAGCGCAATGGCGGGATGCGCGGTACGGGGCCGCCAGCATTGTCAATTTTAGCGCGGACATAGTCGGCGACACCATCGACGATGAAATCAAAACCAGCAGCCCGGCCGACAACTGCCGACGCTGACGCTTCCAAACCATAATAGGTCGCGTCCCGCTGGAAATATTGGAAGACCGGCAGGCCGTCTTCTTCGGCGCCGGTTTCCGCCTCGAAAATATAGTCATCGAAGAAATTGGCGTAAACGGTCGCGCTCAGCTGGACATTGTCACTATCCCAACGAGCATAAAGCTCGCCGCCCCAGCTTTTTTCGGTGGAAAAATTGGGGTTGCCGATTTCATAGGCCTGGGTGGCGATATGGGGGCCGTCGGACAGCAGCTCTTCTGCCGAAGGCGCGCGCTCCGACCGTGAGAGATTGACGCCGGCTTTGAAAGCGCTGTCGTCAGGAGCATAGGCAAAGCCCAAAGCGCCCGAGAATGCGTTGAAGCTGCGATCAAAATTGATGCTGTTGGCGCTGATGTCGGTCTGATCGAAGCGCAGCGCTCCTTCCACTTCCCAACTACCGAGATCGACTTCCTGGACCGTGAACAATGCCCAGCTTTCGAGGCTGTTCTTGGGAACGAAGGCTTCGGCACCAACAGCATTGAAGTCTCGTGCGAGGACCTGCGTGCCGATCACCCCACGCCAGCCGTCATGGTCCGCTTGAACCAGTTCGGCGCGCGCTTCGATACCCGACACGGAAAAGACCGTACCAATTTCATCGCCTTCAAATTCCGTATGTTCATAGTCGGAATAGCCGGCGCGGAAGTTCAGGGACTCAAAGAAACCGCCAAGATTGACGCCGCCGCGCAGATCGGCGCGGATCTGTTTCAGACCGATCGTGACCGGGCCTTCTTCATGCTCGTCCTCGTCATGATCATCATCGTGATCATCATCGTCGTGGTCGTCATGATCATCGTCGTGGTCGTCATGATCTTCATCTTCTTCCTCGCCATGAGCATGTTCTGCGCCAGGTCGTCCCGGTACGCCATAGTCCGAGTCATAATAGCTCACGGAGATGCCGAGATGACCACCATCGTCAATAAAGGCGAGGCCGGCACCGGCGGTGTAGGTCTGGTTTGCGCTATTCGCGATCCGTCCTTGCTGATTGGCGGCTTCGTTCAGCTCTTCCGCTTCCTCGAGATGACCTTCTTCGGTTTCCTCAGCCGCATCGGCCAGCAAGTCAGCACGCAGGTCGGGTGATAGGACAAAGCCCGGGATCCGCACATCACCGCTGTCGCGGTAGCTGCCGTCGGCATGGATCACCAGCTTGGAGCTCAGGGGTACATCGACCGAACCAGCCAGGCTCCAGTCATCGGCTGCGCTGCCATAGCCGCCGATCGCGTCGACATGAATGGCATCATCGGGAATATCGCGCGGAATGCGTTTGTCGATGACGTTGACCGCGCCGCCAATGGCATCGCCGCCAAAGAGCAGGACCGCAGGGCCGCGCAGGACCTCGACCCGCTGGGCAGTGAGCGGATCAATGGTCACCGCATGGTCCACCGAAGTGTTGGAGGCATCCAGCGAACCGATGCCGTCGGTCAATACGCGCACACGCGGTCCTTGGAAGCCACGCAATACCGGTCGCGAGGAGCCGGGGGCAAAACTGGTCGACGAAACGCCAGGAAGGGACGTCAGCGTGTCACCGATCTGGCCGCGCATATCTTCGGCAAGATCGTCACCGGACAGCACCGAGGTGCCGGCCAATATGTCGAGCTGGTCTACATAGGGCGCCGTGACGACGATCATATCGTTGCCATGAAAATCATCAGAGAGGCCGCTGGTGCGTTGGGCAGGGGCGTCATTTTGCTGAGCGAAAGCTGGCGAAATGGGAAGTGCCAAGACTGCGACGGAAATCAGTAGTTTTCTATGTGACAAGATAATCTCTTCTATGTTGGGGGCTGGAATTGATGCTTAGATAGCCTCGATGATATGATATATCAATTCTTAATTTGACCGGAGTCGGTAAAATGAGATTATTTTGCTATAAATGGCCTTTAACCAGATAGGATGGTGATCATGGCGGAGTGGAGAGAAGACGGATATCATAGCGTTACCCCGTATATCACGGTGGATGATGCTGAGGCGGCGATCGAATTTTATACCAAGGCTTTTGACGCGATCGAGCATATGCGCCTGCCGATGGGTGACAAGATCGGCCATGCCGATCTGCTGATTGGCGATAGCCATGTGATGTTGTCGGACGAGTTTCCCGAGATGGATAAGCTGGGACCTAATAAGCGGGGAGGGGCGACGGCCAGCTTGATGATCTATGTCCCCGATGTCGATGCCGCGTTTGCGCAAGCCGTTGCCGCGGGCGCAGAAGTCGTCCGCCCTGTGGAGGATCAGTTCTTCGGAGACCGTTCCGGCTGGGTGAAAGATCCATTCGGGCACGAATGGAGCCTGTCGACCCATATCGAAGATGTCTCGGAGGAGGAAATAGCGCGGCGCATGGAAGAGATGATGAAAGGTGAGGGAGGATAGTCAAATTCGTCATCCTGAGACAAGTTCAGGATGACGGGACCACTGACTTTGGTTATGGGCAATCCATGACCTACACCAAAAAAATCCTACTCCTCGGCTCGGGCGAATTGGGCCGCGAATTTGTTATATCCGCTAAACGGTTGGGGGCTTATGTCATTGCCTGTGACGCCTATGACAATGCGCCTGCGATGCAGGTCGCGGACGGTCGCGAGATATTCTCGATGCTCGACGGTGAAAAGTTGCGCGGGGCGATTGAAAAGCATCGGCCTGATCTTATCGTCCCCGAGGTCGAGGCGATCCGCACCGAAATATTGGCAGATATGGAGGCAGAGGGGTTCCATGTCGTGCCATCAGCCCGCGCGACCCAGCTGACGATGAACCGCGATGCGATCCGCGATGTTGCGGCCAAGGAACTGGGCCTGACCACTTCGCGCTACCATTATGCCGAAAGCTTTGCCGAAGTTGCCAGCGCGGCCGCGGATATCGGTCTGCCGTTGGTGATCAAGCCGGTGATGTCCTCCTCCGGCAAGGGGCAGAGCAAGGTCGACAGCACCGACAAATTGGAAGAAGCATGGAACTATGCTGTTGCCAATATGCGTGGTGACCGCGCGCGGGTGATTGTCGAGCAATTTATCGATTTCGATTACGAGATTACCTTGCTCACCGTTCGCACCCGCGATGGCGTGCTCTTCTGCCCGCCAATCGGCCATCGGCAGGAACGTGGTGATTATCAGGAAAGCTGGCAACCGGCGGCGATGACCGATGCGGCGCTCGCTTCGGCTCAGGATATGGCGCGCAAGGTCGTCGAAAATCTGGGCGGCGGCGGTAAGGGCTGGGGCCTATTCGGCGTTGAATTTTTCGTCACCAAACAAGGTGAAGTGATCTTCTCCGAGCTCAGCCCGCGCCCCCATGACACCGGTATGGTTACCTCCATTGGCCAGAATCTCAGCGAATTCGATCTCCACGCCCGCGCCATCATGGGGCTGCCGGTCCCGTATATCGCGCTCACCGCGCCAGCCAGCGCCAGCGCGGTGATTCTGGCAGACCGGGACAGCGAGCAGTTTGAATTTACTGGCGTGGCGGAAGCATTGGCGCTGGGCAGCGAAGGCGCGGAAACGGATGTACGGATTTTTGGGAAGCCGGTAACACGGCCTTACCGGCGGATGGCTGTGGCCTTGGCGACAGGTGCGGATACGGATGCGGCGCGGGCATTGGCGAAGGAAGCAGCGGATACAGTGGTGATTGTTCATCGCTGAGGGTGCGAGAGGCTCTTCCCAATCTCTAAACAATCCGCCAAAGACCTTCCAAACATCAGGAGAAAACACCCATGACTGCATCCCTCGTCCTCTACGGCTCGCCTCTGTCTCCCTTCCAGCGCAAGGTGGAGGCGGTGATGGCGCTCAAAGGGCTCGATTATGATTGCGACGACGTCAATGTCATGGGCATGCCAGATTGGTATAAGGAAATCAGTCCGCTCGGTCGCATTCCGTCGCTGCGGGATCGGGACATTGCCGAAGAAGGCCCTGCCGGAACGATCACCGATAGTTCGGCGATTTGCGGCTATCTGGAAAAACGACAGCCGGAACCGGCGGTCTATCCCGCCGATGCCTTTGACCATGGCCGGGCGCTGTGGCTTGAGGAATATGCCGATACCGGACTGGCGATGGCTGGTGGGCTAGGTCTCTTCCGACCGATCATCTTCAATCTGTTCCAGCGCAAGGAGCCCGATCTCGAAACGGCGCGCAAGACCTGGAACGAGAAGCTGCCGCCGCTGTGGGACTATCTCGAACAATATCTCGATGGCGGTTCCTATTTCATCGGCGACACCATCACGATTGCCGACATATCCGTCGCGGCGCAGATCGCCCAGACGGAAATGCTCGCCGGATTACCGGACAAGTCGCGCTGGCCGTCGCTGGTAGCGCATTTCGAGGCGATGAAGGCGCATGACTGTTTCCAGCGCAACAACGCAGGTTGCGGCAAGATGTTAGCGAAGATAGTGCCGGAAAAGTTCGACCTGAGCTAGGCGAGGCAACGCGCGTTTTTTAAGCCTGTATCAACAGATAAAGCGCGTATATCACCGGCATGGACAGGACGGAGAACACCGTCTGTACCGCGATCAGATTGGCCGACAAGGTCGCATCGCCGCCCAGTTGGCGTGCCAATATATAGCCGCTGCTTGCTGTCGGTGTGGCCGCAGCGATCATGACAATCGCCAAACTGTCTGGTGCGAGGTTGAGCAGTAGTCCGGCGGCCAGAGCCACGAGCGGGAAGCCGAGTAAGCGCACTGCCGACCATGTCAATGTCGTGTGGCCCGCCCGTTTGAAAGCGTCGATATCCACCGCTGCGCCGACCACCAGCAGGCCGAGCGCCAGCGTGGCTTGACCCAAGATGTCGAGGGTTTTTTCCGCTATGCCGGTGGGTGCCATGCCCAACAGATTGAGCGCTATGCCGATCACGCAGCCGATGATTAGCGGGTTGCGGACCATATCCATCACCACATGCGGTTTTTGCTCGCCGCTGTCGCGAGCGAAATGGGTCAGGGCCAGCACCGAAATGACGTTTGCGGTTGGGGTCAGAACCGCGACTGCGATCGCCATCAGGGCTAATCCCGGCTCGCCGAACAAGGAACTGGCAATGGACAGGCCGACAAATGTATTCCAGCGCACATTGGACTGAATGATCGAACCTTTTCGCGGTCCGTCGTCAGCCCGTTTGGCGAACAACCCTAGAATCGCAAGCGCCACTTGCGAGCCAATCAGCACCAGTACCATGGCCCAGGGCATGATTTCAAAAGAGGCACTGGCCAGCACATTGACAATCAGCGCCGGGAAAAAGACGAAGTACACCAGCTTTTCGATCGCGCGCCATCCGTCAACGGACCGAAAATTCCTGTGCGCCAGAAGCCATCCCAATATGGTGACCAGAACCACCGGGATCAGGGCATATATAAAGCTTATCATCGATGGATCGCGCGTGCGAGACTACATCGGTGTGGTTCGGAGCGGCAGCAGATCGGGAAAGTCCGGTTCGCGCTTCTCGCTCATTGCGGCAACTGCCTCCTGAATATGCGATGGCGGGAACATGCCGGCGTTCCATACGCCGATATAGTCCAGCGTGTCCGCCGTATCATGGTCGCGGCCATAGTTGATCAGCACCTTGCATCCGGTAACCGCCAGTGGCGATTTGGATGCGATTTCCCTGGCGGTTTCCATGACATGGGCCAGGCAGTCTTCCTGCGTTTCAAACACGTCGTTGACCAGTCCGATTTCCTTTGCTTTCGCGGCGTCGATCCGGCGGCCGGTATAGGCCATCTCTTTGACCCAGCCTTCGGGAATATAGCGCTGCAGGCGTGGGAAGGTGCCGACATCAGCGGTCATACCAATATTGGTTTCCTGTATGCAGAAAACCGCATCCTTGGTGCACCAGCGAATATCGCCTGCGCTGATCATGTCGATCGCGCCACCGATGACGGCGCCGTGCAGCGCGAATAATACGGGTATGCGGGCTTCTTCCAAAGCGTTGAAACTATGCTGGATTTGTTTGACGTTGGAACGGAACATTTCCGCCAGCACATGCTTGTCGGCACCGTCAATCTTGTTGTCGGGCTGGGGGGCGAAAACCGAAAGGTCCATGCCGGCCGAGAAATGCTTGCCGGTGGAGCTTATGACGATGACTCGCGCCCGGGCATTGATGTCGATATCCTCGACAATCTCGGGCAAATCATTCCAGAAGGCCTTGTTCATGCTGTTGAGCTTTTCCGGACGGTTCATCCGAATATGGGCGATGCCATTGTCTATTTCGACATCGAAACATTCATATTTTTTCTCAACCATGATGCTCTTCTTCCTGTGGTTCGTCTGAATTTATCAGTGGCCTAGCATGATAATCCTTTGCTGCGTACTGACAATTTGTTCGATTTCCATTGGGTGGCGTTTGACTAAAGCAATGCTATCGGGCCTAAAAAAGCTTCGCGCTTGCCGCGCGAAAATGTGCATACTATGTATCGGTCTATGACCATAATCCCAAACACACTCGAACTTATTGGCAACACACCGCTTGTCCGTCTTGAAACCGCTAGTGCGGAGGCGGGTTGCGATATTTATGGCAAGTGCGAATTTGCCAATCCCGGTGCGTCGGTAAAAGACCGTGCTGCGCTGTATATCATTCAGGACGCTGAAGAGCGCGGGTTGCTTAAGCCGGGCGGCAGAATTGTCGAGGGAACCGCTGGCAATACAGGTATTGGCATCGCATTGGTTGCCAATGCCAAGGGGTATAAATCCACCATTGTCATGCCCGAAACCCAGAGCCGTGAGAAAATGGACACGCTGCGGGCGCTTGGCGCAGAGCTGATCACGGTGCCGGCTGCACCTTATTCAAATCCCGGCCACTTCGTTCACACATCGCGCCGTCTCGCGGAAGAGACAGAAGGGGCTGTTTGGGCCAACCAGTTTGACAATGTCGCCAACCGCCGTTCGCATATCGAGACAACGGCGGAGGAAATCTGGGCACAGATGGACGGCAAGGTTGATGGCTTTACTTGCGCTGTCGGAACGGGTGGCACACTGGCTGGCGTAGGCATGGGGCTAAAGGCAAAGGATGAGAATATAGCCATTGCTCTGTCTGATCCACATGGGGCGGCTCTATACGAATATTATGCCAATGGTGAGCTTAAGTCCGAAGGCAGTAGCGTTGCAGAAGGTATCGGGCAGGGACGGATTACCGGCAATCTGGAAGATGCGCCTGTGGACCGGCAATATCGCATTTCCGATGAGGAAGCGCTGGTTTGGGTTAAGCGGCTGCTGATTGAAGAAGGCATGTGTCTTGGCCTGTCATCGGGCGTTAATGTTGCTGGCGCTATTGCCTTGGGTAAGGAGCTAGGACCGGGAAGCCGGGTTGCCACGATCTTATGTGATACCGGTTTTCGTTATCTATCTTCGCTCTACAACGCCGCTTGGCTGAAAGAAAAAGGACTGCCAGTTTTCCCTTGGCTGGATAATGATGGATAAGCAAGCTGAAGATCCAGATCGCGAAGATACGATGCAACGCATTCAGGTCGGCGTGATTGGCTTGGCCGTGATGCTGCTGCTGGTCAGCATCGCCAATTTCGTAATTGAGCTGGCTAGTGATGAGCAAACAGTGATTGAAGAATTGCAGAGTGAAGAGGCGGGCAATGCCTTTCCGGTTGCCAGCACTCCCGAAGAGAAGCCGGCCGAGCCACTAGCCGAATTGGGTATCACCCCGGCACCGGAGCCGGAAATAGAACAACCCGAAGTTGAAGCTCCGGCTGCTAATCTTCCGGGGCAGATCGTTCCGGATTTGAAACCTGATCCAAATTTGGATGCGCCAATGGATCAGGAGCAACAATAGTTGCGGGGTTTCTGGCAGGCACTGCCATTGGCCATTTTTGCGCTACTGACGTTGACGCAGTGTAGCGCCGCTGAGTCCGCGTCTGATCCCGCACAAGCAAAGCCCCAGATTCAATTGATGACAAGTCTTCCGTTGGTTTGGGGAGAGGGCGCTTCGATGGAATCCATCCTGTCCGGTCGTTCGGAACCCGCGCTCATTTATCAATATTGGCTGGAGCAATATGATATTGCCGCGGTCGACAGTTTGGAAAATCTTGCGCAGGATGATCCGGATATCGTCATTCTTGCCCAGCCACGCCCCATGGATCCCGCAGACTTGACCGATCTTGATGGCTGGGTGCGTTCGGGTGGCGACGTGATCATTTTGACGGACCCTGAGCTGTTCTGGCCTTCGACATTGCCATTGGGTGATCCGCGACGGCCATTGGCGAGTGGCTTGCTCTCGCCTTTGCTCGACCATTGGGGGCTCAAACTGATTGCTGTTGCCGAAGAGAATGAAGATGTAGTCGGCCGCCGTTTTGGAGATCATTTTTTCGCTACGCGCGGAGTGGGTAGATTAGAACAGGTGATGACTAACGGCACCTCAGGCGTGGAGTGCGACGAGAGCGCAGTTGAGTTTGTCATCCAATGTTCCGTCGGAACAGGGAGGGCTTCAATCATTGCAGATGCAGATTTTCTCAACGCTGCGCTGTGGACGGATGAAGCGCGCCGTTCGCCGAAAAAAAGCGGTGCTGCCCGGTTCATCGACACATTAGTGAACGGCCATTTTGACCCCGACATAGCGGCGAACTAGGCGTATATATGGCATTTCTTGAGAAGAGACGTGGTTGTTGTGAAATGAAAATCAGAACGTGAAAATTAAAATATATATATTTCAATAAGTTAATTCTTATAACCCTTAAAATCCCGTAAAATCCCCTTCCATCCCCGCCGCTCCCCTGATAACCCTGTTTTGTTATCGGGGTATTCTTCCTGTCCGGGATTTTATTTTCGGAAGGGCGTTGAAAAGCGCGCTTTTGAAGCGGGGAGATTATTGCCGCCGATACGGGTGAGGGATTTTCGGCTGTGTCAGGTGCATATGCATATTCAGGTTCCGCGATATCGGCGATAGACGACAAAGGTCGTTTGTCGGTACCCGCTTTCCTGCGCAAGAACCTGGTAGAAAGCAGTGATGGCCGGACGCTTTGCCTCGGTACCCATGAAAAATGGGATTGCTTGGTTGGCTTTGGCCTCAGCCGTAAAGCGGACATGCTCTCTGAAATTGACAAACAATGGGAAGCAGCAATCGCGCGCGGCGATAGTTTCGATAAAGATGCCGCCGGTGCCCGGAAATTTTCTTCGCTACAGGACTTGAGTTTTGACGCGAGCGGTCGCTTCATCCTTCCGCCGCAGCTGAGAGATATTGGCCAGCTGGATAGCCACGTGCTGTTTCACGGCATTGGTACGACCTTTTGCCTCTGGAACCCACAGACATTGCTCGACACGACGGATGACGTTCCGGTCGACCGCCGTTTGGTGGAGCATCACCTGAAAGAAGCGGGCCAGAAAAGCGGAGGGAAACAGAAGTGACCCTTGCGGCTGCGCCATCACATGTTCCCGTTCTGATTGATGAAGTGATCGACGCGCTCGCCATTACCCCTGGTGAGACGCATGTCGATGGCACATTCGGTGCGGGTGGTTATAGCGCTGCGATGCTGGATGCTGGCGCGACGGTGCATGCCTTTGATCAGGACCCCGATGCCATCGCAACCGGTCAGACCATGGTTGATGATCGTGACGGCAAGCTGAGGCTCCATCATGCTCGCTATTCCGAAATGGCGGAAGTTTTGGTTGAACAAGATATTGATGGCGTAACGCTAGATATCGGCGTGTCTTCCATGCAGCTGGATCAGGCGGAGCGCGGCTTTTCTTTCCAAAAAGACGGTCCGCTCGACATGCGGATGGCGCGTGATGGAGAGAGCGCAGCTGATTTTCTAAATGAAGCAGATGAAGAGATGATCGCCGACGTGATCTATCGCTATGGTGAGGAGCGTCGGTCACGGCGGATCGCCAAGGCGATTGTTGCTGCACGGCCCCTAACCCGGACCGCGCAGCTCGCGCAGGTTGTCAGAAAAGCTTTGGGATTTCGGGCGGGTGATAAAAAGGATCCGGCAACCCGGACCTTTCAAGCCATTCGTATCCACATCAATCGCGAATTGGGCGAACTGGAAGACGGTTTGGTAGCGGCGGAAAAACTGTTGCAGCCTGGCGGCCGTCTTGCGGTTGTTACCTTTCACAGCCTCGAAGATCGCATTGTCAAAAATTTTCTGCGGGATCGCAGCGGACTAAAGTCTGCTGGTTCTCGCCATCTTCCCCAGGTTAACGAGACACGGCCGGCACCCACCTTTCAAAAACCAGCCAAAGCGGTGCGTCCGGCCGGGGCGGAGCAGGCGCGTAATCCCCGAGCCCGCTCCGCCACCCTAAGATCAGCGGTGCGAACAAGCGCGCCGTCCAGCGATGGTGGAGAGCAATGAAGCTAGCAGTCAAACGCCTTGAAGGAATAGGATGGCTCGCCCTGGTTTTTCTGGTGGCGATTTTATTATATCCGCTTTCGCTCAGTGTCGCGACCTTGCGCAGCGACCTTGCGCGGACCGACAGCCAGATCGTCGAGGTCAAAAAAGAAATTCGTTATCTGGAAACAGAATTTAGCGCGCGCGCCAATCTGCGACAGTTAGAAGACTGGAATAAGCTGGAATTTGGCTATGCGTCGCCGCAGGCTTCGCAATATCTCGATGGCGAGAGGGCGCTCGCAAATCTTGGCGGCAAAGATCTACGCAAACCCGTTCAAGTGGCGGTGATCAGTTCGATGGAGAGCATCAAGCCGGCCGGTATTATCGGTTCGGTATTCGGTACCGCGCAGGCAAAGGACAGAAATCCTGATGGCAGCGCAATTGGAAGAGATAGCCATTCCGGTACGGCGAAGGATGGTGTTTCCGGCAAAATGGCTGGTGAGGCGCAAACGCGGACTACGCGAGTGGCCTTTTTGGAAGACAAGTTGCTCGATGACGGTCTTGTTCGCGATCTCGGTCGAAAAGCAATTGCAGAAAAGATTGAGAGCCTCGCTCGATGACGACACTTCTGGCCAACAGCAAGAAGGTTCAATTCTCGGGCAAAGCTAAGGAAGTCGTCGCAAGCGCCCATTTCCGGTTGATGGTGTTGCTGCTGGTTTTCCTGGCGGCTTTCACGATCATTGTTGGACGATTGGCCAGTTTTTCGATTTTGGAAGATGCCACGCCCTATCGGGCCTCAAGTAGCGCCTTTGTTCCTGCGCGTGGAGATATCGTAGATCGTAATGGCGTTGCGCTAGCACGGACCATGCGTGGCTATGCCGTTCGCGTGGTGCCAGCCCGGCTGCTGGGCGACAAAAAGACGTTGGCGCGGCAGCTTTCATCAATCTTCCCGGATACGAGTGCCGCAGAGTTTCTGCAAAAACTCAATGGGTCTCGTCCTACCTATCTTCGCCGCCGGGCGCTGCCCGAACAGGTCAAGCAGGTTCATGCATTGGGTGAAATCGGTATCGAATTTCCTCGTGAGGATGAGCGGCTCTATCCGCAGCGTGATTTGGCGGCGCATGTTCTTGGCTATGTGGATGCGGATGGCAAAGGCGTGATGGGCGTGGAGCGCGCGCTGAATGACCGTCTTACAGACAAGAATGTACGTGGCGCGCCCGCGACATTGTCGATCGACAGTCGGGTGCAAGCAGCGCTGGAAAGCGAGCTTCAGGACGCAATGGTCATGACGGAAGCGCGGGGCGCGGCCGGCATTATTTTGGACGTTGAAACCGGCGAAGTTATGGCGTTGGCCTCGCTTCCGGTGTTCAATCCCAATAAAATTCGGCAGGAATCGATGAAGCACCAGAATAATGAGGTGACTCAGAGTGTGTTCGAGCTGGGGTCGACGTTTAAGCCGTTGACCGTTGCCGCTGCTTTGGATGCCGGTACGGTTTCCGATCTGGCGGTCCGGTATAATGCGATGGAGCCGATCAAGGTCGCAGGCTTTACGATCAAGGATGACCACAGCCAGGATCGCTATCTGAATGTGCCAGAAACTCTGGTGCACAGCTCCAATATCGTTACGGCCCGTATTGCCGATAATCTCGGCAAGGAACCTATGGAGGATATGTTCCGCCGGCTTGGATTTGACGAACGGCCACATATTGAACTGGTCGAAAAAGGACATCCCATTTGGCCACGTAGCTGGGGAAGGGTTACCAATATGACGGTGGCTTATGGCCACGGTATTGCGGTTACGCCCCTCCATCTGGCCAGTGCCTATGCGGCGCTGGTGAACGGTGGTATCTGGCGTCCGGCAACATTGTTGAAAGTGGAGCCTGGAAAAGAAGCCAAGGGCCGCCGGGTCTTCAAGGCAGCGACCAGCGCACGGATGCGTCAGTTGCTGCGGATGATTGTTTCGGACGGGACCGGCCGCAAGGCGGATGCCGCAGGTTTCCGGGTTGGTGGCAAAACGGGTTCAGCAGAAAAACCATCTGAGGGCGGTTATAATAAGACGTCACTGGTTTCGACGTTCGCGGCTGCCTTTCCGATGGATAATCCGCGTTATGTGCTGATCACGATGCTCGATGAACCTAAAGGGACGGCACATACGTCCTTTCAGCGCACAGCGGGTTGGACGGCAGCGCCGGTTGTGAAGAAAGTGGTGCCACGCGTTGGTCCAATGCTCGGGGTTATTCCGGATGAACATCGCGATGTCGATGTTGCGGAATTGACGCCGCTTCTCTGGAAACCAAAGGCGAAACCCGAAGAGGAAAATCATGCGGCTGAATAGTCTGGTGCCAGGGTTGAACGGGGATGCTGGAGACCAGACGGTCAGCGGCTTTGCCATTGATCACCGCAAGATTGCATCGGGTAATATATTTGGCGCTTTTCGGGGTGCGAAGTTTAACGGCGAAGATTTTATCGAAGCGGCGGTTGCGGCTGGTGCTATCGCGGTGGTCGCGCATCCGGATGCGGTCGTTGAGGGTGCGGTGCACGTTGTCGACGAAGAGCCGAGGCGCTTGTTCGCACAGATGGCCGCTCGGTATTTTGTCCCGGCGCCCACTCATGTTGCCGCTGTTACCGGTACGAATGGCAAGACGTCGATCGCGGAGCTGACCCGTCAATTGTGGCGGATGGACGGGCACAATAGCGCATCTATCGGAACGCTCGGCGTCACAACCGCAGATGATCAGGTCAAGACGGGATTGACCACCCCCGATATCGTGACGTTTCTCTCCAACATGTCTGGCCTCGCGCGGGAAGGCGTTAGCCATGCGATTTTTGAAGCATCAAGCCATGGTCTGTCGCAATATCGCACAGAAGGACTGCCGGTTCAAATCGCAGCCTTTACCAATTTGAGCCGTGATCATCTGGATTATCATGGCGATATGGATAGTTATTTTGATGCCAAGATGCGACTGTTTGACGAGGTTACGGCGAGCGACGGAACCGCGGTAATTTGGGCAGATGATGATCCATGGTCGGGCAAAGCGATCCAGCATGCGGTTGACCGCGGACTGGATCTGCTAACGGTCGGTGAAAATGGATCGACGTTGCGGCTGGTGTCGCAAACGCCAACCCATTTGGGTCAGGTCCTGATGGTGAAAGCGCAGGGGAATACGCACCGTATCTCGCTGCCGCTCATTGGCGCCTATCAAGCCGCAAATATTTTGTGCGCAGCCGCCATCGTGCTGGCGACTGGTGGACTATTGGCAAATATCTTCGATCACATGCAGCGGGTGCAGCCCGTGCGCGGGCGGATGGAACGCGCGGTGATTACTCGTGCCGGCGCGCCTGTCTATGTTGATTATGCACATACTCCCGAAGCCTTGCGTGCGGCGATTGAAGCCTTGCGGCCTCATGTGACCGGTAAGCTGATCACTATCTTTGGCGCCGGTGGAGATCGGGATAAAGGCAAACGCCCGGAAATGGGCAAGATTGCGATAGAAATGTCTGATCATGTGATCGTGACGGATGACAATCCACGCAGCGAAGATCCAGCCACTATCCGCGCTGAAATCATGGCGGGCGCCAGTGGTGCCGACAATGTCGCTGACCGGCGGAAGGCTATTGCGCAGGCAATTGATCTCGCTGGTCCTCAAGATATCATTCTGCTGGCTGGAAAAGGCCATGAACAAGGCCAGATTGTCGGGGACAGGGTCATCCCCTTTGATGATGTCGAAGTGGCGCGAGAATGTGCAGGAGCGCAGCCGCTATGACTCATTTGTGGACATCATCCGCCATAGCGGAAGCGACGGCAGGCAAAGCTAGCGCGGATTTTACCGCTGACGGTGTTGCTTTTGACTCGCGTGAAATTGGTCCGGGCGACCTTTTTGTGGCGCTCAAAGGTGAGCATAGCGATGGCCATCTTCACGTCGAACAGGCCTTTTCTTCTGGTGCCGCCGGTGCCTTGGTCAGCAAGCCCGTTGATGGCCCCCATATATTGGTAACCGACACGGCTCAGGCTCTCGACGCGCTGGCAAAAGCTTCGCGGGCGCGCACCGATGCAAAGATCATCGGAGTGACTGGATCGGTCGGGAAGACCGGAACCAAAGAAGCCTTATACGCGGCATTGAAACGCTGTTCTTTTGGTGCGGCCCATCGATCGGTCAAAAGCTATAATAACCATGTTGGCGTTCCGTTGAGCCTGTCTCGGATGCCCGAAGATAGCAAATATGGTATTTTCGAAATGGGTATGAATCACGCGCATGAACTGTCTGCGTTGACGCGTCTTGTTCGTCCGCATGCTGCCATCATTACCGCTATCGCGCCGGTTCATATCGGTAACTTTCCCAATGGTGAGCTAAGCATTGTTGATGCCAAGGCTGAGATTTTTGAAGGGCTGATGCCGGGCGGAACAGCGATCATTCCGCATGACAGCCCTTATTATCAGCGGTTGCGGAAGAAGGCAGAACGCTACGCAGGTGAAGTGATATCTTTCGGATTTGATACCGAGGCGGATGTCCGTGCCGTGGATATGGTTTCCGCTCCTGAAGGCGGCTCACTTGTCACCGCGAAGCTTGGTGATCAGAGCCTTTGTTTCACGATAGCCGAGGCAGGACAGCATTGGGTGTCCAATTCCTTGGCAATTTTGGCCGCGGTGCGCGCGGTTGGCGGCGATCTTGCATCCGCGGGTCTTGCGCTTGCTGAGATGAGCGGCATTGACGGCCGCGGTCGCAGGCATTTCGTGTCCCTTAAGTCGGGCGGCAAAGCAGTCGTCATCGATGAAAGCTACAATGCAAATCCGGCGTCGATGAAGGCTACGTTACAACTTTTTGCAGCAGAGCAGTCCACAGGGCGAAAAATTACTATTCTGGGCGCAATGGGCGAACTAGGGGAGCAGTCAGTGCATTATCATGCGGCATTGGCGGACGATATTTTGCAAAGCGGGGCGGATGCGATCATTTTAGTCGGCGAAGATATGGCACATACCGTCGCGGAACTGGACCGGAACCTTGATCCGAATGTCAAAATATCACATGTCGAAAATGCTTCGGAGGCTTTGGCCGAGGCGGGAAAAATGCTCGACGATGGTGATGCTCTTTTGATCAAGGGATCGAATTATTTGGGACTTTCCTCCGTGGTTTCCGCGTTGGTGAGTGGGGAGTATTGATGTTTTATTTTTTGGCACAATGGTTTGAATTTGAAGGCATTTTCAATGTCTTTCGGTATCTGAGTTTCCGATCCGGTGCCGCCGTTTCAACCTCTTTGTTCATTGGGCTTTTGATCGGTCCCAAATTCATCAGCATGCTGCGCATGCGGCAGGGCAAGGGGCAGCCGATCCGCGAGGACGGCCCGATTACCCATCTCAAAAAAGCAGGAACTCCCACGATGGGTGGTCTGATGATCCTGATCTCCGTTGTGACGTCGCTGCTGCTGTGGATGGACCTCAGCAATATGTTTGTCTGGGCCTGTATTTTCGTGACGCTCGGTTTTGGCGCCATTGGTTTCATGGATGACTATGACAAGGTCCGTAAAGCCAGCCACAAAGGCGTTCCAGGGCGTGTGCGTCTGTTGCTGGAATTTGTGGTTGCGGGCCTCGCCACTTGGATGATTGTGGAGCAGATAGGGACCAGTCTCTATGTGCCGTTTTTCAACGATGTGCAGATTGATCTGGGCTATTTCTATATTCCCTTTGCCATGTTTGTGATTGTCGGAGCGGGTAATGCGGTTAATCTGACCGACGGCCTGGATGGCCTTGCCACCATGCCGGTGGTGATCGCCAGCGCGACCTTCCTGATCCTCGTATATCTTTCCGGCAATGCCGTTTTCTCGGAATATCTCGGTATCCCATTTGTTCGCGGAGCCGGTGAACTGGCAATCTTCTGCGCCTGTGTGATCGGAGCCTGTCTCGCCTTCTTGTGGTTCAATGCGCCGCCCGCAGCGGTCTTCATGGGAGACACCGGCAGTCTGGCGCTCGGCGGAGCGCTTGGCGCCATCGCGGTTTCCATCCATCATGAAATCGTGCTGGCAATCGTCGGCGGCTTGTTCGTGCTGGAAGCGGTATCGGTCATTGTTCAGGTCTTCTTCTTCAAACGCACCGGTCGCCGTGTCTTTCGCATGGCCCCGATCCATCACCATTTTGAGCAGCTTGGCTGGTCCGAATCCACCATCGTGATCCGTTTCTGGATCATCAGTCTGGTGCTCGCCCTTGCCGGCTTGGCAACGTTGAAACTCAGATGATTGTCTCCTCCGCTTTTGCTGGAAAACGTTATGCCATCCTTGGATTGGCTCGTTCCGGCATGGCCGTGCTGGAGAGCTTGCACGCGAGCGGAGCAGAATTGCTTGCTTGGGATAATCGTGAAGAATTGCGCGACAGTGTCGCGGATAAAGCCCTTGTCGCTGATCCTCTGGAATCAGATTTGACCGGCTATGATGCTATTGTTGTGTCTCCCGGTGTACCGTTGAACAACCACCCTATTGCGCAAAAGGCAGAAGCCGACGGAGTCCCCATCGTCGGTGATATCGAGCTTTTTTCTCAGGCGCGGTCTTCCTTGCCTCCGCATCGGGTTGTCGGCATCACGGGCACTAATGGAAAGTCCACGACGACCGCCTTGATCCATCATATATTGGAAAGCGCGGGTGTACCCGCCTTGATGGGCGGGAATATCGGAGTACCCATTCTATCGCAGCCGCCGATGCCAGAGGGTGGTGTTTATGTTCTGGAGCTATCAAGCTACCAGATTGATCTGACGCATAGTCTCGATTGTGACGTTGCGCTCTTGCTCAATATCAGTCCCGACCATCTGGATCGCTATGACGGGTTTGATGCTTATGCCGCATCCAAAGCACGCCTGTTCGATATGTTGACGCCCGAACATACGGCAATATTTGCTGGTGATGATGAAAAAACCCGAATGGCTCTGCACGGTCTGCGCGATTTGGGCCATGTCCAGGATATTGTCGATACGAGCGCTACGGAGATTGCCGGACAAGCAGATTGGCCATCGCTGCAGGGGCCGCATAATCTTCAAAACACCATTGCGGCCATCGCTGTGGTTGAAGCGTTGGGTATTTCTGAAGCGCAATGGCGTCCGGCGCTAGAGTCCTTTTCTGGTTTGGCGCACCGGATGGAACGTGTTGCGGAGTCCAACGGGGTGTTGTTTGTGAATGACAGCAAAGCAACCAATCCCGCGTCCACTGGCCCCGCGCTTGGCGCTTATCCGAAAATTCATTGGATCCTCGGTGGCCTGCCAAAGAGCGACACGCTGGCCGAATGTGAACCCTTCTACAAAAATGTTGTCCATGCTTATACCATCGGCGAGGCTGGACCCTTGTTTGGAACATTATTGACGGATCATATGCCGGTCGAATCCAGTGAAATGATCTTGACCGCGGTGCAACGCGCGGCGGCCAATGCCAAGCCTGGTGAAGTGGTTTTGCTGTCGCCAGCCTGTGCGTCTTTTGATCAGTTTCGCGATTTTGAAGCGCGCGGCGATTGTTTCCGCAGCGCTGTCAATTCGGTGATAGAAAATGGTTTAATCGGAACTGCAACCGGGGAGGCAGGCTGATGAGCACATCTGAACAAAATGCCAGCGCCGAAACGCCTCGCCCGGAAATTGCGGAAGCGATCAAAAAGAAACGCTTTCAATTGGAATCACGCCTCGGGCGCAGTGATCGGTCTCCGCTCGCGATCTGGTTTTGGGAACTTGATCGGGTTTTGCTCGGATTGATCCTGACGCTGGTTGCCATTGGTTTGATCGCGGTTGCCGCAGCTTCGCCTGTCACTGCGATGAAGCAAAGCACTGCGGCGGTTACGATCGAACCCTTATATTATTTCTACCGCCAGCTTGGCTGGGTGGTGATCGGTGTCCCGCTGATGCTAGTGGTTTCGATGCTGCCGAAAGAACAAGCGCGGCGTTTTGCCATTTTGGCGGCTATCGGAGCTCTCGTTCTGTTATTCCTCGTTCCGGTTTTTGGCAAATCCGTCAACGGCGCGCAGCGGTGGATCGGCTATGGTTTTGCGACTGTTCAGCCGGGTGAGTTTCTCAAACCGCTTTATGCGGTGACGCTGGCATGGCTGTTATCTCTCCGGGTCAAGGACCCAGCTTTGCCGGTTATTTCGCTTTCTGTGATATTGACCGGAGTTATCGCGGTTCTTTTGATGATGCAGCCCAATCTGGGTCAGACGATTATCTTCTGTGGCATTTGGTTTGCGGTAATGACCGTTTCCGGCTTGTCAGCGCGGTTGATTGGGGCGGTCAGCATTGCTGGTGTTGGTAGTCTTTTTGCGGCCTATTTTCTATATCCCGTTGCGACCCAACGGATCAACGCATGGCTGTTTGGCGGAGGCGAGTTTGATCAGGTCATGCTGGCGCACAAGGCTTTGACGGGCGGTGGCTTGTTGGGCACCGGGCCGGGACTGGGGACTGCGAAGTTCAAACTGCCCGAAGCGCATACCGATTATATTTTTTCGGTCATCGGCGAAGAATTCGGACTCCTTGCCTGTATCGCCATCGCACTGGTCTATCTTGCGATCATCGTCCGCGTGTTCCTGAGGCTGCTTGATGAAGAGGATAATTTCATCATTCTCGCCGTGTCTGGTCTGACCGCTCAATTCGGCGGACAGGCGCTGATCAATATGGCGGTGAACCTTCAGCTTTTCCCGTCCAAAGGTATGACGCTGCCGTTCATCAGCTATGGTGGATCATCGATTTTGGCTTTGTGTATCGGGGTTGGACTTTTGCTCGCATTTACGCGACGAAACCCGTATCTTGACCGTTCACAATATGTCTCGGCTTGGCCCGAGCGAGGACGGATGCCGATATGAGTTTTTCGAAACATTATGTGTTGGCCGCTGGTGGAACCGGCGGCCATATGATTCCGGCTTATGCATTGGCCCGGGAACTGGTATTGCGTGGCCATCGGGTGGCGCTGATCACCGACGAACGTGGTGAAAAAATCCCTGGCATGGTTGATGATGCGCAGGTTCATGTTCTGCCCGCTGGCCGGATTACCAAGGACCCGCGCAGTTGGGTCGGTGGAACACGCGCCATTCTAAAAGGTCGCCGAATGGCGATGGAGCTTTACGACACATTCCAGCCATCGGCCGTTATCGGCTTTGGTGGCTATCCCGCCTATCCCGCCTTGCTTGCGGCGAACAGCCAGAATATCCCCACGGTCGTGCACGAACAAAATGCGGTGCTCGGTCGCGTCAACCGGCTTGCGGCGCGGACGGTCAATGCCATTGCTACGGCCTATCCCGACGTATTGCGGATAAAGCCGAAATATCTGGAAAAGGTTCATCTCGTCGGCAACCCGGTACGCGAGGAAGTGGTCGCCTTGCGGGAAGAACCTTATCCGCCGTTGCTGGAAGATGGCATTTTCCGCGTATTGGTGACGGGCGGCAGTCAAGGGGCTTCCATCCTTTCCGATGTGGTGCCGGACGCCATGGCTATGCTGCCGGTGCATTTACGCCGCCGGTTGCAGATCACCCAGCAATGCCGCGAAGCAGATATTGAGTATGTGCGCGCGAAATATGCCGAACATGATATTCCAGCGGAACTGGCTACCTATTTGTCAGACCTGCCCCAGCGTTTAGGTTGGGCACATTTGGTGATTGGGCGGGCAGGGGCGTCGACTATCGCCGAACTGACCACCGCTGGCCGTCCGGCGATTTTGATACCGCTGCCAAGCGCGATGGATGATCATCAGACATATAATGTGAAAGAAATGGTGGAATCCGGCGGCGCGCGCGCGATTTCACAATCGCAGTTTACGGCCAAAGAGCTTGCCAAGCAGATGCAGAAAATGGCGCTCCGGCCCGGCGCATTGGAAAATGCGGCGCGTTTCGCGGCAAAATGCGGTCGCCCGGAAGCGGTGAATGATTTGGCTGACTTGGTCGAGAGCTTCGGAACTTCCCCTCTGGGCAAGACAATGAAATTGAAGAAAGAAAAGCAGCAGATGATGTCATCTCGCAAGGAAGCACTGGCCAAGGACAATGTTCAGTGAAGGGCGTTGGCACGGATATCGGGACAATCCATTTCGTCGGCATCGGCGGCATCGGCATGTCTGGTATCGCCGAAGTGATGCACAATATGGGCTATCAAATTCAAGGTAGCGACATCGCCGACAGCTATGTGGTGGAAGGCCTGCGAGCCAAGGGCATTGATGTCAAAATCGGTCACAGCGCAGAGAATGTTGAAGGCACTGCGGTTGTGGTGACATCAACGGCCGTCCAACGCGGCAATCCCGAAGTAGAAGCGGCTCTGGCAAACCGGATACCTCTCGTACGTCGGGCGGAAATGCTCGCCGAGCTGATGCGGCTCAAATCGACCATTGCGATTGCCGGTACCCATGGCAAGACGACCACAACATCGATGGTCGCCGCGATGCTGGATGCAGGCGGCATTGATCCAACGGTCATCAACGGTGGGATCATCAATCAATATGGCTCCAACGCGCGGCTCGGTGACAGCGAGTGGATGGTGATTGAGGCAGACGAAAGCGATGGCAGTTTTCTAAGGTTGGACGGCACGATTGCGGTTGTCACCAATATCGATGCCGAGCATCTTGATCATTATGGCAGCTTCGAAAAGATCAAGGACAGCTTTGTCGAGTTTATCGAAAATGTCCCCTTTTACGGGGCCGCTATTCTGTGCATCGATCATCCCGAAGTACAGGCTGTATTGACGCGCATTCGTGACCGGCGGATCACCACTTACGGGTTTTCTGCTCAGGCCGACGTCAAAGGCGTCAATGTGACACCAATTCCCGGCGGCAACCGGTTTGATGTGGATGTCCGTGACCGAGATGGTGAGACCCGAACCATTGAAGCGATTACATTGCCCATGCCGGGTCGACATAATGTACAAAATGCCATTGCTGCAGTTGCTGTAGGGCTAGAGATGGGCATGAGTGACGCGCAGATCGCAAAGGGCTTTGATGAATTTGGGGGCGTCAAACGGCGCTTTACAAAGGTTGGAGAAGTCGACGGTGTGATCATCATCGATGATTATGGTCATCATCCGGTCGAAATTCAGGCCGTGCTTTCGGCGGGACGCGAAGGCGCAGAAGGCCGCGTGATCGCTGTTGTGCAACCGCATCGTTTCACTCGTCTGCGCGACCATATGGAAGAATTCCAAGGCGCGTTTAACGACGCTGATATGGTTTTTGTGACTCCGGTTTACGTAGCTGGCGAGGAGCCCATCGAAGGCATTGACAGCGACGCACTGGTAAATGGATTGAAGACGCGCGGGCATCGGCTTGCGGAAACGGTCGCAGATCAGCAGGCGTTGGCGAAACGGCTGGCGGAGGAAGTGCAGCCAAAGGATATGGTCATTTGTCTGGGAGCCGGTGATATTACCAAATGGGCTGCGGGACTTGCGGACGACATAGCGGCGGCGCGCAAATGAATGCAATTGTCGCCATGCCCGACGCGCGCGGCAAGCTGACCGAAAATGCTCCCTTGGCGCCTTTGGTGTGGTTCAAGAGCGGTGGATCAGCGCAATGGCTGTTCGAACCAAAAGATATGGAAGATCTGCAGCAGTTTCTGCGCGACCTAGATCCGGCAATAGCGGTCTGGCCGCTTGGTTTGGGATCGAATTTGATCATCCGCGACGGCGGCATTCCGGGCGTGGTCGTCAGGCTGGGCAAGGCTTTTGCCGCTATTGAGGCAGATGGGCTAACGTTGCGCTGCGGGGCAGGGGCACCCGGTATCTCGGCAGCCAGCACCGCCCGCGATCACGGGATTGCTGGCATGGAATTTTTACGGGGCATCCCTGGCACAATTGGCGGCGCGGTGCGCATGAATGCGGGCGCTTATGGCCGCGAAGTTTGTGACATTTTGAACAGTGCGGATGTGATCCTGCGCAACGGCGACCGGGCGACGATTTCCTTAGCGGACATGGGATATAGCTATCGCCATTCGACCCTGCCCGCAGGATCCATTGTCGTGAGCGCGACATTGAGCGGTGATGCCGGTGATCCTGAGATTATTGGCGCGGAAATGAAACGCATCGCCGAAGAGCGCGAAGCTTCGCAGCCACTGCGGACCAAGACCGGGGGTTCTACCTATAAGAACCCGGATGGCCAAAAAGCCTGGCAGCTGGTCGACGCGGCCGGATGCCGTGGTTTGCAGATGGGGCAGGCACAAGTGTCGGAGAAACATTGTAATTTCCTGATCAATCTCGGTGGCGCCACATCGGCGGATATTGAAGCGCTGGGAGATGAAGTGCGCAAACGCGTCAAAGCCCATAGCGGCGTCGAACTGCAATGGGAAATTCAGCGCGTGGGAGATGCAGCATGAGTGATAGGCTCCACATCGCGGTCCTGATGGGTGGCTGGTCCGCAGAACGTGACGTATCGCTGACCAGCGGCAATGGTGTTGCCGATGCGCTCGAAAAAAATGGGCACCAGGTGACCCGCGTCGACATGGATCGCAATGTTGCGCTCGTACTGGATGGCATCAAGCCTGATGTTGTGTTCAACGCGCTGCACGGCGTGCCGGGCGAAGATGGTAGCGTGCAGGGCATGCTCGATCTGATGCAAATCCCCTATACCCATAGCGGGCTTGCCACTTCGGTGATCGCGATCGACAAGGAATTAACCAAGCAACAGCTGGTGCCCGCTGGAATCCCGATGCCAAAGGGTGAAATTGTTTCCAGCGCGAGCTTATATGAGGCTGACCCATTGCCGCGTCCCTATGTTCTGAAACCCGTGAATGAGGGGTCTTCTGTCGGTGTTGCGATCGTGACCGATGACAGCAATTACGGAAACCCGATCAGTCGCGACGCTGTCGGTCCTTGGCAGGAATTTGATGAATTGCTTGCCGAACCTTTCATTCGGGGGCGCGAACTGACGACTGCGGTTGTTGGCGGCAAGGCGCTTTGCGTGACCGAGTTGAAGACCGCGCAAGGTTTCTACGACTATGATGCCAAATATACCGATGGTCTGACCGAACATGTCTGTCCTGCCGAAATTCCCAAAGATATTGAGCAGCTGTGCCTCGACTATGCTCTGCGTGCTCATCAGATTTTGGGCTGCAAGGGGACGTCGCGTACCGACTATCGCTGGGACGATCAGCAAGGCGTCGAAGGCTTGTTCGTGCTGGAGACCAATACCCAGCCTGGCATGACGCCGCTCAGTCTTGTTCCCGAACAGGCCAAGCATGTCGGGATTAGCTATGAACAATTGGTCGAATTGATTATAAGAGATGCGCTATGACAGCTAACCAGAAACGCACCAATCGCAAGGTTAAGGGCAAGCCGCGCAAGCAGGCCAAGCGCAAGGTCAAGAAAGTCTCGATTTTTGACAAGATGCTGCGGGCGATGCCGGTTAGCGAGGCGCAGGTGCAAAAAGGCCTGACATGGGGGCTGGTGGCGGTGTTTGTTCTGGGTGCTTATAGCGTCGCCCATTATTCCGGTATCAACGACCGTATCAAAGCCGAGGTCGCAACGGCGGTCGGCAATGCCGGTTTTGAAGTGAAACGGGTCGAGGTCAGTGGCGTCAATCGCATTGATGAACTGAAAGTCTATGAAATCACCCTAGCGCAGAAAGATCGATCGATGCTGCTGGTGGACATTAACGCAGTACGCGACGACTTGTTGGCCGATGGCTGGATCAAAGATGCACGGGTTTCTCGACGGCTTCCTGACACGCTGGTCGTGGACATTATCGAGCGTGAACCTGTTGCTGTCTGGCAGTATAAGGGCAATCTGTCGTTGATTGATAAAACCGGCTATCCGTTGGAAGAAATCACCAAAGAAGAAATTCCCGACCTGCCGGTCATCGTGGGCAAGAGAGCCAATTTGAAATTCACTCAGCTGGATGTACTGCTCGATGTGGCCCCGGCTCTCCGCCCGATGGTGACGGGTGCGACGTGGATTGGCAATCGCCGCTGGAATCTTGAATTTGATAGCGGTGAAACGCTGGCCCTGCCGGAAGGCGAAGAAACGGCATCGGCCGCTCTGCTGAATTTCGCGCGCATGGACGGCGTTAATCGACTGCTTGGCCGCGGCGTGGTTCATTTTGATCTACGCGACGCCGAGCGCGCTTATCTGAGAATGCCGCCAAAACCAGCACCGGCCGACCCGGAAAGTTGATGGCCAGCAGAATGGAGTGCATGGTGGCGATAATGATCGATGTGAAGGACTAGACAGATGGCAGCACGGGTAGAAAAAATCTTCACAGCATTGGATATTGGTTCGTCCAAAATTTCGGCGATGATCGCCGGACGGATGGACAATGGCGAGTTGACCATTCTGGGCACGGGCCAGCGCGCAAGCAAGGGTGTGAAGCGTGGCTATATCGCCGATACCGAGACAACCGAACTGGATGTCCGGGATGCCGTGGAACAGGCAGAACGGATAGCCGGCACCAATATTGACGATGTTTGGGTCAGTTTCTCAGCCGGCGGTTTGCAGAGCATGTTGACCTCGGTTGAAACCGAACTGGGTGGCCACCGGATTGAACAGGAAGATATTGATCTGCTGCTCGACGCCGGGCGCAACAGTATTGATCCCAAGGGCAAGATGGTGCTGCACGCTCAGCCAGCCCTTTATACGCTGGATGGTTTGAATGGCGTGAAGAAACCAAAGGGCTTGCATGCTGACCGTCTCGGCGTGGATATTCACGTCATTCTGGCTGAAAGTTCGCCGGTTCGTAATATTGATATGAGCGTTCGCGGCGCGCATTTGAACGTGCGGTCCATCGTTGCCTCGCCGATTGCGGCTGGAACGGCCTGTCTTTCCAAGGAAGAACGAGAATTGGGCGTGGCGCTGGTCGAAATGGGGGCGGAAGTCACCAATGTGTCGTTGTTCGCTGGTGGCATGCTGGTTGGTTTGACAACGCTCCCTTATGGAGCCGCTGATATTACCGATGATATTGCATCGTCTTTTGGTTTGCGGCGTGCACAGGCCGAACGGATTAAATGTTTTTACGGTTCCGCGACGACCAGTCCGCGCGACAATCATGATATTATCAAACTGGATCTGGATACGGTCTCGGAAAATACCGATGAAGAAGGACGGATCACGCGCGCGCAACTGATCGCAGTCATTCGGCAACGTTTGGATCATCTAACAGGTGAAATTGGTGCGGCTTTGAAGGAACTGGGCTTTACCGGTCCGGTTGGCCGACAAGTTGTGCTCACGGGCGGCGGCGCTGAGCTCAAAGGTATCGCTGACTATGCTCAATCCGCTCTCGGACGTACGGTTCGTATCGGTCGACCAACGGGATTAAGCGCGCTTCCAGAAGCCCATAGCGGCCCGGCTTTTGCCGGACTTGCGGGGCTGGCGCTATACGCATCGCAGGAGCCAGTTGACCTGCGGTCTATGCCGAGCAGTCATCAGAATGTTCAAAAATATGGTGGATCAGCAGTAATCGGAAGGTTGATGTCAGCGATCCGAGGAAACTTTTAGGATATTTGACAAAATAAATTAACTTTTCGGGTGATTCCGACAAGAAATTTGTGCAAAGCGTTAACAAAATATGACAGCACGATAAATTGTCTCGGGAGACAGTCAGATGAGTATCAATATTGGCCCACCAGAAGTCGATGAGCTGAAACCGAAAATTGCGGTTATCGGAGTTGGCGGAGCAGGGGGCAACGCCATTGCCAACATGATTGCAGCGCAGGTTGAGGGCGTAGATTTCATCGTCGCCAACACAGATGCACAATCACTTAACAGCTCGACCGCAGAACGGCGTATTCAGCTAGGACCGGATATTACAGAAGGTCTGGGTGCCGGATCACGACCAGAGGTTGGCCGTGCAGCTGCCGAAGAAACCATCGATATGGTCGAGCAGGCGCTTGATGGCACGCATATGTGCTTTATCGCAGCTGGTATGGGCGGCGGTACTGGTACCGGCGCTGCTCCAGTGATTGCCAAAGCCGCACGCGACCGCGGTATTTTGACTGTCGGTGTTGTAACCAAGCCGTTTACGTTTGAAGGCACACGCCGGATGAAGTCGGCAGATGCGGGCATTGAAGAATTGCAGAAAAATGTCGATACTTTGATCGTCATTCCAAACCAGAATCTGTTCTTGGTCGCCAATCCGAACACGACGTTTAAGGAAGCTTTCCTTCTCGCAGACGAAGTGCTGCAACAAGGTGTTCGTGGTATTACCGATCTGATGGTCATGCCGGGGCTCATCAACCTCGATTTTGCCGATGTGCGCAGCGTTATGCACGAAATGGGCAAGGCGATGATGGGCACAGGGGAAGCCGAAGGCGACGGACGTGCGCTGGAAGCCGCCGAGAAGGCAATTGCCAACCCGTTGCTCGACGGTGTTTCGATGCAGGGTGCCAAGGGTGTTATCGTTTCTATCACCGGCGGCGAAGATATGCGTCTGATGGAAGTCGACGAGGCCGCCAATCATATTCGCGAATTGGTTGATCCCGATGCGAACATCATCTGGGGTAGTGCTTTCAATCCGAATCTTGACGGACGTATCCGTGTTTCAGTTGTCGCAACCGGCATTGACAATGATGGCGAAGCATCGTCACCGGCCCCATCTTTTGCGATGAGCAATCCGACCAGTGAAGCGGAAGAACCCGCGGAAGCTCCGAGCTTTGCTTCCACCATCGCCAGCGATGAGGGTGAGGATGAAAGTGAGCCGGAAGCCGATCTAGAAGCTGAAACGGTGTTTGAGCCAGAGCTAGAGGCTGAACCTGAACCGGAAGAGCCAGAGGTTGAAGAGGTGGTGGCCTCTCCCGCTCCCGTTGCGACCTATGGCGATGACGACGATCTGAGCGATGAAAGCGCGACAACGCCTTCTTTTGCGTCTCTGACACCTGGAATTGCAGCAGCAAAACCAGCAGCTGAAGAAGATGAACTGGTTCTGGGTGATGATGCCATTCAGTTGGACGACGGTGAAGAAACTCCGTCGGCCAGCGAAACGCCGCCGGCCCCACGTGTTGCCTCTAGCGGTGGAACGTTGTTCGAGCGCATGTCTAATCTGACCCGAGGCGGATCAAAGACGGATGATGATGCCGATGGCGAGGATGATAAATCCCGTGATCCGCTCGACATTCCTCGTTTTTTGAACCGGCAGAATAATCAGTAAGCTCTTATTCGGTCCCAGTGGGTTTTTCCGCTAATGGCGCGGCGCAAGGGAGCTTGTCTTTCGCGTGCCACCATTGGCCTTACTAGGCTGCGGAAGTGATTGATTTCATGCGCAGGCATTCCCTTATGCGTCTGATGAAACGCAATTTTAAAATCTCGGTGGCGGTGGCTGTTGCACTGTCTGCTCCGGTGGTCGCTCATCTGCCTGCTGCGGCTCAATCTAACGTTCAGTCAGGTTCTGCTGATCTGCAGGACGCGCTGCGCCGGATTGCTCTGAATTCCAAAGATTCCTCCGCCCTCGCGGACGCGGGATTAGCAGCGCTTGCCCTAGGTGACACGCGCGCGGCAATTGGTTTTCTAGCTAAGGCGGATCAGATATATCCGAAGAGTGGTCGGGTGAAGGCTGGCCTCGGTAAAGCTTTGCTGGCGGAACAAAATCCATTTGGCGCGGTCCATTATTTCACCCAGGCGGTGGCCAACGGCATAGCGCCGCGCGAGATTGCAGCAGATCGTGGTCTGGCTTATGATCTTATCGGGCGAAACCGGGATGCGCAGAAGGATTATGAATTGGCTTTGCGCTATGGCCGTAACGATCAATTGATTGCGCGCTATGCGGTCTCGCTGGGAATTAGCGGCGATCTTGCGCTGGCCGAGGAACAGCTCAATCCCTTGCTTCAAAAAAGTGATCGCGATGCTTGGCGCAATCGGGCGTTTATCTTTGCCATGAACGGCAAGAAAAAGGACGCCAATGAGATTGCGGAGCAAACGATGGAACGGCGGATGGCAAAGGCGATCAAACCGTTTTTCGGTCGTATGTCCCAGTTAACGGCAGCCCAGAAAGCCGCTGCGGTTCATTTTGGCCATTTTCCCGCTAGCGAGAATATTGGTGTGGATGTGGCTGCGGTTAAGCTGGCATCCAATTTGGCCGTCAGAGGCCGTGATAGAGCGGATGCGGGGCTGATTCCTGTTGGAGATGCGCTTGGCGCCGATGTCGAACGCCCTCGCGTGCTTGCGATGCCGGACAGGTCTCCGCGCAGACGTCCGGGTGCCGCGGATCGGAGAATGCCCCACCGGAAGACAACGCGACGGGTAGAGCGAAACGAAGTGGTCGCTTTGGCCCGGACAGACTTGCCAGCGCCGTCAGAGTCAATTGTCGAGCCTACGCCGGTGATTGCGCCTGCCGTATCGCCGCAAAAATCACCTCCCGTAGTCAAGCCAGATATTAAAAACTCATCCCCTGGTTTTGCGACTACGCTTGGCACAGGCCAGGCGCCCGAATTGGTATCGCAAACCGTAGAGCGCAAAGTTGAAATCGCGGGGCGTAAACCTGTCTCTCCCGCTTCGGCCGAGACAAAGGTAGACACTCCGGTTAATTTGATCGACTTTGATCTCGCGTCCGCCGATTCATCGGAGACGAAGATGGCGTCGGCCCCCGATGCGCGACCGCTTTCTGACATTATCAGAGGCATTTCTATCCCGGAGCAAGAGACCAAAACAAAAGTGGTTCCCGTCAATTTGAACGAGATCGAACCAGCCAAACCACAGCCTAAAATCGCTCCCAAGCCAGTCGAGAAAAAGCCGGTCCACCCCAAACGCTATTGGGTGCAGATCGCGACCGGTTCGAATCTCGACGCGCTGAAATTTGACTATCGGCGGATGGCAAAAAAGCAGGCAGATTTGTTCAAGGGGCAAAAGGGATGGACCTCGCGGTGGGGCAAGGCGCGGCGTCTGGTCGTCGGGCCGTTTGAAGATTTCAAAGCGGCAAAGGCTTTTGAAGCGAGCTTCCGCAAGGGCGGCGGTGACGGTTTCGCCTGGGCCAGCGCCGACGGTGTCGAGGTCAACGAGCTGACCAAATGAACCAGTTGAAAAGCTATGCCAGCGATCCGGCCGATAGTCGGGGGCGACTGCACGACGAAAAGCGGGCTGTGACACGCGGACCGCGCGACGATTTCCAACGCGATCGCGATCGCATCATCCATTCAATTTCATTCCGTCGTTTGCGTCACAAAACGCAGGTATTTGTTGCCCCCGATGGGGATCATTTTCGGGTGCGGTTGACCCATAGTCTGGAGGTTGCGCAAATTGGTCGGACAATGGCGCGGGCTTTGGGACTGAACGAAGACCTGACCGAGGCGCTCTGTCTCGCCCATGATATCGGGCACCCACCTTTCGGCCATGCCGGAGAGGACGCTCTGCAGGACGCTTTGGCGGATTTCGGCGGCTTTGATCACAATGCGCAGACTATTCGAACATTGAACAAGCTCGAAACCCCTTATCCCCGTTGGGATGGATTGAATCTGACATGGGAAATGCTGGAAGGTTTAGCCAAGCATAACGGACCAGTCGAACACCCGACTTGGGCGCTGGCCGAAGCCAATGAAGCAATGGATCTTGACCTGCACAGCTGGCCTTCGTTGGAGGCGCAGGTCGCGGCGATTGCCGATGATATTGCCTATGATAATCATGATATCGATGACGGGATGCGCGCCGGGCTGCTGACGCTTGACCAGCTGCTCGAATTGCCATTCATTGCCGAGCGCTGGCAGGTCATTTGTGACCGATTTTCCGATGTACCGAAAGCCAGACTGTTGCCGGAACTAATCCGCGATCAAATTGGTCTGATGGTCAATGACGTACTGGAAAATACGCAAGCGCGGGTCGATCGACTGGGCGTGCGATCTGCGCAAGACGTCCGGGATGCGGGGCAGATGATCGGTGGTTTTTCCGACGCGATGGCGGAGCAGGAACGCACGTTAAAGGCTTTCATGTATAAAAACCTCTACCATCATCCCGAACAGATGGCAGCAGCCGAGCAGGGCCAGAAGATGGTCGCTGGACTGGTAAAGGCCTATCGGGAAAAACCGGAATTGATGCCGGATAGCTGGGCATCGGTCCTACCGGAGCAGGAGCCTGCACGGACACGGCACATTGCAGATTTTCTTGCAGGGATGACGGATCGCTATGCGAAGGACCGGTATCGGGAGATTTATGGTGACCATCATGAGCAGTAAAATCCTGATCGTTGGCGCAACCGGCTTGATTGGCGGTTTGCTGACCCGCAATCTGGTAGAGCATGGTGCGGACCAGAAGCTGCATCTGTTGCTGCGTCGACCCTATCGGGAGGATGTCGGCAAGGCAAAAATCCATGTCCAGTTACAGGAAAACTGGCCTACGACCATCGCGAAGATCAAGCCGGATATCGTGATATCCTGTCTCGGGTCGACGATGAAAAAAGCGGGATCAAAGGAAGAATTTGCTGCGGTTGACCGCGATCTAGTCGGCGCGGTGGCAGCGGCGGCAAAGGCCGCCGGCGCGAAGCAGTTTATCGCAATATCCTCAACCATGGCGAACAGCAGCGCGTCGAGCTTCTATCTCAAAACCAAGGGCGAGGCCGAAGACCTGATGCGCGCGCAGGCATTCGACCGTCTCGATATCATCCGTCCCGGCCTGCTGCGCGGTCAACGCAACAACGACAACCGTCTGGGTGAAGGCCTTGCCATTGCCGCCAGCCCGATCATGGATTTGCTATTGCACGGCAAACTCCGCCGCTATCGTTCAATATTGGCGAGCGATGTTGCTGACGCGATTATGGTGTTGATGAACGAAACGGCGCCCGGAGAATTTGTGCATGAAAATGATGCGATATGGGAAATGGTGTAGGGTTTTTTGCCAAAAATGCCGCACTGCACAACCGAATCATTGACTCTCGCGACCCACTGATCCACTCATAAATCTGCTTTTTGATTGGCGCTTTCGGGCAATGATCATGAGGCGTTGCGGGAGAGCGTTTTTCTGTCCCACCGGACTAAAAAACCGCCGAAGGAGCAACCGCCCCGGAAACTCTCAGGCCACTGGACCGCAACCGTCTCACAAGCACTCTGGAAAGAGTCCTCCGTTGCTAACGCTATGGTGGACCACCGAAGGGGAAATCCTCCTTCGCCAAGGCTACGGCGGACAAGATTCGCCAAAGCCGGATAGCAGAAGCGGGCTTGTCCGCCGAAGCTTTAGCGAAGGCAGGAAAACTCTCAGGTTCCGTGACAGAGGGGGCAGTTTTGCAGAGCTTTTCTGCGGGCTGTCTTTTGTGATGCGGGAACATGATGAGTGAAAATAGCAAAAATCTAAAACAACTGCCTCTCGGGGATTGGCATCGTGACCTTGGTGCACGGATGGTACCCTTCGCTGGCTATGAAATGCCGGTGCAATATGAAGGCGTCATGGCCGAGCATATCTGGACCCGGACCGAGGCGGGATTGTTCGATGTGTCCCACATGGGTCAGTTGCAGCTGACCGGCGAGGGCGCTGCTGATGCGCTAGAGAAAATCACACCGGGCAACCTGTCCGCGCTGGCTGCAGGTAAGATCCGATACACTTTGTTGCTGGCTCAGGATGGCGGGATATTGGATGACTTGATGGTCACCAACACCGGCCGTAATCTGTATCTGGTGGTCAATGGCGCAACCAAGCATGATGATATTGCTTATATGCGGTCGCAGCTGCCAGACAATCTGACGCTGGATCATCTGGAAGATGCCGCTCTATTGGCGCTTCAAGGGCCAAAAGCGGCTGCCGCGCTGGCAAAGCTTAACATCCAGCCGTTGCAAGAGGGATGGCCAACTCCGGCCGATCTCTATTTCATGGAAGCGGGACCGTTTCTTTGGAACGATATTCCGTTGGGGATTAGCCGCTCAGGCTATACCGGCGAAGATGGTTATGAAATCAGCGTGCCTGCCGAACATGCGGTGACGCTGGCGACCGCTCTGGCCGATCTGGAAGAAGTCCGGCCGGTTGGTCTGGGCGCACGGGATAGTTTGCGGCTGGAAGCAGGATTGCCACTCTATGGCCATGATATGGGGCCGGAAATTCTGCCGGTTGAAGCAAACCTGAGCTTCGCACTGTCCAAAGCACGGCGCGAAGAAGGCAATTTCGCTGGCGCGGAGCGGGTGCTCTCGCAATATCCGAACAAGGCCGGGAAAAAGCGGGTCGGACTGTTTGTTGATGGTCGCCAGCCGGTTCGGGAAGGCGCAACTGTCGTTGATGATGCAAGTGCGGCCATTGGCAATGTGACCAGCGGGGGTTTCTCACCCACGCTCCAGCGTCCGATTGCCATGGCCTATGTGCCAATGGCGCTATCGGAAACGGGAACTGCTATCATTGTGGAACAGCGCAAGAAGCAGATCGCTTGTACGGTCGCGGATATGCCCTTTGTGCCACATAACTATCACCGCAAACCAAAATTATAGAATTTACGAGAAGGGGATGAAACTATGAGCCGATATTTTACCGATGAACATGAATGGGTCGATGTCGAAGGCGACACCGCGACCGTCGGGATTACCGACTATGCGCAAGAACAGCTGGGCGACATCGTATTTGTCGAAACACCGGATGTTGGATCGGTATTGGGCCAAGGCGATGATGCTGCGGTGGTGGAATCGGTCAAAGCGGCATCCGACGTCTATGCGGCGGTTTCCGGCGAAGTGGTCGAAGTGAACGAAATGCTGGAAGACGAACCCGGGCTGGTCAATTCATCGGCGGAAGAAGATGGCTGGTTTTTCCGGGTCACGCTGTCGGACAAAAGCGAGCTCGACGATCTGATGGATGAAAAAGCTTACAAGGCTTTTGTAGACGATCTCTAATGCGCGCGCGCTCGAATGGGGCCAGGCTTTAATTAACTCAGGAACTTAACATGCGTTATCTCCCGCTAACTCCCGATGATCGGCAATCCATGCTGGCCAAAGTTGGAGCCCAATCTATCGATGACCTCTTTGTCGATGTGCCCGAAGAAGCGCGGCTGACGGGGCCGATTGACGGCCTGCCGATGCATGCTGGCGAGATGGCAGTGGAAGCGCATATGAAGGCGCTTGCGAAAAAGAACCATGCCGCGGGTGACATGCCGTTTTTCTTGGGGGCAGGGGCCTATCGCCATCATGTCCCGGCGTCGGTTGATCACATCATTCAGCGAGGCGAGTTTCTGACCGCCTATACGCCTTATCAGCCCGAAATCGCACAAGGGACGCTACAGACCCTGTTTGAATTCCAGACCCAGGTCGCGCGGCTCTTTGGCGTCGATGTGGCTAACGCGTCCATGTATGACGGCTCGACCGCATGCTGGGAAGCGATTGTCATGGCGCGCCGGATCACCAAGCGGGGCAATGCGATCCTCTCGTCCGGACTGCACCCGCATTATGTGTCCGTGGCGAAAACCATGGCCCGCTTCACCAAAGATGCGATTGCCTATACAGCGCCGCAACTGGATGCCGCGACCGACGGTCAAAGCCTGCTTGACCAGATTGACGATGAAACGAGCTGTGTGGTGGTGCAATATCCGGATATTCTAGGACGCATTGATGATATGTCCGCGCTGGCGAAAAAGGCGCAGGACCATAAGGCGTTGTTGATTGCCGTGGTTACGGAACCCGTGGCACTCGGCGCGATCCAATCACCGGGAGAAATGGGCGCGGATATTGTGGTTGGCGAAGGCCAGGCGCTGGGTGTCGGTCTGCAATTTGGCGGGCCTTATGTCGGTCTGTTCGGTTGTAAGAAAAAATATGTCCGGCAGATGCCGGGACGGCTCTGTGGAGAGACGGTCGATGCCGAAGGCAAGCGAGGCTTTGTATTGACGCTGTCGACCCGCGAACAACATATTCGTCGGGAAAAGGCGACGTCGAACATCTGCACCAACAGCGGATTATGTGCTCTGGCATTCACCGCCCACATGACCTTGCTTGGCGAGAAAGGCTTGCGTGAACTGGCGCTGCTCAATCACAAAAAGGCGGTGCAGGCAGCGGATCGGTTGGCACAGATTGATGGCGCGAAATTGATAAACAAAAGCTTTTTCAATGAGTTTACTTTGATCCTTGATAAAGATGCTCGGCAGGTTGTCCGCCAACTGGCGGAACAGCGAATCTTGGCCGGCGTCTCTCTTGGCCGACTGTATCCCGAAGAGGATTCATTGGCTCACGGCTTGGTTGTCGCGGTGACGGAAACCGCAAATGACGATGAGATAGAGGCCTTGGCCACCGCATTAGAAGGAGCGCTATCATGAGCATGCTCGCCGAAGGACGTCCAACCAAGCAGGACGCAGATTTGAACATGCCCGAGCAAAATGCTGTCACCACGCATAGCGGCAATCGTGCTTTGATGGTTGACGAGCCGCTGATCTTTGAAACGGGATCATCGGATCGCAGCGGCGTTGATTTTCCGGAAGCCCCCGATGTGGAAAGTCGCCTGGGCGGTCTCGAACGCGCAGCACCTATTGGTTTGCCTGGTCTGTCCGAGGGCGAAACGGTCCGTCACTACACCCGACTTAGCCGCCAGAATTATGCCATTGATGTAGGCTTGTTCCCGCTCGGCAGCTGCACGATGAAGCATAATCCCCGGCTCAATGAAAAAATGGCTCGGTTGAAGGGCTTTGCCGATATACACCCTCTGCAGCCGGTGGAAACGGTGCAGGGCGCTTTGGGTGTTATCAACGAGTTGGCGGTTTGGTTGATCAAGCTGACCGGCATGCACGGTGTGGCGATGAGCCCGAAAGCCGGTGCCCATGGCGAGCTGTGCGGCATTCTTTGCATAAGAGCCGCGCTTGAGGCTCGTGGAGATGCGCGGGAAGTCATATTGGTGCCGGAAAGCGCTCATGGCACCAATCCGGCAACTGCCGCTTTTGCTGGCTATAAGGTTGAGGATATTCCTGCCAATTCGGATGGCCGGGTTGATCTAGAGGCGCTCAAAGCGCGTCTTGGTCCCGATGTTGCCGGGGTGATGATCACCAATCCCAATACTTGCGGTCTCTTTGAGCCCGATATGAAGGCAATTTCCGACGCCGTGCATGAGGCAGGCGGTTTCGTTTATTGCGATGGCGCCAATTTCAACGCGATTGTCGGCAAAGTGCGTCCCGGTGATCTCGGCGTTGACGCTATGCATATCAATTTGCACAAGACCTTTTCGACGCCCCATGGCGGCGGCGGTCCGGGCTCTGGACCCGTGGTGCTTTCCGAAGCGCTCTCTCCTTATGGACCGTTACCTTTTACCGAGCGCTTTGCCGACGGGCACCTGACCTTGGTGGAAGAGGAAACGGTGGCTGAGCGACATCCTGACGGTTTTGGCCGGATGACTGCCTTTCATGGCCAGATGGGTATGTTCACGCGGGCATTGACCTATATCCTGAGCCACGGGGCGGATGGTTTGAAACAGGTTGCTGAAGACGCGGTGCTCAACGCCAATTACATCTTGCGCAGTCTCGAAGACGTGCTCGATGCGCCGTTCGCCCATAGCGGCCCTTGTATGCATGAGGCGTTGTTTTCGGACAAAGGTTTCAGCAACGATCTATCTACGCTTGATCTTGCGAAAGGCATGATTGACGAAGGCTATCATCCGATGACCATGTATTTCCCGCTGGTGGTGCATGGCGCCATGCTGGTGGAACCCACCGAGACGGAGAGCAAAGCTGCCATAGATGATTTCGTCGGCGCCTTCCGATCTGTCGCAGAGCGCGCCAAAGCGGGTGATGAGCTGCTAAAGTCCGCTCCTCACTTCGCCCCGCGTCGCCGATTGGATGAGACTCAGGCGGCTCGAAAACCAATATTGGTGTGGACGGAACCCGAGGAATTTGCTCAAGCCGCTGAATGATCATTCAACGCCTGACTAGTTTATTCGCACTTTGGACAATATTGGGCACTGCTTGGGCATGGTTCGTACCTGAACATTTCCTATGGGTTGTTGACGGCCGTTTCCGACCATTGGGTCAGTCATTGATCAGCGTAATGCTGGGTTTGATCATGCTCGGCATGGGTCTGACCCTGTCTTTTGACGATTTTAAACGGATTGCAAAGATTCCAAAATGCGTAGGCGCAGGGGTTGCACTGCAATTTACCGTGATGCCGCTGGCTGGCATAATGCTCGCGATGGTCTTTGGATTGGAGACCGGGTTGGCTGTCGGTTTGATCCTTGTTTCCTGCTGTCCGGGCGGGACTGCCTCCAATGTCGTTGCCTATCTTGCCAATGCCAATTTGGCGCTGTCGGTGACCATGACCATGGCTTCGACATTGATCGCGGTCATTGCAACGCCGCTGCTAACCGGCCTGCTTGCAGGAAAATATGTCGAGATCGACCAATGGAGCCTGTTTATCAATATGGTCTCCATCGTCCTCTTGCCGGTCATCGCCGGGGTCATGCTTAACCGCTATATGCCGAAGCTAACGGAGAAAATTTCCGTCATCTCGCCGCTCGCCTCGGTCATCGTCGTGGTGCTGATCGTCGGGGGGATTATCGCCAATAGTAAGGCGTTGATCGAAGCGCATTTTGGTGTGCTGATGCTGGCGATCTTTTTGTTGCACATTTTTGGCTTTGGCCTGGGCTATCTCATTACCAAAGCCTTGGGCTTTGGCGTCGGAGAACGCCGCACGATCAGTATTGAAGTCGGTATGCAGAATAGTGGACTGGGTTCCAGCCTCGCCTCTACACCCACTTTCGCAGCCCAATTTGCCAATCCGATGCAGGCGGCACTGGCGCCGGTTCCAAGCGCTATATCCGCAGTCTATCACGTCGTGATCGGTAGCTTTCTGGCAGCGATCTGGCGACGTATGGCTGTTGATGATCAGGGGGAATGATGACCGATTCAGAACCACGCCACGCTCCTGCAACCCTGCGTAACCGCGACGCGATTGTTGCCGTCCTGCGTGATATTCTGCCCGGTCAGGGAAGTATTTTGGAAATTGCCAGTGGCACCGGCGAACATGCCGTCTATTTTGGTCGAACTTTTCCCAATCTGACATTCCAGCCGAGTGATCCTGATCCGGCCTGTTGCCAATCGATCGCGGCGTGGACGCAGCGGGAAGGGGGGCATAATATCCTGCCCCCGAAACAACTGGATGCGCAGGCCCCGCAGTGGGACGTGTCAAAGCCAGCGGCGATTTTGTGCATCAATATGGTGCATATCAGCCCGTGGGAATCCAGCATTGGCCTGTTTGAAAAGGCCGGCACGCTGCTTGATCCGGGCGCGCCTTTCTACCTCTACGGACCCTATCTGCGTGAGGATGTCGAGACCGCTGAAGGTAATCTTGCTTTCGAGCGCAGCCTTAAAAGCCGCAACCTGCGCTGGGGACTGCGCGATGTTGCGGATATGGATGCGCTGGCGGAACGCAATGGTTTCGTTCGCGAAAGTCTGACTGAAATGCCTGCTAATAATATTTCATTGGTCTACCAGAAAAGCTGACATAGTTGCTCTTGCCTTGAACTAATCGCACGATTAACACGATGCAAAGTTCAAGGAGTAGGAAAATGACAGAGACGCGGCGCTGCATGGGATCTTCCATTGCTCAGTGGGCGGTGAAGACCCCAGACAATATCGCAATTGATGATCAAGACGGTCTCGTCACCTATGCGGAACTGGATAAGCGTGCGACGACATATGCGCAGGCTTTTGTTGGCGCGGGTTTTGCCAAGGGCGACCGTATCTGCTGGCTGGGCAAGAATAGCGGGTTGTATTTCACCCTGTTCGCTGCTGCCAACCGCGCTCGAATGGTTATCGCGCCTATCGGTTGGCGTCTTGCGGCGCCGGAGGTTGCCTATGTCCTAAAAGATACGCGGGCGCCGTTGTTGATTTGCGAACCGGAATTTGCGGAAACGGCGAAGTTGGCCGCACAAGATTCGCCAGACCTCCAGAACATTATCTGCACAAAGGCCGGAACCGACTTGCCGTCCCTCGATGATTTTGTCGAGATGAATGCCACAGGCGACTTGCCGACGATTGATCCGGCCGAAGGCGCATTGCAGCTCTATACCTCTGGCACAACCGGCAATCCCAAGGGGGCGGTTCTGACCAGTGACAATCTGTTCAAGATGCGGCCCTTGGTTGAAGACAAGCCGGAACATGCGTGGATTGACCTGAAGCCAGGCGACAGCACGCTTGCGGTCATGCCATGCGCGCATATTGCAGGGTCCGGGATCGGTCCGATTGCTTTTTACAATGGTGCGACAATGATGGTCATTCCCGAATTTCACCCAGACCATGTCATCGATTGTATCGACAAGGGGTTGAACCAGTTTTTCCTCGTACCGACGGCGCTCCAGATGCTGGTCAACTGGCCGCGTGCCAAGGAAACGGATTTCTCCAGTGTACGCAGCGTCACCTATGGCGCGGCGCCCATTCCGTTGGAGCTGCTGCGCCAGTGTATCCAGACCATGCCGCAGGCGCTGTTCTGCCAGCAATATGGGATGACCGAGACGACCGGTACCGTTTGCATCCTGCCACCCGAAGATCATGATCCGGCAGGGAATGAACGGATGCGCGGCATCGGCGTTCCCTTGCCCGGCGTCGAAATGAAGATTGTCGACGAAGAGCGGCAGGAAGTTTCGCGCGGCACGATTGGTGAAATTGCAACGCGATCCGGTCTCAACATGCTGCATTATTACGACAATCCAGAAAAAACAGCGGAAACTGTGGATGCGGACGGCTGGCTCTATACCGGCGATGCGGCGATCATGGATGAAGACGGCTATGTCTATATCAAGGACCGGGTCAAGGATATGATCATATCCGGTGGCGAGAATGTCTATCCGGCGGAAGTCGAAAATGCTATTTTTGGACACCCACAGGTGAACGAAGTGGCCGTCATCGGTATTCCCGATCCGAAATGGGGGGAGGCGGTCAAAGCGGTTGTTTCGCCGAAGCCGGATGCCGGCAAAGTCGACACCGATAGCGTCATCGCCTGGGCACGGGAGCGAATTGCCGGGTTCAAAGTCCCCAAAACGGTGGATGTGATCCCCGAACTGCCGAGAAACGCCAGCGGCAAGATATTGCGCCGGGAATTGCGCGCGCCTTATTGGGAGGGGCAGGATCGAGGGGTGAATTGATGAAAATGATACACGCTATAATCGCCGCTCCGTTGTTGGCATATTCTGGACTTGCTCAGGCGATATCGCCGGACTGGCTTGCCGGATGTTGGGAAACTGCCGATAAAGCGAGTAAAGAAGTGTGGGTGGTGGAGACCGATGGGTCTCTGATAGGTTTTGGCGCTTCAGTCAAAAACGACCAAATTGGTTTTTATGAAGTGCTGCATATCAAATTGTCTGAAGATGATGAGTGGACTTTTATCGCTCATCCTTCCGGTCAGGCGCGGACCCGCTTCACTGTTACGGAAATGACAGAAAATAGCATTACCTTCGCCAATCCGTCGCATGACTATCCCCAACAAATATCTTATCGCCGTGACGGAGACATGTTGTTTGCCACGATCGCTGCAACTGGGGGTAAAAATGCTCGTTCATTTGATAAGCAGCGGTGCGAATAGGGCGTGGGAGAACGAATTGGTCATGAAGTTTGTCGGGGTCATTAAAGGCTGAGGCTAAATCGCGTTGAACAAATGACGATTGAGATGCCAGTAGCGAGAAAGAGCATCGCAAAACCATCTGCGTCCTGCCATCGACATGCCAGTTGCCGCCATCAAAAAGGCCGCTATAATCGACGCTTGGTTCGCGCAATCAATTTCGATCTTGATTGCTCTCTAGCGACATAGATATTGGAGACCGTTACCGCGAAGCAAGCCTCATCCCCCCAAAAAGGCAAATCCCCCATGAAAAAAACACCCTTATTCCTTCTCGCATTTGCAGTGGCCATACCGCAGTCGGCTTATGCGCAAGAGTCCACTGAGAGTGGCCGACCGGACACCAAAAAAGGTTGGCAAGTCACCCTGTCCGCCGGGTCCATATATGCGCCCAATTATCGCGGTGATGACGATTATCAATTGGGTGTCTTTCCCGGCGTCGCGGTCGAATATGATGATCTGTTCTTTGCCTCAATCCGCGGGGTTGGTTTCAATTTGATCAACAGCGATGGCCTTAAGGCAGGACCGATCATGAAATATGATTTTGGGCGCGATGAAGATGGCAAGGGACCATTTAGCTTGAGCGGCGGCACCACGGACTTGATTGGATTGGGCGATGTCGATGGCACGTTCGAACTGGGTGGCTTTGTGGAATATTCTACCGGCAATATCAGCGGCAAGGTCGAGCTACGCCAAGGCATCAACGGTCACGAAGGCCTGCAAGGGGAAGCGCAGGTCAAATATGCCAATCGCTTCAAGGCCTTTGGCAAAAACGCTATTCTCTCTGTCGGTCCAGAGATATCCTTTGGTGACAGCAAATATAACAGCGCCTATTTTGACGTCAGCGCCGTTCAGTCTGCTGCATCGGGCCTGTCGCAATATGACGCCAGTGGAGGTCTCAACTCTTATGGTCTAGGCGCTTCGATCGTGTTGCCCATGACCCGCCATATCACTATCGTCGGATTGGCGGGATATCAGCGCCTGGCTGGCGATATCGCAAAATCGTCACTGGTGCAGGAGCGAGGCTCGAAAGATCAGGCCTCTGTGGGGCTGATATTGAATTATCGGTTTTAGGGGAATTATCGCCATCTCGCCCCAGTTTAATGCGGGTGAGATGGTGCAGGTACTTCGGGTTAAGGGACTGCCGATTTGGTCATAGGCTAAAGATCAATCCGGTTGAACGGAGGACGATGTAGATTCCGGTTGCGAGCACTAGCATAGCAAAAATCATTTCCATCCTGCCTTTTCTATTGGCCAGTCGCTTGCCAAGAAACAGGCCAAGCCATGCTCCGGCAACACCGCCCGTAATCAACAGCAGGGAAAGCTTCCAGTCCACCAGCCCGGACATTGCGTAGGAAAGGGCGGTCGTTGCACCTAAGACGGTGACGACGACCAGCGATGTGCCGACGGCTTGCCTCATCGACATACCGGTTGCCGCCATCAATGCGGGTACGATCAGGAAACCTCCGCCAATTCCGAAAAAGCCTGCCGCCAATCCCACCAAAAGACCGCCGCCAACGATAGGAGGGAGGAGCTTTGGGGCACTTCCACGAGACAGGCGTACGTCCAAATCTGCGATTTTATTGCGACGTAAATAGGTTGCGATTGCCACGACAATCATCAGCAGCCCGAACAATATCAACAACTGATCGCCATCGACGGATTTCCCTCCATAGGCACCGATTGCAGCCCCCACGGCACCCGCGGCGGAGAAGACAAGTGCACAGGGCCATTTGATCATGCCCGCTCGTGCTTGACCCCAAAGGCCGGCAAAGGCGTTGACCGCAACGGCAACAGCGCCGGTACCAATGGCGACATGTGTTGAAGAAACGCCGACGAGGAAGATCAGCAAGGGCACCGCCAATATGGAGCCACCCCCGCCGACTAAACCCAGAATGATGCCGACAAGGCCGCCGGAAACAAGTGTAAGCCAGATTTGGGTGATTTCCATATCCAGATCAGCCTCTCCCTGAGCGGCACCAGCCCGTTGATCTAACAAAGGCAGCGATAGCGTAACAGGCGGCCACGATCGTCATCAATCTTGGCAATATAGCGCATAGAGTGACGTCATAAGGGCTTCGACACGGTCATCGGCAATCCGATACCACAAGGTCTGGCGATCACGCCTAAAGGTCACCAGTCCTTCCGTGCGGAGGCGCGCCAGATGCTGCGAGATGACAGATTGAGAAACCCCGATTTCCGTAGCAGCCTCGCCGACGGTCATTTCTCCCTTTTCGACAAGTTTGCACAACAGCATCAGCCGCCTGCCGTTGCTAAGGGATTTTAAAAGGTTGGCGACGATGCCAGCTTTTCTGGTGAATTTTTCTAGGTCCATAGGTGCATGTGTCATTCTTCCTTATATATTAGTAGTTGCTAAAATAGCAAGTTCTAATATATAAGGAAGAATGAGCAATTCGAATCAGACCGCGCCCGTGATCGAGGCATTTTTTGACGAGCCGACCCATACGGTTAGCTACTTAGTGTGCGACCCTGAAACCCTCAGTGCTGCCGTCATTGATCCTGTTCTGGACTTTGACCTGGCGAGCGGGGAGGTGGATACCGGTTCCGCGGAGAAAATTATCGAGCGAGCCGATGCGCGTGGCTGGACGATCGAAATGGTGTTGGAATCTCATGCCCATGCCGATCATTTATTAGCGGCGCCCTTCATTAGTGCTAAAACTGGTGCAAAAATCGGCATAGGCGAGCATATTCGGGATGTTCAGCGCATATTCCGGCCGATATTCGCCTTTGATGATCTGAAAACCGATGGCTCGGATTTTGATATTTTATTTGCCGATGGCGATCGCTTCAATCTGGGTAGTCTGGAATTTGAAGTCATTCATGTGCCCGGACATACACCGGCCGATGTCGCCTATAAGGTAGCAGATGCGGTGTTTGTGGGGGATACATTGTTCATGCCGGACTATGGCACCGCGCGTGCCGACTTTCCTGGTGGTGATGCTCGACAGCTATTCCAATCAATTCGCCGGATATTGAGCCTGCCCGATGAAACGCGGCTATTCCTATGCCATGACTATAAGGCGCCGGGCCGGGATACATATAGCTGGGAAACCAGTGTTGCTGATCAGCGGCAATCCAGCGTCCACGTCGCAGATGGGGTCACCGAAGATGAATTTGTGACGATGCGGGAAGCCCGTGACGCAGATCTTCCCGTTCCCAAATTACTGCTGCCATCGATCCAAGTGAATATTCGCGCTGGGAATTTCCCTGAAGCAGAAGAAAATGGCGTTCGGTTCTTGCGAATTCCCGTCAAATCCAAAAAGCACTGACTGTTGTCAGCCCCACCGCATCGTTCTGCCGCAATGGGGCGGGTGTCGGAATTAGATGATCTGTCTGACACCCGCGAAACCCATTATTTCGCCGGGAACCAACGCCCTTCAAACACCACGCCTTGCACTTGCAAGTCGCGCAGCTTCGCCGCGCCGGCCTTGTAGGGATCACGATCAAGCACAGTGAAATCGGCCTTCTTGCCTGTCGCTATGCTGCCGACCATATCGTCCATGCCGATGATTTGCGCAGCCTCGACGGTGATCGCGCGCAGGGCCTTGTCGAGCGAGAGACGTTCCTTGGGTGCTTTGACATTGCCGTCGAGCGTGATCCGGTTACTTGCCACCCAGGCGAGGTAAAGCGGATCAATCGGCGCCATGTTAAAGTCGCTATGCAGGCCGAGCGGTACGTCTTTGCGCTCGAGCGAACCGAGGCGGTTCATCTGCGCGGCGCGGTCAGGGCCCATGCCGGTTTTGGCATAAGCATCGCCGAGTATGCGGATATAATTGGGCTGGGCGGAGACATAGAGACCCATTTCCCCGATCCGCCGGTTCTGCGCCTCGGTCGAATAACCGAGATGCTCCATGATGATATGCTGGCCATTTTTGGGAGCAAGTTTTTCCGTGATATCGAGCACAACATCGAGACCTTTGTCCCCATTGACATGGGTATGGAGATTCCACCCGGCGTCCCAGAAGCGCTCGGTCTGCTTCAGCAAGTCTTCCGGTTCCGTTAGCCATTTTCCTTCATGACCATCGCTGTAACCCGGCGGGTTCATCTGCATATATTGGGCGAAGAAGGCGCCATCGGCGAACAATTTGATGCGATTTGAGAAGAAGAATTTGCTGCTGTCATATTTGGCCTTCATGTCTTTCAGCCAGACATTGGGATCGCCGGTAACCAGCGGCGCGATAGGGATAGCCAGAATGCGCGATGGTGTTGTCGGCTGGTCATAAAGGCTCTTGAAGAGCGCAGATTCCATTTCTGGTCCGCCGAAGCCGCCAAAGGCAAGGTCGGCGCTCGTGGTGACGCCATTTTCCAGCATCATCTGCCGCATGTCGGCCAGACCCTGCTGCACTTTGGTGGGAGAGAAGAGATAGGGGCGGAGCATCGCGATGCCGTTGAACAGGGCGGTCTCGTGGATGATGCCGCTGGCATAATCGGCATGGCCGGGGTCGATATTGGGCTTGCTGAACGCGGCAGTGAAGGCTGTTTTATCACCGATGCCGAGCAGGTCCAGTGCCTTGCTGTTGGCGATGATCTCGTGGAAGCTGCGCTGCCAGATCACCACCGGCCGGTCGGGTGCAATCCGGTCGAGTTCGGCGCGATCCATATCGCCGTGGAACAATTTATGATGGCCCCAGGTGATGAACAGGGCGTCTTCACTCTTCGCCATTTCCTCGCGCAGGCGTTGTTCATATTGTGCCTTGCCGCGGGCTGCAGGATAGGTTTTGCCGGGAAGTTTCCATTCTTCGGGGCTGATGAACGGCATCGGCAGCATCATGATTGTCTGCATCGGATGAATATGCGGCTCAATGAAGCCGGGCATGAGAACATTTTTGGAAAACTGCCGGTCGATGGTGACTTTGCGATCCTTCGCCCAAGCTTCCAGATCTTCCAGCGATTGGCCGAGACCCAGGATGATGCCATCGGCGGTCGCGACATAGCGGGCGTCTGGATAGCCGGGCTCCATGGTGATGATCTTGTCGGCTTCGAAGATGGTGACTTCGGGATAGGAGAGGGTGACGGGTGCCTCTTCGGCTTGTGCACCGGTTGCAAAAAGCAGCGCCAGCGCCGCCGCAATGAAGTGGCTGATCTTCAACATGTTTCTCTCCCTTGAGCGAGGGTGATTATGCGCTGGGTTCGTTCTTGGCAACTACCTGTTTAACGGCCTTCACATGTTCGCGCCAGGCAATGAACAGGCCGGAACCGATAATGATCGGGGCGCCGAACCAGATCGATAAGCCGGGATAATGCCCAAAAATCGTGATACCGAAAAAGGTCGCCCAGATGAGCGCGGTATAGTCCATCGGTACGATGGTTGAAATGGGCGCATAGCGCAGCGACTGGGTGATAGACAGCTGCCCCAGAGCGCCGAAAATACCAATCCCGAGCAAATATCCCCACGTCTTCGCATCATGGCCACCACCATAGATATAGGCACAAATGGCAAGTGCGGGCAGCGTGTAGATTGAGAACCAGAAGATCGTGACGATGCTGGTTTCGGTGCGGCCCAGCATACGGATGACGAGCGTGACGGATGCGGTAACCAGCGCGCCGACCAGGGCGACCGCGGCCCCGAAGGCGGGAATGAGCGAGCCACCCGGCTGAACAACGATCAGCACGCCGACAAAGCCGATCAATATCGCAGACCAGCGTTGGATACCGACCTTTTCTCGCAAAATCAGTGCGGCGAACAGGGTCGCAAATATTGGTACGGTAAAGCTGATGGTGGTGGCATCAGCCAGCGGTAGCAAGGTCATTGCCCAGAAGTTCAAGCCCATGGCAAAAATACCAAGGATTGACCGCAAGATATGAAGCTTGTGCTTGTTTGAGGCGATCGATGGCCAGCCGGCGCTGCTGCGCCAAATCAGAAAACAGATAAGCGGCATAGCGGTAAGTTGGCGGTAGAACAGGCTTTCGGTGACATGCACGCCCTGTTCGCCGGCCAGTTTGACGAAGGTGAACATGATCGCCAATGAGACCATCGCTGCAAGGCGTGTTACGATGCCTGCCGTGGGACGATTTTGTCCCAATAGCGAGGTTTTTTGCCGGACTTCTGCTTGTGGATGTTCGATGACGAAGATGTTCCTGTTCGTGGCTGGAATAAGCGGCGGTACTGGTCAGTCAATATAATATCGCTGATTGATGGTTAGAAATGATAGCGGTTTGGCCGTTGCATGGGCATCTGCGGTAATTTATACGGCTGGGAAATATCTCGCATCAGTTTGCGAGTCACCGACGGATGCCATTTTGGCAAAATTATCAGGAACCGATACCATGCTGGATACAACAACCAACCCAAATGACCCGATTGTCGACGAAATCGCTGAATTGGTTGCTCGTTCGCGTGCCGCCCAAGCGCAAATCGAAAATTATACACAGGAACAGGTCGATGACCTGATCCGTGCGATGGTTTGGGCCGTTGCTGAGGAGTCGGTTGCCGAGAAAATTGCACAGCACACCGTCGAGGAAACGCAGCTTGGTAATTATGACGGCAAATATCTGAAGATATTCAAGAAAACCCGCGCGACTTTATTTGATATCATCGATGACAAGTCGGTGGGCATCTTGGAAGAAGACCATGAACGCAATATCGTGAAAATCGCCAAGCCTATGGGTGTGATCGGGGCCTTGTCTCCATCGACCAACCCAGAAGCAACGCCGGTTATCAAAGCGATTTCTGCCGTTAAAGGACGCAATTCGATCATCGTTGCACCGCATCCACGGGCCAAGCTGACGAACAAGCTGATTTGCGATTTGATGCGGGATGCCATCGTGAAAATGGGCGCGCCCGCTGATCTGGTACTGAGCATCGATGTGCCATCGGTTGAAAAGACCAATGAGTTGATGCGTCAATGTGATCGTGTACTGGCGACTGGCGGTGGTGCGATGGTCACCGCGGCTTATTCCAGCGGAACACCGGCTTTGGGCGTTGGTGTTGGCAATGCCGTTATCACAGTGGATGAAACCGCCGATCTTGATGATGCGGCAACCAAGATCCATCTGTCGAAAACGCTCGACCTTGCGGCTAGTTGTTCTTCTGACAATGCGGTCATTTTGGTGGATGCAATTTACGACGAAATGCTCGCTAAACTGGTCGCAAAAGGCGGCTATATCATGAGCGATGACGATAAGCAGAAATTCGAGGATGTTCTCTGGATCGACGGGCATATCAACGCAAAGGTCGTTGCCCAGACGCCAGCATTCATCGCGGGCATCGCTGGTTTTGATATTCCGGAAGAGACCGAGTTTTTCATCATTCCGGAAACTGGCTTTGGACCAGACCATCCTTTCTCCGGCGAGAAAATGACGGTTTCTATGGCATTATACCGGGCTCGCGACATTGATCATGCAATTGAGCTGACCAACAATATCCAAGCCTATCAGGGGCAGGGGCATAGCTGTGGTATCTATTCCCAGTCCGATGACAATATCATGAAGCTGGCCAATGCAACCCGGACGTCTCGGGTGATGGTAAATCAACCACAGTCGGCATCTAATAGCGGCAACTTGTGGAATGGCATGCGCCAGACCTTCTCTCTCGGTTGCGGTAGCTGGGGCGGCAATGGCACCAACAACAATATCAGCTGGCGTGATCTGATCAATGAAACCTGGGTGTCCAAGCCTTTGGCCGTGACGAAAACATTGCCAAGCGATGAAGATCTGTTCGGTGATGTGATGCGCAAGCTGGCCTAGTCGGCATTGAACGCAAAAGCGATTATTGCGGCATGGTGATCAAAATGCTGCCTGTGACAGCAACAGATGGCGGGATAAGATTCACCCCGGACGATCTGGCCGATGTATCGACTTATCCGGTGCTGTTTACTGAGCTGGCACGGCGCGGGTATAGCAGCACGGATCTCGCTAAGATTGCACGCGGTAACATCTTGCGGGTAATGCGAGGCGTCGAATCAACCGCCGCGAAAATAGAGAAGAAGCAGAAATAGATATGACCCAGTTCTCTCTGACCGAAGACCAGCTTGCCATTCAGGAAATGGCGCAGAAATTTACAGCCGATGCGATCACGCCTTATGCTTCGGAATGGGATGAAAAGCATATATTCCCGCGTGATACGATCAAACAGGCGGCTGAATTGGGTTTTGGGGGCATTTATGTGTCCGAGGAATCGGGCGGTATCGGTTTGGGGCGACTGGAAAGCGCGATCATCATGGAAGCCATGGCTTATGGCTGTCCCTCGACCAGCGCCTTTATTTCGATCCACAATATGGTCAGCTGGATGATCGATGCGTTCGGTTCGCAGGCGGTAAAGGACAAATATCTGCCCGACCTCGTGCCGATGGAAAAAATCGCCAGCTATTGCCTGACCGAAGCCGGGGCCGGATCGGATGCGGCTTCGCTGAAGACCAAGGCGGTGCGTGATGGCGATGATTATATCGTCAACGGATCCAAACAGTTTATTTCCGGCGGCGGGGAGAACGAGATTTACGTCACGATGACGCGTACGTCCGACGATGGGGCAAAGGGCGTTACCTGCCTTGTTATCGAAAAGGACATGGAAGGCGTCAGTTTTGGCGCGCAGGAAAAGAAACTTGGCTGGCACTCCCAACCCACAGCGCAGGTCAATTTTGACAATGTCCGCGTACCCGCTGAAAACCGGGTGGGTGATGAAGGCGAGGGTTTCCGGATTGCGATGGCGGGTCTGGATGGGGGGCGTTTGAACATCGGCGCTTGCTCTCTTGGCGGTGCGCAGCGTTGTCTGGATGAAGCGTTGACCTACACCAAAGATCGCAAGCAATTCGGCAAAGCGATCAGCGATTTTCAGAACACCCAGTTCATGCTTGCTGACATGGCCACCGACCTGGAAGCGTCGCGGGCGCTGCTATATCTGGCCGCAGCCAAAGTTACCGAAGGCGCGCCGGATAAAACGAAATTCGCGGCCATGGCGAAGCGACTGGCTACTGATAATGGTAGCAAGATTGTCAACGATGCCCTGCAACTCTTTGGTGGATATGGTTATTTACAGGACTATCCGATCGAACGCTTTTGGCGGGATTTGCGGGTGCACAGCATTTTGGAAGGTACCAATCAGGTCATGCGGATGATCGTTTCGCGCGAACTGCTCCGACAATAGGGAATATATGACAGAAGATATCATCATTAGAAAAACGGGACGGGTTGGCCATATCAGCCTGAACCGTCCTAAAGTTATTCACTCATTGAACCTGGATATGTGCCTGGCGATGACGGAAGCATTGCTTGCGTGGCGTGACGATGATGATGTTGAAGCGGTCATTCTCGATCATAGCGAGGGGAGAGGATTCTGCGCCGGCGGTGATATTGCGATGCTGCGGGAATCCGGAATGACGGACGGCAAGAAAGGCCGCGAGTTTTTCTACAAGGAATATCAGCTCAATCACTTGATGTTTGAATATCCGAAACCGGTGGTCGCCTTCATGGATGGTATCACCATGGGCGGCGGCGTCGGTATATCGCAGCCTGCTCAATATCGGGTAGCGACGGAATATACGCGCTTTGCCATGCCGGAAACGGGGATTGGCCTGTTCCCCGATGTGGGTGGCGGCTGGTATCTGTCTCGATTGGCGGGACGATTGGGACAGTTTCTGGCATTGACCGGCGCGCGCCTCGATGGAGCAGAATGTATGGCTGTGGGGATTGCATCCCATTATCTGCAATCGGAAGTGCTGGCAGAAGCAAAACAACAAATTGCCAAAAATCCGGATCATATTGAGACCATATTGGCGCAGCTTTCTGGCGATGTGCCGGATGCCCGGATCACCAATAATCTTGATAAGATCGACAAGTTTTTTGCCTCGGACCGCTATGAAGATATTTTGGAGGCGCTGGCAGCCGATGATAGCGACTGGGCGGCCAAAGAACGCAAAACGCTGGGCACCAAAAGCCCGCAGACCTGCAAGGTAGCTCTGCGCCAGCTCAAGGAAGGCGCGGCGATGGACAGCTTTGCCGACGAAATGCGCAATGAATATCGCATCGGCTATCATGTGCTGGTGATGCACGATTTCCTCGAAGGGGTTCGGGCGCTGATTGTCGACAAGGACAATGATCCGAAATGGAATCCACCGACCGCTGAGGATGTCACAACCGAATGGATCGACAATATTTTCGCGCCGCCGCCGGCAGATGAAGAATGGAAACCCCTATGACCTACGAAACAATTCTCTCCGAAAAACGGGGTGCAGTCACCCAGATCACGCTCAACCGGCCCAAATCGCTCAATGCGCTGAATAGCCAGGTGCTCGATGAGCTAATTGACGCATTTGCTGCATTTCAGGCGGATGAGACGCAAAATTGCGCTGTCTTGACCGGTTCGGGCGACAAGGCTTTTGCCGCTGGCGCGGACATCAAGGAAATGTACGACAAGTCCGCCGCCGATTTCTATCTGGAAGACTTCTTCGCCAAATGGACCAGCCATATCGTCAAGGCGACCCGCAAGCCGTGGATCGCAGCGGTCAACGGCTTCGCTCTGGGCGGCGGATGCGAACTGGCGATGATGGCGGATATCCTGATTGCCAGCGACAAGGCGAAATTCGGCCAGCCGGAGATCAAGCTTGGCGTAGCGCCCGGCATGGGCGGCTCGCAGCGGCTGACTCGCGCGGTCGGCAAGGCCAAATCGATGGACATGTGCCTGACCGGCCGGATGATGGATGCCGAGGAAGCCGAGCGTTCGGGTCTGGTGGCGCGCGTCGTTCCGCATGAAGAGCTGCTCGACGAGGCGCTCAAATCGGCCGCAATCATCGCTTCGATGCCGCCAATGGCGATTCAGGTGAACAAGGAAATGGTCAATTCCGCGTTCGAGAATAATCTCGAACAGGGACTGGTCCACGAACGGCGTCTGTTCCAGATTCTGACTGCCACGGAAGACAAGAAAGAAGGCATGGCTGCGTTTATCGAAAAACGCGAAGGCCAGTGGAAAGGACGCTAAAATGAAAATCGGATTTATCGGCCTAGGCAATATGGGCGGTGGCATGGCTGCCAATCTCGCAAAAGCAGGGCATGAGGTTCATGCCTTTGACTTGTCCGGCGAGGCATTGGCGCGCGCTGGCGAAGCCGGCTGTCATCCGGTCAGCGATGCTGCCGAGGCGGTGAACAATATGGAAGTGGTCGTTACGATGCTTCCTGCTGGGGCGCATGTCCGTAAGGTCTATGAATATGAAGTCATCATCAATGCCAATCCCGGCACTTTGGTAATCGATTGCTCGACCATCGACGTTGATAGTGCCCGTGATGTTGCCACGATGGCGGAGGCAAAGGGGCTCGTGCCGGTAGATGCACCGGTTTCCGGCGGTATTGCTGCGGCCAATGGTGGCACGCTCACCTTCATGGTTGGCGGTAGCGATGACGGTTTCAAACGCGCAGAACCGATTCTTGCCGATATGGGCAAGGCGGTGATCCACGCCGGTGGTAATGGCGCAGGGCAGGCAGCTAAAATCTGCAACAATATGCTGCTCGGTGCATCGATGGTTGCAACCTGCGAGACCTTTAAAATGGCGGAGAAACTGGGGCTCGATCTCCAGAATTTCTACGATATTTCCTCCAAAGCTTCGGGACAAAACTGGTCCATGACCAGCTATTGTCCGGTGCCCGGTGTTGGGCCGCAAAGCCCGGCAGACAATGGCTATGAGGGTGGCTTTGCCGCTGCGCTGATGCTCAAGGATCTGCGTCTGGCGATGGAAGCGGCGGAAAGTGCCGGAGCCGATGTGCCGATGGGTGCAGAGGCCGCGAAACTCTATGAGCAATATGCGGAAGCGCAGGGGCAGGGCGGTAAGGATTTCTCCGGTATCATCAACATGCTGGACAAGGGCTAGTCATTGATGCCGCCGCTATGGATGGTGCTCTGCGGTTTATCGGCGGTGATCGCCCTGATTTCTGAGATCGCTAACCGACGGCGCAACAATCGCCGCGATATCGAAGATGTTGGTTTCATGCCTTGGTCAACGATCACCGCTTTGGCGTTGTTGACCTTTGGGATATCAATTGCCTTCGGTCTTGGAATTTTGTCGACCGAATAATATGCCTGTTACAGGCAGGCTTCCAGCAGGGGCTGATCAAAGCCATATTGCCGCGCTTTGTCGAGCGTATAGGGGCGCAGACCAGCGGATTGATATTCACCGATGATCTTACCCTCAGCATCCTCATCCAAATATTGATATTTGAACAATTCCTGGGTCACGATCACGTCGCCTTCCATGCCGATCACCTCGGTGATGTTGGTTGTGCGGCGTGAGCCGTCGCGCAGTCGTTTCACCTGAATGATGAGATCGACGGATTCTGCAATCTGCCGGGAAATTGCCTCTTTCGGAATTTTGATGTCACCCATCAAAATCATATTTTCCATACGGCCGAGACACTCGCGTGGGCTATTTGCGTGAAGCGTACACATGGAGCCATCATGGCCGGTGTTCATGGCGGCGAGAAGGTCGAAACATTCCGCGCCACGAATCTCACCCAGGATGATCCGGTCGGGACGCATACGCAGGGCGTTTTTCACGAGATCTCCAATGGTGATCGCGCCTTCACCTTCCAGATTTGGCGGCCGCGTTTCGAGCGGTAGCCAATGTGGTTGTTGCAGACGAAGTTCGGCAGCATCCTCGATGGTCAGCACGCGTTCGCCGGGATCGATCATCTTGGACATGGCGTTCAGCATCGTCGTTTTACCGGAACCGGTACCGCCGGAGATGACCACGTTGAACCGGCAGGCACCGGCGATTTTCAGCACAGTTGCCATGGGATCGGACATGGATCCAAAGCCCTTCATCATGTCGATGGTGATCGGCTTATCGGAAAACTTACGGATGGAGAGGGCCGTACCTTTGAGGCTCAGCGGCGGAACGATAACGTTTACACGCGAACCATCTTTCAAACGGGCATCGGCCAATGGTGTCGTCTGATCGACGCGGCGACCAACCTGGTTCACGATCCGCTGGGCGATCTGGAACAGATGTTCTTCATCGCGGAATTGGATTGGTGCAAGCTCAAGCTTACCTTTGATTTCTATATAGGTCTGCTCAGGGCCGTTGACCATGATATCCGAAATGTCCGGGTTGCTCAGCAGTTCTTCGAGCGGACCAAAGCCGAGCAATTCGTCGACTAGAACTTTTTCCAGTGCAAATTGCTCGCGCCGGTTAAGCGTGAGCTTGAGCTCGGTCAGCACTTCCATGATGATCGGGCGGAATTCTTCGGTCAGTTCTTCTTTATTCAGCGTCGCTGCGGCCTCTGGATCGACACGTTCAAGCAGGCGAGGGAGAACCTGTTCCTTAATCTTATGGACAGAGGCACCAAAACCTTCTGATTTGTCGGTATCTTCGACCATTGGCTGGGACCGTTCGGAAAGCCTGGCCATTGCATCGCTTTGATCTGTTTTTGGCGGGGGCGGGGTCTCTCCACCCGGAATTGGCATTGTTTCAATCGGAGGAAATTGATTTCCACCCAAATTGTCTTTGGACTTCCGGGAGTCAGTAGTTTTCTTACCACCACCGTTCATTGGCTTGGCTACCCCGAAGGATGGTTTTCCGCCGCCCAGTCCATTTTTCTTGCCAAATGCGCTCATGCTAATGTGTCCGATATGTCTGATGTCATACGATCTATGCTCCCTTTCTCAGATAATGGTTAATAAACCGGAAAACTTGCTCAATTGCGTAGACGGTCGCGAAAGAGTCTTTTGTGGCTTGTACAGCGCAAAGGAGCCGCTAAGCCTTGGAAATACACAAGGAACAATATTTTGAACGCAGATCAAAATCGCGAACGCACGGTCGCCGCCGGAGGTATTACGCTAGCGCTTATTGCGTTCGCTGGTTTCCCGCTCGGGGATGCCGTGATCAAGTCTATGGCCGGAGATTGGCCGGCGCAGGCGGTTGCCGCTTTGCGCTTTTCAATCGGTGCTCTGGCTTTAGCGGTAATCTTGTTTCTACGCGAAGGGCGTAAAGGTTTTCAGGTCAATCGGCCCTGGCTTCACATGGCCCGCGGATTCACCCTATTTGTCGGAACTATCACCTTCTTTTCCGCCATCTACATCATGCCATTGGCAGATGCGGTTGCGATATCGTTCGTCAATCCGATCCTCACCGCGTTATTTTCCGGTTGGTTTTTGAAAGAGAAGATGCAGCCGCGCACCTGGATAGCAACGATCATCGCCTTTGGTGGCGTGTTGATCATGCTCCGCCCTAATGTCGCTGCTTTTGGCTGGGTCGCTATTTTGCCGCTATTTTCGGCGGTCGCGATGGCGACAATGCTCATTCTCAATCGCATGGTATCGAGCCAACGATCGATTTTCGCGGCGCAATTTTATATCGCCTTCTGGGCAGCCATATTCCTCGTCATTGCTACGCTGTTGGGGCACTGGTTTATCCCTGTCATGTCGGTCCCGAGTGCGCCTGACTGGGACGTTATTCTGCGCTGCGCGTTGGTAGCCTTAACCGCAACAGGTTGTCATTTTCTGCTGTTCATGGCGACGATGCGGACGACTGCGGCGGCAATTGCGCCGATCGTCTATATCCAGCTGCTGATCGCGACGGCAATCAGCGTCTTCGTCTTCGGCGACCCGATTGATCGAACCGCGATGATGGGGGGATTGTTGATAATATTGAGCGGCTTGCTGCTTTGGCACAGCGAACGCAAGGCAACGACGGTGCTGGAGGCTTAGCGCTGGTTAGAAGGTAGCCTTAGGCCACCGAAGAGCAACTGATGGTGATAAGCGCCGTAAAATTCGCTTATCACCTTGATCAGAAAATCAGGAAATCGCTTCGGCCAGAACAGTCAGGCCCTTTTCATCCACTTGAGCAAAGCCACCCTGTACGGAGATTGTCTCAGCCGCAGCGCCTTCGCTGGCGTAAATGACCAGATCGGCGTCGCGAATTGTAGACATCACAGGAGCGTGATCAGCGAGCACGCCAAAATCACCCTCGGTGCCGGGCACAACCACCATGAAAACATCATCCGACCGGACGAGTTTTTCAGGGGTTACGAGTTCGAAATGTAGGTTCGCCATTATTCAATTCCTAAACCCTCTCCCTCGCGGGAGAGGGGTTTAACGCATTAAGCTGCTTCAGCAGCCATTTCTTTGCCTTTTGCGATCGCTTCTTCAATGCCGCCAACCATGTAGAAGGCATTTTCAGGAAGGTGATCATATTCGCCATCGACAACGGCTTTGAACGATTTGATCGTATCTTCCAGATCAACGAACTTACCTTTGATGCCGGTGAAGACTTCAGCAACATGGAAAGGCTGTGACAGGAACTTCTGGATCTTACGAGCCCGCTGAACGACCAGCTTATCTTCTTCAGAAAGCTCGTCCATGCCGAGAATGGCGATAATGTCCTGCAAAGACTTATATTTTTGCAGTGTTTCTTGAACAGCACGGGCCGTATCATAATGCTCTTGGCCAACAACACGTGGCTCAAGAACACGCGATGTAGAATCGAGCGGATCAACAGCCGGGTAGATGCCCAGTTCTGAAATCGCACGGTTCAAAACGGTCGTAGCGTCCAAGTGGGCAAAGCTGGTTGCCGGTGCAGGGTCGGTCAAGTCATCGGCAGGAACGTAAATGGCCTGAACCGATGTAATCGAACCCTTGTTGGTGGAGGTAATACGCTCTTGCAACGCACCCATGTCGGTAGACAGGGTAGGCTGATAGCCCACAGCCGAAGGAATACGGCCAAGAAGTGCGGACACTTCCGAACCAGCCTGCGTGAAGCGGAAGATGTTGTCGACGAAGAACAGAACGTCCTGACCTTCCTGGTCACGGAAATATTCAGCCTGGGTCAAACCGGACAGGGCCACACGAGCACGTGCTCCTGGAGGCTCGTTCATCTGACCGAAGACCAATGCCACTTTCGAGCCTTCCGACTTCGGATTGCCGTCGGCATCTTTGGCGATAACGCCAGCGTCGAGGAATTCGTGATAGAGATCGTTACCTTCACGGGTACGCTCACCAACACCAGCGAACACGGACGTACCGCCGTGGCCTTTTGCGATGTTGTTGATCAATTCCTGAATAAGCACGGTCTTGCCCACGCCGGCACCGCCGAAGAGACCAATTTTGCCGCCCTTTGCGTATGGTGCGAGCAGATCGACCACTTTAATGCCGGTAACCAGAATTTCTGATTCGGTAGATTGGTCAACAAATGCAGGTGCTTCTGCGTGGATTGGGGCAACTGCTTTTGCGCCAATAGGGCCACGTTCGTCAATTGGTTCACCAACCACGTTCATGATCCGACCCAATGTTTCAGGACCAACAGGCATCTGGATCTGTGCGCCGGTATCGGTCACTTCCTGACCGCGGGTCAAACCCTCGGTGGAGTCCATAGCGATGGTCCGGACGGTGTTTTCGCCCAAGTGCTGCGCTACTTCAAGCACCAGCCGGTTGCCGCCATTGTCGGTTTCCAGAGCGGAGAGGATAGATGGGATGTCCGAGTCAAAGGTTACGTCGACAACAGCGCCGATAACCTGTGAAATGCGGCCTACATTTTTGCTTTTTGCCATTTTGCTTCTTCCTTGCGTAGATGCTTTAGAGCGCTTCAGCGCCAGCGATAATTTCAATCAATTCGGTGGTAATCGCGGCCTGACGGCTGCGGTTGTAAACGATGGTGAGGTTGTCGATCAGATCGCCGGCATTGCGGGTCGCATTGTCCATTGCGGTCATCGATGCGCCTTGCTCCGAAGCCATATTTTCCAGCAGCGCACCAAATAGCTGCGTTGTCAGATTGCGCGGGAGCAATTCAGCGAGAATTTCTTCTTCATCCGGTTCGTAATCAACGGCGCCTTCGGTTCCCGATGCTGCGGTATCATCGCCCAGTGCAACCGGGATGATCTGCTGCGTTGTCGGTTCCTGAACCAATGCCGACCGAAATTTTCCGTAGAACAGATGCGCTACGTCAAATTTCCCGTCTTCGATCAGGTCCGTAAGTTCCGCAGCAATTGCTTTCGCTTCATCAAAACCCGGTGTCTTCGCTTCCGACGTATCGAAATGCTTCAAAATCTGACCAGGATATTGCCGTTTGATAATCGGCAGACCTTTACGGCCCACCATATAGAACAACACTTTCTTGCCTTCGGCGAGCAGCGCTTCCGCTTTCACCTTGGCTTCTTTGACAATATTCGCGTTAAACGCGCCACAAAGGCCGCGATCAGAAGTCGCGACAACAAGCAAATGCGTTTCGTCCTTGCCGGTGCCAGCAAGCAGCTTCGATGAATTTTCATCAACCGCTACCTTGGAGGCGAGGTTGCCCATCACCTTTTCCATCTGCTCCGCATAGGGACGCGCAGCTTCTGCAGCCATCTGCGCCCGGCGCAATTTGGCTGCTGCGACCATCTTCTTGGCCTTGGTGATCTTCTGGGTCGATTTAACCGACTCAATCCGATCTTTCAGTTCTTTCAAACTAGCCATTTTGGCTCCTTACCCGTTGGGTTCGTCTGGCTTAGCTAAAGGTCTTGCCGAAAGCTGCGAGTGCGTCTTCGAGAGATGCCTTAGTGTCATCTTTCAAGTCACCGCTCTCACGGATCGTTTTCAGAATATCAGCATGTTCGCTTCGCATGTGAGAAAGCATCGCTTCCTCATAGCGCACAACATCATTGACGCCGACACCATCCAGGTGACCGTTGGTACCTGCGTAGATAGAAGCGGTCTGCTCTTCGAATGGAAGAGGCGAGAATTGTGCCTGCTTCAGAAGCTGCGTCAAACGCTCACCACGGGCCAGCAATTGCTGGGTCGAAGCATCAAGGTCGGAACCGAACTGCGCAAAGGCGGCCATTTCACGATATTGTGCCAAATCGAGTTTAATCGAACCGGACACTTTCTTCATCGCTTTCGTCTGTGCAGCAGAACCCACACGAGAAACCGACAGACCCACGTTAATCGCAGGACGGATGCCTTGGTTGAAAAGATCCGTTTCGAGGAAGATCTGACCGTCGGTAATCGAAATCACGTTGGTCGGAATATAGGCGGAAACGTCACCAGCCTGTGTTTCAATGATCGGCAATGCGGTCAAAGAACCGGAGCCATTGTCTTCGTTCATCTTTGCGGCACGCTCAAGCAAGCGGCTGTGAAGATAGAAAACGTCACCAGGATAAGCTTCACGTCCTGGAGGACGACGCAGAAGCAAGGACATCTGACGATAAGCCACAGCCTGTTTGGAGAGATCGTCATAAACGATACAAGCGTGCATGCCGTTATCGCGGAAATATTCGCCCATCGTCACACCGGTATATGGTGCGAGATATTGAAGCGGAGCAGGCTCGGAAGCAGAAGCGGCAACAACGATGGAATATTCCATAGCGCCATTTTCTTCGAGCTGACGTACGATCTGAGCAACTGTTGAACGCTTCTGACCCACAGCAACATAGATGCAGTAAAGCTTTTTGCTTTCGTCATCCGAAGCATTGACGGTCTTTTGGTTGATGAACGTGTCGATTGCGACAGCGGTCTTACCGGTTTGACGGTCACCAATGATCAATTCGCGCTGACCACGGCCAACTGGCACAAGAGCGTCAAGCGCCTTCAGTCCGGTCTGTACGGGCTCGTGAACCGATTTCCGTGGGATAATGCCAGGTGCTTTTACTTCCACACGGCTACGCTTTTTGGTTTTGATTGGGCCTTTGCCATCAATCGGGTTGCCAAGACCATCGACCACGCGGCCGAGAAGTTCTTTGCCGATCGGAACGTCCACAATCGTACCGGTCCGCTTAACAACGTCGCCTTCTTTAATTTCAGCGTCAGAGCCGAAGATCACGACGCCGACATTGTCAGCCTCAAGGTTCAAGGCCATGCCCTGAACGCCGTTGGAGAATTCAACCATCTCACCAGCTTGTACCTGGTCGAGACCGTGAATACGGGCAATACCGTCACCGACGGCAAGCACGGTTCCGACTTCGGAAACCTGAGCTTCATTGCCAAAATTGGCGATCTGGTCTTTGATGACCTTTGAAATTTCTGCGGCGCGAATATCCATGTATCTCTTCCTTTAGCCTTTCATGGCCTGCGATAGGGTGTTCAAACGGGTTTTAATGGAGCTGTCGATCATCTGACTGCCGATTTTCACGACCAGCCCGCCCAATATGGACGAATCAACGGCGGTGGAAACGCTAACATCGCTTCCCACACGTTTCTTGAGCTGCGCCTTGAGCGCATCAATCTGCTTTTCATCCAGCGGATGAGCGGAGGTTACTTCAGCGGACACTTCACCACGATAGCCTGAAGCCAAGGTCGTGAAGGCGCGAACAACGGCTGGTATCTGGTCCAGACGACGGTTGCTGGCAAGAACGCCGAGCAAGTTTGACGTCAGATCATCAAGCTTCAGAGATTTCGCAGTGGCTGCAATGGCCTTGCCGGCATCGCTGCGGGAAACGACCGGGCTGCTGATCAGCGCTTTCAGGTCATCCGATTCGGCCATGGCCGCGCTCAAAATGCTAAGGCTGTTTTGAACACCGTCGATGCTCTTCTTTTCGTTTGCAAGAGTGAACAGCGCAGTGGCGTAACGCCCTGCTAAGCTCGCTCTGATGCCGCTGGAATGATCCACGCGTTTGCTTCTCCCTGACCGAAATGCTGGTCTGAAAACCGTTTATGAAATGGTCCGCTTTATGGCCGGAAATCCTGCGATTCCGCCCACGGATGCGCGGCGTCTAGCAACCATTTTACCGCGATGCAAGATGGCTTTGGGAATCATTTTTTTGGGAGACGAAACCAGCAGTTTTTTGCGGCTTTCAATTATCCCGTGCAGAATATTTTGCTTTGAACGCAAGATACGGGAAGCCGCTTCGGTCGATGTCATTTAAATCCGCAGTAGTAACCCGTATTGGAGACTATTTATGACCTATCAAATCACGGGATTGAGCCCGGATATTGCCAAGTCTTTTCAGGGCGCAACCGAAAAAGAGCTCAAAGCGCTGCGCGCGGTGCATATAACCGCAACCAGTAAACCAGGCTTTCCATGCCGCATCTCTCTGGAGGACGCGGAAGTAGGCGAAGAGCTGATCTTGTTTCACCATATATCCCATGATGTGGATTCTCCTTACAGAAGTTCATATGCGATATTTGTGAGAACCGGACAGACAGAAGCGGCGCAATATACGGATGCAGTGCCGCCGGTTTTTCACGACCGCCCTCTTGGTATGCGCGCGTTCGGCGAGGATAGCAGGCTGAAAACCGCCAGCCTGTCTTTGCCCGGTGACGCCGACCAAACCATCCGTCAACTCTTTGAACTGGACGAGGTTACCTATATAGACGTGCACAATGCAGCCCATGGATGTTTTGTCGCGCGGGTGGAGAGATTCGAGTCATGACCGACGAACAAGTCGATAGCGATCAAGCGTGGAGCGCGATGCAGGCCCGTGACCGGTCGTTTGATGGCAAATTCGTCACTGGCGTCCTGAGTACGGGAATCTATTGTCGCCCTTCTTGCGCTGCCCGCCATCCGAAACGTAAAAATGTGCGCTTCTTTGCAAAAGCAGAGCAGGCAGAGGCAATAGGCCTGCGGGCCTGTTTGCGTTGTCACCCCAATGATGTCGCCCGCGATGAAGCAGCGGTAAAGCTAGTGATCGACACTATTCGCATGGCTGAGACTGCGCCGAAGTTAGGCGAGTTGGCCGATCTAACCGGTTATTCACCGACCCATCTTCAGCGGATTTTTAAACGGGATACGGGCCTGTCTCCCGCGGCCTATGCACGGGCATTACGATCCGAACGGGTGGAGGATGCCTTGGCCAGCGGGGTGTCAGTGACCGAGGCGATATATGATGCTGGCTATGGCTCCGCTTCACGATTTTATGAGGAACGCAAAATGGGTATGGCACCGAATGTTTGGAAAAATGGCGGGATAGGGGCGACCGTATATTGGGCGACCGTTGAAACGTCTCTCGGTATCATGTTGGTTGCGGCTACAGAAAAGGGCGTTTGCTGCCTGTCCTTCAATGAGGGGGAAGCAGAATTGCGCCAACGCTTTCCGAAAGCGGACTTGTCAAAGGGGGGGGCAGCATTCGAACAGCTGCTGAGTGATGTGGTCGCTCAGGTCGAAACACCCGGACGACCCCATAATATCCCGCTCGATGTTCGGGGCACCGCTTTTCAGGAAGCGGTCTGGCAGGAACTGCGTAAAATCCCCGAGGGCGAAACCCGCAGCTATGCCGATATTGCCGCCGCCATCGGCAAGCCCAAAGCGGTCCGTGCCGTGGGCAGTGCCAATGGCGCCAATAATGTCGCGGTCCTGATCCCCTGTCACCGCGTGGTGCGCAGCGACGGGACGATGGGCGGCTATGCCTATGGACTGGAGATCAAGCAATCTTTGCTGGAAAAGGAAGCAAAATGAACGAGAAAATAAAGCGCTTTGGTGACCTCCATGTTCCGGGCAATCCCCTGATATTGATCAATATCTGGGATGCGGGCAGTGCAAATGCGGTCGCAGCAGCGGGCGCAAAGGCCTTGGCCACTGGAAGCTATGGTGTCGCAGGAGCGCAGGGCATCGCCGATGGTGAGGCGTTTTCTCTTGATGATGCGATTGCCAATCTGGACCATATTGCATCTGTGTCGGAGCTGCCGATCAGTATTGATCTAGAGGCTGGATATGGTGCCGATGCATCGGAAGTGCGCCAATCCGTGCAACGTGCCTATGATGCGGGCGCCAGCGGTATCAACATGGAAGATCGCATGCCGGGTGAAGACAAGTTGTTGGCACCGGAGGTGTATGCAGAAAGATTGAAGGCCGCTGCCTCAACCGGGATTTGGGTGAACGCCCGCTGCGATGTTTTTCGCGGTCAATCGGCCGAAGATAATGGTGAAGCCCTGGTGGCGGAGGTTCTCGAACGCGCGAAAATATATGCGGATGCCGGGGCAGGGAGCCTATTTGTCCCCTTCCTGGGCAAAGCAGATTGTATTGGAGCCATTTGCGAAGCATCGCCTTTGCCGGTCAATATCCTGCGCGCGCCGGACGGACCAGATCATAAGGCATTGGCTGAGCTTGGCGTTGCCCGGATCAGTCACGGCCATCAATCATGGGCCGCAGCGATGGATTGGCTGACTGGACAAGCGCAGAAAGTGTTCGCGGGCGGTGAACCCGATTATTGAGCGGGTTTTTTGCACTCATAAACCAACCGTTCATTCGCCTGGCTGGGTAGTTCGGCTCTGATCGCTTTCACCATATCCTCGATATCGGCCAGTGCCTTATCGTCCGTCGTGCAGGCCCGGTTGCCATATTGGGCGCGGATGGCGCGGGCTTTGGTCATCGCTTCCAGTCCCATCAAATAGCGTTCTTCGGTAAATTCGCTGCGATCCGGCTGGAAGCTGCTGATCGTGATTGTCTGTTCTTCATTGGGCACAAATATGCGCGACCATTTGGCGCCGTCGCGGCCATATTGGGTGCGGCCGTTGACGCAGCCGCCCTCCGTCCATTCGATCGGCAGTTCATTCTCTTGTGACACGGTGATCCGGCTGCGCTGGGGATTGATCGTGCACTGATACCGGCCTGCTGCGGTAATGGATGTCGGGGTTTCACCCTTGCCGGATTGCTCTTGCAGTGCGGCTGCGACCCGGTCATCGATCTCGCTGAAATCCGGGCGTGACAGGAAGGTTATGACGGCACCGAGGAGAAGAACTGCTGCGCCGCCGGCTGCCATGATCGCCGGATTGCGCTTGCCCTGAACCATCAGGACGCCCGCGCCGCCAGCGGCTAGCAGGGCCAGAGCCAGCATCAGTGCGGCCATGGCTATTCTATTTTCACGTTCGGTAATAATGTCTTGCGATATGCCGGTGCGCAATTTGGTTTCTGCGCGTTCGCGCTTGAGGGCTTCCGCCTGCTTTGCGGCTTCGACTTGCGCACGGGCGGCGGCTTCACGCTGCTGTTCTTCTTGGCTGATCTCTGCGGCAGAACGGCAGGGACTTGCCGTTGATCCCGCCTTTACGCCAGCTTTGCGTAAGAAGGCCAATATTTCACGCGCTGACACGGCAAATCCAAATTCCGCGTCATTGCCGTCACTGATGGATCCAAAGCTGTTCGCGCCGAGCACCCGGCCGCAATTGTCGATTAGCGGTCCGCCGCTGTTGCCCGATGCAATGGGCGCCGTGTGCAGGATTGTGTCAAATTGCTTGGTAGTCCGTCCGCCGGATACGGTGCCGGTGGTCTTGACCGGCGACATCGGGTTGATCAGATCATCCAGATCGAGACCTTGGGCCCGATCGACAGAGCCGGGATAGCCGACCGCCACCACATCTGCGCCATCGGCAACAGGGCCACCAAAAACCGCCAATGGTGGCAAACGTCCACCGTCCAATACCTGAATGAGCGCAAGGTCATTATCTGGCGAATATGCGATGATCCGTCCACCATAGCTGATCCCGCCCTGCGACGGGATGATCCCGATGACAACCGACTGCTCTTGTCGTGCAATCTCTACGACATGGGCGTTGGTTACAATCTTGTCGGGCGCAACCGCAAAGCCGCTGCCATGGCCGACGAACGCAACCTTGTTGCCGTCCTTTGCCGCGAGCACGACCCGAACAACCGAACGGCTGGCGGCGCTGATGTCTGCGGGGTCGGCCTGGGCGGGGCCGGCTAACAGAGTGGCCGCCAATATACTGATGATCGCAAGAAGTCGGTTCATAGCGGGGCTTTCAGTTGTGCTTCAGAATCAATGTGGAGCCTCATAGGCAATCAGCGCTACCGAAGCCAAAGCCGCGCATCAAGTGCGGAGGAAAGTCCATCAAACAAAACTATAGGGGTCCACATCCACCCCGACACGCACCGCACGGGGCCATTCTAGCTGTTCCAGCCAGTCGCGCATGATGTCCTGCAAGTCGACGGATCTCAGAGCATGAACCAGCAACCGGTGCCGGTGTCGACCGCGCAACATCGCCAATGGGGCAGGGGCCGGGCCATATACCGAGAAACCGTCGAGCTTGGGAGCGGTCTGGCCTATCAGTCGTGCGGTTTCCATCGCTTCCTTATTGTCCTCGGACGAAACGATAATCGCGGCCCAGCGCGCGAAAGGCGGAGCCAGTGCTTGTCGGCGGGATTCGATTTCGGCGGTGTAAAAGCCTTCCCGGTCATTCTTGATCAGGGCCTGGATTACGGGGGCACTCGGCATACGGGTCTGGACGTAGACCCGGCCCGGTTTTTCCGCGCGTCCAGCCCGTCCGGCTACCTGCGCAATCTGCTGAAAACTGCGTTCAGCTGCGCGCAAATCGCCGCCTTCCAGCCCGATGTCGGCATCGACCACACCTACCAGAGTGAGATTGGGAAAATGATAGCCTTTGGTCACCAGCTGGGTGCCGACGACGATATCAATTGCCCCCGCTTCCATTTGATTGACGAAATCGGCAGCGCGCTGGGGTGACCAGATCGTGTCCGAGGTCACAATTGCCGTTCGGGCCTGCGGGAATAGCATTTTGACTTCATCGCAAATCCGTTCGACGCCCGGGCCGCAAGCCACAAGACTGTCCTCGTCACCGCATTCGGGGCATTTTTCGGGGAGCGGCATGACATGGCCGCAATGATGGCAGGCAAGGCGGCGGGTCAGGCGATGCTCGACCATCCATGCGGTGCAATTGGGACAATCAATCCGGTGACCACAGGTCCGGCACAAGGTCAGCGGCGCAAACCCGCGGCGGTTGAGGAACAAGAGAGATTGTTCACCCTTGCCGAGATTTTCTTCGAGCGCATTGACCAGCGTAGGGGCGAGCCAGTTTCCGCGTGGCGGCACATCCTCGGTTAGATCGAGCGCTTCGATGTCTGGCATCGTTGCCCCGCCGAACCGTGCCGGCAGGTTGAGCAGTTCATAATTGCCCTGCTCAACCTGATGGCGGCTTTCTATCGCGGGGGTAGCGGAGGCTAGAATGACCGGAATTTTTTCGTATAACCCGCGCATGACTGCGACATCGCGGGCGTGATAGCGCACGCCATCTTCTTGCTTGAAGCTGGTTTCATGGGCTTCATCGACGATGATCAGGCCGAGATTGGCATAAGGCAGGAACAGGGCAGAGCGCGCACCGACAATCACCCGAGCATTGCCTTCGGCCAGCGCCCGCCAGTTCTTCTTGCGCTCCGACTGCTTCATCCCGCTGTGCCATGCCAAGGGTTCGGCACCGAAACGGGCCTCGAAGCGGGCAAGAAATGGTTCGGTCAACGCGATCTCGGGAAGCAGGACCAGCACCTGCTTGTCTTGGCGCAGCGCTTCTGCAACCGCCTCGAAATAGACCTCGGTTTTGCCCGAACCGGTTACGCCATCGAGCAAAAACGGCTTGAACTGGGATGCGCGCACGGCGTCTATCAAGACGTTGCTGACATTTGTCTGGTCGTCGCTGAGATCGACCGTGCCGAAATTGGCTGTGGGTTCTGACGTCGCAGCGAAAGGGGATATTTCCTCTCGATCAAAAACCCCCAGTTTCTCTAGGCCCCGGATGACCGCGATCGAGACGCCCGCTTTTTGGGCTAGCTCGCTGATCGTACCTTGTGCATCGATGAGCTTTTCAAGCGCCTGTTCGCGCTGTGCTGTCATGCGATCGGGAATTTTGCCGTTCAATCGATATTCGCTGATCGGCCGGTTGTCGGCAAAGGCGGCTCCGCTCGACAATACCATGCGCAAGACCGATGCAGGTGAGGCGAAATAATAGGCGGCTGTCCATTCGATCAGTCGGCGCAGTGGAGCACGCAACGGAGGTACATCGCGCAGTTCAAGCAGTGGTCGCAGCTTTTTCGGGTCGATCTCTTCCACGGGAAAGCTATCGGCCTCCCACACAATGCCGGGCATTTTGCGGGGGCCAAGCGGGGCCATTACGATGGAACCCGGCTCGACTTGCATACCATCGGGTACGCGGTAATCGAGCGGACCCAAAGCGGCATTGAGAAGAAGGACGCGAACGCGATTCATATCCATGCTATAGGCAGGTAATCATCATTCGTCATTCTTGCTTTGGCGAAAATAAGAGAGATGATGATCTATCATCGCAGATCGCTACAGGGGTTCGGGAAAGCCTTGTTAGGATATTTATACCGGAATCTTCCCCCAAATTATCCACAGCTTTCTGCCGCTATCGATCGGGTGGCAGTTCCCCGTCTGACGGAAAGCGGATAGGCAATCGGCAACAGCCATATTGTCCTAATATTTGGAGTCAGAGTGATGAAATTTTTCGTAGATACCGCCGATACTGCGGAAATCGCTGACCTAGCCGCGACCGGCATGGTTGACGGTGTCACCACCAATCCCTCGCTGATCAAGAAATCGGGTCGGGATATCATGGAAGTGACCAAGGAAATTTGCGGTCTGACGGACGGTCCTGTCTCCGCCGAAGTGGTCGCGCTGGATCACGCCGCGATGATGAAAGAAGCAGAGGTTCTGCGCAAAATCGCGGACAATGTCTGTATCAAGGTACCATTGACGATTGACGGTTTAAAGACCTGCAAGGCGCTGACCAGCGAAGGCACAATGGTCAATGTCACGCTTTGCTTCTCGGCCAGTCAGGCGCTGCTCGCCGCGAAAGCGGGAGCTAGCTTCATCTCTCCCTTCGTCGGGCGTCATGATGATAACGGCCTCGACGGCATGACCCTGATCGAAGATATTCGGCTGATTTACGACAATTATGCGTTCGACACGGAGATATTGGTCGCCTCGATCCGTCATCCTATCCATGTGCTCGAATCCGCCCGTATCGGTGCTGATGTCGGCACCATGCCGCCCAATGTCATCCGCGGTCTGTTCAAACATGTGCTGACGGACAAAGGGCTGGAAGGCTTCCTCAAAGACTGGGAGTCGACCGGTCAGAATATCGGTTAGGCAAGATATCCGTTGCCCTGAACGTGTTTCAGGAACCCTTGAGATAATGGTCGAACGTCAGGGATCCTGAAATATATTCAGGATGACCAAGGCTTTTATCAAAACGCTCTTGGCGCCGGATCGACTACGGTAAAGCTGCCTCTGCGGATTTCCTGAACTTCCAACGCCCGTTCCGAAATACCATTGGATTTGAAACGGAAGACGCCGTCCAGTCCGATGAATCCACCCGGATCGGTCAGTTGGTTGATCGGGAAGGGCGAGCCGACTTTCCAGTTGCGCGCTACCTTTACCGTCAGCAACACCGAATCATAGCCGAGGCTGGACAGCCGGAACGGTGCCCGGCCATAGCGGTCGCGATACTTATTGGCATATTGCTTGTAGAGGCCATCGGAAACGCTGGCGAACCATGCGCCCCGAACCGATGGTGCACCTGCTAGATTGCTGCTCGTATTCCAGAGGTCAGTGCCCAGAATCTTCGCCGTTTTACTCGCATTGTTGCGAATATAAGGCGCTGCCTTGATTGCCATATCGCCATTATCGGCGAGCAGAACCGCTTCGAACTCCCCGTTCTGGTTCAGCTTCTTGGTCGCAGCCTCAATAGATTTTGAATCGCGGTTGAATGTCTGGATGGAGACCACAGTGCCGCCTACGTCTTTCACCTGTCGCAGCAATGTTGAGGACGCCCGCTGTCCATAGACGCCATTGGGGACGAGGGCCGCAAAGCGTGACATGCCTTTGGACCGTGCATATTTTACGACCCGGTTGATCGACTGCGACGGGATATGGCCAAGAATATAGACATTGTTGCCTGCAACGCCGGTGTCGTTGGTGAAGCTCAAGATCGGCACGCCGGCTGGGCGCGCAATATTGGCGGTGGCTACGACATTGTCGCTGAGTAGGGGGCCGATGATCAGCTTGTTGCCGTCGCGGATGGCATTTTGGGCTGCCGTTCTGACGCCTTTGGCCGTGTCATAGCTGGTCATGCGGATGTTAGCGGCCTTGGTGTCGAGCAGCGCCATGGTCGTGGCATTGGCGAGCGATTGGCCAACGCCGGAATTTTTACCGGACAGCGGAACCAGTAGGGCTATACGATGGTGCTTCTGGTCCTCGGGCAGGCCTGCGGACACTGGTGCCGGTGTCGATGTCCCGGATGGTGCTGATTGGGGACCGCCGGGAATGACGGTAGCGCAGCCCGCTAGAAAGACAAAAGCCGAAGCGCTTGCCCATTTTAAAAGACCGCGCCTTCTGGTTTGATCTTGTCCTTGATGTGCCTTGTCTGCCATGACTGTCATATGTCTGCTCCTGCCCAATCCGGTCTCTATATCGTCGCAACCCCAATCGGCAACCTTGGAGATTTGTCGCGTCGTGCCGAAGAGATACTCGGCATCGCCGATATCATTTTGGTGGAAGACACTAGAGTGACAGGCAAGCTACTGAATCACATTGGTAAAAAATCAAAAATGATGGTCTATAATGACCATAAGTCTACGGCTGACCGCGATAGCATTTTGGATGCGATGGGATGTAAAATTGTCGCACTTGTCAGCGATGCTGGCACGCCGCTGATCTCTGACCCCGGTTATAAGCTGGTGCGTGATGCGCAAGCGGCCGGGCTTTATGTGACCACGATTCCTGGCCCAAGCGCTGCCATTGCGGCCCTGACGCTATCTGGATTGCCAAGCGACCGGTTTCTTTTTGAAGGCTTTTTGCCCAGTAAGGCGAAGGCGCGAACCGAAGCACTCGGCGCATTGAAGGCGCTGAACGCCAGTCTGATCTTTTACGAAAACGGTTCCCGTCTGGGCGCGATGCTGGCGGATGCACAGGCCATATTGGGAGACCGCAAAGCCGCGGTTGTTCGCGAAATCACCAAAAGGTTTGAAGAAGCCGTGACCGGATCCCTCAGTGAACTCGGCGATCGCTATGGTTCGGAAAAGCCGAAAGGTGAGATTGTCGTCGTCATTGGCCCGCCCGGCCCACCGGAAGCCGCGAGCGAGCAGGACATCGAAGCGGCGCTGCGGGAGGCGTTGAAGCGCCTGCCTGCCTCTAAGGCTGCGGGCGAGGTGGCGCGGGCTTTTAGCACCGATCGCAAGGCGCTCTATGACCTAGCCAATCGTTGGAAAGCAGACGGTACGGCATGAAACGCGAGGCAGCGGAAAAGCGGGGGCGTCAGGCCGAAAAAACCGCCGCCCGCTTCCTGCGCTTGAAAGGCTGGCGGATATTGGCGGAACGCGTTCGGACACCGCGCGGTGAGGTGGACCTGATAGCCAAGCGCGGCGGATTGGTGGCCTTTGTCGAGGTCAAGGCCCGGAGCAAGCTTGCGGACCTGGAACAGTCGATCGATCTGAAGCGGCTCAAGCGGGTCGCTGACGCTGCAGAAATCCTCTATCCAGAATATTGCACCAAAGGCGAAGACGCGCGGATAGACGTGATTCTGATCGCTCCGCGCCGTTTGCCCGTACATTTGACCAACGTATGGCACGGGTTTTAGTGCGCCACGCAACATTGAACGGTCAATATTGACCCGTCGCAGTGAATTTTAGGATGTCGGGTGCATTTTTCCTTTGCTGCCGCAAATAAAAACGCCCTTCGACAAGTTCAGAATGAGCGGTTATGGATTGCCAAACACAGTGTGAATGAAAGCAAATAAATGACCCTGAAAATCGCTGTACAGATGGACCCGATGGAAAGCGTGAATATTGCCGGTGACAGCAGTTTTGCGCTGATGCTCTCTGCGCAGAAACGCGGTCATGCGCTATTCCACTATGACGTAAAGGGCCTGACCTTGCACGCCAATGGTCGCCTGACCACGCCGGCCCATCCCGTGACGGTACAGCCGGTGCAGGGCGATCATTTTTCTTTTGGTGATCCGGTCAAACTGGACCTTGGCAGCGATGTCGATGTTGTGTTGATGCGTCAGGACCCGCCCTTTGATGTCGGCTACATCACCGCCACCCATTTGCTGGAGCGGATCGAAAGCGAGACTCTGGTGGTCAATAACCCGGCGAGCGTTCGCAACGCGCCGGAGAAGGTCTATGTGCTCGATTATGCGCAATTTATGCCGCCAACCCTGATCACCCGCGATCTTGATGAAGTGCGCGCTTTTCAGGCGGAACATGGCGGGATCGTGGTCAAGCCGTTGCATGGAAATGGCGGTAAAGCCATTTTCCTGGTTCCAGAAGATGGTAGTAATTTGAGTGCTTTATTTGAGGTTTTTAATCAAACATGGCCAGAGCCACATATGGTGCAGCCCTTTCTTCCTGAAGTGCATGAGGGCGATAAGCGCATTGTCCTGATCGATGGAGAAGTCGCGGGCGCGATTAACCGCAAGCCGGGTGAAGGCGAATTTCGCAGCAATCTTGCACAGGGGGGTTATGCCGAGCCAGCCGAACTGACTGATCGCGAGAAAGAAATCTGTGCAGCGATGGGCCCCGACTTGAAGCGGCTCGGACTGATCTTCGTCGGCATCGACGTGATCGGTGGCAAATGGCTGACCGAAATCAATGTTACCTCACCGACGGGGATTGTCGCGATTGGCAATTATGACGGTACTGATCTGGCGGGGATGATCCTAGATGCGATTGAGCGGCGGCTCGATTGATCTACTAATGGTCATAGCGTCTGCCATTGGCCGAAGTTCACGACGCTGACGATAATGGCAAACCAAAGCAGCTGTCTGAGTCGCTTATTGCGTCTACGCGTTCGTTGCTGCGTGTTTTGTGCAAACCAATATGCTTCCTCCTGTGCAATCTCAAACTCAGTTCGACACGGGAATCGGACAATGAATTCGCCAAGCATCTCTAGGGATTTCGCGATAGTCTTATTGCCGTAGGAACGGAAACCATTTGGTGTTGACGGCGTCCATATTTCAATCGCCACCTCTGTGCGATATTTGTGATTTTGAGCCGGCATCAGTCGAAATCTCATGCTAGATTTTTGGCCCCTAGCATGATCCGTTCGGATACGGAATTGTTCGTCGTCGATCCGTTCGGTTTGATAGTTGGTGTGCGCTAATTTACGTTCAACCTCTGTTCTAAGATTCTTAAACTCTTTTTTTTGCAACAGTCTAAGTTCTGTCAAAAAATGTGTGTCAGCGGCTTCAGCGTCTATTTTTTCTAGAGCCTTGGCTTTCCCGCGTTCAAAAGAATCGCCTATCATGTTGTGTTTAGATTGATGGATCAAATCTTAGCCCCCTTTGTTCGGGCGTTTGCGACCCCCGAGCTAGTGAAATATTCTTGAAAAGTTAACAGTTTCTTTGTTTTACAATCCACTATAAAAATATTCTAAGATTTTTTATCCCATAAATATACACATACATACCCATTAATACAATATAATGAAAGTTGCAGGGGCGCGTCAGACCTTGATCCGTTTGACCGCATGGCGGAGAAGTTCCTCAAGGCCCTGTAAATTCGTTTCGATGGTCGGACCGATGCGCTTCAGTGACCGCATTTATCGCCGGATAATCTTCCATTTAGAAGCGCTGGGCGGATTGAACATCTAACCAGATCTCGGATGGGCATTTTCATATATATCAAGCAAATGCGCCGCATCGACCGCTGTGTAGACTTGCGTTGAACTCAGGCTCGCATGGCCCAATAATTCTTGCAGGCTCCGCAAATCTGCGCCGCCAGCCAGAAGATGTGTCGCAAAGCTGTGGCGCAAAGCGTGGGGCGTGGTTTTATCGGAGATACCGAGCTTGGTGCGGGCCTGCTGCACAACGCGGCGGATCAAATTGGGTGACAGTGGCCCACCACGTTTGCCACGGAAAATGGGCTGATCTGGTTCCATCACATGAGGACAGAGATCGATATAATGTGCGATCGCTTCGCGGACTTTTGGCAGCAAGGGCACGATCCGGACCTTGCTGCGTTTGCCGGTGACGCGCAATGTATCGGACAAGGGCAGGGCATCGCCGGTCAGATCGAGCGCTTCGCTAATCCGGAGACCCGAACCATAGAGCAGCAGCAACACCGCCCAGTCCCGCGCGCCCACCCAGTCGGTGCTGGCACTGTCCTGAACATCTTCTGCCAGTGCGATGATATCGTCGGGGGAAGCGGGGCGAGGAACGCCGCGTTTGACTTTGGGGCCTTTGATTTTCGGTATCTGCGCTTCGTCACCACCAACATGTTTGAGGAAAGCCCGCAAGGCGGACAATTCCCGCGCGGCGCTATTGTTGGTCAGGCCGTCTCCCCGGCGATAGGCGAGATAGGAACGGATGTCGGCCTGTTTGAGTGCTTTAATGTCCTCCACCCCGACATTGCTGCCAATATGCTCCATCAGAAAGGCGCAGAAACGCTCCGCCGTGATCACATAGGCGCGCACCGTATGCTGTGACCGTCGCCGATCATCGCGCAGGTGGGCTGAAAAACCATTGATGATCGATTGAGAACTATCGCCCATAAAACCCGTTCGTGCTGAGCCTGTCGAAGCATGGCGTCTGTCCACCCTTCGACAGGCTCAGGGCGAACGGATACTGTTTTAGCAGACGCGGAATCAATCTCCAAATTGGAACATCTCCGCTACAAACGATATTCACCTGACAGAATCTTGGCGTGTTCGGCTTCGGACAGGGCTTCATAGCCATCCGCACCGGGTTTCCCGAACCAGATCGGGTCGCCTACGGTGGTAACGTCAAAGCCTTCCTTGACCAGTTCCACCTTGCGATATTTGAACGTACCCGTGGTCTGCGCTTCTGGTTCAATCCGGATGAACAGAGGCACTGCATAATGCGGCATTTCGTGGGTGAGAAAAGCGCGCAGTCCAGAAATGTCGAAGTCATCCGCTACGGTCAGCGAGGTCATGCCCGCGCGACCGTCGGTGGCTGGTACTTCGACACCGTAGACGTTGGCGGTCTTGATCCCAGGATATTGCGAGAGTATTTCGGACACTTCATTGGTCGCGACATTCTCGCCTTTCCAGCGGAACGTGTCGCCAATCCGATCCTTGAAATAGATATAACCAGCGCGATCCCGGCTCATCAGGTCGCCCGAGCGGAACCAGGCGTCACCTTTTTCAAACACGTCGCGCAGGATTTTCTTCTCGGTCGCGTCTTTGTCCTGATAGCCGGAGAAATCGGATGCGCTTTCGGCGTGGATCTTTCCGACCAGTTCGCCAGCCTCGTCCCAGTCCGCCTGAATGCAAAAACCGTCTTTGCCGCGTATCGGTTGTTCCTCCGCAACATCAAATTGCACAATCCGGGTATCGCCAAACTGCTTTTCCAGAAATTTCGGAATCCGGCCGACGGCGCCGATCTTGCCATCGAAATTCATCAGGAAGATATTGCCCTCGGTCGAGCCGTATATCTCGAGCAGCTTGGGTACCTGAAAACGGTCGACAAATTGCTGCCAGATATCGGCGCGCAGGCCATTGCCGATGCCAACCCGCAAATTATGAGCGCGCTCTTTGGGATGGTTCGGCTGGTTGAGCAGATAACGGCACAGCTCGCCAATATAGACAATCACGGTCGCGCCATGATCAGTGACATCATCCCAATATTTGGATGCGGAAAATTTGCGCCGCAAAATGACAGATGCGCCGCTCAACAACGCCCCGCCCTGGCCGATGAATCCGCCGGTCACATGATAGAGCGGCAGGGTGATATAGATGCGATCTTCCGGGGTCAGCGGACAGGTTGAAATACCAATGCGGAAGCTGCGGCGGGCGCGGGCATGTGAAATTCGGGCTGCTTTGGGTAAGCCGGTTGTACCGGATGTGTATACGTAGAGGAACAGGTCATGACCGGTCATATGGGCACGGTGGCTTTGATCCGGGCGATCATAAGGCAATTGGGCCAAAGCGCTATTCAGGTCCTTGCCGACACCTCCGTCCCAATCCCAAAGCGCCGGTGCGCCTTCAAGCTGCGCGGCTATTTTGGACACCCGGGGTGCCAGATCAGCGCTGGTGATGACCGCCTTGGTCGCAACGATATTCAGGCAATGGGCAAGGCCTGTGCCCTCGAGATTGCTGTTGATGAGGGCAGTGATGACCCCGACCTTTGACAGGCCGAACCAAGTGGCGACAAAATCGGGGGCATTTTCCATGAAAAGGGCGACCGTGTCGCCTGCCTGATAGCCTTGGGATAATGCCCAATGGGCAATACGGTTGGCGCGCTCATCAAGCTCTGCGTAGGTCATCTTATCACCTTCAAAATGAAAGGCGATATTGTTCGGGTAGCTATTGATCGTGGATTCGATATCGTCGGTGATCAGGATATGGGCGGTCGGATCAATGTCCTTCACCTGCGCCATTACCTTTTTTAACGAGTGGGTGAATTGGATTTCACGCTTGATGACGCCGAATATACCCATGCTGCTTCTCCGATGAACTGGCATGATTGTGACAGCTAAGTGGATAGAATTCAACGCCCCTTAAACGTTAGAGAATCGCAAGGAGCTTCAGATATCTGCGATGATCTTTGGCAACAGCGCATCAAGCAGCGGCTTGCCTTTAGGCGAGATGGTTAATCGCCCGCCGGTCGTTTCCAGCAGATCCAGTTGGCTTAGCTGATCCACGGCTTTCTGATCCAGCATGTGCGGAACGGCGAGCCCGGTTTTGGCTTCCAAATCGACCAGATCGACGCCTTCCGCGAGTCTGAGGCCCATCATCAGTGCTTCCATTACCCGCGTGTCCGGCGATAGCGCCTGTTCGATTTTCAGGCCGTTGGCATTGCGATCCACTGCCGAGAGGTAATTTTCCGGCTTCTTGTGCCGCTCGGTTGCGCTGTTCAGCCGTCGCCCGTGCGCGCCGGGGCCGATGCCGATATAGTCCTGATAGCGCCAATAGGTCAGATTGTGGCGGCTTTCCTGTCCGGCGCGGGCGTGGTTGCTAATCTCATAAGCGGGCAGGCCAGCCGCCATCATCATGCCGCGCGTCTGCTCGAACAGGTCGGCGCAATGGTCATCGTCGGCGGGAATCAGCTTGCCGGTGCGCACCAATGTTTCAAACCGCGTGCCCGGTTCAATAGTCAGCTGATAAAGCGAAAGATGGCCGGTGCCGAAGGACAGGGCCCGTTCCAGCTCCGCCTGCCAATCGTCGAGTGATTGGCCGGGGCGCGCATAGATCAGATCAAAGCTGACCCGGTCGAAGGCTTGTTGCGCGGTGTCGAGCGCAGCGAGGCCTTCATCGACATCATGGGCGCGTCCGAGAAATTCGAGGGTCTGGTCGTCTAGCGATTGCAGGCCAAGAGAAACCCGGTTCACGCCGGCGCGCGCGAGATCATGAAAATTTGCGGCCTCGACCGATGACGGATTGGCCTCCAACGTGATTTCAATTTCGTCTGTAAAGCCCCAATGGCGCTCCGCTGCTGCTATTAGTGTTTCGACCAGCGCGGGCGGCATTAGTGACGGCGTGCCGCCGCCGAAGAAGATGCTCGACAGCTTGCGTCCTGCTGTCAGCGCCGCTTCATGCGCCATATCGGCGAGCAGGGCCGCGCGCCACGCAGCCATATCCACTTGCTCACGGACATGGCTGTTAAAGTCGCAATAGGGGCATTTAGAGACGCAGAACGGCCAGTGGATATAGAGGGCGAGGGGCGCGGGTTCGGTCATGCTCTATCTGTCGCCTAGGACAAACAGCCCGCGACCAATTTCTGAAACGCATCGGCCCGGTGACTCATCTCGTGTTTCTGCGCCGGATCAAGTTCGGCAAAGCTCTGGTCAAAGCCGATCGGCTGGAACACGGGATCATAGCCGAAACCCAAAGTCCCGCGCGGGGGCCAGATCAGATTGCCCTGCACGCGGCCTTCGAAGACCTCGCTATGGCCATCCGGCCAAGCAAGTGCGAGCGTGGCGATAAAATAGGCGCTCCGGTCGACATTCGGCCCTTGTTCGGCGAGCTTTCCCTCAACCTTGCCCATGGCCATGTACCAATCGCGACCTTTGTCGCCTTCGAACCATTGGCGTTCGGCCCAGTCGGCGGTGTAGACACCCGGTTTGCCGTCCAGCGCGGTGACGCAGAGTCCGCTATCGTCGGCCAGAGCCACGCAATCCGCCCCCTCGGCGCTCGCCCGTGCTTTCAGCAACGCATTTTCCGCAAAGGTCGTTCCGGTTTCTTCCGGTTCGGGCAGGTCGAGATCGCCCGCGGATACCGGTTCAATGCCAAAGGGTTCCAGCAAAGCACGGATTTCCCGCACCTTGCCCTGATTGTGGCTGGCGATGACGAGCCGTCCGGGAGTGAGCTTGCGGTGGGTGGTCATATATTTCTCAATTCCGTTCGCTCTGAGCCTGTGGAAGGGCAGTTCGCGTCTCGAGGTGCTTCGACAAGCTCAGCACGAACGGTTGTTCTTGCAGTCAAATCCTAGCTAACTGCCTTGTCTTGTGCTTCGAAAATACGGTCACAACCGATTTTCGCCAGCCGCATCAAGCGCATTAGGCCTTCGTCGTCGAAGGTCTGGCCCTCGGCAGTCGCTTGCGCTTCTGCGATATTGCCATCGCCGGTCAGCACGAAATTGGCGTCGGCGCCAGCGTTGCTGTCCTCGTCATAGTCGAGGTCGAGCACAGGCGTGCCTTCGAAAATGCCGCAACTGATCGCGGCGATTTTCTGTTCGATCGGATCTTCGCTGATCAGCTTCATATCGAGCAATCCGTTGACCGCGAGGCGCAGCGCGACCCATGCACCGCTGATCGAGGCGGTTCTTGTGCCGCCGTCGGCCTGAATGACATCGCAATCGACCGTGATCTGGCGCTCGCCCAGCTTCTTCATGTCGACGACTGCGCGCAGGCTGCGTCCGATCAGGCGCTGGATTTCCTGCGTCCGGCCGCTTTGCTTGCCGCGCGCCGCTTCGCGTGAATTGCGGGTATTGGTTGCCCGTGGCAGCATCGAATATTCGCCGGTAACCCAGCCTTCACCTTTGCCGCGCAGCCATGGCGGAATCCGTTCTTCGATACTCGCGGTGCAAATCACCTTGGTATCACCAAAGCCGATCAGACATGATCCTTCGGCATGTTTGGTAAATCCGGTTTCGATGGAAATAGCGCGCATTTCGTCTGGCGCGCGTCCTGATGGGCGCATGGGTCGTTCCTTTTTTGAGTTGGCGCGTCCTTAACCGCTCACATGGGGAGAGGCAACAACTGTGCTCCGCACTTGATGCGGAGCTCTGGAGGCAGAGGGCGTCAACCGCCGCACCAGCTCCGCATGAAGCGCGGAGCACAGCGACGCTCAATTGCGCGCTGGAAACCGATTGAGATTCATCCTATCTACACCCCATGACCAACACCCCGATCACCGAAATGACCACCCGCGCGCAGGATATTTTCCGCGTTGTTGTGGAATCCTATCTGGATAGCGGTGCGCCGGTCGGGTCGCGGACGATATCCAAGGCGCCGGGACTGGAACTCTCGCCCGCTTCGATCCGCAATGTCATGCAGGATCTAGAGGAAATCGGCCTGCTTGCCGCACCGCATACCAGCGCGGGGCGGGTGCCGACCGAATTGGGATTGCGGCTATTTGTCGATGGCATGATGCAGGCGGCGGAGCCTTCGCGGCAGGAACGCGCTGCGATTGAAAGCCAGATTACCGAACAAGGCCCGGTCGAGGACGCCTTGCGCGCCACGACCTCAATGCTCTCCGGCCTGTCTTCCTGCGCAGGGCTAGTTTTGGTGCCGAAACGGGAGCCTTTGCTCAAACAGTTTAGTTTCGTGAAATTGTCCGAAGGGCAGGGGCTCGCGATCCTGGTGTCCCAGGACGGGGTTGTGGAAAACCGTGTGCTCGACCTGCCGCCCGGCGTGTCGGAATCGGTGCTGGTGGAAGCGGGAAACTATCTGACCGCGCGCTATGGCGGCAAGACGCTGAGCGAGGCGCTGGCGACCGTGGGCGGAGAAATTAGTGCCGGTGAACTGGCTATCGACAAAGCTTCGGAAGAATTGGTCAAGGCTGGCTTGGTCACCTGGAGCCGTGATCCGTCGGACCGGCCGGTGCTAATCGTGCGCGGACAGGCAAATCTGCTGCAGGACAATAGCGCGCTGGAAGATCTCGACCGGGTCCGGCTTTTGCTCGACGAACTGGAAGGCAAACAGGAAATCGCCCGCCTGCTCGACAATGCCCGCGATGCGGAGGCGGCAAAAATATTTATCGGTGCAGAGAATAAATTATTCTCGCTTTCCGGCTCATCTGTGATAGCGGCGCCCTACAAAGACAGCGACGGACAGGTGGTTGGCGTGGTCGGCGTGATTGGGCCCACAAGGTTGAATTACGCGCGGGTAGTACCCATGGTAGACTTTACCGCGCAATCGCTTTCCAGATTATTGAAATGAGTGACGAAAATATGAGTGATACGAAGCCTGAAGCCAAAGATGAAAAGACCGTTGACGCTGCCGTGGAAGCGGAGCTGGAAGGCGTGCCCGAGAGCATGAAAGAAGGCGGTGAAGGTGAAGCTTCCCAGCCGGAAAATTCCGATAATCGTATCGAAGCGCTGGAAACCGAACTGGCCGAAGCCCAGCAGGCGGTCCTCTATGCGCAGGCAGAGACCCAAAATGTCCGCCGCCGTCTCGAAAAAGACGCGCAGGACGCCCGCAATTACGCCGCAACCGGCTTTGCCCGCGACATGCTGTCGGTGATGGACAATATGAACCGCGCGCTGGAAGCCATTCCGTCTGAAGTGAAGGACGAGGAAAAGTGGAAAGGCCTGATCGGCGGCATCGAAGCCACCGGCCGCGAATTGCAAACCGTGTTCGAGAAAAACGGCATCAAGCGCGTCGCCTCCGTCGGCCTGCCGCTCGATCCCAACCAGCATCAGGCGATGGTCGAAGTGCCGACCGATGATGAAGAGCCCGGCACGATCGTGCAGGAAATGCAGGCTGGTTATATGATCAAGGATCGCTTGCTGCGGCCGGCGTTTGTTGGTGTGGCGAAGAAGCCGGAAGAATAGTCCTTCCGGTTGAAGGGGTCCTGACTTCGCGAAGCACTGACCCTATCCCGTCATGCCAGCGCAGGCTGGCATCCAACGCGCCTACGGGAATCTCGCTACCCTTGGTTTAGGCCCCGGCCTTCGCTGGGGTGACGGGTTGGACTGCAATTTTTGCAAACACCCAGCCGCCAATGGCGCCAGCCAATATCTGCGACAGGAAACCCATGGTCGATCGTGCGCCGCTGATCGGGATGGTCTGGAATACCATATACATGGCGCCCAGCGTGACCCCGATCGCGGCGGCGCCGGCGATCGGATAGGCGACACGCGCCAGATTGGGCAAAAAGCGTTTCAATAGGGTGGCGATCAGAAAGCCGAGCAGCAAGGCGATGGCAATGATCACCAGATAGGCAACCATGTTGGAAATATCGAACAGGGTCATGTTGAGCCGGTCGCCGATGCTGACGGGGATATCGTGTAGGGCGATAACCGATTGCGCGTTCAGCGTGGTGCCGACAACATAGGTCGCCAATGCCGCTGCAATCAGGCCGATAATCCACCGAATAAAACGCATTCCGAAACTCCCCTGTGAGCCGTCCAGCCTAAATGCTTTGCTGTGACGATCAAGGCTTGATTTAGAGAGGGTGGTCAGACCGCAGAAATTTGATAGATTGCGCGTTCAAGCAGGGAACCAATATGCGAAATTTCAAAACCATCCTTTCCGTTGTCGCGATCGGCGCTTTGGCGGCCTGTTCCAATCAGGGGGCATCATCCGACGGCACAAAGACCAGCGAAGCCGTGGGTCGGGTCGATGCCGGACCGGTCAATTACACGATTGAAACGGTGGCTGAAGGTCTTGACCATCCCTGGTCGCTCGCCTTTCTGCCCGATGGCCATATGCTGGTGACCGAGCGCACCGGCAAGCTAAAGCATATCGCCGCCGACGGGACCGCAACGCTGGTCCATGATTTTGCTAGCGGCGCGGACTATCCCAAGGTTCATGTTGCTGCGGGCGCGCAAGCCGGTCTGTTCGACGTGGCGCTGCACCCCGCTTTTGCCGACAACGGCCTGCTCTATATTTCTTATGCGGCAGAGCAGGGCGATGGCACGAATACGCTTTCGCTGATGCGATTTGCATATAGCGATGCTGACGGCGCGCCACGGATCAGCAACGGCCAGCAGATATTTGCCGCCGCGCCGAGCCGGATACAGGGCAATCACTATGGTGCGCGGATCATCTTCCTGCCCGACGGCACGTTGATGATGCCGGTCGGCGATGCCTTTCACTTTCGCGAGGAAGCGCAAAAGCTGGACAATCATTTTGGCAAGATCGTCCGGTTGAATGATGATGGTGGCGTGCCGATGGACAATCCCTTTGTCGAAGAAGACGGTGTGTTGCCGGAAATCTGGAGCTACGGGCACCGCAATCAGCAAGGCATCATCCTGGCGGCAGACGGCCGTGTCCTTGAAAATGAACATGGCCCGGCTGGCGGCGACGAAATCAACGAGATCAAGCGCGGCGTGAATTATGGCTGGCCGACGGCTTCTTATGGGCTGGATTATTCCGGTGGCCGGATTTCACCTTATGAAGCCTTTGAAGGCACCGAGCAGTCTCTGGTCCATTTTACGCCGTCGATCGCGCCATCGGGCTTTGCCCAATATGCGGGAGAGGCTTTTCCGGACTGGCAGGGTGATCTCTTCCTGTCGGCGCTGGCGCTCAAACATGTGCGCCATGTGGATATGAACGCAGATGGATCGCTCGGCAAACAAGCGGAACTATTTGGCGAGCTGGACGCGCGTTTTCGCGACGTGCGAACCGGCCCGGACGGATATCTCTATCTGTTGACCGAAGACCAGAGCGGCCCGACCAGCAAGATTTTGCGCGTGCGGCCGAAATAGGCGCGCGCATCTCGACTAGAAAATCGAATTGCCCATACCACCATCGACCACCAGGCTCTGTCCGGTGGCATAGCCGGCCATCTCGCTACAGAACATAGCGACAAACATGCCCATATCTTCCGCGTCGCCGAAACGCCCGACCGGTACCCGCACCTGTTTGACGAATTTCGCGACTTCCTCGTCATAGCTGGTGCCATTGGCCTCGGCCTGACTGTCGAACATGCCCCTGATTCCATCCGTATGATGCATGCCGGGCAGGATATTGTTGATGGTCACGCCATGGCTGGCGACCTGTTTTGCCACTGCCACCGTATAGTTGACCAAAGCGGCTCGCGGCGGCCCGGACAGCACCCGCATCGCCGCCGGATATTTGGCGGCGCCGGTCGCGATATTGACGATCCGGCCCCATTTGCGCTCGACCATGCCATCGATCACCGATTTGATAAATTCCACCGGGCTGAGCAGAGTGAGTGAAAGCGCTTCCTCCCATTCCGCCCGTCCGACGGTGCGGAAATCGCCGGAGAAGGGGGGAGGGGAGCAGGTCGCTACTAATATGTCGGGATTGGGGCAGATGGAGAGAACGGTCTCCCGGCCTTCGTCGCTGCTATGATCGGCGACAATCGGGGTGATATTGGCCCCGGTTTCGCGGGCCAGCTCTTCACAGGTCTTATGCAGCCGCTCTTCGCCTCGCGCGGTGATGAACAGCTCTGTCTTCTCTTTCGCCAGTGCCAAGGCAGCCCCGCGTCCCAGTCCGGCGCTGCCGCCGTTGACCAGTGCAATTTTTCCCGCAATTCCTAAATCCATAGCAGCCTCTTGCTGAAAGGTTGAACGGCTGTTCTAGCGAGAGCCGGTGCCCGTGCCGACTAGCCATTATGGGATAGGGGCGGCAGCCTCGCTTCAGGCCATCGACATATACATGGCGGCGGCCAGTCCGAATCCTCTAGGATCGCCGAGCAGTCCGGTCTCCATCTTGTTCATGACATAGGAAAAACACAGGCCGGCATCTTGATCGATGATCACCGACGACCCGCCATAGCCGCCCCAATAGCAGCTATTTGTATTGGGACTGATGGGCGTTGCTGAGCTATTCAGGCCATAGCCCATGCCGAATGTCACCGGCAGACCGAGCACCAGATCCGTGCCTTCACTTTGTTTCTCGAAAATGCGTTTCGTTCCCGCTTCGGACAAGAGTGTCTTTCCAAAGGCCTGACCACCGTTAGCCATAGCCGTTTGCGCACGGACAATGCTGCGTGCGTTGCCCTGACCATTGGCGGCTGGTATTTCTGCTGCGCGCCAAGCCCGCTTTCGCGGTTCAGTCGCTTTGACGCCGGGATTGGCAAAGGTGCGTCCGGCGATGGTTTCAGGGCCACCACGTGAGGCTGCGCTGGATGGCGGAACCAGATTGCCGATGCGCGCATCAAGACCTTCTGATGCACCAATGTGAAAATCAGCACCGGTTGGTTCCGCGATTTCCTGACGGAAGAAATTGCCGATCGTCTGGCCGGTGACGCGCCGAACGATTTCGCCGATCAGATGGCCTTGGGTCAGGGCGTGATAGCCGGACTGCGTGCCCGGTTCCCACCACGGGGCCTGTCTCGCCAAAGCGGCGGTCATCCATTCCCAGTCATAAAGCGCGTCGCCCTCGACCTTTTCATCCATGCCGGAAAGACCGGCATTATGGCTTAGAAAATGGCGAACTTCGACAGAATCTTTGCCATTCTGGGCAAATTCGGGCCAATATTTGGCAGCGGGAGCATGTAGATCCACCTCGCCGCGATCCGCGAGCATCAACAGCGACATTGCCGCCATCGTCTTGGTGCTCGACCATACGTTGACTAGCGTATCTTCCTGCCACGGCTGGGTGCGATCCTCGTCAAGATGGCCGCCCCACAGGTCAACGACAAATTCGCCGTTTAGCGTGATCGCAACCGACGCGCCGAGATCATCATGCTCGCTGAAATTATTCTCAAAAGCCTTTTTGACTGGTTCAAAGCGGGGGTCACATTGTCCGTGAATTGGGGTTGTCATTGGCTACTCCATCTTGGGTTTAACCAAACGATTAACAGCTTGTCGTCGTTAGTCCAGTATCTTTAACCCGCTGTTTTCTGTCGTCAGCCCTTGGTGTCAGCCCATAATTCTAACGAAATTTCAATTGGTTGGGTATTTTTCGGGAAATCCCTATTGCAAAGATAATATAAAGATATATCTTAGAGTCATCTTAGATATAAAGATAAATATAAAGAAAGAACATAATATGAGACATGGAATGAAATTTGGATCAGGAGGCCCCGGTGGATCCGGGCGCGGTTCTGGACGCGGTCGCGGACGCAAAGGAATGACCGGCGAAAAATTTGCCCGGGCTTTTGCACAGGCTGCTTTTGAAGGCGGGAAGGGCAAAAGACGTGCCCGGATGTTCCGGCGCGGCGAGCTGAAATTGGTGCTGTTGCATCTGATCGCGGAAGAACCGCGGCACGGCTATGATTTGATCCGTCAGATCGAAGAGCTGACCGGTGGTCATTATGCGCCCAGCCCGGGGATCGTCTATCCGACACTGACCCTGATGGCAGAAATGGACCAGATCGACGAAGCGGTCGATGATGACGGCAAAAAAGTCTATTCGATCACCAAATCGGGTACCGCTTTGCTGGCCGAGGACGAGGCGCATATAGCCGAGATTCTCGAACGGCTGGAAGGCGTATCGAAAATGGGTGAAGCCAGTGGCGGCGCATCCGTCCGTCGCGCCATCCACAATCTGAAAAGCGCCACCCGCATAAGGTTGGCCGACGAAGAAAAGGGATCGGACAAGATATTGGAAGTCACCGCCATCATCGACGAAGCCGCGAGCAAGATTGAGCGGTTGAAATAGAGATTATGTCCCGTTATCAGGTCAAATGATATAAGTTTAACAGATGATTATAAAGGATAGTTAAGGTAAAATCTTAGCTATCCTTTTTGTCTGTCCGCAACGCGCAACATGCTTCCAACCCTTCCAATGGCTAGAGGATTGGAGGGTTCTATTCAGCGCTAGAAGATTCCGAACAAGACGACCGCCATGATCGTTCCAACCACCGGTATCACGACCGTCAGCGCGCCAACCGCGCCATAGGCATCTTTGTGAGTCTCCCCGCAAACCGCGCGGATGGTGGTCACGACATAGCCATTATGCGGCAGGCTATCGAGCGCACCGGAGGAGATGGCGACGACGCGGTGTAGCTCGTCGGGTTGGGCGCCAACATCCATATAATGGGGTGCGATCAAGGGCAGGGCGATGGACTGGCCGCCCGATGCCGAGCCGGTCAGACCGGCGATCACGGTGACTGCGATGGCCGCGCCAATCAGCGGGCTACCCGGAATATTCTGCACCATGATCAAGGCTTCCTGAAAGGCCGGTGACAGCTTGGCGACCGATCCGAAACCGACCACCGCGCAGGTGTTGGTAATCGCGACCACCGCACTGCTCGCGCCGCGCGAAAAGGCTTCGGGCATGGATTTTAACTTCTGGTAGCCGACGATCAGGGCGACGACCGCGCCCGATCCCAAGGCCGCGACCAGGGCCCATTTGTCGAGCGAATTTTGCGGCAGGACTGCTGACAGCGGCCCCATTTCCTGCGGATATTGGAAGATCAGAAAGATAGCCAGCACCGCGACCAGTGGCAGAATACACAATAGTGGTGCGGGTAGATTGCCAAAGTCGGTATTGTCATCATCGCTCTCGCGGCCAACAAAATGCTCGCCCTTGGCAACGGCGCGTTTGACCATATGATTGAGCCAGAAATGCCCGGTAACGGCCATGAACAGAGCAACAACCAGACTAACCTCCCAGCCCGCATAGGCTGTGGTGCCAAGGAATTCCATCGGGATCAGATTCTGGATTTCCGGGCTGCCGGCGCTGGTCATGGTGAAGGTCACCGACCCGAAGGCCAGCGCTGCCGGAATGAAGCGTCGCGGAAGATCCGCTTCGCGAAACAGGTGCACGGCGAGGGAATAAACGCTGAACGACACGATGAACACGCTGACTCCGCCATAGGTGAGGATCGCACAGGCTGCGACCACAGCCAGAACCGCATGTTTGATTCCGATCTTCTCGATCACCCAATGGGCAACGCTGGCGGCAGCGCCGCTGGCCCCCATGATCTCGCCGAATATTGCGCCGAGTAGGAACATGAAGAACCAGCTTTTGAAGAAGCCGACAAAGCCGTCCATATAGGCAGTGGCAAAATCCGGCGCGCCTTCAACCGCGAGTGGCGGGAGCCATGCGATGCCGCTGGTTAGGGCGACTATTGCAGCGGCGACGGGCCCCGCGATCAGGATGTTCACCCCGCGCACGGTCATCCAGATGAGCAATATTAGTCCACCGATAAGTCCGATTGCCGATAGCATGAATGTCCCCCAAAAAACTTGACCTCCGCCTAATGGCAGAGGTCAAGCTGGAGGCGCAACTGCTAAATCCGTCATGTCAGTTTGCACGGAAATGAGGAGGCTAGATCACCTGTGCACGGTTCTCATCGCGGTGCTTTTTCAGATATTTCATGAACGGCGTGCCGCCGGTTCCGACCTCGGTATCATTGCCTTTACCGTTTGCCGCCTGCTTGTTGATATAGCTGGCCGCATATTCCAGATGGCGTGTGCGGAAACGCGCAACTTGCTCGACGCTGGCGTTAAAGGCGTTCCGCAGCGCGGGATCACCGCTGGCAATCGCAAATTCGCGTAATGTGCTGTGTTCACGCAAATCCTCGATGAAGCGGCGGTGCTGGACCGGGCGATAGGCGTGCAGTTCGTCCAGATAGGCGCGCAACGGATCATTTTCGTGGCTCACCTGAAACAAGGCATCCATGCTTGGCACGATGGAGCTTTGCGATCCGGTCTGACCGCGAAATATTTGACCCTTGCCTTCATATTTCTCGACGCCTTCATAAATCAGGCCATCAGGAAGCGCCGGATTGTTGGCCCAGCCGTGAATATAGGGGCGGACCCTCTGATAGTAGATATAGGGATCACAAAGATCGGGCATCCGGTCGAAGATCGCGTTCACCCGATCCCAATGACTGTCCATTTCTTCCAATAGCGCGGTTGCTGTGGTTACATCTTTTGCTTTGGCTGCTGTAACGAGATTGCAAGCAAGATCGAGAAGCGGTCCCGCTGCTGCTTCGATCGCAACATGGATCAGGACAAACCAGTTTTCGTCGGCACCGCCGAGAAAATTTTGCACCATATAGACATTGTCGAGGTCGATCGGGCCTTCGCGATCTAGCCGTGCCCAATTGTCCAGCACATAACCGCTATAGGGCAACAGAGGCGCCTGATCGAGACGGTCTGCGAGTGCCACCATCGGGCGCGCAAGATTGGCGGGCAGGGTGGTCGGCGATTCGCTTTCACCCCAGACATAGGCCTGGACCAGAAATGAATAGCGCACCATGGCGACGCGAACCTGTTCTTCAGGCGCGTTGGCCGCCCATTCTGCGAGATCAAGCATCGGCAATTGTTCCAGCCAGTGGCGCACCCGGCCGGTGGTCATCAGGCCGGACAAATTCTCTGCTGCTTCTATGATTGGGACGAAAATATCGGGAAGGTCAATGTCGACAATCTCAAAATGCGAGAGAAATCCGCGGGATGCGGACATATCATAATCTAACAATTTCATAGGGTCACCACTTGGGCAAGCGCGGGTTGGGCCGCTTGCGCAACAGGGTGATAGTATCAAATGAAATTAGATGGGCAAGGGGGTTTTTCGGTCTTCAGGACAGTAAAGTGGCTTCGCGGATCCCGAACAATTGTCTGAAAAATAGCGCAATGCCGCAGTTTCACTAGCTTAGCGATACGCCTTGGGCTAACGGGCGTCGATGACTAGCGCGTCCCTTAGACTGCGAGAGCAACACCCTTGGCGGCATGAACTGCACGCTACCCTGTCGCTTGCCTGGCCGCTCATTCTATCGAACTTGACCATGGCGCTTATCGGCGCGACCGATGTGCTGATGTTGGGTTGGCTCGGCGCCCGTGAACTGGCTGCGGCGACCTTGGGGTTCAATTTGGCAATGAGCGGTGCGATTTTCTGCATGGGGCTGATCACCGCCTCCGCCCCGATGATGGCCACGGAAATTGGCCGGATGCCGCATAGCGTCCGCGACGTGCGCCGGACCTTTCGGCAGGCCATGTGGGCCGCCGTGGCGGTTATTCTGCCTCTTTGGATGCTCCTCTGGAACACCGAGAGCATCTTGCTTACCTTGGGTCAAAAGCCGGATCTCGCCGAAATAGCTGGAACCTACATCAGTGCCTATATGTGGGCGATCCTGCCGTTTCTGTTCTTCATCATTCTGCGCAACTTCATCTCCGCGCTGGAGCAAACGCTCTGGGCTCTTATCATCAGCGTCATTGGTGTGCTGGCCAATGCCTTGTTCAACTATGCGTTGATTTTTGGAAAGTTTGGCGTTCCGGAATTTGGTGTCGTCGGCGCGGGCATTGGCAGCGTGATGACCAATGTTTTGATGTTTGCAGGCATGGCGCTCGTCGTGATGTGGCACAAGCGCTTTCGCCGCTATCGTCTGTTTGGACGGTTTTGGCGCAGTGACTGGCCTCGTTTCCGGGCGCTTTGGAAACTCGGTTTACCGATTGCGATCACTATGGGCCTGGAAGGTTCCGTCTTTGGTTTCGCGGCGTTGCTCATGGGTTTGATAGGGACCGCATCCGTTGCGGCTCACGCCATCGCATTGCAGTTGGCTTCTCTGACATTCATGGTGCCGATGGGGATCGGCCAAGCGGCAACGGTGCGCGTCGGTATTCAATATGGCCGGAAAAACCATGCGGGGATCATGCGCGCCGGTTGGGTAAGTTTCATCCTTGGTACATCGTTCATGGCGGCTATGGCGCTTGTGTTCGTTTTGGCGCCCAATATGCTGATATCCATGTTCATTGATGCCAGCGCCCCCGGCAATGCTGAAGTTGCGGCACTGGCCGTCGGTTTTCTGGCCATTGCTGCTATTTTCCAGATTGTGGATGGTGCTCAGGTGGTCGGGGCCGGCATGTTGCGGGGACTGCACGATACGACCATGCCTATGCTGTTTGCGTTGATGGGATATTGGTTTATCGGCCTTGGCTTGGGCGCCAGTCTTGCCTTTTGGCAAGGCTGGGAAGGTCTAGGAATCTGGGCCGGATTGGCTGGCGGATTGGGCGTGGTCTCGGTGCTGATGCTGATCCGTTGGATGATGCGGGAGAAATTGGGGCTGCTGCCCTAATAGCGCCTATTGCCTGAATGCACTGCTAAAAGGGCAAGATTGCTTCATAGTCGGCGATGCTATGGCCATTGCGCAATTTGACCCCGTTTTTGAGCAGGAAATAATGGCTCGTAATTTCGGCCTGTTGTTCAATCCCATATTTGGTGAAGGCTTTTCCCGGTCGAAGTTCATAGTCATATCGACAGAAGGGATGCCGCGCTAAGGGTAAGAAAATGCCTTGCTGATGCTGCCAGACATGCACCATTTCGTGAATGAACAGCGCTTGTATATTCGTTGCAGATCCGCAGAAATCATCACAGAATAGGTCATTCTCGGGATGGAACCAGAGATTGCCATCGGGGGCCATGGTGACGCGCCGGTTCTGGAACGGCCACCATTTGCGGTTGAAAATGGTCACCCGATCATAGTCGATGGCTGCCCCAAAAACGGACTGGCACAATGTGATTTCAGGATCGGTCAGCGCGCGACTGGTCACCGGGACGGCTGACTATTCAGCAGCTGGTGCAGCATCGCCGACCTTTTTGATGGCCGCATTAATTTCGATCCGGTCATCGTTGGAATAGATTAATGTCATGGTCAGTAAGCCACGTTTCTGGGCCCCTTCGCCGACGCCCCAGATCATCAGATGTTTCCCTCCGGGCTCAAGTTTTACGGTCTTGCCAGCTGGAACGGGGATCGATTTGAGCTTGGCCATGCTTGCCATCCCGTTTGTCTCGGTCGTTTCGTGCATTTCCATGCGTAGAACATCGTCAGATGTGACGCCCACCAGTGATACGTTCACTCGGCCACCGTGCAAATCCATATAGCCGGCGGAAGGGTTCCCATCCACTGGAGACAGGTTGATCACCGCGTTGTCGGCGAAGAGTATGTCTCCCTGACCGCAGGAAGCGAGCACAAGGGAAATGGATGCGGCGAGCATAGTCATGACTTTGTTCATTGGGGTACCTCGTTAAATCGTTGCAAACCTGTCCCAATATGGGTGTTTTGCGTTGATTTTTCAAATGTAGGATGTCTCACGTCTTGTGCCAAGAAAAATGCCACCTATATCGCATGGCGAAGCCGTAACAGTGCCAGTTAACAAGGGCTGGGCGGCAATTTTGCTAATGTTAGAAAATTGATTGAGGGAATTATGGGTAAAGTTATCGGAATTGATCTGGGCACCACCAACAGCTGTGTTGCCGTTATGGATGGCGGTAAGCCAAAGGTTATTGAAAATGCAGAAGGCGCGCGGACGACACCGTCAGTGGTTGCATTCACCAAGGACGGCGAACGTTTGATTGGTCAACCGGCGAAACGTCAGGCTGTCACCAATCCGGAAAGCACGATTTTTGCTGTGAAGCGTCTGATCGGTCGCCGGTTTGATGATCCGATGACGAAGAAAGACATGGAACTCGTTCCTTACGAAATCGTCAAAGGCTCAAACGGTGACGCTTGGGTGAAAGCGGGCGGCGAAGATTACAGCCCGTCACAGATTTCTGCTTATACATTGCAGAAGATGAAAGAGACGGCAGAAGCCTATCTCGGCGAAACCGTAACCCAGGCGGTGATTACCACGCCTGCCTATTTTAATGATGCTCAGCGTCAGGCAACCAAAGATGCCGGTAAGATTGCCGGTCTTGAAGTGCTGCGTATCATCAACGAGCCAACCGCTGCGGCGCTGGCTTATGGTCTCGACAAAAATGACGGCAAGACGATTGCTGTCTATGACCTTGGCGGCGGTACATTTGATATTTCGATCCTCGAAATTGGTGATGGCGTTTTCGAAGTGAAATCGACCAACGGCGACACGTTCCTCGGCGGTGAAGATTTTGACGCGAAACTTGTTGAGTTTCTTGCGGCGGACTTCAAAAAAGCGGAAAGCATCGACCTTACCAAGGACAAGCTTGCGCTACAGCGTCTCAAGGAAGCTGCTGAAAAAGCCAAAATCGAACTGTCCAGCGCGCAAACGACCGAAGTCAACCTGCCGTTCATTACCGCAGATCAGAACGGACCAAAGCATCTGGTGAAATCGATCAGCCGCGCTGATCTGGAAAAACTGGTTGGCGATCTCGTCAAGCGCACGCTCGACCCTTGCAAGAAGGCTCTGAAAGATGCGGGCGTCGAAGCCAGCGAGATCGACGATGTCGTCATGGTTGGTGGGATGACCCGTATGCCGCTGGTTCGCGAGACCGTTGAAAAATTCTTCGGCAAAGAACCACATACGGGCGTGAACCCGGATGAAGTTGTGGCCATGGGTGCTGCCATTCAGGCTGGCGTTTTGCAGGGCGATGTTAAAGACGTTCTGTTGCTCGACGTGACACCATTATCGCTGGGTATCGAAACGCTTGGCGGCGTGTTTACACGCATGATCGACCGCAACACCACAATCCCAACGAAGAAAAGCCAAGTCTACTCGACCGCTGATGACAATCAGGGCGCTGTGACGATCCGGGTCTTCCAGGGTGAGCGGGAAATGGCTGCCGATAACAAAATGCTCGGCAATTTCGACCTCGTCGGTATTCCGCCAGCACCGCGGGGCGTGCCTCAGATTGATGTGACCTTTGATATTGATGCCAACGGCATCGTCAATGTGTCCGCGAAAGATAAAGGCACCGGCAAGGAGCAGCAGATTAAAATCCAGGCTTCTGGTGGGCTTAGCGATAACGACATCGATCAGATGGTTCAGGATGCAGAGAAATTTGCAGAAGAAGACAAGCAGCGGCGTGCCGAGGCGGAAGCCAAGAACAACGCCGAAAGCCTTGTCCACACCACTGAGAAGCAGCTTGAAGAGCATGGCGACAAGATTGATGCTGACCTGAAAGGCCAGATTGAAGAAGCCGTGAAGGAAACCAAGGAAGCTATCGAAGGTGGCGATCCTGAAGCGATGAAGACCAAGTCTGAAGCGCTGGCGCAGGTTTCCATGCAAATGGGTCAGAAGATCTATGAAGCGGAACAAGCGGCCGGTGGCGATGCTGCTGATGCAGCTGCAGCAGATGCGGCGGCAAAAGCCGACGATGATGTTGTTGATGCTGAATTCTCCGAAGTCGATGACTCCGAAGATGACAAGAAAGACGACGCCAAGGCGGCTGAGTAAAGTTTGGAACGTCGCTCCTGCGCAGGCGCAGGCCGTTGGATCTAATCCAAGCGGCCCTCATCTGAGCAGGGGCGACGGTCTTCTCGCTTTGGGGAAAGCATGACTATGGCGTCCGAATTTGATTATTATGAGCAGTTGAACGTATCGCGCGATTGCGATGGCGCGACGCTCAAATCTTCCTACCGCAAACTGGCGATGCAATGGCATCCGGACAAGAACCCGGGTGATGAGGCCGCAGAAGCCAAGTTTAAAACAATCAGCGAAGCTTATGATGTTCTAAAGGACCCCCAGAAACGGGCGGCCTATGATCGTTACGGCCATGAAGCCTTCACCAACGGCGGCGGCAATAATGCCGGTGGCGGTCAAGGCGGCTTCGGCGGTGCTGCTTTCAACGATATCGGCGATATTTTCGAAACCATATTTGGTGGAGGCGGCGGTGGCGGTTTCGGCGGTCAGCAACAACAACGTGGTCCGGCTCGCGGCGCAGACTTGCGCTATGACATGGAAATTACGCTGGAAGAGGCGTTCCATGGCAAAGACACGGAAATCGAAATTGATGTATCGGTTGGTTGTGACGAATGTGACGGTTCCGGCGCGGAGCCCGGCACCGGCGTTAAACGCTGCGGTACCTGTCAGGGCCATGGTAAAGTTCGTGCTCAACAAGGCTTTTTCGTCGTCGAACGCACTTGCACCAGTTGTCAGGGGCGGGGCGAAGTAATCGAAAGCCCGTGCCATGCCTGTTACGGCGAGGGGCGGGTTGATAAACCACAGGCGCTTGAGGTCGAGATTCCTGCTGGTGTCGATACCGGGACGCGAATCCGGCTATCCGGAAAAGGCGAAGCGGGGGCTCGCGGCGCTCCGGCTGGCGATCTCTATATTTTCATTCATCTGATCCGGCACGATATTTTTGAACGCGAAGGAACAACCTTGTTCACCCGTGCACCGATCAGCTTCACGCTGGCGGCCTTGGGCGGTGAAATCACCATTCCCGGTCTAGACGGTGAAAAGCATGAAATTCGTATTCCAGCGGGTATCCAGAGCGGCAAGCAAATTCGCCAGCGTGGGGCCGGTATGCCGGTTCTGCAGGGGCGCGGAAACGGTGATATGGTGATCCAGATCGAAGTCGAAACACCGACCAAGCTTTCCAAGCAGCAGCGGCAAATTCTTCGCGATTTTCAGGCAACCGAGACCGGTGACGAAACACCCAATTCGACCGGGTTTTTTGGAAAGCTAAAAGATGCTTGGGAAGACCTGACCGAGTGATGAAATCGCGCTGAATTTATCGCGAAACTACTCACAAAATATTCCAGTTTGGATTGCGCGAATATTCAAGCTGTCGCTGCTGAAATCCGCCGAATACGTACTGGGGTGCCGTTAAAGCGCGGGACGCGTGCCAGCGGGTCCAGATCGTTGCCGGAAACCAGCTCGTTCCGGTTTTTGCCTCTGGCCGGCATGATCGTTTGACCCTGTGGGTCCAGGGTTTGCGAACCCCAGCCATATTCCATGACAGCGGCGCCAGATCGCAATTCTTCGCTGACCCGCAACGTCACCGTCAGACGGCCAGTTGTGCTTTCGACTTGAACGCGGTCACCATCTTCCCATCCGTCGCGCTTCGCATCTTCGGAGCTGATGGTTATTTCTTCACCCACATCTTTGCGAAGCCGCGCGGCGCTGGATTCGGTTAGCCACGAGTTCATTGTCTGTAACCGGCGGCGCGAGATGATTTGGTATGGGAAGGCTTGTTTTGCGTCGCGCGTCTCAGGCTCTTCCAGCCGTTCGCGTAACAGCGATATCAATGGCTCGGGTGCAGCTGCGATCTTGCGGTCCGGCGTCAACAGATTTTGCGACAAGCGACCATAGGTTTTTGGACCGAGATGCAGTCCATGTGGATGGGCTTCGATCGTTGCCCGGTCAACTCTGCCCCCCATGGCCAACAAGCCATCCTCGACCGCAGCGGGTTCTGGAGGGAACATGCCTTCGAAAAGCGTCAGTCCCATCGCATCGGAAAGGTCGCGGTAAAATTCCCATTCCGCGCGCATGCCCTGTGGCGGAGGAACAGTCCTGCGCGCCTTCTGCACAAAAGGAACTTCGTGAAATGAACTATAGAGAACGTGGATTTCCTCATTCTCCAGAAAATGGAGGCCGGGGATTAGCCAATGGGCATGACGATGACTCTCGCGCTGAAATAGATCGACGGCGACCAGACATTCCAGGCTGGCGAGCGCTTTGTCGAGCTGCGGTCCATCTGGTCCGCTGATCGTCGGATTGCCGGCATTGATGATCAAGCCACGGATCTGGCCGGGACCTGGCATTAGAATTTCGTCAGGCAGTTCAGCCAGTGCATGCGCACCGGCGACCGGCGGCCATTGGCGCAAACGGCTCGGGATTGTGGTGGGAGCAAAGACTTCGGCCCCGAGTTTCATGAAGTCGGCAACGCCATCGCACAAAACGCGGCCGCCGGGACTATCGGTTCGTCCGGTCATCAGGTTGAGAACATGGCTCAACCATTCCGCCAACACGCCATTGCGCCCCATGGCGCTGCCGGTACGGGCCACGCAGGCCGCTGTTTCAGCGGTCGCGAAGCCGATGGCGATCTGTTCGATATCCGACAATGGGATATCGCACCGGCGTGCGAGGCTCGCGGGTTTTTGCGTCAGCGCGATATCTCGCACTCGTTCGAAATGGGACGCACTATCGCAGGCCGCACGGTTTTCCAGTCCCTTGTCCAAGATTACATGGATGATCGCCAGCAGGAATGCCCAATCACTCTCTGGGAGTGGCGAAAGATGCGTGGTGGCGCGTTTTGCGGTTTCCGTTAACCGGGGGTCGACAACCACAAGCTCAGCCCCTTGTTCAACCGCGGCAAGCACACGTTTCCAGCCGTTGGGGACCGACCCGACCCAGCCCATTGCGCTGATCGCCGGATTGCTACCGATCAGGAGCAAATATTGACATGTATCGACGTCGGGGATCAAGGTCGTGTAGGATGAACCATACATTTGCTCGCCGACATAGTGATAAGCGTTCTGGTCGATTGAGCCGACCCAATAGCGGTTGTGCGATCCCACGGCGTCCATGAAGGCCCCATGAAAAATGGAGTTGGCGAAGTTGAAGGCATTGGGGTTGCCGACATAGGCGCCAATAGCATCAGGTCCGTCGCGTTCGATGATTTTCCGAAAAGCCGAAGCAATGCCATCTACCGCCTCTTCATGGCTGACAGCAACATAGCCATCACCCACGCGTTTCATCGGGGAACGAAGACGGGCAGGGTGGGTGCGATATTCATCCGCAGTCGCGCCTTTAATGCAAAAATCTGCCCAATTGTGCGGATTCTCCTTATCAGGCTGGATGCGCACAACATCATCGCCACGCGTCGTGACCTTTAGCCCGCAAAGCTGCTCGCAGATTGCACAATATGTATAGTGCTCTTGCACAGGTTCCGAAACGGAATTGGTCATCCTCAATCCTAAATAGTATTATGTCATAACGACATTATTTCCTACAGACATAATAGTATTTGAGAAATTTGATTGTCAACCGGCCTGTCGGGATAGCGAGTCATCTCGCTTCAAAAGCGTTTTGTCCGTGTCGGGTTTTCCTGATCTATTCGCTTTTTTCTACTTTTCGAAACGCACAATAGCGCAACTTGTGCGGTTGACCTGTTGCCGGTTATACGCTCTTATCCATTTGTAAAATAATAAGGAATGGGTGGATGCGTAAGGTTTATTGGGTCGGATTGGCCGCATTGGTCGTGGCCGTTGTCGGTTATTTCTACGTTCAGTATCGACTGTCACAGCCATTTATGAGCGAGGAAGATATTGCTGAATTGAAAGCAGATATCGCTGCGCAAGATGAAACGGCCTTTGCGGGAATCACTCAACAACCGATCAAATATCAGGAAGCAAATCCCGAGAGAAATGTCTATTTTGGTGATCTTCATGGTCACTCCGATCTTTCCTTTGATAGCTATATTTTCGGCAACCGCCTGTCGTTGGACCAGTCTTATCGTTTCGCTAAAGGCGAAAGTTTGAAAAATCCTGGCGGTGAGTTGATGCAACTGTCCATACCGCTCGATTTCGCTGCAATGACCGATCATGCAGAAGGCTTCGGCATGCATGAACTTTGTGGCGGTTCGGCAAAAAATGAGGAAGGTGCAGATTTCTGCAAGCGCTTGGAAAACCCTGACGCAAATCTGTTTCTGGAACTTCGGGAACAGGGGGAGCAACGCCCACCTGAATCGAGTTTGGCAGGTTATCTAAACGGCGAAAAAACGGAAGCACAGCTTGCTGCATTAACCTGGAAAAACATTGTTGCCATCGCAGAGAAACATAATGACCCAGGCAAGTTTACAACATTTGCAGCCTATGAATATTCTCCGCCTCTTCCCAATTTTGGAAAGATGCACCGTAATGTGATCTTTCGCAACAGTACCGTCCCGCGCCAGGCTGTTTCTGCGATGCATGCACGAACGGAATTGGATCTATGGGACAGTCTTTTACGCGACTGCGTGGGCCCTTGTGAGTTTCTAACCATTCCTCATAATCCGAACAAGTCATGGGGGCTGGCCTTTGCGAGCCATACTATTGATGGCGATCAATATACGATCGACGACTGGCGGCAGCGCAAGCAGGTCGAACCCATTGTTGAGATGTATCAGATCAAGGGCAATTCGGAATGCAGTATTGGCTTTGGTACTTCAGACGAAGAATGTGGTTTTGAACAATTTCTTCCGCGGTGCACCGATGGTCAGGAAACCGGCTGTATCTCCGAGACCTCAATGGCGAGGGACGGTTTGAAAAAGGGGCTGGTGCTGGAGGAGGAAAATGGTGTGAACCCGTTCCGCTTTGGCATGGTCGGTAGCACCGATACCCATAACAGTAGCCCTGGCGACACCGAAGAGCGGGATTTCCGCGGTGTAACCGGGATTTTTAATGCGTCAGCAAAGACCCGCCTCAGCGCCGGCCGCGATGGAGAATACGGCACTTTGAAGCGAAATCCGGGTGGCCTTGCCGCGATCTGGGCGGAAGACAATACAAGAGAAGCACTTTTTGACGCGATGCAAAGAAAAGAGGTTTACGCGACCAGTGGAACCCGCATTCGGCTCCGGTTTTTCGCGAGTTTCAACTATCGCGATAATTTGCCCAATTCGGTCGATGCTCTTAAAACTGCGTATAAGGTAGGCGCCCCAATGGGGGGCTCGGTGAATAGCGTGGCGGGACAAGTGCCAAGCTTCTTCATCTGGGCGATGCGTGATCCCTTGGATGCGCCGTTGGACAAGGTCCAGGTGGTAAAAGGCTGGATTGAAAATGGCGAAACAAAGGAAGCCGTGCAAGATATATTGTGCAGTGGAGGGCGCGCTATCGATCCCCGTACAAAGCGATGTCCTGCCACAAAGGCGACGGTCAGTTTGAAAGATTGTTCGATTGACCAGACACAAGGTGCGACGGAATTAAAAACTCTCTGGACGGACCGGGATTTTCGCGCCGAGCAAAATGCGTTCTACTATGTCCGCGTGATCCAGAACCCCACCTGTCGCTGGTCGACTTATGACAGTTTGCGCTTGGGGCAAGCACCGCCGACAAATGCACCGGCGACAATCACTGAAATGGCATGGTCTTCTCCTATTTGGATCGACAGGCCTTTGGCCGACCGGTGAACCCGACATCACTTATATAGACGTCCGCTTTGCGCAGGAAGAGAATCGGGCGAATGAAATATACAATATCCGAGAAATCGGTATCGTAGGAAAACCGAACACATAGAATGTTTGGAAAACGGTAGAGGAGTTTGAATTTGGCCGAAGCGACCGCGAGTAGCGTCTCTCATTCTGACAGCCATGGGTCACCAGACACAGGCTATGGTAGCAAAAACTACCGCAATTATATTCTCGGAATATTGCTCAGTGTCTATATTTTCAATTTCATAGATCGCACCATCATCAATATTTTGACCGAGCCGATCAAAGAATCGTTCGGCGTTGAAGATTGGCAAATGGGGCTGCTCGGCGGCCCAGCCTTCGCGATCTTATATACTTTTGTTGGCATACCCATTGCGCGATTCTCGGAAAAACATCATCGCGTCTGGATCATAGCTGGGTCGATTGCTTTATGGAGTTTGATGACGGCGTTATGCGGCTTTGCGACCAGCTTTATCGCGCTGTTCATTTTCCGCATTGGCGTTAGCATTGGTGAGGCGGGTTGTTCGCCACCAGCCAATTCGATCATCGCCGATTATTTTGTACCAAAAGAGCGCTCAACCGCAGTTTCTGTCTATGCGCTAGGCATCCCGCTTGGCGGTATGGTCGCTTATGTCTTTGGCGGTTTCATTGTGGATAGCCTCGACGGACCGACGGTCGCTGCGTTGCTGAACAGCTGGAATTGGACATGGGCCGTCAATGCACTGGATTGGCAAAATATCGAAGGCTGGCGGGTTGCGTTTGTGGTTGTCGGTGTTCCGGGCATTCTGGTCGCAATGCTGGTGAAAATGACGATCACGGAACCGCCTCGTGGGTATACCGATCCACCGGAAATGCAGAACAAGGAGCAGGTCGGTTTTCGCGAAGTTCTCAAGATTTTGACCAAAAAGCCGGCTTATTGGCACGTCACAATGGGGGTGACCATTGCGTCATTCGTCAACTATGGCGTTGGTCAATTCTTCGTATCCTTTCTCATTCGCACGCATGAAATGTCGATTTTCGATGCATCGGTCAAAATCGCGATGGCACTCGCTGTCATGGCATCCATCGGTACCTATATGTCCGGCTTTTTGGCCGATAAATATGCTGAACGTTTCCCGAAGGCATTGGCACTAATACCGATGTTTGCCTTGCTCGGTGTGATCCCGATGCATGTCGTCGGTTATTTGGCGGAATCTTTGTGGCTGGCGGTTCCGCTTATGATGATCGGACAAATGCTGCTCTACACCTATCTCTGCCCGCTTTATGCCGTGCCTAGCGGCGTGGTTGATAGCCGCATGAGAGCTACGGCGGTCGCTGTCACTTTGTTCATCGTAAACCTGCTGGGCTATGGCCTTGGGCCACCGTTGATTGGCGGACTATCGACGATTCTAAATGCGACATTCCTGTCCGGAATCGATCCAACGCTTAGCTTGGAGGCGTGCAAGGCATCTAATCTTGCGGTTGCCGCACAAACGGCATGCGACACTGCCAATGCTGATGGGCTGCAGTGGTCGATGATCCTGTTCAAATGCCTATATCTTTGGTCGGTGTTCCATTTTTACATGGCTAGCCGAACCATCCAAAGGGACATGGGGCGTTAACGGCCGAGCAAGCAGAGGGTATAAGGAGATTGCGGATGATATATCTACGGAGCCGTTGGCCTCGATTCACAAATTGATGTCCTACAGCGCGCCAGTCATGATAGGGTCTTTCCATGCCCTATTCTCGACACCTTGTATGTTTTTCACCACTTAACAGTGGTTTAGGCGCCGATTCTGACGATATTGGGAAAGAAGGACTTTTATTCTTTAACTGTGTAAACTTTGTAAGGTTCGTCAGGATAGTGGCTCACAATATGAACGATTATAGCGTGCGTTTGTTTTGTGAGGCTATGGAAATATATGTTTCGCCATCCCGTTGGAGAACTGTTTGATGCTGCCGTCGTTGCTAATTCTCGATGATTTTCTCGCTGACCCAGTGACAGCGCGCAACGCTGCATTGGGACTCAACTATGATCCCGACAATAAAAATGGCAATTATCCAGGCCATATCTCGACCAAGCCTCTGGATATTCAGGGGCTGAATGATCGTATCTCTGGCATCATTAATGCTCCAGTAAAGGCGACATCCAATAGCACTCATCTGCATTGCCGGGTCACGTTGAAAGGCGACAAGGGACGCAGCGGCGTGCATATCGATCCGGCATTTTATTCTGGTATTCTCTACCTATCGCTTCCCGAACATTGCAAAGGCGGCACCGAATTTTTCCGCCACAAACGTACGGGTCTGGAGCGCGTGCCGACCGATCCGTTGGCGATCAGCAATGCGGGCTATTCCGACATTAATGCGTTGATCGAGGATGTGGTGAACAAGGATACCAATCGTCCCGGGCAATGGATGAAGGTGATGACAGTGCCGATGCGCTTCAATCGGCTGATATTGTTTAGCCCGTGGATGTTCCACAACAGCGGACAGGCCTTTGGCAAGACGCCCGAGACCGGCCGGTTGGTCAATCTGATGTTCTTTGCCAAAGACATATGATCGGTTAGAAGGTCGTTTAAACCCAAGGAGATTTTCTCATGCGTAGCTTTATCAAGACATCTTTCAGCATTGCATTATTGGCGACGACATCGCTTGCTGTGTCAGCTTGTACGCAGAGCAATGCGCAGGAAGCAGACCGTTTTGCAGCTGTAGAAATTAAAGCAGAGTCCTTGGGTGAGGGCATTGCCGTTCTATTTGGAGCAGGTGGCAATATTGGTGTTTCCTATGGACCGGACGGAACAGTACTGATCGATGATCAATTTGCTCCGCTAACGCCCAAGATTGAAGCAGCGATCGCTGATCTTGGGGCGGAGCCGGTCAAATATCTGATCAACACCCATTGGCATGGTGATCACAGCGGCGGGAATGAGAATTTCGGCAAGGCCGGGGCATTGATCATGGCGCATGATCATGTTCGCGAACGGATGCTGGGTATCCAGAAGTCAGGACGCGGAAACGATCCGGCTTCGCCGGCTGAAGCCTTGCCCACGGTGACATATCATGACGGTTTAAAACTGCATCTCAATGGTGACGAGGTGAGCGTCAAACATATGAAACACGCGCATACCGATGGCGATAGTATCGTCTTCTGGAAAAAAGCCAACGTGCTGCATATGGGGGACCTTTACTTTAACAAAGTGACCTTGCCCTTCATTGATCTCAACAGCGGGGGCAACGCGCGCGGTGTGCTGGCAGCGGCAGAAAAGGCGCTGACCATCGTTGATGATGATACGAAAATTATCCCGGGTCATGGCCCAATGGCAACCAAGTCGGACTTGGTCTCCTATCGCGATATGCTGAAGTCCGTGATCAGCGCGGTGGAAAAAGCGCAGGGTGAGGGCAAATCACTGGAAGCGGTCAAAGCGATGAAACTGGTGGCGCAATGGGATACCAATCCCAATGCCTTCATCAAGGGAGATGCCTTTGTCGAAGCGGTCTATAAGAGCTTAGAAATGCCGGCGCATGCTCATGATGCGGATCATTGATCAGAGCGTCGCATTCTCGATCTCATACCGTAAGGAAGCGATCAACGGCTGGACCCGGGTTAGTCTTGCTTCCTCTTGGTCAACGATCTTATGGAAAATGGTTTTCTTGAATTCGAGCAGCTTTCCGGCACCGGGATGCTTGGCGTCGGGTAGGGTGGAAAGGATGATGTCGATCATCCGATCGGCGCCATGCAAGCGGCCCCAAAGATAGTCATTCTCTCTATAAGTGCGGCTAAAGAAGGCGCCAAAGTTATTGAATTCAATGCCTTTTAACGTAGCAGTTACGCCGCCTTTGCGGATCGTTTTGGCATCTTCGGGCGAGATGCGGTCGACCTTGATTGGATCAAATTCGTCCAGACCTTCGCCTTGAAGAAGCGGCAGGGTGGCGACATCGTAGAAAGGAAAACCCAGGAAGGCGAGCAGCATCGAACGCTTCTCTGCCTTCGGTATCATGGCCATGGCCTCCGCAAGCTTGGCATCGACGATTGCATCGGTCTCCGCCAGATTGCGGGTCTTGGCCAGTGCATCCAGCATTGCTCCCGGTTGCTCGTCGGCTTGCTCTGCAATGGTTAGGAAATCATCGCCGAGATAGTCGATTGTCTCGCGCTCGATATAAAGGGAAAGGCAATCATAGATGACGTCATGCATCACTTCCATGACCTTGTAGTCGGCAGGATCGGCCTGATCGAGATCTTCCGCCAGTTGCCGCGCAAGGAAGCGAAGACGACGCACGCGATAGCCAAGGTCATGTTGCCGAAAAAATTCGGCAGCCAGCTTAGTTGGGCCACCACCTTTCTGGCTGATATTGTCGAGGCCACGGTGCCGTATCTCTGCCCAAAGCGCGCTGCGCAAGCCGGGGTGATTATGTGAGTTGGGGTCTGCTTTCGCCCGTCGCACCGTATGGGCGATATCTTCGATCACCGTTGCCAGTTTAAGGTGGCCGTACGCGCTATATGAGAAACCAGCGAGTTTGGCCGCTTTATCCCGCGATTTGCGACGCCAGGCCGCCATACGGGACGCCGTTGGCCGATCGAGGAAAAAGGTGCGACCGAACAGGCTCTCGACATTTTGCTCGACCTCGCCGCGCAAATTTTCGGTGATCAGGCGCATCTGGGTAATCCGGTTGGACCGTCCGGCAATGGCATCGAGATTGTCCCGGATAGGTTGCTCGCGTGGGATATTGGAGATCGCTCCAAAAATTGTTGAGAAAAAGCCGGGTAGCGCCTCGTTCTCGGCTTCCTGGGCCGCTTGCAGGCGTTCCATTGCTTTGTCGCTTTTCGCGACGTCGAGATCCGGGCGGGGATCGATATAGACGAAGCGGCGATCGACCTGCCGTTTGGCGGGGCGGTTCTTCAGCGCTTCAATTGCCTGTGCGAAGGGCGCATTGGCTAGGACCGAGCCATCGATCAACACGGTATCTTCAGCCGTACCGGCACGATATTGGTTCGGCAGCACCCGCTTCAGGAATGCCGAACGGCCTGCCCAGACATATTGATGGTCAGACAAAAGCTCGTCCAGTTCCCTAACCGTGAACGGCGGGAAGGCTCCAGGGAAACTGGCGGTCGCGCGGCCGGCAAAGGTCAGCTCTGCAGGGTCCGCTATCGCTTCGTCCCTTTTGCCTCTCGTCGAAAAGCCAATGGTGATGCGATGCTCCATTTCGAGCGCTTCGGGAGGGCTGTGCAGTTGCAGTTTCTCTGGATGTCCAACAAAGTCCGTTACTGTGACGAACAGATCCAGTGGCTGGCCGGGCGGGAGCAAGCGCGGGCCGCGTTCGGTTGCGCTGACGGCTTCGAGGGCATCCCAGATCAGGCCGCTGAAAACCTTGCCGCCAAAGGGTGGTGCAAACCAGCGGGCACGGACGAAGCGCGAGAGCTTCATCTTGACCTCTTCGCGGGCTTCCTCGGAGACGGTTTGTTCGACCGCGCCACCTTTGCGGCCAAGTGCCATCCAAGCAATGGGCTCGGCCCAGAATTTGGAGAAGCGTGAAAGCGGGCGCGCGTCGGGGTCGAGTAATTTGTCGACATCGGCCGTGTCGAGCCAAAGATCGGTCAGCGGTTCGAGCGATTTGCCCGACAGAATGGCCTGGGATAGGAATATTCCGTTGATCCCCCCCGCGCTGGCGCCTGAGATAATGTCTGGAAGCACTCTCAGCTTTGTCCCGGTTTCCCGCTCCACCCATTCCAGGATATCATAGTAGATTCCACGACTGCACTGATCGACCCGCGCTCCATCGTGAAAATCCCGACTTGCTTGCGCCAGTTTCCATATCTCTTTGGTAATGCCGTGCATGTAGATAGCCAGACTAACGCCGCCATAGCAGATCAGGGCCAGTCGGAGTTCTTTCTGTCGCATGGATTTTTAACTACAGGATGGCGAGAAGGGTGCAAGCGGCAATGCGAGTAAACTATTGCTCGACTTGTAAATATCTCTAGCGTTCCTTGTTTGTTCTGCTAAATGGAATTTATGGCCAAAACCAAGAAAAAATATGTCTGCCAGAATTGTGGATCGATTGCCCATCGTTGGGAGGGGCAGTGCGGCGACTGTGGAGAGTGGAACACACTAGTTGAGGAAGCCGGTGATACCGTTTTTGCTGCCAAGCATAATTTGCAGAGCGGTGGCCGGGAAGTCCGTCTGGTCGGGCTGGATAGCGAGATTGCGCTGCCCGACCGCAAAAAAACGGGACTTGCTGAATTTGACAGGGCTGTTGGCGGTGGTCTGGTGGCAGGTTCAGCGACTCTTATGGGTGGCGACCCCGGCATAGGGAAATCGACACTTCTACTTCAGGTGTCGGCGCGTTTGGCTGAAACGGGGCTTTCCGTTGCCTATATTTCGGGCGAAGAAGCGGCGGATCAAGTGCGGTTGCGCGCGCGACGGCTTGGGCTGGGTAAAGCACCAGTTAAACTGGCCTCTGCAACTTCGGTACGCGATATACTGACGACTTTAGGTCGTGACGCACCTGATTTTGTTGTGATCGATTCGATCCAAACTATGCACAGCGATCTGATCGAAGGCGCGCCCGGAACGGTTAGCCAAGTTCGGGCCTCGGCGCAGGAAATCATCAAATTTGCCAAAGAACATGGAACGATGGTCATGCTCGTCGGTCATGTTACCAAGGATGGTAATATTGCTGGCCCGCGTGTGCTCGAGCATATGGTCGACACCGTGATGAGCTTTGAGGGTGAGCGCAGTCATCAGTATAGAATTTTGCGGGCGATCAAGAACCGTTTCGGTGGGACGGATGAAATTGGTGTGTTCGCGATGGAAGAGGCGGGACTGGCAGAGGTGTCCAATCCTTCCGCATTGTTCCTGACAGACCGCCGTGAGGAAGTGACGGGAGCAACAGTGTTTCCGGCCCTGGAAGGCACTCGGCCGGTGCTTGTGGAAATTCAGGCGCTGACGGTTAGGTTGGCGAGCGGCGCCACTCCGCGGCGCTCGGTGGTCGGATGGGATAATGCCCGGCTAGCGATGATATTGGCGGTTCTGGAAGCGCGATGCGGCCTAAGCTTCTCTGGTGCTGAAGTCTATCTCAACGTCGCAGGTGGCTATCGGTTGACCGACCCCGCTGCCGATCTCGCCGTGGCAGCGGCGTTAATCTCGGCGCATGCGGAACGCCCGATGCCGAGCGATGCGGTGATATTTGGTGAAATTGCACTGTCTGGAGAAATTCGCGCGGTCTCCCATACATCGCTTCGCTTAAAAGAGGCTTCCAAACTTGGCTTTGATCGTGCGCTGCTACCAACATCAGGGGAAAAGAGCAGCGGCGCTATGAAGCAGCTGCAATTTGCCAAACTTGCCAATCTCGTTGACCATATGCTTGGTCGTGATTAGCTAGACCCCATGACGGGTCTTGATATTTTTGTACTGGTTTTGATGGGCGGGGCAGCAATCCTCGGTTTTCTGAGGGGTTTTGTTCAGGAAGCATTGTCTTTCATCGCATGGATATTGGTAATTTTTGGCGTTAGGTTTTTTCACACGCCGGTTACTGATCGTTTGATTGATCCGATCGGCAGTGAGAGCGGCGCTTCAGTACTCGCTTTTGCGTCAATAGTCATTGTGACCTATGCGCTGGGCCGTTCGATTGCGAAATCCATCGGTGCGAAATCACGAAAGTCCCTTCTAGGGCCGATTGATCGAGTGCTCGGTTTCGGTTTTGGTATGATCAAGGGACTTATCGGCGCAACGTTACTCTATCTGTTAGTGATTCTCGGATATGATAGCATTTACGGTGCTGAGGAGCCCAGACCGCAATGGCTTTCCGATTCACGCACTTATCCGCTGCTCAACGCTAGTGGCAAAGCGATGGTGGACTTTGTGCAGGAACGCCGAGCGTCGGTGGATGATACACCAGAGACGGTGGAATGAGCGCGACACTCTATACGCGGGATATTTTGCGCCTTGCGGTTTCGATTCCGTATCAGCAGCGGCTAGAACAACCAGATGGTAGCGCGGAGGTGCGTTCCCGGACTTGTGGCAGCGTCGTTACTGCCGATGTGATGGTGTCAGAAACGGGTGAATTGGAAGACTTGGGTCTGATCATTAGCGCCTGTGCGCTAGGGCAGGCTTCGGCAGCCATTTTGGGCGCAGAAGCCATTGGCCGGCAGATAGACGATATTATCCAGGTTCGTTCACAACTAGAGGAGTTTTTCGAAGGGTCGGACACGTCTCCTGGAGGCTGGAAGAATATGGATAAGTTGGCGGCAGCTAGAGATCATAAGGGGCGCCATGCTGCAATTTTGCTCCCTTACGACGCCTTGATCGCGGCTTTTGAAGATGCCGCTGAACGAAAGGCCGCTTGAGCCGTGGAATCAGAAACGCATATGAGTGATCTACTGCTGGGCGGTTTCGTCATGCTCGGCGCTGCGCTTGTGATGGTGCTCGTGTTTCGCCGGTTCGGCATTGGTGCGGTTCTTGGTTATTTGATCGCGGGTATCTTGATTGGCCCGCACGGCTTTCAATTGATTAGCAACGGCGAAACGATCCTTGAGTTTTCCGAAATCGGTATCATTCTTCTCCTATTCATTGTCGGGTTGGAGCTAGCACCCGCGCGGCTCATGCGTCTGCGTCAGGCTATATTCGGACTGGGATTAAGCCAGGTTGTTCTGTGCGGTATCGTGTTGTTCTTGCTGATCATGGCGACCACCAAATTTACGCTCGCCGCTGCTATTGCCATTGGTTTACCACTCGCCCTGTCTTCGACGGCACAGGTACTGCCGATGCTGCAATCCTCTGGCAGGTTGAACACGCCGATGGGTGAAAAGACGTTTTCAATCCTGCTGTTTCAAGATCTGTCAATCATCCCGCTGCTGACAATCATAGCGGCTTTATCGCGTGCGCCACAGCAGGATGGTGGGCAATCAGGATGGCTGACGGCCATCTATGCGATTGTAGCGATTGCTGGTCTTATCGCGGCTGGTAAATATTTGCTGCAGCCTTTGTTGAAAGTGATTGGTCGCATTGCCGAGCGAGAGCTGTTCATTGTTGCAGGCCTTGTGGCGGTTTTTGGAAGCGCTGCGCTGATGGAATTGATCGGGCTGTCGTCGGCATTGGGCGCATTTATCGCCGGGGTTATGCTGGCTAATTCGCCGTATCGCCATGAGTTGGAAGCCGATATCGATCCATTTCGTTCCTTGTTGCTTGGTTTCTTCTTTCTGGCTGTCGGCATGATGTTGGATATCAACGTTGTTATAGAAAATACCAGCTTTGTTGTAGGCGCAGCTTTGGCGTTGGTTGCCGTAAAAATCGCGATTATTTTTGGACTGGGCAAACTGTTCGGCATGGAGACCTATCCGGCTCTGGCAATGGGAATGTTGCTCAGTCAGGGCGGAGAATTTGGATTTGTGCTTTTTGCCGAAGCTGAAAAAGCAATTCTGATCGAACCGGAGGCGAGCAGTCTATTTGGAGCGATCATTACGGTTTCAATGGCGATGACTCCCTTTTTGATGCTGCTCACGCGGATGTTTAGTGAGGGAGGAAGCAAAACGACTACAGATCATGAAGACCCTGCCAATGCCGAACGAGCATCGGTAATTGTCGTTGGGCAAGGTCGATTTGGTCAGACCGTTTCACAAATGATGTCGGCTGCTAAAATTCCGCTGACATTGATTGATATCAACCCCGAGCAGATCGATATTCACGAACAATTTGGCGCCAAAGTATTTTATGGAGATGGGACTCGGGTAGATCTTTTGCGTCGGGCGGGAGCAGAGCAAGCAGATGCTGTTGTCTTTTGTATGAATGACAAGGAATTCGGTCCGGAAAGAGCCCGTGAGGTCATACAGTCCTTTCCCGAAACCAAGATGTTTGTCCGGGTCTATGATCGCCGTCAACTGGTTGTACTAAAGGGGTTAGGCATCGTCGGAATGAAGCGAGAACTTTTCGAGTCTGCCATCCACCTTGCCAGACAGACCATGTATGCGATTGATATAGATGAAAGCCTGATCGACGAGGTTGATGACGAATTTAGGCAACGTGATTGCGATCGGCTAGAGGCGCAAATAAAGTTCGGTGGCGATATGTTTGCTGGAGCAGAGTTTGGGTTCGGCGGGGACCTTCCCGAAAAAAGTTGAGTCCAAACCGATACAGATGACTAAGCCGACGCGTCCAAAAACGCGGCGACATCATCCAAGTCTACATCATTAGCGAGAAATGTCTGGCCAATGCCGTTGGCGAGCAGGAAGGGAAGAGTACCGCTGCTCATTTTCTTATCGTGCATCATATGTTCGACCAGTCGTTGGCCTGATGCCGCAACGGATGATGTGGCCAAATTATAAGGCAATCCAACCGACTTTAAGTGGGTGACTATGCGTTCTGCATCCGCTGCATCACAATGTCCGCGCCTGACCGAATATCCGAAAGCCAGTGCCATGCCGGCGGCGACAGCTTCTCCGTGGACGAGCTTCTCAGAGAAACCAGTTTCCGCTTCCAGCGCGTGGCCGAATGTATGGCCCAGATTAAGTAAGGCGCGCCGTCCGCTGAGTTCTTTTTCATCTTCGGCGACGATGAGGGCCTTCGCGCCTACGCTATGGATTATGGCTTTGCTGACGGCATCTGGGTCGCGGCTTAGAACCTTGTCTCCATTTGTCTCGCACCAAGCGAAGAAACTCGCATCATTAATCAGTCCATATTTGACTACTTCGGCATAGCCCGCGCGTAGTTCTCGATCCGGTAAACTGTTCAGGACCAGTGGATCGATCAAGACAAATTGCGGCTGATGAAAACTTCCGATCAGGTTCTTTCCGGCTGAACTGTTGATCGCTGTCTTACCGCCAACACTGCTATCTACCTGAGCGAGGAGACTGGTGGGTATTTGAACAAATCCGCATCCGCGCTTGGCAATGGCCGCCGTGAATCCAGTGAGGTCTCCGATCACCCCGCCACCGAACGCCACGAGCGTGTCGGAGCGTTCGATGCCTTGAGCCAGAAGCCAGTCGGTCACAGTTTCCAACTGTCGCCAACTTTTACTAGTTTCCCCGGCTGGCAGGCTTTTCACGACAAGGGTGACATCGCTTCCGGAAAAAGAATTCTGCAGCTTTTGGAGCAAATGCGATCCGACATTCTCGTCTGTGAGAACGAAAAGGCGTTGGTTGTTGACGAATTTCTTTAGATGAGTGGCGGCCAACTCAAGAGCGCCGGTTCGAACCAATATCGGGTAGCTTTGCTTGCCTAATTCAACTGTGATTTGGGTCAACGTTGTAACGCCTCAATAATTTTTTCAACGGTTATATCATGGGGCGAATCATTGCCCATGACATGAATATGTGCGGTGGCATAAACGGGATTTCGTTTGGCTGCTAGATCGGCCAAAATCGTCGCTGGATCACCGGATTTTAATAAGGGGCGTGTGTCGCGTCTTGATACGCGTTTTACCAAAATATCTAGGTCGGCATCGAGCCAAACTGCGGTTGCGTCTTTGAGAATTAGTGCGCGCGTTTCGTCGTTCATGAACGCACCGCCGCCCGTTGCGATCACCTGACGCTCGCCTTCCATTAGCCGGGTAATGACGCGCCTTTCTCCGGCGCGGAAATAATCTTCATCAAAGCGTTCGAAAATTTCTGCGACCGTCAGGCCCGCTGCCCGTTCAATTTCCTCATCAGCATCTACAAAAGCAAGACCCAGTCGTTTTGCTAAGCGTCGGCCTACTGTGGTTTTTCCAACCCCCATCAGACCGACCAGTACAATCGACCGATCCGTAGGCAAATTCGGCTTTTCACCGGAATTACCTGTGGAATTGTCGAAAGAGGCTTTTATGTTTTTGTCCATTGGGGCAAAGGCTATACAGTGGTTGGCTATAGGTGCAAATTCCAATACTAACTATGCTAGTTTTTAACCGTACGGAAGATTGAGTTACAGCGATGCCGCGTCAGTTGGTCTATTTAATTTTATTTGTGGCGATCTTGATCGGTGCTGCATTTCTCTTGGCTTCGATGGATGTCGAACAGCCGCTTCAACCGGTTGAAAAATCGGTAATTGGTAGCGATCTGCAATAATATGCGGATGCGTATCAAGCATGTATCTTTAGCTGCCGCCAGTCTCGGCGCGCTTTTGGTCGCGATTCCGGTTTTGGGACAGGATTCTCCGGAATCTCTACTGCCGCCGGGATTCGGAGATTCCACTCCAGCTCCTAGTCCCGCACCTGTACCCGCGTCTGCGCCCATAGTCGTTCCCACGCCAGCTCCGGGACCGGTTCCAGTGCGGCCTGCCCCTTCTCAGCCACAGGATTCATCAAACGAAACTCTTGTCGACGGAAGCGTCGTTGACACTGCCTCTGTGCCGTCGCTGACTCTTGATGAGAATGGAGAGCTTGACCTTGATGCGTTGGATGATGCGCTTCGGCCCAAATATTATTTGTCCGCAGGCGCAAGGCGGTCGATGGCGGAAATAGGCGTTTTGACGCCGCGATATAGTGGCTTGCCCAAGGACGCATTCGGCGGTGAGGGTGGTGAATATCTTACAAATCTAATTAGAAATTTGAATGGGCCTATTGTTTCGCGTTGGAGTTCAATCTTGCTCCGCCGCGCATTGCTCAGCAAAGTCACCAGTCCGGCGAATGTAAACCCAGCAGATTGGACAGCGGAACGCGCTTGGCGGTTACTGCGCATGGGTGAGGCGGATGCGGCCCGTTCGCTGGTTTTGAAGGTTGATGGTGGCAACTATACGCCCCGGCTCTTTGAAGTGGCGATGCAGGCGCATCTGGCAACTGCCGACCCGGCTGGCATTTGTCCTCTAGTAGAAAGTGGTGCGCGCGTCAGCGATGCTCCGACCTGGACGATGTTCCGCCCTATTTGTGCGTCCTTCGCAGGGGAACAGGGGCGAGCGACCCGTCTTCTCCAGCAAGCAAGGCGGAACAAGGCTGCCACAGGAATTGACTATCTGTTAGCAGAAAAGACGATTGGTGCCGGGTTCGAAGGCCGCAGAGCTGTAACGATTCTTTGGGATGATATAGAATTTTTCAACAACTGGCGCTTTGGCTTGGGTGTCGCCACCGGCGTTGAGCCGCCGGATTATCTATACGCTCAGGCAGGGCGACATGTGCAGGGTTGGCGCGCTCGGGCGCCAATGCTTTCAAAAGAATCACGAATGAAAGCCGTCGATATTGCAGCCGCTATGGGCGTGATTTCGAACCAAGCAATGGTCGATCTTTACGCCGCTACCTATGATGATCCGGCGGCTAGTGACGATCAGAGGGCGTTGGCATCGGTATTGCGTCAAGCTTACACCGATGACACAGCGGAATACCGCTTGGCAGCGATGCGTGACTTGTGGGGGCGATCCAACGGTGTACTGACGCGATATTCCGCTAAGATACTCACCGCTCGCGCCGCGGCGAAAATTCCGCCGACGGAGGCTCTTAACGACGATAGCGGAGATCTGATCGCTTCCATGCTTTCGGCCGGTCTGGATCGCAATGCCGAAAGATGGGCAAATATCGTGGGCCAGGGGAGTGATGGCTGGGCGCTACTGGCTGTCGCTGCGCCAACCAATGATGTTCCAGTTCCTTATGATGCGCTGAACACGTTCGCTTACTCGGATACGAGTGATGAGCAACTGCGCAGCAAGTTTCTTCTCGCCGCGGTTGCTGGCTTGGGGAGAGCGGATCAACAGGCGATCGGCGATTTTGCCAATGATTTAAGTTTGGACTTGGGGCGGTCTACGAGGTGGACGAGAGCAATTCAGGCGGCTGCTCAACGTGGTCAACAGGGAACGGTGGCTTTACTCGTTGCCGTTGGAATGCAAGGCCGAGACTGGAATGCCATGTCTCCCTTGCACCTCTATCACATCATGCAAAGCCTGAGCCGCGTCGGCCTGGAGCCTGAGGCTCGCATGATCGCCGCTGAGGCGTTGTCGCGGACATAAGCTTTGCATTGAAGGCAGTGAGGTCTATTTGTCTATAATATGAGCGATGATGCTAATCTGATTGAGCGGTTTCTTGAAATGCTTGTTGCAGAAACTGGCGCATCTCAACATACTTTGTCAGCCTACCGAACCGATTTGGAGCAGGCCTCTGTAATCGTCGGAGGGCGACTATCCAATGCCGATCGAGAGGCGGTCAAAACACTGCCCTCTCATTGGCGGAAATTGCAAAATAGTACGGTTGCTCGGAAATCTTCGAGTTTGAGGCGTTTTTTCGGGTTTCTTGTTGAAGAAGGGTTTCGAGAGAACGATCCTTCCGACGCGTTGCCCCGGCCAGGCCTGGCCCGCTCCTTGCCAAAGACCCTCTCTCACGCCGAAATCGCGATGTTATTCCAGTTGATTACTGAAGGCCTTAATAATCAGCCGGTTAAACCCGCTATCGTAAGACTTTCGGCGATAATGGAGCTCTTATATGGTTCGGGGCTCAGGGCGAGCGAGCTTGTAAGCTTGCAACGATCATCCATGGCTAGCGACAAACCCTATTTGATAGTGAAGGGAAAAGGAGACAAAGAGAGGTTAGTGCCGATTTCTCAGCAGGCTCGTACTGCCGTGCGCCGATGGATCGAACTTATTGACTCGAAAGAAAAATGGCTTTTCCCTTCAAGAACTGGCCATATAAGCCGGGTCAGGCTGTTCCAGGTTATCAAAGAACATGCCGCTAAGGCGGGGATTGATCCCGCAAACATAAGTCCCCATGTTTTGCGTCATGCCTTTGCTACCCACCTGCTTGAAGGAGGAGCCGATCTCCGGGCATTGCAGACTTTGCTAGGACATAGCGACATTAGCACCACCCAAATCTACACACATATCGACAGCGCACGTTTGGTGGAGCTTGTGAATAATCGTCATCCATTGAATCAACTAAATCTCGTGCGTTGACGTTTAGCTTGTCCGGTTCTAACTCGTTTTCATGACATCTTATCTCGATTTTGAAAAACCTATCGCTGCGCTCGAAGCCCGTATTCTCGAACTTAGAGATACCGCGGATGAGGGCTCACTTGACATAGAAACGGAAATTGAAAAACTGCAGGCCAAATCAGCCAAAATGCTGAGCGAGACCTATGCGAAACTGACCCCTTGGCAAAAAACACAAGTTGCTCGCCATCCGGAGCGCCCACATTTCAAGGACTTCGTCGAGGGCCTGTTTGATGAGTTTATACCGCTTGGGGGCGATCGAAACTTTGGTGATGATCAGGCGATAATAGGCGGATTTGCACGTTTGGGAGATCGCCGGTTGGTCGTCATTGGTCACGAAAAGGGCGATGATACGGAAAGCAGGCTGCGGCACAATTTTGGCATGGGTAAGCCGGAAGGCTATCGCAAGGCGATACGCCTTATGGACATCGCCGACCGGTTCTCGCTTCCGGTTTTGACGTTAGTGGATACATCAGGAGCCTTTCCGGGCGTATCTGCAGAAGAGCGGGGGCAAGCTGAGGCAATCGCTCGCTCAACCGAGAAATGCCTGTCGCTCGGGGTTCCGACTGTCGCGATAATCGTGGGTGAAGGCGGATCGGGCGGCGCTGTAGCTTTGGCGGCATCCGAACGGGTGCTCATGCTTGAGCATGCCGTTTACTCGGTAATTTCGCCGGAGGGCTGTGCCTCGATCCTGTGGCGTACGGGTGATAAGGCTGATGTAGCAGCAGACGCGATGCAAATCACAGCCCAAAATCTTAAAAAGCTTGGTGTCATTGATCGGATAATCGAAGAACCGATGGGGGGCGCGCATCGCAATCAAGAATTGACGATCAACTCTCTGGGCAAGGCGATTGCGGAAGAACTTGAGAAGCTTGAAAAGCTCGACCGCGAGACGCTGAGGAAAATGCGGCGCGAAAAATTCCTTCAAATTGGTGCGCTTTAGGCCAAAAGTGCTTGTTCTGCGTGGGGTGAAACGTCATTTTACACCTCCCGCCCTTTACCGGATGATCTGTTCTTATACACTGCTGTGAAGAGGAGCATGATATGAGAGCAGTTTCGAAAAGAATGATGAGCGCCGCAGCAGTAGTGGCTTTGGCAGCATGCACGGGTGGCGGAGCGGACGCTGGCGCTGTTAACTCAGCAGGAAATCAGGCGGGCGAGGTCCGTTCGATATCGGCAGCAGATAAACAAAAGGGCGCAGAGGCACACCCTCAACTGCTTCAGGAATTTGGCGGCGCCTATACCGGTTCTCAGGTCGGCTATGTCGTGGGTGTGGGGCAAAATATTGCGGTGCAATCCGGTCTCGGAAATGCGCGCAGTGATTTCACCGTAACCTTATTGAATAGCCCAGTTAACAACGCTTTCGCGATTCCGGGCGGATATGTCTATCTAACCCGACAGTTGATGGCATTGATGAATGACGAGGCCGAAATGGCCGGCGTTCTAGGTCACGAAGTTGGTCATGTCGCTGCGAGACATAGCGAAAAAAGACAAAAAGCAGCCAAACGCAACAGCATCTTGGGAATCTTAGGGCAAATAGGGTCTCAGGTTTTGTTGGGGGACTCTGCCATCGGACGGATCGGACAAGAGGTTTTCGGTACGGGCAGTCAATTGCTGACATTGAAATATTCGCGCAAACAGGAATATGAAGCTGATGATCTAGGTATCCGCTACCTCGCTTCTGCAGGCTATGATCCGCAGGCACTGTCATCCATGTTATATTCCTTGGCTGCGCAATCCGCGCTGGATGCACGCACGGCAGGGCGCGATGCCCGCAGTGCTCCGGAATGGGCAAGTACGCATCCTGATCCCGCGCGCCGCGTGTCGCGGGCTGCAACAAATGCTGGTAAAATGAATGGGTCTGGCAATGTTCGGAACCGCGACCAGTTTTTGCAAAGACTGGATGGGATTATGTACGGTGATGATCCCAAGCAAGGGGTGATCGAAGGAAATAGTTTTCTTCACCCGGATATGAAGCTGAAATTCAATGTCCCCAACGGCTTTTCCATACAAAATGGAGCGCGCGCCGTATCGATTGCTGGGTCGGCTGGGCAAGGACAGTTTACGACTGCTGCCTATAATGGAAATATGGCGTCCTATATTGACGCTGCTTTCAAGAGCCTTGCAGGCGAAGGGAAAGCTATTTCATACGGCGCTATACAAAGAACGACAGTCAACGGGCTGCCTGCATCTTATGCAATGGCAAGGGTCAACAACAATAGTGGTCAGGTTGATGTCACGGTCTTTGCTTATGCCTTTTCGAAAAGCAGTGCATTTCATTTTGCGACGATAGCACCCGCCGGCAAAGCCTCCGTTTTTTCACCAATGTATCAGAGCATGTCCAGGCTTTCGACCGCTCAAGCGTCGAGGATACGACCGCGTAGGGTCGATGTTGTGACGGTAAAACGTGGAGATACAGTTTCCAGCCTATCCTCACGGATGGCCTATGCGAACTACAAGCAGGATCGGTTCTTGGTATTGAACAGATTGCGTGCGACTGACGGACTGAGAGTCGGCCAGAAGGTCAAAATAGTTACCTATTGATTCAATCGGGCAAAAAAAAAGACGGCAGCCCAGAAGGCTGCCGTCTTATTGTTCGTTTATTATTCGCCGGACATCGAGCTTTCGACTTCGGTGAAGGTGTTGCTGAGGGTGTTACCCAATTGACCCATTGCAACGATGGCTGCAACAGCGATCAGAGCAGCAATCAAGCCATATTCAATAGCCGTTGCGCCTTCTTCATTTTTAAACATTTTACGTACGATTTTCATGTCTGGTCTCCTAGTTATAACAAAAATTCACTTACCCAATTTGAGCAAATAATTGCTCACATTCAATGTTCTAAGACAGAAACCTTACTCAAAGTTTAAGTAAGGAAGGCTTTTTACGAGGCCTCTGTTACCTGAGTGGCAACATCACCCCATATGTTGGTCGTTTCAGTGGCAACACCGGTAATTGCAACGATCGTTGCAAGTGCAATGAGGGCCAAAATCAAACCATATTCAACAGCCGTCGCACCCGTGTCAGACAGATATAATTTTTTTAGAAAACTAATCATAACTCTCTCAACATAGATAATTCCTGCTAAGTCACGAACGAGACCGGTTTCACAGAAATGGATTAATAAAATCCTTACATCGCAGGAAAAAATGGAAAAAAATCCGACATATCTGTTTGTCGTTGCTGCTGCGTTGATGGACCAGAATGGCAGAATTCTGGTGCAGAAGAGGCCAAAAGGTAAACCTATGGCGGGCCTTTGGGAGTTTCCTGGTGGCAAGGTTGAACCAGGGGAAACTCCAGAAATCGCTCTGATTCGTGAGCTGCAGGAAGAATTGGGAATTGCTGTTTGCGAGCCGGATTTAGAGCCGGTTGCTTTTGCAAGCGAAGCTTTGGCGGACAAACATCTGCTCCTCCTTCTATACATCTGCGGCAAATGGACCGGATATGTGGAAAGCCCTGATGCCCTGGATTTACAGTGGTTATCGGTGGAGGCTATTCAAGACCTAGCGATGCCTCCGGCCGATGGCCCGCTGGTTCAAAAGCTGGCATCTGTTCTACGCGATATAGATTAGTCCTTATCATCTCCGGAAAGTGTTGTGCTAAGTGAGACCTGTCCGCTTCCGCGGCGTGCCGGCTTCGGTTGGCTTGGGTGAGGGGCCCATCCGCACAGATATAATATAGTCACATTCTCAGAGAATTTGCCGTCGGCATCTGCTTGAGCGCTGAACAGGGATCGGATGCGATCGTAGATCGGTCGACTAATCGCGGAACGATTGCCGGTCATGATATTGCTGCCCCCGACATTTCTTATATCGGCAATCAAGCGGTCTAGACTGGAATATCGGAGGTTTAATCTGTCGCTATCTGCGACGGGCAGAGTGAGGCCCGCGCGTGCCATGAGATCGCCCGCCGTTCGCACATCGATCTGCGGGTGAATATGTGCCGATACCCGATCACCCTCTGCCTTCATGATCACAGATTTGAGGGATGGGAAGCTTTCTGCGCAGATCAACGCGGCAAGAAACAATCCATCGGGAACCAATATCCTGTGGCACAAAACTAACGCTCCGGGTAGATCGTTGATCGTATCGAGAGATCCGATGTTGATAATCAGGTCAAAGCTGTGGTCGGCGAACGGCAAACGATCATCATCACATCTGATGCCGCCCACAGCTTTCACCAATCGGGTACTGGAATCGGCAAATGTCGGCTTTATGCCGCGTGCTTCTAGTTCTTTTCCAAGCTTTTCTGCCGGTAGACCGATTATCAATGCGCGTTGAAATGTGCACTTTACGACATCTAGCCGCTCCAGAATTTCTTCAACCATGATATGGGAGAGGAAGTCTTCGCCCTTTTCTCGCGCATAGGCGCGGTCCCTGACTAAACGTCTACCTTTTCGACTAAAAGTTTCGGGAACATTGACTGTATCGGTCATAGGGACTTGTGCCTTTAGGAGCGCTGGCCAAAAAGATCAAATGCCGTTGCCCGATCTTTTTAGGCCGATCGTCGATTTCGCTTTGCCACCAAGGTGCCCCATCTGCGGGGTTACGGTGGAAGCAGATCATCGTTTCTGTTTGGATTGCTGGCAACAATTGAGCTTCATCGCGAGGCCGTGGTGTGTTGGTTGCGGTCTGCCTTTGGCTTTTGACCCCGCCGAAGAAAGCCTTTGTATAGATTGTCTAATCGATCCGCCGATCCATGACGGAGTTCGAGCGGTTGTGCGCTATGATGATCGGAGTTCGTTGATCGCGATGCGTTTGAAATATGGCAATCGATTGGGGCTCGCACGATTGATTGCAGAACATTTACAAAAATTCACTGTCGAATGCCCAGAGAACTCTATCATCGTTCCGGTGCCACTGCATCATTCACGGCTATGGCGCCGTGGTTTCAATCAATCGATTTTGATTGGTCGAGAGCTGTCACGTGTCACCGGTATTGGAATGGATTATAGGGTAATCTATCGCAGCAGGATTACTCCTCCGTTGCGAGGTATGACCGGCAAGCAGCGGCGCAAAACCGTTGATGAGGCATTTTTGCTTCGTACCGACGCACGAGCCAGAATCGGCGGGAAATCGATCTTGTTGGTAGATGATGTCTATACCAGCGGTTCGACGAGCAATGCCTGCGCTCGGTTGCTCAAAAAGGCAGGTGCCGAACGAGTGCTCGTTTTCTGCTGGGCTAGGGTTATAAGCGGTTTCGAGAATAGTTAGTGTATCGATTGCTTGAATTTCGCCAACTAACCGCCCATTTGCAGACTGATGATAGAAGGTTCGAGATATGTCGAAAATTGAAATTTACACAAAGTTCACCTGCGGATTCTGTTTCCGGGCAAAGGCCTTGCTTGAAAGCAAGGATGTGAGCTTTGAGGAAACTGACATCACGATGGATGGTAAGAAACGTGAGGAGATGATTCAGCGTTCCGGTGGAAGAGTGACGGTTCCACAAATCTTCATCGGTGACCGTCATATCGGCGGCTCGGACGATCTGGCCGCTTTGGACCAGAGTGGCGAGCTCGATGCGCTTCTTGCCGGATGATCTGATTTGAAAATCGCGCTTGCTCAAATGTGCAGCGGCATTGATCCCGAAGAAAATGCCCGTCAACTTCGCTTGTTGTTAGCCGAAGCGGCAGCCGGCGGTGCGGTCATGGTTTTTACGCCAGAGATGACCGGTCTGCTGGATCGGGATCGGTCGCGGGCTGCAAGAGTGATCCGGAATGAATCGGATGATGTCGTCCTATCGACAGCGCGATCCGAAGCAAAAAAATCGGGGATATGGGTGCAGCTCGGTTCTTTGGCCATCCAGGCCAATGACAATCCGGACGAGAAATGGGTCAATCGTTCCTATCTTATCAGTCCCGATGGAGAAATTGCAGCGCGCTATGACAAGATCCATCTGTTTGATGTCGATCTGAGCCCTGATGAGGCTCAGCGAGAGTCTTCCGCATATGCTGGTGGGCACCGCGCGATCGTGGCGCCTATTCCCGGCGCTATGCTGGGATTGTCGATTTGTTATGATGTTCGTTTTCCCGCTCTGTACGAAGCGTTGACCAATGCTGGTGCCGATATACTAGCCATTCCAGCCGCGTTTACGGTTCCAACTGGAAAAGCACATTGGGAAATAATGCTGCGCGCGCGGGCGATTGAGGCAGGGGCCTTTGTCGTAGCGACAGCGCAATGGGGAAAACATGAGGATGGTCGAACCACTTATGGCCACTCGATGGTCGTGGACCCGTGGGGCAAAATATTGCTCGATATGGGGGAGGGGACTGGCCTTGAAATTTGCGATTTGGATCGGACGAAAATAGCGGAAGTCCGCTCGCGTATTCCCGCCGTCGCTAATCGTAGAAGTTTCGAATTGCCGGTGAAAATGACATGATTGTTTTTGATTTGATCTGCGCGGATGGGGCGCATCGGTTTGAGGGCTGGTTCGGTTCCTCAAATGAATATGAAGAGCAGCAGAGCCGGGGCTTGTTGGACTGCCCGATTTGCGGTGACAAAAACATCGCTAAGGCGACTATGGCTCCGAACCTTGGCCGGAAAGGGAATCAGGCATCTGGCACGGTTGAGCCAATCGAAAATCTCGCCGAACCGCAAAGCCCTCAGTCCGTTAGTAGTGACGTAGCCGTGCCCGCTGAATATCAGGAAATGATTGGAAAACTGGCTAAAGCGCAAGAAAAACTACTCGCTGACTCCGAATGGGTGGGGGATAAATTCGCTGATCGAGCCCGGGACATTCACTATGGTGATGCGGATGAAAAGCCCATCCATGGGACCGCGTCGCAAGAAGAGGTCTCGGAATTGGCAGATGAGGGCATTACAGCACAGCCATTGCCTTTGCCGGTTTTACCACCCGAATCCAAAAATTGATTCTGGTATGCGCTCCTCAATGTGGTTAGACCCGCGAACATATAGCGCCCGTAGCTCAGTCGGATAGAGCATCAGATTCCTAATCTGGGGGCCGTGGGTTCGAATCCCGCCGGGCGCACCATCCATTCAAACCATAATATAAATTACTTAGATGAATATTCCTTTGCGAGCTTAGTACTCGGGCGTCCGAGGGGTAGCTCACCTATTGAAATCAGCATATAGGCGAACATATGCCGTTCGTCTCACAGGCCTATTTCGTGGCTGTCACAGCATATTTAAATTTTGGATTAAATGGTCAGGCGCACCCGAACATTTTCCTCTGACTCGGCCAATCTATTGGGATCGGGAGCCGGTTTGATGTTCGCGTTCGTTGGCGGGGCAGTGAATTTCAACTCGCTGCCCTGCCTCGCAAGTTTTGCGTCAACGCGGATTTCCGATCGTTTCTCTTTGCCAACCGCTTGGAAGTTTATCACAAGCTGTTTTTCCAGAATTTGTACATTGACCCGGTGATCCAGTAATGTTTGGCGTTTCTCGTGAATTGCAGAGTTCTGGAGCCGGTTAGCGAGACCGCGGTATGCCGCTTTGCTTCTGGATGACATTTGCCTCAATTGAAACTGGAGCCGCGTCACATAATATCTAAACCTCTTTGGACCCTTGCAAGCATGGGTTGACGATCATTGATCGGCCATCAGGGTCTGATATCAGCCCGTGGGGCAAACTCGGGTTTCTTGATTTTTTTCCTGATGCATGGTCTCTGCGATTGGCGGCAAAGATGCGTTGTACATCCCCCCGATCAATGGTCGCTTCATACTCGCCTTTGTAGATGGCGACCTTTGTGTCGCACTTTGCCCATGTAGACCGGATTTTGAGTAACTGGCTGCATTCCGTCAATAATGGCAGTGATGATGTCCGGGGCTAGATAACTTAGACGCGTCAACCGTTGCAGATGCCGTTTGCTATATTCGGATAACATGGGCGAGGGGATGCTTCGGAACCATTGGATCTGGCTCATAAATAGTTGTAATGATTGCAAAGATTCTGTCCGCGACACTACGTCAGCTGGATAGTGACAGAATATGTGCTGATATTTTACAACACGGTTCTAAGGGGGAGGCGGAAAGTTTGTATGTCGTGCCCGGAACGTTGCATTTGGGCTCGCAAAAGTCATGTTGACGGCACTTTCAAGCGAGTGTCCTGTGCGACAGGTTATTTCGAACCTAGTATGTTTTTAAACTGTGGCTTTAACTAGAGAAATTCCCATGCTCCGAAGAAGTGTAGTTTTGAAAATATCTCGTCAACACTATCTCCTTCAGTTCTGGAAACAAAAGAGTTTACTTTATCGAGAAGAGAGCTCTCATCAAATTTTTCCGTAAAAATTATTCTCGACGGAATTAGCACGCCTTCTCTTTCTAGAGTATGTCTTAGCCAAGCGGAATTACATACATGTAGATTAAAAATATCACCTCCATCTTGATCATCCCGTCCTATTATCACCTGCGCGTGCAGGCGAATAGGGTCATCGCAAAAGGGATAACTATTGTCGAATTGATCGGCGTCCAAAAAGTCAATTTCTTTGACAATACATTTCATCTTAGTTGATGTCCAAGTGTCCGTTTCCTACAACTTCCCAACTTTTATTATCTTTACCATCGTCCACCAGCACCCTCCTTTCAAAATTTGCTTGTGTTTTTCCGCCGCTCTTTTGTGAAGCGGAGCGAAAAGTCCTTGTTCGGTCTTCACTCACCCAAGAGTTGCCAGTTTTTGATTTTGTGGCTCCTTTTCCGACCCAAGCCATGCCCAATTCTTCGGATGCTTCGCGGGTCGCGCTCCCTAAGCCAAAATTTCCCTTGTTAGTTAGGGCGTTCTTAAACAGATTTGAAGCAGCAGCAAAACCCTTCATTGTGCTTAGGCCTAATGCACCTTTTCCTATAGTGCCCGCATGCACTGCAAAACCGCCAAGACCTATCCTAGAAAACGCTGCCCTAGCAACAACAGCTTCATCGAAAGGCGTTGCCAAAGCGAAACTTGCCAAGAAAATTCCAGTAAAGGCTTTTTCAGCTAGGTTCATTTCTCTATCTGGTCCAGATGGTGCTTTGCCAGTCGCTACCAGCTGATCCAAACGACAACCCGATAATGTGCAACTGTCTTGTCCTGATGGATCCATCATGTTCGCCGGATCATTGCCCACATAGGCATAGAGATTAACCTGATCCTCATAGCCGATCGGGTCGGTTTGCATGAAACGCCCCAGCGTCGGTGAATAGGCCCGCGCCTTGTAATGATAAATCTCCAACTCCGGGATCCAGATCTGACCGGTATACTGGAAGCGCCCCAAATTGGTATCATTGGGAATGCCATAGTCATCATAGCCGTTGGCCTGCACCATGCCGCCAGAGCTGTTTTGGATTGCTATAACACTGCCCTGCCAATTATTCTGTAGGTGGCGACGGGTTGTCGACCCAATAGTCGCCCCATTATACCAGATGATCGGATCATCTACGCCACCGCCATGGACATAACGGTCGAGCATCGTTCCTGAAGCATTATATTCCTCCACCAGCGCATCACCGTCGTAGAGGAAACGCTTGGTTGTCGCTGCGCCATCCCCAACCGTTTGATATAAACGCCCGAGTGGATCATAGATCAACGAAGCCGTCTTTTTACCGGAAGCGCTGACCAAACGATTTTCTACATCATAAATATAGGATGTCGAGTTTTCTGGAGTCAGAGGGCCGTTTTGAGTTTCCGGTTTTCCACTGCGTGTTAAATTACCATTGGCGTCATATTCAAATTTGGTTGTTCCCACAGGTGTCGGATTCGCATTTGCAGTCGTGTACTGATTGAGGCCATTGACCGTATAGTTGCGATCAATGTTATAATGTGCAGTCGCCGCGTAAAGACTATTGCTGATCTTGCGGGTCTTTATTTGAGACGCGGGATTATAGGTAAAATCAAAATTCACATCGCTACTGGATCCCGAAAGATTGCGGTCCAGATCGGTAAGCCTTCCAATAGGGTCATAGCCATAGCTGCTAGCAGCCACTGCACCATTAGCGTCTTTCTCGCCTGCTCGAAGGCCACGCTGGTTATAGCTATAGGATTTTAGATCAACCGGCGTCGATCCACTTTCCTGCACCAGTTCCAAGCGATTGAGGCCATCATAGCTATAGAGAAAAGCCTTGTTGTCGGGATGGATGACCTTCGTACGATTGCCGTTCTTATCATATTCATATGTCAGCGCCAGCGGCGTACTGCCCATGCTATTGGTACTGCTGATCATCCGGCCAAAGCCGTCATAGGCGTTATCCACACCGGGGCCTGATAAGCTATCAAAACGTGCTTTGAGTTGAAGTCCACGCAGGTCATATTGATAATAGACGTCGCGCGTGTGAACCGCAGCTAATCCAGGTCGAGATGGTACAACTTTTCGTATAACCCTGTTTAGATCGTCATATTCGTAGGTCAGTAAAGAACCATCGCGCTTGCGCAAAGATGTACGATTGCCGTTGGCATCATAATCATACTGCTCGTAATCCGCTGCACTCAAAGCACCGGCGGAAGTCAACGCGGTTGCAGGGGTCGCGTCATTATAGCCCGTAGGGTTTGCCTTAGAAGGGAATGACCAGCGGATCAGACGGTCGTAGCCATCGTAAACCATCTCGGCCTTGTTACCGTTGGCATCGATAACATATTTTTGCTGACCGCTGAGGGTGTAGTCATAGGTTGCATAGGCCTGCTCGAGAGGCGTACCGACCGCACGGCGTACTTGCTTGACCTGACTTGCTGCATCGTAGATGGTCCTCGTAATCCGATCGGGGCCATGTGTATTGATACCAGTACCCTGCGCACCTAGAATACAAGCTGAAACCGGCAGATTGTTCCAAATGGCAGGATTCATGCGAACCGCAGTACATTCCAAGCGGCCTCTGTCATCGTAACTAAATTGTGTGACGTCAGTAATCGCTCCGTTGCTGCCTTTCCTAACGGTCTTTCGCTTGCGGTTTATTTCATCAAAACTGTTTTCAATAGAAGTCAGTACCGTAAAATCAGTCCAGTTAGCAGCAGCTATTGTTGTTGCCTGCCAACTGGCCAATTCGCCTATTTCTATCTTTATTGGGTTACCCCGCATATCATAAGTCGCACGAGTGGCTGCATACTTCAATGGACCGGAATCATCAGGATTAGCGGTTATAGTGCCTGTAACGCGACCCAGTAAGTCATATCGGATAACATTCTTATAGGGCGCTGCTGTGTCAGCTCGCGCTTCGGTTGTGATCGTAAGGCTAAGCGCAACAAGACCGAATGCTGCTGCAAGCAGAATCTGTCGTGATCGAACAAATATCATCTGATTTCTCCATTCTACTAGCAAAGCTGGCCACCACAAGGATCAGGCGGAGGCGGAGGCGGAGGCGGAGGAGGAGGAGGAGGAGGAGGAGGAGGAGGAGGAGGAGGAGGAGGAGGAGGAGGTGGTGGTGGAGGTGGTGGTTCCGACAACGGACATGATGAAAGGTTAGCGTTGGGCTCAGTTTCGCTAACCAGTCTTCCAAACATGTCATGTTCATAACAAGTCCTCAGGCTGACCGCGTCAGCGATTTCCACCTTTTCCTTCAAAGTGAATCCATTGCCGGTGTCATAAGCAAAAGTTGTGCGCTGCATGGTGCTGGCGTTGATTTTTTGCTCTGTTTCTGTCCTCAGATAGAAAGTTGCACCATCAACGCCTGTGAAAGGCGAGTAGTTATGAGTTGTTTCAGTACAACCACCAGAAAGCGAACATATGCCAGTGGCGTTATATCCAGATTTCTCCGTCAGCAGGCCGCCATGCGTTGTTGACCAAGTATAATTGGTGCGATTACCTTTGGGGTCAATCGTGTAGATAGGTTTGTTGCAAATGCGAAAATTTGTATCATTGCAGGTCGGAAAACTTGCCTTGGTAATATGATCGGGCTGCCCAGACCCTGGCTTGGCCCTAGCTATTGTCTCAAAGATATTACCGCGACTGTCCCGCTTATAGTGAATCTTGCGACCATCAGGAAATTCTTCTGTAATTTTTCGACCAAGCTTGTCGTATTCGTAATTTGTATCTCGGCCATTCTCATCAGTGATTCTACCAACTTGGTGCAACGGTTGATTGAAAAAATGGGGATGAATATCCACGGCGTGATAAGTCTTATATCCAACATCTGTATAATTATTTGTATCCCAGCTTAGGTGGGGCTCTGGCACACCTATCTTACCTATATAACGAATCTCTGAGCCATCCGCATAACGCTTTATGCCGGCGGGATATTCTACATGCTCTCCATTTCCATAGGTTGCTTTTGTCACACTTGAGGAGCTACCGCTATAATCGATTGTGAGAATATCACTATCATCATCACTTACCTTTGTAAGCTTTTGATCGGTAGAAAATATTAAACTTGAGTGTGTATTTGGGTTTATCGGTTCGTAATCAAAATATACCATATAACCGGATAAATCGGAGAAAGAAGAAAGGTTGTAATTATTGTCATATGTGTACGCCACACTACCTAGAATATGATCTATGCATGCGGTCCCGCATTTCTTTTTATAAGCATCTACTTTCTTAACTTTTGTAACTTTTATGCTATTTGGGAAGCCTCCGGTTGTCGTGTCGGCAAGATAGGTAAACTTGAGACCGAAGCCTCTCGAATTCTCTACTTTTTCAATTCTCGGATTTGTTGCCCCTGTATTGGCTGGCCCATATGAACTTCCGTTAGCATAGCTGAATTTCCATTTTTCCCCATTTGGAAAGACAACTTCAGAAACTTTGTAGCCTATTAAGTGCGCACCCGGCTCATCTGAAGGTGAATCTGGAGTCGGTGAAAGGTGTGGATTGACTCTGTAAATCGATTGAGAAGATTGTGCTGCTGCTCCCAAACAAAAGCATGCTACTGATGTGTCAAAAATATACTGCGTACCATCTGATGTTGTGGCAACCGTTTTTGAGCCATCTAGTTGTTCTTGGCCTTGCAAGTAGTTGCCGTGATGAGTGATGAAAGTTCCGCTCCCATCCGTTGCATGGGCTTTAAATGTGCTAGGATTGGTCGATGAAGTAATTTGCGCACGAGCGCCGTCAAAAGGTATAGAATGCAAGCCTATATTTAGTCGATCTTGTCTTAAATTTTTAGGTATACTGCAGCTAGACCAGCTTTCACCATAACAAAACCAAACAATATCAAGGCTATTCATTGTAAGATCGCCCAAGCGCGCATCATGATCAAATGCTTCGTGGGACACGTATCTTCTAGATATGTGAGTCCGGGTTAGTTCTATTTTAGAAACCGATTCGCTCGGGCCAACGGAAATGTCGCTAGACGAAAGAGACAGAAGCCCCGTCGATATGTTTTTTATATCTCGATACTTAGTGGTCCTCTCCTCCTCATTAATATCAGCAGAATTAAACGGCTGGCGGTCGTCTAATTGAGCCAACAATTGATTACTATGTAGCAGGGATACTATAGAGCAAGTTGCTAGAAGAGTTGATTTTAACATATTGCGCCTTTTGGTTCAAAATGAGGTTTGTTATTTTGCCGTACCATGGACTGGTACGGCACTTTCACGCATTAGGTCTGAGCTGGTACGGCTTTCCATGTCGTTATTGAGGTTGCAAATTGGGGGCCAATCAGTGCGCCATAATCCACATATTGTGACATCGTCGTTCGCGAGATGGTTTGCATGCTGTGTATCTGCCCAAGCTGGCGTTGAGGACAGCATCAAAACGCTGGCCAACATCGGTTGAAGCTTTGCAAAGCCGCCGTTTAACATCAGAATTCTTGACTTTTGGATATCCATCTAACTTCCAAACTTGCTAATTGTTAAATTTCCCGTGCGCTTGGGTTCCCTACCTATCGATCACGGTTCCATCATCTTGAAACATACATCGCGCCGCTGCTGGTAAGCTGGTTGTAGTCCGTCCCGTGCCAGGACACAGTCGCACAGTTATGCGCATAGATTCTGAGTTTCAGCTGGCCCGCAACTGCGGTTAGTGCGCTGGAAAGTAATTCAGTATATTCGCTATGGGTGTTGGCTACCCAAACAGGATCTCCTGTGGCGCAAGGCGTAGAGCCAAGATTACCAAATGCTCCAAATATAAGGAAGCCTTGATTACGAACGATCTCTACTTTTGTTGGTATGACGTCGTTGGTCCAACCGCCGGCGGCGCTTGCAGTAGAAGGGATTGACATGGCTGCAATTCCCAACACTGCCGAAAATAGTTTTTTCACTGCAATATTCCTTGCGACTAGTTAAAGATTGTCAGTATGATGGGCCCTTGATCGGGATCACGAGAAACCCGTTTATCGGCAGCACGATGAAACGGCCTGGTCCACCGGGCGTTCCGCTGCTTCCCGTAACCTCAACACGTTTGCGGTTCCCTGCCGCATCATATTCATAGACAGTCCCAAGACCATCGTTTGATCCACCGGTCGTGGTCGTTCCAATCAATCGGCCGAGCGCGTCATATTCATAAGCAGTCGTGCCTTGCGCCAGTGCAGGACTACCTACGCAAAGCGCAATCAATGCTATGGAGATAGGGTTATTAAAGACAGAGGCTAATCTACGAACATTGTCTTTGCTATTTATAGCGACAAGAAAACTGAGCCTGTCCGCAAATGTCATAGAGCCCCCTGTTACTTTGCAGAAGTTGTCATGGATGACCATGCATGTCAACAGGCGTAAAATTGACAATCAAACAAATTGGTTGAAAATGGCAAAATTCAAAAAAAGGGTAATACTTATATTATCGTGATCAGTGCATTTACCTGCAAAATCGCAGATTTTATTCAACCGCTCGATCAATTGACAAGACGGCACCCTACAATCGCCTTAACTCACTCCAACGACCATGCTCCAAAAAACTTAGAAGTCCAGTCGGACTTCACACCCTGCAGATGGTTGAGAGAAGCAAAATGGATGAATAGCTTGGAACGCATTTTCATATGAGCCGCAAATCACCCTCAAGTTTCGGGAATATCATCCGACTCCGCTTCAACTGAAGTTTGAATTTTGTCACGCGACTGCCATACAAAGCCTAACTTCAGGACTATGGCCGCAAAACGACATATCCAATTTTACAATATCCGCTGGTACTGTCATTTGTATAAATTGTGACTGTTTTCCCAGTCGAATATGCAAGCATCAACGCTGAAGCTATAGTCTCATAGTTTGTATCGCCGGTATTAATAAAAGCCCAAGTATGACCAGCTGTGCAAAGACCAGGAAAGCCTTCCAGATATACCCTGAAATCATAATTGGGGCCGGGAGTGGTGATATCTATCTGCGTCACCTTCCCGGTCGTCGTCCCATCCCATGCGGCAACGGGAGCGGAACTTGCAACCAGAATTCCTGCAAAAGCAACATGTTTGAATTTTCTCAGATAGCTTAACATTCAACGCTCCTTGTTTCACGAATCGCGTTGACCGCTTGTATGGGATCGCCATGCGCAACAGACAACAGACAGCAGAAAAACGGACTATTTGGCCTTTGGTGCGCTGGAGAAATTGTTTGTAGATTGCGGTTGAGTAACGAACCTACCTGATATGATCAGAACATATCATTGTCGCTGTACAAGAAGTCGATTTACCTGCGTATCGCAGTGTGTGATGGTAGTGTCTTCATAATTCACCATCACTATATGGTTTGATGCAAAAGCAAGCATCAATCCACTTGCCAATACATCGTAGTTGGGAATAGTTTTCAGCAATATGAAGCGATTGCTTTCGCATGGACTGCCAATATTCACTTGAGTGCCAGTGAGCCTGAAGGTCAATCCTGACGTGCTTGGGTAAATGTACATAATTTCGCGACTAGTAGTCCATTGCTGCGCTGCATGGGCGCTTGTACTCGCGAAAATCGAGAGAGCTACAAAGCTGCTTATCACCAACGTTGAAATTGGGTTTCTATTTTTCAATTTATTCCTCCACCTATTGAGGAAGTTGACTGCTTGCTTTGCTGTTGTCAATTGGACGCATGATCGGATTTGCAGTTGCCCAGAGGTTAAGAAAGATCGACTAATAGAGGCCCACAGCGAAATAACACCCCCAAATTAGGGCCTTCAAAAAACTCCAAAATGGCCGAAAATGTCAAAGACTATTGCCTTGTGCTTGATTTGGTTGGACGTATCGTGAGAGTACTTGGCTAAGAATCGAAGAAAATCGCGAATATTCTTGGAGATCTTCTTCACGGGAATTGAGATTGAAATTCTACTTCGATAAATCAACCCCGGTTCACTCAAACGAAATTAGACTGATTATCGAGCTTTGTTATAGAGAACCAATTTCCCCGTTTATGCTTGTGCAATTCACTGTTATTTTTTGGGGTCTAAGAATCCCAATGATGTGCATTGCTCGAGGAATTTGTACGTTTAGGGCGTCGGCGCAGCTTGGATTTATGCATGATTGCAGGGATTTCCTTGCACATTCCCTGATTAACAGGGAAAATCACACTTGAGACCCATTCTCGACGAACTGCGTCGCGCACCATTGCAATTTCAATGTTTCAAAACTTAGCCAACCCCATCCTTTAGTTTGGGGTCTCTGCCTCAATTTCGGTCCAAGAGATGTCCACTAAACAGGCTGCGAGAATAGCTCAAAAGAGCTGGGCCGGATGATTTGGGGGAGGATATTTGATGTTGAAGAGGCTTTTATGCAGCGCGGTTGCGGCTGGACTTTTGATTCCGCAGGCTGCGCAGGCGCATGAATCTGGTGATTTGATTGTCCGCTTGGGTGCCGCGGTGGTCGCGCCGACGAAAGAGACCAGTGATGATATTGTGGTCACGGTTCCGCCGTTACCAAATTCCAACGTAAGCAAATTATCTGGCGCTGCTCAGCCAGCTGGGTCGATCACCTATATGATTACAGATCACATCGGTATCGAAGGCATTTTGGCGCTTCCCTTTACGGTGGATGCTGAATTATCCGGCGGCGTGCCGCTGGCCACCGGGAGCCCGAGCATCGGGTCGTCAAAATATTTGCCCGAAGTAATTTCGATCCAATATTATCCGCTCAAACCGGAATCGAAATTTCAACCCTATGTCGGTGTCGGTCTGAACTATACGATGTTCTTCGGCGGCAAAGCTAGTGATGCGCTTAACAATAGCGCTGCAGGTGCCTCAACCATCGATGTTGATGATTCTGTGGGTATTGCCCTTCAGGCGGGTGCTGATGTGATGCTTGATGACAAATGGCTGCTCAATGCGGCGATTTGGTACGTTGATCTCAAAACCGACCTGGTTGTCGGCACGTCCAACATTGGCGATGTCAATATCAACAATGTTAAGGTCAATCCGGTCATATTTGGTGTTACGCTCGGCCGAAAATTCTAGGGCTCCGAGCCGCGATCAAATGCAGGTTTTAGGGCAGTTGGGGACGCTTGCCACATGGGCGCAGTAATGTAGCGTTTCTTGAGGCGCCAATATTGTGCAATGATATAAAAAACAAAAGGGGATGGGATAATGTTGACGAGATTTCAGAGAATTATGTTCCTTAATGGCCTCACGATATGCCTGATTGGCTTGATCGGGGGCTTCTTGCTCATATTCAGCATATTGGGTGGTATCTCCCTGTCACCCGTTCCATTGGTTTTGGATTATCAGATTCCCGGTACACCCGCTGCGTGGAAGGCTGTTCATGTCGGGAATATTATGAATGGCTTGATGGCAATAATTTTCGCTTTGGCTTTGCCCAAATTGACGTTGACGCGCGCAGCAAAGAAATTTGTGGCCTATGGAACGATATTGACGATTTGGGGAAATGCCTGTTTCTATGTGTTCGGCGTCTTTGCCCCTAATCGGGGGCTATCGTTGGGTGACAATAGTTTGGGAGAAGGCAATTGGGCAGGTGTGCTCGCCTTCACTCCTGCCTTTATCGGCGCGCTGGTTCTAATCGCCGTCGTGATTGTCATGATAAAAGGCATTTCTAAAGATGTTGCAGAGGACTAGTTAGTAGGCGGAGCTTAAGGGAAGACATTATTCCAACCATGTCGGAAAATCAGAACACCTCGCGCAGTTTTGGTTTGATCAACACAAAGCTAGCCGCCTACAATCCAGGATCGAATACGGTTGATCGAGAGCGTTTGATCCATGCCGTGCTAAGCGATGACAGTCCCGCCAACGTCATCACTATTACGGGTGCTGCTGGCTCCGGAAAGTCCATTTTGATGGGCCAGCTGAGTCAGAAGATTGCCCTTCAAGGCCATGCATCCTGCTGGATCAGTCTCGACAGCGAGGATGATGAACTCTCTGCGTTTCTCTCCTATTTTACTGCGGGACTATCGCAGATAAAGGCGAGATTGGGAGAGCGAGCATATCAAATGATTGACTCCAACCATATTGGAGAACCGTCAGTCATTTTCAGAACAATTTGTGAAGATATCAGCCAATTGTCCTCACCAGCTTTTATCTTCCTAGATGATTTTCAGCATATCACGGAACCATCAATCCTCGAGGGACTGGATAGTTTCATTGGCGCTGTGCCCAAAACGGTGCGCCTCATCGTCGCCAGCAGGTCGAAAATCCCACTCTCGCTCAGCAGACGGAAGATTGCCGGAACATCGCTGGAACTGGACCAAAAAGCGTTGAATTTTTCGGTCGAAGAATCAGAGCGGATGCTTTGCGATATAAACAGCCTTCCGCTCGGGCGAGATTCTGTACAGTCGCTGACCACAACAACCGAAGGGTGGGCTGCCGGCCTTCAACTGGCTGCGTTGGCGCTCAGCAATAGTGCCAATAACGCGAACGAACTGATTGAGAACTTCACCGGCGCCAATCAAAATCTATCAAGCTATTTGATGGAAAGTGTGTTCCGGATACAGACCGTAGCTGTTCAGGATTTTCTCCTCCGTACCGCTCCGCTGGCAAGGATGAATAGCGCTGTTTGTGCATCAGTCACGGAACAGGAGGATGCCAAAGGAGTATTAGAATATTTGCGGACCAACAATCTGTTTCTTATCCCACTGGATGAGGACGGGGTCTGGTTCCGATATCATCACTTATTCGCTGAGTTCCTAATTTCGGAACTTCGGGGGGCAGACGAGGAACTTTATCAAAAGATTTGCGGTCGAGCCAGCGACTGGTTTCAGGAGGAGGGGTTTAACACCGAAGCCATCCAATATTTGTTGTCGGCAGAAAGGTTTCCCGAAGCGGCGGAACTGATCGCAGAAAAAGGGCTTAATGTAGCGCAGCATCTAGGAGATCATCGGACGATATTGGATTGGATGCGGCGGTTACCGGTTTCGTATCACGATCATCATCCGTTTATCGGTTTAAACCACGCCTGGTCACTGATGTTCGTACGTTCATGCGTGCAGGCCCGAGAAATTGCTGAGAATGTTGGGAAGAATCTGGGTCAAAGAGACGATGGCCGATGGGACCTGACAGAGCGAGAAATATATAGCACGCAATGTCTAATAGATGTCATTGAATCCATATCCTATGCTACTGGCGATGCTTCAGAAAAAGCACGCGATTTTACCGAAGCGGCATTGTCGAAATGGACCGAAGCCACCTGTTTTCAGCGAGGTGCTCTGCAAAATGCTCTTTCCTACAGCTGTATCGCCAATCTGGAATTTGAAAAAGGCTTGGAAGTTGCTGAAAAAGGCCGCTTGTTGGGCCTGGAAGCGCAGGCAGATTATGAGATTGTCTGGGCCGATTGGATTAGCGCGATATTGTGCGTCAAACTTGGGCGGTTGCGGGAAGCAGATTCACATCTCGTAAAAGGTCGAGAGAGGGCTTCCCGTTTCATGGGTCCCCAGTCCCACGCCAATACATTAATCTCTGTTCTTTTTGCCGAGATATTCTGCGATCGCGGAGACTTTGCTGGCGCTAGAGCCAGCCTCGGTGAGAGCTCCAGCTTCATATCGGTATTGGGTTCAATGGAACCCCGCCTGATATTGTATAAAACGGAGGCTAGGATTTTGGCAGCCAATGGTCAGATTGACGAGGCCATAGCGCTACTTCAATCCGGTCAAGAATCCGGTCTTGTCTCAGAGACGCCACGGATTGCTGTGTTTCTCGCTGCCGAGCAGGTGAAGCTCCTGATCAGAAACTCCCGGAATGATGAGGCCCTTTCGGTCGGTCGACGGTGGGGCTTTATCGATGGAGAGAATATATTCGGCGTCGACTATCAGCGTGAAGTCTCGCTTCTGTTGCAGCGCGAAATGAAGGCGCGATTGTTGCTCGCGGAACAGAAATACGGACAGGCACTGACCATCATTACCGATCTGACGAGTCGTGCGAAATCAAGGCAGCGTGGCCGTTCGTTGATTGAACTCACGGTTTTACGCGCCTTGTGCTTATGGTCTCTAGATCGGGAAAGTGAAGCTCTCCGGGCCTTTGCGGCTGCTACAGAAATGGCCGCTCATGAAGAGTTCGCGGCGCCGTTTATTGAAAACAGTGGGCCCATAGTCGAAATGCTTGAAATCATCGTCAAGCAACGTTCTCAAACGTCGACCAGCTATCTAGCGGAAACCGTCGAGTTTGAGCGGAAGATATTCGAAGCGCTGACCGGTAATCCGATGGAGTCTCCTCAGGAATCCGATCAGGGCTTGGAAAGCACTGTTATCGAACAGCTAACGAAAAGGGAGTCTGAAATCCTGAATTTGCTCGCCGCAGGAATGGCAAATGACCAGTTGGCCGAGACACTTTTGGTTTCGGTCCCGACGGTGAAATGGCATTTGCACAATATCTATGAAAAGCTAGACGTAAGAAACCGAACTGCGGCCATCGCTTCCGCGAGGCAAAGGAATCTTATTGCTTGAGGGCTGAGGTTTACGCCGATTGAAAGCCGAACCATACTAAAGGTTGGGGACATCGACCGAGCAACGTGCAATATTTCATCCATAAATATTGGAGAGTGAGATGTTACAGGAATCTAGCAAGGCGACGGAACTCGGCCATCCCATGGACGACATTCCTATTCGGCCCCTCGATTTTCAATCTGAAGAGCTAGACGAAAAAGCGGTGCTTTGGAGTCAGTCCTCACCCCATGCTGCAATTTTTTTGAACGCATTTAGCGCGCATGTGCCCTATTTTGAGAAATATCTCGTCCGCACCATGACCAAAGCTCTCAAAGTCATCAAAGATGAGGGGCTGGCCAAAGATGTTGAGGCCATTATCGGCCAAGAGGCCCATCACGCTCGGAATTTTATAGAGTTTAACAAGATCATGGCGCGTCGTTATCCGAAGGTGGGGGAAATGGAACTGCGCAACAAGCAGGATTTCTTCCAATGGGCCAAAGAACAGGAATTGAAGGAATTGGTTGGCTTTACCGCAGGGTATGAGACGTTCACTTTCCTAGCCGGTATGATTGTCTTGGCCAGTTATGAAGAATGGATGGCTGATTCCGATCCGACAATGAAAGCGATGTGGGTTTGGCACCAGGTTGAAGAGGTAGAGCACGGTGCGGTCGCGTTTGAAGTCTATAAATATCTATATGCTGATCATGAATGGTATCGCAAATATATGATCGCAAAAGCGCTGCTGCATATAGCCACTGAAGTGCTCAAAGCCTATCTGGCTATGTGCAAGGCCGAAGGCTATTTTAAGCGACCAGGTTCAGCAGTGAAGGCGCTATCATTCATTACCGTCAGCTTTTCGAAAATGGTCTGGTACTGCCTGCCGACATTTTCAAAAAAATATCACCCGCGCCACCATCCATTGGCAACCACCAAGCAGAACAAGGTCGCTGTCGCATGGCGCCGGTTCACGAAAGCTGGCGGTGACCCATTGAAGATTGATCGAGAAAAAATGGAAAAAATCGTTGGATTTTCTTAATATCCAGCTCTTCGGGATATTTCGCTACGAACTGTATTTATAACTATCTTAGGTCAATGCGACGATGCTCGCCAAGATGAGCCGTACAAGATCTGCCTGACCGCGCGTTCCGGTTTTTGCATAGATACGCTTCGAATATAGGCGCGTGGTTTCATGGGTTAGGCCGAGCAGCGTTGCGGCTTCCCTAATCGATACGCCGCGACTGATATGGAGCGCTAGCCGCGCCTCCTGAAGCGTGAGGCCAAAGAGATTGGCTAAATGATGGCCGCGATCGATGCTGCTGGATCGTTCACCATGAATAAAGGCTATTGCGACAGGCTGAAGGGTGCTGGTTAAATCCGCTGGCGGATTGGTCAGCAACATATCCAGCCATGGTTCATCGGAAAGATGGACGGTTCGGACAGCGCTTTCGCCAGCTTGCCGCATCGTCAGGAATTTGCGTAAGATGCCCTGCGCATCGGCTTGCTCCACTATCAGGCGGCCGTCAGGCGATTTGCGCAAAGTCTCGGCTTCCTGCACCAACGCCTCGGCCTGCTCGCTCATATCAATGATCCTGCCGGCCCCATCCAGCATGAACCAACCGAAGTTGAGACGCATGATCGCATCCGCGGAAATACCCGCCTTTAGCCGTTGCCGCTCCAGCTCGGAATGGGTGCCTGCCGCGATGGCAAGGTGGTTGGCTAGAGAACCTAATAGGGCCCCATCACTTGCTGAAAAATCACTGTTTTTGCGTCCAAGCGAAATCCAGATTTGCCCGCCATTGGGTTCCGCCACCCGCATATTGCGGGCGAAGCTGATATCAACATCCTGCATGAACAATGCTTTGAAACGATTTTGAAGGGGATCGTCGGAATCAATCAATTCGTCCAAGGAATAGACCCGGTTGGGCCGCATTGCATTATGTGGAGGCGTTTTGGAGCTTCCGAAGTTCTGATGGTAGATTCCGTTTATATCTTCAGAGCCATGATTGCGTGCTGGAATTTGGATGGATTGGAGCCAATCATGGTCACCCTGAAAAAGGAGACTAGCGTAGTCTGCTGCGGTTCTGCGGCGCAACTGTTCCAGAAAATCTTCCCATGGAGGCGCGCCCAGAGTGCCACGGTGCAGTGCCGCGATCAGATCATGTTCTTCACTAAGAATTACAGCCATTTCTCGCATATATCCCATTTGGGAACTGTATGCGAGCAGAAAGCAGCTAATAGGGCTTCGAATCATTGGAAATGGACTGACATGTGACCCGGATATTGACTCATTTAGAACGGCTTGAGGCCGAAGCGATCCACATCATGCGTGAGGTGATGGCTGATGCAAAAAAGCCGGTGATGATGTATAGTGTTGGCAAGGATAGCGCTGTTTTGCTGCATCTCGCCAAGAAGGCATTTTATCCATCTCCGCCTCCTTTCCCCCTGCTGCATGTCGATACAACCTGGAAATTCAAGGATATGTACGCGCTGCGTGAAAAGGCAGCGCAGGATGCCGGGATGGAATTGATCGTCCATCAAAATGCGGAAGCGAAGGAACGCGGAATCAATCCGTTTGATCACGGTCCACTTCATACCGATATGTGGAAGACCGAAGGGTTGAAGCAGGCGCTTGATCTGCACGACTTTGATGTCGCCTTCGGTGGCGCGCGGCGTGACGAAGAGAAAAGCCGTGCGAAAGAACGTGTATTTTCATTCCGAACCGCCAGCCATGGCTGGGATCCCAAAAACCAGCGGCCTGAATTGTGGAACCTCTACAATGCGAAAAAGGCAAAAGGGGAGAGTATCCGCGTCTTCCCGATAAGCAATTGGACCGAGCTGGATATTTGGCAATATATCTTGGCAGAAAATATCGAAATTGTACCGCTCTACTTCGCTGCACCGCGTTCAACCTATATGCATGAAGGCGGCCTGTTCATGGCTGATGATATTGATCGGCTGGAAAAGGTCATGGGGCATAGGCCCGAAATTACAACGCGTTCTGTCCGTTTCAGGACATTGGGCTGTTTCCCGCTGACGGGCGCGGTTGAGAGTACCGCATCGACTCTTTCTGAAGTGATTCAGGAAATGCTCTTGACCACGACCAGCGAGAGGCAGGGGCGCGTCATTGATAAAGATGAAGGTGGTGCCGGCATGGAGAAGAAGAAGCAGGAGGGCTATTTCTGATGACCGAACATACCGAAAAAGAACCCATTTATCAGACCGAGGCATTGATCGCTGAAGATATTGACGCCTATCTCGCGCAGCATCAGAACAAGGAACTGCTGCGCTTCATAACCTGTGGTAGCGTGGATGATGGCAAGAGCACATTAATCGGTAGGCTTCTCTACGACAGCAAGATGATCTTTGAAGATCAACTGGCGGCATTGGAAGCGGACAGCAAGAAGTCGGGTACGCAGGGCCAAGAGATTGATTTCGCCTTGCTCGTGGACGGCCTCGCTGCAGAGCGTGAGCAAGGTATTACCATTGACGTCGCCTATCGTTTCTTCGCGACCGAGAAGCGCAAGTTCATTGTTGCCGATACGCCAGGCCACGAACAATATACGCGCAACATGGTCACGGGGGCATCGACTGCGGATGCCGCGGTTATTCTAGTGGATGCGCGCAAGGGCATATTGGTTCAGACACGACGCCATTCCTATTTGGCCCATCTGCTCGGCATCAAGAATTTGATTCTGGCAGTGAACAAGATGGACCTGGTGGATTTTAGTGAGGAAACCTTTGATGCGATCGTCGCGGAATATCGCGAATTTGTATCTGAAATCGGCATAGAGAGTTTTACCGCGATCCCGATTTCCGGTTTCAAAGGCGATAATATTACCGAGGCGCCATCGGCAAATACATCGTGGTATGATGGTCCTGCGCTAATCTCCCATCTTGAGAATATCGAGATTGCAGCAACCGCTGCACAGGACAAACCGTTCCGTATGCCCGTACAATGGGTCAATCGACCTAATCTCGATTTTCGTGGTTTCTCAGGTCTTGTTTCCGGAGGTACCATCAAACCGGGGGATCCGGTTCGGATGATACCATCGGGTAAAAACAGTAGAGTGAAAAGCATCGTGACATTGGATGGCGAGCTTGATGAAGCGGTGGCGGGTCAATCGATCACCATCACTCTGGAAGACGAAGTTGATTGTTCGCGCGGTGATGTGATTGCCGCTGCTGGTGATCCGCCAGAAGTGTCTGATCAATTCGAATCCACCATTGTCTGGATGAGTGATGAAGCGTTGAAGCCGGGGCGCAGCTATTGGCTTAAGCTGGCCACGCAAACGGTCAGCGCATCGGTGCAGGAACCAAAATTTGAAATAAACGTCAACACGATGGAGCATCTTGCGGCCAAAACGTTGGAACTCAATGCGATTGGTGTGGCCGAAGTGCATACGGACAAGCCGATTGTTTTCGAGGCCTATGCTAATAGCCGACAGCTTGGCGGTTTCATTCTGGTCGACAAGATTACCAATGCGACTGTTGCGGCGGGTATGTTGCATTTCAGCTTGCGCCGCGCCGATAACGTGCATTGGCAACCAACAACAATATCACGGGAAGAGCATGGGCTCCTCAAAAACCAGACGCCGCGCGTACTGTGGTTTACCGGCCTTTCGGGATCCGGAAAGTCGACGATAGCCAATGAGGTAGAGAAACGCCTCAATCTGATGAACCGTCATACATTCCTGCTCGACGGCGACAATGTGCGGCATGGTCTCAACAAGGACCTTGGTTTTACCGAGGCGGACCGGATCGAGAATATCCGTCGTGTGGGTGAAGTGGCCAAATTGATGACTGATGCGGGACTGATAGTGCTGACTGCCTTCATTAGCCCCTTTAGGGCCGAACGAAAAATGGTGCGCGAAATGCTGCCTGAAGCAGAGTTTATCGAGATTTTTGTCGATACTCCTTTGGAGGTTGCCGAGGCGCGCGATGTGAAGGGACTGTATAAGAAAGCTCGTAGCGGAGAGTTGAAGAATTTTACCGGTATCGATAGCCCTTATGAACCGCCAGAAAGCCCTGAAATCCGGGTCAACACTGTGGAGATGACACCGGCGGAAGCAGCCGAGTTTATCGTTAACCAGATCATGCCGTTGAAATGAGCGAGGCCATGACAGACACCGATTTGGCCGCTCAACTCGCCGAAACGGCGGGGCGCATTCTGCTCGAAGTACGCGACAGTGGAAAGTTCGAAGGCAAGGCGCTTGGCACCGCGGGTGACGAGACTGCCAATGAATTTCTGGTCCAGGCGTTGCGCGATCAACGGCCGGATGATGGATTGCTTTCGGAAGAGAGCAAGGACACTGAAGAACGGCTCAGTAAATCGCGGGTCTGGATCGTCGACCCGGTCGACGGCACTCGAGAATATGGCGAAGGCCGTTCGGATTGGGCTGTGCATGTCGCATTGGCTATTGATGGCGTTGCATCGATAGGGGCAGTCGCATTGCCTGGCCTCGACGGCGGCTTGATTTTGCGCTCGGACAATATCGCAGAACCGGCTCCTTATGATGGCCCGCCGCGCTTGGTCGTCAGTCGCACACGGCCGGCAGCTGAAGCCATTTCCGTGGCGAAGCAATTGGGTGGCGAGCTATTGCCCATGGGCTCCGCCGGAGCGAAGGCCATGGCTGTGGTGCGAGGTGAAGCGGAAATATACCTGCATTCCGGGGGGCAGTTCGAATGGGATAGCTGTGCGCCGGTGGCAGTTGCATTGGCTTATGGTCTGCACTGTTCGCGTATTGATGGTTCTCCGCTCGTCTATAACCAGGAGGATACTTATATGCCGGATCTACTGATCTGTAAGAAGGATTGGGCAGCCAAGGTGTTTGACGCGCTCGGTCGTTAGTCGGGCCTGTTTGGCCAGAACGCATAAGACAGTTGCGATTGCGTGCAATGCATGTCACTTTGATGTCACGAAGAGGTTCAGGAGAAGGAATTAATCATGGCAACCGCTATTCAAACCCAAGAGTCTGTAATGGGGGTTGGTCCCGGTTTTTCTATTCCCGACCCGCATGATGTGGAGAGCCTTCAAGGTAAAGTATCGGACGTGGAATGGCAGTTGCGCTGCGATCTAGCGGCGACCTACCGGCTTTGTGCGATGCATGCGTGGACCGATTTGGTATTCACGCATATCTCGGTGAGGCTGCCAGATGAAGATGGCGAAGAACGGTTTCTGATCAATCCATATGGTGTGATGTTTGATGAAATGACGGCGTCTTCATTGGTCAAGATCGATCTTGATGGGAATATCAAGCAGGACACGCCTTATTTTATTAATCCTGCCGGTTTCACCATCCATAGTGCGGTCCATAGCGCTCGGGAAGATGCGGGTTGTGTGATCCATGTCCACACGCCTTATGGTATCGCCGTGTCCGTCCAGAAGGCGGGATTGCGGCGCTACACGCAATTTTCTATGCAGGTGCACGAAGATCTCGCCTACCATGCTTATGAAGGCATTGCGCTTGATCTGGACGAGCGTGACCGCCTGATCAATGATCTCGGCGAGAAGAACCTGCTGATCCTGCGCAATCACGGCACGCTCACCGTTGGTCAGAATTGCGCGATTGCGTTTCTGCGGATGTATTTCCTCGAAAACGCTTGCAAGACGCAGATTTTGGCGCAGTCAGTTGGTGGAGAAGAGCATCTTCATGAGGAAAATGAAGAAATGGGCGAGCGCGTGCACCAACAAGGAGCAGCTGCTTTTCAGAGAGGGTTGGGCGATAATCTGATCTGGCCAGGCCTGATGCGGAAATTGAAGCGCACCAATCCGGGACATGATCACTAGAGATCAAACGGCTGGCGGGAGAGTATCTCGACTTTCTTGTTCGCGAAGACCGCAGACCCCAGTTCATGTTTCTTCTCGCGCAAGATAGCGTCGCGCTGGTTGAGCATATCGACAATCGGATCGTGGAATTGCTGAACCGCGGCGGTTAGCCAGTCGTTGACTAGCGGATCACCTGGTGCACCGGTCATGTCATAATGGCGCAGTTGCGAGGCAATGGCTTCGGCTGGCATCATATATTCATAGGTTACCCAATAGTTGGTGGTGAACCAGCTGATAGGCATGCCATCCAAGCCAAAGCTCAGCGCCCCGAAATGAACAACACCTTGCGTGTTTTTGCCATTCGGCAGTTTTGCCGGAGGTTGATAATAAGGTTCGACACCATCAAACATGTCGAGTGGTAGGAACATGTGGAAATGCCCATGTTCGCCTTCTTCGCGCTCTTCAGGCTTATGCGCGTGGTAAAACCAGCGCGACTTATTGCCCGGTGCGATGCAATCCCCTTTGGGATAATGCTGATATTCAATGAAAGGGGCGTCTGCCGGTACCACTCTGGGTACTAGCGAGACGCCCTCTTTAGCTATCTGGCTCGTAAGCTCAAACAGCCTTTCTAATGCATTTTCCAATGCTGAATAAGCTAAGGCTTACTCGGTAACTGCGTCAGCAGCTGCACAAGCAGCATCGCCAGCTGCACATGCAGCTTCAGCAGCAGCTTCAGTTGCTTCTTCAGCAGCTTCGGTAGCTTCTTCAGCAGCTTCAGTTGCTTCTTCAACAGCTTCTTCAGCTACTGCAGCAGCGTCGTCAGCTTGTTCTGCACATGCAGAAAGAGCAGGAACAGCAAGTGCAAGGCCGCCAGCTACTGCGAGCATTTTGCGGAAATTGGTTTCGGTTTTCATTAAAATATCCCCTTTGGATGAACTAGACTTTCCCCTTTATCTGCAAAGATACAAGCATGGCAAGCCTATTTCGTAAATATTGCATTAATCCGGCAAATTGGCATGAATTTGCTCCGATTTGGGCCATAAAATCCTCTAATTCGACTGTTTTTTATGATAATAATGGATTCTATTGCTCGACGCCGCGAATCTTTCCCCACTGTCTGGCAACGGTATAGCCAAGATAGCCAGTGCCGAAGAGCGCATAGAGCGGTTCGGGTATCCCGGCGAGATAGGCGTTCATGCCGGTCGCTATGTCGCGGGCTGCTTCCGGACGGAATGCGGCGATCAATCCCATCGGGATAGACCAGAGCAATAGAAGGTACATGACATAGAGAAAGCTTGGCCGTGCCCGGCTTGTCCACGGATCGCTGGATTGCGCCTCCGCCAATATCGCGGACATTTGCACACGGACTTCGTCTAACTCTTGACTGCCTTCCAGTTTGAGAAGTTCAAGCTTGGCCCGATCACGGGCTTCTTTGTCGGGAAGGATTTTGTCTATGATGTTTGATACAGGGCCGATCAGCGTCGATAGAATGGACATTGGAGGGGTTCCTTTCGATTTGCCATATTGCAAAGTTTGTCAAAGTCAGGGCCTAGAGACGGGTTTGCGGGCAGGGCGCATTCAAGAAAGAGGCTGATCTTGACAAAGTTGACAAGGTTATAAGAAAAATTGGTTCGGACGTATTTCAGCCAATCCGGTTGGCCAGCCAGCCATATAGAAATGCCTCATTGGCCGGACGGGTTTCGGCAATCTTTATATAGCGTGCGCCCTGAAGCGCCTCGATCGCTTTGAGCAGCACAAATTGACCTTTGGAGCCGCGTTTGCGCAGCAGACTATCGAGTGCCGCAAGCGTTTTTTCGCCAATCTTGCGATCAATGGATATGTCACTATAGTCGCGACCGTTTCGGTTTAACGCATTCAAACACCGCTGAAGGAAGCCGCTCGCGGTGCCGGTTCCCATATTGATGCCAGTATCAAATAGTTCGGCCGCGATATGGGGTGCTAGCTTTGCGATCTGGTCAAAATTCGGCCGATGCCAATATCTGCGTTTGTAAATCGCCTTTGCCTCGACGCGCGGGAAGTGACGCATATCGCCAGCATAGCCGTGCGCGCGAGCAATAGCCTCGGTGACGCCCCATCGCGTGGGGCCGCCTCGGTCAGCGGGATGATCAGAATAGCCGCCTTCAATGCTAATGACCTTGTCGATCAAGCTTTCGATATCAATAGAGTGGGACATGGGGGTATCGCCTTTCTTTATGAAAAACGATATATAACCTATTTGGTTAGTTGTAGGAAAGAACCCAAAATAGCCCCTCTACATATTGTCTCTTAACCGACGGTGATATTGGCCCAGACGGGAAGGTGATCGGATGCTTTGCGCGCGGCAGGACTATCGTGAACGCCCGCCTCCGTAGAATGAATTCCATCCGAATGCATGATCCGGTCTAGCGTTGCGATTGGTCTGCGGGAATGAAAGCTTCGCCCGCAGGTGACCATCTGGAACGCGCGACTGAAGTCCTTTAGACAGCCGCTGGCGGCGCTCCATTCATTCAGGTCGCCCATTAGAAGCACCGGCATATCCTGTTCTTTTTCTTGAGCGTGCTTGATGATGGCTGCGGCTTGCCGCCTGCGCCAAAGGCCGGACAGATCGAGATGCATGCCGAAAACCGCTAGTTGTTTTCCCTCAAACTCCAAATGCCCAATGATAGCGCCGCGCGGTTCGAGGCAGGGGATGTGCATGATGTCCAGCGCAAGCACTCGCGTCGGTTTGCGGACCAATATTGCATTGCCGTGCCAACCCATGGAATCTGTTTGGACGTCCAATGGGATTGCGCGATAGTCGCTGTGCATTTCCAATAGATTTTGCGGAATGGCAGCGGCTCTTGCGCCGAACCGGCGATCGGCCTCCTGCAGGGTGATGATATCGGCATTTATTTCGTTCAACACGTCGATGATCCGGCCGGGGTTGCGGCGTCGATCTGTGCCAATGGCTTTGTGGACGTTGTAGCTCGCGACCTTCAGCATTCGCTATCTTGCCGGTTTAAAATGGGTTCAGCATATAATCTTGCTGTTGCAGCAAGGCGTGCGTGGTCATGGCAGAAAGCGACATTTTGACGCCCGGTAGAAGGTCGGCATTGCTGATGCCATAGGCGGCGGCGCTTTGACCGCATAAGTAGAATTTTACACCATATTCCTGCAGCTGCGCGATAGCAGAGGCGCTAGCATTTTTTCTGCCTTCTTTACGGGCCGCAAAAGACTCGTGGTTGGTCAGGTCGAATGACGCGCCGCCATGAACGACGATTGCTAGATGAATATTCTCTGTCGGAACACCGGCAGCGACATGCATGTTGATGAAGCGGGCAGCGCTCTCGATTGTCCGGTTGAGCTTTTCGGGATCAGCAGCCTTGGCGACGTCGAAGGCGATGTTGAAGATGCTATCTTGCGCCAAAGGCTCATCCATCTCAACCGGAGCGGTCGGTCCAAAATCTTCAAAAACCGGTCCGGTTTTAAAATTCTCCATCTGTGCGGCGGCAGGCTGCGCCAGCGCCAATAGAGGAAGAAGGGCGGCGAGATAGGATTTTCGCATTGTCGTTCCAGTATATTTTGATGCAGCCTTAATAGCCAATCGCCTGACCATCTTTGCGCATTTCAGTGGCACCGGTGTAGATGCCTGTCTTCGCATCCCGGGTGATCGCCTGATAGCCACCAAACATCACACCATCGCTAACGATTTTGACATCATGCCCCATGGCCTTGAGCCGTTCGATCGTTTCGGCCGATATGCCTGGCTCGACATGCAGGACGCCAAGAAGATTGGCGCCTGTTCCGGCAAGGTCGTTGGTTGGCTGACGGCCGCCATCATGGTTCAGCCGCGCGGCATCGCCGGCTTCCTGCAGGTCCATCCCATAGTCCACCATGTTGACCATTATCTGCACATGGCCCTGCGGCTGCATGCCACCGCCCATCAGGCCAAAGGACATGAAGGGTTTGCCGTCCTTTTTCATGAAGGCCGGAATGATCGTCTGGAATGGGCGCTTGCCGGGTGCATAGACATTGGGGTGATTTGGATCGAGCGAATAGAGTTCGCCGCGATCTTGAAACATGAAGCCAAGACCATCGGCGACCAGACCGCTGCCCATGCCGCGATAGTTGGACTGGATCAGCGAGACCATCATGCCATCTTTGTCAGCAACGGTGAGATAAGTCGTGTCGCCTTCGCCTTCTAGCTTCGGTTCGCCCGGCCCGAATTCTGGCGAAGCTTTTGCCGGATTGATCAAAGCGAAACGTTCCTTCCCATAGGCGTCAGACAGAAGCCATTCTAGCGGGGCTGGGGAGGCATCGGGGTCGGCGTAAAAGCGAGCGACATCTTCAAAGGCCAGTCTTTTGGCTTCGGTGATATAATGCAGCACTTCTGCGCTACCGCGTGGCCATTGCGCCAAATCGACATTTTTCAGGATATTCGCCATTTGCAGTGCCGCGAATCCCTGCGAATTTGGTGGCAGTTCGCACAGCTCGTAGCCCTTGCGATAATCGACGCAGCCCGGCTCTACCCATTTGCTGCTGTGAGTGGCAAAATCGGCATAGCGCAAATTGCCTCCCACGCGTTTGAAATAGGTATCTATAGTCTGCGCAATCTCGCCCTTGTAGAAAGCATCGCGCCCGCCGGTAGCGATTTTACTCAGTGTATTGCCCAGATCGGGGTTTTTGAAAATCTGACCGGCTTTCGGCGCACCATTCGCGAAATAGGTGTCCCGCGCATTGTCGAAATCGCCGATCATCTCGAGATTTTCTTCAAAACGGTTGAGGTTTCTTTGGAGATAATAGCCGATCACTGGTGAGACTGGATGCCCCTCCTTGGCATAAGCGATGGTCGGCGCCAGAATATCAGCCATGCTCAGTTTTCCGAATTTTCCGTGCATTTCGAACCAGGCATCGACCGTTCCAGGAACCGTTATCGGCATCGGACCGAAATAGGGGATGGTTTTACGCCCGTTGAGCTGTTGCATGAACTGCGCATAGCTGGTCCCGATTGGGCTTTTGCCGGACCCGTTCAGACCATAGAGTCTTTGCGTTTTCGGATCCCAGATAATTGCAAACAAATCACCGCCAATACCATTGCCGGTTGGCTCCATCAGACCCAGCGCCGCGTTAGCGGCAATGGCCGCATCGACGGCGGAGCCGCCTTGCTTGAGGATGTCGATGGCAACCTGGCTGGCGAGAGGATGGGCCGTTGCCGCCATACCATGTTGGGCATGGACGGGGCTACGCGACCATATTTCGCCAACCGGCCGTCCACCGGCGCCGATTTCTAGTGCTGGGCTTTCTGTAACAGATGTTGTTTCCTGAGCGGAGACAGGGCTGACCGCAAAGGCAGCCAAGACAAAAGAGGAGAGAAGTAGGGTGCGCATATTATCATCCGTCCTGCTGAATAAGCTCCGCGTCATTCGCGGGCGATTGAAAGGCGCACTCTAGACAGTCTGCTTTTTGCTTCAAGTGGGAACGAGAACTAGTGCTCGTTGAGGCCGGAATAGTTATCGACGAGCAATTCCCTTTGCTAATATCTGATGCGCAACCGTTGCTACATCTTCAGCAGGTTTTCCTTCCGACCAGACACCGTAACGCAAACCCAAGAAAACATTCATACCCATGACGGCCCAAGCATGGGCTTCGTTGAGATCTGGAATCAAATCGCCATTGTCTGATCCTTCATGCAGTCGTTCCAAAATACGATTGGCCGTGCCTTCATAATGAGCATGGTAGCTCTCCGGATCGACAAACTCGGCTTCGTCAATAATGCGATAAATTTCTTTATGCTCGCGGGCAAATTGGAGAAAGGAGGTGAGGGCAGAGCGTTCGCGTTCCAGCGCATTTTCTTCGTCGGACATAGCAGTTGCCGCATGTTCTCCGACTTGCGCGCTCATGTCCTGAACCAGAGCGCGGAACACCTCCTCCTTGCTGTCGAAATAGGTGTAGAAGCTGCCCAGGGCGACGTTCGCTCTTTGGGTAATGGAAACGATCGAGGTCTCGCCAAAGCCATTCGTACCAAATTCGATAGCCGCTGCATCAAGAATAGCACGCATTGTCTTGCGGCCGCGCTCAGTACGCGGCGTTTTTGCTGTTTCTACTAACATATTTTGTTCAAATCTTCCCCGCTCCGTTTTTGCGACTGTCACCTTTTTGGCACGTTTGTCTACGATAATCTGGTTGGCCACAGATTTAAAATTGAAAGATGGTTCATGTTTCATTATTGCGCTTGTGAATCGGGGTGACACCCCAAAAAATAAAATATGGAGAGAAGCATGAGAGACTTTCAACGCGCCATTCGTTTCGCTGCACTGACAACCGTTGCCTTGGGCGGCTTATCCGCCGTACCGCTATATGCGCAGGTCAGTGACGAGACTGCCGAAGAAGGCGATGATTCAAATGTCATTATCGTTTCTGCCCGCCGTCGCGACGAACGCCTTGTTGATGTTCCCATCGCGATCACAGCTTATTCAGGAGAACAACTGGAAAAGCAGGGAGCCGTCGATATTACTGATATCGGTCTGACAACACCGAACACGACGTTGGAATCATCACGCGGCACCAACTCCACGCTGTCAGCTTTTATTCGCGGAATTGGCCAGCAGGATCCGGTTTCAGGCTTTGAACAAGGCGTCGGTATTTATCTGGATGATGTGTATCTCAACCGCCCACAGGCGGCCGTGCTGGATATATATGATGTTGAACGCATCGAAGTTTTGCGTGGCCCGCAGGGCACGCTTTATGGTCGTAACACCATTGGCGGTGCGGTAAAATATGTGACCAAAAGGCTACCGCAGGACCCGTCTTTCAAGGCCCGCGCCACTTATGGCACTTATGATCAGGCAGAAGCCGTTGTTACTGCGAGCATGCCAATTTCCGACAAGGTTCGGATTGGAGCATCGGGTGCACGGCTTTCGCGCGGCGGTTTCGGTGATAATCTGACAAACGGGCTGGAAAACTACAACAAGGATATTTGGGCGGGCCGTGGTACGCTTGAAATCGGTGGTTATGGTGAACCTATTCTGATCAGTATTTCCGGCGACTATACCAAAGACGATAGCAATCCGCGTGGCGGTCACCGGTTGATCCCGGGTGCGGTGTCAGGAGCGCCGGTCCTCGATAATGTTTTTGACACACGAGGCGCTCTTAACGACCCGATCCAGGAAATCGAGGCATATGGTCTGTCGATGAATATCACCGCGAATCTTACTGATACGCTGACATTGAAATCGATCAGCGCTTGGCGGAAAGACGACACCACAACACCGATCGACTTTGATGCATTGCCGGCAGTCGATCTGGATGTTCCTGGCATTTATCGCAACGAACAGATTAGTCAGGAGTTCCAGCTACAATATGACAATGGCCCGCTAAACGCGCTGCTTGGTTTCTATTATCTGGATGCCACCGCCGATACGCTGTTTGATGTTCGGATATTCACAACCTTCGCGGGACTTACTGCCTTTACGCAAGCGGATGTCGATACCGAAACTTATGCCATTTTCGCTGACCTCACCTATGATTTTACTGATCAACTGAGCCTTTCGCTTGGTGGGCGATATACGTGGGACGAACGTACGGCTAGCATATTGCGTCAGAACTTTTTGGGTGGCGGGTCGCCAACCTTTGGCGGCGCTGGTATTCCGCTTGACGAACCAAGCACAGATTTTCAGGGTAGTGCCAAATTCAAGAAATTCACTCCGCGGGCTTCGCTGAGCTATAAGCCGACCCCCGACCATAATATTTATGCGAGCTTTTCTCAGGGTTTTAAGGGCGGTGGTTTTGATCCACGTGGTGTTGGTGTGAATGCGCCTACCGCCAATGCCAGCGGTATCCCGAGCGATGCTGAAGTCGCAACATTTCTGAGCTTCCGGCCGGAAAAAGTCGATAGCTATGAAGTCGGTTATAAAGGAAGCCTATTGGATGGGGGCCTCAATGTCGCGCTTGCGGCCTTCTATATGGATTATACTGATGTTCAGATACCTGGGTCAGTCGCATGCACCGTTGCTGGCTTACCCTCTTTCTGTGGTGTGATTAACAATGCGGGTAAGGCCACTTTAAAAGGCGTGGAATTCGAAGCATTAGCCCGCCTCGGTGAGGATATTGCTGCTAGCCGAGACCAGCTCACCCTATCTGGTTCGCTTGGCTATATTGATGCGCAATATGATCAATATATCACGAATATTGTTGGTGTCCCAACGGATGTCGCGCAGTTCCGCCAGGTGCAGAATACGCCGGAATGGACCGCTAGCGGAACCTTGGCGTATTCCACTCCTATCGGTGCTGGCGACCTTTATTTCGGGACCACTTTGTCCTATCGTAGCAAAGTGAACCAGTTCGAGATTGCCAATCCGTTTATTGATCAAAAGGGTTTCGCCCTTTGGGACGCCAATCTTGTCTACACGGCACCAGATGATCGCTGGAGCATTGGCCTGCATGGTAAGAACCTGACAAACAAGCGCTACAAAACTTCAGGCTATACCTTTGTAGCGGCCGATCCGACGACAGGTGTGATCATCCCCGGCGCGAATGGTTTGCCGGTTGGTACGCTTGGGCCTGAAGGCACGCTTACCGGGTTTTATGGTAATCCCCGTCAGGTCTTTGTTTCGGTTGGAGTTAAATTCTGACCGCTTCAGTTGATAATGTTCCAGACGGGCACGGCCGCACATATCGTGCGGTCGTGCTCTTCATGTTGCTGTTGGTCTATACGTTCAATTTCCTCGACCGGCAGATTTTGGGTATCCTTGCAATTCCGGTCAAAGCTGATTTGGGACTTAGTGATACCGAATTGGGTGCGCTTGGTGGAATTGCCTTTGCGCTGCTTTATTCGACGCTAGCGATTCCGCTCGCACTCATTGCGGATAAGACGAGCCGGACCTGGGTGATCACGATCTCGCTGACTGTCTGGAGCGGTTTTACCGCGCTTTGCGGTGTCGCAACCAACTTCTGGCAGATGTTTCTGTTCCGGCTCGGTGTCGGTGTCGGCGAAGCAGGGGGCGTTGCGCCATCCTATGCGCTGATAGCCGACTATTTTCCCAGTAACGAGCGAGCAAGGGCACTTGCAATCTATTCGCTAGGGATTCCATTGGGTTCAGCGGCGGGTGTTTTATTCGGTGGCTATGTCGCGCAGATGATTGAGTGGCGCACGGCCTTCATTGCTGTCGGCATAGCCGGCGTTGTAATTGCGCCGATATTTCGCTTGATCGTGCGAGAACCAAAACGAGAAGTCGTTTCCACTCCAACGACAGCAGGGCCGACTGAGACAAGCAGTACCGTGTTTCGGATATTGGCCGCGAAGAAAAGTTTCTGGTTCTTGTCATTCGGCGCTTCGATGAGTTCGCTCTGCGGCTATGGTATTGCCTTCTGGCTCCCCAGCCTGATGCAGCGCAGCTTTGGCCTAGACCTGATAGGCACCTCACAATTTTACGGCGCAATTCTTCTCGTTGGCGGGACAGCAGGCGTTCTTGCAGGTGGCTGGCTAGGCGATTATTTTGGTAAGAAAGACCGTGCCGCTTATGCTTGGCTTCCTGCAATTTCATTCATCCTCGGTGTTCCATTATTTGCTGGTGGTATCCTCTCTTCGTCGGTCACAGCAGCGTTTCTATTCTTCCTGATCCCGCAGGCGTTGGCCTATGTCTGGCTCGGCCCGGTTCTTTCGGCTGTCCAGCACCTCGTGCCAGCTAATATGAGGGCGACTGCATCGGCGAGTTTTCTGTTTATCAATAATTTGATCGGGCTGGGATTTGGCACATTGATATTGGGCGCGATGTCCGATCAGTTCAGCCAGACCTATGGTGACGATGGCTTGCGCTATGCAATATTGACCGCGCTGATTTTCTATGTAGCTGCTGCTGTGTTGATGGCATTGGCCGGAAAACATCTGCGGCGAGAATGGGTCGCATGATGGATAGTTATAGCGACCACTGTTATCGCAGCGCCGATGACCGGCTCAATCTATATGCGCGTGACTATAACGAGAATAACGGCGGTATTCCGATCCTGATGATGCACGGTCTGACCCGCAACAGTGCCGACTTTGAGAATATTGCCGACGTTCTGCGCCACAAGCATCGCCTGATCATTCCCGACCAGCGCGGGCGCGGGCGATCAGATTACGATCCCGATCCCGATAACTACACCCCGCAAGTATATGCGCGCGACATGTTTGCATTGCTCCAGTCTCTTGGCATCGAACAGGCGATATTGATGGGCACGTCGATGGGCGGCTTGATCGCGATGCTGATGATTGCGAGCAAAGCCGACATCGCCCGAGCGCTAATCCTGAATGATGTAGGTCCGGAGGTTGCAACTGCCGGGTTGGCCCGACTGCAAGGCTATGTCGGCAAACCGGTAGAAATCGAGGATTGGGACGACGCGGCGAACCATTGTCGCAAAACCAATGAGCATGCGTTTCCTGATTATGGTGATGATGACTGGATAGCCTTCGCGCAACGCACATGTGTTGCAGATGAGAATGGAATTCCCCGACTGGCCTATGACATGGCGATCTCGCAAGGTGTGCAGGGTGATCAACCGAGTGCCGCGCCAGCCGATCTCTGGCCGGTGTGGGATATGATGTCTGAGCTACCGATACTCAGTGTAAGAGGGGAATTATCCGATATATTGTCCCCGGATACGCTTAATAAAATGAGTGCACGACATAGCGGCGTTTTTGAGAGAATTGAGGTCCCCAGTCGCGGTCATGCGCCTATGTTGGACGAGTTAGCGGCGGTTAAAGCAATTGGGTCGTTTCTTGATGCCATTTTGTTGAACAATGGCTGAAGTGTAGGCTCGTTGAACTCTAATGTCCGCTTCCAAGATATATTGGACGTGTGCCATGATAAGCCTTGAAGCCACCGTCCAGACATTCAATCGCACCACCACAAGGCTTGACATAATCGGAAAAACATCTATGTTGCGTTGCAGCAAAGGCGGCAGTGTATGTTGACCGTCTGGCGAGAGTTCTGCGTGAGAGATAACAAGATCATCTCGAACCTATCGCCTTCATTGCTTCTTTTTATTTCCGGCAGCCTGATCACGCGGGTCGTCTTAACAGACGGCGAACACGCGTATAGCTTCTATGCTGTGCGCTGGAAACTTGCTGCTATTACAAGGTATTATTTTTGACCAAATTTTCTGATTTCGCATTGGCGGAACCAATCCAAAAACGTGTGGCCGAAGGCGGTTACACCACTCCCTCCCCGATTCAGCAGCAGGCTATTCCGCCCGCACTGGAAGGCAAAGATATTCTCGGCATCGCGCAAACTGGTACCGGTAAAACCGCTGCTTTCTCGCTACCATCTATTCACCACTTGCTGAACGACAGGAGACGCGCAGGCCGCTTCGAATGCCGGATGCTCGTCTTGGCGCCAACCCGCGAACTCGCGCGACAGATCGCCGACAGCATGATTGGCTACTCCAAGGGCCTCGGTCTCTACGTTACCTCTGCCTTTGGCGGGGTACCCATCAATCGGCAGAAGCGCGTGTTGGAACGCGGCGTAGACGTATTGGTGGCAACACCGGGTCGTCTGTTGGACCTCATCGATCAGCGCTATCTGACCTTGTCCAAAGTCGAAATATTGGTGCTCGACGAAGCCGACCAGATGCTAGATCTCGGGTTCATCGTTCCGCTGAAAAAGATCGTTCCGATGCTTCCCAAGAAGCGCCAGAGTTTGTTCTTCTCGGCAACCATGCCTAAGACCATCTCGCAGTTGGCGGACCAGTTCCTAACCAACCCGGTGCAGGTTTCGGTTGCACCGCAGTCGACGACCGCTGAACGGGTGGACCAGAAGGTCACCTATATCAACCAGGACGACAAACAGCGTTTGCTGAAAGATTTCATCAACAAAGAAAATCCGGATCATATGCTGGTGTTCACCCAGACCAAACATGGTGCGGACAAGGTTGTGAAAAATCTGATGGCTGTGGGTATCCACTCCGCTGCCATCCACGGTAACAAGAGCCAGCCACAACGCGAGCGTGCTTTGGGTGACTTTAGAAAGGGCAAGATCAACATTCTGGTCGCGACCGATATCGCCGCGCGCGGCATTGATGTCGACGGGATTACCCATGTCATCAATTTCGATATGCCGAATGTGTCCGAACAATATGTTCACCGTATCGGCCGGACGGCGCGGGCAGGGGCCAGCGGTATTTCTTACTCGCTTGTGGCTCCCGACGAACGCCAGTTCCTTCGCGATGTCGTAAAGCTAACCGGTGTGAAACCGGAAGTGATTGCCTTGCCAGAAGGTTATGACGAGCCGCCGCGCGAAGAAGTTGCACCCCGGATATATGGTCAGAAGCCCAAGAAATATGGCGCAAAGCCAACCCGCAGCGGACCTCCTAAAAACAAGCATAGTTCTCGCAAAGGTCGTCCTGGCGGCGGTGGTTCGGGACGCGGTGGTCCTGGTTCCAAGGGCAAGGGCGATGGACCGAAACATTGGAACAATGGTGCGAAATCGTTCAAACGCCGTCAGGCGCGCAAAGCGGACGTTTAAGCTATTTTGAGATTAGCGCCTTGCTTTCGGTAAGGGCGCTGATTTCCTTATCATCCATATCCAGCCAATCCTGAAGCGCGGCGACATTATGTTCGCCGCGCTTTGCGGTTTTGGCATTGCTATCAATACCGCTTTTGGATTTTGAAAAGCGATAGGGCGATTGCACGGTTCTGCGCGCATTGCCTTCATCGTCGGTCACATCAACGATGGTACCCAGTGCCTTGACACTAGTCTGTTCATAAACAGCGGGCCCGAAGGGAAAGACCTCGCCCCAGGCGAGATTGAGACGATCCAGCGCAACGGTTAGCGCGTCGAAGCTATCGTAGGACAGGATGTGCTTTTCCATCGCTTCTTGGCGCAGTCGTACTTTCGTAGGAATATCGGCGCCTTCTGGGGTCGGGTCCTGCAAGCCATCTTGGGTCGAAAACATTACCCATAGCCATTTCATGTCGCCGGTGATCAATATCTGCCGGTCTTCCGGCGCTTCCCAGATCAGAGTTTCGGGCGGTTTTGGCCAGATGTCATCCAAGGCAAAATGGGCATAGTCATCGGCAGAATGGAGTACGTTGAGCATAGCGAGGTCAATATGCTGCCCTTCGCCTGTCTGATCGAGTGTGCGCAATGCGGAGAGTATCGCAATGATGCCGTGCAGAGAGCTGTAACTGTCGGCCATGGCGAATTGTATGTCGGTCGGTTTGCCGCCGCTTGTTTCTGCCTGCCGGGCGATGAGACCGCTTTCCGCGTGCAAGACCGGTGCATAGGCTGCGCGGCCGCGCTCCGGACCATTTTGGCCGTAACCCGATATCGAAAGCATTACGAGTTTAGGATTGGTTTTTGATAGATCGTTCCAACCGACCCCAAATTTGTCCATCACACCGGGGCGAAAATTCTCGACAACAATATCCGCCTCGGCGGCCAGCTTATGGATCAGCGCGCGTGCGCCGTCCGCTTTCAGGTCAACGCAGATATTCCGTTTGCCAATATTCAGTTGCAGATAATTGCCACTAACCCCGTTTTCGCGTTTCGCGAGTTTGCGCGTGACATCGCCTTCAGGTGGTTCCACCTTTAGAACATCTGCACCCAGATCGGAGAGCATCCGCGTGGCATAAGGCCCCGCAACGACGCGCGAAAAATCGAGGACTTTAAGCCCCGATAACGGAAAATCTGCCATATTTACCTGACGTTAGAGTTTCATCTGCTGCTTCATGGTCTTTTCCGTACTCGCACCATAAGGCGGAAGGAAACCAGCAATTTTGGCAACATTGATCTTTGGTTGACGATACACCGCTTTGGCGTGGCTGAATTCCTTAAAGCCATCCGGACCAGTATAAGCACCCATGCCCGATGGCCCCACCCCGCCAAACGGCAGGTCATGCTGTGCGATATGGAAGATCACGTCATTCACGGTTGCGCCGCCTGAAATGGTGCGATCCAGCACTTTGCGCTTGTCGCTCTCCGTTTCGCCAAAATAATATAGCCCAAGCGGCCGGTCGTGATCATTCACATAATCGACCACATCATCGAGATTGCTATAGGTTTTGACGGGAAGCACCGGACCAAAAATCTCTTCCTGCATGACCCGCATATCGTCGTTGACATTTTGCAGCACCGTTAGCGGCATTTTATTGCTGTTGGTGTTGGAGAAATCTTCGCTGCTCGGATTAACGACGGTTTGCTTTGCGCCCTTTTGGACCGCATCGTCGATCAAGCCTTGCAGCCTCTCTTTGTGCCGTGCGTTGATGACAGACGTATAGTCGTCATTGGCGATCAGCGTCGGATATTGCTTGGCTGCATTGGACGTGATTCCTTCAACAACCGCGTCTTCCTTATCCTCTGGAACCAAAAGATAGTCGGGCGCCAAGCAAATCTGCCCAGCGTTCATCATCTTGCCCATGGCGATGCGTTGGGTTGTCTTTTGCAGATCAGCGTCAGGACCAACGATGGTTGGTGATTTGCCACCCAATTCGAGCGTCACTGGGGTCAGATTTTGTGCAGCGGCTGCCATAACATGCTTGGCAATTCCGCCACCGCCGGTGAAGATGAGGTGATCCCATGGAATTTCTGAAAAGGATTTTCCGGTTTCCGGTCCGCCGGTAATCACGGTCATTTCCTCGGGCGAGAAATAGTCGGCAACCAGTTTTTTGACGAGTTCGCCCGTTTCTGGGCAGAATTCGGAAAATTTGATGATCACGCGGTTGCCAGCGCCGAAAGCGCCAATGGCGGGATCAAAGGCAAGGTTGATCGGGAAATTCCAGGGAGCAATTACGCCGACAACGCCTTTGGGTTGATATTCTACCTGACCACTTGCGCCTAGCAGGCCCAAAGGAAAATCCATCTTCCGCTTCTCTGGCCGCATCCATTTTTTCAGGTTTTTCTTATGATCCTTGGCATGGCCAACAACCGACATCAGATCGGTCATAACGGTTTGGACGCTGCTGCGATGTCCAAAGTCATTGGAGACAGCTTCACAAAGCGCATCTTTATTGTCGATAATCATCTGAGCGGTACGGTTGATCCGGTCCATCCGGGAATCGTAGCTGACCGGCAACTCAGCATGAAACGCATCGCGCTGCGCTTGAAAAAGCTTCATGATTTCGTCTTTGCTGACTTCGCCAGCGGCTGCTTCCAATGCTTCCATTTCTGCTCTCCAAAGGGCAGGGCTTCAACGCCCCATCAAATTCGTTTCGATTGACTACTTAAACGGATTTTTGGGAGTTTGTCGAGGGTTAACCTCTAAGATTCTAGGGCCGCAATGGCTTCAGCAGTCGCGACCAGTTGTTTGGCTTGCTTCAAGTGTAAAAGCTCCGTCATCTTCCCGTCGACGACAATCACGCCTTTGCCAGCATTGATTGAATCTTTGAATGCAGCGATTATGGCACGGGCTTCCGCGATTTCATCGGCATGCGGGGCGAAGCTTCTGTTTGCGGTTTCAATCTGTGCCGGATGAATCAGAGACTTACCGTCAAAGCCAAGTTTCTTGGCCTCCAGACACGCAGTCGTTAAGCCGTCGGGGTCGTTGAAGTCATTATAAACGCTATCGATGATATTCAGGCCATATGCGCGTGCGGCGATAACCGCTTGGACCATAACAGGCGCGAAAATGGCGTGGTCATGATCGGCCCGCATTTCCTTTGCCAGATCATTGAAGCCCATGACAAAGCTTGTCAGTCGCTTTTGCGGGCCAAGAGCTGCAATTTCTCCTAGATTTAATATTGCTTGAGGCATCTCGATCATCGCCCAGAGCTGGGTATCGAGGCTTGCATCCTGGTCTTCCATGAAATCGGTGATCTCAATGATGTCCTGCGCACTCAATATTTTCGGCACTAGCACTGCGTCTGCCTGGCTGAAGCAGGCCTGCTTTAGGTCTTGAGCAAACCAGGGCGTGTCCATCGCATTGATCCGCACGACGAGCTCTCGTTCTCCATATTCGCCCGATTGTAATGCCGCGCAGGCCTGTTCCCGCGCCACTTCCTTTGCATCTGGGGCCACAGCATCTTCCAGATCAAAGATGATGGTGTCGGCGGGCAGGGTCTTTGCCTTTTCCAAAGCACGCGCGTTTGATGCGGGCATGTATAGGCAGGATCGGCGGGGGCGGTGGGGTGCATTTGTCATGTTTTCATCTTAGCATCGCCGCAGACACCCACAAGACCTACTGCGTCGGGCGCGAAGATAAATCGAACATTCCGTCCGGATCACCGAGCTAAGTTGAAGCAATTTAAGAAATTTTCAATAACCTGCTATTAACCATATATCATCGCTCGTTAGAGTTTCCCAATGACCCGAGTTTTCGTGGAGTGAATTACGTGAAGCCGCTAACGACCGACGAAGCCAGATTATCGGAAACAGATCGCGGCAGAGCTGTCTTCGGGCTTTTGGCGATATTACCGATTGCCGCAGTTCTCATTCCGTGGGATTTTGGGCTTTGGGAAAACCAGTATCGCCAACTTATGGCCGGACATTCCTTACCGACCATTTTGATCGAACTCCTGATATTCATCGCGTTTTTCAAAAACGAGGATTTGGTATCGGACTTTATCAAGCAAGCCAATCGGATGGATAAAATTGTCGGAACAGTTTTTTTATCGGCGATCATATATTCATTCTTGTTTGTTTCCGCGTCAAAAATGCTGCTGATTCTTGGTTCCTTGGCGCTTTTGATCCACCTTCTGTTTAGTGTCAGCCTGTTCAAAAATATGAAATATGTTGGTGAGCATCGGCTGCAATGTTTTTGGATATTCCTCGGTGTTTCCGTGATCGGATATACGGCGCTTTGGGCAATAGATTTCCTGATGTTTCCGCCTGCTGAAATAGATTGGGTCGAACGGGTGCCGGGCGTCACAAATGTAAGATGGACTGGCTTCTTCTGGTTGTCGATTTTCGCTGCCGGACTGGCATTGGCAAGAGTTTCCGGAGCGAAGTATTTTTTTCTGGCGGTGATTTTTGGTTCGTTTGGTTTGATGATGACCTTATGGACTGGTACCAGAGGGTCTTTCATCGCGATCGTTTGTGGTGCGCTCGGTGCCGTGATATTGTCGCCAGCTTACCGTAAGTTCATCGTCAAATATTGCCTCGCAAGTGCTGTTATCGCAATTGTGATCAATATCTACGCACCCGTCCCCCACCAACAATATGGCATGGAGCGTGTTATCTTCAGATTGCAGCCGGAAGAAGTCGTTAATCGTGGCGGGACCGGCAGGATAGAGCTTTGGAAAGAGACCGCAAGGCTTGCGCAAATTCAACTGTTTGTCGGTTACGGAATCGACCAGTTTCAAAAAATGGGACCAGCGAAAACACTGGGCTTCAAGGGGCCTCACAGTTTTCCACTGCAGCTGTTCTTCTCGGCAGGCCTCATCGGATTGCTGACGCTATTCTATGGCATATGGCGATTTTTGGGAGCTTATCGGTTGGAAGTGCAAAAGCCCTATCAAGTGGCTGCTGTGACGTTTTTTTCGGGAGGTTGCGTATATCTTTTATATGATAACTTTGCTTATTATCCGTACTCAATCGCGATCTTCACCCTTTCAATTTTCATGCTGTTTAAACAGCGCAGCCCGCTAGGCTCCTGAACTATGGGCTCTGCTGGAATGAGCCGCGCACTTCTCGCTATTTCGAAGAGTGATAAGTCTTTAGTTGAGAGAAGTCTGCGCTAGCCAGGCGGCTTTAGTTCGTTGATCGCAGAAAAATTATCCGGCTGATCCGGCCATATCCCACGCGTATCATAAACCACTTTGCTTACCCGTTCATCAAGCGGGATCGATTTGAACATGTCATGATCGGTAAGGGTGATGATGATCGGGCAGGTTTCCAGAGCCTGATCGATATCGATCAACTCTGCATCCATATCTTTGAATTCTGCTGGCAATTTGCTAGCATAGGGTTCGACGATTTTTATGCGACCGGGATAGCGCTTTGCCAGTTTTGCAGAGATTTTAAGGGCAGGGCTCTCGCGGAAATCATCGATGTTGGCTTTGAATGCCAGACCGAAGCACGCTATGGATTCATCGGGCAGCTCATCAATAAGTAGAGAAGCCTGTTCCAGCACATGGCCGATTTTTCCATCGTTCACTTCGCGTGCGATACGGATAAGTGGTGACTGTTCGGGTGCGCTGTGGATGATGAACCAAGGGTCAACTGCAATGCAGTGCCCACCGACCCCTGGGCCTGGTTGCAATATGTTTACTCGTGGATGACGGTTCGCGAGACGGATAACTTCCCAAACATCTAGGTCCATGTGATCAGCAATGATTGATAGCTCGTTGGCGAAAGCGATATTAACATCGCGATAGCTATTCTCGACCAGTTTCGTCATTTCAGCCGCTCGCGCGGATGTTGTCACCAGCTCTCCGCGAACAAAGCGCCGATAAAAGCCGAGCGCCTTGCGTGCGCAACGTGATGTAATCCCACCTATACTGCGATCATTCTGGATCAATTCCTCGAGAATTCTTCCCGGCAGCACACGTTCCGGACAATAGGCAATAGCTATATCGGGAATATCCTGAGTCAGTCCTGGAATTTTAAGGTCCGGGCGTAGCTCTGCGATCAAATCCCGCATCTTCTCTGTCGTACCAACAGGACAGGTGGATTCAAGAATGACCGTGTCCCCGGTTTTTAGGTCCTTTGCGATATTGGTGGCCGCCGTCATCACGAAACTGGTGTCAGGAATATGGTTTTCGCCAAATGGCGTTGGGACGGCGATAACGAAAACATCTGACGGTTCGACGGTAAGCGAAGCCCGCAGCATATTGCGGGAAACGACGCCTTGAACCAAACCGTCAAGATCGACTTCTTCGATATGGATTTTGCCGGAATTGATGGTGTCGACAACCTGTTCATTGATGTCGATACCTAGAACCGGGCAGCCAGAACGGGCAATGACGGCCGCGGTTGGTAAGCCAATATAGCCTAATCCAATTACGCAGACGCTTGGTTTTTCTTCCGATAACATATGAGATGCCACTCCGCAGGGTGCCACTATGGCTAGTGTTTCTTATAGGGAAGTTAGCCAATCATTGTAAATGTTTCGGTAATTTCACGCGTTAGTTGGATGATTTTACACAGCGACGCTGTTTTCGATGATCTCGGCAATCTTTTGACTGGCCGTGCCATCGCCAAATGGATTGTGCGCGCGCGCCATGGCCAAATAGTGATCTTCATCGTCTAGCAGCTTGATAGTTTCCGTCACGATCAACTCTTTATTTGTTCCGACCAGCTTTGCGGTGCCAGCCTCAATTCCCTCTGGCCGTTCGGTGGTGTCCCGCATTACCAGTACGGGTTTGCCAAGCGCGGGCGCTTCTTCCTGTACACCGCCACTATCGGTCAGCATGAAATGGCAATGTTTGAGCAGGCTTACGAAATTGGGGTAATCCAGCGGCTCGATCATTGCGACATTGTCGAGGCCGCCCAAAGCGGTTTGCATGATCTCTCGCACTTTTGGGTTGAGATGGACTGGAAAAATCAGTGCGACATCATCGCGCTCCGCAATCGTCCGAAGTGCGCTGGCTATATTCGTTAACCCATCACCCAAATTTTCTCGGCGGTGGCTCGTCACGCCGATGATTTTATGGCTACTAAATTTCTTATATAGTGCGTTGAGGTTGGTATCTAGCCCATTTGAATCGCTAACTTTATCTGCGGTAAGTAGCAAAGCATCGATCACCGTATTGCCGGTGATATATATCTGATCTGCGGTAATATTTTCCTTTTTGAGCGCATTTGCCGCCGTCTGTGTTGGCGCAAAATGCTGATCAGCAATTGAGCCGATGATCTTGCGATTTACTTCTTCCGGCCATGGGTGATATATATTGTAGCTGCGCAGGCCGGCTTCGACATGGCTGACTGGAATCTGACGATAATAAGCAGCCAGAGCGCCGCACATGGCGGTCGCCGTATCTCCCTGAACCACGACCCGCAGGGGGTGGGTTTCATCCAATATTTTGCCGATGCCAGAGAGCAACCTGCCGGTAAGTTCATCGAGACTCTGATTGGCTTTCATTAGGTTTAGATCAAAATTTGGTTGGATATCAGCAATATCCAAAACTTGATCCAGCATCTTACGATGCTGGGCTGTGACACAGGACAGTGTTTCGAGGCCTTGTCGAGTGGATAAAGATTGGACGACGGGAAAGAGCTTGATTGCTTCTGGCCTAGTGCCAAAAATGGTCAAGATTTTCGGTTTTTTTGATGGTAGCGCTGTCATTCTGACTGTTTAATCATTTTTGGCTGAAATTGTTATAACTATATCTTGCGGAATAATCGTTGACCCTTTCTTCGCGCTAGCCCAAGCGAACCTTTATGCAATGGTATGAAATAAAAATTTGGCTGGAGCAGTTCTCGGGGTTGGATCGTGATTCCCTACATATATATGCGGGGGTAGCGATTCAGCTGGTGGTTGCTCTATTCTGCCGTCGTTCTTTAGCCAGCCCAATTCCCTGGTTGTTCGTCGTGGCAATTGCATTGGCCAATGAATATTATGACAGTTTCTTTGTTCCGGACATGTTGATCAGAAACCGGTTATATTTTGATGAGGCGGTTCGGGATATGTGGAACACTTTGCTTTTGCCATCGCTGTTTTTGGTGATTGCGAGATTCTTTCCCAATTGGTTGACTGGCAAGGCTGCAGTTGATGGACCTCACAATGAATCTCAGGGTTCTAACGCGGATACTTAACTTTTTTTTCCAAGTTCTCTGCCAATTTTTTGACATTTTGTGATTGCCCACGGGGCAGAACCATTACTTTGTTGCCATGGGTGACGATGATCAAATTCTGCACACCATGAACCGCGACTTCAAGTTCGGGGCTGTGGATCAGATTGTTGGCCGAAGCAATTGCTTTGGCCTTGCCGATGATAACATTTGAATCTTCGTCTTTATCGCAGAGTTCACATAGAGAGTCCCAACTACCAACATCGGACCAACCAGGATTGACCGGAGTCACCGCTACCTTTTCGGCTTTCTCCATTATCGCATAGTCAATGGAATCAGAAGGCGCCGACGAAAAGGCATCAGGGTCAGGATAGCAAATCAGGTTTTCCGTCCGCTTGTTGTTCATCGCAGCTATGCAGGCGAGAAGCATATCAGGGGAGTGTTTTTCCATGGCCGTCAAGTAAACATCGGCTCGAAACAGGAATATTCCTGCATTCCAATGAAATCCGCCCTCGGCCAGCATTTTTTTGGCCTTTTCCTGATCAGGTTTTTCGACAAAGCGCTTCGCCGACAGACTTCGGGTGCTCCCGAAGATCGCGTCGCCCTGTTGGATATATCCATATCCTGTTTCTGGGGCTGTCGGTTCGATGCCGAATGTAACCAGCCAGCGGGATTGCGCGACGGAAATTGATTCCTGCACCGCTTTTTGAAATGCCGTGATATTCTTGATCATGTGGTCACTGGGCATCACCAACAGTAAATCCGCGGGACTTTCCGCAGAAAGCGCGGCGAGCGCGATAGCTGGAGCGGTGTTGCGAGGGCAGGGTTCCAAGATGACTGTTTCGGGTGCCACACCCACTTCCTGCATCTGTTCCTGCATGATGTTCGCATGACTGGAAGAGCCGACAATGATTGGCTTCCGGTATAATTTCTCATTTGAACAGCGCTGAGCGGTTAGCTGAAACATGCTGAGCGGGCCAAGGAGGTTTAGGAATTGTTTTGGTTTCTCGGCTGTCGAAACCGGCCACAATCGAGTTCCGGAGCCGCCAGAGAGTATGACGGGTGTGATGAGCGTTTCCTGCTTCATAGTCGCAATCCTAGGTCATTGTGCACGCGACTAGGGCCTTTTTGTTTTTCGACAGGTCAATATCGGATAGCCGCGGACAGATTCCACATTCCCCTGCTTTTATCAGTTTTCCGCGAACTGTGACCGATCCTTCTAAAGGGATGATTTGCCATTCCTTGCTGATGGTGTTCGACAATATCTCGCTATCATCTCCAATAACCTGAAACAGACCGAATGGCGTGCTATCGGTTATGCTGGCGGACTGATCAGCGGGAATGTCGCGGCAGTGTTTCATATCGTAAGGAGCAAGCGTGGCGACTTCCAAGGATTCATCGAGATGGAGTTCGCGAGGGCGCCCATAGTCGTAAATACGATAGGTGACGTCAACATTCCGCTGAATTTCGATAAGTGAAATATCCGCCCCGATGACGTGAATTGTTCCTGCCGGGACATAGAAAAAATCACCCTTTTTAACGGGCTTCCAGTCAACAAGCTGTTCAATTTCTCCCAATATCGCAGCGGTCTTGAGCTTCGTCGGGCTTACAGTTTTTGTTAGGCCAAGGCCCAAAACAGCATCTGGTTTCGCGTCGAGGACAAACCAGCATTCGTCTTTGCCGTGGGGAAAACCAACGCGACGTGCTTGGCGATCGTTGGGATGGACCTGAATGGACATCTTTTCGCTGGTGAAAAGATATTTCGTCATCAGTTGAGGGGTGATGCCCTCCGGGGCTTCAAACCAGACTTCGCCAATCTTCTTTTTGCTGCTGCCACCAAATATATCGGGTAAGACGGTCTGGCCCCATGGCTTTGCGACGAGTTTCCGTTTCAGCTTCATGATTTAGAGCAAGGATTCACTGATGTCGCCCGATGCTGGTATACACTAGACTTGTTTGTGCAACTTCGGATGGATTATAGATGTTTCGCAAATCGACCAAGACGTTGCCTTTCATGACTTGCGCTAGTTTTTTGAGATCCAGGGCACGAAAGGCGTCCCATTCGGTGACGATGACAACTGCATCTGCATCTTGTGCCGCATCGTAGCTGCTAGCCGCCATTTTGACAGATGGCATGATTTTCAGCGCCAATTCCATGCCTTCGGGATCATAGGCGCTTACGTCTGCTCCCGCGTCAAGCAATGTCTGTGCAATCGCAATAGAAGGCGCATCTCTCATATCATCGGTGTTGGGCTTGAATGTCAGCCCAAGCAAAGCTACTTTTTTGCCTCGAACTTCGCTATCTAGCGCTTGGATGACTTTTCGACCCATTGCCCGTTTGCGCTGATCATTGACCTGCACAACGGCTTCGACGATCCGAATTGGACTATCATTATCTTGAGCAGTTTTCATCAAAGCCAATGTGTCTTTGGGAAAACAGCTGCCCCCATAGCCGGGACCAGCATGCAGAAACTTTGATCCAATTCGATTATCAAGTCCGATTCCGCGGGACACTTCTTGTACATCGGCACCCACTTTCTCGCACAGATCTGCGATCTCATTGATGAATGTTATTTTCGTCGCAAGAAATGCATTGGCAGCGTATTTGGTCAATTCGGCTGTCCGCCGTCCGGTGAACAATATGGGAGATTCATTGAGGAAAAGCGGGCGATAAATCTCGCTCATCACATCTTTCGCCCAGTCATCCTCAGTTCCGATAACGATGCGATCGGGGCGTTTAAAGTCGCTAATCGCGGCGCCTTCCCGCAAAAATTCAGGATTAGAAACTACGGAAAACTGCTCCCGCGGCTGTTTCTTTTTCAGAATATGTTCAACTTCATCGCCGGTGCCGACTGGGACCGTAGATTTCGTTATGACAACGGTCGGTTTGGTAATCGCATCAGCAATTTCTTCGCTTGCCGCATAAACATAACTGAGGTCCGCATGTCCATCACCTCGTCGCGAAGGCGTCCCCACCGCGATAAAAATCGCATCACATTCTTTTACCGAAGCCGTGAGATCGGTTGAAAACGACAAGCGCTTTGCATCGACATTGCGTTTGACCAGATCAGCAAGGCCGGGTTCGTAGATCGGCATGATATTCTTGTTCAGGTTCGATATTTTGGTCGTGTCTTTGTCAACGCAAACAACATCATGCCCGAAATCGGCAAAACAGGCGCCGGAAACTAAGCCGACATAACCAGAACCGATCATTGTAATTTTCATCTAAATCCCTCATATCTTTAGCATCTTAACATCGTAAGCCTGTCGGTTAGCCGACCATGGCCTGTTAGAGGTTAAGTATGCAATAGTTCTGTCCTGTGCGACTAGTTTTTTCAATTGATTTTGCAAGTTATCTCTCGTTCACAATCGAAAAATCGAGTGTATTCAGTTTTCATATAACCAAATTGTTATAGGGCTATCCTAACTTACTTATCGTAAATCACTTGGCCAAACCAATTCTGGCCGGTAAATGTAGCGTTAGGCGTCGCAGCTATGAAAATCGAATGCCAATTTTTGAGAATCGAATGTTTGAAAATATTACAGCCTTAATCCCATCATCGTTGGAAAAACTTGCCCAGCTTGCGCGCTGGAAAAAGAAAACAATCGTGTCGTTGCTCGACATTTTACTGTGCGTGCAGTCGATTTGGATCGCTTATTCATTGCGCATTGGTGTGTGGGTTCTGTGGGATATGGCCGTTCAGAAAATCTTGCTGATTTGCCTCTTGACGATGCTCCCGATTTTCATTCTGAACGGTGTTTATCGTGCGATTTTTCGTTATGCGGGCACCGGGATGATGATTACATTGGCCCGCGCTTTTGCGTTTTACTCTGTGCTAATGGGCTTCGTGTTCGTTGTTGTTGGAATCGACGGTGTGCCAAGAACAATCGGGCTTATTCAACCGGTGGTTTTCTTCATTTTGGTCGGCTTTTCTAGAGTAGTTGGACGATATTTAATGGTCGATGTCCTCGGCCGGAACCGGTTTGTAGGTGAAATCAAAAATGTTCTGATCTATGGGGCTGGCAATGCGGGGCAGCAGCTCGCGGCATCTTTGCGATCCGAACCGGCAATGCGTTTGTGTGGTTATGTTGATGATGATCGGCGGCTTGATGGCCAGAAACTGGATGGGGATAAAGTCTTCTGGAGCCAGCATATGTCCAACCTGATCGAGAAGGAGCAAATAACCGACATATTGTTGGCATTACCCAGCATCAGCCGAAAGAAACGACGGGAAATTGTCGATCAAATTCGCGCCTTTAAAGTGCACGTGCAGACACTGCCAAACATGCAGGCTATAATTACCGGAAAAATTTCCTTTAGCGATATTCGTGAATTGGAAATCGAAGATCTACTCGGCAGAGAGCCGGTGGTCCCGAATGAGTTGCTATTTGGCAGGACTATAGTCGGCAAGACGGTGCTTGTGACGGGAGCGGGGGGCTCGATCGGTAGTGAACTTTGCCGGCAGATCGCGAAGTCAGGGGCGCATCAGCTGATTTTGTTCGAGCTCTCGGAATATTCGCTCTACGAGATTGAAAAAGAGCTCAAAAAATTGATGGCCGGTCAAAACATCTCTCATTTGGATCTGGTCCCGGTCTTGGGATCGGTGCTGGATTCAGACAGAGTGCGTGAAATATTCGCGCTTTGGAATCCTGATACGGTGTTCCACGCCGCCGCGTATAAACATGTGCCGCTTGTCGAGGCTAACCCGATAGAGGGAATGCGAAACAATATTTTGGGAACACAGGCATTGGCGTCTGCTGCTGATGCGGCGCAGGTGAGTGACTTCATTCTGATTAGCACAGATAAAGCGGTGCGGCCGACCAATGTGATGGGGGCATCCAAACGGGCTGCAGAGCAAGTGATTCAAAATCTTGCGGAAACGGCCAGCGCCACTAGATTCTCGATGGTACGGTTTGGCAATGTCCTTGGTTCGAGCGGCTCGGTTGTCCCCTTGTTTCGCAAGCAGATTGAACAAGGTGGGCCTATCACGCTTACGCATCGTGATGTGACTCGCTATTTCATGACCATTCCGGAGGCAGCTCAGCTCGTGATTCAGGCTGCCGGGATGGCAAAGGGCGGTGAAGTATTCGTGCTTGATATGGGGAAGTCTGTCCGAATTCTTGACTTGGCAGAGACCATGATTCGACTATCCGGTCTGACGGTACGCGACGAAAATAGTCCCGATGGCGATATTGAAATCGTCGAAGTTGGATTGCGTGCGGGCGAAAAGCTCTATGAAGAATTGATCATTGGCAATGACCCGCAATCAACAGCCCATCCGAGGATCATGAAGGCTCATGAACTCCATATCGATCAGGAAAAAATGGATGATTTGATCGCGCGTATGAGGGGTTGTCGCGATAAGACGGAAGCGCTTGATATTTTGCAGTCTCTGGTGCCCGAGCTTGCCCATGGTCGAGACAATATCGCGGTCGACAAAGCTTCCTGACGGCAGCGGGTCTTTTCATCAGACCTTAAGAGTCCCGAAGGGTACAATCTTATTGTCAACATTATGTCCGATTTCTGCGCGGCCCAAATAGGCAATTCCATTTTTGTTGCACCATCGCTTGGTGATATCTTCAGCAGTTTCACCGAAAGGCCGATCATTTTCCGGGACATCGCTGACGTCACCCAATTGAATGCCGCTTAGACCTTGATCTGTGAGATTGCTGCATAGGTGAAACATTGCGCGATCAAAGGCATAGAGATATTCGGATATCTCTTCGACGATGAGAATGTGATCTCGTAGATTGGGCATGAAATCGGTGCCGGTCATCATCGAGAGGGTCATGAGATTGAACGCTGCGTATTTTTCCTGGTTCGACAGGCCCGGTTCCAGTGCCTTTCGCCGTCTGTGCACAATCCAATCGAGCGATCTGCGAATGGCTTCATCGCCGCCAGACCTGCCGATATCAGATGGCATGGGGCCGTGTGTGACCTCTCCAATGCCCGCACGATAGAGCGCGCCGAGCAGGTTGCCTGCGTCGCTATATCCCAGATATATTTTATGTTTTGCTACTTCGTTGAGTTGACTGATCGCTACGTCTGTTATGCGCGCGGCCCCATAGCCGCCGCGGGCAAACCAGATCGCATCCATGCTCGCGTCATTGGCCATTGAAACAAAACTGTCGGTGCGTTGCTTGTCGCTGCCAGCGAAATGCCCCTGCTCGAAAAAACACTGATCGCTGAATATCAATTCAGCCTGTGGAAATTCCTTGGTAGCGAGCGCTTGGACGCGGTCGGCACCTTCTTGCGTGAATGGTGTTGACGGGGCACAAATGCCGATGCGGACTGTTGAAGAGATCGAATTTGTTCCTTGCGCCATTGCCAAATAGATTGAGAAGCAATAGCGCGAAAAAATGAGTGAAGACAAATCCTATTATTTTTGTGGAATCGGCGGTTCCGGAATGTTACCCTTGGCGATGATCGTGAAAGCAGGCGGCGCGCAGGTCGCCGGCTCGGACCGGGCCTTGGATCAAGGGCGATTGGCGGACAAGTTCCAATGGTTGCAAGATCGTGGAGTTCATCTGTTTCAGCAGGATGGCAGTGGTCTGGTCGATAGCAACCAGATATTGATCGCTTCTGCCGCAATTGAAGACAGCGTGCCCGATGTTGCGCAGGCCATCGCGCTGGGTTGCAAGCGAATGACGCGCGCGGAACTCCTGGCAGAACATTTTAACAGTGCAGAGCATAGTATTGCAGTTGGTGGTACCAGCGGAAAATCAACTGTCACGGGTATGATTGGCTGGATATTGACCGAGGCTGGCCGTGATCCAGCGATCATGAATGGCGCGGTCATGAAGAATTTTGTTGATGCGGACACCCCGTTTGCCAGCTCTCGCGTCGGTGCCGGTCCATTGATGGTCAGCGAGGTTGATGAGAGCGATGGATCTATTGCTTTGTTTGACCCTGAAATTGCGGTGCTCAATAATGTGAGCTTGGACCACAAGAGCCTTGAAGAACTGAGAATTTTGTTTGGCAATTTCATCGCCAAAGCGCAGCATGCGATCTGGAACCATGATGACGAAGAGTCGCGTGCGTTGGTGAGCTCTGTCCATTTGTCCAATGCAAGCAGCATCGGTTTTTCCGAAGGTTCGGACTATCAAGCGTTGCAAATCCAAGAGCAACCGCTTGGGAGTAGCTTTACCCTGCGGACCGGAGGCACAGACTATACCGTTTCTCTGCAAGTGCCGGGCCGGCACAATATGGCCAATGCGATGGCGGCTATTGCGGCCTCTTGTGCGATTGGTGTTAAGGTGGAGACAGCGATATCTGCAATTGGGTCTTTTCAAGGACTAGCTCGACGGTTCGACATCGTCGGGACCAAGAATGATATTACAGTGATCGATGATTTTGGTCATAATCCGGATAAAATTGCCGCTACGCTTCGGACGCTGAAGGCTTTTCCTGGCCGCGTTGTCGCTTTCTTTCAGCCGCACGGGTTTGGACCCATTAAAAAAATGGGCGGCGAGCTTGCGACCGTTTTTACTGAGTATCTGGACCATGATGACCGCATCATTCTGTGTGATCCGGTTTATTTCGGGGGGACGGTTGATCGTACTCTTGGTAGTGACTCCATCGTTGATGCGATTAGAGCTGCTGGTGGTAACGCAGAGCATATAGCGGACAGGTCCGATTGCGGCGACAGAATATTGGATATTGCCAAGCCTGGCGACCGTATCGTTGTCATGGGCGCGCGCGATGATACGCTAAGCAGCTTCGCGCAAGCCATATTGGCAGCAACAACTGAATAAATATTGATGGAATAGGCGCTTTGTCGGCTTGATCCATTGCCTAGAGCGATTTGTTGGTTTTTGCATATAATGAAGCTGCTGTTTCTTATTGTGGTCATTTGATCTGCATTGGCGCCGGTAGATATGGGACCTGTTATCGATATCGCCCGGCAAAATTTACAGCAAATTAACCATTGAAGCCCGTTAAACGTCGTTGGCTGGCGCGCCAAAATCTCGTAAAATTTGTTAAAGAAAATGAAGAAAGCATTAAATTTGCTTGATCTGCGCTTTTCTATAAATTGCAAAAACCATATGAATCCAGAACCTTGTATGTTCTCAAAGGTAACACACTGTATCATTTGCCGTGTCTAACTGCCTTTTGTCGTCAAGATGCGACACAAATGATGGGCAAGTGGGGCAATATAGCTTTTGCCTGTGGTAACCCAATTAAGCACCACAATTGTCCCGGTACCGGTAGGCTGTTCTGGTCAATGTCTTACCGAATGTTCCTGATGGAGTGGATAGTCATACTGTCCACTCCATCATCGGACAGATGCCCAGGGTTTTCCTCTTGCAATAGAGTTGTGAGAATATCTTACGAATTGCGGACTTGTCGAAGTGTAGTTGAGTTATTGGAAAAAAGGCAAAGATCATGCAGAAAACCAACGCGGGATGTGAAGCGCTAACGCCACATTTTGGTCAGGGATGCCAAAATATGAAATGGCTACCCCATGTCCTGCCGTGGGTGATTGCATTGACCTTCTTTACCGCACCGGCACCGGTATATGCGGATGCCGGTCCAAGCGAGAGTCTCGCGATCGCTTTGTCGAGTGACATTGTAGCGAGCTCGGTTGGGATCGACGATTCCGCCCGTGCAGTTCCCGGTGCGATTGTTGACTTCTTTGTAACCGTCACCGGACCTGGCGAGAGCGGGTCACCCGCCACGTCATTTGCGGTCGTTGATATGGTGCCCAAACATCTTTCTCTATTTGTCGGTGATCTAGCGCAGACTGGCGCTGGTCCTGCCGTATTCACGGATAATGACAGTGGTCTAAAATTCAGTTTTGACAGCTTGGATAGTGCAAAAGATTCGATCGAGTTTTCTAGCGATGGCGGAAAAACGTTCGACTATATTCCTTTCGCGGATGCCGATGGCTTCGATCAGACGGTTACGCATATAAAACTTCGACTGAGGGGCGCGTTGCTGCCGACGAGCGGAAAGTATGAACGATTTTCGATACGCTACAGAATGAAGGTAAAGTAGATGAAAAATGCGACTGAACCTGACATGATGGATGACCCGCAACCAAACCAGATTGCCGAAGAAGTGGATCGCAGGAGACAGGACCGGCATATTGCGATGCTGCGTCTCGCGAAGATTAAGGCAGAATCCGGAGAGGGTTGGGGGTTCATCAAAAACCTATCAGCCACTGGTATGATGATAGAAGTGAACCCTGTGTTTGAACTGGGTGATAGCGTTTCTGCCATTTTGACCGAGGATCAAGAACTCAGCGGGGCAGTGCGTTGGCGCAAGAATACATTGGTGGGTGTCGAATTTTTTGAACCGATTAATGTAGCCAAAGTGCTGGCGAAGCCAACTGAAACAAAAAAAGGACGGGTGCCGCGCTTGCCGCGCGTCGAGATGAAACACCCGATAAACCTCTATCAGGGTGCGCGTATAATCAGCGCGGATATTTGTGACATTTCGCCGGCAGGTGTCTGTGTAAGAACGGATCATACGTTTGAGGTCGGCAAGAAGGTCCGGCTTTCGGTACCAGATTTATTGGATATCGATGGCACCATAAGGTGGCAGCTCGGCGTCCGTGTCGGAATTGCCTTCTCCGAAAGGCTTCGGCTGGATGATTTGATGGTTTGGTTGTCGACTTTTTACCAGACTGCAAAAATCGATGAAAGCGAACTTCAGGCTCTCAACAAGGGTGCAGAGTCGGGTAATGTGCCCCGTCAGGCAGAGGATGCTCTACCGTTCAAAATTATCGGTCATGATGATCTGGGAAAAGAAGTTCTCATCGATACTATGGATTCTGCAGCGGAAGCGTTGAATCAGTTTAAAGCCACTTCGAAGTTTTTCTACAAAGTTAGCATAAGAAATGCTGACGATGTCGAGCTATCGATCGGAGCAATTGTGTTGCGCGCCTTTGATGAAGAACGGGCGGCGGCTCAATCTTAACTTGGCGGCAGCTCTAGTCAGCATAGGCGGCTTTCCGCTATAGCATTCACGCGGTTCTAGTCGCGGCTGATGATCGGTCTTTCTATTGAGAATTTGGTTCGCGTCCGGCCGTCAGCGCGTGCTTGCTATCAACATCCGAATTCGGACCAGCTTTCATCGTTTGAACGATCCGTTAACATAAGCTATGTTACAAGATGTTACGATGTTCTTGTTTGGAACAAGCTTGGTCCCAAATGCCGTTGACCGTCGAATGGTCGAGTGAAGGGTGATTTTAACGGATGGATGACGCAACCTCGCAGCAAATATGTTTGGAGCGTGACCGCCTGCTAAACGATGCCGAGTTTGCTCGGTCGCCGAGGATGTGTAAGCTCTTGCGGTTTTTGGTGGATTACAAGCTATCCGGCAATAAAGTTCCTTTGAAAGCTTATACAATCGCGACTGATGCACTGGGTCGCGATGAAGATTTTGATGCTCAGACCGATAGCTACCCGCGTGTTCTCATGGGACGCTTGCGTCGGATGCTTGAGAATTTCTATTTACGGAACGGAGGAGAAAACCGTCTCTCCCTGGCTCCGAGTAAATATGAAATTATTCTGGAACCCAATGGGCGGTGCTCGAAAAGTCAAACAATGCTAATCGGACGCCGTGGGGCTTCAGGCGAAGGAATTGGCAGAGCGTCAACATCACATCAATCTAGGGCGGGGCAGCGGTCGGGTGTGCGAACCGCAAGCCAGCGTCGTTCGCGGAGACGTTTCAGCAATATCCTTGGCATTTCCATCCTTCTGTTGTTGTTGAGCATGTGGAGTTATCTTTTTCTTTTAGAAAGGGAAGACGGCGAGATAGACTATCCGAGAGTGGCTTTGGATTTCCCAGTGGCTCAACCCGGTTCGGAATCAGCTGAACGTACCAAAGCGATCAGCAATCATTTGGTTCGTGGCTTGAACGGTTTTGGGGGAGTCAGAATATTCGATATGCGACCGGACCCGTCGGAAGATTCCCCTTATGTTATTCGGTTGCGTTTCTTGGACGCTGCGGCAGATCAAGTCGAAGATCAAATGGAACTACGGCTGCTGGATAGGGGCAGTGGCGAGATAATGTGGTCGAAAGTACTTCCTTTAGCCGATGAAGGAATTTTGATGTTGGAACTAGACAAGGCGGTTGTTGCACTCGTCGGGAGTCACGGTGAAATCGCTCAGATTGAGATGTCAAAATTGAAAGACGATTATTCTGCTGGATATCCATGTTTGCTGCAATTTGATTCATACATCCGGTATCGTGAACCGCAGAAACGGAAACCGGTGCTTGAATGTTTGGAGAACTCGGTCGGCCTTTTCCCAAATGATGCCCATCTATTGAGCATATTGGCATTTGGTGCAAATATGCAGCGAGGCTTTGATTTTGAATCCAAATATTCGGGCATGGACATTGCTAGGCAAGCAGAGGCTCTAGATCATCACAGCGCGATGGCCAATTTTGTAATAGCGCAGTCTGCTTTTCTTGCAGGGGATTGTGTTACTGGCGCGGCTTGGGGGAAAAAGGCGGTACAATTAAACCCGCAAGACCCAAGAATATCGGGATATCTTGGCCTCTATATGATCGGTTGCAAAGATCTCGATGGTGAAAAATATGCGGCTCGCGCGCTTGAATTAGATCCCAATGCAGATTTGACGGTTGCTGCAGCAGTGGCATTCCAGATGCTAAAGCGGCGAGATGCCGAAGCCGCCAAGCAATTGTCATCGGAATATATTGCCTCTTCTCCACGATATGATCCTAGTCTTGAACTAACCTATATTCTGTCATCGGCGATGCTTGATGATAGGGAGGAAGCTCGACGGGCATGGAAAATTTTGACGGGACGTTATGGCCTAACGGAAAAAAGCCCGGCGCGGGAAGTGCTTAGTCGCTGGATCGTTAGCCCATTTCTGATCGACGAAATTATGACAGTTTTTGATGGTGTCGGGATGGCTGAAAAAATGGGCTAATTCTTGTCTCTTACGCCCCAGCGCAGAGCGTATTGAATCTGAAAATATCTGTCATTATTTTGATTGTGCAAAGCCATTGGAATTGGATGCGATAGTTGATGTGTAATGGCATTATGGAGATATTAGGAATATGCGGTGAGATTGAATATCATGCAATAACAACACGAAACTATGCTATCAGCCTTTTTCGCACCGGTTGTACCGTGATTGGCGAATATTAGGTTAGGATGCATTTTTCGATACAGGCGAGGATATATTGGCAACTATGTTATCAGGATATTTCTATTGTTTCCTGGCATTTCTTTCGGTGGTGGCCCTTGCATTTTTGGTTTTGCGTTGGCGGGATATGCAAGACAAATTGCGAGCCATTGAGCTTGAACTTGATCGTTGCAAGCTGACCCTTGAAATTTCGGAAGATGTTGGACGCTTTGGTTCTTGGCACTGGGATGTTAGAGCAGAAGTCGTGAAATGGTCGGATTATGTTTTCGACATGCATGAACGGCGCCATTCTCTTGGGGATCCGCCGCTGGACAATATGCTGCATTATTATCACCCCGATGCTCGCCCGATGGTTCAGTCGGCCGTGGATCAAGCATTGGAAAAGGGCGAGGACTTTGAATTTCGCACGCGGATCATCACCGAATATGGAAATGAACTTCCTGTTCTGGTCCGCGGAACTTGCCAGATCGGAGGGGATGGTCAGGTTCTAGGAATTTTTGGTTGTTTTGTTGATCTAAGTGAGCCGAAGGACCGAAAATGTGAATGACTTGGCGTTGATTATTTTCAACATTTGAATGTGATCTGCTAGTTATACGAATTGAATATGATTTTCGTCGCAAAAATCAGACCAGGTAGCGATTGAAATAATGGGAAGGGCTTTAGCAATTTTGAATGAAGGGGAGAAGCTACAGCTATGTTTAGAGCGTGACCGGCTGCTATGTAGTCCTGAGTTCGCGCGCTCTCCAACCATGAGCAAGCTTCTACATTTTTTGGTTGATCACAAGCTGTTGGATGATGGCCAGCCGTTGACCGCATACGCCGTTGCTGTAGATGCTCTTGGCCGCGACGATGGATTTAACACCCAGATTGATAGCTATCCGCGGGTCCAGATCGGACGCCTACGCCGAATGCTCGATCATTTCTATTTGCGCGAGAATAGCGAGCATCGGCTTTCCATACCCTATCAGCATTATGAGATTATTTTGGGCCCCAACGAGTTGGGAGATAGTGCGGACGACCGGTCAGGTGAGCCTACGGAACCGGAAGATGATGTTAGTGATGAAATTGATGAGGCTGATTTAGAAGAAGAAGGTGCAGCCAAACCGCCTTGGTTTGCTGGTCGTGGATTTGTGTTCGCAATCTTGGGTGGGGTCATCGCACTTGCCGTTGCTACGGTTTTCTATCTGCAAAGACCGAAAGCCATGGTCGCTACTTCTATTGAATATCCGGCCATCATCGTAAAAGGGCCAGAAGCGATTGCTGACCCTTCATCGCGCGCGAAAATTGAAATGGCCCTTAGCTATTTGGGGGGCACGCTGGAAAAATTCGACCAAGTACGTGTGTTTGATGAAAGTGCCGATCCGACACAATTTTCACATTATCTGCTTGAATCATCCAGCTTGAACGAAGCGGCGGATAACATTCAGCTTCGCCTGATCGATAGCGCCAGCAGAGAGGTGCTGTGGTCCAACAGAATTAGTATGGCAACAACCGAAGAACGGGAAGCTGAGCTAGACAAAGCCGTGCTTGCTATAGCGAGCCCCTATGGAAAAATCGCGCAGCATGAATTATCAAAATATAGAGATGACTTTACTGCGGGATATCCATGCCTGCTCCAGTTTCATCAATATTTGCGCTATCGCGATACGGCGCTGCTAAAACCCACTTTGAAATGTATGGGGGAATCTGCTCGCCAATTCCCCAATGAAGCTTATCTGTTGAGCATGATTGCCGTCGCTCAAAACATTTCTGAACGATTAGGATATGCGCGTCTGATTGATGGCAAGGGTAAAGATTTTGCGCAGCGGGCCGCGCAATTAGACCATAATAGCGCAACAGCAACATTTGCGGTGGCGCAGAGTGCTTTTTTTGAAAGTGACTGCAGTAAAGGCGTCGCTTGGGGGAAGCGGGCCGTAAGCTACAATCCATTGAATTCCAGAATCATGGGCCATCTGGGCACCTATATGCTCGCATGTGATATGCCGGAAGGCGAAGAATATTCCGCGAGGGCTTTGGAAATGGATCCGAATGCGGATCTGGCAGTTGCGGCGACATTGGCAATACAAAAATTGAGGCGAGGGGAGGCCAAAGAGGCCCAAGAACTCGCTTCAGCATATCTGGATTCGGCGCCCAGCGCCACGCCAGGCTTGGAGTTGAGCTATATATTGGCCACAGCGATGCTGGGAGAGAAAGACGAAGCGCGGAGGTCCTGGTTACGGCTTGTAAGAAGGTCTGATTTGCCCGAAGATGCCCAGCCGCGCGAAGTGCTTAGCCGCTGGTTCGCCAATCCTGATCTTGTCGACGAACTAGTGTCGGATTTTGAAAAATCTCAACTCTTTGATTAGCTTTGAAGCGGTGACTAAGCACATGTTCTGATCTATGATTGCCGGCAGTCCAATCTGGAAAATTCAAGCTTATCAATCCGAACCAGTTCCTTATGCTCACTTTCAAACCGAGAAGCGGTCCCGGTGAGCTTGAGGCTATTGCTCCGGTCGATGAGGATGTTTTCAAAACTATGCTGTCGGCTATTCTCGGGAGCCTCAAAACCTGAAGCGGTTGCCGTATCCATGTGATATTCTAATGACTGGTTGCCGATACTGATCTCTACAAGACTTCGTTCATCATTCTTTGTTTTCGAAATGATTGAGATCACTAAGTCCAACCAAGTCGTTCCAGATGCAATCATATGATTGCAGTCGTCTGATACCCATATGGTTCCCAAGAAACCGGATTTCTGGATTTTCTCTCTATCCTAAGCAGAAACAAGGCTCCCATAGCTAAATCAATGGTCGTAGATTATCTGAGATATGAGCAAACTCCTTCTTGCCTGCTTCGGAGAGTAGTCCGGAGAGGCAGCGAGAAAAAACGCGTTTTGGAAGTTCCGGGTCATCTGCTTGTTTGCTCGCGATCAATTGAATCTGACCGGTAATGTATAAATGGGCAAGGCCATAGGCAGCAGATTGTAGGGTGGAGTGCGCGATTTCCGTGTCGGTTTCGCTGAAAAGGCCATCCTCAATGCAGTCTTCGATAAGGTTAGTGATGCGTCTTATCGAAACTTTGCGCTCCTCCAGATAAGATGACGAGGAGAGAATCTCATTTGTTTCTAGGTTTTTAATGAGCAGGAAAAATCCCGGCTTTCGGACTGAGAACAGCACATAAGCCTCAAGAATGGCGATGATGCCTTCGAGCGCTGTGCCGCCTGTTGCTTCTATGGCTTGTTCGCGCATTTCACGCTGGAGTCTATATCCTCGCAGAGCCGTCTCAACCAATAGGTCGTCCTTGCCCTCAAAATGCCGATAAATGGCAGGCTGCGTGGCGCCAACAAGATTGGCGACCTCTTTTAGCTGGAATGCCAGGCTGCGCTTGTCCTCAATCAGTTTGGCAACGGAATCGATGATGGCATTGCGCAGGTCGCCATGATGATAGCTCTTCTTCCTGAGAGGTTGCGTGGATTTTCGAGGCGGCGTGCCCATGGCGCATTCCTATCTGATTTCCTCACCAAAGTCTGGATGATTTCAGTGGCTCTTGACATCCTAATGTTAATCAAGTTAACAATCCAATGTTAATTATATTAACATGCAATGTGGTCGCTCAACTTTCTTTCGGACGATTGATCACCGGTGTAAGGAGAAAGCAAATGAAGTCAGGATTTCTTGTAACCGCCGCGAGCTTCGCTCTTGGAATATCGCTTGCAGGGGTTTCGTCAGATGCGCGTGCGCAAGCTGTAACTGCCGAGCAAGAGAACGGTGAAAGTACAATCGTTGTCACCGCGCGCAAACGGGAGGAGCGAGCAATTGATGCACCGCTTTCGGTGCAGGTCCTTTCCGCAGAAACGCTGGACAACGAACGTATCGACAATGTCGAAGGACTAGTCGGGCGTATACCAAATCTCTCGCTCAGTTCTAACGTGCTTTCGCCGGGCAATGATTTTCTCAACATCGCGATTCGCGGTGTTGGTGCGCAAGGTGCCGGTACGCCAGCAGTGGGCACGTTTGTGGATGGAGCGTTCGTGCCGTCGCTTTCATTTGATATCGGCTTTATGGATGTGGAGCGTGTAGAGGTATTGCGCGGCCCGCAAGGAACCCTGTTTGGACGCAACACTCAGGGCGGTGCACTTAACATCGTTTTGAGGCGTCCGGACGAAGTAACACGCGGCCGTGTTGCCTTTACATTTGATGAGTTTGAAACAGCTCGCGCCCAGGCTTCGGTCTCAGGTCCGCTCAGCGATAGCTTCTTCGGCTCAATTGCCGCTGATATTTCGACAACTGACGGCTATCTGCGCAATCCCGTGGTGGCCAATGTGGCAGGCGCTAATGGTCAGGGACGCTCTGTTTCCGCGAATGGTGGAGACAAGGTGTCCGGCCGCATCGCCTTGCGTTATCATCCGGATGACAATCTGGACATCAATCTTGCTTTAGACGGATCACGCAGAAGTGGCCTTGACGGATATCCCGGCGTACCTCGCGGAATACAGGACTATATTGTCCGTAGCGAATTCCAGATTGACGGTGAGACGGAGAATTTCGGCGGCGCGCTGACCATAGAGAACGACTTTGGAAATGTTGCGCTTACTTTGATCTCGGCGTTCCGCGATGTATCAACGAAGCTCCCGTTTGACTTTGATGGTTCGCCTGAGCGCAGTCCGAACCTCCAAGACATTCAAAGCAATCAGACAATCTATTCTCAGGAGGTCAGACTGGCCGGAGAATTAGGAGATTCTTTAAGCTGGCTGGTTGGTGGTTACGTTTTTCGTGAAGATTCCCTGACGGACCGTTCCGTTCAACTGCTCGACATTGATGCGTTTCCCGGTGGTCTGACGGTTGATGCGCAGCGTCAGGATCTGACTCGTGACGGTTTCGCGCTGTTCGCCGATCTGCAATGGAGCCTGACCGATTGGCTGGAAATCGCGGGTGGCCTACGCTTCGCCCGTGAATCGGTAGATTCAGAAGTGACCCTGGACTTCGCTTTGCCTGGCATCGTTGCGATTAGCGAAACAGGCGCCGGATCGCTCAGTGATTCCAATGTCTCGCCAACCGTTTCCGTTCGGGCCAACCTGTCTCCAGATGTTACGGCCTATGCTCGTTATGCGCGGGGCTTCAAGGCTGGCGGTTTTCCGCTCGCTCCGGCCAGCGCGACAACGAACATTTCCTTTGGACCGGAAACCTCGGACAATTACGAGATTGGCCTGAAAGGGGCTTCGGTTGGCGGAATACTGGATTTCGATCTGGCCCTTTTCCGCATTGATATTTCGGACCAGCAGCTTTCGACCATTGTGTTCCTCAATGGTGACCCGAACCTGCCCGTCGCATCTGTTGGTAATGCGGGTGCCAGTCGGTCTGAAGGGTTCGAGCTGGATGTGGCTATTCGTCCTTCGCCATGGATCAAATTAGGCGGCAATGTTGGTTACACCAATGCTAAATACCGGAACTATTTCGATACGGTGGGCGCCGACCGGTCGGGTGAGCGTTTCCCGTTTGTACCGGAATGGACAGCGGAACTCTATGCCGATGCAATCATTCCGATTGGTGATTTCGGTGATCTGACACTGGGTGCCAGGTTCCGGCATGTGGGTGATATCCTGTCGGGCAGCGGTGTCGATGTGGATCAACAATTTGCGGTCGATTCCTATGAGTTATTCGATCTGTCTGCCTCACTTCAGCACGAGAATTTCCGCTTCGATCTGTTTGTCGACAATGTCACCGATGAGTTTATCGAAACGCGGGTCTTCAATGCATTCTTCTTTGCTCAACCAAGACCGTTCTCGATAACGCAGCCGCCTCGTCGATTTGGTCTTCGCATCGTCTATGACTTTGACTGACGGAACAAGGCCAAGGCAATGAGCGATCCGGAGATATCGATCGACAATGCGGCAAGCTTGCGGCGGGTTGGAGAGGAACGCGTCAGGGAAATTGATGGCGTCTCGCTTCGCTATTGGGAACTGCCAGGGAACGAGCATTATCTGGTGCTGCTTCACGGAAACTCCCTCTGCAAGGAAGTATTTTATCATCAATTTGATGGCCTGATGGAAAGCGACTGGTCATTGCTGGCGATTGATCTGCCAGGCCACGGCGCTTCGGACGACGCCAGCGATATTGATCGGCAGTACACCATTCCTGGCTATGCGGATCTGGTTTGGAAACTGCTGGATAGCCTCGAGATTAAACGTCCTGCGGTGCTGGGCTGGTCTCTTGGCGGCAATATCGCATTGGAACTTGCAGGTCGCGACGCCAGCATATCCGGAATAATGTTGGTCGGCACTCCTCCGGTGGGGCCGGGAACGCAGCATTTTGCAGACGCCTTTCAGGATAGGGCTCTCACATCGCCTGCCATGGAAGGGGATGCCCCGGCAGAGGCGATGCTTGAATTTCTGGACGATGCGGTTGGCCCATTGGATCCGATGCCGTCCTGCTTCGCAGATGCTGCTATTCGTGCCGATGGACGGGCCCGTGAGATCATGGGTGCGCATTGGGCGGCGGGGACAGGTGGATTTGATCAGATGGCAGTCATCGCCCAATGGCACGCGCCTATTGCCTGCGTGATGGGGGCTGAAGACAAGCTTGCCCGGATCGACTTTGTAGAGAATGTGCAATGGCATAATCTTTGGAATGACCAGCCATGCATTTTGCCTGGTTGCGGGCACGCGCCATTTCTTCACGATCCCGATCGGTTCAACGCGCTTCTGCATTCATTTCTCAGGTCGCTGATCTGACCGCTTTTCCGGTCACCATAAAAGTATTGTTAAAAGGATTTTCCGGATGAAGGATCAGTATGACAACCCCTCAATTGGTCGCTATTTCTCCCTCAGCTACAGTCAAGGGCGCAAGCGCTTCCTCGCGGCCTGTGGCCGGATGAATGCACAGGTGGAGAGCTTCAAGCATCCGGATCAGTTCGGGCCGGATGGGGAAGCGCTGGTAACGGATGTGGTCAGGTTCGGGCCTGCAAATGCTGCTCGCTTGGGCTTCTTCATTTGCGGCACGCACGGACTCGAGGCAGCGGCAGGCGCGGCCACGTTCCTGCATTGGTTGGATAATGGTGGCCCGCAATCCCTGCCGCCAGACGTTTCTATTGTACTGGTCCATGCCATCAATCCCTATGGCTGGGCTCATGGCACGCGCGGGGATGAATATAATATCGATGTGAACCGCAATTGTTTTAAGCGTTCAATGTCGTTGGCCCAGAACGAGAATTATCGGGATTTACATCCCTTGCTTACTGGCGAAGATGCCTCCGCATCAGGTCTTAAAAGAGCGCTCGCTGCATTCCACAGATTTTGTGAGCAGCGCGGAGCCGGGCAGGGCCTGGAAGGCTTTGCGGCCGGGCAATATGAATTCCCCGATGGTTTGAGTTATGGCGGAACGAGAGATTGCTGGTCCTACCGGACATTGATCGATATCGTGCGGACCTATGCTGGTGCGGCAAAAAAGGTGGTCGCGATAGACTGGCACACGGGCATAGGGGACTTTGGTGTGCCCTTCATCATCGTCAATCCCAATTCTCCAGGACCTGCATATGACAAGGGGGTTGCCTGCTGGGGCGAGGCTTATGTCAATGCAGACGATATTTATGGGGAGGGCGTTACCATTTCCCATAACGGGCTTGTCATTTCCGCTGTTGAGAACGCCATGCGAGAGGCCGGGATCAATTCGGTGCTGAGCGCGGTAATCGAATGGGGAACATACGAAATCGACACAATGTTCAGGGCGCTGCTGATTGATCGATTCCTGCGCAGCAATGCACCGGTTACCAAGCAGGACAGCGCGGTTCTTCGGCAAGAAGCGATCCAAGCCTTCTATCCGGACGATCAGCTATGGCGGAAATCAATTCTAACCCATGCGGCGCAGCTCCATCGTCGCACGATCGCTTATCTCAGTTCCTGAATCCTGCCACGTCGATCCAGGTCTGGCGGGAGACATGATCTTCCATGCCGCGAACAGGGGCCAAAGAGCCTTGGTGCCCGACCAACAGTGGGGTGCTCGGGGACGGGACATAGGACGGACATGAGAAGATGATATGGACCACTAAATCAGCCAGAATGGCTGATTTAGTGGTGAGCCCTGCTGGGTTCGAACCAGCGACCTACTGATTAAAAGTCAGTTGCTCTACCGACTGAGCTAAGGGCCCCCTCAACAGGTTGGTGCAGTGCACAAAGCCTTCGGGAAGCGCTTCCCTAGTGGCGCTTTGTTGCATGGTCAAGCGGCTTTGGCGCTTTTTCCGATCGTTTTTTTTGTCGCCGGTTGCGGGCGTCCAATTGGGCGATCGTTCGGCCGGTCAACGGATCGCGCCAATCGCCTGCAATTTCCGCTGCCGGACCCAGAACAAAGCGGCGTTCGCGCATCAAGGGATGCGGAATGGTCAGGGCAGGGGAGTCGCTTGCAAATGCGCCGCCGCTCCATAGGATGATGTCCAGATCAAGAACCCGGCGCGACCAGGCTTGTCCGCGGCGGGGGCCAAATTCCGCTTCGATGCGTTTGAGCGTCAGCAGCAAGGCAGCAGGGTTATGCGCGGTTTCTATGATCGCCACCGCATTGGCATAAGCGCGCTGAGATGGACCAACCGGGCGGGAGGCGATTATACTCGATGTTTCTGTGATGGTCAGGCCTTGCTCAGCCATTCGTTGTAAGGCGCCTGCTATTACATCACGCGGTAAACCAAGATGCTGGTGGCGCTGATTCGAACCCAAGGCGATAAGATAGAGCGAATGCGGCAATATGGTTCCAATGAGATGCAAAGTGAAAGCGGACGGAACAAATGGTTCCAAGCGGATGAATCGGCTGCTACCATGCAATCCATAGCTAGGAAATCAAGGAGAAGCTTCGTGCGCCAGCATCACATCACTCTATCGGGGGTGTTTCTGCTGTCCCTTGTGGTCGCCGGATGCAGCCAGGAAACGGAATCTCCCGGGGAAGTAAGCGGCAATGTCGCCCGCGCGGCGCTGATTGGTGCGGACGAGACGCAACATGGCGAAGTAATTGTCGCACAAGGTGACGCTGGCCTGCTGGTTAATATCAATGCCAAGGGCCTGACGCCCGGCGCCCATGGCGTGCATATTCACGAGTTTGGAAAATGCGACGGCCCTGATTTCAAATCCGCCGGTGGCCACTGGAACCCGGCGGGTAAGCAACATGGCTTTGACAATCCGCAAGGTGCCCATGCCGGTGATTTCTTTAATCTCGACATAGGGGCGGATGGAACGGGTGCTTTGGAAGCCACCGTTTCTGGCGCAATGCTTAGTGGTGCAGAAAGTGCCCTGCTGGATGCCGATGGCGCTGCTTTTGTGGTGCACGCCGGACCGGACGACCTGAAGACGGATCCATCCGGGGAAAGCGGTGGACGGGTCGCCTGCGGTATATTCATCGGCGGCCGCTGAGCCGACCGTGGCTTGCTGGTAAAATTTAGAGTATTTTTATGAGTCAATCTGTCCTGTTCGTCTGTCTTGGCAATATTTGCCGATCGCCGTTGGCCGAGGCGGCCTTGCGCCATGAATGCGCAAATTCTGGCATGAATGTCATCGTCGATTCCGCTGGCACCAGTGATTGGCATGTGGGGCAGCCCCCCGATGAACGCACAGTGGCCGTGGCAGCGCGGAACGGTGTAGATGTGAGCCATTTGCGCGCGCGGCAGGTGACCACATCCGATTTTCGCGATTTCGATCATATCATTGCGCTGGATAATCAAAATCTCAGAGATCTGGAGGCTATGCGCCCAGAAAGCGCGATTTCAAAATTGTCACTATTGTTCGACCATGTCGCGGGTCGGGCTGGAGAGGATGTCACCGATCCCTATTATGGAGCAGAAGAAGGCTTTGATCAGACGTGGGGCGAAGTGACGGAGGCCGCCAAGACGATCCGCAAATGGCTTGAAACTAGCTAAAATAAGCCAATAAGGCGCAATTTGGCGCTATTAAGGCCGTGGTCAGCAAAGAAACGGCATATAGGAGGATGGGATAGATGCTATCTATCGAATCCAATTCGATTATTTTAGATGATCAAAGCGGTTTTCCTTGAAAAATGTGACATATTACCCGATATTGTGAGCAATAGGGCCTGTTTGTTGGCTCGCTAATTTGAGGAGTATGGAATTATGGCTTGGCAAGATCCAAGAACAACCTTTGGGCAGCCCGCTGTGGGCGCCACAGCACAAACGGATGTGGCGTTTGATGCGGGGCTGCGTTCTTACATGCTCAAAGTGTATAATTATATGGCGAGCGGTGTCCTGCTTACCGGTATTGTCGCTATGCTCTTTGCGAGCTCCGGCATGGCGCAGGAGATCATGTTCGGTGGTGGCCCACTAAAATGGCTGATCATCCTATCGCCTCTCGCGATCGTTTTTGCGATGAGCTTTGGCCAGAATAAATTTTCGACCTTTACGTTGCAAGCAATGTTCTGGGGTTTCGCGACCTTGATGGGCTTGTCCATGTCGACCATTTTCCTGGTCTATACGGGCGCATCTATCGCACAGACATTCTTTGCAACCTCCGCAGCCTTCCTAGGGCTGAGCCTCTACGGCTATACAACCAAGAAAGACCTGTCCGGCTGGGGTAGCTTCTTGATCATGGGCGTGATTGGTATTCTGGTCGCGTTGGTGATCAATATCTTCCTTCAGTCTAGCGTGATGCACCTGGTGATCAGCGCCATTGGTGTGTTGGTTTTCGCAGGCCTCACCGCTTACGATACGCAGCGGATTAAGAGTATGTACTCCTATGTTGCGGGTACGGATATGGTGGGCAAGACCATCGTTCTGAGCGCGCTCAGCCTGTATCTGGACTTCATCAATATGTTCCAGTTCCTGCTCACCTTCATGGGCAGCCAAGACTAGGCAATAGGCTCATAATAGATTTTCGGGAAAGCCCGGCAGGAAACTGTCGGGCTTTTTCTTTTGCCGGTTCACCGAGATTTACATGCAAATACTGGACAAGCATCGGCACGAATCATAGGGAATGACAATATTTTGGGAGAATATTCTATGCCGGGTTTGAAAGATTTGCGCCTTATCGTGGTTGCCGGTGGTTTGGCCATGTTGGCCGCTTGCCAAACCGCACCGCTGCCGCCGGCGCCAGCTCCGGTGGTCCAGCCACAATATACGCCACGCGCACCGACAGCGCCATTTGGCGCAAGCACCTTGACCGTGGTGCCTCAACTCCGTGCTGATGGCTTGCGTCAAACGATCAACCGTGATCTCGGTCCTTTGGAGAGCCTATGGCATGTTCGGGCGGGTATGAACGTCGCGGCGCTAAGCTGCACCGGACCACTTTATGAACGTCTGGTCGGCGATTATAACGCTTTTATCAAGAATAACAGCGCTTCGCTGCGCCGCGCGAACAATGCAATCATTAACAAGTTCAGGCGGGAGATTGGTTCCGGCTATAAGAAGGAACATGATCGTCATCAAACAAGGCTGTATAATTACTGGTCCTTCTCGCCGCTGCGCCGGCCCTTTTGCGATCAAGCCGTACAGGTGAGCCAGCGGGCTATCGTGACCAAATCTGCTGACCTCGAAGTGTTCGCGGTAGAAGCTTTGGCCGAGCTGGAACAGCCGTTTAACAATTTCTATCTCGCTTATGAAGAATATGAGCGGGATCTCGAAGCCTGGCGGGTCCAATATGGTCGACCAACTAGCGGCGAGTGAACTAGTTTTTTACTGAAATCAGGAAAGGCCGGATGGGATAACCATCTGGCCTTTTTTCTTCCGATCAATTGTTCAGCTATTTTCTGTGATGAGCGTGTCGTCAATGGCTTTGGCTGCAATATAGGCATCGCGGTTGGTCAGTCGTTTGACGTAGGCAAGGAATGAGTCCCGTTGGGGTAGAGTACCAAATTGTGTGCCCCATGTAATCTGCGCGCCAACATAGACATCGGCCATCGTAAATCGGGAGCCGCAGACATAGTCATCCACCTGGAATTTCGTATCCAGCACATCGACCACCCGGTCATAACTGCCATATCCAGCTGTCATCTCCTTATCTGGCGCGATTTCAAAGCCCAGAGACCGGTTGGTGATGGCGGATTCCAGAGGACCGGCTGCAAAGAACATCCATCGATAATAATCGGCTTGTTCCTTAGCATTGGGGGCTAGTCCAGCAGCCGGAAAAGCGTCAGCCAGATAGGCGCAAATTGCCGCGCCTTCGGTCACGACCTTGCCGCGATGCTCAATCGCCGGCACCTTGCCCATCGGGTTGATTTGTAAATAATCATCTGCCTTCATCGACGTTCCGTAATCCAGCAAGATCTGCTCATAGTCCGCACCCGCTTCGTGCAGCGCCCAGCGGGAAATCTGCCCGCGTGACATGGGGTTGGTGTAGAATTTTACAGTCATCTTATTGTCCTTCGTGGGTTTGATTGGTTAATTCTTTCGCATATTCTTCTCTTCGCCGGCGCGAGAATTCCTCAAGTGAGCGTTTCGGGTCCGGCTTGTAGCTCCGACCAGTCAGTTCCATGCCGGAAATGCGATCGAGCCGGAACATCCGGAAATCGTCGCGCAGCTCACACCATCCGACCAGCGTCCAGACCTTGCCCCAGAACCACAGACCCAGAGGCTGCACGTTCCGCTTGGTTGTTGCGCCTTGCTCATCGCCATAGTCCAGAGTGACAACCTCTTTTGCGTCGACCGCCTGCTCGCAGTGATCGATCAATTCTTGGGCCTGTCCTGCCATGCCGACGCGCGGCGAGAATATCTTCGTCTCACCAACCCGGCCTTTATCAGCTTCCGGCAGCACGGCTTCAATCTTGACCAGCGCTTCTTCTGCCGCCGCGATCATCGCTGTCCCGCCCCAGGCCTTGACCATCCGAGCGCCGGTTACCAGCGCGACAATTTCGTCGCGGTTGAACATCAGCGGCGGCAGGTCGAAACCGCTGCGCATGACATAGCCGATGCCGGCTTCCCCTTCGATCGGGACCCCGGTGGACTGAAGATCGGCTATATCGCGATAGATGGTCCGCGGCGAGACTTCGAGCCGTTCGGCCAGACTGGCTGCTGTGATCAGCCGACCACCCCGAAGATATTGGACAATCTGGAAAAGGCGGTCGGCTCTGCGCATTTAATATTTGAAGATGCCGAGGGAATTGCCGTCGGGGTCGGTTGCATAGAAGAACGAACCGGCGGGAATGGTGATGATATCGGAAATAACTTTTCCGCCGCCGCCTTTAACCCGCTCCATCGCATCGGCCAGCTCGCCATCGATCGCAAGATGGGCGGTGATACCGTCGCCGGCGGTTACAGGTTTGCCTTGATAGAGGTGACCGCAGGGACCGTTGTCACTCATGCCGGGGAGCATTAGCATGGTCTGCGGACCCTGATCATCCTCTGTCAAAGGTGCCTTGAGCACCGTTTCATAGAAAATATTTGCCTGCTTCAGATCAGTCACCGGGATCTCCGTCCATACGAGCCGGTTGGGGTTTGTGTCGGTCATTCGCTTGCTCCTTCTCCTTGGTTGAACAAGCGCCGGATATCATAACACTGCTGACAGCATTATGTCAGGAGTGTTTCACAAAATGGCGGTAAAAGGCTTACTGCATTGTGGCGCGTGCAATGCCGGACTTTCCTGTGACAGCTGTCAGATGGGGGATGCGAAAGCTGATAGTGGACATGATCGGCGCCCTCGGCTTCAGTGTCGCGACACCCAATGGACACATCCCCGCGGGAGAGCCTTGATGATCAAGCACTTTTTTCTGATTTCAAAGAAGCCGGAGATTTCTGCAGAGGATTTTCGCAGCTATTACGAGGCCAACCATGTACCGCTCATCAAACGACTGCTGCCGATGTTTTCGCATTATCAACGGCACTATCTCGACCGGTCAGAGAGCCGGGTCGCGGCCGATCAAGCCGATCCGGATTTTGATGTCATCACCGAAATCCATTTTGCCACCCAGGCGGACTATGATGGGTTTCTTGCATCAGTGTCTGATCCGGAGGTGCTTGCTGAAATTCGGGCTGATGAAGCCAATTTCCTGATCAGCGACGCCACACGGTCTTTGCGGATCGACAGTTGCATCTAAGGTTCCGGTATAGGCGTAGAAAAAACGGCGTGTGACCAGACACGCCGTTTTCCGATAATCGGGTTTTTAATCCCGAATTTCGAACGCTCTATTTTGCCTTGCTGTCAGCCTTTTTCTTCGGCGGGTTTTTCTTTTTCTTGCTCTTTGGCGCCGCCGCGGTGATTTCGAACGTCAATGCATTGTCCTTCAGATGGACCTTGACCTCACCGCCCGTTTTCAGCTTGCCGAACAACAGTTCTTCAGCAAGCGGCTGTTTGATCTTTTCTTGGATCAGGCGGCCCATTGGGCGCGCACCATAGAGCTTGTCATAGCCACGCTCGGTGAGCCATGCCTGCGCATCGTCGTCCAGCGTGATGTGGACGTTCTGTTCAGCCAGTTGCAGCTCGAGTTCGAGAATGAATTTCTCAACCACTCGTGACACCACTTCCGGTGGCAGATAAGCGAAGGGCACGATCGCATCCAAGCGGTTGCGGAATTCGGGGGTGAACATTTTTTTCACCGCCTCGTCGCCGGCATCTTCCTTGGACATGTTGCCGAATCCGATGCCTTCCTTGGCCATATCAGACGCACCGGCATTGGTTGTCATGATCAGCACAACATTGCGGAAATCGACCGTCTTGCCGTGGTGATCGGTGAGTTTGCCGTTGTCCATGACCTGCAACAATATGTTGAACAGGTCGGGATGGGCTTTCTCGATTTCGTCGAGCAGCAACACGCAATGCGGGTTTTGATCGATGGCATCGGTAAGCAGACCGCCCTGATCATAGCCGACATAGCCCGGAGGCGCGCCGATCAGGCGGGAGACGCTGTGCCGTTCCATATATTCCGACATGTCAAAGCGTTTGAGCGGAATGCCCATGATCGATGACAATTGCCGTGCCACTTCGGTCTTGCCGACACCGGTTGGGCCGCTGAACAGATAATTGCCAATCGGCTTTTCTGGCTCGCGCAGTCCGGCACGGGATAATTTGATGGCGCTGGACAACTTATCAATGGCTTCATCTTGCCCAAAGACCACGCGCTTCAGGTTTTTCTCGAGACTCTCGAGCGTTTTCTTGTCGTCCTTGGACACGGATTTGGGCGGGATGCGCGCCATGGTCGCGATGACCGCTTCGATATCCTTGGCGGTGATCATCTTTTTGCGACGTGAAGGGGGCAGCAGCATCTGCATCGCGCCGACTTCGTCGATTACGTCAATGGCTTTGTCCGGCAACTTCCGGTCGTTGATATAGCGGGTCGACAATTCCACCGCCGATTTCAGGGCATCGGGTGAATAGCGCACTTTGTGATGCTCTTCGAAAGCACCGCGCAGGCCCGTGAGAATTTTGATCGTATCCTCAACCGATGGTTCGTTGATATCGATTTTCTGGAAGCGCCGCAGCAACGCACGGTCCTTCTCAAAATGGTTGCGAAATTCCTTGTAAGTCGTTGATCCAATGCAACGAATGACGCCGCCGGAAAGGGCTGGTTTTAAGAGATTTGATGCATCCATCGCACCACCGCTGGTTGCGCCGGCGCCAATCACCGTGTGAATTTCATCGATGAACAGGATCGCATCGGGCATTTTCTCAAGCTCGGACACAACCTGCTTCAACCGTTCTTCAAAATCGCCGCGATAGCGTGTCCCGGCCAGCAGCGCGCCCATGTCGAGCGAATAGATGATTGCGGGCAGCAGAACATCGGGTACGTTTTCTTCAACGATACGCAACGCTAGGCCTTCGGCAATCGCCGTTTTACCAACGCCAGGCTCACCCACGTAAAGTGGGTTATTCTTTGAACGGCGGCACAGGATCTGGACCGTCCGATCGACTTCCGCCTGCCGTCCGATCAGAGGATCGATCCGGCCATCGGCAGCCTTTTTGTTGAGATTGACGGTAAACTGATCGAGCGCTGTTTCTTTCTTGCTCTTTTCTTTTGCGCCTTCGTCGGCTTCCATTCCTGACAATTCTGCCGGTTCGACGGTCTGGCCGCCTTTGCCGACGCCATGGCTGATATAGCTGACGGCATCGAGCCGGCTCATATCCTGTTGCTGAAGGAAATAGACTGCGTAGCTTTCCCGCTCGGAAAAGAGCGCCACCAGAACATTGGCACCAGTCACTTCATCCTTGCCGGATGATTGGACATGCAGGATCGCGCGTTGGACGACGCGCTGAAATCCGGAAGTGGGGGAAGGGTCAATCGACTTTTCGACCTTTAACGACTCTAGTTCGCTGTCGAGATAGAGAACAACGGCGTCCTCCAGTTCACTTAGATCGACGCCGCAGGCATTCATCACTTGAGAAGCATCGCCGTCGTCGATCAGTGCGAGAAGAAGATGCTCCAATGTTGCATATTCATGGCTGCGATCAGATGCATTTTTCAGTGCCTGATGCAGTGTTTTCTCGAGTGATTCGGCGAATGATGGCATATATATTACTCCAAATTTGGGGCGGTATGAACGCTCCGATTGCCGAAACTGGTGCGGTGCAACTGGTTCCGGGCTTTTATCAACTGCTTGGACTCTAGATTGTAAGTCTAGCCTCAAACGTCAAGGGCAGAAAACCGTGGGTTTCCACTATTCGGTCAAAGCTATCTGTTTTTCGTTTCTCTTCCCCTATTCAGCCCTATTGCGGACGGTAAGACCAGAATTTCGCAAAACAAAGTTAACAAATGCTACAATATAATCCAGCACTTGTTATTTTTTGAATAGGTTTTCAGCACTCGCACGATGGCTTACTGCAAAGCTTTTCTTGGCTTCACAGCGATTTATCTCTGATTTCAGTGCAGAAATCCGTTCATCTAGTTCATCCACTGACAGTGGATCAAGATCCTGTTTGACCAACGCGGCCAACGGATCATTGGTTTTGCGCGGTAGATTTTCATCATCATCCATGAATCGACATTCCTCCCGTAACGTAATGTTGACCGCCCGTGCTTTGCTGTCAATAAGGGTAAAAAAATGGGGGGTCGCAAGTTTCCCAGGGGATGTTCAATGGCTGTATCTGAATTGTTGCAAAAAGAGATGACCGCTGTCGCGATCAGCGAACCGGGCGGGCCGGAAGTTTTGAAAAGCGAAACTGTGGCAGTGCCGCAGCCGGAACCCGGCGAAGTGCTGATCCGGGTTGCTGCTGCCGGTGTAAACCGGCCAGATGTTGTTCAGCGAATGGGCCTTTATCCTGTGCCTCCGGGAGCTTCCCCTCTGCCGGGGCTGGAAGTCTCCGGGACTGTGGTTGCACTAGGCGAGGGCGTTGAACCGGACTGGATCGGGCGCAAAGTTTGCGCGCTAACCAACGGCGGAGGCTATGCTGAATATTGCGTCGCACCAGTGGAACAATGCCTATCTGTTCCGGACAGCCTGACGATGGCTGAAGCTGCAGCGCTGCCAGAGACATTGTTTACCGTGTGGGGCAACCTATTTAACCGCGGCTTTGCGCGGGAAGACGAGACGGTTCTGGTTCACGGTGGGACCAGCGGTATCGGCACGATGGCGATCAAACTTGGAAAGCTATTTGGCCTGACCGTCATTGTGACCTGTGGTAGCGACGCAAAATGCGAAGCCGCCAAGCAGATCGGCGCAGACCATGCGATCAACTATAAAAGCCAAGACTTTGTCGAGGAGATCAAGAAGATCACCGACGGCCAAGGGGTGGAAGTCGTATTGGATATGGTTGCTGGCGATTATGTTGCACGCAATTTGCAATGTCTGAAAGAAGACGGTCGTCATGTGACAATCGCGGTTCAGGGCGGGTTGCAAGCCACGTTGAACATGGCACATGTGATGATGAAGCGCGTCATGCTCACCGGTTCGACTTTGCGGCCGCAATCGGCAATGCGTAAGGCGCTGCTGGCGGACGAGCTATACCGGTATGTTTGGCCGGATGTCGAAGCAGGCAAGCTGAAACCGGTGATGGACAAGAGCTTTCCGCTAGTCGACGCTGCCAAGGCGCATGCGCATATGGAGGCTGGCGATCATATCGGAAAGATCGTGCTGACGGTCGAATAGGCCGAACGAGCATCATGAGCGATCAGCCTGACTTTCATGGTGCAAAAGTCGCGGTGTTCATTGACGATGATATCCTAGTCTATCGTCGGGATGATAAGCCGGATATTCCGTTCCCCAATATGCTTGATCTGCCGGGCGGTGGGCGTGAAAATAACGAGAGCGGGGCAGAATGCGTCGCACGGGAAACATTTGAAGAATTCGGGATCCGAATTGCCATTGACCAGTTTGAACATGTTCAAACCTACCCAAATTGGAGAGGCGCAGGCAAAGTAGCGCTCTTCTTCGTTTGTCGGCTGTCACCTCAAATATTGGATGAAATTGTCTTTGGTGATGAAGGGCAGGGCTGGGAAACTATGCCTGTTGCTAAGTTTTTGGCCAGTGATTGCGCCGTTCCGCATCTGCAAATGCGATTGCAAGACTATTTGCAAAGATAGGCTCTGCGTCATCAAAGTTTCATAGAATGAGAATTGGGCTGTAACAATCAAGGCGTAAGAAGAAACCCATGGATAAATTCCACGGGAGTTTTCGATGGCCAAGCAATTTCCCCCCATTACCACAGCTAATGTTCCGCTGCTCGATGCCGACCACTATGAAGCGCGCTTGAAGCGGAGGCCGAGGGTCCGGTCTCATGATCGGACGCGATACCGTACGATCTGGATATCTGATATTCACCTCGGCACACGGGGCTGCAACGCCGACCTTTTGATCGATTTTCTAGACCATGTGGATAGTGATACCCTCTATCTGGTTGGCGATATTATCGACGGTTGGCGGATGAAAAAGCGGTTCTTTTGGCCGGATAGCCATAATGACATCATCTGGCGCATATTGAAGCGGGCAAAGCGTGGCACGCGTATTGTCTATATCCCGGGGAACCATGACGAGATGTTTCGCCAGTTCAGTGGACTGAACTTTGGTGGGGTAGAAATCCGGCGCTCGGCGATCCATGAAACTGCCGATGGGCGCCGTTTGCTGGTCTTGCACGGTGATGAATTTGATGCCGTCATGCTGGCGCATCGCTGGCTCGCGGTTGTCGGTGATTTTGCCTATGTGACGCTGATGCGCTTGAACTGGCTGGTCAACAAGCTGCGCAATCGCATGGGCTTGCCCTATTGGTCGCTGTCCAAAATGGCCAAGCATAAGGTTAAAAATGCGGTTGAATTTATCGGCCGCTATGAAGAGCTTGTCGCCAAGGCAGCGGAAAATCGCGGTGTTGATGGCGTGGTGTGCGGTCATATCCATACGGCGGAGCATCGCGATATCAAAGGTATCGAATATTATAATGACGGCGATTGGGTCGAGGGCTGTACCGCTTTGGTGGAGTGCGATGATGGCACTATGGAAATACTCCATTGGGCCGACGAAATCGCGGCGCGAAAGGCGGAGCGAGCGCAGCCCGCTCGCGTGATGTCGGAGAAGGCCGATCCTGTGGAGCAAGCAGCATGAAGATCGCGCTGGTGACGGATGCATGGCATCCACAAGTCAATGGTGTGGTCCGAACCCTGGACACGGTGATCGGGTTGTTGCGGGGCTGGGGGCACGAGATATTGGTGATTTCACCAGATCAATATCGCTCCATACCCGCACCGAGCTATCCAGAAATCCGCATGGCTTTCACCCGTGCCCGCACCATTGGCAGGCAAATCGAGGAATTTGGAGCTGAAGCGGTGCATCTCGCGACCGAAGGACCGCTCTGTGTTCAGGCCCGTCGCTGGTGCCGTAAGACAGGTCATCCGTTTACAACGGCCTATCACACACAATTTCCAGAATATCTTGCCAAGCGAACCAAATTGTCGCCGCGTGTGTTCTGGCCTTATATTCGCTGGTTTCACCAACGATCGGAAGCGATCATGGTTTCTACCGAGAGCATATGCGCGCAGTTGCGTAGTGAAAGGCTGGATCATGTCCATCACTGGAGTCGTGGTGTCGATCTGGAGAATTTTCGCCCTGATACGCCGACGCCCGCGATCTATGGTGAACTGCAAAGACCAATCCAGCTCTACGTCGGCCGGGTGGCCGTGGAAAAAAATATCGAGGGTTTCCTCGACAGCGACCAGCCGGGGTCGAAAGTTGTCGTCGGCGATGGACCGGCGTTAGAGAATCTGAAAACGCGCTATCCTGGTGTTCATTTTGTCGGGAGAAAATCGGGTCGTGAACTGGCTGGTTACTACGCCGGCGCGGATGTTTTTATCTTCCCCAGCAAGACCGACACATTCGGTCTGGTGATTATTGAAGCTTTGGCTTGCGGGACGCCCGTGGCGGCTTATCCGGTGACCGGGCCAATAGACATTTTGACGGACGAAAGCGGCGCGATGGATCGGGATCTGAATGTGGCGATAAAATGCGCTTTGAGGCTGAACCCGGCGGATTGCACAGCGCATGGCGAGAGCTATAGCTGGGAGGCAAGTGCAAACCAGTTTCTCAACGGTTTGGTCCCGCAAGCGCTGCGTCTGGACTATCATTTGTCACGACGGATGCTGGCAAAGGCGGTTTTTGCGCGCGTTTAGCCAAATATCTTGCCGACTCCCTACAAATATCCTACATAAGCTTCCAACAGGCCGTCTCCGCAAGGGGGCGGCCCTTTATTTTTTATTGCCGCTGGTCCCAAGGCGCCAGCTATCAGAAGGATGCCATCATGGCCGAACAAGCAACCCCTCTTATGCAGCATGCAACCGCTAGCTGGTTGGTGGACCACACGGCGCTCAGTTTTGAACAGATCGCTGAATTTTGCGGTATCCATATTCTGGAAGTCAACGCGATGGCGGATGATCTCGCAAGTTCCAAATATACGGGCCGCGATCCAATACAGGCGCAGGAACTGACCCATGAAGAAATCGAGAAAGCCGAGAAAGATTCGGACTATCGCATGGTCATTCAAAAAGGCCCTGAACAGGTGCGCCGGACCAAGGGACCACGCTATACGCCAGTTTCCAAGCGTCAGGATAAACCCGATGGCATCGCGTGGCTCTTGCGCAATCATCCGGAAATTTCCGATGCGCAGGTTGGCAAGTTGATCGGGACCACCCGGACAACCATCAACGCCATTCGCGAGCGTGAACATTGGAACATTGCTAACATCGTTCCGAAAGATCCTGTGACCCTCGGCCTCTGTTCGCAGCGCGAGCTGGACGTTGTTGTTGCGAAGGCCGCGAAAAAAGCGGGGATTGAACCTGAAGTCGCCGATGACGCGAAACTGGGCGGAGACAAGGAAGCCTTGATCGCCGAACTGCACGAAGAACGGGCACAAGCGGAACGTGATGCGGAAGCTGCGCTGTCTGGCAAAGACGGCGAAGAAGATGCGGCACCTGTTGAGCATACAGCAGAGACGCTTTTCAAAGACAGCTAGGCTTCATTGCCCAGCAGGGCATTGTTTGGCGGTTACCGCTCGGCGATCACTGGGTTTAACTAGCTGATTAAACCAGCTTGCGCTTCTTGTCGGCAAGGGGCTATGGCTGGTATATGGATGCTCCTCTAAAACGACCTGCTTATGATGCGATGCTCGCTGATCATGGTTTTGATCCGATTGAATCGGACGGCCTGACCTATCCGCTCGGCGACTATGAACCGAAATATGGTGAATATTTTGAATTGATGCCCGGCATCGGCTGGACCCGGACACCGGTTCCGGGGCCGCTTGGTCATATCAACAATTGGGTGCTGGCAGACAAGCATGCCGATGGCAGTGAAGGCTTTGCTATTGCCGATACCGGACTGTTCATGTCCGAGGTTGTCGAGGCCTGGAAGCATTTGTTCGAAGAAGGTGCGCTGCTAGGACAGCGTGCGACCAAGATCATTGTCACCCATTATCACCCCGATCATGTCGGCTGCGCGGGCTGGCTGGCCAACCGGTTTAAAGTGCCCTTGCACATGAACCGTACGGAATGGTTGATGACCCGCCTGTTGATCGCGGACAAGCGCGAAGGCGTGCCGCAAGAAGCGCTGGATGAATGGCTTTTCTGCGGCTGGGAGCAGCATCTGATTGACGATTTTGCTGCCAAAGGATGGGGCCGTTTTGCGCGGGCCGTTTCGGATTTGCCAATTGGTCACGTCCGGATGGAAGAGGGTACCAGATTGAAAACCGGCGACCATGAATGGCGCGTGATGATTGGCAATGGTCACACGCCTGAACATGCCTGCCTGATTGATGACACCGCCAAGGTGATGATCTCTGGCGATCAGATATTGCCGCGGATTACTTCAAATATCTCGACTCTGCTGAGCGAGCCGACCGCCGATCCGCTTGGCGAATGGTTGGCGAGCATCGACCGGTTCCGGGCTGAACTGGATAATGACTTGCTGATATTGCCCGCGCATGGACGGCCTTTTCTGGGCGCACATCAGCGGCTCGATGCGTTGGCTGAACGGCATAATGAGGCGCTTGATGATCTCGAGCAGGGGTTGCGCGAAAGTCCCAAGCGGGTCGTTGACAGTTTTCCCTATCTATTCCGCCGTCCGATCACCCCTGATGTTATCGGCATGGCCAGTGGCGAGGCGATGGCGACGCTGCGGCATCTTGAATATACCGGCCGCGCCCAGTTGGAAATGAAGGATGGTACCGCCTGGTATAGCGCCAGTTGACCCTGCGCCATGCGGCTATTTAAGCGGCCAGGCCTTTGGTATCTGTTGGCGGTTTCATGTCAGTACTGGTCCGGTGCAGTGCGTAGCCGCGCAGGAATATCAGCAGAGCAATCAGGCAAATGATTCCGGCCAATCCGAATGGTGCGCCGGGGAGATAGTATAGGCCGCCTGCGACCGTGAAGGCCGCGAACACGGCGGCAAACATCGGTGGCCCGATAACCGAGGCAACGCTTTGCAAGCTGGCCACTGCGCCTTGCAATTCGCCCTGTGTATCATCGGACACGGCGTTGCTCATCAGGCCGTTGAGGGAAGGCTGAAACAGACCCTGTATTGCGCCGACGGGGATAGCGATGAAAATCAACCATCCTTCTCCTTGCCCCGCAACGACGTAGAGGACGCAACTGACTGCCATCCCAACGGCCCCAAGAATGGCAGCATTGCATTCGCCGATCCGCGGGATCAACAAGCGGATCAGACCGCCTTGGACAACCGCAGAACCGAGCCCGACGGCCGCAAAAGCCAGCCCCACGCGCAATTCGCTCCATCCGAAGGACTCAATGAGGTAGAAAGCAAAAATAATGGGAAATACGACATGGGCCGTCATCCATATTGTCAGTGCGGCTGCATACCAGAAAACAACCTTATTCTGGCCGTTCAGCGCCTTGAGGGCTGCGAAAGCATTGGCGCGCGCCAGTTTGAAAGCTCGTCGTTTTTCGGCAGGCAGACTTTCTTTGAGCATGAAAAAGCCGAAAACTAAATTGAGCGCAGCCAGCACACCGGCGCCGAAAAAGGGCAGGCGGGTTCCATATTCACCCAATATGCCACCCACCGCTGGGCCGATGATGAAGCCCAGTCCGAAAGCCGCACCGATAAGCCCGAAATTCTGTGCCCGTTTTTCGGGAGGAGATATATCGGCGATATAGGCATAGGCGGTGCTGAAACTGGCCCCCATGATCCCGGCGATGATCCGCGCAGCGAATAGCCATATTAGGGAGGATGCGAACCCCATTAGCGTATAGGCGATGGCATAGCCGGCCAGCGCGCCCAACAAGACTGGACGGCGACCATAGCGATCTGACAGGTTCCCGATGATCGGTCCGAAGACAAATTGCATCGCGGCATAAGCAAAGGCGAGCCAGCCTGCATAGACCGCTGCATTTGAAATTGTCTCGCCGGTGATGCTGGTAATCAATTTCGGCAAAACCGGCATGATGATGCCGAATCCCATCATGTCGATCAGCACGACAAGGAAAACAAAGACCAAGGAAGATTTTGGTGCGGGGAGATTTGAGGAGTCGGACATTCGCGCTATCCCTACACTGTGTTCTAAGCGAAAGGGAACCCAATATGATGCGCGATTTCCATTGTCAGTTCGTGCTGCTTCACTTACATGAATGTTAATGACCAATATACACTCAGACCAGCGACCAATCTGGACATCTAGCTATAATCATCCCACGCAATGGGATCAGATCTATCCACCTCTGTCGATGCCGGGGATGTTCTTCCGTTCGGTCGGGCAACGCGGCGATGCGCATCTGCTGGATTTCATGGGACGGAAATATAGTTACGCGGCTGTTGCCGTCGATGTCGCCCGGGTGGCCAAGGGGCTGCAGGATATGGGCGTCAAGAAAGGCGATCGGGTCGGTCTGTTCCTGCCCAATGTACCGCAATATGTCAGCGCTTATTATGGTGCGATGGCGGTTGGCGCGACGATCGTGAATTTCTCACCGCTCTATACCGTAGATGAGCTGAGTCATCAGGTAGAGGATAGCGGTACCAAAATCCTGTTCACGCTTTCGGCCAAAGCTCTGTTTCCGACTGCTTATCAAGTGCTTGAACAATCCAGTCTGGAGCGGCTTGTGGTGGGAAGCATTGCAAAGGCGCTGCCCACCGGTAAAGCGTTGCTCTACTCGCTGTTCCGTCGCAAGGAAAACAGCCCGGTGCCCAAGGATGACCGGATTACCCGCTTCACGGATTTGACCAAGAATGCTGGCGATTATGAAGCGCCCGATATTGATGCGGAAAAGGATATTGCATTGCTGCAATATACCGGCGGCACCACCGGTACCCCGAAGGGCGCGATGTGCAGCCACCAGAATCTAACCGCCAATGCGCGGCAGATTAACAGCATCGATCCATCTATTGGAGAGGATGACCGGTTGATGGGTGTTCTACCTTTCTTCCACGTCTTCGCGAACAGCGCCGTACTTAACCGCACGATCGAACGGGGCGGAGAGATCGTCATGCTGCCGCGCTTTGATGCGAAGCAGACATTACAGGCGATTACCCGGACGAAGATTACCGCTATGCCCGGCGTGCCGACCATGTATCAGGCTTTGCTCGATCATCCGGACATTGAGAAGACCGATTTCTCCTCGCTCAACGTCTGTGTTTCGGGTGGTGCCCCTCTGGCGATGGAATTGAAGAATAAGTTCGAGGCGATGACAGGGGCGAAGCTGGTCGAGGGCTATGGTCTGACGGAAAGCTGTGGCGTGGTTGCAGCCAACCCCTATGAAGCGCTCAACAAACCCGGCACAATCGGCCAACCGGTCCCGGGCACTTTGGTGAAACTGGTCGACAAGAGCGACCCGACCCTCGCCGTACCAGAAGGTGAGCCAGGCGAATTGATATTCTCTGGTCCTCAGGTGATGCAGGGATATTGGAACCTGCCGGACGAAGACGAGAAAGTATTCGTCGACGGCTTCCTGCGCACGGGTGATGTCGCGACCATTGATGAAGATGGCTATATCAAGATTGTTGACCGGTTGAAGGATATGATCGCTGTTGGCGGCTTCAAAGTGTTCCCGAGTCAGGTTGAAGAAGTGCTCTACAAGCATGAAGCGGTCAAAGAAGCGCTCGTGATTGGCGTTCCGGATGACTATCGTGGTGAGAGTCCCCAAGCCTATGTGGCGTTGGAAGCTGGCGTGAGTGTAACCGGCGAAGAGCTGAAAACGTGGCTCAATCCCCAACTCGGCAAACATGAACGAGTGACGGATGTCGTGGTGCGTGAAAGCCTGCCTAAAACAATGATCGGAAAGCTGGACCGCAAGACGCTTCGGGCAGAAGAATTAGGCTAGTTCCGACGGCACTGCCGTTATGCGGTTTTGGACCGCAGTTCGCTTGGCTGTCTTGATTCCCGCGCTACTGCCTTGTCACTGCGGTTCTTGAGGGCATAAAGCTGGGTGTCTGCGGCGTCGAACAGGGCTTCTGCGGTTTTGCCATCAATCGGCCATGTAGCGGTACCGATGCTCGCCCCGACACGAATGACATGTTCAGAAATCATGCAGGGTGGAACCAGAGCAGCGAGCATATGATCCGCGCAGGCCGCGCTGGAAATGCTAGATTCTGGGGACAGTAGAATCGCAAATTCATCGCCGCCTATGCGGGCGACAATTCCGTTTTCCCCGCAGGCAGCCTGGAGGCGTTTGGCCACTTCGATCAGCAATTGATCGCCAACGGCATGGCCGAACTGGTCATTGACCGGTTTGAAATCGTCCAGATCAACCAAGGCCAAGGTGAAACGGTTTTCTTGATCTTTCGCCGCAATCTGCTGTTCGAGATGTTTCGCCAAAACCCTGCGATTGAACAGGCCGGTTAGGGGATCGGTATGCGCCAGTTCGCGCATTTCATTTTGCAGAACCAGCAGGTTGATAAACTCATCATTCTGCTTTGTGATCAATCGGAAGAGGAATGTTGTCACCATGATCAGGCTTGCCGCAGCAGACCAGCCAATGGGATCGCCCGAGAGCAGCATGATGATGGTGATCGGCGCTATACCGATTATGATGTTGAGAATTGCCGCCAGCCGGATTGTTGCCAGCGTATAGATGGTCGTCAAGGAACCCATGGCGAGCGTGAACGGATAGAATAGCCTTAGTTCGCTAGGCGCATTGACCCAGCTCAATACGCACCAGACACTGACAAGGACGCAGATGGTTGCCGAGAAAAAAGTGGCTTCGGCGATAAAGCTGCGCGCCAGATCGGGACTACCAGAAGCGTTGCGGTCCTTGATCAGCGAAATGTAACCAATCAGGCAACAGCTGCCCATGGCGAGCGGCATGCCATAGCGGATCCATGGATCGGCACCGACACTGGAAGCGTAGAGCACGAAGGGAATAGTCAGGAACATCGCCAGAAACAACGCACGCGATTGGCTTTGCAGACGGGTCGCGCTCAGAATCGCAAATTCATCCTGAACCGCTTCTGGAATCGGGGGAACGAGTCTCTGAACAAATTGGCGAATGGCTGACTGCATGACTAACGCGCTAGCAGTAAATCGTGAAAAGTGCGTTAAGTATAGATGCAGGATAACATCTCTTTACATATACGCAGAATCTGTAACCATTTATCTAGATTACGATTTTTACTCATAATTAACCATGTTGTTACAAAATGATACTGTCTGAAACCAGATTCAGGAGCAATCATGTCCTTCGAAAACGCAAAGTCGATCGTACCGCAACAAGATATGGCGGAGGAGTTGGTAAAACACGGAGCGCGCCATCCAAGCTTGCCACAAAATGACAGCCCAGAGCAGCGTACGAAACGCCGTGAACAAATTTCTGCCACCTGTACAAAATATCAATGGACCCGGGAGATACCGGCATTGCCCGGAGTGCCTTTGGCTACTGACGTGCCGTCTGATGACAAGCCTTCAATGGCATGGTGGTTCAAGGTGTTAAAGGTTAGTCTCGGTATTCTGAAGAATATCGAAGCAGTACTGCTCCATCCCATATTCTCGGGTTTCGACAAAGCGGCGCAACAGATCATCAAAGATGCGTTGGAAGATGCCAGCAAGGTACGAACGGAGGTGGATGCGCTGTTCGAAAAACATGCCAAAAATGGCGAATTGTCTATCCTTGAAAACAGCATTGAAGAGGCGGCACAGGCGACGGATCTCGAAGCGCTTGAAGCGCATGATATTGCCCTTCGTGATATTATTGCGGTGATTTTTGATGTTTTGAAAGCCGAAGAGGCTTCAGATGACCGATCGATAGAGGCCTATCGCGATCTGTTCCAAACCTATCCCGTTCCGGAAATCGGCTACACGTTTCAAAATGATGATGAATTTGCCCGACTGCGGGTTGCGGGGCCTAATCCGATGTTGCTTCGGGGCATTGATGAAATTCCAGAGAATTTCCCGGTGACGCCCGCGCAATATGCAGCAGCCATCAGCGGAGACACGCTAGCCGATGCATTGGCAGACGGCCGTATATATCTAAGCGATTACAAAGAATTAGAGGTTCTTTCTGCGGGTGTTTGGAAAGGTATAGCCAAATATGTCTATCAACCGATGGCTCTGTTCGCAGTGCCGCCGGGCGGAGCGTCGCTGAAGCCTGTCGCAATCCAATGCGGGCAGGATAGCAGCCAATATCCCATCATGACTCCATCGGCCGCGGCCTCGGAAAAATGGGGCTGGGAAATGGCAAAATTTGTCGTCCAGGTTTCTGATATCAACTATCATGAACTTTTCGTGCATCTCGCCGGCACGCATCTGGTCAGTGAGGCTATTGCCGTGGCAACCCGCCGTAATCTGGCCAATGTGCATCCACTCTGGTCCTTGCTCGTCCCGCATTTCGAGGGAACTTTGTTCATCAACAATATGGCGGCAAAAACGCTGATCAACAAAGGTGGTCCGATTGATGCATTTTTTGGTGGCACGATCACGTCCAGCCAATTGGCCGCAGTACAGGCGCGCCTGTCTTTTGACTTCTACAAGAAAATGACTCCGGTCGATTTCGCAGAGCGGAAGGTCGCTGATCCGAACAAACTGGCCGACTATCCTTATCGCGACGATGCCTTGCTGGTCTGGAATGCGATCCAGGACTGGGTCAAACAATATATCGATATCTATTATGCCGATGATGATGCGGTGACCGGTGATACCGAATTGGCGCAATGGGCATCATCCATTGCTTTGGAGGGGCATATCGATGGCTTTAAAGCGATCACGTCCCGCGCGCAGTTGGTCGAAGTCTGCACGATGATCATTTTTACGGCCAGTGCTCAGCATGCCGCCGTGAATTTTCCGCAGCGTTCGATCATGACCTTCATTCCGGCCTATTCCGGCGCAGGTTGGGAAGCGGCTCCGGCGGATCAAGGCGGTCACAGCAAGCAGGAATGGCTGGACTATATGCCGCCCATGTCATTGGCGCTGGAACAAATGTCCTCTCTGGTATTGCTGGGATCGGTCTATTATCGGCCGCTCGGCGACTATCGCACCAATCGCTTGCCGTATAGCAAGTGGTTCCGCGATCCAGCGATTACCGGCGATGAAGGGCCGTTGGTACGGTTTCAGGCTGGATTGAGGGCAGTCGAGGCGCGGATTGTCGCGCGCAACAGTCGGCGGATGCATCCTTATAGCTATTTGCAGCCCAGCCTTATCCCGACCAGCACCAATATCTAGAGGCGGCTAGCCGCTGGCGTTCATTCACTGGGGCTGCGCGCTGCCAATATACGTTTGTTGCGTTTCTCGACGGCTTGAAATGCCTTGAATACGCTGAGGCGCGGATCGGTTTTTCCGCTTTGGCCAAGGTTTTCCAGCTGTTCGTAGAACCAGTAGATGACGGCAAAACTGGCGACGGCCTTGACCATCTGTACCCGCATGAGGAAGCCGAGCCAGTCGGGAATGAGGCGCAATTCATCCTCATAGCGTGGTAGTGCTTCCAATCCTTCCAGCAATTGTTTGGGGGCATCGGTCATCACGCACATCGGACGGCCCAATCCGATCAGATCGGCGGCACCACTGGAGAGCGCGGATTCCATAGCCGCTCGGGTCCGGAAACCGCCGGTCACCATCAGTGGAACCTTGACCGCATCCTGCATTGCCTTGGCGAAATCGACGAAATAGGCTTCTCGTGCCTTGGTTGAAGGCGCAACATTCTGTTCCTCTTTCTCTTCCATCCCATCTGCGCCCATGAGCGCCGGCTGCTCATAAGTGCCGCCAGAAATTTCGACCAGATCGACGCTGGCTTCTTCGAGCCATTTGACCACCTGCAAACTGTCGTCGAAGTTAAACCCGCCTTTCTGGAAATCGGCGCTGTTGAGCTTCACCGAAATAGGGAAGTCGGGCCCGACCGCTGCCCGGACGGCCGCGACCGCCGCGAGCAGAAAGCGCGCCCGGTTCTCCAGGCTACCGCCATATTCGTCGGTGCGCTGGTTGGATCGTGGACTGAGGAAGCTGCTGAGCAGATAGCCATGAGCGGCATGGATTTGCGCGCCGGTAAAACCCGCAGCCTGACACGTTTTTGCCGCTAGCGCAAAACGGCCGATGAGCTCTTCAATCTCTTCTCCGGTCAAGGCGACGGGTTCACCAAATTGTCCGCCGGGCAGGCCAAGTTTGACAGCGGATGGGGCTTTGGGATGTTTGTTGACATTGCTTTGTGTTTGCCGACCTGCATGGCTGATCTGCGCCCAGAAATGATTGCCATTGCGCGTGGCAGCTTGGGCCATGCGTTTTAACATTGTCATCATCGCGTCATCAGCCGGGCGATCGATCACCACATTTCCGGGTCGTTCGAGATGGTCACGGTCAATCTGAATATTGCCACTCAACAACATTCCGGTTCCGCCGTCGGACCAGAGGCCATATAGCAGTTCTAGCTCCGGAGTGGGAATGCCATCGGGCGTTGCCATGCCTTCGGTCATCGCGGCCTTGGAAAGCCGGTTCGGCAGCACCGCGCCGCAGGGCAATGTCAGCGGATCAGAAAGGGCAATGGTCATGCGGGCAGGCTCCAAAAATAAATTGCGAATGGAAACTGATTCTGTCGCATTCGGTAATTTTTGGCAAGCGGAACTATGTTTTTGCGATATAAAATACCGGAAAACTAGCGATTTGGCTTTTACGATAAATCGGTTATAGTGTCTGCGTTGATCGTACGGGGCAAACTTACGACGATCGACGGAGATGATATTCTGAGGGGAATAGACTATGGTCGCAGCAGCGTCTCGCAAAACGATTAGCAAACATCACGCACGTCAGGATATGCGGAACAGCGGCATCCGCTGGGACAAGAAAATGAGCAACAATTGTGCAGCGGCCTTGTTGGTCTACACAATGGCTCAGATTTTCTTCGTGCTCAGCTTTATCGAAACCAAGGGCATGTCGATCGCTCCCTATTTTGGTTTGATATTGTTGGTAGCTGTTATCATCCCATTCTGCCGCAAGTTTGAAAAGCGTTGGTCTGACATGAGCAGCGCTGGCCTGTCCGAACAAAGTCTCGCTGCAAAATTTCGATCTGACCAGGTAATCCTCTGGAGCTTGGCTATCGGCCTGCCTATTGTTTATATCGCGCTGATCAAAGCCGTTGCGACGGTGCTTTAAAAAGTCGTTTCCAGAAACACGACTATCGTTTCCTCACCATTTAACAGCAGATCGTTGACCTTGCAGGGTGCCGCACCTATGTCCGGTTCATGCTAAAACCTTCCGAAGCGCAAGACCGCGCCGACGCCCTAATTTCCCAAGCCAAAAAAGCCGGAGCTGATGCTGCCGACGCCATTTATGTCTGCGATGCCGCGACACAGGTCCAAATCCGTCTCGGAAATCTGGAAGATGTCGAGCGATCGGAAGGCGAAGAAATTGGCCTTCGGGTGTTCGCTGGAAAGCGTTCTGCGACTGTTTCTTCATCCGATATGGACCCCGAGATACTATCATCGCTAGTAGGGCGTGCACTGGACATGGCCAGAGAAGCACCGGAAGACCAATATGCCGGTCTCGCGCCCGAAGAGCTGCTTTTGAAATCCGAACCGCACCCAATTGATGGCGATGACGGACAAGACCCAGAGCCGGAGATATTGCGTGAACTGGCACTAAAGGCAGAGGACAGCGCGCGGGCCGTAAAGGGCGTTACGAATAGCGAAGGTGGCGGAGCAAGCGCGGGGCGCAGCATCGTTGCACTCGCGACTAGCCATGGATTTTCCGGCGCTTATTCAACCAGTGGCTATAGTCTGTCGGCTAGCGTTATCGCAGGTGAAGGCGATGGCATGGAACGCGACTATGCCTATGACAGCGTGCGTTTTCTGGAAGATCTAGGAGCACCGGAAGACATTGGCCAGGAAGCTGGAGAACGGGCCGTTTCAAGGCTCAATCCGGTGGAATTTGACGCGGGCGCAATGCCGGTCGTTTACGATCCACGGGTAGGCAATAGTCTGCTGGGGCATTTTGTGGGCGCGATTGCCGGCAGCAGCATCGCGCGCAAAACCAGTTTCTTGCAAGATGCACTGGATACAGAAGTATTTGATAGCGCCTTGACCGTTATCGACTGCCCGCATCGCAAACGCGGTCTCCGTTCCAAGGCATTTGACGGGGAAGGACTGCCGACGGCGAAGGCCAAATTGATCGACAATGGTCGGCTGACTCAATGGCTCATGGAAAGCGCCTCAGCCCGTCAATTGGGGATGCAACCGACCGGACATGCCTCCCGCGGGGTTGGCGGATCACCCGGTGTCAGCGTGACCAATTTGCATATGTGCAACGGCGCGGTCAGCAAGGCGGATTTGATCAAAGATATCAAACATGGCGTCTATATCACCGAATTGATCGGCATGGGCGTCAATCCGGTGACCGGCGACTATAGCCGGGGCGCGGGCGGATTTTTGATCGTTGATGGAGAAATTGGTCCACCGATTTCGGAAATCACGATCGCGGGCAATTTGAAAGATATGTTCAAAAGCCTGATCGCGGCCGATGATCTGGAATATCGGTACAGCATCAATGTGCCAACCTTGCGCACGGACAGTATGACGGTCGCGGGTGGCTGACCAAATCCGTTAGTGGTGCGCCCGTCGAACCGTACCTATTAGGCGAACGCTTCTCTCGACAGGCTCTGGATTAACGGAGAAACTCTTGGCTGATATCGATTTTGACCGTGTGATTGCAATTGCTGAAGAGGGCGGGGCACTCGCCATGCGCGATTGGCAGCTGGGCCGGAAGGCCGACAAGACGTGGGAAAAATCACCGGGCCAGATTGTCAGCGATGCAGATTTGGCGGTTGATCGGTTCCTGCGGAGCGAGCTTGAGAAACTGCTGCCCGAAGCGGGCTGGCTTTCGGAAGAAACCCATATTGATCACAGCGGCGCTGGTGATGAACTGACATGGGTGGTTGATCCGATCGACGGCACGAAGGATTTTGTGGCGGGTAAGACAGGCTGGTGCGTGTCGGTTGCATTAGTCCAAAATGAAGCGCCAATTTTCGGAATACTCGTTGCTCCTGCAATGGAAGAAGTCTGGGCCGCAAAAGCGGGCAACCATGCCACCGTTAACGGTAGAGCCTTGGTCGCCAGTACGCGTCACGAATATGACGGTTGCCGCATACCTGCAGAAGAATTGCCACCCGAGCTTAACCTGACAGCCGTGACCAAGCCGAATAGTATCGCGCTACGCATGGCGATGGTCGCAGATGATCGGGCGGACGTCGTCGCCTCGACCCGCTGGGGCCATGAATGGGATATTGCCGCTGCTCATGTGATTGCTGCCGAAGCGGGTGCCAGTGTCACCAGCGCGATGGGCGAACGGCTGGTCTATAATGGCACGCACGGCAAAGCGCTTGGCGTGATATGTTGTTCGCAAAATCTATATGAAGTCGCCGTTCGCCGTATCAGTGGATATGTCACCGAAAACGGGGCCAGCGAATAAACGGCTAAGCCGTTTAAGCGCGTTTTCTTGTCCATAGACCTTGGCGATCACGTCGAGCCAGATTGAATATAGCTTGTCCAAAGGCCTTCAATATCCAGCCGAGTTTTTTGCTCTTGCTGGTATATATGCGCTGTTCAAGCGAGGCTCCGTCACTCTTTTTAATGGCCCGGGCGATATCACCATAGATTCCCGCTGCCGCCAGAACCGCCCAGCGGGACCGGAATGGCAGGTTGGATGCCCCAACACGAGCTGAAGCCTCATAATCTCCTGCTAAATCGCAAAGCCGGTCGATCAGCAGCACAAGTGCCTCCCGGCGTTCCGGGGCCATGATGTTGTCGGGATCGATCCGCATCTCCGCCAGCCATGTTTTGGGCAAATAACATCGGCCCGCTTCTGCATCTTCGGTCACGTCGCGGGCAATATTTGCCAGTTGAAATGCTAAGCCCAGATCACAGGCGCGGTCGAGAACTTCTTGATTGCGCGCAGAAATGCCCATCACGACTGCCATCATACAGCCGACCGTGCCCGCCACATGATAGCAATATTGCAGCAGATCATTCTCGGTTTCCGGTCGCCATCCTTTGGCATCCAGTGAAAAGCCATCGATCATGTCATTGGCGAGTGAAATTGGAATGTCGCATTCCTGTGCGACGACGCCAAAAGCATCAAATGGCGGATTGCCGGTTTTCTCTCCACCATGGGCGCGGGCTGTCATCATCCGCATAGCCGCAATGACCTTCTCCGGATTTTGAACCCGCGACATCTCTTGTCCATGGTCCTGCCCATCGGCCAGATCGTCGCAGGCCCGGCACCAGCTATAGAGCAACCATGCCCGCTCCCGCGTCTGCCGGGAGAATAGCTTTGAGGCCCGCGCAAAGGACTTTGATCCGCGCTCGATACTGGTTCTGGCGTGTAGGACGAGGTTCGTACGGTTCATTCAGGCTGTCCGAGATCTTCCAGCATCAGTTCGGCCGTCGCTTTCGCGCTCCCTACGACACCGGGAATTCCCGCACCCGGATGGGTGCCTGCACCGACAAAATAGAGATTGTCGATCACATCATCGCGATTATGGACCCGGAACCAGGCGCTTTGCGTCAGCAAGGGTTCCAGGCTGAACGCGCTGCCGAGATGGGCGTTGAGGTCGCTGCCGAAATCCTGAGGCGTATAATGAAAACTTGTGACAATCCGGTCATGAATATCGGGGATCAGGCGATGACCGATTTCATCGAGAATACGCTTCTCGTAGATCGGTCCCATTTCTTCCCAGTCGATCGGCAGTTTCCCCTGATGTGGTACCGGTGCCAGCACGTAGAATGTGCTGTGGCCTTCCGGTGCCATTTCCGGGTCGGTGATCGTAGGATGGTGCAGATAGAGAGAGAAGTCATTCGGTAGCACGCCATTGTCGTAGATATCCTCCAGCAGTCCTTTGTAGCGCGGGCCAAAGAGGATCATATGGTGCGGGATGCCGGGCCAACTGCCTTTGACGCCAAAATGTACGACGAAAAGTGACGGTGAATATTTCTTGTTCATCAGCTTGCCCGTGACGGTTTCGCTGCGATGTTTGTGGCCAAGAAGATCGCGGTAGCTGTGCATGATATCTGCGTTGGAGGCGACCGCATCAAAATGTTCGCTCCAGCCGGATTTGCAGGTGATACCCGACGCGCGATCGCCAGTTGTATCGATTTTTGTGACCGGATCATCAAGCCGGATGACACCGCCAATCCGCTCGAAATGTTTGACCATCGCAGCGACCAGCATATTGGTCCCTCCCTTGGCAAACCAGACCCCGCCCAGTCTTTCCAGCTTATGGATCAAACCGTAAATTGCGCTGGTTTTCATCGGATTGCCGCCGACCAGTAGCGATTGAAAGGACAGGAATTCGCGCAGCTTCTCATTTTTAACAAAGCCGGAAACCTTGGCATAGACAGAGCGATAGGCTTCGAATTTCATCAGGGCAGGGGCCGCCTTGATCATCGATTTGAAATCGAGAAACGCCTTGGTGCCGAGCTTGACATAGCCTTCTTCATATAGGCCGCCGCTATATTCTAGGAACTTCTTATAACCCTCGACATCGTCAGGTTCGATGGCCGCTATGTTGGCATAAAGCTCTTCGGGATCATTCACATAATCGAAATTGGTGCCGTCCGGCCAGTTGAGCCGGTAGAAAGGCGACACCGGCATCAACTCGATATCTTTCGCCATATCATGGCCGGTGAGATCCCATAGTTGGGAGAGACAATCGGGGTCGGTGATGACGGTCGGGCCGCCATCGAAGATAAAGCCTTCTTTCTCCCAATAATAGGCCCGTCCACCGGGTTTGTCCCGGCTTTCCAATATCGTCGTCTGGACACCGGCAGATTGCAAGCGAATGGCGAGCGCCAGTCCGCCAAAGCCGGAACCGATTACGGCTGCTTTCTTGAACAGATTGGATTGGGTCACGCCTGTCATCGGTATCTCATCATGATCGATAGAGCCTTGCTAATCGGCACAGGCGGTTTGCCTGAAAGCATTGAAAATTTGTCCAATAGCGTCGTTTTTCCAGCATAGAAACGCTCTATCAGCTCTTCTGGTTTGGCATAGGTATGTTGCAGCGTGAGATAACGTTTTTCCGGTTTTGCGGCTTTGAATAGCATGGCACATAACATACGATAAAATTTGCCATCTTTCCAATGTTCGGTCGCCAGATTGCGTAACATCTTGTTAAGCGCGTCCTGCGTGATCTCCGGCATGTCGGTGATCATCATTGCGGTTTTGACGGCCATGGGCAGGGAATAGCTGGTAATTGGCTGGATCAGCGCGGCTCTTGCGCCGGCCCGTGCATCAACGCCCTTGTTGGCGTTCCAAAAAGCCTCGAAGTCACCGCCGTAAATGACGGGAAGTTGGCCGTCTTCCTCGCTCAATATCCTGTCGATGGCCCACCCCTTAGAGGCCACATATTTTGCAATCCGGTCGTGGGATGCCGCGCGGTCGAGTGTGGCGCTGTCCGCATAATATGTGTCTTCGACGAAAAGCTCTGTTTCGCCAAACGGCAAGCAATAAAGAAACCGATATCCATCAATCTGCTCGACATTCGCGTCCATGATGATCGGGCGATCAAGTCCATGCGGCTTTTTGAGTTTGAGCATCTGGCCGCAGAATTTCTGCCAGCCTATTTCCAGCGCTGAAATATCGCCGCTCCCGCGAACATCCAGCACGGCTCCTGCTCGAACCTCCGTGCCATCTGCCAGTTGGACCAGACCATTTTCGACCTTCTTGGCTTTCTGTCCGGTTTGCAGTGCCTCTGCAGGCAGTTGCTGCCGCAATTCCCGGTCGAGATTTTTCGATTCAATCGAGCAATAGCCGTTGCTCAGTCGGCGGCTATATTGAGGGAAATGCACATCATAGCTATCCCATTGACGGGAGATGAGCGGATCGACCAGCCAGCGATGCTCTGGTTCGACATCGCTTTCGAAAAAGGACCAGATATGATTGCCGCCGAATTGCTCCTCGGCTTCGATCAGCAATAGCTTTAGCTCTGGGCGCTTTTTTGCCAGTGCCAGAGCAACCAGCCCACCCGCCAGTCCACCGCCAGCGATAGCCAGATCATACTGGTCTGAGGAACGAGCGTGCTTCGGCATTGCCTTGCCTTAGCCGAAGCTGGGGGCAGGGGAAAGCCTGTCCGAAAGCCCATAGTCCCTTCCTGCTTTAAGCCTTGCTCCTTGGCAATCGGCGGCATATTCCGTCGCCATGGACTATGCATTTGCGATCCTGCTCTCTGCTGTTGCGATGACGTTTATCGTTGGCGGCCGCTATCTGCTGAGCAGCGGCTTTTTTGCATGGCTCACCAACCGGCTGCGGCCGGGGCAATATGATCTGTTGAAGCCCCAGATTGGCCGCGAAATTCGGTGGTCGTTGCTTTCTGCGGCCATCTATGGGGTTCCTGCTGGTGTCGTCGCATGGGGCTGGCAGAATGCTGGCTGGACCCGGATTTACACCGATCCCAATATGTACTCATGGTGGTATTTACCGCTATCGTTTTTTCTCTATCTCTTGCTGCATGACACTTGGTTCTACTGGACTCACCGGCTGTTTCACCGGCCGCAATGGTTCAAGGTCGCGCACGCGGTCCACCATGACAGTCGTCCGCCGACCGCTTGGGCCGCGATGAGCTTTCATCCGGTTGAGGCAATCAGTGGCGCCATCGTCATTCCGGCTCTGGTCATCGCAATACCGATTCATGTCGGCATATTGGGGCTGGTATTGCTGCTGATGACGATTATGGGCGTGTCTAACCATATGGGGTGGGAAATGTTCCCGCGCTGGCTTGTTCGCGGACGATTGGGACAGTGGCTGATAACCGCGACCCACCACGAGAAGCATCATGAATTATATCGAGGAAATTATGGGTTATATTTTCGCTTTTGGGACAAGATCTGCGGCACGGATATCGGCCTTGCCAATGCTGGGCGCGGCTTCGGTGATGCTGCTCGGCGCAAGCGCGTCGGCGAGTGAAGCGCCGGCTCCGGCCGCACCAGTGCCCGTCGCAGCAGCGGTCTCGGCCTCCATTGATCTGGCGATCAGCGGCCTGCGTTCCGACAAGGGCGATGTGCTGGTTTGTCTAAGCGCCAATCCCAAATATTTCCCCGACTGCCGCAAGGACAAGAAAGCGCGCAAGTTGAAAATCTCCGCTGGTCAGGCCGCCGCCATACAGATTGCCGATGTGAAGCCGGGAACTTATGCGGTCGCGCTGATCCACGATGAAAATGCCAATGGCAAAATGGACTTGCGACTGTTTTTGCCGCGCGAAGGCTTTGGTTTCTCTCGCAACCCCAAGATCGGTGTGGGCCCGCCAAAATTTAAATCGGCGCAATTCACCATCGGCACCGATGATGCGCAATATTCGGTGAAGATGAAATATATATTGTGATTTCGCTGGCCGCTGATCTCGGCCCGCAAACTTCGCGTAAACTTCGCTGGACCTCACCTTCGCTTCGTCCTAAACTCCGGTCTTCCCCGGGGAGTCGTTTGACTGAGAGGGGCGCGTAACGTCGCCCGACCCGCAGAACCTGATCCGGCACCATTCATGGGCTTACCGGCGGAGGGAGGGAGCGGTCATTGGGTTGTCCCGAATACGCTCTTTCTCCATCAGGATAGAAGGAGAGACGCGATGGGCAGTGTAGGCGACATTACCGGTTGGATCACCCTTTTTATCGGCCTTTACGGCCTGGCCGCTGGCGTGGGCGAGTTTCGCAATCCCGGTTTCTGGACCAAGATGGTCAGTGAAGTCCAAGAAAGCAGCGCGCTGCAATTCATCACCGGCCTGGTCACCCTGATTCTTGGTGCGACCATCTATCTCGTCAATCCGTTCGATCCCGCCGACTGGCTGTCGATCCTGATCACTGTCATCGGCGGCTGGATAGTGGTCGAAGGCATGCTGATCCTCGCCTTTGGCAACTGGTTCATGGGCTTTGCCAGCCGCATAATGCCGAAAGGCGCGCGAATATGGGCTGTCCTTGCTATCATCGTCGGCCTTGCCGCATCCTTCGCCGGCTTGCTCCGGCTTCAAGTTTAACCTGCAAAGAAAGTAACATATATGGCTGATCTTCCAGCAAAAACCGAAATTGGCGTAACCACCGGCCCGATCAGTGGATCAAAGAAGGTCCATGTCGCGGCGCATAGCGGCAGCGGCATTCGGGTAGCGATGCGGGAAATTGCGTTGGAAGGCGGCGAACCGCCGGTGCGCGTCTATGACACCAGCGGCCCCTATACCGACCCCGAAGCGCTGATCGATATCAAAACCGGCCTGAACGAGTTGCGGTCCCCGTGGATCCGTGCGCGCGGTGATGTCGAGGAAGTCGACCAGCGCGAGATCAAGCCGGAAGACAATGGCCAGCTAGGCCCCGACCGCAGCGGCGGCGTCGACCCGTTCCCCAATGTGCGCCGCAAAGTGCTGCGCGCCAAGTCCGGCGCCAACGTCAGCCAGATGCACTATGCGCGTCAGGGGATCATCACGCCGGAAATGGAATATGTCGCCGAGCGCGAGAATCTCGGGCGCGAGCGGCTGAAAGAATATGTCCGCGATGGCGAAAGCTTTGGCGCGTCGGTTCCCGATTATGTCACGCCGGAATTTGTCCGCGACGAAATGGCCAGAGGCCGCGCAATCATTCCGAACAATATCAACCACCCGGAAAGCGAACCGATGGCGATCGGGCGCAACTTCCTGGTCAAGATCAACGCCAATATCGGCAACAGCGCGGTCGCGTCCGATGTCGCCAGCGAAGTCGACAAGATGGTCTGGTCGATCCGCTGGGGCGCCGACACGGTCATGGACCTCAGCACCGGCCGCAATATTCACGACACCCGCGAATGGATCATCCGCAACAGCCCCGTGCCGATTGGCACCGTGCCTATCTATCAGGCGCTGGAAAAAGTTGGCGGCGTGGCCGAAGACCTGACCTGGGATATTTTCCGCGATACTTTGATCGAGCAAGCCGAGCAGGGGGTCGATTATTTCACCATCCACGCTGGTGTCCGTCTGCCCTATGTGCCGATGGCGGCGAAACGCGTCACCGGCATCGTCTCGCGCGGCGGTTCGATCATGGCGAAATGGTGCCTCGCGCATCACAAGGAAAGCTTCCTCTACGAACATTTCGACGACATTACCGAGATCATGAAGGCCTATGACATCGCCTATAGCCTTGGCGACGGTCTGCGCCCCGGTTCGATTGCGGATGCCAATGACGAAGCGCAATTCTCCGAACTGTATACGCTCGGCGAACTGACCCACCGCGCGTGGAAGTCGGACGTGCAGGTGATGATCGAAGGCCCCGGCCATGTGCCGATGCACAAGATTAAAGAGAATATGGAAAAGCAGCTCGAAGTCTGCGGCGAGGCCCCGTTCTACACGCTCGGCCCCCTAACCACCGATATCGCGCCCGGCTATGACCATATCACCAGCGGCATCGGTGCGGCGCAAATCGGCTGGTATGGCTGCGCGATGCTTTGCTATGTCACGCCCAAGGAACATCTGGGCCTGCCCGACCGCGATGATGTGAAAGTCGGCGTTGTCACCTACAAGCTCGCGGCCCATGCCGCCGATCTGGCGAAAGGCCATCCCGCCGCACAGGTCCGCGATGATGCGCTGTCGAAAGCCCGCTTCGAGTTCCGCTGGCGCGATCAGTTCAACCTCAGCCTCGATCCCGATACGGCGATGGAATATCACGACCAGACCTTGCCGGCAGAAGGCGCGAAAACCGCGCATTTCTGCTCCATGTGTGGCCCGAAATTCTGCAGCATGAAGATCAGCCAGGAAGTCCGCGACTTCGCCAGCACGCAAAACCAGAGCGCCGAAGGCTTTCTGGCGAGCGAGAAACTGGGCGCGGATACCGCCGCGGCCAGCAAGGCCGCAGCGGAAGAAGGCATGCGCGAAATGGCGAAAGTCTATAAGGACAAGGGAGATCGCTTGTATTTGCCGGAAGATGAGGTGGGGTAGCGGCGGAGTGATTTGAAGCGGGAATAGTTTTTTCATTGCAATTTTACAGTATAGCGTATTAAGAATATTCGGAACAGAGGCCCGATGTTATGAAACGACTAGTATTCTGTTTCGATGGCACTACAAATAAGCTTGCTGCTGTGAATCCAACGAATGTTGTACTTATGGCGGAGAGCATATTACCTACTGCTCCAGATGGCACGCCTCAGCTGGTTCATTATGATGAGGGCGTTGGAACTGGAAAACTTGATCGAGTTCGGGGTACTTTGTTTGGCGTCGGCTTGGTTACAAATCTGAGAGAAGCCTATCGGTTTCTGATTTTTAATCACGAGCCAGCAGATGAAATCTTCATTTTTGGTTTTTCTAGAGGGGCTTTTACAGCCCGCTCGTTTGCAGGGTTTGTTCGCCATGTCGGAATTTTGGACGTTAATAGCGCTAAAGAAATCGATAGAGCTATTGAGCTTTATGAAGCAGCCATGGGTGCTGATGGCGATGATCATTTAGATGCGTTAGAATTTCGCGCCGAACATTCCTCAAAAGTTTGTGTCAGTGAATTTGATGAGGACTGGCGTTGTGAGAATGTGGACGATTTTGTTAAAGAACACTCGACAAAGTTAAACATTAAATATGTAGGTGTTTGGGATACTGTTGGTGCGTTGGGATGGCCGAATGTCCTTCCAGGGGCAAATTGGCTGAATCGTCGCAAAGGGTTCCATGATGTTCGTCTGACCAGTAAGGTTCACAGCGCGCGGCATGCACTGGCTATTGATGAAACTCGGAAATTGTTTCGGCCTACGATTTGGGGAAACGTCAATGAGTTAAACTCTGACAAAGGTATTTCCCCTTATGATGCAGAGGCACCATATCAGCAAAAATGGTTCCCAGGGGTGCACAGCGCCGTCGGGGGAGGCGGACCTATGAGAGGCCTATCGGATTCTGCGTTTTCGTGGATTTTAGTTGGAGCAAGACGGGCCGGTTTAGAAATAAATGTGGCGAAAAACTCTAGGGTGTTTGGCGTTGAGCCAGACTATCTTTCTCCGCTTCAAAACGATCCAGACCGCCCCTTTTATGAAAGGGGAGGAATTGGCTGGTTGAATAGAAAACTGCTTCATGCACCCCGACAAGGTCCGACGTTTATGAAAGATGTCAGTGCTTTCGCATTTCGGCGGTGGTCGCTTAAGGCTACCGATTTGCCGGAAGGTCTGGAATATAGGCCAAAACCCTTAGCTCGTTTAAGCGACGAGATTGAAAAAATGCTTTTAAAGCTTAACAAACTTCGTCAATGTGATCTTGAAACAAAGTCTGTGGACTTTCATTTGGTTGAGCCCGGAGAAGATCTGCCAACGATTGCACGTAAATACTTCGATGACCCGATCCGTGCAAACGAGATTTACGAATTGAACCGTGATCTCATTGATGATCCGAGAGAAATTCACCCAAATTGGAAACTTCGGTTGCCTTTATGAATTACGCAGACTGTGCGCCACCCAAATCTGAGCGGGCATCCGGATTAAGTGCATTGTCACGATAATTCCCAATACTATGGGAAATTCATCAATAAATATGTCTACGAACCAATTGAGAACGGTTATGTGAAGGCGGAACTCGACAAATTGAACGTCACTGATGAAGGAAAGCGCCGAGCACGATTCCATCAATGACTAACTGGTGAGGGTCGCACAATCCTCACGCGCCAGATCGGGAAGATAGAGGGTGTTATGGAAATGTGCAGTGATATTGAGCACTTCAAGAAAGTTGCCCGCCGTCAAAAAACCGTGACCGCCGCGCCCTATCTATTCGATGAAATGAACCGAATTATTGAATAGCCTCCCCTATCGGCCCAATCTAATCCGCATAGCCTCTTGTGAAACGCCAAATCTGTTAGCCAATCCTAGCGTGGTTTCTCCGGCAACATCCACCAGCCTGTGTTTAGGCATTAAAACGTTGGCAGCGAAGCTGTTTGCCTGCCGCTCATGAATTGGCCGGATATTCATATTTGGGCGGTCTGTTCCCTCTGTCCGATATGCACGATTATCGCCAACGCCCTCTCCAAGGAGATCGCGGTGGTAGATATAATGCCCTAGTTCGTGCGCCGCAGTGAAGCGTTGGCGCGTTTGCGCATGATTGGCATTAACTACGATCCGGTAATCGCCGTTCTCGCGTTCAATATAACCTGAAATATCATCGGGCAACGGCTTGTACTCAATGGGCAGGCCTATATCACAGATGATTTCGTTGATCGGCACGGGCGTCTTGTCCCAATGCCGTTTAATAACTTGCATGTGGTCTGTCATAACTATGCCTCCTTTCCGATATCATCTGCGGCCTTGGCGTCATCGCCTGGACCTAAAGTCGCGTCCAAGATAAAGTCTACTCTACTTCGGATTATTCCAGGAGCCTTTTTGGCTAACCAATCCTCTATATATACATCCGCGCAGTCTTTTGCTACTTTTTTTGCCTCTTCCTCCGCTTTGTAGGCCACAACCTTAGACCAAGCGAAGCCAGCAATGACTGCTATTATAGCAAGTATAATTGAACCGAACGTGAAGGCTGTAGACAACATTGCGAGAGAGTCCGCCGTGCTATTGACCGGCTCAGGAGGTATTTGAAACAATGGCTGACAAGAGCGTGTAGCCGATTCTACCATTTGCGCGCATACGTTTGCTGATACGGGTTCGGTTGGAACCATTGCTGGGTCTGGTATGGCCATAGGGATGGCTATCCGGTGAACACCCTGAGAGTCAATCTACTATCTGGCCAGTTGGAATTACGGTGACAGGTGCAACCGTCCCCATCCCCCTATCAAAAGCAAGCCTATAGCGCCCCAGATTGGCTGATAAACTCACCGCCAGAACCGCACGCCGTCCCGTCGTGACGGTGCACTACAGGGAGAGGTCATCATGAGCGAGCAAGGCGACAACAAACCCAAATTTCGTGTCGAATTTGTCGAGCGCACCGGACTCAAGCGGCTTGAAGAAAGCCATGGCTATGCGCATTTGTTGATGCCGTTGGCGGGGAATGAGAACCATGTCGGCGTGCTTTATATGGGCGCTTATACGGTGCTGGCGGAGGCAGTGGCGGCACTGCCGGGTATTTCGTTTCTTGACGCGGCGCTCCATTTTCCGATCCTGAAAGATATTTACGTCGATTTCCACAAGCCTGCCGACAGCGATGTCACCGCCGAATATCGCTTGTCAGAAGACGAGATCGCAAGCCTGCTCGCCGATCTGGAGCGCAAGGGCAGCGCTGGCTATGTCGCCGAATTCCCGATGCACGGCGCGGGCGGTATCCATGTCGCCACCGGGCGGGTGACGGTGAAGCTGCTCTCGCATGGCTGGAAAAAATAACGGCATTTGCTGGCGGGCACGGAAGCGGGGCCGGATGCTAATGCCCCTTACCAACGGCGCGGTGGCGATACCGTTCGTTTAGAGCCTATCGTGAGCCAATCATGTCGCGAGCGACTGGCTCTCCGGCGGCGCTTCCCGATTGGCCCAGACCAGCACCATCGTGGCCACCACCGACAATCCCCACAGGAATATCTTCAGATTCACCGTCATGAAATTGACGAACAGCGCCCCGTGGCTCAGCAGGTAGATGCCGATCAGCACCAGACCCCAATGCTTGCGCCACATCTGCCCGATCGCGCCGAGGCTGATGGTTATTCCCATGAACATGATGAAGCCAAAATAGGTGAGGGGGGTGAAGCCGACGAGATTATACTCCCGTTCGGCAATGAAGCGCTGCGTCTCGGCGAGCGCTTCGGTCGCTTCGCCACCAAAGGCCCACCAGCCCAGGGTTTGCCCGATCATCAGCAGGCTGACACCGATACGGATCAGGCCGGATGCGAGGAAGACGAGACAGATGGTGATGGCGAGTTTTCTTTTCATACTGTATTAATACAGCGATACGGTGGGACGTCAAGAGGGCTGGGGATGACGAGGGGCTTATGCTAGGAGATTGTCATGACTCAAATCTCCGATATTCCGCTCATCATCGAAGTCTCGCTCAACGGTTCCGTCAAAAAGGCGCAGAACCCACATGTGCCCTATAGCGATGACGAAATTGTCTCGCAGGCGGTGGCCTGTATGGAGGCGGGCGCGGCCCTCGTGCACAATCATACCGAGGCGCCGGTCTTTGGCGGCACCGGGGTGATGGACGCGGAAAATTACGCGCGGCCGTGGCGGAAATTGCTCAAACTACGCCCCGATGCCATTCTCACCCCGACCATGCCGGGGAAAGAGGGCGTGCCGGTCGAGGAGCGTTTCTCGCATATCGAGGCGATGGCGGACGAGGGCCTGATCGCGCAGGGTCTGTGCGATCCCGGCAGTTTCAATGTTGCGGTGCCCGGTCCTGACGGCGTCTTCGCTCCGACGCAGCTGATCTATCGCAACGACATGCACGATAGTCACTATTATGTCGAAGCATGCCGCCGGTTGAAGCTGGGGATGAGCATCTCGATTTTTGAACCCGGCTTTGTGAAGTTCATCATGGCGCTGCACCGCGCGGGCAAGCTGCCGCCGGGCGGGATTATGAAATTCTATTTCGGCACCGAGGATCAACCCTTTGGCCTGCCGCCGACCGCAAAAGCGCTCGATGCTTATCTCGAGATGATCGAGGGCAGTGGCCTGCCGTGGCTGGTGTCGAGCTTTGGCGCGGATTGTGTCGGCTGCGGTCTGGCCGAGGAAGCGATCCTGCGTGGCGGCCATGTGCAGGTCGGGATCGAACCCTATGGCGGTCCGCGTACGCCGCAGAATGTCGAACTGGTCGAAGAAGTGGTGGCGCTCGCCACGCGGCTGGGCCGACCCATCGCGACACCGGCGCAGGCAGCAGAAATCATGAACCTGCCGAGCTATCCGGTGCGCTACGCGGCGTAAGGGGGCTAGTCCCGCGCCGCCATGGCCTCGCTGGTGAGGGCGAGCCGGTTCCACGCGTTGATCTGGGCGATGGCATAGCTGAATAGCGCGGTTTCCCGCTCGCTAAAATGCAGCGCCATCGCTTGTTGTGCGGCCTTTAGGGATGCGTTGTCGTCCAGCTTCGTCATCGCGCTGGCCAGTCCGAGCAGTGCCCGATCGCCATCGTCGAGAGCGGCCGGTACGCGTCGCTCGGTCAGGTATTCGAGCAGGGCGGGGGGAACGCCGGCAGCCTCCGCCAGGGCGCTATGCATGGTGATACAAAAACTGCAGCGGTTGAGCACCGAGCACCAGAGCCGCACCAGCTCCAGCGACCGCAGCGATAGCCCCTCAGCCTCGCACAGCCGATCCACCGCGATCATCGCGTCGCGGCCCTCCGGCCAGAGCAGGAACAATGCGGGCGGTTTTGCTGGTGCGCTCATGCCGCGAGGGGAACGCTTGGCTGGCCAAGCTGCGCCATGATCATGTTCAGATCATAGAAAAACCGTTCGCCCGAAAGCAGGCCGTCCTTGAACCGGACATAGACGGTGAAGGGGAAGCGGACCGCGCGCCCGGTTGGCTCGATGCCCAGAAACGGGCCGATATGTTTGCCGATAAAATAGGCGTCGCCGATGACGAAATCATCGCGGACCCAGTGCAAGGCGCCACCGTCGGTCTGGATACCAAAGGCGCTCCACCACAGATCATAATGGCGCGCAGTTTCCTCGCGTCCGTTCAATATCAGGCCAATCGGCTGATCCTCAAACAGCGCATCGAGATGGATGGTGGCCAATGTGCCGGCCATGTCATGCTCGGCTTCCGCCTTCATGTGGCGCAGCAAACATTGTTGGTTGATCTCGCGGGTGGTCATATCAGGCCCTTTCTAATTTCTAAGATGTTCGACAAACCAGTCTTTGGTCTTTTGCTGGATCGCCGGTGCGGTGGTGTCGCCGGTTGTCTGGAGAAGGTCGGCGATGCTTACGTCCTCCAACGCGCGGCGCCAGGCGAGGGTGGCGGCGTCCATGGCCTGGGCAATCGCACAGCGGGGCGAATAATCGCCCTTGGCACCGGCGCAGGGGCCGTTGCGGCGAATTTCGTGGCAGTGGAAACTGGGCTCGACGCCTTCAATCGCGGCGGCGACCTGATAGACGCTGATCTCCGCCGGACGACGTGTCAGCTGGTAGCCGCCATAGCGCCCCGCAGATCCGGCAACCAATCCCGCTGCGCCGAGCTGCTGTAACACTTTTGCAAGCGTCGAGCGCCGCAATTCATGGAAGTCGGCCAGATCATGGGCCGCTAGCTCGCGCCCGGCCGGGGCAGCGGCCAGCAGCAGCATGATATGAAGGGCGGGTTCAAGAGAGCTGTTGGTTTTCATAAATACGAATGTATTATTCCTAATTGAAATTGTCAATGACCGACTTGCAAAAATCGGTGCGATCGCTTCGATCCGGTGCGCTACGCCGCGTAGGGCATTCGTACCCGCCACCTTGCGAACTGATCGCGGATATCCACCCAACTGTCTCCATTTTATCGTATTTTAACGATCTTTGCCTATCGTGAGGATGGTCGCAAATAACGGGAATATGATGACGATGGTTAGGATGCCATTTTCTACCGAAACATTGGGCGCGCTGAGCGCTGCCTATCCGCATATGCCGCGTCAGTTGACGCACGAAATTGCAAGCCACCCTTTGCTGGAGCTGGACGCGTTGGCGGCGCTCGCGCGGCGGCTGCGCCCGGAATCGATTGAATTTAACGCCGCGACCGATTTGCCGCTTGGTATAGCCTATGAAGAAACGCCTTATACCGGGCTGGACGTCCACGAAACGATTGCGCAGATCGACAGCTGTGGCTCCTGGGTTTTGCTCAAGACCATCGATCAGGACCCGGCCTATGCGCAGTTGATGCGCGATGTGCTGTCCGCGATTGAGCCGGTGGTCGAGCCGCGTACCGGAGAGATGATGCGGCTGGAGGGCTTTATCTTCATCTCCTCACCGCAAGCGGTCACGCCGCTGCATTTTGACCCGGAATATAATATCATGTTCCAGGCGCTGGGCAAAAAGACGATGACCGTTTTCCCGGCCGCCGACCCGGACATGATCGGGGACCCGTTTTTCGAGCAATATTTCAATGGCGGCCCGCGCAATCTGCCGTGGCAACCGGAATGGGAAGAACGCGGCCAGCCGATCACCGTCACCCCCGGCGAGGCCATCTATGTACCGATCCTTAGCCCGCATTGGGTGAAGGTCCATGACGAGGTCTCGGTCTCGCTATCGCTGACCTGGCGCAGCGAGTGGAGTTTTCACCACGCCGATGCCTGCCGCTTTAACAGCCGCCTGCGCCAAATCGGCCTGCGCCCGTCCTCGCCGCGTATATATCCCGCAGACAATCGCCTCAAAAGCTATAGCCAGCGCGCTTTGGCGCGGGCGGAACGAATGCTGAAGCGCGGCTAGGGGTGCGGGAAAGCGAAAAACCCCGTTCGTCCCGAGCTTGTCGGGCCGAAGGCGACCGCAGGTCAACGGCGGCGTCTATGAGGCAGGCCCAGATCTTCCAACCCGTACTTCGACAAGCTCAGCACGAACGGAGTGGTTGAGGCAAGAACAAGACGCTTCCACCCCCAACCGTTCATCGTGAGCCTGTTGGGCCGCGTCTATGAGGCAGGTTCAGTTTTTCCCACTCATGCTTCGACAGGCTCAGCACGAACGGATTGGTTGAGACTAGAGCAGGTGCGTCCACACCCCACCGTTCGTCCTGAGCCGGTCGAAGGACCCGGCACGAACCGGACTGGCGTTCCTATTCCTGCTCTACGCCAGCCTGCGCAAACAGCTCCGCACCGGTCAGCATCTCGCTATCCCCGGCAAAGCTGTAATAAGAGGGCTTCTCATCGATAAACACCTGTCGGCGGAGGGCCAGCCCGTCATCCTTGTCCGTCGCATCGTCGAACAGCCCGGCGCAGACCATATGCTCGCCCGAACCCTTCAGGCGATAGAAGAGATGCGAGCCGCAATCCCCGCAAAAGGCCCGCTCCGCCCATTCCGACGAGCTGTAGACGGTCATCTTCTCCGCCCCGTCAATCACCACATCCGTCCCGCAATCAATCTCGACAAACGGCCCGCCACCCCAACGCCGGCACATCCGGCAATGACAGGAATCGACATGGCTAACGGCCTGTGCGGCGGTGATCGTGATGGCGCCGCAGAGGCAATGGCCCTGGCGGTGGGTTGGTTGGGGGGTGGTCATGGTGGGGCCTCCTGTTGTGGTGGTTGGGAGGAGGGTATCAAATCTGTGTTGGTTTTGCATTGGGTGAATTGTTTTTGATTCTGCTAGCGAAAATTTCCAATGACAAATTTTTCTCTTACAATTGGCGCAAATCAAAAAAATTGAAATAGTAAGAAACGTGTAGTAACAAAAACAGATACTCTAGATATAAATAGTGGGGTTATTTAAATTTGGACGAAGTGCTGCAATGGGAAAATGGTTCAAATATTGATCCAATTCGTACCAGTTTTATAATACCTTTTGTTAGAGATTACCTCAATAAGGAGTTGGTTTCGTCTATTGTTGACGTCGGTGCTGCAACCGGTCATTTATCTCGTGAAATCGATCGAGGGCTTTCCCATGAAGCTTTTTGGACACTCGTTGACAGTAATCAGCGTAGATTGGATCATGCGGAAAAACTTAAACCGAACGATATGCAGCAAAAAATTATATGTGGTGACGTCCTTGAAGCGATACTAGATAATGCTCATTTTGAAGCAGTGTTAGTTAGTTTTTCATTGTTGGAATTGGGAACATCGCCATCTGTGATAAAAAAGATCTGCTCTCTTTGTACTTCGGATGGCAGTTTAATTTTGATTGTACCGGACGTATGGCAGGATATTCTGGCAGAAGCGATTGAACTAGGCTCATCGAACATTGTTTCTGAGTTTTTGGATAACCCGATCACTTTGGACAAAGTTGACCGGTTTACAGGAGAAGAGTATCCCTTCATCGCTGACCGTTTGGAACGAATCATAGACTGCGTTATGCAGATGGGGTTTTCGTTGAAAGTATTTACCGAACGATCGATAGGGTCCAAGCGAGTGTATGGGTTAATATTTAGAAATCAAAAGGCCAATGGCTGAGAGTGCTCCATCCTCTTTCGGCGACAACGCTTATTTGAACGTGGCCTATCAAGCCATCTTGCAAAAGAAAACGCCGCTAAGCCCTTCTGAGATTCTTGATTTCGCTCGTGAGGAAGGTTTCCTGCCATCTCATTTATCCGGACTGAGAATGGATAAGACTTTGGCAGCGAGGCTCTCTGAAAACATTCGTCAGAAAAGTAGTCGTTCAGCGTTTTATAGGACAGGGCCAGCCAAGTATTTTTTGCACGAAGTGGCTTCCTTAGTTGGAACTCCCGAAGAATATAAGCAAGCCTACGCTGGACATTTACGAACGAAGTCTATCCGTAAAGAGAATGTTCTAGTGGCTCCTAAAGACCAACTAAATTCTCTTATCTACGGCGAGTATACCCCTTTCAGCGACGATGAATTTAAAAACCTTTACGAACGAGAGTGCAAATTTGTGGATCGTGCATCCGCAGAGACAGACGATACATTAAAGCAATTTGTTACTTTTACCTTGGTGTATTACGGGTCAAAGTTGCTGATCTATAAGAGAGGAAAATTCACAACAACCAGCGACGAGTTAAAGGGGCAGCTTAGCGTAGGGTTTGGTGGCCATATAAATGACCAAGATTTTGACCTATTTAATATGGGATCGGATGCATTTCGAAATAACGCGGTCCGAGAGCTGCGCGAAGAGCTTTTTCTAGACGATGTTTATGCAGACGTTACTGATACGGAAGAACGCACGGAAATCCTTGGATACGTGAATGTTGACGACAATTTTGATGCTCGACACCACATTGCGGTCTTGGTTGCATTTCACCACAAAAATGATGAGATTCCGAAAAAAGGCGAGCTTTCAATAAACCAACTGAGTTGGTTGGATTTAAGTCATCGTTTGAACGACCTGTCATCGTTTGATCTTTGGTCAGAAATGATTTTGAGAAACATATATACAGGTAAAATTAAACTTCCTCGAGCTAAATCCTTTGGCTAGCAAGAAAACCAAATCTGATCGTCTAAAAGAGCTCGATATTGCATTGGAAAACCGAGCTTTTGAGATTCAGCTGTTCTGGCAGCGTTCAAACTATTTTCTAGTGTTGATCACTGCATTAGGAATTGGAGCGATTGCAGTTGACGATAATCTGCTGGCGTTAATTATTACGGTGTTTGGAACGATCACCTCGTTTTTATGGTTTAGAACAAATCTAGGGTCGCGTTTTTGGCAAGAAAGCTGGGAAGTTGAAGTCAATGAACTAGCAGAAAAGCTCGGGGTAACTTCCTTTGAACGTCCTATGAAAGATATCAAGGAACAGGTTCGTCAATCACTTAAGGGTAGCAAGAAGCAGTCGTTTTTCCGACGTTGGGTTGACCAGCAGATAGTAAAAAAACCATCAGTGTCGTATCACATGATTATCTTATCGATAGTCTCAATAGCTATATGGCTTTGTGCATTCTTGTTCTTCTTGGTTCAAATTCTGATACGGGTTTGGCCAGCCGTTCGTGAGATTGCTTGCACGTTATCGCCAGGCTGACTCTTTCGTTTGTTGTCGATGATGATCAGATACATGATTTTTCCAAGGCTAGCGAATTTGGTATATCCAAATTTGAGTTCAATTCCCTTTCCTACACCGCTCCCGATATGCCTTAATCCCGATCATGTTAGACTTCCGTCCCGACCCCCGCAGCCGTTCTGTGCAAGAACGCACCATTTCTCGCGTCCCTGCTTTTACGCCCGTGCCGCTGCGCCCGCGCGCCGACGGCTGGTCGCCGGTCCGGCAGGCGGAATTTATTGGGCTGCTGGCGCAGACCCGCTGCGTCAAAAAGGCGGCGGCGCTGGTCGGGATGAGCAGGGAGAGCGCTTATCGGCTCCGCCGCAAGCCCGGCGCTGAGGAATTTGTTGCGGCCTGGGATATGATAATGGGTGTGCCAGCAGGTCAGCGGCGAAAGGTCACACTAGAAACGCTGTTCCAGCGGCTAAAGCAGGGCAGCTACCGGCCCGTCCTGCGCGGCGGCCGCTATGTCGGGACGGTCCGAAAAGCCGACAATAGCGCGCTTTTGACGCTACTCGGGCGGCTTGACCGGATGCTGCCGCCGGAGGAGGATGGGGGCGAGGGGCCGGAAGGTGACAGAAAATAAAAGCGCGTGATTGTGTAAAGTTCGGCGCGGTGCGCGATTTGCCAAGGCCGCGCTTCCGGCCTAGCTTGCCGGCCAGTCCGCCGGGAACAGGCGGGCAATAGGAGAGAGATGATATTATGAGCGAACCATTGTTTAAAGCCACGATCATCGCCGCTGCTGCGGTGTTTCTCGGGATATTCATCATGCTGGTGATCCCGCCCCTGATCGCCGAGCCGGATGTTATCGGCGCTTTTGCCGCCGGGTTCGTCAATCCTTATGCCAGCGGCTATTCTTCCGATGTATTGGCCTGCTGGGTCATATTGGCCGCCTGGATCGCTTATGAAGCAAAGGCTTTGGATATTCGCCATGGCTGGATTTGCGCGTTGCTGGGAATCATTCCCGGTGTCGCCGTCGGCTTTGCGCTCTATCTGCTGTTGCGGATGCGGCAGATGAAGGAACGGGACGCCTAAAGGATGGAACAAGTGATCACCGCAACGCTCTGGTTCGCCACGATATCGGTGGGCATCATGGCGGGGGTCTATTTCACCTTCTCGGCCTTTGTCCTGCAATCGCTCGACGCGGCGGGGCGGCCGGTCGGCATGCTGGCGATGCAGTCGATCAACCGGATCATCTTGCGGTCGTTGTTTCTGCCGCTGTTCTTTCTGAGCAGTCTGGCTTGTCTATTGCTCGCGGTCTTTGGCGTGATGCAATGGGGCAATGCTGGCGCCTGGCAGATGGTTGGCGGCGGGGCGCTTTATGTGCTGGGCATGTTGGTGGTGACGATGGTCGGCAATGTGCCGCTGAACAATGCGCTCGAAGCGACCGATGCGGCGGGACCGGATGCCGAGGCCATGTGGCGTCGCTATATGCAGCGCTGGTTGCCGTGGAACCATGTCCGGACGGTGAGCTGCACTGTGGCGCTGATCCTGCTGATCGCCGGGATTGCGGCGCGATGAGCCTTGTCATTCGCCCGGAAAAGCCCGCTGATCAGGCTGCGATCTATCATATCACCAAACGCGCCTTTGCGCCGATGGACTTTGCCGACGGCAATGAGCAGGATCTGATCGACCGCTTTCGCGATGCCGGAGCGCTGGCAATCTCATTGGTGGCGGAGCAAGACGGCGCGGTGGTCGGGCAGGTGACCTTTACCGAGGCCTTCGCCGCCGACGGGTCGCCGGGCTGGTACACGCTGGGGCCGGTGGCGGTGGAACCGGACTTGCAGGCGCAGCATATCGGCAGCCAGCTGATCGAAACGGGCATCGCGATGCTGCGGGAACGGGATGCGGCAGGCTGTGTGCTGACCGGCAATCCGGCCTATTACAGCCGCTTCGGCTTTCGGATATTTTCCGACCTTTGCCCCGAAGGCGAGCCAGCCGCTTATTATCAGATACTCCCGTTGCGGGTGCAGGAACCGAAGGCCGTGGTGGCCTTTCATCCCTTATTCTATGGGGCGGGGTGAAACTTATGACCGCGTCGGAACCTCATCATTGCGCTCGACCGCGGCGACTTTGGCGACCAGTCCATCGGCCTGTCGCTGCCATGCGGCGCTGGCACCTTCGGGCCAATCGGCACCGGTACGGCGGGCCATGGTCTCGATCACCAGCGCGAACCAGATGGCATAATCTTGGGGGGTGAAGTCGGCATAATTGTGATGCAGGTCGATGAAATTGGTGACGGTGTGATCAACCCAATTTTCGTCTGCTGCGAGACCGAGCATCACCTCCAGCGTCTCTCGCGTCATCCGCTCCTGCGCGGCTGCGGGATTGAGGAAGGCGGCGGCATAGTGCGGGTGACCGGCGATATAGCGGTCGAACAGTTCGGCCGCCATGCCGTCATAACGCGGGGCGAGCGCTTCAAGGCTGGCCTCCATCAATTGGTGATCGGTCAGCTCCATTGCCGCGTCAGAATGATCCCGGAACCTCGCGCTGGGCCGGGGTTGGCTGTGCTGGCATCAGCAGCTCGCGCGGCTCGGAAAGCGCTTGGCTGCGTCCGGTCGGAGCCCGGCTGGTGCTGGCGATTGCGCCATCGAGCACGCCGCTGATCGGCGTGCAGGCAGCGCCAGAGAGAAAACCGAGCGCGCTGGCCGTCGATGCTTCGGCAGGGTCGCCCAGCGGCCGGCTGATATCATCGGCTGCCTGGCAGCTGTTGGTGAGCGAGCTGGCTAGACCGTCAAAATAATTGGCATTGCCATCGGCATTTTCGGTGGCAAAGGCGAGGATCCGGATCCGGTCATCACAGGCGGCGCGGTCCAGCCCGATCTGGCCAACCGGCTTGCCAAATGTGTCACTGCCAACCAACGCCATATTGGCGTCATGATAGGGGATCATCGCGTTGATCACCAATTCGCTGGCCGAAGCCGAGCTACCCGTGGTGATGAAGGCAATCCGTGTTGGTGCGACGGACTCCGTTCGCGGTTGGAAATTGCGGGTTTCGTTTTGTGAAGACTTGCTAGCGCGGAAACGGGTGATCGACTGCACTTGATTGGTAAAGCGCTCTCGGCCTAACAGGTCGTTGAACAATTCAGCGGTCCGCACCAGTCCGCCGCCATTATAGCGCAGGTCGATGACCAGTTCGGTCACGCCAGCGTTGCGGAACTGCAAGAACGCATCACGCAATTGCTGCTCGGCACTATCGATAAAAGTGCGCAGGTTGACATAGCCAACCTGGGTGCCACCATTGTCGATGATCTGCACGCCATAGCGCGGCGAGACTGGCTGGATCGCATAGTTGGCCTTGCTGATCGTCGTGGTGGTCTCTACGCCCGCAGCGTCACGAAAGCGCAGAACGCGGCTGGTGCCTTCGGTTGATGGCCCAAGTGCATCACTAACCGCTCCCGCGCCGCCTTGGGCAAAGAGTGACGTGACGGTTTGCAAATTGGCTGTGCTGGTCCCGATCGCCAATAGCTCGCCGCCGCGGTCAAGTCCGGCAGCAAGAGCGGGAGCGCCTTCGAAGGCATCAAGAATGAATACCCGCGATGCGCTACTGTCATAGTTCAATCGTATCCCGAAGCCTGCTGTCGCGCCGGAGTTGAGGAAGGCGTTCTCCTCTGCAATGGAGGTAATATAGGTGAAGAACCGGTCGCGGCCTTGGCCCCGCGCCGTGGCGGTAAGCGCGTCAATATAATCTTGTACGGAGCTATAAGGCGCGGGATCAAGGCTAGCCGGAAGTGTTTCCGGAAACAGATACCATTCGTTGATCTGATCAAAGGCCCATAGCTGTCGGTTGCGTAGCGAACAGGCCGTGCTGGTCGGTGAGGGTGTCGGGCTTGCTCCACCACCACCGGGCAGGCTGACATTGTTGTTGCTGCCGCTACCGCTGCCACAGGATGCTAACAAAGCTGCCAATGCCAATACAGAACCGGATTTCCGTAATGTCATGCTGTCCCCTTTTACGATTGATTCAATATTAGAGCCAATAGTCTTAACCCAATGTGATCAACCCCGATAGCGTTGAGGACATTTGTTTACACAGAAAAAATCCGCCGACATTGCTGCCGACGGATAGTTTTTTCCTCCCCAGGAAAACTGGTTTGATCGGGTGCCCCGAAAGGGGTGGGAGCACCCGACCTATTCTGAATTACCCAAATTGGTTCATCGTGTTATGCGCGCCGCCAGCTTTTAGAGCGGCGTCACCAGCGAAATATTCCTTGTGATCATCACCAATGTCGCTGCCCGACATGTTTTGATGTTTCACACAGGCAATGCCTTCGCGAATTTCTTTGCGCTGCACGCCAAGAACGTAGCCCAGCATGCCAGCGTCACCGAAATATTCCTTGGCGAGGTTGTCGGTCGACAATGCGGCGGTGTGATAGGTTGGCAGAGTGATCAAGTGATGGAAAATGCCGGCGCGCTTCGAACCATCGGCCTGGAATGTACGGATGCGTTTGTCAGCCGCTTCACCCAGCTCGGTATCATCATATTTGGCATCCATCAGATCGTCCCGATTATATCCCGTAACATCAAGGCCTTCTGCAGCCATCGCATCATAGACCTGCTGGCGGAAGTTCAGGGTCCAGTTGAACGAAGGTGAGTTGTTGTAAACCAATTTCGCGTTTGGAACGACTTCACGTACCCGGTCCATCATGCCAGCAATCTGTTCAACATGAGGCTTTTCGGTTTCGATCCAGAGTAGGTCAGCACCATTTTGCAGCGAGGTGATGCTGTCGAGAACGCAACGATCTTCGCCGGTACCCGGTTTGAACTGGAACAGGTTCGAAGGAAGCCGCTTAGGACGCATCAACTTGCCATCACGATTGAGGATGACATCGCCATTTTGCGCGGTGGCCGGATCAATTTCTTCGCAATCGAGGAAGCTGTTATATTGGTCACCCAGATCACCAGGTTCGTTGGAAACCGCAATCTGCTTGGTCAGGCCAGCGCCGAGTGAGTCGGTACGGGTGACGATGATGCCATCGGTTACGCCCAGCTCAAGAAAGGCATAGCGGCAGGCCCGGATCTTTGCGATAAAGTCTTCATGTGGCACGGTAACCTTGCCGTCTTGGTGACCGCATTGTTTCTCGTCCGACACTTGGTTCTCGATTTGCAAAGCACAGGCGCCCGCTTCGATCATTTTCTTGGCGAGCAAGTAAGTGGCTTCCGCATTACCAAAACCAGCGTCAATATCGGCGATGATCGGAACAACATGGGTCTGGAAATTTTCGACCTTGTCCATGGCGGCTTTTTCTGCCGCTGCATCACCCGCTTCGCGTGCCGCATCAATGTCGCGGAACAACAGGTTGAGTTCACGGGAGTCAGCCTGACGGAGGAATGTATATAGCTCTTCGATCAACGCAGGTACCGAAGTTTTCTCATGCATCGACTGGTCGGGCAGAGGGCCAAATTCGCTGCGCAGTGCGGCGACCATCCAACCGGACAGATAGAGATAGCGGCGTTTGGTATTGCCGAAATGCTTCTTGATCGAAATCATCTTCTGCTGCGCGATAAATCCGTGCCAGCAACCCAGTGATTGGGTATATTGTGAGCTGTCTGCATCATAGGCAGCCATGTCTTCGCGCATGATTGCTGCGGTATATTTAGCAACGTCGAGGCCAGTCTTAAACCGGTTCTGCAACTGCATCCGGGCGACTGATTCAGAATCAATACCGCTCCATGCGCCGTTCTGGCTGCTGATAAGGTTATCTGCAGAATTCTTGAAATCTTGATAGGACATAGGCTTCTTCCTTAAACTGGGGGAGGTGGTTATCCGTTATGCTGTCAATTTATTTGCAGCTTCTGGGACAATGTTTGGCCGGGTTTAGGGAATTGCGCTATAGATTTTTGTCAATTTTCGAGTCGGAATGTCAGGGAAATTCGTTTTTCCGATGTATATTTGTAAATATATTTACATTAATCATGACGGGAAACCCTAGTGATGGAACAGTGCTTATCCTGTCCCTGTGCATATGGCGCCATTGATGGTCGACTTCATATTTCAAGAAACTGCCTAAGATCGGTGATACGGCATCATTAAACGAATTTTAGCCATTTTCTGTTTATTTATCCACTCTGCCGAGCGGGAAGATGGATAGAGGAACGGGCTATGGTCATCAAAAAAATCATGAAGGATAGCTCTGGCGCCTCGGCCATTGAATATGGTTTGCTGGCCGCGCTTATTGGCGTCGGTCTGGTAGTTGCTCTTACAGGCACTGGTGAAGCAGTCGACAACACTATGACAAATGTTGAAGCCTGTTTGGCTGGCGAGTGCGCGGACATTGCAGGAAATGTAGGCGGTGCGGAGGGCAATGGCCCATCATCATCTTCAGGTAGTGGCTCAACTGGCGGTCCGACTGGAGGCGGTTCAAGCTCTTCGGTTGGTAGCAGCTCTGGTAGCAGCGGTAGCAGTTCAACCTCGTCTGGAAGTAGCAGCTCGAGCGGCGATGCTGGCTCTGCTGGCTCTGCTGGCAATAGTTCGAGTTCCGGCGGTAGTTCACGCGGTTCTCCCAATACCGGCACCGGCCGTGGCCGTCGCTGATCAATAAGCTCTGATTAATGCGATTCTATGGTGGCACGGTATTCTCCAGAAAGACCGCTGTTGATCCTAGTTTTGAATATCTTGCCGCTATTCAGCTTAGCGCTGGAATGATCCAGACTAGCGACATTACCGCTATCGCAAGCAGCAACGAGGTTGCTAATACAATTCTAACGCCATGAGGCCCGCGCGGTTTGTTGCTTGCTTCGCGCTCGCTTACTTCGATCTGATCGCCATGCTTTTCCATTTCATCCTCCCTAGCCGTTCCTAAATTTGCGAACAGCATCATAGCATGAATGGGCTCTTTTGGGCAGGTTCACCGTTTTTTGGTCTGAAACGGCCAGTTGGTGACGCCTCCAGCGATCAGCGCCCACCAGATGAATATCGGTTGGAAGGCAAGGCGAGGCCCATGATAGAGCCAACTCGCGGTCTCTCCGCCGACCGCGATATTGTTGATCGCATGGTTGATATTCGCGGGATAGACACAGAGCGCATAGAGCGCGAGGCCAATACCTGCGGCATAGCGGGCGTAGGGAATGGTTTTGGTTGGAACCAGTAGTCCGATTGCCCCGACGATCTCTGCAACGCCCGTGAGCAGAATGACCTGTTCTGGAAACGGCACCCAATCGGGGGTTATGGCAAGGAAGCCGCCGGGCGAGCGGATATGGGCGATACCGGCCAGCAGGTAGAATATTGCCAGCAACCAACGGAAAAAGCGACGCGTTGAACTTTCGGTTGTGGTCATCTGCTGTTCCTCATTCGAGCGATAACGGTGACGAAAAATGCCGTAGACCAACCCAGCAGGATGAAACCGTTTAATCCCTCTATCGCGGCGACCATCTGCCAGTCGAGTGATAGGCCCTCACTATTATAACCGGTGGTCGAATAGGTGATGGTTGAGAAATAAATGGCTTGATCGAAAGTCGGGATCGCATCGACGAGCCGGTACACCACAGCATAGGACCAAATTTCGATTCCGTGGAGCACGAAGAGGCCCAGCACGAGGCCCAGGGTTACGGCAATTCCGCGTAGGGACATCGGATGGATATTTTCTTCTGCTTCCTCACGCGCCTCGATCCGCAGCCATCGGCCTAAGCCAAAAATCCCGACCCCGTGGATTAGTACGGTCAACAGGATCATAGTTGTTCCGACGGCTAGCTGTGCCAGCATATTGGTTTAATCTCCCCAAGGAGCGGGCGGGGTAGCGATAGATTTTGACAGATCAAACTCGACACGGAAATGACGGCCGCCGGCCGATTGTGGACGGCGTAACTCATATGCAAATTTGGCATCGCCTTGGCCGGGTTCGCTTACTTCGATTGCCCAGATATTGGTCACTGATTGATCGAGGTTATTGGCCTTGAACGAAGCGATGGATTCTGCATCGACCGGAAACTCCTGTCGTTCGGCTGTGCCGTCGCTATACGTATCACCGCCATAGTTGGTGACCTTGTCCAAACTGCCATCTTGATGCCGATGACGGTGCTTTAACCGAAGCCCCTGATCCGTACGGGTGATAATCCAGGTGCGCGACCGGTTCCACTCGCTCGGGCCCTCGGCGATATGGAAAGGAATTTGGATTTCGTTTAGATCACAGGATGCCGCGTGCATGATCATAGGCTTGCCGGCCATGTCTGCATCGGCTTTCTGCTCGGAAACCAATATTCCTGCATAAGCCTTGCCGCAGAGCAGGCTCAGCCGTTCAAAAAACAAATCCTGTGGGGATGGTTCTGGTGCAGAAGCAGGAGATGAATCGCATGCAATCAATGGGATGCATAGAAAAAACGTTGCCGAGTGGATCAAAATGGACTTGTTCATCATCGCTATTGCTACACAATTTCTTCTGGCCATGAAACCTTTGAAATGCATCTATTTGCTTATTCATGATTAGGTTGTTATAGGAGCGATAGCTAATAACTCGCGTTACGAAGAAATCTAGATTTCGCAACCCTTACGGTCGCATCCTCTTTTTCCCATTTCTCGAAGTTGGCCACTCCCGTTCGGTTCTGCATTTTGCATGATCGGGCATAATTAAGTTATGAATAGGAATAAGACTATGCCAACAGGCACCGTAAAATTTTTCAACACCGACAAGGGCTATGGTTTCATTGCCCCTGAAGATGGTGGTGATGATAGCTTCGTACACATTACAGCAGTTCAGGCTGCTGGAATGCAGACGCTCGAAAAAGAACAACGTCTTACATATGATGTTGAAACCGGAAATAATGGCAAGAAAGCCGCTGTAAACCTACAGCAGGCATAAGCCGGACATACCGAACAAAAAAGGGCGGGGATGCTTGGCATTCTCGCCCCTTTTTTATGTGTCAGCACTCTGTGCCTAACCCCAATCGAAGGCGAGGCTGCCCCGATTATATAGTTCGGTCACCAGTGCCACGACATCATCCGACCTCGACCGTTCGGGATCGACGATACACTGATCTTCTGCGCACAGCATTTCAGCGAGTTTGATTGCTTCATCCACACAAGGGAAACATTCCCCATCCACAAATAGCAGCAGCTTATCATTGCCCTCGCGAATGAAAGAAAAGCGGCTGGCCGGGTTGCGGAGCAGCGGATGCTTGGCAGACAGCAGATCTTGCATTTGTTCGATTTCGATGAACTTTTCTGGCCGCCAGTCCGTTTCTGGATAGCGCGGCGTACTGCTATATGTCCCAAACCATCGTGCGAAAGCGGCGCGATCGGCGAACTTCTCGGTCAACATCGCGTGTAGCCGTTCGACGGCGGCGGCGGATATTTCTCCGGGATTCTGTTGGGCCGTTAAATCGGGATCGGAATATCGATCGTCATCGGTCAACTCAGGCAGCATAACGTCACACCAGTTTCCGATTAGTTCTTTGCGGGACGGCGAACGAAAACCGATGCTATAGGTCATGCAGTCCTCGCCAATGGCGACGCCATTATGCGCAATGCCAGGCGGAATGTAGAGCATGTCCCCCGGTTCCAATATCCATTCATCTACCACTTCAAAATCTGCGAGCAGTAACAAATCTTCGTGCGAACGCAGGGCAGTTTGATCGTCGCACATTTTACCGATTTGCCATCTACGCTTACCAAGACCTTGGACTAGGAATACGTCATAATGGTCAAAATGCGGGCCCACGCCGCCGCCATCGCTTGCGTAGCTGACCATCACATCATCGATCCGCCAATTGGGAATGAAGCGAAAGGGCTCGATTAGCGCAGCGACATCGGGAACATGATGATCAACCGCCTGAACCAGCAACGTCCATGGTGTTTTTCCAAGCTCGCCAAAACGCGCCTCGGGAAGGGGGCCATGTTCGGCGTTCCAATCGTCGCTTGATTGGGTGATCAAGCGTGATTCCACATGGTCTTCGCAAGCTAGTCCGCCCAACTCGTCCGGCGACAACGGATTGCGCCAGGATCGCCACGGATTTTTGATCAACAGCGGGCGTTTTTGCCAATAATCCCGCAGGAACATGTCGGTATTGAAATTATCAAATTGCATCAGCATGCGTTACACATATTCCTTTGGAACCGGTAGCTATACTGACACTGATTATCTGACGGATATGTAGTTTTGTTCGCAGCACGCTTGTTGCATTGCTCATTCTGACCGCCGCTGGCAAAGAGAGGAATGAGCAAATTGATCCTTTTCAACAAACCCTTTGGCGTGTTGCCGCAATTCACTGATCGCGGCAGTGAAACCATGCGAGCAACGCTTTCTGACTTTATCGATCTGCCTGGGGTCTACCCGGCTGGCCGGTTGGACCGGGACAGTGAAGGACTGATGCTGCTGACCGAAGATGGAAAATTGCAGGCGAGGATCGCTGACCCCAAATACAAGACGCCGAAAACCTATCTGGTGCAAGTTGAAGGCGATGTTGAGGACGAGAGCCTATTGACGCTGCAGCGGGGCGTGGAATTGAAAGACGGCATGACAAAGCCCGCCCAAGTCGAACGAATTTCCGAACCCGACCTGTGGCCGCGCGATCCGCCTATTCGGGTGCGCAAGAGTGTACCAGATTGCTGGCTTAAGCTCACGATTAGGGAAGGCCGGAACCGCCAAGTCCGCCGGATGACGGCTGCTGTGGGCCATCCAACATTGCGGCTGGTGCGATGGAGCATAGGAGAGTGGTCGCTTGAAGGTTTGCCCCTCGGAGAATGGAAGGCGGGAGACTAGGTCATTTGCGTTTTGATACATATTCGGTAGAAAAAGTCCGTCGAAATAGAGGTGAGCCCATGAAAAAGACGATCCGTATCATTCTGTTGCTGCTGGTTTTGTTGGGGGCCGCTTTCTTGATTTTCCGTACGCCCGATACCGATCGCGCCGAGATGATCGCCAAATATGGAAATGAAGCTTCGCAGTTTCTTGACGACGGTCATGGAGCCAAGATCCATTATCGGGATGAGGGCAACAAAGATGGGCCGGCGCTTCTGCTGATCCATGGATCGAACAGTTTGCTGCAAACGTGGGAACCCCTAGTGGCTTTGCTCGGCGATCAATATCGCCTGATTTCGCTGGACCTTTACGGTCACGGGCTCACGGGTCCCAATCCGACCGGTGCCTATGATGCCGAAACCAATATAGCAGCGGCAGTTCAAGTGCTCGATAAAGTGGGTGTCGATAAGGCTTATTGGGTTGGCAACAGTATGGGCGGCTGGCTGTCCTGGAGGGCTGGTTTGTCGGTTCCGGAGCGGATTTCAGGACTGGTTTTGATTGATGCATCGGGCGCGCAGGTAGAGGAAAAAATACAACCTTATCTCGCCGCTCGACTGGCGCGCTCATCAATCGGGCAAATGTTGCTCCCCGAAATCACTCCGCGTTCTTTGGTTAGGTCATCCTTGGAAGAGAATTTTGCGCAATCCGAACGGCTGACGGACGAACTGGTTGATCGCTATTGGGAATTGCTGCGCTTCCCCGGCAATCGAAAAGCGGCGGTGGATCGAGGAAAAACACCGCGAGAACCGGAGAAATGGGAGGAAGTTGGCACACTGCAAATGCCCGTATTGCTGCTTTGGGGGGAGCATGACAAGATCATTCCTATGTCCCATGCAAAGGCTTTTGAAGCCGCAATTCCGGGAAGCAAGCTGATCACCTATGCAGATGCTGGACATCTTCCGATGGAAGAAACGCCGGCGCAGGTCGCTCGGGATATTGACGACTGGATCCAGAGCGTAATCGCGGAGGTGGCTGCACCGAATTAGGAATTGATGTCCGGCAAACTCCAGTCGATGGGGGGAAGCCCGTTTTCCTCAAGAAAAGCATTGGCTTTGCTGAAATGCTTGCATCCGAAAAACCCGTTATAGGCTGACAGCGGCGATGGGTGTGGGGCGTTCAGCACCAGATGCCGCCCGCCTTGCTCGACGCTTTGTACAAATGCGGCTTTTTTCTGGGCATAATTCCCCCACAGTAGAAAAACGACCGGTTCGGATTTCTGCGCAATCAGCCGTATGATCGCATCGGTAAATTTTTCCCATCCTTTACCGCGATGGGAAGCCGCATTGGCCATCTGAACCGTTAAAACGCTGTTGAGTAGCAAAACGCCCTGTTGAGCCCAATGTTCTAGAAAACCGTGGGCAGGGCGGGGAAGACCGAGGTCGCTCTCCAGTTCCTTGTAGATATTGACCAGCGATGGTGGGGGTCGGACACCGGGTTGTACACTGAAGCATAGGCCGTGGGCTTGGTCCGGGCCATGATAGGGGTCCTGCCCCAATATCACCACGCGAACCTGATTGAGTGGAGTCAGATCGAGTGCACGAAAATATTCATTGCCTTTGGGGTAAATCTGTTTGCCAGCGGCTTTTTCTTGCAGCAGGAATTCCCGCAAGCTTGCCATGTATTCGCTAGAAAACTCGCGAGCGAGTGGGGCTTTCCAACTGTCGTCGAGTTTTACACGGTCATTCATGGCTCGTTGATAGCAAGGCAAAATTGATAGGCAAGCCATGATCAACCCTGCTTGCCAGTTTCATCTAGGAAGATTACCATCACACGATAGTGCGATAAGAAAGCACAAGCGCAGAAGGAAAAACAGCCTCCCATGACCGACAGCAATATTCCCGTCATTTCCGCAACCGGCCTGTTCACGCCGAAAGACAGTATTAGCAACGAAGAACTGGTTGCCAGCTTTAATGCCTATGCGGATCTCACCAATCGTGAAAATGCCGAAGCAATTGCGGCCGGTGAAATGGAAGAAATGCCCCATAGTTCGGTCGAATTTATCGAAAAAGCATCGGGTATTAAATCGCGCTTTGTGCTCTCCAAGGAACCGATCCTGAATCCGGAGGTTATGTGTCCCCGTCTGCCCGAACGACCCAATGAGGAAATTTCTGTGCTCGCAGAAATCGGTGTCAAAGCGGCGTTGCAGGCTTTGGAACGGGCAGGGCGGAAACCAGAGGATGTTGATGCTGTGCTGTGCGCCTGTTCAAATTTGCAGCGGGCTTATCCGGCTATTGCTGTTGAGATTCAGGATGCTCTTGGCATGGAGGATGGTTTTGGTTTCGATATGAACGTCGCTTGCTCCTCTGCGACATTCGGTATCCAGACGGCTGCGGATTATATCCGATCGGGCAGTGCAAAATCGGTGTTGGTGATCAATCCAGAAATTTGTTCCGGACATCTTAACTGGCGTGACCGGGATAGCCATTTCATCTTCGGCGATGTGGCAACCGCGATATTGGTGGAGGCAAAAGATATTGCCCCTGCCGCGCACTGGGAAATCGTCGGGACGAAGCTCAAGACCCAATTTTCCAATAATATCCGCAATAATTTCGGTTTTCTCAACCGCACCAATCCGGAAAGCCGGGATGAAAAGGACAAGCTCTTTGTCCAAGAGGGACGCAAAGTGTTCAAGGAAGTGGTGCCGATGGTTGCAAATATGATCAATGAACAAGCCGAGAGGCTGGGCATTGAAGCGACTGCGTTGCGCCGCCTTTGGTTGCATCAGGCCAATGCCGGTATGAATCGGTTGATTGCACAGCGGGTGCTTGGTCATGAAGCCAATGATGACGAAAGTCCGACGGTCCTTGATACATATGCGAACACATCATCGGCCGGTTCGATCATCGCTTTTCACAAGCATAGCGATGATCTGGTAGACGGGGACATTGGCCTCATCTGTTCCTTTGGAGCAGGCTATTCGGCGGGAACAGTTTTTGTGCGCAAAGTTGCGTGATCAAGGGGATTTGAGATGACGATGACGGGGCAATGTCTATGCGGTACGGTAAGTTATAAAATCGAAGGTGATTTGCAGATGTGCGGTGTCTGTCACTGCAAAAATTGCCAACGACAGGCGGGCAGCTCCTATTCTGTGCTGTTCGCAGTGGCGGATGAACAAATCGAGATTAGTGGCAATCTTACGACATATGATGATCATTCGGATAGCGGCAATGTCGTTCATCGCCATTTTTGTGGAACGTGCGGTTCGCCAGTAAAGACATCGCTTCCGACGCAGCCGGGCATGACATACATAAAGGCTGGAACGCTGGATGACACGAGCGTTTTGCAGCCCCAGATCCACTTCTGGACGGGAAGCAAGCAGCCTTGGGTCGAGATTGATGCAAATGTTGCGCAAATGGAAGGCAATCCCGGGTGATCATCGCCCGACGTACATTGATGGTGGCCATATGATCAGTTTAAGAGCGCGTTTGCTGTTTTCTATTGTCCGTATGTCGGGATTGAAACGTTATCTTCTCAGGCCTGGTAAAGCCGAAAAATATACTGCCCGTGACCACGCACGTGGGCCTGCATCTCCGGTTCGTTGGTTACGCAAACATTGCGATATCGAGAAGACGGAAATTGATGGTCAGCCCTTGTTCCGACTTAACCCCAAGGAAAATGCTAGTGCGCTGCACATATTCTATCTGCATGGCGGTGGTTATGCTTTTAACATTGTCTCGCTTCATTGGCATTTCATAGAAAAACTGATCCGCAAAACGGGAGCCAGCGTCACCGTTCCGATCTACCCTTTGTCGCCAGAAAATAAGTGGGACAGCAGCTATGCGATGGTGATGGAGGCTTTTGAACAGGCCGTTTCCCGACATGGTGCAGAAAATATCGTGGTGATGGGGGACAGCGCAGGTGGTGGCTTCTCGCTGGGCTTGTCTCAGATGTTGCGAAATCAGGGCAAGACGTTGCCTAGCAAACTGGTGTTGCTCAGCCCCTATCTTGATCAGACCGCGGCTGATCCAAAGCAAGTGGCACTGGAAAAGACCGATATATTGATTTCGATTGAAGGTATTCGGCGCCTTGGAACATGGTGGGCGCGTGAAGGCGAAGACCCTGCGGTCTTCCCAGTTAGCCCTCTGTTCGAGCCGGTTGATCGGTTGCCGCCGATGCTGGTTTTTGCGGGAAGCGATGAAGTGCTGCTTTCGGACTCCTTGCGCTTGAAACAAAAGGGCGATGACAGCGATGCGCGGATTGAACTGAGAATCTATGATCGGATGCAGCATGTCTGGATGCTGCTTCCTATTCCAGAAGCGAAGAAGGCATTGGCCGAAATTATAGACTTTCTCGCTGCGTCGAAATCGTAGCTTTAACGCTGTATGCCAGGATCAGCCTTAGGTTTTTAAAGCCCGCCCGCGCTCAATGACCGCTAGCCGCCGTTGCTCGACTTCTTCCGCCGTCACAGTGCCATTCCACGCATCAGTGGTTTGTTTCTCCAGCATCATGGCGTCGTTATAGTTTCGGTCATAGCCGTCGAAGATCAGTTTCTTATAGGCTTTGAGAAATTCCGGTTCGATACTGGCCATATCGGTGGCCAAAGCGTGCGCTTTGGGCATTAGCTCTTGGGGCTTGTAGACATGGTTGACCAAACCCCAGTCGCAAGCGGTTTGGGCGTCTAGAAATTGACCAGTAAAGCTGAGCTCACAAGCGCGAGACAAGCCTATGAAACGGGATAGTTTCTGGGAGAGCCCCCAGCCCGGAATGATTCCGACCCGGGCGTGAGTGTCGGCAAAGCGTGCACCGGTTGATGCGATCCGGATATCGCAGGCCAAGGCCAGTTCAAAACCGCCGGTGATCGCGACGCCATTGATGGCACCGATGACAGGAATGTCGAGCGATTCCAGTGCACGGCAGGGATTGCGCGCGGGGTTCTGGTCGGTCGCTGCACCAAGGCCTTGTTGGCCAAGTTCTTTGAGGTCGAGGCCAGCGGTAAATGCCCGGTCACCGGCACCCGTGATAACGACTGCTCGCATAGCAGAATCATTGGCGATGTCTTTGCAGGCGTTAAAAAATTCTGTTCTTAAGTCATGGGAAAGTGCATTCATCGCGTCGGGGCGATTCAGCGTGATCGTCGCAATTCCATCTGACTTTTCTAGTAATACCAGAGCCATTAGTCGCTTTCCCCCGCTTCATATTTGCTGGCAATCTGTACGCCAAATGCCGATGTCATGGCGAAGCATTGATCTGGTTCGCTCTGCCGCAACAGTGCGATCTGTTCTTCGACACCTTCGGCAATGAGCAGCTCAGGAGCATTATTGGCAACCGCTTCCAGAATTTGCCGTGCACATTCTGCTGGTTCGATGCCGTTGTCGATTACTGCGTCCGACTTGCCGCGGCGCTCGCCGTCTTTGGTCAGCGCGTTGCGAGACACATTGGTGCGAATGGCCCCGGGCAGAATATTGGTGACATGGATGTTGTGCAGAGCTTCGGTTTCCGAACGTAAGGCATCCATATATCCGATCAGGCCGTGCTTGGCAGCGCAATAGGCTGTGCGCAGGGGCACGCCGACGCGGCCAGCCACTGAACTGATTCCGACGATATGGCCGCCGCCGTCTTCGATCATGTGCGGCAGCAAGAGCTGGGTCAGCCAGATTGGAGCGAGGAGATCAACATTGATGATCTTGGAATGTACGTCAGGATGCGTATCCAGCGCGAGGCTACGTTGACTGATGCCTGCATTGTTGACGAGAATGTCGACTTTGCCCTTCCAAGCGCGGGCTTTCTCGACTTGTGCAGGTAGCGCGTCATAGTCGGTCGTTTCAAAGGGCAGGATCAATGTATCAGTCTTCAGATCGGCGGCAACTTGTTCGAGCGCTTCGGTGCGGCGTCCCGATAATATGATATGCGCGCCATCAGCAGCAAAGGCCTTGGCCAGTGCTTCGCCAATTCCGGACGACGCTCCGGTGATCCAGACAATTTTGTTGGAAAATTTCATTCATTTCCTCCCTATTCAGTTATTTTGGATTTCTCCCAACCGATGTAACAAAGCATCAGCATGATGGCATTGCTCACCGCTATGAGCGTTCCAATGTTTGAGAACACTGGGTCGTAAAAAATGAAATAGAAGTTGAACGCGAAGAAAGGGAGCAGCGCGACGCCGTAAACCAGAAATGTAACCGACGAGAAGCGGGAAAAGGCAGCGAACACCGCCAATAGCAGCTCCTGTATGCCGAAGCAGCAAATCAGGTAAGGCAGTAGACCGCCATTTTGGCGATATTCTGGAACGAACACCGTATCAATTACGTGCTGTGGGAAAAAAGCTGCCCACCCACCTGCTAGGAAGAACACCAGCGCAATGAAATATTGGATGCGCTTTGGGGTCATATTGGACGCCTGCCAGTTACGCGCTTTTGCCTATTTTCGGTGCATCATCGCCGAGGTCTTCGAACCAAGCCTCAACCGCGCCGTTGAGCTTGATCAGCAGGGGGTTGCCCTTACGGTCCATGGTCTTGCCAGCTTGGACTTTGACCCAGCCTTCTGAAACACAATATTCTTCAATATTATGCTTGCGGTCACCGCGAAAATTAATGCCGATGCCGCGCGATAGCAGTTCACCGCCATAATGTGGGCTGCGCGGATTTATGGCCAGACGGTCCGGCGGGAGGTCCGGGCCAGCTGCTGCACTATTGGCTGGATCCGGTTTTTGATCTTCGGTCATTATATATACTCATTTTCTAATGATCAGAGCGCATTGCCATAAACAACTGGATAATCAAGCCGCAATAGACCCGAGCTTCCTAACACAGATCAGCCGATTAAGCGGCCTCAGCCTTCCGCATTGCTTTCTTACGATCATTGGGGTCGAGATGACGTTTACGCAAGCGGACGTTTTTCGGGGTCACTTCGACCAGTTCGTCATTGTCGATATAGGCAATTGCCTGTTCCAGCGTCATCACCGTTGGCGGAGTCAGGCGGACGGCATCATCCTTACCGGTCGAGCGGAAGTTGGTCAGCTGTTTCGATTTCATTGGGTTGACGTCAAGATCGCCCGGTTTGGCATTTTCGCCAATCACCATACCTTCATAGACCGGGGTTTGGCCGCCAATGAACAATATGCCCCGTTCTTCAAGCGCATTAAGCGCATAGGGAACAGCGTTCCCGGTGCCGTTCGATACAAGCACGCCGACGGGACGACCGTCGATCACGCCTTTATACGGACCATATTTTTCGAACAAGCGGTTCATGATGCCGGTGCCGCGTGTATCGGACAGGAATTCGCCATGATAGCCAATAAGGCCGCGTGACGGTGCGGAGAAGGTCAGGCGGGTCTTGCCGCCGCCCGATGGACGCTGTTCGGTCAGTTCTGCCTTCCGGCGCTGCATCTTGGAAACAACCGTGCTGCTATGTTCGTCATCAACATCGATAACGACCGTTTCATAAGGTTCCTGGCGACCAGTTTCATCTTCACGATACAATACGCGAGGACGTGAAATACCCAGCTCAAAACCTTCGCGGCGCATCGTTTCAATCAAAACGCCAAGCTGAAGTTCGCCACGGCCTGCGACTTCGAAACTATCCTTGTCGGCGCTTTCGGTAATTTTGATAGCGACGTTGGATTCGGCTTCACGGAGCAAACGATCGCGGATCACGCGGCTCGTGACCTTGTCGCCTTCGCGGCCAGCCATCGGGCTGTCATTGACCGAAAAGTTCATCGACAGGGTTGGCGGATCAATCGGCTGTGCGGCAATCGGTTCGGTCACCGATGGATCACAGATCGTGTTGGACACGGTCGCTTCGGTCAGACCCGCAAGGGAGATGATATCACCAGCCTTGGCGCTTTCTACCGGGACGCGTTCAAGACCGTTAAAGGCCATGATCTTGGTGGCACGGCCCGTTTCGACGACTTTGCCGTCCATGTCGATCGCATGGATCGGCATGTTGAGATCGATCTTGCCGCTCTCGACCTTACCGGTCAAAATACGGCCAACGAAATTATCGCGGTCGAGCAATGTCACGAGAAATTTGAAGTCCGCGTCTGGGTCCACATCTGGTTCAGGGACATGTTCGATAATCTTGTCGAGCAGCGGCGTTAGGTTGCCTTCGCGAACGTCGGGCGTATCGCCTGCATAGCCATTGCGGCCGCTGGCGAACAGCGATGGGAAATCAAGCTGTTCATCATTGGCATCTAGATTGACGAATAGGTCGAACACTTCGTCGAGCACTTCCTCGGGCCGGCCATCTGGACGGTCGATCTTGTTGACGACCACAATGGGCTTGAGACCCAGCGCCAGCGCTTTGCCGGTCACAAATTTGGTCTGCGGCATTGCGCCTTCAGCGCTGTCGACGAGCAGGATAACACCATCGACCATCGACAGGATGCGTTCCACTTCGCCGCCAAAGTCGGCATGGCCCGGGGTATCAACAATATTGATCCGCGTGCCTTTCCATTCGACGCTGGTGCATTTTGCAAGAATCGTGATGCCACGTTCTTTTTCAAGATCGTTCGAATCCATCGCGCGTTCTTCGACCCGCTCGTTTTCACGAAAGGTACCGGATTGGCGGAAAAGCTGGTCAACCAGCGTGGTTTTGCCGTGATCAACGTGCGCAATGATTGCAATATTGCGAAGGGACATATCAAATTCTACCGTAAGAGAGGATAGGGCGGCCATCGGCAAAGCCCCAATATTGCCGCGCCCTTAGCCTGTTTGGTGCTGCGCCGCAACATTAGAAAGCTTGCCAAATCATCTTGAGCAATCCATTCGGCGCAACCAAGATGCAAACGATCCGCCTCATCCTTGCCGACAAATTCATCTGGCTGCTTAGCGGAGCGGTGTTGTTGGCGACATTGGCTCCGGTTCAGGGACAGGTGGAGGCGATTGCGAAAATAGCCTTCAACATTGGTATTTTTTTGATTTTCTTGCTGCACGGTATCCGGTTGGAGCGCCATGAAGTCCGTTCGGGATTGCGCAATATCAAGCTTCAAGGAACGATCTTTGTCTGGGTCTTCGGGGTGATGCTGTTGATTGGACTATCTCTATCCAAGGCATTGGACCAGATATTGCCTAGCGATGTTGCCCTCGGCTTCCTTTTTCTGGCTGTATTACCCAGCACCGTCCAATCCGCCACGAGCTATTGTGCCATTGCAAAGGGCAATGTGGCGGCGTCTGTTGTCGCCAGTGCCGCGATCAATCTGGTGGGCGTGTTTCTCTCGCCCTTGCTATTTGCTCTGCTGGCGAGTGCGGCAGGCGTGGTGATTTCTAGCGATACAATAATGAAAATTGCCGCGATTCTGGTTCTGCCCTTTGCAATCGGGCAGGTTTTTCAACCTTGGCTGCGGCCCTTCGTTATGCACCACAAGGAGCTTACGGGTTGGCTCGACAAGGGAGCGATCGCCTTGGCGGTATATGTGTCCTTCTCTGCTGCCATTATTGCGGGCATGTGGACGCGGGTAAGTGGCGCGGAGTTTCTTTGGTTGGCCGCTGCGCTGCTGTTCTGGTTGGTGCTGGCCTTTGGCGGTAGTTGGCTGCTTGGTGGTGTGATGGGGTTTGCTCGAGCCGATCGGAAGACTCTGTTATTCTCTGGCGCACAGAAAAGCGTTGCTATCGGCGCGCCTTTGGCGGCGATCATCTTTGCACCGGAACGGGCCGGCCTGGTCATATTGCCGCTGATTTTCTATCATCTTGCGCAATTGTTTTTGTCTGCACCGGTCGCTGTGCGATTGGCGAAGGACTAGAGTTCCCGAAGCGCTCTTGCCGGTTTAGCCGACAATACCGGTATGGAACCAAGCAAACCAATGCCGAGAGTTACAAGCGCGCCGATGCCCAGCGTTAGCAGGACGACTCCCCAATCCGGTTGCCAGGTAAATTCGAAAATCTGGGTGATCACGAACCAGCCTGCGAACAATCCCAGTCCCAGCGCTACAGCCGATAGCAGAAAGGCGAGAAGTGCATATTCGATCGCCTGAGCTGACAATATCTGTGTTCTGGTCGCGCCGAGCAGTTTTAGAATGACGCTGTCGTAAACGCGGGCCTGGCGGGAGGCTGCAATGGCCCCGATCAGCACAGCGATGCCAGAGAATATCGCTATCGAAGCGGCAGCGGCGATGGCCGTGGCCATCTGGTCCAATATGTCGCCGATTTGGGAAGCAATCTCCTTGACCTTGACCATTGAAATAGAAGGGAACTCTTGTGGCAATGTGCCCAGCAACAGGTCTTCTTTTTCCGCGTCAAGCTGAATGGTCGCGGCGACATTATGGGGTATATTTGCGAGCACATTGGGCGGGAAGACGAGCACATAGTTAAATCCGAAATTCCGCCAGTTCACCGTCCGGAACGACGCAACCTTGGTTGGGATCTCGACGCCAAGAAGACTGACGGTCAGACTGTCCCCGATTTTTAGACCCATTGCTGCGCCCTGTTCGGCATCTACGGAGACCAACGGTGGTCCGTCATAATTTTCGTCCCACCATTCGCCCTCTGAAATTTCGCTGCCTTCGGGAATGGTCGTGCTATAGGTAAGCCCGCGGTCGCCGCGCAATACCCATGCGCCTTCTGGCAGTGTTTCCAGCTCGGATACTCGTAGACCCCGGAATTCGGTGATGGAGCCGCGCAATGTGGGAACGATGTTGACGTCGGCGTCTTTCGACGTCTCTAGGACTTTCGAGCGGAATGCATCCTTGCGTTCGACTGGAATGTCGAGAACGAAAAAGCTTGGTGCATCGGTCGGTACGGTAGACCGTATCTCGTTGGTGAGGCTGGTCTGGATCGCTGCTAGCGTCGCGAACAGGGTCAGCCCGAGCCCCAGAGCGACGACCAACTGACCGGTTTGCGCACCCGGACGGTGGAGACTGGTCAGCGCGAGGCGCAACAATGGCTGTTTCGGGCGTGGCGCCTTGCTGGCTATCCAGCGGATCAGCGAGCCCAGCGCAGTTAACAGCAACAATATGCCCGCTGCTGCGGCAATGAACGAGGCCGAAAATAGCGGTTCGTTGGCGGTTAAAAGGGCAAGCGCGATAATGGCGGCAATTGCCAAGCCGACACCAATCCAGCTTTGCCGATCAATCTGGCGCCAGGACCGGCCTTCACCCCGAATGATGCCTGCCGCCGGGATTGTTTTTGCTCGTGATAATGGGGGCAGGGCAAAGATCACCGCGATCAGTAATCCGTAAAGCACGCTGACCAGTAAAGGCAGTGGATATATAGCAAACTCGGGTTTGATCGGCAGGACATCACCGGCGATCTGGATGATCGCAAGCGGTGCCAGAGCGCCAACCACCAGCCCGAACGCAATCGCGGCAAGCGCCACTGCCATGATCTGGAAGAGATAGATGCGGAAGATCATCGCGCTATCTGCGCCGAGTATCTTGAGCGTGGCAATGGCGCCCTGTTTGCCCCGCAAATAGGAAGCGACGCCGTTACCGACGCCTATTCCCGCAATCACAAGCGAGGCGAGGCCGACCAATGTTAGAAATTGCCCCATGCGTTCAATGAAACGCCTTGTGCTGGGCGCGCCATCATCGCGCGTCTTCGTCTCCCATGAAGCATTGGGAAATTGCGCGACAAGCTGGTCGCCGATCTCAGCTGGATCGACGGTGGGTGGGAATTGAAGACGATATTTGCTTTCGAAGAGACTGCCGGGTTGAATCAATTCGGTGGTTCGAAGGCTTTCCAGAGAGGTGATCGCGACCGGACCAAGAGATAGGCCTTCGCTGAGCCGGTCGGGTTCATCCGCAATGATGCCGGAAATGGTGAAACTGGCCTCGCCAAAAGCAATCGGGTCGCCGATTTTTAGTGATAGGCGCTGCATCAGGGCAGGGGTGACATAGATTTCTTGCGGTTTTGGCGCCGAGACAGATTTGCCGTTTTCCAGTGTGAAACTACCATATAATGGGTAAGAACTGTCGACACCTTTCAACTCAACCAATTGGGTATCGCTGCCGTCCGGCAAGCGGGCCATTGCTTGCATTCTTATGGTTTCGGATAATGTTCCAGCCTGTTTGAGGGCGGCCAGTTCTGCGTCTGTTGCTTCACGCTGTGCAACCGCAATCTCCAGATCGCCGCCCAATATTGCTTGCCCACGATTGGCCAGCTCTTCGGTGATTGCATTGGTCAGGCTACCAATGGCTGCCAGCGTCGCGACGCCAAGAAACAGGCAAATGATAAGCAGCCGGAGTCCTACAAAGCGGCCCCGCAGATCGCGGCGCGCAATCGTCCACGCTTTGCCCAGCTCAGCGCTCACGCGGCGCTATCCCGTTCGATCAGGCCATCGCGCAATTCGATGATCCGGTCACAGCGTTTCGCCAGTTCGGGGTCATGGGTGATGATCAATAGCGTCGCAGACGTTGCTTTCTGACGTTCGAATAGCAGCGAGATAATCTTGTCGCCCGTTGCGCCGTCGAGATTGCCGGTGGGTTCGTCGGCGAAGATGATTGTTGGACGGGATGCCATGGCGCGGGCAATAGCGACGCGCTGCTGCTCACCGCCGGAAAGCTGGGTTGGATAATGGCCCAGCCGGTCGCCGAGACCGACCGCAGTAAGCTCTTTTGCCGCGATTTCAAAAGGATCGGGCTGGCCGTCCAGTTCTAGCGGTACGGCGACATTTTCGAGGGCGGTCATGGTTGGTAACAGATGAAAGGCTTGCAACACGATGCCGACCCGGCCGCGACGAGCAACTGCCAGCTGATCCTCGTTCATTGCACCGAAATCAGCCCCTGCGATGTTCACCGTGCCACCGGTTGCCCGTTCCAGACCGGACAGGATGGCCATCAGCGATGATTTGCCGGAACCGGACGGTCCCAGCAACGCGACGGTCTTTCCTTCTTCGATCGATAGATCAATGCCACGTAAAATATCGACCCGGGCTGTCCCTTCTCCTAAAGACAGGGTGACATTTTGGGCTGCAATCGCAATATGGGGTTCAACGGTGGCAGCGTCGCTCGGTGCGGCGGTTTTCTCGATCATGGGGGTAAGGATATCCGATGTTGAAGAATTTGACTGTATATGGGTTCGCACTGGCGTTTCTGCAACTTTTGATCGCATGTGGTCCAGCGCCCGTCGACGAAACGGCCACGAGCGCCGACGCAGGGCCGACGGATGCAGCGGTGCAAGGCGATCAAACGGCGGATGCCAAAGACGCGGATATCCTGATCGTTGCCTTCGGTGACAGCCTCTATGCCGGCTATGGTCTGGACCAGAAAGAGGGCTTCGCTCCTGAGCTGCAGGCGGCGTTAACTGCGGCGGGTAAAGATGTGCGGGTCCACAATGCGGGCGTTTCGGGCGACACGACCGCGGCAGGTTTGCGGCGTATGGATTTCGTCCTCGATAATATGCCGCGCAAGCCGGATCTGGTGATATTGGGCTTGGGTGGCAACGATCTTCTGCGCGGTCTGAAACCGGCGGACACGCGGGCGAATATGGAAGCAATGGTTCAAAGTCTTGAACAGCGCGGCATAGCGGTTCTGTTGACCGGTATGCTGGCCCCACCCAATCTGGGAGCGGCCTTTATCGATGAGTTTAACGTGATTTATCCTGCACTTGCTAGAAAATATGATGTCGCTCTCTATCCGTTTTTCATGGATGGGGTGGTTGGTAATCCTGACCTTTTCCTGCCGGATGGCCTGCACCCTACGGCTGAAGGCATTGATGTTATTGTTGGAAAAATCACACCGCAAGTGGCGGAACTGCTGGAAGGCTGAGCTTTGGCAAAGCTGGAAGAGTTGGAAGCATGTTGCGCAGTTTTGTAAAAACTGTATTATTTTACTAATACAGTAGTTGAAACGCTTGAAAAATGCGGCATTTATATCCATTTATAGAGAAAGCCCCGCACTGGTGCCGGGGCAGGGAGGCTGAATAGCATGGCGACCGAAACAATCACCGCGACCGATGACCTGAAATTGACTCCGCCTGATCCGGTGGTGCCCGTCGCTCCTGAAAAAGCCTCTGGCCTTGTTCCGGTTGGCGAAGAGATAAAGTCGAAGCTTGAAGAAAAAGTGGATGGTTTTATCGATGATTTGATCAAACAAGACGAAAACAGCCCCGAATTTGGCAAAAAAGTGGACCAAATTACCAATATGGGCCGCAAGGAGATTGCCGAAGCGGCAGGCCAGTCCAACCGTTTTCTTGATCGCCCGATCCGGTCGATGGACGAAGAAAGCGGTATTGGTTCCGATCTTGCCGAGCTACGCCGTACGGTCGAAGATCTCGATCCGGGCAAGCGCGGCAATCTGACGGCCAAAAGAAAGATTTTCGGGATCATTCCTTTCGGCAACAAGATGCGCAACTATTTTGACGGCTATAAAAGCGCGCAAGGCCATATTGGTTCGATCCTCGATCGTTTGCGGTCCGGCAAAGATGAATTGTTGATGGATAATGCGGCCATTGACGTCGAACGCAAGAATCTCTGGGCGGCCATGGGGCGGCTGGAGCAGATGATCCATGTATCCAAGGTCATGGATCAGCGACTGGAAGACAAAGCGGCAGAACTGGACGCTACTGATCCCGCAAAAGCGAAAGCGATCCGTGAAAGCGCGCTTTTCTATGTGCGCCAGCGCACGCAGGACCTGCTGACCCAAATGGCGGTTACGGTGCAGGGCTATCTCGCGCTTGATCTGGTGAAGCGCAACAATGTTGAATTGGTCAAAGGCGTTGACCGGGCGAGCACAACGACCGTGGGCGCGCTGCGCACTGGCGTTACCGTCGCTCAGGCGCTGACCAATCAGAAGCTGGTTCTGGACCAGATCGGTGCGCTCAACACGACCACAGCGGGCGTGATCGATAGTACCAGCGAGATGCTGAAAAACCAGACCGGCCAGATTCACGAGCAGGCTGCTTCTTCGACCATCCCGCTCGAAACGCTGCAACGGGCATTCCAGAATGTTTATGATACGATGGACAATATCGACACGTTCAAACTCAAGGCGTTGGAAAATATGAAGACGACGGTCAATTCGCTATCCGGTGAGATTGAAAAGTCGAAAGGCTATATTGCCCGCTCTGAAGGGCAGGCGAAAGCGCAGTTGGAGGCCCCTTCGGAAAATCCTTTGTCGGCTCTGGAGGAATAACGCCCGGTGCCTGAATCCAATCAACAAATCTTCGACAGTGCGTCGCGAGCGCTTCGCGACTCCCAATTCCGTCGTTCAATCGGCAACCGCTCGCACGAACTGAAACGCGGTCATTTTTTCAAGAAACTGGGCCGCGCTGCTCTGTGGACGGCAGGTGTGTTGGTTGGCGCGAGCATTGTTGGCGGCATATTGAGCGGCATCGGTTTCTGGGGTGTGATGATATCCGCTGCTTTGATTGGTGGTGGTATCTGGGCCTCGATGAAATTCCCGAAAATGAAAATACCGACACCCGAGTCAATCGTGCAGTCTGATCTAAAGTCGCTAGCGGGAAAGACGGAAATCTGGCTGGAAAATCAAAGACTGGCCCTGCCGGCTCCGGCTGTGCAGATAGTCAACGGCATTGGCGTCCAACTGGATATGCTGTCGCCGCAACTGCAAAAACTAAATGAAGGCGATGCGGCTGCTTATGAAGTCCGTAAGCTGGTCGGGGAGCATCTGCCTGAATTGATCAACGGCTATAAAGCCATTCCTGCATCAATGCGCGGGAAAGCGACGGATATCGGGAAATCACCGGATGAACAGCTGATCGGTGGCCTGTCACTGATCGAAAAAGAGATTTCCGGTGTGACCGAGCAGATCGCAAAGGGTGATATCGACAATCTCTCGATCCGCGGTCGATACCTCGAACTCAAATATGACAAGAGCGCCGAAGCGGAATAGAATCTGCGTTCGTCACGCCCTGCAATGCTCATAATTAAACCTTGTCCAATTCGACAGTTTCTTTGCTGTCGGTAAAATCTACTCTCTCCCAAACGTCATGGACGGATTGGAGAGGATCGGATGGCCCGGATATCGAAAGTACCACCGGAGGATTGGGATCCCCGGATCAGGGATGCTGTGAAACCGGATGCGGCCACTGATCTAGAGCAGGGGCTGACCCGCTATTTCGCCCATTGTCCGGAACAGGCGTTGGGCCTCATGCAATTTGGGGGTGCGCTCAAGATGGCGCGCAGCCTGCCGGAACGGTTGGTAGAACTGGTGCGGCTCCGTATCGCCTTCTTCAACCAGTGCCGCAGCTGCATGGCGATCCGCTATACCGATGCCGTCAATGATGGTGTCGACGAAGGCGCGGTTTGCTCGCTAGAGAAACCCCAGGAAGCCGATAATCTCAGCGCTGCGGAAAAAGCGGCGATCCACTATGGCGAACTAATGGCGACCGATCATCTAGCGATCGATGATGCGGTTCATGCCGGTTTGCGCGATCATTTCAGCGAAGCGCAAATTGTCGAACTGGGGATGACCTGCGCCTTTTTCGTCGGTTTCGGACGTCTCGCAGCGACCTGGCATATGGTCGACGAACTGCCGGAGGCTTTTCAGAAAGCCGATAGCGTTGCGCCATGGGGCCAAGACAAAATTCAGGTGCGCTAGGGAGAACTGACATGGCTACGAAGGCCAATCTTGATATCAATCTGTTCGATGCGGAAACGCAGAAATGTCCTTATGATGCCTATAAGGTCTTGCGCGACGAAGCGCCGGTCTACAAACAGCCCGGCACCGACATTTACGTCATCACCCGTTATGAAGATGTGCGCCGTGTCCTGCTCGATCCGGTAACTTTTCCCAGCAGTCCCAAGAAGTTCGCTGTTTTCAACAAGACCGGCGCAACCGAGCGGCAACTGGTGGTGCAGCAGCGTTTCGAGGATAAGGGCTGGCTGCCCGAACCGACGCTATCGAGCCGGGATGATCCCAATCACAAGCAGATGCGGGCGATGTTCAACGAGGCATTCAAGCCCAGCAAGATCAAGACCATGGACCCGCTGGTCGAGAATCTCGCCTATGAGCTGATCGACGGTTTCATAGAGGACGGCCAGTGCAACTGGGTCAGCCAATTCGCCGTGCCGTTGCCGCTCTACATCATCGGCGAGCAGATGGGCGCACCGCGCGAGGATATGTGGAAAATCAAAAGTTGGACCGACGCTTTTTTCCACCGGATATCGATGATGCTGGACGAGGAATCCGAGCTGGAGATGGTCGATCGCGAGATCGAAGGGCAGCACTATTTCCATCCGATTTTCGAACGACTACGTCAGAAGCCCGATGACAGTCTACTTAGCGAGCTGGTCAACCGAGTGATCGAGGAATGGGGCAGGCCGCTCAACGACAACGAACTGCATGCCGAGATGATGGCAGACACCTTCGTTGGCGGCAGCGAGACCACAACCAACGCGCTGGCTTCGGGCATCCGGCTGCTGATCGAGAATAAGGATGTCTGGGAGCAGCTGAAAAGCGACCCCGACAAATATATGAAGACCTTTGTCGAGGAAGTCGTGCGCTTGGAATCGCCGGTGCAGAGCTTGATGCGCTTTGCCGGAGAAGAGGTGGAGATGCATGGTGTGACCATTCCCGAGGGCGCGCTGATCAACATCCGCTATGCCGCCGCCAATCGCGACGAGAGCATCTTTGAATGTCCTGAGAAAATCGATCTCGAGCGCAAGCGGGCCGGGGCGCATATGGGCTTTGGTTCCGGTGTCCACCATTGCCTCGGCGCGCCACTGGCCCGGCGCGAGCTGATCTGGGGTTTCACTGCCGTGGTCGATCGGTTTGAAGATATGTGGTTCATTGAAGGCAAGAATGATTTTGCCATCCACCCGCATTTTCTGCTGCGTTCGCTAAAGGAACTGCACATCGGCTTTACGCCAAAGTCGACGTAATTCAGCGGTTCTGAAGGAAATATTGGATCCCCCGTGAGGATTCGAACCTCAATTGACGGAGTCAGAGTCCGTAGTCTTACCATTAGACGACAGGGGAGTACCGGTGCGCGGCAATAGGCAGGGACTCGCTTAGGGTCAAGCCTTTTGGTGGCCATTTTCTGGCTATTAAATCAGACATTTCATGCCCCGGCTCCGCTCGCGGTTCAGCCCGCTGAAAATGCGGATTGCCGGTGAATGGTGATATTCTGTCTGGGCTAGCCCTTCCGCGCATATTTCCGGCTATATATGATATTTTACCGTTAGAGGGAGCTTGCTACCCTTGCGTCGGCGGGGTCACGGCGTTATCTTCCGACGCAAGTACCGGCGGTATTATCCGATCCGGAGAATATAAGAGTACGGTTATGGCGGATCATGCGTCCCCATCGCCGCAAGATACAAAAGGCGGAGCATCCGCGAGGAAACCCCGCCCGAAACATGCGGCGACACATAAAGGACAGAGTCGTATTGCGTCGTCTGTCCATCAAGCTGGTGGGCGTTGGCCCAAGTTGCGATCTTATGCAGCAATAGATCTGGGCACCAACAACTGCCGGTTGCTGGTCGCCAAACCGTCGTCGGACGGCTTCATCGTTACAGATGCTTTCTCGCGGGTCGTGCGGCTCGGCGAGGGATTGGTTGAAACCGGTCGGATTAGCAGCCGGGCAATGGATCGGGCGGTTGCTGCCTTATCGATCTGCGCGGATAAGCTGCGCCGGCGCAATGTGACGCTCGCCCGGTCGGTCGCGACCGAAGCCTGTCGACGGGCTAGCAATGGCGACAAATTTATCGAGCGCGTTCGCCGCGAAACCGGTATCGCGCTTGATGTGATCACAGCGGAAGAAGAAGCACGGCTCGCGGTTCTGGGATGTCAGATATTGCTGGAGCCGGGCGATGGCCCAGCCTTGATTTTTGACATAGGCGGCGGCTCGACGGAGCTTGTGCTGGTGGATACCAGCGGAGCAGCGCCGGAGATTATCGACTGGCAAAGTGCGCCGTGGGGCGTGGTTTCTTTGACCGAAAGCGAGCGGTTCGACGGCGATGACCCGGTTGCGCGCCGCGAGGCTTTTGCAACGATGCGGGAGCGGGTCACGGAAAGCTTCTCCAGTTTTGCGGATCGCCTGCCGCGCATGGAGCAATGCGATTATCGGTTGCTGGGTACCAGCGGCACGGTGACGACATTGGCCAGCCTGCATCTGAAATTACCACAATATGATCGCAAGCTGATCGACGGGTTGATTGTTCCGACAGAATCGATGCGGGATATTAGCGCGATGCTGGCTGAGGCGACGCCGGATGAGCGGGCGGATATCCCATGTATCGGGCGGGAGCGTGCCGATCTGGTGGTGGGTGGCTGTGCCATATTAGAAGCGATTCTTGATATTTGGCCGGCCTCACGGGTTGGTGTTGCAGATCGCGGCATCCGAGAAGGTATATTGCGGTCGTTAATGTCGTCCAACGAACGGGGAGTGGGCCGATGAGCCGAGGTCGGTCAGGAGGCAAGCAACGGGTCAAAACCGCAAAGGGCCGGAAAATTGGTTCGACCCGATGGCTCGAACGGCAGTTGAACGATCCCTATGTCAAACAGGCCCGGGCCGATGGCTATCGGTCACGCGCAGCCTATAAATTGCTGGAATTGGACGAGCGCTTCAAGCTGGTGCGCAAAGCGAAGGCGGTTGTTGACCTCGGGATTGCGCCGGGTGGCTGGGCTCAGGTCGTACGAAAATTTGCGCCCAAGGCGGCGGTTGTCGGGATTGATCTGCTCGATGTCGATCCGATCGAAGGAGTGACCATTTTCAAGATGGACTTCATGGATGATGCCGCGCCAGATATGTTGATAGAGGCGCTCGGGTGCGCCCCGGATCTGGTGCTGTCCGATATGGCCGCCAATACGGTTGGCCATCAGCAAACCGACCATTTGCGGACGATGGGACTGGTCGAAGCCGGTGCCTATTTTGCGGTTGAAAATCTGCAAAAAGGCGGTGCTTTTGTCGCCAAGGTGCTAGCGGGTGGAACGGATCATGAGCTGCTGACTTTGTTGAAGCAGCATTTTGAAGTGGTCAAACATGCAAAACCACCGGCGAGCCGTAAGGGATCATCGGAATGGTATGTAATTGCCCAAGGGTTCAAGGGCAGGGCGGACGAAGCCTAATTGGCTGCCCGCGCCTTCGCGACCATTTCTTTCAATCCGTCATAGCCAACCGCGCCGACTTCCGACTGATCGCCGACCACCCAGGCAGGCGTGCCGGTGAAGCGCATTTGCTGCGCGATGGCTATGTTGCTCTGGATTTCCTGCTTGGCTTCCGGTGAAGCGATAAAGGCCCGCGCAGCTGCCATGTCTAGACCAATTTCATTGGCGGCGGCATTGATCGTCGACGGGGTCGGGCGACCGGTAGCGAACATGGTTTTGTGGAACGCATAATATTTGCCCTGTTTCGCCGCTGCCAGCGCCATTAGCGCCGCATCGTTGCTAGCTTCGCTCAGGATAGGAAGCTCGCGAAACACGACTTTCACATTCTTGTCTTCGGCAATCAGCCTGGCGATGTCGCGTTCGGTCTGTTTGCAATAAGGGCAGGCGAAGTCCGAATATTCCACGACAGTGACATCGCCATTGGGATTGCCGGCAAAGGCATTTCCGGCAAAGGGCTTCTCAATTGTCGCTCGAACAGCGCTAATCGCATCAGCCTTCTGGCGATTTTGCAGCAATTCCACTGCTTCAGGGATAATCTCTGGATTTTTCAGGATATAGTCGCGGACGATTCCCTCGATGGCCTTTTGTTGTTGTGCGTCAATGCCAGCCGCCAGTGCGGCTTTGCTTGTCGCATCGGTCGTAGAAGCGCTGCTGCTTTGCCAGAACCAAATGCCTATTGCCGCTGCTATAGCCAGACCACCACCTGCCATAATCATCCACTTTCTATTTGAACTATCTTCCACAATCAGATTCTTTCGTTGAAGGATGGCATTGGCCATGGGCGCTAGCCTTGTCTAGCCCAAATGGCTTAGCGGCGGCGGCTGCTTTTTTCGAATTCCGCTTTGGCGATGAACGAAATATCCTGCGCTCTTATCCAGTCCGCGGTATTTTCGGTGATACCGGCCATAGCGATTTGGGAGCTGCGGATAGCGCTGGCATAATTGCGTTCGAGCAAGGAGCTTTCCGCCGTTGCCAGTTGCGCGCGCGCCATGTCGCCTTGATGAGAATAGACGACACCCAGCTGATACCATGCAAAGGGATTGCGATTATCCTTATGCACCGCAGCCTTTAGAACTTGTGTTGCCTCTTCAAAATATTGCGGGTCTTCGGTGGCTATCAAGGCGTGACCGAACAGGCTGGCAATCAGCGGCTGATTATTGGTGAGTTGCACAGCTTTGCGCAATGATTTCAAAGCATCGTTCGGTTTGCCCGATTCCAACAGGATCTGGCCATGTAGTTCCAGAAAATAGGGATCATCCGGCGTGGTTTGGAGCAGATTGTTGACTTCATAGAGGGCGCGATCAGGATAGGCGCTCTTGTGCCAAGCATAAGCGCGGGCATAGCGGGCAGGGACCGATTGGTCGCTTTCCGGATATTCCCGCAATGTCACGGCAGGGTCCGCCGTAAAACCAAGGAGCTTGGCCTTTACCCGCTGGAACTGGGCTTCAATTTCCGGATCGGACGGTGTGTCCCAGGCAGGGTCTGCTTGGTAGACTTCCCTCAATAGACTAATCCGCTCGCCGGACAGGGGATGGGTCCGGCCGTAGCTATCCTCCTGCGGTATGCCGAGACGGAATTCAAAATTTTGCAGTTTCTTGAAAAAGTCGATTGAGCCTTTGCCCGTTATACCCGCTTCGGAGAGATAGCGGGCTCCGGCCGAATCCGCCGCGCGTTCTTGGACACGGCTAAAGGCCAGGAATTTACCCAAGGCGGCTTGCTGGCCTGCGGCCAATATACCCATTCCGGCATCGCCCGCTCCGGCCGCGATGGCGGCTGCGCCTAACACCAGGCTAAGCAAGGTGATTCCGGTTGCGGTTTTCACACCTTCGTTGAAACGAATGGCATGGCCACCCGTGATATGACCCAATTCATGGGCCATAACGCCTTGCACTTCATTGGCGCTATCCGCTTTTTCGATAAGACCGGAATAGAAAAACATCCGTTGGCCGCCAGCGACAAAGGCATTGATTTGGCGGTCGTTGATCAGGATTACCTCGACCTCGTCGGCATCCAGTTCAGAAGCCTCCACCAAAGGTGAGACCATTTCGGTGAATAAAGCTTCGGTTTCGGCATCGCGCAAAATGGATTGGGCGACAACGGGTTGGACGGTGATCGAAATCATCGCCAGAAATGCAACCATGAAACGGGTCAAACGGCCTGCGTTGGGCAGGCCGATGCGGGAAATTAGAACAGCAAATCTATTGCGCATGAAATTCCTCAGCATGAAAGTCCGTTTATAATCTTTCCTTCTGACAATGGCTGCCTGAACCGTGGATGAAAGTGACAGCTTCCTCGCCCCGCTATTGGGACGGGAAAGCTGTCATTCAGATCATCCAAATGTGCGTTGCCACCATCCTTGACGCGGTGGCCCATCACTAGATTTCGCGGCGTCACTATCGGATGTTTTTGCGACAGCATCATCCTTTGGTTTCGCAGCGGTTTTTGTTTTCCGCGGTTTGGCAGGCGCTTTTTCTTTGGCCGCTTTTGGAGCAGCCTTGTCAGCAGTTCCTGCTGTATCAGCTTTCTTTGCGCGTGCCCGCGGAGCCTTTTTGGCCGCTGGCTTTTCCTCAGCGGTTCCGCCGTCGGTCTCAGCCGCAGGAGTCGTAGCCGTTTCCTTGGTTTCCTTGGCTTTACGTGGCGCTCGGCGACGTTTTGGTTGTTCCTCCGTCGCCTCTGCTTCCGGTTCTTTGCCTGCTACTGGCTTTTCAGCTTCGGTTTCGCTTTTGGCAGAACGCCGCCGCCGTGGCTTGGGCGCCGCTTCTGGCTTTTCCTCGCTGCCGGTTTCGGAAGCGGTTGTAGCAGGCGCGCTATCGGCCTTGCGAGCGCTGGTACGGCGCGTGCGCGGTTTCGGCTTCTCGGCCTGATCGCTAGCATCTGCCGTTTCCTTCGTCTGCGTAGCAGTCTCGCCGCTATTCTCGGAGTTGTTATTCTCGGAATTGCCGGATTCCGGGCGATCACCGCCGCGGTTGCGTCTGCCCCGCCGCCGCCGTTTGCGTTTAGGCCGCTCACCGCCGTCTTCGCGATCATTATGACCTGCTTCGACCTGATCATCGTCATCATCATCGACGATGGGCTCGAATTTCGGCATATTTTTTGGTGGACTACCTGATGTCTGGATTTCCATCCGCGCACCTTCGGTTTCACCGTCCGGCACGATTTCGATCGAGACGCCATAGCGTTTCTCAATATCTTCAATCTCGTGACGCTTGCTGTTCAAGACATAGATGCAAGCTTCCTGGCTCGTGCGCAGGCTGATCTTGCTGGCTTTGCCTTTCGCCGCTTCTTCTTCCAGCAGGCGCAGGGCCGATAGGGCCGAAGAGGACGCTGTCCGCACCAATCCGGTGCCTTCACAATGCGGGCAGACTTTGGTGGAAGCCTCAAGCACACCGGTGCGCAGGCGCTGGCGGCTCATTTCCATCAAGCCAAAGCTGGATATCCGGCCCACCTGAATACGTGCACGGTCGTTTTTCAGCGCGTCGCGCATTGCCCGTTCGACTTTGCGAACATTGCCGTTGCGATCCATGTCGATGAAATCGATGACCACCAGTCCGGCCATATCGCGCAAACGCAATTGGCGCGCGATTTCTGCAGCGGCTTCCATATTGGTCTTGACCGCGGTTGCTTCGATCCCGTGTTCACGGGTCGATCGTCCGGAGTTAATGTCGATCGACACCAGCGCTTCGGTTGGATTGATCACCAGATAGCCACCGGATTTCAGCTGAACCTCTGGGGAATACATCGCAGACAGCTGATCCTCGACGCCATAGCGTTGGAAGAGCGAGACCGGATCGGCATAGCTCTTCACTCGCTTGCTGTGGCTGGGCATCAGCAATTTCATGAAGTTTTTCGCCGCCGTATAGCCATCAGCCCCTTCGACCAGGACTTGTTCAATCTCACGATTGTAAATGTCACGGATCGCGCGTTTGACGAGGTCGCTGTCGCTGTGGATCAGGCTGGGTGCCGTCGCGCTCAAAGTTTTTTCGCGAACTTCGTCCCATAGACGGGCGAGATAATCAAAATCCCGTTTGATTTCTGGTTTTGTCCGGGAAAGTCCTGCGGTGCGGACGATGCAACCCATGCTGGTCGGTAGGTTCAGACCGGCAATGATGGATTTCAACCGCTTACGGTCGCCGGCATTGTTGATTTTCCGGCTAATGCCGCCGCCGTGGGAGGTGTTTGGCATCAATACGCAATAGCGGCCTGCCAAGCTGAGATAGGAGGTGAGCGCAGCGCCTTTGTTGCCGCGTTCTTCCTTGACGACCTGAACGAGCACGACCTGCCGCCGTTGGATAACGTCCTGTATCTTGTAGCGTTTGCGCAACGCCATACGTTTTTGACGGGCCTGATCACTGGCTTTTGGCATATTGCCTTTGCCACGACCACGGTTGCGGCCACCGCGTCCGCGACGGCCTCCGCTCTTGCCTTTGTTTTCGGTATTTTCTTCTGACGTTTCTTCTTCTTCTTCTTCAGAATCGTCGTCATCATCCTCATCGCTGCTCGCTTCGGATGGAATTTCGCCTTCGGTGACATCGATCGTGTCAACGCTTTCATCCTTGTCGACTTCGACCAGCGCGGTGTCGAGCTCTTCGGTCGCATCGCTACGGACCATATCCGCAGGAGCGTCTTCTTCTTCCTCTTCCTGAGCGCGCAGGGCAGCTTCTTCTGCTGCATGCTCGGCTTCTTCAGCCAACAGCTTCTCGCGATCCTCTTGCGGAATCTGATAATAGTCCGGGTGAATTTCCGAAAAGGCAAGGAAGCCATGGCGGTTGCCACCATAGTCAACGAAAGCGGCCTGCAGCGACGGTTCGACGCGGGTTACTTTTGCTAGATAGATATTGCCTTTTAGTTGTTTGTGTTCGGAAGATTCAAAATCGAATTCCTCAATTTTGTTCCCTTTTACGACCGCCACCCGGGTTTCTTCCTGGTGGCGCGCGTCGATTAGCATGCGCGTTGTCATTCAATAGTCTCCTGGCATGGCAGAGAGAGCGAGAGCCCGTTGGTGCCATGCGATATGGTAGGGATAACGGTTTTTCGCGCGCGGTCCTTTGATGAGGGGCGGGCGGCGTTATCCGGTTGATTTGAAAAAATTCAGATAAAATTGTGTCTGCAACAACTGCATGGCCCTGGCCGGTAGCCAAGGTCGTTCCGCCCATAGAAGCGCTTCCGATATGGAGAGCTTCAAAGCCGGAAATGTCATGTCTCATGTCGCGTCAACCTGGTAGATGCCGAATGATTTTCGGCATTTAGTCGAACCATTTCAGGATTTTCCTGTTGGTTCGAACAGGGTGCTAGCACCGCTCGGGCTGATCGGCAACACAAACTGTGACTGTCGTGAAACATCTAGCGGAATAGGGGACAACATAAAAACATGCCTAACGCGCTGTTAACCGTGTCATTTCACCATGTCTTATCAAAGCATCCTTAATGGCTTCTTCACGTAGTTTTGCGTTGTTATTTAAGCAGGAAATCCGAAGCCATGAAATTTGACTGGACCAAAAAGGGCCGTGCGATGCATAAGCAAGCCATGGCTTTGGTAACCATCCTGCTATCGAGTTTGCTGCTAACCAATCCGGCGCAGGCCGGTTCGATCAGCCGTATTGAAGTACGCGGTTCGCAAATCACCGTTTCATTTGATGATCTGGTAGAAGGAGTCTCAACCTTTTCCTTGATCGGGCCGGACCGTATCGCCGTAGATGTTCGTGGCGGTAAGGCTGGGCGGGGCGGCTATGCGAAGGGTATCGTCAAATCCGTGCGACAGGGACAATATAATCCCAATATTGCGCGCATTGTATTCGATCTGGATCGACCCGCTGTGATTACCAGTGGCCGTTTTTCGAAGGACGGTAAAAGTTTGCAGCTAAGCTTGAAAGCCGTTGGCCAAAGCCAGTTAGCGACTGGACGACAATCTTTTCTACCGCCGCTGAAGTTCCGAGCGGAGCCGCCGAAAAAAAGCTATAGTGTTAAGGTCCCCTTGGGCAAACCACAGGATAGCGTCCGTCTACCGAAAATATACGGGCCGAATGATTCAAAACGACCGTTGGTGGTCATTGATGCCGGCCATGGCGGTCATGATCCAGGGGCCGTTTCGCCCCATGGCGGTAAATATGAGAAAGACGTCGTCTTGGCTATCGCCACGGCGGTTCGCGATCGGTTGATTGCCGGCGGGCAGGTTCGCGTAGCCTTGACCCGCGATACGGATAAGTTTCTGGTTCTCGAAGAGCGCTATGGCATTGCACGGCGTCTGGGCGCGGATCTCTTTATTTCGATCCACGCCGACGCCGCTGGCAACCAGGCGGCTTCCGGTGCAACCGTCTATACTTTGTCAGAAGTGGCATCGGACCGGGAGGCTGCAAAGCTGGCGGCGCGAGAAAATCGCGCGAATATCATCAATGGCGTGAACCTTGGCGGCTCCAATAATGATGTTTCGTCGATTTTGATCGATCTGACGCAACGCGAAACCCTGAATGTGTCGGCTGATTTTGCGAAATTGCTGATCCGCGAAGGCCAGCGGAAGATCACTTTCCGTACCAATCCGCATCGTTTCGCGTCGCTGGTTGTGCTTAAGGCCCCGGACACCCCATCGGTGTTGTTTGAAAGCGGGTATTTGAGCAACAAGGATGATGTTGCTTTTCTCAGTTCGAAGGAAGGCAAGACCAGAATCGCTACTGGGATTGCAAGCGCAATCGAGTCGCATTTTGCGCGCAAACTCGCCCTGCGCTAGGCGGCAGGCAGGACCAACACCAGTTCCGTCATCTCGGCTCCGGCTTGTCGGCGCTTTTCATCGATAATCGCTGGAAAATGCTCGCGAGGCCGTTTAGATAGCGCAGCCTATGGTAAATGATGCGTCTGATACGGCTGAAGAGAGCCTTGCCTATAAGCTGGAACGGAGCACAGGCAGCTTTTTCGAGCGAATTCAAAAACTCTGGCAGAAAAAATGGTTTCGACTGTTCGCAGCCTTCTTAGGGCTATGTGCTCTTGGCTGGTTGCTGATCTGGTTGATTTTTGCTCGGGATTTGCCTGACGCAGCAGCTTTGCGAACCTATGAGCCGCCGTTGCCGACGATGGTGCGCGCTTATGATGGCGAACCTGTCCATAGCTATGCTCGCGAACGGCGGGTGCAACTAGAGTTTTCAGAATATCCGGCATTGCTGGTCCGGGCATATCTGGCGGCGGAAGATCGTACCTTTTTTGAACATGGCGGACTCGACTATCCCGGCATTGCCACCGCGATCGTTACAAATATTAGCAATAGCGGGCGACCAGTCGGAGCGTCGACAATTACCCAGCAGGTTGCGAAAAACCTGCTGCTGTCCAGTGAAGTTTCCTATCGTCGGAAAGTGCGTGAAGCCATTCTGGCCTATCGCATTGAGGATGTGCTGACCAAAGAGGAAATCCTTGAGCTTTATCTCAATCAGATATTTCTCGGCCGCAATGCTTATGGCGTACAAGCCGCCGCGCAGGCCTATTTTAACAAAGATGTCGACGCACTCGCGCTGCACGAAATAGCCTATCTGGCGATCCTACCAAAAGGGCCGTCCAACTATCGCCCGGAAGTACATGCGGAGCGCGCTATCGGGCGCCGCAACTGGGTGTTGAAGGGTATGCGTGACAATGACTGGATCACATCCGCGCAATATCAGACCGCGTCGGCGCAGCCACTGGGTGCGGTTTCCAATTCCGGCCCCCGTTTTGAACGGGTGGGTGGGTATTTCATCGAGGAAGTCCGCCGCCAGCTGATCGAGCAATTTGGCGAAAATGAGGAGGCTGGACCGTATAGCGTTTATTCTGGTGGCTTATGGGTTCGAACATCGCTGAATCCGCAATTGCAGGGATATACGAAAGACGCGCTGCGGGAAGGCTTGCTGCGATATAGTCGCGGTAAGGGCTGGACGGGTCCGATCAACACGATTGAGATTGATGACCAATGGCCCCAGCGGTTGGCCTCGACCTTTATCAACACCGATCATGCAAATTGGCAAATTGCGGTGGTTACCAAATCTGCGAGAAGCGAAACCGAAATTGGTTTCAAGGATGGGACAGCCGGTCAGATCAGCTCCGCTCCAAGTAAGTTGAAAGTGGGAGATATCATTGCCGTTAGCCCTTTGGGTGGCAGCAGATATCGGCTTGAAAACGTCCCGGAAGTTTCGGGTGGGATGGTCGTACAAAACCCCCACAATGGTCGAATTTGGGCGATGCAGGGCGGGTTTGATGATCGGATGAGTTCGTTCAACCGGGCCACGCAGGCAGAGCGCCAGCCAGGTTCGACGATCAAGCCCTTTGTCTATGCGACTGCGTTGGAAAAAGGCATGACACCGGCGACTCTGATCGATGACAGCCCGTTTTGCGTCTATCAATCAGCGGCGCTCGGGCGGAAATGTTTCCGGAATTTTGGCAATGCACGCGGTGCGGGTGAGCAGACCTTGCGCTGGGGTGTTGAACAATCACGCAACTTGATGACGGTTCGCGCGGCCAATGATGCCGGCATGGAAAATGTTGTCAGCACGATCAAGACGATGGGAATTGGTGATTATAATCCCTATCTCGCTTTCGCTCTCGGTGCTGGCGATACATCGGTGATGAAATTGACCAATGCTTATTCCATGCTCGCCAATCATGGTCGGGAACTGAACCCGACGGTGATTGATTTTGTTCAAAACCGTGAAGGCAAAGTGATTTTCCGGACCGACAAGCGGATGTGTGAAAACTGCAATCTGCGCGATTGGGATGGTCAGCCGATGCCGCGTCCGCGTCCTGCTGGAAGACAGCTGATGGATCCGATGACGGCCTATCAGATGATCGACATATTACAGGGCGTGATTACGCGTGGCACCGCGCAGAATCTTAAAGGCCTCAATCGACCTCTGTTCGGCAAGACCGGGACCGCTAGTGGCCCGACCAATGTCTGGTTCGTCGGTGGTTCACCGGACATGGTGGCCGGGGTCTATATGGGCTATGATCAACCGCGCAATATGGGCGGTTACGCGCAGGGCGGTACATTGGCCGCGCCGATTTTCCGTCGCTTTGCCGAAAAAGCGATGGCAGGCATGCCGAAAACACCATTTGTTGCCCCGAAGGGCATTCGTATGGTTCGGGTCGACCGCAAGAGCGGTAAGCGCGTCTATGGTGGCTGGCCGACCGACGATCCGCAATCAGCGGTCATCTGGGATGTCTTTAAACCGGAAACCGAACCGCGCCGTTCGATCCGCAAAGAGGAGCTTCTGGCCCGACTGGAAGCCCGCAAAGCACAGTTGCTTGCGGAACAGGCTGCGGCAGAAGCTGCTGCACAGGCTGCCAATCGCAATCGCACACCCGCGCAGAATGATGATGAATTCTTGCAGGCTGAAGGCGGCATATATTAATATGAAGAGCTTTCGATACGGATGCTAAAAGCATCGGATATAGCGCCCGCAGAAGGCATTCGGACGGTCGGGACAGAAAGCGTGCCGGCGCTAACCGAGATTACCGCGGATGCTTTTCGCGATGATCCGTTCAATAGCTGGCTATTCGGCGGCTTCGAACCGATGCGGCGGACCTTCGGTAATCTCGCGAAGCATATCTATACCCCCAATGGTTTCTGTCAGATATTGAGTGAAGACGGGGAGGATCTTGCCGCGACCATGTGGCTGATGCCTGGCGACAAGTCCGACACCTCCACGATCGGAAGGCTGCAAACTTATTGGGGGATGTTCGCGAGCGGCGGCCTTGGCGCGTTACAGCGGGGTAAGGCTGCGGGTGAGGCAATGGCAAGCCACCATCTCAAAGGGCCGCATGCCTATCTGTTCACCGTTGGCGTTGCCAGTGCAGGGCGCGGCAAGGGACTTGGGCGACGGTTGATCAACCCGGTTCTGGACGCCTGCGACCGCAGCGGTACCATAGCCTATCTGGAAAACAGCAATCCTGCGAACCAGCGCTTTTATGCCAGCCTTGGCTTTGAACGGATGGAGCTATTCCATGCGACACCGGACAGTCCGCCGCTGGAAGCGATGAAGCGGATGCCGCGCTAATACGTTCAACGCTTTCGGCCTCGCGACTGTGCATCAACAATGCATCGCTTTCACCAGTATCATCGGCGCCGAAGTGGCAGGTATGACCAATCATATCCACATGATCCGGTCGCTAGGCCATTATCTGGGTGAACCGGCATGATCGCTACTCGCAGTAACGCCCATGCGGTGATGGGGTTTAGAAGCTCAGCTGAAAACGTCCAGCGAACGTGTCGACGCTATAGTCGCTGTCGCCCGCCGCCAGGATCGCAGCATTATTATAATCCATCTTCGCATAGGATAGCATGAACCGGACATAGTTGATCGGCGTCCAGATCAGGGAAGCCTGATAGCTGTCCTGCGTGCCGCCAACGATGCCCGCATCGCTCAGGTCGAGATGATCGTAGCGCGCGTTGACCTGCCATGCACCCATGCCGCCTTTGCCAACAGGATTGGCGACCTTCACGCCTTTGAACACGCCGCCCTTATAGCCGCGCGTGTCATCGGTCAGGAACAGGCCTGCTTCAACCGAGCCGCCGAAGAAAGTCGGGTCAGCCATATTGCCGGTGCGGTTGAGCTTCAGCCAGTGGCCCTCTGCGGCCGCATGGAAACGCCCAGAGATCATTGCTGCTTCCAGTCCGTAGCTGGTTTCGGATTCAGCATCGCTGATGTTGCCGGTGTTGATGAACCGTGTGTCGGTAAAATGCACAAGCGGGCGCTGGCGATAGCGGCGGGTGTCGATGGAATCGCCCAGATCGCGATAGTGATAGGAAGCGCCGAAATGGGTCTGCACATCGCCCAGTTTCGGCATCGCGACGGCGCGCACGTCAAAACCGATGGCTTCATTTTCGTCATCATTCAAATCATCGATATTGGCAGTAAAGACACCGGCCTGAAACAACAGGTCGGAAATGCTATATTGCGCGGAAATCCCGACCCGCCGTTCGAAACCGAAAGCATCGGTATAGCCAGCGCGTTCGATAAAGCTGGTGTCGTTGCTGCTCGATAGCTCTTCGAGCCCCTGGAACGGGTTCTGCTGTCCCAAAGTCACGGTCAGCCCGTCATCCTTATAGGTGAAAAACGCGTCGGTCAGGGTCAGGTCGTTGCCGGCGAAATCCATTTCCAGCTTATAGCCAAAGCCGCCCGGAATGGCGCCGGAAGCGCCCAGCCGGATGCGGCGGGCTTCGTTGGCGAAACCGAGGCCTGCGTCGTTGATCGCGGCAGGGGCGTCTACGGTGCCAAAGTCATATTGGATGCGGCCACGCGGTTTGAAGCTCCAGCCGTCCTCGCCTTTCATCTCTGGCGCGCCTTTCCAGCCGACCTTGACGGGCTTCTGCTGCTCCAGCCGTTTCTCGGTCGCAGCAATCTTGGCCTCCGTCGACGCAATCGCGCTGGTCGAGGCTTGCTGGGTCTGTTGCACATCGCTGAGCTGCGATTTCAGATCGGCAATTTCGCGCTCCATTTGATTCAACTTGGTCAGCAGAGCCGCAGCCTGTTCCGCAGAAATTTCCGCGGCCATAGCGGCCGCAGGATAGAGCCCGATCGCCGCGGTCCCGGCCAGCAGGCCTATCGTCTTGAGCATATGGTGTTTCATAATCGCCTGTCCGTTGCATTTGCGTTGCATGATGATGCACGATCTATGACCAGCGCGTTGCCCTTTCATGGCATATTTATTTCACGTTTGTGACAAGGCGGGGGAGGGCAGGTACGGGGGAAGGGCACGTCTCAATCGACAGCAGGCAAGCGACGTTTTCCCTTGGTGCGGCTGGTCAGATGATAGTGAAAGCAGCGATCACAATGATAGGGGCGGAGGTCAATGGTCGCCCTTTGTGCCGCCATTATCGCGTCTGCTTCACTGGCAAAGCGCTTTTTCTTGCGGCAAATGGCGAGGCGGGTGCGCATGGAGCGGATTTAGCGCCTTGCGGGAAGGCGGGCAAGATATAGCGCCGCCCCTCCGTGGAACTGCTCAGCCGATGTTTCCTGCTGACATGGCGGCACGCCCCTGCTAACGGGCGCGGATGACTGAACGTTCCCATATCCGCAATTTCTCCATCATCGCCCATATCGATCATGGCAAATCGACTCTTGCCGACCGGCTGATCCAATATACTGGCGGGCTGACCGAGCGGGAGATGAGCGCGCAGGTGCTCGACAATATGGATATCGAGCGCGAGCGCGGGATTACGATCAAGGCGCAGACGGTGCGGCTGAACTATACGGCGAAGGATGGCGAGACCTATGAGCTCAGCCTGATGGACACGCCGGGCCATGTTGATTTTGCCTATGAAGTGTCGCGGTCGCTGGCGGCCTGTGAGGGCGCTTTGCTGGTGGTCGATGCGGCGCAGGGGGTCGAGGCGCAGACTTTGGCCAACGTCTATCAGTCGATCGAGCATGATCACGAGATTATTCCGGTGCTCAACAAGATCGATCTGCCGGCCGCCGAGCCGGAGCGGGTGCGCAACGAGATTGAAGAAATTATCGGGCTGGATGCATCGGAAGCGGTGTCGGCCAGTGCCAAGTCGGGCATCGGCATCGAGGATATATTGGAGCAGATTGTTGTCAAAATCCCGCCACCGGGCGGTGATCGCGACAAGCCGCTGAAGGCGATGCTGGTCGATAGCTGGTATGACCCTTATCTGGGCGTGGTGATTCTGGTGCGGGTGATCGACGGTGTGCTGACCAAGGGCCAGCGGATCAAGTTCATGGCGCAGGGCACCGAACATCTGGTCGACCGTGTCGGCTGTATGCGGCCGAAGGTCGAGCAGTTGCCAGAGCTGGCAGCGGGCGAAATCGGCTTTATCACCGCGCAGATCAAGGAAGTCAGCCAGACCGCGGTCGGCGATACGATTACAACGGTGAAAAATCCGGCGCCGGAGCCGCTTCCGGGCTTCAAGGAAGTGCAATCTGTAGTCTTCTGCGGTCTGTTCCCGGTCGATGCCGCGGACTTTGAAAAGTTGCGCGAGAGCATCGGCAAGCTGCGGCTCAATGACGCCAGCTTCACGTTCGAGATGGAAACCAGCGCCGCCTTGGGGCAGGGCTTCCGTTGTGGCTTCCTCGGGCTTCTCCATCTGGAGATTGTTCAGGAGCGGCTGACGCGCGAATATGATCTGGACCTGATTACGACGGCACCGTCGGTGGTCTACCGGATAGAGATGAATGACGGCAGCGAGCAGTTCCTGCACAACCCGGCGGATATGCCGGATGTCGTCAAGATCCGCGAGATTGAGGAGCCGTGGATCGAGGCGACCATCTATTGCCCGGATGAATATCTCGGCGGCATATTGAAGCTCTGCCAGGACCGGCGCGGGGTGCAGAAGAACCTGACCTATGTCGGCGACCGGGCGCAGGTGGTCTATGAGCTGCCGCTCAATGAGGTGGTGTTCGACTTTTACGACCGGCTGAAGAGTATTTCGCGCGGCTATGCGAGCTTTGACTATCACCAGATCGGTCTGCGCACCGGCCAGTTGGTGAAGATGAACATCATGGTCAACGGCGATCCGGTCGACGCGCTGAGCATGATTGTCCACCGCGATGCCGCCGAAGCGCGTGGCCGGCATATGTGCGAGCGGCTCAAGGACCTGATCCCGCGGCATCTGTTCAAGATTCCCGTACAAGCGGCGATTGGCGGCAAGGTGATTGCCCGCGAGACGATCTCGGCGATGCGCAAGGATGTGACCGCGAAATGCTATGGCGGCGATATCAGCCGGAAGAAGAAGCTGCTCGAAAAGCAGAAAAAGGGCAAAGCGAAGATGCGCGAATATGGCAATGTCAGCATTCCGCAGGAAGCCTTTATCGCGGCGCTGAAAATGGGCGACGAGGGCTAGATTCTGACCTGCAGTCTGACTATGGATGGACCGCTTTTATCTAAGTATCACATAGAGTATTTAAAGTGCAGATACTGCCTTTTACAAGTAAGGTAAATGTCTGTAAAATTTTGTAGCGAAGTCCAATATGTGCTATAGAGTTTATTAGACAGATATTAAGGGTTCCCGATAGAAAAATGGGAACCCTCTATGCTTGAACTGTTTGAATCGCCTGACCGGCGCATCAAGGATGAACGGGAATTACGTCAACTCTATTCGCGATATGGTGCGGATACGCCAACCATTTTGAGTGAGCGGGCAGTGGATGAATCTTTGTCATCCCGGGACAGAGGCCACTGGCGACGATTGGCACGTAAAGCACGGAATCAGAAGAATAGATGGTTGGACAAGCCGACAAGCTCGTGACATCATTCGTTATTTTTTGCGTACAGACAGGGTATAATTTTTCCAGGTGAAATGACTGGGCCCTGGGCCCGGAACCGTGCGAAATAACCGCCCAATTCGGGCCGCTCCATAAATCCGACCAGCTCATAGCCAACCGCTTCAAATTCGCAGAATAGCTGCTTTGGCGGGATGCCGTGCTGCGCAAAATCGCGATTAACGTCTACGACGATGACCTCACCAATCCCTTCGGAATCGCTCTTTTTGAGCAGAGCAGGGCGCAGACGCGAGAGAAAGGCATAGGGCTCGCGGACTTCATGATACATGTGGACCAGGAAAATCCGGTCAAAACTATTCTGGGGCAATCGAGGATCATCGGGCGCACCAAGCTTGATCGAGACATTGTCGAGGCTTTCCCGATTGACCCGTTCCGCTAGGCGATCGATGGCCTCCTCATCAATATCTTGCGCCAGAACCCGGCCATCGCTTCCGACTTTGTCGGCCAAGCGTACGGTATAATAGCCTTCACCCGCACCAATATCGGCGACCGTCATGCCCGGCTCCAACCCAGCCGCCTCCATGATCTCCTCGGCTTCACCGCGCTTGTCACGCGCCGTCTCGGTTGACCATTGATTGCCAGCCAGCTCTGATACCGGTCGCGAAGCAGGCGGATAGGCGCGCGCCGTTGCGGCGCGATTTGCGTCAGGATCCTCGATCCGTTTGCAGGCCGTCAGTGGTGTAGCGAGCAGAATACCCGAAAGCGCGATCAACGCCGTTTGAAAGTTGAAAATACCCATAAGACCTTGGATAGGCGAGCCAGATCGCGGGGGCAATGGCGTTGTACTAATCCACATCCTCGATATCTACCGCTTCGCCCGTGACCTTCTGCGACAATGTGGCAGCAATGAAATCATCCAGCGCGCCGTCGAGGACATCGCCGGGTGCGCTGCTGGTGTGGCCGGTGCGCAGGTCCTTGACCATCTGATAGGGCTGCAGGACATAGGAACGGATCTGGTGGCCCCAACCGATTTCGGTCTTGGCTTCATATTCGCCAGAGGCTTCCGCTTCGCGGCGTTGCAGTTCGGCTTCAAACAGGCGCGCTTTCAGCATGCCCATCGCGGTGGCGCGGTTTTTGTGCTGGCTGCGGTCATTCTGGCTGGCGACGACGATACCGGTGGGCTGGTGGGTAATCCGCACGGCACTGTCGGTGGTGTTGACGTGCTGGCCACCGGAGCCGGATGCGCGATAGGTGTCAATCTTGAGGTCGCCCTCGTTGATCTCCACTTCAAAACTGTCGTCGATCACCGGATAGACCCAGACGCTGGAAAAGCTCGTGTGGCGTTTCGCGGCGCTGTCATAAGGCGAGATGCGGACCAGCCGATGGACGCCGCTTTCGGTTTTCGCATAGCCGTATGCATTGTCACCTTTGACCTCAATGGTCGCGGATTTGATTCCCGCCTGATCGCCGGCCTGATAATCGACCATAGTGACTTTATAGCCGCGTGCTTCGGCCCAGCGCTGATACATGCGCAATAGCATTTCGGCCCAGTCCTGGCTTTCGGTACCGCCCGCACCGGCGTGAATTTCGATATAGGTATCGAAGCCGTCTGCCTCACCAGAGAGCAAAGCGTTCACCTTGTCCCGGTCTGCGCGGGTCGCGAGTTTTTCGAGCGTGGCAACGCCTTCGTCGGCAAGCTCGGTATCGCCTTCTTCCTCGGCCATTTCGATGAATTCTAGCGCGTCGTCGCGCTCTTGCTGGATTTCCTGCGCAGCGCTGATCGATTCATCAAGGCGACGGCGTTCGGTCATCACTGCTTGCGCGGCAGTCTGATCGTCCCACAGGGTCGGATCTTCAACGCGCGCGTTTAACTCGTCCAGACGGCGTAGTGCGGCATCCCAGTTAAGGGCGGTCTTGATCAGGGAAAGAGCGGCGTCGATCCGGTCGACAAAGGATTGCGCGTCGGCACGCATGATAATCTCCAAACTATTGGCAGCAGCGATTAGACGATATCGGCCGGAAGTAAAGTGATGTGCGGACGGATAGGCTGGAAAAGAGGCGTTTCGTTAACCGAAACGCCTCTTGCCTGCCATAGCCCGGTGGGCCATGGCCATTGTGGTGAGCTGCGCGTTGACGCGGATGCAACTGGGCATCACGCTGGCGTCGGCGACGTAGCAATTGGTCGTATTATGTACCCGCTGGTTGAGATCAACGACGCCCTTGTGCGGGTCTTCGTTGATTGCATTGCCTCCGTGGGGATGAGAGCTCGACAAGACAACATCATCAGGCTCAATAATGGCCTCCTTGTAAAATGCGTCAATCTGGTCATCGGTCATGTCACTGGTCAGCGTTTGGCCACGCAGCAGGGCAGGGTAGACTTCGATCGCGCCATTGAGAAAATGAACCTTGGTCATGGCTGCCAATGCGTGGCGTAAGAGCGATAGTTCAGCTTCACCGATTTTCAGTTTGAGCTTGCCATTTTTCATATAGCCAAGACGGTCGGCGGGAAACAGAACACCGGCGGAAACCAATCGGTTGTAATTTTTCATCCGCTCATGATGATCTTCAAACCAACCGGGTACTAGCATTGCCATGCTCATCGGCGGCTGGAAATGGCTTTCGATCAAAAAATCACCGCGATCGATATAGGTCGCCATCTGGTCTTCGTTCCAAGCGTTTACCTTCGTGCCTTCGGGCATCAGAGCAACGACAGGGCAGGCGATATTCAGCGATATATTGCTTCCCGCTTGCAATATGCCGCTGTCATTGAGCAGGGTACTGGAGGCAAGCGCGCCCGCTGCGACGACGACACCTTTGCGTGCACTAATGGTCCGCTTACCGCCGCCTCTGAGTGTGATTTGGACGGCATGGGCGATCTTTTTGCCATTGGCACCTTCATCCCACAGGATTTCGGTTGCATCTGCCCGATCCAATATCCGTGCGGGCTTTTCACGTGCTTCGCTGGTCGCATGGGTCAGATAGCTTTCCGGCATCGCTTTCTTCCGACCATAAGGACAGCCGGTGTTGCAGTAGCCGCAATAGATGCACTCGCTCTTTGGCTCTGTCGGCCCGTAATTTTTTTTGAACCACGCGGTGATCGCCTTTTTGTCGAGCGGATCATCGGACTGTGCTGCATATTTGTTCCATCCGTCGATAAGATGGGGGCCGTTGGTCCGACCTACGATCGCGTCAATTTCAGATACTTCAAGCGCCTGCTCGACCGCTTCGTAGCTCGGCACTAGGTCCGCTTCATCGATCGGAGCACCGAGCTTCGCCCAAGTTTCGTAAACATCCTCGGCATCTGGATGGACTAGGCCGTCTTGTTTCATGCGCAGACAGATTCCGTTGTTGATCACGGTGGAGCCGCCAACCACGCGGCCTTGGAACACGATGACATCCCGATCCGCGGTTGTTTGCAGACCGCCATCCTTGAATAGACGGGCGGTCATCCGGGCTTCTTCAAGGGTGATCCGGGAAGAGGGATAATGACTACCGGATTCGATGATCAGGACTTCATGTCCTTCATCGGCTACCGCAGCAGCGGCCACTGCGCCGCCCGCTCCCGATCCAATCACGATCACATCAGTTTCTTCCGGTATCGCATCATGGCCGACAAATGCTCTGGCAGTCAGATCACGGCCTGGCTCCCGGCGAACTTCCCGTTCGCCCGGGGCAGAACGGTCACGTTGCATAGGCAGTTCGAAATCGAGATCCTTAAGGACAGGATTATCAAGATTCTCCTCTTCATCACCATGCTGCCAGTGCCCATAATAGCCGGCGAGGATAACGCCTTTGGTCCGGGCAATATCTTGTAGAACATCAATGAGGGACTTCTGTAGACGCTTGCGGATTATATTTTTTCGTATTCCAGGAGGGGCGGCGAGGAAAAAAGGGCCACCCAAAACGGCGAATAAGGCATAGAGCGCCATACGGATTTCATCTGGTTTTTTCCCGTCGATATTGGTGAAATGCTCCTGCAGATTTTCGACGACTTGATCCGCCGAAATAGCCATTTCACTGCCGTGAAACAATGCCTCTGCCATTGCCTTTATCATCCGCGCTTGCAGTCGGTTGAACGGCTTTTGCAATTTTCATCTCCCTCGGTGCGACCCGGGGTGTTTATGATTTTGATCTATTCTATCGGTGTTTCAAGACTGATGATGCCCAAGCCATCTCCATCGGCACCAGCTTTAAATCGGCGTAAGACCTTACGCGCTTCAAGATCGACTTCAGCAATAGTATCCGGGCCAGTTTCGGCTACATATAGCTTCTCTCCATTGGGTGAGAATAATATCGTCACTTGTCGAGAATCAGCGTTGCCACTGACCTGGATATCGCCAACGGGCTTGCGTGTTGCGACGTTGAACAAACCAAGGGCGCCATCGCCAAGGTTGGACGTTATCGCGGTTTTTCCATCCGGACTGATAGCAACACGGATAGGAAATTTTCCGGTTTTGATCAGGGCTAATTGTTTAAGTTTCCGAGCGTCGAAAACACGCATTTCATCGCTTCGGCGATCGGCGACCCAGACGGTCTTGCCATCGGGCGTGATTGCCAATCCCTCGGGTTCGGTTCCTGCCGGTAAATCCGACAGTTTTGTCATTTTCTCCAGGTCCAGCACGCTGACCGTGCCTGATTGCATATTGGAAACAAAGGCCCGAGACTTGTCGGGCGTTACGACCAGCATGTGACTGCCTTTTTGGTCCGTCTTTATAACCGAAATTTCGCGTTGTTGCGTTTCGCCGGTGGGAGGCGAGACAATGGTGACACTATCGCTGCCTTCTGTTGTTGCGATGATCCGACCGTCATCCAGCCACAATATGCCGTGGGGGCGTCCGGTCGGAGCCAGCGAGACTGTTTCGATCCGATCCATTGCTGCGACGTCAAAAATGTCAATCGTTTCACCACCATAGGAAACAACCGCCGCGAGTTGACCATCGGGAGATATAGCGATTTCATGTGGTTGATGCCCGGTATTGCGCCGTGCGACTTCTTTGCCATTTTTTAGGTCAATGAAGCTCAAGCTGTCTTCGCTTTTGTTGCCGACTAACAGCGTCCCGGAAACTGTACCGCTTTCATTGGCGGCGTGCACCGTGGAGAAGAGGCCAGCGGCAACCAAGCAAATTGCCGAACAGGAAATCAAATATTTCTTGATCATGATCTAATGTTTCTCCTTATCCACGCAGAATAACAGTTAATCACAGATTTTCTATATCTGATTTTACATGATGTTATGAAAGGCACTGCTTGTGACGGTGTAACTGATAGGATATGTTCCTTATGAAACCATCGTGGTGCGAAATATGAACAATGGAATCAAAGCCGCAATTGCCACCGCATCGCTTTTGGTGATGGGCGCCAGTGATGCCAATATCGGGATGGATCCAAACAACCCGACTTGCCCACGCTATCCCAATTGGTCGTCCAACCCGAAAATGGATCTGACGCCGGTTGATCGGCAAGGTACCAAGATCCTATTAGCCGAAGGCGTGGTTGATGCAGGCTTGCCTGACCGGTTGCGCAAGATGCTGACGGAGAATCCGGACATTTCAGAAATTTGGCTGCGTTCACCTGGTGGTTTAGCCAGAGCTGGCAATGATGCTGGGCGGGTTATCCGGGAGGCTGATACTGCGATCATTACACGCATTCCGAAAGGCTGGACCTGTTTCAGCGCATGCAATTTTGTTTTCATGGGCGGTACGGCCAGAATCGTAGAACCTGGCGGCCATTTCATGGTTCATATGTTCACAATGACCGGTGATCGCGACGCGATTAATTATAGCATCGAGATGGGTACGGATTCCACGGTCGGGCTGATCAGTGAAGTGGAGCAGGAAAGTGCGCTTCTTGCGACGGAAGATAATGATTTTCTGATCCGGATGGGTGTGTCGCGCAAATTGCTGTCCGAAGTCATGTATAAAACGAGGGCGGTGGAAAGCGGTGATGGCGATAAATCGACCCGCCGATGCCTGACTCAAGAGGAAAGCCTTCGATATAATGTTGCCAATGCGTCTGGCTAGTTCCTCCGCCGATGAATTCCGGTCTCGCTAAAATGACAGCACCCTTTTGCTTTTCTTTTGAAATTATGGCGTTAGCATGAGAGCTATAAAATTGGGGGAGGCAGGACGATGCGTCATATTGCGATCATAGGATCGGGACCTGCAGGCTATTATTCGGCAGAAGCCGCGCAAAAGAAATATGGCGAAGATGTCGCTGTGGATATCATTGATCGCTTGCCCGTTCCATTTGGACTAATCCGTACTGGCGTTGCTCCTGACCATCAATCAATCAAAGCCGTATCGCGGAGATATGAGAAAACCAATTTGGGCAACAATGTTCGCTTCGTGGGCAATGTAACCGTTGGTGAAGATGTCAGCGTCGAAGAATTACAGGGTCTATATGACGCCGTTGTTTTGGCGACAGGTGCCCCTCATGACCGTGCTCTTGATATTCCGGGCAGTGATTTGCCGGGCATTTTCGGCAGTGCCGCTTTCGTTGGTTGGTATAACGGGCATCCGGATTTCAAAGACCTTGAGCCTCCGCTCGACGCCACATCCGTGGCGATCATCGGCAATGGCAATGTCGCCTTGGATGTTGCCCGGATATTGGCAAAAACCGAAGATGAATTCGCGGGGAGCGATATCGTCGGTCACGCGCTGGAAAGGCTGAAGCGTAGCAAAGTCGAACAGATAACGTTCCTCGGCCGTCGTGGACCGCATCAGATTGCCATGACACCAAAAGAATTGGGTGAACTGGGGAAATTGGAGCGTGCGAGACCTTATGTCGACGCCGATGATTTTCCGGATATCGGTGATGATGCCATGCTGGAACCGGGCATGCGAAAGTCGGTCACCCATTTGCGCGACTTCCTGACGGCTGATTCAGAAGATGAAAAACCCTTGCGGATCAATTTTGATTTTTTCGCTATGCCGATCGAAGTCCAAGGTGACGGAAAAGTTGAGAAATTAATCGTTGAGAAGACAGCTCTGGATAGAGAGATGCGGTCTTCTGGAACCGGCGAGCGCTATGAGCTTGATTGCCAGATGGTTGTCAGTTGCATCGGTTATCGCACTCCACCCATTGAAGGAGTTCCCTATGAACATGGCCGGGGGCGGTTTGCCAATAGCGAAGGCCGGATATTGCCGGGGCTTTACTGTGTCGGTTGGGCACGGCGCGGACCGTCCGGCACGATTGGTACGAATAAACCCGACGGTTTCGCGATTGTTGATGCCATTGCCGAGGATATCGGTTCCGGTGGCAATAAGGAAGGTCGCAAGGGATTGGATCGTTTATTTGATGAGCGTGGAGTGGAGGCGGTCACATTCCGGGATTGGAAGAAAATCGAAGAAGCCGAAATTGCGCGGGCAAGAGACGGTTCTCCGCGAGAAAAATTCACGGATATCGCCGATATGATCGCGGCACGGGACTAGCCAGCCAACCACTCCCGCAAAATCGCGTTTACCTTTTCCGGCGCTTCTTGTTGCACCCAATGGGAAACGCCGGGCAGCCGGTGTAGCTCGAAATCAGGAACCCATTGTTCGGTACCGTCGGTGCAACGGATATCAAGAGCCGTGTCTTCCTCGCCCCAGATCATCAGCGTCGGTATATCGACGATGCCGTCACCATTATCGCGTACATCATTAGTGCGGACCAGAGCCCGGTAATAGTTGATCATTGATCGCAAGGCGCCGGGCCGGTTGGCGGCATCGGCATAGACTTGCAACTCAGCGTCCGGAAAACGGCTTTTGTCGACGGCCATTTTTGAAAATGCATTTTTGACGGGTTCCGCACTATTCCTTCCCAGAATTTTCTCGGGCAACCATGGCAGTTGGAAGAAGAAAATATACCAGCTCTTCTTTAGCTGGTGCCAATGGCGAATTTCTCGTTGCGCGCATTTGGGATGGGGGACATTCAATATGACCAATTTGGTCAGCGGGCGGATTTTCAGGATCGCGAAATGCCATGCGACAATCGCACCCCAGTCGTGCGCGATCAGGGTGACTTCTTCCGCACCGCTGGCGTCGATCAGTGCGGCGACATCCTGAACAAGGGTGTTCAGGCGATAGGCGTCGATGCCCGCTGGCTTGCTGGATCCGCCATAGCCGCGCAAATTGGGTGCCCAGACTTTATAGCCCATTTCGACCAGTTGCGGGATCTGGTGGCGCCAAGAATAATGCAGTTCAGGAAAACCATGCAGGCACAGCGCCAGTTTTTTCCCTTCGCCCGCCATTGCGACTTCGAAATCTAGGCCATTGGCTCTGACCATCTGCAGGGTAATGCCGCTTGCCGGTTCCGGTTTCCATGAGAATTGATCTTGCATATCATCGTGTAACACTAGTGGCCTTTAATCATCCAGTTAAATCTGTTAAGCTGTTCCAAAATATAAAGGAGAGAGTCGATGCATGATCTGGTAATTCGGGGTGGAACCGTAGTTGATGGAACGGGCGGCGCGCCTTTTGTTGCGGATGTTGCAATTGATGGTGATCGTGTTTCGCTGGTCGGCGAAGTGCTCGCACAAGGCCGTGAAGAGGTAGATGCGACCGGTAAATTGGTTACTCCCGGCTTCGTTGACGTTCACACCCATTATGATGGACAGGCGACTTGGGACGATGAAATGGCGCCCTCAAGCTGGCATGGTATTACCACAGTCGTGATGGGCAATTGCGGCGTCGGTTTTGCACCGGCGCGGCCTGATCGCCATGAATGGCTGATCAACCTGATGGAAGGTGTCGAGGATATCCCCGGTACTGCGCTGGCCGAGGGCATGAGCTGGAACTGGGAAACCTTCCCCGAATATCTCGACGAGCTGGAAAGAATGCCACGCACCGTCGATGTCGCGACGCACGTACCCCATGGTGCTGTGCGCGCTTATGTGTTGGGTGATCGAGAAAAACCCGGCGCAGTGCCGACCGATGACGAGGTCGAACAGATGTCCAAAATTGTCGAAGATGGCTTGAAAGCTGGCGCGCTCGGCTTCTCGACATCGCGGACGATCCTGCATCGCAGCATTGATGGCGAGCTGGTTCCCGGCACGACTGCGACCAAGGAAGAGCTGATCGGCATTGGCCGTGCTATGGGCCGGGTCGGCTATGGTGTGTTTGAAATGGCAAGCGATCTCAACAAGGAATGGGACGAATTTAGCTGGATGGGTGACTTGAGCCGTGAAACGGGCATGCCAGTAACCTTCGCGGCGCTTCAGTCTATCGCCAAGGATCAATCGCTCGACGAGCAGATTGCCAATATGCGCGCGGAAAATGACAATGGCGCCAACATCGTCGCGCAAATTGCACTGCGTGGAAACGGCATCGTTATGGCATGGCAAGGCACGGTGCATCCTTTCGTCCGGCACCCTAGCTGGATCGCGATGGAAGATCTCTCTTGGGACGAAAAATATGCCAAGCTGAAGGATCCTGCATTCAAGGCGCAATTGCTCGGTGAGACTGCCCAGATGCCGGAACAGGTTGATATGGTACCGGTCTTCATGATCGTCACGCAGGGTTGGCCGGTGCAGTTTGAGATGGATGTAGATTTCAACTATGAACCACAGGCAGATGAAAGCATCGCCGCACGCGCAGAAGCTGCCGGCAAATCCGGCCCAGAATATGCTTATGATTTGATGATGGGCGATGACGGCAAAGGTTTTATCTATCTACCGCTGCTCAACTATATGGACGGCAACCTCGATTTCCTCGAGACGTTGCAGCAAGCCGACGACACGGTGAACAGCCTGTCAGACGGAGGCGCGCATTGCGGAACCATTTGCGACGCGGCCAGCCCGACCTTCATGCTGGAACATTGGGTGAAGAATCGTAAACGTGGTACGATCAGCATCGAGAATGCGATCAAGCGGCAATGCCTGGATACGTCGCGGCTCTATGGCCTGAACGATCGTGGCGTGCTGAAGCCTGGCTATCTAGCTGACGTAAATGTGATCGATATGGAGCGGATCAAGCTTGGTAAGCCATGGCTGGCCTTTGATCTGCCAGCGGGCGGCAAGCGCTTGCTGCAGAAAGCCGATGGCTATGATTATACGATCAAGTCGGGGCAGGTGACCTTCAAAGGCGGCGTTGTCACTGAAGCGCGTCCGGGCGGTCTTATCCGTGGTCCACAGACTGCGGAGATGCTGGAAGCAGCGGAGTAAAATATACCCCTCCCCAAAATGGGGAGGGGCTTAATGGAGCGCTATATTGCGCTGTAAAAAGAAAGGCTAGTCTCTAACGCCTCTCGATTTTGAGAAGAGTCAGAGAAGGTTTAGCGACAGACTTTGTTTTAAACCCGCATTGGCATCAGGACGTAAAGCGCAGGTGACTTGTCATTCTCACGAATCAAAGTCGGTGCACTTGCATCGGCAAGATGCAATTCCACGCTGTCGCCCTCGATTTCGCCCAGAATATCCATCAGATATTTGGAGTTGAAACCGATTTCGAAGACGTCTTCCTTGTAGGAGCCGGGCACTTCTTCTTCGGCTTTGCCATTTTCAGGTGACGTGACAGACAATGTGATCTTGTCATCGCCGAGCGCCATTTTCACAGCGCGCGTTTTTTCCGTCGCGATGGTCGAAACGCGATCAACGCCTTGGGCAAAGCTCTTCGGATCGATTGTCAGTAGCTTGTCATTGCCCGTAGGAATGACCCGCGTGTAATCAGGGAAGGTGCCGTCGATCAATTTGCTGGTCAGGATTGCAGTGCCCAGCGTGAAACGAATTTTGCTGGCGGACAGATCGATCTGGACCGATGTCTCGCTATTCTCATCTAGCAATTTGCGCAGTTCGTTGATGCATTTCCGTGGCACAATCACATCAGGCATGCCTTCTGCGCCCTCGGGACGGGGAAGGGTCACACGGGCCAGACGGTGACCATCGGTCGCGGCAGCTTTCAGTACCGGCTTGTCTTCATCCTGCACGTGCAGGAAAATACCGTTGAGATAATAGCGTGTTTCTTCGGTCGAGATTGCAAAGCGCGTCTTGTCGATAATCTGGATCAACGAAGCGGCCGGCAGTTCAAAACTGGTTGGCAACTCACCTTCGGCAATAACAGGAAAATCATCGCGGGGCAGCGTCTGCAGATTGAAACGGGCACGACCTGCATTGACTTTCATCTTGCCATCGGCGGCGTCCAGCTGGACTTGTGAGCCATCAGGCAGCTTACGGGCAATATCGAAAAGAGTATGGGCGGATACGGTCGTCGAACCCGCAGTCTCCACTTGTGCTTCGACGGTTTCGACTACCTGAAGATCCAAGTCCGTTGCCATTAATTTGATGCTGCCATCGGCACTGGATTCGATCAGCACGTTGGACAGGATGGGTATGGTATTGCGCCGCTCAACCACGGACTGGACATGGCCCAGGCTCTTTAGCAATGCCGCGCGTTCAATGGTCGCTTTCATAAACCGTCCTTCTTATTCCCAATCAACCGTGAAAATCGCTGTGCGCAAGAGTCCGCACGGGTTCACGGATAGTTCACCGCTTCATTAACAATAAAGTGCGACAGGGCAAGCCTGATCGCCGTCTTAGGTCCGATAATGCAGTGAAAAACTGTGGAAAAAAGCAAGAAGGTGGGTAAAGCCGCAGTTGCAACCTATGGTTTTTGCCATTTTGGAACGGGATTTGGTCGATATGAGTGGTATTAATACCAATGGAAAACGTCTGTATATAGCGAGGCATGGCGAGACTATTTTTAACCTTGCTGGCCGCATTCAGGGCGAACATGCGCACACCCCGTTAACCAGAGCCGGATTCGCGCAAGCAGACGCCATGGGGCGAGCCTTGGCATTGCATCTGGGAACGGATCCAGTCGAACTGGATTTGATTGCCTCGAATACTGATCGCGCACTGCAGACTTTATCGGTGATTGCCGAGCATGTCGGCGCAGACTGGCATCAGACACGCAGCGATGCGCGGCTGCAGGAAATCGATATGGGAGAGTGGGGCGGTGTCTATTATCGCGACCTTGGCGGCAAGCTTGAGATAGATGAAGAGGAACGGCTGTTCATAACTGTCGCTCCGGGTGGAGAAGACTATCGCGACATTGCAAAAAGGCTGGAACATTGGCTCGCAGAGCAGAATTTCAAACGCGATGCAGTGCTGATCAGTCATGGCATGACCAGCCGGGTACTTCGTGGCTTGCTCGTCGGGGCCGATCCACATCCGCGCTTTGGTGCGCCAATTGCTGAAGGGCTACCGCAGGGGTCGATTGTTCAAGTCTGTGACGGCGTGGAAGATGTGATCCACCTTGGCGGTGGGGAAGGGGAGAAGGCTTGAAAAAGCTGTGCCTTTTTCTGGGACTGGCAGGGTCGGTGGTCGCCGCACCCGCAACCGGGAAGGATTCACTGGGTATATTCAATAGCTGGGGCGCGTTTCGTGATGCGGAAATCCCCCGTTGTTATGCCATTGCGGAGTCCGAGGACATTACCGGCAAGGCAGAGCGCAAATCCTTTGTCAGCATTGGTTTTTGGCCTGAACGCAAGATCCGACGGCAATTTCATGTTCGTCTGAGTCGGGACAGGTCTTCCAATAGCCGGGTGATCGTCAGTATCGCCGGCCGCCGTTTTCACCTTACCGCGAATAGAACAGATGGATGGTCTCAAGATAAACGTATGGATGCGGCGATCATAGCCGCGATCCGTTCCGCGACGAGTATGACGGTTGAATCTATTGGCCGTAATGGCAAGCCGATCGTCGACGCTTATCTGTTGCGTGGCGCAGCGACGGCCATTGATGCAGCGTCTTTGGGGTGTTCGCGGCTCAATCGATAGATTGTCAGCAAAGCCAAGAGCTCCACATAAGCGCGGCTAGCAATTGCTGACAATCGCTCCTATATGCCGGCGCATGCAGATTCCCGGTCACATTGATCCAGTTCCCTTGCCCGCAAAGGTGACTCCGCGTCCCGACGGACGTTTGGACCTTATTGGTCTGAGCGTTTCGGAAATCCGAGAGGTCCTGATCTCAGCTGGGTTGGAAGAAAAGCAAGGAAAACTGCGTTCTAAACAGCTGTTTCATTGGATTTATCATCGCGGCATCAGCGATTTCAGCGTGATGACGGATATGAGCAAGGCGCTTCGCCCCTGGTTGGCGGAACGATTTGTCATTGGTCGGCCGGAGATTGTTGAAGCGTATCTATCCGAAGATGGCACACGCAAATGGTTGTTGCGTTCGGCGGATAGTCAAGATTATGAAATGGTCTTCATCCCCGATGAAGATCGCGGGACATTATGTATTTCATCGCAAGTGGGCTGCACATTGAATTGCCGCTTCTGCCACACAGGTACCATGCGGCTGGTACGGAACCTGACGCCGGGCGAGATTGTCGGACAGGTGATGCTGGCGCGTGATGCGCTAGGCGAATGGCCGAAGGGCGTGATGGATTTTGCAGACGATGAAGAAGCGGAAAACACCAAGGTATATAATCAGGCCTATAAGTCTGATGGCCGTCTGCTGACGAATATCGTGCTGATGGGGATGGGCGAGCCTCTGTATAATTTTGACAATGTTCGCGATGCCATGAAGATCGTGATGGATGGCGACGGGCTCGCGCTTTCGCGCCGACGGATCACACTGTCGACCAGCGGTGTGGTGCCGATGATTGCCAAGGCAGGCGAAGAGATAAGTGTAAATCTCGCAATTTCGTTGCACGCGGTCAACAAAGAGACCCGGGACGAAATTGTGCCCCTTAATCGTAAATATTCGATTGAGGAGCTTTTGCAGGCCTGTGCGGACTATCCGGGGGCGAACAATGCCCGGCGGATCACATTTGAATATGTGATGCTGAAAGACAAAAATGACAGCGATGAAGATGCGCGGGAATTGGTGAATTTGCTGCGCAATTATGATTTGCCCGCAAAGGTAAATCTAATCCCGTTCAATCCTTGGCCGGGCTCGGCCTATGAATGTTCGGAGCCGGCAAGGATAAAATCCTTCTCCAAGATCATTTTTGATGCTGGGATCAGCGCGCCGATCCGTACGCCGAGAGGTCGGGATATCATGGCCGCTTGCGGTCAGCTCAAATCCGCTAGCGAAAAGAAAAGCCGTGCGGAACTGGATAGGCTAGCGGAAGAAAAACAGGCAGCGCTCGGCTAAGCCGTAGCGATTACGTCAATTTCTACCATCAGTTCCGGCAAGGCGAGCGCCTTGACTTCGACAATGGTGTCGGCTGGATAGGGTGGTGTGAAATAGCTTTTTCTAGCTTCCACGATTTTTGGGAAATATTCCATGTCGGTTAGGTAGATTGTGACTTTGACAATCTTCTCACGGCTGCTGCCGCCAGCCTCCAGAACACGGTCGATATTGGCGAATAACTGCTTCAACTGAGCATCAAAGTCGTTGGCGCCAACGATTTGTCCTTGTTCGTCAATCGCGGCCTGGCCGGAAAGAAATAGCAGGTCACCGACCCGCCATCCCGGCGATATCGCATAAGGCGCGAGCGGATCTGGATTCAATTCGATGACCTGTTTTGTGACGCTCATGATATTCGGTTCCCCACTTCAAATGTTCATGCTTCTGGAACAGTAACTGTAACGACGGGCTTGGCAATGCCGAACCAGCGGTTAGAGTGTAATCATGCCTGAGGAAACTATCATTCCAGTCCAACCTCGCCACCGCTTGACGACCCGCCTTTGGCACTGGATCAATGCTTTGTGCTTGATCGTATTACTGATGAGCGGCCTCACGATTTTCAATGCCCATCCGCGCCTCTATTGGGGTGAATATGGAGCAAATGGTGACTATGCCTGGATGGCTGTAGGATCGTCGGATAGCTTCGGTTATCTGCGTTTTGGTGAGACGCGCATAGAGACCACAGGCGTTCTGGGAAATTGGGAAGACAGCCAAGGTAAGATACAGAAATGGGCTTTCCCGGGCTGGGCAACTATTCCTTCCACTTACAGTCTTGCGGATGGCCGGCGCTGGCATTTCTTCTTCGCCTGGATATTCAGTGTTGGCCTTGGGCTCTTCATGATTGGTTCGCTGTGGAATAGGCATATCCAGCAAGATTTACGCATAGGGGTAAAAGAGTGGCGGCCATCGGTCATTTGGAGATCTTTTCAAAGCCATCTCAAGCCGAGCGTCATCAGGCAATCGGCTGGTCAGGACTATAATATCATCCAGAAGCTGAGCTATGTCGGGGTGATCTTCATTCTATTACCGTTGATGATTTTTAGCGGCCTCGCAATGTCCCCGGCGATGGATGCGAACTGGCCGTTTCTGACCGATATATTCGGTGGCCGCCAATCAGCCCGCTCGTTGCACTTCATTGCTGCGTTCTTGCTCGCGCTATTTTTTGTTGTTCACATGATCATGGTTCTACTGTCCGGTCCTATTCGGCAAACCGCGTCGATGATATTCGGTGGAAAAGCGAAGGAGCCATCAGCGTGACGATCATTACTCGACGCAGGTTGATAACAAGCGCGGCCGTCGGTGCAGGGGGGCTGTTGACCGGTTGCGACGCCCTGAACCGCAGCCCTGCTTTCCAGAAAATCTTGGCGAGTGCGGAGACCGCAAATTTCGCGGTTCAGCGCGCACTTGGGGATCGTATGGAACTGGCTAGTGAATATACGTTGGCCGACCGGTCGCCCAAGTTCAGAGCCAATGGTACCAGGGACCCTGGAACTCCCGACTATGCAGCCAGCGCAGCACAAGGCTTCGCCAATTGGCAACTTCGGTTGACGGGATTGTTTGATCGGCCCCAGACATTCAGTCTGGCGGCGTTGCATTCCCTGCCGCAGCGGACCCAGATTACCCGACACGATTGTGTCGAGGGTTGGAGTGCTATCGGGCAATGGACAGGGGTTCCGCTTAAAATATTGCTGGATATTGCTCGGTTAAAACGCAGTGCGCAGTTTCTAGTTTTTCACTGTGCGGATAGGCTTGGTGGAAGGCCATATTACGAAAGTATCGATCTGCTAGATGGCTTTCATCCGCAAACGATATTGGCGCATCGTCTGAACGGAGAGGCTTTGCCGATAGAAAATGGTGCTCCTCTCCGGCTTAGAGTTGAGCGGCAGCTTGGCTATAAACATGCCAAATATGTGACCGGGATTGAAGCGGTCGCATCGCTGGCCGGTATCGGTGAAGGCAAGGGGGGCTATTGGCAGGATGTAGCCGACTATGAATGGTATGCAGGTATGTGATGTATTTCGGTTTCGTCAGGAGTGAATGAATGTCGATATTGGGACGATTTCTGGGAAGCGTGATTAAAAAAGGATCGATACGGGTGACCCACCCCGACGGGTCAACGGAAGTCTATGGTACCGCGACGCCCGGATATCCGGACATTGGTGTCCGGCTTGCTGATAAAGCGGTGATACGACAGATATTGCTGGATCCCCGATTGGGTGCTGCTGAGGCGTTCATGGATGGACGGCTGATCGTCGAGCAGGGAAATATCATGGAATTGGTGCAGCTTTTGCGCGCCAACCGCCCCTTTGAACGCGGGGGAGCGTTAAAGAACCCTAGTGCCTTCAAGAAAGTCCGTAACTATGTGGCGGGCCGGGTGGACCGGATAAACTTGCTTAGCCGCTCGAAAAGCAATGTCGCGCATCATTATGATATCGGCAATGACCTCTACGATCTTTTCCTCGATGATGACCTGCAATATAGTTGCGCCTATTGGGATTTCGATCGGCGCGGCGCAGATATGACCTTGGAGCAGGCGCAGGCGGACAAGAAGGCGCATATTGCCGCGAAGCTTGATCTACGACCGGGGCAGCGGGTGCTCGACATCGGCTGTGGCTGGGGCGGCATGGCGCTCTATTTGCATCGCAAGACAGGCGTAGAGGTGCTCGGCATCACGCTTAGCGAGGAGCAGCTTAAAAAAGCGCGGGAGCGGGCTGAAGCAGAAGGCGTGGCGGACAAGGTGAAGTTCGAGCTAATTGACTATCGCGATCTAGCGACGCGTGAGGCTGGAAAATTTGATCGAATTGTTTCTGTCGGGATGTTTGAACATGTTGGTACGCCGCAGTTTCGGACATTTTTCCGCTGTTGCGCCAATCTGATGACGGATCAGGGCGTGATGCTCTTGCACACAATAGGCCGGATGGGTGGTCCGGGGACGACCGACGCTTTCACACGCAAATATATTTTTCCCGGTGGCTATATTCCAGCCCTCAGCGAAACGCTGGCGGCAAGCGAACAATATCGTCTGATCGCGACGGATGTAGAAAATCTCCGTCTGCATTATGCCTTTACCCTTCGCGAATGGTATAAAAGAACCTTGGAAAACCAAGATAAGATTATCGCGCTCTATGATGAACGCTTCTATCGGATGTGGATTTTTTATCTGGCTGGCGCGACAGCGGCGTTTGAATATGGTGGCATGTGTAATTACCAGATTCAATTCAGTCGCAATCGTCGGACCTTGCCGCTGACGCGGGACTATATTGGCGAAACAGAGAAAAGCCTGACGGCATAGTTATTTTCGAAGCGGTCTGTCGTTGGAGAATTATTGGGGATAGCGTTCGTTCATCAATTCCCAATTGTTGCGGATAAGTTCTTCCAATATCTCTAGATTCACCTGCTCGAGGCGATTGATATATAGGCAGGACTTTCCGACTTTATGTTTGCCCAGCAATCCCAAGAGGCGGTCTTGTTCTGATTGGGCTTCGGGTGTGCAATAGGCACCCATTAGATAGAGGCTGAGTTTAGCCTTTCGCGGAGAAAAACCGGAGCGCAGTGATGTGCCTTCTCTTCCGCTTTCATATTTATAGTCATAGCTGCCAAAGCCGATGATTGTCGGACCCCACATTTTCGGTTCCTCGCCGGTGACTTTGCGGAATAGTTCAATCAGTTTGAAGGATTCTTCTTTCCGGCGGTCGGGCTCGGCTGTCTCGATAAACGTCAAGACATCGACATCGGTTGGTTTGGTTTTCAATTTTGCTTTTGCCATTAGAACCTCCCGATTGTCGGTATATCATATTGCGCGGCAAATTGGAGCCTGTTAGGCGCGGCGCTTGATTCATGGAAAGACGGTAAAATGAGCGATTCTGTAAAACGTGTGGTTTTGGCTTTTTCAGGCGGCTTGGACACTAGTGTGATCCTGAAGTGGCTTCAGCAGGAATATCAGTGTGAAGTTGTTACCTTTACCGCCGATCTTGGGCAGGGCGAAGAGCTTGGTCCTGCGCGGAAAGTAGCAGAAACTCTGGGTGTTAAGCCTGAGCATATTTTTATTGATGACTTACGCGAGGAATTTGTGAAGGATTTTGTCTTTCCAATGATGCGCGCCAATGCGCTCTATGAAGGGCTTTATCTGCTTGGTACATCGATTGCGCGGCCGCTAATTTCCAAGCGTCAGATTGAAATCGCAAAGCTGACAGGAGCGGATGCTGTATCGCATGGTGCGACCGGTAAGGGGAATGACCAGATTCGTTTTGAACTGGGCTATTATGGCCTTGATCCCGATGTGACGGTGATCGCACCGTGGCGGGAATGGGATCTTACCAGCCGGACGCGATTGATCGAATTTGCTGAAAAGCATCAGATTCCGGTGCCTAAGGACAAGCGTGGCGAAGCGCCATTTTCTACGGATGCCAATATGTTGCACACCTCATCCGAGGGTAAAGTGCTGGAAGACCCGTGGGAAGAAGTGCCCGATTATGTCTATTCGCGCACCAACAATCCAGAAGATGCTCCGGATACGCCAGAATATATTACCATTGATTTTGAGCGTGGCGATGGCGTCGCGATCAACGGTGAAGCTATGTCGCCTGCAACTCTCCTAGAGAAGCTGAACGAATATGGTCGCGAACATGGCATCGGCCGGCTGGATCTGGTCGAGAACCGTTTCGTGGGTATGAAGTCGCGCGGCATGTATGAAACACCGGGTGGAACCATCTATCACGCAGCCCATCGCGGCATTGAACAGCTTACGCTGGATAGTGGTGCGATGCATATGAAGGATGAATTGGCGCCGCGTTACTCGGAGCTTGTTTACAACGGCTTCTGGTTTGCACCTGAGCGCGAAATGCTACAGGCCGCTATCGACAAGAGCCAGGAACGGGTGACGGGCACAGTCCGGCTGAAGCTCTACAAGGGTTCCGTCAACGTCGTCGGCCGGAAAGCTGATGTCAATTTCAGTCTCTACAGCGAAGATGTGGTGACTTTTGAAGATGACCAAGGTGCTTATGATCAGAAAGATGCAGAGGGTTTCATCAAGCTGAATGCATTGCGACTGCGGCTTTTGGGTAAACGCAATCGCTGATCTACAGGCATGTTGACCGCAGCTCTTATCCTGTGTCTCGGTTTTGTCGTTCTTATCGTAGGCGGGGAACTGCTCGTTCGTGGAGCGGTGCGGGTTGCGGAACGGGCTGGCATGTCACAGCTTCTCATTGGTCTGACGATAGTAGGATTTGGTACATCCGCACCTGAACTGGTTGCGAGTGTTGAGGCTGCCCGTGCCGGTTCACCCGGGATTGCCTGGGGCAATATTGTCGGCTCCAACCTTGCAAATAGCTTGCTCATTCTGGGTACGGCCTCGCTGATCCTGCCAATGGTAGTCCCGCGGGGGCCGTTATGGCGAGATGGCGGTTTTGCGTTGATCATGACGGTTATTCTGTGGCTGGTCGCTACCACGACCGGTATCACTGTTGCCGTCGGTAGCGCTTTTCTAGTGCTACTGGCTGGTTATATGGGCTACGCCTATTGGGCCGAACGGACGCAGCCGGTCGGGGCAAGCGCGCTACATGAAAAAGCGGAGTCTTTGGAGGTTTCGGACACGCATTTGCATGATGAGCAACCGCTCTGGCGCTCTATTTTGGTGCTTTTGTCCGGGATCGTCATGATCATATTGGGCGGCCGTTGGCTGGTCGAGGGTGCGGTCGATCTTGCGCGTCTGATCGGGATGAGCGAAGCCGTTATCGGACTGACGGTCATTGCAATTGGCACTTCGCTGCCGGAGCTGGTGACGTCGGTGATCGCTGCCTATAAAGGTGCCAGCGCCGTGGCATTGGGCAATGTTCTAGGCTCCAATATCTTCAACCTGTTGCTGATTGGCGGGGTTACGGCGGTCATTGCTCCCGGTACGATACCTAGTGAGATTAGTAATTTCGGCCTGCCGATCTTGGTGGTTGTTTCCATATTGCTTTTGATATTTGCAGCCACCGGTCGGAAGATAACGCGCTGGGAAGGCGGTATATTGCTCGCCATTTATCTAGCCATGCTTGTTTATAATGTCGTTGCCGTTTGAATCAGGCGTTGCAATATTGCGAATCTGCCTCTAAATAGAGGGCATCCCAACATTGTGAGATTTGAAGGGGCTGGCGCCAGACGGGGCCGGCAGCAAAGCCTTTGTATTTGGAAATGGAAGATAGTTGACCGACATAGCGTCCCTGACAAACCTGATTAAGCCGGAAGCAGATGCTTTGGGCTTTGATTTGGTGCGGGTGGAGTTTGTGCCCGGTGCGGAAGAACTTACGTTACAGATCATGGCGGAGCGTCCAGAGACAGGTCAGCTTGGCATTGATGACTGTGCGGCGTTGTCGCGCCGTATCTCGGAAAAGTTCGATATGCTGGAAGAAGAGGGCCGTGACCCCATTGACGATGCTTATCGTCTGGAAGTCAGTTCCCCCGGTATTGACCGGCCGCTAACCCGTCCATTCGACTATAATAATTGGGCTGGCTATGAAGCGCGGATCAATCTGATTGACGCGGTAGCGGGCAAAAAGCAGCTTCGTGGTCAACTCGAAGGCCTTGAAGACGACATAATAAAGATTGACGATCGCGAGGCGGGCAGTCAGGAGACGCCTCTGACGAACGTCCATAGCGCGAAATTGATTCTGACAGATGCTCTGATTGCTGCGACCGTACCGGTTTCAGCCGCAGGAACCGACGAAATTGAAGAACAGACTTTAGAAGAACAGGAAGACTAATCATGGGCAGTGCTATTTCAGCCAATAAAGCCGAATTGCTCGCTATTGCGACCGCCGTTGCTACGGAAAAAATGATCGATAAATCGATCGTGATCGAGGCGCTGGAAGAAGCGATCCAGAAAGCGGCACGTGCGCGCTATGGTGCTGAGAATGATATTCGCGCCAAGCTAGACGTTAAAACAGGCGATTTGCGTTTGTGGCGGGTGGTTGAAGTGGTTGAAGAAGTCGAAGACTATTTCAAGCAGGTCGACGTGAAACAGGCCGCAAAACTGGAGCCGGGATCCAATGTTGGTGACTTCATTGTTGATCCGTTGCCAGAAGTTGATCTCGGTCGAATTGACGCGCAGTCGGCGAAGCAGGTGATCTTTCAAAAAGTTCGTGATGCGGAGCGCGAGCGGCAATTTGAAGAATTTAAGGATCGTGGCGGAGAGATTATCACCGGCGTGGTGAAATCGGTTGAATTTGGCCATGTGGTTGTTGACCTCGGGCGCGCAGAAGGCGTTATCCGGCGTGACCAGCAGATTCCGCGCGAAGCGGCACGGGTTGGCGATCGTGTCCGCGCTCTTATTCTGGATGTGCGCCGCGAAAATCGTGGACCACAGATTTTTCTATCGCGTGCCCATCCTGATTTCATGCGGCTATTGTTCGCTCAGGAAGTTCCTGAAATTTATGACGGCATTATCGAAATCAAAGCGGCTGCTCGTGATCCTGGCTCTCGTGCCAAGATCGGTGTGATCAGCCATGATAGCTCGATTGATCCAGTCGGTGCCTGTGTTGGCATGAAGGGTAGCCGCGTTCAGGCTGTCGTGCAGGAAATGCAGGGCGAGAAAATCGATATTATTCCTTGGTCAGAAGACATCGCAACCTTTGTTGTGAACGCGTTGCAACCGGCAACGGTTAGCCGTGTGGTCATCGACGAGGAAGAAGGCCGGATTGAAGTTGTGGTTCCTGATGATCAGCTGAGCCTGGCTATCGGTCGCCGTGGGCAGAATGTGCGCTTGGCATCCCAGCTGACTGCTCTTGCGATTGATATCATGACCGAAGCGGATTCGAGTGAGAAGCGGCAGGCTGAATTTACCGCTCGTACTGAACTGTTCCAAGAATCTCTGGATGTCGACGAAACTCTGTCGCAGCTGCTGGTGGCTGAAGGCTTCAGCGAGCTTGAAGAAGTTGCCTATGTTGCAGCGGAAGAGATTTCTAACATCGAAGGCTTTGACGATGAATTGGCCGCGGAACTTCAGAACCGTGCCATAGAGGCGTTGGACCGGCGTGAGGCGGCTGCAAAAGAAAAACGTACCGAACTGGGCGTTGAGGACGCGGTTGCTGAATTGCCGCACTTGACCGAAGCTATGTTGGTAACGCTTGGAGAAGCAGGTCTTAAGACGCTCGATGACGTTGCTGACCTCGCTACTGACGAATTGGTTCTGAAACGGAAGTCGGAGCCGCGTCGCCGGAATGACAATCGTAAGCCTGAACCCGACGGTGTCTTGGCCAAATATGGCCTGACCGAGGAGCAGGGCAACGAAATCATCATGGCAGCGCGTGCGCACTGGTTTGAGGATGAAGACGAAGCAGCGCCTGCTGCAACGGAAGAAGCTGGGGAGGACGCAGATGCGGAATCTCCCCAATGAGACGCGGTCTAAAACTCTAGATCGTACGCCACACCGTAAATGCATATTGACTGGGGAAAGTCTTCCTCAGGATCAATTGGTGCGACTGGCGATGAGCCCTGATGGGCAAATTGCGCCGGATGTGCGGGCGAAGGCGCCGGGTCGTGGTGCTTGGATTGCTGTCGATCGGACTGAACTTGAAGCGGCGCTTTCCAAAGGGCAGCTTAAAGGTGCGCTCTCGCGGGCCTTTAAGACCGGTCAGCTTGATATTCCCGCCAATTTGGCAGATCAGCTTGAAAAAGCGCTGGAGCGTGCCACATTGGATAGGCTCGGCCTCGAAGCACGGGGCGGGACCTTGCTAACCGGTTCAGAAAAAATTGAAACGGCGGCGCGCCGGGATGAGCTCACGATGCTTCTTCATGCGTCGGATGCTGGGCAAGACGGATCGTCCAAACTCGACCAAGCTTGGCGCGTCGGCAGCGACCGTGAAGGCGAAGATTTCCGTGGGATGACTTTGCCAGTGGACCGCCAGGGGCTTTCTGTGGCATTGGGCCGCCAGAATGTAGTTCATATCGGGATAACCCATAAACGCGCAGCGGACCGAATTTCGCATATGCTGGCGAGATGGGTTCGCTTTATCGGTTCTGATGCAAAGCAGGGTGATGCGGAAAAGAAGGTTGCGTAATTTGGTTTAAACAAACCAAGTAATATGTTGAAAATATCTATTTTTAGGGATTAAGTCTGTTCGATGAGTGATGAAACAAAAGATACGCCAAAACCTGCACGCAAACCCTTGGGGTTGAAGCGTTCGGTCGAACCTGGCGAAGTCAAACAGACTTTTAGCCACGGACGCACCAACAAGGTGGTGGTCGAAGTCAAACGCAAGAAGCTTGTCGGCAAGCCCGGTGCACAGGAAGCGGCGAAAGAAATCGTCAAGGAGACACCTGCTCCAGCTCCCGCGCCAGTTGCAGCACCAACGCCAGCTCCAGCGGCTAAACCGACCTCGAAAAAACAGCCAGCTGCGGCTAAGGCGAATGATGGTCTGACTCGTCAGGAGAAACAGGCGAAATTGTTGCGCGAAGCTGAAGAAGCGCGTCTGGATGCGATGAAGGAAGCGCGTCAACGCGACACGCGCCAGAAAAAAGAGCAGACTGCAGAAGAGAAAAAACGGTCGGAAGAAAAACGCAAAGCTGAAGAAGAGCAAGCGCGCAAAGCACAGGAAGAAATTGCTGCCGCTGAAAAAGCTGCTGCCGAATCTACCGACGCTGCGGCGGAGCCAGCGGAAGCTGAACCGGCTAAGCCGGAAACTGCTGCTGCCAAGACCGATGCCCGGCCTCCAGCGCGTAAATTTACTCCCGTGGAAGCGCCAAAACGCGCGAAGCCTGAGAAAGAAAAACAGAAAACTGGACGCGGCGACCGCAATGATCGTCGTCAATCCGGTAAGCTGACCGTCAACCGCGCTTTGCGTGGAGAAGATGGTGCGGCCCGTGCCCGATCGCTTGCTGCACTGAAGCGCGCGCGCGAAAAGGAAAAACGGGCCCAGAGATCTGGCCGGCCTAGCGAACCGCGCGAAAAGCAGTTTCGTGACGTTGTTGTACCGGAAGCTATCACCGTTCAGGAACTGGCCAAACGTATGGGCGAGAAGGGGGCTGACCTCGTCAAATCCCTGTTCAACATGGGGTCAATGGTCACCGTCAACCAGACGATTGATCAGGATACGGCAGAATTGTTGGTCGAGGAATTCGGTCACAATATTCAACGTGTGTCCGAGGCCGATGTTGAGATTGATACCCAAGCGGACATCGATCCAGAAGAAACGCTTAAGCCGCGTGCACCGGTCGTTACGATCATGGGCCATGTCGATCACGGCAAGACGTCCTTGCTCGATGCCTTGCGCGGTACCGATGTGGTTGCAGGGGAAGCCGGCGGCATCACCCAGCATATCGGCGCCTATCAGGTGACAATGAAAAATGGTGACAAGGTAACCTTCCTGGATACCCCAGGCCATGAAGCCTTTACCGAAATGCGTATGCGTGGCGCGAATGTTACGGATATCGTGATTTTGGTCGTCGCTGCCGATGATGGTCTGATGCCTCAGACTATCGAAGCGATTAAGCACACCAAGGCTGCTGGCGTTCCGATGATCGTGGCGATCAACAAGATTGACAAGGAAGGTGCGGACCCCACAACTGTTCGTACTCGCCTTTTGGAACATGAAGTCATCGTGGAAGAAATGTCTGGTGACGTTTTGGATGCGGAAGTTTCTGCGCTCAAGAAACTGGGCCTCGACGAGTTGATGGAGAAAATCCACGTTCAGTCCGAATTGCTGGAACTAAAGGCCCGTCCTGATCGTCCAGCCGAAGGCGCGGTTGTTGAAGCGAAGCTCGATATCGGTCGCGGACCGGTTGCGACCGTTTTGGTCGAACGCGGTACGTTGAAGCGCGGCGACGTCTTCGTTGTCGGCTCGCAGACCGGTAAAGTTCGGGCGATGATCGATGAAAAAGGCAAGCAGGTTAAGGAAGCAGGACCTTCTACGCCGGTTGAAGTGCTCGGTATTTCTGGCGTTCCGTCGGCAGGCGACAAGCTGACCGTGGTCGAGAATGAAGCGCGTGCCCGTGAAATTGCGGCCTATCGTGCGGAACAAGAAAAACTCAAGCGGACGACACAAGCGCCGACGAGCCTAGAGAATATGTTCTCTGCGGCGGCCGACAGCGCGGTGGAATTCCCTGTGCTGGTCAAAGCCGACGTTCAAGGCTCTACCGAAGCCATTGTGCAGGCGTTGAACAAGATTTCGAACGACGATATCAAAGTGCGTATCTTGCACAGCGGTGTTGGCGCGATCACGGAATCGGATGTGACATTGGCCGGTGCCAGCAAAGCGCCGATCATTGGTTTCAATGTGCGGCCCAATGCGAAAGCCCGGGAAATTGCGAAACGCGATAATGTCCGCTTCAAATATTTCGACATCATCTATGCGTTGACCGATGAAATCCGCGCCGAAATGGCCGGTGAACTGGGGCCAGAGAAGATCGAGAACGTGATGGGGCGTGCCGAGGTCAAGGATGTGTTCAAGTCTGGCAAGAGAGACAAGGCTGCCGGTTTGCTGGTCACCGAAGGATCCTTGCGCAAAGGTCTTTTCGCTCGCCTTACCCGCGACGATGTTATCGTCAGCGCAACGACCATCGCATCGCTGCGGCGCTTTAAAGACGATGTCGAAGAAGTCCGTGCCGGCATGGAATGTGGCGCGGTGCTGGAAGACACCAATGACATCAAACCAGGTGATATGCTCGAAGTCTTCGAGATTGAAGAGCGCGAGCGGATTATTTAGCAACACCAATCTCTCTATAGGGAAGGGTGACTGTGCAGCGTGAGCCATTTTGGATTACGCGCGCAGGATGATGCGTGGACTTAAAGGTTCTCAATCAAAAAGGGAGATAGAGCTTATGGCAAAATATAACGACACATCTCCCGAAGGGCGTTCAGTGCGCTTGCTGCGGGTCGGCGAACAGGTCCGGCATATCTTGTCGGAACTGCTGATGCGCGGCGAGGTCCATGATGCGGTGCTGACATCGCACAGCGTCAGTGTCACGGAAGTCCGCATGTCTCCGGATCTGCGTCACGCGACGGTGTTTGTGAAGCCCTTGCTTGGTGCCGACGAAGCGGACGTGCTCAAGGCCCTGAAAACCAACACGGCGTTCTTCCAGAAGGAAGTCGCGAAGCGGGTTAAGATGAAATATGCGGCAAAGCTAAAATTTTTGCCAGACGAGAGCTTCGATACCGCCGAGCATATCGAGAGCTTGTTGAGCAACCCCAAGGTTGCACAGGATTTGTCGAAAGAGGCTGACGAAGGCTGATTTTATTCGTTCGAAGACTGCCGAAGGGTGGTTTTAGGGCGTAAAAGTGCTTCGACAGGATCAGCACGAGCGGCTATGCAGCGGAACTTATGGCCAAACTCTATTTCTACTATGCGTCGATGAACGCCGGAAAGTCGAGCAATCTGCTGCAGGCGGCGTTCAACTACGGTGAGCGCGGAATGAAGGTTATGTTGTGGACCGCAGCTATTGATAATCGTTCCAGCTTTGGCGCGATTGCTTCGCGGATCGGCTTGCATGCTGATGCCCACCGTTTCGGTGAGGATAGTGATCTGTTTGAAGCTGTGGCAGCGGAACATAGCGAAGATGAGCTTGCGTGTGTGATGATCGACGAAGCGCAATTCCTGACGGAAGATCAAGTCTGGCAATGTGCAAGAATGGCGGACGAGATTGGTGTGCCGGTGCTTTGCTATGGTTTGCGGACCGATTTTCAAGGGAATCTATTCCCCGGATCGGCGAAGCTTCTGGGCATCGCCGATAGCTTGGTTGAGCTAAAAGCGGTTTGTGACTGCGGGCGAAAGGCAACCATGAATCTGCGAATTGATGGAAGTGGCAAAGCCATTGCAGCGGGCGAGCAGACCGAAATTGGCGGAAATGAAAGCTATGTTGCCCTGTGCCGCAAACATTTTGTGGAACGGCTCAATGACTGAACTGTCTCAAACACTGGAAGCCGCACCGGTTCGCCTTGAACCTTTGTCTGAGTATCATGTCGAGCCACTGCGCAAGGCCTGTGCTGAGGACCAGGAGATTTGGAATATCTACCCGGTGTCGATGCTCGATGAGCATTTTGACAAGGCGATGGAGGTCTTCCACAATACAAGCAATTGGGTTCGCTTTGCGGTGATCAACGGGAGTACCGATCAACTGGTCGGGATGAGCAATTTTATCAATCCTGATCCTGTGGCAAAAACAGTCGAAATTGGCGGGACCTATATTGCACCATCGGTGCGCGGTAGCGGTTTCAACGATGTGATGAAGAAGTTGATGATTGATCATGGCTTTGATTGCGGTTTCACACGCATCGAGTTTCGGGTGGATACCCGTAACAAACGGTCGATGGCAGCTGTGCTGAAGCTCGGTGCGAAACATGAAGGCACGCTGCGCAAAAACCGGATTACCTGGACCGGTTATGTACGGGACACAGCGGTTTTTGGTTTGCTCGAAGAAGAATGGGCCAGATAATCATGACGGGTGAGATAAATGGCTGGGTAAGCTCTGCTGACGCATGGGTTGCGTCCGTTGGAGAAGAGGGGGACTGGACCCGTAAAACCATTCTCGATGCGGCGATGCTCGAACGTGTGGCAAGGCATGGCGGCACTTTCCTTGATATAGGTTGCGGGGAAGGGCGGTTCGTACGCAAGTTGCAAGAGCGCGGTTTGCACGGTGTCGGAATCGATCCCGTGGAAAAGCTGATTGCCGTGGCACAGCAGCGTGATCCGAATGGTGACTATCGCATTGGGGTTGGCGAGAAACTGCTGTTTGACGACGCCAGCTTTGATTTGACGATCAGCTATTTATCCCTGATCGATATCGAAGATTTTCGTTCCGCGATAAAGGAAATGACGCGCGTGACGAAGCCTGGCGGTTCGATATTGATCGCCAATTTGACCGGCCATTTTACCGCCGGAAAATGGGAGCGCGGACCAGATGGCGAATATAAGAGATTTGAAATCGACAACTATCACGAAGAACGGGCGTCGCGAGAGCGATGGTTGGGGATCGATGTCTTGAACTGGCATCGGCCAATGAGCGCTTATCTCACGGAATTTCTGGCCAACGGCCTGATCCTGCGCCATTTTGCGGAACCAACGCCGCCAGATCAGAATGATCCGAAAAGTGATTGCTACACCCGGGTACCGGGCTTTGTGGTGATGGAGTGGGAGAAACCCGCTTGAAGCCGCATGGTTGGATCATATTGGATAAACCGTTGGAGCTCGGCTCGACGCAGGCGGTTGGGGCGGTAAAGCGAAATTTACGCGAGGCTGGCCTTCTCGGCACAGGTAAGAATAAGCTGAAGGTCGGGCATGGCGGAACGCTGGACCCGCTCGCGACGGGGGTTTTGCCGATTGCGATTGGTGAGGCGACGAAGCTTTGTGGGCGGATGCTCGATGCTTCCAAAATTTATGAATTTACGATCGGTTTCGGCTCAGAGACGGAGACATTGGATGTCGAGGGAGCCGTTACGGAAACTTCTGACCATCGACCGACTTTGACAGAGATTGAAACGATTCTGCCTCAGTTTACCGGAGCGATTGAACAGATCCCACCCAAATATTCGGCGCTGAAGATCGACGGTAAGCGGGCCTATGATTTGGCGCGAGCAGGTATGGATGTGGAGATGAAGCTGCGGGAGGTGACGATTTACGCGCTTTCTATTCGTCGTCCTGCACCGGCCTCAGGATCTGGTGCGTCGCTGGAGGAAATCACCCTTGCTGCCAATGTCTCCAAAGGGACTTATATTCGCTCCCTCGCCCGCGACATCGCCCGCGCACTTGGCACTTACGGTCACGTGACCATGCTCCACCGCACAAAGGCTGGTCCATTTACCTTGGAACAGGCGATTTCGCTGGACAAAGTCAATGAAATTGGTAAGGGCGCGGACATTAAAGACTATCTCTTGCCACTGGAGGCAGGGCTGGACGACATCCCGGCTTTTGACCTCACTCCTGATCAGGCAAGAATGCTTCGGCAAGGCTTAACGCTGGACGAGGACGAAATGATCGGGAACCCGGCTATCGACGGGCTTTTCTTGGCGACAGAGAGCGCAGGCTCTCCCGTTGCTTTGGCAGAGTTAGTTGATGGCACCGTAAAGGTTGTTCGCGGGTTTAATATGCAATGATGTTCGAAGGAATGAAAATAAATGACGATTACTGTAGAAAAAAAGCAAGAACTGATCAAAAAATTCGGCCAGACAAAGGGCGATACCGGTTCTCCAGAAGTTCAGGTTGCGGTGCTCACCGAGCGGATTGTGAACCTGACCGAGCATTTTAAAGGTCACCATAAAGATCACCACTCTCGTCGTGGTTTGCTGATGATGGTAAACAAACGTCGCAGCTTGCTGGACTATCTTCGCAAAAAAGACGTGGAACGTTATGCGAAGTTGATCAAAGACCTAGGTCTCCGGAAATAAGAAATTTGAAGGCGGCTCCCATGTGGGGGCCGTTTTCGCATTGGACATCGCAGCAATAAGGCGGTGATGTCTTTCGAACGGGGCACAAATGGCCCCGAACCGCTGTTCAGCCGGATTGCTGGACACAAGAAAGCCCCCGCACTGCATAGGGCAGGCGGGACAAAGGAAATATACGAATGTTTGATGTAAAAAAAGTCGAAATGGAATGGGGCGGACAAACCCTCACCCTCGAAACGGGCCGTATTGCCCGTCAGGCTGATGGCGCAGTGCTTGCGACCCTCGGCGAAACGGTTGTGCTGTGCGCAGTGACCGCCGCAAAATCGGTACGCGAAGGACAGGACTTCTTCCCGCTGACCGTTCACTATCAGGAAAAATTCTCAGCCGCTGGACGTATCCCAGGTGGCTTCTTCAAGCGCGAAGGCCGTGCGACGGAAAAAGAAACGCTGACATCGCGTTTGATTGACCGTCCTTGCCGTCCGCTATTCCCAGAGGGTTTCTACAACGAAATCAACGTAATCTGTCAGGTGATGAGCTATGACGGTGTCAACGAGCCCGATATTCTGGCTATGGTTGCAGCATCTGCTGCTCTGACCATCTCCGGCGTTCCTTTCATGGGCCCAATTGGTGCGGCTCGTGTGGGTTACAAAGAAGGCGAATATCAGCTGAACCCATCTATGGAAGAAGTCGCTACCGGCGAACTCGACCTTGTGGTTGCTGCGACACCTGGCGCTGTGATGATGGTTGAATCGGAAGCAAAAGAGCTTTCCGAAGAAGTCATGCTTGGCGCCGTTCAATTCGCGCATGAAGCGTCCAAGGACGTTGCTGGCCTGATCATCGATCTGGCTGAACAGGCTGCGAAAGAACCTTGGCAGCTTGATGCTGGCGAAGACAATAGCGATATCAAAGAAGCCCTGCGCAAGCTGGTCGGAAAAGATATTGCTGCGGCTTATAAGAAAACCGATAAATCAGAGCGTAGCGACGCTTTGAATGCGGTTCGGGAAAAAGCCAAAGAAAAATATGCTGACGAAGATGGCCAGACCCAGATGACCGCTGGCAAGATGGTCAAGAAACTGGAAGCTGAAATCGTTCGCGGAGCCATCATCAAAGACGGCACCCGTATCGATGGCCGTAAGCTTGATCAGGTTCGTCCGATTGAAGCCATGGTTGGCTTGCTGCCGCGGACCCATGGTTCGTCGCTCTTCACCCGCGGTGAAACACAGGCAATCGTGACCACGACCCTGGGCACCAAAGATGCAGAACAGATGATCGATGGTCTCGACGGTCTGAGCTACACCAACTTCATGCTGCACTATAACTTCCCACCATATTCGGTTGGCGAAGTAGGGCGTTTTGGTTTCACCAGCCGCCGCGAAACCGGTCATGGTAAGCTTGCTTTCCGCGCGCTTCGTCCGGTACTGCCGACAGTAGAAGACTTCCCATATACCATTCGGGTTTTGTCCGACATTACCGAATCTAACGGCTCCTCTTCGATGGCGACCGTTTGTGGCGGTTCGCTTGCGATGATGGATGCTGGTGTGCCTTTGGCGCGTCCGGTTTCCGGTATTGCGATGGGCCTGATCCTCGAAGGCACCGACTTTGCGGTTCTGTCCGACATTCTCGGCGACGAAGATCATCTCGGCGACATGGATTTCAAGGTTGCGGGTTCCGAAAAAGGTATCACTTCCTTGCAGATGGACATCAAGGTAGCCGGCATTACGCAGGAAATCATGAAGTCTGCTCTGGAACAAGCCAGTGGCGGTCGTGCTCATATCCTGGGTGAAATGTCGAAAGCACTGAACAGCGTTCGTACCGAAATGTCCGAACATGCTCCGCGCATCGAAACATTGCAGATCAACAAAGAGAAGATCCGTGACGTTATTGGTACCGGTGGCAAAGTGATCCGCGAAATCGTTGCGGAAACTGGTGCGAAGGTCGATATCGACGACGAAGGTCTGATCAAGGTTTCTTCTTCTGATAAGTCCCAGATTGATGCGGCGATCGCATGGATCAAAGGCCTTGTTGAAGAAGCTGAAGTTGGCAAAATCTATGACGGTAAGGTCGTTAACCTCGTCGACTTTGGTGCTTTTGTGAACTTCATGGGCGGCAAGGACGGTCTCGTTCACGTTTCTGAAATTAAGAATGAGCGTGTCGAAAAAGTCGCTGATGAACTGAGCGAAGGTCAGGCTGTTAAGGTCAAGGTTCTTGAAATCGATCAGCGCGGCAAGGTGCGTTTGTCGATGCGGGTTGTTGATCAGGAAACTGGTGAAGAGCTGGAAGACACCCGTCCTCCGCGCGAAAACAAGCCACGCGGCCCTCGTCGTGATGGCGGTGGTGGTCGCGGACGTGGCCGTGACGGCGGCGGACGTGGTCGGAAAAATGATGGTCCAAAGGATGAAGGCGGCGACATTCCATTGCCTTCTTCGATCACCGAAGACTAAACTTTTCCAATATTGTTAAAAAAAGGGCTCGGAGCGATCCGGGCCCTTTTTTATGGGAAAAATGATCCGCCAAATCGCTGGATTAATCTCCGGTAAAGCTCAAAGAGAACAAGGAAGGTCATTCTGTTCCAGCGGCTTTTTTTGCTTTACTCTTGGCTGGATGAAAACAAGCGGTTAAGAGGTCTTCCATATGAAAAAACACATTCTTAAATGGGCCGCTTTGGGTCTTTCCGCTTCCCTTCTTTCCGGCTGTGCCATGTTTGGTGGCAGCGGCGGCAGTGGTACTGACACCCGTTATGTTGCCCGTGATGTCGACACGCTCTACAATGCTGCAAAAGATCGGCTTGATAGCGGTCAGCACAAGATTGCCGCTGCGCTGTTTGACGAAGTCGAGCGTCAGCATCCCTATTCGCCCTGGGCCCGTCGCGCACAGCAGATGAGCGCGTTCAGCTATTATCTAGCGGCCGATTATAACAAGGCGATCGAGTCATCCCGTCGGTTCCTGTCGATTCATCCCGGCAACAAAGATGCGCCTTATGCTTATTATCTGATCGCGCTTTGCTATTATGAGCAGATCAGCGATGTCACCCGTGACCAGAAGATCACCGAACAGGCGCTGTCGTCTTTGGGTGAGGTTGCCCGTCGTTACCCCAATTCGCGCTATGCTGCGGATGCCAAACTGAAAATGGATCTGGTCAACGACCATCTGGCTGGCAAGGAAATGGAAATCGGCCGCTTTTATCAGCGTCGTGGCAAGTGGCTTGCTGCGACCATCCGCTTTCGGACGGTGATCGAGAAATATCAGACCACGACTCATACGCCAGAAGCGTTGATGCGACTCACCGAGTCCTATCTTGCACTGGGCGTTCCGACAGAAGCTAAGAAAACCACGGCTGTTCTGGGGGCCAACTATCCGGGCAGCAAATGGTATGAACGCGCTTACGACCTTGTTCACAAACATGGTGCGACATAAATCTATATGTCGCTGCAATGCGTTGCAGCTAAGGTAAACGTGTTTTAAGAGGGTCCTGTGCTGCAGTCCCTTTCCATCCGCGATATTGTCTTGATTGAAGCGCTCGATCTTGAATTTGGGTCGGGCCTGACGGTGCTGACTGGCGAAACGGGTGCGGGCAAGTCGATCTTGCTGGACAGTCTGGGCTTGGCACTGGGCAATCGGGCGGACAGCGGCCTGGTTCGTCAGGGTACGGAAAAAGCCCAAGTGACGGCCAGTTTCGCTCCGCCTGTCGCCGGTAGTAAGCTTGCCGCAACGCTAGACGACAATGATATTGAAATTGAACCGGGTGAACCGTTGATTATCAAGCGTTCGGTCAAAGCTGACGGCGGTAGCCGGGCCTTTATCAATGACCAGCCTTGCTCGGCGGCTTTGCTCCGTGCGGTTGGCGGGCAACTGATTGAAATCCATGGACAACATGATGATCGCGGTATGATCAACCCCAAGGGCCATCGCGCTTTGCTGGATGCATTTGCCGGTGTTGAAGGCACTGCAGTTGGCGAGGCATATCAAGCCTGGCAGGCCGCAAAAACGACACTGGAACAGGCAAAGGACGATCAGGAATCCGCGGAAAAAGACCGCGAATATCTGGAGCATAGCGTTGCCGAACTTTCGAAATTCGGCCCGGAACCGGGGGAAGAGCAAGAGCTGGCTCTCGAACGGGCGACGATGATGAAGGGCGAGAAGCTGACCGGCGATCTCGAAGCGATCCGTTCGGTTTTTGATGGCTCGAACGGAGGGCTGGCGTCGCTGCGATCTGCGGCGCGGCGGCTAGACCGGATTGCCGAGGATCATCCTTTGCTGAAAGAGGCGCTGGAGTCGCTGGACCGGTCGATTATCGATGCCGGTGAAGCGGAGGAAAAGCTCAATGATGCAGCAGCTGCGCTGAGTTTCGACCCGCAGCGACTCGACGATATGGAGACCCGGCTTTTCGATCTGAGAGGGCTGGCGCGGAAGCATCGGGTGGAGCCTGACAAGCTTTCGGACTTGCTCGATGAATTGCAGAAAAAGCTGGCGGCGATCAGTGATGGCGGCAAGACATTGGAAGGATTGGAAGCATCTTTGGCCTCCGCCAGAAAATCCTACATTGTCGCCGCGGAAAACCTGCGAGAAAAGCGGGGCAAGGCGGCGAAGGCGCTCGACAAAGCGGTCGCGGGAGAATTGGCGCCGCTCAAACTGGATGCGGCAAAATTTCGGACATTACTTGAAGAATTGCCAGAAGAGCATTGGAATAAAAGCGGAATGGAGCGGATCGAATTTCTGATTGCGACCAATCCGGGGGCTCCCCTCGCGCCTTTGGGCAAAATCGCATCCGGCGGTGAACTTTCCCGGTTCATTCTATCCCTAAAAGTTGCTTTGGCGGAAGAATATGGCCTGAAAACGATCATCTTTGACGAAGTCGACCGCGGTGTCGGCGGGGCAGTGGCCTCGGCCATCGGTGATCGGCTGTCACGGCTGTCCAACGGTGCGCAGCTGCTCGTCGTGACCCATAGCCCGCAGGTTGCCTCCAAAGGCGACGCGCATATGCTGATCAACAAGTCGCGGAGCGGCACCGTATCGCGTACCGATGTCCGCGCACTGGACGATGAGGGCCGGAGGCAAGAGATCGCACGGATGCTGTCGGGCGCGGATGTGACCGATGAGGCGAGGGCGCAAGCGGACCGGTTGCTGGAGCGGGGATAAGTGACCATGGCCTCTATCGAAACCATCTCCGAAGCCGATGCCGCGAACGAACTCATGCGTCTCGCGCGCACGATTGCGAAGCATAACAAGCTTTATCACGCAGAAGACACGCCTGAGATATCCGACGCGGAATATGACACGCTGGTGCGGCGGAATAATGAGCTGGAAGAGGCTTTTCCGCATCTGGTGCGAGAGAATAGCCCGAACAAGTTGGTTGGCGCGGCGGTCGCGGCTTCGCCTTTGTCGAAAGTCGCGCATGAACAGCGCATGATGAGCCTCGACAACGGCTTTTCCGATGAAGATATAGCCGAATGGCTGGCACGGGTGCGGCGGTTTTTGAACCTGCCGGAAGACGAGCCGGTGGCGGTGACGGCGGAGGACAAGATTGATGGGCTGTCCTGCTCATTGCGCTACGAAAAGGGCAAGCTTGTGCTCGCCGCGACGCGCGGGGATGGGCAGGTGGGCGAGGATGTGACCGCCAATGTGCGGATGATTTCCGATATTCCCGATACCCTATCCGGCAATGTCCCGGACCTGTTCGAGATCCGCGGCGAAGTCTATATGGCTAAGGCCGATTTTGCCGGCCTCAACGAGCGGTTGATGGACGAAGGCAAGGCGGATGCGCTGGCCAAGAATGTCGATTTTGATCCGGAGAAAATCCGCCAGTTCGCCAATCCCCGCAACGCGGCCGCCGGTTCGTTGCGGCAGAAGGATGCCAATATCACGGCAAAGCGGCCGCTGAAATTCTGGGCCCATGGCTGGGGCGTGCATAGCGGATTGCCAGCGGATACGTCTTTTGCCGTGGCCAAGGCGATGGAAAGCTGGGGCGTACCGCTATCGCCTTTGGTCAAACGCTTTGAAACGCTGGAAGAGATACTAGCCCATTATCGTCATATCGAGGCGGAACGGGCCGATCTGGATTATGATATCGACGGCGTGGTCTATAAGGTCGACCGGCTCGACTGGCAGCAACGGCTTGGTTTTGTCGCCAAGGCGCCGCGCTGGGCCTTGGCGCATAAATTTCCCGCGGAACAAGCACAGACGACGCTGGAGAGCATTGATATCCAGGTTGGGCGTACGGGCAAGCTGACGCCGGTTGGGCGCCTGAAACCCGTCACCGTGGGCGGCGTGGTTGTTTCCAACGTCACATTGCACAATCGCGATGAAGTCGAACGGCTTGGCGTCCGTCCGGGCGACCGGGTGGTGATCCAGCGGGCAGGGGACGTGATCCCGCAAGTGGTCGAGAATCTGACGCGCGACGAAGAGCGCGAAGCCTATGAGTTCCCGGACCATTGCCCGGAATGCAATAGCGAAGCAGTCGCCGAAGAAGGCGAGGTCGATGTGCGTTGCACCGGCGGCCTGATCTGTCCGGCGCAGCGGTTCCAGCGACTGGTGCATTTCGTCTCGCGGGTGGCGCTGGATATTGACGGTCTGGGCGAGAAAAGCATCGGCGAGTTTATCGAGGCGGGTTTCATCGAAAGCCCCGCCGATATCTTCCGTCTGCACAAGCATCGCGCCGAAATCCTCGTCCGTGATCGGTGGCAGGACAAGTCTGTGGATAATTTGTTGGAGGCTGTGGAAAAGAAACGCCAGCCTGACGCGGCCCGATTGCTGTTCGGTTTAGGCATCAGGCATATCGGAACGGTGACGGCGCGGGACCTGCTCAAGAATTTCACGACTTTGCCCAAACTAGCCGAAATCGGCAAAGCGGCACGTGACGACGAAGCGGTGCGCGAGGAAATTACCGCCATTGACGGCGTTGGTCCCACTGTCGCGCAGGCGCTGGCTGACTTTTTCCACGAACCCCACAATGTTGCGGTCTGGGATGATTTGCTCGGCGAAGTCTCTCCGCCTGACTATATCGTCGAAACCCGCGACAGTTCGGTCGCCGGCAAAACCGTCGTTTTTACCGGCAAGCTGGAAACGATGAGCCGCGACGAAGCCAAGGCGCAGGCCGAGGCTTTGGGGGCAAAGGCATCCGGTTCGGTGAGCGCGAAGACTGATCTGCTGGTCGCTGGTCCCGGTGCGGGGTCAAAAATGAAAAAAGCGGCAGAGCTTGGAATCGAAGTGATCGACGAAGCGGGCTGGGCAGAAATTGTGAAAGCAGCGGGTTAGACCAGGCTAGTCAAAGCTTATGGCGTATCACTTTTGCGCGCTGCCAGTTCTTTCAGCGTTTCTTCGTGCGTGTTCCGATCAATTTTATAGAAGCTGATGATCGTCAGGACGGTGGCAAATAATACCAAGACTGTCGGAACGTAGATCGCACCAAGTTTCCACAAGGTTTCATCAGATAGTTCGCCCTGCGTCGCTCCGGTGGCCACGCCGGCGATGGATAGAACGAAGCCCGCAATGACGATACCAAAGCCTTCGCCAAATTTCCGCATGAACGTGCCTGCCGCGAAAAACAGACCTTCGGAGCGTTTTCCGGTTTTTGCTTCGCCTTGCTCGACCAGATCAGCCATCATGGATGCGGCGAGGATTTGATAACATACGATAAGCGCAGTATCGATTGTATTGGTGATCAAAACGAACCAGAATATCTCTGGTGTTCCATTTTCGGGAAGCACGTCAATTAATCGCAAGAATATTGGTAGCGGGACCCCGATAAAGGCCGCCAGGCCAACGATCAGCGCGCCGCGTTTCTTTCCCAGCTTTCGCGTTACGATAGGGGCCAATATTCCCCCGGAAAAAGCCGCAAAGAAAACGCCCAATGTTATCATTCCGATTTGTTCGGCAGTAAATTCCCAGAAAAAGGTGGAGAAATATAGGATCAAACCAGCCGTCAGGCCGCTGGCGATGAACGCGACCAACGATGCAAGGAATAGTGCGAAGAAAGAAGGGCTAGAAACCGTTTGATAAATTTCGGTGAAAATTTTCCTTAACGTCATGTCACGTTTCGGTTCGGCTTTTCGCAGCTTGGGTATGTAATGATGTGTGCCCAGGGCGGAGATCAAAATGGCAGTGAATATTACCAGTGATCCAATCAGCCCATAAAAGGCATAGGCATCCCGGTTAAACTGCCCATTTGTGATCGCGACGGTCACAAAGGCTGGAAAAATGAACGAGAAGGCGATGACGGTCATGGCATTACCGCCGGACCATCCAAAGAAATGGCGGAAGCTCAAGATGTTGCTGCGTTCGTCATAATCGTCGGTGAGTTCAGGGGCGAGTGCGGTGCTTGGTGTCTCATAAATCGTTATGAACGTGCGGATGGTGATGGCCAATATGACAATATACCAGAACAAAGCCTGATCGCTCCAGCCTTCCGGCGGTGTCCAAATGAAATAATAGCTCAAGGCGACGGGAATGGCCGCAGCGTACATGAAGGGATGTCTTCGCCCCCATTTTGACCGAAAATTGTCTGACCAGTAGCCGACGATTGGATCGCTGATTGCATCGAAAATCAAGGCGATCAGAATGGCCAAGCTTACCAGACGGGCGTCCACTCCGATGACTTGGGAATAGAATAGCAGGAGGAAATACTTGAGACCGGCGTCCTTGGTGCCATAAGCAGCGGAACCAAATCCATAAGCCGTTTTCGTCCAGAATGACGGTTTTTTGATGGGCGCACTGGACGCCAAAGCTTCTGTCAATCATCCTCCCCGTCGGCGCTGTAGCGCTCATATCTGGGTGGTTTTTAAGAATAGCCAAACAAAAAACCCGTCGTTGGCTTTTCCCAAAATCCCGTAATCACAACCACCTGCACTGATTAAGTTATTCCGACAAGCGGAAATTTGAAGAAATGTAAACTGGTAGAGCCTGGTCCATCAGCGATTGCAGGCCTAAACTCGACACAGGAAAATCACTCCTCAAAATAACCATTGCCGGGCAAGGTCCGATCCGGCAGGTCTGCCGCTGACAATGATTTTTACAACGTTACGGCTCACCAAAAAATAATCGGGTCGGGCATAAGGGAGGAAAATGAAATGCTTCGTATCACCACTGCCAGCTTGGCGCTTGTAGCTGCCGCATTCGCTGTACCGCAATTGGCTCAGGCACAGTCAGAACCCGCTCAAATTGCAGCCATGCCGATGCCGGATGTGACCATCTATCATCTCGAGGGCCGTCGTTCGGAGCGGGTTGTCTGGTTGATGGAAGAATTGGGACTTCCCTATGAGCTTGAATATGTGCGCGGGAATTTGGCCGCATCCATGGCCAAGGTGCATGCCTTGGGGCATGAAATGCCGATGGTGCCCACGGTGGTGATCGGTGACCAGATTCTGGTGGAATCCGGCGCGATCATTGAAACCATTTTGAACCGCTATGCACCAGGCAAATTGGGACCGGCGCGGGACAGTGAATATTATCCGGAATATCTGATGTGGATGCATTATGCGGAGGGTTCGCTCTCGGCCCGCTTGTTCAGCGATTATCGTGCATGGCGGACCAATCCACCGACGGTTAGATCCCGGCTTGTCGACAGTGAAGCGGTGGTGCAGTTTTCGGAAAATTATCTCGCGAAAAACCCCTATTTCGGGGGCGCTGAATTTTCAGCGGCCGATATCATGATGCTCTTTCCGCTCAACGTGGCAACCGGACTGAACCTCGTCGAAACCAAAAAATTTCCGAATATCGCAGCTTGGAAAGAGAAAATGCAGTCCCGGCCCGCCTATCAGAGAATGCTGGCGGCGGCCCGACCGGATGGAATGATCGGCAATCTACCGCCGATTAGCCAGCGCCCTCCATCGGAACGCAAATAGCGAAGGGGCAAACTGGACTGGTTCCCTTCTTGAAGTACGGCGGCCGTTCATACGCAACGCGAGCGACCGCCGAACCTCTCCCCCAAGAAGCTTTGTTTCAAGTTTTTGCAGCGGCCTCGATCGCGGCCAATTCCCTCACGCCATGTCCGCCTTCCTTATTCTCTGGAAAGATCGGCCAAGCCAGTTGTTGCCCTAAAGTTGCCGGTGCTAGATTTTCAACACCATAGCTGTCGGGATAGCGGCGGGTGATCTTGGCGGTTCCAAACAACACGTCCCAGAAGAACAGTAGATTGCCGAAATTGCCCTTATAATTGGTCACTCCGTCGCTCAGGTGCCGGCCATGATGGGCGTGGTGTGTTGCGGGTGTCGATATCGTGCGTTCCACGACCCACATGACCGGGGAAAGCCATTTGATTTTATAGAGGGGCTCATCCCATGCGACATCGCTATGTGCGCCAATGATGATGGCCATCTTGCAAATGATATAGCCAACATAGACCCAGCCAAGCCCGAGATAGATCAGCGCACCGGAGAACCAGATGCTGGGCATGGTGAGATAATAGAAAATATTGTTCCGGTAGACCAAGCGCACGCTCATATAGCGGGCATTATGATGCGACCGGTGTAGATTGTAGAGAATGGGGACGCTGTGTGAAAGCCGGTGCCACCAATATTGCATCATATCGTCAAAAATTAGAAACAAACCGATCGCTGCGATCAACGGAATGCCCAGCAGAGCGCCCTCCCACTGAGGGGCGAACGCGCCGAGTATATATTGCGCCGCTATGATGATAAAGGGTTGGGTGACGACCAGCAGCAGGAACGAACCGATGATTTCGACAAAAGCATCATCGCGTGTTTGTTCCGACTTGTGAAACAGATTGGTCCGGAAAAATTCCAACAGTCCGAAAAGAAGGAAGATTGCCGTTATCGCCATAACTTCAGGCCGCATAATTTCTCTCCGAGAGGGTGGCTTGCGAATATTGGATAGCGGATGTATGCACATGTAAATGCAAACAAGTTATCATTCTGGAAGATTTTCATGAACGATGCCGCCCCGTTGGCCGGAACCGGCTTCATCAAGGGACTTCCCGAACAGCTGCGCGCGGACTTGTTAGCGCGTGGTCAGCGGCGATCTTTCGAGAGAGGGCAGATCATCCAGCAGCGCGGTGATTTGGCGCGTGAATTCTGGTATATTGAGCGGGGATCGGTACAAATCGGTCGCTATGGCATCGACGGGCGATTGACTTTATTTTCGTTGATTGGTGCAGGCGACACATTTGGCGAACTGGCGTTCATGGGCGAGTTTCCGAGGACTGTGGATGCGATTGCCGGTACAGATTGCTCCCTGATCAAAATTGGCGACGGCGAGCTGCAGAGTCTGATGGAATCGAATCCGGTGATGGTAAGGTTGCTGCTCAAGACGATGGCGCTCACCGTGCAGGAAGCGATCAACCTGGTCGAATCCAGTCGAAGTCTCTCGGTTCCACAAAGACTGGCGCAGGCGCTGCTCCAGCTGTGCGGCAATCAGGACAATGGAGCCGAGGTTATTGCGATCCAACAGGATTTGGCGGATCTATTGGGTGTTTCGCGTGTGTCATTGGGTAAGGCCCTGACCAAATTGCAGGCCGCTGGTCTGATCGAGCCGGGATATGGCTTCGTAACGATTACAGATCGCGCCGGTTTGAAGAGAATGCTCGCCAGCCAATAGCTATTCTGCGGTTTCGGGCAGCCAGCGCATCACACCCCTTTGAAATGGAGTCCAAAGCCCGGTGCGAATGCCGGCCTGTCGGAGGACATCGCTGGTCCAGCTGTTGCAAGTGTGGAACGCGCTATATCGGCCGTGTGATTGATAGAATAGGTCGGACTGGCCATAGCCCGGTGACGGTTGTGGGCGGCCGTGTTCGTCGAGCAGAAATTTGGCTTCAATGGCCGCCGCGATTGTGCGATATTCGGTCTCACTGACTTTCAGGCTCCGGCGATAATGAGGATAAGCCTGTGGATAGTTCAGGTGATAGATGTGGATAAGGACATCTTCGCTGCCAAAAATTGCACTTATGGCGTCACTTGGCCGTAGATCGCTCCATTTTTGAGTATTGCGATAGACGCCTTCATGACCCCAGCCGACCAAAATATGACTGCCGTAGCGCGCCGGGTCCGCAAGATGTTCGGGCCGGATCAACGGCGTCCAGTCATGGATATCGCTCCATAGTGGCATGACGATACCGGTGTGTATGCCATTGGTTTCTATAAACAGTTCGACACCATCATCCGGACTTTGCCAATCCGAATTGGCCGGTAGAAGGCTGCCGACCAGAGCGGCAAGAAGATAGAGCGCGACCATCGCTCCCAGCGCGCAAACAATGCGTCTCAACCATTTCCGCACTAAAGTTGCCATCGAAACCTTTTCTGCTGTAAGATACGGAAATGTTGACATCCCCCGATCCAGACAACCATGTCTATGACAAGCCGCCAGCACACGCAAATGCTGACTGGACCATTGATCAGGACTGGCAAAGCTATTCCGCCGAAGATCATGAGACGTGGGATATTTTGTTCGCAAGACAGCAGAAAATGCTGCCGGGCAGGGCGGCTCAGGCGTTTCTCGACGGTATCGATATATTACATCTGTCGCAGCCGGGTATTCCTGACTTTGAAGAGCTCAACCGGATATTGATGGACGCCACCGGTTGGCAGGTCGTGGCGGTGCCCGGCCTGGTGCCCGATGACGTGTTTTTTGATCATCTCGCTAACCGGCGCTTTGTCTCGGGCAATTTTATCCGGCAGCGCGATCAGCTGGACTACCTGCAGGAACCGGATATTTTCCACGATGTGTTCGGCCATGTACCAATGCTCGCGGATAAACGGTTTGGAGACTATATGGCCGCTTATGGTCGCGGTGGATTGCGGGCTCTGAAATTCGGTACGCTGAAACAGCTGGCACGGCTATATTGGTATACCGTGGAATTCGGTCTAATTCAGGAAGCAGAAGGCCTGCGCATCTATGGCGCGGGTATCGTCTCCAGCTACGGTGAGAGCGTCTTTGCGCTCGACGATCCCAGCCCCAACCGGATCATGTTCGATCTCGAACGGGTTTTGCGTAGCGAATATCGGATCGATGATTATCAGCAGAATTATTTTGTCATTCCCGGTCTCGACGAGCTGTTGCGGGTGACGGTCGAGACGGACTTTAAGCCGGTCTATGAGAAAATCGCTGGTTTGCCCGATATCAAAATCGCTGATATTGTGGATGGGGATGAGTTGCTGACCATAGGGACGCAGGCTTATGCCCAATCACAAGCCGGTGATGCTGCTGTCGTCTGATTAAATGATTTGATCATCCGGTGCGGAACACAAAGTTCAGCACTCCCCGAAATAATCAGAAGCTAACGGTGACTTCTTCTTATGCGGTTTGCGGATCCAGCCATATTTTCTGGATTTGACCAAGGTTAGGCACGGCCATTCATTTTCGAGATGGCTGTGCTTGAGGCGGAAACCTCCCCGAACATAGGCGCGCACAACATCTGGCTTTTGGCGGGTCAACAACCCGGCCAACAGGAGCACTGTTCCGGGGCTGGCACCCGCCGCTATTTGTGGAGCAAGCGATACAAGAGGTCCCGCGAGTATATTGGCGATGATCAGATCAAAAGGCGCGCGTTGTTTGAGCGCCGGATGATCCAGACCATTGCTCTGAACGAGTCGGATATGGCTGCGGCCGTTGCCTTGTTCGATTGCGTTTAACTGGGCGTTGGATTCGGTGACGGTCACCGCAATGGGATCAATGTCGCTGGCGATGATCTTTGCATTTGGCCAGAGATGATGGGCGGCAAAAGCCAATAGGCCCGTTCCCGTTCCAACATCAGCAATGTTCCGGAACCGGTGGCCGGTCCGCTTCAGCCGATCCAGACTATTCAAACAGCCCATCGTAGTCTCGTGATGACCGGTGCCAAAGGCCTGCCCGGCATCGATGCAGATATTGATCAGTTTTCGATCAGAAGATGGCTCGTCCTGGGACGTGTGAACATGGAAACGTCCGGCGCGCAGCGGCTCAAGGCCTTGCTGGCTCATGGTCACCCAATCCTCGTCTCCCAGCTTTTCGACAACGGGTTGGTAACCAGACTTCTCTGTCGAGGGTGAGAGTTGCAGTAGATTTTCTATAAATTCTGAAGTGGGTTTGGTTTGGCAATAGACATCAATCATCCAATCATCTGGACGACTTGTGTCTATTTCGCTGGTGGCAATCGTCGGTATGGAATCGCTGGAGGCAACAAACAGTTGGTCTTCCGTCAGCATCTGCGCCTCGGCGCGCGTGCAGGGGAGAGAGACCTTCCAACTTTGGGTCAACTGCTGGTCCTATCAAGCATTGGCACTTTCCCGTTCCAGCTGATCGCTGGCGTCCATCCACTGGGCTTCGGCTTTGTCGAGCTTGTCCTGCGTGTCGGCGCGCAATTTCATCAAGTCAGTCATCTTTAGGCCGGCATGGTCGGGTTCGGCCGACGCAGGGTCAAACATCGCGCGGTCAATCGCTGACAACTGCGTGCCCAATGTCTGCATTGCTTTTTCAGAAGCGGTGACGGTTTTGCGCAATTCGGTTTGCTGCTTGCGCCGTTCCGCTGCGGCGCGGCGTTCTTCCTTGCGATTGCCGCCGCTGGCTTTGGACGATGATGCGCTGGGTTGGTTTCTGCCGAGAACGAAATCGGTGTAATCCTTGAGTGATCCGGAGAATTCTTGGGCCTTGCCGCTATCCACCATCACCAGGCGATCGGCGGTCAGTTCCAACATATGGCGATCATGGCTGACCAAGATGACGGCACCGCTATATTCATTAAGAGCATGTACCAGCGCTTCTCGGGCGTCGACGTCGAGATGGTTGGTTGGCTCATCGAGGATAAGCAGATGCGGTGCGTCCCGCGTGATCATCGCGAGGGCCAGCCGCGCGCGTTCGCCGCCAGACAGCTTGCCAACCTTGATTGTCGCTTTGTCACCCGAAAAACCGAAGCGTCCCAGCTGCGCGCGCACGGCACCCGGTTTCGCGTCCTTCATCAGGCGGGTCATATGCTCCAGCGGCGTGTCCGCGGTATCCAGCTCCTCGACCTGATATTGGGTAAAATAGCCAACGGTCAGTTTGCCCGATTTGTTGATTGATCCCTTTTTGGGGGCCAACTGGCTGGCGAGCAGACGGGCGAGGGTGGTCTTGCCATTACCATTGCGTCCGAGCAGCGCCGTACGATCATCCGGGTCCAAGCGCATGTTGAGGCCAGACAGGATGATATTGTCGCCATAGCCGACCGAGGCATCATCCAGCGTGATCAGTGGCGGTTTCAACTCTGCCGGGCTTGGAAAATGAAAGCTGAGCGAGGGATCATCAATCGCTGCGGCAATCGGTTCCATGCGTGAGAGCGCTTTGACGCGGCTTTGTGCTTGTTTGGCGCTATGCGCTTTTGCGCCCCAGCGGGACACGAAGGATTCCAGCTTTTCGCGCTGGGCAATCTGTTTCTCGCGGGCAGAAGCCAGTTGGGCCTGTCGTTCAGCCCGCTGTTTCTCAAACGCGTCATAGCCACCGGGATAGAGGGTCGTTGTCCCATGTTGCAGATGGAGGATATGATCCACGACATTGTTAAGCAGGTCGCGTTCGTGGCTGATCACCAATATCGTTGCCTGATAGCTGGTCAGGAAATTTTCCAGCCATAGGGTCGCTTCCAGATCAAGGTGGTTTGACGGCTCATCGAGTAGCAGAATTTCTGGCTGCGAGAACAGCAGGGCTGCGAGCGCCACGCGCATTCGCCAACCACCGGAGAAACTGTCCATCGGTTGTGTTTGTGCCGCTTCGTCAAAACCAAGGCCGATCAGAATCTTGGCCGCCCGCGCCGGTGCGCTATGGGCCTCGATCATGTTCAACCGTTCGTGAATTTCGCCGATCCGGTGCGGGTCTGTCGCGGTTTCCGCTTCCTGCAGCAATGTTGCGCGCTCTACATCAGCCGCCAGCACCGTGTCCAAGGGACTATCCTGTCCGGCAGGGGCTTCCTGGGCAATATAGCCAAGTCTTGCGTCCTTGGGGATATCGACACTGCCGTCATCGGGCTCGAGCATACCGGCAATCACCTTCATCAAGGTTGATTTGCCAGCGCCATTGCGGCCGATCATCCCGACGCGTGCACCGGGAGGCAGTGCGGCTGTCGCACCTTCTAGGATGACGGTGCCGCCAAGACGCACAGTTATATTGCTGAAATTGAGCATGGGGAGCCGTTAGCGGAGCTTGCGGTCTTTTGCTAGCGTCGTGACCCTATCTTTTCTGTGCGAACCATATCGTATGTTTTGCACCTTTGCCGTTGCTGCGGGCTGCTACGGTCTTTTCGTCGACCGCAAAGCCGGATTTACGCAGGCGCGCTGTGAACTTCGCATCGCCTTCGCTGGACCAGACCGCCAATATGCCGTTGGATCGCAGTGCCGTCTTGGCTTTCGCCAGACCCGCCATGCTATAAAGCCGGTCATTGGCTTCATGGGTCAGGCCATCGGGACCATTGTCGACATCCAGCAAAATGGCATCATATTCGCGGTCGGCCTTGTCGATGACATCGCATACATCGTCGACTGTGATGGTCACGCGGCTATCTTGGAGGGAATTTTGCGACAGTGCCGCCATCGGGCCACGCGCCCATTTCACGATCGCGGGAATCAACTCGGCCACTTCGACACGGGCCTGTGGTGGCAGGACCGACAAGGCCGCGCGCAAGGTAAAGCCCATGCCATAGCCGCCGATCAGCAGACGCGGATTTTTGACCGACAATCGCTCGCAGGTGAGGGTGGCTAGGGCTTGCTCCGAGCCGCTCAGTCGGCTGTTCATCAATTCGATGCGGCCGAGCATGATCGAATATTCATCTGCACCTTTCAGCGCGCGACGAAATAGTTTGAGCTCATCGCCGCCGGGTATTGATGCTGTGTCCAGATGTTCCCGGGCAATCATCGTACAAAGCTCGCACCATTGGCGTCGAGCACGGCTCCGGTCATGCTTGGCGGGGCATCGAGGGCGCAATAACGGGCGATGGACGCTATTTCTTCGGGTTGGGCTACCCGGCCGAGTGGAATGTCGGCCAGCAATTTATCACCGCCGCGGCTTTCCAGGTAGTCTTCCGCCATGCCGGTCATGGTGAAACCGGGACAAATGGCAAAGGCCAATATCTCTTGCGCCGCATAGCCGCGCGCGATGCTTTTGGTCATTGCGACCATACCGCCTTTGGACGCGGCATAATGCCAGTGGTCGGGACTATCGCCGCGATAGGCCGCGCGGCTCGCGATATTGATAATCCGGCCCGGTTGATCGCGCTCCTGAAAATGGAGGACCGCGAGACGGCATAGCTCGGCAGAGGTCGTCAGGTTGATCGTCATGGTCCGGTTCCAGCTTTCCAGCCAGTCATGGGCGGAGAGCGGATTGGGCTGGAACAGGCCGGCATTGTTGATCAGAACATCTATCCGGCCATCCAGACGCGCAAGTGCCTCTTCCCAGAGCCTCGATGCCGCGCCTTGTTCAGAAAAATCGGAAGCGATCAGGCCGTTGTCGCCTGCTGTGCTTTGACCGATCACCACAGCATCGTCCGAATTTAGTGATTCGACGATTGCCTTGCCAATTCCGCGACTGGCCCCGGTTACCAATATATGTTTCTTTCTATCTGCCATGTGGTTTGGTTAGTGTGGGTTGAAGAAAAGGTCCATTGATGATCCTCTTTTCGCGGGATGAAACGGTCGTTGGACCGCTTGGACTAACAAAATGCGTCAAAGGCCGCCCATCTGGTTTGCATGGCCGATGCTTTTCGCTAAGAGACCGCATCGACGTGAAAGACTCCGCATATTTGGAGCAATTGGTCAGGGGAAAATAATGGCTCAGGCACCGGGATCACCATCAAGGCCGCTATCGCCGCATTTGCAGGTTTATAAATGGGGCCCAGCAATGCTGGTCTCTATCCTTCACCGTATAACCGGTGATGCAATGGCTCTGGTTGGCATACCATTGCTGGTTTGGTGGCTCTACGCGATTTCGGCTGGGCCAGAGAGCTACGAATATTTTCTGAGTTGGTTCAACTTCTACTATGCTGGCTATATTGTGCTTGTCGGCATGAGCTTTGCCTTTTTCGAACATATGTATTCAGGTCTGCGCCATTTCGTCATGGATGCCGGTGCGGGTTATGAGTTGCAGACCAATAAAATGTGGTCGGTTGCTGTGCCTTTGGCCGCAATCATCACCACCGGCGCGATGTGGCTCTACATCGCTTCCAAGAATATTCTATAGATTAGGAATCGGAACATGGGTTCAGGAACCAATATCGGCCGGGTACGCGGCCTCGGATCGGCGCAAGAAGGCGCGCATCACTGGATAGTGCAGCGGGTGACCGCAGTGAGCAACTTGCTGCTCGCACTGTGGCTGGTTTTCTCGCTGGTCCGGCTGCCGAATTTCGATCACGCATTGCTGGTCGAATGGCTTTCCTCACCATTGGTCGCCGTACCGATGATCCTGATGCTGGTTAGCATATTCTGGCACTTGCGGCTTGGCCTGCAGGTGTTGATCGAGGATTATGTTCCTGATCATGGCGTCAAATTTGGCCTGATCGTCCTGCTCAACTTTTTCGCCATCGGCGGCGCGGCTCTGGGAATTTTCTCGGTCGCGAAAATAGCCTTTACCGGAGTGGCCGCATAATGACTGATACATCCACCCAGCCAGCCTATAAGATCATCGACCATAGCTATGACACCGTGGTTGTCGGCGCCGGAGGCTCCGGTCTGCGCGCGACCATGGGCGCAGCGGAATCAGGCCTGAAAACGGCCTGCATTACCAAGGTTTTCCCGACCCGCTCGCACACTGTTGCAGCACAGGGCGGAATCGCCGCTTCGCTGGGCAATAATACGCCCGATCACTGGCAGTGGCATATGTATGATACGGTCAAGGGCTCCGACTGGCTCGGCGATCAGGACGCGATCGAATATCTGGTGCGCGAAGCGCCTCAGGCGGTTTACGAACTGGAACATGCTGGCGTGCCTTTCTCGCGCAACGAAGACGGCACGATCTATCAGCGTCCCTTCGGTGGCCATATGCAGAATATGGGCGAGGGGCCTCCGGTCCAGCGCACCTGTGCCGCTGCCGACCGTACCGGCCACGCCATGCTGCACGCGCTTTATCAGCAGAGCCTGAAATATGACGCGGATTTCTTCATCGAATATTTCGCCATCGACCTGATCATGGAAGACGGCGAATGTCGCGGTGTGATCGCTATTTGCATGGAAGATGGTTCCATCCACCGGTTCCGCAGCCATGCTGTGGTGCTGGCCACCGGCGGTTCCGGGCGCTGCTATTTCAGCGCGACGTCCGCCCATACCTGCACCGGTGACGGTGGCGGCATGGTGCTGCGCGCGGGTCTGCCATTGCAGGACATGGAATTTGTCCAGTTTCACCCGACCGGTATTTATGGCGCGGGCGTGCTGATTACCGAAGGCGCGCGCGGCGAAGGCGGATATCTGACCAACAGCGAAGGCGAGCGTTTCATGGAACGCTATGCGCCAAGCGCCAAGGATCTTGCCAGCCGTGATGTTGTTTCGCGCTGCATGGCCACAGAAATTCGCGAAGGCCGCGGCGGCGGACCGGAGAAGGATCATATCTATCTCCATCTCGACCATATCGCGCCCGAAGTGCTTGCCGAACGGCTGCCCGGCATCACTGAAACCGGTAAGATTTTTGCTGGTGTCGACCTGACACGGGAAGCACTGCCGGTTGTGCCGACGGTCCATTATAATATGGGCGGCATTCCCTGCAACT
>NZ_JBDVHS010000005.1:0-1229261 GCF_039939955.1 Parasphingorhabdus sp. | reverse complement strand
ACCGGCGCCATCGGTTCGTGCAGTCCGTATTGCGGGTCTTCGGCAATGCTCAGGCCGCTGCGCAGCGCAGGCGCGGCAGCGGGCGAGGCGACGACATGCGCGCCGCTGGCTTGCTTGACGCGCGCATGGCCGCCGGTGTGGTCGAAATGTTCGTGGCTGTGCAGCACGCTGGCGATCTCGTCGGGGCGGAAACCGAGCTTGCCGATGTTGTCGAGCACCACTTCGGCGCCCGCTTCGGTCCCGCTGTCGATCAGCAGGTGTCCGGCCGGCCCCGCGACGAGGATCGCCGAGATGCCGCAAGTGCCGACATAATAGGTCGAGCCGTGGATGCGGTAGGGCGGGGCGGGCTTGTCCCAATCGTCCCACGGCTCGCAACCGGCAGCCCATTGCTGCGGCGTAACCTGCTCGGGCGCGGGCAGGTCGGGACGGGACTGGATCGGCGGTGCGCAGCCGGCGAGGCACGCGGCCGCAAGCGCGAGGCCGGCTCCGGTTCTAGCGAACATAGCTGGCGCCGTTCGCATCGAGCGTGGCGCCGGTCATGCTGGCAGGTGCATCGAGCGCGCAGAACGCGATCAGCGTCGCGATTTCTTCGGGTTCGGCGACGCGGCCCAGCGGGATATCCGCCAGCAGGCCGGGCCCGCCGCGGCTTTCGAGGTAATCGCCCGCCATCGCGGTGTCGGTGAAGCCGGGAGTGATCGCGAAGCTGAGAATGCCTTCGCCGGCATAGGCGCGGGCGATGGTCTTGTGCATCGCCAGCATCCCGCCCTTGGCCGCGGCATAATGCCAGTGCGCGGGCGAATCGCCGCGGTGGCCCGCCCGGCTGGCGACATGGACGATGCGGCCCGCAACGCCGCGTTCCTGCCAGTGGCGCACGGCAAAGCGGCTGAGCTGCGCGGCGGCGGTGAGATTGATCCGGAGCGTGTCTTCCCAGGCATCGAGCCAGGCGATGTCCGACCGGTCGAGCGGGCTGGGATCGAACAGGCCGGCGTTGTTGACGAGCACGTCGATGCTGCCGCCGGCGCGCGCCAGCGCGGTTTGCCACAATTCCTGCGGCGCGCCCGGTTCGCAGAAATCGGCGGCGACCATATCGGTCGAATCGGCCTTGGTGGCCTGGCCGACCACGCGCGCACCGCGCGCTTCCAGCGCCCGTTTGGCGGCGGCGCCGATCCCGCGGCTTGCGCCGGTAAGTAGAATGCATGTCATGCAAACCCTATTCGAAAAAATTGCGCATCTTGTCGAGGCCCCCCGCCTTGTCACGCACGATCACATCGCTAAGGGAGGCGTTCCAAATTGTTTCTATCGGAAGATCACCATGGCCAACCGCCCGATGGCGCCGCACTTGCAAGTCTGGAAATGGGGTCCGCACATGGCGGTCTCGATCCTGCACCGTATCACCGGCGACGGGATGGCACTGGTCGGTCTGGGCGTGCTGCTGTGGTGGCTGGGCGCGATGGCCGCGGGGCCGGGCGCGTATGAAACCTTCGCCACCATCATGGGATCGCCGCTGGGCATGGTTGTGCTGGTCGGCCTGTCGTGGGCCTTCTTCACCCACATGATGAGCGGCCTGCGCCACTTCGTGCTCGACATCGGTGCCGGTTACGAGCTTGAAACCAACAAGACCTGGTCGATCCTCGCGCCGCTGATCGGCATTCTTCTCACTGGGGGCTTCTGGGCCCTCATCCTGCTTCGCTAAGGGCTACACCATGGGTAACGGAACCTCGATCGGACGCGTGCGCGGGCTCGGCTCGGCGCATGAAGGCGCGCATCACTGGCTGGTGCAGCGCTTCACCGCCATCGGCAATCTGGCGCTGATGCTGTTCCTTGCGTTCAGCCTCGCGCTGTTGCCCGACTATTCCTACGGCACGGTTGCCGGCTGGGCGGCGCAGACGCTGCCGGCCACTGCGCTGGCACTGCTGATCATTTCCGTCTTCTGGCACGCACGCCTCGGCCTGCAGGTGCTGATCGAAGACTATGTCCACGACGCCGGGACCAAGTTCGGCGTCATCGCCCTTCTCAACCTTGCAACCATCGGCGGCGGCGCCTTCGGTCTCGTATCGATTGCCCGCCTCGCCCTTGGAGGAGCCGCCTGATGGCCCGTACCGAAACCTTCAGCATCAATGGCCGCGAATACCCGATCACCGACCACACCTACGACGTGGTCGTCGTCGGCGCCGGCGGCTCGGGCCTGCGCGCCACGATGGGCGCCGCCGAAAGCGGCCCCAAGCCCCCCAACATCACCAAGGTCTTCCCGCCCCGTTCGCATACCGTTGCAGCGCAGGGCGGGATCGCCGCCAGCCTCGGCAACAACACGCCCGACCACTGGTCGTGGCACATGTACGACACCGTCAAGGGGTCGGACTGGCTGGGCGACCAGGACGCGATCGAATATCTGGTGCGCGAAGCGCCGCAGGCGGTTTACGAGCTGGAGCACGCCGGCGTGCCCTTCAGCCGCAATGACGACGGCACGATCTACCAGCGCCCGTTCGGCGGGCACATGCAGAACATGGGCGAAGGCCCGCCGGTGCAGCGCACCTGCGCCGCCGCCGACCGGACCGGTCACGCCATGCTGCACGCGCTCTACCAGCAGAGCCTGAAATACGCCGCGGACTTCTTCATCGAATATTTCGCGCTCGACCTCATCATGAAGGACGGCGCGAATGGCGAGAAGGAATGCGTCGGCGTGATCGCCATGTGCCTCGACGACGGCACGATCCACCGCTTCCGTTCGAAGGCGGTGGTGCTGGCAACCGGCGGCTATGGCCGCTGCTACTTCACCGCCACCAGCGCGCATACCTGCACCGGCGACGGCGGCGGCATGGTGCTGCGCGCAGGCCTGCCGATGCAGGACATGGAATTCGTCCAGTTCCACCCCACCGGCATTTACGGCGCGGGCGTGCTCATCACCGAAGGCGCACGCGGCGAGGGCGGCTACCTTACCAATTCGGAAGGTGAGCGGTTCATGGAACGCTATGCGCCGAGCGCGAAAGATCTGGCCAGCCGTGACGTTGTCTCGCGCTGCATGGCGACCGAAATTCGTGAAGGCCGCGGTGTCGGACCGGAGAAGGACCATATCTATCTCCACCTCGACCATATCGCGCCCGAAGTGCTGGCCGAACGGTTGCCGGGTATCACCGAAACCGGCAAGATTTTTGCTGGTGTCGACCTGACGCGCGAAGCCCTGCCGGTGGTGCCGACGGTTCATTATAATATGGGCGGCATACCCTGTAACTATCATGGTGAAGTGATCAACCCGACCAAGGATGATCCGGACGCGATCGTCGAAGGGCTTTATGCCGTGGGCGAAGCAGCCTGTGTGTCTGTGCACGGTGCAAACCGTCTTGGTTCCAACTCGCTGATCGATCTGGTGGTCTTTGGTCGCGCAACGGGTCTTCGGCTTAAGGAAAAGCTGACGCCCAACGCGTCGCACAAGCCCCTACCTACGGATTCCGCTGATTTGGCACTGCAACGGCTTGACCATTTCCGCAACGCCAAGGGTTCGACCCCGACGGCTGACTTGCGTCTAGAAATGCAGAAAACCATGCAGGCCCATGCCGCCGTGTTCCGCGACAATAAACTGCTCGACGAAGGCGTTGCCGCGATGGACAAGGTCAACGCGAAGCTTGCCGATGTCGGCGTCACCGACCGCTCGCTGGTCTGGAACACCGACCTGATCGAAACGCTAGAGCTCGACAATCTGATGAGTCAGGCGATGGTCACGATCAAGGCGGCTGCCAACCGCAAGGAAAGCCGCGGCGCACACATGCACGAAGATTATGAAGACCGGAATGACAAGGAATGGATGAAGCACACGGTCATCACCTTCGAAGGCTGGGGCGGCAAGGGCGGCAAAAGCGAAATCAGCTATCGCCCCGTGCATGATTATACGCTGACCGACGAAGCGACCTATGTGAAGCCGAAGAAACGGGTTTATTGATTCCGGGATTGGTTCGAAACACGACTGTGATCAATTGTCGCCCCAGCGCAGGCTGGGGCCTAAACCGGACTTGAATGAGGAAAGAGTATTTCCTCATCGCACCATTGGTATGGATGCCAGCCTCCGCTGGCATGACGGGTGATCTGGGGATACTCTCCTGCAGTCGCCCCAGCGCAGGCTGGGGCCTAAACCGGACTTGAATGAGGAAAGAGTATTTCCTCATCGCACCATTGGTTTGGATGCCAGCCTACGCTGGCATGACGATCAGGCATTCAAATCATCCCACAAATCGCGCCACTGTGGATTGGTCTTGATAATCAGATCGGTTTTCCACCGGCGCTTCCAGGCTTTCATTGCTTTCTCGCGTGCTATGGCCTCGTGCGGAGTTGCGTAGTCTTCGATGTACACCAGGCGATCTAGGCCATTCTTACGACAATAATCTGAGCCGGCTCCGCCCTTGTGCTGGGATATTCGCGCCGGAAGATTTGTCGTAACTCCGATGTAGAGCGTGCCGAAGGGTTTGCTGGTCATAATATAGACATAGGCTTGTTTCATCAGTTTTTGGGTATGACGAGATCGGTATGGATGCCAGCCTGCGCTGGCATGACAGGCTGAAACTGTTAAATATTCCGCTTGGGGCCTTTCAATCGCTTCCACCCGTCTACCAATCCCGATAGAAGCATCCCCATGCTTGCGCCTATGCTCCCCTCTTTTCTGCTCGTTGTCCTGCTGCTCGAGCTGACGCCCGGCCCGAACATGGGTTGGCTGGCGTTGCTCAGTGCGAGTGAAGGAAAGCGCGCGGGATTTGCCGCGACGGCGGGTATCGGGCTGGGGCTGGCGATTATCGCGGCGGCTTCTGCTCTGGGTTTGGCGCAACTGGCGCAACAGTCGGCGCTGGTTTTTGATCTCCTCCGCTATGCCGGATCGGGCTTTCTGCTTTGGCTGGCATGGGAGGCTTGGGTAGGGGAAAGGGAAGTATCTCCGTCCGCTATCCATAAATCTGACTCTCCTGTCAGATATTTCCGTCGTGGCCTGATCATCAATCTGCTGAACCCCAAGGCAGCGGCCTTTTTCATCGTCGTTTTGCCCGGCTATATCGATGCCGGCCAGTCAGTTGCCGTGCAGACGCTGCAATTGTCCGCCACCTATGTGGCGATCGCGACGATGGTCCACCTGCTTATCGTCCTGTTTGCAGGTTGGGCCCATGGCTGGCTGACCAGCAGCCCTTATGCGCGCTACGTGCGGAGAGGGTTCGCCGTGATGCTGGCGCTCATTGCCATCTGGTTTTTTATGGAAACCATCCGCTGAATTCGGAAGAACCTGACCATATGCTGTGCAGCGGATAGGGTTCAGGGACGGGCCGGTGCCTTGCATCCTTTTTGCAGACCGACGCCTTTTAGGAAACCGCGCCGGACAGTGCCTGCATAGATCGCTTTATTGTAACGCCTGCGCTCCGCATTGGCGCCCGTGACTTCTCCGATAATACCGCCGAACGGGATGATCGATCCAATGGCGCTACCCGCCACCCGGCCAGCAGTTCGTTCGCGTTGTTTGGCTTTGCTCTTATTGACCTTCTCATTGACGTCGGGGCCGAGCACTGCATTGAGTTCGCGGACTTCCCGCTGGATCGCAGAGCAGGTTCGAAGGCCGCGGAGTGAATAGGGATTCTTTTGAATATCTTTCAGCTTCTGGGGCACTTCCTTGCCATCAAATGGTTCGGTAACTTTGTTACCCGCCGTTTCCAGCGCCGAATCTTGTTTCGCGCCTTCTTGGGCTAGTGCTGCTGCTTCCAAGAGGCCAATGGCCAATATCATGCCGATTGCGTGCGTCGATTTTCTCATTTCAATCCTCCGAACGTGCCGGTTATCGAAATCGCAGATTGTCACGGTTCAATTGATCGACCGCCGTAACGCCCATTAACTTCATGTCGCGTTCAATCTCAGCTTGCAGCAAAGAGAGGATTCTCTCAACCCCTCCTTGTCCTGCGGCCGCGAGGGCATAGAGATAAAGCCGTCCGCCCGAGCAGGCTTTTGCCCCGACGCTAAGAGCTTTCAGCACATGGCTACCCCGGGTGATGCCGCCATCACAAATCACGTCGAGCTTGTCGCCAACCGCATCGCAAATCTCTGCCAACTGGTCGAAGGGCGCGCGGCTGCCATCCAGTTGCCGTCCGCCATGATTCGAGACCATGATGGCGGTCGCGCCGATATCAACCGCGCGCTTTGCATCATCAACTGACATGATGCCCTTCAGGCAGAATTCTCCATTCCAATCCTTCGCAATTTCCTCGGCCATCGCCCAGTCGAGCGATTGGTCGAGCATATTGGTGAAATAGTCGGCGACGCTATTGGGAACGCTGGTGCCTTCCGAGACATGGTCTTTCAGGTTCGACAGCTCAAACTTGTCGCGGAACATATAGTTTAGGCCCCAGGCCGGTTTTGCTGCATAGCTCCAGAAACTGGTCGGAGTGATTTTCGGCGGACTGGTAAAGCCCGAGCGCAGGCACCTCTCGCGATTGCCACCCACAATTGTGTCGACTGTCAGTGTCAGCGCATCAAATTTGGCCGCTTTGCATCGTTCCACCATTGATCGGTTGAGGCCCTTGTCCTTGTGCACATAAAGCTGGAACATTTTTGGGGTGCTGATGCTGGAGCCGATTTCTTCAATGCTCACCGTGGCGAGCGAAGAGATGCCAAAATAGGTTCCGAATTTTTGGGCCGCCTGGGCAACGGCGCGCTCGCCCTGCCAGTGGAACAGGCGCTGTAGGGCTGTCGGCGAAAGAAATAGGGGCATAGCCAGCTTCTGTCCCATGACCGTTGTGCTCATGTCGATATTTTCGACACCCGCGAGGACATTGGGCACCAAATCGCACCGTTCATAGGCATTGGTGTTTCGACGGCGTGTTACTTCATCGTCCGCTGCGCCATCAATATAGTCAAATATCGGAAAGGGCAGACGTTTTTTGGCGAGCGCGCGGAAGTCGTTCACATTGTGGCAATCCGAAATATTCATAACGACCTTTCGATTCGACGCACGTGCGCCTCATTCCATCGCAGATGATGTAATGATCAGGTGGATAGTTTAGACGAAGACGCGCGTCTCGCAAGCAACCTTTGTTGCGAATGAAAGAGGGAAATAACATGACAAAAATTCAAGACGGGGGTGCTAAGCCGAGCCCTGATCTATCGAAACCGGAACAATCTCCCGGACGAAAATTCCTGGTGGTTTTGCTGTTGGGCTTCTTGTTGACGATACCATTATTCGCAACCTGGCTGCTGGTTTATGATCGTCAAAGCCAAAGCGAAACCGCGCAACAATCGATCGTTTCGGGTTGGGGTGGCGAACAAGTGTTTTCCGGCCCCAAGCTGGTGTTGCCCTATATTGCCAGCGTGGAAGAGATGGTGGAACAGGATGGCAAGAAGATCACCAGAACCAATCGGGTCCGGCGTGAATTCTATCTGGCACCGCAGACGGTGAAACTGGAGAGTGCGCTTAAAACCGAGATAAAGGAACGCGCCATATATGAGGTTGTTGTCTATGACAGTAACCTCAAAGGGGATGCCGAGTTCAAATTGCCGGATGATTTTGAACTAAACGGCATTGCGATGGAGGATATTGACTTTGCAAGCGCGGAGCTGCGGTTTGGATTGTCCGACGCGCGCGGGTTGGCGGGTGACAATGTCGTCACGATTGACGGTCAGCCGCTGACGCTGAAGCCCGGGAAAGGGCTGGGCGAGACCGGCAATAGTGGTTTCTTTGCCTGGGTCGATGCGACCAAGCTCATCGAGGGAGAAATGACGACGGAATTTTCTATTCGTTTCAAGGGTAATGAGAGCGTGACTATCGCACCGCATGCCGGACAGACTGAATGGACCGTCAAATCGGAATGGCCGCACCCCAGCTTCACCGGAAGTTTTCTTCCAGAGGTCGAGCAAACGAAAGTCAGCGCCGACGGTTTTGAGGCAAAATATATCATCAACAATCTGGCGCTTGGTACGGCGCTGGTTTCTACCGAAGGCGGACAACAGATTTATCCCGAAGCAGGCCGTTACGACCGCAACAACAACGGGGTAGCAGCCAGTGCGACCGTGAGTCTGATTCAACCGGTAGACCTGTACGGGCAGGTTGATCGGGCCGCCAAATATGGCTTCCTGATCATCGGATTTACCTTTGTTGCGTTTCTGCTGTTTGATCTGCTCGCCGGAATCCGCATTTCATCGGCGCAATATATATTGATCGGCGCGGCATTGGTGTTGTTCTTTGTTCTGCTGCTCGCCTTCGCCGAAATCATCGGATTTGCGCTGGCATTCATTGCAGCATCGGCGGCGACCATTGGTTTGATCACGGCCTATTCGGCTTCCGTGCTGTCAAGTTGGCGAAGAGCATCCGTCGTGGGTGCTTTGCTCGCCGGTCTCTATGGTGCGATCTATATCTTGCTGAGCCTTGAGGCCTATTCGCTGCTGATCGGATCGCTGCTGATCTTCGTGGCCTTGGCCGGGGTGATGTTTGTCACCCGGCGGTTGGATTGGTCCAGCAGCTTGAGCCGCAGCAAAGCATGATCGATAGACGGGCTCCGGTATCAAGCCGGAGCCCGTTTGTTACTAAACAGCGCCGTTAGCAAAAGTATCACATGTGGATGGATCGCCGGTCTGCATGCCTCTGCGGAGCCATGCCATCCGCTGCTCGGATGATCCGTGAGTGAACATGCTTTCGACTGGCCGCTGGCCCGCTCCCCGCATCAGCGTATCGTCACCGATCGCATGGGCTGCATTCAACCCTTCTTCTACATCGCCAGGTTCCATCCTGTTGGCATTTTGTGCCGCCCAGACTCCGGCATAGCAATCGGCCTGCAATTCCATCCGGACCTGCAACGCATTGCCCTCGGCCTTGCTCGCGCGGCTTTGCGCATTGCGCACTTGATCCGCGACGCCGGTTAGGTTCTGGATGTGATGACCGACTTCATGCGCGATAACATAGGCTTGTGCGAAATCGCCTTTCGCGCCCATTCGCGTCGACATTTCCCGGAAGAAACTGGTGTCCAGATAGACGCCTTGATCTGCCGGGCAATAAAATGGTCCCATCGCTGCCTGCGCTGCACCACAGCCTGATTGACCGGATTGGTCATAAAAGGTGAGGGTGGTTGGGCGATAGCGTTGGCCTTGTTGTTGAAAAAGTTTCGCCCATGTCTGCTCGGTTGAGGCAAGCACTTGGCAGGCGAATCTCTCTTCCTGCGTATCACAGGCGACATTGGCACCAGAGTTTGCGGATTGTGAGCTCGATGATCCAACGCCGTCTGCCAGTTGCAGGCCGCCGCCACTGAAATACATGAACGCCAATGCAGCGCCGCCGATCAATAAAATTGTGCCGCAACCCATTTTGCGCCCGAGGAGCATTGGTAGAAAACTGAGCAGAAGGCCGAGGCCTCCACCACCGCCACTGCCAAACCCCCCGCCGCTGCGGCGTCCCTGATCACGAACATTCTTGCTGGGGTCCAGATCGTCTAAGCGCATAACTAATTTCCTCCTGATATGCTAAATCGCCTGATTCAGTGAAAAGCGCAAGCAATGCTGATTTCTTTTACAAAAGGATTGCAGTCCGGTTCGACTCTTTTAAGGTCGCCGAAAAGGAGAGTTTACATGTTTCTAAAGGGCAAGGTGGCGCTGATCACAGGTAGCACGTCGGGTATTGGCGGCGGCTATGCCAAAGCGCTGGCAGCGGAAGGTGCTGCGGTGATGATCAACGGCTTTGGCGATGCCGGCGAGATTGAAGCGCTGTTACAGGAGCTGGAATCGCTGAGCGGCGCGAAGGCGGCTTATAGCAATGCAGATATGACCAAGCCGGAAGAGATCCGGCAAATGTGCGCTGACTGCGAAGCGCAATTGGGCACGGTTGATATATTGATCAACAATGCCGGTATCCAGTTTGTCGCGCCGGTAGATGAATTCCCCGAAGACAAATGGGATGACATCATGGACATCATCATGAACAGTGCGTTCCACACAACCAAAGCGGTGCTGCCGGGCATGAAGAAAAAGGGTTGGGGCAGGATCATCAATACCGGGTCGATGCACAGCAAGGTCGCTAGCCCTTATAAGTCGGCCTATAATGCTGCGAAACATGCGATTGATGGCTTTGGCAAGACCGTGGCTCTGGAAGTGGCAACCCACGGGATAACAGTCAACACCATCTCCCCGGGCTATACATGGACACCATTGGTCGAAGGGCAAATTCCCAACACGATGGAAGTGCGCGGACTAACGCGGGAGCAGGTGATCAACGACGTTTTGTTGGCCCCGCAACCGACCAAGGAATTTGTCCAGATCGAGCAGATTGGCGCATTAGCGGTTTTCCTTTGTAAAGATGATGCCCGTTCGATCACGGGCTCGAATATGTCCATTGATGGGGGCTGGACGGCGCAGTGATTGTAGGTACACGGATTGCATATTTTTTAAACGAACAAGCGTCTTCGACCTCTGGGTCGGCGGCAAAAAGATAAATATTGGGGATGATGATGCGAAAATTGATGAAATTGGGTTTGCTGGCGGCGGCTTCGGTACTGGCGGCTTCTCCGGCACAGGCGGATGGACTAAAGGATGCCATTTCCGCTGACTTGCCATCCTTGATGGAAATCTATCGCGACCTTCACGCCAATCCCGAACTGAGCGGCGAGGAAGTCCGCACCGCAGCCAAGCTGGCCGCCGAAGCGCGCCGTCTTGGCTTCACTGTAACCGAAAAAGTGGGTGGCACCGGCGTTGTAGCGGTTATGGAAAATGGCGAGGGGCCGACTGTGATGCTCCGGGCCGATATGGATGGCTTGCCCTTAGAGGAGAAAACCGGACTTCCTTTTGCTTCGACCGTCAAAGCGAAAACGCGTCAGGGCAACGAGACATTTGTTATGCACGCTTGCGGCCATGACACGCATATGACCGGTTGGGTTGCAGCAGCCCGGCAGCTTTCGTCACGCAAAGATGAGTGGTCCGGAACCCTCGTCATGATTTTGCAGCCGGCAGAGGAAACCGGGGAAGGGGCCGTGGCGATGTTGGAGGACGGCTTATACACGCGCTTCCCGAAACCCGACTATGCGCTGGCTTTCCATGACGCCTCTGGCGCGCCTGCCGGATTTATCGGATATTCGCCTGGATATGCGCTGGCCAATGTCGATAGCGTCGACATTCACGTGAAGGGTGTCGGTGGTCACGGGGCTTACCCGCACACGACCAAAGATCCCGTTGTTCTGGCAAGCCGCATCGTAGGGTCTTTGCAAACATTGGTAAGCCGCGAAATTGATCCGCAGGATCCGGCTGTTGTGACGGTCGGTAGTTTTCAGGCCGGTACCAAACATAATATCATTTCGGATGAAGCGCTGCTGTTGATCACTGTGCGCAGCTATGGCGACGACACGCGCGCTAAGCTGCTCGACGGGATCAAGAGGATCGCCCGTGGTGAAGCGATCGCAGCCGGAATGCCAGAGGATCGGATGCCGGTCGTATCAATACGCGATTCAGAATTCACGCCAGCCACCTATAATAGTCCGGAATTCACGCAGGAAATGGCGACGCTATTTGAAGGCCGTTTCGGTAAACAGCGGGTGCGTCAGTCGAAGCCGGTCATGGGCGGAGAAGATTTTAGCCGTTATCGGCGTGCGGATGAGAGTATCAACAGCATGATCTTCTGGGTCGGTGGTGTGCCAATGGCGGAATTCCAGGCCTCCCAAACAGAAGGCACAAAACTGCCGTCCTTGCACAGCCCATTTTGGGCACCGGATGCCGAGAAAGTGATTTCCACCGGGGCTGAAGCCCTGACGGCTGCGACCTTGCATATCATGAAAAAATAGAGGGATCGGCGGCGCAGTCTGCTGTGCCGCCGACCTTTCGAAATGAAACATATTGTCGCAATAATCGCTATTGCGAATAAGTTGCAATATATTGATCGATTTTTCCGATTGTTTGTGATCAAAAAATTCGATGGAGTGCACCTCAACCCCGGCCTAACATCTTCCCAATCCGATTCTTGAAGTCGGTATAAATATCATTCATGCCTATAGGAGAAGATTATGGGACTTGCGGGAAGCAAAACCGAACAGAATTTGAAAGATGCCTTTGCTGGAGAAAGCCAAGCGAACCGGCGCTATCTTTATTTCGCCCAGAAAGCGGATATCGAAGGTTATAACGATGTAGCGGCCGTTTTCCGGTCGACTGCAGAAGGTGAAACCGGCCACGCGCACGGTCATCTTGAATATCTCGAAGAAGTTGGTGATCCGGCAACCGGTGAACCAATTGGCGCGACTTCTGACAATCTGAAATCGGCAATCGCGGGCGAAACCCACGAATATACCGACATGTATCCGGGCATGGCGAAGTCCGCTCGTGAAGAAGGCTTTGAAGAGATTGCGGACTGGTTTGAAACGCTTGCAAAAGCCGAGAAAAGCCACGCTGGCAAGTTTCAGAAAACACTGGAATCGATGGACGATTAATAGGTTCATCTAAAATTGTGCCGCCGTCGAATCTCTCCTCCCAAGGAGCGGCGGCACAATTTTTCACTTTCAGACCTCGCCAGTAAGGCGACAGGGGCCATATCATGACAGAAGGCAGTTTGGGCGCGCCCGTGCGTCATCCGATAGCATGGCAGGATGAATCCTACTATGATGAGGAGGCGCTGGATCAGGAGTTGCGCCGGGTCTTTGATATTTGTCATGGCTGCCGCCGGTGCTTCAACTTATGTGACAGTTTTCCGCAGCTTTTTGATTTGATTGACGAAAGTCCGAATGAGGAAGTCGATGACCTAAGTACCAGTGATATCAAGGGTGTCGTGGATGCCTGTACGCTCTGCGACATGTGTTTCATGGTCAAATGTCCCTATGTCCCGCCTCATGAATTTGATCTCGATTTTCCACATCTGATGCTCCGCCATCGGGCCGTTGAAAACCGCAAGGGCAAAACTGGATTTGTCGACAAACAGCTTGCCGAAATGGATCGCAATGCGGTTTTGGCCGGTACAGTGGCAGGTGCGGCCAATTGGGCAACCAAGGCAACGAACGGATTGACGCGGGGCGTTCTGGAGAGCGTGGCAGGCATCGACAAGCGTGCCCATCTACCCGAATTTGAAGATGTACCGCTGACTTATAAACATGTGGGCCATGGACCGGTTGCGAATACTGACGGCCCCGCTTTTGGCCGGAAGGCTGCAATTTATGCCACCTGCTATGGCAATTTTAATGACCAGACGGCGGGCAAGGCTGCGCTTGATGTGCTGTCGCATAATGGCGTGCAAACACGGGTTGAATATCCCGGTTGTTGCGGCATGCCGAAATTGGAAAATGGTGATTTGCCTGCCGTCGCGACATCGGCTGAGCAGGTTGCGGCCTTTTTCGAACCGATTATCGACGACGGTTATGATGTTGTCGCGCTGACACCCAGTTGCGCATTGATGATGAAATTCGAATGGCCACTAATCCTGCCGGATAATCCTGCCGTGGCGAAGCTGGCAGAGGCTACGCGCGATCTGAGTGAATATGTTGTCGAGATTGCGAAAGGCAACGGCATCATGCCGATCGAACCGATGGCCGCCCAAATCGGGATTCATTTCGCTTGCCACAGCCGCGCCCAAAACATGGGCCCCAAGGCAATGGAAATGCTGAAATTGATTCCCGAAGCCAAGCCGACGATTACAGAGCGTTGCTCTGGTCATGGCGGAAAGTGGGGGATTTTCAAAGAAAATTTCGATAAAGCCGTCAAGGTTGGCCGCCCGGCTGCGCGGGGTGTGGCAAAAGGTGATCCGGATTATATGGTCAGTGAATGCCCGCTTGCTGGTCCGCATCTCAAACAAGTCATGGAGAGCGGTGGGCAAAAAAATCTACCCGAACGGATCGGGCACCCGATAGAATTACTCGCCAAGGCTTATGGCTTCTGATGCATTGGTTCGCTGGCCGTCGTCTGCGAACCCTATAAGATTTTTAAGGATTGAATATGCCGCGCGATACGAACGAAATCACCAAAGACGATATTATCTCGCTCGAGGATTATGAACTGATCCGCAAAGACAAGCGGCAGGAATCGATCCTGCGCAAGAAGTTCCGGCGGCTTGCAATTGGGCCCTATGCGACGATCCAGCTGGAAAGCTGGGAAAGTATGTGGCTGCAAGTTCAAGAGATGTTGCGCATTGAAAAGGGCGGGGATGAACAGCTTGTCGACGAGCTGGACGCTTATAATCCAATGGTGCCCAACGGGTCGGAATTTACCGGCACATTGATGTTTGAAATTGACGAAGAAGAACGCCGCACGGCTTTCCTAAAGACTTTAGGTGGCGTCGATCAGCATATTCATCTTGTCATCGGCGATCAAAAAGTGACTGCGGAGCCCGAACAGGACATTGACCGCACCCGCCCTGACGGGAAGGTTAGCGCTGTGCAATTCATCCATTTCCCGCTCACTGCTGAGCAAGTCGAAAAATGGAAAAGCATGGAAGGGCAGGTGATGATCCAGATTGATCATCCAAACTATGGCCATGCCGCGATTATCAGCGATGAATGCCGCCGTGATATGGCCCGTGATCTAGACTAATCGTCGACTGGATTTGATGGGTTATTCGTTTTAAATATAATCGGGTTGTTTATCCCGCCGACGTCATCCGGCGCGGGGCTGTTCGATGATGCTGTTTTCTGTCTGCTTGCGGTTGGACGCTGCGATGGCGCTCTATTCGCGGTTTCCGCGTCTTCGCTATAGGAGCTTTCCTCTTCGTCCCAGGCTTCATCGTCGTCTTCGCTGTCATATGAATCCGTTATCGGCTGCCCGAATGTGAAGTCCTCATAATTTTCTTCTTCTTCTTCTTCTTCTTCTTCACCCCAACTGTCATCCGCAACGTCAGCGGCGACGACGGCTTTCTTTTGCGTCTCCGCTTTTATCGTTTCCGGCGTGGGGGTCTCTCCCGATGGTGATAGAAAATAGATCAGCATTCCGGTGGATGCGACAAAAAGGACGGATTCTTTGATCATGCTAGAGCACCAATTGCTTTAAGAGACAGGTAGGAAATAGCCTGTTGCGGTTAAGAAATATTTACCCAGAGAATGAGGCGCAGGCGGATTGGCGTGCAATCGCAGGGCGAAGAGTCCGCACGATGATCACATCGGTTTTGTAAAAAACTGCAATTCATCTTGAATTTTTGTAAATAAATTTACATAGGCGTTTCATGACAAACCCAAAACTCTTTGCTGGTGCCGCGATCAAGCGGCTTCGTCGCAGCGCCGCGATGACGCAAGTCGCTTTGGCTCAGGCGCTGGACATTTCACCCAGCTATCTAAACCTCATCGAGCGCAACCAACGGCCGCTGAGTGCCCGTTTGATGCTCTTGTTGGCGGACCGATTTGACTTTGATCCCCGGCAGCTAATTGCGGCAGAACCCGGTGGCGGTATTGATGCAATCCGTCAACGACTGGCCGATCCGCTGTTCGAGGACCTGTCGATCGATCGTACCGAGCTGGAAGAATGGCTGATCGCATCTCCGAATAGCGCGGAGGCTTTTGTAAGGCTTTTTGACAATCGCAAAACGACTGGCGAAGCCGGAGAAAGCGTGGCGCCCGATCCAATCCAGGCGGTGCGGCGCGAAATAGAACGCTGGCGCAACCATTTCGCTGATCTGGACTCTATGGCCGAAGAACTCGCCGATGAATTGCGTCTCGGCGCTGGCGATCTCTATGGTGCAATAACCGAGAGGTTGCGGGTCAAACATCAGTTGATGATCCGGATTTTGCCGGAAACTGTGCTTTCTGACAAGCTGCGGCGCCTTGACCTGCATGCTAGGCAACTCCAGCTTTCGGAAATGCTTGATCCGGCTTCTCGTACGTTTCAGGCGGCTTTGCTGCTCGGTCAAATTGAAGCAAAGCGGGAAATTGATGCGCTGGCAGCCGGTGGCAATTTTACCGATGGTGCTGCAGAAAAATTATTCCGTCGCCATCTTTCGAGCTATTTCGCCGCCGCTTTGATGATGCCTTATGAGCGGTTTCTCAAAGCCTGCGAGCAGACTGGCTATCGCATTCAACTGCTTCAACGCCGTTTCGGAGCGGGTTTTGAACAAGTTGCGCACCGTTTGACCACATTGCAGCGGGTTGGATCCCGGGGCTTGCCATTTTTCATGGTTCGTATCGATCGTTCCGGCTTGATCTCAAAACGCTATGCCGGGGCGAGTAATGCGCCGCTGGTGGAAAGTGCGCACCGATGCCCGCTTTGGGATATTCATCGTGTTTTTGAACAACCATCAGAGGTTCGGTCACAATTGGTCGCTCTGGAAGATGGTTCTACGTGGTTCACCCTGTCCCGTGCGGTTCAGGGGATCGGCTCAGGAGCCGGTGGCCATACGCCGGCATTTGCTATCGGATTGGGCGTTTCTGCCGATGTCGCGTCCGCACTCCATTATGCGCGTGGCAAGGATTTGAGCATCGAACAGGCCGTTCCCATTGGGCTAGGTTGCCCCGCTTGCACTCGGCCGCAATGTTCGCAGCGATCAGCGCCGCCGCGGAGCCGGGTGCTCCAATTTGACGAACGGGAACGCGGATTGACGCCGTTTGATTTCGTCAACGACTAGACGAAAAGGCAAATTCAGCTTACCGCGCACTGCGAAACTGTCGGCATATTGAACAATATTGACGGAATTCCGTGATTTTGCGGAATTTCCTCTGTAAAGTTTACCGACAGATAACCAATTTTGCCTAAGAGCAAAAGTGGGTTGAGGAAAGAGCAGGCGCAACATGATCCGATTGTTCAAGCATTACATCCCATATCCGGTACTTTTTCTGGGTTTGATTGATTTTCTCCTCCTGCTCGCTGCTGCAGAGATTGGTTGGATATTGCGCGCCCTCCAGATCAACATGCAAATCGGTTCGCTCTTTGATCGACCGGCTCCAATTTTTAGCTTCGCTTTTGCCTTGCAACTGGCTCTGATCGCTGTTGGCGGATATGGTTCCGAAGCACTGCAATCCCTGCGTTTTGCGGTTGCGCGGACATTGGTGGCCATTTCCCTCGGCGTCATCTTCCTGTCCTTGCTTGCATTTGCCATGCCCGGCGTGACGCTGTGGCGTTCCAACTCTCTCTACGCCATGGTCTTGGCGATTGTGTTTCTGATGATCATCCGAATTTTGCTGGGGACGGTTATCGACATTGATGTCTTTAAGCGCCGATTGCTTATTCTCGGGGCTGGGCCGCGCGCACGGCGCATTGCTGCGCTTGAAAAGCGATCTGATAGTGGTTTCATTATCGCTGGTTATGTTCAAATGGTTGACGGACCTGGCAGGATTGATGGCGCCGTCCGACGTCAGGATATCGATAACTTGCTGCAACATGTGACAGATCTTGAGGTGAGCGAAGTTGTTCTCGCGCTTGAGGAGCGCCGCAATTCGCTTCCGGTTGCGGATTTGCTTACGATCAAGACAACCGGTGTTCACGTCAACGATATGTCGACTTTTCTCGAACGGGAAACAGGGCGTGTCGATTTGGGCAGTGTGAACCCTAGCTGGTTTATATTCTCCGATGGTTTTTCATCGGGCCGCCGTCTGTCCAAATTGTTCAAGCGGGGCTTTGATATCTTCTTGAGCTTTCTGCTCCTCGTGCTGACCGGGCCAGTGATTTTATTCTTCGCACTGCTGATCAAGTTGGAAAGCGAAGGCGGGGCCTTTTTCCGTCAGGAACGCGTAGGGCTTTATGGCCAAAAATTTAACATCCTGAAGCTCCGTTCGATGCGCGCCGACGCTGAATCTGCGGGCGAGGCAGTCTGGGCAGCTGAGAATGACCCAAGGATCACCCGTGTCGGTCGTTTCATTCGCAAGGTCCGCATTGACGAATTGCCTCAGGCTTGGAGCGTTTTGAAAGGCGAAATGAGCTTTGTTGGACCGCGCCCTGAACGGCCACAATTTGTAGCCGATTTGCAGACCAAAATGCCCTATTATGCCGAACGCCATATTGTGAAGCCGGGCATCACGGGCTGGGCGCAGATCAACTATCCCTATGGGGCGTCGATAGAAGATTCCCGACACAAGCTGGAATATGATCTCTATTACGCCAAAAACTATACGCCCTTTCTGGACTTGCTGATCATTTTGCAAACCATTCGTGTGGTCTTGTGGCCGGAGGGCGTACGTTAAGATGGAGGCGTTACTCGGTCATATCAGTCTCTTCGGACATGGCATTGCTGCGGTTTTTTTTGGCGCGCTGTCGATCTGGCAGTTTCAGCGCAAGGTGGAACGTACTGACAAGCATATATGGTTGATCATTGCGACAACGCTGACGAGCATGTGGGCATTGTCGATATCGGTCGAAGGATATTTGTCTCCCATTACTCGCTTCACGGAAAGCTTGCGCAACTTCGGTTGGCTGGCCTTCATGTTCATTTTGTTGCGCGCCGGGGAAGGGCGTAACGAGCCGAAGACAGTTAACGTGATCTATGTTGCGTTGGCCTTTGTTTTGATCGGTCAAATTGTCGTCGATTCTCTGGTGCCCATTTTGTCTGGAAACCCGCGTCTTGAAGACGTCACCCTCTATACTTCAACGGTTATGCGGATGATTTTTTCCGTCGGCGCGCTTGTGCTGGTGCATAATCTATACTCCATCTCGGCTCCCGAAACGCGATGGGGAATCCGTCTGCCGATGGCGTCATTGGCGGCGATTTGGACGTTTGATCTCAATCTTTTCACGATCACCTATCTAACCCAGCAAATTCCCTATGAATTGCACGCTATGCGGGGGGCATTGATTGCAATAATTGCCCCCATTTTGCTGCTGGCATCTATCCGCAACAGGGAATGGAAACTGGAACTGTCGCGTCGGGTCGCGTTTCGTTCGCTGTCGCTTGTCGCGATCGGCAGCTATCTATTGATGATGGTTGTGATTGCAACCGGGCTGCAGTTCATTGGCGGTGACTATGCGCGTCTGGCCCAGATCAGTTTCCTGTTCGTCACCTCGATCGGCGCCTTGCTCTTGCTACCGTCGGGACGGTTTCGGGCTTGGCTAAAGGTCAAGCTGGCGAAGAATTTTTTTCAACATCGCTATGATTACCGGACGGAGTGGATTCGTTTTACCGATACAATCGGGCGTCCGGGATCGGATAGCGCGCCGTTTCACGAACGGGTGATAAAGGCGATTGCCGATATTACCGAGTCACCTGGCGGTATTTTGTTGATGCCGGACGATTCCGGCCAGCTGGTTTTGCAATCCCGGTGGAACTGGTCGTCTATTCATGTACCGGCAAGAGCTTGTACGAGCCGTACGATATCATTTTTCGAAGAGACCAATCATATCGTGGAATTTGATGCCCTGCGTGCCGGCAAGGACGATAAATGCGACCTTACCGCTATCCCGCGCTGGATGACGTGGGATGAGGAGACATGGGTCGGTGTTCCGCTAGTCCATTTCGATCGCCTCGCCGGGCTGGTGCTGTTGGCGCGACCGCGGATCAATCGGACACTCGATTGGGAAGACCTTGATATGCTGCGCGTTGTTGGCCGTCAGGTTGCGAGCTATCTTGCGGAATCGCGCAGCCAGGAATCGCTTTCCGAAGCGCAGAGGTTTGACGAGTTTAATCGCCGGATGGCGTTCATCATGCACGATATCAAGAATCTTGTGAGCCAGTTGAGCCTTCTCGCAGGGAATGCAAAACGCCATGCAGATAACCCCGAATTTCAAGCCGATATGATCGAAACATTACAGGATTCCGCGGGCAAGATGAACAGCCTGCTCGAACGATTGTCGCAGCATAACAAGGCAAATTCAGAAGAACCAAAGCCGGTTAAAGTGCGTGCATTGATCCAGGCCATCGTCGAGAAAAAACGACTGTTGCACAAAATTGAAAGCACTCAGGTCGAGGATGTATCGGTTCTGGCGGATCCCGTTCGCGTGGATCAGATTCTCGGCCATTTGATTCAAAATGCCATTGATGCCAGTGCCGAAGAGTCGCCGATCAGTATAAACGCCCATTGTCGTGACCTCAGCGTGGCAATTGAAGTGCGGGATCGGGGAACGGGCATGTCGAACGAATTCATCCGGAATCAACTTTTCAAACCCTTTGCTTCGAGCAAACAGGGCGGTTTTGGAATTGGCGTATATGAAGCCCGCGAACTAGCGCGGGCTATGAATGGGCGACTGGAAGTGGAAAGCAAGGAAGGCGTGGGCAGCCGTTTCACATTGACCCTGCCGCTCGTCGTGCAGTTGCCGGAAGAAAATTTAGCAGATGAAAGGGCCGCATGATGCCGGATAAAAATCAACCGCGAAAAGAAAAGCTGCTGATCGTCGAAGATGACCCCGGTCTGCAAAAGCAACTCAAATGGGCTTATGATGATTTTGACGTCATTATTGCCGGTGATCGTGAAAGCGCCATTGAAATGTTGCGTGCCGAAGAACCGGATGTGGTCACTCTTGATCTCGGTCTACCGCCTGATCCGGATGGCACGACCGAGGGCTTCGCGACGATGGATATGATTTTGCGCCTCAAGCCGGATACAAAGGTGATTGTTGCTTCCGGCCATGGGGAGAAGGCCAGTGCCTTGCAGGCTATTTCTAGCGGTGCGTGGGACTTTTATCAGAAGCCGGTGGATATTGACGAACTGGGTCTGATCGTACGACGTGCCTTTCATGTCCGCAAATTGGAACAAGAAAATGCCAGCCTAGCCGCGCGCAGTAACGGCGAGGGCAAAATATTGGGTCAGATCATTACCGGTGCTCCGGAAATGCTGAAAATCGCACAGATGGTCGAGCGGGTGGCCAATACCAACGCGACAGTGATGTTGTTGGGCGCCAGCGGGACCGGCAAAGAATTGCTCGCCAAAGGTCTGCATGAATCAAGTGATCGCAAGGATAAGTCATTTGTAGCGATAAACTGTGCGGCTATTCCTGAAAATCTTTTGGAGTCCGAATTGTTCGGACATGAAAAAGGGGCATTTACCGGGGCGATCAAGACAACGGAAGGGAAGATCGAACAGGCCGACGGCGGAACGCTTTTCCTTGATGAGGTCGGCGATATTCCGCTGCCATTACAGGTGAAACTGCTGCGTTTCCTGCAGGAACGTGTGATCGAGCGGATTGGTGGACGTAAAGCGATTGCGGTCGATACCCGGATCGTTTGTGCGACACATCAGAATCTCGAAGAGATGATCCAGGAAAATCTGTTCCGGGAAGATCTCTATTATCGCCTTGCCGAGATTGTGATTAAAATTCCATCATTGGCCGAGCGGTCCGGGGATGCCAGCCTTCTTGCGCGGCATTTCCAGAAGAAATTTTCTGCGGAAATAAACCCCACGGTGAAAGGTCTCGCTCCCGACGCCTTGGCGGCTCTGGAAGCATGGGATTGGCCGGGCAATGTTCGCGAATTGGAAAACCGGATCAAGCGAGCTGTCATCATGGCTGATGGCAAGATGATTGCTGCGAAGGATTTGGATATGGACGTTGATGAAAATGCAGCGACCGATTTGCTGAATTTGAAAGCCGCCCGTGAAGCGGCTGACCGTTCAGCAATCTTGCGCGCGATTTCGCAAACCAGTGGCAATATTTCCAATGCAGCCAAGTTGCTCGGGATTAGCCGGCCCACCCTATATGATTTGCTTAAGCAATATAAATTGCAGCAGGCCAGCTGATCCATGTTGCGATATGTGACTGGAAAATTGGCGGAGTACCGCAAAGCTTGCGCCTTGGCGGCATTGTTGGTTCTATCTCTGGGCAGTATCCCAACCGCAATTCTGGCGGCTAGCGAAGGCAATGCCGAGGCGCGCGAAGCCTTTGCAATGGCGCTGCAATATCGCGCAGATCGTGATATAAGGTCTGCGCGTATCGAATTGATGAATGCGATACAGGCTGATCCCGAGTGGATAGACGCGCGGGTAGCGCAAGCGGAAGTTCTTCTGAGCCTTTTTGACGGGATTGCAGCGGAAGCAGAGCTGAACTGGGCGGTCCAGCTCGGCTCAAACCGGGCGGCTGTCCGGCATCTCTATGGTCACGCATTATATTTGCAGGGCGAACCACAAAAGGCGCGTGATGAATTGTTGGCGGACGATATCCCTTCCGAACATCAAGGCTATGCCGCGCGGATCATGGGTAAAGTGGCGCTGCAATTGGGTGACCAACAATTAGCTGGTCAGTCGTTCGGTCGCGCGATGGAACTGGATCCAGAAAATCCAGACTTATGGGTCGACATTGCACGTTTTCGAGCGGCTTCTGGTGATCAGGCCGGGGCGACAAATGCAGTGGATCGGGCGGTGAGGATCGATTCCCAGAATATTCGCGTTTTGCAATATCGCGGTGAATTGTTACGATCCCAGTTCGGACTGGGGGCGGCTTTGCCGTGGTTTAAACGGGCGCTCGAAATTGATCCGAACGATGTATCGGTGTTGACCGAATATGCCGCGACGCTTGGCGATATGGGCCGCATGACTGAGATGCTCAAGCTCGTGCGCAAGATCATTTCGCTCGATGGTCGCAATCCTCGAGCATTTTTTATGCAGGCGGTTCTTGCCGCGAGAGCAGGCGACTATGGGCTTGCAAGAAGATTGATGCATCAAGTTGGCGGGTCGATGGAGAATGTGCCGGCCGTGATGCTGGTGCAAGGTATCATCGAGCATCGGGAGGGTAATTATAACGCCGCCGTTGATCGGTTCAGCCGTCTGGTCTCCATTCAACCGAATAATCGACAAGCGCAAAATTTGCTCGCGCGGTCACTATATCTGGCGGGTAGCCCGATTGATGCGGTGGACGTGTTGCAGTCGCAGGTTACGCGTAGCGGAGCGGATTCTTACCCCTTATGGTTGGCGGGCCGGGCGCTTGAAGCAAACGACCAACGTGGCGAGGCTGCTGTGTTTCTTAATCGTGCCGCAATTCATAGTCGGGGCAATGAAAGCGCCTTTCTTCCCACAGTCCCGCTGAGTGTCTTGCGCGGTGCTGCACAACGAAGCGCCGGTGATGCGCGGGTGGTCGTTCCCTATATTCGCGCACTCTATGATGCGGGTGACTATAGTGCGGCCCTTGTTGAAGCGAAGCGACTGCAGTTCGCCAATCCCGGAGCAAGTGACGCGCATATTTTGGTCGCTGATGTGGCCACCGCAATGGGGAATGTTGATGAAGCGGTCATCGCCCTCGAGCAGGCCCGCGCCATCCGCTTCTCCGAGCCGGTTATGCTGCGCCTGGTTGAGGCGATGCGTTCAAAGGGCGCAATGCAGAGTTCGAGTCATATATTGGCGCAATTTCTGACCCATAATCCGAGTAATATCGCTGGGCTACGCTGGTTGGCGCATGCGCACCTGGAAACGGAAAGCTGGGCGATAGCGGCACATATTCTAGAAAATCTGCGAAAACGTATTGGTGAGAATGATGCCGTGATCATGGCTGGCTTGATCGAGGCCTATATTGGCATGGGTGATGTTGAGAAAGCTATCGAGGCAGGAGAGGTGGCTTATCGCGTTCAACCGTCAAGCCCTGTGATATCACATCTCTACGGTTTAGCGCTGGCAGAAGATGACGCGCGCAAGCAGGATGCTGTCAGCTTGCTTAAAAAAGCGGTCGCGATCATGCCGGATAATGCGCTCTATCAGAAAAGCCTGCGGCAAGTGCGAGAAGCGGGGTAGGGCGGCTAGACTGCTTTTAAGCGTCGCTTTTCAACAAATCATCGACGGACAAATTCAGTCGTTTCATCTGGCGTTCTACCGGAGGCCAGATATTTTTGATAAAATCTTCTTTTTGGGTCTGGCGCAGGCGGTTTTTTGCGCCGGTAGCGACAAACATACCAACACCGCGTTTCACCGTGACCAACCCATCTTCCTGAAACCCTTGATAGGCTTTCGCTACGGTTAGAGGATTTGCACCTTGTTCGGCCGCGAAAACGCGAACGGAAGGCAGCATATCGCCTTCAAGATACTCACCATCGAGAATGGATTCGGAAATAATGTCCCTCAATTTCAGATAGACTGGTTTACTTGCATTGTTCATGCTGCTTCACTGCCATAATACAGCGACGCAGGCAAGCTGTAAGTTGAGATCGTCTCGCTTCCGCGCCGTGACTGGCGTAGGTCAATCCAACGCTGGGGGCTGCCAGGACGAGATTATATCCTTCAACTGGGGGCGTGGACGTTCGGTCAGTTCGCCGTTGGATGTGCCGAGATAAAGGAACCCCGCAATTTTATCCGAAGCAGATCCGAACATATCGCGGACATCTCCGTTAAACGCCGGCCAGCCGGTGATCCAGCCACCAACGAATCCCATGGAATGGGCCGCGTGCAGGATATTCATCGTAAAGGCCCCGCAACTTAACTCTTGTTCCCAGAGTGGGATTTTTGTCGATTCGACCGGTGAGGATAGAATGACCAGCAGGGTTGGCGCATGATGCGCCATGGTTTCAAGCCCGTCCAGTTCCATTCGACCTGCGGCAGGTTTCTCTTTTAGATAGGCGGACTTGATTCCGTCAGCAAAAGCGGGGCGCTGTTCCGCGGCAACCGAGATAACACGCCAGGGTGCTAGCTTCCCGTGATCCGGCGTCCGCATCGCGATGGTGATAATTTCTTCGATCTGCTTGTCACTCGGCCCAGGTGCAACCATGTCGCGCGGACGACTGGAACGCCGCGAGGTCAGGTAGGCTGCAAGGCTATTCAAGTCGTTAAATTGTGTTTCACTCATGTTCGTCACTTCGCGAGCGAAAGGGCTGATTGCAAGGAGAATTTGTAGCAAACCAGTCTCGGTTGAAACAATCTGCTTCACTTGCGCAATTTTTTCATTAGTGTGCCGTCCAACCGGGCTGCGTTTGACAGCCCAAATCTATTGTCGGGGAGTTATACATGTCAGGTGCGTATCAGGAATCTGGTGATGCAAGAGGGACTTTTCTTGGTCATCCAAAGGGGCTTTTTGTCCTGTTTTTTGCAGAAATGTGGGAACGTTTTTCCTATTATGGCATGCGTGCCTTGCTCATTTTCTATCTCGTTCAACATTGGATGTTTTCGGATAGCGAAGCCGGTATCATCTACGGTGCTTATACGGCCTTAGTCTACATTACACCCGTCATCGGCGGCTACCTTGCTGATCGCTATCTAGGGCAACGAAAAGCCGTCACCTTTGGCGCCTTACTCCTGACTTTTGGCCATTTCTTGATGGCTTTCGAGGGTGATGGAGCCGGACAGGCGGATCCCGCGATCAATATTTTCTGGTTAGCACTGGCCTTCATCATCGTTGGCTCGGGCTTTTTGAAAGCCAATATTTCGGTCATTGTGGGGCAGCTTTATTCCCGTACCGATATTCGTCGTGATCCCGCTTACACGATTTTCTACATGGGCATTAACTTGGGCGCCGCACTTGGTGCGATTATCGCTGGTTGGCTTGGCCAGACCTATGGTTGGTCCTACGGCTTTGGTGCTGCCGGAATCGGCATGTTGCTCGGTTTGATTGTATTTGTGTGGGGCAAGCCTTTGTTGGTTGGCCGCGGTGAATCAAATAATCCAGAGCGGCTCGAGAGCAAAGTTGGCGGCATCAAATTTGAATGGCTGCTGTACATTCTAAGCTTCGCGACCGTTGGTCTGGTTTGGATATTGATCCAATATCAGGCTTTGGTCGGTTCCTTGCTTGGCATAGCCGGTGCCATATTGGTTGTTTACGTTCTTTATACGGCAGTCGCCAAATTGGCTCCTGAGGATCGGGATCGTATCTTTGCAGCGATGTTCCTAATCTTTGGTTCTATTCTCTTCTGGGCCTTGTTCGAACAAGCCGGTTCATCGCTGAACCTGTTTACCGATCGAAGCGTTGACCGGAGTATTTTCGGAATTGAGGTTCCGGCATCGGTGTTCCAGTCGATCAATGCGATTTATATCGTGCTGTTGGCGCCTGTTTTTGCGTTGCTTTGGACCATGCTTGGTCGCAGGGGGCTTGAACCTTCGGCACCAGCAAAATTTGGTCTTGGTTTGATCCAGCTTGGCGCCGGTTTTCTGGTTCTTGTCGCTGGCGCTTTGGCTGCCGGAACGGGCAATCTCACACCGGTTGTCTTCATCTTCCTGATTTACCTCTTGCACACCACGGGCGAACTTTGCCTGTCGCCAGTTGGGCTGAGCGCGATGAACCGCCTGGCACCTAGCCATATGGCTAGCCTGATCATGGGTACCTGGTTCTTTGCATCGGCAACGGGTAACTTTGCCGCTGGCCTGATCGCTTCTGCGGTTGGCGCGGAAGGCGCTGGCCCAGAACGGGTTCTAGAGGTCTACTCTACCGTTGGTTGGGTCGCTGTTGGCGTTGGTGTGGCGGTGATCGTAATCTCTCCGCTGATCAAGAAACTGATGCATTTGGATACGCTTGCTGATGAAAATATCGGTGACGATCTTGAAGGTCAGGCTGAAATTGGTGAGCCGGGCGCTGCGGGTATCCATCCGACGACAAAAGCATAAGATAAAGGGGCTTCGTATGAAATTTGGGGTTTTGCTGGCGGTTGCCGCTGGCGGTATGTCGGTGGCCGGATGTGCGGCCACTGCAGCCGAGAAAGAGACTGCTAGCGCTTCTAGTGCTGCGGCCAAAACCTCAAAGACAGCGAAAGTCGCCTTTCCGTCGACGTACAGGGCTTATCCTTCAACGCCGACCGCTGTTACCGGTGTGACCATCTATGACGGGGCAGGCGGTCGCATCGACAATGGCACTGTGTTCATGTCCGGTGGCAAGATTGATAGCGTTGGTGGTCCTGACATCGCCATTCCTTCCGATGCTATGGTCATCGACGGCACGGGCAAATATGTGACGCCCGGTATCATTGATGTGCACAGTCATCTTGGCGACTATCCGACGCCAAGCGTCGCGGCGCATAGTGATGGCAATGAGGCAACATCCCCTGTCACACCGCAAGTTTGGGCAGAACATAGTGTCTGGCCGCAGGACCCCGGATTTTCTAGGGCGATGGCCAATGGCGGGATTACAGCCCTGCAGATATTGCCGGGTTCGGCCAATCTTTTTGGCGGCCGCTCGGTGACATTGAAAAATGTGCCGGCCAGAACTGTACAGGGGATGAAATTCCCTGATGCGCCTTATGGTATGAAAATGGCCTGTGGTGAAAATCCGAAGCGTGTTTACGGCGGACGCAACCGCTTGCCATCTACCCGCATGGGCAATCTGGCGCTCAACCGGCAAACCTGGATAGATGCTCAGGAATATCGAAAGAAACGCAATGGCACCAATCCGCCAAAGCGTGATTTGGGCAAGGAAACGCTCGCCGGTGTGCTCGACGGAGATATATTGGTACACAACCATTGCTATCGCGCAGATGAGCTTGCCCAGATCATCGATATGTCAAAGGAATTTGGCTATAAGGTAACGGCTTTTCACCATGCGGTGGAAAGCTACAAAATCGCTGATATCCTTGCTGAGGAAGATATTTGTTCTGCGGTCTGGGCCGACTGGTGGGGCTTCAAGATGGAGGCCTATGACGCCATCCCGGAAAATGCTGCATTGCTGCAAAATGCAGGGGCCTGTGTGATCATCCATAGCGATGATGAAAACCAAATCCAGCGGCTCAATCAGGAAGCGGCCAAGGCGCTTTCCGATGGACGGGCCATGGGCATTGAAATTAGCGACGCGCAGGCGATCAGGTGGATCACGCTGAATCCGGCGAAAGCGATGGGCATTGACGAAATGACTGGCAGCCTGAAACCGGGCAAGATGGCCGATCTAGTTTTGTGGAACGGCAACCCGCTCAGCGTCTATGCACGACCCGAGAAAGTGTGGATTGATGGTGCATTGATGTTTGACAGCGGCGATCCCAAACGGCGTCCGGTCAGCGATTTCGAGCTGGGCCAGCCGGGTGAAGGAGACGTAAAATGAAGCGCTTTTCTATGCTCCTCGCCTCCGCCGCGGCCTTGATGGCTGCGCCTACAGCGGCTGAGACCATCGCTATCACTGGCGGAAAGCTTGTGATTGGTGACGGCAGCGCTCCGATAGAGGGCGGTACGGTGTTGATCCGCAATGACCGGATCGTGGCGGCAGGTGCCAATGTCACAATCCCCGCTAATGCCCGCCGTTTTGATGCGACCGGAAAATGGGTCACACCAGGTATTTTCGCCGGTTTTAGCCGGGTCGGTCTGGTTGAAGTCGGGGCGGTGAATCAAACCAATGATGTGAATGCGAGCAGTTCGCCGTTCTCGGCTGCGCTGGACATTCAATATGCCGTCAATCCCTTTGCGTCAGCAATTGCCGTGAACCGCGCGGCAGGGGTCACTCGCGCGGTTGTTTCGCCGAGCACCAGCAGTTCGATTTTTGGCGGATATGGCGCGATCGTTGATCTTGGACAGGATGAAAACCCCATCACCCAAGCGCGCGCTTTCCAATTTGTGGAACTGGGTGAGACCGGTCATCGGCGGGCAGGCGGCAGTCGTTCCGCTGCCCATATCCATTTCCGGGCATTGTTAAACGAAGCGCGCACTTACGCACGTAATCCAGCAGTCTTCGATAGTGATTTGCTAAAGGCATCAGATGCAAAAGCGCTGCTGCCAGTGATTAACGGCAGCACGAAGCTTCTCGTCCATGTCGAAGGCGCGAATGATATTTTGAAGGTTCTGGACTTGCGAAAGGATTTTCCTGCACTGAAAATGGTATTGGTAGGCGTCAATGAAGGTTGGCGTGTCGCCAATCATATCGCGGCAGCCGGTGTGCCGGTTCTGGCCTCGGCGCTGAGCGATTTGCCATATGGTTTTGAGGATTTGGCGGCAACCCAGTCCAATATCGGTCGGATGAAGGATGCCGGAGTGAAGGTCGCTATCGGTATGATCAATGATCGTGATGCGCACCAACTGCGCTATTCGATGCAATATGCCGGCAATCTTGTTGCGCTCAACAAGGTGCCTCGCGCTAGCGGGCTCAGCTGGGACGAGGCTTTCGCTGCGATCAGTTCTGGACCTGCTGATATCATGGGTATGGGTGGCAGGATCGGGTCTCTCAAAGTCGGCCGTCAGGCCGACGTCGTGATTTGGAATGGTGACCCATTGGAACTTTCAACGCAGGTTGAGAAGGTGATCATCGATGGTGTTGAGCAGTCTCTTAGCAATCGCCAGATGCATCTGCGGGATCGTTACCGGAACCCAGCGCCTGGTGCTTTGCCAAAGGCTTATGACCACTAGCCGTTAAAGCCGGACCATCGACATCATTCTGTCGCCATAGCGAAGCCCTGCGGTTCCGCCGACGGGGGCAGCGGTTTCCAGTTCGTCGAGATCCGTCTCCGTCAATGCGATATCGACCGCCGCCATACTATCTTCCAGCGTTGCCCGTCGTTTGGAGCCGGGGATCGGGGCGATGAAGTCGCCCTGGGCCAACAACCATGCCAGGGCGATTTGTGCAGGCGAGCAGTGATGGCGCCCGGCGACTTCTTTCACCACATCGACGAGTTTCATGTTCAACGCGAAATTTTCTTCCGAATAGCGCGGATCGTTGCGGCGATAATCATCTTCGGGCAAGTCATCCCGGCTACTGATCTGGCCAGTCAGGAAGCCACGGCCCAGCGGACTATAGGGCACAAAGCCGATGCCAAGGTCTTGGCAGATCGGTAGAATTTCTTCCTCAATGCCGCGCTCCCACAAAGAATATTCCGACTGCAAGGCAGCAATGGGATGGGTTGCATGGGCCTTCTTCAGTGTTTCCGCTCCGGCTTCCGATAGGCCGAGATAGCGGACCTTGCCTTCCGCAACGAGTTCGGCCATCGCGCCCACCGTATCCTCTATCGGTACATTGGGATCGACGCGATGCTGGTAGAAAAGATCAATGGTATCAACACCCAGTCGGCGCAACGACCCTTCGCAAGCGCGGCGGATATTGGCAGGGCTGGAATCCACGCCAACCACTTTCCCTTCGTTAAAAGCAAAGCCGAATTTGGTGGCGATTACCAATCGGTCGCGGCGGCCCCGAATGGCTTGGCCGAGTAATTCTTCGTTGATGTGCGGGCCATAGACTTCTGCCGTGTCGAAAAATGTGACACCCAGCTCGATCGCCCGGTCAATGGTGGCGAGGCTTTCGGTTCCGTTTGCCGCGCCATACATCGCTGTACCAATTCCTGCCATTGGCATGCAACCGAGGCCAAGGGCCGAGACTTCCAATTCGCTACCTAGCTTGCGATATTTCATTCCATATCTCCTTCGCTTCTAGCGATTGTTGCCGTCACGCTCATGTCAGCGCTGACATTGGCTACAGTCCGCATGATATCAGGAAAGGTCTCAATCGCCAAAAGCAGGACCAACGGTTCGATTGGGATCCCCATGGCGATGCAGATTGGAGCAATTGATGTGATGAAGCTGATGGATCCTGGCAAGCTCACCGCACCCATGGTGGTGATCGCCGCCACCGCCACACCAATAGCCAATATACCGAACGATAGTTCGATCCCCAAAAGATGGGCGATGTAGATTGCGACAGCGAGGTTCATACAGGGGCCAGTGGCGCGGAATAGTGCGACTGAAATAGGCAGGACAACATCGGCCGACCGTTCGCCAACGCCCATGGCTTTCACGCCGCTAACCATGGCGGGTAGCGAAGCTAGCGAGCTTTGTGTAGAAATGGCGACGGCCTGTGCCCGTGCGGAGGCTTTGAAAAATGCAATTGGTCCGCGTTTGGCGCCGACATAGGTTAGGATATAGCTGGATATCCAGATCACCGCGCCAACGCTGCTGACGATCAGGACATAGTGTAGCAATGCCCCAAAAGCGGCCAGTCCGGCTTTGGCGCCGACCCCCAGAGCCAGTGCAAACACACCAATGGGTGCCAAAGCCAGAACCCATTGAATAAGCACCAGCAAGGCATCCCCGATTGCATTGAAAAATTGGTCGAGTATCAGCCTTTGGGTGTCTGGCAAACGGGTGATTGCAAAGGCAAAGGCGAGGGCAAAAATCATCAATGGCAATACCGCATCTTCTGCAGCTGCCGCTATCGCATTGGTTGGGATTAGGGCGCGAAGGAATTCGCTAAATGGAGGCACATCTCCGGGAGGTGGGGCATTGCCGAGCGCGGCCTGAAGTGCCGCAGCCGCATCAAGATTGAGCGGGAAAAGTTCTAGCAGCGCGGGCGTGACCAAGGCTGCCATCGCGGAAGAACACCATAGGATGAAGATCATGAATAATATGGCGCGTGCCGTCATTCGTCCGGCGCGCGCCATTGATGCTGCTTTACCAATACCAACGATCAACAAGGTGAAAACAAGGGGAATGACCGTCATGCGCAAGGCATTTAGCCACATGTTGCCGACAACATCAGCGGCTTCGACCAGAAAATCGCTTTTCGTGCCGACAAATAGTCCGGTCAATATGCCGAGTACCAGAGCAAGCAGTATGATCAGTGCTTTTTTCATTCTTTGTCTCCGGTGGCATCCCTAGGCTACCATCAACCATGACCGCTAAGCTGTGGCAAGGGATGATTATGTGTAAATTTTCCTATTGATCCCATTCGCTCTTGGTCTACGGCAGGAGCATCGGCTAGAGACAAGCCTAAGGGGCGCAGCCATTCTGGGATGTAAGTGAATATGACGAAGAAATTTTTTGGAACTGATGGCATAAGAGGCCTGACCAACAAACACCCAATGACTGCCGAAATTGCCATGAAAGTGGGACAGGCTGCTGGCCGTCATTTCCTCCGTGGAAATCACAAGCATCGCGTTGTGATCGGCAAGGATACACGATTGTCCGGTTATATGATGGAAAACGCATTGGTGGCGGGCTTCACCAGTGTCGGTATGGACGTGGTTCAAGTCGGCCCTATGCCGACACCTGCGGTGGCTTTGCTCACAAAATCGATGCGCGCAGATATGGGGGTGATGATATCCGCTAGTCACAATCCCTATTTTGACAATGGTATAAAATTATTTGGCCCAGATGGGTTTAAGCTGTCGGACGAAGATGAGTTCAAAATTGAATCCTATCTGGAGGAAGATGCCAAATTGGCACCGGCGGCAGACATTGGTCGGGCCAAACGGTTTGAAGATGCACGCGGCCGTTATATTCATGCGGTCAAAATGTCTTTGGCGGACCATATCCGACTGGATGGCATGAAAATTGTCTGCGACTGCGCCAATGGCGCTGCCTATCAGGTTGCCCCTGCTGCATTCTGGGAATTGGGCGCAGAAGTAATCTCGTTGGGGATCGAACCAAACGGTTTAAATATCAACGATAAATGTGGTTCTACCGATGTTGCAATTCTGCAGGAGACTGTGGTCTCTTCCGGTGCTCATATCGGTATTGCTCTGGACGGCGATGCCGATCGTCTGATCGTCGTCGACGAAAAAGGACAGGTTGTGGATGGCGATCAGCTGATGGCACTGATCGGTTCCAGTTGGCACCGCAATGGTCTTTTGCGCGGCGGCGGAATTGTCGCCACGGTCATGTCAAACCTCGGGCTGGAGAGATTTCTGCAATCCCAAGATTTGGATCTCGTACGGGCAAAGGTCGGTGACCGCTACGTATTGGAAGAGATGAAAAAGGGTGGCTATAATGTCGGTGGCGAACAATCGGGACATATGATCATGCTGGACCATGGCACCACCGGTGATGGTACTGTTGCTGCACTGCAAGTGCTCGGTGAACTGGTCGAAAGCGGGAAGCCAGCAAGTGAACTGCTGCATCTTTTTGACCCAGTGCCACAACTGCTTAAAAATGTCCGCTATAGTGAAGGTCAGCCGCTTGAAGACGAAAAGGTCAAAGCTGTGATCGCAGAAGCGGAGAAAGAACTTGAAGGCTGTGGCCGTCTGGTGATCCGTAAATCAGGAACTGAGCCGCTGATCCGGGTGATGGCGGAAGGCGATGACGAGGATCAAGTGAATGCAGTGGTCGACCGGATTTGCGCGGTGGTCGAAGAGGTTGCCGGCTGATGCTCGAAATGCGCCCTGATTGCGAAGGCTGCGGCAAGGATTTGCCCGCGGACCAGTCCGGCGCACTGATCTGTAGTTTCGAATGCACATTTTGCGATAACTGCAATGCTGAAAAATACCAAAACATATGCCCCAATTGCGGCGGCGCGCTGATAGCACGCCCGACCCGTTCTGCGGCTTTTCTTGCAAAATACCCAGCTTCGACGGAACGGAAATATAAATGCTGACATTCCTTGATGCGATGGATGCCACAACCATTGTGGTTGTTGGCTTGATATTGCCGATCCTTTTGGCCTTGCTCCTCTTTGTCTTTGCACGCGGGTTTTTTCGTCGCTTCTGGGTATTGATCCTGTTGATTATCGGAGCCGTTGAATGGTTCCTGATCGTGCAGGTCGGACCACTATTCCTGTGACCGGCGATTGTCCGCGAATATTGTCGATCGCGGGTTCTGACAGCGGCGGCGGAGCGGGCATTCAGGCTGACATCAAAACGATCACCATGTTGGGCGGTCATGCGATGACGGCGGTTACCGCCATTACGGCGCAAAATACTCTTGGTGTGCAATCTGTGCATCCGGTGCCAACTCCGATGATAGTACAACAGGTTGAGTCCGTGATCAGTGACATTGGCGCGGATGCAATCAAAATCGGGATGATTAGCAGCGCGGAAGCAGCGCAGGCGGTTGCGCAATATCTTGCGAAGCTGAGCATTCCGATCGTCTTCGATCCGGTCATGGTCGCAACGAGTGGCAGCGAGCTGGCCGATAGCGATACGATCGCGGCCTTTGGTGATTTGATGGACGTCGCAACGGTCGTCACGCCAAATCTGCCGGAATTGGAAGCTCTGGGTGGTAAGGACCGGATATTGAGCCATGGTTGCCACCTAGTGATCAAAGGTGGGCACGGAGAGGGCTCTATGGTCATCGATCAACTCTATTCGCCAAGCGGCCTGCTGAAGAGCATAGAGGACGAAAGGTTGGAGGCCAACGAGACCCACGGCACCGGCTGTACCTTCGCCAGTGCGCTGGCGTTCGGGCTTGGCCGTGGTCTGGATCTAACGATGGCATTTGAACAAGCGGTATCATTTACGCGTGTTGCGATTTTGCAAGCACCGGGCCTTGGTGAAGGAAACGGTCCGCTGGGGCATCAATTTGTTACCGACTTTCAGGGTGAACGGCGTTGATTGCCGGTGTGGACGAGGCGGGCAGGGGGCCTCTTGCCGGGCCTGTGGTTGCCGGAGCGGTCATTCTACCCGACAATCATGCTATTGTGGGACTAGATGACAGCAAGAAACTGACTGCCAAAAAGCGCGAACGGCTTGAGCAGGAAATTATGGATGTCGCTCGTTTTTCAGTGGCCCAATGCACGGAAACTGAAATTGACGAGATCAACATCTTGCAGGCGACAATGCTCGCGATGAAGCGGGCAGTGGAAGGTTTGGATGCTGTGCCGGATCATGTGCTGGTTGACGGCAATCGATTGCCCCAATGGTCCTATTCAGCCGAAGCCGTCGTCGGTGGAGATGCTATCCACGCTTGCATTTCTGCCGCGTCAATTCTGGCCAAGGAATACCGGGATCGGATGATGATTGCTGCGGCAGAACAATATCCGCAATATGGCTGGGAACGGAATAAGGGCTATGGAACGGCGGAACATTTGGCGGCGCTCAAGCAATATGGTCCGACGCCACTGCACCGGAAGAGCTTCGCGCCGATAGCGCAGTTGGATTTGCTCTAAGCTTCAGCTTTCGTTGGTTTTTGAGCGATTTTGCGTTCCGCCAAAACCCACACGCCTTCGTCATTTTTGATATATTTCGGCTGCCGGGTAACATTCCAGACCAGCCCCATTTTCTCCAGCAGCAATAGAACATAGCCCGCTATGTCTATTTCCCACCATGCCATGCCCTGAAACGTGGCGCGCGGGTGCTTATGGTGGTTATTATGCCAGCCTTCGCCAAAGGTCAGCAGCGAGAAAATGAAGCTGTTCTTGGCCGTACCGACGCCTTTGGTGTGGCGTTGTGATCCGACAACATGGGCATAGCTAGAGATTCCCAATGTGATTTGCAGGACGACAAATGTCCGGAAATAACCGCCGATCAGGATCGTGCTGATAACATGTTCCCATCCGCCGAAAACCAGTCCCCAAATACCGGGGAAGATTATCAAGGAGAAGATCAACCAATACCAGCGTGTCTTGTGCAGCCAGAGCACCACATCATTATCCGCAAGGCCTTTGCCGTAGATGCTCATGTCCGTGACGCAATCATCCATGAACCAACCGAAATGCGAATGGAACATGCCTTTCAATCGGCTCGTCGGACGACCTTTGCCATCCAGCCAAGGGCTATGAACGTCGCCATTTTCGTCGGAATGGGCATGATGACGCCGGTGATCGGTGGCCCAACGCAAGACGGAAGACTGGATCGACATTTGCGCCATTGCTCCCAGAATATACTGCATGGGAACAGAAGTTTCGAAGGATTTATGTGAAAAATAGCGGTGAAAGCCCAGAACGATACCAAGCATCAAAATGATATATCCTGCGATGAAAGCGGACCATTCTACCCAGCCGGTTTCATAGGTGAACATCCACCAAACCGCCGCAATAGATCCGAAAATTTTTGATCCAAAAACAATGGCATATTCCCGACGCTTTTCGCGTCCGGCCGCACCGCCGACAATGACTCCGGGATGAGGACGAGGTTCATCGCTTTCCTGAGCAATGCCATATTCATGCTGATATTTATCTCGAAAATTGCGCGCCATTTGTTCACTGATCCTCGGACTGTTACGCTCTGGAGCATATTTGTTGGTGCGACATATAGCCCGAATGTAACATCTTGGAAACCATATTTGAATTTCGAGGGTTTCTCGAAAATGCACAATTAATTTTCGGAAAGAGTCTTTTTCGTCACACCACTAGGGGTTGAGTCTCGCTTGATGGGCGTGACTCCACATCTGGTGGCGGACTCCTTTCGTTCTCCTACGTTCGCTTTGGTTAACCATAAAGATACGGCTTTAACCTATGTTAACGGCCTTGACCGCGAGGCGCTTCGGACTCATCCGTAGGTGCATCAGGAAAAAGGAATAGAGTTTCATGGGGATTATCGAGCGCATTCACGTGCCCAAAACACGTATCGCGAAAAAATCTACAAGGCTGCCATTGGGGCAGATTCTGAAGATGGATTGTATCGAAGCAATGGCGTCTCTTCCTGACGCATCGGTTGATATGGTCTTCGCAGATCCTCCTTATAACCTGCAGCTTGGCGGTGATCTCTATCGTCCGGAAGGCGGGCAGGTGGATGCCGTGGATGATGCATGGGACCATTTCGACAGCTTCGCCGCTTATGATGCTTTTACCAAGGCATGGTTGGCCGAAGCGCGTCGTATATTGAAACCAAATGGTTCGCTATGGGTCATCGGCAGCTATCATAATATTTTCCGGGTCGGCGCGTCTCTGCAAGATCTGGGCTACTGGATCCTCAACGATATTATCTGGCGCAAGGCCAACCCGATGCCGAATTTCAAGGGAACGCGCTTCACCAATGCGCATGAAACCCTGATTTGGGCGTCGAAATCGGAAAAAGCGAAATATACGTTCAACTATCGCGCGATGAAGAATCTCAACGATGAATTGCAGATGCGCAGCGACTGGGTAATGCCGATTTGCGGTGGCCAAGAACGGCTGAAACGCAACGGTAGCAAGGCACATCCTACGCAAAAACCAGAAGCTTTGCTGTACCGGATCATGCTCGCGACCACCAATCCTGGCGATGTTGTGCTCGACCCGTTTTTCGGCACCGGTACGACGGGCGCAGTTGCAAAACGACTGGGCCGGGAATGGATTGGTTGTGAAAAAGAAGACAGCTATTGCGAAGTGGCTGAACAGCGTATCGCCGAAGCCCTGCCTCTGGACGAAAGCTCTCTCAAAACCATGCAGTCACCAAAAGCCAAGCCCCGGGTTGCTTTTGGCACATTGGTTGAAACCGGATATCTGAAGCCCGGCGACGAGCTGTGCAGCAAGAACCGCAAGTTTAAGGTGAAGGTGCGTGCCGATGGTTCTGTTCTGTGGGAGGGGCAGGAAGGCTCAATCCACAAAATCGGGGCGACGGTACAGGATGCACCAAGCTGTAATGGCTGGACATATTGGTATTATAAGGACGGCAAGGATCTGAAACCGATCGACAATCTGCGTCAGACCTATTTACTCGCCACCGAACCCTGATATGGGCGGTCCAATGGAAGAATTGGAAGCATGTGGGCCGGATGCGAAGCTCTATCTGAAACCGGTTGGATTTGTTGATAATCCGCAATGGCATGAAGGCAAAAATCAACAATTAAACAATAGTTTAATTTGGTTTTCTCAGATAGAATATTCAATATTTGAAGCCAATAGTCCGCCCAAGCGAGGCCTGGTCAATATCACGCAATGGCCGGAATGGTCGAAGGCTCTGCCGGAGCCACTGGCGAAGCGAGCCAACGACCAATTCGCCAATCTCACGCGGCAGCATCAAGCGCTGCAATGCGGAGAGCGGACCATCCGGTTCGATCAGCCGCATGTCATGGGCATACTCAATATTACGCCAGACAGCTTCTCGGATGGCGGTAAGCATCAGGACAATCCGGAGAAGGCGGCAGACGCAGGGTTCGCGATGGCGGCCGCTGGTGCATCTTTTATTGATATCGGTGGGGAAAGTACGCGACCCGGCGCTGAACCTGTTTGGGAAGGGGACGAGATTAAGCGCGTCGCGCCCGTGATTGAAAGACTGGCCCATTGTGGTGCTGTTGTCTCCATCGACACGCGCAAGGCAGCGGTGATGGAAGCGGCCATTACTGCTGGTGCGCATGTGATCAATGATGTGTCTGCATTGCTGCACGATAAAAGATCGCTTGAAGTGGCTGGCGTTTCAGGTCGCCCGGTGGTGCTGATGCACGCGCCGTCCAGTGGTAAAAACCCCCATAAAGGCGGTGGCTATGGCAATATCGTCACCGATACGCTGAATTGGTTGGAACAGCGGATTTCGGATGTGATTGCAGCAGGTTTTGAACGGGAAAAGATCATTGTCGATCCAGGTTTGGGCTTTGGCAAAACATTGGCGGACAATCTTGCCTTGATGAACAATATTTCGATGTTCCATGCGCTTGGTCAACCTCTTCTGATCGGCGCCAGCCGCAAGCGGATGATCGGCGCCTTGTCCAAGGAAGCGCCGGTAGATCAACGTCTTGGCGGTTCCATCGCCTTTGCGCATCACGCCGTCCAGCAGGGCGCGCAAATCGTACGCGTGCACGATGTACCGGAAACGGTGCAGGCATTGCAAATCTGGCGTGGCATGCGCGATGCAGGGGTTACCGCGCCGGTCTAGACTGAACTCCGCGATATCTGGAAAGCGGACGGCGGTCATGGGTTTGCGGGATGGCCGGGATTGGGTGGAAAGCGGAACGGCGGCTGTTGGACGACAATATTTGAAATTTGCAGTCGTTCGCTTTACTGCTGTGCTATGCCAAGACCATGGATCAATAAAATTATTCACCGTTGGGCATCGAGCGAAGAAAATGCACTACGACAACAGTTCCATGGAAAGTCAGCGAGCGCTCGTTTTCGAGGACACAGGCGATCGGAACGACGCGAAGCAAAGATGATGCTTCTCGCCGTGCTGCCAGTTCTCTTGATTAGCCCCTTCGTAGCGAATTGGTCCGAGGCAACAGCGCTAGGCAGATTTCTAATGGCTCTCACAGGAACATGGGCGACTTCCGTGACCCTAGTTGGAACATTCCTCATTTTGCGAGCGATCCGACGGGCCTCAAAAAAACGGAATAACTGACGGCCAAGAGATCATCTATGTTAGCTTCCAAGTCGATTTATCATTCGACTCAAAGTCCGCCATTGGGTCGGAAGCGGAAGTTCCTGAAAAGCGAGCCCGAGGTCTGATTTATCGATGTTGCAGATTAAATGCTGACATTCCGCAAATGACGTAGAACGAGACGTTCAGACCCGTGGTCAGCTTTGATCACCGTCGGCCACTCGATCAAAGGCTATTAATCAGAGTGATCAGAAAATAATAAAGTCGCCGCGTCTTCGCTTACTTGTATGCCAGTCGATAAAGCTCAAATACCGGGCCGATCACCCATTGTTTCACCGAGCCGCACCGATCTCTCCGGTGCCCAGTCGGCTGAAAACGCGATACTGTTCGGGCGGAATAGCATGATGACTGTAGAGCCGAGCAGGAACCGCCCCATCTCCTCGCCCTTTTCGAGCGTGATGTTCTGGTCGATATAAGTCCACTGCGTAAGCTTGTTGGCGGGCTTTGGTTTGACGAGGCCATGCCACACCGTTGCCATGCTGCCGACGATGGTAGCTCCGACCAGGACCATCGCGAACGTCCCATGCTCGGGCGATTCAAACACACATATGACCCGTTCATTGCGCGCGAAGAGGTTCGGCACGCCGCGCGCTGTGGCGGGATTAACCGAAAACAGCGCGCCTGGCACGTAGGTCATGCTCGTGAGCCTGCCATCACAAGGCATATGGATGCGATGATAATCCTTTGGTGACAGATAGATATTGGCAAAGCTGCCGTGGCGAAATTCTGCTGCCAGCGCCGTATCCCCGCCCAGCAATTCGGTCGTCGTAAACAAATGGCCCTTGGCCTGCAGGATGTGGTCGTCATCAATCGCGCCAAACTGGCTGATCGCGCCATCGACCGGGCAGGCAAAATCCGCTTCCGTGATAGCGCGCGCGCCGGCTTTGAGCGGGCGGGTGAAGAAGGCATTGAAGCTGTTATAGCTGGAGATGTCGGAGTTTTGCGCTTCGCTCATGTCGACCGCATATTTGCCGACAAACCAGCGTATCAGCCGGGTCGTCAGCGCGCCGCGTTCCGCCTCGGCAATGCGACCGGCAAAGGCGGTAAGGCCCCGCTTTGGCAGGATGTGCTGCGATGCGACTTTCAGACGTTCGAACAATGAATTTCTCGCATCAATGGCTCAATCGGCCAGTTCAACCTGCCGGACATCATAGCCGGCCTTGTTGAGGTCAGCGATCAAACCTTCTAGCTGCTCGCGATCCTTGGCTTCGCATTCGATATCGGTGATCAGGCCTTTGGCCGGCAGATTGGTAAAGACCCGCTGGTGATAGACTTCGATGATATTGACTTCATGCTCGGCGAATTGCTTCACGACATTATAGAGTGCGCCGGGCTGATCACGCAGATGCAGGCGCAGACGGGCCAAACGGCCTGACCGGGCAAGGTCGCGCAGGAGCACGTTTGCCAGCAATCGTGGATCGATATTGCCCCCACACAGAACTAGACCGACTTTTTCACCTGCGAATTTTTCCTTGTTGTTGAGCAGAGCGGCGAGGCCGGCGGCTCCCGCTCCCTCAACGACAGTTTTCTCAATCTGCAGAAGCAAGCTCACAGAGCCTTCTAATTGCGCTTCGCTGACCAACAATATTTCATCGACATGTTTCTGGATGATCTCGGCCGTGAATTCCGATGGATTGCGCACCGCAATACCTTCGGCCAGCGTATCGCCACCAGCTTCGACGGTCTTACCCGTCAACTTCCCGTACATGCTGGGATAAAGAGCCGCTTGCACGCCGGTCATCTTTATGCCCGGTTTTTTCGCTGCCGCTGCGGTGGCCATGCCGGAGAATAGTCCGCCGCCGCCTATCGGAATGATCAATCGGTCCAAATCCGGCACTGCATCAAGCATTTCAATGGCCACGGTTCCCTGACCAGCAGCAACATGTGGATCGTCAAAAGCGTGAATATAGGTTAGGCCCCGCTGCTCGGCGAGCGATAGCGCATGGGCATATGATTCATCATAATTGCTACCGAATATGACGATTTCTGCTCCATGACCGCGGGTTTGTTCCACTTTGACCATCGGTGTGGTGCTCGGCATGACGATCGTGGCCGGGATGTTCAGGTTTTTGGCATTATACGCGAGGCCTTGCGCATGATTGCCGGCTGAGGCGGCGATCACGCCCGCTTTGCGCTTGTTTTCATCCATCAGGAGTAGGGCATTGAGTGCACCCCGTTCCTTATAGGCTGCGGTAAATTGCAGATTTTCAAATTTGAGATAGACTTCCGCACCGCTAAGTTCCGACAGTGTAATGCTTTTCAGCGTTGGTGTGTGGACGACCCGGTCTTTGATCCGTTCGTGTGCCGCTTTCACATCTTCAAAGTCGAAGGAAGGATGGTTGGTTGTCTGTATATCGTTCATATCGTCTGTGCCCCTAACGCATCTGGTCAGGGAGGGAAACAATGATTATGGCCGTTCAAGAGGTTAAAGGAAACTATGGCAAAAATAGCATTTATCGGGATGGGCGTGATGGGCGGCCCAATGGCGGCTCATCTAGTCGATGCAGGACATGAGCTAACCGTTTACAATCGAACCCGTGCGAAAGCCGAGGCGTGGGGTGCCAAACATGGTGCTGCTCTTGCAGAAAATCCGGCGGAGGCCGCACGCGATAAACAAATTGTGATTACTTGTGTCGGTAATGATGATGATCTTGCATCGGTCACCATGGGCCGCGATGGGGCTTTCTCGACAATGCCGTCGGGTTCTCTTTTCATCGACCATACGACCGTTTCTGCGCGGATAGCGCGGCAATTGTCGGTTGAAGCAGAGGGGCGAGGCATTCATGTTGTCGATGCGCCGGTCTCTGGCGGTCAATCCGGAGCCGAAAATGGTGCGTTGTCGATCATGTGCGGTGGTAGCAAGGAAGCCTTTGCCGCTGCCGAGTTGATCATGTCCGCTTATGCGGAACGTATTGTGCATGTCGGACGCACGGGGGCTGGGCAAACGACAAAAATGTGCAATCAAATTGCGATCGCCGGGGTGCTCGAAGGCCTGTCTGAGGCACTGCGTTTCGCGCAGGCCAGCCAGCTCGATCTGGAAAAGGTCCACGAGGCTATCTCGGGCGGTGCAGCACAAAGCTGGCAAATGGACAATCGCTGGGCAACCATGGCGAAGGATGAATTTGATTTTGGTTTTGCTGTCGACTGGATGCGCAAAGATCTGGGGCTGGCGATTGAGGAAGCCCGGTCCAATGGTGCAGCGATACCGGTCGCCGCGCTGGTCGATCAATTTTATGCGGAAGTGCAGGCCGATGGTGGTGGCCGCAATGACACGAGTTCTCTGGTCTCCCGTCTTCCGAAAAGAAAATAAGCAAAGGCGAGCGATATGAGCAGCTGGTTCAAAAAACATGGTGCAATATTTGGTGTGATGGTCGCGAGTATGAGTCTGGCATCCAGCCCGGTCAGTGCCGACAGCTTGATCGAAAATGTCAACGGCATAACGTTAGACGATGAAGGCAATGCCATTCGTTTCGCCGCCATGGTGATTGACGATGATGGCAAGGTGAAGCAGCTGTTAAGCCGTGACGATAAGCGGCCACGTGAATTGGATTTTCAGTTTGATGGCGAAGGCCGTACGCTGATCCCGGGCTTTTTTGATGCTCATGGCCATGTGATGGAACTGGGCTTCGCCGCGCTGACCCTTGATCTATCTGGCACCCAGTCGCTCGAAGAAGCATTGGAAAAGGTCGCGCAATATGCAGCCGACAATCCCGCTCGACAGTGGATCATCGGAACGGGTTGGAACCAAGAGGCCTGGGGGCTGGGGCGTTTTCCTACGGCGGCTGAACTGGATGCTATAGTGCCGGATCGTCCGGTCTATCTGTCCCGGGTTGATGGGCATGCAATTTGGGTAAACGGTACTGCGATGGCAGCTGCTCGTATTACATCTGCCACAAAGTCACCTGACGGCGGCGCTATTGAAACGAAAGCCGGTAAACCAACCGGTATTTTTGTCGATGCGGCTGCTGGGCTTTTCGCCGATGTCATTCCGAAGCCGCGTCCCGTAGAACGCGACCTGGCACTAGCCAAAGCGCAGGAGATATTGCTGGTCAATGGAGTCACGGCGATCGCTGACATGGGTACGTCGATGCAGGATTGGCAAAGTTTTCGCAGGGCAGGGGATAGTGGCCAGTTGAAGGTGCGTATTGTTGCCTATGCCGCTGGGATAGATAATATGATCGCAATAGCAGGCCCTGGGCCTTCACCTTGGCTTTATGAGGACCATCTCCGTTTGGCGGGGGTCAAGTTGATGATTGACGGTGCATTGGGGTCGCGGGGAGCGTTGTTGAAACAGCCCTATGCCGACCGCCCAAAGGAAAGCGGGCTGGCAATGCTGACCTCGGCGCAGCTTAGAAATAAGATGAGCAGAGCAGCTATGGACGGTTTCCAAACGGCGGTTCATGCGATTGGTGATAAAGCGAATGAGGAAGTCTTATCGGCAATTGAAGAGCTGAGACTGACCTATAAGGGAGATCGGCGGTGGCGAGTGGAGCATGCTCAGATTGTCGATCCTGTCGACATTGGCCGTTTCGCTGCTTCCGGAACAATCGCTTCCATGCAACCGGTCCATCAGACGTCTGATAGGCTAATGGCGGAGGCGCGTCTTGGGCCGGATCGCTTGCATGGTGCCTATGCGTGGAAGTCATTGATTGATTCGGACGCAAAATTGGCATTTGGGACCGATGTTCCGGTTGAATCACCCAATCCTTTTCCCGGTATTGCTGCTGCCATGACGCGGGAAGATGCTTCTGGGCGGCCTTTCGGAGGATGGATGCCTGAAGAACGCTTGGCGCGACAAGATGCGTTACATGCGTATACAAGTGGCTCGGCTTATGCAGCCTTTGCTGAAGATCGATTTGGTAGTCTGGAGCCTGGAAAAAGGGCGGATTTCCTGCTTATTGATCGGGATATCTTGCTCGCAACCCCTTCGCAAATCAAAGATTTGAAAGTTTTGGAAACGTGGATCGCGGGCAGGCCGGTATTTGTTCAGAAATAGCAATATGTGCTTAAGTGGTTTGGAAATAAGCTAACTTGAGAAACTAAATGCTCTATTTTGTTGCCAAGAATCATAATCTCAGTTAGGAAAATTCCAGCAGAGGGACTTTTCAATAAAACCCTTTGTAAAACAGCAGGGCGCATGAATGCCCATTTTTGGCATTCGACCTTTTGTAAATGACGTATTGGAGCATAGTTATGAAATTCGGTAAATTGGCAGCTGGCATTGCCGCAGCATCTTTGATTGCTGCACCTGTGACGGCCCAAGTATCTCAGAGTGTTGAGCGCGTTGGCGCAACCACTTCTGCTTCTTCTTCGGAAGAGCTTGAAGGCGGAAGCGGCATTCTGATCGCTGTTCTTGCAGCAGCAGCGGTTATCGCTGGTATCATTGTCATCGCTGATGATGATGATCCAACAAGCCCTTGAGCTTAAGCTAATCTAATTTGGAAAACGGGGCGATTTTCGTCCCGTTTTTTTTTGGTTATCACCAACATGACCTGATTATAAAATTATGTGGTGAATCACCTTTTCATTCTGTTCACTCCATTGCATATTGCTAATGTCGATTCTGAATAATGCAACAAAAGGCAGGTTTTGTGACTGCACCCGTTCGCTTCCCGCGATTCTTTGTGACCAATCCCAGCCCATGCCCCTATTTGCCTGGCAAAAACGAACGCAAAGTTTTTACAGAGCTTAGCGGCCCTCATACCGAAGAATTAAACGACGCCCTTGGGCGGATTGGTTTTCGACGTAGCCAGAATGTCGCCTATCGACCCAGTTGCGTGGATTGCAAGGCTTGCGTTTCGGTTAGAGTGTTGGCCGATGAGTTTCGTCCCAGTGGCACGCAAAGGAAATTGATCCGCCGCAATCAGGATCTAGTGGTCGAAGCCTGTGAACCATGGGCAACAGAAGAACAATATCAACTGCTCCAGAACTATCTCGCGAAACGCCACCCAGGCGGTGGTATGGCAGAGATGGACGAGATGGATTATTCCGACATGGTTGAGCAGTCGCCGGTTAAGAGTTTAGTTGTCGAATATCGCGAACCCACGCTGGATGGCAGTAAGGGGCGACTGGTTGGCGCTTGCTTGACCGATCAGCAAGCTGATGGCCTATCAATGATCTATAGTTTCTTTGATGCGGAACATGGCGAGCGGACGGGCCTTGGAAATTATATTATCATGGATCATATTCTGCGCGCTCAGGCGGCTGAGCTACCCTATGTTTATCTAGGCTATTGGGTAGATGGCGCTTCCCAGATGGAATATAAAGTCCGGTTTCGTCCTTTGGAGCGCCTTGGTCCCGACGGTTGGGAAAGATTTGATCCAACTGCGTTGCTCCGACGACAGGGTCAAAGCTGACACTCGAGACTTGTGATCTTATTCGCCGAAAATACTGGTGCCCAAAGAGCAGCATGCCTCGGCGTTGCTGAAGCCCTTCACTCTTCGTAGTAGGTCGTTGTCGTCGTGGTTGTCGTCGTCGTGGTAGTTGTGGGTCCAGATTGCGTGACGGTAGATGTTACCGCCGATTGTGCATCCGGATAATATCCGTTCCTACCGCCGGGGTTGGTTTGATATCGCGTGGTATCTTGCTGATTTTCCGTATCTTTTTTGAGCAATTTTCGACATCGATTGGTTCGTTGATCAATGGCAGTTCCCGCAACCGCGCCCAGACCGCCGGTCACACCATTAGTTTTCTTGCATTGTTCAAGATAGACAAGCTCTTCTGCACGATTTGAAATTTTCTTTGCTTGATATTTTTGTGCTGGCTCCATGTCGCCAGTACCGATGAAGGTTCCTGAATAGTCTCCCCGATATACGCGACCGTCGGCATCACGATAATCGCCTTGCCATTCACCTTGGTAGCTTCCGTCTTCTTGATATGCGCCGTTCCAATTCCCTTGATAGGTTGGCTGGGCGGCGTTGGGATAAGCAGATGGTGTGGAAATCACTCGATCATCGCCAATCACAGCATTTGTCTCATAAGCGATCCGGTTATCGGGATAGTCTTGGTTATAGGGGAGTTGAACGGTGGCATCTGAAGTCGAGTCGACAGCGGCAATGGCGGAATTTGGCGCAACCGCGAAAATAGCGGTAACGCAAGCACATATGAGGGGCTTCATGCGTAACAACTCCTATTTTGGGCTTGCATCCAGCATGCCCAAAGGAAATTTGGTTAACCGCTATTTACCATTGTTCACGGATGTTGGCCATTGGGCTTATCTGAAATAGGGTAGATTTCTCACCCTGTCTCGAATTGGGGCATATCATACGATTTTTCTCAGCCAAGACTGGGGGCAATGGCCTTGATCAAGCTCATCATCCCCGCTTCATCTGCCGGGCTGAAACGATCGGGCAGGGGGCTGTCTAAATCGAGGACCGCGATGACTCTTCCATCTTTCATAACCGGTACGACCAGTTCACTCCGACTATCGGCGTCACAAGCAATATGGCCCGGAAAGGCATGAACATCGGCGACCCTTTGTGTTTTTCCGGATGCTGCAGCGGTGCCGCATACGCCTGATCCAACCGCGATCCTGATGCAGGCTGTTTTGCCTTGGAACGGCCCTAGTATGAGTTCGCTATCGACCATCCGATAGAATCCGGCCCAGTTGAGGTCTGGAATATATTGCCAGATTAGTGCTGCGATGTTTGCCATATTGGCAATCGCATCTGGCTCGCCATCAACGAGTGCAGCGGCAGCGGATGTCAGGTCAGCATAATATTCCGCCGTCGGCTGTTCTCTATCGATGGAAATTTCTAACATGATGGTGCTTTCGAATAGATTTTCTACTTCCGGCTTCTTTACCGGATTATATACGGCAAGCTAGCCCATGATGATATCCAGTGACTGCGCTGCTCATCGCTCAGTCCAAACTCGGTTTTCCGCGCATTCTTTTCACGGAGGACTTCTTCTTCTTGGAATCAATCCGCCGCGCTTTGGCTGCTCTGCTCGGGCGGGTTTTGACCCTTCGCGGATCTCGTTGGTGGGCTTGCTCGATGATTTCCTCTAGCCGCCGTCGCGCTTCTGCCCGATTGGCTTCGCGGGTGCGATATTCGCGGACGGTGAAGACGAGTTCCCCGGCCTGTGTCATTTTTCTCCCTGCAAGGGTTTTTAGTTTCCGGAATGCATAAGGCGTCAACCCCAGAGCATAGACGTTGACCCGCATTTGAACCGCTGTCGCTACTTTGTTGACATTTTGCCCTCCAGGACCGCTGGCGGCTAAGAATGTTTCAGTGATCGCGCTCGCTGGGATTTCGGTCATGGATGGATCATGCGGCATGGGCCTCCGTGCAACAAGAGCTTGTTAATGAAGCTTACCATATGTTGTAAAAAATGGTCCTTTGTGTTGCCAATATACCGAAAAAGACAGTGCATTTTGACAAAATAGTCACGATTTGAGCATCGAAATTGCAAAAAGTTAATTTTTTTTTGGAAGATTCCGAGAGTCCTGAAATGACTCATTCCTGCGGGTTACAGAGTCATTTCGATCTTCGCGACTCGCCTTGAGTCCTGACTTAGCGAAAAATTAACCTTTTAAGTTCATTCATCTTATGGTTAATAAATGATCCATCGGGTCGGAATAGTTTCCGATCCTGGAGCGTAATTTAGAAAAAGGGGCTGCCTGATGCGCGTGCTGCTGATTGAAGATGAACCAACGACCGCAAAAGCGATCGAGCTTATGCTGACGACCGAGGGTTTTAATGTTTATACCACTGATCTGGGTGAAGAGGGCCTCGATCTTGGCAAGCTTTATGATTATGACATCATCTGTCTCGATCTAAACCTGCCGGACATGCATGGCTATGATGTGTTGAAGAAACTGCGCGTTGCGAAGGTTCAAACACCTGTCCTAATTCTTTCCGGCATCAGCGAAATGGATAGCAAGGTCCGCAGCTTTGGCTTCGGTGCCGATGACTATGTGACGAAGCCGTTTCACCGAGACGAGTTGGTTGCCCGTATCCATGCTGTTGTGCGCCGTTCGAAAGGCCACTCACAGAGCGTTATCCGGACCGGAAAACTGGCCGTTAATCTTGACGCCAAGACGGTTGAAGTTGATGGCAACCGGGTACATCTGACCGGCAAAGAATATGCGATGCTTGAGTTGCTGTCCTTGCGTAAGGGCACAACGCTCACCAAGGAAATGTTCCTCAACCATCTATATGGCGGCATGGACGAGCCGGAGCTTAAAATTATCGACGTGTTTATTTGTAAGCTGCGCAAGAAGCTATCGCTGGCCTGCGGTGGTGAAAACTATATCGAAACGGTATGGGGACGCGGCTATGTTCTGCGCGATATGGAAGAAGAAATCGCGCCGACTGCTCAGGTCGCATAAAACGCGGAAGCAATATCAAAAATGGTCTGTTTGTCGGACCGAAAAACGGCGGGGCCATCTGGCTCCGCCTTTTTTATGAAGCGGTGTCCAGATACCAACGTTCTGAACCTTGCAGTACCAGTGCGGTTAGCTTGTTAGAATAATAGGCACCAGTGTCGATACCGATCCGTGTCCCGCATTCTACGACGTCTTCATTGATCGTATGGCCGTAGACAATGACCTTTTCATGGGCTTCCTGTGTCGCAAGAAAATCTTCTCTAATCCAGCGAAGGTCTTTCTGACGCTGTTCAGAAAGGGGGATGCCGGGACGGATACCAGCGTGTACAAACGCATAGTCGCCAACGACGATTTGGTCGTCAAAACTTGTTATAAAATCAATATGCTCTTGCGGGAATAGCTCAGGCAAGCGTGCGGCCAGTTCCGGCATGTCGAGTTCGAGATATTCCTTCATTGTGATGTCATAGCTCAAGATCGTCTCGCGTCCGCCGATCCTGTTGAAGAAGCGGACGGCTTTTTCTTCACCGGTAGCTGCGGCCAGATAAACTTCTTCGTGATTACCCATCAGAAACCGGACGTTGCCCAGTTCGGCTTTGGCCTGGATAGCGGTATCGAGCACGCCGGCGCTGTCGGGGCCGCGGTCGACGAGATCACCAAGAAAGATGATTTCACTTTCAACAGTATCGCGTTCACCGTCATCCTTGATGATCTTGTCCAGCAATTGCAGCAGGAGGTCATTGCAACCATGTACGTCGCCAATTGCATAGACGCGGCGGTTCTCGGGAATCGTCGCGCTATCAATTGGCCGGTCCGGCTTTTTTTTGCGTAGAAGGCGTTTCAACATGGTGACTAAAAATCTATCCTGAAAAATCTGGTTTCAAGGGGGATATCGTTTGCAATTTTAGCGTGTCAATAGCGTCAAAGCCTGAACGGTTGCTGACGGCCTCTAGCTTTCTACCGTGAAACTAAGTCCAGCCTTGTCTTCCAATCGCTTGACGAGCTTGTTGCCCATCAGTGCGCCCGGTGTCCAGACACCGCCACCCTGTTTGTTACCATCAAGAGCAATACATAGAGCCGCTTCGGCAATCATTTTGGAGGTGGAGCCATAGCCGGGGTCTTTATCACCTTTGACGCAGAGCGTGGCTGTTTCACCGTCGGAAGTCTCGCCTAGGAACAATACGTCATAATAGCCATTTTCGCGTTGTTCTTTGGTTGGGCCTTCGCCTGGCTTCGGTGCATCATCACCACCGAGGGGATTGGCTTTCGCCACCATTTCAGCGGCCTGTTTGCCAATATCACCGGGGCTGGTGACGACCATCTCATCATATTTGAAGTCTTCGCCAAAGGCAAAATCGAGCAGAAAATTGGTGCGATGCACATTTTTTGTGTTGATTGCGGCCATGATGAACGGGGCAACCCAACTGTCGATGGTCTTATCATATTTGGGGATCAACATATTGGGCTGGTCCGGTCCTTCAAAACCGGGTGTCAGGCCAAAGCTGCTTGCTAGAATTTTGACGAGGCTAGGGTTTTTGGCAATCGCTTTCATCGTTTCTTTCAGGCTGGCTGCGGTTCCGCCCGAGAATGTGCCTTCCATTGCGCGGACGCGCCCTTTGACGCGCGTGGCAGGTTTCGCAAAACGCTCGTTCATTTCCTTCTGCAGCATCAATACGCCGAGATCGAAAGGGATCGAGTCAAAGCCACAGGAAAAACAGATTTGCGCTCCTGATTTTTCGGCCGCTTCCTGATGGGTGTCGAGCATCTCGCGCATCCATCCCGGTTCGCCGCAAAGATCGACATAGTGGGTGCCATTTTTGACGCAGGCAGCCACAAGTTCGTCGCCGTATAGTTGATAGGGGCCGACTGTGGTCAGTATGACCTGCGCCCGGCTCGCCATCATATCTATGGAATCTTTATCATCGGAATCGGCAACGACCAGCGGTGTGGCCTTTGGCGCACCAATGAGATCGCGGACCTCTTCAAGCTTGTTAAGGCTGCGACCTGCCATTGCCCATTTCGGGGCATCGTCGGACAGCCCATATTGCTGTGCCATATATTCAGCGACAAGACGTCCGGTATAGCCGGTTGAACCATAGATGATGACATCAAATTCACGTGTTTCGGACATAGGGGCGCTCCTGCCGTTTATCTTCTGGTGAAATAATTGTGCGATCTATGACCTACAGCTTAGGCAGAGTCACACCTTTTTGCATCATATACTTGCCGGCTCTGTCCGCATAGCTTGTCTCGCAAGGTTCATTGCCTTTTAGGAACAGGAACTGGCAGGCACCTTCATTTGCATAGATTTTTGCGGGCAGGGGACTGGTATTGGAGAATTCCAAAGTGACATGGCCTTCCCATTCCGGTTCCAGTGGTGTGACATTCACAATGATCCCGCAGCGGGCATATGTGGATTTACCCAGACAGATAACGAGCACATCGCGTGGTATCCGGAAATATTCGACAGTGCGGGCCAAGGCAAAGCTGTTGGGCGGGATTATGCAACAGTCGGTTTTGCGATCAACGAAGCTGTTTTCGGCAAAGTTTTTCGGGTCGACAATGGCATTATCGACGTTCGTGAAAATCTTGAATTCATCTGACACGCGGGCGTCATATCCATAAGAAGACAGGCCATAGCTGATGCTTCCTTCCCGTTTTTGACCTTCCACGAAAGGCTCAATCATGCCGGACTTTTTCGCTTCATTGCGGATCCAGCGGTCAGACAAAATGCTCATATTTGTTTCCTGTTGGTGATCATGGTCGCACTACGTTCCAGTTTATCGGGCCGTCAACCCCACTGATCCGCCGCATATCTGAAGCGCGCCACATGACCCAGGGTTTTGTGGCGTAATCCGGTGGAAAAAAATTGGCCTCGAGCCAAAAGGTCCGGTCAATCCCGCTACTGATATTATATAGCTGCTCGAAGTCTTTTGACACGGCGACGATGGTGGGTTTCTCGCTATGGGCTTCTATCTGGTTGAGGAATGTGTTGAGCTCGCTGAGCACCAGAGCGCGACTAGGGCGGTCTCTGCAATCATTGTCGAAGGCCAGACGAACGGCAGGTGGCAACATATTGTCGCCGCGCGGGACGGTGGTCACAAACATAGTCGCCTGATCCGTCGCGAGATGGCAGAGCGAATAATTGTGGAGAGCACCATAGCGCACCCCGGACTCCCGTGCTCCTTTTATATTCTCCGCGAATTTCTCATCCCGTTTTTTCGCACCGTTGGTGGCTTGGACATAGGCAAAGTCAACGCCAGTCGCGCCGGCGATATGCCAAATGATCTGGCCGTGGCTTTCATCGACGGATATGCCCTGCACCGGATATTGGTCCCGGGATGGCGCCCAGCTAAGGATAACGCTGCGCAAGATGAATGCGATGATCAGCAGCACCACTGCTGTTACGGCAAGGCTCAACAGTGTTTTTTTCATGTTTCGATTGGCCACCCTGGTTCCCTAATACGCAGCGGAAGAATCATTCAATTCTTGATATGCAATACACAGATCAATGTGAAGAGACGGCGCGCGGTCTTGAAGTCTACCTCGATCTTTCCGTCTAATCGTTCGATCAGCAAATCTGCTCCTTGATCATGTACACCCCGCCGGGCCATGTCGATGGTTTCGATTTCCGCTGCACTCGCCTTGCGGATCGCCTGATAATAGCTGTCGCAAATGGCAAAATAATCCCGAACTGGTCGTCGAAACCGGCCAAGTGCTAAGATCAGAGTTTCCAGGGGGTCGCCATTTTCGCGTCCGATGGAAATGATCAGTCGACCTTCCTGAACACTGAGTTGAAGTTGATAGGGGCCGGCATAGCCATCGTCATGTGGTTTGAGTGGCTTGAAGAAATTCTCTTCGATCAGATCAAATATTGCGATCCGCCGTTCCTGCTCGATATCGGCGTTGCGCCACAAAATTGTGGCTTCGTCGAGTTCAACAGAAATGATGCGCGGATCGGACATAGCGCCTTGTTGCCGCAGCGCCGGTCAGAGGACAAGAGTTTTTGCAGTGCAACATGGCGGCTGTGTGTTTTTCCACAGGACTGTCCCCGGAAGTTTACGAATTTTTTCGCCGCGCCCCTTGCCGAGAATCGATTCAGGGTCAATGAAGAGCCATGGCCGAATTGATGCATTTCCAAGCAGATGAAAGTGACGAGCAGCGACTGCCGCGCAATGTCGAAGCAGAGGCGACCTTTCTTGGTGCGCTGCTGATCGACAATCGTGTCGCGGAAGATGTGCAGACACGTCTGCGGCCCGAACATTTTTATGAACCCTTGCATGGACGGATTTACGAGCAGGCATTGAAGCTGCTCGACAAAAATATGGTGGTTACTCCGGTGACCCTGAAGCCTTATTTCGAGTCTGATGAAGCAATGAAGGCGCTAGGCGGACCATCCTATCTTGCGAAACTCACGGGTGATGGGGCCGGACTGATCGGCGCCCGTGATTTTGCCGACCAGATTTATGATCTGGCCTTGCTGCGCGAATTGGTCAGCGTCGGTCGGACTTTGGTGGAAAGCGCGTTGGACACCAGCGAAACCGTTGCTCCCAAAGAACAGATCGAGGAAGCGGAAACGGCTCTTTACCGGGTTTCCGAAGGCGAAGCGCAGGAAGGCGGTGTACGATCGTTCCTACAGGCATCGACAGAGGCGCTGAGCAACGTTGAGCGGGCCTTTAACAGTGGCGGCAAGGTGTCGGGTATCACGACAGGCCTGACCGATGTGAATGCCAAGATGGGTGGTTTGCACAGGAGCGATTTGCTCATTCTGGCGGGTCGTCCTGGCATGGGTAAGACATCGCTCGCGACCAATATCGCGTTCAATGCGGCCAATCGATATCTACGGGATATGGAAGACGGGATTGCACCCGCTGACTCTTTGGGTGCTAAAACCGCTTTCTTCAGCCTAGAAATGTCGGCGGATCAGCTGGCTACAAGGATTTTGTCGGAGCAAGCAGAAATTAGCTCGGAAAAGCTGCGCATGGGTGCGATCAGTCGGGACGATATGCATCGACTTGCGTTGGCGTCGCGAGAATTGCAGGATTTGCCGCTGTTTATCGATGATACGCCAGGATTGACTATTGCTGCACTGCGGACGCGTGCTCGACGGTTACAGCGGCGTCAGGGTATCGGGCTGATCGTGGTCGATTACCTGCAGTTGCTGCAAGGCTCCGGTCGTGCCAATGACAATCGAGTTAATGAAATTTCGGAAATCAGTCGTGGCCTGAAGACACTGGCGAAGGAATTGCAAGTGCCGGTGATGGCACTGTCGCAGCTCAGTCGGCAGGTTGAAAGCCGGGATGACAAACGTCCGCAACTTTCCGATCTTCGTGAATCCGGTTCGATTGAGCAGGACGCGGATATCGTGATGTTCATTTTTCGGGATGAATATTATCATCTCGCGATCAAGCCTGATGAGCCTGATGGCAATTCCACACCGGAACAGATTGCAAAATATTCTGCCTGGGAAACCGATCACCAAAGCAAGGTGAATAAGGCGACGGTCATCGTCGCCAAAAACCGGCAAGGTTCGACCGGTAATATCAACCTTAGCTTCATCAGCGAGTTCACGAAATTCGGTGATTTGGCATATGGGGATGCGCCGGACGAATATTAGCTAGCGATAGACAGTGATCCCAACCGAGCGGTGAGCCTCATATAGAGAATGAAGCGCTAGAAAATCGGATCATTCTTTCCATTATCATCCGCATCCGGCAACGGCGTCACATCTTCGTGAATGCCGCATTCGGACTTGTCCCAGCCGCGCCAGCGCCCCGCACGGGGATCTTCACCTGGCAGCACTTTGGAGGTGCAGGGTGCACAACCAACCGAGAGATAACCTTCCGCTTCCAACGGGTGGCGCGGCAGGTCATGCTCTTCGAAATAGGCTTCGAGATCATCTTTGATCCAGTCACCCAATGGGTTGATCTTCAATCGACCATCGTCAATTTCAAAGCGCGGGATATTGTTGCGGGTTACAGACTGGAATGCCTTCCGGCCAGAAATCCAGCTGTTCAATCCCGCTTTGGCGCGTGCCAGCGGTTCCACTTTACGGATTTCGCAGCAACCGTCGGGATCATAGGACCAACGGAGACCGTTTTCGTCCTTCTCCGCCAGTACCGCTGCATCGGGTTCGACAACATTGCTGTTCTTTATGCCAAGAGTTTTGACCAATTTCTCTCGATATTCGAGCGTTTCTGGAAACATTTTCAACGTATCCACAAAGGTCACCGGGATGGTTGCGTCAACCGCTGCAATCAGATGGAGCAGAACGGCGCTTTCGGTACCAAAGGAGGATACGACCGCGACTTCGCCCAACTGGCGCTCGTCAAATAATGCCTTAAGCATGTCTATCGTGCCTACGCCTTCAAAGCGTTGGTTCAGGGCATCTGCGTCGGCCTGGGAAAAATCCGGACGGACGTCGATTGTGTCGATTCTGCGTGCTGCTTCACCCATGACGAAGTTTCCAAATTGCTGTGCGTTGGTCTGATGTTCCCTGATAGACATGGTCGTAACGACGGATCGCTTCTTCCATCAGTTCGGGATCGATTGGAGCGTCCGGTGCAAAGGCGTCAAAGCCGCAACGTTGCATATAAGCGACCTGATCCAGCAGCACATCACCACTGGCCCGGAGCTCACCGGCATAGCCGGCTTCCCGCAATATCTGTGCGGTCGAATAGCCACGACCGTCGCCAAAGGCCGGAAAAGCAACTTCGATCAGTGACAGACGATCAAGAAAGGGAAGCAATTGCCGGGCATCTTCACCTGGCTCGATACGAACAGCAGTGGCGTTGGATTCGCCCAGAAACGAGTCGAGCGAGACCGCTGGTTCTGCATGGGCATCATCACTGCGCAAACGGATGGGATCAACCATAGATAGCCTCCTTGAACCGAGCCATGCCGACACGGCGATAGGTGTCGATAAATCGCTCTCCATCTTCCCGTTGATCGAGATAGAGATCGGTTACCGTCTCAATTGCATCAATCACGCCATCTTCGGTAAAACCAGGCCCCGTGATCTTCGCAAGGCTGGTGTCTTCCGCAGCGGAACCACCAAGCAGAAGCTGATAATTTTCCGTGCCTTTTCGGTCGACGCCCAATATGCCAATATGTCCGGCATGGTGATGGCCGCAAGCATTGATACAGCCTGAAATTTTGAGCTTCAGCTCACCCAATTCCCTCTGACGACCGAGGTCAGCGAAGCGTTCGCTGATTTTCTGGGCGAGGGGAATAGAACGGGCATTGGCGAGGCTGCAATAATCGAGCCCGGGGCAGGCGATGCTGTCCGAGATCAAGTCGAGGTTTGCTGGAGCTAGTCCCGCTTCATCCAGCTTCTGCCAAAGCGCATATAGATCGCTCTTCTTAACATGCGGGAGCACAATATTCTGGCTGTGGGTCACGCGCAATTCGTCGAAGCTATATTGCTCGCCCAATTCCGCCATCAGATCAATCTGTGCCGATGAAGCATCGCCGGGAATGCCACCGCGCGGTTTCAGGCTGATCGTTACAATTCCGTAGCCCGATTGTTTATGCTCGGAAACATTCTGGTCCACCCATAAAGCAAAATCAGGATCGGATAGGTCTAGATCATTGCTGGCACTGTTATCAAACGGCGGGTCCGCAAAATATTGAGTGATGCGCTCCAACTCCTCAACCGGCGGGTTTAGTCCCAGCTGTTTCATATGAGCGAATTCTTCTTCAACCTGGCGGGTATATTCTTCCTTGCCAAGCTCGTGGACGAGGATCTTGATCCGTGCCTTATATTTATTATCCCGTCGTCCGTAGCGGTTATACACCCGCAGGCAGGCCTCGGCATAGCTGATCAGTTCATCGGCAGGCACAAAGTCCCGGATTTCCGGTGCGATCATGGGTGTACGACCCATGCCGCCACCGACATAGAATTTCGCGCCTAGTTCGCCGGCTTCATTGTGCACCAACTGGATACCAATATCATGCAGCCGCATTGCCGCACGATCGGTTTCGCTGGCAATGACCGCGAACTTAAACTTCCGTGGAAGATAAGAAAATTCGGGGTGAAAGCTGGACCATTGCCGCAGAATTTCTGCCCAAGGGCGTGGATCAGCAATTTCATCTGCCGTCGCACCAGCAAATTGATCAGAAGAAATATTCCGGATGCAATTGCCGCTGGTTTGGATGGCATGCATTTCGACCGACGCAAGATCAGCAAGAATATCGGGAGCATCTTCCAGCTTGATCCAATTATATTGCAAGTTTTGGCGTGTCGTAAAATGTCCGTAATCGCGGTCATATTTGCGCGCGATATGGCCAAGCATCCGCATCTGTTTGCCACTCAGCGTGCCATAGGGAATGGCAACACGCAGCATATAGGCATGAAGCTGTAGATAGAGGCCGTTCATCAACCTTAGCGGTTTGAACTGGTCTTCGGTTAGATCTCCTGCGAGGCGGCGTTTTACCTGATCGCGGAATTCTTCAACCCGTGTGTCGACCATTTTCTGGTCATATTGGTCATATTGATACATGTTAGATCACCCAGTCGCCGGCATTGGGATCAGCCGGTTTTAATGTCAGGTCGAGACGAACGGTTGGTCCGAGTGCCCGGACTCGGTCCTTTATGTGTCCGGGTCGCGGACCACCTTCTGTTTGCTCGGCTTCGATAATATAAGGCGAGTTGACCCTGCGGGCGGATTCTTCTTGCTGCAGAATCGTTTCGCCCTGATCGCCGACATCGACCGCGTCTTTGACAAGACGCGACCATTCGCTGCCGGTCCACCAGATAACGTCGCCGGTTTTGAGGTCATTTCCGGTCAATATGTTCATGCGATCACTCCCGCTATTTGAGCAAATTCCTGAAATTTATCGTCGGCATCGCCATAGTTCGCGACCTCCCCGACGACGAGTAGTGCAGGGCTCTTAATCTTTTCGCGCCTCACGAGATCACCGAGGTCGGTCAAAAGAGTCCGGAGTGCTCTGAAATTGTCACGCGTGCCGTTTTCCAGCACGGCAACGGGCAGGTCCGGTGCAGCGCCGTCGGCGATCAGCTTCTCAACGATCGCTTCGGCATTGGCTACGCCCATATAGATTACCAACGTACGGCCTTTTCCTGCCAAGCCGGACCAATTTTGATCGGACAGGCCTTTGCATTGGCCTGCGACAAAAGACACTGCGCTGGATGCATCGCGATGGGTGAGGGGCATTCTTGCCTGTGCAGCGCAACCGAGGGCGGCGCTGATACCCGGAACGACTTCGACCGCCACTCCAGCGGCGATGCAATCATCAGCCTCTTCGCCGCCGCGTCCGAAAATAAAAGGATCGCCGCCCTTCAGGCGTACGACCAAATGGCCTTTTTCAGCTTCACTGATCAGAATGTCGTTGATTTGGTTCTGTGCGACGCTGTGCAGAGAACGTTTCTTGGCAACCGAAATCCGACGTGCGGATGGCGCTATCAAATCCAGAATATCACGACTAACCAAGCCATCGTGAACGACGACATCGGCGCGTTCCAGCAGTTTCGCCGCTTTCAGTGTCAGCAGATCCGGATCTCCGGGTCCTGCACCAACCAGATGAACTTTACCCGATGGGGTCGCCGTATTTGATGTTTTTTCCATAGTTACGATATGCCCCCATTGACGGCCATGTTCAAAACAGAAGTTTTTGGGGTGACCTAAGCTTAGCTATTTAGCGGGCGAAGGTTCGGTATTGTTCCCAAGATCTTCATCTTTAAGGCCAATCCCGATCGAGGCCTTGGCTTGCTCTGCTTCCAGCGAAACTACGGGATAGGCACAATAGTCAGCGGCATAATAAGCGCTGGGTCGATGGTTACCTGATAAGCCGATGCCGCCAAAGGGTGCTTCAGATGAGGCGCCTACTGTCATTTTGTTCCAATTCACGATACCAGCGCGGCTGTTTGACCAATATTTGTCGTAATGTTCAGCCGTTCCGCCGATTAAGGCGGAGGATAGCCCATAGCGTGTGTTGTTGGCTTCAGCGATGGCTTCCTCAAAGTCACCGACACGGACCACTTGCAAAATGGGGCCGAATAATTCGATGTCCGGGCGCTCATGAAGGTCGGTTACGTCAATGATGCCCGGCGTCAGAAACGGACGGCCCTCGATCTTTTTTGCCATATGCTTGATCGGTTTTCCGCCGTGGCTCATCAGCGCGAGAAAACTCTCGGTAAGGCCGTCGGCGGTCTCATTATCGATTACGGGCCCCATGAACGGGGCTGGCTTCGCAAAAGGTTCATCTATGATAAGGCGATCTGTGATCCGCTTCACTTGCCGAACGATGGGATCATAGAGCGTATCTTTCACGATCAGGCGGCTCGCAGCCGAACAACGCTGGCCAGCCGATAGAAAGGCCGACTGCACGATCAACGTGGCGGCGCTGTGAATATCGTCGGTATCCCATGCAATGATGGGATTGTTGCCACCCATCTCCAAAGCCAGCATCTTGTCGGGCCGGGAGGCATATTGGCGGTTCAATGCAATCCCCGTCCGGGCAGAGCCTGTGAACAAGACGCCGTCGAGATCTTCATTGGTGGTGAGCTGTTTGCCGATTTTCGGGCCGCCGTGAACGATATTGACCACGCCGGTCGGCAGCTTAGCCTTCGCGAAGGCATCAATTAGATATTGACCAACGGCAGGTGTTTTCTCGGATGGTTTAAAAACAATCGTGTTACCGGCAATCAAAGCGGGAACAATATGGCCATTGGGTAGATGAGCTGGGAAATTATATGGACCCAGTACTGCAAGAACACCAAGCGGCTTGTGGCGCAAGGCTGCGCGCATATTGCCCTGGCTGGGTAGTTGGCGCTGTGGGGTACGTTGCGCGAAGGCATCAACTGAAATGTCGATTTTCTTGACGACAGAGTCGACTTCGGTACGTGCTTCCCACAATGGCTTGCCGGTTTCGCGCGAAATCAGTTCCGCGAGATTCTCCGCATCAGCGCGGATACAGGCGGCATAGCGTTGAACCGCCTCTACACGGTTGACCACGGAGGTCGCAGCCCAAGCGGGCCATGCCTCGCGCGCTTTGATAATCGCTGCATCAGGATCGCCGCTCGTGCCGGTCCATAATGTGTCGCCGGTTGCTGGTTCAGTTGATATCAGATCGCTCAAGCTAGCCTCTGTTTTCTAAGGATATTCGATGCCAGATAGCCCGTTTGAAGCATATCCAGCGCAATGGACCATAGCGCGAAAATTCGGCTAATATCAGGGTTAATATCTGCAGAACGTCAATTGATGTAACATGACTTGTTAGCCATTACGCAATGCAAAACCCATTCCACGGATTTCATTGACTTTTTCTGAGAGTTGGTTCCAATCATCATCTTCGGCAATGGCGGCCCAGATGGTTTCAACTTCTTCGATATGCATCGAACATGGACTAGCTTTGTGCCAATATTCGCTCACCGGTTTTCGCGTGCGCTCGCGGTTCGCGATCAGATTGCGAAATTCGGAAAATTCTGATGAGTCATCCTTAGGCTTAGCGACGTCCTCTGCTTTGCCCCAATCGAAGAAAAATTGGTCAATCTGGGTTGTTTTCTGCGCCAAGCCTTTTTCTGCTGCAACCACCAGATCACGGTCGTCATCGAAGCCTTTTGACTCGATGCCCAGCCGCCAGCAGAAATGTTCGGTGAACGCAGTGCCATAGGCCTTGGGGAAGGATTCCAATATCGCAACCAATGGATCACTCTCTGCTACTAAGCACAAGGCGCTAGCAAATTGAGCCAGGTTCCAGTGGAGCGCTTCCGGTTGCCGGCCGAAGCAATATAATCCCTCTTGATCAAAATAGGCGGCGGTAAAGCCCGGTTCCCAATGAGGGGTGAAACGCCAGGGCCCATAATCGAAACTCTCGCCTGTGACGTTGATATTGTCGGTATTCAGGACACCGTGGACAAAGCCCGCGGTCATATAGGCGCCCGCTAGTTTCGCGACTTCCTGCGCAGTTTTGGCGAATAGCTCTGCCGCCGGATCATCGGTCTGGATGCCGCCATAATAATTTGTCAGGCAATATTCGATGAGCTGCTGCATCAGTGCCTCGTTCTTTTCATAGGCGATCCGCTGGAACGCTCCGATACGAATATGACTGTGACTCAATCTTGTCATTACGGCTGATCGCGTCGGAGACGGCTCATCACCGCGCGTTAGCTCTTCGCCGGTCTCGACAACCGAGAGTGTTTTAGAGGTGTTGACGCCGAGTGCTTCAAGCATCTCAGTCGCAATAATTTCGCGGACCGCGCCTTTCAAGGTTAGGCGGCCGTCACCGGTCCTGCTCCAAGGTGTTGTCCCGGAACCTTTAGTCCCAAGGTCCATGAGCCGTTTCTCATGATCGCGCAGCTGCGCGAACAGAAAGCCGCGACCGTCGCCTATATCCGGATTATAGTTGCGAAACTGGTGCCCATGATAGCGCAAGGCCAACGGCGGGCTTAGGTTGTCCGCAAGTGGTGCAAGTTTTCCGAAATGATTGATCCAATCCGAGTCATCCAAGCCGTGCAGGCCAATGCTCTGGTCCCATCGGTCATTTCTGAACCGGAGAATATGATCTGGAAAATTAGCGGCGCTGACCGGATCACCGATCTTTTCTCCCAGTTGGGTGATCTGGACATCGGGCTGGTAGTTGATCTTTGTGGGTTCGGATTGCGGTTTATATGGCATTTCTTGACAGTGGCGGCTAATCGGTTGCGCAGCAAGTGGGAAGACGGGGCAATCGCAACATGAGCGACGAAAAAACATATCAAGATATCTACTGGCAATCTGAGGACGGATTGAAATTACACGCGCGGGACTATTCAGCGGATAATGACAAGACACCGATCATCTGCGTGCCGGGATTAACGCGCAATGCTCGGGATTTTGAGCATCTTGGCGCTGTGCTCAACGGTGAACGACGGATCATCATGTTGGATTTGCGCGGCCGCGGTATGAGCGAATATGCCAAAGACAGCAGCAGCTACAACCCGAAGCAATATATAGCTGACATTATCAAGCTTATGGACGAGCAGGCTATGCCGAAGGCTGTCTTGTTCGGTACGTCTCTGGGCGGCATTGTGACCATGGTAATGTCAAAAATGCATCCCGGACGCGTTGCGGGCGCGTTGTTGAATGACATTGGTCCTGAACTGGATCAAAAAGGATTGGACCGCATCGGTTCGCATGTCGGGCAGGGGAGAAGCTTCGATACTTGGGCCCATGCCGGACGCGATACGGCGGAAAATAGCGGAGATATCTTTCCGGATTTCACACTGAAAGACTGGATTGCCTTTTCCAAAAAAGTCTACCGGATGAACAGCTCTGGCCGCATTAAACTAGACTATGACATGAAAATTGCCGAGCCGTTTGATAGCAAAGGTGGGGGCAGTGGCGCTTTGTGGAACGCATTGGAAGGTTTGAAGGTGGTCCCGACGCTGATATTGCGCGGAGAGATTTCAGATCTATTCAGTGAGAAGATCGCTCGGCAAATGCTCGAGAAACTGGATAAGGGTGATCTGGTTACTGTCCCACGCGTGGGGCACGCACCGACGCTGGAAGAGCCTGCCTCGCTTGACGCGATCCATCAATTGCTCCACCGCATTGATTGACTCTCATCACGATAGCCGAACATGAAAACCGCATGAAGCCAGCTAAAATCTTACATCTTCACAGTACGTTCAATTTGGGCGGCAAGGAGGCGCGAGCCGTCCGGTTGATGAATCATTTCGGTGCCGCTGCGGAACATGTCATTTTGTCCGCGCAGCCTGATAGCCTGTCCGCTCGCGAAGCGATTGATCCGAAGGTCAAAGTTGCTTTCCCAAAGGATGCACCCTTGCTGGCGGGGAAGCCATCGCTGAAACGATATCGGGAATTTGTCAGCTATTTTCGGCAGTTTGATCTGATCCTGTCCTATAATTGGGGTTCCATGGATGGCGTGATGGCACGGACGCTTTTCTCCCGGATCGAGGGATTGCCACCTCTGATTCACCACGAAGACGGATTTAACGAGGATGAGCGCGAGAGGCTGAACTGGAAACGAAACTGGTTCCGTAAATTTGCTTTAGGGCGCGCGGAGGCTCTCGTGGTTCCCTCTGAGCAATTGGCCGGAATCGCCAAGGAGATATGGAAACAGCCAGAGCAGAAAATCCATCAGGTTCCCAACGGCATTGATGTTAAACGTTTCGAAAAGACGCCACAAAGGGGCGCTTTGCCTGGGTTCATGCGGCGTGACGGCGAAGTCGTGGTCGGAACGGTTGCCGGATTGCGGGCGATCAAAAATCTGCCTCGGCTCGTGCGCGCCTGTGCCGCAGCTGGCAATAATGTCCGATTGGTCATTGTCGGTGAAGGGCCGGAAAAAGAAGCAATATTGGCCGAGGCAGAACGCGTTGGGCTAGGGGATCGTTTGCTGATGCCTGGCTTTTTGGCGGATCCGTCGCGCTATATGGGTTTGTTCGATATTTTTGCCCTGTCATCGGACAGTGAACAATTCCCGATTTCGGTGATCGAGGCAATGGCAGCGAGTCTGCCCGTCGCTGCCACAGATGTGGGGGATATTAAATCCATGGTGTCACAGGCCAATCACGGTTTTATCAAACCGCTTGCCGACGAAAGCAAATTCTTCGAATCTGTGACAACTTTGGTTCAGCATCAGCAGTTGCGGGAAGACTTGGGGATGCAAAATCGGGCCAAAGCGCAAGCAGAATATAATGAGAATAAGATGCTTGGTCGTTACGGCTTGCTTTATGGTCGTGCGCTAGGGCGGGGTGATTTTGGTTCGCCCAGTTAAAGGATTTCAGAAAAGAGTTTTTTTCGAGCATTTTTATCGGCTGCCGTCTATATCGGCATCAGGGGATTATAGGAGATTTCATTGTTCAAGGGGTTAAAACCCATCCAGTATAATGGTCAGGAAGTTTGGCCATTGATCGAGGGTGGAAAAGGCGTTGCAGCAACCAATCATGCTAGTTCGGGGGCTTGGGCCGCTGCAGGCGGTATTGGTACAGTATCGGCCGTGAACGCAGATAGTTATGATGAGGATGGCGATGTTGTTCCGCAAATCTATCATGGCCGAAAACGGGAAGAGCGTCATCAGGAACTGGTCCAATATGCGATTGACGGCGCGGTCGCGCAGGTCACGCAAGCTTATGAAATCTCAAACGGCAAGGGCGCAATCAACATCAATGTGCTCTGGGAAATGGGCGGCGCACAGCAAGTGCTGGAAGGCGTTTTAGACCAGACAAAAGGGATGGTCGCTGGTGTCACTTGCGGCGCTGGCATGCCTTATAAACTGTCCGAAATAGCGCAGGAATATGGGGTAAATTATCTACCCATCATTAGCTCTGCTCGTGCGTTCCGCGCTTTGTGGAAGCGGGCCTATAAGAAGGTTCCTGATCTGATGGCAGCTGTGGTCTATGAAGATCCGTGGCTGGCGGGTGGTCATAACGGTTTGTCCAATGCGGAAGACCCAAGAAAACCGGAAGATCCGTATCCGCGGGTCAAGGCTTTGCGGGATACTATGCGCGGAGAAGGAATAGCCGATACTGTGCCGATCATCATGGCGGGCGGTGTCTGGCATTTGCGTGATTGGGAAAATTGGATCGATAATGAAGAATTGGGGCAGATTGCATTCCAGTTCGGAACGAGACCTTTGCTCACGAAAGAAAGCCCCATCCCGGAAAGCTGGAAGAGTGAACTGACCAAAATCAAAGAAGGTGATGTTCTTCTACATAAATTTTCACCAACCGGTTTCTATAGTTCCGCTGTTCGGAATGAATTTCTCCGCAGCCTGGAAGCGCGGTCGGAGCGTCAGATTCCGTATCTGACGGAACAGGAAGGCGAACACACGCACCAACTGGATGTTGGCGTCAAAGGGAAGAATTTCTGGGTTAGCAAAGCTGATTTGTTGCGCGCGCGCGAATGGGTTGGCCTTGGCCACACCATGGCGTTGAAAACCCCCGACAGCACCGTGATATTCGCTGCGCCAGAGGAATCGAAAATGATCCGCAAGGATCAGGCGGACTGCATGGGTTGCCTTTCGCATTGCGGTTTCTCTGCATGGAAAGACCATGACAATTTCAGCACTGGACGGCTCGCCGATCCACGTAGCTTCTGCATTCAGAAGAGCCTGCAGGAAATCGTCCACGGTGCTCCGGTAGAAGAACATCTGATGTTCGCTGGCCATGGTGCCTATAATTTCGGAACGGATCCATTTTATTCCAACGGTTTTGTGCCGACTGTGAAGCAGTTGATGGACCGGATTTTGACGGGCGACTAAGATGGATATCCGGCTTGATGATCTCAGCGGCCAGCAGGTCCAAGACTTGCTGGCTGCGCATCTCGCCGGGATGCAAGCAAACTCTCCGGCTGAAAGTGTTTACGCGCTTGATCTAAGCGGATTGAAACATCCTGATGTGGCGGTGTGGACGATTTGGGATAGGCGAGAGTTGATGGGCGTTGGCGCGCTCAAGCAATTGTCTGCAACCACAGGCGAGATCAAATCGATGCGAACCGATGCACGACATCTACGCAAAGGGGTTGGCATCGCACTTCTCGATCACATCATCGACCAAGCGCAACAGCGTGGTTATCGGCGGTTGAGCCTAGAGACAGGTTCTGGAACAGAATTTGATGCAGCGCTGGGTCTATATCGCAAGCGAGGGTTTGCGAATGGTGATGCATTCGGCGACTATAAATCCACCGAATTTAACCAGTTTCTTCACCTGGAACTATAGTCAACCAAATCCGGTCCTGCAGCAAGCCCCTCTCCCGAGGGAGAGGGGGTATTGCCGATTAATCCAGATCCCAAGCCCGTTCACCGTGATTGGAAATATCCAATCCGTCGCGCTCGTCATCTTCGCTGACCCGCATCGGTAGGATGAAGCTGATACCCAATCCAAGGATTGCTGTGGCGACCGCAGACCATATTGCGACGGCGCCGACACCGATCAACTGGGCGACGAACTGGCTACCAAAGGCCATGCCTTCGTCATATCCGGTTCCGCCAAAGCCTTCTGCGATAAAGAGGGCCAGCAGCAAGCTGCCCAATATTCCGCCAACGCCGTGGACCGCGAAGACATCCAAGCTATCGTCGATTTTGAAGCCGTTTTTCACCAAGCTGACCGCAAAGAAACAGACCACTGCTGCCGCAGCACCGATGATGATCGACGCGCCGGGGCCAACAAAACCAGCCGCAGGCGTGATTGTTGCTAGTCCAGCAATGGCGCCCGTTGCGACGCCGATAGCGGTTGATTTCCCAACCTTGAGTTTCTCGATAAGAATCCAGGTCACTGCAGCCATGGATGCGGCAATATGAGTGTTGATGATGGCAGAAGAAGCATCGTCGGTCGCGGTCAGCGCGGAGCCGCCGTTAAATCCGAACCAGCCGACCCATAGCATCGCAGCACCGACAACGGTCAGGGCAGGGCTATGCGGTAGCATCAAGGTTTTTGGCCACCCCATGCGCTTGCCCAGCATGATCGCAACCACCAGTGCTGAAACGCCGGCAGTCGTGTGAACAACAATGCCGCCAGCAAAGTCGAGCACGCCAAGGTTGCTGAGCCAGCCGCCGCCCCAGACCCAGTGGGTTACGGGTGCATAGACGATGAGCAGCCACAATGCCGAAAAGGCAATCACCCAGCCAAAACGCGCGCGTTCAACCCAAGCACCGATCATCAGTGCGGGCGTGATCACGGCGAAAGTCATCTGGAACATCACAAACGAAGATTCGGGTATTGTCGTTCCTTCCCGAACATTCCCGAGATTGTTGAGCATCAGATTGAATCCATCGCCAAGAAATCCGTGGCTGACACCACCGAATGCAAGCGTATAGCCGACGATGATCCACAGAACCGAACAAACGCCTGCGACCGCCATGCATTGAATTAGCACGGACAAAAAGTTTTTCGATCGAACAAGTCCGCCATAAAATAACGCCAAGCCAGGCAGGGTCATGAGGAGCACCAAGGCGCTGGAAGTTAAAATCCAGGCCGTGTCGCCGCTATTGGCAACATCAGTGACCGCCGGATCAAAGACCTGCTGCGCATGGAGCGGTGCTGTCGCCCAAATCGCGGTCATAAGCAGCCCTAAGAGCTTGATTGGATGTTTCATGGCATTCCCTGTATTTATAATTTTATTCTACTGATCCATCCTTGCGAATCAGATTGCATCGAATTTCTAGTCGAGACGACCGGTGGACTCAATGGAAAGCTTATACCCAACCATCAAGCACCTGATCGGGCGGACGATGACCATCCGCCCAAACGCGGATATTGGTGATGACCCGCTCGCCCGAAGCTTCGCGACCTTCGAAGGTTGCGCTCCCCATATGCGGCAGTAACACTGTATTTTTAAGCGTGAGAAAACGCGGGTCAATATCTGGTTCTTTTTGATAGACATCCAGACCGGCGCCACCAATTTTTTCGTTTTGGAGGGCTTCGATCAACGCTTCTTCTTCGATTAGATCCCCCCGTGCGGTGTTGATGAGATAGGCCGAGGGCTTCATGTTGCTGATACGCTCGGCATTTATCATCTCATGGGTTTCTGCGGTGTGCGGGCAATGGAGCGAGATGATGTCGCACTCGCGGATCATATCCTCAATGTCGGACACAAAGCTGGCGCGAAGCGATTCTTCGACCGCCGGCGGCAATTGGCGGCGGTTGTGATAGAAAATCGACATCCCAAAACCGGAAGCACGTCGGGCTACGGCTTGGCCGATGCGGCCCATCCCAATGATGCCGAGTTTTTTTCCGCCGATACAGTGTCCAAGCATGCCGGATGGCTTCCAGCCTTCCCATTGGCCGGCGCGTATCAGCTTCTCACCTTCTGAAAGGCGGCGCGGCGCTGACAGGATCAAAGCCATTGTCATGTCGGCAGTGTCTTCGGTGAAGACACCCGGTGTGTTGGTGACCATGATCTTTCTCGCCCGCGCGGCGGCTAGATCAATATGGTCGACACCCGCACCAAAACTGGCGATCAGACGCAGTCGATCCGGTGCATTTTCGATCATTTCGGCATCAATATGGTCGGTCACTGTGGGGACAAGTACGTCGCAATCCGCCATGGCCGCAATCAGGTCATCGCGCGAAAACGGTTTGTCGGCATGATTGGGCACTGCATCGAATAGTTCGCACATTCGATCCTGATTCGCATCCGCCAATTCGCGGGTGATGATGACACGGGGATTAGCGGGGCGTTGTGAGTCTGGCATAGGCGAATTGCTATGCCCGAATTTTACTTCAGGTCAAGCAGCGGGCACTTGAAGCAGGCTTCAACTTCGGGCTATAGATTTCTTAATTCGGGAAGTTGAGTAACCAATGATCATGCGCATTCTGGCTTTCACATTCATAGCAGTTTCGGGTCTTTTTTTGTCCACGCCCGCTCTGGCTCAGCAAGAACCACCTTATTGGGCATCCATCGACGAACCAGAGGCGCGGATGCGCACCGGCCCCAGTACCGAGTATCCGACTATGTGGATTTATAAACGTGAGAAGTTACCGGTGAAAATTCTCGCGCGCTATAATGCTTGGCGCAAGATTGAGGATCATGAAGGAACCCAGGGATGGATGCACGCACGTCTGCTTAGCGCATCCAGAACAGCCCTAGTGTTAGCATCCAGCGGCGAGCCGATTGCGATGCGCGCATTGCCCAATGCTGGCGCAAAAACGGTTTGGCTTGCTGAACCAGGCGTGGTTGGCAGCCTGAGCTTCTGTGACAAGGGCTGGTGTCTATTCGATGTTACCGGCCGCCAAGGCTATGTCAGCGTCGCAGATGTCTGGGGCGACGAGCCGCTGAAATAACTCAGTCGGTTAGCTCGAGCGCTACGGCTGTTGCTTCGCCACCACCAATACAAAGAGCAGCGACGCCCTTTTTCAGACCGCGCTTTTTCAAGGCTGCTATCAAGGTCACCATGATCCGCGCGCCGCTGGCACCGATAGGGTGCCCCAATGCGGTTGCGCCGCCGTTCACGTTTAATTTGTCGCGGCTGATACCGATGTCCTGCATCGCAAACATCGCGACGCAAGCGAAAGCCTCATTCACTTCCCAAAGATCAACGTCGGCGACTGACCAGCCAGCTTTTTCGAGAACCTTCTCGATCGCGCTAACCGGTGCCGTGGTGAATTTGGCTGGTGCATGAGCGTGAGCTGCGTGAGCTACGATCTCGGCGACAGCTGTGAGACCTTTTTCCTTTGCGACACTGGCGCGGGAAAGGACCATTGCAGCGGCGCCGTCGGAGATTGACGAAGCGTTGGCCGCAGTGATTGTACCGTCTTTAGCAAAAGCGGCCCGCAACTGAGGGATTTTATCCGGATTGCCTTTTAGCGGCTGTTCATCCTTGTCGACGATCACGCTGCCCTTGCGGGTTTTGACTTCAACTGCGACGACCTCGTCGTCAAAATCATCGCCTTCAACGGCCGTTTTGGCGCGGGACAAGGATTCGATTGCATATTCGTCCTGTGATTCGCGCGTGAGCTGATATTCGCCAGCGGTTTCCTCTGCAAAGGTGCCCATTGCCCGGCCTGGTTCATATGCATCTTCTAGGCCATCAAGGAACATATGGTCTTTGGCCTCCGCGTGACCCAGGCGCGCGCCGCTCCGCATCTTGGGCAGCAGATATGGGGCGTTGGTCATGCTTTCCATACCGCCGGTCACGATAATGTCGACCGACCCCGCCGCAAGCGCTTCCGCTCCCATGATCGCGGTTTGCATGCCCGATCCGCACATTTTGTTGACGGTCGTTGCCTCAACCGATTGCGGCAGGCCTGCAAAAATTGCTGCCTGGCGGGCAGGGGCCTGACCTTGGCCAGCGGACAAAACATTCCCCATGTAGATGCGTTCGACATCTGCGCCCGCAACTCCAGCGCGCTCGACAGCAGCCTTGACCGCAACGGCACCCAAATCTGGTGCGCTGACCTCTCCGAGTGCGCCTTGCATACCGCCCATGGGTGTGCGGGCATAAGAAAGAATGACGATCGGATCGGAATTGGACATGGGTTTGGCCTTTCTGCGTTTGTTGCGCTGCCTTCGACAAGCGCGAATCTTGCAACGCACATAGGCGTGGCCAATGGCTTTTTCAATTGCGGCATTGAATGCCGGAGCTGGTCGTGCCAATCGATCGAGGCTATTCTTTGGAGCACATGTTGCCAGCTTTACCCATACCGATTGCCGGTGCCCTGCTAGGTCTGATCATTGGAAGCTTTCTGGCGACCTTGATCCTTCGGTGGCCGGAAGGCCGTTCCGTAATGTCTGGACGTTCATCATGCGACCATTGCGGGCATCAACTGCGCATATGGGAACTGATCCCGGTTGCAAGCTATCTGCTCCAACGCGGGAAATGCCGACAATGCGGTCAGGAGGTTGCCCCAGATCATATCGCCATAGAAATCGCGGCGGGGCTGATTGGAGGCCTCGCTCTTTTCGCCGCTCCCGGTCCGGAAGGCCTCGCAGGCGCTGTTTTTGGTTGGGTTCTGCTGACACTTGGTGCGCTAGATGCGAACCATCATTGGCTACCCGACCGGCTAACAGTGGTTTTGGCGGTCTCAGGATTGGTTGCCAGTGTTTTGCTGGTTCCGGTGGAGCTAATCGATCGGCTGATCGGTGGACTGTTAGGTTTCGCCTCGCTGGCCATTGTAGCCGGCCTTTATAGATATGTGCGCGGGAGAGAAGGGCTTGGCGGCGGCGATCCCAAGATGCTGGCCGGGATTGGTTGCTGGCTGGGCTGGCAGACTTTGCCACTGGTCATTCTTGGCGCTAGCTTTGTTGGCCTATTGGTCGCGTTATCATGGCAGGTGAGGGGAAAGATTATGACTGCTGACAGCCTCCTGCCGCTTGGAAGTTTAATGGCTGTAGTCGCTTTTCCTCTTTGGCTTTATCAGGCTGCGGGTGATGGTTTATTATATTGAATTGTGATGCAGCAGAAGGTCCTGTGAAAAAGCCGTTGCCAGCGGAAAGTCTGTTCGCTAACAGAGCCCCGATTTCGCTGATCGTTATTTGACGCAGCTGATAAGCCCCTGTGGTGGAATTGGTAGACGCGCTGCACTCAAAATGCAGTTCCGCAAGGAGTGCCCGTTCGAGTCGGGCCAGGGGCACCATTCCTTAGAAGTTTAGATATTGTGGCTTAGTTGCAACGCTATCCGGTTTTTCAAAAATATTGCGCGTTCATGCAGGCTTTTACGGCCATATGTGCTGGACTATTTTTCATATCTCGACAAATGTTGCCTACGAAAATGGATAGGCTTCCGTTTTGTTAGAATTGCTTGAACGAATAAGTTCAGGCCTTGGGAGAGAGTTATGAAAATCACGAAATATTTAGCCGCAACGGCGCTCAGCAGCGTTATCGTTGCTTCACCAGTCTATGCGCAGGATAGCCAAGAAGCAGAGACATTCGACGACAATGTCATCATCGTTACGGCTTCCAAGCGTGAATCGACGCTACAAGAAACCCCGATTTCGGTGTCGGTGACGACGGGTGAGACGCTTCAAAATGCGCAAATTCGTGATGTGCTTGATCTTCAATCGGTTACACCTTCGCTGCGAGTCAGTCAGTTGCAGACATCTTCGGCATCGACTTTCATCATTCGTGGTTTTGGTAATGGCGACAACAATTTCGGCATTGAGCCATCTGTTGGCGTGTTCATTGACGGCGTGTTCCGTTCGCGTTCCGCTGCGGCGCTATCAGATCTCCCCAATGTTCAGCGCATCGAAGTGCTGAATGGCCCGCAATCGACACTGTTCGGTAAGAACGCTTCTGCTGGTGTGATTTCCGTTGTGACACGCGAACCACAATTCGAATTTGGCGGAGCGGTTGAGGCCATTTACGGTAATTTCAACAATGTCGTTCTGAAGGGCGATATTACAGGTCCATTGTCTGATAGTATCGCATTCTCGGTAGACGGCAGCTACAACCGACGAGACGGTTACGCTAATATTGTCAATTTGAACGAAGAACAGAACAACCGTAATCGTTGGGCAGCACGCGGCCAGCTTTTGTTTGAACCATCATCGGATTTGAAAATCCGTGCGATTGCTGACTATTCGAAGATTGACGAAATTTGCTGTCAGGTAACGACGGTTGTTGCCGGACCGACCGCAGCAGCAGTTCAACTGCTCGGCGGCCAACTTTCGACAGATCGTTTCAGTTATGATGCATATCTGAACCAGGTTCCAATTAACAAAGTCGACAATTATGGCGGCTCGCTTCAGGTGGATTACGAGGCCGGTGCGCTTTCGTTCACCTCTATCTCTTCTTATCGCGAACTGAAGAACTTGTTTGTTTCGGACATTGATTACACAAGTCTGGACGTTGCGAACGAAACCCGAAACCAGAAGGTAAAGACTCTCACCCAGGAATTCCGGATTACATCAGACTTTGACGGTCCGATCAACTTCTTGCTCGGTGGTTATTATTTCGACGAAAGCATCTCGCAGATCAGTCAGATCGAAAATGGCACGCAGATTCGTGACTTTTTTGAAATATTGGCTGGTGGAAACCCGGCGGACGTTATTTTGGGCAACCCAAGTGTGTTTAATGGCGTTGAAGCTGGTCTCGGTCTGCCGCAGGAGTCTATTTTCCTAACGCCGCTGCTCACTGCCGAGCAGTTCTCGATGGACAATACCTCCTATTCGATTTTCGGTACCGTTGATTTTGAACCTGTTGAGGGCCTCGTCTTTACCGGCGGCTTCAACTATACCGACGATAAGAAAGACTTCGCGCTCGCTCAACAAAGCTTTGATCCATTGGGGCAGATAAACTTGGTTGATGCGTTCATCACAGGTTTTCTTACTGGAGGGACGGTGACCACTCGCGATGAATTCCTCGCACTCCCGCAGGCTACCCAAGATGCGTTCGCGAATGCGGCTCTTGATCCAGCGATAAATCCCTTCCTTGGTCTCGGGGCATTTCAGTTCCAGCCGCCTTTTCTAACCATTCCGAACGCCGTTGAAGACGGGAAGACGAACGATGATAAGTTTACGTATCTTCTGCGTGCGTCTTATGCGATTTCGAACGAGATCAATGTTTACGCAAGCTATGCAACTGGCTTCAAAGCGAGCTCAGTTAACTTGTCGCGTGATAGCCGCCCATCCTCGACAGATTTTGTGAATGCGCCTCAAACAACGGCACGCCCGGATGCTCCAGCACGAGCTTCGGGCAGTGTCTTTCTTGCGCCATCGTCACCGATTACCGATGCTGGTCTAGCAACTGCCAACCTGAGCAGTGGTTCGCGCTTTGCGGGACCAGAGAATGCCACCGTGTATGAAGTTGGTATCAAAGGCCAGTGGGAAGGATTCGGTTTTAACCTCGCATTGTTCGACCAAACTATCAAAGGCTTCCAAAGCTTGGCTTTCACCGGCACTGGTTTTGCTCTGCAGAATGCGGGTCAGCAGTCGGTTAAGGGCTTTGAATTTGATAGTACCATTAGCCCGACCGATGGTTTGGTCTTCACTTTTGCCATGACTTACCTTGATCCATTATTTGATGATTTCCCGGGTAGTGTTCTGGGCGACCTCAGCGGCGTGAAGCCGGCGGGTATTCCTGAGTTGGCGATTTCGACGTCTGCAACCTATTCGCACGAATTTGGCGCGAGCGGTAATATTCTGGTCACGCGGATTGATTACAGCCATGAAAGCAACACGCCGATCAACAACGGATTGCCAACTTTCAACGCTCGTTTGGGTAATACCCAGATTTTTGAACGCGAAGTAAATCTGGTCAACGGTTCGATGACGCTTAAACTTGAGAATGGACTCGAAGTTGGCGCTTATGTTCGCAACCTGTTCAACGACCAGTTTCTGACAACGGTGTTTGACGGCGTCGCCCAGGAGGGCACGGTTTCGGGCTACCCTAGTGCGCCGCGTACATACGGTGCTCTTGTCCGTTTCAGATTCTAAACTAGAAGTTTCATTAAAAAAATTTAGGCCCTGCCGGGAAACTGGCGGGGCTTTTTTTGTCTCATTCCCGTACGGTGGGCCCAGCTAGATGCATAAATGGCATGCCAAAATGCGTTTTTTACATTTCTATCTGGACTTAACTGACCGATTAGTTGAAGGTTGGTTTGTCTTGGGGGGATGGGTAAAATATTCACTCTCCAACAAATTAGGATGGGATTTGGGAGAGAGAAATGCGTAAATCGTTACTATTGGCTGCTACAGCTATATCTGCAATGTCCGTACCTGCTGTCGCGCAGGATCAGGATTCAGGGGCCATTGATGACAATGTCATCATTGTTACCGCTCAACGTCAGGCACAAAGTCTACAGGATGTGCCAATTGCTGTTTCGGCCTTTTCACAAGAGACGCTTGAGGCGCAGCAGATTGAAAATAGTTCTGATCTTCAACTGACACTGCCCAATATCACATTTACAAAAACTAACTTTACAAGCTCCAGTTTCACGATCCGCGGGATCGGCGATCTGTGTGTGGGTGTGTCTTGTGATCAGGCAACAGCCATTCACTTGAATGACTCCCCCTTGTTCGCAACACGGCTTTTTGAAACAGAATTTTTTGACCTCGAGCGGGTTGAAGTTCTGCGTGGCCCACAGGGTACATTGTTCGGACGGAACGCCACCGCTGGTGTGGTCAATGTCGTTACAGCGAAACCGAATTTGGGCGAGTTCGAAGCATCTGGCGATGCTGAATATGGCAACTACAATGCGATCAAAGTGCAAGGAATGGTCAACGTCCCGATTAGCGACAGCATCGCGTTTCGTGGCGCTGGTGTTTATGTGAAACGTGATGGTTATACGACCAATTTGAACGGTGGTCCTGATCTTGATGACCGGGATCTATATTCAGTTCGTGGTTCGCTACGCTTTGAACCAAGCCCTGATACCACGATTGACCTTTATGCTTCCTATTTCCGTGAAAATGATAATCGGATGCGGATCCAGAAACAATATTGTCAACGGGACCCTACAGGTATCTTGGGTTGTCTAAATGGTTCTCGCAAAGCGGAATCCTTCAATGCAAACGCGACGTTTACGGCGGCGTTGTCATCACGGGAATTTCTCGCAACGCAAGGCATCCCAACGGCATTTGCTTTGGGTAGTCTCTATGGGCCCGACCAATATGCAGGCATAGATATTCCGGAAGATTCGCGAACGGTGAATACTGCATTCACGCCGGAATATTTTACCAGCGAGATGACGCTTCAAGGTTCGATCGAGCATGACTTTGGTCCAATCAACGCAAAGCTCTCCGGTAACTATCAAAAGGTGAAGCTCAATTCACGGCAAGACTATAATAACAATATAGGCCGCCGGGATATCTACGCGCCGGCGTTGAACACGCTTGCTGCCGCTGCTGCTGGCTTGGTTCCTGGTCTTCCCGCTGCCTATTTTGCACCTCTTGCCTCGGCGATCATTCCTGATGGGCCTGATGGCGTGCTTTGTACGTCAGATACGGATACTACCGGTCTCGGTTCGTTCGGTGGCAACAGCATTTGTGGGACGACGCCGCTTCAGTTTGACGGATCCAACCAAGCAAACAGCAGTTGGTCGGCTGAGGCCATTATCTCAAGTGATCTTGATGGCCCGTTCAACTTCCTCGTTGGCGGTATTTATGCTGACTTTCATCTGAGCGAAAACAGCTATTATGTGAATGCCTTTGCAATTGACTATGTTGCGGGCTTGCTTGGCAGTTTCACTTCGCTTGGTAATGGTTTGCCACCGTCATTCTTGGGCACACCATATTTCCGGAACAATACGAACGATTTGACCGTCAAATCATATGGATTGTTCGGTGAAGTCTATTTTGACGTCAGCGACAGACTGAAGCTGACCGGTGGTTTGCGTTACAATAATGATGAGAAAAATGTTGAAGCGCGTTCGACGCTAGCAAGCTTCTTGGTCCCTTACAGTCAAACGACCGACGCATTTGATTCGCCGTTTGTCGGATCTTACGACGCTGATCCGGGAACGCCTGGTAATCAGATTTACCAGCGGCGTAACGTGAAAGACAATGAAATCACCGGGCGTTTGGTACTTGATTATCAAATCAGCGACGACAATCTGCTCTACGCTTCTTATTCGCGCGGCTATAAATCGGGTGGTTTGAACCCGCCTCTGCAGCCCATCTTCGAGGTACCAGAATCGTTTGAGTCCGAGCAAGTCGATGCATTTGAAATTGGATCGAAAAACAGCTTTGGTGATGGTGCTCTGCAACTCAATCTGACTGCTTTCTACTATAAGTATAAGAATTTGCAGCTCAGTAAGATTGTTGCACGTACATCGGTAAACGAAAATATCGATGCCGATATTTACGGCGCGGAAGTTGAGGCGGTTCTCCGCCCTGATCCAGACTGGATGATCAATATGGGATTCAGCTATCTGAAAACCAAGGTCAAAGGGGATACGTTTAACAGCGATCCGCGCGACTTTGGTGGCGGACGATCGGATGCGGTGATCATCAAAGATATTACCAATGCATCCAATTGTGCTGTTGTATCGTCTTCAGGAAGTGCTGCAGGGATAAATGCCTTCGTCAATACTGTGAATAATGTGATTAACGGAGGAATCGATCTTGATCAAAACGGCGTGATCGATGGAGGCGACATCCGTCCGGGTGCCAATCTCCAAGGGACCACATCCTTTGGCTCGGACAGTGGCATTGCTTCAACAGGGGCATTTGGCATCTGCGGTATTTTGGAAGCCGCAGCTGGTGGAGCATTCGCAGCAGCTGGATTGGATCCGGCGGCGTTCGGTGGAGTTGAATTTTTTGCAGCTGGTGTTCCCAAGAACATTCGTGGAAACTCTTTGCCTCAAGCGCCCAAGTTTAAGTTCTCCGTCGGAGCGCAATATACGGTGAACTTTGACAGTGGCATGAGCTTGGTTCCACGTGTTGACCTTGCTTACACTGGTGAAAGCTATGGCAGCATCTTCAACGGCAATGTCAACCGGATCAAAGGCTATGCGCAGGCAAATGCCCAGATCCAGTTGAACGGCACCGATGATCGCTGGTATGTTCGTGGCTTCATCCAGAACATCTTCGATAGCAACTCTGAGACAGGGCTTTATGTAACGGATCAATCATCAGGTCTGTACACCAATGTCTTTACCCTGGAACCACGTCGCTACGGTATTGGCGCTGGCTTCAAGTTCTAACGATATCGTCACGTAAGAAAAGGAGCCCTGCCGGGAGACCGGCGGGGCTTTTTTTATGTTACCGAAAAAGCCATGCGATCGTAGCCGCGCGAGTTTGTTGATAGCGGCAGAGCCCATTTTCCTGTTGGAAGTTCTCGGGGTAATGATCCGCGGATGTTTCTTGTCTATGGAAAATGGTGCCGAATATCCGACTCGAACGGATGACCTACCGCTTACAAGGCGGTTGCTCTACCAGCTGAGCTAATTCGGCATACACTGGATTTGCTGGGCGCTATTAGCGTTAAACTACGCCAAAGGTCCAGCCCTCTTTTTTTGCAATTTCATCTGTCATTGCAGGGACGTTCCAAAGGGCCGGATTATGAGCAACCTGCTTCATCCAGGCGGCGGTGATCAGGGCATCGGTACTATGGTCGTCATAGTGGTTCAATCGTTCGGGCACGGGCGTATCCAAATGCCCCAGAGCGGTCTCAAGGCCGTCTTGATCGCGGACCTTGCTGCGGCCCTTCGGTCGGCCCGCCGCCACCGCAGCGATGCTTGTATATATCTCGACGATCGCAGGCCCATGGCTGGGGAGGGGATCAAATGGCCAAACCGGTATCGCTCCGGAAAGCTGATGCAGTAAACGCATTCCGGTAAGACTTGATTTCCCGACTTGAGCAGCGCCAACGAGATTGAAGCAACTTGCGCTATTGCCTTGACCGGTAGCGCGCTGATGGTGTTCGACTTGCCGCAGTCGTCCTATCCCACTGCCGAACAGATCGCCAACCTGGTCTGCACTATGGCGAAAATGGCGACTGGCCTGATGGTGGGTTAGAAAGCTGGAGATGTTTAAATAGGGATCATCGTTACAAATGGCGTCTATTCCGCTCCATAGCTCTTTTGCGCCACCGGGGCTTTGATCCCACGCCGGGAAGTAGGAGCTTTTATCTAGAAAGGGCAACGCCATCGACAGATCAAAGCCAATCAGGATATTTTGTCTATGAGCTGCCAAGCGGAAAAGCCATTGCAGTACATCTGCACGCGACCAGTGTGGTTTGGGTGTTATGAGAACCGGCGGCCCTTTTGGACCGATAATGGCCACGGCAATACCGTCGGGGCGTTCGACCTTGGCACCCGACCAATCGACACAGGCAAAATAGGAGAAGCTTCGCACGTTCAATCCTTAGCGGATCAAACCGGCAAAAGAAAAGGGCAGGTCCATCGGACCCGCCCTCGTTCTTTTATTAGGTAGTCAGCGTCTATTTTTTCGCCGCTGTCTTCCGTGCTGCTGGTTTACGAGCAGGTGCTTTTGGTTTTGGTGGGTTGTTGCGCAGGTCTTCGAGAACCTTGCCAGCAACATCACGTCCGCCCCAGCCAAAGGCCAGTGCCGCCGCTGCGGCGCCACCGATAACCAGTGCAGTGAAAGCCGTCTGTACGATTTCTTGTCCAACGCCCATGAACTGAAGGCCCATGAAGGTGAACAATATGATCGTTGCGTAGCGCACGATGGTCGATGCCATTGTGCCTTCATCCGCACCACCGATGATCTTCGACAGAAGATTGGCGATCAGGAAACCGGCAGCGATAACGATTGCGCCAAATATGACACGTCCGCCGAGTTCAAGGATCTGATCAAGGATCGATGTGAGCTCTGCAAATCCAAGCAGGCGCATCGCTGCGATTGCGAAGAAGAGCATGATCGCTACCTGAGCAACTCTCGACAATACCGCCGTCAATGACGTTTTCGCCGGAAGAATTTCAAGAGCGGCTACGGATTGATCCACACCAAGGCCCGGGAGAATTTCAGAGATGATCTGAACCACGAACTTGCTAATCAAATAGCCAATGCCCAAGATGATGGCTGCCCCAATGATGTTTGGAATTGCTGCCAAAATCATACGAAGCATGTCGCTGGCTGGTCCGGAAACGGATTCCAGCTTGAGAGCTTCAAGCGCCAATATTGCGATCGGAATGATGATCAGAACATATATGATCGTTCCGATGGTCTTGCTGATCGCTGAATTGCCGGTAACCGCATCAATTCCGCCGCGGTTGGCCCATTTATCAAAATCGACTGTTTGCAAGAATGTCACCACAAGGTCTCTGACAATCCGTGCAACAACGACACCGATGAAGAATATAACGGCTGCGCCAATCAGATTAGGCACAAATCCCATTATCGAGTTCAGCAAAGTCTGGATCGGTGCATCAACACCACCGAGTCCTAGGACGCGCATGATGATAAGTAGTCCGAACAGCCAGATCAATAGAGATACAATCTTGCCGAGTGACTCTCCAACAGACGTGCCCGCTGAAGTGTCTCGTTGTAAAAATTTTACGTTGTTCACAAGTTTAGCAAAGGTCCATTTCGCGGCCTTTCCCAATACCCATGTGCCGAAGAGGACGAGTAGGGCTATGCCTAGCTTCTCTCCCCATGCAACCATCAGCTCTGTATCCAGAGCATAGTTGCCTATTCGCAGTCCATCCATTTCGCTTCCCCTCTTGCGTTAATAGTAGTGACTTTTGTTACTAGCACGTTTGCTGTCTGATGGACAGAATTCAATAGGGTGATACTTGGGGTTAAGCGTAAAAACTCGTAAAGATCAGGAGCTTGCAGTCATCTCTACAACGACCCGGCCGATGGCTTCGCGTCGTTCCAGTACTGCAAGGGCCTCAGCAGCCTCTCCCAGTGGGAAACGATGAGAAATATGGGGGCGCATTGCTCCTGCTGCGGCTAAATCCTGTAACGCCGCCTTTTGGCGCTTCGCCAACTCTGGGTCGCGGCGAGGACTTTCACCCGCACGAACGCCGATCAGGCTATATGTTTTGATCAACGCATGATTGGCTGGGAAGGATGGGATAGAACCACTGGCAAAACCAACGATAAGATATCGCCCGTTCCAAGCGATCGCCCGTGTGGCGGTTAACGCGAGATCACCGCCGACGGGATCAAAAATGACATCGACACCTTTTCCGTTGGTTAGAGTTTTAACCTTGGTCGCTAACTCCGGGTCGGAAGGGTCCAGTATATGGTCCGCTCCAGCCTGACGGATGGCTTCCGCCTTTTTGTCATTGGATCCAGTACCAACCACCATCGCGCCAATATGTTTCGCCATTTTGATGGCTGCCATGCCGACGCCACCGCTAGCGCCAAGAATTAGAACGCTTTCTGCCGACTGAAGTTTGCCGCGCTCGACTAGCGCGTGCCAGGCCGTTGAGGCTGCTGTTTGCCAGCAAGCGCCTTCGATGAAGGATAGAGCTGTGGGAAGGGGGCTGATGGCGGTTTCGCTGACGACCGACTGTTCCGACAACGTACCTCCTTTGCCGCCAGCCATGACCCGATCCCCGACCGCTACCCCTTGGACATCGGACGCGACTTCGATCACGACGCCAGCCGCCTCAAGCCCCGGTATGAACGGAGGCTCTGGTCTAAATTGATATTTGCCCTGAGTCATCAGCAGATCAGGGAAGTTGAGGCCTGCTGCTTGCACTTGTATCCGCACTTCACCGGACTGAAGCGGTTCGGCTGTTTGCTCTAATATTCGGATGGATGACGGGCCGCTGAGTTCTGTGCAGACGGCGGCTCTATATGTGCTGTTCATCATTTGGCCGCTGCTACGATATCTTTGGTAAAGGCACCGATATCAAAACGATTGTCGGCGGTATCATAGCCTCGCCGAACGACTGCAATATCCAAAGAGGGAATGATCACCAAATATTGACCGCGATTACCAAAGCCCGCGAATGTATCTTTTGGAATTCCTTCGGACTTGTTGATCAGCCAGAACGTCGCACCATAACCAAAATCACGGCCCTCGGGCTGTGGCCCTGATGGGGCGCTGACCCATGACCGCCAGTTTTCCGGCAACAGACGTTCCCCGTTCCACATGCCGTTGTTAAGATAGAGCATGCCCAATCGCCCCAGATCACGTGCGGTTGTCCAGACCTGGCTGGAGAGGATGTAATTATCCTGCCAGTCGGTTTCGGCATAGGTTCGGGTCATCCCGAGTTTCTGAAAAAAGGCAAAGGGGTCAAAATCAACCTTTCTGGCTCCTTCGCCCTCAAATTTGCTGTTTCGGGCAATATGCTGAGCCTGCGCCGCGTAGACTGCCAGCAGCGTGTCGTTGTTGGCGTAGCGAAAACGGGAGCCCGGCGTGTAGAGTAGCGGCCAGCCGGTCGCCCGCTCCGTGACCGTCGCGCCACCCATATAGAGAGGATCGGTGCGATTGCCTGCTGTGTCGCTCACCAGGCCGCTGCTCATGCGCATGAGTTGGTCGATCGAGATACGTGCGCGCGGATCACCCGATTGTTGCCATTGGGGAATGAGCGCAGGAGCGTGAATGTCGAGCATATTCTGCTGGACAGAATGACCGATCAAGGTGCCAGCGAGCGATTTTGCGACCGACCACGTGCGTTGAGCGGTGTGTAGATCATGCCCTGTCTTATAAGCCTCGGCCTGGATTTTGCCGTTTTTTATAACGAGCACGGCGCTTGTTTTACCGCCATATCGGTCCGTCTGGAAAGCTGCCTCGGTCAGGGACTCGAATTCGGAGGAAAGAGCGGTCGATTCTGGTGCGGCATCCCGATCGCCGATCGGCCAGGGCTGTTCATCAACAATCACCCGTTCGCCCGTCGGCATGGTTTTTTCCGGTCCGTCAAAGCCGATCGGCATTGACGTGCAACCACTCTGGCTGTTCCAGATAGCGACGCGTGGCGGCGCATCATCGGCAAAGCTGACGCGGACCGTGCGCGCGATATCGTCAATCTCTGCATCAAGAGTCGGGACGATATCGGATATCCGGTCATAGATGCCGCTGAGCTCGTCCGTTTCAATATCAGCAAGCGACTTTCCGCCATTCCAGAGACCCGAACAGATGAACTGCGCTTTATAGCCCGCCGCCAGGGCGCGGTCGTAGCCGGCCGTTTCGTCGCTTTGAGCAACCGCAGTGCCGCCGAGTAGCGCCCCGACCGCAAAAATACTAACCAGCTTTTTCAGCACGCAAATTCTCCCAATATTCAAGCCGTTCCCGGACTTTATGTTCAAAACCACGATCGACGGGCTGGTAGAAATGCTCCGGCTCCATCTCTTCCGGCCAATAGTTGTCGCCTGAAAACCCATCGTCAGTTTCATGATCATAGCTATAGCCTGCGCCATAGCCGATTTCTTTCATTAGTTTTGTTGGCGCGTTGAGTATGTTCTGTGGCGGCATGAGCGAACCCGTATTTTTGGCCGATTTCCAAGCAGCTTTCTGGGCTTTGTACACAGCATTGGATTTCGGAGCTGTTGCGCAATAGAGGCAGGCCTGAACGATCGCTAGTTCGCCCTCGGGACTGCCGAGAAACTCATAAGCTTGCTTTGCGGCAAGCGCTTGTACCAGTGCCTGTGGATCAGCGATACCGATGTCTTCACTGGCAAAGCGTACGATCCGGCGGAGCAGAAAAAGAGGTTGTTCGCCCGCGACCAGCATTCTTGCCAAATAGTATAGCGATGCTTGCGGATCAGAACCGCGCATCGCCTTATGCAGTGCCGAGATCAGATTATAATGTCCCTCGCGATCCTTGTCATAGACAGCCATCCGGCGGTGCAGGATTTTGGCTAATTCAGTTGGCTCCAGTGGATCTTTGATATTGAGGGAAAATAATGTCTCGGCCTGATTGAGCAGAAAACGACCATCACCATCCGCGCTTGCGATCAACGCTTCTTTTGCCTCGGTGGTGAGCGGAAGTGATTTGCCTTCCAATTTCTCTGCTTTTATCAAAAGTCGGGTCAGGGCCGTGGCGTCCAGTCGATTGAGGATCAGAACCTGTGCGCGGCTGAGCAGAGCAGCATTTAGTTCAAAAGATGGATTCTCGGTCGTGGCACCAACCAATACCACGGTGCCGCTCTCGACATAGGGAAGGAAGCTGTCTTGTTGAGAGCGGTTAAAGCGGTGTATTTCATCCACAAATAAAAGAGTCGCTTTGCCTGACTGCAATCGCATCTCGGCTTCAGCAAACACTTTTTTAAGATCAGCGACGCCGGAAAAGACGGCGGAAATGGCTTTAAAATGTAGATCGGTTTGATCGGCTAGCAAACGAGCAAGACTGGTCTTCCCGGTTCCAGGTGGCCCCCACAGGATGATCGATGCAAGCTTACCAGCAGCAACCATTCGACCAATTGTACCATCTTTGCCGACAAGGTGATCTTGTCCCACAATGTCGTCAAGGTGGCGCGGCCGTAACCGATCTGCCAATGGCCCGTCGGGCGCATTTTCCGGTTCACGCTGTTGATCCGTTTCTTCGTCAAACAGCCCGGGCATGATTAACGGATGGCAGCTTGGGCGATCGGCCCATGGCCGGCCTGCCGTTGACGAACTAATCGTAAATAGGTTTCGGCGACCGCGTTATTGATCTGATCCCAACTGAATTCCTCGGCTCGTTTTTCACCGGCGGAGCCATGGGTGGCGCGAAGACCGTCATTGTCACAATATAGCTGCAATGCATCCGCAAAATCACGAATGGCACCAGGTTGGATAAGTCTGCCGGATTCCTTTTCTTTGACCAGGCTCTGACTGCCTGTGGCTTTCGCCGCAACGACGGGAAGACCGCAAGCCATGGCTTCTAACGTTACATTCCCAAACGTCTCGGTAATGGAGGGATTGAAAAGCATGTCCATGCTAGCCACCGCGCGACCAAGATCGCTGCCCTGTTGGAATCCGACAAAAACAGCGCCGGGAATTCTCTCCTCAAACCACTGTTGTGCAGGCCCTTCGCCAATCACGAGCACCTTATGGGCCACCTTACGGCGTTTGAGCTCGTCAATTGTGTCTGAAAAGACATCCAGCCCTTTTTCCATAACGAGCCTGCCAAGGAATCCGATCACGGGTTCGTTGTCCGCGATGCCAAAGGACTGTCGCCATTTTGTATCCCGTCGATTCGAATTGAAAGTATAGCGATCGACGCCCCGTGACCATATGCCGACGTCATAGTTCATCCGTTGATCGCGCAGTACCTGAGCCATCGATTCGGATGGCGCTACCAGCGCATCGCATCGCCGATACAGCCTGCGCAATATTGCCTCGATCACTGGCTCTAGAAAGGCCAGATTATAATAACGCGGATAAGTCTCAAACCGGGTGTGAACGGATGCGAGCACCGGTATATCCTGTTTGCGGGACCAAGATACCATCTTATGCCCGACCCGGTCCGGGCTAGATATCTGCATGATGTTCGGATTAAACTGCTCTAAGTCTTTCCGTACATCGCCAGACAGACGGGTAGGGAAGCGATATTCACCGCGCCCGGGGAAGGCCACTGATGGTACGCTGATCAGGTCGCCAGTGGGCTCGAAAGCCGGTGTATCGGTTGTCGGTGAATATACGCGAACAGCCGCGCCCTGGCGAAGCAAATAGTCAACGAGACGGTTGAGTGCTTGATTGGCACCGTCCCGTACAAAATTATAATTACCGCTATATAGCGCAATGCGAAGATCACTTATTTCCATCCGCGCCTTCAAGCATAGTCGCACGGAAATTGCCAATATGAACTTGCTCGGTTAACAGACGGAGATGATCCGAACGCCGCTCAAACATGTGTTGATAAGCACTCCGCAACCATTTGGTGATGACGGCGAAATGAGCGCTATTGCCAAAACCGAGACGGATGCTTCCTTGATGCTGGGATTTGAAGGGCTGGAAGGTAATAAGGTTGGCGATGCTCTGAGGCATGGCGGACGTGATAAAGCGCTCCATCTCTATCCGGCGGAACACTATGCTTATTGGAAAGACAAATATCCGGACCTGGATGTTTTGGAACGACCGGGCGCTTTTGGAGAGAATTTTAGTTGTGAAGGATTAACCGAAGAGAAGCTATGTTTGGGCGATGTTTTTAGGGTAGGGGAGGCGTTGATCCAATGTAGCCATGCGCGTCAGCCCTGCTGGAAACTCAATCACCGATTTGGGAAAAAAGATGTTCTGAAAACCGTCGTGCAGAGCGGAAAATCAGGTAGCTATTTCCGGGTGCTGGAAGAAGGGCATGTACGGAGCGGGGACGAGCTGGTGCAACAGGAAAGACCATGGCCGGATTGGCCGTTGGATAAACTGTTCGGCTTGATCATCGGCGGTAAGCACAAGGGCCGCGGCGCGGAACTCAAAACGTTGGCGGAACATCCGGCCTTGGCCGAAAACTGGCGACTGCGCGCAGGGGAGCTGGCGGAGGGGCAATAGTTCCAATTTTCTTAATGTGCGGGGGGATGCAAACGCAATTTGGTGACGCGCCGATCATCGGCTTCGGTGATTTCCAATGTCCAGCCGCTGGGATGTTCTAGCCGCTCACCTACGGTCGGGATATGCCCCGCCAGAACGAAGGAGAGTCCACCGATCGTATCGACATCCTCGTCAATTTCTTCCAGCGCCGAATCTACGATATCTCCGACGTCATCCAGTTCGGCTCGCGCATCCGCTTCCCAAACACCATCATCCAATTTGACGAGCATCGGTATCGGTTCATCATCATGCTCGTCTTCGATTTCGCCGGTGATCTCTTCAACAATATCTTCAATGGTGACTAAGCCTTCGGTGCCGTTATACTCATCAAATATGATTGCAAGATGGGTCCGTGTTGCCCGCATTTCTGCAAGTAGATCGAGAACTCCCATGGATTCCGGGACAAATCGTGGTTGGCGTAAAAAGGGTGTTATATCGTCTGGGAAATCGCCACCTTTGGCAACAATCGCAAAAATGTCTTTGATGTGGATCATACCAATAATATTATCGAGATTTTCCCGGAAAACCGGGATTCTGCTATGCCCATGTTCCGAGAAAATCTCTACAAAATCGCTAAATGGCGCGCTTTCTTCGATCGCGATCATATCAGCACGGGGTACCGCAATATCATCCACCCGATGTTCGCTGAAATGCAGCATATTCCGCAACATTTCGAGTTCAAGGGACGACAAGTCCGGATCACCGTTAGGCGCGGTTTCCGCGTCACTTTCATGATCATCTATGACTTCTTCAATCTGCGCGCGCAGACTATTATCTTCCGTATTGCGGAATAGCAGAGCCTTCAGGCTCCGCCATATTCGTCCAGGCTCTTCATCTTCTTTGGATTGGCTGCTGCTGCGTGCCACAACCGTACCATTGTCATCGTCAGTCATATAATTTCTTGATTACCTGTTTTGCGCCTGTTCGGCGTAGGGATTGGCAATGCCTAATCTTGCCAATGCATTGATCTCGCAATTTTCCATTATCTCAGCATCTGCTTCATTCTCATGATCATATCCTAGCAAATGCAGGGACCCGTGCACAATCAAATGTGAAACATGATCGGAAAACGGAATATTTTTTGCCGTCGCTTCTTCATGACATGTTTCGTAAGCAAGAATGATATCGCCAAGCAACGCCTCTCCGTCATCGGTATTCGCCAATGTTTCCAGAAGGTCGGGCTGGACCTGTGGAAAGGACAAAACGTTGGTGGGCTTGTCTTTGCCGCGATAGGATTTGTTGAGGGTTTGCACCTCAGTATCGTCTGAAAATTTCACGCTGACTTCCAGAGCAAAGCTCTGTGACAGCAGGCTGGCATGAGAAGAAGAGGCGATTGCAGCCGTTGTCGCTTGCGTGACCAAGTCCGTCCAATCGCCTTCATTTCCCCATGACGGAGATGTGATCAATTCAGTCTGGAGCATCTTTGCCTTCATAGGCTTCGACAATCTTGCCTACCAGAGGATGGCGTACCACATCGCTTGCGCCAAATGTGACAGAGCTAACCTTCTCTACATTTTGCAGCTTCGATACCGCATCGGCTAGGCCGGACACTGCTTCTCGCGGAAGGTCAACTTGTTTGGGGTCGCCGCAAATCACCATGCGGCTGTTCATGCCAAAACGAGTGAGAAACATCTTCATTTGCGCGGCGGTTGTATTTTGCGCTTCGTCAAGGATGACAAATGCATCCGACAAGGTCCGTCCGCGCATGAATGCAATAGGAGCAATCTCAATTTCGCCGCTTTCGATGCGTCTTTCAACCTGTTCGGCAGGCAGTGTGTCGTAGAGTGCATCATATAGGGGGCGGAGGAACGGATCGACCTTTTCCTTTAAATCGCCCGGAAGAAAACCAATTTTTTCACCGGCTTCGACAGCAGGCCGCGACAGAATGAGGCGATCGACGGAACCGCTGACGAGTTGAGAGACAGCTTGTGCTACTGCAAGATAGGTTTTGCCGGTACCTGCCGGGCCGAGCGCGAATATCATATCATCACGCGCCAAGGCTTCCATATAATGGGCTTGCCGAGCGCTACGCGGAAAAATAGTCTTCTTGCGCGTCCGGATCATCACCTTCGGCGGCTCGACGACATCATCTTTATCATTGTTAGTGCCAGCAGAAGATTGTTTCGCAACTTTGGCGACGCGGGGATCTGCCGCCATCGCTATTATGGCTTCTACGGCGCCAGCATCGATTTCCTGTCCCTGCTCCAATCGATTATATATGCCGGTTAGAACTGAACGGGCCTGTGATACTGCCGTTTCTTCGCCCTCAATTTTCAATTTTGTTCCGCGTGCGGCGATATACACACCAAGGCGGTCTTCGATCGCGACGATATTTCGGTCATATTCCCCGAAAAGATCACCCAATATCTGCGGATCTTCAAATTCGAGATCCAGTTTGACTAGGTTGCTATCTGCATTTGCCTTCGTTTTTTGCACCATTAAGCGGCTATTCTTTCTTTGATCTCGCCTGTGAGGCTATTGGGTCCGGCTTGCGTGATTTCTATTTCAACCAAATCCCCAATCTTGAGATCGGGAGATATAATATGCACGGATTGCAGCCACGGCGTCTTGCCAATCAACTGGCTATCCAACTTGCCTTTGCGTTCAAGCAGAATGTTGGTTGTGCGCCCAACGGTCTGCTGATTAAAGGCATATTGCTGCTCGTTCAATAATGACTGCAGTCTTTGTAAGCGCTCATCCATAACTTCCGGCGCAATTTGCTCTTCCATCATGGCAGCCGGTGTACCGGGGCGCGGGGAATATTTGAATGAAAAGGCCATTGCGTATTTGGCGTCGCGGACAATCTGCAATGTTTCTTCAAAATCCTGATCGCTCTCGCCCGGGAATCCGACGATGAAGTCGCCAGACAGCGCTATGTCGGGCCTGACTTTGCGCATCTGCTCCAGAATGTCGAGATAGCTTTGAGCGCTATGCGAACGGTTCATCGCCTTGAGGACCCGGTCGCTGCCTGCTTGTACTGGTAGATGGAGGAATGGCATGAGCTTTTCGACGTCACCATGTGCCGCAACAAGACCTTCGGTCATGTCGTTCGGATGGCTGGTCATGTAACGAATACGCTTTAGGTCAGGGATTTTGTCGAGCGCGCGGATTAGGCCGTCTAGGCCTTGGTGGTGACCTTTGTCATCTTCACCGGTCCACGCGTTGACGTTTTGGCCCAAAAGCGTGATTTCACGGGCGCCACCGTCGACAAGCGCTTTGGCTTCATCAACCAAGTCTGACCAAGGTCGTGAGATTTCAGCGCCTCGGGTGTAGGGAACGACACAATAGGTACAGAATTTATCGCAACCCTCTTGGATGGTGAGAAAAGCTGTTGGTCGTGCTTGCTTCCCACGAGATGGTAGGACGTCAAATTTTGACACTGCGGGCATGTCGGTGTCGAGCGCTTTCTTGCCGGATTTTGCCGTTTCCATAAGTTCCGGAAGCCGATGATAGGCCTGAGGCCCGACCACAATATCCACACTGGGTGCTCGGCGAGAGATTTCCTTGCCTTCGGCCTGCGCCACGCAACCGGCAACAGCGATCATTGGGCTGCTGCCGTCTTTTCTGCGCAACCGTCCGATATCGGAATACACCTTGTCGACTGCCTTTTCACGAATATGGCAGGTGTTCAGAACCACCATATCCGCGTCTTCGCTATTTGTAGCCGCACTCAGGCCCTGTCCGGCGAGCAATTCGGACATGCGCTCTCCGTCATAGACATTCATTTGGCAACCAAAGGACTTAATATGGAATTTTTTGGGATCGGCTTTGCTCATAGCCCGCGCCTATACAATGGGTTTGCCCCCCAGGGAAGCCGAAAGCGGTTCCGCAATTCTTAGCCTAGCTTCTGCTGCAATGTCTTTGCGACAAGAAAATTGATCTGGATCGAACGGGTTTAGAAAATGGACCTCGACCAGAAAATTGCCGGGTCGGGTCAATAGCCTCCAGGCATTTGATTGCGCGCTTTCTTCGCCGGGCCAGCTCACTTCATAGGCGTCTTTCCCATAGTTTAAGAATATGGGTTGCACCATGATGCCGGGTGGTGGCGGTTCTAGCACTTTCAGAAGAGGGGCCTTGAAAGGGAGTAGCGTTGAACCGTCGGTGGTCGTGCCCTCAGGAAAAATCGTGATTGCCCATGTTTCCTCCAAGGCATCCCGAAGTTGGTTTATCTGATCCGCAATACCCATGCGATCCGAGCGTGAAACAAAGACCGTATCATTTAGACGGCAAAGCCAACCTATGATGGGCCAGTTGCCGATTTCTTCCTTCGAAACAAAGGCAGTGCCGCTATGTCCACCTAGAATGGCAATATCGACCCACGATAAATGGTTGGAAATGAAAAATACATCACGCTTGATCGGAGTGCCAATAATTTTGACCCGCGCACCGCATGCGAATGCTGCGGCCTTGAGAAATGTCCTTGGCCAAGGATTGGGGAGGTGCAAGATGCGCCAGATATAATAGAAGGGGATGCAGAAAAACAATGCAGCAAATAACAAGAGAACCCGAAGGCCAAACCGCAGGTAACCTAAAGGAGTAGCTCCGTCCCACAGCCGATATGCCATTGGCTGAGTGTCACAAGGGCGGGCTTGTGGGTCTGGATGTGGCACTTTAGCTTTTTCTGGCGAGAGATACGCCATATAGCTCCATACGGTGGTCAACCAGTCGATAGCCTAGCTTCTCGGAAATCTGCTTTTGCAGCGCTTCCAGTTCTGGATCGACAAATTCAATAACTTTACCAGTTTCGACATCTATGAGATGATCATGATGCGCTTCCGGAACGGCTTCATATCGCGCGCGCCCATCTCCAAAATCATGCCGGTCCAATATTCCAGCTTCTTCAAACAGGCGAACTGTTCGGTAAACTGTTGCGATGGAAATACGAGGATCCACTGCAGATGCCCGCTCGTGCAGGGTCTCTACGTCGGGATGATCCTCGGCGTCGGAAATAACTCGAGCGATCACACGACGTTGGTCTGTGATGCGGAGCCCTTTTTCCGCGCATAATGCTTCAAGATCGATTTTTTGCGGCATGGACTCTTTCCGTTATGCTTGGGAAGACTCTATGCGGAGAGTGGAATATTTCAAAGAGAAAATTGCGGCAGAGTTGCCGCAATTTTCAATTTTCGTGTAAAATATATCGAAAAGGCTCGTTACTTTTTTGCGCCTTTTTTCTTACCAAGGCCTATTGCCTTAGCAAGTTCCCGTCGTTTTTCCGCATAATTTGGTGCGACCATGGGATAGTCGTTTCTCAGGCCCCATTTTGCACGATAATCTTCGGGGGTCATGCCATAATGCGTCATCAGGTGGCGTTTCAGCATCTTGAGCTTCTTGCCATCTTCCAGGCAGACGACATAATCTGGTTTTATTGAAGATTTGATTGGAACTGCAGGTTCTGGGCGTGCTTGTTCCGCTGCTTTGCCAGATAGGCCAGCCAGCGCTCCATGAACGCTGCTAATGATAAGTGGTAAATCTGATACTGCGACACTGTTGTTACTAACATGCGCGGCGACAATGTCTGAAGTGAGCGTAATCAACGTCTCATTCAGAGCAATTTCTTCCTCTGTCATATTCTATTACCTTTGTGCGACCAATTACTACTATGTTTGCATAGTTTGCGGAGCGTTATCTACACGAACGTTCGTTGGCTGCAATAGTCAAACTTGAGAGTTAATCCAACTTTCAATTAAGCCATTAATATCATGGCTATTTAAGCGCTTATTACAGCCTTGTAAGTAACGGCATCAAACTTTTCCATGTTTACGCCGGTGTAATAAGCTTTGCGCAATCCGATCTGTTCAAAGCCGAATTTGATATAGAGGTTTTCTGCTGGATTTCCCGCCCGCATTTCTAAAAAAACCGCAGAAACTTCAAGTTTCCGGGCTTCCTCAATCATATGGCGGAGCAGGGAATATCCGACACCCTTACCTTGGCATTCGGGAGAAACTGCAATCATAAGCAGTTCTTCCTCATCGGCGGCTTGGCGGCTTATTATAAAGCCGCAAACTTCGTCTCGCCGTCGCGCAATGAGGAGCTTCGCACTCGGCATGGAAAGCATCGACCGGCATTGGTGATGGTTCCAGCTTTCGCCATAGGTCTTCGGGAATGAACGTTCCATGATGTGCATCACGTCGCGCAGACTGTTAAGGTCGCTCGATTGGATATCAACTGGGTCGATGTTTTGATCGTCCCAAGAACTTTCCCGTTTCGCCATGGTTCAGGCAGTTTTCGTTGGTTGAGCGTCGGGCTTGCGGCCATAGATAGGTGTAGGTGGCAACTTTTTCATATCATCGGCTACTAAAGAGATATGGGCGGCGTTTGGCAACATGGGAATATGATCATCGATCCCGATTGCAGCAGCTAGCTCCGCTGCGGCCGATCCTACGATCATGTTGGCCTTGACCTTGTCGACAGTTTGGTCCGGTGTAAGGCTAGCCAAGGCCTCCAGTGGTTTACCGGTTCCGTCAAAATTCTGTACAAAATACTCGCCATGTCCTGCGAGCATTGCGACGCAGACCGGGTCAGAAATATCCAATTTGTTTTGCGCCTGTGCGGCGACGAGCGAAAGACCACAATAGCCGCGAATTTCCGCGTTCCATGCCAAGGCAAGAGCTTTTGCGGCTGATATACCGATCCTGACCCCTGTGAAGCTGCCAGGACCGCAATTGACCAATATCTTGGCCGCTCTGCCTTTATCAGGAAGCTGCTGAATAGCAGGAATCAGTTTTTCCGCATGGCCGCGCCCAATTTCGGCATAATCCGAAGCAATCAGCGCGCCATCATCAAATAGTGCCACGGAGCAAGCGACGGAGGCTGTGTCAATTGCGAGAAGGCGTTCGCCCATCGGTGTTTCAAATCAAGCTATTGAATTTATCGAATCCCGGACGAGGACTCCGATCAAAAATTGTTGCGGGATCACCATAGCCGATCGTGGAGATAAAATTGGATTTCACATTGGGTTGATCGGCAAAAAATTCCTTGTCGACAGCGGCATTGTCAAAACCCGATAGCGGGCCGGTATCCAAGCCCAGGGCCCGAGCGGCTAAAATAAAATAGGCGCCCTGTAGCGAGCTGTTACGCAAAGCATGCACTTTCCGTGCTTCGGGATCGCCAGCGAACCAACTTTTTGCATCCGCATGCGGAAAGAGTTCGGGAAGATGTTCGTGAAACTCCTGATCCGTACCTATGATGACGGCGGCAGGGGCCTTCCGAATTTTCTCCTGATTACCTTCCGACGAGAGATCCGCCAGCCGGTCTCGCGATTGCTGGCTATGGCACCAGATGAGGCGTGCCGGCAGCATGTTCGCACTGGTGGGCCCCATTTTCATCAGGTCCCAAATGGCGTGCAATTGCTCAGTCGAGACGGGCTTGTCATGATAGCCGTTATAGGTCCGTGCTTTCAAAAACAGCTGATCCAGCGCCGCTTGATCGAGAGGAGAGTTCATTGATGTGCCCTTATATGAGGTAGAGTTTACGCTGCCCGGACTTCCGTCACTTCGGGAACATAATGTTTCAGCAAAGATTCGATGCCATGTTTCAGCGTAGCGGTCGACGATGGGCATCCCGCGCAGGCACCCTGCATCTTCAAGAATACTGTGCCTTTGTTGAAGCCACGATAGATGATGTCGCCACCATCGTTGGCGACAGCTGGCCGCACACGGGTTTCAATCAATTCTTTGATTTGTGCTACGATATCCGCATCTTCCGGGTCGTCATGCACTTCTTCTTCCGGTGGCACGGTAATTTCTCCAGCGCTTCCAGGCTTGAAAAGGGGGAGCCCAGCGGAGAAATGGTCCAGCAAGATGCTGAGAACCTGTGGCTTCTGGTCGTTCCAATCTGAACCCGGTCCGCAGGTTACAGAGATGAAGTCTGAACCGAAGAAAACGCCGGTGACGTCGCCCAAGGTAAAAAGAGCTTCGGCCAGGGGAGATATCTCAGCATCTTCCGGTGAAGCGAAATCGCGGGTTCCATCAGCCATGACCTGCTGTCCGAGCAAGAATTTGAGTGTTGATGGGTTCGGTGTTTTTTCTGTTTCAATGAGCATAGATGCTATCTGGCGATTGTGATCGGATCGATCAAGGACTAAACGCAGCCGATCAGCAAGATAGATTGGGAATGACGGGAATATTCACTAGTCAGTAAGATTGGGGCTGCTTATATCCGGGACATGAAATCATTATCTGCTCGTGTGGCTCCCTATTTTCCGATTTTCCTTCTCGCGGTTTGTCTGCTGGCAATGCCGGGAAAGGCTTATGCCCAAGAAGCGACGAGCGACGATATATTGCCATGGCTTTATAAAAATAGCGATGTGCCGGTCGACAAGAGCTGGACGTTCGGTGAATTGGATAATGGATTGCGCTATGCGGTGAAGCGCAATGGCGTGCCACCTGGTCAGGTGTCGATCCGATTGAGAGTGGATGTTGGATCGTTGATGGAGACGGAAAAAGAGCGGGGCTTTGCTCATTTTATGGAGCATCTTATCTTTCGAGGTTCTACTTACGTCCCAGATGGTGAAGCAAAGCGTGTGTGGCAGCGATTGGGCGCTACATTTGGAAGTGACAGCAATGCTGAAACGACGCCGACACAAACCGTCTATAAGTTGGATTTGCCGAATGCCAGCAGGTCTAGCCTTGATGAAAGCTTGAAAATTCTATCGGGTATGATGCGTTCGCCTGGTTTGAGCGCGACCGCTGTTGATGCCGAACGTCCGGTCGTTCTGGCCGAATTACGGGAGCGCGCTGGTCCGCAAACGAAAGTTCAGGACGCGATAAGAGGCTTATTCTTTGCCGGACAACGTTTGGCCAACCGTGCGCCAATCGGAACAACGGAAACACTAGTTGCCGCGACGCCCAAGGCGCTGCAGCAATTCCATAAACGCTGGTACCGCCCGGAACATGTCGTGATTGCAATCGCGGGTGACGGAGAGCCTGCGCTGTTCGCGGAACTATTGAACAAGCATTTTTCGGCTTGGAAAGGCGAAGGTAAAGCGGGCAATATTCCCGATTTTGGGAGCCCGGAGGATATCACCGATATCAGTCATATTGTCGTAGAGCCGACTTTACCGCGGTTTATTTCGATGGTGATTACGCGGCCTTGGGAACAAGTTGATGACACGATCGTATATAATCAACAGTTGATGATTGACCTACTGGCGCTGCAACTCATCAATAGACGATTGGAAGAGCGGGCGAGGGCAGGTGGTAGCTATCTACAAGCAAGCGTGGGGCAGGAAGATGTCAGCCGCTCTATCGATGGTACATTCATTAGCATCATTCCACTTGGTGACGACTGGGAGGCTGCGCTTAGAGACGTTCGAGCGGTTATCGCTGATGCGACAGGTAATGCGCCTTCCGAAGCTGATATAGCGCGAGAGATCGCGGAATTTGACGCGGCGCTGGTTATTGGCGTTGAGAGTTATCAAACCGAATCTGCTCGGAAACAGGCGGATAACATCGTCAATGCAGTCGACATTCGGGAAACCGTCGCGACACCGCAGGTGGCACTGGATGTGTTTCGCGGGATGCGGAATAATTTCACGCCGAGTAAGTTACTCGATTCAACACGCAACTTGTTTTCCGGGGTTTCCACCCGGGGATTGCTGACGTCGCCTAACGCCATTTCGGACGGACGCCTAAGGCTCGCGCAAGCGTTGCGCGCAACGGTCGATGCCGCCAGCGATGCTCGGGTCGTTCAGTCTGATATCAGTTTTGAAAAACTAAAGAAAATCGGACGAAAAGGTAAGGTTGAATCTTCTCAAACAATCGAACGATTTGATGTGGAGCAGTTGGAGCTCGCCAATGGTGTTCGGGTCTTGTTGTATCCAAATAAATCGGAACGCAACAAGATCATGGTCAATGCCCGGTTTGGGCACGGCTACAGCGGGCTTTCGCCGCATGATGAGTCTCTTGCTTGGTCGGGTGCTATGGCTTTGATGGCGAGTGGAGTAGACGATTTGGGGCAGGGAGAGCTGGACAAGCTTACCACCGGTCGCCGGATTGGACTGGGCTTCGACATCGATAATGATGCATTTGAGATAAAAGCGGACACGCGGCAATCTGACCTCGAAGACCAACTTCACTTGATTGCCGCAAAGCTAGCTTTCCCTCGCTGGGATGCGGCTCCCGTGCTTCGTAGTAAAGCGGCGGCAATGATTAGCTATGACAGTTTCTCGGGATCTCCGCAGGCGGTGTTCGAACGCGATCTGCAATGGTTGACCTACGGAAGGGATCCACGCTGGAAGACACCCGACAAAGAAGAGATGGGGCGGTTGACCGCGAGCAATTTTCGTCAATTTTGGGAACCTATTCTTAAGAGTGGTCCGATCGAATTAATGCTCTTTGGAGATTTTGATCGGGAGCAGGCCGTGGACTCCATCTTGAAAACCTTCGGCGCATTGAAAGAGAGGGAGGAGCTTGCCATCCCGCCAGAGGCATTGGCTCCTCGTTTCCCGGCATCTCAATCTGATCCGGAGATTATACGGCATCAAGGCGATCCCGAACGGGCGGCAGCCATGGTGGCTTGGCCGACTGGCGGTGGCCTTGAAAACATACGCGAAAGCCGCAAGCTTGAAATATTGTCATCGATTTTCAATGATCGATTGTTTGAAATTCTCCGGTCTCAACAAGGAGCAAGTTATAGTCCACAGTTCATCAATAGCTGGCCGGCTGAGCTTGAATCCGGCGGCTATGTCGGAGCACAAAGCCAATTGACGCCAGACAATGTGGAGCAATTTTTCAATGTTGTGGAATCAATAGCTGAAAATTTGAAGGCAGAACCCGTCGGTGCCGATGAACTCCGGCGGGTGGTTGAGCCATTGCGTCAACTGATCGTCCGGGCCACAAGCGGCAACAGCTTTTGGATGAGCCAAATGGAGGGAGCAAGCTTCAAACCAGAGAAATTTACGGTGCTTCAAAGCTTGCTCAAGGACTATACCGTAATCACCCCTGAAGAGGTGCAGGCCTTGGCGATTAAATATTTCGATGACAGCAAGAAATGGAAACTGGTTGTTCTTCCTGAAGCCAATAGCTCGGCTGCGAATGATAATGCGCCCGGGCCACCATCCTCAGCTGTTGCCGTCAACCACTAGATTGAATCTACCAGTGCCAGTATTTGATCGTTGGTAGGGCGCTTTTTATAATCACCCGATACCGATTTTGCGACGATCTTTCCGTTTTGGTCGATCAAGAAAACCGAAGCATAAGGCACACCGACGGCACGACCTTCGGTATATTGCGGATCGCGTAATTCAAAACCATCAATCACCGCTGATGTCTGATCAGACAACATATCATATTGCAGCATCTGGTTGGTCGAGAAGCGATCTTGTTGTTCTGGATCGTCGTAGCTGAGCCCGTAGAGGCTATAACCACGGTCTTTCAGGTCATCGACAATGGTATTGATCGATTTCAATTGCGTCTGACAATAGGGACACCATTCAACTGAACGCGTAAAAACAATCAGGGCAGGGCCATTTTCGACAATCTCGCCAAGGGTAGTTTTCTCCCCATTTCTGAGCAGACTGGTGGTCAAGGGCGCCTGCTTTCCAACCGTCAATCCGGCATCTATGCTCACTGCTTCAGCAACAGCTTGGACGCTCTCATCCTGTTTGCTTTGTACTGGTTCTGCTGCATCAGGGGCAGTAGCTGCCGGTTCGGAACATGCCGAAAGAGCAACAACCGCAACGGATGATAAGAATATGTTCGTTCGTTTCATAAAGGCTCCATCTAACTATCGTAGCGGTTATTCGCGTGTCGGCGCTATTCCGTTACAGCTCGACTAGGAGTTTATCATCACAGGACATATTTGGACAGATCGGTGTCCTTGGCAACATCAGACAGCTGTTTTTTGACATAGTCTTCATCAACCGTAATTTCTTCACCCACACGATCTTCCGCTTCAAAACTGATTTCCTCGAGCAGTTTTTCCATAACCGTCTGGAGCCGCCGTGCCCCGATATTCTCTACCGTTTCGTTCACTGTCGCGGCAATTTCGGCAAGCTTGTCGATCGCACCTTCGGTAATGTTAATTCTGACGTCTTCCGTTCCCAGAAGCGCAACATATTGCACGGGCAAATTGGCTTTGGTTTCGGTCAATATTCGAACGAAATCGGCTTCCGTCAGAGCTCTTAACTCTACTCGAATTGGTAACCGGCCCTGCAGCTCGGGCAGCATATCGCTGGGTTTGGATATGGAAAAAGCACCGGAGGCAATGAATAAAATATGGTCGGTTTTCATTGGGCCATATTTGGTTGCGACCGTTGTGCCTTCAATCAGCGGCAAAAGATCACGTTGAACACCTTCGCGGCTCACGGATCCACCGCGCACATCGCTTACTGCAATTTTGTCAATTTCATCGAGGAACACGATGCCGTTGGACTCGGCATCCGAAATGGCGGCCCTTGAAATATCTTCGTCATCAAGACGCTTGTCGGACTCTTCTTCCACCAGTTTGTCCCAAGCATCCGCCACGCGCATTTTTCGCCGTTTCAGGCTGTTCTGATTGAACGCCTTGCCCATCATGTCGGACAGGTTGATCATACCAACCTGCCCGTTCATGCCCGGGATATCCATTGGCGTATTCGGCGTATCTTCTACTTCGATCTCGATCTCAGTATCGTTCATATGGTTGTCGATGACGCGTTGGCGAAAGCTCTCTCGTGTGGCTTCGCTCGCATTTTCGCCGCACAAAACATCGAGCAGACGCTTCATGGCTGCTTCTGCCGCTGCGTCATGCACGGCTAGCCGTCGACGTTCACGTTCTAGCCGGACGGCCTCTTCCGCGAGATCGCGCGCAATTTGTTCGACATCACGGCCAACATAGCCGACTTCGGTGAATTTTGTGGCTTCCACTTTGATAAAGGGCGCGTCGGCGAGCTTTGCCAAACGCCTGGAAATTTCAGTTTTGCCGCAACCGGTGGGGCCGATCATGAGAATGTTTTTCGGCGTCACTTCGTCGCGTAGCTCAGCCGACAGTCTTTGGCGGCGCCAGCGGTTGCGCAAAGCAACGGCAACGGCCCGTTTCGCCGCTTGTTGGCCGATAATATGTTCGTCCAATGCCTTGACGATGGCTTTGGGAGTCAGGTTCGCCTGCATGTTGTTCTTCTCTTCATTCGTGATTGTGACGGGGTCGACGTTATCAAGCTTCGCTATCTAGCGTCTCAACGGTGACCTGATCATTTGTGTAGACACATATTTCAGCAGCGATTTCCATCGCCTTCTTCGCAAGTTTCTCGGCATTTTTCTCATAGCCCATCAAAGCGCGAGCCGCTGAAAGAGCGAAATTACCACCGGAGCCGATGGCTGCGATGCCCTCATTGGGTTCCAGAACATCGCCATTGCCGGTCAGGATGAGCGTAATATCCTTGTCCGCTACGATCATCAACGCTTCCAGATTGCGCAGATATTTATCTGTCCGCCAATCTTTTGCCAGTTCGACAGCAGCTCGCATGAGCTGGCCATTATGACGTTCTAATTTCGCTTCGAGCCGTTCAAACAGGGTGAAAGCATCCGCAGTGGCGCCTGCAAAACCGCCGATCACGGACCCGTCATGCAATTGACGGACTTTCCGCGCGTTCCGTTTCATAACGGTCTGCCCCATAGAGACTTGGCCGTCACCAATGACGACGACTTTACCGTTTTTGCGTACCGATAAGATTGTTGTGCCATGCCATTGAGGCAGGCCATGTTGCTGATTTTCTGTCATGAAATAAGATATGGGTAATCCTGCCCCGATGTGCAACCGAAGGCTTTGGGGCTTCGCGCTTGAGCAAGATGTTCGCGCCCGTTTCTCTCGTGTTCGATCTGTCTAACTGGCAAAAAAAATGGCGACCAAAAGGCCGCCATTTTCAAATTTCTATGCCTGAATGAATTCAGGGAGAGGTTGGCGTGTCGTCGCTGCCGTCGGCTGCGATAACGATGCCAGCAATCACTGCAGCTGCAGCGAGAATAGCAATAATAATGCCTGAGCCACCTTCAAGGTTGTTTTCGCTTTCAACAGTCGCGCTTGTACGTGCAACAGAAGAAACGGGCTGAACAGCCTGGGCCAAAACAGGTGCGCTTACCAGCGATGCAGCTGCTGCCGCAGCAATTCCAAGTTTACCGAAACGCATAATATACTCCTTCAGAATTTCGCATTTAATCAAATACGGTAACGGCAGTGGCATAACAGGCCTTTTAAATCAACCGCACTATTGTTCAAATCTTGTAAATCATCCCGATTGTTGCAAAGATCACACAGGTAGAATTTCGCAAATTTGCGCTGGATTAGAGGCAAATTAGCTCCTTACTAGTTAATGCAATGTGCCTGACTTTCTGGAAAACGCCGGATTTGTAAGCCTGTTCCAATATAAGACGTTAACCATCGGGGCTAAGTTCCCGCTGGATAATATGGATAATATTTTGTTAATGTTTTCCCATGGAGCGAAAGAGACTGAAGACACTAGCGTTGCGCGACGAAGGGATAAGGCATCCTTTCCGTCAGAGCCTGCCAATAGAGTTTATACGACTTGCAAAAAAAGAACAGAATCTAGGAGCTACAACGAAAGAGAAGAGTGTCGGTGACGATGCCAGCCTATTCCTGCTGAGCTTCGTTGCCTTTTTCACCGTTTTTTACATGTTCATTGTATAATAGGACTCAGTCGCATACGCGATGGAGTTGATGGCCCAGCCAAGCGGCGAACACACACATCGCAGCGACGAGTAATAGCTGCTCTGTTGTTGAGACACCTAACATGCTGAGAGCGAGAGCAGCGAGAGCTCCCAACACCATGCAGCCGGAATTTACTACATTATTGGCAGCAATTGTGCGTGCCGTTTGGCTGATATCAACCGTAGTGGTCAGAAAAGCATAAAGGGGCACGACAAACATGCCTCCTGATATGGATACTCCGGCAAGCGTGCCGAGCAACGCCCAAGCGCCTTCATGGACGATGAACGTTTTGAATGTGTATAGTTGGCCATCGGGCAAGCCTTCCCAGCCGCGGGCGATAAAATAAAGCGCTAGGACGAATATTCCCATGAAAATGACGCTGATGGGAGCGAAGCGTGCTGAAACTTCGCTTTTCAACAGGCGGTTTACCAACACAGATCCGATGGCAATCCCGATAGAAAACACTCCTAGGAAAAGACTGGCTACTTGAGGCGTCGCAGTAAGCACATTTTCAACCAATGGCGGAAATTGGATGATCAGTACCGATCCGATCGTCCAGAAAAAGCTGATCGCGATGATCGCGAGATATAATTTGCGAACATGCAGGGTGGCGGAGATCAGCTGGATCGATGATCTGACAAAATTATAGTCGATTTTTTCGACTTCTTTTTGAGCCGGGGCGGGTGGCATGAATTGAGCCGCCGCTCGACCAAGTAGGGCGACGAAGAAAACTGCAATGACGGCAATTTCAACGCCATTTCCGTCGCGGTCGATGATGATCCCACCAAGAATGGTCCCGGCCAGGATTGCCACGTAGGTGCCTGCCTCAACCAGTCCGGTACCGCCGAGCACTTCGTCCTTCTCTAAATGTTGCGGAAGAACGGCATATTTGATCGGCCCAAAAAATGTGGATTGCAAACCCAATAGAAACAATGCGGTGAGCATGATCGGGATGGACTGTAGCCAAAGCCCGATACCGCCTACCACCGCGATCAGGATCTCCAACGTCTTTACAAATCGGGTGATCCGAGCCTTGTCATAATTGTCAGCCAATTGTCCGGCCAATGAAGAAAATAGGAAAAAGGGCAGAATGAACAGGCCAGACGCGAGGGCATTGAAAACAAAATCCTCGGATTCGCTTTCGTAAATCCCGTAGGTCACCAAAATGACCATCGAAAATTTGAACAGATTGTCGTTAAAAGCCCCGAGTAGCTGCGTCAGGAACAACGGGAGAAACCTTTTGGTTCGCAGCAAATGCGCAGTATTTTGCATCAATTGGAAATCTCTTTTTGAGCGGATGATGATCGTGCTGCTATCTTTAGGCCTTTCCATCAAGGCGTCAAACGAATGACGGGTGTTGCCGCGACGGAAACCTGAATTATTTGGTTGAATCGATTTTCATTTCCTCGAAATCTGTCTATGCGAAAGTCACTATGCTGAACCTACCGAATATATTGACACTTTCGCGAATATTTGCGGTGCCGATTCTAGTTTTTCTGCTGTGGCCGAAGTTCGATCTGATGGGGTCACAGCCTATGACCCTCGACTATCTTCTTGCCTTTGGCTTGTATTGCCTGATGGCTGTTACCGATTATTTTGATGGATATCTTGCGCGTTCGCAGGGTACCGTTTCTAAGCTTGGTATTTTCCTCGATCCGATCGCCGATAAGATCATGGTTGCTGCCGTGGTGCTGATGTTGATATTCACGCGAGATATCAGCGGATGGCACGTCATAGCAGCCATTATCATTCTGTTGCGTGAGATCACGGTGTCGGGGCTACGCGAATTTTTGGCAGGTTTGCAAGTCAGTGTACCAGTTTCCCAGCTGGCTAAGTGGAAAACCGGATTTCAGATGATTGCTCTTGGTGCCTTGATCCTAGCGGGCGGGCTGCCGCATTTCCCGGTCATTCAATCGGTTGGCTTGTGGACATTGTGGGCGGCGGCGATTTTGACCTTGATTACCGGATGGGACTATCTCCGTGTCGGCTTGAAGCACATGGACTGATGGATCGTTCGATTAAAATAGTATATTTCGCTTGGGTGCGCGAACGACTTGGCCTCGAGGAAGAAAACATCGCTATCGGAGGTGGCGTAAAGACCATTTCTGATGTTCTGGACGTTCTCAAAAATCGCAGCGATACTTATGCAGATATTTTTTCTGATGTTGAGAAGCTCCGCTTTGCTCTCGATCAAGACTATGGTCTTCCGGCGTCCGAGATAGGGGCGGCACAAGAATTGGCGATTTTCCCCCCGGTGACAGGCGGATGATTAGGGTTGAGGTTGGCCCGGCAGATTTTGATATTGGTGCAGAATCTGCAAAAGTGGCCGGGCAGGGCGGCGGGGCGATATCCAGTTTCGTTGGTCAGGTTCGCGATGATGGAAATCTGGAAACCCTAGAATTAGAACATTATCCAGCAATGACGCAAAAGGCGCTGTTGGAGATTGCCGAAACGGCACGATCCAAATGGTCGCTTCACGCGATTACCATCGTCCACCGCGTCGGAAAATTAACCGTTGGGGATAATATCGTTCTTGTAGTGACGGGGTCGGATCATCGCGAAGCGGCGATAGAATCCTGTTCATTTATCATGGACCGGTTGAAAACCGTTGCGCCATTTTGGAAAAAAGAAACGCGCATCGATGGTAAAACCAAATGGATCGAGGAACGCGCTTCGGATGTGGAAGCATCGGAAAAATGGAATGCATAGAAAGAGCGGATTATGAGTGGGCTTTTGACACCCAATCCTGTGCACCTTTCATGATTTCCGCCAAAAGTTGAAATTCGCTGCGTCTCGGACTGTTTTTGCGCCACACCAACGCAATATCCCGTGATGCGCGTTCCGATTTCAGCGGCCTTGCAACGATATTGGTGTGATTCAATATGCCGCTATCGATCGCCATTTTGGGCAGCAGGGTTAGGCCGAGATCATTGTCGACCATTTGCACCAATGTGTGGAGAGAAGTCCCCATCATCCGCGCTGAAGCTCTCAACTCTGGCCGATTGCACGCCGCAAGCGCATGGTCTTTGAGGCAATGACCATCCTCCAATAGAAGGAGCCGCGTTTCATCGATGGTCGCCGGATCCACTTGCGGCGGAGGATCACGTGGGTCGTCTTTTGGGAAAGCCACGAATATCTCATCACTGAACAAGACTTCGGATTCCACGTCACCACAAGGGAATGGCTGCGCAAGCAGGACACAATCCGCATGGCCGTGATGTAAAGAATCGCAAGCCGCTTGGCTGGTTTCCTCTTTTAGGTATAGCTTGAGTTCGGGACGTTCCTTGCGCAGTTGCGGCAGCAAACGTGGTAGAAGAAACGGCGCGATTGTTGGGATAACGCTCATCCTGATATCGCCGGCCAAAGGCTTGCCTGCAGAGCGCGCCATTTCCGAAAGCTCTTCGGCTTCGCGCAGAATACGATAGGCCTTTTCCACCATTTGGTTGCCGAGTTCCGTAAAACGGACCACGCGCCGTGTGCGCTCTACCAAAACGATATCGAGGAGGGCTTCCAGCTCCTTTATACCAGCGGACAATGTGGACTGGGTGACAAAGCAAGACTCGGCGGCTTTGCCGAAATGGCCATGTTCTTTCAGTGCCACCAGATATTGGAGTTGTTTGAGCGTGGGGAGATAGGTCGACATTATCGAATCTTTCGATCAGTATTTGGGCATTGATCTAATATAGTGATTATGGAGGCCTTGGAAAGCATGAACAAATTTCGGTTGCAAAAAAGGACTGGAAATACTCCTTTGCTGCGCCTATTTTATGAGTCTTCGCAACATCCGGAGAATATTTATGTTTCGGGAACTTGGCGCCTATCTAGATTCCATAAAGGCACGCGATCCGGCACCGCGATCGCGCTGGGAAGTATTGCTATATCCCGGTGTGTTGGCGCTTGGTCTGCACCGTTTCGCCCATTGGTTGTTCAAGGGGGAGCTCTATTTCTGTGCCCGGTTTATCAACCATTTTTCGCGTTTCTTTACCGCGATCGACATTCATCCGGGTGCAAAAATCGGTCGGCATTTGTTCATTGATCATGGCTTCACGGTCATCGGAGAAACCGTCGAAATCGGCGACAATGTAACGATTTATCAATGTGTGACATTGGGGGGAACCAATCCTACCAACGGAGTTGGTGGTAAGCGCCATCCGACCATTGAAGATGACGTCATTCTGGGTTCCGGTGCGCAGGTGCTTGGCCCCGTTACGGTTGGCAAGCGGTCGCGCGTGGGTGCTAATGCGGTTGTGACACAGGACGTACCCGAAGGAGCCACGATGGTTGGTGTACGGGCGCGACCGACATTGGTCGAAGCGACAGAATATCAAAAAGACTTTGTTCCATATGGGACGCCTTGCAGCGAGGTTTTTGATCCCTCCACGCAAAAGTTGGAAATTTTGCAATGCGAGATGGAGCAGTTGCAGAAACGCATGGCTGCCTTCGCTAAAGAGCGGGATGAAGGGACTGAAGACAATATCGCAGAGGGGCGTGATCGCGCTTGAAGCGTTCCGCTGAATCGAATGTCGCGGTCTTCCCGCAGAAAAACCTGCCCTCACAAGTAGGGTTTGAACGACGAGAATTGGAACGTATCCTCAACCTATATGGTCGCATGGTATCAGCGGGCCATTGGAAAGATTATGCGATGGACATGCGACAGGATGTTGCCATTTTTGCGGCCTTTCGCCGTGCGTCCGAACGACCTCAAATACGGATAGAAAAACGCCCCGCAGACCGAAACCGGCAAGGCATGTGGTCTTTACATGGTGAGCAAGGCCAAATTCTGAAGCGTGGTCATGATTTGGCGGGTGTTTTGGCCCCGGTTGAGCGCAAGCTTTTGAAACTGGTTGTTGAATAGGCTGGCCGTCTAGACTTCAACGGCGTCGGTATCGAGTGCATAGCCTGCTGACCGAACCGTGCGGATGATATCCGGCCGCCCGTTGGCGTTCAGGGCTTTGCGCAACCGTCTGATATGGACATCCACGGTGCGTAGTTCGATATCGCTATCCTGTCCCCAAACACTGTCGAGGAGGCGTTCCCGGGAAAAGACCCAGTTGGGATGTTCGAGAAAATGCCGAAGCAGACGAAATTCTGTTGGGCCCAGCGGTATGGTTTCGCCGTCGCGTTTGACCTTATGTCCCACTGCATCCATCTCGAGGTCACCAAAGCTTAGTTTCTCGCCCGCAAGCGCCGGCCGGACACGGCGCAGAACCGCTTTGACCCGAGCGATCAATTCGCGAGGACTGAAAGGTTTGGTAATATAATCATCCGCGCCGGTTTCCAGTCCACGAATCTTGTCTTCTTCTTCGCCTCTTGCCGTAAGCATGATGATCGGAATATTGGCTGTTTCCGATGACCGGCGCAGGCGACGGCAAACTTCTATTCCGGATAGGCTTTCGAGCATCCAGTCGAGCAATATAACGTCTGGACGGTGCTCCTGCACGAGTAGCAGTGCTTCCTCGCCATCCGACGTGTGGATGACATCATATTCTTCTTTCTTAAAATTCCAGGACAAGAGTTCGGCAAGCGCTGCGTCGTCTTCTACTAGCAATAATTTTGCATTTGGCATTAATCAGTCCCGTCACCCGATGCATCGTCTGTCGGATTCTCTCCGCGGGTTCGTTCCGGCATCGGTTCACCGGTCGCGGCAAAATAGACCATCTCTGCAACATTGGTGGCATGATCACCGATGCGCTCGAGGTTTTTGGCGATGAACAGAAGATGGGCTGCTTCACCAATATCTTTCGGGTTTTCGATCATATGGGTGATAACGGCACGGAAGATACTGTTGTAGAAATCATCGACAATTTGATCGCGTCGGTTCACTTCGATAGCCAATTCGGCGTCGCGTCGTGCAAAGGCGTCGAGCGAATCGCGAACCAGTTCGCTCGCGATTTTCGACATGGAAGGCAGAAGCGAGATCGGTGTCAGACGATGCGTCTTGGTGACCAGCGGAACCCGCTTCGCGATATTTTTGGCGTAATCACCAATGCGTTCGACCACGCCGGAAATTTTGAATGTCGCGATTAATTCTCGCAGATCATCGGCCATGGGTGCGCGCAGGGCGATCGTCTGAAAGGTCAACTCGTCGATCCGTTTTTCGAGTTCGTCGATTAACTTGTCTTCCCGGACGACTTCGGCAGCGAGGTCGAGATCGCTATTTTCCAATGCGCGCATTGCCTTGGCAATGGCTTGCTCGCTGCGACCGCCGATTTCGGCAACCATTCCCCGCAATTCGTTGATGTCAGAATCGAAGGCTTTGACGGTATGTTCTGTCCCACTATTGACCATTATCTGTTCCTAACAATCTGTATATCAGCCGTATCGACCGGTGATGTAGTCCCGTGTCTTTTCTTCGCCCGGATTGGTGAAGATATCCGTTGTATCGCCATATTCCACTAGAGTTCCGAGATGGAAAAAGGCCGTTTTTTGCGACACACGGGCGGCTTGCTGCATGTTATGCGTCACAATGACGATAGCATATTTGCCGCGCAATTCATGAATCAGCTCTTCGATTTTTGCAGTGGCGATCGGATCGAGTGCCGAGCATGGCTCGTCCATCAGGATCACTTCGGGATCGACCGCAATCGCACGGGCGATACACAGGCGCTGCTGTTGACCGCCGGACAATGCTGTGCCGCTGTCCAGCAATCGATCCTTCACTTCGCCCCAAAGGCCGGCGCGCTGCAAAGAGGATTCTACAATATGATCCAGCTCATCCTTACCGGTCGCAAGTCCGTGGATGCGTGGTCCATAAGCGATATTGTCGTAAATGGACTTGGGGAAGGGGTTGGGTTTCTGAAACACCATGCCGACCCTGGCGCGCAACTGCACGACGTCCATTTTCGGCGCATAAATATCTTCGCCTTCCAGCATTATATCCCCGGTGACGCGTGCGATCGGGATCGTGTCATTCATCCGGTTCATGCAGCGTAGGAAGGTTGATTTACCGCAGCCAGACGGACCAATGAACGCGGTCACATTATCCATGCTCACATCGATGGACACATTTTTGATCGCTTGTTTCTCGCCATAGAAAACATCGACATTGCGAGCCGTCATTTTCGGCGTGCCTATGTCGGTTGTCGCGCCTGTCGTAGCCGAATCTGTCATATTTACGCTTTCACTCGGTTCTTGCATTTTCTGGTCATCATTCATTGGGCACCTACCAACGGGTTTCGAAGCGATTGCGGAGATAAATCGCTAGTGCGTTCATGGTCAGGAGGAATAGTAATAGCACAATGATTGCTGCGGATGTTTTCTCGACAAAACCGCGGTCAACTTCATCGGACCATAGGAATATCTGAACGGGTAAAACCGTTGCTGGATCGGTTATGCCGCTTGGCGGTGTCGCGATGAAGGCCCGCATACCGATCATCAGCAGAGGAGCGGTTTCGCCCAATGCTCTGGCCATGCCGATGATGGTACCGGTCAATATACCAGGAAGCGCGAGTGGCAGAACATGGTGGAACACCACTTGCAGCGGGCTTGCCCCGATACCGAGAGCGGCTTCGCGGATAGACGGCGGTACCGACTTCACCGCATTGCGTCCCGAAATAACAATCACCGGCATCGTCATCAGCGCGAGGGTCAAACCACCCACCAACGCGCCGGAACGCGGCATGCCGAAGAAATTTAAAAACACTGCCAATCCGAGCAGGCCGAAGATTATCGAGGGAACCGCCGCCAGATTGTTGATCGAAACTTCAATCAGGTCCGTTAGACGGTTTTCTGGAGCATATTCCTCCAGGTAGAGCGCGGCCAACACGCCCACTGGAAAAGCCAGCAGCAACGTCACAATCATGGTGATCAGAGAGCCTTTAAATGCCCCCCACACGCCAACCTGCATAGGGTCGGTAGCGTCCGAATGGCTCAGGAAATTCCAGTTGAATCCGGTAGAGAGCTGGTCTCCCAATTCCTCGATTTTTTGTTCCGCTTCGGGATTGCCGACGTCTTTATACGCGACGTCCAAATCAGAATTGACCGGCAGATAGATTGTTGTTTTCTGCTCAACCAATTCCGGATCGTTCAGCAGCTGGGCGCTGACGGCGGTCCAACCACCGGGTGAGAAGAGTTCCGTGCCATCCTGTCCATATTGGATTTCTATGCTGGTATCGACAATTTCGCGCAGCCCCATGGATTGGAGGTTTGCGCTCGCATTGGGGCCTTCAAACTGGCTGGGAGAAGCTCCGCCGGTCGCAGCGGGAAAGTCGATTTCTACAGGTAACTCGGTCTGGGTGAAGCCAAGAAACCCGTTGCCCACCATGACGACCAGCAGAAAAGCAAGAAAACCGGCTGACAATATGATCGCAGCCATACCCATCGCCTTGAATCGACGTTCGGCGGCATAGCGGCCTGCAATGCGTTTTTGCATTTCCGGGCCTTGCCAGTCGGTCGGCTGACGTTTCGTTTCGGTTAGACTATTCATAAGCTTCCCGGTATTTTTTGACCACGCGCAAGGCGATGAGGTTGAGCAGCAAAGTTACAATGAACAAGACGAGACCAAGGGCGAAGGCAGCCAATGTTTTTGGACTGTCAAATTCTTGGTCACCGGTCAAAAGCTGAACGATCTGTGTGGTGACGGTGGTGACACTTGAAAAAGGATTGGCTGTCATATTGGCAGCAAGGCCTGCAGCCATCACCACGATCATCGTTTCACCAATAGCGCGACTTACCGCTAACAGTACGCCGCCGACAACGCCCGGCAGAGCCGCAGGGATAAGAACCTTCTTGATGGTTTCACTATCCGTGGCACCCATTGCCAGCGATCCGTCTCGCATTGCGCTTGGAACGGCCGCGATGCTGTCATCCGCCATCGAAGAAACAAACGGAATGATCATGATTCCCATGACCACACCAGCCGCTAAGGCGGATTCCGAAGATGCGCTGGAAATGCCAATGGAAACAGCCAAGTCACGCAGGGCAGGGGCCACCGTCAAGGCAGCAAAATATCCGTAAACGACCGTTGGAACGCCAGCGAGAACTTCCAATATAGGTTTCATCCAAGACCGTAATTTGGCTGGTGCATATTGCGTGAGATAGATAGCGCTCATCAGTCCGAGCGGGATTGCAACGATCATCGCGATTATGGCGCCGATAAAAACCGTACCCCAGAAAAGCGGGATCGCACCAAATCCGGTTTCACCCCGGGGGCCAGCGACGGCTTTTGGATTCCATTCGGTTCCGAATAAAAAGTCGATCGGCGAAACCATGGAAAAAAACCGCGCCGATTCAAAAACCAATGACAGGAAAATGCCTACGGTGGTGATGATTGCGATGAGCGATGCTAACAACAGCACGAACATCGTAACACGTTCTATTTTCGTGCGGGCGCGAAGATCAGGTTTGATGCGTAGCCATGCAAAGGCTCCGAAAGCAAAGACCATGAGTAGCGCGACAACGGCTCCGATCATCTGGTAATAGGAGATAGCGTCCCGATAGGGCTGGACCATCGATTGGGAAAGCGGATTAAATGCGTTTACCTGATTGCGGTAAGCAATGGCACGGGCTTCTGACAGAATCGCACCGCGCGCGAAGCCACCTTGTGGCAATTGCGCCGCTGCGGGACTGGTCAGTGCTGCATCGGTTATCAATGCCGGACTGACGGCGCTCCACACCGCCATGAAAATTGCAGCGGGAACAATCGCCCAAAGTGCAACATACCAGCCGTGATAGGTCGGCAAGGAATGGAGAACGGATCGAGAGCCTTTGCCACCCGTTTGCAGTCCAGCCGCCTTTAAACGACCAAAAAACCACGCAACAAGGCCCAAGCCGATAACGAGAAAAAGCAGCGTTGCACTGGTCACAATATTTGGTTCCGCCCCTGAATCAAAATCGTCTGGAAAAAATGCCCGGTCGAGAGCTTTTACTTAAGATCGTCAGCGGCAAGTGGTTTCATATCCGCCACCACTTCGGTCATTTCGGCCCGAACATCGTCAGGAGACGCAATCAAGCCAGCTTTCACCAGATATCCATCACGAGTACCGGCATTAATAAACTCTGACATATATTCCTGCAGTCCGGGAATCACGCCAACATGCTGCTTCTTGACATATACATAGAGTGGGCGGGCACCGGGATATTCCCCTGATGCAATCGCATCATAGGTTGGGTTGACGCCAGAAACCGGAATACCGCGAACGCTGTCTAGATTTTCTTCCAGGAAACTATACCCAAAAATACCGACACTATTGGGATTGGCTTTCAGCTTTTGGACGATGAGATTGTCATTTTCCCCTGCATCAATATAGCCGCCATCTGCTCTGACTTCGTGACAGATTGCATCAAAATTCTCTTTGTCGGTTTTCTTCAGCGCTTTTGTTGCTGGGTCCGTGACGCAACCAACTTCCATGATCAGTTCGGTAAGTGCGTCCCGCGTACCGGAAGTAGACGGCGGCCCGTAAACACTGATCGCAAAATCAGGCAGAGAAGAATCAATATCTGACCATTTTTCGCTAGTGTTTTCTTCCCCAAACGGGCGTTCTGCGATCGCCTTATATATCTGCGTCGGTGTCAGAGAGAAAGCAGCGCCATTATTCGCTTGTGCGATGGCGATTCCGTCGATCCCGATTTTGACTTCTACCACATCGGTAACACCGTTGCTCTGGCACATTTCGAACTCGGAGGCTTTGATCCGGCGCGAAGCATTTTCAATGTCCGGCGTGTCTGCACCGACACCCGCACAGAAGAGGCTCATTCCACCGCCTGTGCCCGTCGACTCCAAGATCGGAGATGGATTTTCTCCATTGATGCTAAATTGCTCGGCCACTGCCTTTGCGAATGGGAAAACCGTAGAAGATCCAACGATCCGGATCTCGCCGCGCGTGCCGCCCTGACCGCCAGAAGCTTGATCCTGACAGGCAGATGTTGCGAGAGTAGCAATTGTTAAGAGAGCAAGTTTCTTTAGCATGAAAAAATCCTTGATTGGTCTACTTATGATTCCTGGCCAACAACGCCAAAAACCTTGAATGCGTGTTTGATTAGCTGGTATCTAGGGAGGTGCAATGTCCTACTCATTACAGATATGTTACGGATATATTACAGTGGGCGCAGCGGACTTTCTATCCGCGCATGTTTCCCTGAAAACCGGCTCATGCGATGCGGTGGTTCCGGTCTCTATGGCTTTAAGATTTGTTAGAAATAGGCAGCATCATGGATACGGTGGTGCCTTTACCTACCTCGCTGGTTATTTCCATTCGACCACCATGTCTTTCAGAAATATGTTTGACGATGGCTAGTCCAAGGCCCGTCCCACCAATCGATTTGCTACGCCCTTTGTCGACGCGATAAAATCGTTCCGTCAGTCGATGGATATGTTCCGGTGCGATGCCTTCTCCTTCATCGCTAACCGCCAGATATAACATTGTGCCGGCTTTGTTGGGTGCTACATTGATCGTGACCGGCGTGCCTTTCCGTCCATATTTGAACGCATTGCTGAGCAGATTATTCACAACCTGCGATAACTGGGCGCGGTCGCCGTTTATAAGAGGTATTTCCGTCGGCAGTTTTACCAGAATGTCTTTTGCATTCTTGCCGCGGCTGTTGATATAGAAATCACGCGCTTCTCCGACTAAATCACGGAGATCTACCTCTTCGGAAGGCAGTTCAAATTTTTCCGCTTCGATTCGAGAAAGCGACATCAGATCTTCGACCAGACGCTGCATACGATCGGCCTCATCATACATGATTTTCAGGAACCGCGCGCGTGTAGCATCGTCCTTGCCGGCCTTTGGGTCTTCGAGAGTTTCCAGAAACCCCTTTATCGCCGCTAACGGAGTGCGCAGTTCATGGCTGGCGTTGGCAACAAAGTTCGTGCGCATTCTTTCTGCAGCATAGCGACTGCTCCGATCAGAAAGTTGGACCAGCTTAAGGCCATCTTGCAGGGTGTGAATACGTAACTCCCATCGCTGCTCGGCGCTGCCAACTCCAACCAGCAGGATAGGCTGTCCGGTATGTTGGGCGTCGGGATTTGCCAAACGATCCGCAGCGGCGGGGTGACGAATAGCAATTCGGACGTCTTCACCGACGATATGATCACCCAAAATTTGGGCGGCTGCCGGATTGGCGGCGGCAACCTTTGCGTTGCGGACTAACAATATCGGATCGGAAATGGGGTTGATGATGTCCTGATAAGCTTCCGCTCGCCCCTGATACAGGATCCTCTTGCGCTGTCGCTCCAAAGAGTCTGTTGGCGGCGCAGCAGTGGGCAGCGGATCCTGTAAAACGGTGAAAAGGGCGATTGCCCCGGCCGCGATCACGACTATAAATTGTTGTCCAGATTGCGGCATTTGGCTCGCCAATATTCCGCCGCCCGCGATAAATGCGAGGGCAACGAACAAACGAAGAGGGGAAACAGAGGTCATCTGGCCGATTCTGAGGTTTTCATCCGTTCTATTTAGGCGGTGCGTCATCGGGTCGGCAATGGGAATGTTTTGTGATGGGAAGTCGGGCGGCAGAGATAGCGGCTCTATGTTTGGGTTTTTCGGCGTCGATGTCCCGATTGTAGACTGAACTAAGGCTGATGTACTGTTTGCTCGCTTTTTACGGAATTTCAGTCTATATAAAAATTGAAGTTAAGAGAAACCATGGATATAAATTCGATGAAAGATGAACATCCATCTGAACCGTCGGTCACTGAAGACCAGAAAAACGGAATCGTAAACCGCCGTCGTGCGCTAATGATGGGTGCGGTCACGGCTTCGGCTGTGGTCAGCATCAAGCCCGCTTTGGCGCAAACCGTTGGCTCGGTTATGAATTGCGAAATTCCGGTTCCTGGCAACCATGCTGCCGGTGGATATATCGATGCACGTGGGTCAATCGTTCCTCCTGATACACCGGGCGCATTTCCGGCATCGGGCCGCAATTTTACCGGCGAGGAAGTACGTCGTGCAATGCAGGGACGGAGACTTCCCGGTACATCGCGGCGTCAGTCGAGGGCCTATGTGAACTATATCCGTAGGCTGCAATCTGGGCAAAGTGGCTTTACCTGCTATGCCTCTCTGCAGATGCCGCGCTAATAATTTAGTTCCATTTTACATTTGCCTGCTATCAGACCGGTATGTCGGACGAGAATCGCAGGTAATCCATCATGACTCAGAAATATCGTGCGGCGTCGCAAGATGATCTGATCTGGCATGCTCTGGACAGCATGACGCTCTTGTTTCATCGCCCGTCCGGTATTACCCATATGCTCGCCGAGCCGGCGCCGGACCTGTTGCAGGTCATGGGGGATGCACCGCTAGCGGCTAGCGAAATAGCATCTCGATTGAGCGCTTTGTTTGATATCGAAACCGAAGGTGATGCAGAAGATATTGTTTTGGCGCGCTTGGAAGAACTGTCCCTGCTTGGCTTGGTATCGAAAGTATCGGGCTGATGGGGCAGATGCATCAGATATCACTGAACATTGGTCCCGCGGCTTTCCGGATTGCCTCGACATGGCGCCAACCGCTGGATCGGTTGACCAATCTCTATCAGGATTATCCGGAACCGGTGGATCAACATGTTGATTTTACGGTTCGGCTTGAGCCGGAAAAGCCGTGGCGGCGATTTGTCCGACCGTCGGTCCATATTGGAGGAGACTTCTGGTTGCCTGATGCTGCTCCCTTACCGCTTGCACAGGGATTACTGGCTGCAGAAATGGGAATGAACCTCCAAATGGCATTGGGGTGGCGGAGGCATTTGCTGCTCCACGCCAGCAGCGTTGAAAAGGATGGCAAGGCGCTGATTATGACCGGCCTTTCGGGCTCCGGAAAGTCGACTCTGTCCGCCATGCTGGCCGAGAGAGGCTGGCGGTTCATGGGTGATGAATTTGCTTTGTTGAACCTTGATTCCGGAGAGATGCATCCGTTTCCGCGTCTCATCAGTCTGAAGAATGAGGCCATAGCGGCCATGCAACAGACCGTTCCGGAAAGCCGCTTTGGTCCGGAAATGAAAGCCACGCCAAAGGGAGATATAAGGCATCTTGTGCCGCCGAAAGAGGCCGTGGTGCGGATGCATGAACCCGCGAAGCCAGGGTTGCTACTTTTCCCGCGTTTTGGCTACGAGCCTGAATTGCGAGACATGGGGAAATCAGAAATATTCGTTCGATTAACGCAAGCCTCTACCAATTATGTCGCGCTGGGTGAGGTTGGCTTTCAATCGCTCACCCGTTTCGTGGATGCGGTTCCCACGCAGGCGATGGACTATCAATCGTTGGAGCAGGCGGAAGAATTGATCGAAAGCTTGTGGAGCCAGCTCGCATGATGGGTGATGCGCGTCCGTTAATCTGTGCTCTGCGGGATCCCAACAGCGTCGAGGCTTTGAGCAGCGGCGAGTGGACGGAATTGGTCAGCATAGCACGCGCCGAGTCTTTGATCGGTTCGCTGGCCCATCGACTTCAAGACGTTCGCTTACCCAATGCGGTACGATCGGTCTTGCAAGATGCCATTGGCGCACATGATCTGGTTCGGAAACAGGCCTTGTGGGAGGCAGAATGCGCCCAGAGGGCTTTGGTAGATTATTCCGGCAAGATTGTCCTGATGAAGGGCACTGCCTATGTCGCGGCTAACCTGTCCGCTGGCGTCGGACGCAGTATCGGTGATCTCGATATCATGGTGCAGCGGGAAGATTTGCCGGTCGTGGAACCCGCGTTGCTTGATGCAGGATGGGAATGGGTGAAGCCGGATCCCTATGATGACCAATATTATCGAGAGCATATGCACGAATTGCCGCCGCTGATTCACCGTGAGCGGGACCGGATGATCGATGTTCATCACACGATATTGCCTCTAACCGCTCGGCCTAGTCCGGATGCCAATGCTATATTGGAGTCTGCGGTCCGGTTGGACAACGGCCTCTATTTGATGAAACCGACGGACATGGTGCTGCATTCGATCGCGCATCTGTTTGCCGATGGCGATCTGGCAGGGGGATTGCGGAATCTATGGGATATCAATCTTCTGCTGCGGGACTTTGCCGAAACGGATGATGGGTTCTGGCAAGCACTTGCTGCCCGTGCCGCATTCCATGGACTGGGCAGGGAGTTGGGTCGAGCGTTGCGTCTTGCGGCGCGACTATATGGGACGCCGGTTCCGGATGGTCCGTCGGAACCAGGCCATTTCTCGGACTGTTTCTATGTTCGGCGACTGCTGGCACGGGATGGATTTGGTCGGGAAACACGAAAATTGACAAGATTTGCTTTCTATGTCCGTTCCCATTGGTTGCGGATGCCACCAATAATGCTTGCTCGGCATTTATGGACCAAATGGCGCAAGGGTGGAATGCCCGCGAATTGAACCCGCCTATGCGTGGATAAACGGACTGGCTTAAGCTTGCTGGGCGTGGCATTAGCTGGTGCAAATCGGTCGACCAGAGACCATATATGACCAACATTATTCCGGAGTAATTCGATGACATCTCGCCCGCTAGCCGCAATCATTTTAGCCGCAGGCCAGGGTACCCGCATGAAGTCGGATACCCATAAAGTGCTGCATCCGATTGCCGGGAAACCGATGCTGCATCATTTGCTCGATACGGTTGATTCTATCGGTGTCGAACGAACAGTTGTCGTTGTCGGGGCGCGGCGGGAGCAGATTGAAGCAAGCGTTGCCGATCGCAACGTTGCGATAGCGGTGCAGGAAGATCAGCTTGGCACTGGCCATGCGGTCGCTCAAGCCCATGATGCATTAAAGGGGTTCGCGGGCGATGTGCTGATTCTTTACGGCGATGTTCCGATGGTCAGCGCACATACAATGCAGGAGATGATTTTCCGTTTGAACAACGGGACGGATCCGCGCGCCGTTGTCTTGGGGTTTCGTCCCGACGATGCGGCGGCGTATGGACGAATCATCGCTGATGATCAGGGCGGCATCGAGAAGATGGTCGAGTTTAAGGACGCTAATGATCAGGAACGCAGTGTAAATCTTTGCAACAGCGGTCTGATGGCGGCACGCTCGACCGACTTGTTCATCCTGCTTGACCAGATCAGCAACGACAATGCAGCGGGAGAATATTATCTGCCGGATATTGTCATGTTGCCCGGACAGAAAAGTGCGGTGATCGAGGTCGATGATCCGGTCGAGGTCGCCGGGGTGAACAGCCGCGCTGAACTCGCGACCGTCGAAGGCGAATGGCAGTCGCGGCGCCGCGAGCAGGCCATGGCCGATGGTGTCAGTCTGATCGCGCCTGAAACGGTTTGGTTTTCGCATGATACGGACATTGCTGCGGACGTTGTGATCGAGCCCAATGTGATCTTTGGCCCCGGCGTTTCCATTGCCTCAGGCGCAACCATCTATGGCCATAGCCATATCGATGGGGCAACCATCGGGCCCAACAGCAATGTCGGTCCTTTTGCCCGCCTGCGTCCTGGTGCTGTGATGGAGGAAGGTTCGAAGGTCGGCAATTTCGTTGAAATGAAAAAAGCCACCTTGGGCAAAGGCGCAAAGGCCAATCACTTGACCTATCTTGGTGATGCTGAAGTGGGCGAGGGCGCGAATATTGGCGCTGGGACCATCACCTGTAATTATGACGGCTTTTTCAAATATAAAACGGTGATCGGTAAAGGAGCCTTTATCGGTTCGAACAGCGCCTTGGTGGCGCCGGTCAACATCGGTGATGGTGCAATTGTCGGGGCAGGGGCGACGTTGACGAAAGATGTCACAGCCGGTGATTTGGCGCTGGTACGGGCAGAGCAGACAGCGAAAAATGGTTGGGCCAAGCGGTTCAATGAAGTGAGCGCGAAAAAGAAGGCTGGAAAGTAAGCCACAGCCAAAACTCTGGCTCTCCTGCTGTCTGCGTCACATAAGTTATGATGAGTTGACATGATATCATGACCTGATATCAGTGATCGACATGGCACGTATTCTCGCTGACTTACCCGATGAAGATATCAAATGGCTGGACGCTCTTGCGTTCGAGCAGGGTAAGTCGCGTGCTCAGCTTTTACGGGATGCAGTCGCGGCCTACCGCCCCAATGCTGGGGGAGGTTGGATCGAACGCGGTGCGGGATACTGGCAAGATCGTCCTGATATCACCGATGGCGTCGAATATCAGCAGACGGTTCGTGCGGACCGGGACGATTGATCCGATATGTCTGATCCTTTTTTTGACACGAACATTCTTGTCGACTGGTTGAAAAACCGGCCGCAAGCTATTGCCGAATTGTCGCGTTATAAACGCCATAGGATCAGCCGTATTGTCTGGACCGAGCTATTGGCTGGTGAAGCGGTTGAAACCCGGAGCAATATGGCGCAACTGCTGACGCCCTTTCAAATGGTTGAAGTTGACGAACGAATTGCTATTGCCGCGGCTGATATCCGCTATCGTAGCAAGATGAGACTTCTTGATGCCTATATCCTCGCAACTGCGCAGGTAAATGGCGCGATTTTGATAACAAGAAATACAAAAGATTTTCCGGTAGAAATGCCGGGGATTCGGATTCCCTATACTCTGGATAAGAAAGCCTGAAATAGCATGTGCGGAATTATTGGAATTGTCGGCAAAGAACCTGTTTCCGATCGCCTCGTTGATGGGCTGAAGCGAATGGAATATCGCGGCTATGACAGCGCGGGCGTTTGCACGGTACAAGATGGCCAGTTGATCCGCCGGCGTGCGGAGGGGAAGCTTTCCAATCTCGTATCTGTTTTAAAAACCGATGCTGCTGCCGGCAATATAGGTATTGCGCATACCCGCTGGGCCACACACGGTGCGCCTACGACGAGCAACGCCCATCCCCATGCCACGGATGAAGTAGCACTGGTACACAATGGTATCATTGAAAATTTCAAACCTTTGCGCGAGGAATTAAGTGCGCGTGGGCGTTCATTTGAGAGCGAAACAGATACCGAAGTGGTCGCGCATCTTGTCAGCGAACAGGTTGAGGCGGGCAAATCTCCAGAAGAGGCTGTCCAAGCCATCCTACCGAAGCTGCGCGGTGCTTTTGCGTTGGCCATTGCCTTTCGTACGCAGCCAGATCAGCTGATCGGCGCGCGGCTCGGTTCACCTCTGGTCGTCGGCTATGGCGATGGTGAGACCTATTTGGGCTCCGACGCGCTGGCGCTGGCGCCTTTGACCCAGAAAATAGCCTATCTCGAAGAAGGGGACTGGGTGGTTATTACGCGCGATGGTGCAAAGATTTATGATGAGAATAACAGTGCGGTAGAGCGCGAAATCACTACTTCCGGCGTATCGGCCACTGCAATTGAAAAAGGCAATTATCGCCATTTCATGCAGAAAGAAATTTTCGAGCAACCTACGGTCGTTGCGCAAACACTGTCTTCCTATATCCGGCCGTTGGAGCAGAAAGTGGCGCTGCCGCAGATGGATTTTGATCTGCGCGATATCAAACGGATTACCATCGTAGCCTGCGGGACCAGCTATTATGCCGGGATGGTAGCAAAATATTGGTTCGAAACCTTCGCACGGGTACCCGTCGATTTGGATTTTGCATCAGAATTCCGGTATCGTGATCCGGTACTGGAGCCGGGTGGCTTGGCTTTGTTTATCTCCCAATCTGGAGAGACCGCCGATACGTTGGCAGCCTTGCGCCACAGTAAAGAAAATGGCCAGAAAATCGCGGTGGTCGTCAATGTGCCGACCAGCAGCATGGCGCGGGAAGCCGATCTGTTGCTGCCCACCCATGCCGGCCCGGAAATTGGTGTGGCGTCGACCAAAGCTTTCTCTTGCCAGCTTGCTGTTCTGGCTGCCCTTGCCGCGCATCTGGCCGTCGTAAAAGGAAAGATGACGCGAGATGAAGAACATGAAGTGGTCGAGCACCTCACCGAAGCGCCCGCTGCGCTGAACGCGGCTTTGGCCCATGATGAAGATATTGCCAATATGGCGCATCTTATAGCGCCGGCGCGTGATGTCCTATATCTGGGGCGCGGTCCGGACTATCCATTGGCACTGGAAGGCGCGCTCAAACTCAAGGAAATCAGCTATATCCACGCGGAAGGCTATGCCTCTGGCGAGATGAAACACGGTCCCATCGCTTTGATCGATGAAGCGGTGCCGGTGATCGTGCTGGCTCCATCCGGTCCGTTGTTTGAAAAAACCGTTTCCAATATGCAGGAAGTCATGGCCCGCGGCGGCAAGGTCGTGTTGATCTCCGACGCAGAAGGCATCGCCGAAGCGGGCGACGGTTGCATGGCGACAATCGAGATGCCGAAAGTCCATCCACTGATCGCGCCGTTGGTCTATGCCGTTCCTGTCCAGCTACTGTCTTATCATGCAGCAGTCGCCAAAGGGACGGATGTCGATCAACCCCGCAATCTGGCAAAATCGGTGACGGTGGAATAGTTGCCGCAATTGCTCGTTTTTGTGGGGCGGGCCCGCCAATGATAAAGGTGTCGGGCGGATGTCATTGCGGCGCAGTTCGTTTCGAGGCCGCGGTCGATGCATCTCCTGAAATGTTGGATTGTAACTGTTCAGCATGTGCTGGCACCGGCTTCCTCCATCTCTTCGCGTCGCATGAAGATTTTACCTTGTTGAAGGGTGGGAACGATCTGATCAGTTATAAATTCGGCAGCAGGCAGGCGGATCACCTGTTTTGTCGGCACTGCGGGGTCAAAAGCTTCTATCAGCCGCGCTCTCATCCGGATTGTTGGAGCATCAACTTCCACTGTTTGGACGAGGGGCATGAACTGGCCCCGCGTATCAGGCCATTTGACGGTCGAAATTGGGAAAAGGCCAAAGCCGTCCTCAATGCTACGGATTGACGCGGCAAGGCGACGAGGCGTATAGGCAATCAAGCTAGATAAGGGCGGCCAGTCGGGTCGCCTTTTCTGTTTTAGTTTATGTCCATTTTTGGAAGGAAAGTAAGATGACGATTACCCCGCTCATGCCCGTATATCCTCGGTGTGGTTTTCGTCCTGTCCGAGGCGAAGGCGCCTGGTTGATTTCCGAAGATGGTCGTCGTGCTCTCGATTTCGCCAGCGGTATCGCCGTAAATTTGCTTGGTCACGGTCATCCGCATCTGACCAAAGCGATCCAGGATCAGGCCGCTACGTTAATGCACGTCTCTAACCTTTACGGTAGCCCGCAAGGTGAGAAATTCGCGCAACGTATGGTCGATACAACTTTTGCAGACACGGTGTTCTATACCAATAGCGGGGCCGAAGCGGTTGAATGCGCGATCAAGACAGCGCGCGCCTATCATCAATCGGCTGGCAGCGACCGGTTTGAGATTATCACGTTCAAGAACGCCTTTCATGGAAGAACGATGGCGACCATCTCGGCCTCCAATCAAGAAAAGATGCACCATGGCTTCTCGCCTCTGCTCGCTGGTTTCAAATATGTGGAATTTGATGATCTGGAAGCGGCGGAAGCGGCTATTACCGATAAAACGGCGGCATTTTTGGTCGAACCCATTCAGGGTGAAGGCGGCGTAAGGCCAGCGTCCGAATCCTTTATGAAGGGGTTGCGCAATCTTGCGGACAAACATGGTTTCCTGTTGGCGCTGGATGAAGTGCAAAGCGGCGTTGCACGTACCGGCGCTCTATATGCCCATGAACTATATGGCATCACGCCGGATATTCTCGCAACGGCAAAAGGGATCGGCGGTGGCTTTCCGCTGGGTGCCTGCTTGGCGACGGAAGAGGCGGCTCGCGGCATGGTGGTTGGAACCCATGGCTCAACCTATGGAGGCAATCCACTGGCCATGGCCGCTGGTAATGCGGTCTGGGATGTGGTTGCCAATGACGAGTTTCTGGAAAATGTTCGGTCGACGGGTGACAAGCTACGCGCTTCGATTGAACAATTTATCGGTAACTACCCCAATTTGTTTAAGGGCGTCCGGGGTAAGGGGCTAATGCTCGGCATCATGATGACCCAGGAATCACGCTCCTTCGTCGCGCATTTGCGAGACAATCACGGTCTTTTGACCGTCGCGGCTGGCGATAATACGCTAAGGATTCTTCCGCCGTTGAATATTGATGATAGTCACATTGCGACATTCATTGAAAAACTGTCTGCTGGTGCAGCCGATTATGAAGCACCAGCATCATGAGCCGGCATTTTCTGAGTCTCGCCGATGCGGGCGGAGATGCGGTTGCAGCCATGATAGCGGATGCGATTGATCGCAAGACAGCGCGTGAAACTTGGCCCAAGGGCAAGCCGGATGCCGATAAACCGCTGGCAGACCATGTACTGGCGATGATCTTTGAAAAGAGTAGCACGCGAACGCGGGTGTCTTTTGATATTGCCATTCGTCAGCTCGGCGGGACCAGCATTGTGATGGACAGCGGATCCATGCAGCTGGGACGCGGGGAAACAGTGGCGGATACCGCTAAGGTTCTGTCGCGCATGTGCGATGCCATCATGATCCGGACCGATGATCACGCCAAGATCGAAGAACTGGCGGAGAACGCCACAGTGCCGGTCATCAATGGCCTGACCGATCTTTCGCATCCTTGCCAGATTGTTGCCGATCTCCTGACTTTGGTTGAACATGGCAAAGCTCTGCCGGGCTTAGAAGTCGCGTGGCTTGGTGACTGCAATAATGTGCTCAACAGCATAGTCGAAGCCGCTGGCCTGATGAAGTTCAATTTGCGCATAGGGTGCCCACAGGGCTATGATCCTGATCCAAGCTTTATCGAAACCGCACGAGCAGCTGGCGCCAATATCTCAATCCATCGGGGCGAGAATGAAGCGGTAGTTGGTGCGGATGTTGTCGTGACGGATACCTGGGTCTCGATGGGACAGGAGCATGTCCATAACAAGCTTGCTGCGATGATGCCCTATCAGGTTAATGACGTGCTGATGGAGCAGGCGAAGTCCGATGCCTTGTTCCTGCACTGCTTGCCCGCGCATAGGGGGGAAGAAGTGATGCCTTCGGTCATTGATGGTCCACAGTCGGTCATCTGGGATGAAGCTGAAAACCGCATCCACGCCCAAAAATCCGTCCTTCGTTGGTGTTTCGGCCAAATCTGATGGCGAATCCGGCTTTGACCGACAATCTATTGTCCTTTGCGATTCCTGCGAAAGATTGTCGCGGGCGTATCGTTCGGCTTGGTCCTGCGCTGGACGAAATTCTAGCGGCACATGATTATCCGTCGATGATCCGCAATGTTTTGGCAGAGGCCGTCTGTTTGACGGCTTTACTCGGCGGCTTGTTGAAAGATGATGGCGCGCAGTTGACGTTGCAGGCCCAGACAGAAGCCGGCGTGATCCGTCTTCTTGCCTGTGATTACAAGGATGGCGCGCTTCGCGGTTATGTTGATTATGATCGTGAACGCTTTGCTAGCCAAGCAATTGATCCCACTTTGGCCTCTCTGTTCGGCAAGGGCTATCTCGCCATCACTTTTGACCTTCCCGCGCCGCGTGGCCGTAATCAAGGGATCGTACCCTTGGAAGGTGCCAGCTTAGCCGAAGCGGTGCAGCAATATTTCTTTCAGTCTGAACAAATCCCGACACTGATCCGGGTCGCCGTTGGCGAGAACAGTGGTCAGATATCCGCTGGCGGTTTGTTGGTGCAGCACCTGCCAGAAGGGGAAGAAGGTCGCGAACGGCTCCATGTTCGATTGGATCACCCCGAATGGGAGCATATCGAAATTATGGGCGGTAGTGTGCAAGCGTCAGAATTGACCGAAACGGACCTACCGCTGGAGGATGTTTTGTGGCGCCTTTTCAGCGAGAGCGATGAGGTGAGGGTTTTGAGCGGTAAACCGTGCGTTAAGGGATGCCGCTGTAATGAAGACCATATCAGGGGCGTGATAGCGCGTTTCCCGAAAGAAGATAAGAAAGATATGGTGGACGACGACGGAAATATCGCAATTGACTGCGCTTTTTGTAGTAAAAAATTCACGATTACGAGCGCCAGTTTAAACAACTAAGCGCTGCTACAAATGTGGCTTTTTGGCCGGAATTGTCGAAAACTTCCTATCGATTGCCACAATTGATAACGATATTGGCCATAATTAAAAATTATCTCAAGATTCACGAAATGACCAAAGCGACCAACAGGACAGGAGAATATCAATGAAAGGCTTGAAACTGATCAAAGCTATCAGCGCATCGGCCGCTGTCTTGTGTGGTTTTGCGATCGCCGCGCCGGCACAAACGCCGGAAGCGACTTTGCTTGACGGTATTATGCAGGGCCAATGGACGTTGACGGATCGCAGTTCGGGTTTGCCCGGTAAGCCACTTTGTCTAGGAAATCCTGAATTGTTGCTGCAAATTCAACATGGCGAAACATCTTGTACGCGTTATGTGATTGAAAATACCCCAAAGAAGCTTCGCGTAAGCTATAAATGCCGTGGCGCTGGCCATGGGGTTACGGAAATCAAGGCGGAATCCAGCACTTTGCTTCAGATTTCTTCTCAGGGTATTCGTAATAATGCGCCCTTTTCCTTCAATGTGGAAGCGCGCCGTACCGGTAGTTGCTAAGGTCAAATTGCGCGCAAGACTTGCACCAGCTAAGCAAGGCCATTAGCGGGGCGCATCATGACTTCCGAATCAAAATCAGCGATCATATTATTGTCCGGTGGGCTGGACTCAATGGTGTCTGCCGCGATTGCAGCGGAGCAAGGCTATCGGTTGATCGCTCTGACGGTCGATTATAACCAGCGGCATAAAATCGAATTGCAGTCTGCTGAGAAGATCGCGTCGAAACTGGATGTGGCTGAGCATATCGTTTTGCCGCTTGATCTCAGCCGCTTTGGTGGTTCGGCCCTGACTGCGGATATTGATGTGCCAAAATCAGGCGTCACCGATCATATCCCTGTCACCTATGTGCCCGCCCGCAATCTTATTTTTCTGTCGCTGACGCTGGGTTTGGCGGAGGCCAGGCAAGCGCGGGATATATTTATCGGCGTGAATGCCCTCGATTATTCCGGCTATCCGGACTGCCGACCGGAATTTATTGAAGGATTTGAACGACTGGCCGATCTCGCGACCAAGGCGGGGGATCAAGGCAGTGGCTTTAACATCCGCACACCGCTGCAATTTATGACCAAGGCGGACATCGCCAAAGAAGCTGCCCGGTTAAAGATTGACGCGGCCTGGAGCTGGTCCTGCTATGATCCGGCACCCGGGGGCGTGCATTGCGGCCTATGTGATAGTTGCCGCTTGCGGCAAAAGGGCTTTGAAGAAGCTGGGCTTGCCGATCCAACGCGATACGCGGCCTGATGAGCTATGCGGTCAAAGAGATGTTCCTTACCCTGCAAGGGGAGGGCGTGCATGCTGGTCGCCGCGCGGTTTTTGTCCGTTTTGCGGGATGCAACCTTTGGTCGGGTCTGGAAAAGGATCGCGCCAGCGCGATTTGCCAATTCTGCGACACAGATTTTGTCGGCATGGACGGCGAGGGCGGTGGTCGATTTAAAACAGCAACCGATCTTGCGAAGGCCGCAGCGGATACATGGGGCAACGAAAAAGAAGCTCGTTTTGTAGTTCTGACCGGCGGTGAACCAATGCTGCAGGTGGATGACGCTTTGATTGAGGCGCTGCATGCAGAAGGTTTTTACATTGCGATAGAGTCCAATGGCACGCTGGCTGTTCCGCGCGCGATTGACTGGATTTGCATCAGCCCGAAAGCGCAAAGCGAGACCGTGCAGTACTCCGGCGATGAATTGAAACTCATTTGGCCACAGGACGGAAGCGATTGGCAAGACATGGAGGGATGGGCCTTCAACAATTTATTGTTGCAACCGAAGGATGCAATCGAAGACCCGGCCGCCAGCCAAGCCAATCTTGAACAGGCCATTGCATTTGTGCAGGCCCATCCAAAATGGCGTTTGTCATTACAAACGCATAAAATTCTAGGCTTGGCCTGACAGACTACTCTTCTGTTACTTCGGTTGAATCGGCTTCATCTGTGGATCCGGAGTCTTCTGTACTATCTGTCGTGGCGGCATCATTCATTGCATCGACGTCGACCATATCGTCGCTGATTGTGCCATCAATGACATCGACTTCGTCCATTTGTGTTTCTGTGACATCACCGGCGTCCGGCGCTTCGTTGTCGGAACAGGCAGAAATGCTCAATGCGAGTACAGCAGCGGCGGCCATTTTGGGGAACATGTGCATTATATCATCCTCTCATCTGTGAGGTCATACAATAGACCCGGATTAGGCCTGATCAATTGCTTTCAGGAAGCTGCCGACCGTTTTTTGCAACGCTTCGTCAAACTCCTGAAGCTTTATCGCGATACCCAGTTGAGCAAGGCTGGTCACCGGATATTCGCTGATCCCACATGGAACGATTCCCCCGAAATGGCTCAGGTCGGGATCAACGTTGACGGAAAAGCCGTGCATTGTGACCCATTTTCGGATGCGAATGCCGATGGCGCCTATCTTGGCTTCCTGACCATCGGGCGTGTCACACCAGATGCCAACGCGGCCTTCCGCCGCCCGCGCCGCGACGCCAAATTCGGCCAAGGCAGCAATGACCCAATCTTCGAGCGCATGTACAAATCCGCGTACATCGGAATTTCGTTTTTTAAGGTCCAGAATAATATAGCCAACCCGCTGGCCCGGTCCATGATAGGTATGTCGGCCGCCGCGACCGGTATCGTAGACAGGGAATGCCTGACTAAGAAGTTCTGTTGGGTCGGAACTGGTGCCGGCAGTATAAAGCGGTGGATGCTCGAGCAGCCAGATCAATTCCTCCGCATCGCCGGTTTGCACCGCAGCGTTGCGCCCTTCCATTTCGGCTAGTGCGTCGGGATAGGCGACGTGTTGGGACGAAACCCGCCATTCAATGTCTTTAAGGCTATTCATAGAATTTTCGTGCACTTTTGCTAGCCGGGTGGCAAGGGTTGGCAATCATATAATGGATGTGAGGGTGAGAAGATGAAGCTGAACTTTATGCAATGTTGGAATGGCGCTATGGCTCTGCTTGGCGCTCATAAAGAAGCAATATTGGCAATTGCCGGCGTTTTTCTCTTTCTGCCGGCATTGTTGTTCGCGCAATTTGTCGATCAACCCATTGTCAATGGCGATGAAAATATGGATGCATTGGCAGCGATTTATTCGGCCTATTTTAATGAAAATTATCTTTCAATCATCGTCTCCAATCTCGCAATGGCCATTGGGTCACTTGCCATTGTTTTTTCTCTTGCTCCATCGCGAGACAATACGGTTGCCGAAAATCTGTCCGCTGCCTTGGCAGCATTTCTATTCTATCTGATGGCCAATATATTGTCAGTGTTGGTGATACTTCCGGGCATGATTCTGTTCGTCATTCCGGGTCTGTATCTAGCCTGCCGTTTCATTCTTGTACCGGTGGTGATTGCCGAAGAAGGAGAACGCCACCCTGTAGCATTGCTAAAGCGAAGTTGGGCCGTGACCAAGGACAATGGTTTCTCAATTTTGTTCTTTCTCTTGATCATTGTAATCGTCGGCGCGATCGCAGCTGGCGCCGTGCAGATATTGATCGGAATCGTAGCTGGTCTGTTTACGGGTGGCCTCGGTTGGCCATTTATAGAGAATCTAGTGGCTGCTATTACCAATACGGCGCTTCAGCTGGTTGTTATTGCGATCTATGTTTCGATCTATATGGAACTGACGAGCAAGCAGGCCGATGTGAAGGGTATAGTCAACTGAATATGGGGACGTGGGGGGCGGCTGTTTTCAGCAAGTGACCAGACAGACGCGGGTCCTCCATCATATCGATTTCCTGTTTGAAGATACGGAAGCCGCATTGTTGGTAAAAGGGCAGGGCACGCGGTGAATCCTGCGTGCATGTATGTAGCCACACCCGCTCGATTCCATCCCGCCACGCCCTTTGTAGCGCTTGCTTCATCATCCAACGGCCATAACCTTTGCCATTGCATTCGGGTATCAGCCCGAAAAAGGCAATTTCACATGTGGCCGGTTCGCGAAAGTCCAGCTCGATAAAACCAATCGACTGTTCGCCATCGCGGACCATTGAAACTTCTACCGCGGGATCATGCAGGATAGTCTCAAGTTCATCCTCATCCATCAGCAAGCGGGATATCCACATCCAAGGCTCGCCAACCTTTCGAAAGAGGGCGCAATAGTCCTCAACCGTCGGATTGGTCCAACGTTCCAGGCTAAGCTTGCAATCCGGTACCGAGAGAACAGCATGCTCATGCATTTCAAGATGAGTTATGATGGTTGCGACATGACTTTTGGGGACATTGTAATTACGCATTGTCCGTCAGTTCAGAGCCATTTGGCTTCGGGCGGCAGGCTCATCAAAATGGCATCGACGTTGCCTCCGGTCTTCAGTCCAAAGGTCGTGCCCCGATCATAGACCAGATTAAATTCGGCATAGCGTCCGCGCCATTCCAGCTGCTGCTGTTTGTCTTCGGGGCTCCACGCCATGCCCATCCGCTTGCGGACCAATTGAGGAAATATGTCGAGGAATGCCCGTCCGACGTCCTGCGTAAAAGCAAAGTGACGTTCAAAATCAGTGTCTTTTTCCAGCTCGATATGGTCGTAGAATATTCCGCCGACGCCCCGATGGACGTTGCGGTGCGGAATGTAGAAATAGTCGTCCGCCCATTTTTTGAACCGGGGATAATATTCCGGATTATGTGCCGCACAAGCTGACCGTAGGCGGGCGTGGAAGGCTTCGGTATCATCCTCACAGGGAATCGCCGGATTCAAATCGGCACCACCACCAAACCATCGTTTGGTCGTGCACAGGAACCGTGTGTTCATATGAACATTGGGAACATGTGGGTTTGCCATATGTGCGACCAGGCTAACGCCGGTGGCAAAAAAACGTGGATCCTCTTCCGCGCCGTTGATCTGGCGCGCAAACTCCTCGCTAAACGTGCCATCGACCGTAGAAATACTGACGCCGACTTTCTCAAAAACCTTCCCGTTCATCTTCCCCTGCATACCGCCGCCGCCGGGGCTGCCGTCCGGATTTTTGCGATCCCATGGGATATATTCGAACGTCGCGTCGCTGCCGGCTTCAGACTCAATTTTTTCGAATTCGGCACAAATATCGTCGCGCAATTGCTTGAACCATGTCTGAGCTGTGATTTGCTGGTCATCCAATTGTCGGGTCATTCTGGAAATTGTCCTGTTTGTCTAAGGGCCTCGCCTAGAGCCATGCCAGCCGAAACCGCGAGATTCAAGCTGCGCATGCCTGGCCTCATCGGGATAGTGATTCGGCTATCCGCTTGATCATGGATGTCTTGTGGAACGCCGGAACCTTCCGATCCGAACAACAATATGTCGTTCTTTTGGTAGGCGAATCCGTGGAGCGGCGCGTCTGCTTTGCTGGAGAGCAGTATAATCCTCGCATTTTGGGAATCGACCGTTGCGCGGAATGCATCCCAATCGGCATGTCGCGTGTATTGAACATGGTCAAAATAGTCCATTCCAGCCCGTTTCAAACTGCGGTCGCTAAATGGAAATCCACAAGGTTCTATGATATCAACCGGCACATTTAAACATGCACAAGTCCTTAATATTGTTCCTAAATTTCCCGCAATCTCGGGTTGATATAAAGCTATCCTCATAGGGCCCACATCATGCGCAAGAAGTGAATGTTTGGTCAATCGAAAATTCCCTGTTGGCAAACCCTATCCTTCGCGGCTATCAGGCGCGCAAATCACTGCCGGTTCAAACTGTTTAATCCAGTTTTCAATGTTCGGGCAGTCTGGGGGTCATAATTATCAATAGGGCTTGTTTGCATGGCAACAGTTGAAACAGCTGAAACGGCAGTCGCAGAAGACGGCGTTCGTCGTCGGGACTTTATCAATATAGCAGCAGTGAGCTTCGCTGGTGCTGGGGCGGTTACCACCGTATTCCCGCTGGTTAACCAGATGAACCCGAGCGCAGACGTTCTCGCTCTCTCATCGATTGAAGTTGATATTTCGGCAATCGAAACAGGGCAGTCGATCAAGACAAGCTGGCGGAAACAGCCGATTTTCATTCGCAATTTGACCGCTTCGGAAATTTCTGACGCAAATGCGGTTGATGTTGCCGAGTTACGCGATCCGGAGACGCTTGCTGACCGGACCACCGCAGGCAAAGAGAATTGGTTGATTACTCTGGGTGTATGTACCCACCTTGGTTGTGTCCCGCTCGGCGCGGCGCAAGGCGAAATTAAAGGCGAATTTGGGGGCTATTTCTGCCCTTGCCATGGTTCACATTATGACACGGCAGCGCGCATTCGCAAAGGTCCGGCACCGACTAATCTTCAAGTGCCAGAGCATGAATTCCTATCAGATACCGTCGTGAAAATCGGCTAAAGGACAGAAAAAATGAGCTTTCCTTGGGCAAAACAATATACACCAACGACCGAACTCGGCCAGTGGATGGACGACCGGCTTCCGGTTCCGCGGCTGATCTACAACAGCTTGGGTGCTGGATATCCAACACCACGTAATTTGAACTATATGTGGAACTTCGGTTCGCTGGCTGGTTTTTTTCTGGTTGTTCAGATCGTTACCGGCATCATTTTGGCTATGCACTATGCTGCCAATGCGGGTATCGCGTTTGACTCCGTCGAACATATCATGCGCGACGTAAACAGTGGCTGGATGATCCGCTATGCCCATGCCAATGGCGCTAGCTTCTTCTTCATTGCCATCTACCTCCATATTGGACGCGGCCTATATTATGGGTCCTACAAAGCGCCTCGTGAAATGGTTTGGTTGTTGGGCGTGGTAATTTATCTGCTGGCGATGGCGACTGCATTTATGGGCTATGTGCTCCCTTGGGGACAAATGAGCTTCTGGGGCGCTAAAGTGATTACCGGCTTATTTGAAGCGATCCCGCTGATCGGTCAGCCGATCCAGGAGCTGCTATTGGGCGGTTTTGCTCCCGATAATGCGGCATTGAACCGTTTCTTCTCGCTTCACTATCTATTGCCATTTGTAATTGCAGGCGTGATTATCATGCACATATGGGCATTACATATTCCGGGTTCGAGCAACCCGACGGGTGTTGACGTGAAGGGGCCACAGGATACTGTTCCATTCCACCCTTATTATACATCGAAAGATGGTTGGACGCTCGGCGTGGCATTGATTTTCTTCACGATCATGATGTTCTTCCTGCCCAATGCGCTTGGTCACGCGGATAACTATATTCCAGCGAACCCGCTCTCCACTCCGGCCCATATTGTTCCGGAATGGTATTTCTGGCCTTGGTACGCAATTTTGCGGGCCTTCACGTTCGATTTCCTCTTCATTCCGGCGAAACTGCTGGGTGTGTTGGCGATGTTCTCCGCTATTCTGGTCTGGTTCTTCCTGCCTTGGTTGGACAAGTCGCCCGTACGCTCCGGTAAATTCCGGCCGAAGTTCAAGATGTTCTTCATCATTCTCGTGATTGATGTTTTGATCCTGGGCTATTGCGGCGGAGCGCCGGCTGAGGAACCATTTGTGATGATCAGCCAATTGGCCGCAGCTTACTATTTTGCGCATTTCCTCATCGTATTGCCGCTGTTGTCACGGTTGGAAAAACCGGAGCCATTGCCGAACAGTATTACTGAATCGGTAACCGGCAAGCCACTCAACACTGCCAGCTAAGAAACAGGGACCTGTCGTAATGGTAAGAATTTTTGGAATCTTGATTGGCCTGTTCTTTTCAGGCTGGCTTTTGGTCTCATTTGGAATGGGAGCGAAAGAATATTACACAAACCGGCCAGCGGATACCGCTGAGCATGCGTTTCACCAACATGCGAAGGATATCTCCTTCACATCAGACGGCCCGCTGGGTAAATTTGATCGTCAGCAACTGCAGCGCGGTTTCCAGGTTTACAAGGAAGTCTGTGCAGCCTGTCACTCGCTTCGTCTGGTTGCGTTCCGCAATCTGGAAGATATTGGCTATAATGAAGCAGAAGTGAAGGCAATCGCGGCCAATTGGCCTATCCCGACCCCGGATATTGATCCGGCAACCGGCGAAATGTCTACACGTGCATCGTTGCCATCGGACAAATTTCCTAAACCATTTGCGAATGATGTAGCTGCAGGCGCTGCGAATAATAACGCAATTCCACCTGATTTGTCCTTGATCACCAAGGCACGTGAAGGCGGAGCACCTTATATCTATTCTTTGCTGACCGGGTATCAAAATCCACCAGCAGACTTGCCAGCGGCCAATCAACCGGGACCGGGATTGCACTATAATCCTTATTTCGCGAACCTGAACCTGGCAATGGCACCACCGATCGCTGCGGCTGATCAGGTGAGCTATTCGGATGGTACCTCGGCCACGATCGAACAGATGGCGGAAGATGTTTCGGCATTCCTGATCTGGACTGCGGAACCAAAGCTTGAAGAGCGGCATCAAACTGGCTGGGCGGTTCTTATCTTCCTGCTGATTGCTACCTTCTTGGGCTATTTATCTTACAAGACTATCTGGGCTGACATTAAAGCTGAGAAGAAAAAGAAAGAGGCTGAAGCATAATCTGCTTTGCGTCATTCCTTAGAAAAGCCCGCCTCGAGCGGGCTTTTTTATGTCTGGAATAGTTGCTGAAGTCGGCTTTAATTATCCAAAACCGAGCTGATCGCCCGTTTCCAGCCCACCAATCGCTGGTTTCTGATGTCTGGGCCTATCTCGGGATTGTAGCCGTCCAATCCGGATATCATGGCAGAAGCCGCTTCTAGCGACGGATATATTCCGCATCCCACTGCCGCCAGCATTGCTGCCCCGAGCGCTGTGGTTTCGAAAAACTCGGGCCGTTCGACCGTGATATTCAATATATCGGCGAGGTCCTGCACCATCCAGTCATTGGCGACCATACCGCCGTCGATCCTTAGGCTTTGCCAATCAACACCATCGGCGGAAAAGGCGGTCTTAAGATCGTGGCACTGATAGGCCATGGATTCTAGCGCTGCCCGAGCGATATGGGCTTTTTTCGATGAGAAGCTCAGACCCGAAAAAGTGGCTGTAGCATCGGCACGCCAATGAGGTGCGCCAAGGCCGGATAGGGCAGGGACCAGATAGACGCCGCCATTGTCCTCGACGGATCGCGCCAGTTCTTCGCTCTCGCCGGCAAATTTCAAAAGACCGATATCATCGCGTAGCCATTGCATCAGGCTTCCCGCCACAAAAACAGAGCCTTCTAGTGCATAGGTGCGTTTGCCCTGATGCTGATAGAGAATGGTCGACAGCAAGCGATTGTCCGACCGGCGCGGACTATCTCCGCTATTGGTGAGAATGAAGGCACCAGTGCCAAATGTCGCTTTGGTCTGACCCACTTCAAGGCAAGCCTGTCCGATCGTCGCAGCTTGTTGGTCACCCGCAGAGCCGCAAATAGGAATGGGACCGCCAAACAGATCTGCTGCTGTGGTCCCGAGTTCTCCTGCGCAGTCGACAATCTTCGGCAGGGCTTTTTTCGGAATGGCGAACAGCGCAAGAAGATCATCGTCCCATTCGTTTCCGTCCAGCGCCATGAGCATGGTTCTGCTGGCATTGCTGGCATCGGTCACATGTTGCCCACCGGTGAGCCGATAGATGAGATAGGATTCGATTGTGCCAAATGCGAGATTGTCTCCTGCAGCGCTGATTTCTGGCCAGTTTTCGAGCATCCAGCCGATTTTGCTGCCTGAGAAATAGGGATCGAGGAGCAGTCCCGTCTTTTCCTGAACCATGGGTTCGAGGCGCTCGGCCTTTAGCGCATCACATTTTTCGGCGGTGCGGCGATCTTGCCAAACGATGGCACGGGCAAGCGGCTCGCCTGTCCGTTTGTCCCAAGCGACAATTGTCTCGCGCTGGTTGGTAATGCCAATGGCTGCGATCTTGTCCGCGCCACCTGCCTGTTCGATCATTTTTTGGCAGCAATGTAGCGTCTTTTCCCAAATCTCTGCAGCATCATGCTCAACCAGACCGGGAGCGGGATAATGTTGTTGCAGTGATTCCTGCTGGGATCCGTGAAGTTTTCCATCAAGACCGAAGAGCATCGCTCTTGTTGATGTGGTTCCTTCATCGATGACCAATATATTTGGTGCCGCCATCTTCCGCTCCTTTTCAAGGTTCACGCTATAAGCTGCTATATAAAAGGCAAGTCATATTGCGATGCAACATTGCACAAATTTCTGGATTCTCTATGAGTGCGGCCATGTACGATTTGGCTATCATTGGCGGCGGGATAAATGGCGTTGGAATTGCGCGTGATGCTGCGGGCAGGGGGCTGAAAGTCCTGCTCGTCGAACGTGATGATCTCGCCTCCCATACATCGTCAGCAAGTACCAAGCTGGTTCATGGCGGTTTGCGCTATCTGGAGCATTATGAATTTAATTTGGTCCGCAAAGCGTTAAAGGAGCGGGAAGTTCTGCTACGCGCGGCGCCCCATATCATTTGGCCGATGCGCTTTGTTTTGCCAGTAGACGAGGGGATGCGGCCTGCGTGGTTTCTACGGTTGGGCTTGTTTCTATACGATCATTTGGGTGGTCGCGACATATTACCGGGGACGAAAAGCCTTAACCTCCATAAAGACCGGCGTGGCGGACCACTGCAAAAACGTCTTAAAAAGGGGTTCGCTTATTCCGATTGTTGGGTTGAGGATGCCCGTCTTGTGTCCCTGACCGCCCGGGATGCGGCTGAGAGGGGAGCCGATATTCGGACCCGTGCGGAATGTACGGGACTGGAGCGTAGTTCGGATTGCTGGAACCTGAAAATAGAACAGAATGGCGAACAAACGATCGAAACGGCCAAGGTGTTGGTGAACGCCGCCGGTCCCTGGGTTGATCCGGTCACTGCCATGTATGACCGCAGCAACACGGCCGCGAAACTGCGCTTGGTCAAAGGCAGCCACATCGTTGTGAAACGAAAATATGAAGGCGATGACAGCTATATTTTCCAGAATAGAGATGGCCGCATCATTTTCGCCATTCCCTATGAAGGCGATTATACGCTTATCGGGACCACGGACCAGCCTTGGAGCTATTCGGAAGGCCCTGCCAAGATCAGTGACACCGAAACAGACTATCTCTGTGATGCTGCCAGTGAATATTTTGAGTCTCCGGTCACGCGCGCCGATATTATGTGGACCTATTCCGGGGTTCGCCCGCTGTTTGACGATCACAGTCGCACGGCCGCCACAGTGACCAGAGATTTTGTGTTCGACTATGACGACGAGAATGGCGCGCCCGTCTTGTCGATATTCGGTGGCAAGATCACAACCTATCGTGTGCTGGCTCTGCAAGCGATCCGTACTTTGTCGGACGCGCTAAACGTGGACGGTGATGATTGGACCAAAGAGGCACATCTTCCCGGCGGCGATTTCCCGCCTGATGGCTTTGACGAGCTGGTCGAGGAATATGCGAATCGATGGGATTATATCGATAAAGGAGTCTTGTACCGACTGGTTCGTGCTTATGGCACCGATACGGCTTATATGTTGAAAGACGTCAAAACTGTCACGGATTTGGGACAGGAATTCGGTTCTGGCCTATATGAGATTGAATTAAACTGGTTGATCGATCACGAGTTCGCTTGCACGGCAAAGGATGTCCTTTGGCGTCGGTCCAAGCTGGGATTACATATGACCGAAGCCGAACAACAGGCCGTGACACAGTGGTTTGCGCATCGAGATGAAGAGACAAAGGTAAATCCCGGCCTTTCCTGATTGACGCACCGGAAAAGCGGTGGCAATAGCGGCCATCCAGTCAGTCTGGATATGCGGGTGTAGCTCAATGGTAGAGCAGAAGCCTTCCAAGCTTACGACGAGGGTTCGATTCCCTTCACCCGCTCCAAACCAGCAAAATATCCAATATTGCTGTTACAGACCTTCCGGTGACCCGGTCTACTAGGCAATTTCATGCAAAAACTTGCGGCAAACTGTCGCTGGTATGAACCGATTCCAGCAATTGATACAATTTGCGACAATTTCCTCTCGTTCTGACAAAGTTCAGCGACAACTCGCTACTAGAACAATATTCATGACGGAAAGAACAGACCGTCTCCCTGAATAGGACCAAGAGGAAAAAGATATGAAAAAGACAATTTTGATTTCGAGTGCCACTGCACTTTTGATGGCTGGCGGTATTGCTATCGCAGCTCCTGGCGACCGCGGTATGCGCGCTGACACTGATGGTGATGGCGCCATAAGCCGTGCCGAGCTCAGCACATCGCTGGACGCTCGCTTTACCAAGATGGATGTGAACGGTGATGGCTTCCTTTCCAAGGAAGATCGCACGGCGAAACATGCAAAACGCTTTGCCAAAGTTGATACCAATGGCGACGGTGAGCTTTCGCAAGCGGAAATCACAGCAGCTCGTGAAGCGCGAAAATCTAAGCGTTTCGCTAGAGCGGATGTCGATGGCAACGGTACGTTGAGCCAGGAAGAAGCCAAGGCGTTGCGTGGTAAACGTGGTCATAAAGGCAAGGGCATGCGCGGGAATCGCGGTGGTCGCGGCATGGCGATGATGCGCGGTGCGGATACCAACGGTGATCAGAAGATCAGCAAGGCGGAATTCACCGCTGCAGCCCTGACCCGCTTTGAAAAAGCCGATGCCAATAATGACGGCAAGCTCACCAAAGAAGAGCGTAAGGCCGCTTTCAAAGGCAAGCGTGGCAAATGGAATAAAAGAGGCGGTTAATCCCTGAACCACTCTTTACGCGAACGGATCGTCAGCCATCTCCCTCTCCCCCAAATTGGCTGGCGGTCCGTTCCTTTTTACGTATCCTGTGTTAGGACAACCGCATGGCAAACAAGATTCACATATTGCTGGTCGATGACGAAGCTTCCTTGCGGGAGCCGTTGGCGGATTATTTGATCAAACAAGGCTATAAAGTCCAGCAAGCCAGTGACGCGAGTATCGCGAGATCTCTGCTCAATGCTTATGATTTCGATATGCTGTTGCTCGATATCATGATGCCTGGTGAAGATGGGCTAAGCCTGTGCCGGTTTGTCACCGATAAGACAGATACACCCGTCATCTTCATCAGCGCCAAGACCGAAGAAACCGAACGGATTATCGGACTGGAACTGGGTGCGGATGATTATATTACAAAGCCGTTCAGTCCGCGAGAACTGGTAGCCCGGATCAAGGTTGTCCTGCGCCGCGCGGAAAAAAGCGGGGCCAAGCAAATCCGCACGACGGAAGGGGCGTATCAATTCTCGGGCTGGACGCTGAAATGCGACAAACGGAGTTTGATCGATGCAGAGGGCGTGAATGTGTCACTCTCTACCGGTGAATATCAGATGCTGTTGGCTTTGGCGTCGCGGGCAGGGCAGGTGCTCAACCGAGATCAGTTGCTTGATATTACTCAAGGACGGGAAGCCCATGCGTTTGACCGGGCTGTTGATAATCAAATCAGCCGCTTGCGGCGGAAAATTGAAGTCGATCCGAAAAATCCCGAAATTATTAAAACAGTATGGGGCGGTGGATATGTTCTTGCCGGAGAGGTTCAGTCGCTTTGAAATATCTATGGCCCAAAAGCCTCATCGGACAGCTTTTGCTGATCGTTGCGTTGATGCTGTTGCTAGCGCAGGGCATTAACAGCTTTCTGCTGTATCGTGGTGCGCAAACGCAGAATCTCGTGGAGGCTTCGACCGCTGCCGTTTCCCGCATAGCATATAGCCTGGATCGACAGGCCAACGGCCGTCCTGTTTGGCGCGGGGGACCAATGCGCGTTCGCCGTTGGGGCCAAGTCAAAATGGATTCCGACACGGCGGTCACAGCGGACATGAACCGGCTTCCGGAGCTTGAGGCTCGCGCTGGCCAGGCCTTTTCCAATATGGGTATTGGCTTTTCCGATATTCGTGCGGCCTTCGTTCCGCAACTGACGTCCGACATGAGCGGTCATATGATCGGTTCCAGTCGGGGCGAACGGCGGGACAACCCGATTAACCGATCAATGGGTGGCCGCCAATCGCAGGTGGAAACCAAAGGGTTTGTCATCATATCGGCACAACAGGCTGATGGGGGGTGGATCAGCGTTGCATCTGCGGTTCGCGGACGCACGCCCTTATTGATCCGTACATTATTGGTCCAGACGATCACTATCTATCTTCTGATGCTAATCCCCTTGATCTTGCTAGGGCGCTATATCTCGCGGCCATTGAAATCACTCACCGCAAAAGCGCAGTCCTTTGATCCGGGCGAGACAATATCTCTGGAAGAGCAGGGGCCTCCCGATACCAAGGAACTGATCCGGGCGTTTAACGCCATGAGCGGGCGCGTCAGTACTATGATCGCGGAAAAAGATGTGATGTTGGGAGCGATCGGGCACGATCTGCGCACGCCGTTGGCCGCGCTGCGGGTTCGTGTTGAAAGCGTCGATGACGAGGTCGAGCGCGAACGGATGATCGCGGGTATCGAAGATATGAATGAAATGCTCGAGGATATCCTGTCTCTGGCACGGCTTGGTCGGTCCAACGAGCAAGCGGATCCCGTCGATATCCGTTCATTGATCGAAACCGTCGTTGATGAGTTCACTGACCTTGGCCATGACGTCCACTATCAGCGGGGAGAGAAACAAAGCGCGTTGGTGCGGGATACGCTTGTCCGCCGAGCGCTCCGGAATCTTATCGAAAATGCCATTCTCTATGGCAAGGCTGCGGATATCTCTGTGGAAAAGTCGGACGATAAGCTGATGATATATATTGACGACGAAGGCCCGGGAATCCCAGAGGATAAGATCAAGTCCATGTTCGATCCGTTTTTGCGGGGCGAGGCATCACGCAATCGTAGCACCGGCGGTTCCGGGCTTGGCCTGACATTGGCGCGGGCGATTGCGCAAGATCATGGCGGTGACATCATTCTGGCAAATCGTGAACAAGGCGGGTTTCGCGCCACCTTGTGCCTGCCAATTGGCTGACCTTATAGATTAGCTTTCGGGCCGTTCCGGCGCAGTGATCCCATCTTCCGCCATTTCGGCATCAATCTCCTCTTCCAGCGTCCTGACGGCTTCAGCGGCGGCTTCCTCCAGAGATTGAGCGTCTTCCTGAATCTGCTGCTCCAGCTCGGCAATTGCTGCGGCGCCTTGCTCGTCGATGGGGGTTTCGGAACAAGCCGCCAGAAGCAGCGCCGTTGGTAGGATGAGATCGCGGTTTTTCATCATTTTGCCGGCATCGTGAAGTCGACATCGCTATTGGCGATGATCGAGAGAACCGTGGTCCATGCCGCGACATTCTGTCGCAATTGTTCCGGATCGATTTTGTCCAGCGTATCGTCTGGCGTGTGATGCAGATCGAAATAACGCGTGCCATCCTGTTGCAGGTCGATAATCGCTAGATTGTTGCTCGCGATGATATCGCGGATATCCGCTCCACCACCAGCCTTGGGGCCATTTATGCTGATCCCCAGTGGAAGCAACGCCTGTGAAATTTCCGTCCGAACATCCTTCGCGGCGTCGGGGAAATTATACTCTACCCGCCAGATATGATCCGCTCCAAAGTCGGATTCCATCGCAATCGCGTGATTTTGGTCTTTGTTTGCCGCTGCATAAGCCTTGCCGCCCCAAAGCCCAACTTCCTCAGCGCCAGCCCATAATATCCTTATCGTGCGGAGCGGTTTGCCGTGATCCATGATATTTTTCGCTGCTGCCGCTACGATCCCGCAGCCTGCTGCGTCATCAAAGGCTCCAGTGGCCAGATCCCAACTGTCGAGATGACAAGCGACCAATATCATACCCTTGCACGGGTCTTTGCCAGTGACTTCAGCAATCACATTGCCGGATTCCTGCTGGCCAATATTTTGCGGCGTCATCATCACTTTCAGTCGGATAGGCGTGCCGTTTTTTTCTCCCAGTTTGACCATACGTTCCAGATTGTCCGCGTCAGGAATGGACAAGGCGCCGGCAGGAATAGGCGTCACGCCATCGCGGAACCCTGTATTCCCGGTGTGTGGGTTGCGATGATTGTCCGTGCCGATGGACTTTATCACATAGGCCGCCGCGCCTTTCTGGGCCGCGATATTCGGGCCGACGAAGCGGACAGGTCCGTAAGTACCGTAGCTGGAGCCATCCTGCGTGGGGTGCATATCGTGGGTTACAAAAGCAATCTTGCCAGTGAGGCTACCATTGGGAACGGCCCGCATTGCGGCGAGCGAGTCAAAATAGACCACTTCGGCTTCAATCCCCGCTTCTCCGGTGCTCGCGCTGTTGCCAAGCGCGGTAATGTGCATTTTCTGGGGGTAGGGCGATACGACTTCAGCCGTTTCCGCTCCGCGCACCCATGTTGGCATCATGAAGGGTTCGTTCCGGACATTTTGAAAGCCAAGTGCTTTCAGCTTTTGGATAGCCCAATCCCGCGCCCGGGCCTCTGCTTCCGTGCCGGCCTGTCGCGGCCCGACTTCGGTCGTCAGCCCTTCGACAATGTCATAAGCGACATCATCTTGCAGCGCCTTGGCCTGCAAGCTCATCGTTCCGTGATTGTCGGCCATAGCAGAAGTGGACAGAAACAGCGCAGATACGCCAGCGAGCAGGGTGGATATGTTTCTCATATCGCCTTGCCTAACCCGCCTTATCGGCTTTGCCAATGCTCTCTTGCGAGTCGGTCACCATTTCGCTAGGCGGAGCGCAAATCTTACTACATTTGAAGCAAGGAAATCCGCCAGATGGCCGTCCAATATAGCTATGTCATGAAAGGTCTAACCAAGACCTTCCCAGGAGCCCCGAAACCGGTTCTCGACAATATTCACCTGCAATTCCTGCCGGGCACAAAAATCGCCATCATTGGTAAAAATGGTGCCGGTAAATCAACGCTGATGAAAATCATGTCCGGTCAGGATGAAGAATTTCAGGGTGAAGCCTGGGCAGGCGAGGGGATCCGGGTCGGCTATCTCGCGCAGGAGCCGGAATTGGACGAGACCAAGACGGTCAAAGAAAATGTCATGGACGGCGTCCGCGAAGTTGCCGACCTTGTCGAACGCTTCAACGAAATTTCTACCCTCATGGGTGATCCACCGGAAGATACGGATTTTGACGCGTTGATGGAAGAAATGGGCGTGCTGCAAGAAAAAATCGACGCAGTCGATGGCTGGACCCTCGATAACCAGCTGGAAATTGCAATGGAAGCGCTGCGCTGCCCTCCTGGCGATAGTCCGGTGATCGATCTTTCGGGTGGTGAGAAACGCCGTGTGGCACTCTGCCGCCTCTTGCTCGACAAGCCGGAAATCTTGATGCTCGACGAGCCTACCAACCATCTTGATGCTGAAAGCGTCGCCTGGCTGGAGCAGCATTTGATTGAATATGCCGGCAATGTCATTCTGGTGACCCATGACCGCTACTTCCTCGACAATGTCGTGAACTGGGTGTTGGAAATCGACCGCGGCAGAGGCATCCCGTTCGAAGGCAATTATTCCAACTGGCTCGAAGCGAAATCCAAGCGGATGGCGCAGGAAGAGCGGGAAGACAAAAGCCGTCAGAAAGCCATCGACAACGAGCTGCAATGGATGCGGCAGAGCCCCAAAGCACGGCAAACCAAATCCAAAGCGCGTATCAAATCCTTTGATGATCTGGTGGCGGCGCAGGAAACGCGACAGATGGGCAAAGCCCAAATTTTGATCCAGACCCCGGAACGCCTTGGGTCCAAGGTGATTGAGGCGCGGGGTCTCACCAAGGCTTATGGCGATAAATTGCTGTTTGAAGATTTGGAATTTTCGCTGCCACCGGGCGGCATTGTCGGCATTATCGGTGCCAATGGTGCGGGTAAGACGACCTTGTTCCGGATCATCACCGGACAGGAAACACCGGATAGCGGAACGCTGGAACTCGGTGACACGGTGCAGCTTGGCTATGTCGACCAAAGCCGTGACTCGCTCGATCCAGCGAAGAACATCTGGGAAGAAATTTCCGACGGCCATGATTTTTTCACCTTTGGCAAGAATGAAGTCCAGACCCGCGCCTATGTTGGCGCGTTTAACTTCAAGGGCGTCGACCAGCAGAAGAAAGTCGGTCAACTATCCGGAGGTGAACGCAATCGCGTTCATCTAGCCAAGATGTTGAAAGAAGGCGGCAACGTTCTGCTGCTCGATGAGCCGACCAACGATCTCGACGTCGAGACCCTTCGTGCCCTTGAAGACGCGCTGGAAAGCTTTGCCGGCTGTGCCGTGGTCATCTCGCATGACCGTTTCTTCCTCGATCGCTTGGCGACCCATATCCTGGCGTTTGAAGGCGACAGCCATGTGGAATGGTTTGAAGGAAACTTTGAAGCCTATGAAGAAGACAAGCGCCGGAGATTGGGCGATGCAGCGGATCGGCCGACACGGGTGGCTTATAAGAAATTGACGCGTTGATGTGGAGCCCTTCTCCCGAGAGGGAGAAGGGGCCCCAACGATTTCTCTGAATAGTGAACGTCAGTATCAGGCGGCAGTTGTTGGCTTTCCGGCAAAACTAACCCCAACAATAGCGATCATAGCAGCCACAAACCCTGGAATAATCTCGTAAACCCCGGGCCCGCCCATGAATGCGCTGTTCCAGCCCAGCGATATCCAGCCAATCACCACCACGGCGCCGGTCACCAATCCGGCAACAGCGCCAGCACCGGTCATCCGCTTCCAGGTCAGCGACAACAAGATCAACGGCCCGAACGCAGCGCCAAATCCGGCCCAGGCGTTGCTCACCAGTCCCAGCACCTTGCTGTCGGGATCGCGGGCGATATAGATAGCGGCCAAGGCCACCAGTGCGACGAATAGCCGTCCGATATTGACCGCTTCCCGCTCGCTGGCATTCTTACGCAGGAACAGGCGGTAAAAATCCTCTGTGAGCGAACTGGACGAGACCAGCAATTGCGAGCTGATCGTGCTCATGATCGCAGCCAGCAAGGCGGCAAGCAGAAATCCGGTGATCAGCGGGTGGAACAAGGTATTGGCCAGCAGGATGAAGATTGTTTCGGGATCTTCGAGCGCTAGTCCGTTCATCTCGACATAGGCGCGACCGGTGATGCCAACGCCGATGGCGCCGAGCAGGGCGACGCCCATCCAGCTCATGCCGATATTGCGTGCCTTTGGTACGTCTGCGACCGAACGAATGGCCATGAAGCGCACGATGATATGCGGTTGACCAAAATAGCCCAGGCCCCATGTGACTGCCGATAGAAAGCCAATGAAGGTCAATCCCGCCGTTAGACTAAGGAAATTCGGGTCTAATGTGCCAAGCTGTGCCGAGATTGCGTCGACGCCACTATCGCTGGTGAGGACCACGATAGGCATAAGCACCAGCGCCACGACCATGATGCAGCCTTGCACAAAATCTGTCAGGCTGACGGCTAAAAAGCCGCCGATCATCGTATAGGCCAGCACGACGCCTGCCGTAATCCAAATCCCGAGCATATAGTCGCTCATGCCCGTATCACCGAACAGGCCCGCAAAGCTGGTCTCGAACAGCTTGCCGCCACCGACCAGTCCGGCTGCGGTATAGACCGCGAAGAACAGGACGATGATGATCGCCGACGTCACCCGCAGGGCGAGGGCCTTGTCCGGGAAACGATTGGCGAGAAATTGCGGGATGGTGAGGGCGTTGCCAAGCTTTTCCGTCTGTTCACGGAGGCGTGGCGCGACGATGATCCAGTTGACCAGCGCCCCGGCGAAAAGCCCGATGCCAATCCACACTTCAATCAGCCCTGCCGCATAAAGCGCGCCGGGAAGACCAAGTAATAGCCAGCCCGACATGTCGGATGCACCCGCAGATAAGGCCGCGACAGCAGGACTAAGCTGTCGTCCGCCGAGCAGATAGGCTTCGCTGTTATCTGTGGATTTGCGCCATGCGTAAAATCCGATGGCGAGCATGCCGATGAAATATAGGGCGAGTGTGATCAGTGTTCCGCTTTGCATCTAACATGCATAGCGGTTTTGTTCGGGGAGTCACCTTGTCTGTTGCTGCAGGGGAAGGTTCTACCGAATTCGTTTTACAAATAACTGTCCATTATCAGCACGTTTTGTCTGAAAGTTTGGAACTTCCTCGAACATTTCTGACAATCGGGAAAAGCCATAGTTCCGTACGTCAAAACTCGACCTATTTCCCGCAATCTTGCCAACTTCGCTCAATTTGGCATAGCCTTCGGCATCGCGTTTGGTCGCAAGATAGGCATCTACCAGCAGGTTGAGCAATTCCTCATCCACCCTACCATTGCCTTCATTTGCGCCGTCAGTCGCTTTGGTTGACGCCTTGACGTCACTTGTCCCGCCGTTTCGATTGCGCTTATCCGCTTTGATCAACGCATCGACATCAATGAAGCGGCTACACGCCTGTTTGAAGGCGTCTGGCGTCTTGGCGCTACCAAAGCCGTATACGGGCAGGCCTTCCTGCCGAATGCGCATGGCTAGCGGCATGAAGTCGCTATCGCTGCTCATGATGCCAAAGCCGGTCACATTGCCACGGAACAGCAAATCCATCGCATCGATGGTCATCTTCATATCGGTAGCATTCTTGCCTTTGGTCATATCGAACTGCTGTTGCGGGTCGATGCCATATTTATGGAGAATTTCGACCCAGCCTTTGAGTGCTTGTTTGCGCCAATTGCCATAAGCGCGGCGGATATTGACCGTTCCGAGCTCTGCTAGCGCCGTCAGTACCGGATCTATGCCATTGTGGCTGGCATTGTCGGAATCGATCAACAGGGCGATATTGTCATCATATTTTCTCATCGCGCTTTGATGGACCGCGAGGGAAGGGCATTCAAGGGGAAAAGCCGCTGCCCTACACGGAGGCGGAACGGTTAAGCAGTGCTCCGTTTTTTGACCTTGATAGCTTTAGCACGAGTGTAACGTCACACGAAACAGTAGGACAAGATTCGTTACATCCTCAAGAGATCGAATCAAGTCTCTGAATTTATGTCATTCCTAGGGCAGGTTCAGTCTACAACCGAGAATTGATCGCTTTCCTGATCCAGCACGTGCAATTTCCCGTCAGCGATCGCGAACCAGGCGCCAATCAGGCGAATAGAGCCATCGGCTTCTTTCTCCTGAATGCAGGGAAATGTCCGCAAATTGGCCAGACTGGTCCGGATCCCTTCCTGTTCCATTGCGAGTTGGGCGGCGCTGCTGCTCAAGTCTCCATGATCATGTGCGACCTTTGTCCGGGCACCGTCGAGCAACGTGATCCAGTCGGCAATGAAGCCGCCCTGTCCGTGCGGCATGTCCTTCATTTGCTCGGAAAGTGCCGCCGCGCAGCCGCCGCAGCTACCGTGCCCCATAACCACCACTTCTTCGACTTTCAAAAACTGGACCGCAAATTCTAACGCTGCCGAAACGCCATGTTGGCCGGGGGTGGTCTCAAAAGGTGGTACCAGTGCCGCCACATTACGGACAATGAAGGTCTCGCCAGGATTGGTGTCGAAAATCTGGGTCGGGTCGACGCGACTGTCGCTGCAGGCAATAATCATCACCTTGGGACTTTGTCCGTCTCTGAGTTCATCCCAGCGTTCGCGCTGCGTTTTCCAATGTGAGGAACGGAAGCGGCGATAGCCATCGAGCAGGTCTGTAAATTTTGTCATGAAATGGTTCATATCACCGACTAAAAAGGTGGCAAGACTGGTTTTCTTTCCCTATTTGAAAGAAATGAACGAAATCACCAAAATTACCGCACCAGAGCCGCGACCAGAACGCCTGCGCAAGCCGGACTGGATTCGGGTCAAAGCGCCTATGGGCACCGAATTTGAGAAAACCCGTGCCTTGATGCGGGAGCATAAGCTGAACACCGTCTGCGAAGAAGCGGCTTGCCCCAATATTGGTGAATGCTGGACCAAGAAACACGCAACGGTCATGATCCTCGGTGATGTATGCACGCGGGCCTGCGCCTTCTGTAACGTCAAGACCGGCATGCCGATGCCGGTCGATGTTCTGGAACCACAGCATACCGCCGACGCGGCCGCCAAGCTCGGACTGGAACATATTGTGATCACGTCGGTTGATCGCGACGATCTTGCTGATGGTGGCGCCAGCCAGTTTGTGAAGGTGATTGAAGCGCTACGCCGGACAACGCCGAAAACGACGATCGAGATACTCACACCGGATTTCCGCAACAAGACCGAGGCTGCGGTTGAAGCGATCGTTGCGGCCCGTCCGGATGTCTACAACCATAATTTGGAAACAGTCCCGCGGCTTTATCCGACGATCCGGCCCGGTGCGCGCTATTACGCGTCGCTGCGCTTGCTCGAGCAGGTCAAGCGACTCGACCCTTCGATCTTTACCAAATCTGGAATCATGCTCGGTTTAAGCGAAGAGCGCCTCGAAGTGCATCAGGTGATGGACGATATGCGCAGCGCTGATATCGATTTTCTGACAATGGGCCAATATCTGCAACCCACGACGAAACATGTCAAAGTCAGCGAATTCGTGAAGCCACAGGCTTTTGACGCTTACGCTTCGGTCGCGCGGGCCAAAGGCTTCCTGCTCGTCGCATCCAGCCCGCTGACCCGCTCAAGCTATCATGCTGGCGATGATTTCGCCAAAATGCGGCAAGCGCGAGAGGAAAAGCTGGCACGTTCGGGTCCATTGAATGCCAGCGCATAGGGAAACTCGCGATCTGCCTTATAGCGCCGCACAAATGTATGCGCTGGTGGCAGATGTCGGGCGCTATCAGGAATTTCTACCCTGGGTGGTGGGTACCCGGATCAGATCCAACAGCGAAACCGAGATGCTGGCAGATGTTTTGGTCGGTTTCAAAGGGCTTCGCGAGCAATTTTCCTCGCGGGTGATCAAATCGCACAACCAAGCAATTGATGTCGATTATCTCGATGGTCCATTGAAGCAACTGCACAATGAATGGCGCTTTCGTACTCGGGAAGAGGGGGGATGCCATGTTGACTTCTACGTGGAGTTTACCTTCAAAAACCGTATGTTCGAGAAGCTAGCCGGACAAATGTTCGCCAAGGCATTGCACAAAATGACCAGCGCCTTTGTTGATCGGGCCGGCGAAATATATGGAAGCAGCTACTCGCTGTCTTCGGGTAGCAGCAGTTCTAACGCAACCAGCACCGCCTGAAAGCGGATATCTGCGCGGCTTTTTTCGTCACCGAAGTTTTTCCGGTCTGCGACAACATCTTCCGTGCTCTTGCCTTTTTCGGCCTTCGCGAAGACGACGGTACCAACAGGCTTCTTCTCGGTGCCGCCGCCCGGGCCTGCTACACCGGTAATCGCCACCGCCACATCACAGTCGGATTTCTCTAGAGCGCCTTTCGCCATTTCCCAGGCCACTGCTATAGAAACCGCGCCAAATGTTTCGAGAAGGTCGTTGCTGACACCCAGCATCCTTTGCTTGGCGCTATTGGAATAGGTGTTGAACCCGCAATCGAAAACGTCGCTGCTGCCGGGTACTTCGGTCAGGGCTGCTGCAACCAAACCACCAGTACAGCTCTCTGCAACCGTTATGCGGCGACCGGCGGCACGATTTTTCTCGATGACCGATGTGGCGAGAGCGACTAGCTCGCGGGGGAGTAGATTTTCCATAGAGCGGGGCCGTTAGCCCATGATGCTGGTTCTTTGCAAACAGGAATCTTCGATCCTTTGCTGCGATCGGTGTAATCCTGTTCATAAGAAACGATAATCAAGTTGAGCGCGGCAATTTGATCATAAAGAAATAGTGGCGATGGCTTGCGCCGCAATTCCCTCTTTGCGACCGGTAAAGCCCAGTCTCTCCGTGGTTGTTGCCTTTATGCTAACCTGGTCGATCTCCACCGACAGAATCTCCGCGATCTTGCTTTGAATAGCATCACGATGGGGTTTGATCTTAGGGGCTTCGCAGATGACGGTCATATCGACATTGTGGATCATTCCGCCTTTTGCAGCGATGAGTGCGGCAGCATGTTGGACAAATCGAGTCGACGCTACCCCACGCCATTGAGGATCCGATGGTGGAAAATGGTCGCCAATATCGCCGGCACCGATCGTCCCCAGCAGTGCATCGGTAAGGGCATGTAGCAGAACATCGGCATCGCTATGGCCGGCGAGCCCTTTGTCATGGTCAATTTTTATGCCGCCTAGCCACAAGTCTTCACCGGCAGCAAGTTGATGGACATCATAGCCCATGCCGGTTCTTGTCTGGCCCATATGCTGGGTTCCTTTTTCCGCAAAGTCGCTTGGTAGTGTGTATTTTTTCAGCGTCTCATCGCCGTCTACCGTCGCGACGCCATGGCCATCCGCTTTAAAAATCTGAGCGTCATCACTGGCATTTTTGTCGCTGACGAAACGATTGTGGGCAGAGAATAGCTTCTGAAAATCGAAAGCCTGTGGCGTTTGTACCCGCCAAAGACTGTTGCGGTCCACAGCTTGATCGAGTTGGTTATCGACCTGCTTGATCATAGTATCCACGCTCGGCAAAACCGGAATGGCGCCGGATGCCGACTTTAGCTTTGTGAGCAGATGATCAATCACCGGAGCCGGAACGAAAGGCCGGGCTGCGTCATGCACCAAGATGTTCTTGGCACCACCAGCTTGCTGGATCGCAGCTAGTCCGTTGAATACGGACTGCTGACGCGTTGCGCCACCGATCACGAGATTATAGGCGGAGATAGGCGCTAAGGCCCTATTGGCCTGTTCCTCTTGTCCTGCAGCCACTACGATCCAAAGGTGATCAATGGCACTATGCGCGAGAAAGCTCTCCACGCTGTGACGAAGCATGGGTTTACCACTTATGAGCTCGAACTGTTTCGGTAGGTCCAACCCTGCGCGTGCGCCGACACCCGCAGCGACGATTAATACGTGGTTTTCTTCGGATGGGTTGCTGGCGGCGATCATGGCAAGCGATCTACGCGGAGAAACCGGATGAAGCAATTCTTGCCTCTAAATTGATTTGGCGATAGAGGGTGCTTAAATTTTAGGCAGTGCGAATGAAACTCAACCCCATCTCGATTGGCAACATCCAAATAGACAGCCCAGTTTTGTTGGCGCCGATGACCGGCGTCACCGATTTGCCGTTTCGCCGATTGGTCCGGAGATTTGGCTCTGGACTGAATGTGACGGAAATGATCGCCAGCCAAGCTATGATCCGTGAAACGCGGCAGTCCCTGCAGAAATGTGCTTGGGACCCCAGCGAAGAACCGGTGTCGATGCAGCTCGCGGGCTGTGACCCCGTTGTGATGGCCGAAGCAGCAAAGCTGAACGAGGATCGCGGCGCACAGATTATCGATATCAACATGGGATGTCCGGTAAAGAAAGTTGTAAACGGGGACGCCGGTTCTGCGTTGATGCGCGATCTTCCGTTGGCGGCATCCCTGATCAAGGCAACCGTCGAAGCGGTAGATGTGCCGGTCACGGTAAAAATGCGGATGGGCTGGGACCATCAAAGCCTGAACGCACCGGAACTGGCTCATATTGCGGAAGACCTTGGCGCGAAAATGATCGTAGTCCACGGAAGAACCCGTTGCCAGATGTATCGGGATAACGCCGATTGGGCCTTTGTGAGCAAAGTCAAACAAGCGGTTTCGCTTCCGGTTATCGTCAATGGCGATATTTGTACCCTGGACGATGGCCAAACTGCTCTGGAGCAGAGTGGCGCAGATGGTGTGATGATTGGACGCGGAGCCTATGGTAAGCCGTGGCTCTTGGGGCAGTTCATGCACTGGTTTGAAACCGGTGAGCGGCTACCGGACCCCGACATTCCGACGCAATATGCCGTACTTGATGAACATTATCGCGATATGTTGAAACTATATGGCGAAGATGTCGGTGTGAAAGTCGCACGGAAGCATATCGGTTGGTATACCAAGGGGCTCCCTGGCTCGGCCGAATTCAGGAATCGCGCCAATAAGGAAGCTGATCCCTATGCGGTATTAAAAATGCTAGAGGAGTTTTACACACCCTGGCTCAATAAAGCTGCGGCTTGATGAAAGAAGCTCCATCGGGAGAGCAAATCTTAGCTGGGCTCAATCACGCACTGGTGATTGTCGATTCCACACATAGCGTAGTCCGCGTCAATCCTGCCGGCGAGGCGTTGTTTGGAACAAGTGCCAAACATCTCATCGGTCGCCAAATCGACCATATACTCCAGTTTTCCGATGCTCGTTTGAACAAAGCGTTGATCGAGACAGACATTAGTCTCACAGCCCGTAATGTGATGGCATCCAGCGATGACCGCAAATTGGGCATTGTGGATTTTGATGTTCATCCGCTGGCGTCGGACATTGAATGGCGGTTGATATCATTATCACTGATGCCACAAGATGGTCCCATTCTTGAGAATGAGAATAGCGATCCGTCAAATCTCGCAATCCGTGCTCCGGATATATTGAGCCATGAAATTAAAAACCCGCTCGCGGCGATAAAGGGCGCGGCGCAGTTGCTCGACCGACAGATTGATGAAAATCAAAAACCACTAACCCAGATGATTACGGCGGAAGTAGAGCGGGTGGTCAACCTACTCAACAGGATGCAAACGCTGTCTTCCAACCAGCCAGCGCAGACCACGGCAGTCAATATTCACACATTGATTGATCGCGCCCGCCGATCGATCGAAGCAGCGACCGGCCAAGCGGTGAAAATTCAGGACAAGTTTGATCCGTCGCTGCCGGATGCGTTGATCGATTCTGATGCCATGATGCAGGTATTGACGAATTTATTCGCCAATGCAGTCGATGCCACCAAACATCTGCCAAATCCGGAAATTCGCGTCGTCACGCGCTACAGCTTTGGAGCCGCGTTGTCGGCGCAGGGCGAAAAGCAGGCAATACGGCTACCCATTCAAATCATGGTGTGTGACAATGGGCCCGGCGTCCCTGCAGAGTTGGAACGAGAAATTTTCTCACCCTTCGTCTCTACCAAGAAAGAAGGGCAGGGGCTCGGCCTCGCGCTGGTGAAAAAGCTTATGCGGGATATGAACGGGCGTATCCGTTACGATCGTGAAAATCAGGACGAGATGAGCAGGTTTACTCTGTTTCTTCCCGTTGCACCGAAGAACTGACGTCAGGATATTTTATGGCCAATGAAAAAATTATATTAGTCGAAGATGATCTGTCGGTCAGTCATGTCATCATCACAGCCTTGCGGGCGGAAGGCTATGATGTTGAAAGTTGCAAATCGATAACCGAGCGGGATGCCCTGATGGGGAGTACCAGCTATGATTTGCTACTAACCGACGTCGGATTAGGGGAGGGTGATGGCATCTCTTCCCTCGATACGGTGCAAGCGAACCACCCGGACCTGCCGATCATTATTATATCTGCTCAAAATACATTGAATACAGCTGTTCGAGCTTCCGAAACCGGGGCTTTTGAATATCTGCCCAAACCATTTGACCTCGATGAGCTGGTAGAGGTCGTCGGGCAGGCACTGAAGCCGAAGAATATCCGACCGGTCGAGGCATCGATGGACGAAGAAAGCTTACCGCTGGTTGGGCGAAGTCCGGCGATGCAGGAAGTATACCGCATGATCGCCAGGCTTTTGAAGAATGATCTATCGGTATTGGTTCTAGGCGAATCTGGAACCGGCAAGGAACTTGTTGCGGAAGCTATACATGGGCTCGGCCATCGGAAATCGGGGCCGTTTGTAGCGGTGAACATGGCTGCGATTCCATCGGAAATGATCGAGGCAGAGCTATTTGGGCATGAGAAAGGCGCCTTTACCGGTGCCGTCGCCAGTGCTTCCGGCAAATTTGAACAGGCGCAGGGCGGGACGCTGTTTCTTGATGAGATTGGCGATATGCCCATGCACGCCCAAACGCGCCTGTTGCGGGCTCTTCAATCGGGAGAAATCAACCGAGTTGGCGGCAAGGGGCCGGTCCAGTTGGATGTTCGGATTATCGCAGCCACCAACCATGATTTTCTTGAACTGATCGAACAGGGTAAGTTTCGTGAAGATCTATATTATCGGATCAACGTTGTTCCGATTGAATTGCCCCCGCTTAGAGAGCGCGCCAGCGATATTCCGGCCTTGACCAATCATTTTCTGAAGCTCGCGGTAACGGAAGGCTTGCCGCACAAGCAAATCTCGCAAGAGGGAATGAATTTGCTTTGCCATCACTATTGGCGAGGGAATGTGCGGGAACTGAAAAACGTCATTTACCGGCTTGTCGTAACGGGGCGAGAAGACACGCTTTCGGAAGAGGCTATCCGCCAAATCCTTGCCGCGGAACGCAATGAGGATCATGCCGAATCCGAGAATATGGCGTTTGATAGCCATATTAAATCAATCGTACTCGGCTTGATGGCCAATCCCGAAAAAGAGAATCTATATGCTCAAGCATTAGAAAAGTTTGAAAAGCCGTTGTTGATCGAGATGATGAACCACGCACATGGCAATCAGATCAAAGCGGCCAAAATTCTGGGAATTAATCGAAACACTTTGCGGAAGAAGTTGAACGAATATCAGATCGATCCGACGCAATCGAAGTAAAATACTGCGATGAATGGACGGTTTGCCTCGCCGAACCGTGATATTTTTACAATATAAGTGCTTTTTCTGCAACGAAACTGTTGTATTGAAACCACAATGACTGCTTCCAATCCCATAACGGAACAACCTCTTGCCAAATGGCTGCGGCGTCTTTCGCTTGTCGCCGAGAAAGAAGCGGTCGTAAGACGGGTAGAATGGATTGTCTTGCTTCTGCTCGGCGCGATCATGCTGGGCACTTATTTTCTGCTGAGCAGACAGGCGGACCAAACCGATTTTATCTCGCCGCCGTTAACCGCGGCCTTGCTGGTTGCCAACCTGATCCCGGCGATCACATTGCTGGTTTTAGTTGGTAGACGTATCGCAAAGGGGCGTGCCGCCAAATCTTCGATAGGAAGCAATGGCCGGTTACATGTTCGACTGGTTGCTTTATTCTCCCTCGTTGCCAGTATTCCAATGTTGCTCGTCGTTATTTTTGCGTCGGTGCTGTTTCAATATGGTGTAGAATTTTGGTTCTCTGACCGGGCCACTGGCATGTTGGAAAATGCCAATGACCTTGCCCGCGGATATTATGAGCAAAATCAACGTGAGGTCGGTGAAGAGACAATCACCATGGCGAATGATCTGCGCAATTATTTGCAACAAGCGGATCTAGAAAGCCCTGAATTTGCAGAGGGCTATGTCTATCAAGTCTTGTCACGGAAACTGAATGAATCCGCGATTATTGAATATGGGGCAGACGGCGTCGCCCGAACAGCGGCAGCGATCGATCCTGACAATGAAGACCTTCAACCAAAGATCACGGATGCCGTTCTGGATCAGCTGGAGAACGGAAAAAGCTATGTCGTAACTGCAAAGCAGGACAAGATCGAAGCGGTGACAGCGCTTGATTTAGAGGCCCGGATATTCCTCTATGCTGCCCGCGATTCAGATATGTTGGCGTTAAGCCAATGGGAAAGAGCTCAATCAGTCCTTGCTGATTATGAAGAGCTATTCTCTCGTTCCCGAAGCGTGCAATTGCAGTTTAATATCGCGCTTTTCGTCATTTCCCTTCTCATCGTCGGCATTGTATTGTGGATCGCGCTGCTCGTTGCCGATCGATTGGTGAAACCCGTTAGTGACTTGGTGCATGCCGCCAAACGGGTAACCGAAGGCGATCTTACAACCCGCGTGCCGGCAACATTTGAAAGCGACGAGATCGGTACCTTGGGACGGGCGTTCAACCGTATGACGGAACGGCTAGAAACCCAAACAACCGCGTTGATCACGGCGAATGAGCAATTGGGAAATAGACGAGCGTTTATCGAAGCGGTTTTGGAGTCGGTCACGGCCGGCATCATCAGCCTTGATGAAAGAGGGGAGATTAGGCTCGTCAATTCGCAAGCACAGTCGCTGCTTTCCAAGCCGATCGATTCATTGCTGGAAGTTGATATCGGCAAGGCGGCACCGCAATTTGCGGAACTCATTGAGGAAGGTGTTGAAACCAGCATCATCGAATTTGCCTCTGACTCCGATATCCGGACTTTGGCTGTGAAAATTGTTGGCGGACCGAACGGTCATGTGATTACATTTGAAGACATAACCCAGCAGTTGCTTGATCAAAGACGGGCCGCATGGTCCGATGTTGCGAGACGTATCGCTCATGAAATCAAAAACCCTCTGACGCCGATACAGTTGGCCGCTGAGCGCCTGCAACGACGCTTCGGCAAACATATGACGGATGATGCAGCGGTATTCGATAATCTTACCAACACGATCGTTCGTCAGGTCGGCGACCTGAGAAATATCGTTGACGAATTCTCTTCCTTCGCGCGGATGCCCAAACCGGTTTTCCGGGAAGAGAATCTTGATGATATCTTAAAACAAGCGCTGTTTATGCAAGATGTAGCTTGGCCTTCGATAGCGTTTAGCTTTGTCGCAGATGATCAGCCTATGTCTCTTGTGTGTGATCGCCGGCAATTGGGACAGGCGCTGACCAATATCATTAAAAATGCCGCTGAAGCTATTCAACAAAAGGCGGAGACAAGCTCTGATTTCGCGGTTGCGGATGGCCAGATTGAGCTCGCTATCAAAACAGAAAACCAGATCGTCGCGGTTGAGCTGACCGACAATGGCATTGGTCTACCCATAGAGCGGGACCGGATCGTTGAACCCTATATGACGACCCGCGCCAGCGGCACCGGATTGGGGCTCGCGATCGTCAAGAAGATTGTCGAAGAACATTTTGGTGAAACTAAGTTCAGTGATGCGCCCAATGGCGGCACCAAGGTAACATTGCGTCTCAGTCCCTCGAAATTGGCGAGACTGTCTCACGGGGCCGCAGAGAGTGATGAGCAAACAACAGAAATTGAGAATGAAGGCTAGAGGTTCAACATGGCTTTAGATATTTTGGTTGTCGACGACGAACCCGATATTCGTGATCTTATATCCGGTGTTTTGGAAGACGAGGGCTATAGCACGCGTGTGGCTGCCAACAGCGATGCGGCGCTTGCTGCCGTCAATGAGCGGAAACCGTCACTGGTCCTGCTTGATGTGTGGTTGCGGGGCTCGCAACTAGATGGATTGGAATTGCTGACCGAGTTGAAACAACTCGATGCAAAATTGCCAATCATCGTGATCTCCGGGCATGGCAATATTGACACAGCCGTCGCTGCGATATCGCAAGGCGCCGTCGATTTTATCGAAAAGCCTTTTGAAGCGGAACATCTCTTGCACCTGGTTGCCAGGGCGACGGAAACCGAGCGGCTTCGTCGAGAAAATGAAATTCTGAAGGCGCGGGTGGGGTTTGCAGATGAATTGACCGGCAACTCAGCGGCCGTGAACAATGTGCGCGCGACATTGAAGCGTATAGCCGGAACAGGCAGCCGTCTCTTGATCTCCGGCCCAGCAGGCGTGGGCAAAGAAGTTGCGGCGCGATTGATGCACAATTGGAGCTCGCGGTCCGATGCCGCTTTTGTGACGATTAGCGCAGCCAGGCTTTCGCCAGAAAGCGTGGAAGAGGAACTGTTCGGGACGGAGCGCAACGGCAAGGTCGAAAAAACCGGTTTGATGGAAGAGGCTCATGGCGGAACCTTGTTCATTGACGAAGTTGCTGACATGCCGCTGGATACCCAGGGCAAGATATTGCGGGTTTTAACAGAGCAAAGCTTCAACCGGCTCGGTGGGTCTCAAAAAGTGGATGTAGATGTCCGTGTGGTATCTGCAACTTCGCGCGATCTGGACGTTGAAATAGCGGAGAAGAGATTCCGGGAAGATCTTTTCTATCGCCTCAACGTGGTACCGGTGGTTTTGCCACCGCTGAACGAGCGGCGCGAAGATATTCCGGTGTTGGTCGAACATTATGCCGCGCGTTTCGCATCTGAGCAACGCCTCCATCCACCGGAAATTTCCGATGAGGCCATGGCGGCACTGCAAGCCTGCGACTGGCCTGGCAACGTCCGGCAACTGCGAAATGTTATCGAACGGACCATTATTCTCGCGCCGAAAGACAAGTTTGCGAAAATAGAGATCGAGATGTTGCCGCCGGAAGTTCTCGGCAATGATGATGAACTGGACCAAGGTGTTGCGTCCTTGATGGGATCGCCATTGAGAGAGGCGCGGGAAAGCTTTGAACGGGAATATCTGAAAGTGCAGATCAGGCGTTTTTCGGGCAATATTTCGAAAACCGCCAATTTCATTGGCATGGAGCGGTCCGCGCTACACCGAAAGTTGAAAATATTGGGGCTGGCGTCACGGAAAAAGCAGGATGCAGAATAAGCGTTTTGGTTAACCAGTTGTCGTGATCGTATGAATCACATATATGTTAGTAGAAAATCCCCCGAAAATACGCGTTAAGATATAAAAACTATAAAATGCCATCGTCAAGATAGCCAATAATTGGAGTCAAAAATGACCGATAAATCGAATAATCTGCAGGATCTATTTCTCAACTCTCTCCGGAAATCGAAAAACCCCGTAACCATGTTCCTCGTAAAGGGCGTGAAGCTTCAAGGCATTGTCACGTGGTTCGACAATTTTTCAGTTTTGCTGCGCCGGGACGGCCAGTCTCAGCTTGTTTATAAACACGCTATTTCTACGATCATGCCATCCGAAGCAATGAATACACAGCCATTTTCCGATATGATGGACAACGCAAAATCCCGTGCGGGCGTTCTACAAGAAGTGTTCCTGACGGCGGTGCGGGATAGCAGTGATCCGGTAACGATGTTTTTGGTGAATGGCGTTATGTTGCAAGGTGAAGTTGCAGCACATGACCTATTTTGTATTCTGCTGGAAAGGGAAGGGCTGTCGCAGCTTGTCTACAAACATGCCATCTCGACCGTACAACCCGGTGGTCCGCTTAATCTCGCCGACTATAATCAATCAGATGATGGTGCGCATTGATACCATTTGAGAAGGAAAGCCTAGATAGCAAGAGCCGCAAGACGCTCATCGTACATCCAGATATGGAGTCGCTGAGCCAATCTGCTCTGGAGCATCGCCTGGATGAAGCCGTTGGCTTGGCTTTGGCTATCGGATTGGTCGCGGTAGAATCGCACTATTTTTCTGTTCGCAATCCAAAGCCAGCCACCTTGTTCGGATCCGGACAGGTGGACCAAATGCGCAAGATGATGGCCGAGCATGAAGCCACGATATTGATCGTGGATGGCAGTTTGACCGCTATTCAACAGCGCAATCTTGAAGAAAAGCTCGCGGTGAAGGTCATCGATCGGACGGGCCTTATCCTGGAGATATTCGGCGCCCGCGCGGCGACGGCGGAGGGTCGATTACAAGTTGAGCTGGCACATCTAGACTATCAAGCGGGTAGGCTGGTGCGCAGTTGGACCCACCTTGAGCGGCAGCGTGGCGGATTCGGCTTTTTGGGCGGACCGGGAGAGACCCAGATTGAGTCAGATCGCCGGATGATCCGCGATCGCATGGCAAAGTTACGGAAAGACCTCGCTCATCTCAGGAAAACCCGGGCGCTTCACCGTGATCGTCGTCAGCGTGCTCCCTGGCCCGTTATTGCTTTGGTTGGCTATACCAACGCCGGAAAATCGACATTATTCAACAGATTGACCGGTGCAGGGGTCTTCGCAGAAGATCTGCTATTCGCCACTTTGGATCCCACCATGCGGGAAGTCACGCTGCCCGGATATGACAAGGCGATCCTGTCGGACACCGTCGGATTTGTGTCCGATCTGCCGACGCAATTGGTTGCTGCTTTCCGCGCGACGCTGGAAGAGGTGAGCGCGGCGGATATCGTTGTGCACGTCAGAGATATCTCACATGAAGCCAGCGACGCACAAGCCCATGATGTGACCCAAATATTGGCGGATTTGGGCGTGCCTGAGGAAGAGGGCGAGGGGCCTCCGGTCATCGAAGCTTGGAACAAGATTGATAAAATCCAGCCCGACGATCCCGCCTATATGCGTATCTCGTCACCATTGGCCAAAAATGTCTGTACGACCTCTGCTCAGACCGGTGCCGGTGTCGAAACGCTCATCAATCTGATCGCGGATACGTTGTCGGAGGGGTATACGTCCGAGGAGGTCACCGTTTCGGTGTCCGATGGAAAAAGAATGGCGTGGTTGCATGAAAACGGACGGGTACTGAGTAGCGAACAGCATTCGGACAATTTGATATTGGCAGTAGAGATGTCACCGCGAAATTGGGGGCGATATCACGCGCTTCATTAAGCTATGAACCGCTTGCCGGGCTTGTCTTGGCTTTTTGCCATTCCGCTTCCAGTTCTTCCAGCGACATTTCTTTCATATCTTTCGGAACAGTCGATTCTACAGCGTTGAACCTTTTGGTAAACTTTGCCGTAGCGTCGACCAATGCCTGTTCGGCATCAACCTCATAATGGCGGGCCAAATTGACCGCTGAGAAGAGCAAATCTCCGATTTCTTCGTGGACCTCTGCATCGGTTCTTGCGTCCACAACTTCTTGCAGCTCTTCCAGTAGCTTGTCTTTCACCGGCGCTTTATCTGGCCAATCAAAACCAACGCGTGCGGCGCGTTTCTGGATTTTCTGGGCTCTTAACAAAGCGGGCAGGGCAAGCGCGACCCCATCGAGCGCGCTAGCCTGGCCGGATTGCTGGCGTTCGTCAGCCTTGATTTGCTCCCATCCCGGGCTCTCATCCGCTTCGCCGAAGATATGGGGATGGCGACGGGTCATTTTGTCACAAATGGATGTGACAACGTCTTGAAAATCAAACTGACCGGCATCTGAGGCTATCTGGCTGTGGAATACCACTTGGAGGAGGAGATCGCCGAGTTCGTCCTTCAGGGCGTCCATATCGTCGCGGTCTATGGCGTCAGAAACCTCATAAGCTTCTTCAACCGTATAAGGCGCAATGGTTTTGAACGTCTGTACCTTGTCCCAATCGCAACCATCGTCCGGATCGCGTAAACGCCGCATGATTTCGAGCAGGGGGTTGATCAATTTTGAATCCGTTCTGTTAGCCATATTAGATTGATAATATATATTATGTTAAATAAATGGTCATTCATCCATGCTAATATCAGTTGGTTCCAATATCATTTCCCCATCCTCAACCCACCATCGCGCCAATTCGGACAGAAAGTTCATCCCTATAACGTTGGAATCTCCAAATTCTTCGGCGACCACAACAGACAGATCCTCTGTCGTCATAGACCCAATTTGGAACGACTGAATTGTTCCGCGCTGTGCATCAACCGTTCCATTGGCTGTTGTCAACGTAACGGGAAACGGACTTTGGCTGATTTCAATGCCAGCGTCCTGTGCTGTTCGCAATGTCATCGCGGTGGTCGTCGCGCCGCTATCGATCAGAAATCGTACCGGCAGCGCGTTAACCTTTGCATCGACCCAGAAATGACCATCTGCCGATTGGCGTATGCGCACTGTTTCACCAACAATCGTTTGATTATTTCCCCCGGTTAGTTCGCCAGAAACGCGGTTCCAAACGGCTAGAATTTCATTCTGATAGGAAAATCCGACGATGAAAACCGCAAATATTGCGAACCAGATCAATATATTGCGTACGATTTCGGCAAATCCGATACGCCGCGAGAATAGCGCACTGGCCACCAGCACAAGCGCGCCAATAGCGAAGACAAGATTGATATTTTGGTCTTCCGTCAACGGTTAGATTTCCTTCCGATAACCATCATAAGCGGGGCGAATATGATCCGGTAATATGGCAAGAAGTTGATTATAGTCCATCGATTTGTCCATATGGGTCAACAGACTCAATTCGGGCTTCACATCCGCTATTAGAGCCAGACTCATATCGAGATGCGCATGTGTGGGATGCGGCTTATCGCGCAATGCGTCTACGACGAACAGATCGCAGCCCGTGTACAAGTCCCGCATTTCCGGCGTAACTTCTCCGAAATCTGTCGCATAAACGATGGATTTCCCCTGATGTTCAAAGCGTAGTCCAGCTGACGTTATGCCGCCATGTGGTTGATCAACAAAGCGAACCGAAATATCACCGATCTGCGTGTCTTGGTCTAACGTCATGGCTTCGCAGATCGAGGGATAATATTTGTGACCTTCAATGACATAGCCAAAACGCTGTTTGAGGCTACTCAGCGCGAATGGCCGAGCATAGCCAGCGATGGGTTTCCGTGTTTGCTGAAAGACCGATCGTAAATCATCGATGCCGTGGCAATGGTCCGCATGGTCGTGGGTCCAGATTACGGCATCGATTTTGTCGATATCATTGTCGAGAAACTGGTTCCGCAAGTCGGGTGACGTGTCGACCAATATCCGGGTGGTAGGGCTTTCCACAATGATGGAAACGCGGGTCCTCCGGTTTTTCGGCTCGTTCGGGTCGCAATCGCCCCAGTCATTGCCGATACGGGGCACGCCCGCTGAAGTCCCACATCCCAATATTGTGAGTTTTAAAGCCACATTCAGGGCCGCGCCTTGGTGAAGAGCTCGTAGAAATTCCTGCTGGTTGTTTCGCAAAGCGCGTCATAATCGTCCCCGCGCAGTTCGGCGAGAAAACGAGCGGTATCCGCAACGAAAGCCGGTTCGCCGGTTTTTCCACGGTGCGGCACCGGAGCGAGAAACGGAGCGTCCGTTTCAACCAAAACCCGGTCTGACGGCAATTTTGCGGCTGTTTCCTGCAAATCCTTTGCATTTTTGAACGTCACGATGCCGGAAATCGAAATATACAGGCCCATAGCCAATGCTTTTTGCGCAAATTCCTCGCTGGCGGTGAAACAGTGAATGACGCCGGAATAGGCGCCCTGCTCCATTTCTTCAGCCATGATTTCAGCGGTATCTGCTTCGGCGTCCCGCGTATGGACGATGATAGGCAGGCCAGTTTCGCGCGCGGCGTGAATATGGGTGCGAAAGCTCTGTTTCTGCTGCTCACGGTCGCTGTGATCATAATAATAATCCAGCCCCGTTTCCCCAATAGCGATAACCCTTGGATGTGCGGCTTCTTTGACCAGCTTGCCAAGGTCGACATCCGGATGGGCATCCGCTTCATGCGGATGAATTCCGATGCTGGCCCAAACATCTGCTTCCCGCTCGGCCGTCGCGACGATATCGCGCCATTCGCTTTCACGCGTGGAAATGTTCAGCATCGCGGTAACGCCGCTCTGTCGCGCACGATCAAGGGCAGCGCCCTGCTCTTCCACCAAGCCCTTATAGTTTAAATGGCAATGGCTATCGACCAGCATATCAGGAGTTCGCTTCTTCGGTCAGCAGCTCAAGACGTGGGAAAACGCCTTTAGGTTGTGGTAAATTAAGCCCAACCGCGATGGGTGTGCCAAGATGTTCAAAATCGCGAGCATCTGGTGCTTGGGCAAGCAGATCCAACATTTTGTCGCAGCTTTCGGGTATCGCCCAGCGCAGCATGATCGCAAGCTGCCGGATCGCCTCCGCCGTGTGATAAAGCACGCTATCTGCCCGTGCAGGATCGGTTTTGCGCAATGCCCATGGCGCCTGGTCGGCAAAATATGTGTTGATGGCGCTTAGCCGTTCCCGAATGAGATCGAGGGCTTGGTCGATCTTGAACAATCCGCCGGTCATCGCTGTTTTTACTTCATCAAAACACGTGTCTATCGCTTCGAACAATTCTTGTTCCGCTGCGGATGGCTCGCCCGATTCCGGTACCTTGCCATCACAATTTTTTGCGATCATCGATAGGCTGCGCTGAGCGAGATTTCCGAAATTATTGGCGAGATCCGCGTTTGTCTTGGTGACGATAGCATCAGCCGAATAGGTTCCATCTTTGCCAAATACGACATCGGCCAACAAGAAATAGCGCAATTGGTCGACGCCGAAACGTTCTGCCAATTCCATTGGATCTACAACATTGCCCACCGATTTCGACATTTTCTCGCCGCGGTTCAACAGAAAGCCGTGCCCAAATATCTGTTTTGGCAGCGGCAATCCGGCGCTGGTTAGAAAAGCCGGCCAATAAACGGCGTGAAAACGGACGATATCCTTGCCGATGAGATGCAAATCTGCCGGCCAATATTTGGCGAACAGTCCTTCTGTGTCTGGATAGCCAACGCCGGTCATATAGGTCGTCAGGGCATCTACCCAAACATACATGACGTGGTCAGGTGATCCTGGCACCGAAACACCCCAGTCGAAACTGGTGCGCGAAACACTCAGGTCTCTTAGCCCGCCTTCAACAAAGCGCATAACTTCGTTCCGACGGCTTTCGGGCTGGATGAATTCTGGATTTTCTTTGTAGAGTTTCAGTAGCTTGTCTTGATATTTCGATAGTTTGAAGAACCATGTTTCTTCCGCGGTCCACTCAACCGGCGTACCTTGCGGAGACAGTTTCTCACCGCCCTCTCCTGCTTCAAGTTCGTCTTCCGCGTAAAAAGCTTCGTCGCGAACGGAATACCAGCCTTCATAACGATCGAGATAGAGATCACCATTGGCCTCCATCGCTTTCCACAACGCTTTGCTTGCCTCATGATGTGCAGGCTCACTGGTTCGTCTAAATCCGTCATGATTGACATTAAGAATATTGCACATCTCTATGAAATAAGATGACATTTCATCCGCTAGATCGATGGTTTCAATACCGGCATCACGGGCGGTCTGCACCATTTTCAAGCCATGTTCATCGGTTCCGGTGATCAAGCGAACGTCACGGCCGCTAAGTCTGTGGAATCTTGCTATGGCGTCGGCAGCAATGGCCTCATAGGCGTGGCCGATATGCGGACGCCCGTTGGGATAGCTGATTGCGGTAGTAATATAAAAAGGTTCTGACATGGCCATCTCTCTTGATGGATTGGCGGCTCTTGTAAACAGCGAAAATCTCTATTTTACTCGTCCGGAAGGCGCTAGCCCACCCATTAAGCTAGCCAGTCGGAATATTACCGCCTGATTATCCAAGGCTTTGGGGAGTGCCGCAGTCGCTAATTCTCTGGCTTCTCTCCATTTTTCAATGGTTTGCATGGAACATGGAAGCTCGGATGACTTGATCTGTTCGGCAATCAGGCTGGGCGCCCGTTCCAGGAAGGCGCGATATCGGGGCGTTGCGGCTTTTAAAGCCAGCTTACGCGCCAATTCGCTCTTCAAACTATTATCCTTGTCGCCGGATTTGATGATTTGTCGTGCAATCTCCTCAAGCTCGGCAAGACCGACCTCAATATATTGAAAGGCACGTCCCGGCGATCCTTCGCCAGCGAGGACAAGCGCCTCCAGATCTGCCTCTCCCAACTTTGGAGCGGCTTTTTTTAAAAGACCGCGCATATCTGTGTCGCTCAACGGATCGAAGCGCAATATCTGGCACCGGGAACGGATGGTTGGCAGCAGCCTGTCGGGCATATGGCTGATCAGAAAAAAGATCGTATTTTTAGGCGGCTCTTCCAAGTTCTTCAGGATCGCATTGGCTCCGGCACGTTCTAAATCATCGGCGGAGTCGATCACGACGACCCGATATTCCGAGATCGATGCCTGATTCTGGAATAGCGGTTGTAGATCGCGGATTTGGTCTACTTTGATATTGCGTGCCAGTTCATGCTCATCCAGCGCATCAAAACCATTGTCGCGCGCCTTTCGCTCTTCCTTGTCCCCCTTGGCACCACGACGAAGCAATCGGAAGTCCGGGTGGGAGCCGGCGGTCAGAAGATGTCCGGCTTCATTGTCCTGAACCTCGCAAAAACCTGACGGTTGATTGCGGGAATTCAAGAGAAAATGAGCCGCTTGTTGTGCAAAAGTGGCCTTGCCTAGCCCTTTGTCGCCCGCCAGAATCCATGCATGGTGGAGTTTGTCTTTTGCAAGCGACTGACGGAATATCTGTTCCGGTTTCTCGTGGCCCAAATATGACGTCATGACATCAAGTCGCCAAGCTTAGTGACTAGATTCTCGGTAATACGTTCTGCAACATCCGACGCATCGATCAGGTGGACCCTTTCCGGTTCATCATTCGCAAACTGACGGAAATTCGCCATAACGGCTTGATGATAGTCACTGTCCCTACCCCCAATCCGATCGCTGGTTCCGCGATCTCTGGCCGCTGCCCGTTTCGATGCGACGGCTTCCGGTAGATCGAGTATAAATGTCCGGTCTGGCATGAGATTATTGCTTCCCACGCGATGCAGATCCATGATCTCGTCGTCACTGAGCTCGCCATTCACGCTTTGATAGGCACGGCTGCTGTCGATGAAACGATCGCTAATCACCCATTCACCTCGCGCCAATGCTGGGCGGATCAATTTGGCGCAATGTTCGGCGCGTGCCGCGGCGAACAAGACCGCTTCGGTCCGCATATCCCATTTTTCATCGGAGCCACTTAACAAAAGGTCCCGGATTGTTTCCGCCCCTGGAGTGCCTCCGGGTTCTCGTGTGACATGCACCTTAAACCCGCGTATTTCGAGCGCATCGGCCAGCGCTTTGGCTTGGGTGGATTTACCTGTCCCCTCCCCGCCTTCGAGGCTGATGAAACGACCTCGGGTCACGCCAATCCGAGCAAGGATTTCAATCCGGCCCAAACACGGTTGAAGAAACCGGCTTCACCGACATCGTCACCAGCAACAAGGGGCACAGCCTGTTCGCCGGCATCAGCGGTCGTAATGACCAATGTGGCAATCGGCTGCCCCTTTACAATCGGGGCCTTGATTGGACCATCATAGGTCACCTTCATCGACATTTTGCCATCTGTAGCTTTAGGAATGGTCACAAAAAGATCTCTAGGCGCAACAAGGGCAACAGTGGAACTATCGCCCAATTGCACTTCAGCCGTCTGAATTTTGGTGCCTTTATCGAATAGCTTTTTGGGTTCCCAGGCATTGAAACCCCAGTTCATGAACCGGATCGATTGTTCGATACGCCCTGCATAGCTATCGAGCCCGGCGAGAACGGATACCAGTCGCCTGCCTTTTTGTTCGGCTGAACCGGCGAAGCCATAGCCCGCCTCTTCCGTATGGCCGGTTTTCAATCCGTCGGACCCGGCCACTTTCCCTATTAACGGGTTGCGATTGGATTGCTTGATACCATTCCACGTAAACGAGTCCTGTCCGTAGAAATCATCATATAATTCCGGAAAATTCCGGACCGTCGAGGAACCCAGATTGGCCAAATCACGCGCGGTTACCATAGTCCGGCCTTCATCCGGCCAGCCGTTGCTGTTGCCAAAGCGGCTTTTCGACATGCCCAGCTCTTTGGCGCTCTTGTTCATCAGCGCGACAAAGGCTTGCTCGGTGCCAGCAATGCCTTCTGCTAGAACCACACAGGCGTCATTGCCGGAGAGGGTAACGATGCCGTGCAGCAAATCCTTTACGCTGACCTCATCCCCCAGACCGAGAAACATCGTCGAGCCTTGGTTGTTCCACTTTTTCCAAGTCGCTTCATTCACGCGAAACTTGTCGTCGAGGTCGAGCTTTCCTTTTTCGATCAAGTCAAACGCGACATAGACTGTCATCATCTTGGCCATCGACGCCGGCGGTATCTGTTTGTCCGCATTTTTCTCGAACAATGTCGCACCCGAAGACAGGTCCGTCATATAGGCGATTGGTGCATCGGTATCAAAACTAGGTGCCGCAAGAACGGCGGAAGACAAGGCGATGAAAGGCAGTGATGCCAGAATATAGTTTTTCATTTAGACCAAGATTCCCGATCAATATTTCGTGGTGAAAGCTATTTGCCTGCCCTCAAGATTCTGGCCCCTCTATAGCCACGGCTCTCTGCCTGTGCCAGCCCTACTCGCGCATCTTGCTCAGTAGAATAGGGGCCATATCTTACGCGCCAGATCGAGCCGGTTGCATCCGACATAACTTTGGCGCCAATTTTCTGCGCTAGCGTGTCTGCTCGTGATTTATCGCCAAAGGCCGCAACTTGAACAACATATCCCCCTGCCAAACCGTTGGCAGAGCTGTTCCTCTCGACGTTTTGAACGATCGCGGGACCGCCGCCACTATTTTCGACAATGAATCGACCATCTCGCATTCCACCCAGTTGCGGGGCTGCGGAAGGCGTTGAATTGGAAGTTTTGGATGGTTGGGGTGATTGTACCGGTGCCGCCGCCTGGCGGATGGGCGCAACGGGCTGCGGAACCTTCGCTAGATTTTTCCGCAAGATTGCAAGGAGTGAATCTGGTGTTCTAATACGTTCGCCAACAGCGGAACCCGCACGCAGCACTGCCCGCTCCTGTTCGTTCGGATTGACTTTCCGGACACGGACGCCGCTGACACCATTTTCGACGATCCCGAGCTGCTTCGCTGCTCCATGGGATAAATCTATCAACCGGTCGTTCACAAAAGGCCCGCGGTCGTTGACTCGAACCAATATTGTGCGGCCTGTTTCCAGTGCGGTAACCTCTAAATAGGAAGGGAGCGGCAATGTTTTATGGGCTGCTGAAATACCCTGAGGATTAAATATCTCGCCATTGGCTGTTTTGTTACCCGCCAGTTCTTCTCCATACCAACTCGCATAGCCCACTTCATCATAGCCGGGAATATCTTTGGGCGTGTAGGTCTTGCCGCCAATCTTATAGGGCTCGCCGATTTTTTGAGGATAGTCAGAAACGGCTGCCGATCCTGCAGGCTGTCCAGCGCTGCTTGGCGCGGGCAGTCCGTTGGGGAACTGACCAAAATCCCGCGATCCGCTACACCCCGCCAGAGCCAAGGTTGCGGTCGATAATATTCCTAGTTTAACTGCGTATCTCATCCGCCAATAACCCCACTGCTAGCCCATAAAAGTTCGAACAATTGTAATCCAATATGACACGATAGTTGCCGGTCAGTAGATAGGCCCTTTTGCCAGGCCCATCGGGTTCCAGCAAAGTTGCCATCACATTCTCGTCTAGCCTCTTGCCGGTGGCCGGCACAACCCCAAGCGCGCGCCACTCTGCCATTGTTTTCCACTGGCTATGACGGCCAAAGACGCGTGGGCACCGGGTTGGTTTGATTTTGCTTTTAACGGACAAACGATCGAGCGAGGATGGAACATTGACCGCAATCCCCCACGGCTCTCCCCGACGCCAGCCGGAATTGACAAAATAATTGGCAATCGATGCTACGGCGTCAAATTCGCTTTTCCAGATATCCGCATATCCGTCTCCATTCCCGTCTTTGGCCAGCCTCAGATAAACAGACGGCAAAAATTGCGGCTTACCCATGGCCCCTGCCCAGCTGCCTTTGAGTGCCGATTGCGGGACTCCGTTGTCGATTAGCTTTAATACAGCAAGCAATTCCGTTTCAAACAAGCTCCGCCGCCGCCCTTCGTAGGCCAAGGTTGCGAGCGAGCGCGGAATATCGAAATTACCGGTGTAGGATCCGTAATTTGTTTCTTTTCCATAGATGGCCATGATGATCGGCCCCGGCACACCGGTTTCGCGCTCGACGTCGACCAACTTGCTAATCAGACGACGATAGGCGGCCTTCCCGTTCTGAATTCTCTGGGTCGTGATATGCCGTTTTTGATAAGGCGCAAACGGCGGGATAGCGCTATTGGGCGCTCCCCCCGGTTGGGACCGATCCAGCCTGATCACCTTGGGGTTATAGGTCAGGCCTGGCAAAACCTGGTCCAGAGTCTTTGTACGCACTCCATCTTTCAAGGCTTTTTGGCGAACCTCCTGCAAATAGGATTGAAAGCTCGAGCTGCCCTGTGCTTGGACATTTTCTAGGGGCACAACGGTGCTCGTGCTGAACAATGCAAGAGCGCCGCAGGCTAAAGCGGTCATGATACGCATGAATGGTTCCTTTTCGTCCATACGTTGTCGCACAAAGCGAGTCTGAGGGGAATCTCTAAATAACCCGCAGATGTAACCTCTTGCCCTAAAATTGCCGGTAGAACGAAATTTTATGACGAAATCCGCTCCCCAATCCCTAACAGGATCAAGTCCAACGAAGCGGATGAGCGGCGCATCAATTCCGAGCACCGAAACAATTCAGATTGTTGGAGTGTTTAAAGTGGAGGTGCGTTAGGGATTCGAACCCTAGGAACTATCGCTAGCTCGGTGGTTTTCAAGACCACTGCATTCGACCACTCTGCCAACGCACCTCACGGGCGATGCATTATACGCGCCGCGTTTTTGATGCAACAAATCTTTGTAGAGATAATTCTGTGATCTGAGGCACTGCTGAAATACAGACTCTCTGCCATTTGCATCTTTTGGGCTGGCCATTTTCGAACTTGAATAGAAGCATCGGTTTGTGAGCCCTTTGAATATATGCTAGATTTCAAAGTGTAAAAAAAGGGAGCCCGGTTCTTGCCAAGTAAATATATCAACTATTTAGCGATCTCGTTCATCATAGCGACACAGCCTAGTACCATTGTTTATGCACAGAATCTTGAAGAGTTAGATACAATGGCTGAGGTTGCCGTTGACGAACAAAAAGGCATCTTATTCGCACAAGAGCAAGCGACGCGGGGTGAATTTCTAGAAGCTATTGGGACGCTCGAACGCGTATTGGCGCTCCATCCGAAATCCGATCCGGCACGCCTGCTTCATGCTGCCTATCTATGCTCTATAGATGACCAACTCGGTGGCGCCGTGGAAATCGGAAAGTTGAAGGAAAAGAGTTTTACCGAGCAGCTATGGGCTGATGTCATGAAGATATGTCCTCTGGCAGAGAAGGAATAGGCTATGTCTTCATTTCACGCCTCTCCGGTCAAAACATTGATGTTCGGGCTCGTTATATTGCTATGTGCGATGACCCCCGCGGCCTCCGCGCCGGTACAGGTCGGGATAGCGGCAACGGTGGTTGGCGATGTCCGCAGAAGCAATACGGCCATCAAAAAACCAATCAAAATACCCCGACGCCAACGACTCGCATGGGGCGATACTCTGACCACCAAAGGTAAGAGCAAGTTGCAGATATTATTGCTTGACCGATCAACGCTGACAATCGGGTCCAACGCCCGGCTCGTCATCAATCGTTTTGTCTATGATCCGACAAAAGAGCGATCATTGGGAGCAACCGTTAGTAAGGGCGCTTTTCGATTCATGTCCGGCCGCAAGACCAAAAAATCGTCTGCCTCGGTGCAGTCATCTGTTGGTACTATCGGTATTCGTGGTACCGCAGTAGATGGTGTCGTCGGTAAAGAAGCGGTGAAAATTGCCAAAAACGAACCATTTTTGGATGGTGTAGAAAGTGACAAGGATACAGCGACCTTGGTCGTTCTGCGTGGACCGGGGCCAAACCGAAGCGGGGATCTTGACGTTGGGCTGGTTGATGTTAGCGCAGCGGGAAGAACGGTCAGGCTCGATCAGCCTATTTTGGCGGCTTATATTCCAGAGCCAGGCGCAGAACCTATTGGCCCTTTCCTGCTATCAGCAAATGGTCTATCCAAATTGCAAGATCTATTGGCCCCGCGGGTGACCAATGCGAATAAAAGCAGTCTATTGAATAAACTGCTCCCTGCGGCGGCTATCGGCATTGGACTAGGACTGTTGCTACCGGGATCCGGAGGTGACGATGGAGGCGATAGATGTGTTGGCCCTAACGCCGCAGGTGCTTGCTAGTCGCTATTTTTGAGTTGCCGCATAGACGCCATCCCAGCCGCTCCTGATTGGCTTTTCGGATAGCTCACCGATCCGTTGGCGGTACATATCCGCAAGCAATGACATGTCGTTATCCTGATAGTTCGCTTCATATTGGTTTAGCAGATTGCTTGCCTCGCTCCAGCTCTGTTCGCGATAGGCTTGAAGAAACGCCTGATGGTGTTTTTGCAGTCTCGTAAATGCGGGATCATCGTGCATTTGCTCATCACCAAGCAACGCAAACACGGTATCTGGTGCATCACGTCCGACCACCTTCACTTGGTCTAGTTCGAGCAAAGCAAACCCTTCCAACTGATCTGCTAGAGCGCTGCCGATCATGATTTTAACGCCATATTGCTTGGTAAGACCTTCAAACCTCGACGCGATATTCACAGTGTCGCCTATCAAAGAATAGGATAAACGTTGCTGCGACCCCATATTGCCGACGCAACATAGCCCGGCGTTCATTCCGATCCCGATTTTGACCTCAGGCGGCCAAACTTGGCCTGGCTTACTCGGCATTGAAACGTTCAATTTCTCAAGACTGTCCACCATATCTAGTGCCGCACGCGCACCGTTGCGAAATTGATCGGGGTCATCAAGCGGCGCGTTCCAGAAAGCCAAAACTGCATCGCCAATAAACTTGTCGACGGTCGCCTTGCTCTCGAGCAAAATATCACACATCGGGGTTAGAAAGCCGGTCAGGAAGTTAATTACCTCCTTCGGTTCATATTGCTCCGATATCCGCGAGAAGCCTCGAATATCGCAGAATAGAACCGTCATCTCCCGCTCTTCGCCGCCCAATTGCAATCGTTCTGGATTTGCCGCGATCTGCCGGACCATTTCTGGTGAAAGATACCGGTCAAATGCGGTATGGATATAGGCTCGCTGCTGTTCTTCTTCGCGGAAACTAAGCAGGGTCTGAACCGCATATACAAATGCCAAGGCGACGATCGGCCAAGTCGGATCCAACAGATATTGTAATTGATCAAATGCAAGCAAACTTCCAACAGCAACCCCGATTGTCATGATCATTCCGATGCCCGCGCCTACAAGAGCGCCCATATTGGGTAACAGGATGGCTAACGCCCCACCCAACAGGATAATCAAAAAGAGCTCTAATCCCCGTGCCCAATCAGGACGCGTCAAAAACTTTCCCAAGATGATCTGTTCGGCGGCCTGCGCATGAACCGTTACACCCGGCTCGTTATCGCTCTGCGGCGTTGTAACCAGATCCCGTAACCCTGTGGCGCTCGCGCCAATGAACATGATTTGTCCTTCAACCGAATGTTGCAATTCCGCTGCTGACATTTCGTTTGAGAGTAATCTCCAAGCTGGAATAGTGCGCTCCGGGGCAGGCTCGCTAAAGTGCATCCACAATTCACCAGCAGCGGTGGTTGGCACTTCAAACGCGCCGACCCTTAGATTGACGAGTGCCCCGGGAGCACTGGTCGTTTCTCCGCTGCCATCGCTGGTTTTGACCAATATGGAATCAGCTCCTTGCGCTACGCGCAACGCCTCTAACGAGAGCGATGGCACCAACTCATTTTTATGGAGAAAAACCAGCGGCGCTCTGCGCAATACTCCATCAGCATCTCCGACAATGCTTAACGAACCTAGCCCAGCAGACGCTTGATTGAGCTCCGGCAATGATTGCACCGAACCGCGATAGGGCTCCACCTCCACGGTCGGCGATGATCCCAAGATAGCCATGCCAGAGGGTAGCTCAATCGCTTTGCCGCGGTCTTCCTTTAGCAAAAAGAAGCCGTTGACCACCGGTGCCAATGCAAAACTGTCCGCCAGTATCGAATCATGGTCGGGCAGACTCGCTAATGACTCAATAAGTGCATCATTGCCTTCGTCGTCAGGAATCCGTGCGGCGATTTGGCTGGGCGATGTCCGATCAGGTTCCGAAAATACTATGTCGAAGGCAATTGCCGCGGCGCCAGCGTCAGAAAGCGTCTGCGTTAAACGCGCGATCTCCGTCCTAGGCCAGGGCCACTGACCCAGTTTTTCGATCGATTCCTCGTCAATGTCTATGATACGGACACCAGCGTCTTCGTATGAACGTGGTGCAGCGCTTTGATAGATATCGAACACCATCAGCCCGAGCCGTTCAAAACCGGGAATCGCCGCAAATTGTAACGCCGCAACGGCAAACACAATTAAAAGCCCGCTGATCATCGGGCCGGGTTGCAGCAGTTTTAGACGCTGCCGGATCGATCCCGTCCGATTGTTGATCTGTGAAGCCATATACTATCGATTGCCTCACTCACCCCCAAACTGCAAGGCGTCACGAGAAATCGGACCGGATGTTACAGGTGCGGATACTCTACACTCCGCTGTTTTCTTGTAGCAAATTATGCCGACAATATTGCGGTTTGCGCTGCTACTCTTCCTTCACGGGACGTGTATTGGAGCTAGCATATCCTGCATAGCTGTCGGTGAAGGCAAAAAGCACGCCGTCCGCTTCTTCGGTTGCGTAGGCAGTCGCCTCGCTTTCCGAACTGCCAAATTCCAACTCATCCTTTTCCATCGCAGCAATCATGGCTTCACGTTCTGCGGTACAGACCGCACTCGCAGCATCTTTGAAAGCGCTGGTGCCTATTTTGGCGTCAAGTTGAACCATTGTAAATTCTACCAGGCAGTTGGAATATTCAATCCGCATGCTCTCCGCATCAGCGATTACCGCGGTTGATGCAGTGGTGAACAAGGCAATACTCAAAAATGCAATCATGACTATCACTCCCCAAATGAAAGCTCTCTATAGCATGATTGGTTTCTGAAAGCGTAGTAGATTTAACATTCCCTTGTTCCGAATAGATTTCGGCCCTTCACATATGCAAAACACGGCCATAGGCATCGAGCACACTTTCGTGCATCATTTCGCTAAGCGTTGGATGCGGGAAAACCGTATTCATCAATTCTGCTTCGGTCGTTTCCAGCGTCTTGCCTACGGTATAGCCTTGGATCAGTTCGGTGACTTCTGCTCCAATCATATGTGCGCCAAGCAACTCGCCGGTTTTCGCGTCGAACACCGTTTTGATGAAACCATCGGTCTCGCCCAAAGCAATAGCTTTGCCATTGCCGATGAACGGGAATTTTCCGACTTTGACGTCATAACCGGCATCTTTCGCCTTCGCTTCGGTAAGTCCGACGCTGGCGATTTGCGGGTGGCAATAGGTACAACCGGGAATATTATTCACATCCATCGCATGAGGATGGCCACCTGCGATTGTTTCGGCAGCGATGACGCCTTCATGACTCGCTTTATGCGCCAACCAAGGGCCAGCAGTACAGTCACCAATAGCGTAAATGCCGTCGATATTCGTCCGGCAATATTCGTCGGTCTTGATATGATAGCGTTCGTCCGGTTCGACACCGAGCTGATCAAGGCCAATGGTTTCAATGTTGGGCTGGATACCGACAGCGACAATGACATGACTGAAATCATGGCTTTCTATCTTGCCTTTACTGTCCTCTATGTCCGCCTTGACGCCTTTATCGCCGGCATCAATGCTCTTCACGCCGGCACCAGTCATGATCGTCATTCCCTGTTTTTTCAGGGACTTTTCAAGGAATTTGGAGATTTCCTCATCCTCTACCGGAACAACCCGGTCGAGCATTTCGACGACGGTAACATCGACACCGATATCATTATAGAAGCTCGCAAATTCGATCCCGATGGCGCCAGAACCGATGACCAGCAATTTGCTCGGCATTTCCGGCGGCGTCATGGCGTGACGATAAGTCCATATCCGTTTGCCGTCAGCCTTTGCGAAAGGAAGATCACGGGCACGAGCGCCTGTCGCAATAATGATATTCTTGGCAGAAAGCTCTTCCTCGCCCTTGGCCGTCTTGACCGCCAGCTTACCCGGCGCAGTGATCGTCCCATCGCCCATGACCACATCAATTTTGTTTTTCTTCATCAGGCCGGTGACACCCTGATTAAGCTGCTTCGCAACACCGCGTGAGCGTTTGACGATGGCATCTAGATCGGCACTGATCTTCTCCGCGACGAGACCATAGTCGGCCGCATGTTTCATATTGTGGAACACTTCCGCTGAACGCAGCATCGCCTTGGTCGGGATACAACCCCAGTTGAGACATATCCCACCAAGATTTTCTCGTTCGACGATGGCAGTTTTCAGGCCCAGCTGCGAAGCGCGGATCGCGGCAACATAACCGCCGGGACCGGAACCGAGAACGATGAGGTCATAAGATTTAGACATTGTAATCCCTTGTTATTTTCTCTCGCGGTGACGGAGAGGCCCGAGAAGGAAGTGGTCCAAGTTTTTGGATTGGTTAAAGGTTCAAGCTAAGCCAACATCCCCAACGGATTTTCGCAAAGCTCTTTGAACACTTTCATCAGTTGCGCGCCATCGGCGCCATCAATCGCGCGATGGTCAAAGCTACCGGTTGCACTCATGATAGTGGCGATCTGTAGGCTGTCATCAATGACATGCGGACGCTTCTGCCCTGCCCCGATGGCCATGATCATCGCTTGTGGCGGATTGATGACCGCATCGAAATTCTTGATCCCGAACATACCCATGTTCGAAATACTAGCGGTACCGCCCTGATATTCGTGCATCTTGAGTTTGCCCGCTTTTGCTCGCTCGGCGAGGTCGCCCATCTCGGTGCTGATCTGGCTGAGCGATTTGCTGTCCGCGGATGTCACAATCGGGGTAATCAAACCGCCGGGTATGCTCACGGCGACCGAAATATCGGCGCGTTCAAATGTTTTGAGTTGATCGCCATCAATTGAAACATTGCATTTTGGTACCTGCACCAATGCAACGGCCAAGGCCTTGATCAACAGATCATTGACGGACAGTTTAATGCCGCGTGGCTCTAGCGACTTGTTGAGTTCGCCGCGCAACTTTAACAGCTTGTCCAATTCTATGTCTACCGTGAGATAGATATGCGGGATGGTCTGTTTTGCTTCCGTTAGCCTGCGCGCGATCGTCTTGCGCATACCGGACAGTTTTTCCGTACTGTGCGGGATATCGAAATCGCCCGATGTTGCCGTTGGTGCCGGCGCTGCGCTTGGAACCGGGGTCGCTGTTTCGCTTTTAACGGGTGCAGTGCCGCCTTTTGCCGAATCGATATCCGCTTTGACAATCCGCCCACTAGGCCCGGAACCAGAAACAGCAGCCAGATCGACGCCTTTCTGCTCCGCGAGACGCCGGGCAAGCGGACTGGCTTTGACGCGGCCATCGACCGCCGCTTCCATTTTTTGGGGTGCCGCAGCAGGTTCTGCTTTGGAAGCCGGTGCAGGTGTCGGGGCTTTTACCGCAGGCTTAGCCGTTGCTTTTGGCGCAGGAGCGGCCTCCACATCACTAACTTCCTCGCCATCTTCAGCGATAATCGCGATAACGTCTCCGACTTTCACATTATCGGTGCCCTCGGCGACAACGATCTTCGCAATCACACCTTCGTCAATCGCTTCAAATTCCATCGTCGCCTTGTCGGTTTCAATCTCTGCTAACAAATCACCGGATGATACCGTATCGCCCTCCTTTACCAACCATTTTGAAAGCGTCCCTTCCTCCATCGTCGGGGAGAGCGCAGGCATTTGGAGATTGATGGGCATGGCCGGTTATCTTTCCTGAAAAAAGTCCTGTTATCGCTGCAAGCTGTCCAACATTGCGCCAATGTCGTCAAGGGCAGTCGCTTGCCTTGCGCGCAATTTTATCGCAACAAGTGTTTCTGACAGGGGTAGGAGAGTACATGCGTACATATCTTGTGGTGATCGACGAGACGGATGAAGCCAGCGTTGCGTTGCGCTTTGCCTCTCGCCGGGCGATGAAAACGAACAGCGCTCTGCATATTCTAGCATTAGTGGAAAGCGAAGGCTTTGTCGCTTGGGGCGGGGTTCAGGCCACACTAGAGGAAGAGGCCAAAAGTCGCGCTGAAGCCCTTGTATCCAGCGCTGCGGGCACCTTATTCGACGAAACGGGAATCCGGCCTTCCATCACCGTTAGACAAGGCAAAGGTCCAAAAGTTGTCCGCAAAATGATGGGTGATGTGGATGGTCTGGCCGCATTGGTGCTGGGCGCAGCCGCGACCGGCACACCTGGACCATTGGTCAGCCATTTCGCCGCAACTGAGGCAGGGACGCTGCCCTGCCCCGTGATGGTCGTTCCAGGGTCTTTGACCAAAGAACAGATTGATCGGCTAAGCTAGGACGTTTCCATGACGGCCCCGCGCGCAAAATAGGCCTGTTCCGATACAGAATTACTTTCGCCGGACTTTACCCTTCTTGCCACGGATATTTTGGGGACGGCCGTCTTTCCCCTTTCGATGGGTTTTGCCTTTACCGCGCCGATAAGGTGCCGGACGGCTTTTCATGTGGTTGGCCCCTTCGGCCAGCTCGAACAGCAAACTGCCCGTAGCAGCATTTGCTTCAACCAGACGCAGTTCGATTTTCTGCCCGATATTATAGCTGGTTCCGCTGTCCATACCGGTGAGTTGTTGTTTCGATTCATCATAATCAAAACGTTCAACGCCCAATGTCCGCACCGGTACAAGCCCATCGCCACCAAGCTCCTCGACCGTCGCGAAGAAGCCAAAGTTCTGAACACCGGTGATCCGGCATTTCACAACTTCGCCCACGCGGTCTGCCAAATGGGCAGAAATATAACGGTCGACGGTTTCCCATTCCGCCTTCATCGCTCGTCGTTCCAGCTTAGAGATTTTCTCAGCGATCAGTTCTAGCCGCGCGCCTTCGTCTTTGCTCAGTCCTGAATATTCAGGAATATCATTATTGTCCGGTGCTGGTTGTTCAAGCTTGCAGGCGCTGACCAGCGCGCGATGCACGATCAGATCGGCGTAGCGCCGGATTGGACTGGTGAAATGGGCATAGCTTCCCAGTGACAGGCCGAAATGACCCAAATTGGTATGGCCATAATAGGCTTGGGTCTGGCTGCGCAGGATTTGCTCCATGACCAGCGGCATCAGCAACTCATCATCGACCTGTTTGATCAGATTGTTAAATACAGACGGTTTGATCACCTGGCCCATGGCAAAGCTGATATCGAAGCTTTTGAGATAGTCTTTCAGGGCAATCAGTTTTTCGCGCGAAGGCACTTCATGGGTCCGATATATCACGGGTGATTTCTTGGATTCCAGCATCTTCGCGGCGGCAACATTGGCCGCGATCATAAAGTCTTCGACCAGCCTATGGGCGTCCAGTCGTTCACGAATGGCTATTTCTTTTATGCGGCCCTGATCGTCCAGTACAACGCGCTTCTCGGGCATATCGAGATTCAGCGGTTCACGTTTATCGCGCGCTTTCGCCAGCAGTTTCCAGCAAGCCCAGAGCGGTGCAAGCACCGATGTTTTCAACGGATGTTCGATCTTGCCGTCAATCGCCGCCTGCGCATCTTCATAGGCAATATTACCGGCTAATTTGACGATGGCGCGGGTGAAGCGTGTCTTTATCACCTGCCCTTTGGCATCAATGGTCAAATGACAGGCCAGCGCGGCGCGCTCAACGTCCTGCTTTAACGAGCAAACATCGGTAGACAGAGCCTCCGGAAGCATCGGCACAACGCGGTCGGGGAAGTAGACGCTATTCCCGCGTTTATAGGCTTCTTTGTCCAGCTTGCTGCCCGGACGAACATAGAAAGACACATCGGCAATAGCGACAATCGCCTTGAAGCCACCTTTGTTATCCGGGTTGTCATCCGGTTCCGCCCAGATCGCGTCATCATGATCCCGGGCATCAGCGGGATCGATCGCAACGATTGGAACCTGACGCAAATCTTCACGCTGATCCTCGGACAGCGGTAATTTGGTTGCCTGCTCCGCTTCTTTGGTGACTGCGTCCGGAAAATGGAACGGAATTTCAAATTTATGAATCGCGATCAGGCTGAATGATTTTGGTGCAAACGGGTCGCCCAATATATCTTTCACCCGTGCTTTAATTTCAGATCCGCGTTTGACCGGCTCAGCGAGCACGAGATTGCCGGGCTCCGCCTCGCCCAGATCAATGATTGCAGTGCTACGCCGGATTTTCCGGTCGACCGGCTTAAGCCAATAGCGGTCCCGCTCGTCTTTCTCGACCACGCCCATTAGCATTTCGTTGCTCTGGGCCAGCTTCTTCATCAGAAAAGCAATATAGCCTTGCCCCCGCTCTTCAGTGCGAGCGAGAATACGGTCTCCGACCGAGAGCGCGGCGCGGCGGCCCTTTTCTTTGATTCTGATCTTCGGAGCAGGAGCATTGTCCGCCTCCCAACGCTCCGGCATTCCTATTGCTTCATTGCCGTCAATCTCGACAATTTTGAACACGGTCACTTTCGGAACGCCGCCCATTTTGTGGAAAGCCCGCCCCGGAGTGCTATCGATCAAGCCTTCATCGGCCATATCCTTGAGCAACGCCTTGAGCGCAATTTTGTCCGAACCTCGTAAACCGAACGCCTTGGCGATTTCCCGTTTGCCCGCGGGCTGTTCGGATCGCTCGATAAATTCCAATATCTGTTTGCGAGACGGAACCTGTTTCGGTTTATGAGGTCTTTTGGGACCGGCCATTAATAGGCTTTGCCGATGATGATCCGTTCAACAGCAGGTTTGCCGGTAAAGATACATTCGCCTTCCGCTGGCGCCGAATTCACCGGTACGTTGCGGAAGGTGAGCTTCAGTTTCTTCAGTCGCTCTTCAATCGCATCCAGTTCTTCACCGGTCGCCTTGCACCATTGTACCTCGAGCCAACCGGGATGTTTCTTATTTTCTTTGTAGAAACGTTCCACGTCTGACCATTGTTCGAAGCCACGGGTAATATTGGACTGAAGCCGCGCATCAGCATCGGCATGCAGTTGGGACTGGATACTTGTGAGCAGCGCTGGAATTTCAGGCACAAACGCATCTTTCGCAAGGAACTGCGTGTTTAATTTGCCGCTGTCTTGATAAAGGTCATCGCGTCGGATCATGGCAACTTTATTGTCCGCCATATCACGGGGACCGATTTCCAATATGATGGGCGCGCCCTTCTTGACCCAGGACCAGCGTTTGGCCTGCGTCTTTGCACCGCTGACATCGAGCTTGACCCGCACGGTTTCATCAAAGGCTTTCAACTTGCCGATATCCTTCGCGAGAGCCTTGCAATAATCCAGCACGGCTTCGTCTTCTGGCTTGTCGCGAAGCATCGGGACGATCACCACCTGATAGGGGGCTATCAGCGGTGGAACCCGCATGCCGTCATCATCGCCATGGGTCATGATGATGCCACCGATCATCCGGGTCGATGTGCCCCAGCTGGTCGTATAGGCAAATTGAAATTCGCCATCCTTGTCCTGATAGCGGATGTTTTGCGCTTTGCTGAATGTCTGGCCGAGGAAGTGACTGGTTCCGGCTTGCAGGGCCTTGCCGTCCTGCATCATTGCTTCGATTGAATAGGTCGCATCCGCACCGGGAAAGCGCTCATTCTCCGGCTTTTCACCAGCGACCACTGGCATCGCCAGTACATCTTCGGAGAAACTCCGATATAGTTCCAGAATTTCCAGCGTTTCTTCCATCGCCTCGGCTTTGGTCGCGTGGGCGGTATGCCCTTCCTGCCAAAGAAATTCGGTGGTCCGCAGAAACATCCGGGTCCGCATTTCCCACCGCACGACATTGGCCCATTGGTTGATCATCACCGGAAGATCGCGCCAGCTTTGCACCCAGCGCGCAAAGGCGGTGCCAATCACCGTCTCGGAGGTCGGACGAACCACAAGCGGCTCTTCCAATTTTGCATCAGGATCGACGATCAAACCACCATCGTCGCTTTTCATCAGACGGTGATGTGTGACGACTGCCATTTCTTTGGCAAAGCCATCCACATGTTCTGCTTCCTTCGCGAAATAGCTGAGTGGAATGAACAGTGGGAAATAGCAATTTTCATGACCGGCGGCTTTGATCCGCTGGTCCATCAAAAACTGCACCCGCTCCCAGATGCCATAGCCCCAAGGCCGCATGATCATGCTGCCACGGACCCCGGATTCTTCGGCAAGATCGGCTTCCGTTACGACTTGCTGATACCATCCCGCAAAGTCATTTTCGCGGGTGATTGAGAGAGCATTTTTCTTCACTGAGTTTATTTCCTGCGGATTATTGTTTCCGGTGATCAGTTATCGATCTTGTCAATCTTCGACTGGATGTCAGCCAATTGCTTTTTCAATTCCATGATCTCGGCATCTTTTTCTGACAATTCTTCTTCTTGCGCGTCTTCATCGGGTTGTTCTCGATCATTTTGGCCGATGCTCAACGCCTTTTCAAACACGCCAGCAAGCGGGCTAGCCTTTAGGGCATTTTCGACCGCTTCTTGAAATTGTTTTTGATTTTTTACGGCCATCTGGCCCAAGGGGTTTTTATTGAGGGCCCCCTCCACTGCGTCCTGAAACTGCTTTTGGTTTTTGCGAAAATTATCCATCGACGCTTCGAGATAGGATGGCATCAACGATTGCATGCTGTTGCCGTACATCGATATCAATTGCCGAAGAAAATTCACCGGCAGCATTTGTTTGCCGCTGCTTTCCTCGTCGACAATGATCTGGGTCAACACATTATGCGTAATATCGTCGCCGCTTTTCGCATCCACAACGACGAAATCTTCGTCATTGCGGGTCATTTCCGCAAGAAAATCGAGCGTTATATAATTGGACGTTTCGGTATTATAAAGACGACGATTGGCGTATTTTTTTATAATTATCGGACCATCCTGAACCGTTTTTTTCGACTTGGCCATATAAGCTCCCGATGCTTTGAAATACCGAAGGTTAGCAAGGCTATCTAACCGACAAATATATACATGTTGCACAAGCACTAAACTTATTTGTGCATTGCCGCAACTTTTGTAGTTTTCAGGGATTTTTGCGCAGCATTTTTACTTTGTGCAACTGCGTCAGGGCGCTACCATTGTCCCTTAGATCCAATAGCGCGCAACTCTATTGCCGATGCCGGTAATCAATTCATATTGCGAAAGGCCCGATTGGGCAGATGCTGTCCGAAGATCAAATTCGCAATCCAGCCAGTCGCCTTCATTGATATCCGGCGCTGTCGTCAGATCAACGGCGATCAAATCCATCGAAACTCGCCCAAGCACTGGCAATTCAGAGCCTTCATTCAGGAAGATGCCGCTATTGGAAAAGCCACGCAAATAGCCATCGGCATAGCCCATAGCCAATATCCCGATATCATGCGCGCGATCGGCGGTATATTGCGCATTATAGCCGACCTTATCGCCGGGACGCAGCGACCGCACTTGAATGATCTCGGCCTGCGGTATCACGATCTGTCTGATACAGCCTTCCAATTCCGGACGTTGTATGCCGCCATAGAGAGATAAGCCCGGACGGGTGACATCGAAGTGGAAATCGGAACCCAGTGCGATTCCAGCACTATTGGCTAGGCTTGTCCGTTTTCTGGGAACGATTTCCAGAGCGGCTTTGAACTGGGTGAGTTGATCATCATTCTGCGGTACATCTTCATCGGCTGAAGCGAGGTGGCTCATGGCCATATCAATTTCAATGTCCTCAAAAAGGCCGCTGCTTAGATCCTCAACATTTATACCCAGTCGGTTCATGCCGCTATTGATCATGACATCGCAGGGCCTGCCCGAAGACTTCCAGCGGTTGAGCTGCTCCAGACTATTAATCACCGGTTTCGCTGGAGATTGAAGCGCAAATGGCATGTCCTGCTCGCGGATCCCGTTGAGCACGGACACACTTACTCCCGCGGGCGTCAGACCCTCAATTTCTTGAGCTTCCTGCCAATTGGCAACAAAAAAGTCGGTGCATCCTGCCGTCACCAATTTGCGGACAACATCCCGGACACCCAGACCATAAGCATCGGCTTTGACCGCCGCCCCGGCTTTCGCTTTACCCGAAAGACTGTTCAGACTGTTCCAGTTCGCCACCAGGGCGTCGGAATCGAGTCTAACCCTCGCGGTCGGCGGTACGATCTGTTTGGTGTCCTGCATCGATTGATCGATAGGATGATTAGGGCGCTTCGTCGAGAGCCGCCTCGGGATCATTGGGGATACCCCACCAGGCAACGATGACCCCGAATGCTACGACCACCCATGTGTACCAAAGGCCGGCATAGATATCACCGGATCGCGCGACGATATATCCGGCGATCAGAGGCAGGAACCCGCCGAGATAACCGGCACCGATATGATAAGGTATCGACATCGAGCTGTAGCGGATTTTGGCAGGAAACATCTCTGACAACAGCGCTGCAACCGAACCGTAGGTCAAGGCACTCAAAACACCCAGTACCAGCAGAATTGCGACAATCCCCAATATGCTCATCATACCCGGCTGTTGTTTCGCAAAATCATAACCATAGGCCGTCAACGAAGCGCGAACGCCGCTGCTACGAGCGTCACCGTCGGTCAGCCAAGCCGGGTCGATCGCGATCGGATTATCGCCAGCGCTCAGGCTTAATGCGCTGCCGTCGGTCAGCGTGTAGGAAACACCTGCAGAGGTAAGCGTCTCCAAAATTTTCCCGCAATCGCTCTGCTCTCTGCTGAACAGTTCGGCAAAAGGATCGGTGCTACAGGCGCTACCTTCCACCCGCACGGGGTTGGCTTTGGCGGCTTCCGTCAATCCCGGATTGGCGAGCTGCCCCAATCCCCAAAAGGCGGGGAACAACAGCAGCAAGGTTAGCAGCGCACCGATAATGATCGGTTTCTTGCGCCCCACCTTGTCCGACCATTTGCCGACCACGAGATAGAAGGACATGGCAATCAGGCCGGAGACAAATAATATGATATCCACAGTCCCGGCTTCCATGTTCATCGGACCGCGCAAGAACGACATGCCGGAGAAAAAGGCGGTGTACCAGATCGTCGTCAAGACGCCGGTTATACCGAACAGGGCCACAAAAATGCGTTTCTTGTTCCCAGGATAGGTAAAGCTCTCCACAAACGGATTGCCTGCCGTTTCGCCTGCTTCTTTCATCGCTTGGAAGACGGGGCTTTCATTGAGTTTCAGCCGCATCCAAAGCGAAATGGCGAGCAGCGCGATGGAAAGCAGAAACGGTATCCGCCAGCCCCAGTCGTTAAAGGCCTGTTCCGGAATCAGGAAGCGGCAGGCCAGAATAACGCCGATCGACAGGACGAAGCCGCCCGCCACGCTCGCCTGAATATAGCTTGTATAATACCCGCGTTTTTCGGTTGGCGCATGTTCCGCAACATAAATTGCTGCGCCGCCATATTCGCCGCCTAGCGCCAATCCCTGTAATATTCGCAGGAAGATGACGATCAGGGGAGCCGCAAGACCGATGGTCGCTGCGCTTGGGATAAGCCCTACCCCTGCCGTCGCAATCCCCATCAAGGTCACCGTGACAAGGAATGTATATTTTCGTCCCAGCTTATCGCCAAGAAAACCGAAGAGAATGGCTCCGACAGGACGGAAACCAAAGCCAATGGCAAAGGTCGCCCAAACCATCAATATTTCCAGCGTCGGGTTCCCGCTCGGGAAAAAGGTGGGCCCAATGATATAGAATAAGGTGCCGTAGATGAAAAAATCATACCATTCGAAAATGGTGCCTGCGGAAGATGCCGCTATGACCAGACGGATTTCTTTTTGTGTTGGTTCGCGTTGTCCTGCGATAGCGGCTTCACTGGCCATATCTTGCCCTCCCCAAGGCTGTTCTTATTCGAGCTCGAGTATCACGGCATCAACGGCAAGGCTGTCGCCCTGCGCAGCTTCCACCGATTTCACCACGCCATTTTTCTCGGCGCGAAGGATGTTTTCCATCTTCATCGCTTCAACAACCGCCAAAGGCTGACCTTCGACGACCGCATCGCCTTCGCCAACATGCAGTGCGACCAACAGGCCGGGCATCGGGCAGAGCAAGAATTTCGACAGATCTGGCGGGATTTTTTCGATCATATGCACGGCATGTTCGGCAATATGTGCTGGCAATATCCGCAATTTATGCGTCGCCCCGTGGCTGTTCAGCGCAAAACCATCCGCAGTCTTGGCGATTTTCACGGAAAGCGGCTTGCCTGCTACTTCGGCAAGGATCAAACTATCACCCGGCGTATATTCGGTCGACAAATCAACGGTAACGCCATCGACGGTGATCTCTTCTTCAGAAATCGACACGGCCATGATTTTCTCGCCGATTTTGACCTGCCATTCCGAAGGCGGATCAAGTCTTTTGCCCAGTTGATTGTCGACACGGCGTGCGCGATCGGCGTGGGCGGTGGCTGCAAAGGCACCAATGGCACCCAGATTACCCAACAACTCGTCGGATGCTGGCGCGCCCTGAAAGCCGTCAGGATATTCCTCGGCGATGAAATTGGTTGTGATATTGCCTTCGCGGAAACGCTCATGCTGCATCAAGGCTGACAGGAAATCGATATTATGGCCGGGGCCTTGCAACTCGAAACGGTTGAGCGCATCGATCTGGCGATCAATCGCTTCAATGCGCGTTTCGCCATAGGTGATCAGCTTGGCAATCATCGGATCGTAGAAGATGGAAACTTCGCCGCCTTCGGCTACACCATCATCCACCCGGATGCCTTCTTCGGCCTCCGGCGGGCGATATTTAACCAAGCGTCCCGTAGATGGCAGGAAACCGCGATACGGGTCTTCCGCATAGACGCGGTTTTCGACCGCCCAGCCCGTCAGTGTGACCTCGTCCTGCGTCAATGGCAGCTTTTCGCCATAAGCGACGCGGATCATCTGTTCGACCAGATCCAGCCCGGTGATATATTCGGTAACGGGATGTTCGACCTGCAGACGGGTGTTCATTTCCAAAAAATAGAAGCTTTTGTCGGCCCCGACGATCAGTTCGACCGTACCGGCGCTATGATAGTCCACAGCCTGCGATAGCGCGACAGCCTGCTCGCCCATTTTCTTGCGCATCTCCGGGTCGACGAAAGGCGATGGCGCTTCTTCAACAACCTTCTGGTGGCGCCGCTGGATCGAACATTCCCGCTCGCCGAGATAGATGACATTCCCGTGCTTGTCGCCGAGCACCTGGATTTCAATGTGGCGCGGCTGTTCGATGAATTTCTCGATAAACACGCGATCATCGCCAAAGCTGGCAAGGCCTTCGCGCTTGGTCGCTTCAAAGCCTTCACGGACATCATTTTCATTCCACGCGAGACGCATGCCTTTGCCGCCGCCGCCTGCGCTGGCCTTCATCATCACCGGATAGCCGATTTCACTCGAAATCTTCACCGCATGTTCGGTGTCGTCTATCTCGCCAATATGCCCTGGAACAACGCTGACCCCCGCCTTTTCGGCCAGTTTCTTGGATTCGATTTTGTCGCCCATCGCTGCAATCGCGTTCGGCGGCGGCCCGATAAAGGCAATGTCATTATCCGCCAGCTGTTCGGGAAAGCTGGTGCGTTCGGACAGAAAACCATAGCCGGGATGCACGGCTTCCGCGCCGGTTTCTTTACAAGCCGCAATGATCTTGTCGGCGATCAGATAAGATTCTGCTGCCGGAGAAGGCCCAATATGGACGGCTTCATCCGCCATTTTAACATGAGGACTGCGCGCATCCGCGTCGGAATAGACGGCAACCGTCTTGATACCCATTTTCTGGGCAGTGCGAATGACCCGGCAAGCGATTTCGCCGCGGTTTGCGATTAGTATTTTTTTGAACATTAGTTTGGCTCAATCATGTTTTGAAGTTGATCGGTTCTTTGCGCGGTCAGCTCTGCCTTGCAATGGTTATGGATTAATGGACGAATAGAGCCGCCGCGATAGGCGTCCGAGGCCGCCTCGCAATGACTGTCGCGATAAGAAAGCCAAGCACGCTGCGCTTCTAGCAGTTTCTGAAAATAGCCACCTTCGGTGCCATTTGCTTTTGCCGCTTCATCATTCCGCTTTTTATGTGCTGAAACCTTGCGCCACTGTTCATTCAAGGCCTCGTCGGCCGCTTCAAACTCCTGACGGGAGCAGAAGTTCATATCCAACTGCGTCAACGGAGCGTTGCAATCGACTTGCGGTTGAATCAGAAACAATAGCGGAAGTACAATCACTCAGCCGCCTCCAGAATGTCGTCGCGCTGCTCGGCTTCCATGGGAACAAGGCCCAGTTTTGCGAATAATGTCTCGTCCGCGTCATCACCCGCATTGCCAGTCGTCAGCAATTTGTCGCCGGTGAAGATGCTATTAGCACCAGCGAGGAAGCACAGAGCCTGCGTGCTTTCGCTCATGCTTTCACGGCCTGCTGACAGCCGGACCATCGATGCAGGCATGGTGATACGCGCGACCGCAATCGTGCGGACAAACTCAATATCGTCGATCTTCGCGAGCGGCGTGTCGGCGAGCATGTCGCCCAGAACCGTACCCTTGACCGGGACCAGCGCATTGACGGGCACGCTTTCCGGATGTTTCGGGAGGGTCGCCAAGGCATGGACAAAGCCGACCCGGTCTTCGCGAGTCTCACCCATGCCGACGATGCCGCCGGAACAGACGTTAATGCCGCTGTTCCGGACATTCTCGAGTGTTTCGAGCCGGTCATCAAAGGTCCGTGTGGTAATCACCTTCTCATAATGTTCCGGTGAAGTGTCGATATTATGATTGTAGTAATCGAGGCCCGCGTCGGACAGCATTGCGGACTGTTCCTTGGTCAACATGCCCAAGGTCATACAGGTTTCCATGCCCATCTGCCGGACGCCTTTGATCATCTCGATGATCGCCGGCATGTCGCGGTCTTTCGGGTTCCGCCATGCCGCGCCCATGCAGAAGCGGGAAGAGCCACGGTCTTTCGCCTGCGCTGCATTTTGCAGCACCGTACGGACGTCGAGCAGCTTTTCCGCCTTCAACCCGGATTTTGCGCCAGCAGACTGGTTGCAATAGCCGCAGTCTTCCGGGCAGCCGCCGGTCTTGATCGACAGCAAGGTCGAAAGTTGGACCTCGCCGGGTTTGTGATGTTCGCGGTGCACAGTGGCCGCTTGAAATACGAGCGCGTCAAACGGCAGGTCAAATAGCGCGGCAATCTCGTCGCGCGACCAGTCCTGACGAACCTCGGCTATTTCGGATGGTAATTCTTCGTTCATTCGGCAGCTTCCTCTTCGGGTGGCATATTATGCCCCAGCAATCTCAATATGTCCGCGGCACATTCCACAATATTGCTGCCCGGTCCATAGATTCCGACGACACCGCTTTTCCGCAGGAATTCATAGTCCTGAGGCGGGATGACACCACCGGCAAAAATCTTGATATCGCTGCGTCCGGATTCTTTCAGAAGGTTGATCAACTCGGGGATCAAAGTCTTATGTCCGGCCGCCAGACTGGATGCGCCCACGGCATCGACATTTTCCGACAAAGCAAGATCGCGGGTTTCGCCCGGTGTCTGGAACAACGGCCCGGAAATCACATCAAAGCCCATGTCGGTAAAGGCGCTGGAGACGACATTGGCACCACGATCATGGCCGTCCTGCCCCATTTTTGCGACCAATATCTTCGGCTTGCGACCCAATCTCTGGGACACCGCATCAACACCATCAATGACCATCGCATAGCGCGCATCGCCTTCATAGGCTGCGCCATAAATGCCTTTGACCGGAGTCGGCAGCGTCTCATAACGGCCAAAGACCGCTTCCATGGCATCGGAAATCTCTCCGAGCGAAGCCCGTTTGCGGGCTGCATCAACGGCGAGGGCCAAGACATTACCATCGGAACGGGCACCATCAGTCAACGCCTTGAGCGCCGCCTGACAAGCCACCTCGTCACGCGCGGCTCGCATTTTTTCAAGACCCGCAATCTGTCCCTGACGAACCCGATCATTATCGACTTCCAGCGTTTCCAACTGTTCTTCGTCTTCCAACTGATATTTATTCACGCCGACAATCACGGCATCGCCTTTGTCGACAGCAGCTTGACGACCAGCGGCTGCTTCCTCGATCATCGCTTTCGGCCAGCCATCGGCCACTGCTTTGGCCATGCCGCCTTCGGCACCGACGCGTTCGATAATCTCCCAGGCTTTTTCGACCAGTTCGTCGGTCAATGCCTCAACATAATAGCTGCCCCCCAGGGGATCGACGACCTTGGTGATGCCAGCCTCTTCCTGCAGCACGATCTGGGTATTCCGGGCGATCCGCGCGGAAAAGTCGCTCGGCAGCGCAATGGCTTCATCCAGCGCATTGGTATGCAGCGACTGCGTGCCGCCCAGAGTTGCCGCCATGGCTTCAATGGTCGTCCGGATCACATTGTTATACGGATCCTGCTCGGTCAGCGAAACACCGGATGTCTGGCAGTGGGTCCGCAACATCTTTGACCGTTCGGATTGTGCGCCGAGATCGGTCATTACACGATGCCACAAGGTCCGCGCAGCGCGGAGTTTCGCAACTTCCATGAAGAAGTTCATACCGATTCCGAAGAAAAAGCTTAAACGTCCTGCAAAAGCGTCAATATCTAGACCAGTTGCCATGGCTTGCTTGGCATATTCCCGACCGTCGGCAATGGTGAAAGCCAGTTCCTGCACCGCCGTCGCTCCGGCTTCATGCATGTGATAGCCGGAGATCGAAATGCTGTTGAACTTCGGCATATGTTCCGACGTATAGCCGATGATGTCCGAAATGATCCGCATCGAAGGGGCTGGCGGGTAGATATAGGTGTTCCGCACCATGAATTCTTTGAGGATATCATTCTGAATCGTACCGGCGAGCTTATCTTGAGAAACCCCCTGCTCCTCCGCCGCGATGATGTAGAATGCCAGACAGGGAATAACCGCCCCGTTCATCGTCATCGAAACGGACATTTTGTCGAGCGGGATTTGATCGAAGAGAATTTTCATATCCTCAACGCTGTCGATCGCTACGCCAGCCTTACCGACATCGCCGACAACGCGGGGATGGTCGCTGTCATAACCCCGGTGCGTCGCGAGATCGAAAGCCACGGAAAGACCCTTTTGCCCAGCAGCCAGATTGCGGCGATAAAAGGCATTGGATTCTTCTGCGGTCGAGAAACCTGCATATTGCCGAATGGTCCAAGGACGGCCGGCATACATGGAAGCCTTGACCCCACGGGTGAACGGACCAAAGCCTGGCAGCCCCGGATCAATCCCTTTTCCGTCGGCGTCATCCGCAGTATAAAGCGGCTTAACGGCAATGCCTTCCGGGGTGTTCCATGTCAGATCACGGCCTTTAACTTCCTTGTTGGCCAGCTCTTCCCAGTCATTTACGGTCGGTTTCTCAGTCATATCAGTCCCAAAATTCGTCGTGCCAAAGCAACTTTGGCAACATTAGGCATTTCTCGTGTGCGTGAAACGCCATCCGCAACAAACGTCCGGATGGCGATCACAATGGCTTATTCGCCCTTAAACTCGGCTTTCCGCTTCTGCAGAAACGAAATGGCGCCTTCGCGGGCATCCTTACTGTCACCGGCGATCCGCTGGCCTTCCGCTTCGCGAACCAGTGCAGAGGCATAATCGCTTTCCAGGGCAGCAGCCAAATTCTGGCGCATCACACCCAGAGCCACGGTAGGACCGCCCGCCAGTCGTTTTGCCAGCGCGCCCGCTTCATCCATCAACGCCGCATCTTCAACGCATTTGTAGACCAAGCCCCAATCGGCCGCTTTCTCGCCGGGAATTTTCTCGCCAAGCAGCATCATTTCCGTTGCCCGCGCCTTGCCGACAAGCCGGGTTAGCATCCATGAGGCTCCGCCATCAGGCACAAGACCGATATTGACAAAGGCTTGCAGAAAATAGGCTGATTTCCCGGCAATCGCGAAATCACTGGCCAAGGCGATCGAGCAACCGACGCCGGCTGCGGGGCCGTTTACTGCGGTGATCGTCGGAATGTTCAGCTTGGCAAGTTTCAGCATCAATGGGTTATAATGCTGGTTCAACGCAGCATAGCTGCCCTGCCCGCCGGTTGTGGCGCTATCGCTTTTCGCCTGAAGATCGGCACCGGCGCAAAAAGCGCGGCCTTCGCCGGTAATGACCAAAGCCCGAGCATCTCCCAGAACGTCCAGCGCATTGTAGATATCATCCGCCATCGGCAGTGAACAGGCGTTGAGGCGTTCCGGCTTGTTGAGCGTGATGGTGGCCACCTGATCGGTGATATCCAATTTGATGTTCTCGAATTCCATATCCTGTCCCTTTGAATGATCCGTCACCCTGAACCTGTTTCAGAACCCTATGAGATTCCAGAATAAACGCAGGATGGCGAGTATGTGGTTAGTGCCCTTTTGGCGTTTCCATAATTTCGGTTAGCATCCCGCCCATGTCCTTGGGATGCACAAAAAAGATAAGCGTGCCATGCGCGCCGATACGCGGTTCGCCTAACACCCGCTTTCCTAAAGCTTCAAATTCAGCTTTGGCCGCTTGGATATCTGGCACTTCGAAACAAATATGATGTTGTCCGCCCAAGGGATTCTTAGCCAGAAAGCTTCGAATTGGGCTATCTTCACCCAAGGGCTCGATCAATTCTATCTGCGTGCCGTTTGTTGGCCCCTCCGCTGGCGTATCAACGAAACAGACTTTTACGCCCTGAGCCGGTAGATCAAATGGCTCACAAATTGATGTCGCACCCATGACATCGCGCCAATGGGCGATGCTGTCGGTCAGCGATGGCGTGACAACGCCGATGTGGTTCAAGCGACCTAGTTTCAATGGGCTTCTCCATGAGGAATGACTTTGTGGACCAATGGAGCGATGATCGCCCCGATGACGACGCCAAACAGGCCGGATAGAATCGCGAACGATATGCCGCTGGCTATTTGCCGGGCTGTCTCTGGGAACAGGCCGACCAAAGGATGTGAGATCACATCGATGAGATGTTCTGGGCCATGCCAACCTACAGCAGCAATATTATGGACCAGCAATCCGCCGCCGACCCATGCCATGGCCAAAGTACCAACGATGGATAGCGTCGTAAGCAGTTTCGGCATGAAGGACACCAAGCCCCTGCCAAAAGCGGCGATGAAACCTTCATTTTCAGTGGCAAGATGCAGCCCCACATCATCCATTTTCACGATAAGAGCCACGGTGCCATAAACGGCGACGGTAATGACAATGCCGATAAGCGCCAAAATGATTCCCTGCTGCCACCAGACTTGATCGGTTACTTCCGACAAGGCGATCGCCATAATCTCTGCAGACAGGATCAGATCGGTGCGGATGGCGCCGGACACCATTTCCTCTTCGCGGCCATGTCCTTCGACAATGGCGGGTTCGTCATGTTTGGTGCTCTCGTCTACGTGCAGCCATTCCAGCACCTTCTCCGCGGCCTCATAGCAAAGGAAAAGTCCGCCGCAGATCAGGATGATGGGGATCAAAAACGGTGCAAACTGCCCCAGCAGAACCGCTGCGGGAAGCAGAAAGATCAGCTTGTTCTTGAACGACCCTTTGGCGATTTTCCATATCATCGGCAGTTCGCGCGATGGATGGAATCCCGTCACATATTGCGGCGTGACCGCGGCATCGTCGATAACCACGCCCGCCGATTTGGTTCCGGCGCGTGCGGCAGCGGCGCCAATATCGTCAAGTGAGGTCGCCGCGACTTTCGCAATGGCTGCGACGTCGTCGAGGAGGGCTACTAATCCTGTTGGCATATATTATATCTTCTCATCGGTGTCAGAAACGGACGGCTTGAATATTCCTGATAGATATTTCGTTATCCAAACTAATTGTATCATAGCCATGAGGCCGGCTGCTCCGAAAAAAAATCCAAAAAAAACTCTTAAGAGCCAGAACAGAGTTGGCCAGTTCTGTTTTCCAATTTCATACCAGAAAAATTGAATGCTCCCCGTTTCATTAGCTGTTTCAAGCCAATTAAACCCAAACCATGCCACAGCTCCCAATACTACCATCAACGATATCGAGATGACAAAACCCGTCAAAAGCTCCCTAGTTTCGGTCCTCACAATGGAATATTATCATGCTTCTTCCACGGGTTCTCCAACTGCTTATTCCGCAGTTTCCGTAACCCCAGAGCCACCCGGCGCCGCGTCGAATGCGGCAGAATCACCTCATCCACGAAACCCTTTTGGGCCGCGATAAACGGATTGGCGAAGCGCGCCTCATATTCCGCTGTATGCTCTGCAATCTCTTCCGGGCTCTTACCACGGAAGATGATTTCGACCGCGCCTTTCGCGCCCATCACCGCGATTTCCGCGGTTGGCCACGCATAGTTGAGGTCACCACGAAGATGTTTCGACGCCATCACGTCATAGGCCCCGCCATAAGCTTTGCGGGTAATGATGGTGATTTTCGGCACGGTCGCCTCGGCATAAGCAAAGAGCAGCTTTGCACCATGCTTGATAATGCCGTCATGCTCCTGACTGGTACCAGGCAAGAATCCGGGAACATCGACCAAGGTCACAATCGGAATATTGAACGCATCACAATAGCGGACGAAGCGCGCGGCTTTCTTGGATGCATTGATATCTAGGCAACCAGCCAGAACCATCGGTTGGTTCGCGACCACGCCCACGGTAGCCCCTTCCATCCGGCCAAAGCCGCAGATGATATTGGCAGCATGAGTCGGCTGGACTTCAAAGAAATCACCTTCGTCGACCATCTTGCGGATGACTTCATGCATATCATAAGGCTGATTGGCATTGTCCGGGATCAACGTGTCGAGGCTTTCTTCAAGCCGATCCCATGGATCAGCGGTCGGCCGTTCCGGTACTTCTTCCCGGTTAGACAGCGGCATGAAATCGATAAAATCACGGGCAGCCAGCAAGGCTTCAATATCATTGTCATAAGCGACATCGGCAACGCTGGTCTTGGTCGTATGCGTGACCGCTCCGCCCAGTTCTTCCTGTGTCACAATCTCGTTGGTCACCGTTTTGACCACATCGGGGCCGGTAACAAACATATAGCTGCTGTCCTTCACCATGAAGATGAAGTCGGTCATGGCTGGCGAATAGACGGCACCGCCGGCACAAGGCCCCATGATCAGGCTGAGCTGCGGCACAACACCGCTGGCCAGAACGTTGCGCTGGAATACGTCGGCATAGCCGCCCAGAGACGCCACGCCTTCCTGAATACGCGCGCCGCCGCTGTCATTGATGCCAATCACCGGAGCGCCGACCTTCATGGCGTTCTCTAGAACCTTGCAGATTTTCTCCGCGTGGCGTTCCGACAGAGATCCACCGAAAACCGTAAAATCCTGGGAGAAGACAAAGACCAAGCGGCCGTTAATCGTGCCCGAACCGGTGACCACACCGTCGCCTGCAATTTTGGTCTCTTCCATGCCGAAATCGACGCAATTATGTTCAACATACATATCGATTTCTTCGAACGAATCTTCGTCGAGCAGAATATCAATGCGTTCGCGGGCAGTAAGTTTGCCCTTGGCATGCTGGCTATCAATGCGCTTCTGCCCGCCACCGAGCATGGCTTCCGCGCGTTTGGCTTCCAATTGTGCGATTATGTCTGACATTCAACCCCCGGCTGTGAATCACTTTGTTCCAGAAGCCCTAGTCAATGCACAACCGGTTAGGCAATCCTCAATAGTAATTAAACAGTCGATTAAACTTCAGCTTTAACGGCAGCTACCGTAGCGTCACCCTATTTGAACAATACCAGTTCTTCGGCCATGCTGGGATGGATGGCGACAACGTCATCAAGAACCTTCTTGGGCATTTTCCCGACAATGGCGACCGCTGCGCCTTGCAGGATTTCCGCACTTTCCGGACCGATCATGTGGAGACCGATTACCGTTTCATCCGGTCCTCGCGTGATCATCTTGTACAAGGCGCGCTCTTCGCGGCCTGAGACGACATTCTTCATCGGCTTAAAATCACTGCGATAAATTTTGATATCCTCGCCAAATTTTGCACGAGCTTCGTCTTCGGTCATCCCAACCGAAGCAATGGGCGGGCTAGAGAATACGGCGGATGGGATATTGTCATAGGAAATGGTCCGGGGATTGCCGCCAAAGACGCTATCGGCAAAGGCATGGCCTTCCCGGATCGCCACCGGGGTCAACTGAACCCGGTTGGTCACATCGCCAACCGCATAGATGCTCTCCACGCTCGACCTATTGTCGTCCCCGACCGAGACGGCGCCCGCCTGATCGAGTGCCACACCGGCCTCTTCGAGACCGAGATTCGCGCTATTGGGCACCCTGCCCGTTGCGACCATGATCACATCAGCATTTTGCGGTGGGCCGCCATCTCTAAAATGGACGGTTACGGTCCCGTCATCATTTTTCTCGATCTTCTCCAAGGGAGCGTTGAGTCGATAAGCTATGCCCTTGGCTTCGCTGATCTCTTGCAACCGACCGACAATTTCCTGGTCATATGGGCGCAATATCTTCTCGGAACGGTTGGCTACGATCACATTACTGCCAAAAGCGTGGAAGATTCCGGCAAATTCGTTCGCAATATAGCCACCGCCGACGATGATGATATTTTCCGGTTTTTTCTCGAGATGGAATATCTCGTTGGAGGTCAATGCATGCTCTTCACCCGGACATCCCGCTGGCGCCGGCCAGCCTCCGGTAGCGATCAGGATATATTTCGCGCTGACGGTTTTTCCGTCCGCCAGTTTGACCGCATTGGGCCCCGCGACAACCGCTCGCTGCTCGATAATTTCAACACCAACATTGCCGAGATTTACGGAATATAATCCTTCCAGCCGGTCAACATCCGCTTGCACAATATCGCGCAGCCGGGGCCAATCAAATGCGGCGCCCTCGACGTCCCAACCGAAGCGATGGGCTTCGTGCAAATCCTCTGCAAAATGCGAACCATAGACCAGCATCTTCTTCGGAACGCACCCGCGAATAACACAGGTGCCGCCCATCCGAAATTCTTCGGCAATCGCTACTTTTGCACCGTGTGTAGCCGATATCCGTGCTGCCCTGACACCGCCGGAACCGCCACCGATAACGAACAGGTCATAATCATATTCAGCCATTATATTTCCTTGCTATTCGGCGCCAAAGGCCCGCTTTTTCAGTTCTTCGGTGGAAGCATCCAATCGGTTACCATCATCATCGGCCAGCTTGTTGGCCATTTGCTTCCCGAGTTCCACGCCAAATTGATCGAACGGATTGATGTTCAACAAAACGGCATTCACAAAAGTTCGATGTTCGTAAAATGCCAGCAGCGCACCCAATGAAGATGCTTCCATCTCTTCCAGTAATATGGTGACCGACGGTCTGTCACCCGGATAGTTTCGATGACTGTCATCGGATTTTTTGCCCGCCATTAAAGCGGCGCCCTGGGCGAAACAATTGAGCAACAATCCATTGTGATGGGCCGGGCTGAGAGAGTCGCCCGGTTCGACAACGGCGAGAAACTCGACCGGGACCAAATGGCTTCCCTGATGGAGCAACTGGAACACGGCATGTTGTGCGTCGGTACCCACGCCGCCCCAGACAATCGGGCTGGATTGCAGGGAAAGCGCCTCCCCTTCGAGGGTGACCGATTTCCCATTACTCTCCATTTCGAGTTGCTGGAGATAGTCAGGAAGTAACCCCAAACGCTCGTCATAAGCGAAGACAGCGCGGGTATCGCATCCGCGAACTTGCGTATAATATTGATCAGCGAAAGCCGCGAGCACCGGAATATTTTTATCCCAAGAGGCTTCCTGGAAATGGCGGTCCATCGCCGCAGCACCGGCCAATAGATCTTCAAAAACATCATAGCCTAGTGCCAAGGCGACGCTGAAACCAATGGAAGACCATAGGGAATAACGACCACCAACTGTCTCAGAAAAGGGTAAGATTCGGGTTTCGTCCACACCCCATTCAACGGCTTGTTCCGGATCAGCAGTCAAAGCCACAACTTGCCCCAACGGGTCAGTGATTCCCTGCTCCCGCATCCAGTCCAACACGGACTGAGCGTTCAGCAAGGTTTCGGCGGTGGTGAATGTTTTTGATGCAACAACAAGCAAAGTCTTTTCGGCGGTAAAGCGTTCTAGAACCGGTTCAAGAGCGGCGCCGTCGATATTGGACACCACAGCAAGTTCATATTTCTCATCGCCCAGTTTCAGTGCCTGATGCAGCATTTTTGGCCCCAGCGCCGAGCCTCCGATGCCCAGATGGATGATCTGCGTAAACTCACCCAAAGCAGCTGCTTCAATAGCGCCAATCAGGCTCCTCATCCGCTGGTGAAGAGCATGAGCATTATCAACACTTGTGGGATTTCCGGTACCCCGTTCGGCTCCATGTTCAGCCGCCCGGCCTTCGCTTACATTCACAGGCTCGCCAGCGAATAGTGCATTGACCTTTGTCGACAACTGCGCATCATCCGCCAGCTTTTGGAAGGCATCCATTGCGCGTTTGTCGAGATGCGTTTTGGAAAAATCAAAATAGAGCCCAGACTGTTCCAATCCGAGATTTCCAACCCGATCGCTATCTTCAGCAAAAAGATGTTCTAACGAAGCTTGTGGAAGCGCCTTGATGGTTTGCCAATGGTCTGAAGTCATCCAATTGCCCGATCTCTAGATTTGAAATTGCGTTCATCCGTTAACCTGCCCTGCCCTATCCGCCGGATAGGCCTGTCTCAAGTTGAAAATCACCCTCAAGAACAGAACGCAAGAAATCTTGACGCCATCGACAATGTCGGCGAAGGGGCGCCATGACGCGCCATAAAGCAAAACGATCGGAAACGTGGGATTTCACCGCGTTCATTCTAAAACTTGCACTGTTCATTGTAATATTGCGCAGTTTTATAGTCTCCCCATTCAATATCCCCTCGGAGTCTATGCAGCCCCGTCTCGTCGTTGGAGATTTTCTGCTCGTCGCAAAATGGCCCTACGGATTTTCCAAATATAGCCTGCCCTTCAACATATCTCTCATACCAGGCCGTATATTACCCCAATCGCCGAAACCTGGGGATGTCGTTGTTTTCAAAGCACCACCCAGTGCCCGCGATGACTATATCAAACGGGTCATAGCCTTGTCAGGCGACATGGTTCAGGTCACCAACGGCTTGATTTCGATAAACGGTGTCGCCGTCAAACGAGAGAAAATTGAAGATTTTACGCATCCGGTAACACCGAATAGCCCCTGCTTCCGCGATGAGTTTGAAGCGAATGGCGGAAATGGCAAGCTGATTTGCCGCTATCCCCAGTTTCAGGAAACCCTCCCGAATGGAGCAAGCTATCGCATTCTCGATATTTACGAAAATTCGGAAGGTGATAATACGGAAACCTTCATGGTTCCGGACGGTCATATGTTTCTGATGGGCGATAATCGAGATCGTAGCGCGGATAGTCGCTTTCCTGCCATAGAAGGGCAATCTATCGGTATGGTCCCCGAAGAAAATCTGGTAGGACGAGCATTGGTTTCCGTTTTTTCGACCGATGGTTCGGCGGAATGGATCAAGCCTTGGACGTGGTTTTCAGCCGCGCGCTGGGACCGTATTGGAGAAGGATTTTGAGTCGCTCAGCTTTTACCGACTGGATCGTTGAGATCACCGGCAAGAAGCCCTTAACTCCAAACCTTTACACTCGGGCTGCCACCCATGGAAGCCATGGTGACAAAGATTATCAGCGGCTGGAATTTTTGGGTGACCGGGTTTTAGGGTTAGTCATCGCAGATCATCTTTATCGCGAGTTTCCCAAGGAACCCGAAGGCCAACTATCGCAACGCCTCAATGGCCTTGTTTCGGGCCATGTTTGCGGCCAAGTCGCGAAAGATATCGGCGTCGGCGACCATATTCTACTGGGGAAACAGGCGCGCGATGATGGTGCCCGACAAAGCATGAAGGTTCTGGGCGATGTCATGGAATCCTTGATCGGAGCCGTTTATCTCGATCATGGCATGGACGCGGCCCGCAGTTTCATTCTTCTCCATTGGAAAAGCCGGATCACCCAACCGGTTGATGACATTCGGCACCCCAAGTCCGCGCTGCAAGAATGGGCCGCATCGAACAATCGGAAAGTGCCGGAATATGAACTGATCGAGAAAAGCGGTCCGCATCATGATTTGAAATTTACCGTCCGAGTGAGCGTTAACAAGATTGGCGAAGTTCAAGCCACGGCCTCCGCCATTCAGGCAGCCGAGACTGAGGCTGCTAAGAAATTTCTGGAAAAATTCACATGACAAAAAAATGTGGCGTAGTGGCTCTGATTGGCGCACCGAATGCCGGTAAATCGACCTTGATCAACGCATTGGTTGGGCAAAAGGTCGCAATCACCAGTGCCAAACCGCAAACCACTCGGACTAAATTGCTAGGGATCGCAATCGAGGCCGATACGCAGTTATTGTTGGTCGATACCCCGGGTATATTCGAACCGCATCGCCGCCTAGATCGCGCAATGGTTTCCGCGGCATGGGAAGGTGCTGAAGATGCTGATATCATTGTACTTCTGGTTGATGCACGGGCTGGACTTGGCGAAAAAGTGACATCGATCGTCGAACGTATCAAACACCGGTCCGAAAAAACCATTCTTGTCATGAACAAAGTCGATATTGCAGCAAAAGACAAAATGCTCGGTCATGTCGTTAAACTACACGCGCTCGCCGAGTTTGATGAAACATTCTTCGTTAGCGCGAAGACTGGCGATGGACTGGAGGAGCTAAGGTCCTATCTCGTCGAGGCGATGCCCGAAGGCGCTTGGCATTTTCCCGCTGATCAGGTCTCAGATGCTAGCGAACGGGTTCTAGCAGCCGAAATCACGCGTGAGCAGGTTTTCCGGCAACTTCACGCCGAACTGCCATATGCGATCGCGATCGCGATGGAGCAATATCAGGAACGTCCAGATGGGTCGCTCGAGATACACCAACAAATACTTGTCGAGAAAGCCAGCCAGAAGGCCATCATCCTTGGCAAAGGTGGTCATCAGATAAAAGATATTGGCGCTAAGGCACGTGCGGAATTGTCTGAAATATTAGGGAAAACCGTGCATTTATATCTTCACGTCAAGGTCAGCGCCAACTGGGATGAGGATCGCAGCGTCTATCAAGATATGGGACTAGAGTGGGTCAAATAGCTCAAGGCATTTGCCTCTAGGAGGCAAATGCTGTCTAACATTGATAGAATTAGATGGTTCACCATCAATAAAGTAATTAGTGCTAGAAATAGCTATGGACGAGTCCAAAGAAACCAAGGCACCTGATCAGCCTTCTCAGCGAGAAACCTTATTGCAAAGGAGACTAGCGCGGAGTGAGGCTGCACGTAAAGAAGCCGAACATCTGCTCGATACAAAAAGCCGCTCTCTTGCATCCGCTGAAGAAATGCTCCGGCAGAAAGAAGCCGCCCTCTTAGAGCAAGTTAACCGCCAAACACTGTCGCTGGTCAGTGCGCAAACACTCGCTAATGTCGCGACTTTCCACGGAGACGAAGATAAACGTTTCATCGGTTCCGAGAATTTTGCTGACGTTGTCGGCTCCAAAACGCCGGTCACCAGTTTTGAACAATTTGCAAAAATGGTTCATCCCGACGACCAAAATGCGGCGATGGTAATCCTGTTGGACGCGGATCGCGGAGAACTGATCGGTAAAAATATTAGACGAGATTTCCGGTTTTGCGATGATTATGGAAATATTCGTTGGTTAAGATGGTCGGTCACCCAGGAACGTTCAGCTGATGGAGTTCAGTTTTTTGGCTATGGAGCCGTCCGAAACATTACCGAAGAGCGGGAGGCTGAGAGGCAAGAGCAAGAGTTGCTGAAACTCACCGAACGCAGGGCAAGCGAACTCCAAGCTCTCACCGAAGATCTGAAGGCCGCCAGAGAGAAAGCTGTAGCAGCCGATAAATCCAAATCGCGATTCTTGGCCATGATGAGCCATGACATTCGCACACCTATGAATGCCATTCTCGCTACGCTCGAATTGTTGAGTATTTCGGACCTGGAACCCAAGCAGCAGAAACAGGTCGAACTGGCAAGAAACAGCAGCGATCAGCTGCTTTTTTTACTCGCGGATATTATCGAATATGCGCGAACAGATGGCTGGCAATTTGACCTAAAAATGGAAGAAATAAATCTTCCCAAATTTGTGGAGGGGGCTGCGGACACTTGGCGCCCTCTGGCACGCAAAAAGCTCCTCGATATCACGGTAGATATTGCAACGGATTGTCCGGCGTTCATTCTAACTGATGCCACACGGACGCGCCAAATAATCGATAATTTTGTAAGCAATGCAGTCAAATATACCAGCAATGGACAAATTGACGTTTCGATCGAAATGTCGAGCAAAGCAGAAAAATCATATTTTAAGCTATGTGTTTCGGACACCGGTCAAGGCATTGCGCCTGACTTTCTGGATCGTTTGTTCGAGGATTTTGATCGCGGTGACGCGGATAATAGCGAGATCGAAGGCACTGGACTTGGCCTCTCGATATGCAAACGGATTGCCGAGGCAATGGGCGGCGATATCGGCGTTGAAAGCGAAGTGGACAAAGGTAGCAAGTTTTGGTTCTCTATCCCGGTAACCATTAGCGATGGTTCCCAAGTTGCGGACAAAGAAGCGGCAGTTACTCTCCCGAAGAAACTATTGGTCGACGGGCGTCCTCCGAAAATCTTGGTTGCCGAAGATGTCGAAGCCAATCAAATCGTGATAGCCTCGATGTTGGAGACAATGGGTTGCGAAATTATAATCGTGAATGATGGTTCAAAAGTACTGCCCGCATTGGAGAACGAACGTTTCGACGGCATTTTGATGGACGTCTGGATGCCAACAAACGGGATGACAACAACACGCGAGATTCGATCGATAAAGGCTCATGCAAAAATCCCCATTTATGGAGTGACAGCCTTTGCCGGCGATGATGAACGTTCTGCAGTTCTAGCATCAGGAATGGATGGCGTTATATCCAAGCCAATCAACCTTGCCGGCCTTCACTATGCCATTGGCCAAATTTGCGGACTTGGGGAACAATTGCCACCTCCGGGTTCGGGGAATAGTGACACGATCCCAGACTTCGGTGAGGTGGACGTCATCAATATCGAGAAGTTCCAAGAACAGGTGCTCTCGGTACCCGAAGCGAGGCGCGAGGCGTTGACCGAAGCAGTGGTCGCGGACATTGAAACTTGGCACGACAAATTCGGAAGTTCCTGGAAGACGAAAGATGAAAAAGGTGTGGCGAGTGCCCACCATGCTTTGCGCGGGATTTGCAATGGTTTCGGCGCTTATTCTCTTTTGGAAAAAATTGATTCCGTTCATCAAAATGGCAAAATTGGTGATGCTAGTGAACTATTGCCTATCCAAGATATTTTGGAATTCACGATAAGTGCCATTCGCCGGCTGAGATAAGGGGAAAGCCGGCGAATGGCTAGGAGCAGGTGCCCGGAGCTTAATAGGCACCCCTTCCGGTAAGAACAGCAGGAACGGTCTGGGTGATTAGTTTTAGGTCTTTGAGCAGAGACTTGCTCGTTAGATAATCTAGATCCATATCGACTTGCTTCGCAAACGGGATATCCGCCCTACCCGAAACCTGCCAAATACATGTCAATCCTGGCTTGCCACGTAGTCTGCCACGCTCTTTGTCAGCGTAAGATAGCACTTCATTTGGTAGAGCTGGACGCGGACCTACGATCGACATCTCACCAGAGATAATGTTCAAAATCTGAGGGAGTTCATCCAGCGACAACCGACGGATAAATTTCCCAACATATGTTACGCGTGGGTCTTTCTTCATTTTGAAGCATACCGAATCTCGTTCGTTCTGCTCTGAAAGACCAGCCTTTCTCGCTTCTGCGTCTTTATACATGGAACGAAACTTCCATATTTTGAACGGTTTACCATCGGCGCCGATCCGGGTTTGTCGGAAGAAAGGCGAACCTCGATCCTCCATGGTGATAAACAGGCAAATTGCAGCTGCCAAAGGTCCAAGAACTACCAACGCGAGCAAAGCTATAGATAGATCTAAGCTACGTTTTGATGCAGCAGCATAACGTTCTGCATGCCCGCGAGCGACGAAAGCATGGGCGACGGCATGGCCAATGAAACGGAGGTTACCCCATATATAGCGCTTTGCTAAGCGCCGGGGTTCCATGGCCAACCGCCAGCCCCATTCCAAACCCATATCGCGCAATATCTGGGGAGCACGAGCGATACTGTTGGAATAATAGTCAAACAGTCCACCAACACCCATGATAACGGGTACGGTCAACTGATTGCGATATTTGGCAATCCATTTTTCCTGCATAGGGACACCCATGCCAACCATCAGGATTGATGCGCCCGAATTGTTGATAATATCAATGACCTGCTCATCTGATATATCTGAAAAATATCCGTTTTGAGTTCCTGCGAAACGCAGCCCTGGAAATCTTTTGCGCATATTATTGGCTGCAGCAGACGCGATACCAGGGCTACCGCCTAGGAGAAATATCGACTGCTGCGCGCGTGCTGCCGCTTTGCAAATATGAGGAAAAAGGTCCGTTCCGTTGAGGTTGCTAAGCTCGCCAGACCCCGCCAGCGTTCCGGCAAGGCGTAAGCCTGAACCATCGGGCAGTAGAACACCCGCTTCGTTCAGCGCCTCACGATACTGTTTATCCTTGTGCATAACGTTCACGCAGTGCGCGTTTACAAACTGGATGATATTGCGATCACCGTTAGATGCCGCATCAACAATCTGCGTTCCGACTTGATCCAACGAACCATTGGCTAGTGTGAGATCAAAAAGTGAAGTGGCGTTATCATCGTACAGCGACACCGCAAGTTCCGATATTGAGGAACGACCGATCAAGTGATGTGAGACTTGCCGAGCTTCACTTTCGGAAAAACTGGCAGCGGAATGATAAAGGCTCATGATGAAACTCCAAATTTGATTTGAAACCTACTGAGCATTTCCCGTGCCAGATTTCAGTAATCCTTAAATATCAATAGATTATTAGGTTAACGCTGGAACCGGCTCCAATACCGACAACGCAAAACGCTACTCTTTTTGCAAAATGCAATAGATCCCGCCCACTTTGCGAAAGGTTCAAGGTTCCAAAAAACGCAGTAACCAATGAATCAGGCTGAATTCCGGTGTTTTTGCAAACTGGCATGGCATTTGAACTGTGTATCCCGATCCAATTCGGGAACATATTTATGACTTTCACATTAGCAAAATTCAAAAGCTCTGATGCACGGCCTATAATCCGTGCATTGATGGCGTTTGGATCGGCCGAGATGGTGAACCGCATCGTTCGCATATTGGTTGTGGTCGTCATTGCACGACAACTGGTCCCGGAACTTGTCGGCGTTGCAGCTCTTACCCTCAGTCTATTTGAGCTGATCCGCGTCATCGCCAATATCGGCGTCGGTCAAAAAATTATCGTTGCTCCAGAAGCCTTGCTCGAACGCATATGCAATTCCGCCTATAAGATTTTTTGGAAATGGTGCACCGCAGTGGCGCTTATCCAGTTCTGTGTCGCAGGCATTCTTCATATGGGCTTTGATCAGCCCCTCGCTGCCAAAATGCTTGCCGCACTATGCGGTGTCTACTTCTTCATGCCCGGAGGGCTAGTCCAATGCTTCCGCCTGATGCGCGCAAAAAAGCTCCCAACGGTAGCAAAAATCGGCGCGTCTCAAACGATCGCTGATCACCTTATCACCGGCGTACTGGTTCTCGCATGGGCAAATCCCTGGGCTATTGTTCTGCCGAAACTGCTTACGGCCCCCCTTTGGTTAATCATGATGCGCAAGGCTGAGGACTGGTCGTTTGACCCGGCCAAGGGTTTTGTCAGTCGTACAGAAATATTGAGCTTTGGCGTTGCGATTTTGGCCACGGACATTCTTCTCGCTCTGAGAAATAATCTAGATAAGCTGATCATCAGCGGGTTTCTGGGCGTTACCGCTCTCGGCAGCTACTATTTCGCTTTTAATGCAGGGATCGGGATCATCGGAGCCTTGGCCACTGCCTTTGGTACCGTGATATATCCGTATCTCTGCAACCCGGGCGCTCAAACCCAACGGCAAGACGCCCTAAACTTCATTATCTGTATGGGACTGATTGTGTTTGGAGGCTTGTCCGCGGCACAGTTCATCCTCGCGCCTATATATGTTCCACTGATCTTCGGCGATCATTGGGCTCATGCTATTCCACTCATTCAAATTCTGTCTCTTGCAGGAATCCCTCTGGTCTTGGGTGCCATTACATCTGCCTTTCTTAGGGCCACTGACCGCGCGAACCTCGACGTCTGGATAGGCCTTACGGTCTGTGTCGCAACATTAAGCGCGATGTTCGCCGGTGCTCAACTCGGTCTGATCGAAGCCGCGATCGGATGGGTCAGCGGCACAACATCAATCATCATCCTTTTTCTAATCACAGTCACCACCGATTGGCGTTCTATTCGCCGGGAGAAACTATCATGAACAATCCACATTTTTCAGTCATTCTGCCTGTCTACAATGCGGAAAACCATCTGCCAGCCACGGTTCGCTCCGTGTTGGCCCAGTCCTTCCGTGATTTTGAACTCATCATGATTGATGATGGTTCGACCGATGATAGCCTGTCGATAATGATGGCTTTCGCTGCTGAAGATCAACGTATCAAGTTGGTGTCACAGGAGAATAAGGGCGTCTCTGCAGCGCGCAATCTTGGATTAGAGTTGGCCCGCGGCACGTTGGTAGCATTTATGGACTCCGACGATATGTGGACGGCTCACAAGCTGGCAATCCACAGTGTTTTTCACGATCGCCGAAGTGAAATTTCTGCAAGCTATGCAAAAATAGCATTTATCGGCAGCGAAGCTGCTGATGGTCACGACGCAAAGACACACTCGAAAATCAAGCGAGATCCGTTGACCGTTGATCAAGTCATCGCGGAAAACCCAACTTGCACAATGTCCAATGTTGTTGTGTCGAAAAAAGTGATTGATGCAGTGGGTAATTTCCTCCCCGACATGTCTTATGCAGAAGATCAGGAGTGGTTGGCACGCATCGCGAATGCTGGTCATCTCATTCAAGGGTTCGATGCCCAGCTTGTCGACTATCGACTAAGTCCAAAAGGTCTTTCGGTCGATTTGCCGGCTATGTACGCCGGCTGGCGGAGACTTGCCGCCAAATATGCGAATGGAAATGCTGTTCGATCTGCAGAAGCGATATTCTGTCGCTATCTCTCGCGGCGTGCCCTTCGGGCCGGCGCTCCAGCAAAAACAGCGCTGGCCTATGCGCTGAAAGGCATTCGATCAGATCGCTCGGCGTTTCTCGATGATCCAAAACGCGGTTGGTTGACCGTTCTGTCCGCCTTCGCAGCGCTCGCGATGCCACGTTTTGCTCGCATCAACCTGTTCGCCTAATTTTCAAAGATACAGACAAGGAACCCGTTATGAACAACCCAGCAATCTCTGTTGTAATGCCCGTATATAATGTCGAAAAATATGTCGCAGAAGCGATTGAATCGGTTCTCGCGCAAACGTTTGACGACTTTGAACTGATCATCGTCGATGATGGCGGAACGGATATGAGTGTCGAAATTTGCACATCATTTGATGACACCAGAATCCGTATTGTATCGCAAGCCAATCGCGGTCTCGCGGGCGCTCGAAACACCGGTATAATGGAAGCACGGGGCGAATATATCGCACTTTTGGATTCCGATGACAGCTGGGAACCTGAAAAACTGGCGCTGCATAAAATCCATCTGGATAACAATCCCCACGTCGGCGTCAGCTATAGCGGTTCGCGATTCATGGACCAAAATGGTGCCATGTTGCGCCAAGCGCAGCGTCCCAAGCTAGAAAATATTACCGCAAAAGATGTGCTGACCCGTAATCCGATCGGCAACGGATCCGCACCGGTGATCCGACGGTCCGCACTAGAAGCGATCGCTTTCAATCACCGCGACGAACCAAGACGTCTCTGCTTTTTTGACGAAACTTATCGTCAATCTGAAGATATCGAGCTTTGGATACGGATGGCGTTGACTGGCCGAATTGTTTTTGAAGGCATCAATGGTTTACTTACCCGCTATCGGATTGTTTCCGGCGGCCTATCCGCGAATATTGCGGCGCAATATGACAGCTGGAACCGCGTCATCGACAAGACCGCTAGTTATGCACCTGGATTTATCCAGCAATTTGGCGCCGAGGCGCGGGCATATCAGCTACGATATCTTGCACGGCGTGCCATTCAAATGGGCGAAGGAGCATTCGCACTGTCATTATTCAAGGAATCATTCTCCTTCTCATCAACCCCGATCATAGAAGAACCAGTTAAGTCATTCGTCACGTTATCGGCCGCAACCGCGATGAGATATCTACCGACAACCTTTGTTAGGAAACTCGCGGGAACGTGGACCGGCGGAAAGGCAGTAGCATGAACAATTTGCCAAAAATCGTCCATTTATTAGATGATATTTCCCTAGGGGGCGTCACCAAGAGTTTAGAACTATTCCGAAACCCCACCTTGGAACGGCATTATAGTTTTTCTGTCGAAGAGGTGCATCCGGAGTGGAGCATCGCACCAAGATTTGATGCATCAGCTATCGTGGTACATTTTTCCGTCAGCTGGAAAACGATGCCGTTTCTATACTCTCTGGCTTCAAAAAACCCCAAAGCGAAGCTCATCCTTATGCAGCATAGCTATTCGGAAGAATGGGAGCAGATAAATGTGCCAGAGAAAGGACGCTTTCGATCAATGTTAAAACTCGCGCATAGAGTTTTCGATCGCGTAATATGTGTTTCTGAAGCACAGGCTATGTGGCTGCAAGGCGCGACTGGGTTGGAAGATCCTAAATTGGCGGTGATCTATCCCTGGAGTGACATGCAGGGTCTGGCACAACTTTTCCGTCCGCATTTTTCGCAGAAAGATCCCATTACCATCGGTACTTATGGCCGTTTTGTTCAAGAGAAAGGATTCGAACAACTGATAAACGCGTTCAATTCCTTGGGTGAACAGAGCGAGGTCAAATTACGCATCGGCGGATTTGGACCGGATGAGACAAAGTTGAAGCAGCTCGCTGCCGACAATGCCAATATCTCCTTTTTTGGCAAGGTGGGCCGACTGGCCGATTTTTATAAGCAATGCGACATCATCGCTGTGCCATCACAGTTTGAGGCCTATGGCCTAGTGGCGACAGAAGCTCGCTTGGCCGCCCGTCCGATCTTTGTTTCCAACGCCGGCGGCTTACCAGAGCAGGTTAGCGATGCCGGCCTGGTTGTCGATTTTGAGGACAATGCAGTGGTGGTTAGATTGCTAAAGCAGATACGGCATTTGCCGCTTGTCCAAATGTCAGTTGCTGGCCGAGATGACTGCCTTCGCGTTACCGAACAACGCATCGAAGCGTGGCTTGATATGCTATCAAAGCTCGAGCTTGATAAGCCCCAATTGAAAGCAGCATGACTGGATAATAACACCACCAGTTACCGATTGACCAGAAGAATGGCCCTCACGATCGTGGGGGCCATTTTTCGTGCAACGGTCCGACTATGAGTAGTGGAGTACGCCGTGCAGCGGAGAAACAATCACATATGTTGATGAAATGGATTGGGTACACCGGGCGACCAAGCATGAACGCGTTCTATAAGGTTGATTGATATCTACAGTTCGCTGTTGACGCATGGCTATCCATAGCTCGAACGATCAGATCGGTATAGCGAATAACTATCATGGCGTGACGGCGACCGTTCCCGTTGATCACCGTTTGCAGAGAGGCCTGCTCAGCTCATAGCTACAATCGGGTCTTCAACCACCTATATGTTCTGAATTAGCTCGACTGCTTTGCTTGGCAGGCTTGTAAAGCCATGCCGATAACCACCAGGCCTGGCCAATATAAATAAGCCAGTGACTCCAAATTTTCGCCGAAGCTGTACATCAGCAAAAGGGTGACCATCGATAGCCCCACTCGACCAAGATTTGAGCTGAATGCGGAGCGCAGTAACAGGAAGAAGCTCAGGAAGAGCGGCATTGCCAATGCGATAAGGCCCAATATGCCTTTCACGAAGAGCAATCCATACCACGTATGATGGCTCCCAATGGGCATATATTCGACCAGATGCGGGCCGCGTTCGACGACACCGTGCCCGAACCAAAATGCTTCACTTTGCCACCGCTCGACCGCAATGCGTCCAAGCGTTTCGCGCACACGGGTAGAATCCGCGCGCGCTCCTGAAAACTCCGCTTTGGCTAGATTAAGCATCTCTAAAATGTCCAAAGCAAACCAACCGGCCAAAAGAACGAACGGCAACACAAAAAACCAAATCATCGGTTGAGTGATTTGTTTGAAAATCAAAGGTATCGGCACGATGATGATCAACCCGACTAACGCCAGTCGGGATTGCGACATGAGGATGATCGCCACCGCAGCAGCAACGCCCCAAGCTTTCCACCGCGTATCTCGTTCTTGTAAGGAGCAGATCAAATAGACTAGGCCGACCATCCCAGCAGCAGGAGACCATGGCGCAAAAAACTGCCAGCGCGGCGTTCCAGAGCCATGCTCCAACGTGTAGAGCGTTGCTTTGAAATATTCCGAGCCCGAACCACCAAAAACTTTCAAAGGAGAAACCCAGAGAGTGTCCGGTAATCCGATGAAAGGAGCGATCAAAAACAACGGTAGGAGAAAAATCGTATATTTGCCTACTCTGCAAATCGCCCGGTAAATAATTTCAGGACGGATCGGCAGGACAGCGCCAGCGAAGATAAAGAGCGCGATCAACAACCATCCCTTGGCCCAGCCAATAGAAGATTTGATTGTTGCCGCGGTTCCAAGGCCAAAATTCAAATGGCCGACAACAAGGATTGCCAGCATCGCAAACATCGCAATCAACCATATGCTGATGGACTTATGTGGTGACGCTAGGCGTTTTTCTTTCGGCAACGCCGGCGTAATATAATAGAAATAGACCGCTTGAAGCGCGAGTACGGCGCCCAAAACGGGCCCAGCAATATATAGTCCACCAACCAGCCATAATAGCCATGTGGCTATTATGCTCAGGTGGACTATACGTTCGGAGCTATTTTGCGGATGATTGGTCGTCTGAACCATAAGAGTCCCAGTCCGATCAAGATGATGATTGTGCTACCCATAGCTCCGGCAATCGCGAGTATGGCCGACGGGCTCGATGGAGATTGCGGTAGCGATGGTTGTTCGAGAGTTTGTACCAAGGGGTAGGATGCAAAGGGATCCTGCTTATTGGTATCTATCCGCGCCAAAGCAGACGAAAATACCGCCTCCGCCACTCGATGATCCCGTACCAAATCCGCTAACTCGGAAGCCTGTTGAACGAGCTTCTCGCTTTTTTGGGATTGCCGCGCAATATCCTTACGAATTTCAGAAAGCCCGGCTTTTACGCCGGCGCTTTTGGAATTGGCGATAACCATACCCTGCATCAAGTTCGCGCGACCATCCGATACGGTTATATCGACGTTCTTCAATATCACGTCGGCCTTCAAACCGGTTAGAGCACGGCCGCGTTTAACCAATGCACTCTTTAGTTGGTCGCGCTCACTATTGGCCTGAACCAGGTCACCGTGATTATCTCCCAGTGTTGCTTCTTTCTCTTGCGCGCTAACTTCCATTTTTGCGTAACGATCAGCGAGTTGTTGAAAGACAGGATCAGAACGCAAACGCAATGCGGTATTCGCGCCGCCTACGCCTTTACCCAATATCGAGGCGTAACGTCCGGACTCCGCTGAGGTTTGCAACAATGCCACGCGAGCTTCCCGCTCTTGTTGGCGCAAAGCATCCATATCGGCGATCCGTGTGTTGAACTGATCCAAGGACACCAATCCCGTTTTCGCTTGAAAATCCAGAAGCGCCTGCTGTGTTGTCCGCACTTTCTTTTCTAGAGAAACAAGATTCTTCTCATCGGAACTTTCCCGCATTGCTGCTTCATCTTTCCGGAGATTATCGAGTTGCTCGAGAAAGCTGTCTTTCAGCGCAATCGCCCGTTTATGAGCCTGCTCGCCGCTTCGCCCCGATACCTCGATCTGAATCAAGTTTGTCTGATCAATCAGCTGAACCTTGGGACTAGGAAAAGATTTTGCTTCGTCACCGGTTTTCTCGGCACTTTCTCTTATGGTAATATCCGTCATCAAAAGACGTTTGTAATTTTCAGTAGGACTCAGACTAGCGCTAGAGAACGCAGAGGATACGGAGGATTGCGCCTGTCCGATGTTCTCGACATTTAGCGACCCACCTGCTCCGGAACCTGGCAATATCAGAGTGAATTTGCTCCGATATTGATCGGGCGCCAAAGCAAGATATAACGCCGTCAATACCCAGATCACCGCGATCCAAATCCCGGCAGTTTTCAGGTAACGCTTGTGACGCATACGCATCGGCGGCCTGTTTTTGAGGGCAGTCCAAAGACGTTCGGGCAATCCCGGCAGTTCGATAAGTTCGTGTTTCATGATCAATCAATACTGTTCAGAAGGACATAAGGAGACGCGGTTTGCCCGACCAAGCTAATCACATCGCGGAGGTTCATCGCGAAGCTATCGTAGCAAGTCAGGCCATCGCCAGGCATTAGATACGGGTCTTTGTTATCGCGGTCGGCATTCCGGACCAACTTTTCGACGGACCGTTGGATAACGACCGACTTGCCGTTGATCGGGTTTCGCGACATCAACACCACTCTTCGACCAGCGTTCATTGCAGATCCACCGACACAGTTCGCAGCCAACATTGCTTGCGAAAGCCGCGTTCCATATGGAAGGTTCGTCGCATCGCGGTTGATCGCGGAAGACGCGTTGTTGCTCGCCGGACGAGAAAGGTTTGACATATATACCCTGATTCCCGGTGCGGTAATCTGAGACGGCTTCACCAAGGCTTCTTGAAAACATTCACGCGATCCAACGATAATGCGATCGTTTGCCGTCAACGGGACGTCGTCGATAGAATTTCCGTAAATCGCACCGCTGACGTCGATTCTGGACCATTGGTCGCCTCGAATGACATACACTGAAGAAAGGTCGGCGTCTGGACGCACACCGCCCGCAGCGCGCAACGTCGTTGTAAGCGATCGATTGGCATTCTGATCGCCAGAATCGCTATTGTTCAAATTGACCCCGCGGGTCTCCGCATTGCGTTGTCCCACCTTGATCATGCCGGGTTGGAACACTGCGCCACTTATAGCGACGCTGACCCCGCCTAGTTCGAGCAGTTGCAGCCGAACACTGTTTTTTAGCCCACGGATAAGGCCTTCCGACAGCAGTTTTTGCGAGATGTGCTTTTCGGCCTCAACAATTGATTTACCTGCAATATGAACCGGCAACCTGCCATCCAAGGCAATCGTGCCATTCGCCGCCAGTACATAGACCCGCGACAGGCTTTCTTCGTCGCCAGCAACCTTCAACCGGACGCGGTCACCCGATGCTAGTAAATCTGGCGTGCTGGTAAGAACGTGGGAAGCCACTTCATTAGCTGGCAAGTCTGCAATTGGAGGTAAGGCTGTCCGACATTGGGCATAGGTTTCACTTGAGCGTTCAAATTGCTGCGGCGCATATTGACTGCCACTTACGTTCGATGGACGTTCCATTGTTGCGCAAGCCGAGAGGAGTGACGCGGAAGCCAAAAGCGAAATTGATTTGTACATGGTCAAATACCTAAATTTTTTCGTTCAGGTCTAGAATTGCAACCACCATGCCAGTTGCAGTTTTGCGCGATTTACAGTGCTAATGTGGTTTCTGACGGAAAAATCCTGGTGTATATTTGCAATTTGCAAAGCTTTTTGTTGCATATTGCAATTAGAGATATATTCACTTTGCAATAAAGGCTTTGAAAGTGGCTGAATTCCGCCATTCGCATTTTGGCATAAATACTGCTTGTAAACCGTAATAAACGACAGTTTGAAATCAGGAGCAAATATTATGAAGGGCGTGATCTTCACAGAGTTAGTACGGTTTATGGAAAAGGTTCAGTCACCGGAATTTGCCGATCAGGTGATAACCGGGGCGGCGCTACCCAATGAAGGTGCGTTCACGTCCATCGGGAACTACCCTTCGGAATATGCGTTGGCCATGGTGGGGCAAGCATCCGAGCAATCGGGTATAGAGGCGGCCGAGCTTTGTCGGTTGTTTGGGAAATATCTCTATAATCGCTTCACCATTCTATATCCTCACATCATGGAATCCTACAAAACAGCCGAAGATCTTCTCACCCATGTCGGCAGCCATATTCATACTGAAGTGTGTGTATTATATCCCGATGCGCAACCACCCCAAGTGAGTGCTGATGTTGAAAATGGGACAACGAGAGTTCGTTACGAGTCCCATCGACCCATGGCCGCCATTGCCCACGGGTTGGTTGAAGGGTGCATGAGTCATTATGATGATCAGAGAACCTTGGAGTGGGACTGCGCCGAAGACGGAAAATCTGCAACTTTTACGATCAAAGGGTAATCAGTTGGCTAGCCAGAAAATTTTAATCGTCGAAGATATCGCTTCGCTCTCCATTGCCTATGCGGGTCACCTTGAATCCGCCGGCTTTCAATGCGTCATAGTCGACAATTTGGCTGATGCCAGCACCGAGCTCCGGCAAGACAGTTCGAGTTTCTCGGCTGCCCTGCTAGATTTGCAGTTACCGGACGGCAACGGCCTTGACTGGTTAGAAAATGAGGCCGATCTGATCGGGCAGATATCGGTCATCGTCGCTACCGCTGATGGTTCGATCAATCGAGCCATCGAAGCGATGCGCTTAGGCGCATATGACTATATGGTAAAACCGCTCTCCCCTGCCCGGCTAGTAACCGCGATGCAGGGAGCAGCCGAAGTAGCAGAGCTCGCACAACAACAAACCACCGATCTCCCCAAATCCGCCAAGACCGATGAGGCGCTTGAAGGTTTTATCGGTGACAGCCCCCCAATGCGGGAGGTTTATCGCCAGATCCGAAACGTCTCCCATTCCAAAGCGACGATTTTCATCACCGGAGAAAGTGGCACCGGGAAAGAAGTTTGCGCCGACGCAATCCACAAATCTGGCCCCCGTGGGAAAAAGCCATTTGTCGCCATCAACTGCGGAGCAATTCCTGAAGACTTACTGGAATCAGAACTATTTGGACATCTCAAAGGCTCTTTTACAGGTGCGATCTCGGACCGCGTTGGTGCGGTTCAGGCGGCACATGGGGGAACGCTCTTTCTCGATGAAATATGTGAGATGGAACTCAAATTGCAGGTCAAACTGCTCCGGTTCCTGCAAACAGGAACGGTCCAACGGGTTGGTGCAACGCGCCCCGAGAACGTCGATGTCCGCATAATATGCGCGACCAATCGGGATCCAGCATTGGAAGTCGCACAAGGTCGGTTCCGGGAGGATTTGTTCTACCGTTTAGCGGTTGTGCCAATAAAACTGCCAGCTTTGCGGGAACGAGGCAGTGACATAACGCTACTTGCCAATAGTTTCTTGGCTAAATTTGGAAAAGAGGAGGGCAAAACCTTTGCCCCCCTGACGCCTGAACTATCTCATAGTTTTGAAAGCCATAACTGGCCAGGTAACGTGCGCGAACTGCAGAACCTTATGCGGCGGGCAACAGTAATGTTTAGTGGACCGGATCTAGAGGCCAGCATCATTTCTGAATTCGCCAATCGGTCGGCCACAGCGCCAACGCAACAAACCGCCCCTCAACAGACACATGGCTTTGGTATCACTGAAAGAGAAATACCGTCCCTAGGCCTAGATGCGCTTGATGGCATGACACTCAACGAAATCGAGCAGCTCGTCGTTCAACGGGCGATTGATAAGTGCAACGGTAGTTTAACCAAGGCCGCACGGGTACTTGGTGTCAGCCCATCTACCCTCTACCGCAAAAGAGAGAAATGGGGCCATTCTGACCCGCAAAACTGATCAGCAAGCCTAACCGGCCTGACCACTGCTAATTGCACTCTATTCCGTTTTATCTTTTGCTGGAGCTTTCTTGGCCGCAGGCTTCTTTTTCGCGGCTGGTTTTTTCTTTGCAGCCGGTTTCTTTTTTGCGGCAGCCTTCTTCTTGGGTGCCGCTTTTTTCTTGCGCTTCTTTGCCGGACCTTTGGCAGCACGATCATCGATAAGTTGGGCCGCCTCTTCAAGCGTCAGCTGATCCTTATCAACGGTCTTCGGCAAGGATGCATTGGTTGTACCGTCAGTGACGTAAGGACCATAGCGGCCATCCATCAACTTTATTTCTTCTTCGGTACGTGGATGTTTGCCCAAAATTTTAAGCGGCTCCATTTTCCCGCGACCACGGCCACCACCATTTTTTGCGGCGTCCGCCAGTTTTGCAACAGCAGCATTCATACCGATCTCAAAGACTTCGACCGTGTTTTCCAACCTAGCGGATTTGCCATTGTGGCTCAAATAGGGGCCATAGCGGCCAATTTGAGCGTTTACCGGCTCACTGGTTTCGGGATGGATGCCGACTTCGCGTGGCAGAGAAAGTAGCTTAACAGCCCATTCAAGCCCGAAGTCTTCGGCGGGAATATCCTTCGGGATGGACGATCGTTTGGCTTCTTTGCCTTCCCCTTTTTCAACATAGGGACCAAAGCGTCCTACTTTTTTGGTAATTTTCTCATCGGTATCCGGATCGACACCCAATTCTTGTGGGCCTTCATCTTCATCCGAATTCGCGCCACCACCTTGTGCAAATCGCCGGGTGAATTTGCATTCAGGATAGTTGGAACAAGCCACAAAAGCACCAAATCGACCGCCACGCAGCGCTAATTTACCTTCGTTGCAGCGCGGGCATTGGCGCGGATCTGTTCCATCTTCTTTTTCCGGGAACAGGTATGAACCCAAGAATATGTCGAGTTCCGCGGTGACTTCAGATGGCATTTTTTCCATGACTTCAACGGTCTTCGGCTTAAAATCATGCCAAAACGCTTCCAGGATCGCCTGCCACTGGGCACGGCCTCCACTCACGTCATCGAGCTCATCTTCCAGGCCAGCGGTATAGTCATACGCCACATAGCGCTCGAAAAACCGTTCAAGAAACCCGGTTAATAGGCGCCCGCTCTCTTCCGCAAAGAAACGATTTTTCTCTATCCGGACATAAGCGCGGTCTTTGAGCGTCTTGATGATAGAGGCATAGGTAGACGGACGTCCGATCCCCAATTCTTCCATCTTCTTGACGAGACTGGCTTCACTGTAACGTGGTGGTGGCTGAGTGAAATGCTGTGTCGCATCGACGGTTTTCTTGGCTGGACTATCCCCTTTGGACATCGCAGGCAGTAAACCACCATCTTCGCTCTTATCGTCATCTCGGCCCTCTTCATAAAGAGCTAAAAATCCTGGAAATTTCACGACTTGGCCTGTTGCTCTCAGTCCTGTTTTTCCAGTCCCATCAAGCATTTCCACCGTGGTACGTTCAAGCCGTGCGGAAGCCATTTGGCTCGCCATCGCGCGCTTTAACACCAGATCATAGAGTTTTGCATGATCCCCGCTACCGACAGTTCTTTGCGTGAAACTGGTAGGGCGGATGGCTTCATGCGCTTCCTGCGCATTTTTGGCCTTGCTTTTGTAGACGCGTGGGCTGTCCGGAACGTAGCTGGCATCATAGCGGTCCGCGATCGCCTTGCGCGCCGCAGAAATGGCGCTGCCGTCCATCTGGACGCCGTCCGTTCGCATATAGGTAATCGCACCATCTTCATATAATTGCTGTGCGATGCGCATGGTATGACTAGCAGAATAGCCCAATTTTCGTGCGGCTTCCTGCTGAAGAGTCGAAGTTGTAAATGGTGGTGGTGGATTCCGAGTGAGCGGTTTCGTTTCGATCGTTTCGATCGTGAACAATCCATTTTCCACCGCGGCTTTCGCCAAATTGGCCTGATCTTCGTTCGCGAGATCCATTTTGCCCAGTTTTTTGCCGTCGTGGATTGTTAGCCGCGCTTCAAATGCTTGGCCCGCCTGCTCCATCTGCGCGGTAACAGACCAATATTCTTTTGGAATGAACGCTTCGATTTCTCGCTCCCGTTCAACAATCAGCTTCAAGGAAACAGATTGAACACGGCCTGCCGATTTCGCTCCCGGAAGCTTGCGCCACAACACTGGAGACAAGGTAAACCCAACAAGATAGTCGAGCGCTCGACGGGCGCGATACGCGTCGATAAGGTTTTCATCTAGAGACCGCGGCTGCCCCATGGCTTCCGTCACTGCAGATTTTGTAATCGCATTGAACGTAACGCGGTCAACTTTTTCCGGAAGCGCTTTTTTCTTTCGCAATACTTCCTGTACATGCCAGCTAATTGCTTCCCCTTCTCGGTCAGGGTCAGTCGCGAGAATCAAACGCGTTGCCTTTTTCGACTCGTCGGAGATAGCTTTCAGTTGCTTCGTTTTGTCGGCATAATTTTGCCACGTCATGGCAAAGCCATCGTCTGGGTCAACAGAGCCATCCTTAGGCGGAAGGTCGCGGATATGGCCGTAGGACGCCAATACCTTGAAATCTGATCCCAGATATTTTTCGATGGTTTTGGCTTTGGCGGGTGATTCAACAATGACTAGCTGCATATGTTCCGATTTTCGTTGTTCTCACGTATACGCGCAAGGCTGTGACAGGGTTTGGGTATAGGTCAAGGCCCTGATTGAAGATTTTTGTCAATGGCATAAAATATAGCTTGTCGACGAACACTCAGTTTAACAGGCTGACCCGAGCCCCGGCGTGACGTACCAGACGCCCCGCAAGTTCCAGTTCCAGCAGAGCAAATTGCACCGATGCAGGCGACCAGCCAGATTGTCTAACGAGCTCATCAACAGTCACCGGCGTCACGCTGAGGAGGTCGAGAAGGGGTTCACCCTCCAAATCGTCAGAACCTAGACTATCTGCAGTTTGGTTTATCACATCTCCCACATCACCCTGCGTTTCACTGGCAGGGTTCAAGAATTCTGCCCGATCGTCAAAATGGCGGATCAGTTCCAGTATATCGTCAGCTGACTGCACCAGATTTGCTCCCTCCCGGATCAGCATGTTGCAACCTCTCGATCGCGGATCAATCGGAGACCCCGGGATAGCCATGACCTGCCTACCGGACTCCGCTGCTAATCTTGCCGTGATCAGAGAGCCAGAACGCGGCGCTGCTTCAACGATCACCGTTCCCCTAGCCAGCCCGGCGATAATACGATTGCGATAAGGAAAATGCCGAGCGCGGGGTTCCGTTCCTGGCGGTTGTTCCGCCAATAACAGCCCCTGTTCGGATATTGTCCGTTGAATAGCTTCATTTTCCGGTGGATAAAAAACATCTAGACCACCGGCAATAACGCCGATGGTTGCCTTCCCTAAGGAACCTTGATGCGCCGCAGTATCAATGCCTCTCGCCAGACCTGAGACAATGGAGATACCTGCATCTACGAGGTTGTTTGCGAGATCGCGTGCAAAGCGGCACGCCGCTGCAGATGCATTTCGTGCTCCCACAATTGCCACCATCGGTTTCTTAAGAAGCTCAAGATCTCCCTGACAAAGTAACAGCGGCGGTGGATTGCCGATCTCGGCCAGTAAGGCTGGATAAGCAGGATCATCCAGAAACAGCAATTCGGCTCCAAGCTTACGAACCTCCTCTAGCTCGGCATTGACCTTTTTGGCGCTTGCGATGCGGGGCGACCGTTTACTGCCTCTCGCAGCGAGATCAGGAATTGCTTTCAATGCGCCGGCGGGAGACCCAAATCTCTTGATCAATTGCTGGTAGGTTACAGGCCCGACATTCTCGGATCGAATAAGCTGAAGTCGGTCGAACGATTCCTTACTTAGACCATCCACTTCAATCTCTTTTCGTGGCTCCAACCTTTGGTTCTTCACCCGCGATAAGTCGCTCAACATTGGATCGGTGCTTCCACAACACGAGTAGCGCAAGACCAACGAACATGGGGATCATCGAATATTCCCCCAAGGCAAATGCTGCAACAGGTACGGATATCGCAGCAAGCATCCCTCCTACGGAGGAATATCGCCAAAATACAAGGGATGCGAGCCAAGTGACCGCAAATATCAACCCTGCGGTCGGGATCAAAGCGGCCGTGACCCCCAGCAACGTTGCAACGCCTTTGCCTCCGCTGAATCTCAACCAAACCGGGTAGAGATGGCCGATAAAGGCTCCAAGCCCTGCAAGCACGCCAAGGCCTCCAGAAACCTGCAAAGCCAGATAGACCGCCGCATATCCCTTGGCCATGTCCAGCAAGAGTGTCAGGGCCGCGAGCGCTTTGTTACCGGTACGCAACACATTGGTTGCTCCGATGTTACCCGATCCTGTTTGGCGTAAATCGCCACCACCGGACAGACGGGTCAACACTAATCCAAAAGGGATAGAACCCAGCAAATAGCCGAACAACAACGCCAATACTGGTTCCATCCAAATAGACTGCACGTGAAATACCCCTTGTTTCGACTGCGCTATATTCATGCTTGATGATGAGCAAGTAATAGGTCGTAAAAAACAGCTAAGGTCAAACGCCTGTCAGACGAACCGAAGCTGTTGCCGTTTCTCCGCAAATCTGGCTATGAGCAATTTATGACCAAAACGCAGATTGGCGAATGCCCACCTTTGTTGTTTTTCGATACCGGCGTCGGGGGGCTTTCTGTGTTGAAAGAAACCGTCAAATTGCTTCCCCATGCGCCAATTGTCTATGCAGCAGACTATGCAGGCATGCCCTATGGGATGAAATCCGAAATAGAGCTAGCATCGCGCGTTCCCGCTCTTCTTGGCCGATTGGTTGAGCGATATAAGCCTGGATTGGCAACCATTGCCTGCAATACCGCCTCCACCATCGCGCTCGATCACGTGCGGTCTGCTTTGAACATTCCCGTCGTCGGAACGGTACCCGCGATAAAGCCAGCCAGCGAAATGACAAAAACCGGAGCAATAGGACTGCTGGGCACAAAGGCGACCATTCGCCAACCCTATGTCGACAAGCTTGCCGCTGATTTTGCTGCCGACAAGCTATTGCTCCGCCACGGGGCACCTGAACTCGTCTATGCTGCAGAGGCCAAGCTACGAGGAGAAAAACCAGATTCCACAATCATTGAAGAAGCGATATCGGGATTACTCAATCAGGACGGGGGCGAGCAGATAGATACGATCATTCTAGCCTGCACCCATTTTCCGCTACTACGGCAAGAATTGCAGCAGGCCGCCCCCCGACCGCTTCAATTTATCGATGGCGCTCAAGGCATTGCACGCCGGATAGCCTATCTGACAAAAACGATTTCATGGCCAAGTGAGGGCCAAGGCGGGACCTTTGTCACCACGGGTGATCTTGCCGATATCAAACCCTACAAACCCGCTTTTGAGGTATATGGCATCGATAGATTCCAAACATTGTAACCATATGGAAAACATCTCTTATTGCGAGTGGTTTGCGCTGGAATTTCTAGAAAAAGGCCGCTAAGGGCCTTTCCAAGCAGACCGCAAGAACAGATTTGGTGCATAGTGGACTACGATAAAGTTTTTTCCCAAGCGATTGACCGGCTTCATGCCGAAGGACGTTATCGGGTATTCATCGACATTTTGCGCAACAAGGGCTCTTTCCCCAATGCCCGTTGTTTCGCCCATCACAATGGCCCGCAACCCGTCACCGTTTGGTGCTCGAACGATTATCTAGCGATGGGACAGCATCCCGATGTGATTTCGGCGATGGAAGATGCACTTCATGACGTTGGCGCCGGTTCAGGCGGAACACGCAATATTGGCGGCAACACGCATTATCATATCCAACTGGAGCGGGAACTGGCCGATTGGCACGGAAAATCCGGCGCGCTGCTTTTTACTTCCGGATATGTTTCGAATGAAGCGACCCTTTCTACGCTGACCAAGATATTGCCAGGCTGCGTTATTTTTTCTGATGAGCTGAACCACGCATCGATGATTGCCGGCATCAAGAACAGTGGCTGTGAAAAACGTGTTTTCCGGCATAATGATCTGGCTCATCTGGAAGAATTGCTTGCTGCCGAAGACCCCGACGTTCCCAAGCTTATTGCCTTTGAAAGCATCTATTCAATGGATGGCGATGTCGCACCATTGCACGCTATCTGTGATCTGGCGGACAAATATAACGCCCTCACCTATTGCGATGAAGTCCATGCCGTAGGCATGTATGGGAAACGCGGTGGCGGTATTTCGGAACGCGACAAAGCCGCCGACAGGATCACAATTGTCGAAGGCACCTTGGCCAAGGCAGTGGGCGTGATGGGTGGCTATATCACTGCTGATCAGAAAATCATTGATGTGATCCGGTCCTATGCGCCCGGCTTCATCTTCACGACCAGCCTGTCGCCGGTTCTTGTAGCCGGTGCATTGGCAAGCATCCGTCACTTGAAACAGTCGACCGAAGAACGCGATGGTCAACAGGCCGCCGCCCAGATGCTGAAAGATCTATTTGCAGACGCTGGTTTGCCGGTGATGGATTCCTCTACCCATATCGTTCCACTGCTCGTGGGTGATCCTGTGAAAGCAAAGAAAATCAGCGATATTCTGCTCGCTGAATATGGCGTCTACGTGCAACCCATCAACTACCCAACGGTACCACGCGGCACCGAACGACTGCGGTTCACCCCGGGTCCGGCGCATAGCGAAGCGATGATGAAAGACTTGGCCCACGCATTGGTTGAAATTTGGGGTCGAATGGACCTTGAGCTAGCGATTGCAGCTTAACCGTCCGCGATTATCCTCGCAAATAGCTGATTGTCGACATTGCCGCCGGACAGCGTAACGGCCGTCCGATCCGAAATTGCAACTTTGCCAGCCAATATCGCCGCTAAGGCAACAGCCCCGCCAGGCTCAACCACGATATGCAATTTTTTGAACGCAACGCGCATTGCATGATGCACTTCAGCGGTCGAAACAGCGATCCCAGTGGCTTCTCTTTGGTGTAATATCGCGAAAGTAATCGGCGATACCAATAACGTTTGCAGTGCGTCACAATCTGTTGCGGGTGGATTCTCCTTCACCGGAACGATAGTGCCCCCTTCCAGCGATCGTTTCATATCGTCCCAGCCTTCCGGCTCAACCACCGCGATTTTTGCATCCGGATTGGCAAGCGCTGAGCCGCTCGCCAAACCACCGCCACCGCAGCAGACGACAAGCTGGTCGGGCGCGGAGCCGGTCCGCGCGATCATTTGTTCTCGTATTTCGAGGCCGCAGCTCCCCTGCCCTTCAACAACCCATGGGTCGTCGAAGCTCGGAACGACGACCGCTCCTGTATCCCGCGATAGATTTGCGGCCAATTGCTCTCGATTACCGCCCATACGATCATAAGTTATGATTTTGGCACCCAATGCCCGGGTGTTCTCTAGTTTCGCCTTAGGAGCGTCCTCAGGCATGATTATGGTCGCTGATACGCCTAGCTTACGGGCGGCCCAAGCCACGCCTTGTGCATGATTTCCACTGGAAAATGCGACAACGCCATTTTTACGGTGTTCATCGGTTAGGTCGGTGAGACGATGCCAGCCACCGCGAATTTTGAAAGCGCCAATTGGTTGCAGCGGTTCCGCCTTGCACCAAATCGTCTTGCCGTCGATTTCAAGCGGCAAAAGCGGTGTAGGCGGCAGAATAGATGCGACTTTTTCTGCTGCTCTTTTTACCCCCGCAAGCGTGGGTTGTCGGTCAGGGTCCAAGAGGTATTGCTCTGTCATAGTCTCCCTCTATATGCGGGATTATCTTTTCTCCAGCGTTTAGAGTGTAATCATGGGCAAAATATTGGTGATCGGCGCAGGCGGCGTCAGTTCGGTAGCAGTGCATAAAATGGCACAACAGATCGCAGCCAACAGCGGGCATTTTAGCGCGATCCTGTTGGCTAGCCGTACCTTGTCGAAATGCGAAGCCATTGCAGCATCGGTTAAACAGCGCACAGGCGTCGATATTCGAACAGCACAAATTGATGCTGATGATGTTCCGGCGCTGACTGCATTGATTAAGCAGGAAATGCCCGATTTGGTCGTTAATCTGGCCCTTCCTTACCAGGATTTGCATATCATGGACGCCTGCCTTGCGACCGGAACCCACTATCTCGATACCGCCAATTACGAACCACGCGATGAAGCAAAGTTCGAATATAAATGGCAATGGGACTATCAGGACCGTTTCAAGGATGCCGGGATCATGGCGCTGCTTGGCTCTGGATTCGATCCCGGAGTGACCAGCATTTTCACCAGCTGGCTGAAAAAACACCATTTCGACCGGATCGACACCGTCGACATTCTGGATTGCAATGGCGGCGATCACGGCCAGCATTTTGCGACCAATTTCAACCCTGAAATTAATATCCGGGAAGTCACTGCGGTTGCCCGCCATTGGGAGAATGGGGATTGGGTGGAAACACCGGCTCTTTCACAGAAACAGGCGTTTGATTTCGAGGCTGTCGGCGAGAAAAATATGTACCTCATGTATCATGAGGAAATTGAATCGCTGAAGACACATATCCCGGAAATCCAGCGTATTCGCTTCTGGATGACCTTTGGCGATGCCTATCTCACCCACCTTGAAGTGCTGCAGAATGTCGGCATGACGCGGATTGATCCGGTGATGTACGAAGGCCGTGAGATTATTCCGCTGCAGTTCCTGAAAGCCGTGCTCCCCGAGCCCGCCAGCCTCGGTGAAACGACCAAGGGCAACACTAACATCGGTGTCATTGCAACGGGGATGAAAGACGGCGTTGAGAAGACCCTATACGTCAAGAATATCTGCAGTCATGAAGCCGCGTTTGAGGAAACCGGCAATCAGGGCGTTAGCTATACGACCGGGGTTCCGGCGATGATTGGCGCGGCGTTGATGCTGTCTGGTCAGTGGAAAGGTGATGGCGTTTTCAACATGGAGCAGTTCGACCCGGATCCGTTCATGGACATGCTGAATCAACATGGCTTGCCGTGGACATTGGAAGAGATGGAAGCATCTTTGGCCTTTTGATATGGAAACGAAAGCAGGCGATCCCGGCGCTTTTGCGCATTTTGATTTGGGCCGGGTGCCCTCGCCTGCCTTTGTCGTGGATGAGGCTGCGGTGCGCCGAAATCTCGAAATTCTTGCCGATATCAGGGAGCGGTCGGGGGCCAAGGTCCTGCTCGCTCTCAAGGCCTTTTCCATGTGGTCGCTCGCACCACTGATTGACGAATATCTCGATGGCTATTGTGCTTCCGGCCTGTGGGAAGCGCGGCTTGCCAAGACGCATTTCAGCGGACCGATCAGCACCTATTCTCCGGCCTATAAAGCGGATGATCTGGCCGAGCTGAGCGAGATATCGGCGCATATCACATTCAATAATCCGGCTCAGATAGAACGATGGAAAAATGATTTTAATCAAAATCTTCCACTCGATAGTTCAGATATTGGTTTAAGAATTAATCCGCAAATCCCGCTGGGCGAAACGGAGAAATATGATCCGAGCCAACCGCATAGCCGGCTGGGCTTTCCCGTAAACCAGCTGAATCCTGATCATTTCGAGCATCTGTCCGGCATCCACTTTCACAATCTGTGCGAACAGGGCTTTGATGCGCTCCAGCAGACATGGGAGAAGGTGGAGCCCCACATCGCGCCACATTTCGGTTCGCTGAAATGGATCAATCTGGGTGGTGGGCACCATATCACTCGCGACGACTATGATCGGGAGGCGCTGGTTGCGTTTCTTAAAGATCTAAAAGCCAAGTCTGGGTGCGACATCTATCTGGAGCCTGGGGAAGCCGTTGCACTGGATGCCGGTATATTAGTGGGAGAAATCCTCGATATTTTCGACAATGGCATGCCCGTTGCTATCACGGATATCTCCGCGACTTGCCATATGCCGGACGTTATCGAGGCGCCCTATCGCCCGGCAATGCTGGGTGAACGGAGCGAAGGCACCGCCATCCGCCTTGGGGGACCCAGCTGCTTGGCCGGGGATATTATCGGCGATTATGTCCTGCCCGATGAGCCGCATATCGGCCAGCGGATCGCCTTTCTCGATCAAGCGCATTATTCAATGGTCAAAACCAACACGTTTAACGGCGTCCCCCTGCCATCGATCTGGCTATGGAACAGCGAAAATGATGACCTAAAATGCCTAAAAAGCTTCGATTGGACGACCTTTCGTGATCGGTTGAGCTAGAAAATTGACCTATTCTTCCATTTTCTCTATCGGCGGGTCTTTACAGATCAGAAAACCGGCAATATAGCCGCGCTTCGCTGCCCCATGGTCGCTTGCAAAACCGCAAGGCAGCTCAATCGATCTTGGCCGATAGGGGGTCCCTTGAGTTGCACAATTACCATGATGCTGAGGCGCTGACGAAGGCCCTTAGTCCCGACATTCCCGTCCTACTGAACCGGCCTCATGCAGCCCGGCGCGCGGCGCGTTATTTCGTCGAGCAATTTCCCGGAAAATCTCTCTATGCGGTAAAGGCAAACCCCTCGCCGGCTCTGCTGCAAATTCTGTGGGAAGAAGGCGTTACCCATTTTGACGTGGCTTCCATCGACGAAGTCCGCCTTGTCCGTACGACACTGCCACAGGCAACGCTTTGCTACATGAACCCGATCAAGCAACTCGCGTCGATACGAGAAGCATATCACGACCATGGCGTGCGGATATTCTCGCTCGACAGTCTCGAAGAACTAGAAAAAATCGAACTTGGTACCGAGCATGCTGATGATTTGACGCTTTGTGTACGGATCAAAGTGGCATCGGAATTTGCCGAAATCAGTCTGGCTTCTAAATTCGGCATTGATGTCGATGATTCCATAGAATTGCTACAGCGCGCCCGGCAAACCTCGGAAAGCCTGGGCATTTGCTTCCATGTTGGCAGTCAGGCGATGACGCCGCTTGCTTTCGTTCACGCTCTGGAGCGCGTCCGTACCGCTATTGTCGGCGCCTCAGTAACCGTCGATATTGTCAACGTGGGTGGCGGATTTCCGTCAATCTATCCCGATCTGGAGCCGGTTTCCCTCAACCATTATTTTACCGCCATCGACCGGACGTTCGAGGATTTACCGATTAGCTATTCCGCAGAGCTATGGTGCGAGCCAGGACGCGCTTTGTCCGCCGAGTATAGCTCGTTGATCGTCAAGGTTGAGCGCCGTCGTGGCAATGAGCTCTATATCAACGACGGGGCCTATGGCACCTTGTTTGATGCGGCCCATATAGGTTGGCGTTTTCCAGTCCGGCAAATTGGCGTGGAATCAGACAATCTGACCACAACCGGTTTTAGTTTTTACGGACCGACCTGCGATGACATGGATTTCATGGCAGGCCCCTTTGCTCTGCCCGACGACATTAAGGCCGGAGATTATATCGAAATCGGCATGCTTGGCGCTTATGGTTCGGCCATGCGGACGAAATTCAACGGCTATGGCAGCAGCGAAGAATATGATGTCGCTGATGAACCCATGGCGAGCCTATATGTCGGCGCAAATCTGGACCGCTCGGACCGGGATAATGTGGTGTCATTTCCGGGCGCTTGATCGGCATTTTCAGTTGCATTTGACAATTGAATATAACTGACGCAGTTTCCTCCTCGTCAAAGGGGAGCAAGAATCATGGATACTGCAATATTGGCACCAGCGGCTGTTCTGGTCCTATGGTCCCTCATCATGCTGTTCTGGATGGCCGGAACAAGATTTCCCGCCATAGCAAAAACCGGAACAGATCTTTCCAAAGCCAAGCCTGGCGGCCGAGGAAGCGACCTAGAGGGTGTGATACCTGATCAGGTGAATTGGAAATCTCATAATTACACCCATTTAATGGAACAGCCGACCCTGTTTTACGCCACGGTTGTTATACTCGCGATTGCCGATGCAGGTCATGGCCTCAACCAGTATCTCGCGTGGGCCTATGTTATCATCAGGATCGTTCACAGCATCTGGCAAGCCACTGTCAATCTAGTGAAATTTCGGCTCCTGCTGTTCATCGCATCGACAATTTGCCTATTCATCATGGCGATCAATGCTGTCTGGGCAACGCTTTTCTAAGCCACAAATTTCATACATCACGACAATTAACGGGGAGATATAGATATGGATAATAGTTCAATGCTACAGCCTATGGTTGCACTCATCTTGTGGACGATGCTGATGTGGCTGTGGATGTATGTCACGCGAATACCGGCGATGAACAAAGCCAAAATCGACTCCGCCAATCTGGTTGGCAGCAAGGGCGGCGATCTTGACGAGTTGCTCCCACCCGAAGTTCAGTGGAAAGCGCATAATTACAACCATTTGCTTACCGAACCGACGCTTTTCTATGCCGTTTGTGTCGTTTTGATCCTTGCCGGACAGGGAAATGGCCTAAATCTAACCATCGCATGGGTCTATGTCGGCTTGCGTGTCCTCCACAGCCTTATCCAGGTGACCAGCAACCGCGTGCTCTATCGTTTTGGCGTATTTGCTCTGTCTAGCTTGTGCATCATCGCTCTGGCAATCCATGCGGCTCTGGCGGTATTCCACTAAACAACGGGCTCTGGCGTCCTGATTTCCGACGCCGGAGCCTAATTATCGTGTGAAGCTTGATACAATCTCTACATGGGTGGACCATAGAAACTGTCCCACCGGCCAGACTTGCCGAAGCCGATAGCCTGCATCACAAAGCTGCTTTGCGTCTCTCGCAAAACTGGCCGGATTGCAGCTGATATAACAAATTTTCTCGACGTCTGATTGCGCAAGCTGCATGATCTGGTCTCGCGCACCCGCCCGTGGCGGATCGAGGATGACCGCATCAAAGCGATTAAGCTCTTCGACGCTAAGCGCCCTGCGAAATAAATCGCGATGCTCACAAAAAATCTGCCGGCTTGAATGATTGGCAACCATCTTTAGCGCACCGATCGCGTCCCGAGCGCCTTCGGCTGCATAGACTTTCTTGTCGTCGCCCAGCGCCAATGTGAATGTCCCTAGTCCCGCAAACAGATCGGCAACGAGGCGTGCCTCTCCAACAGCATCGCGCATCGCCGACACAAGCACCTGCTGGCCGTCATGTGTCGGCTGCAAGAATGCACTATGGGGAAAACTAACGGCTATCCCACCAAAGCTGACGGTCACCGGCTCTGGTTCCCACTGCGTTTCGGGGCCATAGCCGCCATCCACCGAGAGGCGCGCCAGCCCGTTGGTTTCGGCAAAGCTGGACAAGGCTTCATGTTCTTCTAAGCCATCCGGTTCATAGTTGCTGATCAACAGATCAACACCCTGATCAACCAGTGTCATTTCAATGTTCATATCATGCTTGCGGCGAGCGGCCTTCTTTAGGAATTTCCGCAAAGGCGCGATGAGGCTGAACAGTTCGGGTGCCAAAATCTCGCATTGCTGGAGATCGATGATCCGGTGACTACCCGCGCCGCTGAACCCAAGCTTGAGTTGATCACCAAGCTTTGCCGCCCGCAAACTGGCGCGAATACGGCTCTTTGGTTGAGATATCTGAGGCGGATGCATCACGTCTGCGACCAATCCCTGCCCTTCCAAGGCATAGGCAACGCGGTCTGTCAGGAACTGCGTATAGCTCTGTTCATCGAGATGTTGCAGGCTACAACCGCCGCAGACCTGAAAATGCTGACAGGGCGCCTCAACATGATGCGGCCCTTTGATCAGCCCACCATCTTCGTTCAACCGGTCCAGCGGCGCAGAAAAGGCAATATGGCGACCGTCAGAGGTTACCCCGTCACCCTTTGCGGCGACGCGAATGATAAGGTCGGGATCGGTCGTCTCGGTCATAAACATTCCTGCAGAGCGGCGGGTAATTGGTCGATCAACATTTCTGGCGAAAAGACCGGTCCCGCCAATATTGCGGCCCGGCTATGCAGCCATTGACCTTCGCAGGCCGCCCTATAGCCACTGACAGCGTTTGCCAACCGGCTTGCAATGATTCCCGTCAGGACATCACCGGTTCCTGCCGTCGAGAGCCATGAACAGGTTGAGGCCGGTATGGATGTTTTACCGTCGCAACCCGCAATGACCGTATCCGCACCTTTGAGTAGGATAGTGGCCTTCGAGCGTCGCGCTAGATTGCGGCTATCTTCGATCCTATTTTGCAAAGCATCAAGGAGCAGGCCAGTAAATTCCCCCGCATGCGGCGTTGCAATCGTGTCCGCAGAGCGCGTTGCTACCAAGTCTGAAAATCGCGATCCAGCGACCGTCAGTGCATCGGCATCTAACACCAGCGGTACACGGGATGCGAGTGCCGCGTGCAACATGTCGCTTGCCCGTTCATCCCGCCCCAGTCCCGGGCCAACGGCAAGGGCTGAAATCCTTTTATCGGCCAGCTTCTCCCGAAGCCCGTTTCCATCCCGCACCGTTTCGACGACAATACTGGGGTGCGGCGTAGCAAAGCCGGGCGGTGCAAAGATTTTGATATAACCGGCTCCCGATTTCTGAGCCGCCATTGCCGTGAGCTGCGCTGCTCCGGGCATCGCGCCCGCAACCACAGCGACCAGGCCACGACTATATTTGTGATCCTGCGCATCCGGAGCAGATAGCCGGGGCTTCGCCACAACATCCAGATTGCTGCTTGCTCTGACACCAATATCTATGCCGACGACATTTCCCATTTTTGACCGAGCCGGTTCCAGAAAATGGGAAGGCTTATATGCGCCCAGCGCGATGGTTGTATCAAATGCCGGTATCTCGTTCACACATATGCCACCATCAGATTCAACGCCGCTGGGGAGATCAATCGCTACCCGCCGTTTTGCTCCGGTAGAGAGACGCAAAATATGCTGGAACCACTGCTCGGCAATCGGACGCGTCAATCCGGTGCCAAAAAGACAATCGACAAATTGTGTTCTGGGCTGAGCATCGGATAGTTTCTGTGTTTCCCCACGCCACAGAGACTTGGCATGTTGAGCCGCCTCTGTTTTTGGTTCCGCTGCCATAGCGACCTGAACATCAACGCCCTTTTCGAGCAACCATTGTGCGATGACATAGCCATCACCTCCATTATTGCCCGGGCCGCATAGCACCAATGTCGGAAGGTCAACCGCAATCCTCCAGATCATTTGTGCAGCGCCCTGCCCCGCACGGCGCATCAATTCCTGAACCGATATACCCTTGTCCATCAAAACATGTTCCGCCGACTGCATTTCTGCGGCGGTCAATATATTTCCATGGTTAAGCAAGCCCGCCTCTAATTACCGACTGGGCCGGGATTTTCATCGACGATGGTTTCCGCGCCAGGCTTGATCCGCGCGGGTAACAGATATTGATCGGGACCCACTTGAACCAAAATTTCGCCATCTTCGACGATCGAAATCCGGGCCGCTTCGAAACCATCCGCCGCTTCCAAACCATGCCCATCGGTCAGGATATTGAACCGACGAAAACCGCCATCGGGATGACGAATGATCAGGGTAACCTTGCCGTCACCGCTCAATCGCTCGATGGCACAATCACGCACAAACTCGCTGGTGCCGTTGACCGCGCATTTGATCGGTTCGTCTTTACTCTGCTGTTCGGCATCCGTTCGCGCGCCATTGTCTGCCCGATTGTCGCAGGCCGTTAGCAACATTGCCAACGCGGTAATTTTAAATATCGGCGTAGACATGCTTCTCTGCTTTGGCTCCGGGATGCGTGACCGCGCCTTTATAGGCTGGGCCGACATTCTGTGCATAACGCCACAATGTCCCTGAACCATAATCGGTTTCACGTCGTGTAAATCTTGTTCGACGATCGGCCAAAATCGCCTCATCAACTTCCAGATCGATGATACCGGCTTCGGCATCGATATTGATGATATCACCCTCTTCGATCAAACCGATCGGTCCGCCATCGGCAGCTTCCGGACCGACATGACCGATACAAAATCCGCGGGTCGCACCCGAGAAACGGCCGTCGGTGATAAGCGCGACTTTCTCGCCCATGCCCTGACCATAAAGCGCAGCGGTGGTCGCCAGCATTTCACGCATACCAGGACCGCCTTTGGGCCCTTCATTGCGAATGACAACAACGGAGCCTTCCTCAATCTTTCGTTCTTCAACCGCGGTGAACGCATCTTCCTCGCATTCAAAGACCTGCGCCGGGCCACGAAATTGCAGACGCGCCATACCGGCGACTTTCACAATGGCGCCTTCTGGAGCCAGAGAGCCGCGCAAGCCAACGACACCGCCGGTCGGGGTGATCGCATTTTGCACGTCATAGATAACCTTCTGGTCCGGATTCCAGACGATCTCGTCGATATTCTCGCCCAGCGTCTTGCCGGTGACGGTGATGCAGTCTCCGTTCATCAGGCCATTGTCCATCATCGTCTTCATCAGCATATAGACGCCGCCCGCATCATGCATGTCCTTGGCGACATATTTGCCGCCCGGTTTCAGGTCCGCCAAATAGGGCGTGGTTTTAAAAATCTCTGCAACATCGAACAGGTCGAAATCGATGCCGGCTTCGCTGGCCATCGCCGGAAGGTGCAAGGCCGCATTGGTTGAGCCGCCCGTAGCAGCGACCACCCGAGCCGCGTTGATGAAGGCATCTTTGGTGCAGATATCCCGCGGCCGCAAATTGGTTTCGATCAGGTTCATGATCTGACGGCCTGCGGCTTTTGCCATATCGTCGCGGGTCTCATAAGGCGCTGGTGCCATATTGCTATTTGGCAAGGACAGTCCGATCGCCTCGGCAACGCAAGCCATAGTATTGGCAGTAAACTGCCCGCCACAAGCACCATGGCCCGGACAAGCAACTTTCTCCAGCTCGATCAGTTCCTGCAAAGGACAATTGCCCGCACTATGCTGGCCAACCGCTTCAAAAACGTCGACGACGGTAACGTCCTCGTCATGGAAACGTCCGGGAAGGATCGAACCACCATAGACAAAGATCGACGGCACATTCAGCCGCAGCATCGCCATCATCATCCCGGGCAGACTCTTGTCGCAACCGGCATAACCGATAACTGCGTCATAGCAGTGGCCCCGAACACTCAATTCGACGCTATCGGCAATGACTTCCCGCGAGACCAGCGACGCCTTCATGCCCTGATGCCCCATCGCGATGCCGTCTGTGACGGTGATCGTGTTGAAACGCCGCGGGGTTCCGCCGCCTTCAACAACGCCCTCGCGGGCCATATCGGCCTGCCCATCGAGCAATGTGTTGCAAGGCGCGCTGTCATTGCCCGCAGATGCAATCCCGACGAAGGGCTTCGCAATATCTTCCTCGGTCATTCCCATTGCATAATAGTAGCTACGCTGAGGCGCGCGTTCAGGGCCAACACTGACGTGACGGCTTGGCAATCGGGATTTATCGAATCTGTTGGTCATTCTGGCTTCCAATTTGGCAATTTCCGGATCGTCCTTCCAAAAGTCCGCCGGTTAAGCAAGAGCCGTTCTTATTTTATCGCAACTACGCAACAAAATATCAGCGAAACGGCGTTGTCCGATCTCGTCCCTGATCAGGTCTTGCCGAATTTCCACACCGAAATAGGGCTGATCAATGGCTTCGCATTGGCGGTTCATCGTCGCGTTGAGATCTTTGCCTGAATAGGGCCTTTGATCGCCGATGATCAGCTCTCCTTCTTCCCCCAGAAACTGCAAGGCCAAATGTGGGGTCGCCTGATGGTCATTATACATGATGCCCATATCCCATGGCCGCTCCATCTGGGGATGGGAACGGAGCGTTGGAGAAAAACTGTGCAGGGAAGCAACCACCGCCGGTCTGAGCTCCGCAATCAACCCTGCCACCCGATCATGATAGGGCGTAAAAAAACGATCCAGCCTCGCTTGCCGGTCCTCCGCGGACAGTCGGTTTCCAGGGATTTCGATGGTATCGCTGCTTTCGACGATGACAGCAGCTTCGTCAGGATAGCGATTGAGGTCGACGATCATCCGGGATGCCGTGCTGAGAATTGCCAGATACCCGCTATGCTCAGCCATTAGACGCGCGATTGGCGCGATACCCGGATCAAAGGCAATATGATCATTCTCATATTCGGGCAAAATACCCAGATCAATATCATCCGGTATATGACTGGAAGCATGGTCGACCACGACCAATATGCCGCCTTTGGAAGGCGTACCGGATATTTCAAAAGCATCTGTCATCGAAACTTCCCGATCATCGTCCAGCTATTATCCATCGCCCGTCGGCAGTGGCGTTCGGCATCATGGGTCACGCCCGGCGTATCAAACAAGGCAAAACATGTAGCACCCGACCCAGACATGCGGGCGATAACGGGTTCGCATTCACCGAGCAATTGCAGAACATCCGACAATATTGGCACCAAAGCGACAGCCTGCGGTTGTAGATCATTCCGCCCCTTTTTAGCCGCCACAAGGACCGAGTCATTGCTTAGTGGACCATGATCAACGCCATCCCAGCTATTGAATATGTCCGCTGTCGACACCGGGATCATCGGATTGATCAAAAGCGCGGTGCATTCGCGTAAATCTTGATCAGCGATGGTCGTTAAATCATGACCGATACCGGTCCCGCTGCAAGTCTGGCTAATCACGCACGCCGGAACATCCGCTCCTAGCGGCTTGGCTATTTCAGCTAGTGTATCAAGCGCAAGGTCCAACCCCCAGAAACGGTTCAGCAGCCGGAGCGTTGCCGCAGCGTCGGCAGAACCGCCGCCAATCCCGGATGCGATTGGTAGCTGTTTGTCCAAGTGCAAGTAGGCGCCTTTATCCACCCCAGACACCTCCGCCAGACGCCGAGCCGCTTGCAAGATCAAATTTTCCGTTTCGCTCAAACCATCAGAGAAAGGCCCATCGATATCGAGTTTCAAACCGTCACCGGGCGCTACAGATACCAAGTCTCCTTTGTCCAGAAAGGCAAATATCGTTTCAATATCGTGATAGCCATTGTCCAGGCGCCCACGGACATGCAGTGCCAAATTGATTTTTGCATAGGCCGTTTCGCTATCACTGGCCTTCAACACTGTATCAGACATCAGGGAGAAACGAGGTCAGGCCGCAAGCCCACATCTATCTTGGTGGTTAGACGCTGATAATTTTCCTCATCAGCGAATAGCTTTGCAGATTTCCAAGCATAGCGCGCTTCATATTCGCGTCCAACAGTCCAATAGGCATCGCCGAGATGCTCGTTTATCGTCGGATCCTGTGGTTGCCCGGCCAAAGCGGTTTCCAAATAGGTAACCGCCCGCTCATAGTCCCCCGTGATGAAATAGGCCCAACCGAGAGAGTCGGTAATTGCTGGCGATGTTGAACGTAGTTCATGGGCCTGCTTAATCGCAGCGACGGCATTTTCTTTATTTTCGCGGCGCTCAAGTTGGGCATAGCCCAGATAATTTAAAATCGTGGGTGAATTGGGCAGCAGTTCATTCGCTTTTTGCAGGGATTGCAAGCCCGCAGGCCATATACCCGCTTGCTCCTGAGCCCCGCCAAGAGCCAGCCAATAAGTAGCCATAACCGCATTTGACCGTTTTAATTTCTCGCCCAGTAAAATTGCTGATTCAAAGGCAGTCGCTGCAGCGGCATCTTCGTCCCGCGCTCTCAAGACTTGGCCTTTCAACATATAGAGTTCGGGAGCAGTGGGGTTTTCATTCAGGGCGCTGTTCAGCCGGGCTATGGCCTGATCATATTGCTCATCGGCATCAAGGCTAGCGACCTCCGATCGTAATGCCACCAGATAATAAGGGCTCTCACGGCGAACCTGCGCATATTCTGAAACTGCAAATCTATGGTTTTCTGCCGCAGAATAGGCTCGCCCAAGCGTCAAATGGGCATAGTCTGAGGCAACCGCGATCCGGCCACCGGCCAGTGCCATGACTTGAGACAAAAATTGCCCCTGCTGCGCCACCAGATCATTAGAAAATCTCTCGAAAAGAAACGCCAGACCAATGGATGGCGTGACTTTCTGTGCCACACGCTTTTTTTGACCGGCTGCGATCTGCTGTAACAACCGCGCTTCTGGTCCGGAAGAGGGTGTTTTTAGAATGGCCCGCGCTGTTTTTGGATCATCAATAGCCCAAAAATGCCGAGCGGCGATTATCCGTATCGGCGCCATACGAGGGTCATTGCGTTCGACAATCCTGACCAGCAAGCCCATTGCATCGGCTTCCTTCCGGCTTGCCAACTTGCTCAATATAACATGCTCTTCGAGATAATATTTGCCGGTCTTGTTGGACTGCGCCCGAACAAGGCTTCTATTCCCGTCGCGCCCTCGCGCAATTTCAATCCAGCCTTCCAAAAATGGCTTCATGAAGGCAAAGTTTTTGAGAGCCTCCAAATTGCTTATCGCCGCATCTGCGCTCTTCCAATCGCGTTGAGCGAAAGCTTCTGCAAACGGCAAGAGCGGCATTTCGGGTGCTGGTGCACCATGTGCCTGCAAAGTACGAACCGCTTTCAACGCAAGCCCGAAATCACCAACTTCAATAGCATTGCCATAGGCTTTGCCGGCCAGAAGCGCATTGTCTGGCTGCTTTTTCATACTCTCGGCATAAAGGGCAGATGCCACCTGCAGCTCATTGGACGATTCCGCGAGCCGGGCTTCCACAAATCGAGTTATTGCTGCTGCGCCGTCTCCGCGATTGGCCATCGCTGGCGTACTGCTCAACCCAATGGCGAGTAGCGAGTAGAAACCGAGACTACATATTCGGATAATTTGGACCTCCGCCACCTTCCGGCACAACCCAATTGATATTCTGGGACGGGTCCTTGATATCACAAGTTTTACAGTGAACGCAATTTTGTGCGTTAATCTGGAACTTCGGATTACCTGCCTCATCCTCCACAAATTCATATACTCCTGCCGGACAATAGCGTGCCGATGGCCCCGCAAAGACCGGAAGGTTTACATCAACCGGAACCGAAGGATCTTTCAGTTGCAGATGGACTGGCTGGTCCTCTTCGTGATTGGTGTTCGACAAGAAAACCGACGACAGGCGGTCAAAGCTAATCACTCCGTCCGGTTTCGGATATTCAATCTTCACGCAATGTTCGGCCCGTTTCAGGCGCGACCAATCCGGATGCAGTTTCATGGTGAACGGCATTTTGATCTTGAGATGCTCTGCCCACATATTGATCCCGGATATTATCGTACCGAGGAAATCACCATATTTCTCGACAGCCGGAAGGACATTGCGAACGACCCGCAATTCTTCCCGGACCCAGCTATTCTCATAAGCGGTTCCATAAGCGGTCAGCTCGTCACTTTCACGCTCGGCTACAATTGCCTCATAGGCTGCTTCTGCAGCCATCATACCGGTCTTCATCGCGGTATGCGTACCTTTGATCCGCGGTACGTTTACGAAACCTGCTGAACAGCCGATCAATGCGCCGCCTGGGAAATATAATTTGGGAACGGCCTGAAAACCGCCGTCGTTAATAGCACGCGCGCCATAGGAAACCCGTTTGCCGCCTTCCAATATCTTGCGAATTTCAGGATGCTGCTTCCAACGCTGCATTTCCTCAAAGGGCGAAAGATGCGGATTTTCGTAGTTCAGCCACGTCACAAAGCCGAGTGCGACTTGATTATCAGCCTGATGATAGAGGAAACCACCGCCATTGGCGCCTTCGCTGAGCGGCCAGCCCTGTGTATGAATTACCCGTCCAGCGACGTGTTTCTCTGGCTCAATGTCCCAGAGCTCTTTGATGCCTAGACCATAGATCTGCGGCTGGCTGTCGGCATCCAGCGCGAACTCATTCTTCAGAATCTTGGTTAAATGACCGCGCGCGCCTTCAGCAAAAAACGTATATTTTGCATGAAGCTCAAGACCCGGTTCATAGTCTGGTTTATGGCTGCCGTCACGCGCCACGCCCATGTCTCCGGTGGCGACACCTTTGACCGACCCATCATCATTGTACAATATTTCGGCGGCTGCAAAGCCGGGAAAAATTTCAATGCCCATATTTTCGGCGCGCTCACCGAGCCAGCGGCACAAATTGCCAAGAGAACCTGTGTAGGTTCCCTTATTGTGCATGAACGACGGTGTCATGATATGCGGCAGCGAGAATTTCTTCTTCTTGGTCAAGACCCAGTGATGGTTCTCGATTACCGGTGTTTTTGCAATGGGGCAGTCTTCATCGCGCCATGACGGGAAAAGCTCGTCCAGCCCTTTGGGATCGATAACTGCACCGGAAAGAATATGCGCGCCGATTTCAGACCCTTTTTCCAAAATACAGACCGAGAGATCTTTACCGGCCTCATCCGCCAATTGTTTGAACCTGATGGCCGCGCTGAGACCCGCAGGGCCTCCGCCGACTATCACCAGATCATAAGGCATTGACTCTCGTTCGCTCATGTCGCTTTTCCTACAATTCTTACTTATATTATCCTGTACATTCGGTCTGTCGCAAACCGCAACCCACTGGTCAGGAAGTTGCTTTCCCGCCAATTGACCTATTCGTCAACTCATGACTCTATACATAAATGAAATTAATTGCCTCTCCAACGACAAATTCATCGACTGAATCGATGATCCACAGCCTACAGAACTGGTGGTCGCTGGCTGGCGTCGACCTCAACTATGCCGATCAACCGACGGCACTATTAGCGGAAGAACCAGCTACACCAGTCGTGGAAACGCCGCCACCAGCTGCCGTTACGGAACAGGCAGTCGAGAAGGTGATGGCTCCCGTTGCAGAGGAAGTCTTGCCTACCGATCATGAAGCTTTTGTCGCGTGGTTGGCGAATGACAATGGTCTGATTGAAGCGAACTGGTCGAGAAATAGAGTGGCTCCGCAAGGTGTCTTGGAGCCGGAAGTCATGGTTATTTCCGCGATGCCGGAAAAAAGTCAAAATTCTGGGCTGCAACTGTTCAATCCTCAAAATCAGACGCTTCTCGACAAGATGCTGTCTGCAATCGGATGCGATTCGGAACAGCGTTATCTGGCGACCATTGCCGTATCAGCATCCATTGACGGCAGAATTGATGAACAACATTGGTCCAGTCTCAATAAGCGCATGCTTCATCACATCGGATTGGTGCGACCCAAGCGCGTCATCTGCTTTGGTGATCTGGCTTCCAAGATCATATTTGGCGAAGACCTGTTGTCCGCGCGCAAAAATAAACAATTTATTAACCATAGTTCATCAAAAACAGAGGCAATCGTTACGTTTCATCCGCGGATCTTGATCGAGCGGCCATTGTTTAAGGCCGAAGCTTGGAAAGATTTGCAAATGCTGACAAGGATTTCTGCCTCGTGAAACTGAAATTTGCACTGACTGCTTCGCTTCTTACTCTGGTTGCAACGCCCGCGCTCGCCGATGATGGCGCCGTGCTCTACAATAGCGCGTCCATTGCCAAGGATGTTCCATCACAGCTGAAACGGAAGCAATCCGACCATTATCGCGCTCTATTCTCGGCGATGAGCGATAATCAATGGGATACTGCGAAAAACTTGATGGACACCGCACCGACGGGTCCGCTCAAATCTATCGCACAGGCAGAATATTTTTTGGCGGCCAACAGTCCCCGTGCTGAATTGGGTCCGTTGTTGACATTAGTCAATGAAGCACCCGAAATACCACAAGCCGCCCAATTGGGCCGTTTGGCGCAGAAACGCGGCGCCCAACTATTGCCAAGCCTTCCACAGCGACGCAATCTATCATGGGTTCCAGGCTCCCCGGTGCGTTCCAAACCAAAGAATGTCGCGTCTGATAGTGTTGCAAATAACGTTCGTGGCCAGATCATTGATTTTATCAAGAATGACAATCCACAACGCGCCGAAGAACTGCTGAGCGATAATGTGAAACACATGTCCTCCCAAGGCCGCACGGAGCTGGAACAGCGGATTGCTTGGTCTCACTATATTGAAAATGACAATGTCGCCGCTCTACGAATGGCCCGGCGTGCTCAAAATGGTGCGGGCGAATGGGTCGTCCATGCAGATTGGGTTGCGGGATTGGCCGCTTGGCGCCTGAACGATTGCGGTTCTGCGAGCGCTGCTTTCGAAAAGGTCGGACGGACAGCCGCCAATAGGGGATTGAAAGCTGCCGGGCTCTACTGGAGCGCACGCGCTGATCTGAAATGCGGTCAACCTGAGAGAGTTCAGGGCAAATTGCAAACCGCTGCGCGGCTAGACGACAGCTTTTATGGCCTGCTCGCGGCTCAAACCCTTGGCATGGAAGCGAGCAGCTCCGACACCGCGGAATCATTCGAGAAGTCCGACTGGCGCGCCCTCAAGCGTCATGAGAATGTTCGTGCCGCCATCGCTTTGGTTGAGATTGGTGAAGAACAGTTGGCAGATGAAGTGCTTCGTCACCAGGCCACGATCGGTCCAAAGAGCGATCACCCTGCCCTGATCAAACTGGCGCGCGAGATTAATCTACCGCGCACCCAATTATGGCTGGCCCACAACGCACCGCGCGGGACAAAACCCGATGTTCAAGCTCGGTTTCCTGCGCCGAAATGGAAGCCCGACGGCGGCTGGCGGGTCGACCCAGCGCTTGTCTATGCCCATACGCTACAGGAATCCTCGTTTCGCAGCCAAGTTGTGAGCCCGGCCAATGCAATCGGATTGATGCAAGTCCGTCCGGGCACTGCTGGCGATATCGCAAAAGCCAATGGTTCGAAATTCAAGAAAACGGATTTGTTCAAGCCATCGACCAATCTTGAATATGGTCAATCTTATCTAGAATATCTTGGAAAATCATCGATCACCGGTGGCAAACTACCGAAGATCGCTGCCGCCTATAATGCCGGTCCGGGCGCGGTTAAGCGCTGGAATAGTGAAGTACAGGACAATGGCGATCCCCTGTTGTTCATGGAGAGCATTCCCTATGTCGAGACCCGCGGATATGTATCGATCATCCTGCGAAACTATTGGATGTATGAAAAACAAGCGGGCATAAAATCAGTCAGCGCACGGGCCCTATCGCAAAATCTCTGGCCTGAGTTTCCCGGAAATCCTGACAAATGGAAGACCCGGTTCACATCCCGCTAAAATAAAAAAACCGGACAATGTCGTTCACATTGCCCGGTTTTTGATTTCCAATAGTAGACCCGCTTAATAGCGATAATGTTCCGGCTTGAATGGGCCTTCGACTGGAACACCGATATAATCGGCTTGTTCCTGGCTCAACTTATCCAGTTTCACGCCCAATTTAGCGAGATGCAATTCGGCAACCTTCTCATCGAGATGTTTCGGCAGAACATAGACATCATTCTTATATTGTTCCGGACGCAACCATAGTTCGATCTGCGCCAATACCTGGTTGGTAAAGCTAGCGGACATCACAAAACTCGGGTGACCCGTCGCACAGCCAAGGTTAACCAGACGCCCTTGAGCCAGAACGATCAGCTTCTTCCCGTCAGGAAATTCAACTTCATCAACCTGTGGCTTGATTTCGGTCCATTTCATATTCTTCAGACCGCCGATCTGGATCTCGCTGTCGAAGTGGCCGATGTTGCAGACAATCGCCCGGTCTTTCATCGCCCGCATATGATCGACGGTGATAACGTCTTTGTTACCGGTTGTTGTCACGAAAATGTCCGACCGTTGGGTGGCTTCTTCCATTGTCACAACTTCGAAGCCTTCCATTGCGGCTTGAAGCGCGCAAATCGGGTCAATTTCGGTAACCAGCACGCGAGCGCCGCCATTGCGGAGAGATTGTGCAGAACCTTTACCAACGTCACCGAAACCAGCGACAGTTGCCACTTTACCGGCAAGCATAACGTCGGTCGCGCGGCGGATTGCATCAACCAATGACTCTTTACAGCCATAGAGATTGTCAAACTTCGATTTGGTCACACTATCGTTGACATTGATCGCCGGGAAAGGAAGTTTTCCGATTTTGGCCAGTTCATAAAGACGGTGAACACCGGTGGTGGTTTCTTCCGAAACGCCCTTGATGGTTTCGACGGTCTTGGTCAGATAACCAGGACGTTCCGCCAAAAAGCGGGTCAAAGTAGCAACAAAGACTTCTTCTTCTTCATTTTCAGGTTTGAACAATTCTTCGCCCGCTTCAACCCGAGCGCCCCAAAGCGCGAACATGGTAGCATCGCCACCATCATCGAGGATCAGGTTACAGGTTTGATCAGAGCCCCAGTCAAAAATACGCTCAACATAAGCCCAATATTCTTCCAGCGTTTCGCCCTTGATGGCGAAAACCGGTGTTCCACCAGCGGCAATAGCTGCTGCTGCATGGTCTTGGGTCGAGAAAATATTGCAAGACGCCCAACGCACTTCGGCGCCAAGATCAAGCAAGGTTTCAATCAAAACGGCTGTTTGAATGGTCATGTGCAGCGAACCGGTAATCCGTGCGCCCTTCAAAGGCTTGTCTGCACCAAATTCTTCACGCAGAGCCATCAGGCCCGGCATTTCGGTTTCAGCAATTTCAATTTCCTTCCGTCCGAAATCGGCGAGGGAAATGTCCTTAATGACATAATCTTGAGCTGCGGTGGCCACTGATATTCTCCTTGAAAAACGAAATGCCGCACGGGCGATCCGGTGCGGCAACAAGCTATTCCTTTAGCGCCTCATGAATTTAGAAGCAAATATAAAGATGTCTTTATATGTGAAATTTTATGAGGCTTCAGCCACGCAGTTCGCAACAATCAAACGGTCAAGCGCTACCAAATCCGGCAGACAGTTTCATCGGGTCAATGCCAAGTGCTTGCCAAGCCATCAGCCATTTGTCGTCCGAGCTCTTCTCATATAACCAATCAGGAGACCCTTCGGCGATAGACCAGCCATTTTGGGTCAGCTCACTTTCAAGCTGACCTTCTCCCCATCCTGAATAGCCCAGAGCAATGATCCATTCTTTCGGACCGCGGCCTTGCGCGATAGCTTTCAACATATCGATGGAACTGCTCAACCCCCAACACTCCCCCACTTGCAGCGTATCCGACAGGTTCATATCCAGACTATGGATGATGAAACCCCGCTGCGTTTCCATTGGTCCGCCAAGAAACACTGAACAATCTGGAGCTTTGCCTGGATCGATATCAAACTGTTTCAGAATCCCATGAAAGCTTATGCCATCGACGGTCTCGCCGATGTTAATGCCAAGCGCTCCGTTCTCATCATGCGAACATATCGCCAGCACCGACCGTGCAAATCGGGGATCAGCCATTCCCGGTGTTGCGAGGAGAAATTGTCCGGAAAAGAAGATGGGATTGTGCATCTAGATATGCATAGCGATGCAAATATGAACTGCCCATGGCAAAATGCACAGGGGATTTGTTTGGCTGGTTGCTTGCAATTGCCCGCGGCTGACACCACTATCTCTATCGAGGCAAATGTTCGAAGCCCAATTGAGATAAGGAGCAAATGATGATCAACAAAGGTGATAAAATTCCAGAAGTTAATCTGGTGAAGGCAACCGCAGAAGGCCCACAGCAAGTGAGCTCCAGCGAATATTTTGCGGGTAAGAAAGTAGCTCTATTTTCGGTACCCGGCGCTTATACCCCAACCTGCTCGGCCAAACATCTTCCCGGCTATGTGGAAAAAGCGGCAGACCTCAAAGCAAAAGGCGTTGATGAAATTGCCTGCACCGCGGTGAATGACGCCTTTGTATTGGGCGCATGGAATGGCGCCTCCGGATCGGATGACATCACGATGCTCGCCGACGGCAATGGGGATTTTGCAAAAGCTGTTGGCCTAGAAATGGATGGTTCAGGTTTTGGCCTTGGTACGCGCGGCCAGCGCTTCTCGATGATCATCAATGATGGTGTTATTGAAGAGCTAAATGTCGAGGCACCTGGTGACTTTAAAGTCAGTGCAGCAGAATATATGCTCGACCAGCTTTAATAAAAATCACATAATATAGGAGCCGGCGGAAGTTATTCTCCCGCCGGCCTTTTAGTATCTACCATCCGCAAGATTTTCCGGCATTCTCATCCTTCAACCAGTCCATCAATGGCGCAAAATAGCTGATCATGGCTGATCCATCCATTTCACGGGTACCGGTAAAAGCCTCGAGCGCATCGGGCCAAGGCTTGGATGCCCCCATTTCCAGCATCGCGTTCAGTTTCGCCCCTACTTGTTCGTTGCCGTAGAAAGAACAACGGTGCAGTGGACCGGTCCATCCGGCTTCATCGCAAGCAGCCTTGTAGAATTGGAACTGCAAAATCCGGGCAAGGAAATAGCGTGAATAAGGCGTATTGCCCGGTATATGATATTTCGCTCCAGGATCGAAAGCATCAGCAGGCCGTTCAACCGGCGGCGTGATGCCCTGATATTCCAGTTTCAGATCATGCCATGCCGTGGTGTAATCGGCAGGCGCGATATCGCCCTTGAATACGCCCCAGCGCCATTTGTCGACCAGCAGACCGAACGGCAGGAAAGCGACTTTGTCCATCGCTTGACGAAGCAAAAGGCCGACATCCTTATCGGCACTTGGAACATTATCCGCGTCGAGCAAGCCGACCTGAACCAAATATTCCGGCGTGATCGAGAGCGCGATCATATCTCCGATCGCTTCATGGAAGCCATCATTGGCGCCATCAAGATGCAAATAGCTCTGCTCGTTATAGGCGCGCTGGTAGTAGTTGTGGCCAAGTTCGTGATGGATGGTGACAAAATCATCGCCATTCACCTTGATGCACATCTTGATCCGGATATCGTCTTTATTATCGATATCCCATGCGCTGGCATGGCAGACCACTTCGCGATCTGCCGGCTTCGTGAATAGAGATCTTTGATAGAAAGTTTCCGGCAGGGGCTCAAAACCCAGTGACGAGAAGAAACCCTCACCTGCCCTGACCATTTTCATGGCATCATGGCCATTGGTCGTCAGCAGGTCGGTTGTATCAAAGCCGATATCGCCAGCGCCTTCCGGTGCGACGATATCATATATATTACCCCATTCCTGCGCCCACATGTTGCCCAGAAGGTCGGCGCGGATGGCTCCAGTCTCCGGCTGTACAGCGTCACCATATTTTTCGTTGAGCTTGTCGCGGGTATAGCAATGCAGCTGGTCATAAAGCGGCTTCACCTGTGCCCATAGTTGGTCGGTCAGCTTGGCAAAATCATCAGCCGGCATGTCATAGCCGGAACGCCACATCGCGCCGACATCGGCGAAACCGAGTTCCCGGGCGCCCTCATTGGCGATTTCGACCATCCGGGCATAATCATCCTTCATCGGCGCGCCTACATTACTATGCCAGCTCGCCCACATTTCGGAGAGCTCTTCGGGGTCGCGATTGGTGCCCATTGCGGCTTCAATATCCGAACCGTTGATTTCCTCGCCGTTCAGCGTGCCCTTGCCCTTGCCGTAAGCCGAGTTGAGCTTCGTGGCGATCTCGTTCAATTCCGTCGCGGCGCCCTCTGTCGTCGGTGCCGGCAGCACGATTCCGCCGCGTAATTTGTCAAGTTTGCGGCGCGTAACGGCGTCCAGATTTTCGACATCGTTAAACTTCGCCGCTTCGATAGCCGCGTTCACCGACATCGTGGTGCCTTCCGCGCCGATCTTGGCAGCCAAGGCATCGGTGTCGTCGGTGATGAAGTTGGAGTTGATCCAGTATATCCGCCCGGCATCGATCGAAAAGTCGAACATCTGCTGTTCAGTATCCTCGACAAATTGTCTGGCGTCGGCAGCAGTCGGGGCACTTGTCTCAGCCCCTTCATTTTCATGATGTTTGGCCAAGGCCGGTGTGGCAAGCGCCATGGCAGCAATGGCGACGATCGAAGCAGCAGTTTTCATATCGATATCCTCAACTGTTGATATTTTAGTTAAAATTGAAACTTTATTCCCCGCCGGTCAAGCCCGCGTTTCGCGCCATCTCCAGATGAGCGCGGCGATCATCGCGATCGTGCCGACAATCCAGCTCGCAACCTTAAATGGCTTCGCCAGAGCAGCCGTCGCAGCGAGAATGTCGCTGCCCTGTTCTTTTACCAGCTGGATCAGCTGACAGACCGTTTCGATATAATCGGTTAGACCAAAGACAAAATAGCTCACGACGCACAGCAAACCGACCTTCTTGAGCATTGGCGAATTGGCCTGCTGCCAGATCAGTCGTCCGCCGATAATGCCGCCGGACATATAGAGAGTGATGAAAATCAGATCGCCGATCATCCCCCAGCGCGCCATTGCGAGCGCCCCGGCAGCTGCCCAGCTTTCCTGGATTGCATTGACCCGCTCCGCCGTTCCCGCGCTTTGGTGATCGAGTATCCCGTTGGGAGATGCCAACGTTTCCAGTGCCCCGTTGGACAGGATGATACAGGCAAAGAGCAGCAATCCACCGCCCCAGAAAATCCAAAAATTCCGCCAGTTATACAGTGTCGACATTGTCCCTCCTATCCGACCAGAAAGCGTAGCATTTCCTGAGTCATTTCTACCTTGGTCACGCTGCTCATATGGGTGCCTGGAATGGCAACATGGTGGCCATTGAGCAAAATCGCCGCCAGTTCTTCCGGATCGCCATTGTCGCGATCCTCGCTTCCGCACAGCACCAATGTTTCGGTCTCTATGCTTGCGGCATCGGCGGGATCCATATCGGAAAATGTCGCAAGCAACAAACTTGCCGCCACGGGGTCGACCTTCTGGCTCTTCATAAACTGGATAGCGAGCCAATGCGGGTCGCCACGCTTGGCGCTGTCCTTAAGCCGGATCGCTTCCTGGAAAAACTCCTGACGCCGCTTCCATCCGGCCAGCCCCTGAAGTCCCATGCCCGCGAGAATCGCCTTGGCCGGATGAGCCCCGCTGACAAGCAGCCGAGCCGTCGTCCGGGCACCAAGCGAGAAACCGCCGAGATCATAGTTCGACAGTTGCAGATGTTCGATCAAGGCCAAAATGTCTTTCACCAGCACATCATCGGGATAGGCATCCGGGTCATGCGGAGCTTCACTCTCGCCATGGGCACGCAGGTCGGGCATGATCACCCGGTAACCGGCTTCCGCCAGCTTCCCTGCATGACCGAATTTAATCCAGTTGGTATCGGCGTTGGAAAACAGGCCATGCAGCAGAAGTACGGGACGCCCCTCTCCCATTTCATGAATTTTGAGTTTCACGCCATCAAAGGAGGAAAAGTCCCAGTTCACTGTCGTCATTTGCTTGTTCCCAGTTGCGCTCGCCACTCGATCAAATCCTCTGGCTGCGTCATCTGTTGATCACTTGCAGGGTCAAGTTCAATCCCTTGCTGCTTCTTCGACACCCACAAGTGGCCACGAGGCGTTATGCCTGAAGATTCATCAAGAGTACCTACCTTTAAGGTGATCGCGTCAGGCGGATTGTTGCCGCTATGCCAAAGACGCGTTCCGCAATTGCCACAGAAGAAATTATGCTTGATCTTCCCACTGAAGGATTCAGTCTGGAATGAGGTCGAATTCCCCGTCACTGCAAGAGTTTGATAGTGCATCGGAATCGACATCGAAAAAGCACTGGCGCTTTGTTTCTTACACTCGCCGCAATGACAGGCATAAGCGGGTGGTACCGGCCCTTGAAACGCATATCTGATAGCGCCACACTGGCAACCACCCGTTACTGGCTTGCTCATCGGCGGCTAAGCCCCTGCTGCTCCATACGCCAAACCGCGACATCTATCCGGTCCTGACCAAAAAACGGTTCGCCGTCAAAAACCAGCGTCGGCACGCCCCAGTGCCCCGCAGCTTCCAGTGCTATTTGATTGCCCGCTATTTCTGCGTCCAAGTCATCAGCCTGTGCTTCCGCTTCGGCTCTCAGTTCTGCGAGATCAAGTCCCGCTCGTTCTGCCGCCTTTTGCAGATGATCGCCTTCATTCCAGCCTGCGGTTCCGCCCCAGATCAACTGCGAAACTTCATTGGCAAACTCCAGCCCCTTACCGCGCCGCGACGCGGCCTGCCCCATACGGGTCAGTTCGAAAATATAGGGCTGCTCGTCAGCAATTTTACGGGTCGCCATATCCTGCACGATCGGATCAGGATTGGGCGGCGCCATCGGGATCCCCATGTGCTGGGCCACGCGAAAAATATCTTTGAACGTATAGCTCAGCCAATTGGGATGATTTTTCTCAAAGAAATCGGGCTCCCGAATTGCCAGCGGATAAACAAACCGCTGGTTGATCTGAAGATCATATTCCTGAGTGAGCGCTACATAACGCCGGGTCGCCAAATAGCTATAAGGCGAGCGGAAAGACCAATATACGTCTGCTTTCAATGTCATGCACGGTTACTGCACCGAGAATGGCTGCAAAGGCAAGTTGCAATATCAGACCTATGTACAGACAAACGGCGAAGCAAATTAGCCCTTTTTCAGATGCTTCCGACCAAGCAGCTCTGCAATCTGCACCGCGTTCAACGCCGCGCCTTTGCGCAGATTATCGCTAACGCACCAGATGTTCAGGCCATTTTCAACCGTCGGATCTTCGCGCACACGGCTGATGAAAGTCGCTCCATCACCGACACATTCAACCGGTGTGACATAGCCTTCATCTTCCCGCTTATCGACCAGCATGATGCCAGGCGCGTCGCGCAGAATTTTCTGCGCATCCTTCGCAGACAGTTCGTTTTCAAACTCGATATTGATCGACTCACTGTGGCCAACAAATACCGGGACACGGACGCAAGTGGCGGCGAGCTTGATCTTGGAATCAAGAATCTTCTTGGTCTCAACGACCATTTTCCACTCTTCCTTGGTCGAACCGTCGTCGAGAAAAACATCGATATGCGGGATTACGTTAAACGCGATCTGCTTGGTGAACACATTATTGTCTTTGGGATCACCGACAAAAATCGCGCGAGACTGTTCAAACAGTTCGTCCATGCCGCCTTTGCCAGCACCAGAAACCGACTGATAGGTTGAGACGACAACGCGTTTAATCGTCGCAGCGTCATGCAATGGCTTCAGTGCGACAACCATCTGTGCAGTCGAGCAGTTCGGGTTCGCGATGATGTTGCGCTTTGTATAATCACTAATGGCTTCCGGATTCACTTCTGGAACGATCAACGGCACGTCCGGGTCCATCCGGTAGAGCGAGCTATTGTCGATCACAACACACCCCGCAGCCGCGGCTTTCGGCGCATATTCGCTTGTCGGGCCGGAGCCAGCAGCAAAAAGAGCCATATCCCAGCCCGCAAAATCGAAATGTTCGATATTTTGAACCTTGAGCATCTTGCCCGTTTCACCAATTTCAATTTCGCTACCCTGAGAACGCGATGACGCAACAGCGGCGATCTCGTCATAGGGAAATTCACGCTCGACCAAAACGTTGAGCATTTCACGCCCGACATTGCCCGTGGCACCAACAACTGCAATTTTGTAACCCATGAAACTTTTCCTGTTCCTGATATTAAAACAGCCGGTTATCCGTATGGGGAGAACCGGCTGTTTGAAACTTGTATGAAGCGTTGATTATTTTGCTTCAGTGCCTTTCGCAGGCTGGTTCAAACGGCGCTCCGCAATACGGGCCCGTTTACCAGTCCGTCCACGAAGATAGTATAGCTTCGCACGACGCACGATACCGCGGCGAACCACGGTAATGCTTTCAATGTTCGGGGAGTAAAGCGGGAACACACGCTCAACGCCTTCACCGAACGACATTTTGCGTACGGTGAAATTGGAGCCCATGCCGCGATTGGTCCGAGCAATGCACACACCTTCAAAATTCTGGGTACGAACGCGTTCGCCTTCAACAACGCGAACACCGATGCGCAGCGTATCGCCAGCGCGAAATTCGGGAATATCTTTAGAAGCGACAAATGCTTCGACAGCTTCTTTTTCTAGTGTTTGAATCAGGTTCATGACCTATTCCTTATCTTTATCTTTTTCCTGCGCACCAGAGGGCGACTGATCCGGACCGTCCCTGTGACGCTCCCATAAATCCGGCCGCCTTAGCCGTGTATCTTCCTCTGCCCTTTGTTTCCGCCAAGCATCAATTTTCGCATGATCCCCCGATCGCAAGACTTCAGGGATAATACGCCCTTCCCATTTCTGAGGCCGGGTATACTGCGGATATTCGAGTGTTCCGTGTTCGAAACTCTCGTCATCTCCGCTAGAAGACGCGCCCATTACCCCGGGAAGCAGGCGAATGCAAGCGTCTAAAAGCACCAAAGCGCCCATTTCTCCGCCGGATAGAACATAATCGCCGATGGAGACTTGTTCGATGTCGCGGGCATCAAACAAACGTTCGTCAAATCCTTCGAAACGGCCGCAGATTATGGTGACGCCGGGACCGGAGGCAATTTCACGCACACGCGCCTGTGTGAGCGGTTTGCCGCGTGGGGTCATCGCGAGAATCGGGGCGTTTTCCTGTTTCTCAAGCGCATGATCCACGGCCGCAGCCATGATATCAGCCCGCAAAACCATCCCGGCACCGCCGCCTGCTGGCGTATCGTCGACGCTACGGTGCTTATCCGTCGCAAATTCGCGTGGGTTGATCGTATCGCAGGCCCACTTCCCTTCCTCCATCGCCCTGCCCGCCAAGGATGTGCCGAGCGGCCCTGGAAACATTTCAGGGTAAAGCGTCAGAATCTGGGCGGTGAAGGTCATTTGCCTAGCCGCGTTTTCCTGATCTCTAAGATAACAAAGGTCATAATAGAGATCATCAGCGCCATGGCAGCATAAACCATCACTGTCTTTGTTGGATTCTCGGTCATCGCCTGATTGTCCGAGAGAGTAATTAGCAACATTCCTGGCGTCAGGATCATCTGCCCCAATAATATCGTGCAAATCATACGGATAGGCTGATCATATTTTTGACTCAGAGACCAACCCGCAAATGCTGGCAGCGCGACCAACAACACGATCAATATTATGAAAAATATAGGAGCTATCATTCTTCCACAAACTCCGCTTCCACAATTACTGGATCATTACCCATATCGATTGCGCCCACTGGAACCATGAATTTTTTTCCGTTGGCGCGTTCAATCTCTATCACATCGCCTGCGCCAAATTCGTAAATGGCAAATATTTTGCCTAATTCGTCGCCAGCGTCAGAGACGCAGCGTAAGCCGATAATATCGATATGGTAGAATTCGTCATCGCCAAGTTCAGGCAAAGCGGAACGCGGAACGGAAAGCTCCGTACCGCGTGCAGCTTCGGCACCATTGCGGTCCGTGATTTCGGATATCCGGGCAATTGCCCCCATTTTATGGGGTTTAACGGATTTAAGCGTCAGAGCGCCACCGTTGAACAACTTATGTTGCTTAAGGCTATTCAGCCCTTCGCAAAATAGCTTGAGCCGGACTTCCCCGGTCACCCCATGCGCGCCAATGATGACGGCAAGGGGGACGGGTTTGTCCGGATCAACCGTATCCAAGGATTAACCCTCGGACTTTTCTTCAGCTTTTGCTTCCTCTGCAGGAGCCGCTTCAGCCGCTGGTGCTTCTTCAGCGACAGCTTCAGGTGCAGCTTCAGGTGCAGCTTCTTCGGCAGCCGGTGTTTCTTCCGCTGGTGTTTCAGCCGGAGCTTCTTCAGCTGGAGCCGCAGCAGCTTCTTTAGCGGCTTCTTCAGCAGCAGCTGCTTTTTCAGCTTTCTCTTCTAGACGCTCGGTAGCTTTTTCACCTGGCTTGGCTTTGTTTGGATTGTTGCGCGCTTCACGCTTCATCAACCCAGCAGCGTCAAGGAAACGAGCAACACGGTCAGAAGGTTTTGCGCCCATTTCCAACCAATGTTTCGCACGCTCTGTGTCCAGAACAACGCGCTTCTCGTCGTCTTTCGCGAGCAGCGGGTTATAACTGCCGATCCGTTCGATGAACTTACCGTCACGTGGTGCGCGGACGTCCGCAATTACGATTCTATAATAAGGACGTTTCTTGGAACCGCCCCGGGACATTCTCATTGCTACTGCCATTGTAATAAACCTTTCTAAAAATTCAAAAATTCAATTGTTACGATCATTTCTTCTTATTCAATAAATTCGCTAAATCTGGTGGAAGACCGCCGGGCGACATATCGGGAAGCCCCGGCATGCCTGCCATACCGCCATCCTGGCCGCCCATACCGGCGCCAGCGGCTCCGCCACCGCCGCCAAACATCGACATCAATCCCTTGATTCCACCCATCTTTTTGATGCGCTTCATCGCCTTGGCCATTTCCTGATGCATTTTAAGCAGCTTGTTGACGTCCTGCACCGTGGTACCGGAACCAATGGCCACCCGCCGTTTACGCTTGGCATTAAGCAAACCCGGACGGGTCCGCTCTTCCTTGGTCATCGAACCGATAATCGCGTCCATCCGCACGAGAACCTTTTCGTCCATCGCGCCGCCAGCCATTGCCGCTTTTGCCTTTTTCATGCCGGGCATCATCGATGCCATAGCGCCCAGACCACCCATTTTCGTCATCTGGTTCAGCTGCGAGCGCAGATCGTTAAGATCGAATTGCCCCTTGAGCATCTTCTCGGCAAGCGCTTCGGATTCTTCCTTGTCGACGACTTGCGCCGCCTTCTCGACCAGACTGACCACGTCGCCCATGCCAAGAATCCGGCCCGCAACGCGTTCCGGGTGGAATTCTTCCAATGCGTCGATTTTTTCACCGACACCGACAAATTTGATCGGCTTACCAGTCACCGCACGCATCGACAGAGCTGCGCCGCCGCGTGCATCGCCGTCCATACGGGTGAGGATAACACCACTCAGATCAACCTGATCAGAGAAGTTCTGCGCAACATTGACGGCATCTTGACCTGTCAGTGCATCAACAACCAATAGCGTTTCTTGTGGTGTAGAGATGTCGGCAACCGCCTTCATCTCGTCCATCAACTGCTGGTCAACATGAAGTCGGCCCGCAGTATCCAGAAGAAGGACATCAAAGCCCTGTAATTTGGCCGCTTGCAGCGCACGCTTGGCGATCTCTACCGGCTGCTGACCAGTGACAATCGGCAACGTAGCAGCATCTATCTGCTCGCCCAATACGGCCAACTGCTCCTGTGCCGCCGGACGATTAACGTCAAGCGAGGCCATCATGACCTTTTTATTGTCTTTGTCTTTTAGCCGTTTCGCGATCTTCGCGGTCGTCGTCGTTTTACCGGAGCCCTGCAGGCCCACCATCATTACAACAGCTGGCGGCGCGACAGATAGGTCAAGCGCGCTAACTTCCGACCCCAGCATCTCGGCAATACCGTCATTGACGATTTTGACCACTTGTTGCCCTGGTGTCACCGATTTTAGCACCGACTGGCCGACCGCCTGTTCAGTTACTTTTTCAACAAATTCTTTGACGACCGGCAGTGCGACATCGGCTTCGAGCAGCGCAATCCGTACTTCACGCATAGCGCCACGAACATCGTCTTCGCGCAGCGCACCGCGGCCTCGTAGCTTTTCAAAAACTCCGCCAAGGCGGTCGCTTAACTTATCAAACATGTTCCCGCCTTCCTTCTTCAAAATGACCATTTTACAGGCCAACGCAAAAAGCGCCGGTGGGCGAAACCTCGCTGACCGGCGTGTGAGTTTTTCGAACTCTAAACTGAATAGGCAACATAAATATTGCCGTTGTTGGCGGGCTACTAGTGCAGTTTCTTGATAATCGCAAGCCCGGATTTTCATGCAAAGACATACGAGCGTTAACTAGAAATTGAGAACTATTGGCTAATAGTATTACGAGAATAGCAGGGAATTATGATGGCTCGACCAGTAGTCGATCAGAACCAAAGGTTGAATAAGGACCGACATAAAATATCCGTGAGACGTGATGTCTTGACGGGTATCATTGTCCTGCTCGCAATTCTACTATTCGGCAGCACCGGCGGTGGCGTTTTATCGGATGCCATTGATTCTCTATCTGGTCAGGCCAGCGTTGGCGACAATATGCTGGTTTCGGCATTATTGCTGAACATAGCGCTGATCTTATTCGGATGGCGGCGTTACAAGGACTTGGTCGAGGAAATCAAAGAAAGAGCCGCTGCTGAAGAGATCGCCCATTCTCTTGCGATAACCGACCCCCTAACCGGCTTCCTAAATCGCAGGACCGTTGGCGAAAAAACTGCCGACATGATCAATATTGCCCAGCAAAATGGGAAAAGCATTGCGTTCATGATGCTCGACCTCGACAATTTCAAAAATATCAACGATGCCCACGGGCACAGTGCCGGCGACGTGGTATTGAAAGAAGTGGCAAATCGAATAACGCGCATCATACCACCCAACAACGTTTCGGCGCGGCTAGGTGGTGATGAGTTCGCTTGCGCATTCATCTTCGATCCGGAGCGACCGGAAATGGTCGACAAAATAGCCGACGATTTGATTGACGCTATCGCGTCGCCGATCCTCGAAAATGGCACCAGTCTTGTTGTGACAACGTCTATCGGGATGGCACGCTATGATACAGAAACGGCCGGGGTCGACATATTGATGCGTCGCGCCGACGTCGCAATGTATAGCGCAAAAAAACAAGGCCGGAACCGATATCGCTGGTTTGATCCTGACATGGAACAGGTCCTGCAAACCCGCAGCAGTTTGGAAGCCGGTATCCGCTCAGGCGTCATCGACGGCGAGTTTGTACCATATTATGAACAGCAAGTAGATCTAACGACCGGAAAATTGACCGGGTTTGAAGTACTGGCTCGCTGGAAATCTCCTACCCAAGGGCTTGTCTCTCCTGAAATCTTCATTCCGGTTGCCGAAGAAAATGGCATGATCGGTGAACTCGCTTTGAGCATCATGCAACAGGCATTCGAGGATGCCAAAAACTGGGATCCTAGCCTAACGATCTCCATCAATATCCCACCCATCCAGTTGTTTGATCCGTGGGTTGCGCAAAAAATCGTCAAACTACTGGTCGAAACCGGCTTGCCACCGAGCCGCTTAGAGATTGAAATCACCGAGAGCTCGTTGTTTGAGAACCTCAATTTGGCACAATCCATTGTAGGCAGCCTGAAAAATCAGGGCATTAAAATCGCGCTGGATGATTTCGGGACGGGCTTCAGTTCACTCGCTCATCTTCGCGCGCTGCCGTTTGACCGGATCAAAATAGATCGCAGCTTCGTGACTTCCATACTGCAAAATCCGGAAAGCAGAGCAATCGTCAAGGCGATCACGGGTCTCGGAGAAAGCCTTGGCATGCCGATTACAGCAGAAGGCATCGAAGACAAGGACACCGAGAGAGCATTGTGCAATATCGGCTGCTCCAAAGGGCAAGGCTGGTATTATGGCCGCCCACTGTCTGGTCAGCAGACACATGAATTTTTGGCCGAGCGCAATTTGCTGGTTGCCGAGAAGCTCAAAGCAACTGAGCCGCTGCAATCGAAAGAAACCGGCTTAACTTCGCCGGATAATCTCGAACAAAAGGCAGGCTAGACTGCGCAGTAGCCGCTGCCGAGAGCCGAATTGCTGGACACACGGGAACTGCATCCCTAAATCGCCATTCATGACCACCGGACGCTTTCACAAAATGCATGGATTGGGCAATGATTTTGTCATTATCGACGCGCGCGCGAAAGAATTGGAATTGTCGAGAACGCAGGCCGCAGCCATTGCAGACCGCCGCAGCGGAATAGGCTGTGATCAACTGATCGTCTTGCACCCCTCCGAAAATGCGGATCTCAAGATGCAGATCTTCAATGCCGACGGTAGTGAGGTTGAAGCCTGCGGCAACGCATCGCGATGTGTCGCGAAACTGATCGGCGATACAACCCGGATCGAAACCGATGGCGGTACCATCATTGGCAATGAAACCGCCGATGGCGCCATTGTTGATATGGGTGAGCCCCGTTTCGAGTGGCAGTCCATCCCCCTCGCCTACGCAATGGATACACTTGATATGCCGGTTGGCTGGGAGGATTTGAAAAACCCAGCGGCCGTCAACGTCGGCAACCCCCATATCATCTTCTTTACCGACAATAGCGCTGTCGTAGAGCTTGATCGGCTAGGACCCATGATAGAAGTTGATCCGCTGTTCCCCGAGAAGGTGAACGTGAATGTCGCGAACATAGAAGATGGTGTGATCCATTTGCGCGTCTGGGAACGAGGCGTCGGACTGACTCAGGCATGCGGAACCGGTGCTTGCGCGACTGCTGTCGCCGCGATCAAGCGCGGCTTGGTGAATAGCCCCGTACAAGTAAAACTACCCGGTGGATCGCTCGTAATTTCCTGGGAAGATGGCGAGAACATCGAAATGCAAGGCCCGACGACCTATGTCTACGCGGGTGAAGCAGACTGGGCGCAGTTCGAATGAGCCGCCCAGAAATGATCAGCATGGGATGTCGGCTGAACATCGCCGAGAGTGAAAGCTTGCAGCAGAACCTGAGCGCCAACAATATCGAAGGTGACAATCTGATCATCATCAACAGCTGCGCGGTAACCAACGAAGCGGTCCGGCAAACCCGACAAGCCATCCGCCGGGCCAAAAAAGACAATCCGGACAAGAATATCATTGTCACCGGATGCGCGGCACAGGTTGATCCGGCAATGTTTGCCGAAATGCCAGAAACCAGCGCCGTGGTTGGCAATTTCGACAAATATGACGCGGCCAATTTCAAACTAGGCTTGCAAAGCAATCGCCCGGATATCCGGGTTTCCGATATCATGCAGATCACCGAGACCGCCCCTCATATGGTGAGCGCCTTTGCGGATCGGTCACGTGCTTTTGTTGAAATTCAGAACGGCTGCGACCATCGCTGTACCTTCTGTATCATTCCCTATGGCCGCGGCAATAGCAGGTCTGTGCCCGCCGGCATCGTGGTCGAACAAGTACAGGATCTGGTGGACAAGGGCTTTCAGGAGGTTGTCCTGACCGGTGTTGATGTCACCAGCTATGGTCCGGATCTTCCTGGCGCGCCAACGCTGGGCATGTTGGTTGAGCGTATTTTGAAACATGTGTCTACCTTGCCGAGACTTAGGCTTTCATCTTTGGATGGTATCGAAATTGATGATCGGCTGTTTGATCTGCTGACCGGAGAAGCAAGGCTCATGCCCCACGTGCATTTGTCGCTCCAGTCTGGTGACAATATGATATTGAAACGCATGAAGCGCCGACACAGCCGGGAACAGGCGATCACCCTTGTTGAGCGGTTGAAAGCAAAACGGCCTGAAATCGCAATAGGTGCAGATATCATTGCCGGATTTCCAACCGAAGATGACGCGATGTTCGCCAATAGCCTGTCCATGATTGAACAATGCGACATTGTTCATGGTCATATTTTTCCTTATTCCCCCAAGCAGGGCACGCCGGCAGCGAAAATGCCGCAGGTTGATGGCAAGTTGATCAAGGAAAGAGCAAGATTACTGCGCAAAGCCGCCACACAACGCGCTGGAAAATGGCGACAATCCTTAGTGGGTTCAAGTCAGCAGGTACTCGCCGAAGTCTCCGGGAACACTGGCTATGCCGAGAATTTCGTACGCGTACGGCTGGATGGTACCGCCAAAAAGGGCGAAATTGTCCCCGTTGAAATTATTGATGAACAAGACAAACAGTTGATTGGCAGGGTAACGGCGTGACCGAAAAAAATAGTTGGAAAGACCGTCTGTTTGGCGGCTTCAGCAAAACATCATCACGGCTTACCGAGAACCTGACAGGTTTGGTCACCAAGGCCAAGCTGGATGATGCGACGCTCGACGATATAGAAGACGCGCTGATCATGTCGGACCTTGGTCCGGCGACCGCTGCATCTATCCGCGCGAAGCTTGCGGTCGAGCGGTTTGAAAAAGGGCTGAGCGAGCATGCGGTCAAAGAAATCATCCAGCGCGAAATTGCAGCCATATTGGAACCGGTAGCCATTCCGCTCGAAATAGATGCATTTCCACGCCCCCAAGTGATATTGGTCATCGGTGTCAATGGCTCGGGCAAAACCACCACGATTGCTAAACTAGCCCACCTGTTCCAGGAACAGGATTATGAGGTCATGCTGGCGGCAGGCGATACGTTCCGGGCTGCAGCCATTGGCCAGCTAAAGATTTGGGCCGAAAGACTGGGCATTCCTATCATCAGCGGCCCGCAAGGCGGAGATAGTGCCAGCATCGTCTATGAAGGCGTAAAACAAGGGACGGCAACGGGGACCGATGTTCTGATCGTAGACACGGCCGGACGCCTGCAGAACCGAACCGAGTTGATGGATGAACTGGATAAGATCAGACGGGTATTAGGACGTCTCAATCCTGAGGCACCGCATAACGTCGTTCTTGTCCTGGACGCAACGACCGGGCAAAATGCACTTTCGCAGATAGAAGTCTTCCAAGACGTCGCCAAAGTGACCGGGATTATCATGACCAAGCTCGATGGCACCGCACGTGGCGGGGTCTTGGTAGCGGCCGCAAAACAATTCGGCTTACCGATCCATGCCATCGGGATCGGTGAAACCATAGAAGACTTGAAACCATTCAAGGCGGAAGATTTGGCGGCAGCCATCGCTGGGATAGAAAAATGACAAAAGAAACCGCAGTTCAAGAAACGCAGCCAGAGCAGCGAGGCCTAAGCTTCGCGCTTGATTTCGGTCCATTGCTGGTGTTTTTTCTAGTCTATAAGTTCGGAGCGCCCGAAGGTAATCCGATTACCTCTGCGATATACGGCACGATCGCCTTCATGATCGCAATTGTCATCGCTATGATCGTTTCCAAATGGAAACTGGGCAAAATCTCTCCGATGATGTGGATGTCGGCGATCCTGATCCTCGGTTTCGGCGCCCTCACCATCTATTTTAACGATCCGCGCTTCATTCAACACAAGCCAACCATCATCTATACCGGATTTGCGACCATATTGTTCGTTGGCCTATTGCGCGGAAAAGCTATGCTCAAAAGCCTGCTTCAAGCAGCGTTTGAAGGGCTGACCGACGAAGGCTGGTTGAAATTATCGCGTAACTGGGCTCTGTTTTTCACCGCAATGGCGGTGATCAACGAACTCATGGTTGCCACGCTGAGCTTTGACTGGTGGCTGACCATCAAGGTCTGGGGCGTGACCGCCGCATCGTTCATTTTCGCGATTGCCAATATCCCCATGCTGATAAAACATGGTTTTTCGGTCGAAGAAAAGCCACACCTTGAAGATCAGGACGCGGCTTAACTGATGTTCCTATCCGTCTTTAGCCTTGGTCAGCGCGGCTAACGCCTTCTCCGTCAAGGTTCAACGCAACAAAGTCCCAGTCAATCGCATTGTCGAGCAGCGCAGAAACATAATCCGGACGGGCATTCTGGTAATCCAGATAATAGGCATGTTCCCAGACATCGAGCGTAAGTAACGGCTTGACATCATGAGCTACTGGCGTGTCGGCATCGTGATAGGACGTAATTTTCAGCTCTTCGCCATCAAGCACTAGCCAAGCCCAACCACTGGCGAAATGCCCGGTCGCTTCGTTTTTGAATTGGCTTTTGAAATTCTCAATCGAACCAAAGCTGTCTTCAAGACGGCTCTTCAACGCTCCGGTGATTTCCTTTTTCTCCGGCGACAAACACAGCCAGTAAAAGCTGTGGTTCCAAACCTGAGCAGCATTGTTAAACAGACCGCCATCCGCAGCTTTAATGATTTCCGATAGCTTTTTGCCTTCGTGATCCGTGCCATCAATCGCGGCGTTGGTCTTGCTGACATAGGCATTATGGTGCTTGCCATGGTGATAGTTGAATGTGTCCTCGGAGATCAAATCACCAAATGCTGTTTTTTCGTAAGGGAGAGGGGGAAGTTCAAAGGCCATATCTTGTTTTCTCCAGATTTTGGATGCGCCGTGTCAACGCATGATTAGCGAAAAATATGCAAGGATAATTGTTGGGCTATTCGCCTAGCCTATTCAAAAAAAGTCCATTTTTTCGTGACAACCGGCAGGTCGCGGCATAAAGTTCCTTTGCAATTTAAAATTAGCTCTTTGGGGGATGAATAATGGCGAAATTTTTTGGAAATCTAAACGCAGTGATGATCGTCAGCCTTTTACTGACCGTCGCGGTGGCGCTGGGCCTGCATCCCGGCGAAGTAACGGCAAACTCTGTCATGCGCTGGGCACATTTGTTCTTTGGCGTGTTGTGGATCGGCCTGCTCTACTATTTCAACTTTGTGCAAGTCCCACAGATGCCCAACATCCCGGATGAAGCAAAACCGGCTGTTTCGAAGCATATTGCTCCTGCGGCTTTGTTCTACTTTCGCTGGGCAGCGCTGTTCACCGTAATCACCGGACTGCTCGTTGCCTATCTATCAGGCTACGTCCATCAGGCGATGGTTCTGCAGGGACCATATCGGATGATCGGTATCGGCATGTGGATCGCCATCATCATGGCTGCCAATGTCTGGTTCATCATTTGGCCAAACCAAAAGAAGGTTCTCGGCATTGTTCCCGCTGAAGCGGATGCAAAAGCAGCTGCAGGGAAAATGGCGATGATCGCATCGCGCACAAACACCTTGTTGTCGTTGCCGATGTTCTACACGATGGTAAGCTTCAACGGCGGCTAAGGCCCTCGGACAAGACAAGAAAAAGGGGCCGGCTGGCCCCTTTTTTTATGTCTTCAATAAATCATGTCTTTTTAGCGAGTGACGCAGCTGATCATAGGTCAGGTTTAACGCCTTGGCTGTTTGCCGTTGATTGTAGCGCGATTTGGCCAGCGCGGCCTCCAATATCCGTTTTTCATAGGCTTCGACCGCCTCTTTCATATCATCCACGTCTTGAAACACGGGTTCTACCGAAGCCGCCTCGACGGGTGTTGGCGGAACTTCTGTCGTTGGTGACGCCGCAACACCAGATTCCAGCGTGGCGTTCGCCTCTTTAGGTTTCCAAGGAGATTCAAAGGGATCGAATACAACATGATCCACGGCCATCGAATGGTCATTCCATTGATAAACAGCACGTTCGATCACATTCCGCAATTCCCGGACATTGCCCGGCCATTCGTGTCGATTCAGTGCTTCGTTCGCTAAGCGCCCGAACCCCGGCCATGAAGGCCACTCTAACTCTGCGGCCATTCGACGACCAAAATAGTCTGTTAACACCGGTATATCGCCCTCGCGAAAACGCAGCGGCGGCAACGTGACAACTTCAAAAGACAGACGATCAAGCAAATCGGCTCTAAATTTATTCTCGTCCGCCATTTTCGGCAGATCAGCATTGGTTGCCGCGACGATACGCACGTCGACCCGTTGAGGCCGCGATGATCCGATTCTGGTGATCTCGCCATATTCCACTGCACGGAGCAATCGCTCTTGCGCGCCCGTCGACAATGTTCCCAGTTCATCTAGAAACAGCGTTCCGCCATCCGCTTCCTCAAACCGCCCTACCCGCGCTTTTGTAGCGCCGGTGAAAGCTCCCGCTTCATGGCCGAACAATTCCGCCTCAATCAAGGTCTCTGGCATCGCTGCACAATTGAGCGTTACAAACGGACCATCCCATCTCATGCTCAGTCGGTGCAGCCTCTCGGCAATGAGTTCCTTGCCCGTCCCCCGCTCTCCGACTACAAGCACAGGGCGATCCAATGGCGCCGCTCGACTGGCTTTTTCTACAGCATCGAGAAAGGCACCCGATTCTCCGACAAATTGACCTTCGCGTTCCATAGCCAACATATAGTGCAAAATCCCACTAAATAGCAATTAATACTATGTGATTTTTCCGGCAAAAACAATATAATCTAATTATATCAATAGATTATAAGAGTTGGCACGGCTTCTGCAATGTTGGTTTCATATACGAAACACACCAGCATCTGGAGGAAAACATGACCGCAACGAACAAACTGAGCCGCACCGATGTTTCCGCAATCATCTCGGTTTTGCTTTTTGGCGTAACCATTTTGATTAGTTCAGTCGGGCCTGCTCAGGCTGAAGATACTGCAACCAGCAACGAAACCAGTTCCCCCGCTGTCAGCTTTGTTACCATAGGTTACCGAGCATGACAGACAAAATGGCCGGGACCACTTCTTTCCCCCTTGCCGAAGTAAGGTCCCGGCCACCTTTCGAAATTGAAACGGTTGATGTAGAGCAAATATCGAACGAAGGTTCTAACAAGTTCAGACACAACCATAGACGTAACCGGAGTATGTACATGGGTATTTTTTCAAGAACACGCGACATTATCGCCGCCAATGTAACGGACATGCTGGATAAGGCGGAAGACCCGTCAAAAATGATCCGCATGATCATATTGGAAATGGAAGAAACCCTGGTCGAAGTTCGCGCTTCCGCAGCTCGCACCATCGCCGATCAAAAAGAAATGCGTCGGCATATTGATAAGCTGGAACATCTCAAAGATGACTGGAATGAAAAAGCCCAGCTAGCCTTATCGAAGGACCGCGAAGACCTTGCAAAAGCTGCACTGGTCGAAAAGCGCAAAGCCGACGACATGTCCGCGCAATTGAAAGCGGAAATTCAGGTTCTCGACGATACGCTCCGCGCATCCGAAGGTGATATCGCAAAACTGCAAAAGAAACTCCAAGAAGCGCGCTCGCGCCAGAGCAGCTTGGTCAATCGACTGGAAAGCGCTGAAAACAGAGTGAAGCTTCGTGAAATGTACAATGGTGACAAGGTTCAAGATGCTTTCTCACGCTTTGAATATCTTGAACGTCAAGTCGACTTTGCAGAAGGCCGGGCTGACTCGCTGAATATGGGCGGAGAGCCGCAGAGCTTAGAAAATCAAATTGCTGCACTGGAATCCAGCGACAAAGTTGATGAAGAATTGGAAGCCATGAAGGCTGCTATGAAAAAAGGTGACGCATAATGCAGGAAGAATTCATCATTGTTCCCATCGTAATGGGAACATTATTCATCGGACTCCCATGGCTGATCTTTCATTATGTCACCAAATGGAAAACCGCAGCGACCATTACCAACGAGGACGAGAACCTCTTGGAAGAATTGCACCACATGGCGCGTCGTCTGGATGATCGGATGGATACGATTGAACGGATAATGGCGGCGGACAATCCTGATTGGCGTCAATCCGGACTTCCTGCTCCGAGCACCGACACCGCCCCATCGCTCGAAAATTTTGACGAACTTCTGAAAAAAGAAAGGCACCCATCATGAGCTCCTCACGCACCAAATTTTATCTCGATAAACAGCGCGCAAAATGGAGTGGTGTCTGTGCCGGAATCGCCGACTATACGGGGATCAACGTAGCCTGGGTTCGTTTGGCAGCCATCGTTGCCACGTTAACCTTCGCCTTCCCGTGGACGCTGATCGCTTATTGGGTAGCCGCCAAAATATCGGATCCAAAGCCAATCGGCCTATATCTTAGCGATCCAGAAGACACCAAATTCTGGCAAGGGGTCCGTCAGTCCCCTCGCCGCACTACTCGCGATATCAAATCACGTTTCCGGGAAATAGATCGCAAGCTGGCTGATATGGAACTTTACTACACCAGCAAAAACACGACGCTGTCGAACGAGATAGAAAACCTGCGCTGAGCGCCTGAACAGGGAGATTGAATATGAGTTGGGGAAGTCCCGAATTTGTCATCGCCATCATTGCCCTCAGTTACGGAGGGTGGATCCTAAACAACTGGATTAGAGCCAAACATGGTTATGAACTAGAAGATGAATGGGGTGGAAAAACCAACAAAGCGGGTCCGGATGAGCAGCGGAAAATCGAGCTTCTGTCCAGCGAGAATGAAGAGCTGGTCGGTAAAATCGATCGCCTGCAAGATCGCCTACAAGTGCTCGAACGGATCGCCACCGACCCAGCCACACGTACCGCAGATGAAATTGAAACCCTAAGGGAGAAGAACTAATGGACCCGGATAAAGCCGCAATTTTTATTCAGCTTGCCCCAATGCTAGCTGTTGGATGTATTGCCATCACGGTCGGTTGGGTTGCCACAACCTGGATGCGAATCAAAAATGGATATCCGTTGGAAAACCAATGGGGAAAATCAGTCTATCCCAAGACAGATCAAGAAGCGGCCGAGCGGGTCAAATTGCTGACCAATGAAAACGCCGAGCTGCGCGCCGAAGTTGGATCCATGAAAGACCGTTTGGCCAATGTCGAACGGATCGTCACCGACGACAGCCACCGCCTGACACAGGAAATAGATCAACTGCGCGACAAGCGCGCGAACTAAAGGATTTTAATTGATGGAAAGCATCATCCCTCTACTCATACCATTTGGAGCATTTGCAGTGGCAGGCCTAGCGATCTGGACTGGTCATCAGCGTAAAATGCTCAAGATGCGGGGAGAGCTGCCAACTACGCATGACGCCGACGCGGAACGCATGCGGGAAGAAATCAAATATCTTAAGGACCGCGTCGCGGTGCTGGAGCAAATCACAACCGACAGCCACAGCACAAAGCAGCTTGAAAGTGAAATTGAACAACTACGCGACAGCTGATTTGACGCGAAGAAGTTTGAAGGGAGTTTATAAATGAATCCATTTGAAATGGTCGTAGCCATCATCGTGGTCGTAACCGTCGGAAAAGTCCTTAGTACCCGCTATCGCGCGCAAAATGGGATTTCCGAGGATGAAGACGGCAATGCAGTGGTCGTTCAAGATCCTGACTCTGGCCGGCTGAAGGAAGAAGTCAAATATCTCAAAGAGCGCGTCGCCGTTCTCGAGAAAATCGCCACCGATGATCGCGGTGCCCGTGAATTGGAAAATGAAATCGAAAAATTGCGCGACCGTTAACCCGGTCTGGAAAGTTGAAGGACAAGCACAATGCAAGAACCTGCTCTTTATATGATCACCGCGGCCTTTTCGTTAATCGGCCTCACTGTTTTGTCTCTCGTTGCTCTACGCGGATGGCGCGACTGGATCGCGCTTAAGTCTCGCGAGCTCGAACAGCAACGTGGTGACAATCCCCCGACAGCAACATCTCGTATCGAGGTTGCCGACCTCAAAGAACGCATCCGCAACCTCGAAGCAATTGCGGCGGGCGTGGAGCTTTAGTGGCACTACCGCTCAAAAGGGGATGACGACATTCCCCTGCCCTGCTAGCGGGCATCGCATGAGCAAAATTGACGACCTGATCGAAGAATATGAATTTTTGGAACCCGATGATCGCTATCGGTTGCTGATTGACCTTGGTAAGCAGCTTGATAGCATGCCGGATGCCCTCAAAACCGACGCAACACTGGTTCGCGGATGCTCTGCTTCGGTTTGGGTCTATCCCACACAACTGGATGACGGCCGACTACATTTTCTGGCGGACAGCAATGCTGCGATAACCAAAGGTATTATCGCTTTGGTTCTGGAAACGGTACAAGATCAAAGCGCAGAGCAAATCATCGACATCGATATTGCTAATGTTCTAGAGCCATTTGATCTGAAAAATCAACTGAGCTCAAACCGGACCCAGGGCATTCCCAATATGATCGCGCTTATTCAACAGACCGCATCACGGCTTCAATAGGTTTAAACCGGTTTCCAGACGCGGCGTTCTTCGGCAATTCGTAGAACATCGAAAGCGGCCTGTGCAGCCTGAAATTTCTTAGCAGCTTCTTCATCTCCAGGATTAACATCCGGATGATATTCCTTGGCCATCGATCGCCATGCCTTTTTTACCGCATCAAAATCGACATCGGGAGTTAGGTCAAAAATTTCCAGAGCGGTCATTTCATCGCGCGAACGACTGCCATCACCCGACCCCATCCAGCTATAATGCGCGGCCTCCTGATAGGCATTGGCATCGCGCTGCTCATCCGCTTCTCGCTTTTTGCGCTCTTCCTTGCCTAGACCTTCAAAATAGTCCCAACCCCGATTATATTCAGCGGCATGGGTCTGACAAAAATGCCAGCGCTCCGGGCTATTTGGAGATTTGGGTGCCGGGCAATTGCCTACTTCGTTGCAGCCATGACGGTCGCAAAGTTTGACCTGCTCCGCTTCACGGGAACTCTCGTAGCTTCCCCATCGAGGAAAACCCCAGTTATCGGATCGTTTTGCTTTCGGCATGACACGCTCTTTAACAAAAGATGGGTAGGACTACTACCGCAAAGATGAAGCCAGAGGGTCTGTAAGCCGGGTTCTGTCCATCCGCCGAAACGGAATAGCCAGCCATTCATCTAGGCCATGTATTGCTACGTGGCTCAAGCAACCAACCCGGGCAGCAAGCCGAAAAAGCCATAAGCCGCCCCTATTTGGTTTTGCTCCAGGTGGGGTTTACCGTGCCAGAGCTGTTACCAGCCCCGCGGTGCGCTCTTACCGCACCCTTTCATTGTCACGTGACCGAAATCGTCGCGACCTGCTTTCTGTTGCACTTTCCCTAGGGTTACCCCCGCCGGACGTTATCCGGCACCTTTTAATCGTGGAGCCCGGACTTTCCTTCCACCTTCGCTAAAGCTTCGGCGGACGGCTGGCCGACCCTCTGGTCCGCCCTATTTAGAGATTCCGCGCTCTCTGTCCAACATTAAAGACAAAAGCAGAGAACGGCACTCGCCATCAATCACGCCATCGATATTCTTGGGCCGAAACCGGCGCTGAAAAGCAATGACTGCTTCTGTCTGGTCGCCAATATCATAACCAAAACGCTCCAGCGCCAGCATGAAACCACCATCTGTCCATGGCGGATCACCCAGTTTCAAGCTGGGTTTTTTCAAAGCGATGCCGTGACGCGCCAATCGATCCCAGTCGAATAACTCTCCCGGATCCTGTTTCCGGGCCGGCGCTAGATCGCTGTGTCCGATCACGTTCGATGGCACTATGGCATGTCGCTCAACAATTGCATGGGCAAGCCGCGTGACCGCATCCATTTGTTCTTCCGGAAATGGTACATAGCCCCATTCATGCCCCGGATTGACGATTTCTATCCCGATACTGGCGCTATTCACATCGGTTATACCGCGCCAGGAACCACGACCGGCGTGCCATGCCCGTTTTTCTTCGTCGACCATCTGAACGACCTGTCCGTCTTCAGTCACCACATAATGAGCCGACACTTTGGCATCGGGATTGGCCAACCAATTGATCGCAGATGCCGCATCCTTCATGCCCGTATAATGCATGACCAATATACTGACTGGCAATTTGCGTTCGTCGTAATTGGGAGAGGGCGTTTGTATCACATCCATGGAAGCCTCCCTTTCTTCAACTCAGGCGGTGACGATAGCGCCCAAAAGCAATTCTGTCGTTGATTCTGGAGAAATTCGTAAATCTCCGCCATTTTTCAACGCCAGTTCGCGGGTCATCCAAGCCGCAACCGTCCGTGCACTCAGCTCCGACGGTTCGATTGTTCCATCCAAAGCCGATCGAATACCATCATCCAACGCAATTCTTGTACCTTCCGCCCGAATAACAACTTCGATACCCAGATCACCTTGTTCGGCGCCAACATCAAGATTGCCGCCGCGGACCAATGATTCTTTTGCAATCAGCACAAGATTTAGAAGAATCTTGATCACCTTTTTCGGTAGAGCCTCTCCTTGCAGTGCCCAACCCAAAGTGATTTTTCCAGACTCTTCGATCAAAGACTGCACCAACTGCCGCGCTTCGGCTGGATCGACTTGGTCCCCGAAACCGCCCGCTGCGCCAAAGGCCAGTCGGAAATATTTCAACTTTTCTGCCGAAGTCCTGGCGCTATCGGCCAACAGATTCATGCAACGGTCCTGCATGACCGGATCCGTTTCATCTTCAAGCAATTCTAGCCCATTATTTATGGCGCCGACTGGACTCAGCAAGTCATGACATATTTTCGAACAAAGCAGAGCTGCCAGATCAACTTCATCATTCGACATATAAACGCGCCCTCAAACTATGATTTCTACTCTTCGACTGTTTGGCCGTTTGCTCCAAAGCAATCAAGCACGATCGCGTCAAACCGACTGTAAATTTCGCCATCTTCCACTGCACGCCACGCCGCAGCATCACGGCCGTTCAAAATCAACCAAATCCGATGGTCGGGAGCTGCGCTTTCAGCATCGGTTATAGATGGTCTCACTGGTCCAACCGGATGTGAATGATAATAGCCCAAAATCGGTTTACCGCCATTCCGGCTATCCCGCTCCGTTTCGATCAAAATTGCTGGATCTATTTCGAAATGCCTAGACGGATCATCGGCGACATTCTGCGCTGCACGATAGCCGCTGACCTTTCCATCCTCACCAAATAATATACCGCACGTTTCCGCTGGTGCGGCATCCAGAGCCAACTGCTGAAGTTCGACCAACATCGCGCTTGATATAAGGAGTTGCATGGCCCACATCTACGCGATGAATGCTGAGCAATCCACCATATCCGGAAACTTACCCGAGACGCAAAAAAAACAGCGCCTCGATGCTGCATTAACGGACGTTGTGGATGGCCTGTCGCGAGAGCGGGTCAAATCGCTCATATCCTCGGGAAACCTGACGATCGACGGAACAGTCTTTACCGATCCGTCCGCCAAAAAACTGGCCGGGAGAGCGTTTGAACTCACCATACCAGAGCCAATCTCTGGCCCTGCTTTGCCCCAAAACATCCCGCTTGATGTCGTTTTTGAAGATACCCATCTGATCATCGTTAACAAACCACCCGGCCTAGTTGTTCATCCCGCCGCAGGTCACGCGGATGGCACTTTGGTGAATGCGCTGCTGCACCACTGCGAAGGACAGCTATCGGGTATTGGCGGTGTCGCCCGCCCGGGAATTGTCCATAGGATCGACAAAGACACATCTGGATTGATGGTTGCAGCCAAGACCGATGCAGCACATCAGGGTTTGAGCGCCCTGTTTGCCAAACATGATATTGAACGCCGCTATCTGGCCATCGCCAATGGCCGCCCCAATCCGGCATCCGCGACGATTGAAGGCAATATCGGCCGTAGCAACGTCAATCGCAAGAAAATGGCGGTGGTGGGCGATGACAAAGGCAAATCGGCTATGACCCACTATACGGTCAAGGAAACGCTCGACGGGGCGGCTTTGGTAGAATGCACGCTCGAAACCGGGCGAACACATCAGGTCCGAGTCCATATGGCTCATATCGGCCACAGCCTGATTGGAGACCCCCTATATGGCACTCGTCGAAAATCATTGCTTTCCCGGCGAAAAGATATTCAATTTGGACGCCAAGCCTTACACGCTGCTAATCTTGGATTTGTTCATCCCATAACGGACGAAAAACTGTCATTTTCTGTTGGTTTTCCGGACGATATGCAGGAACTATTCATAAAGTTGCGTATATAAGGAAGACACCTTATATCTACTTTTGACCAAAGGGTGCTTGATGAGGCCCGGAGGCACAACAAAGAAGGAACTAAAATGGCTAATGGTAGCAATGTTCCGGCAAAAATCCCTGCCTTAGGGGGGGACGCGAGCCTGAACCGATATCTTTCGGAAGTCCGTAAATTTCCGATTTTGAAACCCGAACAAGAATATATGCTGGCGAAACGCTATTCTGAACATAAGGATCAGGAAGCAGCAGCTCAGCTGGTCACGTCGCATCTGCGACTCGTTGCGAAGATCGCGATGGGCTTTCGCGGCTATGGCTTGCCCGTTTCGGACCTGATTTCCGAAGGCAATGTCGGCCTGATGCAAGGCGTTAAAAAGTTTGAACCCGATCGGGGATTCCGTCTCGCGACCTACGCGATGTGGTGGATCCGCGCATCTATCCAGGAATATGTGCTGCGTAGCTGGAGCCTCGTGAAAATGGGCACCACCGCCGCACAGAAGAAGCTTTTCTTCAACCTGCGCCGGATGAAAAATAATCTGGATGCCTTCGAAGACGGCGACCTGTCTCCGGAAGATGTCCAGAAAATCTCTACCGATCTTGGTGTTGCCGAACATGAAGTGGTCAATATGAACCGCCGCATGTCCATGGGCGGCGATGCTTCGCTGAACGTGACACTTTCGTCGGAAGATGGCGAAGGTAGCCAGTGGCAGGATATTTTGGAAGATGATGGCCCGTTGCACGATGAATCCATCGCGGCGGCTCAGGAAGCCGACTTCCGCCATGAAATGCTAACCGAAGCAATGGGATCGCTCAATGAACGTGAGCAGCATATTCTTGCTGAGCGCCGTCTGTCGGAAGACCCAAAAACACTCGAAGATCTAAGCAAGGTCTATGAAGTCAGTCGCGAACGCATTCGTCAGATCGAAGTCCGCGCTTTCGAGAAATTGCAAAAGGCCATGCTCCGCATTGCTGGAGAAAAGCAGCTTCTTACAGCGACTTGATCCTTCAAGCCTAATCTAAAGCCAACTCTAAGACGCCCCGAAACAGCATTTGTTTTCGGGGCGTTTTGCATTTAGGCAGGTAATCATGTGGGTCATCAAATTTCTCTTTAAATTATCAATCCATTTTGTTCTGATAACGGTCGCATCGGTCGGAATTTACGCGCTGGTCCCGCCCCCGATCACCGCAACCATGGTCATGGACGAAAACGGCATCACCAAGGAATGGACGAGCTTTGGCGATATTTCTCCCAACATGGCGCGCGCGGTTATTGCGGCCGAAGATAGCAAATTTTGCAGCCATGATGGCTTTGATGCCGACGCGATACAGAAAGCGCTTGAGCAAAATGCCAAGGGTGGCAGAATAAGAGGGACCTCAACCATCTCTCAGCAGGTCGCGAAAAATGCCTTTCTCTGGCAAGGTGGCGGATATTTTCGCAAGGGGCTGGAAGCCTATTTCACATTCCTGATTGAGGCTATCTGGAGCAAGAAACGGATCATGGAAGTCTATCTCAATATCGCAGAGACCGGTATTGGTACCTATGGTGTCCAAGCGGGTGCACAGCGTTACTTCCAAAAAGATGCCAAGGATTTGACCCGGATAGAGGCCGCTCGCATAGCCGCCGCCCTGCCCTTGCCCAAGAAACGCGCCGTCATCGGTGCCAGCGGCTTTACCCGGCGCTATGGCAATACAATCGCGGCACGGATCAACATTGTGAAACGCGACAAGCTAGATAGCTGTATCTACAAATGAGGTTTTAGCCGCCAAGACTGTGCTAAGCCGCGTCTTCTTTCTTAGCCTTGCTGCTTTTCGCGATCACCTTCACCGGCTCTTTCGTGCCGCCGACGACATCTTTGTCGATCACAATTTCATCAACGCCTTCGAAATCGGGTAGATCGAACATGGTGTCGAGCAAGATATTCTCAACGATAGAGCGTAGACCACGTGCACCGGTTTTCCGTTCGATTGCCTTGTTGGCGACAGCGACCAACGCATCATCGGTAAAGGTCAATCCGACATCTTCCAACTCGAACAGTTTCCGATATTGTTTCACCAGTGCGTTTTTTGGCTCTTGGAGAATCGTCACGAGAGCGTCGACATCCAAATCTTCAAGCGTAGCGATGACCGGCAAACGACCAACAAATTCCGGGATCAGACCGAATTTCAGCAGATCCTCGGGCTCACCTTGCGATAGCAACTCGCCGATACGACGTTCTTCGGGAGCAGCGACATGCGCGCCGAAACCGATAGACTTGCCTTCCAGACGATCTCCGATGATCTTTTCCAGACCAGCAAAGGCACCGCCGCATATGAATAGGATATTGGTGGTATCAACCTGCAGAAACTCTTGCTGAGGGTGTTTACGCCCACCTTGCGGAGGAACGCTTGCAGTCGTGCCCTCCATAAGCTTGAGCAGCGCCTGCTGGACGCCTTCACCCGACACATCGCGGGTAATCGAAGGATTTTCCGCTTTCCGGCTAATTTTGTCGATTTCGTCGATATAGACGATACCGCGCTGGGCCTTCTCAACATTATAGTCGGATGCCTGAAGCAATTTTAGAATGATATTCTCGACATCTTCACCGACATAGCCGGCCTCGGTCAAAGTTGTCGCGTCGGCCATGGTGAAGGGCACATCAAATGTCTTCGCCAGTGTTTGCGCCAGCAAAGTCTTACCGCAACCCGTAGGGCCGACCAGCAAGATGTTCGATTTTGCCAGTTCAATATCGCCGGATTTTGCGGCGTGATTGAGTCGCTTATAGTGATTGTGAACAGCAACCGACAAAACGCGTTTTGCGCGGTTTTGTCCGATCACATAATCATTCAGCACATCGCAAATTTCTTGCGGTGAAGGCACTTCACCATCTTTACGACCGGTTACGGCACCTTTGGTTTCTTCACGGATGATGTCATTGCAAAGCTCTACGCATTCATCACAGATGAAAACCGTAGGTCCAGCAATCAATTTGCGGACTTCATGCTGGGACTTTCCGCAGAAAGAGCAATATAGTGTGCTCTTCGAATCAGATCCCGTCAATTTCGTCATAAAAAGTCCTTAAAAACCGGTCAGGGTCGTAATCTAACCGTCAAATTCCAAATTGCCACCGCTTTTTTCGGCGGCTTTCCGAGCGAATAAGCAAGCCATATCAAATATGGCTTAAATTTCATTTAGGGGAGCGATAACCCTTATTTAGTATCTTCTGCCGGCACAGGGCGCTTGTCATAGACTTCGTCAACAATACCAAAGGCTTTTGCTTCATCGGCTTCCAAGAACGTGTCACGATCCATGGCCTCCTCAATTTCTGCCACCGGTTTTCCCGTATATTTCGCATAAAGGTCGTTCATTCTGGAACGAATTCGCAGGATTTCTTTCGCCTGAATCTCGATATCAGAGGCCATGCCCTGCGCACCACCGGATGGCTGATGCACCATGATCCGAGCGTTGGTTGTCGCCATCCGCATTCCGGGTTCGCCGGCAGCAAGAAGGAAGCTTCCCATTGAAGCCGCCTGCCCGACGCAAACCGTACCAACGCGAGGCCGGATATATTGCATCGTGTCATGGATCGCCATGCCTGCCGTCACCACACCACCGGGCGAGTTGATATATAGGTAAATATCTTTCTTAGGGTTTTCCGACTCCAAAAACAGCAATTGGGCGGTGATGATTGATGCCATCCCGTCTTCGACCGGTCCGGTGACAAACACGATCCGTTCCCGCAACAAGCGTGAAAAAATATCAAAGCTGCGCTCACCGCGATTAGATTGTTCAATAACAACGGGAACAAGGGCGTCCACAACAGGATCGCGATCGCCAAAATCAAACGGGTTCATGAAAATTCCTTTATTTAATGACAGCCTATATCTGGTCTCTACGCCTCGCAATCAACCCCCGATTGCACCAACATGACATTGCGCGCGAATTATCCTCAGTCTAAGAGGGTTCCAAACACCATATTCGCCCTTTTCAGGAGACTTTCATGCCACAATTTTCGCCATCCATTGCACCATTTTACAACGAAGAGGACAATGACAGTCCGAATCCAATGGCTATGATGATGAACAAATTTCTCGAAACGCGTACTATTCTGATATTTGGTGGCGTCGACCAGAAATTGGCGGAACGTGTAACGGCCCAAATTCTCTATCTTGATCATATGAGCAATGATCCCATTCGCTTGATGATCAATTCTCCCGGCGGTCATGTGGAATCCGGTGATACGATCCATGATCTCATCAACTATATCGATTCTCCTGTCGCCGTTGTCGGCACCGGCTGGGTCGCCAGCATCGCCACTCATATTTTCTTGGGCGTAGCACCAGAGCAGCGCTTCTGCCTGCCAAACACCCGCTTCTTGATCCATCAACCCTCTGGCGGCGCCGGTGGCAAAGCTTCGGATATTGCTATCCAAGCAGAAGAGATCGTCAAAATGCGGACAAGAATTGCCGAGAAAATTGCCAAAGCAACTGGACAATCGCTGGACCGCGTCATGAAGGACATTGATCGCGACTATTGGATGTCGACCGACGAAGCCAAAGAATATGGAATACTTGGTACGGTCATCGAGAAGGCGAGCGAAGTTAGCTTCTAACTTCTAATATTCTCCACCGGGCAGGAATTTCCTGCCCGGTGGAATGATTACATTATTTCTTGGCTGGTGCCTTCTTTTTTGCCGCGGGCTTTTTCGCCGCTGGCTTCTTGGCAGGAGCCTTAGCAGCAGCCTTTTTTGCCGGTGCCTTCTTAGCGGCGGCTTTGGCCGGAGCCTTTTTCGCAGCAGGCTTTTTCGCAGCGGCTTTTTTGGCTGGTGCCTTTTTCTTCTTGGCAGCGGGCTTAGCTTCCGCTTCGTCTTCGGCCTCAATCGCAGCTTCCAACTCTTCACGAGTGACTTTGCGATCGGTGATGTCCGCTTTTTCAAACAGGAAGTCGACGACCTTGTCTTCGTACATCGGCGCACGAAGCTGAGCAGCAGCCATTTGATCCTGCTGGATATACTGCATGAACCGATCACGGTCTTCAGGGCGATATTGCTGAGACGCCTGCTGGATCAGCATGGACATTTCCTGCTGGCTGACCTCGACGCCATTGGCTTGGCCGATTTCTGACAGCAACAGTCCAAGACGAACGCGACGAACAGCGATTTCGCGATATTCGTCCTTCTCGTCTTCCATTTCCTTGCGCGCCGCTGCGGAATCTTCTTCCTGCTCAGCTTCTTGCTCAAGCTGTTGCCAAATCTGGTTAAACTCAGCTTCGACCATGCCAGGAGGCACTTCAAAATCATGACTTGCAGCCAACTGATCAAGCAACTTGCGCTTCATATGCGTACGGGTCAGGCCGTTAAGCTCCTGCTCGATTTGCCCTTTGAGCAATTCGGTAAGCTGATCAATGCCTTCTAGTCCCATGGACTTGGCCATCTCGTCATCGGCCTTGGCCGCTTTGGGCTTCTGCACTTCACCAACAACAACGTCGAAAGTGGCATCTTTGCCCTTCAAGTCTTCGACATTATAATCATTCGGGAAGGTGACTTTGACGAGCACTTCGTCATTGGCTTTCTTACCCACCAGCTGATCTTCAAAGCCGGGGATCAAACGACCGGAGCCCAGTTCGATCGCCATGCCTTCGCCGGTACCGCCGTCAAACGGAATGCCATCAACTTTGCCTTCAAAATCGATCAAGCATTGGTCACCAAGCTTCGCCTTGTAAGACTTGGCTGCGGTTTCGAACTGCTTCTGGCTCTCAGCGAATTTCTGCAAAGATTCATCAACGGTTTTCTTGTCCGCTTCAACCTGGAGCCGCTCTAGCTTGAGACCTTCAACGTCCGGTGTCGGAACATCCGGCAGGATTTCAAGGTCGATCTTAACATTCGCATCTTTGCCAGGCTCATAGCCGTCATCAAGATTGACGTTAGGCTGCATCGCAGGACGCAGCTTGTTATCGGCCAGTGTTTTTTCGATGCTTTCTTGTACGGTGCTGCTCAAAGCATCCTGCATCAAGGCATCATTGTGCATCTTGCGCACGAGATTCGCTGGGACCTTGCCCTTGCGGAAGCCCGGCATGTTCACCTGCGGTGCCATTTTTTTAACTTCGGCATCAACACGCGATTCGATATCTTTCGCGGTGATCTTTATTTCATAGGCCCGTTTCAGACCTTCGTTCAGCGTTTCAACAATCTGCATGACTATCCTTTGATGCCTTCATATTCGGTGTTTTCCGATAGATATTGAGACTTACTTGGTGCGGGCGAAGGGACTCGAACCCCCACACCCGAAGATACCAGAACCTAAATCTGGCGCGTCTACCAATTCCGCCACGCCCGCCCAGTTAAGTCGTCAAAACTCTATCGAAGTACGATTGACCCGCGCGCCTAGCGTAAAGGTACGTTGAGGGCAAGAGGGGAAACGGGGATAGATGCCTTGGATACCAGCAAAAACAAATCTTGGGATCAGTTCAAGGTAACATTATCCATGATTGCCCGTGCCTCTAAAATACTACCGTCAAAATAATGAAGTTGCGGAGCAGTGTAATTGATAATGTAGAGGCGTTCATTGTGAACCGCCATACGCGCTTCTCCAAGACGTGTAAGAGGGTCGCTTGGACGAAGATATGTATAACTAACCTTCAATCCTGGGGCCACCCCAAGCTTCGCTGGCTCTAGCTTCGTAATTTCAAAGCCGGTGGCATTATTCACGATACTGAAGTTCGCTTTAAATAACTCTGCCAAATCCGGGAGCAGCATATCTGACTGAAACTTGGGCAGCGGCTGATATTTTTTGCTTCTTTCTTTGTAGATCGAATCTCCGGCTTCAATCTGGGTAAAGAAATCAATCCGGTTCAATGGAAACCCGTTTTTCGTCCAAGATTCCCCCCGCTTAGATTCGCGCCTTGACCATCGGTTCCATTCAGTAAGGGGAACGACAGTCATTCCGCCTTTGCCTACTTCATTGCTTTCTATTTTAATATGTTTCCAACCTGCCATAACAACTTGGCTCGAAAGAAGCAGAAACGAGACAGTTGCAGCAATAGCCACTTTGACAACAGACAAACTCATTGTTCCTCTCCGATCAGCATAATCATCATTGATGCATCGGGAGCATCAGGAGCCATACTGATATAGGTTTGCAGTGCTTGCCTGCCTTCAGCTTGTGCTCCGCTTCGCATTTGCGATAAGCCCAAACCTCGCCAGGCATTTGCATTTCCATAGCCAGCTTCGATCGCGTTTAAATAGGCAGTTGCAGCGGTTACCAGATCCCTCGGGTTACCACGTTTCCGATAAAGCTCACCTTGAAGAAACAAGAGATCAGGCGTCCAACCATCCTGCGCTATCTGCTCCAATAAAAATTTGGTGGCCGAAAAATCGTTCCGCTGCAATTGATCGTCAAAAAATTCGGGCAAGTGGGGACCTATTGCTTCCACATATTCCGAAGTTTTGTAAACGCCCTCGTCATTTGCCTCGTCTGCTAATCGGGAAAGATAGTCTGCGCGCTCAAACGACGATGGGTGGCTATCGGCCCAACCGGTCCATTGCCTTCGCCGGCTGCGTTTTCTTTCCCGCGCTTGTTCAGCATCCTCGTCCAATAAGCGCAACCATACATGCGCAGCAGCAGCACTCGAATAGGGTGATATTACCAAATATTGAGATGACAAAATGTCAGATTCGCGCTCTTGATCACGCTTATATCGATAGACGTCTCCATAAATTGATGTTCGATAATCGCGATGATGTTGATAGCCTCCCGATCCACTGGCTGCGATCGACACTCCCGCGGCGATAGTCATCCAACTCACTAAATCCGAGCCCCTCCGCCGTTTCTTAAAACTATTCAAAGAATGGCGTTGTTCAAAATGTGCAAATTCATGCCCAAGAACTGACGCCAGCTCTGCCTCGTTCTTAACTCGTAACAAAAGCCCCGTATTCACGGACATTATGCCGTTCGGAGCCATCGAAGCATTGAAACTTATATCGCGAACTATGTAAATTCGCGTCGCACCGCACCGATCAGGGCCAACAGTCTCACACAAGACGCCTTTTACATAGTTTACGAGATCCGGTGCGTGATAAACTGCCGGGCTCCGTGCGAATTCTTTCTCATACTCGTCCCATTTTTGCCACAAACCTCGTTCGTCCAAGTCACGCGGTTCGTAGGCATGTTCGAACGGCGGAAGAGTTGGGCGAACTTCAGAAGCATAAGCTGGAAGGAAACAAGCGCTAGTAAAACAGCCAATTAATCCTAGAAATCTAAGTGTGGGGCCATGGTACCTCATTCACCTTCATCCACACTGCCCGGAAAATCCTCCAACAACTGACCAACACGTTTTTCGACTCCATCTGGATCCCGCACGTCTCCGCCCATCTGAAGATCAGCATTCAACCATAAAATATTGCCGGTGCGGAGATCGATCAATCCTGCAGCTCCTTTGTGCACACCAGACTGAACTCCTGCCCCAAATAGACCGGCGGCAGCAAACTGTAGAATCTTGCGGCCGGTAGAACCATAATGGTCTTCTGTAACAATGAACAACCCATAATTGGCGCCGCTAAGCTCTGCCAACCGCGCGGTACCCGTTCCGAGCGTCCAATCAAATGAACCCTTTTTCTGGGTCGGCAGGCGGTTTCCTACGAAAAACTGATACTCGACAATTGCGTCAATAACAGTTTCGAACAGAGCTTGATGTTCCGCTAGCAAATCGGCATCATCACCGTAAAGTTCAGGTAACTTAACGACCTCGTTTGTCAATCGCGCCTGCGCTCTTTCCAATTCGGCTTCTATCAATCGTCGTGCTTCAGTGGTCCATTCGGCGCGGGGCTCGAACATTCCCCCCATAGACTGTTCGCCAACCTGAATATCTGGTCTGAACAAAACTATTTTTTCGCCACTTATATCCGCAGCTTCAAAACCTTCCCTAATACCGGCCTTTTCCTGCGCGTGTACTGCTGCAGTTGAAAATATAAGCGTGCAAGCAACTAACAGAAATTTTAGCATTCCCCCCCCCCAGACACTGCTTTATAGCGCATAATCGAATAATTAATCTCAGTTATCAAGAACCTTCTTCAACAGTTCATTCACCACCTGAGGATTGGCTTTGCCCTGCATTGCTTTCATCGTCTGACCGACAAAGAAACCGAACAGCTTGTCCTTGCCGTCGCGATATTGGGCGACCTTGTCTTCGTTGGCCGCCATTACGTCCGCAATCACTTTTTCAATCGCGCCGGTGTCGGATTCCTGCTTGAGGCCCTGCTCCTCGACGATTCTCGCGGCACCGTCGCCGGTTTCGAGCATGATTTCGAACACCTGCTTGGCGATTTTTCCGGAAATTGTCCCATCGGCTATCAATCCCAGCAATTCTGCCGCTTGAGCCGGAGAGACCGGGCTATCTTCTATGCCGACGCCTTTCTTGTTGAGCGCACCGAATAGTTCGGACGTCACCCAATTGGCTGCACTGCTGGCGATTTTTTCCGGCTGATCGGTGGTTTCGAGCAGTTCCTCAAACCACAGCGCTGTTTCATGCTCTGCTGTTAGAACGGCCGCGTTATAGGCGCTGAGGCCAAGAACCTTCTTGTACCGCGCGCGCTTTTCATCCGGCAATTCCGGAAGGCTTGCCTTGCAGTCAAAGATGAAATCATCTTCCAATTCCAGGGGCAAAAGATCGGGATCGGGGAAATAGCGATAGTCGTGCGCGTCTTCCTTGGAGCGCATGGACCGCGTTTCGCCCTTATCCGTATCAAACAGGCGGGTTTCCTGAACCACTTCACCGCCATCCTCGATAACATCGACCTGACGCTGGGCTTCATATTCAATCACTTGCTGGATGAAGCGCATCGAGTTCACATTCTTAGTCTCGGTCCGCGTACCCAGCTCACCACCCGGTTTGCGAACAGAGACGTTGACGTCGGCGCGCATCGAGCCCTGTTCCATATTGCCGTCGCACGACCCGACATAGCGCAGAATCGAACGCAGCTTGCGGACATAGGCCGCCGCTTCCTTCGGGGATGCCATGTCCGGCTTGGACACGATTTCCATCAGCGCGACGCCGCAACGGTTGAGATCGACATAAGACATGGTCGGATGTTGATCGTGCATCAACTTGCCGGCATCCTGTTCGATATGGATGCGTTCGACACCAATGGCCTTGCCGTGGGCATCGGGATCTTTCTCATCGAGAGAAATCTGGATAACGCCCTCGCCCACTATCGGGTGGTATAGCTGCGAAATCTGATAGCCCTGCGGCAGATCGGCGTAGAAATAATTCTTGCGGTCAAAGCGCGAATATTTGTTGATCTCAGCATTGATCGCCAATCCCGTGCGCACCGCCTGGCGGACGCATTCGCCGTTCAGCACCGGCAGCATGCCGGGCATGGCCGCGTCAACGAGGCTGACCTGTGTATTCGGCTCTGCGCCAAATTCTGTGGAAGCCCCGGAAAAGAGTTTCGATTCGGAAGTGATCTGGGCGTGGACCTCGAGGCCGATTACGACCTCCCAATCACCGGTCGCACCCTGTATAAGATATGTTGATTCAGTCATTTCTACCACCACTGCTCCGGTTTCGCGACAAATCCGGCGCGTTCTTCCAATGCCAAGCCTGCGTTAAACACGCTCTGTTCGTCCAATGCCTTGCCGATGATCTGAAGACCAAGGGGCAGTCCCTTGCCGTCCAATCCAGCAGGAACCGACATCGCTGGCAATCCAGCCAACGAACTCGGCACCGTGAACACATCATTCAAATACATGGCCAGCGGATCATCACTTTTCTCGCCCAGTCCGAAGGCAGCACTCGGCGCGGTCGGGGTCAGCAGCAAATCGCAACTATTCCAGGCCTTGTCGAAATCCTGCGAGATTAGCGTCCGAACTTTCTGCGCCTGGGTATAATAGGCATCATAATAGCCTGCGCTGAGCACATAGGTACCGATCATGATCCGGCGCTTCACTTCCGGTCCGAAACCGGCTTCGCGGGTAGCGGCATACATGTCCTGCAGTCCTGCGCCGTCCGGCAAGTCGCGCATTCCGTACCGCACGCCGTCATAGCGCGACAGATTGGACGATGCTTCGGCCGGCGCGATGATATAATAAGCTGGCAGCGCATATTTAGTGTGCGGCAGCGAGACATCTACGATCGTCGCCCCGGCATCTTTCAGCATCTCAATGCCTTTTTGCCACAGCGCATCAATTTCTTCCGGCATATTGTCGACGCGATATTCCTTGGGAATACCAATTTTCTTGCCTGAGAGGTCGCTGTTCAGCGCCGCTTCCCAATCCGGCACAGGCAGGTTGAGCGAGGTCGAGTCCTTCGCATCAAAGCCAGCCATGGATTCCAGCATGATCGCGCAATCGCGCACATCGTGGGCCATCGGGCCTGCCTGATCGAGCGAGCTGGCAAAAGCAATCGTGCCCCAGCGCGAGCAGCGGCCATAGGTTGGCTTGAAGCCGGTGATGCCAACGAAAGCGGCGGGCTGGCGAATAGAACCACCAGTGTCTGTACCAGTTGCGGCGGGCGCAATGCGCCCGGACACAACCGCAGCGCTGCCACCCGACGAACCGCCAGGAGCGAGATCGACATTACCGCCATCATTGCGCCGCCAGGGCGAAATCACGTTGCCGAATGCGCTGGTCTCGTTCGAGGAACCCATCGCGAACTGGTCCATATTGAGCTTGCCGAGCATTCCGGCGCCCGCCTTGAACAGGTTTGATGAGACGGTCGATTCATATTGCGGCGTAAAGCCTTCCAGAATCAAGCTACCCGACGTCGTTGCAACGCCCTCTGTGCAAAAAAGATCCTTCATGCCAATCGGCACGCCAGCCATCTTGCCTAGCGTATCGCCCGATGCCTTTGCTTTGTCAGCCGCATCGGCGGCCGCAAGGGCATGTTCCGGCGTTTCAACCAGAAAGGCATTGAGTGACTTTGCCGCACTCACGCGAGCAATGAAGGTCTCGGCAACTTCTGTTGCGGTAAAATCGCCGCCAGCAACGCCATTTCGGATATCGGCTATACCGAGTTCATATATATCGGTCATTATTCGATCACCTTGGGAACCGCGAAAAAGCCGTGTTCATCGACCGGTGCATTTGCCAGCACCTTGTCACGAATCTTGCCATCGGTAACGACATCGTCGCGCAACCGCAGTTTGTTCGGGATAACCGCAGTCATCGGTTCAACCCCAGAACAATCCACTTCGCTCAATTGCTCGACCCAACCCAAAATCTGATTGAGTTCCGGCACGAAGGCATCTGCCTCGGGTTCGGTAATCGCGATCCTTGAAAGGCTGGCGATCTTTTTGACGGTTTCCTTATCGATTGACATGATACATTCTTTTTCAGTTCATCTTTTTTCGGGTATTTCGGAATTAAATTGTGTACCGAGCGCCGCTAGCACTGGCGCGAAGCCGCTTCAAGCGGATTGAAGCTGCTATAATCTTGTTGGAGTATATTTTGGCCCGAAAGTTTCTCTATTTTGTCGCAAGCATGGTTGTTCTCGTGCTCGCCGGCGCATTTGTTTTTCGCCTCTATGGCGACGAGTTGATGGAAGTAGCCTTTGTACCGGACACCGAGTTCACGGCTCAGGAAGCCTTTCAAACCAGCCTATATGCTGACGAAGAAATGTGGCTTGCGCGTCCCGAGTTGGTCGAAGGCAACCCTGCCCTTTGGCTTCCTCAAGGCTTTGAGGAAACGGACACAGCATTTCCCGGCGAAAGAAAGGCCGCCGTTTTTTTCGCTCATCCGACTTCATTTCTGAAGAAGAATCGCTGGAACGCATCTTTGGATGACAAGGAATCGCAGGATCGCGCGCGAACCTTCCTGAAAGGCCAGGCCAGTGCATTTAGCGCCATCGGGGACATATGGGCCCCGCGCTACCGGCAGGCGACACTCGGAGCATTCCTAACCGACAAACCGGAAGGCCAGCAGGCTTTAGACGCCGCGTATCAAGACATATTGGCAGCGTTTGACTATTTCGTCGCGCACATTCCCGATGATCAACCGATCCTATTGGCCGGACACAGCCAAGGCAGTCTGCACCTTACCAACCTTCTCAAAGACCGGGTAGCGGGCACACCGCTCGCCAACCGAATTATCGCCGCTTATGTCGTAGGCTGGCCGGTGTCCGCAGAAACCGACATTCCGGAAATGGGTCTCAATATCTGCGAAACATCTTACCAAACAGGTTGTATTTTGGCTTGGCAGAGCTTTGCAGAACCCGCTGATTATGAGCGAATTCTCGACGTCTATAACATGACCGTTGGCTTCAATGGTCAACCCCGCAAAGACACCCGCTTATTGTGTAGCAACCCGATCAATGGCGATATTGATTCGGCAGCCAAAGCGGCGGGCAACCTGGGAACCCTAGTTCCGAACGAAGATTTGAACGACGCAAGCTTGGTCGCGGGCGCGGTTCCGGCAAGATGCGATAACCGTGGCTTTCTGCTAATCGGAGATCCACCCGAAATCGGTCCCTACGCTTTACCCGGCAACAATTACCACGTTTACGACTATAACCTGTTCTGGGCCAACATACGCGCCGATGCACACAGGAGGATGGTGTCATTTCTAGCGGATTGATCACAGATGATGTCGCGACTTTCGCGCAGGCCATCCCGGACGGCGGTCGGCTGCTGGGCCTTGATATCGGCACGAAAACCGTCGGAATGGCTTTGTGCGATTCCCACTGGACCTTCGCAACAGCAGCCGAAACGATAGAGCGGCGAAAATTTTCCAAAGACCTGGAACGCATCAAAACCGTGATTGCAGATCAAAACATCGTCGGGATCGTGGGAGGCTTGCCGCTAAATCTTGACGGTAGTCAGAGCCAACAAACCCAGGCGGCGCGGTCCTTTTCACAAAATCTACGACCGCTGGGTATTCCTATATTGCTGTGGGACGAACGGTGGAGCACCCAAGCAGTAACCCGCGATCTTATTGCATCGGATGTCAGTCGGAAGAAACGGGCCAAGGTCGTCGACAAGATGGCCGCCGCCTATATTTTACAAGGGGCCATTGATAGGCTTGCCGCACTGCCATGATGACTCTATAGAACCCGCTTTAATGACATCGAAAAAAACCGCATCGTCGCAACCGTTTCCCGCTGGATCGGATGCTTTTCCTCATCGTCATCTATTGGGTATCGCCGGACTGCGCCCCTGGGAGATATTATTTCTGCTCGAGGAGGCCAAACAATGGGTCGATCTCAACAAGAAATCCAGCAAGCATGCAAACCGGATGGATGGCCTTACCGTCATCAACGCCTTTTTCGAAAACAGCACCAGGACTTTGCTGTCCTTCGAGATTGCCGGAAAGCGGATGGGCGCCGATGTCGTGAACATGCATGCTGCTCAATCGAGCATCAAAAAGGGCGAAACCCTTATCGATACTGCGGTCACGCTCAACGCGATGAAGGCGGATGCTATTGTTATCCGCCACGGCAGTTCCGGCGCAGTGCAGTTGATTGCGGACAAGGTTGACTGCCCGGTGCTCAACGCCGGTGACGGCAGTCATGAACATCCTACGCAAGCCCTTCTAGACGCGCTCACCATCCAGCGGCGCAAGGGAGAGATCAGCGGACTGACAGTTACGATATGTGGTGACGTGATGCACAGCCGGGTCGCCCGCTCCAATATCTATTGCCTGACAACTCTAGGCGCAAAGGTAAGGGTCTGTTCTCCCCCTTCCCTGCTGCCTGCCGCGCTTGACCGGTTCAATGTCGAGGTGTTCACCAATTTTGACGAAGCCCTGAAAGGCAGCGACGTGGTGATGATGCTTCGGCTCCAAAATGAACGGATGAACGGTGATTTCATACCCAGCCCCCGCGAATATCATCATCTATACGGATTGACCCGCGAACGTCTGGCGCTCGCAAACAAGGACGCGCTGGTGATGCACCCGGGCCCAATGAACCGCGGCGTAGAGATAGACAGCGATGTAGCAGATGATATCGAGCGATCTGCGATTACCGAACAGGTCGAGATGGGGGTCGCCGTACGAATGGCTTGCCTAGACGTATTGACTCGCAAGTCTCGCGATGTGGAGGGCTGGTCATGAAACAGATTTTCTCCAACGCACGATTGATTTTGCCGGACGAAGCGCAGCCTAAAGAAGGCGCCTTGGTTATCGATGGCGATCGGATCGCTTCTATCGATACCATCCCAGATTCCGAATCAAGCAAGGACATCGACTGCAAAGGCAAGCTACTGGCGCCGGGGATTATCGATCTTGGTGTTTTCGCGATCGACAAACCGGCTTTCCATTTCGGCGGAATAACGCGGGCCGCGTTGATGCCGGATCAATCTCCTGTTCTCGATTTGCCGGCAATGATCAAACATAATGCCGTTGAGGGTAAGCCAGACCTTTGGTCGCACCCGATTGCTGCCGCGACAAAAGCTCTGGCGGGTAAACAGCTCGCTGAAATCGGTTTGATGAAACAATCCGGCGCAAAGGCCGTCGCTACAGGCAGGCAGTGGATATCCGATAGCGGAATCATGCTCCGGCTTATGCAATATTGCCGGTCTCTCGACATGCCGTTGATTGTTCACAGCGAAGATTCCGGATTGACCCATGGTGCCGTCGCCACCGATGGCGAAACCGCAACCCGACTGGGATTAACAAGCGCCACCGCTGCGGCCGAAGCCATTGCCATCGCCCGTGATATTGCGCTGGTCCGTGAAACCGGCGCGCATGTTCATTTCCGTCAAGTTACCACCAAGGGCGGCCTCGACCTTATTCGTGCCGCGAAAGCCGACCGGCTTCCGGTAACTTGCGGCGTAACTCCAGCACATCTCCTCTTGTCCGATATTGCCGTCAGTGATTTTCGTACCTTTACCCGGCTCTCGCCTCCCTTACGAAGTGAAGAGGATCGACTAGCCTGCATTGCTGCCGTGAAAGATGGCACGATCGACGTCATTGCATCCGGACATGATCCACGCGGCGCAGAAGACAAACGACTACCTTATGCAGAGGCTGCTCCCGGGATGGCAGGCGCAGAAACTCTGCTCGCGCTCTCTTTTACTCTGGTACGAGACGGCACGATTTCCATTGGCCGACTGTTTGAACTTCTCTCTGCCAATCCAGCGAGGATACTCGGCGTTGAAGCCGGCCAATTACGACCCGAATATGAAGCAGATTTCATTTTGATCGACGAGGATAGCCCTTGGCAGGTCGACAAACGAAAAATGGCCGCATCAGCAGGCAACACACCTTTTGACGGCTTACCGGTTCAAGGACGGGTATATGCAATATATAAGGGCGGCAGAGCCTATTAGCTCGCCGCCCTCATTGAAATTACAGTCGGATTAGCGCGAAGCGAGTTTTCTCGGCGCTCGGCTAGCCATCCGCATAGGTGCAACTTTGTTGACCCCTTTGGTGTAGCGAACAATACAGCTTCCGCCCTTTGCCTTGATGCCGGAACACATTGCTTCAGCCGTTTGCGCATTACCAAAACCGATCGCTGCCAAACGATAGAGGGTTCGGCCTTTCACGTTGATTTTTGAACTTGCGTAGTTGAACGATTTCAGATCGGTGTTTTTCGTGGACAATATACCCCAAGCACGTTGTGCTGCTGCTGCAGACGAAAAAGCCCCCAGCTGCACCATATGTGTACCAGATGATGGAATGTTGCGCTTCACGGCCGGCTGATAAGCTACTTTTCTCAACACCGGCTTCGCAACAGCTGCAGGCTGAACGGCAGCGGCCCGCACAGGAACCGGCTTCGTGCTTTCGACAACGAATTTTGGTTTCGGAGCGACGCGAACTGGCTTCACATCAGCCTTGATCACCGGAACATTAGCCGGCGCCTCTACGGCGGCTTTGCTTGCGGGAACCGCGACAGTCGCCACTTTGACATTATTTTCCTGCGCTAGGAAATCAACATCGCCTTGCGCCTTCGGCGCCGGTCCAATAGCTGGCAGCGGCGTATCACGATCAAAGCTGGCGACTTCGCGGCCGTAATCGGCTTCTGATGACATTGCTACGCTCGCAGGCGCGTAAGCCGACCTGAGAGCCAACTGGACCGGTTGCCCCGGATCATTGGCAATTGGCGTCACGTTGAGCATTGTCGCAACACGGGCTTGATAAGCATCAGGACGAGCCATTTGCGCCCATTGCATAATGCGCTCGTTGACCGATGCAGGGCTAACATCTTGCACCGCCATCAGTTTCGCTTCTTTCCAGCGACCGTCCATCGCATAGGCCAAACCAAGATTTTGACGCGTACGGCCGGTAACATTCGATTGACGGATGGCTTGTTCAAGCACCGTAACCGCAGTCTTGCTATCGCCGGTGAGGGCCAACGCCAACCCGTAGTCGGCAGCTGGAATAAACTGACGATTATTGACGATAAGAGCATTGGCTTTATCTGCCTTGCCTTGTCCCAATTGCGCGAGGCTAAGACTTAATATTGTGCGCGCATCATATTGCCCCAGCTCTATCGCATCCTGAAAACTGCGTTCAGCCGACGCCAAGCGACCGGCTGACAAATATGCCTGACCGAGAAGAGCCCGCGTTTCCGGATCACTTCCGACACCGGCTACCGACCGCTCAGCATATGAGATAGCAGCGTCGACATTGCCTTTGGCCAATGCCTTTTTCGCCTTCTTTGCATATCTCGCTGCCTCTTTAACCGATACAGGCTTGCTTGCAGCCGACGCGACAGAGCCACTTCCAAAAGGCCCGCAGCCCGTCAATACGGTAGCAAAAACCATCGAAGAAGCTGCCATTTTCAAAATTACGTTGCGTTTCATTTTTATGCCCTCGCAATAAAAGTCAGTCGTTTCTGTTCAATATTCACTTCAAGCCTACTCAAGCAGCTCCACGTGATGGAACGCGCTCGGCCAAGTCATCCAATTCGGGGATAGTCCTCAAATATTCGTCCATAGCTTTGGTTACCAACTGCTGTGCCGAGACGTTCTTTATTGCCGTCGCCAACCGCAATTTCAGGTGCCGTTCAGCATCAAGACGCAGTGTGAATGCCGTTTTTGCTTTCCGCGTCCGAGACTTCTTCGCCCGGCTCGGTTTGTCGTTTTTTAGCGGCTGGCTTCCGACGGGCCCCAATATCACTGAATTCTCGTCCAGCGGCTGAATTTCGCTAGAAACAGTGGGTGGTACGGGCACACCAATAAGCTCTGCCTCATCCTCTTTATCGTCCACTTCTTCAATCGACACACCGCCCAATTTGGCCGCAATTTCTTCCTGCTGTTGCCGTACGGCAGAGCCAGGGTTTGGAATTGCTCCTGCTAAAGGATTATGGTGAACGCTCTCTATTGGATGCGCGTCATGATCGGGGTCAACATCATAGCCCATATCATTCCAACCCAGATCCTCCTGCACATCACTAGCCTCTGCCGGTGGGGTTTCGGGAACACCTGTCAGGCCTTGACGACGCATAGCGGGTTTTGCACCACCCTTTCGAGCCAGCAAGCTGGACGAAAGAGACGCGAATGGCTTTGGTTCAGTCATTTTCTCTGCTTCTCCCATTACGAACCAACCACCCGGCGGCCAAAATTACCCCCCGGTCTTGGGACGCCCGGATTGACATTTTGTGCCATCGTGGGAGTGCTGAAGATTGTCCGACGGAAATTCTTCTCAAGCCGATCAGAAACATAAGACCATAGCTGGACGATCTCCTGCGCTGAGCGACCCTTGGGGTCGACTTCCATCACAGTCCGTCCATCAATCATGGAACCGGCAAAGTCGGTGCGATGATGAACCGTAACCGGAGCTACCGTACCATGCTGAGACAGCGCGACGGCGGCTTCGGAAGTAATTTTGGCTTTAGGGGTTGCCCCATTGACGACGAACAGCAGTGGTTTGCCGGCCCGTTCGCACAGATCGACCGTTGCACCCACTGCTCTAAGGTCATGTGGACTGGGACGGGTTGGGATAACGATAAGCTCCGCCACCGAAATCACACTTTGGATCGCCATCGTGATGGCAGGCGGAGTGTCAAGGACAGCTAGTTTGAAACCCTGTTGCCGCAATATCGCTAGATCGGCGGCCAAGCGGGATACTGTCGTTTGAGCGAATGCCGGTAGATCCGCGTCTCTTTCGTTCCACCAATCTGCCAAAGACCCTTGCGGATCGATGTCGATCAGCACGACGGGACCAGCCCCTGCTAATTGCGCCTGTACAGCCAGATGCCCCGACAATGTAGTCTTGCCGGATCCACCCTTTTGCGAAGCCATCGCTAGAACTCGCACGCTCTTCCCCTTGTTCAATCACGGCAAAATTTGCCCGGAAATCTCTATTCGGGCTCTTTTGTGACAGAACAGGGCTAAAATAGGGTTAACAAGCACCCGATGAATTTCCCGTTAGAAATTACATTCTCCGTCCAGCAACTGGAGGAAACGACAAGGCCAGTCCCAGTTTTTGCTAGACTTGGGGAGTCTCCGCGGTTTAGCACTGTAAAAGTGGCTAACATCACGTTATTGTTGTTTAACGATCACCAAGGAATGTCCCATGACCAAGGCCAGGCGCCCTATCACTCCCCTACTCAGCTTAGCGTTGATTTTATTTTCAACACCAGCATTTGCAGATGTCAAAGCTGGCGTCGATGCGTGGGGCCGTGGTGATTATCAAGCGGCAATTGGTGAATGGCGCGAACCTGCCAACAACGGCGATGCCGACGCGCAGTTCAATCTTGCACAAGCTTATAAGCTAGGCCGCGGTGTTCCTCAGGATTTGGGACAAGCAGAAAAGTGGTACAAACAAGCCGCGGACCAAGGTCATCTACAAGCCAATGACAACTATGGACTATTGCTGTTTCAAAGCAATCGCCAGACGGAAGCATTGCCCTATCTACAGGCATCGGCAAGCCGTGGTGAGCAAAGAGCGCAATATGTTCTAGGCACAGGATATTTTAACGGCGATATCGTCGAGAAAGATTGGATCAAGGCTTATGCTCTAATGACCCGGTCATCGGCGCAAGGCCTGCCGCAAGCATCATCCAATCTGGCCCAGATGGATCGCTTCATTCCCATAGAAGAACGGCGACGGGCCATCGAGCTGGCTGGTCAGATGGAGCAGGATGAAAAACGGGTTAGAACAGCACAAATTGCTGGCCTACGACCTGTACAAGCAACCGGGGCGGTACAAACGGCGCAATTGCCGCCTTCTCGCCCAGCAGTGACACCCACTCCAATTCCGGCTCCAGCTCCGGTTCCGACACCGTCCCCTGCTCCAACATCTCCTGGCGTGACCTATGCCCCTACACCACAACCCGCTCCCGCCGCGCCGGTCGTAGCCGCGGCTCCTACCCCTGCTCCGGCGAAAAAGGACGGCGATTGGCGTGTCCAATTGGGAGCATTTAGCGATGCGAACAAAGCAAAAAACCTCTGGAACCGTTTAGAAGGCAGTGTTTCTGCTTTGTCTGGACTGCAGCCCTATCTGGTCAAGGCTGGCGCTATCACCCGATTGCAAACCGGGCCGTTTGCAACAAGAGCGGAAGCCAACGCCATGTGCGCCCGCGTGAAAGCCTCGGGCAATGATTGCATATCAAAACGACGTTAGATAGCGGCTATTTCACAGCCCATTGGTCAGCTGCAATTCCCTGAATATATAGCAAAGCAGTCAGATCATTATAGCGGATCGCGACATCTGCGGCTTGCGCTGCCTTAGGCTTGGCATGATAGGCAACGCCGAGACCAGCCCGTTGCAGCATCGGGATATCATTCGCGCCATCACCGACCGCCATACATTGCTCCAATGGGAGATTCTGCTCTTTTGCGACCGATTGCAGCAGCTCGTCCTTGCGGAACGAATCCACAATCGGGCCATCCAGCTTGCCGGTAAGAAGACCGCCATCTTCTCCCAGGACGTTGGCATGAAAGGACTCAAATCCAATGGCTTGGGCGACAGGCTTCGCAAATTTTGTGAATCCGCCAGAGACGAGAATAGTCGCGGCACCACCCTGCACCATTGTTCCGACAAGCGTTTCTGCACCCGGCATATTGGTAACCCGCTCGTCCAAGCATTGCCCGATAGCAGAGGTCTCCAACCCTTTGAGAAGCGCTACTCTACCGTGGAGAGCTTCTTCAAAATCCAGTTCACCCTGCATCGCACGCTCAGTGATTTCTGCAATTTGCGATTTTATTCCCGCATAATCCGCCAGTTCATCGATACATTCGACGGTAATCATCGTGCTGTCCATGTCTGAAATCAGCAGTTTTTTGAGGCGATTGGCTTCCGGCTGTACCGCAACGTCAATTTCGCCTTCTATCGTTTCGAGATGCGCGCGTGCCGCGATGGGATCGCCTTGAAAATAGATATCCAGCACCCGCCCATCAATAACGTCGGACTGACGGATGACTGCTGCACCGCTTGCATCAAACCTGGCTATCGCCGATTGAATATCTCTCTCATTCAGAGAAACTTTTGCTATGAGCGTGGCGATGAACATGATTTCTCCAAAACAAGACAAGAATGTTGCACTGGTCGTTGGACCGACGGCCAGCGGCAAATCCGCATTGGCATTGGAAATTGCCAAAAAGCAACCCTCCGTGATCATCAATGCGGATAGCGCCCAGGTCTATAGCGATCTGAGAGTCTTGAGCGCGCGGCCCAGTGATGCCGAAATGGAGGGAATTGAACATCAGCTTTTCGGTTATATTGACGGCAAAGACTCCTGCTCAGCCGCACGCTGGGCCCGTGACGCCAGGGCAGCAATCGCCGACGCGCATGATCGTGACAAATTACCTATATTGGTTGGCGGAACCGGTCTTTATGTCCGGGTTCTACTCGACGGCATCGCACCAATTCCAGAAATCGATCCGGAAATTCGGCAGAAAATCAGGAAAATGGAAACGTTGGAAGCATATCATGCCCTCCAGGACCTTGCCCCCCTTTCCGCCGAAAGATTGAACGCTGCGGATCGCACCCGCGTTCAACGCGCACTGGAAGTGGTCCAATCCACCGGTCAAACGCTGGACCAATGGCAAAAGCACAAACTAGGTGGCATCGGCGACCAAATCAGACTGCATCCTTTGGTACTGCTACCGCCACGCGAATGGTTGTACCAGCGCTGTGACTTGCGGTTGCATCAGATGCTAGAGCAAGGCGCAGCGGATGAAGTTGAACGCCTACTGGAACGAAATTTGGCCGATAATCAGCCGGTTATGCGAGCGATTGGCGTAGCAGAACTGGCCGGATGGCTTAGCGGCGAAACCAGCAAAGAAATGGCTGTCGAACAAGCCCAGATTGCAACACGGCGTTACGCCAAACGCCAATATACCTGGTTCCGGAACCAGTGTCCGGCGGATTGGCCTCGGATTCATAAGGCATTAAATAACGATATAGAGGGTATATTTGAAATATTATTACGTAAATAGTTATTGACATAACATATTCAAATATGTACCGAGCCTGCGAATTAACAAACTCTTGCCTATTGTGTTGCAGTGCATCATGGCGGGCAAGCAGCGCGAAACATACAGTCAATGGAGCATGATGTGGCCGAAAAAAGCGGCGCCGACATATTGGTCGAAACCTTGCTGGATCTAGGCGTGGATACCGTGTTCGGTTATCCCGGCGGCGCCGTGCTTCCAATCTATGATGCGCTATATGAGCATCCAAAAATGAAGCACATTCTTGTGCGTCATGAACAGGCCGCCACCCATGCAGCAGAAGGCTATGCCCGTTCCACCGGCAAACCCGGCGTCGTATTGGTAACATCGGGCCCCGGTGCGACCAATGCAGTGACTGGCATTACCGATGCCTTGATGGACAGCATCCCAATGGTTGTCATAACCGGCCAGGTTGCAACCAATCTGATTGGTACAGACGCCTTTCAGGAAGCCGACACCGTTGGCATTACGCGCCATTGCACCAAGCATAATTATCTGGTGAAAAAGCCGGACGATCTAGCTGGTGTTGTTGAGGAAGCCTTTCATATCGCGACGCAGGGCCGCCCCGGTCCGGTCGTTATCGACATTCCGAAAAATGTTCAGGTTGCGGCGGTTGAATATAGCCCCAATGCTGGCAAAGGAAATTCTCGCTATCAGCCGCAGATTGAAGGTGATTTCAAAGCGATTAATACCGCAGCGGAAATGATCATGGAGGCCAAGGCACCGGTCCTTTATACAGGCGGCGGGATCATCAACAGCGGACCGAAAGCCAGCAAGACCCTTAGGGAGCTAGCTGAACTGCTCGGATGTCCTGTGACGTCAACGCTGATGGGATTGGGCGCATTCCCCGCTTCTTCTGACAAATGGTTGGGCATGCTGGGTATGCACGGCACCTATGAAGCCAATATGGCGATGAACAAAGCCGACCTTGTTGTCTGCCTCGGTGCTCGCTTCGATGACCGGATAACGGGCCGAATTGATGCCTTTTCGCCCAATAGTAAGAAGATTCATGTCGATATTGACCGATCTTCGATCAATAAAACCATCCGCGTCGACCTGCCGGTTGTCGGCGACGTTGGTAAGATCATGGAACAATTGATCGCGGTTCTAAAGGGCCGGCGCTTTGCGACGCCCGACCATGCGGAATGGTGGTCACGGATCAAAGGTTGGCGGACAACCAACTGCCTTGATTATCCTGAGAGCAATGAGGAAATCATGCCACAGGAAGCCATTCGCAAATTGTGGCTAGCGACCCATGAACGCTCGCCGATAATCACGACGGAAGTGGGGCAGCATCAAATGTGGGCGGCCCAGCATTTTGATTTTGAGAAACCCAATAAATGGCTGACCAGCGGTGGTCTGGGTACCATGGGCTATGGCCTGCCTGCCGCCATTGGTGCACAGCTTGGCAATCCCGATGCCTTGGTAATCGATATTGCCGGTGAAGCATCCATCCAGATGAATATTCAGGAATTGGGCACGGCATCCCAATATCGTTTGCCGGTGAAGATATTCATCCTCAACAATGAATATATGGGCATGGTCCGCCAATGGCAGGAACTGACCTATGAAAGCCGTTATTCAAATAGTTATAGCGATAGCCTTCCGGATTTTGTGAAGCTGGCTGAAAGCTATGATTGGACCGGCATCCGGATCGAAAGCCACGCGGAATTGGAAACGGGCATTGAAAGAATGCTAGAGACCGATGGTCCGGTTCTCGTGGACTGCCGCGTTGCCAAACTGGCCAATTGTTTCCCGATGATCCCATCGGGTGCCGCCCATACCGAAATGCTTCTTTCCGAAGCCGACGTAAAGGGCACTATGGATGATCAAGCAAAGGCACTTGTCTGATGCATATTCACGAAGAAGCCGTCGAACGTCACGTATTGGCCGTATTGGTCGACAATGAGGCCGGTATATTGGCGCGGATCGCAGGCATGTTTACCGCGCGTGGTTATAATATCGAGAGCCTGACCGTCGCCGACATTAGCGAAGATCATGCGATCAGCCGTATCACCATCGCTACCAACGGCCCGCCCCATGTCATTGAGCAGATTATCGCACAGCTGGATCGGCTTGTACCGGTGCATAGCGTTCGCGACCTGACAGAATCTGGCCCCCATGTGCAGCGCGAGCTGGCCCTGGTAAAAGTCGCCGGCAAGGGTGAAAATCGCATCGAAGCTATGCGCCTAGCGGATATTTATCGCGCACGGGTTGTTGATGCGACGACGGAAAGCTTTGTCTTCGAGATTACTGGAGCTCCAGAGAAAATTGAAACATTCGTTGGCCTGATGCGCGAAGTTGGCTTGGTCGAAGTTGGCCGCACTGGCGTTGTTGCTATCGGCCGGGGGCCAGACGCTGCATGAGCGAGATTTTGCTCACGATGGCTGCGATATTGGGATTTGCGACGTTGCTCGTCCATTCCATCGTTGGAGAAAAACGCCTGATTGGTCCATTGGTCCATTCCAATGACGGCGTCATGAGCAATGATCTCGCAAAACAGGTAACCCGCTTTGCATGGCATTTCACCAGCATATTGGGCCTGATTGCGACCTTTATACTGGCGAAGTCCGCCTATGATTTTGCCGAAGCCGATATCGCCCTGCTGGCGGTTACCGGGTCGGCGTTCTTAATCTCAGGCATTTATGATGCCATTATTACCAAGGGCAAACATATCGGCTGGCCGATGCTGACCGCAGTGGGCGCCCTAACCCTATTCGCTATCATCTGAAAGTTAAGGAAGAAAAATGAAAGTCTATTATGACGCCGATGCAGACCTCGGCCTAATCACCGGCAAGAAAATCGCAATTGTCGGTTACGGCAGCCAGGGCCATGCCCATGCGCAGAACCTCCGCGATAGCGGCGTCAAAGATGTCGCCATTGCACTGCGCGCTGGTTCGGCAACCGCGAAAAAGGCTGAAGACGCCGGTTTCAAAGTGATGACCAACCAGGATGCCGCGAAATGGGCTGATATCGTCATGATCCTCGCGCCGGACGAGCATCAGGCAGCTATTTATGCCGATGATCTGCACGCGAATATGAAAGAGGGTGCCGCCCTCGCCTTCGCCCACGGCCTCAACATCCATTTCGGACTGATCGAAGCCCGTGAAGATCTCGACGTGATCATGATTGCCCCCAAAGGCCCCGGCCATACGGTGCGCAGCGAATATCAACGCGGCGGCGGTGTGCCTTGCCTAATCGCAATTGATCGCGACGTGTCCGGCAATGCCCATGATGTTGCCCTCGCTTATGCTTCCGGCGTTGGCGGCGGACGCTCCGGCATTATCGAAACCAATTTCCGCGAAGAATGCGAAACCGATCTGTTCGGCGAGCAAGCGGTACTCTGTGGTGGCATCACCCATTTGATCCAAGCCGGTTTCGAAACATTGACCGAAGCAGGCTACGCACCAGAAATGGCTTATTTCGAATGTCTGCATGAAACCAAGTTGATCGTCGACCTGCTCTATGAAGGCGGCATTGCCAATATGCGCTATTCCATCTCCAACACTGCGGAATATGGCGATATCACAACTGGTCCACGGATCATCACCGACGAAACCAAGGCGGAAATGAAGCGGGTATTGGCCGACATCCAGTCCGGTCGTTTCGTGAAGGATTTTGTTCTCGACAACCGTGCGGGACAGCCAGAATTAAAAGCGGCTCGCAAACAAGCCGAAGCGCATCCAATCGAAAAAACAGGTGCCGAGCTCCGCGCTATGATGCCGTGGATTGGCGCCAACCAACTGGTCGACAAAGAAAAGAACTAAGGACATAGCGAGCCGGGGCGTCACAATCGTGCGCTCCGGCTCGCATCCATTCAATAGCGATCAGCATTGCTTCGGCAAAAAAATCAATTCGGGTGGTTGATTTATCTGCCGGTCCAGATAGAACCAAATGCATGACACGGTCACAAGCTCTCTTGCTGCTACGACTTATACGCCCTTAGGCGTACCAATGCTGCTGCCGAAAAGGTGCAGCGCCCCGCCTAAGGGATGATTTTCCAGATATTATAGCAAACCAACGAATTTGTGCCTTGCGCGCATCTTCTAGCAGCATAAGAGTGAAGACATGCATCAGAACCCGTCGCAAAAATACCGCCCTTTCCCGCAGATCGACCTGCCCAACCGACAATGGCCGTCGCGGACCATAGACAAGGCCCCGCGTTGGCTCTCCACCGATCTGCGTGACGGCAATCAGGCGCTGATCGACCCGATGGATGCGCAGAAGAAACAACGCTTCTTCGAACTGCTGATCAAAATGGGGATCAAGGAGATCGAAGTCGGCTTTCCGTCCGCCGGTGCTACCGATTTTGATTTTATCAGCGGTCTCGTCAAATCCGGCAAGATACCGGATGATGTAGTGGTTCAGGTACTGACCCAGTCCCGCCGTGACCTGATAGAAACCAGCTTTGCCAGCCTCGAAGGTGCGCGGTCGGCAATTGTCCATCTGTATAACGCGGTTTCTCCGGCTTGGCGCGATGTCGTGTTCCGGCTCGACAAGCAGGGCGTGAAGGATATTGCCAGGGAAGGCGCAACGATTTTGCGCGAACAAGCAGAAAAATATCCCGATACCGACTGGCATTTCGAATATTCGCCGGAAACCTTCTCAACCGCCGAACTGGATTTCAGTCTGGAAGTCGTCGAAGCGGTCATGGAAATCATCGAACCAACAGCAGAAAAGCCGATGATCCTCAACCTGCCCGCCACGGTAGAGGCGGCAACGCCCAATATTTATGCCGATCAGGTCGAGTGGATGTGCACGAATATCAGCAAGCGCGAGCATGTTATCGTCAGCCTGCACACGCACAATGACCGGGGATCCGGCATCGCGGCATCCGAGCTTGGCATGATGGCTGGTGCGGATCGGGTCGAAGGCTGCCTGTTCGGCAATGGCGAGCGAACCGGCAATGTCGATTTGGTGACATTGGGCCTGAATCTATACACGCAAGGCGTTGATCCAGAGATTGATTTTTCCAATATGGATGAGATCGTCAAGACCGTCGAATATTGCAACCAGTTGCCGGTCCCGGCGCGCCATCCTTATGCTGGGGAACTGGTGTTCACCGCCTTCTCCGGTTCGCATCAGGACGCGATCAAAAAAGGCTTTGCTGCGCAAGAACAGCGCAATGACGAAATTTGGAATGTTCCCTACCTGCCGATCGATCCGCGCGACCTTGGCCGCGATTATGAAGCGGTTATCCGCGTCAACAGCCAATCCGGCAAGGGCGGTATCGCGTGGATATTGGAACAGGATTACGGGCTCAAACTGCCCAAACGTCTGCAAGCCAATTTCAGCCGTACGGTGCAGGAACTGGCCGACGAAACAAGCCGCGAACTGTCGGCCACGGACATATGGGACGCCTTCCAAAGGCGCTATCATCTCGACGGCAGCGGTCAATATGAGCTGGTCGACTATGAAGAGCGCAAAACCGGTAGCGAACGGATATTTGTCGGCAAGATAAAAGGTCCGGATGGCGAAATATCGGTCAGCGGCCGTGGCAATGGCCTGATTTCCAGTGTGGTAGACGCCGTATCATCGGCTCTTGGTATCACGCTGGAAATAAAAGATTATTTCGAACATGCGCTGGGGTCCGGCAAAGATGCACAGGCCGCGGCCTATGTGGAATGCAAATCGAGTGATGGCAAAGAATTTTATGGCGTCGGAATCAACAGCGATGTTGCGCGGGCTTCGGTTGAAGCCCTGCTCAGCGCCGTGAACCGCATTTAAGCGTTCAATTAAAATAACAGTAGAATATGCCGCCGCATCGTTTATTGCGGTGGCATCATTTTTCAGATCGGGAATTCTATGACTTTACCAGCCATTTTCGACAATCTTCGCCTACCGCTCATCGGTTCTCCTTTGTTTATCGTATCGGGGCCGGAATTGGTGATCGCCCAGTCCAAGGCCGGTATCGTCGGCAGTTTCCCCGCCCTGAACGCCCGTCCGCAGTCGATGCTCGATGAATGGCTACACCAGATTACTGAAGAGCTGGCGGCGTGGAACCGGGACAATCCCGACAAGCCGGCGGCCCCTTTTGCGGTCAACCAGATCGTGCACAAGTCCAATGACCGGCTCGATCAGGACATGGCGACTTGCGCAAAATGGAAAGTGCCGATCGTCATCACCTCACTCGGCGCGATTGAAGACCTCAACACGGCAGTCAAAGGCTGGGGCGGCATCACGCTGCACGACGTTATTAACAACCGCTTTGCGCATAAAGCGATTGAAAAAGGCGCGACAGGCCTCATTCCGGTTGCCGCTGGCGCTGGTGGCCATGCCGGTACATTGTCCCCATTTGCCTTGATGCAGGAAATCCGAGAATGGTTTGATGGCCCCGTGGCGCTCTCAGGCTCTATTGGCAATGGTGCATCCATCTTGGCAGCCCAAGCCATGGGTGCCGATCTTGGCTATGCCGGTTCGGCTTTCATCGCGACCAAAGAAGCCAATGCGGATCAAGGCTACAAAGAAGGCATCGTCGAGGGCAAAGCCTCCGACATCGTCTATTCTGACCTGTTCACCGGCGTGAAGGGTAACTACCTGCGTCAGTCGATTGAACAGGCGGGTCTGGACCCGGACAATCTTCCGCAGGGCGACTATAAGACCATGAACTTTGGTTCTGGTGGCAATACCGAGAAGAAGGCCTGGAAAGACATCTGGGGCTGCGGCCAGGGTATCGGCCTGATCAACGACGTGATGAGCGTACAGGACATGGTCGACCAGTTTACGGAAGAATATCGGGCAGCGCGCGAAAGTTTGAAAGCGCGGTTTGATTATTAGAACGGATATCATCGCAGCTTATGCAACAGCCATTGATTAACGGCAGATTTGCTGAGCGGTTCAATCTATCCAGCCCCATTGCTTTGGCGCCCATGGCTTTGGCCACAGGCGGCAAACTTGCCGCCGCCTGCGCCCGAGCGGGATCGCTGAGCTTGGTCGGCGGCGGCTATGGCAATCTCGACTGGACGCAGCGCGAATATAATGATGGAATCAACCTGCTAGGCGACAATAAGCAGGACCTGTCGAGGCTTGGTTGCGGCTTTATCTCGTGGAAACTCGAAGAGGACCGAAGCGCATTCGACTGGATATTGGATCAAGACCATAGACCCGCGGCCATGATGCTGTCCTTTGGTGATCCAACGCCCTTTTCCAAGATATTATGTGACCGGAAGATACCGGTTATTTGCCAAATCCAGACGATGGCGCAGCTTCCCCAAGCGGTGGATGCCGGTGCATCAGTCATCGTCGCGCAGGGAACCGAAGCCGGTGGCCATGGTATGAATGACTTTGAGGGCCGCAGCACTTTCACCTTTGTTCCCGAAATTGCCGATTGGCTTGCCAAACATTCCCCCGATACGCATTTGCTGGCTGCTGGCGGCATTACCGACGGTCGGGGGGCCTTGCAGCCGCATTGATGTTGGGCGCGGACGGCGCTTTGATTGGATCCAGACTATGGGCGACCAGAGAATCCCTGGCCGCGACGAGCGCAAAAAGAGCCGCACTTCCCGCCACGGGGGATGATACCGGGCGCAGCAGCATCTTTGATATTTTGCGCAGCAAGAACTGGCCAAAACATTTAGACTTTCGAGCGATCAGAAATCAATTGCACAAAAAGTGGGAAGGCCGGATCGATGAGCTTCGCGCCAACCCGGCGGCGGCAATCGACGATTATCTGAACGGCGTAGAACAAGGCGATTATGACAAAGCCCATATAACGGTCGGTCAGGGCATTGGCCTGATCAACGACATCCTGCCCGCTGAACAGGTCATCAGAAATATCAGCGAGGAAGCGCAGAAGCTCTTAAATCGTGCGGATACCAAGGCATAGCCCGACGAAAAAAGGGTTACATTTCGCCCCGTTCGCGCCGAATGGCGAACCATTTCTCCACATTGGCATTATGCTGTTTCAGCGTTTCCGCGAAGATATGGCCGCCCTTGCCATCTGCGACAAAATAAAGCGCTTTGGTTTTCGCGGGGTTCAACACCGCCTCGATCGAGGCTTTGCCCGGATTGGCAATCGGTCCCTTGGGCAAACCAACCATCGCATAAGTATTATAGTCGTTGACCTGCGCGATTTCCGATTGGCGGATGCGGCGCCCTAGCGGTTTACCTTTGGTGATGGGATAAATGATCGTCGGATCAGCTTGCAGCATCATATTCTTGCGAACACGATTGCTATAGACGCCTGCGACCGTCCGGCGTTCCCTCGCCAAGGCGGTTTCTTTTTCGACTATTGCCGCGAGAATGACGGCTTCTTCAGGCGTCTTGACCACGCTTTCTTCAGTGCGATTGGGCCAAAGCTCAGCAAGCGTTTCATCCATCGCCTTTTGCATACGCTGCAACACCGCTGCCCGCTGTTCGCCACGTTCAAAACTATAGCTGTCAGGCAGGACCGAGCCTTCTTCCGGCACCGCAATATCGCCCATCAGCAATTCTTCGGCCATCAACTTTTCATAAACGAGAATTGAGGGCGTACCTTCGGGAATCGAGATCAGGCGCTGTACCGCTTTGCCACCTTGCAGAATGTCGAGAATCACAGCGTTGCTGGCGCCAGCAGGTATTTCAAATTCTCCGGCCTTAATCGGTTCGGAGCCACCAAGGATTTTCGCTCGCGTTAAAAAGCTATCGGCGGATTCTATAACCGCTTCTGATTCCATAGTCCGAGCCGCCATAGCCAGACTGGAGCCTGATTTGATAATGACCGTGCGCTGCTGTTCCAACGGCCCACTAGCGTACCAACCATAAAGGAAGTTTCCCGCGAGCAGAGCCGTAACAATCGCCGCCGCTACCAATGTCAGGCAACCGAAACGGCGCATTGCTAGACCGCTTTCATAATGACGCTGGCATTGGTTCCGCCAAAGCCGAAGCTGTTACTGAGCACCGCGTTGACTTCGCGCTGCTTGGCAAATTTCGGTACCAGATCAACGCCTGCGCAATCATCTTCTGGATCTTCCAGATTGAGCGTCGGCGGAACAGTCTGATCCCGGATCGCCAAGATACTGAAGATCGCTTCAACAGCGCCGGCACCACCAAGCAAATGGCCGATTGCCGATTTGGTAGAACTCATCGACATGGTCGCGATATCATCGCCGAACAGGCGGCGTACAGCTGCCAATTCCAGCACATCAGCCATGGTCGACGTGCCATGGGCATTCACATAATCAATATCCGCCGTTGTCAGGCCGGAGCGTTTGAGCGCCATAGCCATCGAATTATACGCACCAATGCCTTCCGGATGTGGCGCCGTCACATGATGGGCATCGCCCGACAAGCCATAGCCGACCACTTCGCAATAGATTTTGGCGCCACGCGCCTTGGCCCGCTCATATTCCTCGAGAACCACCACACCAGCGCCCTCACCCATCACGAAACCATCACGGTCCTTGTCATAGGGACGGGATGCCGCCGTAGGATCATCATTGCGTTTCGTGGACAGCGCTTTCGCTTGTGCAAAACCGGCAATGCCAATCGGGCAGATCGTTGCTTCTGCGCCGCCAGCCAACATGACATCGGCATCGTCCAAAGCGATCATGCGCGCGGCATCACCGATGCTGTGCGCTCCCGTGGAGCAAGCGGTCACAACGGCGTGGTTGGGACCCATTAAACCATATTTGATCGAAACCTGACCGGAAATCAGATTGATCAGGCGACCGTGCACAAAATGAGGGCTGACGCGGCCTGGGCCTCGTTCCGCAAGCACGAGAGATTCTTTCTCAATGCCCGGAAGGCCACCAATGCCTGAACCGATTGAACAACCGGTACGCAATTTATCTTCGTCCGACATATCCAGCAAACCGGCATCCTCAAACGCCTGCCCTGCTGCATCAACACCATAGATGATGAAGGGATCGACTTGCCGTTGTACCTTGTGATCAACGCGCAAATTGGGATCAAAACCAAACTCATGGTCTGCGGGTTTCACTTCACAGGCAATGTGACATTTCTGATCGGAGGCATCGAAATGTGTGATTTTCCCGGCACCTGACTTGGAAGCCAGTATATTGCTCCAGGTCGTTTCGACATCCCCGCCCAGCGGCGTTACCAAGCCCAATCCGGTTACAACTACACGGCGCATATCAAACTTCTCCTAGCGGGCGTCCCTTGCCCCAATCAAAAAACGGCCACCGAATTCGGGACTTTCCTCCCGGGCCGGTGAGCCGTTTTGCTGTTTTTCAGCGATCATTGGCTCTGAGGCGCAGCCATTTCTATAGCAGCACCCCAAAATCAATTAGCCCTTGTTTTTGTCGATGAAATCGATCGCGTCTTTAACGGTGCCGATTTTTTCAGCTGCATCGTCTGGAATTTCGACGCTGAATTCTTCTTCAAACGCCATAACCAGCTCAACAATGTCAAGGCTGTCAGCGCCCAGATCATCAATAAAAGCAGCTTCTTCGGTTACTTTGTCGGCTTCAACACCCAGATGCTCAACAACAATCTTTTTTACGCGGTCTGCAGTCTCACTCATGAGAGGTCCTTTATCGTTAGGAATGAATTTCAAAATTTGTCCTAGTGCGGTGGCGCGCGCCTTGCAAGTGTCCGTGAAGCCGAAATCGCACCCGAAATCATGTTTTTAGGCAAAGCCCTAGGAAATCATCGCCATACCGCCATTCACATGTAGGGTCTGACCAGTAACATAAGAGGCTTCTTCGCTAGCCAAATAGACCACCGCAGCACTGATATCATCACCGATTCCCATTTTTCCGGCTGGAATCTTGCGATTGATTTCGTCTTTTTGCGCGTCGGTCAGTGCCGTGGTCATTGGCGATTCAATAAATCCGGGGGCGACACAATTGACGGTGATACCGCGCGACGCAAATTCCTGCGCCAATGCCTTGGACATGCCCACCAGACCGGCTTTGGATGCCACATAATTGGCTTGGCCCGGATTGCCAGTCGCGCCAACGACAGAGCTGATTGAAATGATGCGACCCGTGCGGGCTTTCATCATGGGACGCGCAGCAGCCCGAATGAGGCGAAATGCGGATTCGAGATTGACGCGAATGACATCGGAAAAATCTTCGTCTGACATCCGCATGGTCAGTCCATCGCGGGTGATTCCAGCATTGTTGATCAATATATCCAGCTTACCGAGCTTCGCCAATGTGTCCGGGACCAAGGCGTCCACTTCTGCGGCATCTGATAGATTGCAGGGCATGACAATATGTCCCTCGCCCGCCAATTGGGATGCCAGCTCCTCCAACACCGGTTCACGGGTTCCGGAAAGGGCCACGGTGGCACCTTGCGCGGCCAGAGATTTGGCTATTGCTGATCCGATACCCCCCGATGCTCCGGTCACCAACGCTGTCATTCCCGATAAATCAAACATGCAAATTTCCTCAATATTCAAGATAGTAAAGCACGAAATCTTCCGGTTTCGCACCGTTTGATTCGTATAGTTTCCTGGCCGGTATATTGTCTTTTTCGGTTCCCAGCCAGCACTCTTCGCAGCCCCAGTCTTCGGCCATTTCCAAGACTTTCTTAAGGATCATCTTGGCAATACCCTTGCGGCGGAGTTCCGGAATTACATCAATCTCATCCAGATAAAGCTCATCTTCCTTGTCCGGTCGCCGATGGACCATGGCGGTTGCTTTCCCAATCACCACGCCATCAAGCACGGCAGCGACAAGCCAATGTGTTTCTTCAGCCAGATAGGACTGCAACAGATTAGACTGCACCGGTGCATCAAACAGGTCATCGGCGACAACATGCATGACCGACTGATTTTCAGTCGTAATCTCAATAACTTCGATAGCTCCAATGTCTGTCAATTCAGGTGTCCTTCAGGAAACTCTCGATATCATCCATTGAAATAAGACTGACGGTTTCCGCATCGGGGGCAATTTTTTTGACCATTCCGGTGAGGACCTTGCCGCCGAACTCCACAAATTGCTCGACGCCAGTTTCCGCCATGTTACCGACCGATTCCCGCCAGCGGACCGTTCCGGTCACTTGCTGAACCAGCAGATTGCGAATGTCATTAACGTCGGGAACCGGTCCTGCGGTAACATTGGCAAAAACGGGAACCACCGGTGGCAGCAGACTTGCTTCTGCCAAGGCCTCTTCCATCGCTTCAGCGGCAGGCCCCATCAAAGAACAATGGAATGGCGCCGACACAGGAAGCAAGATGCCCCGCTTGATGCCATGCTCTTTCGCTGCTGCAATGGCGCGCTCAATCGCGCCCATATGGCCGGATATGACGACTTGGGTGGGATCATTATCATTGGCTACGGTACAAACCTCGCCTTGCGCCGATGCTTTCGCGAGCGCCGAAGCCTTTTTGATATCGGCTCCAAGCAAAGCGGCCATGCCACCCTCGCCCACCGGCACTGCTTTTTGCATCGATTGACCGCGAAGTTTCAGCAATTTCGCCGTGGTGGTCAGATTCAAGGCTCCTGCAGCACATAATGCGCTATATTCACCAAGGCTATGGCCCGCCACATAAGAACAAAGGTCGCCCAGGGATTTATCACCTTCCTTTTCCATCACGCGCAAAGTCGCGATGGCATTGGCCATGATCGCCGGTTGGGCGTTTTCCGTCAGGGTCAGCTCATCTGCAGGCCCTTCGCACATCAGCTGAAACAGATTTTGCTCCAGCGCATGATCTACTTCTTCAAACACTTCCCGCGCGGTGCTGCTTGCTTCGGCAAGCGCCTTGCCCATGCCAACGGCCTGGCTACCCTGTCCCGGAAAAATAAATGCACGCATGATGACCCCCAGTTCTCTAATATGATTGGGGAATTAGGCACGATTGATTGGTCATGCAAGTACCGCGCACTCTCAGTAAAATCATTGCGCATTTTTAATCGCGCGATTAAGCCATCTTTATGACGGATGAGGGGTTTCAAGGAAAACTGGCTGCATATTGCGCCGAAACATATGGTGCGGGCGGAAAACTCGACCAGCTACGGAGACTGTCTGGTGGCGCTAGCATGGAAAGCTGGGCCTTTTCCTATGGCACCGAAGAATTTGTTTTGCGCCGCCTGCCAAACGGTCTGTCTTCGGATGATGACGGGTTGCGCGGAGTTCCGCTCGCGGTCCAGGCCGATATTATCGAACTGGCGTGTGCCGCCGGAGTCACCGCCCCGCAGGTTCGCGGCCGGATAAGGCCAGAGCACGGCCTTGGTGAAGGCTTCATCATGACGAAAGCGGAGGGAGAAACCCTACCGCATAAAATTCTAGGAAACCCGGAATTTGCCGAAGCCGAAAGCAAGTTAACCGAAAATTGCGCGCAGGAACTGGCGGCTATTCACAAGATACCTGTCGACGCCCTGCCCTCATCTCTCGAATATTTTTCTCCGGCGGAACTGATCCAGCTCCAGAAAGACAAATATGACGAAATTGGCGGGCAAATTCCCATATATGAATATGCCTTCCACTGGCTGAACCAGAACGCGCCGGACGCGGCTGACAAATATCTAGTGCACGGCGATTTTCGTATGGGCAATCTGATGATCGACCATCAGGGACTTTCCGCAGTGCTCGACTGGGAGCTGGTCCGGATCGGCGACCCTGTTCAGGACTTGGCCTATTTGTGTACGCCCAGTTGGCGATTCGGCCATTATGAAAAACTGGCCGGAGGTTTCGACAGCGCGGAAGCCTTTTTAACGGCCTATGCAAAAGCAAGCGGGTCCGATGTAGACCCTGACCGCTTTCGATTCTGGCTCGTCTATTCCACCCTGTGGTGGGGGGTCGCCTGCATGGTGATGGGGCAGATCTGGCGTAGCCATGGCGACCGTTCGCTGGAACGCACAGTCATCGGTCGCCGTGTATCCGAAGTGGAAGTCGACCTGGCCTTGCTTCTCGAAGAAGTCCTGCCCGATCACATCTGCACGCCGCTTGACTGGTCGGCGCCGGAAGAGGCCGCCATCATCGGCGAGACCGGCTATGGCGAGCTTCTAACGGCTTTGACAGAATGGAACAGCACACAGGTCCAACCCGACCTCAAGGGCCATGACAAGTTCCAGTCTCGCGTTGCCGGCAACGCGCTCGGAATCGCAAAACGGCAAGCCGAATGGGGTCCCGTTTTCCGGGATGCCGCCAATAGCCGGCTGGCCGCTATCGGATATGATCATGGACAGCTTTGCAGCGGACTTTCAAACGGCTGTATCGCTGTCACGGCTCCGGCGATTTGGGATCATCTACGGCTATCCGCTCTCGAACGTTTATCCATCGATCAACCCAAATATGCCGGTCTGAAAGTCGCACTTAAAAAATGGAACCCATCATGAGCAATTTCGAAATCCCGCAGGAAATTGAAGACTATCTCGACGTCCTCGATCGCTTCATCGAAGCCGAAATCAAACCGATCGAACAGCGCGATGACAATATCCGCTTCTTCGACCACCGGCGGGAAGATGCACGAACCAATTGGGCAGATCAGGGATTACCGACCGAAGAGTGGGAAGCATTGCTGGTCGAAATGCGCAAGACCGCCGATGCCGCGGGCCATTATCGCTATGCCCTACCCAAGGAATTCGGCGGGCAAGACGGGACTAATCTCGGCATGGCACGCATCCGCGAACATCTGGCGCACAAGGGTTTGGGCCTGCACAACGACTTGCAGAATGAAAATTCCATTGTCGGCAATCTCGTACAACCTCTGATGCTGCGGGACTTCGGTACCGAACAGCAAAAGCGCGATTATATTCCCGAAATGTTAGCGGGCAAAATGGGTTGGTGCTTTGGCCTGACCGAAAAAGATCACGGTTCTGACGCAACCTGGATGGACACAACCGCCGTTCGGGAAACCCGTGACGGGGTGGATGGCTGGCTGATCAACGGCAATAAAATGTGGACGACCGGCCTGCACAAAGCATCGCACGTAATGACCTTTGCCCGGCACAGCGGCAAGGATGGCGATGCCAAGGGTATTGGCTGCTTCATCGTGCCCGTAGATGCAGAAGGCTTCGAGATCGGTGAATATATGTGGACATTCAACATGCCCACCGATCATCCGAAATGCTCCTACACCAACGTCTGGATTCCGGCTGATGCGGTGCTTGGCGACCTCGACATGGGCCTCGCCTGCGCGCAGCATTTTGTGCATGAGAATAGAATACGCCAAGCCGCCTCATCGCTGGGTGCGGCGCAATTTTGTATCGATGAGTCCGTGAAATATGCCGGAGAACGGAAACCATTCGGCAAGCCATTATCGGTCAATCAGGGCATTCAATTCCCGCTTGTCGAACTACACACCGAAGCAGCGATGCTCCGTCAGCTGATATATGCCACGGCCGCCAAGATGGACACGATGCCGAAACCCGATGTCGCCAAATATCTCTCGGCTCAGGTCAGCATGTGTAACTATCGTGCGAACCGCCTATGTTGCGATGCCGCAGACCGTGCGATGCAGGTCCATGGCGGCATGGGCTATTCTCGCCACACGCCCTTTGAACATATTTACCGCCATCACCGACGCTATCGGATCACCGAAGGTGCAGAGGAAATCCAGATGCGCAAAATTGGCGGCGATATGTTCGGTTTCTTGGGCCGTAAGAAATAGCATCAAAATCTAGTAGAAAGCTTCCTATGCAAAATAATCTATTCTCCATGGACGACAAAATCTGCGTTATCACAGGAGGCTCCAGAGGCTTGGGCAAAGCCATGGCCCGCGCCTTTCTGAATGCCGGAGCAAAAAGAGTATATGTCACTGCGCGCAAAGCCGAAGAATGTCAGCAAACCGCTGACGAACTGTCCAACCTGACAGACACCGGCGAATGCGTTGCGCTTCCTGGCGATATGAGCAACGGAGAAGCGATTGTCGCATTTGCAAAAGCGCTGGCCGAACGGGAAGAGCATATTGATGTGTTGGTCAATAATGCCGGCACCGGCTGGATGGCCTCGGTCGAGGAATTTCCAGAAATAGGCTGGGACAAGGTCATGGACCTGAACGTGAAAACGCCCTTCTTCCTTACCCAACAGCTTTTGCCGCTGCTCAAAGCCAATGCGACGGCAGAGAATAGCGCCTCGGTCATAAATATCGGATCGATAGCGGGCATTTTGGGGAGCGCAGGAAGCGGCATCAGCTATGGTACATCCAAGGCGGCCATTCACCAGCTCACCCGCAACCTCGCCAGCCTGCTTGCCGACGACAACATCCGCGTAAACGCCATTGCGCCGGGTCGGTTCCATTCGAAAATGACGAGCACGGTGGAGCAAGACAAAAAGCAATATGACCGCGAAATCCAAATGATCCCGCTGCACCGCTGGGGAAATGACGAGGATATTATGGGTCCGGCACTCCTGCTAGCCAGCAAGGCTGGCGCCTTTATGACCGGCGAAATCATAACGGTCGATGGTGGATATTTGCTCGTATAAAATCTTGGAATCCATCCAGAATATCTTCGATAAGACGTTAAAATAATTGAGATATTTGGGCTAGGCACGGAAGCTGAACCTCTTCCCCAAATAGGGCTATTGACAAAATCAAACTAATATATAGCTATATGGCTATGTATATCGATGAAGATTTGGACAAGGCTTTTCGGGCCCTCGGTGACAAGACCAGACGAAGCATATTGTCTATGCTTCAGGAAGGATCGGAAGAAACGGCGACCGTTTTCTTCGACGCTTTTGATTCTGCACAGCCGACCATATCAAAGCATATTAAGACGCTGGAAAATGCAAAGCTGATAAACCGCCGTGTTGAAGGACGGCAGCATTATTTCCAAGCCAATCTATTGATGCTGAAACAATTGGGCGATTGGGTCCAGCGTCACCAGTTGCTTTGGAGCGGCAGCCTCGACCGTTTGGAAGATTATCTAGATGAGTGAAGTGAAAAGTCCATCCACCGTTGCTCTGACGCGCACATATAACCATCCCCGCAACAAAGTTTTCAACGCGTTTAGTTCGGCGGAAGCTTTAGCGCAGTGGCTTTCGCCATCCGATGCAATTCATATGTCGGTCCACAAATTCAATTTCATCATCGAAGGCGGCTACGAATATGGGTTTGAAGTTCCCGGCGAGGGAGAGTTACGGCTCACTGGCCAGTTCCTCGAAATCAAACCGCCAGATCGCCTGAGCTTCTCGTGGCAATGGCAGGAACCAGACCCGCATGCCGGCATCGACAGTCATGTGCTTGTGGAATTTTTTGACGACCCGGTCGGGACCCGTCTTTCTCTAACCCACACAAGACTGGACGGAGCCGGCATGACCCAACGCCACCGTAGCGGATGGGAGGGATCCCTTCACCGATTAGATGTGCATCTTTCATCACAATTCAGGAGATAGATTATGGACTTACCGATAACCTCAACAATGGCCGCCTGCCTCGCCCTACTGGGATTAATCCTCACCATTCACATATCCGCCCGAAGAGCCATGATAGGCGTAAAGGCCGGCGTCATTCACAAAGCGGTATTCGGCGATACTGGCGATGAAATGCTGAGAAATAGCGTCAGAGCCTTTGGAAACTTCATCGAATATGCGCCATTCGCCGTCGTCCTCATCGCTCTTATGGAATTACAGGGCGCTCCAGCGACACTGCTTTGCTGGTTAGGCGGAGCCTTTGTCATTGGCCGTATCGTCCATGCTTTTTCAATGACATTTGTGCCGCTCGTGCCCGCGCCCAGAGGGGTTGCGATGTTCACGACCTACGCTGTGTTTGCGGTGCCAGCATGGTGGTTCTTGACCAACTGACTTGGCAAAAGATGGATTTTGGGCGGTCTGCTTTCAAAATGAAGCAAACCGTCCACAGATTCCTTGCATTAGCCTCATAATTCCGCCATAGGCGCCGCTTCCGCGTGATCCGGCTCGTCCGAATCACCTGGAAAACAGAGAAAGCCGGAGGGGCGTGTCTGCATGGTGCGGCGTCAGCGATCGGTGGTAAATGAAGGAATGATTGCATGCCAATGTATGAGCATGTCTTCCTCGCGCGTCAGGATTTGAGCCAGTCTCAGGTCGATAGCCTCGCGCAGGAAGCTACCAAAATTGTTGAAGATAATGAAGGCAAGGTCGTTTTGACCGAAACCTGGGGCCTGCGTACGCTCGCCTATAAAATCCAAAAGAATCGCAAAGCACATTATGTCATGCTGCGTCTCGACGCACCCGGCAGTGTTGTCGCGGAACTCGAGCGCCAGACCCGGATCAGTGAAGACGTCATTCGTTTTCTCACCATCCGCGTTGACGAGCATGAAGAAGGCCCGTCCGTAATGATGCGCAAACCCGAACGTGATCGTGAACGCAAACCGCGCCGCGATTTCGACAAAGATTAAGCCAGAGAAGGAGTTAAAACATGGGACGTCCATTTTTCCGTCGCCGCAAAAGCTGCCCCTTTTCCGGCAAAAACGCAAAACCCATCGACTATAAAGACGTGAAGACGCTGCAAGGATTCATTTCCGAACGCGGCAAGATCGTACCAAGTCGTATCACTGCAGTTTCTGCCAAGAAGCAGCGCGAGCTCTCCCGAGCTATCAAACGCGCCCGCCATCTTGGTCTGCTGCCTTACCTCGTGAAATAGGAGCGAAACAATGGATATTATTTTGCTCGAACGAGTAGAGAAACTCGGAAGCATTGGTGACATCGTCACCGTCAAAAACGGCTATGCTCGTAATTTTCTGCTGCCCAATAAAAAAGCTCTTCGCGCCAATGAAGCGAACAAGAAGGTCTTTGAAGCCAATCGCAAACAGATTGAAGCGGACAATGAAGCGAAGCGTAAGGAAGCCGAATCGGCATCCGGAAACGTAGATGGCAAGCAGATCATTCTGATCCGTGCATCGTCTGCTAGCGGACAGCTTTACGGCTCAGTTTCAGTACGCGATATCGTCGAGGCCCTGGCTGCTGAAGGCGCTACGGTTGAGAAGAGCATGGTCATTCTGGAAAAACCGATCAAAACGCTCGGTGTTTTCGATGTCCGCATTCGCCTCCACCCGGAAGTCAACGTTTCTATTCAAGCAAATGTCGCCCGTTCGGACGACGAAGCTGATCTGCAAAAAGACGGCATTGATGTCATCGCGCAGATGTTTGAAGAAGAGCAAGCTGAGCTGGCCGCCGCAGCCCTATCCCCTGATAGCGAAGATGACGGCGAAGAAGCTGCTGAAGCTGATGCAGAAGCAACAGATGATGCTGAAGAAACAGAAGAAACAGCAGAGCAGGACGACGCCGAAACCAAGGAATAGTCCTATTCTGACTTTGATATTGAAAGCCCGGGTCGGAACTGTCGCAAGACGGTTTTCCAGATCCGGGCTTTTTCTTTGTCCGCCGCAAACTCGGTTGAGCGGCGTGACATCAAAAAGCGCCCAGATAATCAGAGGATTTCATGCTGCGGCATAACCCGCCGGGGCAAGCGCCTGCTCAATAGCCCATCAGGCTCATAACTTCCTTGCGGCTGCGGGCATCGTCCAGAAAACAGCCGAGCAACCGACTGGTCACCATCCCGACACCAGGCGTACGCACGCCGCGAGCGGTCATGCAGCTATGGCTGGCCTCGATCACCACCGCTACGCCTTGGGGCTTCAGATTTTCCCAGATACATTCGGCAACTTCCGCTGTCAGTCGTTCCTGCACCTGAAGCCGCCGCGCAAAGCCGTGTAGAACACGGGCAAGTTTGGAAATGCCGACAACTTTATCCGTCGGCATATAGGCGATGCTGGCCTTGCCGATAATCGGCGCCATATGGTGCTCGCAATGCGAATGAAACGGAATGTCTTTCAGCAGCACGAGCTCGTCATAGCCGCCAACCTCTTCAAAGGTCCGCGCGAGGTGCATGGCCGGGTTTTCGGCATAGCCTTCGCAATATTCTTTCCACGCCCGCGCTACGCGTTTTGGCGTGTCGACCAGACCCTCCCGCTCGGGATCATCACCGGCCCAGCGCAGCAATGTTCTCACCGCCTCCTGAACATCGTCCGGAACCGCAATTTTCTTGGATTCACGCTCTGCAAGCGCCTCTTCTATAGAATGGGAATAATCAGCCAAGACAGGTCCTTCAATTGATCAAGTGCAACCCGGATGAACTAGGCGTGCAACAGGCCAAGCGCAAGTGCACCTTAGGCCATGATCTGACTTTCGATGCTTTGAGAATGGGCTCCAAAAGGGTCTGAGTACCGATAAATTCTAGATACTACCCTATCGATTACCTGCTAGCCTTAGCCAAAAGCTTCTTTGCGGCTGCTATCAGCCTTGGGGTCAGGCCCGTATTGATTTTTGCCGCGCATGCCATCTAGGCACATAAAAATAAGTAAAACGAACCCTCCAACTGGAATCAGACCGAACAGAACAAACCAACCCGGTTTGCCGAGATCATGAAAACGACGGACCATTACGGCCAAGCTCGGAATGAACGCGGCTAAGGCATAAACGACAAATATTGTCATCATGCCGCTGGGTAGAAGGTCGAGTTTGTCGATCGACACAGCCCCCGCTTTTCCAACTTCAATCAGTTCTCGATAGATGTGAAAACTTACCACCGCCGTCCAAATCGCGCTAATTATACAATTCAGCAATGTGAACATCCAGTATTCCTTGCGGCGCGACCGCCCGCTGAAATCTGCATATCGCTGAAGAGGCATCAACATCCATTTCATGATAATTCTCTCCGATCCCGGATAAATTATAGAGTCAGTTCAAAATAACAACCCGGCTCGTGGAACGGGAACTATGCTAGTGTCCGCACCATCGAGTGGGCTTACCAACCAACATAACCAATGAACTGCTGATCCGACATCCTTCACAATCAATGATTGTGAATATCAAAAATGAAACGGTAAATGGCGCGCCCAGGAAGATTCGAACTCCCGACCTCTTGATTCGTAGTCAAGCACTCTATCCAGCTGAGCTATGGGCGCTAACCAGACGGTGCAGATAGGGGGTGAATAACCCGCTGGCAAGCCATAAATTCTATTTTTCCGACAGGGCCGCCTGCGCCGCCGCTAGCCGCGCAATTGGCACGCGATATGGAGACGCGCTGACGTAATCCAGGCCAGTTTTCTCGCAGAATGCAATTGATGCCGGATCGCCGCCATGCTCGCCACAAATACCAAGTTTGATATCGGGTCGGGTTGCCCTGCCCCGCTCTGCTGCCAGTTCGATCAACTGGCCCACGCCTTCAATATCAAGGCTGACAAACGGATCGCGCGGGAAAATGCCCTTGTCGACATATTGGGTCAGGAAACGCCCGGCATCATCGCGGGAGACGCCCAATGTCGTCTGGGTCAGATCATTGGTACCAAAGCTGAAAAACTGGCCATGTTCAGCGATATTACCCGCCATCAAGGCCGCGCGTGGCAATTCAATCATCGTGCCGACAAGATATTCAATCTCCCGACCTTTTTCGGCAAATACTTCCTTCGCCATGCGATCGACCGCATCTTTCATCAATTCCAGCTCGCGCGCCGTGGCGACCAGCGGGATCATGACTTCAGGAATCGGGGCTTCGCCGCTGGCTTCGGCGACTTCACAAGCCGCTTCAAAAATCGCCCGTGCCTGCATTTCGTAGATTTCAGGATAGGTGACGCCCAGACGGCAGCCACGATGGCCCAACATCGGGTTGAACTCGTGGAGCTCGCTGGCTCGTTGTTTCAGGGTCTCCACGCCGACATCAGCGGCTTTTGCAACTTCCTCAAATTCCGACTGGTGATGCGGTAGGAATTCGTGAAGCGGCGGATCGAGCAGACGGATGGTCACCGGCAAGCCGACCATGACTTCAAATATCTGACGGAAATCGTCACGCTGCTCGGGAAGCAATTTCGCCAGCGCCTCTCGGCGGCCGGCTTCGTCTGAAGCGAGAATCATCTGGCGCACGGCGGTAATGCGGTTGGCATCGAAGAACATATGTTCGGTCCGGCACAGGCCAATGCCTTCCGCACCAAAATCACGCGCGACCTGGCAATCGAGAGGCGTTTCCGCATTGGTGCGGACGCCAAGACGGCGAACTTTGTCAGCCCAGACCATCAACACGCCAAAATCACCGACCAGTTCCGGCTGGATCGTTGCAACGCGACCGGCCATCACCTCGCCATTGCTGCCATCGATGGTCAGCATGTCGCCTTCTTTCAATTCGCGATCACCGACCTTCATGGTCTTCGTTTCGTTATTGATAGAAACCGTGCCAGCACCGGAAACACAAGGTCTTCCCATGCCTCTGGCGACCACGGCGGCATGTGACGTCATGCCGCCACGGGCTGTCAAAATGCCTTTTGCGGCGTGCATGCCGTGAATATCTTCCGGCGAAGTCTCGGTCCGCACCAGAATGACATCATCGCCCATTTCGGTGCGCCGCTCGGCGGTATCGCTATCAAAGACAATCAAACCGCTGGCAGCCCCCGGCGAGGCTGGCAGACCAGTGGTCAGCACATCGCGGGTGGCTTCGGGATCCAGTGTCGGGTGGAGCAGCTGGTCGAGCGCCATCGGATCGACGCGCAGGACCGCTTCTTCTTCGGTGATCAGGCCATCATGAGCCATATCCACAGCGATCTTGAGTGCTGCCTTGGCGGTGCGCTTTCCCGAGCGGGTTTGCAGCATCCACAGTTTTCCGCGCTCTACCGTAAATTCAATATCCTGCATATCGCGATAGTGGCGTTCGAGCAGGTCAAAGACATCGGTCAGCTCTTTATAGGTGTCCGCCATGGCCTCTTCCATCGAAAGCGGCTTGGCATTGGCTTCTTCACGAGCGGCTTTGCTAAGATATTGCGGCGTCCGAATCCCGGCAACCACATCCTCGCCCTGTGCGTTGATCAGCCATTCGCCATAATAAGCGCTGTCACCGGTCGACGGGTTGCGGGTGAAGGCCACTCCCGTCGCGCTGGTTTCACCCATATTGCCGAACACCATCGCCTGCACATTGACAGCCGTGCCCCATTCGGCCGGAATATCGTTCAACCGCCGATAGACTTTCGCCCGATCCGCCTGCCAGCTGCCAAAGACAGCGCTAACGGCGCCCCAAAGCTGGTCATTCACATCCTGCGGGAATGGCTTGCCCCATTGTTCCTCGACCAGCGATTTATATTCGCCCACCAAAGTCTTCCAATGCTCAGACTCCATCTCAGTATCGGTGAAGAATCCATTGTCTTCTTTGGCTATTTCCAACGCTTCTTCAAATGCGTCATGGTCGAGTTGCAGCACCACGTCGGAATACATCTGGATGAAACGGCGATAGCTGTCCCAGGCAAAACGCTCGTCACCGGAGGTCTTGGCGAGGCCTTCCACGGTTTCGTCGTTGAGGCCGAGATTGAGAACCGTATCCATCATGCCGGGCATGGAAGCGCGGGCGCCCGAGCGCACCGAAACCAGCAAAGGATCGGCGGCATCGCCAAATTTCTTTCCCGTCACTGCCTCAATATGGGCGACGCCCTGTGCTACTTCGGCGGTTAAACTGTCGGGATATTGCCCAGCATTGTTCATATATTCGGTGCACATTTCCGTGGAAATCGTGAACCCGGGAGGAACCGGCAATCCAATATTGGCCATTTCAGCGAGATTGGCGCCTTTGCCACCAAGCAAGTTGCGGGCTTCTGTCGAGTCCGTCGGAGCACCATCGGCGTCCATACCGCCGCCAAAACGATATACATATTGGGTCATTTGTTTGCCTGCTCCGTCAATGTCATAAAAAAGCCCTCAGCTAAACTTTACAAACTTTACACTGTTAAGAATAAAATATCCTCTAGCCCTCAATCTGCGAGAAATCGGCGACTTGATGCACCGCATCACGGAAGCGCGCCAGCAAGGCTAGCCGGGCTTCACGCTTATCGTTGTCATCGTCGTTCACGGTCACATCCTCAAAAAACTGGTCAATCGGCGCGCGCAAGACCGCCAGCGCGGTCATCGCGGTTTCAAATTGCTCTGCCTCGATCGCCGTGGTCACTTTCGGTCGTGCTGCGTCCAGAGCGTCTATGAGAGCCTTTTCCGCTTTTTCGGGCGTGTAGGATAGCGGTTGCGCCTTTTGATCGTCAGACGAGCGATCTCCGGCTTCTTTCTTCAAAATATTCGAAGCCCGTTTGTAGCCTGCGAGTAAATTTCCACCGTCCGTGGTTTCGACAAAGGCCTGCAACGCTTTTACCCGGGCCAGCAAGCGCACCAGATCATCTTCGCCACCGAGTGCGAACACCGCGTCGATGAGATCGTGGCGGACGCCCGCTTCGCGTTGCTGGACTTTGAGACGATCTCCGAAGAATCCCAAGACGGATCGCACAAACTCATCCTCTGCTCCTTCGTCCCAGTTGAATGGTGACTTCCATTCTGGATGCCTCGCAACTCCTGCCTCTTGGTAACCCTCTACGCGCTCGACATGAGCTTCGAGCAGTTTGATGTAGGCAAAAGCAACAGCGCCCTCCAAGCCAACACGAAGTTCATTGGAAGTTATTAGTTGAATGACGCCGAGCGCCGCTCGCCGCAAAGCAAAAGGATCCTTGGAGCCTGTGGGCTTTTCATCAATCGCAAAAAATGAGGCAATAGTATCCAGCTTGTCCGCCAAACTCACCCAAACCGTCACCGGATCGGTAGGTACATCATCGCCCTGCCCGACCGGCTTATAATGATCGCGGATTGCGTTTGAGACTTCCACGGGAAGCCCTTCTTTCTCTGCATAATAGCCGCCCATCAAGCCTTGCAGCTCGGGGAACTCGCCGACCATTTCGGTGACGAGATCAGCTTTGCAGAGACGTGCGGCCTGCTTGGTCTGTTCCGGGTTGGCACGGAGTAACCCAGTCCCTTCTAAAGACGCCAACCACTCAGCCAGCTTGGCCACACGCTCTACCTTGTTGGCAACCGTTCCCAATTTCTCGTGGAACACAATGTTGCTCAATTTCTTCGCATGCTCTTCCAACTTGGTCTTCTGGTCCAGTTCCCAGAAGAATTTCGCGTCGGAGAGCCGCGCGGCGAGGACTTTTTCATTCCCCGCGACAATTGCTTTACCGCCATCGCTGGCGTCGATATTCGCCGTGCAGACAAAATTCGGAGCCAGAGCCCCTTTTTTGTCGCGGCAGATGAAATATTTCTGGTTCACCCGGGCGGTCAGCTGGATCACCTCTTCGGGTACATCCAGAAACGCCGGGTCAAAGCCGCCGAGCAAAGGTACAGGCCATTCGGTCAGGCCGGCATTCTCAATCACCAACCCTTCGTCTTCGACCAGATCCAGGCCCGCATCCGATGCGGCCTTGGCGGCACCGTCGCGGACGATATTCTGACGCTCTTCATGGTCGACGAGAACATGCGCCGCTTTCAGCGCGCCCGCATAGTCAGACGCATTGGCGACCGTTACCGCGCCCTGATGGTGGAACCGATGTCCGACCGTCTCAAAGCCCGACGTCACGCCGTCAATCTCGCATGACACCAGATCATCACCCAATATCGCGATGATGCCGCTCAAAGGCCTGACCCAGCGCAGGCTCTCGGTGCTTTGGCTGGCATCGCCCCAACGCATGGATTTCGGCCATGGAAAGGCTTTGATGATCGCGGGAATGGATTCCGCCAGAACGTCCTTTGTATCGCGACCCGGCTTGTTGATCACGGCGAAGAAGGTCGGGCGCCCTTTGACATCGCGCACTTCCAACTGTTCGCGGGTCACGCCATTTTTGCGGCAAAAACCGTCTACCGCCTGATCGGGAGCCGCTTCGGGTGGCCCTTTGGCTTCTTCGCTAACCGCTTCGGTCTGCGCCGGCAGATCTTTTGCGATAAGCGCCAATCGTCTGGGCGTCGAATAGATGGTAATCGCGCTGGCTTTCAGGCCGGCTTCCGCCATTTGCGCGACAAACAGCCGCTCCAGATTAGCCCGCGCCTTGGCCTGCATCCGCGCAGGAATTTCTTCGGAGAGCAATTCGAGGAGGAAGTCCGCCATCATGCTTCCCATCCGTTTTTCGCCATATAGGCTTCACAGCTACCCTTGGCGAGGTCCCGGACACGGCCCATATAGCTAGCCCGTTCCTGCACGCTGATCACGCCGCGTGCCTGCAACAGGTTGAACACATGGCTCGCCTTAATCGCTTGCTCATAAGCAGGAATCGGGAGCTTCTTATCGAGGCAATTTTCGCATTCAGCCGCAGCCTTGTTGAATAGATCAAACAAACTATCGGTATTGGCGACTTCGAAATTCCATTCCGACATCTGCTTCTCATTCTCTAAGAAGACATCGCCATAAGTCATTCCAGCACCGTTATAATCTAGGTCATAGATGCTATCGACGCCCTGAATATACATGGCCAGCCGTTCCAACCCATAGGTTAGCTCACCGGCGACCGGCTTGCAGTCAAAGCCGCCCATTTGCTGGAAATAGGTAAATTGCGTGACTTCCATGCCATCACACCAGACTTCCCAGCCGAGACCCCAGGCCCCCAATGTCGGGCTTTCCCAGTCATCTTCGACGAAGCGGATATCATGCAACATGGGATCAATGCCAATGGCGACAAGGCTATCGAGATAGAGCTGCTGAATATCCGGCGGCGACGGTTTCAGGATCACCTGATATTGGTAATAATGCTGGAGCCGGTTGGGATTTTCACCATAGCGGCCATCGGTCGGACGACGGCAAGGCTGCGCAAAAGCGGCATTCCAAGGATCAGGCCCAAGCGCCCGCAAGGTCGTCGCCGAGTGAAAGGTGCCGGCGCCCATTTCCATGTCATAAGGCTGCAGAATCGCGCAACCCCGATCGCCCCAATATTCATGGAGCTTCAGGATAATCTGCTGGAAGCTAAGCGGCTTCTGGTCAGTCAATGTGATAGCTTTCTTGGCCGGTAAATTCGATGTCGATTGAATTCGGCAACGCTTTGGCGGATGGGGCTGCACGGGTCAAGAAACTATATCCATTCACACAATCAATATATCCTTTCCCCAACAGCGGTGTTAATCATAGGCTCGCTGAATATACCCGAAAGATTTCAAATGATTAAACCAAGACTTCTATCACCTCGGTTCGTCACCCTCCTGGCCCTGACTGCTCTTGCGCAGATTGCTAACCCCGTTTTGGCGAAACCGATCCCGGCTGAAGAAGCCACAGTGGAGGCGGCCAAGGATACCGATGCTTCTGCAGGCACATCAGCAGAACGGTCTGAAGAACGGCGCAAGGATCGCAAAGAAGCCTTTACCTTCACCCCCAGTCCAGCGCTGTGGAAAATCAGTGATTCCAATTCTACCGTCTACATCTTCGGCGCTATTCGTGGAATTCCGCAACCGCTAGAATGGCAAAGCGAAGCCTTTAACAATGCATTGCAAAGCGCCGATAAGGTCTATTTTGAAACGCCACATATCGACCGATCACAACGGATTCTGCGTCGGCAATATGAACGAGAAATACTTCATAAACTCATACGACATGATCGTGATCGAGTTGAAGAACGGTTTGATTCCAACTTATACCATCAGATCAAGGGCGACCTAATGGGCGCTATAACGATCGGCGATTTCATGCCCACATGGCTTATATTGGCAGAGGTTTCTGGCAGCGACCGGATATTGCAACCAAGACAGAGCAATCGGTATCTCGATTTTAGGATCGCCAAAACGGTCATCGATCACGATTTGACGATAGACGGTCTGGAAGACCCTTTTCATTTGATCGATATTCTCAACAAGGTCAGTGAAAAAGAACAACGACAATGGCTTAATGCCTTTATCAAGGCCGAATTGGCAGTCGACAAAACTCAGCGGTATAAAGTCCTAAAACGTCTCCCCCGAGACAAAATAGACGGGCTATCGGCAAAAGAAACCCAAGGAATCCTCTGGGCAAAAGGACTGCCTCCAGAAGCCACGCCCGTCAAACCAGCTGGCCTAAGCAACCTATTCCAAAAAATCCATTTGGACCGGATGAAAAACTGGCCGATCAAGATTGACGCGATGCTCGACAAGCCCGGGACTAGTCTAGTGATCGTAAATCAGGAATATCTATACGGTGAAAACAATCTGCGAACGGCGCTGCAGGCGAAGGGATACAAGCTGGACCTGCTAGAATAGCCATTGCCTAATTCAAAGCCAGTATCGCGTGCACGCTCCATTTTAGGCCATGCGCATATACATCGCGAATTGTTTCAGATCATTCCGCCGCCTCTAGCGTTTCGACCTTCTCAACGGTCACCGAAACGGCGTTCAGCACCGCATTGCCAGACAGCGGGTCATAGCGATCTGTATCGGTCAAATCGTTCAGGGAAACACCGGGTTTCTCCCGCGCAACCGATAGACCAACGCCTTTACGGCCATGACCGAAGCCATGCGGGATAGACACCACACCGGGCATGACGTCATCGGTGACTTCGACAAGGATATCGACGCTGTTCACACGGCTTTGCACCGATGCCATGGCGCCATCGGACAGGCCGCGCGCTTCGGCGTCATCGGGATGGATCATCAAGGTGCACCGATCCGCACCTTTCAACAGCCGCTTGGTATTGTGCAGCCAGCTGTTGTTCTGACGCACGTGGCGGCGACCAATAAGGCGCAGGCTATCCGGCTGCTCATCGCCTAGCGACGCAGCAAATCGTTCCAGCTCCGCCAGAAAATCAGGATGAGCGCATTGAATTTTCTTATCCTCGGTGCGCAGCCGTTCGGCCATGCACGGACGGAGCGGTCCGAGATCAATGCCATTGGGTGCTGCTTCCACCTCGGCAAGACTCAAACCCGCGGGAGACCCCAAAAGCATGTCGTTGAGCGCATCTCGCGGCTCCCGGATATTCGGGATATCCTGCCCGTCTTGCGCCAATATCTCACGCGCGAGTTCCGCGATAATCTCCCAGTCGGTTTTTTCTCCGTCCTGAAGATCGAAGATCGCGGGCGAATAGCTGGCATAGTTGCGGATCGCCAGCGGTCCGAAGAAAAACGGATAGTGATCCTTCTCGAGCGGCCCGCATGGCGGCAGGATATAGTCGGCATGGCGGCTGGTCGCGGTGACATACATGTCGAAAGACACCATCAAATCCAGTTTTTCCAACGCACGATCGAGCTTCGCACCATCTGGCGCAGACAATACCGGATTGCCGGTGACCACGAACAAAGAGCGGATACGCTCTTCATCGTCCCGCAGCATTTCATCAGCGAAGGTGACCATGGGCAATTCGCTCATCACCGAAGGCATTTCACCGCGCACCGTATCTTTCGTCCGCACAGAGCCTCTGCTGACCAAATCAACCGTATCCAGCGCCGGTTCGGGCACCATCGTACCCCCTTCCCGGTCAAGATTGCCCGTGGCGATGTTGATTATCTGGATCAGCCATTGGTTCAGCGTCCCAAATTCGCAGACCGAAACGCCCATACGGCCATAGATAGCCGCCGGTTGATCAGCGGCCAACTCAGATGCGATATCCCGCATGGTTTCGACCGGAATTCCGCAATGCGCCGAGAGTTGATCCATATCAAAGCCAGTGATTGCTGGCGCGATAGAATCCCAGCTATCGTCGAGAATGGCATCAAGCCGGGAGGTATCCACCAGCCCGGCATCAAACAGACTCTTCAATATCGCGATCAAAAGGGCGCTATCGGTGCCTGGTTTCACAAAATGATGGGCATCCGCCAGCTTCGCTGTCTCGGTCCGCCGGGGATCGACGACAATCAGCTTGCCATCGCGCGCCTGCATTTCCTTCACCCGTTTCTTGAAGTCCGGCACCGTCCAGATACTGCCATTGGACGCGGCCGGATTGCCACCGATGATCACAAGATACTGGCTGCGGTCAATATCGGGCACAGCCGCTAGACTGACATGACCGTACATATGATATTGCACGACATGGTGCGGAATTTGATCCAGCGTCGAGGCGGAGTAGATATTTTTCAGCCCGATTGCACGACGCAAGCTACTGATCTGCGTGGATATCCCATAATCATGGGCGCTAGGGTTGCCCATATACATAGCTGGCTTGGCGCCTTCTCTTTTGAGCGCTGTCAACTTGCCACCAATTTCAGCAAAAGCTTGGTCCCAGCCAATTTCCTGCCACTCGCCATCAACCTTTTTAACGGGCTTGCGCAGACGGTCGGGGTCATCCTGCAAATCGGCAATCGCAGTGGCCTTGGGACAGATATGCCCCCGGCTCAGCACATGATCAGGATTGCCTTTGATCGAGAGTATTTCGCGCCCTTCAACCTCAATCAATAGGCCGCAATTGGCTTCACATATATGACAGGTGCGGGCGTGAATCGTGCTCATTCGTGACTCCTTGATTTAATCACTCGATTAACAGAATTATATGATGGGGGCTATAGCCGCGTAACCATGGTGCAAATTTTGCTGGGCATTTGCCGTCAATTGTTGAATGACGTCCGACTATATTCAGTCGGAGTAACTTCTTCATGGCGCATCATTGGCTTTCAAAAAGCGTATTGCTTCCTCTTTATCTGTCCCTAGCCGCCTGCTCTGCGCCTCAGGACGTCGTCGCCAGCACTGGGGACGAAGCCGTATCCGACAGCGTTAGCGCTCCGGCAAGCTCATCAGCCAGCCTACCATCAGCCATGCCGGATGATGCCGACCCCGCGCTGTGGGTAATCAAAGACGAAGACACGACCATCTATCTGTTCGGTACCATTCATATCCTGAAACCCGGGATGAGCTGGTTCGATGAGGCGGTAAAAGATAGTTTCTATGCGTCCGACGAATTGGTCATCGAAATGGTCAAACCCGATCCGTCGGTGATGGCAAAGCTCGTCGGTGAACTCGCAATCGACAAGACCGGCATATCGCTGCGCGACAAATTGAGCGCCGAAGACCGGACGGATTTTGAAGCGGCCATGACCCGTTTGAGCGTACCTGTGGCGGCCTTTGATCCGCTCGACCCATGGTTTGCCAGCGTCAGTCTTTCGCTGATACCGCTGATGCGCAATGGATATGACGCTGATCAAGGGGTTGAAGATGAATTGCTATCTCATGCCAAAGCACGGGCGATTAAAGTTAGCGGACTCGAAACGCCGGAACAGCAACTGGGCTTTTTCGATAATTTGGCGGAAGATGTGCAAATTCGTTTTCTCAATTTCACGGTCGACACGATTGATGACGTCACCACTGGAATGGAGCAGATGGTTGCTGAATGGGCCAACGCCAATGTCGATGCACTGGGCGAATTGATGAATGCGGGGCTAGAAGATAAAATCATCTACGATACGCTGCTCGTCAATCGCAACATCACCTGGGCAAAATGGGTAGAGCAGCGGATGGAACAGCCGGGTACGGTGTTCCTCGCCGTTGGTGCTGGCCATCTCGCCGGAGAAAGCAGTTTACAGGCGCTGCTCGCACAAAAAGGAGTGGCGGTAGAACGGATTGAATATTGAATATTCTCTCTCGTGGGCTTTCTTTTCCCTTAGGCCTCACCAAATAGACATTATGCGTATCATCATCACCATATTTTCCTTTTTCGCCTCGTTGCTGCTCGCGGCATGCAATAGCCCGGCAGATTCAGTGACCCTGAACACGGTCGACGCCGGTACGCCGGCGTTGTGGAAAGTCAGCGGCACCCAGCCCGAGCAGAAGGGCGTGGCCTATATGTTCGGCACAATCCATGTCCTGCCCAAAAATGTACAATGGCGCACACCCGCGCTGGAGGCGGCGATTGTAGAGTCGGATCAATTGATCATCGAGGTGCTCGGACTGGATGACACGCGCAATGCCGCAGAAATTTTCTCTCGCTTGGCCATTTCACCCGGACAGGAAAAGCTCGACGCGCGCATCCAACCATCCCTGCAAGATGAGCTTGATCGTATCATCGATGCTTCGGATATTTCCGAACGCGCGCTCAACCGGATGGAAACCTGGGCTGCGGCGCTATCGCTTGCCTCTGCACGGACCAAAAGCCTGGGCCTCGATTCGAGTGACAGCGTGGAAAAAAGACTGACCGCACAATATGAAAAGCTTGGAAAACCGATCGAGGCGCTCGAGACCATCGAGCTGCAACTCGGATATTTCGACAAGCTCCCCGAAGCACAGCAGCGTCAGATGCTGACCAGCGTGATCGAAGAATCAGATGATGCGCAACAGGCCTTTGAACATCTGTTCAACGCTTGGGTGACCGGCAATATCGAGCAAATCATCACTCTTTCCGATACCGGAATATTGACCAACCCGGAAATTCGCCACAACCTTTTGGTTGCACGCAATTTGGACTGGACAGAACAGCTGGACAAACGCCTACAACGTCCCGACACATCATTAGTGGCAGTTGGCGCAGCCCATCTTGCTGGTCCAGATGCGGTACAAGCAATGCTCGTGAAACGCGGGTATAAAATCGAAAAAATTCAATAATCAGGCCATTGCATGACATATATATTTGACCAAGAAACGGCGCTGGTCGCGCTGGAAGACGGGCAGTTCACGATTCAAGCTAGCGACGTCTATCGCAATCCAACCGGCATGGCCTTTGGTGGCTGGGTTGCCGCCGTAGCGGGACGCGCCGTGCAGATGCATCCGGAATGCCGCGGCGTGTTGATGTCGCAGCAGATCGTCTACATGACCGGCGTCGGTCCCGGAGAGGTCAAACTATCGGTCAAACTGCTCCGCGCCGGGTCCTCGACGCAATTCTGGCGCGTGGAACTGTCGCAAAACGGATCGCTGACCAACGCCGCCGATATCGTCACCAGCACCCGCAGGCCCACCGACATCGACTATCAAGTGGAAATGCCGACAACCAAGTCACCGGACGAATCCATCTCCCTGCCCTCAGTCAATCCCATGGCCCCGGAATGGGTCACCCATTATGACCAGCGCATCGCCAAGGGCATGCCGTTTGCCATAAACGATTCGCCCGAAGCGATCGTCTGGATCAAGGAAGCAGATGGCCGTCCGGTGGACCGGATCAGCCTTCTTTCGATTCTCGACACGCCGATGCCCCGGACCTTTTTCGTCACTGAACAGTTCCGCCCCGGCTCGACCGTGACGATGGCCAGCTATATTTACGCCAGCGATGAAGATCTGGCCGCAGCCGGCAATGAATTCATGCTCCTGCGGGTGACCGGTGCTACCGTGCGGAACAGCGCCACCGACGGACGGGTCGAAATCTGGTCGCAAGGCGGGATATTGCTTGCAACCAGCTCGCAAATCGGATTTTTCCGATAGCGCCCAATCGCTGCGCAAAAACCTTGCTTTTGCAACGACCCGACCTTATAGCGCCCTCTTTCCGACCATGAGCACCCTGGAGGCGTGGCGGAAATCTAACAAAAACTAATTTTGGAGCAACATTATGAGTGATCAGCTGACTATTTCAGCCGAGCCACGCGAACGGGCTGGCAAGGGAGCCTCCCGTGCACTGCGTCGCGAAGGCCGTGTCCCTGCCGTAATCTACGGCGATAAGAAAGAAGCCGTAACGATCCACGTCGAAGCGCGTGAATTGAACAAACTCCTCGGCACCGGCCATTTCATGAACTCTTTGGTTCAGGTCGAGCTTGACGGCAAAAAAACACGGACCCTGCCAAAAGATGTTGCTTTTGATCCGGTCACCGACCGTCCACTCCATGTTGACTTCTTCCGTCTGGCAAAAGGCGCGAAAGTACAGGTCAACATTCCTGTCATCTTCATCAACGAAGAAGAATCTCCAGGTCTGAAACGTGGCGGCGTTATGAACGTTGTGCGTCATGAACTTGACCTGATGTGCGATGCGGACATGATCCCTGACCAGATCGAGATCGACGTAACCGGACTGGAAATTGGTGATTCGATCCATATTTCCAGCGTCACCCTGCCCGAAGGCGCAGAAAGCGCGATCACCGATCGTGACTTTACCATTGCCGGCGTGGCCGCACCATCTGCACTCAAATCTTCCGATGACGAAGCGGAAGAAGGCGAAGGTGAAGAAGGCGAAGGTGAAGAAGGTGCCGAAGGCGAAGCAGCCGAAGGCGAAGAAGGCGGTTCCGAAGACTAGACCTTCCCTTACAAAACAATGTAACGAAAAACCGTTCATGCCATTCAATCAGGGCATGGACGGTTTTTTTGTCTTTCGAGAAGCGCAAAGCGAGCGAGGAGCCGTTAGAAAATGCAACTATGGGTTGGCCTAGGCAATCCGGGCGCGCAATATGCGATGCACCGGCACAATGTCGGCTTCATGGTGATTGACGCGCTTGAGGAAATACACGGATTTCCACCGCCCAAGCAGAAGTTCAAGGGCTGGACCATGGAAGCGCGGCTGGGCGACGAAAAGCTTATCCTGCTCAAACCGGCGACCTTCATGAATGAAAGCGGCAACAGCGTGCGTGCCGCGATGGATTTTTACAAATTACAGCCGGAAGATGTCACAGTTTTCTATGACGAACTCGATCTAGAACCGTGCAAGATCAAAGTGAAACACGGCGGCGGCGCGGCCGGCCACAATGGTATCCGGTCGATGATCGCTCATATTGGCCCCGAATTCCGTCGCGTACGCATTGGCATCGGCCACCCTGGCACAAAATCACGGGTCACCGGCCATGTACTCGGCAATTTTGCTAAGGCAGAGATTGACGATCTGGCCCATATGCTGGGCGCAATCGCCAACGAGGCCGATTGGCTGGCGAAAGGCGATGATCCCCGCTTCCTGAGTGAATATGCAATGCGGATGCAGAATTGAGGCAGTTTCTTACAAAATAGTCACCCCGAACTTGATTCAGGGTTCAGAGCGTATATGCGCAACTTTCAAGCGGTTTGGCACAGAGTGCGGAATCAGCTTCAGCATGACGGAGTGAATAAATGGGTTTCAAATGCGGTATCGTTGGCCTTCCCAACGTCGGAAAATCAACGCTTTTCAATGCACTGACCGAGACACAGGCAGCGCAAGCGGCCAATTATCCCTTTTGCACGATCGAACCGAATGTCGGTCAGGTCGCAGTGCCCGATCCACGGCTCGACCAGATCGCCAAAATTGCTGGCAGCGCCAAGATCATTGAAACGCAGCTCGCCTTTGTCGACATTGCGGGCCTGGTCAAAGGCGCCTCGCAGGGCGAAGGTCTGGGCAACCAGTTCCTCGGCAACATTCGCGAAGTTGATGCGGTTGTCCATGTCCTGCGCTGTTTCGAAGATGACGATATCCAGCATGTCGCCAACAATATTGATCCGCTATCCGATGCAGAAGTTGTTGAAACCGAGTTACTGCTTTCCGATCTCGAAAGCCTCGAGAAGCGCGTTCCCGCTTTCCAGAAGAAAGCCACCAGCGGTGATAAGGAAGCCAAGATTGCCGCCAATGTCCTTGGCCAAGCTCTGGAATTGCTACGCGAAGGCAAACCAGCGCGTTTGACCCAACCGGGGGGTGAGGAAGAACAAAGAATATTCGACCAGTCACAGCTGCTAACCGCCAAGCCCGTGCTTTATGTCTGCAATGTCGACGAAAGCGATGCAGCAAACGGGAACCATCTGAGCGCGGCCGTATTTGAAAAAGCCAAGGCCGAAGGCGCAGAAGCCGTGATCGTCTCTGCAGCGATCGAATCCGAACTGGTAGAAATGGAGCCGGAAGATCGCGCTGAGTTTCTCGCGGAACTCGGACTGGATGAATCCGGCCTCGCGCGGGTCATTCGCGCGGGCTATCAATTGCTCAATCTTCAGACCTTCTTCACCGCTGGCCCAAAAGAAGCGCGGGCATGGACCGTGCACAAGGGCGCGAAAGCCCCCGAAGCGGCCGGAGAAATCCACAGCGACTTTGAACGGGGTTTCATTCGCGCCGAAACCATCGCCTTTGAGGATTTTGTCGATCTTGGTGGCGAGAGCGCCGCCCGCGAAGCCGGTAAGTTGCGCCAGGAAGGCAAAGACTATGTTGCGAAAGACGGGGATATCTTCAATTTCAAATTCAATGTCTAAACTGTCATATAGAGCCATTATAAGGTGATCTTCCGGGAGAACATGACATGATTCGGACCCTATGCTCACTGATTTTTGCTGGTTTTCTGCTCGCAAGCACTCCCGCGAGCTCTGCGACCGCGCCTGAGCAGACCAATTCGAACAACGAAAAAGCCGAGATACGGACACCGGTCACATTGCTGATCTCTATCGATGGCTTCCATCCCGATTACTTCGATCGCGGCATAACCCCTCACCTCAAGGCTCTTGCAGCCGAGGGCATATATGGTCCGATGCGCCCATCTTTCCCCAGCAAGACATTCCCCAACCACTGGACGCTTGTGACCGGCAAAACACCGGATCATCACGGCATTGTCGGCAATACGATGGAGGATCGCGCGCGGCCGGGCGAGATATTCAGAATGTCTACACAGGATCCCTTTTGGTGGGATCAGGCAGAACCGATTTGGATTACCGCTGAAAAGCAAGGCATTCGCACAGCAACGATGTTCTGGCCGGGCTCCGAAGTCGAATTTAATGGCGTTCGCCCGACAGACTGGTGGCCGTTTAACCAGAGACTATCCAACGACCGTCGCATCAACGCGGTCGTCGATTGGGTACGGCGCCCTGCTGATATCCGCCCCCAGCTGATCACTCTATATTTCGATACCGTCGATACAGCCGGTCATTTCTTTGGTCCTGCACCAAGCGACCGATTGCACGCTACCATCACGGCAGTCGACGCCGAAATCGGGCGGTTGAAGCAACAGCTCAATATGCTCGAACAGCCTGTGAATTTTGTCATCACATCGGATCATGGCATGACCGAAACATCGCCCGAACGGATTATATATCTCGATAAAATCATGCCGCGCGAACAATATCGCTTGGTCGAGGACGGTAATTATGCGGGGCTGGAACCGCTGGAAGGCAATGAAGACGCTGTACGCGCCGCGTTTCTGCGCCCACATGATCATATGCAATGCTGGGAACGCGAGAATATCCCCGCACATTTTGCCTATGGGAAAAACCCGCGCGTGCCTTCGATCTTCTGCCTGCCTGAAACAGGCTGGGTGGTCTATCAGGATGTCCCGGAATGGATGACCGGCATTGGTGGCGGGCATGGCTATGATCACCGTGCCCCGGACATGACTGCCTTCTTTCTCGCCACCGGCCCGGCCATTCTTGCGGGCGGCCAACAGCCTATATTCGACAATGTCGACATCTATTCGCTCGTTGCAAAACTAGCCGGGATCGCACCGAACGACAGCGACGGTGATCTGAACCCTTTCAAGGCCTCGCTGCGTCCCTGAACATTTGATCTGCAATCAAAATCACTGAGGCTCTGCATAAGCAGCGCCTGCTTGATATTATCATTTTTTATCATGATGTTAAGCTATGTATTTTCTGGTAAATTATGGATTAATATTTTGACAAACATTGATTTGAAACCTTAAAAATTCCTCTCCCCCATATTTGTAGTTGTTGTATAAATAGGGGTCCTTTCATGACAGATACCGATGATCCGGATAATAGCCGGGACACCCCCGAGGCTTATCGCGAACGGGACGATCGTATGACCAAACGGATCGCTGCAAAGCTACTCAAACATGATGGCCAATGGGTTCCGGTTTTTGTTGGAAACCTGTCGCGCTATGGCATTCAGGTCGAAAGTGACATCACGGTCGAAATCGGCGAGGCCATCAGCCTGTCGGTCGAAGGATTGGGGGATTTTGACGGCGTTGTCCGCTGGAGCCAAGACAATCATTTTGGCATCCATACGATTGATACCGTCAACCTAGGCCTCCTCGACGATCTCGCTTGATCGACGAGCGGCCGGCCTATTTTCGGCCGAATAGCTTTTCGACATCGTCCAATGCCAATTTCACCCATGTCGGGCGGCCATGATTGCACTGGCCACTGTGCGGCGTCACCTCCATCTCGCGCAACAATGCGTTCATTTCGGCGACATTGAGTACCCGCCCTGCCCGCACCGAGCCATGGCAGGCCATGGTCGAAGCCACATGTTCGATGCGCTCTTTTAGGCTCAAGGCCTCATCATAGGCACCGAGTTCATCAGCCAGATCCGTGACCAGTTCTTTCACATCGCCTGATCCGAGCATCGCAGGGGTCGCGCGAACCAGCATCGCTGTGGGACCAAACCGTTCCAGCTCGAGCCCAAATTCAGACAATTCCGCAACGCGTGCTTCCAAGCGATCACAGGCATTTTCGTCCAACTCCACCACTTCTGCCATCAGTAGCGCCTGGGAAGCCACTGTGCCGCCTTCAACCGCTTTCCGCATTCGTTCCAGAACGAGGCGTTCATGCGCAGCATGCTGATCTACGATCACGAGCCCATCTTCTGCTTCAGCGACAATATAGGTTTTCGCGACCTGCCCCCGCGCTATGCCTAGGGGATGGCGCTCCGCTTCCGGCACCGGCTCGGAAGCTTCCTCTGCCTTGCCCATCAATGGCGCAATTTCGTCACTATGATCAAAGGCTGCAACGCCGTTATTGCTATCGTGCACCTGTGCGGCTGGATAGGGTTGTTGCGCGATATTCGTCCGGCCCTGTGCGGTAAAAATACTCGACTGAGGGTCAGGAGCTACCGGTTCACTCTGCCAGCGCGACAGCGCCGATTCTGCTGGCCGTTGAACCGCGCGAAAACCGCCTTCATCCAAAGCTTTTCGAAGACCGCTCACAATCATACCGCGGATCATTGCCGGTTCGCGAAACCGCACCTCAGTCTTCGCCGGATGCACATTCACGTCAACCAGCTCCGGCGGCATATCGATGAACAAAGCGACCACCGGATGCCTGTCCCGCGCAAGCATCTCGGCATAGGCGCCGCGGACAGCACCAACCAATAAGCGATCCTTCACCGGACGGCCGTTGACAAAGAGAAACTGGTGATCGGCAACGCCGCGATTGTAAGTCGGCAAGCCTGCGACGCCCGTCAGCCAAATTTCTTCCCGCTGCAGGTCTACGGCGACGCTATTGGCGTGCAAATCGCGACTGGTCAGCGCAGCAACCCGCTCCGGGCCGGTTTCGCCGCCTTGAACAGCTATCGCCTTACGTCCCTGATGCTCAAGGGTGAACCCAATATCAGGTCGTGCCATTGCGAGTCGCCGGACAATATCGGTGCACGCAGCATATTCACTGCGTGCAGTTCGCAAGAATTTACGTCTTGCCGGTACGTTACCAAAAAGCTGCTCAACCCGCACTTTGGTCCCTGGAGGGATTGCTGCGGGACCCTCCTCAGCCAATTCGCCATGGTCAACCACACGGGACCAACCATCCGCGCCTGCCTCTCGGCTTTCGATCGTCAAGCGGGCCACGCTGGCTATGGACGGCAGCGCTTCACCACGAAACCCCATGGTCGTCACCAGCTCTATGGCTTCGTTTGGCAGTTTCGAGGTCGCATGCCGCTCCAGCGCGAGGGCGATATCATCCCGCCCCATCCCGCAGCCATTGTCGGAAACCTGGATAAACTCCAAGCCCCCCTGCTCCAAACGGATGTTAATCTGGCTTGCTCCGGCGTCGATCGCATTCTCGACCAACTCCTTCAGAGCACTGGCAGGACGCTCGACAACCTCGCCGGCAGCGATCCGATTTATCAAGCTATTTGGAAGTCTTCTTATTGACATATTGCCGTTCCTAGCCCAAGCGATCTTCCCAAGCGACCCCTGATTTTCTGGGCGACTTTCATGGTTTATTTCATGCCTCGTTCAGCTTAACTATCGCTTTATTTAACTATTGCAGAAAGATCTGCAAATATAAGAAATTACGGACAAAATTATGTTTGAAAATCTGTTCAAATTCCGCTCCCAAGATTTGGCGATCGACCTCGGAACGGCCAATACGGTGGTTTATCTGCGCGGTCAGGGCATTGTGCTCAATGAACCGTCAGTTGTCGCGATCGAAACGGACAATGGTGTAAAAAAGGTCAAAGCAGTCGGCAATGACGCGAAGATGATGATGGGCAAGACGCCGGACAGCATCGAAGCCATTCGTCCATTGCGCGATGGTGTTATCGCCGACATTGATGTTGCCGAGCAGATGATCAAACATTTCATCCAAAAAGTGAACGGCAAGAGCAAGCTATTCAGCTATCCGGAAATCGTGATTTGTGTTCCGAGCGGTTCGACATCGGTTGAACGCCGGGCCATTCGTGACGCAGCATCAAATGCCGGTGCCCGGCAGGTGTTTCTGATCGAAGAACCGATGGCAGCCGCCATTGGTGCCGACATGCCGGTTACAGAACCCATTGGTTCCATGGTCGTCGACGTGGGCGGGGGTACCACCGAGGTGGCCGTTCTGTCACTGCGTGGATTAGCCTATACAACGTCCGTGCGCACCGGTGGTGACAAGATGGATGAGGCAATCGTCTCATATGTCCGCCGCCATCACAATCTGCTGATTGGCGAGACCACAGCGGAACGGATCAAGAAAGACTTCGGTGTCGCTCAGGCTCCGGCTGATGGCGTCGGTCATACGATCCATATCAAGGGCCGCGACTTGGTGAACGGTGTCCCGAAAGAAATTTCGATCAACCAGGGCCAAATTGCCGAAGCGCTGAACGAACCAATCGGAACGATCATTGAAGGTGTTCGTATCGCACTGGAAAATACCGCACCTGAGCTAGCGGCCGATATTGTCGACCAAGGCATTGTTCTAACCGGAGGCGGAGCCCTGATCGCTGGTCTTGATGCGGCTCTTAGCGACGAAACGGGCTTGCCTGTCACCGTTGCAGAAGATCCCCTCGCCTGCGTCGCGATCGGCACCGGTCGTGCCATGGAAGATCCAATGTTTAGAGGCGTCTTAACCACGGCCTAGTAGCGAGTATATGATGGAACAACGACTGGAAGCGAAAGGATAGATCGATATGGCGCCGCCAATTAATCGGCGTCCAGGATTTTCCAAGCGGGCGCAATACAGCATATTCGCTAGCTTTTTGCTGGGCATATTGGGAGCGGTTCTGGGACTGCTCCTGCTGCTCGTCTCCTTCATAGATCCACAGGGTTTTGCTGCTCTTCGTACTATTGGCGCAGAAACAATGGCGCCGGTCAGCAAGTCTCTTGCCGAAATCGGCGGTGCGACAGGTAACGCTGGAGATGAAATTTCAGCCTATTTCAAAGCAGGCTCCAAAAATGCCGCGATGCAACGGGAGCTTGAACAAAATCGCATCGAAATCCTGGAAGCCCGCGCCCTCAAGCAAGAAAATGAACGCCTGAAGCGGCTATTGGACCTGACCGAGGAAATACCCGATTCTATCGCGATGGCCCGGCTGATCAGTTCAACCGCGTCCAGTACGCGGAGGATTGCGACGATCGGCGTTGGAAGCTCCAGCGGGCTGGAAACTGGGCAACCGGTCCGTTCTCCACAAGGATTGGTTGGCCGGATATTGGAAACCGGGCCGACAACCGCGCGTGTGCTGCTCGTTTCCGATACGAAAAATGTTACGCCGGTTCAGCGCGCAAGCGACAGCCTTGCCGCCTTTGCTACCGGACGCGGCGATGGCACCGTAGATATTCAACCGATCAATATCGGCACCAATCCTTTTGAGGGAGGTGATCTGGTCATCACGTCGGGAAGCGGCGGCCTATATAGTCCGGGCACACCCGTAGCCGTTGTCGTTCGTATTACGGAAACCGGTGCAATCGGACGAGTTTTGGCGAGCCCTGCAAAGGTCAGCCACGCGATAGTCCAGCCCATATTTCAAGCGGAAACCGTACGACAGATCGAAGATAATTCTGCAGCGGCAGCGGAAGAGGAAATCGGAGAATAGTGGCCAGATCCCATCAGTCCCAAATTGGCCGACAACCGTCCCAGTTACGGATCAAAGTCATACCGCCGCTGACCGTTATCATCGGCTGCATGATCACTGCCCTTCCCTTCATAACCGATTATCCGATTTTACCGCCCATGGGGCTGCTGGTGATGCTGGCGTGGCGCCTGATACGCCCCGGCTTCTGGTCCGTCTGGGCTGGTTTTCCCTTGGGCCTGATCGACGATATATTCAGTGGCCAACCCTTTGGCAGTTCAGCCTTTCTTTGGTCAGTCGTTTTCATCGCGCTCGAAGCGGTCGATAGAAAGGCGGTTCGCCGCGACTATTGGCAGGATTGGCTTATTGCCTCGATCGCTCTGGTATTTGTGTTAGTAGCCGGTATGCTGATCGTCGATTTTCAATCCAATATCTTGCGTTATGATTTGCTAGTTCCGCAGATATTATTTTCAATTCTACTCTATCCGTTTGTTACCCGGATCGTCGGCGCGATAGACAATTGGCGGGTCGCATCATGAAACCGTCAAAAACCGTCAGCAATGCCATGCAGGAGATTACCTTCACGCGCAGGGCTACGGTGATCGGGGGATTGCAGATTGGCGTCGGGGTGCTGCTCGCTGGCCGGATGGCCTATATCTCGGTTGCCGAGAACGAACACTATAAGCTGCTATCCGAGAGCAATCGGGTAAACCTCACACTCGTTCCGCCCCGGCGTGGCTGGCTGATTGATCGCAATGGGAAACCCATTGCCAACAACAAGACCGATTTTCGCGTCGACATCATCCCTGACCGGTTGCGGGACAAAGAGAAAACCATAGCAACGCTCGCCGAGCTGCTGTCGCTCGATCCGGAAGAGTTGGAGCGGATAGACAAGGAACTGCATCAGGCCACCAGTTTCCAGCCCGTTCAAGTGGCTACCGGACTGGATTGGGAAGATTATGCCGCAGTCAGTGTCCGCCTACCCGACCTTCCCGGCGTATCTCCCCGCCAAGGCTTCTCGCGCACATATCCCAGCGGCGCAGCAATCGGACATCTCGTCGGCTATCTCGGCATAGCGTCGGCCGAAGAATATAAGGAAAACCCCAACCCCATATTGATCACTCCGGGATATAAAATCGGCAAAGATGGGCTTGAAAAGGTCTTCGAAGACCGTCTGCAGGGTGAAGCCGGAGCAAAACGGGTCGAAGTGACCGCACGCGGCAAGATCGTCCGAGAGCTCAACACCCGTCCCGATGTTCCGGGCAAACCACTACAGTTGACGCTGGATATCGACTTGCAGGAATATGCCGCACGCCGTTTGGGGCCCGAATCCGGTTCCGTCGTTGTCCTAGATTGCCACACGGGCGATATTCTAACGATGACCTCAATGCCGTCCTTTGATCCCAACAGCTTTTCCGATGGTATTGGCGTTAGCGAATATGGGATGCTGCGCGAAGATGACCATGTTCCACTGCTCGACAAGTCTCTCAAAAGCCTTTTCCCGCCCGGATCAACGGTCAAACCCATGGTGGCGCTGGCCTTTTTGGAAGCAGGTCTCGACCCCAATGAATCCGTCAATTGCAACGGCGGCCTCAGGGTAGGTAGCCGACGCTTTCGCTGCTGGAACCGTGGCGGCCATGGACGCGTCGACATGGCCAAAGGCATCTATCAAAGCTGTGATGTCTATTTTTATCATTTTGCCCAGAAAATCGGTATCAATCCTATAGCGTTAATGGCCAATCGCCTGGGTATGGGACAAAAATATCCATTGCCTGTCCTTAGCCAATTTTACGGCACAGTACCCGACCCAGAATGGTTGCGCAGGAAGCATAAGCGGGAATGGCAAGCTTTCGACACGGTCAACGCCTCTATTGGACAAGGATATGTGCTGGCCAATCCAACCCAATTGGCCGTGATGACAGCACGGATTGCGACCGGAAACAAGATTATGCCGCGGATCGTCATGAACGACAAAAAGCCGGTCATGGAAACGTTAAACCTCGACCCGGAACATCTCGCCTATGTCCACAATGCCATGAGCGACGTGGTCAATGGTCCCGGCACCGCCGGGCGCGCGCGCTTGCCCATCCCGAATGTGCAACTCGCTGGCAAGACCGGTACGGCACAGGTCGTCAATTTAGACTTTGGCCGCGGCGGCAATGATGTTGCTTGGAAATATCGCGACCATGGCTTGTTCATCTGCTTCGCGCCCATTGACAATCCGCGCTACGCCGCCTCTGTGGTCATTCAGCACGGCGGCGGGTCCGGTGCTGCCTATCCTGTGGCCCGCGACGTCTTGACCTTTCTTTATGATCGCCAGAAGGCGATGGAGTCCCTCACCCGCCTTGAAAGCTCTTGGGGCGGCAATATACAGCAACGCATGGATAAGAAGATGGCGGCCTATCGCGCCAAGAAAAATCTCGAGAAAGCGGCTGCCGAAACTCAAGAGCAAGCCGATAGCGAAACCGGTGCGGGTGAATAAGCCTTGAGTAATTTCGTTCCCGCTCCAATCGCACAGCTTCCATGGAAAACGATCCTGCTTCTGTTGGTGATGGCCAGCTTTGGCTTTATCGTGCTCTACTCGGCTGCAGGGGGCAGCATGACGCCGTGGGCCGGCCTCCATATGCTCCGGTTCATGGTCTTCCTCATGATGGCGATCATAATGTCCTACTTTAAGGAGACATTCTGGAAGACCATGGCCTTCCCAGTCTATGGCATCGTCCTGATCATGCTTCTGGGCGTAGAATTAATGGGTGCTGTTGGCGGCGGGAGCCAAAGATGGCTCAACCTCGGGTTCATGAGACTACAGCCTTCTGAACTGATGAAGGTCGCCATCATTTTGGCCGTGGCCCGCTTTTACGACCTATTGCCACCCAGCCAGATACGGACATGGGGTGCGATTTGGCCGCTTCTGGTCCTGCTCGCTTTTCCGGCAGCGCTCATATTACTGCAACCCGATCTTGGTACGACGATAACCGTTGTCGCCGGCGCGTTGACCATCGCATTCCTAGCCGGACTGCCGCTGCGACTCTTCGTCGGTGGCGGTGTCGCTATCGCAATATTGGCGCCTCTCGCCTATTTCTTCGCTCTCGAAGAATATCAACAAAGACGCGTAACCACCTTTCTAAACCCGGAGAATGATCCACTGGGCGCGGGATATCATATCAGCCAGTCCAAAATCGCCATTGGTTCCGGTGGCCTGTTTGGCAAAGGCTTTTTGAACGGAACGCAAAGCCATTTGGATTATCTCCCCGAGGGACACACCGATTTCGTGTTTGCGACCATGGCTGAGGAGTGGGGCTTGTTCGGCGGAATATTGGTTCTTTCGGGGTTCTTCTTGCTGTTCCGCTGGGGTTTGGGCGTCGCAACGAGAGCAAAGACCCGCTTCTCCCAGCTGACGGCAGCGGGATTGACCACCACCATTTTCTTCTACGTCGCTATCAACCTGATGATGGTAATGGGATTGGCGCCAGTCGTGGGTATTCCGCTACCATTCCTCAGCCACGGTGGATCATCGATGATGACGATCATGATCTGTGTCGGCATATTGATGTCGATCGATCGTCACCCTGGCCGCCGCGGCGCCTTCGGATAAATTTGCAGCCACTTATTGTGTTCACAGGATCCGGGCCTATATAGCCACTCTCTTATGGACGCTTAGCTCAGTTGGTAGAGCAGCTGACTCTTAATCAGCGGGTCACAGGTTCGAACCCTGTAGCGTCTACCATTTCCCCTGACAAAGGACCCTTCAGCGGACAGGCTTCAGCAAAAGCCCACAGTCTATGCGAGAACAAGCGTCGCCCATAGAAAAAGGCGGGCCTCTTTTTCGAGGTCCCGCCTAATATTTCTAGAACAAAGCGCGAAAAAATGGGGAGCAAAATTGCTCCCCGGATTGGTTACTTGTTGACGGCGTCTTTCAAGCCCTTGCCGGCTTTGAATTTAGCTTGTGTCGATGCAGGAATCTGCATTGGTTCGCCGGTACGCGGGTTGCGACCGGTAGATGCTTTGCGCTTTGAAGTTGAGAATGTACCGAAACCAACGAGGCGAACTTCTCCGCCGCCGGACAATGCGCTGGTAATGGAGTCGAATACGGCATCCACTGCTTTGCCGGCATCGCTTTTGCTGAGGCCGCTGTGATCCGCAACGTTACTGATAAGATCCTGTTTATTCATTATGGGTATCCCCCCTTCTCTGGTGGCAATTCATTTTGAATCGCGTCTTTGTCTGTGAACAGTAATGCGAAATTATCCGAGCGTGTCAAAGAAAAACCGCTGTTTTCTGCGCCAAAACAGATTTTTTTACACCAAAGCTTGGTAAACATAGCCATTGCTATGACAACCTTGTCCCATTTCGATAATTTTACAGCACGATTTCAACTTTGTTTCAAAACCGCGACTCGATAGCGAAAAGCAATCAATGCCGGGCTGCGGACCCCGCATCATCGACGACGGGAGCGGTGGCATGGCTAGCCAGTTCGTCGGCATCGCTCCACTCAATCGGCTCCACTTTATCAGCCAAGGCCTCGGCCAGCACTTCGTCGACATGGCTCAGCGGAATGATCTTGAGTTGCGAGGTTATATTCTCGGGAATCTCGACGAGATCCTTTTCATTGTCCGCGGGAATCAGCACCGTCGTGATACCGCCGCGCAATGCCGCCAACAGTTTTTCCTTCAATCCGCCAATCGGCAATATCCGGCCACGCAAGGTAACCTCGCCCGTCATCGCAACATCACGGCGCACCGGAATACCGGTCAGAGTCGAGACGATCGCCGTGACAAGACCGACGCCCGCAGATGGACCGTCCTTTGGCACAGCGCCTTCGGGCAAATGGATATGTATATCCTTGCGGCTAAAGATGCTGGGTTTGATCCCATAAGATGGCGCGCGCGCTTTCACAAAGGAGAGCGCCGCCTGAATGGACTCATTCATCACATCACCGAGCGTACCCGTGGTTTTAATCTGCCCCTTGCCGGAAACGGTAACCGATTCAATTGTCAGCAACTCGCCTCCAACCTCGGTCCAAGCTAGCCCGGTAACCGCGCCAACCTGATTTTCCTCTTCGCCGACACCGTGACGGAATTTTCTAACACCGGCATATTCCGAGAGATTGTCAGGCGTGATTTCTACGCTTTTATACTCGCCTTCCAAAATGCGCCGCAACGCCTTGCGCGCCAGCTTTGCAATTTCGCGCTCCAAGGTTCGGACACCGGCTTCCCGCGTATAATAGCGGATCAGGTCTCGCAACGCATCTTCGCGCAGCGCAAATTCACCCTTTTTCAAGCCATGCGCTTCAATCTGCTTGTCCAGCAGATGGCGTTTGGCAATCTCGACTTTCTCATCTTCCGTATAGCCTTCGAGACGGATGATCTCCATCCGGTCGAGCAGCGGCTGCGGGAGGTTAAGCGAGTTGGCGGTGGTCACGAACATGATGTCGGACAGATCGATATCGATTTCCAGATAATGGTCCTGGAATTTGTCGTTCTGCTCAGGGTCCAACACTTCGAGCAATGCTGATGCCGGATCGCCACGAAAATCTTGTCCCAACTTGTCAATCTCGTCGAGCAGGAACAGCGGATTAGACGTGCCAGCTTTCTTCAGATTGGAAACAATTTTACCGGGAAGCGAACCGATATAGGTTCTGCGATGTCCACGGATTTCTGCTTCATCGCGCACGCCGCCGAGCGACTGGCGAACGAATTCCCGTCCAGTGGCCCTTGCAATCGAGCGGCCAAGCGACGTTTTGCCGACGCCGGGAGGCCCCACCAAGCAAAGGATCGGACCTTTCAGCTTGTTGGTACGGGTTTGCACCGCGAGATATTCCAGAATGCGTTCTTTGACTTTTTCCAGCGCGAAATGGTCATTATCAAGAACCTTCTCGGCCTGTTTCAAATCTTTCTTGAGCCGTGACTTTTTGCCCCATGGCAGTCCGAGCAACACGTCCAAATAGTTGCGTGTCACCGTTGCCTCGGCCGACATCGGCTGCATGCCTTTCAATTTTTTTAACTCTGCAGAAGCTTTGGTTTTGGCTTCCTTGGAAAGTTTCATTTCCTTGATTTTCTTGCCAAGCTCTCCGAGCTCGTCGCCTTCGCCCTCTTCGCCGTCACCCAGTTCTTTCTGGATCGCCTTCATCTGCTCGTTGAGATAATATTCGCGCTGGGTTTTCTCCATTTGGCGTTTGACGCGACCACGAATTTTCTTCTCAACCTGCAACACGCCCAATTCACCTTCCATGAAGGCAAACACCATTTCGAGGCGTTTGGTGGGATCGCTTTCGATCAACAGGCTCTGCTTATCAGCCACCTTCACATTGATATTGGCGGCGACAGCGTCGGCAAGCCGAGACGCATCATCAATCTCGCCCAATTGCACGACCGTTTCCGCTGGCATTTTCTTGTTCAGTTTCGAATAATTTTCGAATTGATCAACCACAGAACGCATGAGTGCTGCGGATTCAGCACCTTCAGCGGCTTGTTCGTCAATCAAATCTACTGTGGCCAATACATAGCCATCAGATTTTTCTTCTAAAGATTGATGTTTGGCGCGCTGTTTGCCTTCCACCAACACACGAACCGTACCATCGGGGAGCTTCAGCAATTGTAGTACCGTAGCCACCACACCGAGATCATAAAGCTGATCACGCGCTGGATCGTCTTCTGCCGGATCAAGCTGAGCAACGAGGAAAATTTCCTTGTCTGAATCCATCGCTTTTTCAAGCGCGACCACCGATTTATCCCGTCCAACAAAAAGCGGCACAATCATATTCGGGAACACCACAATGTCGCGCAACGGCAACAAGGGCAACGCTTTGGACTCAGGGGTAGCTTTAGCTTCGGTTTCGGACATTTTTACTCCAACATATCACGCTGCGAGAGCGCTTCTGCACACTATATGGTGGCTTCAAGATACACTTCAAGCAGATCAGCAGATCGGCCTAAAATGGTAGTTTAAAACCTGGGGGTAACTGCATGCCGTTGGTCATCTTGCCCATTTCTTCGCTGCTCACCGCATCGGCGCGATTGCGAGCATCGTTAAAAGCGGCCGCAACCAGATCTTCGAGCATCTGCTTTTCGTCCGCTTTCATCAGACTGTCGTCAATCGTCACGGCCAAAATCCGGCCTTTTGCCGTTGCCTTGACCTTCACCAGTCCTCCGCCAGCCTGTCCTTCTACCTCCAGCCCGTCGAGTTTCTTTTGCGCTTCTTCCATCTGAGTCTGCACCTGCTGTGCGGCCTCTTGCGCGGCTTTCATCATTTCTTCCATCGATTTCATAGCTATGCGCTCCTTGATTCTTGTGGCCGGGGATCATCCTCCTCCAGCAGTTGGGCATTTGGAAAGGCTTCAAAGGCGGCTTTCACCATCGGAGCATCCAATATCGCCTGCCGCTCCGCATCCCGGGCATTTTGCTCTTGCTCCGCGAGGCTCGGTTGCGCTTCGCCCGGCCCTTCAGTGATTTTCCACTCGCTACCGGTTTGCTGTTTCAATGCGTCCGCAATTTTTCGGATATCGGCATCAGCGATCGAGCGTACCGGCTGATAAATTATATTTGGTGCATCTAGGGCAACCACGCGCATATCGGCGATCAAGATGCTTTCCAACACCGCGGACACCCGCCCCACAGCGGTTACAACATCCGCGAATTGCTCTGGCAACGCGTTGGTTTTTGGCTCTTCCGCAACGAATGGTTCCGGGGCGGATACAGGTGCCGGAGACATAGCGGGCGCGGGAACGGCCGCAGCGACCGGATCAGCCGCTGGAACAGCGGCGGGCCTTTGCACCTCCGGTTGGCTCTCGGCAGCCGGAGCGCCCTGTTCCAACATTTTCGCAAGTTTTCCAGGGTCGGGCATATCTGCTGCACATAATATCCGCAGCAACGCCATTTCACAGGCTTCGCGGGGCAGATGTGCTTGCTGCACTTCCTCATATCCCTTGAGCAGCAACTGCCAAAGCCGGTGCAAAACGGGATAGGATAATTGCCCTGCCCAATCGGCAAATTGTTGCTTGGCTTCCTCCGACAATGTCGGGTCGCTGGCCCTGCCCACTTTGAACAACGTCACCTGATGCGAAAGGGAGAGTAGACCGTTCATCAATGATAGCGGCTCTACGCCTACTTTATATTGCTCTCCAATGGCATCAAGGAGCGCAGCGGAATCGCCTTCTAGCAATTTCGCAAACAACCGGCGGACGGCACCGCGGTCCGAAAGTCCCAGCATATCACGAATTTGGATCGCTTTGACTTCACCATCCCCATCCATATCAGCATGAGCAATGGCCTGATCGAGAATCGAAAGCCCGTCACGAACAGATCCTTCGGCCGCCTGCGCGATCAGATCTAGTGCTTCCTGCTCCGCAGTCACACCTTCTTTGCCAACAATCATCCCGAAATGGTCGGACAGCTGCTCTGCGCTGATCCGCTTCAGATCAAACCTTTGGCAACGCGACAATACGGTGATCGGAACCTTGTTGACCTCAGTGGTCGCAAAAATGAACTTTACATGCGCCGGTGGCTCTTCCAGCGTCTTCAACAGCGCATTGAAGGCGTTTTTCGACAACATGTGCACTTCATCGATGATGTAGATTTTATAGCGCGCGGAGACGGATGAATAGCGCACCGCCTCGATAATTTCGCGAACATCGTCGACGCCGGTATGGCTGGCGGCATCCATCTCGATGACATCAATGAAGCTGCCTTCCGCGATACTCCGGCATGGTTCGCATTGGCCGCAGGGATCAATGGTAGGACCACCCTGCCCATCTTCACCAATGCAATTGAGTGCTTTGGCAATAAGCCTTGCCGTGGAAGTTTTACCGACACCGCGCACACCCGTCATCAGAAAGGCATGGGCCAGACGGTCTCGCTTGATCGCATTGCCCAGCGTCTGGACCATCGCATCCTGCCCGATTAGTTCCGAAAATTTCGAAGGCCGGTATTTACGGGCTAACACCCGATAGGCTTGCGCTGCTCCCGGTGCGGGTTGTTCGGGCGCATCGACGCCGCCCGCTGCAAATATATCTTGTGAATCGGACATGAAAGATGAGTTTAGGCGAGACAAGCGATCTTGTCGAAGGCTTATCAACGGAACAGGGGCCGTATTTCATTTTTATTGTGAGTAGGAGCCGAGCGACCCGCAGAAAAATCGTTGCGGCTGCTTCCTTCCGGACCTGACCGGGTTGGCGACGACTGCGTCCACCCGACTCCCGCTGCGCATATGGTGGGAGTTTGGTAAAAATGCAAGTCGTTAGATGATCTGCATATTGTGGCTTTCGCTAGGCAAATGAACCGTCAAACCATCCAGTTCGGCGGTCAGCGTGATCTGACAGGCCAAACGGCTGGTTCGCCGGGCACCGGCGGCCAGATCGAGCATATCCTCTTCCATCTCTGTGGCTTCTGGCAATTTGTCAAAATCTGCAGCATCGACAATTACATGACAGGTCGAACAAGCCATCTGACCTTCGCATGTCCCTTCGAGCGGTTGATCGTGCATTTGCGCAACGGTCAGCAGCTCGTCGCCTTCCGACGCCTCAGCAGAAACCGTATTTTCGCCATCAGCGCTCACAAAATGAACCGCAATTTTCGTCATGATAGCTGTTTCTCCGCCGCTTGGTTGATCAGGTCTGCCGCCTGCTCCACCTCTTCAATATTGTTGTAGCGGCCAAAGCCCAAGCGAATGGATGATTTGATCTCTGCGGGTTTAAGACCCAATGCTGCCAGCACATGGCTGGGCCTACCCGATCCGCTGGCACAGGCGGAACCGGCGGAGAAGGCCACCCCGCGGACATCCGACATCAAACGGGCCACATCCAAACCATCGCGGCGAATATTCAGATTCCCAGGATAGCGCTGATCCACCGATCCATTAACCGTCCAGTCGCCAAACAGGTTATGCGCTCTATCAGCTAGGTTCGCGATGTGAGCCATATCCTCGTCCCGGCGCTCCGCACATAGCTTCGCTGCCACGCCCAATCCCACACATAAAGCCGGAGACAGAGTACCTGACCGCACCCCTTGCTCCTGCCCGCCGCCGTGAACCATGGGCTGCAGTTCAATGCCATCACGTACCCAAAGCGCGCCAATAGCCTTGGGCCCGTAGATCTTATGCCCGGATAGTGCGATCAAGTCTGCCTGCTGCGGAACATCGATCCGACCATATCCCTGCACCGCATCGCAAAGCATCAGTGCTCCAGCCCTATGCGCCATTTCCGCAATCTGCTCTACTGGCTGGATCACACCAATTTCATTGTTGACCAGCATCGCACCTACCAGTGCGGTCTTTGGCCCCAAAGATGCTTCCAACCTTTCCATTGCAACCAAGCCTTGCGGGTCGACAGGCAGTAAAGTCGTTTCAAAACCCTGCGTATCATACCAGAGCGCTGTATCGCGCACGGCAGCATGTTCAGTATCCAACACCGCAATCTGGTTGCGCTCCTGAGCAGATATATTCCGAACCGCACCCAATGCCAGATTAATGGCCTCGGTGGCGCTACCTGTGAAAATCACGCGGCCATTTGATGGCAGCAAGGCCGCGACCTGTTCGCGAGCGACCTCTACAGCCGCAGCGGCCTGTCGCCCCATCACATGGGGGCTATGTGGATTACCGAAATTGTCCTTCAGCCATGGCAGCATAGCATCGAAAACCTCGGGTGCGAGTGGCGTAGTTGCCTGATTATCGAGATAGATGGCAGTCATCGGACGATCAGCTATTCCTAGATTCCGCAAAGATCGACTTCCATTTGTCGATGAAGGCATAAATATGATTTCGGGTTGTGTCGCGCCCGATGCTGACACGAATGACTTCCTGTGCGATTTTCGGGTCGATACCCATGGCCTCGAGTACATGACTGGTCTTCAACGTACCAGAAGAGCAGGCGCTGCCCGCGGAAACCGAAAACCCAGCCATATCAAATTTGATCAATTGTGTGTTCGCGGCAACGGAAGGCATATGATAGCTAGCAATTGTCGCAATACGGGGGGCTTTCTCCGCGATAACAATGCCCCCTTCTTTCTTGATCGCATCATCCAGATGCTGCCTTAACTCAGCCGCACGACCAGCCCAATTTGCGGGAGCCTCCAAGGCTGCAGTCATGCCCATGATATAAGGCAAATTTTGGGTGCCGGATCGATAACCCTGCTCCTGCCCGCCATCGGCGTGTAGCAGTCGAAGATCCTTGACCAAAAGCGCGCCAACGCCCGGAGGCCCTCCAAATTTGTGCGCAGCTACGACGATCAAATCGGCATCCGGCAACGGCATCTTCCCTATCGATTGCGAACAATCCGCCAGCAAATAGCTACCTCGATCCCGCACGACTTTTGCCAAAGCGTTGATATCCTGCATCACCCCGGTCTCATTGTTGACCGATTGAATCGCTATCAGAGCCGGTTCTTCAGAAGACTTCAGCAAATGGTTCAACTTCGCGGGCTCAACCATTCCATATTTATTGACCGGAATAGTTTTCGCATCCGGCGCGAATCGCAAAACCACATCATGCTCGACCGGCGAAACATATTGAACGACCGGCTTCGACTTGGTCAGTGCAATTTGAATCGCTTCGCTGGCACCACTCGTAAAAATTACATCACCATTCCAATCGAGCGCTGCTTTGAAACGCTGCCGCGCCTTTTCCAACATCGATTGAGCGGCACGGCCGTCAGCATGGGGGGAAGACGGGTTTGCCCAATGCTCATAGCCTTCCGCACAGGCTTTTTTGGCGACATCAAGCATCGGCGCAGTCGCCGCATAGTCAAGATAGATACGTTTGGTTTCGGTCACGATAGCGGCAAAAACTCTCTGGTTTGCGGGATTGAGTTGCGGATTTGTTCACTCTCCCTATATAGGCGCTGCATCTAGCGCAAAAGCTATTCTATAATCTTGCGCTTCGAAAAATTTAATTTTGACCGAAGAATTGAAAATTCATGCCAGACGTAATTTTTACCGGACCCGAAGGTCGCCTCGAAGGACGCTTTAGCCCAGGACCCCGCGACCGCGCGCCGGTCGCTATGATTCTTCATCCCCACCCACAAGCGGGCGGAACGATGAATGACCGGATCACCCAGGCGATGTACAAGACTTTTGTGAACCGCGGTTTCGCGACTTTGCGATTCAATTTTCGGGGCGTTGGTCGTTCACAGGGCACGTTTGACAACGGCATCGGCGAGCTGTCTGACGCAGCAGCAGCCCTTGACTGGGTACAGAGTTTCCATCCCGAGGCACAGACCACTTGGATCGCTGGATATAGCTTCGGCGCCTGGATCGGCATGCAACTGTTGATGCGCCGCCCGGAAATCCGTGGTTTCATTTCCGTATCGCCACCGGCGAATATGTATGATTTCAACTTTCTCGCACCCTGCCCCTCTTCGGGCATAATCGTTCAAGGTGTGAATGACGAAGTCGTAACCCCTAGCGCGGTTCAAAAACTCGTCGATAAGTTACGGACACAGAAGCACATCACGATCCATCACGATGAAATTCCGCGGGCAAATCATTTTTACGAGAATGAAATGGAACTGCTGATGGGTTCGGTCGACAATTATCTCGACATGCGGCTCGCACCGGATTCGCCAATCAAATAAACCAATCTGATCAATCTCCGGATTGCGGCGAGATTGGTTGATTGTCTTCCGGGGTAGGAATCAACCAGATTCCGACATTGGCGAACATTACCGCAGCAGCGACCAGCATTAGCAAGCCCTGCTTTTTGTTCAGGCCCTTACGCAACACATATATGCCGCCAGCCAGCAGTGCAGCGCCAGCTATCATAAGTATCGATAAAATCAGGTTCGACATAGCGGCATCGTTACTGTTCCATCGCCTAGCTGACAATCAAATGTTTTAACGACTTTCCAAATCGATTGGTTGCCGATGCCTTTAACAACCACCATGGCTTAAAATTTGGCACGAACAGCATTGCCTAGACCTTCAACTTTGACTAGAACATATGCGGAACGAAAAGTTGAAATGGAGTGAGCCGCTTGCAAACCGAACCTCCTCTTCTGATCATTGCGCCGATGGCGAGTGATTTTGACTTGGCGCAGTTGCCTTGGGCTGAGGCGACAGGCGAAAAAATTTCGGCAAATCTATCGAAGTTCAAAGAATTCGAAATGGTTGAAGTCATCGTTGACGCCATGCCCTTCCTGTTATCTCGTCATACCCCAACAGAGATTGACCAGCGGTTGAAAGCAGAGAAATGCGACCTGCTCTTTTGCGATCATCCATCTTCTGACGAATCCGCTATTGGCATAGCCGTACGAGACAATCTCTCGAGCGCGAAACATCTACTCGAGGTTAATCGCCGGCTGCTATCTTTAGCAAAATGGATCGGAGCCAGGCTTGACGCAACGTCTGCCGCATGGATGCCATCTCGCAGGCTGGCTAGTTTTTCCTATTTCCAAGAATCCGTTTCACAATATCTGGCCGATGGCCCCTTCCCGACCTTGTTTCAGACCTCATTCTCAGAGTTGGACAACGGTTGTTTTGTGACAAACGGACTACATTATTTCGCCGAACAAGAAATCCACCTGACCGCTCCGCTGAGCTATAGCATTTCCGACGTCACAGAACGCCTGGTGCGCATTATCGATGATATTGCAAACCACGGTAGAATAGAGGTTCCCTCCCGATCAAAAGGGATGATCGAAGGGGAAACACTAATTTTCTTGCCCAGCCATGACCTGAAGCAGGTGGATATTGAGATCAGAAGCGCTGTGACGACAAATTAGGCCGCTTTTGGAGCCGATTCCAGAACGTTTTGATCGACATGTTCTGCGAATTTTTCAAAATTATCGACAAACAATTTGACCAGCTTTTGCGCGGTTTCATCATAAGCACTGGCATCAGACCAGGTCGAACGCGGGTTAAGAATTGCGCTGTCTACACCAGGTACCGATACCGGCACTTCAAAACCGAAATTCTCATCAATCCGGAATTCGCCGTCGTTCAGGCTTCCGTCCAATGCCGCGTTTAACAATGCCCGGGTTGCTTTGATCGGCATCCGATTGCCTTCGCCATATTTGCCGCCGGTCCAACCGGTGTTCACAAGCCAGCAACGCACGCCACCTTTGGCAATGCGTTCTTTCAAAAGATTTCCGTAGACTGAAGGATGGCGCGGCATGAACGGCGCACCGAAACATGTGGAGAAGGTCGCTTCGGGTTCCGTCACACCGATTTCTGTGCCTGCAACCTTCGCGGTATAGCCCGACAGGAAGTGATACATGGCCTGTTCCGGGGTCAACCGAGACATGGGAGGCAGGACGCCAAAGGCATCAGCCGTCAACATGATGATATTTTTGGGTACCGGACCCATATTTTTTTCAGACACATTCGGGATGAAATCGATCGGATAGGCGCCACGGGTGTTTTCCGCTTTGCTGCTGTCATCCAGATCGAGTTCCCGTGTTTCGGGATCCATCACAACATTTTCTAAGACAGTCCCGAAACGGCGTGTGGTCGCATAAATTTCCGGCTCCGCTTCTTCGGACAGCCGGATCATTTTCGCGTAGCAACCGCCTTCGAAATTGAACACAGCGGTATCCGACCAGCCATGTTCATCATCACCAATCAATACCCGACTGGCATCAGCAGACAGCGTGGTCTTTCCGGTTCCAGACAAGCCAAAGAAAATCGCGGTATCGCCCTCTGGTCCGATATTGGCCGAACAGTGCATTGGCATGACCGAATCAAGCGGCAGCAGATAGTTGAGCAAACCGAAGACAGATTTTTTCATTTCACCAGCATAAGCCGTGCCGCCGATCAAAATCAGTTTTTCGGTTAGGTTGACGGCAATGACGGTTTCACTGCGCGTACCATGACGCGCAGGGTCAGCCTTGAAGCTTGGCAGATCGATGATTGTATATTCCGGATCAAATGCCGCGAGCTCGCTTGCATCAGGGCGGACCAGCATCGTGCGGATAAACAGATTGTGCCACGCCTTTTCGTTGATTACCCGAACATTCACACGATGCTCCGGTTGCGAACCACCGAAAAGATCTTGAACGAACAATGTGTCTTTCTCGGCCAAAGCGGCCAGAAAATCTTCTTTCAACGCAGCAAAATGGTCCGGCGTCATTCCAACATTGGTTTTGCCCCACCAGACACTATTTTCGGTTTCGGCATCTCTTACAATGAATTTATCATTGGCAGAACGCCCGGTATGCTTGCCCGTTTCCACGACCAAGGGACCATCTTTTGCCAAATGACCTTCTCCGCGAGATACGGCGGCTTCGACCAATGCGGGAGCTCCTAGATTCCAGTGCTGCTCAGCAGAATTCGCAAAACCTTGATCACTTAAAGAAACAGACGAAACATTTGGCACTGATTAATCCCCTATGGCTTGAAACGGGTTGAGGTCGCGCCTTTCGGCGCGTTTGGAGTGGCGCTTACTGAACCCTGTCGAGTCGGTCAAATTTCTTCCCGTCAAACATCGCAAAATTGCGAAATGCCTCGCTAGGCGAAGACTCAAAAGCCTGAAACCTCTTACCGACATCCTATCTTGTCACACACTATCCCATCCACTAGGTCACAATCAGCGCAAGCGGCAAAGGAACGCGAAATAATGGCAGCCAATATTGCTCTTGTCGATGATGACCGCAATATTTTGACATCTGTATCCATAGCGATGCAGGCAGAAGGTTTTGTGACACGCGTCTATTCAGATAGCGAGGCCGCCCTTCATGCTATTTTGGAGAATCCACCTGATCTGGCGGTATTCGACATCAAGATGCCCAAGATGGATGGGCTCGAACTGCTCAGACGAGTGCGCGAAAAATCAAACTTGCCGGTCATATTTCTGACCTCGAAAGATGAAGAGCTGGACGAAGCGCTTGGTCTGGCGATGGGAGCTGACGACTATATAAAGAAGCCATTTTCTCAACGACTGCTTATTGCCCGTGTCAAATCGATCTTGCGACGCACGGAACTCGTCAAATCTTTGGACGAAGGACAGGAGGATTCCGCTGCTGAGCCATTGGTCCGCGGTGACCTCGAGATGGACCCAGCGCGTCATTTGGTTCGCTGGAAGAGAGAAGGTGTAACGCTGACCGTTACCGAATTCATGATCTTGGAGACATTGGCGCACCGGCCTGGCGTCGTCAAAAGCCGGAACCAGTTGATGGATGCCGCTTACCAGGACGATGTCTATGTCGATGACCGCACGATCGATAGCCATATCAAGCGACTCCGCCGCAAATTTCGCGAAGTTGATTCTGAATTTGATGCAATAGATACGCTATACGGAGCCGGATATCGCTACACCGAATAACTGCGAGCAAGACTACGAAAATGGTCTTTCCCTTCGTTGGTCAGCTCGGCTTTCCCTGACCACCCGCATTTTGGCGGTTAATGTCTTGGCTATTGCGCTGCTGGCCGGCGGCTTATTCTATCTCAATAATTATCGTGATCGATTGACCGAAGAGCGCCTAGCGCAAGCAAGAATGCAGCTAACAATCGTTGCCGACGCATTGTCGACCGGAGATAGCGAGCAAAGGAATACGCTCGTCCGACAGTTTTCCGAGCATCTGAGCGCTCGCCTACGTCTATACGATCCCGATGGTACAAAAATTGTAGACAGCTTCACCTTGGCGGAGCCAACATACCAATTTATCGATCCAGAAACGGAACCATTGCGCAAAGATGCAGCCCGCATTCTTGATCGTACAATCGAAAGCTTCGTTTTCAGCAAGAAAATTCCTGATTTCCGCGAACCTTCTCGCGATGTTGCCGACCAATGGCCGGAGCTTGCCTCAACGCAAACTGCAGTTAGTTCCGTCAGTTTTGCTCCGGATCGCACTCCAGTGATCACAGCGGGGAAAGTCCTTCCGGACGGAACGGGTTCTATCCTTCTGACCGCAAATGCACGGGATATCACACGGATCGTGAGAGCTGAGCGGTCCAGCGTATTGATCGTAATTTTATGTGCAGCAGCCGTCTCAATCCTACTCTCACTTTTTCTGGCGCGCACCATCGTTAGACCGATCAGAAAACTGGCAACGGCGGCTTTGCGTGTCCGCATGGGGCGGTCAGATGAAATCGCGATCCCGAGGATGCCGGGGCGCCGAGACGAAATCGGTCAATTAAGCCGGGCACTATCCGATATGAGCGGTGCTTTACGTCACCGCATCAACGCCACTGAGGCATTTGCCGCAGACGTCAGCCATGAAATTAAAAACCCCCTCGCCTCGCTTCGATCAGCTCTGGAGGGCCTCGAACGTGTCGACGATCCAGGTTTGCAAAAACAGCTTCTGGATGTCGCCAATGACGATGTTCGCCGCATTGATCGACTGATCAATGACATTTCCGACGCATCGCGGGTCGATGCTGAATTGGCGCGGGCCCAATTTGATCCCATTGATATCGGCAAAATGCTCGAACAACTGCTCGCAGCTCGCGAACAACGGACCAGCAACCAGGGGGTAAATATAGCTTTTGCCCGCCCGGGTAAGGACGTCGCGAGAGTAATGGGCGATGGCGACCGCCTTGAGCGCGTGTTCAGCAATCTATTAGACAATGCTGTCTCTTTCTCACCGGATGGCGGTCTAGTCGAAATATTGGCAACGCCAGATGGTGATGAAATTATCATACATGTGGAAGATGAGGGACCGGGCATCCATCCGGATCAAAGAGAGCAAGTTTTCCAACGTTTCCACTCTGATCGACCCGATGGAGAGGCCTTTGGAAGGCATAGCGGACTAGGTTTGGCAATCGCCAAAACCATTGTCGAGGGCCATCAGGGAACGATCCGGATATTGGACCGGCCCGGCGGAAAATCCGGTGCATTTTTTGAAGTGCGTCTTCCGAAGGCCACGGGATGACCAAAGCGCCCAGCAACGACGATCAAGGTAACCAGCACGCAACTGCGGTTGCCATTTCGGGCGCAGGTATCATGATTCGTGGCAAATCGGGGTCTGGAAAATCTGACCTAGCGCTGCGGCTGATTGACCGAGGGGCCACGTTGATCAGCGATGATTATGTGGACATCAAGCAGAAAAACCAGAGTCTGATTTTAAGCCCGCCATCCAATCTCGCCGGCAAGATCGAAGTGCGTTCCCTTGGCATAATCGAATGCCCCTACCTTTCCGATATTGAGCTGAGATTGATCATCAATTTGAAAAACAAACCAGACCGTTTTCCTATGGACAGGCAAGCTATGAATTTGCTGGGAATAACCGTTCCATTCTGTACATTGGACGCTATGGAAACGAGCGCAGCAATCAAGGTGGAGTTGGCGTTGCAACGAATAATGCAGGATATAGACGAAGCATGAGCAGTGACTCCATCAAGCGGGTTTTGTTGGTCACCGGCCTGTCTGGGGCCGGAAAGTCGACTGCGTTGAAAACGCTGGAAGATATCGGTTGGGAAACAATCGACAACTTCCCCATCCGACTGGTTGACAGCTTGCTACAAACACCGCCCTCCAGTTCTCGGGGTGACAGCGACCTTCCCCTGGCGATTGGTTTCGATAGCCGGACCAGAGGGTTTGAGCCGGAAAAGTTGTTTAACAGCATCGAACATCTGCAGCAAAATGAGGGCTATCTCATCTCAACGCTCTTCCTCGATTGTACAGGCGGGGAGCTGGAACGACGATATGGAGAAACCCGCCGCCGACACCCGCTGGCCCTTGATCGGCCGGCCAAAGAAGGCATTGCACTGGAACGAACATTGCTCGAACCATTTCGTCGCTGGGCCGGCCATGTAATCGACACCAGCGATCTGACAACCAACGATTTGCAACGCGACATTCGTGACCGTTTCACCCTCGATAAAGATGCGGTTACTACCATCACAATCACGAGCTTCGGTTTCTCCAGGGGCATTCCCAATAATATTGATCTGCTGTTTGACGTTCGTTTCCTCAGCAACCCGTTTTGGGAACCGACGCTCAAACAACTCACCGGTCTTGATCCAGAAGTCGCTGAATATATTAGCAAAGATCCGAGCTATCCAGAGGCGGTCGAGAAAATACTCGATATGCTCACATTCCTTCTTCCCCGCTATCAGGATGCGGGCAAAGCTTACGTCAACGTCGGCATTGGCTGCACAGGCGGACGTCACAGATCGGTACATATTGCCGAGCGACTGAGCAAAGACTTGCGCGGAGCGGGCTTTTCGCCCAATGTCCTACATCGCAATTTGGCCTCTCGGCCATTAGAAGCGCTGGAATCTATGCAAAAATTGAAAGAGAACAGGGGCGTTTAATCAGGATGATTGGATTGGTTCTCGTGACGCACGGACATCTGGCGACAGAATTTGTCATTGCAATGGAACATGTTGTCGGCGCGCAAAAGGCGATTGCAGCGATAGGCATAGGCGCGCGCGATGATATGGAAGAACGCCGTCAGGAAATAGCCGATAGTATCGCAAAAGTGGATTCCGGCGAAGGCGTTATCATTCTAACCGACTTGTTTGGAGGCACGCCTTCCAATCTCGCTATTTCCTTGATGGAAAAAGACAAGGTCGAAGTCATCGCCGGTGTCAATTTGCCGATGCTCATTCGGCTTGATGGTGCCCGCAAATGTATGGATATTGCCTCTGCAATCGCCGCAGCCAAAGAAGCTGGCACAAAATATATCAGCGTTGCCTCCGAGATTCTGGGAACCGATGCGTGAACGAATTTCGCAAAACTGTTGAGATCACCAACAGACGGGGACTGCACGCCAGAGCAAGCGCTAAATTTGTGACCTATGTCAGCAAATTGCCCGACGGATTGGATGTCAAAGTCGCAAAGGATGGCACCGAAGTGACGGGCTCTTCGATCATGGGCTTAATGATGTTGGGCGCGGCAAAAGGTGACAATATTGAGATCATTGTGTCTGGGGACCAAGCAGCAAGTGCTTTGGAGAAACTAACGGGTCTCGTCTTTGATGGCTTCGGCGAAGACTGAAATAATGCGCCATCAAATTACCGGTTTTTCCAATCCGACGATCAAACGTTTAAAAAGCCTGCGGGAAAAGAAACACCGTAAACGCGAGGGCTTGTTCCTCGCCGAAGGCCTCCGGATATTGGCAGAGGCCCTGGACAGCGGAAGAACGCCCAAAATTCTGGTGGTTGTTGAAGATGTAGAATTGCATCCACTGGCTCAGAAAATCGAAGCCGCAACGCTGGCTGCCGGTGGCGACGTCATCGAAACCAGCGAAGCGATCATCGCTAAGCTTTCCGGTAAATCGAACCCGCAGTCAATTGTCGGAATCTATAAAGACCATCCAATCGCATTAGATGAGCTGGATCGGTCCCGATCCAACATCTGGTTGGTGGCGCAAGCGCTCCGCGATCCCGGCAATCTTGGGACAATATTACGGACCGGAGATGCTGTGGGTGCGGGAGGCCTGATCCTCATCGATGATTGTGTTGATCCCTTTTCCGTTGAGACGGTGCGTGCAAGCATGGGAGCCATTTTTACGCAGCAAATCACCCAGACCCGCTGGCAAGATTTTCTATCCTGGTTGCGCAGCGGTCCAGGCGAATTGGTTGGGACCAGCCTCAACACCGAGAATGACTATCAATCGGTGCAATATAAGTCTCCGACGTTCCTGTTGATCGGCAACGAAGCACAGGGACTACCAGAGGAATATGAAGCCGACTGCGATACGCTCGTCAAAATGCCAATGATGGGCAAGGCCGACAGTCTAAACGCCGCCGTTGCGGCCTCGGTCATGGCCTATGAAGTGCTGAACCAAAGCCGCCAGAGATAATTTGGCGTTCTGACCCTCTCTATGTTAGCTTCGCTGCGGAGGGGGATATCATGAAAAATATACTATTATTGTCATCGCTTGCCACATTGGCGCTTACCGGTTGTGCGGAGGAAGCGGCTGAGCCGGTCGTCGTGGACAAACTAGGCGATTATGAAGCCACGGGGACCGAGCCCGGATGGACCGTCGCAATCGGGGACGAGAAAATCGCCTTCACATCGCAAAATGGCAAGGATTTCACACTTGCGGTCGACCGGGCGAAGAAAACCGACTCTGGATGGGAAGTCAGGGGTTTTTCGGACACGGACAATATCAACATTTACATCACCAGCGACACAGAATGTAGCGATGGTATGAGTGATAAAGTCTATGCCGACACCGTAAAGGTCCAGGCAAGCGAAAGCGGCACGCTCGATGGGTGCGGTGGATCCTTTAGCGAAGGGTCGGATGGTCCGGCCTAAACTATTCTACCGGCTGATCGCTAGTTTCGCGATCATCTTCGATCAGTTTGTCCGTCATGTCGTCGCTATAGCGAGGCAGCGCTTCGACTTCCGGCACGGATTCGAGATCTTTTTTGCCCGTTTCGATTTGCAGCTCGGCAAACTTGCGTCCCGTCGCCATGACCTTGCGCTCGAAACTGCCGACAAATTTATTATAATTACCCACTGCGCTGCCAAGGCCAGAACCCATTCGTTTGAGATGTTCTCCGGCAACCGCAAGGCGATCATACATTTCCTTGCCCAATTGCCCAATCTGCTTCGCTTCCGCCGCCATTTTCTCCTGACGCCAGACACCGGCAACCGTCCGCGCTATAGCGACCAGATTGGTCGGGGTCGCAAGCAGCACCTTCTTCTCGAACGCATGGTCCCATAAAGTCGGTTCATGTTCGAGGGCAGCGGCAAGGAAATGCTCCCCTGGAACGAACATGATGACATAGTCCGGCGCATCTTCAAATTGGTCCCAATAGGCTTTTTTCGAAAGCCCATCGATATGCGCTTTCATGCTGTTGCAATGGCGCGCCATAGCAAAGCTACGCGCATCCTCTTCCTCTGCTTCAAAGGCATCCTGATAGTCATTGAGCGAGACCTTAGCATCAATCACCAATTTACGGCCGCCCGGTATGCTGATCACCGCATCTGGGCGCAAACGCCCTTCATCTGTTTCGATGCTCTGCTCGGTGACAAAGTCGGTATGTTCAGACAATCCGCAGGTCTCTAGAACATTTTTAAGCTGCTGCTCTCCCCAACGACCGCGCGATTTTGGCGCATTGCGCAAGGAATTGACCAGACGGGCGGCTTCCTGCTGCACCCTGTCCTGCCCTTGCCGAACCTGTTCGATCGTTGCCGTAATGCCGGCGTAAGATTCAGTTCGCTCTTTCTCGATTTTCGTAATTGAGGCTTCATAAGTCGCCAAACGCTCGTGCACCGGCTGCAAAAGCTTGGCGATCTTCTCTCCACCTTTTTCATTGGCTTGGTCAAAGCGCTGGTCAGCGCGTTCGAGAAACTGACGCTGCGCTGTTTCCAGCATTTTGGAACCAATTTCCGAGAATTGTGACGACAAAGTCTCTTTCGCTTCGATCAATTGCTGCATCTGTTTTTCATGATTGCGGGCATCGGCCTGAAGGGCCGTGAGCTCTGTTCTCGCAACATCGCGCTCATCACGGACGCCGTCGAGTGTGATCCGCAGCGCATCCGTCGCTTCGGCCGCCTCCTTGGCAGTTTGGACCGCGTCTTTCGTTGCTTGCGTAGCATCCTTAACCGGCTTACCACCGACAAACCAGCCAAGCGCTAGCCCCCCCAAGAGAGCAATTACGATAGCGATGAGGGCAATGATTGGATCCAAGACAATCTCTTTCCAGTAAGAACGAAAAGGGAACTTAGAAGCGTTTAGGGTTTTAGGCAATACTCGTCATGCGGGACACCTTGCAGAAGCCAGCGCCTCTGAAACACAATGATTAGGTTGAAAGAAAATATCCCGAAACTCTTTCAGGACGAAAATCTTGCTTAACCCTAGGCAGCTATTCCATGTTCCTTGCGCAGCTTGGCAAGCTTCTTCAGCACCATTTGCCGTTTCAAGCGGGACAGATGGTCTATGAAGAGAATGCCTTCGAGATGATCCATCTCGTGCTGTAAACAGGTCGCAAGCATGCCTTCAATCGGTTCTTCAAATTGCTTGCCGGTTTCATCCTGCCAACGCGCAGTGATCGTCGCGGGCCGCTCCACATCAGCATATTGATCAGGCACCGAAAGACAGCCTTCCTGATAGCTGTTCAAGTCATCGGATGGGTTCAATATCTCTGGATTAATGAAGACGCGCGGATCGTTGATCACACCGTGGTCATGGTCACATTCTTCACCATGGTCGTGGTCGTGCGGAGCCGGTTCCTGCAGATCGATGACCAGCACCCGCTTCGGGACGCCAACCTGAATGGCAGCCAATCCGATACCAGGCGCGTCATACATTGTTTCAAACATATCCGCGATCAACGTTTTGAGCGCATCATCAAACTCGGTGACCGGTTCTGAAACAGTCTTCAGACGTGGGTCGGGAACTTCAAGGATCGGTAAAATAGCCATGCGCCAAATTTAGGGATTTTGCCGACATTCGTCAACCGCCAGCGGCGCTATCCAAAGGTCAAAGAAAAAGGGCCCGCCAAATGAATGGCGAGCCCCTATGATTTTGTCGTCAGATTTTAGAAGCCGATTTTGGCTCCGAGACGGAAAACGCGTCCCAAGGGATTCCCGATGAACGGGTTATAGCCCAGTGGCAACCGCGCCGCAGAGGCTTCTTCATTGGTGAAGTTTTCAACCGAGAATTGCAGTTGAGCATCAAAAGCATCGATCGGCAACTCATAAGCCGCATGTAAGTCATGCTGCATATAACCCGGGATATTCCGACCAAAGTTTGTACCACCGAAATTCGTCACCGCACAGAATGCCAAGTTGTCACATCTCTCGTCACGAACACCCGCGATATAGGTTGCTCCATATCGCAAATTCAGCCCTTCAACATTATAGTTGATGTAGGCATTGGCCCGCCACGGTGAGATTGTACCTGGATTACGTTCAAGATTGGCCAATCCAACCGCACTAAAACCAGGGCGCAACAGATTCCCGTTCAAGTTGAAATCACCAACATCATATTCCAAAATATGGCTAGCATTGACACCTATGGAATAGACACCCGGTCCAATATCCGTCGTGTAACTTGCAGCGAAGTCAAGGCCAGATGTCTTGGTTTTCGGACCGTTGACCCATTGTGTCAGAATACGTGAAATATTCGTACCTTGCGTCGTACCTTGAACGCATGCACCACCATCAAACGTGATCAAAGATGCGAAGGGGTTCGAACAATCGGCGTAACGGATGCCGCTGGCGTCGGGCGCATTAATCACACTGTTGGCGATTGCTTGTCCGTCGGTAGTAGTAATTTCATCTTTGAAATCATAGCTCCAGTAATCCACGGAAAAGTTAAACCCGCCGAAATCAATCACCGCACCGAGATTATAGCTAAAAGCTTTCTCTGGTCCGAGATCCGTTGGGTTACCGGCGATGTCAACTGCCTTATAGTTGCCATTCGCGGCGCTAATAGCGGCGAGAGATGTCACAGCATTTGTAGATACTTGCGCCGCCAATGGGCCACGGAAGGTCGTGCCCGCCGAACCGCGCAATACCAGCCAATCGGTTGGCTCCCAACGAATTGCACCTTTGGGATTAAAGGTGGAGCCAATGGACCCACCATAATCTTCAAAACGTGCAGCAGCTGTGATTTCCAACGTGTCACTGACTGGAATAGCAACCTCGGCAAAAATAGCTTTTACCTCTTGGCTTAATGAAGCCGGCCGTGAACCGCCCAAGAAAATAAAGGAACCTGCTCCGTCCAGACCACCGCCGATGCAACTTTGATCACCCAAAATCACACAAGGGTTAATATCCAAATTGGATTCCGAGCGTAACGGACGAGAACTAAAGTCAAGCTTACGCAATTGTCCACCAGCAGCCCAACCAATGTTGCCACCGCCAAGATCAAGACCGAGTTCACCGGAGAAAATCAAATCGACAACAAAAGTTTCTTCCGTCTCTCTTGGACCATTTGTAACCTGAATAAACTCAACCAGATCAGTCGAATTTTCGTTGCCGGGCACATAGAACGGATTGGTCAATCCCAACGCAGGGTTTCCTGGACCGGCATTGGTAAATGGATTGAACCACTGGCAATCGCCAACGCCGGGCGTTCCAGTAGCCGGATCACAATCAGCACCACCCAAGCCATTGAGCGCATTTTGCAAACGGGAGCCAACAATACCAGGCGAGCTGCGGCTGCGTTCATAGTTCGCCCACGTTACAGACAATTGACCGCGTAACGTATCAGAGAAGTCCTTTTCAAAGGTACCGGAAACTCGATAAGCCTTGTTGTTAGCGGTTTGGCGCCCCGAACCTTTATCGGCGTCTGTAGGATTGCCCAAGAACCCGAAAGGACGCCAGAAAATTGGTAAAATATTGCCGCCCAAAGGTTGTGGCGCACCGGTTTGGGCCAAGAAAACTTGAGCCCCAGGATTGGTGGCCGGAACAACAAAGCCGCCACCCAATCTCGCGCCACCAGGTCCCTGAAGCGGCGGATAACCAGGAGAAGTTCCGATTCTGTCTACATCAGTTTGAGCATAGGTAAACTCGCCATGGAACCGAAATGTATCACTCAGGTCAACGTCAGCCTGGATATAGCCCTGATATCGATCTTCTTCTTCAACCAAGTTATCAAACGGAACAAAGCTAAAGCGACAAATAGGCGGAACCGCGCCAGAAGCTAGTGTAATCGTATCCTCTACACCACCAAGGTCTGCACACCCAACATCGCGAACAAAACTACCAGGTGCTCCCGGAACAACGAAGTTTCCGGGCGTTCCAACGGAGGACCAAGCGGCTGGGTTTACCTCATAAGGTTGAAACCCATAAGACCGATCTGTCGAAGCCAGTTCGGAACGATGCTGCCAACCAAAACCCGCCATGATGTTCATGTCACCAAAATTTTGGCCAACCAAGATCGAGGCAGTGTAATTGCCATCAGACCCTTTGATAAAGTCATAATCGCCTTGCAGTTCTACACCCTCAAAACCAGTTTTGGTTACGAAGTTAGCCACACCCGCGATAGCATCCGAACCATAGGTCGCCGCAGCACCGTCTTTCAGAATCTCTACCCTGTCGAGAGCGAAAAGCGGAATGGAGTTGGTATCACCGAACCCGCCCGCGACGGCGCCGGGAGCAGTCAAAGTCCGTCGGCCATTGAACAACACCAAGGTACGCGTTGGGCCTAGGTTACGAAGGTTGACCGAACCGAAGCCTTGATTGGCCTGTGCGGCGGTCGAGAATTGGTTGGAATCACCTAATACGCTTCCGACTTCCGGAAGATCTTTGATAAATTCTAGTGGTGAGGAAACCCCGTTCTGCGCTAAATCGGCGCTGGTATAAACGTCAACAGGGACCGCTGCATCTTCAGGGGTACCGCGAATATAGGACCCAGTAACGATAATGATATTCTCGTCATCTTCTTCCGGCGCGTCCTGTGCATGGGCCAAGCTTGGGGTAATTCCCATGGCCAATGTCAGAGCGCCCAAGGCACACCGATTGCGTAAAATGGATTTCTTCATCATGCTCTCTCCTGGTTGTCAGTCTTCTTATATTATTGGGGAGGACCGACTTTTATTATTATGTTGTGCAATGTGCCCCTAACACAGTCGCTACGTCAAGAGACTTTAACTGACCGTTTAATTATTTCTCAAAACTCGCTGAATTGGTGGATTCCGAAGATATCAAACGGCCATCATTGATCGCACGGGACAGCAGCTGTTACCATCAAGCCACAAATTTTTATCTTCAATTGCTAACCGAGATTGCATTTCCCAGACAAGATTCGTTCGGCAATCATTCTTGAACAATCGGTCGACGGGAACGCAGTGCCTGCGCCAGCGTTCCTTCATCAAGATAGTCCAGTTCGCCACCAACAGGAATACCGTGGGATAGTTGGCTCAGACGAATCGGATAATTTTCAAGCCGCTCTGCGATATAGTGAGCCGTCGTCTGCCCTTCCAAAGTCGCGTTCATGGCCAGTACGACTTCGTCAATACCGCCCTGCTCCAAGCGTTTGATCAGCTTGTCGATGCCAATGTCTTCGGGACGCACACCGTCGAGTGCCGACAATCGTCCACCCAGCACATGAAATTTCCCAGGAAACAAACGGGATTTATCAAGCGCCCATAGGTCGGACACTTCCTCGACCACGCAAAGAGATTTTTCATCTCGTCTGGGATCAGTGCATATCTGGCAAGGGTCCTGCGTATCGACATTCCCGCAAATTCCGCAGGTAACAAGCTGTTGATCCACTCTTTCCATGGCCGCCAATATTGGTTTCATCGCCGTTTCGGGGCGCTTCAGCAGATATAATACCGCGCGCCGTGCTGAACGCGGGCCAAGGCCGGGAAGCTTGGCGAGGACTTGAACCAGGTTTTCGATCTCTTGCGATGCCATGCATTGACCTTTAGGGACTAAATCCGTCGCCTGCCAAGAGCTTAGCCACATACAAGCGAGAAATTATGCGTTTAGCCTTCATGGGAACTCCGGATTTTGCCGTTCCGGCGCTGCGCGCGCTGTATGATGCAGGGCATGAAATTGTTGCGGTCTATTCGCAGCCGCCCAGACGTGCGGGCCGGGGCAAGAAACTATCGCCCTCGCCTGTTCAGCAACTCGCCGAGAATCTTGAGCTGCTCGTGCGGACGCCGGTCTCATTGAAAGACGAAGACGAACAGACAGCCTTTGCCGCGCTTGATCTGGATGCCGCGATCGTCGCAGCCTATGGCCTGATCTTGCCACAGGCCATTTTGGACGCCCCCCAAATGGGTTGTCTCAATATTCACGGATCACTGCTACCCCGCTGGCGCGGCGCGGCACCGGTGCAACGTGCCATATTGGCTGGCGATACAGAGACCGGAATCACGATCATGCAGATGGAAGCCGGACTGGATACCGGGCCGATGTTGCTCAAGGCAACAACATCCATTGATCATAAAACCGCGGGCGAACTAACAGAGGAATTGGCCGGCACAGGTGCTGATTTGATGATCCAATATCTCACGGCCCCAGCAAAGCATCCGCCAGAACCGCAGGATGATGCGCTGGCAACCTATGCAAAAAAGGTCGACAAACAAGAAGCCCGATTGGATTTCAACGGATCAGCCGAACAGGTCGAACGCCAGATCCGGGCTTACAATCCAAATCCCGGCGCCTTTTTCGAATATCAGGACAATCGATATCGCATCCTCAAGGTAGTAGTTAGTGATACTCAGGGACCGTCGAGCACTATTCTAGACGACCGCCTCCTCATCGGCTGCGAAACAGGCTCTATCCAGCCAGAATTGATTCAAAAAGCGGGCAAACCCGCGATGGCCCTAAAATCGTTCCTCAACGGCACAAAAATTCCCGCAGGAACCATCTTACAATGACTCGTTTTGCACTCACCATAGAATATGATGGTCGCCCGTTCATGGGCTGGCAGCATCAGGATCACGGCCCCAGCGTTCAACAAGCGTTAGAACAGGCCATCCACAAAATCACCGGTCAGACCGTGCGCATCTTTGCGGCGGGCAGAACCGATGCAGGCGTGCATGCTCTAGCGATGCGGGCCCATTTTGACCTGGAAACCAAGCTGAGCGCTTTCCGATTGCGAGAAGGTATTAACGCAGGACTGCGGCCGAACCCGATAGCTGTGCTTGCCTGTGACATTGTCGATGACGAATGGCACGCCCGCTTTGCCTGCATCGGTCGCCGTTATCTGTTCAAAATCACCAATCGCCGTGCGCCATTGACCTTTGATCGCGGTCTAAGCTGGCAGGTTGCGCCCAATCTGGATGTAGAGGCCATGCACAATGCCGCGCAGGTGCTGATCGGTCAGCATGATTTCACTACATTCCGTTCAGTCCATTGTCAGGCACAAAGTCCGATCAAGACACTCGACAGCATATCGGTCACCCGATTTGGTGAGGAAATTGAAGTAGAGGTTTCCGCTCGCTCCTTCCTCCATCACCAGGTCCGCTCAATCGTTGGATGCCTGAAGCTTGTTGGTAGCGGGAAATGGAGCAAGGCGGATCTCGCAAACGCTCTAGCTGCGAAGGACCGAAATGCGCTCGGCTTTAATGCCCCTCCTGATGGCCTCTATTTCGTTGAGGCCCTTTATTCCAAAGAATCAGAGACCGAATAGCCGCTGCAAGCTCTTGTCGAGCATTAACAGTTGCCACAGCAAACGGCTGTTGTCCGAGCGACCAGCGATATGATCATCAGCCACTTTGCGCAGCGACTTTTTATCAAACCAGCCGGTCCGCACCAATGTTCCTCCGCTTGTGATGTCTCGTGCTTTGTCCGCCAGCGGTCCGCGAAACCATTGTGCTATGGGCGTCACAAAACCCATTTTGGGTCGGTATAAAATATCGCTCGGAAGATACTGCTCCATCGATTTCTTGAGGAGATATTTGCCCTGCCCTTTTTGCACCCGCAAATTAGCAGACAGCTTTGCCGCAAAATCCATTAAGCGATAGTCGAGCAAAGGTTCCCGCGCTTCCAACCCGACAGCCATGCTTGTCCGGTCGACCTTGGTCAAAATATCGCCGGGCAACCACATTTTCATGTCCGCATATTGCGCCTGGTCGAGGCCATTTTGCGCCGGCGCATTTTCCATCAAATCTATCATGCGCTGCTCGGCGTAATAATCGCCTAAATCTTGTTGCATATTATCCGAATAGATTTGTCGGCGGCCCGATGGCGTTGTCACGCCAACGGCTTCGGCATAACCTTCTGGTCCTGTTCTCGCCAGCGATAGTAGAGTGGATTTGGCACGGAACGGACGTGGTGCCCAATCCGCCTTGGGATAGACGGAGCCCAGCCAACCCAATACCGGTCCACGGAAGGCTTGTGGTAACAGACCCCTTACCCGTTCTTCGGCATGATGAAACACATGACGACGATAGCCAGCCATAGCCTCGTCCGCTCCATCTCCGGAAAGTGCCACGGTAACGGTCTCCCGTGCTAGCTCACTCACACGATAAGTCGGCAAGGCCGAGGCATCAGCAAAGGGTTCGTCGAAATGATCCGCGAGCGTATCGATCAGGCCAAAATCATCCGAAGCCACTATGCGTTCACGATGATCCGTCTGGAAACGTTCCGCCACACGGCGCGCAAAACTGGTCTCATCTAGCGACTGTTGATCAAAACCAATCGAACATGTCTTGACGGCCCTGCGGCTTTTCTCGGCTATCAGAGCGACCACTGCGCTGCTATCAACGCCACCAGATAGAAATGCGCCCAGCGGCACATCTGCAATCATCCGCGACCCCACGGCCTGTTTCAAAAGCTCAACCAGCTCTTCCTCAAGAACCTTGGCCGATGCCTTATGCCGCTTACTGAAGTCCATATCCCAATATTGTACGGATGCTGGTTCCGGCTTGCCCCGTTCCAGCAACAGATAATGTCCGGCCGCGAGCTTCTTCACGCCCTTCAGCAAGGACGTTTGATCCGGTATATAGCCAAAGGCAAAATAGTCATCGACGGCCGTTATATTGGGATCCCGGCGTAGCAATGGATTGGCAAGCAGAGCCTTTAGCTCCGAACCAAATAATATACTGCCGTTCGATACCGGTGCATAATATAGCGGTTTCACGCCCAGTCGATCGCGGGCGAGAAACAATTGCCGGGTGCGCTGGTCGTAGATAGCGATAGCGAACATCCCGTTCAGCCTTTCTAGGCAATCCACACCCCATTGACGCCAGGCATAGAGAATGACCTCGCTGTCGCTGTTTGTCTGAAACTGATGCCCAAGGCCTTCCAGTTCTGCCCGCACTTCCCGAAAATTATATATTTCGCCATTGAAGCTCAGGACCTGCGCTTCGTCGGGCGTCAGCATTGGCTGCGCACCACCTTCGAGATCGATGATGGAAAGTCTGCGATGCCCAAGCCCTACGCCTGGCGCGGTCCAGATACCGGAGCCGTCCGGCCCGCGATGCGTCAAACTGTCCGTCATCTTCCGTAGACGATCAGGATCAACCGGCTTGGCCGTCTCTAAATGAAAAATGCCTGTAATTCCGCACATATGGTGTGCCCTAGCGCAGCCCCGCCATCTCGTCAGCCAATTTGTCGACCGGCCCTAGGTCATCAAGAAATGCAATGATCGGACCGAGCCGTGAATCATCATGTCCTGCCTCTGATGAAATTAATATGGCGACCGCTTGCTGCGGACCGCCGAGAATTTTATTCTTTAGCGTCTCCAACTTCACCACCGATCTACGGCCGGTTAGCTTGTCACCGATCCGGTAAAAAGTGAGAACATCCCGTATTACCGGCCCGGGAGCCACCAACTCCATACCGAAAGCCCCCTCGGGCGCGTCTATATTCCGGTTCCATGACCATTGCGTATCCGCGACCAACGCGCCCTGCCCGTGCCCCACAATCTCTCGACCGTCTTCCTGACGGTCAAATATAGCGACCGACAAATCTATCTCTGCACCCGTCAGCTGATTGCGATAACGGCCAAAAAGATGATGCACTGCGCCGTCAAACCGTGGCTCCCAATCAAAGAGGGGTTGATAGTCTACGCTCTCCCAACCGGTCACTTTCGGTAAGGACACCTGATCCGGAACCGGTGATTGCTGAACGGCAAGAGCGGAAACCCAAAGCATAGGTGCTAGAATGATAACGGCAAGCGCTCCCATAGCCACAACAGGTTTTTGCGGACTTGTTCGCAGAATTTCTATCCGGCTCAGTGCATCACCATCGATCATCGGGTCTTCAATCTTGCGGTCAAAAAAGGGCCAGCCAATCGCCATCAGTAACATGAGAACAAAAGCAAAAAAGAACCATCCGTAGAAGATATGATCAAACCCTACCGCAAAATCGGTAGACGTATGATGGGCGATGTAAATCGTACCGAATGCACGAATTCCATTGGCAACAATCGGAACTATTACCGCAGCCGTCATGAAAATCATCCGGCGGTTCCAGCTCGAGAAACAGAGATTGCTGACCAGCGCACAATAGGCGATCACGGCGATGAGGAATTTAATCCCCGAGCAGGCCTTGGCGACTTCAAAATATCCAGTTGGCGTCGATATAAAAACGCCATCTATATAGGCGGGGATATTGACCCAACCCAAAAAATGCATCGCCAAGTTGGCGGTAACCATTTGCAAAAATGGTATAAGTTCCTCGCCAAATGGCACCAAGAAGAAGCTGAACGCCAATGGGAATATCAACCCGCGAGCAACGATCGGACCAAGCAACGTCACAACTGCGCCCTGCAACATCATCAACAACCCAAGTTGTCTTGCAAAGGCAACGCCTGCCGCTTCCCCTAGCAACCAGCCAAAGGCGGCCAGTCCAACCAAAATCAACCCCGGAAACCAAATTTCGGGGGCAAGTTTCGCCAATTCTTCCTGCCGCTGTTGCACCAGCCAATAGAGGATCGGAAGGATCAGGAGGCAATGATTGAAGGTGGATGATGTCCACCATATCTCGACCATATCCGCGCCGTCGCGCCACAAAATTCCCAAAATAGCCAATGTCGCGATGGCCAGCAGTTTCAAATGCTTCAACCAAAGCGCTGAACGCGCTGCCACCGTTTCGCTATCTCCGGGATGGTCCATCGCTATGTTCATCAACCGGCCGCCCCGGCTACGGCAGGTTCAGAGAAACCGCAAAGGCTGGGCAAATCTGCAAGCTGCATTTCCCAAGAATAATGACCGTCAATCAGTTGTTTTGCTTGCTCGCCGAGCCGCTTGGCGCGTTCGCCATCGCCAAGCAACTGACACACCATATCGGCTTCGTCGCCAATAGATTGCGCTATCAAGAAATGCTCGCCGTTGACTGCCGCTATGCCTTCTGCCGCACATGTCGATGCAACCACCGGCTTTGCCATAGCCATTGCTTCAAGCACCTTGTTTTGAATACCTCTGGCAATCCGCAAAGGCGCGACAACGACATCGGCTGCAACAATCCAACTCCGGATATCATCAACTGCGCCCACGACAACCGTGCCATTTTTTCGGTCGAGTTGTTTGACTCTTTCCGTGCGTGACCGCCCGACTATCGCAAAACGTGCGTCGGGAAAGCGCGAGAGAATCTCCGGCATAACCTCTTGGCTAAAGCTCTCCACCGCTTGAACATTCGGCTGATAGTCCATTTGTCCGGTGAAGAGGATCAGAGAGTTACAGCTTCCAAGGCTCGCCGGTTTCACATCAAGAGAAGTATAGAAGCTTGCATCAATGCCGTTGCCAACCGCCTTCACCCGTTCATCAGATAGTCCCGAGCGCAAGCAAAACAGACGAGCCTCTGCGTCACTCACGAACAGGCTAAAGTCAGCCCGTTCGGCGATGTGTTTCTCGAAAGCGCGCAGCAAGCGGCCTTCCCGGCGGTTTATCCAAGCCATTGGTCCTGAACCGTCATCGCCATAGCTTTCAAATTTCGCACTATCGACATCGCCGAAATCCATCACAACGCGGCCATCGAAACTCGCAGGGATAAATTGCGCCATTTGCCCGGAAAATACGAAGATACAATCGATCGGCCGCGTTGCGATAACATGGGCAACATGGGCGTGAATTTCGGCACTGTCGAAACAGGTCAACGACACTGGTTTTCCAGTAGCTAACGCTTCGATACCGCCAATCCATTTAGGTTTTTGTCGGATAATGATTTCACAAGATGCCAGCTCAGATTTGCGCGCCCAATCCATTTGTCGTTCAGCCTCATCATCGGCGAAACAGGCGACATGTACCGGCGCGCTATCCATTAGCTTTTGCATGAAGTGATAGGAACGAATTTTGTCACCGCGATTGGGTGGCCACGGCACACGATGCGCCAAAAACAATATTTCACCCATCAACCAAGCCCCTTGGCGATCCATGGTCCAATCCGGTTAGCAACCGACAGAGGCAACCTCTGCCACAATGCTACTTGCAAACGATATTTCGGACTCATCGGATTAACATCACGGGCTTGCTCGCCATCCGCCGTGCGTGTCGCATAGGTCAGAGGTTCCGGTTCAAAACCCCAGTTTTTCTTAAACGCATAAGCGCCTGTACCGAGCTTTGAACGGCCAAAATCAAATCGTTCGCATCCCCGTTCGCGCGCGTGATTCATCAAACTATAATAGAGAACATCATTGGCCCGAAGCCGACGGGCATTCCATGTCCCGCCGCCCCAATATGGCAGCACGGTTTGTTGATGATATAGGCTCAAAACACTAGCCACTGGCACACCATCCTCCAGAACGGTCAAGATATCGGCATCTTCGCCGAAACCATCCAGCACTTCATCAAAAAGCGCTTTCGGGAAAACCGGTGTGCCCAAATTGCGTACACTTTCAGCATAAACCGCATAATGATCTGCTCGATCTTGCTGATCCGTCCCGATACGGATGTTCAGATTGTTTTTCAGCCCCTTTCGCACTTCCGCTCTCTGTTTACGGGGAATGGCGAGAAGCTGATTTTCTTCATCATCTGCGAGCTGGTTCGTGAAGCCTGCGTAAACGTCTTGGTTTTGTTGCCAATGGCTTTCAGGCACTGGGCCACCGCGCAACTCTACGGTTGGGAAACTATGCCGCTCGGCAAACCGCCAGGCTTCGTCCGCAAGCAATTGGACCACCTGATCGCTATTTGCGACAATGCCTCCGCTAACCGCAAAGCCCGACGAAACCAACGCCCGACCGAATAGTGCGGAATGAAGTAAATTGAGCGGCAGGATGCCCTGCAATGCCCCATCAGCGTCTTCGGCGAGAAGATAACGCCATTCGTGACCACAGGCCTTGCTGACCGATAGAACCCAAGCCGGACGATGGAAAGCCGTGCCCTCTGGCGATTCCGCAATAAATGCTTCGATCCGCGCCAATTCATCTGCTTCTGCGCGCGCAAGAACGCGAACGGACAGACCGCTAGCTTTCAACGCGGCGCTCATCCCAGCAAACCCAATTCTAACGCCGCAAGTTCATCCACCCGACCCCATTTGAAATCCCGTCCTGCGCGCAAAAGCTTCGCCCGCATCCGTTTCAAATTCGTATAGTGCCGCAATTTCGATCGAACCGGTGCGTTGTTCACACGTGGTTGATCAGGATCAATCTCCCAAGGGTGAAAATAGAATATGGCTCCGTGGCCGTCGTCACGATGCATTTTCTCGATGGAACGCTCGTATAGTGCATATGGTAGCAAGCGGAAAAAACCGCCGCCGCCCGCAGCCAATGTCCGACCACCCAATTTCACAGTCGTAACCGGCAGCTCAATAAGTTCGGACTGCTCAACAGGTTTCCAAGCGAAACGCGGAGACCCAGCCCAGCCATAATGATCATGATTGATCGGAGCGACACTGGAAGAATAAGCATAGCCCTGTTCTGCCAATATCTCATGCGCCCACGGCGTCCGCTGATCAATCGAGAAACTCGGCGCCCGATATCCTAAAACTTTCTGACCAGAAGTATCTTCCAGGATTTTTCGGCTGGTGTCCAAATCGGCGCGAAACTGATCGGGCGACAAGGTGAACACCCGCGCATGATCATAGCTGTGATTGGCGATTTCATGGCCCGCGTTAGCGATCTGCTGCATTAGGGCCGGATAGCGCTCTGCAACCCAACCGAGGATAAAAAATGTCGCTTTGACATTCATTTCATCGAACAAAGCCAACACCGCCTCGATGTTGCGCTCTACCCGATGCTCCAGCTTATCCCAATCGGTGCGGTCGATGACGGTTTCAAAAGCTCCCACTTGAAACCAGTCCTCGATATCCACAGACATGGCATTGAATAAAGCATCCGCTTTTCCTGCCGTGGCGATAGGATCAGGCCGCGCGTCCTGCATTAATATAGCTTTCCTTGCTCAGGGCATCTCTTTCAACCCATTCGACCAGCATCGTCAAGACACGCTGAAGGTTCTCTTCCTGCTCGCCCATGCGCGTTTCCAGCAAAGACAGGCGTTTTGAGATCGCTTGGATCTGCTCGACCATGGCTTCGTCGACAACAGGAGCAGGCACGATGGCCTCTACAGATTTGGCAACAGACTGTACTTCTGCTGGTTCTTGAACCGGCTCTATTTCCGCAACAGATTTTTCTGGCAATATATCGGCATCATTATCATGCGCCTTCACCGGCATTGCAACGGGCGGTGGCGTTTCGATTTCCTCTACCGACGGCTCGTCAATTTCGACAGCCTCTCCTTTGAGGTCTCCGAGCACGCGCCCGACCAAAGCTTGATCGATCATTTCCGTATGTTCGATCGAACCCATCAACAATATCCGGCTCATTAGCGTGTTAATTTTACGGGGAACACCATCTGTCTCCGCATAGAGCAAACGGAACACATCCGAAGTGATCTTAGGGCGTCCAGACCAGCCGGCTTTCGCTAGACGGTGGGTGATATATGGTTCGACTTCTTCTGCATCCATCGGTTCAAGATGATGGTTGGCGATAACCCGCTGGCGCAATTGCTCAAGCTGGTTGGAATTTTGCAACATATCGCGGAACTCGGGCTGACCGAGCAGGAATATCTGGAGCAAGGCCTGTCCGCCGAGTTGAAAGTTGGATAGCATCCGCAATTCTTCCAATGCGCCCGCCGGAAGGTTTTGCGATTCATCCACGATCAGCAAACACCGTCGACCGGCACGGGCTTCAGAGTGAAGAAATTCTTCAAATGCGCTTAGCAGCTGAGCCGTGTCCATATTTTCGGTATTGATATCGAAATGATTGGCCGCAACGCGAACAATATCTTGGCTATCCAACTTGGTGGTCACGATATTAGCCGCCGTCAAACGCGCTTTATCGATCGTCTGCATAAGGTGGCTGACCAAAGTGGTCTTGCCCGCGCCCACATCGCCCGTAATAACGATGAACCCCTCACCTTGCGCTAGACCGTAGCCAAGGTAGGACAGCGCCTTGCGGTGTGTCAGACTTTCGAAATAATAATGCGGATCCGGGGTCAGCTGAAACGGCCGACCGTTTAATCCATAGAATGTATCATACATATCTGTATCTCCGATCACCAACAGCGTTGATGCTAAAAGTCATATCTGAGGCCCAGCAGAGCAGATGCCGTAAGCTGACTGTCGAAACCTTCTTGCTGGAAACTGTCCAGTCCAACGGCCGCTGTACCACGCAGTCTAGGTATAATTTGACGGTAATAAGCTGCATTGGCCCCAAGTCCTAGAACATTTGAAGCACCGGCAAAGCCGCTATCCAGTAAATTTGCGTAAATATTTACGTCAAAGTTAGAATAGCGATCAATATTACGTCCAATAGATAGATTGGTATAGTAATTTTCATCCACTAAACCGTCAACTGCAGGAACCGCGCCCGATTGCGAAGCAAAGAACCGACGGCGGGCATAACCGACAGCAAGGCCAGTTCGCCATCCGTTGTAATTATGGGTATATTGCCCATTGACCCCTCGCGCGCGGAAGGGAGACGATGCAGCGGACTGCAGCACATCGTTTAGGCAGAGACTGCTCGCCTGACCGAAGGCACAGCCATTTAATTCCCCGCTCAGCGGATTCCGCGAACTGGAAAAATTGGCTCCCAAATTGGCTAAATTATCATTCAGGAAATTGCCAAAACCCGAGACCGTGTCGTAGACTAGAACGTTCACACCTGTATTTTCAGTGGGTTGATATCCAAAGCTGCCAAAATAGGTTTCGCTACCATAGCGCTGACCAACCCGCGCTTCGAGTGAAGTACGGCGGCTTGGACGCCATAACACGCCGGTATCCCAGAAAATTCCGTCTTGGTCATAGGATAACAATCGGGGCGACGTTTCATCGGTTACGATTCGACCGTCATTGTCCACCACCGGATTGCCATTGGCATCCCGGACAGCATCACGCTCGGATATCTCGATATCTTCGTAACCAACACCGCCAACCAACGCCACGCTTGACGTGATCGGTACCGTAACATCCGCCCGTACAAATTTATTTTCATAGCGTTGATCAAGCTGGCTCGCATCCTCACGTTCCCAGCCCGCTCCCACTGACCAACCAACGGGCAATTCGCCTGGTTTCATACCAACGCTAGCATTGGCAGAGTGGCTTACACTATCGCCGAACACATCCACCGGAATCTGTCCTGGCGGCAATATTCCTACATTTCCGTTATCGACCTTGGTGTAACCCGCCCGGTAATTGGCTTTAACATCAAAATCCCCGACACGAGTTGCCAAGCTCGGACCTGCGTAGACTGAATAGACTTGCGTCACATTGTCGATATTTCCCACGGTATTTGATGGCGCTGCACCCCGTAAATCGAGTCGACTACGGGTAGCGATACCGCCAGCTTCGAGGGACAGTAAATTAGGCACCAGCTGCAAGCGTCCCCGCGCGAGACCCGTGACAATATCATCGTCACTCAGATTGTCCTGATAGAAGAAGCGACGTTCATAGCGCACATTAACCTGAGCGGCCGCGCGGCGTGTTTCAATCGAACTGTCTAAACCAGCTGCAACCGACGTGTAGGTCAACACATCGCTGCCACCCTTGATGTCAGCGATCAACACTTGCTGGACCTCGATATATGGCGTTATTTCGGCTTTGCGTTGCTGCGCATTAACCGGCGACGCGATTAGGCCCAATAATGGTAAAACCGCGGCCCCATATTGCAGGGCTTTTGTGGGTGAAAGCTTGGTCATGGCCTACTCTCCATATCCATAATAGGATCCAAAATGCCTTCCCGTCGGCGAAAATTTCGTGCCGTTGAGAAGCAATTGGATATGTTCACAACCGACCAACAAACTCAGTGCATCGCGCAGCGCAGTTTCGGTCGTTTCATCTGCTTTCACCACCATTACCACCTGCCCGACATGGGTCGCCAGAACAGATGCCGGCGATGCTGCCAACGCCGGAGGGGAATCAAAAATGACGATACGATGGGGGTTGTTTTGCGTCAGTCGGTTGAGGACCTTCTCGGTCCGCGATGACGCCAAATATTCTGTATCAGCATTGGTCTGATCACCGGCTGGCAAGATCGCCAAGCCGGGAATATCAGTATGAATAATGCAATCTTCGACCAACAATTCCGGATCGGCGAGCGCGTCCATCAAGCCCTTATTGCCTTCCAAGCCGAGGCTGGACAGAATGCTTGGCTTTGCGAAATCCGCATCAACCAGCAATACCTCGTTGTCCTTCTCTGCCGCGATGGAAAGAGCCAGGTTCAGCGCGCAAAATGTCTTGCCTTCGTTCGGATGGGCGGAGCAAATCAAAATCCGTTCGCCGTTCGGAACCGGATTGGTTCTTTGATTGCCCTTCGCGGCCAAAAGTAACTGGCGCTTAATGATCCGGAATTCTTCCGAAATACCGGTCACAGGGCCGTCGGGGACGATGAAACCGGCTTCCCGCAGTTTGTCGCGATCTACAATCACCCGTGGACCATCGTAAACCTGCATCGGCATCGGCGACGGCGCAACCGGAGTTATGTCTCGAGCCGTCTCTTGACCAGGCTCAGCATCAGAAGGCTTGGCGCCGTTTTCAATCGTCCGAACCGCTGGAATATAGTCATAGATCTCGCCGGCCCTTTCGAGCAGCGAACTAGTTTTCTTGGGAGGGTTATATTTTTTTACCATCATTGCCTCAGGCCACCATGCCGCGTTGGATAAATTCAACAATCATCAGCATCGCAAAAACTCCAATGAGTGCTGCAGTTGTGCCATAGAACATCCGCATATTCTTTTTGCGCGCCACCTGTTGTGCGTTGGTGATAATTTGCGAAACAGAACCGACAACCGGAAGGCCGCTGGCTTTCTCTAAACGGGCGGCAGTCGGGTAGCTCGTTTGCACATGGCCCATTGCAAAAGCCGTCCCCACGCCTGCCCCAAGACCCGCAATTAGCACCATAGCCAACAATAACGGGCGATTTGGTGCCGCCGGAGATCGTGGACTGGACGGCGGATCGATAACCCGGAATTTTACGGAGTCTGTTTCGGTTTCGACCTGACCGCGCAACTTGACCTGTTCGCGATCGGTTAGCAGTTTGTCATACTGACCTTTCAATACTTCATAGTCGCGATTAATCCGCGCCATTTCCGCCGCAATCCCCGGTTCCAATGTCTGTTTTGATGCCAACTGGGCCAAATCCGCTTGCAGCGTATTTTTCCGCGCCTGTAGTGCAGCAACAGTTGCCTGACGTTCGGCGCGCATGCTCTGGATCGAACTATATGCCGGGTTAGGCGTGTTATAGGTACCACCGCCCGCTGGCTGTCGAGCCGCTTGCGGTTTAAGGGCTGCAATTTCTTTCTTCATTGCAACAATATCAGGGTGCCCGTCGGTCCAACCCCGCGCCCGCGCAGAAGCCATTTGGGCTTCTACCTGAGCCAATTGCGCGCGAGCACCACCGGCGCCAGCGACACCCGGCATAGGGATGGATGCCGGTGTCCCCGCAAGTTGGCCATTTAGAGCAGCGAGCGAGCCCGACGCCTGACCAAGTTGCGATTCAATCTGAGCCAGTTCAGAGCGAGCGGATTCCATGCGCTGGCTGATCGAGCCAACACCTGGCAACAAGCCTAGGTTTTCTGTCTCAAATTGAACGCGTTTTTGCTCCGCTTCCTGAAGCTCTTTTTCTCTTTCCGCGAGCTGAGCATCGAGGAATTTAATCGTCTGACTGGTCTCCGCACGCCCGCCGGACAGATTTTCTTCAACAAATATGTCGATCAGCTTCTGAACAATATCGCGAGCGAGAACAGCATTTTGTGCGTCAGAAAAATTGCTTGCCGAAGAGCGCGCAATAATTTCGAACAGATTGTCTTCTTCCGATTTTATTTCAATGCTCTGACGCAACATCTCGACCTTGCTCGCCAGTTCCCGATCGGTAACGACCGACTGGTTAAGGGCCGTTCCACGGACCACTTTTTCAAGATTGACGGTCGAAGCTAGCGTTCCTTGAACGCGCTCCATATTTTTCTTGCGTTCACGGGCATCCACACCAATTTTGTCAGACAATATCGACTGTACCTCAACCGAGATACGGGCCTGCGATTCATAGCTATTGGGTATCAACGCAACAACGAGCCATCCCAAGAGGCAAAGCCCCCAGGCGACGGCCAGCGCTAACCAGCGTCGATTCCAGACGCTGTGCAATGCTATTCTAAATTCATCATAAAGGCCGTTCATTGGTCTTTCTAATTCCTAATCAAATGGAACAATATTGATCAAAACATGCTTTCCGGAATGATGATCACATCACCAGGACGCAGCATGACATTTGCTTCGGCTTTGCCCTTTTTGAGCAAATCGGCGATCCGCAGTGCAAATTCCTGCTGCTTGCCAGTGCCGCGATCAAAACGGATCAAACGGGCGCTGTTACCGGAAGCAAATTCAGACAAGCCACCGACTGCAATCATCGCATCCAGCAAGGTCATATTAGCCCGATAAGGAAGAGATGCGGGCTTTTCTGTCGCACCAACCACCCGAATTTGCTGTGAAAAGGTTCCGGAGAAATTGTTCACAATGACGGATACCAATGGTTCATTGATATATTCCGACAGCTGTAGCTTCAAATCTTGCGCCAACATTGCCGGCGTTTTGCCGACTGCAGGCATATCGGTGATCAACGGAGTGGTGATCCGCCCATCAGGCCGGACTTGAACTCTGGCGCCCAGTTCAGGATTGCGCCACACAAAAATTGTCAGCTCATCCAATGGACCAATCACATATTCTTCTCCTGGCCCTTCTTGCATGGCAACAAAAGAAGCAGGCGGCAGCTGCGGAGCACCGCCGTTACCGGCGCAGCCAGCGACTGTGAGCGACGCCATTCCGGCACCGAGCATCAACCGCGTTAAGCGCTTGTTTTTTATAGAAGAACGCATTTTCTCACCTCGTATAAAACCTCTGCAAAACGCCCGATCTCCTGCGGAAAACGGGCAATTAGCGCAAAGTCACGAGATGGCTATAGCGAGATAATAGTGAACATAGCGTTAGGATTAGTTGAATTTACTAATAATTTCATTGTTGCTTTGACTGCGGCCAACAACATTCAGACTAATCTACCAATATCTCTTTTGCCGGTCCCTGACCAAGGAAGTTGGCTGGGCTTGCGGAGGCCCCATAGGCGCCAGCGCAGAAAATTACAACGATGTCGCCGACATCCGCCTTGGGCATGGCTGCGTTGTCGCTCAAACGATCGAGCGGGGTGCAGAGGCAACCGACAATGGATGCCGTCTCTACTGCTTCCTCTTCGAACCTGCTGGCGATGGCAGCAGGATAGTTCCGCCTCACCACGGTTCCGAAATTGCCGCTTGCCGCGAGTTGATGGTGCAAACCGCCGTCGGTGACCAAAAAGGTCTGCCCTTGGCTTTCCTTGCGATCAACAATTTCGGTCAGATAAACACCCGCTTCACCCACGAGATAACGGCCCAGTTCGATCGCAAAGCGGGTTGAGGATAATATCTCTGGCAATTGCGCAAGTTGTTTTGACAAGGCTTTCCCAACCTTATCGACATCCAACGACACATCGCCGGGGAAATAGGGAATACCGAAGCCACCACCAAGATTGACGTGTTCCGGCGACTGACCAATGGCCGCCGCCAAACGCGCTGCGAGATCCAGTGTCTGGGCTTGCGTCTCGATAATAGCGTCTGCGTTCAACGCCTGTGACCCAGCGAATATATGAAAACCACGCCAATTTGCACCGGCGTCTAAAATTCGTTTCACCGTTGGCGCGACCAATTCTATATCCATACCGAATGGCTTGGCACCGCCGCCCATTTTCATCCCCGACCCTTTGAGATCAAAATCAGGATTCACGCGAATGGCCAATCGCGGCCTTTTGTCACAGGCAGCACCGATACGCAGAGCTCGTTCGCATTCACTGGGCGATTCAAGATTAATCGTCACACCGGCCTGGATCGCCTGCTCCAGTTCCGCGTCCCGTTTGCCCGGTCCGGCAAAACTAACATGGTCCGGCGTGGCGCCCGCCTCCAACGCCATCGTTAGTTCACCGCCGGACGCAATATCAATACCATCTGCCAGACCGACCATATGACGGAGCACCGGCTGGAAAGGATTGGCTTTCATCGCATAATGCAAATCCAATCCATCGGGCATAGCCGTCCGCAATTGCGCCATGCGTGCATCCAGACAGCCGCGCGAATAGACGAAAAGCGGTGACCCATTTTCCGAAACCAGCACGCTCGCTTTCTGTCCACCAACGGCGAGTTCGCCATCAATTGCTGCATATCCAGATGGGATCGGCCCGGTGGGTTTGGTCTTAATCATTCAACATCCATGCTGGCCAATGCGTTCCGGTCCAGTTTTCCATTGGGGTTTTTGGGAAATTCAGAAAGCAGGATAATATCCCGAGGGTGCATAAAATTCGGTAAATTCTGCTTCAAATATTTTGCCAACCGCTCGGCAATCGCATCCGTTTCCGAACCAAGTTCAATCGGTCTGGCAAATAATCGGATCGCATGGCCCAGGCGTTCATCCGGAACACCCAAGGCCGCCGCCTCCGCGATAAATCCTGATTGAACCGCCGCTTCTTCAATCTCTGTAGGACTGATCCGATTGCCAGAGCTTTTAATCATCGAATCATCCCGGCCAATAAAATAGAGCAGCCCATCTCGGTTCCGCTTCACGGTATCGCCGGAATAAACCGCAGTGCCGCCATATTCCGATGCTTCCGGTGCGGCTTTAAATCGCTGCGCGGTGCGTTCAGGGTCATTCCAATAGCCCTGCGCCACCAATGGCCCACAATGAACCAGTTCACCGGCTTTATCAGGCCCCGCTAAGGTGCCATCTTCATCCACCACCAATATTTCCGCATATGGAATGGCCGTACCCATGCTCGTTGGGTTGGCATCGATCAGACTGGGTTCAAGATAGGTGGACCGAAAAGCCTCCGTCAGCCCATACATCGCGTAAATATCAGTTTCAGGGCCAAATATCGTACGCAATTGTTTGACCAATGTCCGAGTAAGCGCGCCGCCGCTATTGGTCAGCCGCCGCATAGATGCGACCGCATCCACTGGCCATTCATGCTCCACCAATTGCACCCAAAGCGGCGGTACTGCGGCCAATGTCGTAATTTTTTCGCGTGCACAGACCTTCAAAACATCGCGCGGCGTCAGATAATCGAGCGGGACCGCGCATCCGCCTGCGGCCCACGTCGAAAGCAGTTGATTCTGCCCATAGTCAAAACTCAATGGCAAGACGCATATCGTGCGATCATCGGCAGAAAGTTTCAGATAGTCTGCAACACTACGCGCGCCAAGCGACAGATTTGCGTGACTAAGCATGACCCCTTTGGGCCGCCCCGTTGAGCCACTAGTATATAATATCGCGACGAGATCATTGACATCAGTAGTGGCCGCTGCGGGCTCCATAGGTGTTGCGATCGTTTCCAATTCGTTCGCAACAATCTTGTCTTCGAACAAGACACAATCGCTACTGATCTCGCTATCAGCCAATGTTCTCAGGCGCCCGGCGTTGCTGATCAACAGCTTAGCCCCGCTATCCGCCACGATATGCGCAACCTGCGCCTGCTTGAGTAGTGGATTGATCGGCACATGGAGCAAACCGGCTCGCGCCGCTGCCAGCGGCATGACACAAGCCAGTTCTGTCTTTGGCAGCCATGTTGCCACCCGGTCCCCTTTGGCAGCGCCCTGCCCCAGCAACCATGCAGCCAACAAACCAACACGATGATTTAACATCTTATAGCTAAGACGCCCAGAACGCGTCATGAGCGCATCAGCATTCGGGTTTTCACCTATCGCGAGGTGATCTAACGGAAATGCAGCAGTTTTGGGCTCAATATTCAATTGCGTTGACCTATAGGAAAAAGAGCAAATTTGTGACAAACACGACATTAGCCATGACGAGCGAATATCATAGCAATTTTCAGTCTGTGCAAGCTATAGCTGAAGAAAATCTGGGTCGATCGGTCCAAAAGTCCCTGTTCGATCGGATCGAATGGCTGCGACAATTGCACGAACTGTGCTTACCCAACAAATCCCCCCTAATTGTCCAAAGTAACGAAGGCGATGCGGAAGCATGGCTATTCTTGATGAAAACAGGCCTTGGCCGACATAGCGCTCTGGCCAATTGGTATAATTTCACCTTTCGCCCGATTTTCTCTGGTGAATATGACGAAGTGACCAAATTGGCGTTGCTCGCCAAACTGGCGACAAAGCTGAAATCCAAATCTCATCATATCGAAATTTCACCCGTCCCCGATGAAGATTCTTCCGCGAGCCTCATGCAAAGAGCGTTTGAGCAAGCGGGATGGGTTGTTTTCAAAACAAAGGCGGACGACAATCATATCCTCAACGTCAACGGTCGTCCTTTCGACCAATATTGGGCGGAACGCCCCGGCCAATTGCGCAATACCGTTCGTCGCAAGGCTAAGAAAAATCTGGTATCTATTCGGATAGAACAACAATTTTCTGATGAGGATTGGGATGACTATATATCCGTTTACGAGCGCAGCTGGAAACCCGAAGAAGGCAATCCCGATTTCCTAAAGAAGCTGGCGCAACAAGAAGCGGCAGCGGGATGTATGCGTCTGGGTCTCGCCTATATTGATGGAAAACCGGTCGCAGCCCAGTTTTGGACCGTAGAAAATGGCGAAGCTCTGATCCACAAGCTGGCCCATGTTGAAGACGCGACAAAATCGTCACCTGGAACCTTGCTGTCGGTTGCCATGTTTCAACATGCGATCGATGTTGATCATGTTGACCTGATAGACTTTGGAACCGGCAATGACGGCTATAAACGCGAATGGATGGAAGACGTCCGGGACCGCTATCGACTAGAGTTCTATTGGCCAAACAATCCGCTGTCTTGGCTATCTATTTTGCGGCACTATGCCTCGGGCCTTGCCGGAAAGCGCCCTTCGCTTTAGGGAAACGCCGACAATCGGGATTCGAGGGTTTTTGATGCAGAATAAGGTCGAGTTGACACCAGAAGCCGCAGTGCGAGCCGTGATGCAGGATATTTTGGGCCTGAGCGAAGAATTGGTCGCGGAATTCACAGAGGAAACCGAGCTTTTCGGCGCACTTCCGGAGTTGGACAGTATGGCTGTTGCCGGGCTGCTTACCGAATTGGAAGACCGCCTCGACATCATGATTGATGATGATGAAGTTGACGGTGAGCTTTTCGAAACTTTTGGCAATCTGGTTGCCTTTGCCGAGATGAAAGTCACGGAGTGACCCTGACCCCCGCATTCGTCTCTTACGAATTTGCGGATCGCAAAGAGCTTTGCTTATGCATGGCGCCCAAATCCTCTCACCGTGTCCTGCTTATCCCGCCTTTATTTGACGAAATGAATCGCATGCGCAAGATGCTGATCGACGTCATGCGGGCGCTTGCTAGCGTTGAAATCGCTAGTTTCCTGCCAGATCTACCGGGCGCCAACGAAAGCTTGGTTGCCCCGAATGATGCCACGCTGGTCAGCTGGCAAAAAGCCCTAGAATCTTGCGCACAACAACATGAGATTTCTCATATTGCTTCCTTTCGCGGGGGCGTTTTGGCGGTTGCAGGAATGCAGTCGACCCATCATTGGATATTCACTCCTGTTAAAGGTGCGACGTTGTTGCGGACCATGATGCGGACCAAGGTTGCCGCAGAGCGCGAAGCCGGATCGAATACAAGCCTAGCTGATCTGACGACGCAAGCCGAAACCGGATCGCTTGAACTGGCCGGCAATATCATCGGTTCCAAACTATTTGCCGAAATGAACGGCGCAGCGATACCGGAATTTCAAAATCAGCGGATCGTCCGCCTCGAAACTGATAATAAGCCCAGTGACGCCCAAATCCCTGGATCTGCTCTATGGCTACGCGCCGAACCGGACGATGATCTGGCGATGTCCTCCGCTATCGCACAGGATATTGCCGAATGGATGATCCAATGACGCGGCGCTTTCACCAGATAGCCTGTGAAGGCGACATGCTAGCGGCAACCCTAGATTCCGGAACAAGCTCTACCGCCCTGCTGATCGTTAGTGGCGGCAATGAAATTCGTTCAGGGGCTCATAGCGGTATGGCCCAATTGGCCACACGAATTTCGGAACAGGGTTTTCCAGTGCTTCGCTATGACCGGCGCGGGATCGGCGAATCCACGGGAAAAAACTGCGAGTTTCTCAGCAGTTCCGCAGACATTTCCGCTGCCGCCACATTTCTCCGACAACATCAGTCCCAGGTAAAAACGGTCATTGCCTTTGGCAATTGCGATGCCGCAACGGCCCTCGCGCTATTCGGAACGAATGCCGGAATTGATGGACATATATTGGCCAATCCCTGGGTGATCGAAACCAGCAACGAGACAGATATAAAAGAACCAACCATCTCATCCGCAGCCATCCGAGCGCGCTACTGGGACCGCATCAGAAACCCGCGAACCATTGTTGATCTGCTGTCTGGCAAAATTGATTTCAAAAAACTGCTAAAAGGCCTCAAACAGGCCTCTCAATCAGAAGACAATAGCGCCTTGTCGCTGCGATTGCGCGATAGCCTGTCCGGGTTGGACGGGAAAGCCCATATTCTACTTGCCAAACGCGACACGACGGCGCGCGCTTTTCTAGCAGCTTGGAACAGTTCTGATTTTGGCACGTTGCGCCAGAAACCCGATATCACCGTCGAATCTCTTGATAGTGCATCCCATAGCTTTGCTGATGTATCAGCCAAAGACTGGCTCACCGAAAGATTATTGGACGCGTTACAGTCAGCCTGACTATTCCGCCGCGCCCGATTCGAATTCCTGTTCGGCCAGAAAGCGCTCTGCATCGAGCGCCGCCATACAACCTGTACCTGCAGCGGTCACGGCCTGACGATAGATATGATCCATGACATCGCCGCAAGCAAACAGGCCTGGAATTGCGGTTTTTGGCGTGCCTGGTTCTACCTGTATATAACCGCCGTCGATTAGATCGAGATGGCCTTTGAAAATCTCAGTTGCAGGAGCATGTCCAATGGCAACAAAGGCACCATCAACCGCCAGATGACTCTTTTCACCGGTCTGCGTATCGACAAGATCCAATCCAACCAAACCTTCCGGGTCACCGCCGCCAACAAAGGTTTCAACATTGTTGTTCCACAGCACAGAAATTTTCGGATTGGCAAAAAGGCGATCCTGCAGAATTTTCTCGGCACGGAGGCTGTCACGACGATGGATCAGCGTCACATCATCGCTATGGTTGGTCATATAGAGTGCTTCTTCAACCGCAGTATTGCCGCCACCGATTACCGCGACTTTCTTCCCACGATAGAAAAAACCATCGCAGGTCGCGCAAGCCGAAACGCCCTTCCCTGATAGTTCCTCTTCACCCGGAAGGCCCAGCCATTTGGCCTGCGCACCGGTTGCGATCACCAGCGTGTCGCCTTCATAGATGTCGCCGCCATCGCCTGTCATCCGAAAGGGACGTTGGGAGAAATCTACATCTACGATCGTATCGAAAATAGTCCGCGTGCCTACTTTCTCGGCCTGTGCCTGCATTTCTTCCATGAGCCATGGCCCCTGGATGACGTCACGGAATCCCGGATAGTTTTCCACGTCGGTGGTAATGGTCAACTGACCACCTGGTTGCAGTCCCTGAACGACAATCGGCTCCAGTCCCGCACGGGCGCCGTAGATAGCAGCTGACAAACCAGCCGGTCCCGAACCCAAGATGAGCATTTTTGTGCGATGCGTTTCAGCCATATTTCATTCCCGATGACGATGATTCTGTTGAATGCAAATAGGGATGCTCAACGCCGCTAGGCAAGAGCTATCACATCCAAAACACGCGAAGAATATTTTTGGGCGGTGATAGCCCCTTTTGAGAGCCCTCAATTTCAGGTCAATTTGTAAGAAATATTATCGCGCGCAATTCTACGAATTGCTCGCTTGCCAGCGGGTGGTTCCCCACAAGCGAACCAGAATATCCAATTCTCGCTTCATTGATCCCTCGGCGTCCGGATACTGTACACATTGCCGCTGGTCTAAACCGCTACAGGCTATGCCTGTATCCAGACGCAACGTCAGAAGCTGGTCCTTGCCATAGGCCATCCCGATCTGTGTCGGGCTATCCAGACCTCCAACCAGCATCAACACCGGTTCGGATTTTTCTTTTGGAATCTGACCGTTCAACATTGAAAGAATGATGCCGCGATAGTCACTCAGGCCGATTGGGGATTCAAGCGTTATACCCGGCTGGTTGGTGACAAAGAACGTACCATATTGCCGTCGATTAATCTTATGCCCATGGCCAAGAAACCCATCTTCAAACAGATCTTCACCATGGTCACCGGTAATGACGACAATGCTGTCCTTCCAAACATCTCGCTCTTTCAGGTCATCGGCCAATTCCCCGAGCCGCTTGTCGGCATAGGCAATGGCATTCCAATATGTCTTCTGGACCGCCGCCGCATTGGATTCATTAATTTCCGACCGGTTCAAGGGCTTTTCTACAAGCGCCGCCGGCATACCATCATGATGATATGGAAAATGCGGGGACTGAAAATTGAAATATAGCATCTGCGGATTTTGCCAGGTCTTCACTCCGACATTGGCCTCAGCATAGGCATCCAACAGATACTTCTCATCGACCAAGATCGAACCTTGCGCGGCACTATTGAACGCACGCAATTCCTTCAGGCTGGTGCCATCAACAAAGACATCTGCATTTGCCCGCATACCAACGGTTTCGGAAATACCTCCAAAATCTTCGGGCTGACCAGAGAATATACCGATTTCATAACCGCTTTGCTTCAGTTCCCGGAAGAGAGAGGGCGTATCTTTGGGCGGCGCTATGGAACCCGTAAATAACGCCTTTAAAGAAGCCGTCGTAAATCCCGTATGGCTATAAGTTGGAGCAATCACACTCCCTTCGCGCGCAATCGCCGCAAGGTTAGGTGCGACCTCTTTGCCGTCCACGCGAGCATCCAAAAGGTCGAAACGGGCACTTTCCAATATGATGACTATCAGATGTTTCTTCGGTCCTTCGATGGGCATATTCGGTTTCTGTGAAGCAACCGGCAAGATGACCAAATCTCCGCCGAAGCCATCTTCATCAATACCATTTCCGGGTACATCCAAAGCCAGTGGATGTAGTCGAGAATCGAAAGGATGACGGTCTCGCAGTCGCGAAACCAAACCATATCCGTCGCGATCAAAATCAGTACTCAGGTTGGCGGCAGAGACGATAGTGCGCCAAGAAAGACTCCGCTCCAGACCATTGCTCACATTGACCGAAAACAATGGCACAACCCAAACCAGCAAGATTGTGGTCAGAAATATGGGAATGATATATCTTTTCTGAACTGCGGCGTGATCATCGCGAACCACCGGAGGAAAAAACCGCTGCAACAGTCTATAGACAATCCATATCCCGGTTACAGCGATCAACAAGAACCCGAAGGCCAATGCAATCTCGTTCGTTGCGAACAATAGCGCATCGGAAAAGCTGCCGCCGCCCAAGTTTTTGAGCAGGCTAAAGCTCAATGCGTCGCTAAAATAGCTATGCAGTTGATATTGCAGAAAGAGCAGAAGACAAAATGCTCCACCGCCCAAGGTCGCGAAGAGAAACACCGGTGGCCACGATCCATGATAGCGGGTTAATTTGTACACAAACCACCATAAGATCGCAGAAATCAGCAGCATTGCGGATAGGTAACCTGCTGCAAACAGCAACCGTTCCCAAATCCAGACTAGAGCCTGAGATTGGCCAAAACCGCCCGTAAAAATACCATATTTCCGGTCAATGAGAAGCAGTTCAACTAAGCATAGGGCAAGAACCACAACGGCTGCGGTCAGCAGGCTGATTTTGCTAGAAAGCCACTTTTGATTGGCATTTTTACGCACAATTTGCGCTCCCAACACATAAAAACCAAGCAGCCTGAGCCACGAAACTGCGAACGGAAATTGGTAGCAATTTGCAGTTAAATACCGGTTAAAGCGGGTTTAACCGCGAAGTGCAAATTTCGGGAGAAATGAAGCAGAACTCTTGTAGCCAAAGGCCAATCGAATATGCACTGCGCTTCATCATCGATTGATGCTGTTATTTGGTAGCGGAGGAAGGACTCGCCCCAGCTCCACGCCATTTTTGCGGGTTCTTTGTGCGAAACATAGGTGTCCGCGACTTGTATGATACGCTCAAAAAGGTCATTGCGCAGCATCCTGCCTGCTATGTGTGTCCATATACGTGAGTATTTCCCGCTCATCATATTTTGCAAGAATGATCGCACCGATGATTGATACAACCCCGCCAAAGGCCGCCGCCACACGGATCCCCATATCATCTCCAATATCCTTGCCGAACAGCAAGAAAGAGGTCAGGAATATCGCTCCGATGCTGCGGCCGACTTTTGCAAAAAAGCCGTTGGCTGCCATATACATGCCGGCATGATCCTCGTCCGATTTGCTGGTGTCATAGGCGGCACAATCCGATGTCATCACCTGAGGCAATATGCCGAATGATGCCTGCGCAAAGGGTGAAATGATCACCAATATGCCGACCAGGATCAGGAAACTGCCTTCAAAAATTCCGAACAGGCTGGTCACGGCAAAGGCACCAGCGAACAAAAATAGGCTGATCTGTAACAGTCGTTTTTTCCCCTGCCTCTTGGCAGCGATATTCACCAGCGGATAGCTCGCCAGCGTCAACATCCCTATAACAAGCGCAAGATATCCCTGTACCTGAGCTTCCTGCCGGGCAAGAACGGTTATATAATAAATCAGTCCGGCCTCATAGATGCTGGTCGCTATGGTGTAGAGGGTGTTAGCGCCGAGATAATAGCGGAAGTTATGGTTTTTAAGGACATGTTTTAAAGACGCGATCAGCGGTGCTTTGGTGCTCTTTGTCGCTGCTGATTCAATCTGATCTTCGCGGATCAGGAAAGCAGGGAGCGCAAGACACAGCGTACCGAGCAAAGCAATGCCGGCAAAGATAATCTGTATGCTGAGCGCGGTGGATATACTCAGCGCTTCGGCAAGTATGATCCAGCCCCACGGGGCGAAATGGACGGACAGAAAACCTACAAACCAGAATGCGCTGCTGATCGTTCCCAGATCCACCTTGTCGTCGCTCGATTTGGCGAGGTCGACCATCAGCGAGTAGAAGGGGATGGCATAAGCGGTGAAAAACAGCGCGCTAGCCGACAGCAATGCCAAAAGCCACGCAATGTTGATCATGCTGATGTCGTCATTTACCGGCAATATGAAAACCAGCACGTGGCAAACCGCGAAGGGTATGATCGCCCAGCGCATCAACGGAATTCGCCGCCCGAGCCGGTGATTTAGACGGTCGCTATAATTGGCAACAACGGGGTCCAACACCGCGTCGAGCATTCTGGTGGTCGCAATGACGAGACCCAATGCCGTAAGTCCCAAAAAGAGGCTGCTTTGCGGAATCAGGTAAGGCAGCCCAGCATCTTTTGGCGGCAGAAAAAAATAAACCAGATGCAGCATATGCAGTCCGGTAATCAGCGCAATGCCGAGATTTCCGGTTGCATAAATTAGCTTTTGCTTGAGCGGCAATTCGCCCATCTAAGAGCCTTTTTGCACCGCTGCGATGAAATCGCGATACCAGTATCCGCTGGCCTTTATCATACGGGTCAAGTCGTCATAATTGGTATGGATCAGGCCAAAACGTTTCTCACAACCTGCCGCCCATTCAAAATTGTCCATCAATGTCCAGACGAAATAGCCGCGAATATCGCTGCCGCTTGCCTGAGCTGATTGAATTTGCGCAATATGGTCTTCCAGATATTGGGCTCGTAGCGGGTCTTCCACCCTGCCGTCCACGACATGATCATCAAGCGCGATGCCGTTTTCAGTCATGTAGACGGTAGGATTACCATAGTCATTGCGTATCCAACCCAGCACCTCGCCAAGCGAGTCCGGATATACTTCCCAGCCCATCGTACTATGCAGCGTGCCGTCTTTATAAAATTCGGTCTGCCGTGGCTCTTCACCTCGCGCTTCGCTTGCCTGCAATAGCGGCGTCGCGTCATCGTGTTTTGCAAAGGCGCGCTGATAGGTGTTGATGCCGACAAAATCGACCTTTGCCGAAATAATGTCCATATCGCCATCGCGTATATCTGCTGGGAAGGGCGCGAAGCGTTCGGTCAGCTCCCCCGGATATTGGCTCTTAAACAGCGGATCGAGCGTGACGAAGTTCAAAAATTCATTCAGCCGCCGGGCCGCCGCACGGTCTTTATCGCTATCCGTATCCGGATGCATTGGTGTCAGGCTAAGCGTAACACCCGCTTCGGCATCTGGCGTCGCAGCGCGGATGCGTTCCAATGCCAAACCATGCCCCAAAAGCTGATGATGCATGAGCGGCATATACATGTCGAACCGGGTGACCCCGGGTGCATGTACGCCCTCCAAATGCCCCATGAACGTATGTTCCCATGGCTCATTCAGAGTAATCCAGCTTTTTACCCGGTCGCCTAGAGCGCGCACAACGGTTTCGGCATAATCGGCGAAATAATAGGCGGTATCGCGCGCCATAAAGCCGCCATTTTCATCATAAAGAGCCTGCGGCATGTCCCAGTGGAATAGAGTAGGAAAAGGCCGCACACCGCGCGCCAGCAACCCGTCGATCAGCCGGCCGTAAAAATCCAAGCCGGCCTGATTTACCGCGCCTTTACCGTCCGGAAAGATGCGTGACCACGCAATAGAGAATCTATAAGCAGTGAGCCCGAGCTCCGCAATCAGATCAAGATCCTGCTCCAGTCGATCATAATGACCACATGCGATAATCCCATCTGTGCCATCCGCGATGTTATCCGGATTAGTTGTGAAGCTGTCCCATATCGACGGCCCTTTGCCGTCTTTATCTACCGCGCCTTCAATCTGATAAGCTGCAGTTGCCGCACCCCAGACAAAGTCTTTTGTAAATCTAGATGGATCAACTTTATTGGACACAAAAATGGCCTCCTTCTCAGAAGATAGATAGTAATAGCTATTATTTTTACGTCAAGCAGAAGCCTGCCAAATGAGAACGGAAAATGTGTGTCTAAAAAGCTGTGAACATAATGGCAGCATCGGCAAAAACCTCATCTGCATCATCATGGTCACCATCGAGCAACATTTCGATCAACGCGTAGCCCGCTTCATTGGTTACCCGTACTCGGCGTTCGATGATTTTCGGATCGATATCGGGCAATTTCTCAGAGTACCAGCGTGTGAACTCACCATTCATCAGCGCATGCGAATCAAATCGAACCTGGGCTAGCTTGGGTACCGAACGCAATGACCGCATGATCCATTTGGCTCCGTGAAACTCTTTTGTGATGACATATTGTTCACGCAACAATTGAGCCAAGTCTTCATCCTCTAACGGTTGGTTCCGATATTCTTCCATCCACCGGAAAGAGGACTGGTTTTGCACATCCATCAAGGTGCGACCAAGCTCTTCCAATATCGAATATTTGTTCGAAAAATATCGGTAAAGTGCGGGTGGCGTAATATTCGCATGCTTGCATATCAAATTGGTGTTGAGCTTATCGAAGCCAACTTCTTCAAGCAACAAAGCGGCAGTATGCAAAATAAGATCGAAAGTTTCCTGCGCTCTTTTTTGCGTAGGCCGGTTTCTCACCTGAAATTTTTGTTCATTGCCCATTATTACTTTTATTCCCCGCGAGAGTAGACACAGAAATGATATTGTATTTGACGCTTTTTAACGGAAAGAGACAGCAACTAGGTGACAGTTTGTTTCAGCTTGTTTCAGCGCTTCAATATCATATACCCATGTCGCACAAATATGGCTGGGGCGCTAGGCGACAAAACTTGAAGGTTGCTCAGGCACTTCGAATATCTTTTACCACCTCATCGGCAGTTTCAACCGCAAGAGCGATATCTTTCTCTGTCATTGCTGCATTGATGAACATATTGTGGAATGGATGAAAATAGACACCGCGCTTGATCATGCCATCCGCAAAAGCGCCACCGATCGTCATGTCCCGATTGCCTTCGTCGTCGTTAAACATGATCAACGGCATTTGTGATGGCCCGGTTTGACTGATATTCAACTCGTAATTTGCGGCGACCTTGGACAGCCCGGAACGAAGCTGATCGCCGAGCATTATCGTATGTTCCAGGTAATCTGTGCTATCGATCAGTTCGAGAGTTTTGAGCGATGCCGCCATGACCGCGCCAGAAAACCAGAACGAGCCAGTCACATAGAGTTTCTTGAAAGCTTCCCTAGCCCGTTCGGACCCCAACAAGCATGATAGCGGATGACCGTTGGCGATTGCTTTGCCCCAGCTTGAAAGATCGGGCTCAATGCCCATAGCATGCCAACTACAATCGCGTTCGATACGAAATCCGCCGCGAATATCATCGACAATCAAAAGCGCATTTTTTTCGTTGCATATTTCACGGGCTGCCTTGGCATATTCCAAATCCGGTAGCTCTTGGTCGACAAGAACATCATGTTTGAAAGGAGAGGCAAATATGCCGGCAAGATCGTCGCCGGCTTCGGCTGCCGCCGCGTGCAAGCTTTCCGCATCATTATATTGATAATAGATGAAATGCGCCCGCTCTTCCGGAAGCGTACCAGAAGGAAAAGGTGTACACCAGTTGGCTGCGCCATGATAGGCACCGCTAGCAATCAGGACTTTACGTTTGTCGGCGTGCGCACGCGCGGTCATCAAAGCCATTGAGGTTGCATCCGTGCCATTTTTGCAAAAGGCTGCCCAGTCGGCATGGGTCACACGATTGCAAAATGCCTCGGCCAGCTCGACCATCAAACCGGTTGGCCCAGTGGCAACGTCAATACGGTCCATCTGTTCCTTGTAGGCCGTATCTACTTCATCGTTACAATAGCCAAACAGATTGGGGCCATAGCCTGACATGAAATCAAGATACTTTTTGTCGTCATAATCCCAAAGGTAGGAGCCTTTGGCTTTTGCAAAAAATTGCGGCGCATTGGGCGGAAGGAAATTTGTAGACTGATGACCATACATGCCAGCCGGGATGACGCGTTCTGCACGTGCTCTCAAAGCCTGGTCATTTGCACCACTCATTTTTCTCTTCCTTCCAAATATTATAGCATTTACTATAATTTATGTGTAGGGCATTACAAGTGTCTTGATATAGTTATTTGACCAAGGGAGCTTTCGGTCGTGGATTTAGCATGTATTGGACTGACAACATTAGATATTTTGGTCCGCCCGGTAGATGCTTTGCCATTACTCGAGCAGGCCGAAATGGTTGAAGATATCTCGCTGGCTCCTGCTGGTACAGCAGGCGGCACGGCGGCTATTGCAGCAAAGCTCGGGCTGGATACCGCGCTAATCTCTGCCATTGGAGAAGATGTAAATGGCCGCATTGTAAGTTTGTTGTTGTCAGATGCCGGCGTGGATATCGAACATCTGGCCAAAAATCCAACGATGCGGACCTCAACAACGGTGCTGCCGATCAGATCCGACGGTGAGCGCCCTAATTTCCATATGTTGGGTGCCAGCGTAATGACAACCTTGACGCCGGAGGCGTTGGCTGCAGCGCGTTCGGCTAAGGTTTTTCATTTTGCCGGGGTCAGCTTCCCGATGCTGTCAAGCGATGATACAGTGCAGGCACTCGCCTCTTTGCAACAAGCCGGGGTCACCGTGACGTGTGATCTGATTGCGCCACAGCCAAATACGCTGGATGTGCTGAAGCAGTTTTTGCCGTATATCGACGTCTTCATGCCCAGCCGCGCCGAGGTTGCGGTCTTATTGGGCGATATCGCCATGCAAGATGCGTTGCGGCAATTTGTAACCATGGGTGCAAAGCATGTGTTTATTAAATTGGGTGCTGAAGGGGTGATTGGATTAATCGACGGTGAAATCACTCGATTCCCAGCCTATAAGATTACGCCGGTTGATACGACCAGCTGCGGAGACTCCTTTTGTGCGGGACTGATTTGCGGACTTGTTCGAGATATGAACATGAAGAAAGCTGCAGAATGCGGCATAGCGACAGCCTCGTTTGTGGCGCAGGGTGCAGGAACATTGGGTGCGCTAAAAGGAATTGACCAGGTACTTGAGACAATGGAATCCATATAATGGATGATGCAGAGTTAAAATTACGCACTGAACTTGTTGACGTCATGCAGGAAATGGATCGTCAGGGCCTTAATCATGGCACGGCGGGTAATGCTTCTGTACGATGCGGTGACGGCTTGTTGATCACACCGTCGGGCATTCCTCCGCAAAAATTATCGCCCGAAACAATCGTGCTGATATCGCTGGATGGCCATTATGAAGGCAAGATTAAACCTTCGAGTGAATGGCAGATGCATACGGGCCTCATGAAGCGCCCCGATGTTAATGCTATTGTGCATTGCCATTCCCGCTTTGCTACAACGCTTGCCTGTGCCCAAAAGAGTATTCCGCCCTTGCATTATATGACGGCGGTTAGCGGCGATGGCGAAATCCGGCTGGCACCCTATGCATCTTTTGGTTCTGCTGAACTTGCCAGCCATATTATTGAAACGCTGGACGGGCGTTTTGCTTGCTTGATGGCCAATCACGGACAGATCGCGGTCGCTTCTAACTTGTCAATGGCATTGATGATTGCCAACGAAATCGAAGTGCAGGCCTCCTATTATTATGGCACGCTTGCAATAGGTGGTCCGCAACTGCTTTCCGATACAGAGATCAGCGAAGTGCTTCAGCGTTTCATGTCCTATGGACAACAAAAGAGTTAGACCAACTCCGACCATTTCACGCCCAGCTGGCTTTCTTCGGAGCCGAAGCTCACAATATCGCTTTTCATGGACTCGCCGACACTGGTCCGCAAGACATTCCCTCTTGCAGGGAAAGAGCTCGCATAAAAGAGCCATAATATGGGGCATTCGGTGCGATTATGATAATCGCACCGGCACATTTTTTCCGTTAAAAAACTTCGATCTCGCATCATGGGCCCATTTGCGCATGCGTGTCCGTCGTCAGATGATTTGAAGCAGATGTGTTATTCACTTTGTGGAGTGCTTGGCATCATCTGGTTGATATTATGCAGCTTGTTTTTGATGAAGCCGAGAATATTAAACCGCGCGGCGAATTGACATTGCCATATTCAAAACGGGCTGCATCCGTTGATGCGCGATTTTGGACAAAATTAACGCCGCCAACTCGCGCGCCTTGACCAAATAACGTCGCCTGTGGGCCTTTCACAACTGATACATCCTTGTCACTCAAGATTTACACATAAAAACCCCCGCAAAATTGGTATAGATAGTTAAAACTAGCTTTTTTGACAAGATAAGATAGTGATGCGTACGAGTCTTCGGTTTTATCTGTTGGAGAGTTATGTCGTGAAGCGCTTTTTCAAAATTTTTGGCCTATTACTTGTTTTGTTGCTTGGCAGTCTTGCTTTCTGGCTGTGGACTCCGGGTCCACAGAATTTTGATGAAGAGGCAGCAATTGAGGCAGCCAAGGCTTATGATGCTCGCATCATCCGCGACAAATATGGTGTGCCGCATATATATGGCAAGCGCGATGCAGATGTCGCCTTTGGGCTTGCCTATGCACAGGCTGAAGATGATATCACGAACTTACAAGAAGGTCGTAGTTTCACGCGCGGTGAAATGGGTCTGGCAACCGGTGAAGAAGGAGCCATTACAGACTATTTAGTTGCTGCGATTCAGGCCCGCAAAGTGGCGAACGAGAAATATAAAACCGACCTTTCTTCCGATACGCGTGCGATATTGGAGGCCTATTCCGCTGGAATCAATCTTTATTGCGCAGAAATGGAAGGGCGCTGCGAACCCGGGTTTGCTCCCCTAACACCGCAAGATATTATTGCCGGTTTTGTAGCCCGTACGCCGTTCTACTATGGCCTTGATCAACAGCTAACGAAACTGTTTGACGGCGATATAGAACTAACTGAGACTGCCTTTAGAGCGCGCGAGAATTACATGAAGCTTGATCGCCGTATCGTTCCCGGATCCAATGGCATCGCCGTTGCGCCGTCGCGCTCCACCGATGGACATACCCGTTTGATGGTAAATTCACATCAACCCTTTTTGGGACCAGCCGCTTGGTATGAAGCACGGCTCAAATCGGAAGAAGGTTGGGATATGATTGGCGGCATGTTCCCCGGAACACCCTTTATATCGCACGGAACCAGTCCTGATCTTGGCTGGGCGATTACCGTCAACAAACCCGACCTGGTCGATTTCTTCAAGCTGAAGGTAAACGATGAAAAAGGTCCGACGCAATATATGATGGACGGAAAATGGCTTGATTTCGAAATGGAAGAAATCACCATCCGTGTAAAGCTATGGGGTCCATTCAGTTTTCCTTCCAAACAGATCATCCGCCGCTCTGTCCACGGACCTGTTTTCGATACGCCGAAAGGTTTTTTTGCGGCTTCCTTCGCCGGAGACCGGAATATCAAAGCGATTGAACAATGGTACAAGATGAACAAGGCGACCAACAAGCAGGAGTGGTTAGCGGCAATGCAGATACAAGGCATTCCAAGCTTCAATTTCGTCTATGCCGACAAGGAAGGCAACATCGGCTATTATTACAATGCCCAGGTGCCTGATAGGGCTGCCGGTTGGGATTGGAGTATAGCCGTGCCGGGTGACCGGAGTGATTTGGTCTGGAAAGGCATACGTCCTTTTGGTTCGGCTGCACCGATCGTAAGCAACCCGTCAACCGGCTATGTTGTCAATGCCAATCACACGCCGTTTGAATCGACGGGTGATCCCGACAAACCCAAACGTGCGGATTTTCCGCCCCATTACGGGATATCTGACGTGACCACCAATCGCGGTCTGCGCGCACAAGCGCTTTATGGCGGGGACACACCGATCAGCGGTGAGGAATTTTTGCGCTACAAGATGGATAACCGCTATGCGGAAGATTCAAGACTACGCATATTTCTCCGTAAACTTGCGGAAAACCCAAACATAAAGGACAAGATCGAATTTGAAAAAGCGCTCGCATTGTTCGCGAGTTGGGATGGCAGCACAAATATCGATCAACGCGCAGCTGGGTTGGCCATTCGCACTGGCCAAATTGCCAAAGGCATACAGATTAACGACGAAGGACCGGAGGAAACCGACCCCGTTAAGGCGCTGCGTCAGGCGATCGCTGAGTATGAGCAGGGCTTTGACAGAATCGATCCGACGTGGGGTGAAGTAAACCGGCTAAAACGTGGCAAAGTTGACTTGCCGCTAACCGGCGGACCTGATGTCCTCCGCGCGATTTATTCGATTGAGAACCCCAAAGACGGTTCACTCGCCGCAATTGCGGGAGACAGCTATATTCTCTATGTCGATTGGGATACAAATGGGGTAGCGAATATTCAGACCATCCACCAATTTGGCTCAGCCACACAAGACGAAAACTCCCCCCACTACGCCGACCAATCCATGTTGTTCTCGCAAGAGAAGTTCAAAACGCCAGCGATGACCTTGGAAGATTTGCTCGCGCAAGCTTCAGCCGACTATCGACCGGGAAAACTTAACCAAAAAGAGTAAGCGTGAAAACTTACGACGCTATTAGGCTAATATCCGCTTCTGCGCCCAGAGCAAACGCTAGCCTTTCAGACTAAATTCGGAGGAATTCGCGGAATCGTTTGATCACTATTGACGGAGCGACAGTGGCGGTGAACTTAGATCATATTGATGCGTACCATTCCTGGTGGAGCAATGTGACTTTACCTTTGTGTATTTGATAAACTGTCACTCAGATTCCGGAGAAAGGCCACGGGCTGATGCACCCGTCATCCCAACTCACCATCATCTATTCACTATTTCCATTCTCAACAATTACATTATCTGTAATTACGTTCTAACGCCCGCATCCCTCATCTTGAAATATATAATACCCCAGAAGGTTCAACCGTATTCCAAGTACCACCGTGCCAGCCAATTGCCGTGCAAGTGTGAACATAGGCTTTCAACTTCAGCTGCCCCGCAACGGCGGTTATTGCCGTCGATAATAGCCCTTCATATTGTGGATGACTTATAGGAACCCAGATTGCATTATCTGTAGTGCATGGCGTCGCCGCAGGATTACCGAATTCGCCAAAAACCATAAAACCATCATTGCGAACAATCTCAACTGATGTAGGAACAACGTCACTCGTCGTGCCACCAGCCGCATGGGCCGCACTCGTGAATAGTAATGATGCTAAGGCTATCGAAGTAATTTTCGAGATATTTTTCTTCATAAGAACTTCCTTTCGGTGCATAATTCCATGATTTCTGATGATCAATATTGGTTCAACCTTAGATATCCCGGGCCGGGCGCAGAAGTGTTTAGGTCCATCGTTGCACAATCGGCCTGCTCTATTGCTGGATAATAAGCCACGGCTGTTTTGTTTTCTACAATGGACGTGTTGGCGATCGAAAACCAAGTGAAACAAACTTCTGAAGGAACATCCTTCCATTCCGTTTTAACATTGCAAATAACCGTCCACGCAGAGCGCCATGTCGAATAGATATTTACTGCTCCATTATTGTGGACTACAATATTCGTAATATTGCCCTGGCACCATGCTGCTGCGTTAACTCCGGAAGAAGCTAACAATGTCGCTATAACCAATAATGATGTAATATATTTTTGCATTCCACCCTCCCCTATTTATTTAAATATGGCCGGTAGGTCGTCCCTTGCTTGGCCGGGATTACAAAAAGTCCGTTGCCACCGTTCGCGTCCGATTGCTCGCCGCATCATATTCGCAAGCGATCTCAAGGCCATCATCTTGGTTTGAGATACAACAAAGACTCTTTATGATTGTGCCACACATTGTCATATATCATTTAAACCCTATCGAATTTATGATGCTGTCACCAATGATATAGGATGTCAATAACTGTAAAATAGGTAGGACCTTAAAGGCCATCATACTCTAATAGCGCAAGCACGGCTTAACTCAGATTTACGATCTGTATACGATGATGGAACTACAAGAATACGCAATTCTCCACAAAAAAAGTCAAAGCGGCGGAAGCCATAAATGATAAAATTATGAAACTTATTGTTACAGAAACTTTGGAATATTTTGTGTCTTCCCACAAATCACTTGTTTTAGAGGGGAATTCTGTCGAATCTGATCAATATTACAGTGAAATGTTTGATTTATACGATAAGTTTCTTAGCAAATATCCAACCGATATTGTGAGAACGGTAATCGCGCATACATTCCTATATCTATCCGACACAGGTTTTCTTGACTCTAGCGTATCTCAGATTGTTTCAGATAGATCGCAGTTAATAGAAACGACATTTGAAAAAGTGAGGGCTATGTACAAACCGGATCCTGATGACGATCCAGACTTAGATTGGAACGCCCAAGACTTTGAAGAATTGAAGAACTTCAAATTACGGTGACAGTTTACCAAATGCGTAAAATTACAACTACACTTCTCTACCCATTACCAGATCACCCAAGCTGAATGATCGGAAGCTTCGCCTCGCTGCTCACTTGATCGCCAATCCCAGCGAACCTCTGCCCCGCAACCGCATTGCGGACAAAAAACTTCACCTGCATCGAGGCGCTAGCACCTGCAAATCTTGGTAGATTTAACGCGACCGGCACCATTTATCTCGATCGATTCCGATCTCACCCCCAAGTGTCATTGCAAAAGGCTGAATTGCAATATTTGTTGTATCATGCTCGCGGATTCTTAGTTTGTTGGGATCAGGTCGAGTACGTTAACGCCCTCGATCGTTGAATAGGCGTCGCAAATATTGTTTCCGATTAGGCGGACCGGATTTTTGGATAGCTTGGCGGATATCGCCATAGATAACAGCGCTTGTCCGGTTGCCGTTTTGGCGTCGAAGGCGACATGCCAATATCCATTGGTTGAGCAGGCCGGGGGCGTGGAAGTGGCCGTTGATGTGCTAGTGTCTACTGTGATAAAGGCGGTACCATGCTGATTGAGGCCGACCCGCTCAACAACCACCGGGTTCCAATGGCCCGCTGCATTTGCTACGCTCGGCCAGCTGGTAAGCATCAAAACTCCAGCTAAGAACTTGAGAACATTTTGCATATTGAGACTCCCAATTATACTAACATAATCAACGACTAACCGGTTACTGTCAAATCTTAAGTCAATCTGGCCCGTAACCAATCAATCACGTGGAAAGGTGGGATTATTGCGCCTTTTTGAATACTGGTATTCGAGTTCGTGACCCCATGAGTTTCAAGACCCCAAACAATCTGTCCCACCCCCCTCCCTGTCAGCGATCGATAGACAGACAGTGATTTGTAGGACGTGAGTGCAATATCGGCGCGCCCTCATGTCCTAACCCATAGAAACATATGAGTTATTCGTTCAAATGTTGATCACATAGGATAACATTGAGAAAGCCCAACCAAACCCTCGTATGTCCTCGTTAGTTTGGTAGCGGAGGAGGGACTCGAACCCCCGACACATGGATTATGATTCCACTGCTCTAACCACCTGAGCTACTCCGCCAACCGGTCCCGGCGATTATCATAATCGTCACGAAACTCTCTCTGGACGGCGGCGCTATAATCACAGCTTCCGGTCTGGTCAACAAGCTCTAGCAAGAAATACACTAAAACTTGCGCGGCCGATGCTATCCGCGCTAACAGCGCTTTTCAGGCCGATACGTGGCATCAAGGGAAATTATGAACGCATTTTATGACATATTGATTGTTGGGGCTGGTCATGCTGGCGCTCAAGCAGCCATCGCTTTACGCCAAAAGAAGTTTGAAGGCTCGATAGGCCTGATCGGAAACGAAAAATATCCGCCCTATGAACGCCCGCCCCTATCCAAGGAATATCTAGCGGGCGAGAAACCTTTCGAACGCATTTTATTGCGCCCCGAAAGCTTCTGGGCAGAGCGCGATATTGACTTACTTACCGGCCACAGAGTCTCAAGAATCGATCATCTAGGCAAAACAGTCGCCCTGACATCCGACGATGAAATCAGCTTTGATAAGCTGATTTGGGCAACAGGCGGCTCTCCCCGGATGCTCGATTGCCCCGGAAGCCAGGCGCGCAACATTCACGCTGTCCGGTCCCGTGCCGACGTCGACAAAATCATGGCTGCTTTGCCAAAAGTCGAAAATGTCGTTGTAGTCGGCGGCGGTTATATCGGGTTGGAGGCTGCCGCTGTGCTGACCAAATTGGACAAGAAGGTGACGGTGGTCGAATCGCTGGACCGGGTCCTTTCCCGTGTCGCTGGTGAGGCTCTTTCCCGCTTTTATGAAGCCGAGCACCGCAATCATGGTGTCACGCTAGAGCTGGAAGCGACCGTGGCGGGTTTTGAAACCGGTGACGATGGCATTGCAACCGCCGTCACACTCACCGATGGACGAATGCTGAAGGCGGACATGTTCATAGTCGGCATCGGTATTATCCCGGAGACCGGCCCTCTTGTTGCCGCTGGCGCAGCGACTGGCAATGGCGTCGATGTAGACCAACATTGCCGCACCAGCTTGTCAGACATTTATGCCATTGGCGATTGCGCTGCCCACAGCAATCCCTTTGCCGATGGTGCGATGATCCGGCTCGAATCGGTCCAGAACGCCAACGATCAGGCTAAAGTGGCTGCGCTTGATATCCTTGGTGAAGAAACCGAATATAATACAGTGCCTTGGTTCTGGTCGAACCAATATGATCTGAAACTGCAAACCGTTGGACTTTCAACCGGGCATGACAGCTATGTTGTGCGCGGCGATCCAGATTCCCGCAGTTTTTCGGTGATCTACTATCGCGACGGTAAGGTCGTGGCGCTCGACTGTGTAAACGCCACGAAAGACTATGTTCAAGGCCGCAAAGCCGTGGTGGAGGGATTGAACCTCGATAAAGACGAACTCGTCAATACCGAGATTCCAATCAAGGAAGTCGGCGTTCGCTAACGGCCTCGAAAGGGCCAAGCGCCAATATCTTGCCAGAGGCCTTCAACATAATAGTGCAGCCCGATCCCGTGAATTGCGAAAGGTCGTGGTTCAAAGTCGGCTGACAGTTCTTCAAGAAGACTCTGTGCCTCTTTGGGAGCGACCTTATTCTGCACCGTTATGTGCAACCGCGGTGTTTGCTGATCCTGCGCGACCAGAAGGCCAGCAAAGCGGTCCGCCAGTTCCATCCGCAGGGACAACAATTCTGGCGAATGCAATTGGTAAGCGACACCTTTGCCGAGATGAATCAAGCCGGATAGTTTTGCATCTGGCTTGGGCAAGCTGCCGGTCAAGGCAATGACAGCAGATTTGATCTCATCCAATGCCTGCGGCGGCAGATGATGGAACAGTGTGATATGGGCTGCAATCAAGTTCCGTTCAGGTGGAAAATGACGTTTGCGCAACCTATCCGCCCAAGCGAACTCCGCCTTGCCCATTTGCGCCGTCATGATGATAGGTTTGTTCAGGCGCTCCATGATGCCATTCTATCACACAAACAAAAACCGCGAGCAATTTCTCGCTCGCGGTTTCATAATCTTATACTGAACGTGCTTAAGCCGCTTTGTTGTCATCCAACCAGTTCAGGAGCTTTTCCGGAGTCGATTCGACATATGGATCACTATCGACACCATCATCGTTGATACCGGGCTCTTCGAACCAAGCGCTGACCACACCATCATCAGCGATCATCGAATAGCGCCAGCTACGATCACCAAAGCCAAGATGGTTTTTCTTGATCAACATGCCCATCCGACGGGTGAAGTCACCAGATCCGTCTGGAAGCAATTTTACCTTTTCCAGACCCAGGGACTCGCCCCACTGATACATTACGAACGCATCATTGACGGAGATACAATAGACCTCGTCAACGCCGCGCGCCTTAAATTCGTCATAGAGACGTTCGTAAGCCGGGCACTGTTCATTCGAACATGTGGGGGTAAAAGCACCGGGCAAAGAAAATACGGCAATGCGCTTGCCGGCGAAAAGGTCTTTAGTATCGACATCTTGCCAGCGGAAAGGATTTTCACCATCAACCGATTCGTCACGAACGCGGGTTTTCAGGGTAACTTGGGGGATATTTCTACCGATCATTATTGACTCCATTTGTTTTAACAACCGCCGGTTAGCATCGCATTTTACATCGGTTAAATTGATTTATTTTGCCTTGGTTATTCACATAATCACTCAATAGCCGGTTTCACTTGAAACTTATCAAGCAGCGTTTCAAACTGTCTGGCAGCTAAAGAAAAAAAGGGGGATGTTATGACGGATAAGACAAAAGCACCAATCTGGTTTTGGGTCGTTGGCGTGGTCGCGCTTCTCTGGAATGCGTTGGGCGTATCGGCTTATTTTCAACAAATATTGATGAGCGCGGAGCAATTCGCCGCCCTGCCGCAAGTGCAGCAGGAACTGCTATCCACACAACCGACCTGGGTGACTGCGGCATTTGCTATTGCCGTTTTCGCTGGCTTGGCCGCCTCCATTGCCTTGCTGATCCGCAAACGCTTGGCCGTTCGCTTGTTCCTTGTTTCGTTGCTGGCGGTAATTGTCCAATTCAGCAGCTATTTCATCATCGATGGCTATAAGGAATTTGTTGCCGAACAAGGTTGGGCAATGCCAATCCTGATCGTTATTTTTGGTGTAGCGTTCTTTCTATTCGCGCGACATGCCGAACAGAAAGGTCTTCTGAACTAATCAGGCCGACGTGCTAAACGGCGTGAAATTTGTGTCTTCATCATAGATGTCGACACCTTCACGCCGTTTGAGCCATCCGACGACCAGATAAGTCACAGGTGTCAGCACTGCCTCCCACAATACTTTCAATAGCCAATTGGTAACCATCACGGTGAGTACCGCTGATGTCTCCCACACGCCTAGGAAGGCTAGCGGATAGAAAATCAGGCTGTCGACCCCCTGCCCGACGACGGTGGACCCAATGGTCCGGCTCCACAAGGCCTTGCCCTGCGTCCAGACCTTCATCCGGGCCATCACATAGCTGTTCACAAATTCCCCAGCCCAGAAGGCCACAATCGAGGCTCCTACTATGCGTGGTACTTGGCCGAACACGCTTTCATATGCGGCCTGCCCTTCCCAGCCTTCTGCAGGCGGCAAAGACACTACCACCCAGCTCATAAAGGCCATGAATAGCAATGCGGCAAAGCCTGCCCAAATGACTCGCCGGGCCCGCGCATAACCATAAACTTCAGTCAGCACGTCGCCGATTACATAGCCAAGCGGGAAAAATAATATGCCCGCACCATAGACCCATTGCTCGCCGCTAATTGTGATAAACGTCGGTTTCGCAGCACCGATAACGTTGGAGAGCAGCAATATCGTAACAAAGGCTGCCATCACGAAATCATAATATCGGAACCGATGGCCGGTCTGGCTGGAAGCGGATGTCCGCTGGATAGGGTTATTGTTCATAGACTGTTCTTAACCCAGCATTGCGACAATTCAACATTTATGGCCGACCCACGCAGATCAAAGTTTGCAGCCCGTTAAAAGACCGCTAAAGCGCTTTCAGAGTGCGCCCGTAGCTCATCTGGATAGAGCGCGAGACTTCTAATCTTGAGGCAGCAGGTTCGAGTCCTGCCGGGCGCACCACTCTTCCATAAAATATTGGCTCTTTGGAACCTATCCAAGAACCGCAGATAGCAATTTAGTCCGGCATATATCCGACTGACGATCCAAATGTTTCTGCCTGCGCAAATTTTGCTTGCAAACTTATGCGGACTGCAATTAATTTTACGTTCAGGTCGCAAACGCAAAACCAAGATTAAACTGAACACTATTTCAGAGGGATTTTATGGAACGTTTCGACGTCATTGTGCTCGCTGCGCAAAGAACTGGTGTCATCAATGAGCTAGCTGAAAAACATTCAGAGAGCCACAAATGCTTGGTACCAATAGTAGGCATCCCATTGATAGAACGGGTTCTGACTACTCTTACCAGTCACCCCAATTTCAATAAGATTGTCATTGTAATTGAAGAGGATGGACAAGCTGCTTTGCAGCCATTGGTCGAGAAATACAGCACAGCTGCACTCCCCATTGAATTCGTCACCTCGAACGAGAATATCGCAGGCAGTGTGTTGGCGGCTTCGAAAGCTGTTCAAGCGCCGTTTCTCATTACCACGGCAGACAATGTGCTATTGACGCACGAGTCTCTCGACAAAATGATGATGGGTTTGGAAGATGGCGCAGACGCGCTTCTCGCTTTGGCCGCGAGACCGGATGTTCTAGCCGTTCATCCCGAGGCCCAGAAAAATTTCTATGAAATGCGCTGCGGTGCCTATGCCAATTGCAACCTTTACGCCATTCGTGGTGAAAAAGCGCTTGCTGCGGTTGAGGTTTTCCGAAGCGGCGGACAGTTTATGAAAAACCCTACACGGCTTATCAGGGTATTCGGGATTTGGAATATCATACAGATATGGCGCCGACGGTTGACGCTGCAACAAGCAGGCAAGCGCCTGTCGAAACGCTTTGGGGTCGATATTCGTGCCGTCACGCTCAGCGACGGCAGTCAGGCGGTAGATGTGGACAACGAGCGCACATATAAAATTGTCGAGATAATATTATCGAATAAAAAATGACCCCCAACACCTCCCCCACTCCCCAAAATATTCCTGAACAAGCAAAAGAACAGTTGAAGTTCCTTTTCCTAGCGAAACACGCGCTATGGAAAGGTGGTCTGCATCCTGAAGATGGCAACCATGCCATCTATCATCATGAAGTTCGCAAAAGTCTTGAGAATCTTGGCCTCAACCTGTCGATCGCAGACAATTTGGAAAGTCTGTTTGAGCACCCGAAAGTTGATTTGGTGTTCCCGATTCTCAATCGCTGCGGATTTGTGAATAGCGAAATGATGGTCCCGCTTTTGAGCAATATGCACGGAATTCCCTATGTAGGCGCGGGCCCCATCATGCGTGGCATCGGGGATGACAAGGCGATGTCGAAGATGCTCGCAAGCCACGTCGGTGTCCCAACCGCGCCTTGGTTTTGTTATCGACGCGGCGCACCTATCAACGAAAGTGACTGTCCAAAAGCAGATCGCTGGGTAATCAAGCCGAACGCATCATCGGCAAGCTGGGCCATTTCAGACGCATATAGTTGGTCGGACGTGTCCCGCCGTATCACTGAACTGCATGAAGAGGGCCATGATGTCATTGTGGAACCCTATCTTGATGGCTTGGATGTGCAGGCAGCATTTCTAAGCGTCGATGGCCCGAAGGCGCTGCCCATGCTGATATATGAGCGTGAAGACACCCAGACCCTTTGGACCTATGATCAGAAAAGAGACTTGATAGCGAGCAACGAGAAAGCCTCTTTACAGCTTCTAGAACAATCCGATTTGGCCACAAAAATTGGTGTAATGGCATCTAAAATTGCGCGTGAATTTGATCCATTCGACTACGGCCGCATCGAGTTTCGGTTGAATAGAGACACCGGAGAAGTGAATTTTATCGAGATCAACCTGAACTGTAATCTATGGTCTGAAAAAGTCGTCGCAAAATCTGCGCACATGGCAGGTTTCAGCCACGAGCAGTTGCTGGAAACGATATTGCACGAGGCATTGCGTCGCAATCATCTCATTCCGGGCAATATATGACTGACCGGCGTCTTGGCTATCCAGCCGCTACCGGATTGTCGTGAAAGACCTTGCGCATCAGCGGTTCAAAGCTTTCCAATGAGTCCACCTCAAAATCCGGATCAAATGCAGGTGCATCCCATTCATCGACCAGCTTGACCGCAAGATCATACCAGGGTTCATCCACCCATTGTTTTCTAAGATCCCGTGGCGCGCCCATATAATGATAATAATGTTCGCCCTGAAATGCCTGGTGATTGCGTATCACATGATAGCTGCCTTCACTGATATACGGCCGCATCATCTCTGCTGCGATCGGTCCATGATTGGGGACATTGATCGCTTTGCCGATATCGTGGCAAAGCGCGATCACGATTTCCTCATCGCTAGCCCCTGCCTTGCGCGCAAGCGTTCCAGTCATCAAGGAATGTTGGAGCTGATCGCAGGCAAAGCCAAGCGTATGCTGCTCCAATGATCTCAGCATATCGATAAAACGATCTGCCGTGTTCTTGAATTCCTCTTTATGGGCCGCACCAATAATTTTCCACTCTTCGAGCGTTCCATCTTGCATCTTGGTAAAGGTCGCTTGAGAGGCCATATCGCAATTCCTTCTATCATTGATAGCATGTGAGAGACTGTATAATTTATCGGCAAGACAAGTCCATAGGCCAATTTTCCGCGTGCCGCCCCTAGCAAATATAGCGGCTACGCCTTCCCTGCCAGCGTCGACTTACTTACCAAAGCCGCGTTGAACCGCCTGCATAGGCTCCGAGGTAATCGGATAGCCAATGCCTTCCGGAATACACAAATGCGCACCGTCATCGCGTTTTTCGATGTGGGGGGACACCATAGTCGACGGATAATCCTTCGCATGGGCAACCGCCTCGTCGAACGATCCAAATTGCGCAAGCCGTTCCAGATTACGCTTGGTCGGAAAGATAATCTTCACCTCGCCTGCTTCAGCGCGATCGAGCACCGATTGAGCGTTGCCCCAGAACAGGTTGTAATTTTCGGTCTCGTCCACCGTCGCCTGCGCCTGATGATCATCATGAGATATCATATAGAAACGCGTGTCAAAAACCCGCTTTTCTGCAAAGGGAGGACACCAGCGCGAAAAAGGCACTAGCTTCTCTAGCTCCAGTTGCCAGTCGAACTGGCCACAGATATCGGCCAATACGGTGCCTTCGTGCAGCGCTGCGCGGGCTTCCGAAACGCGCTGGGCACCAAGATTACCTTCCACCGCGACCGCAATACCGGTTTCCTCGATCGATTCCCTGATCGCGGCAATACGCCCGCCATATTCTTCAAAATCATCATGGCCAAGCGCTTTGGCGAAATCGAAATCGGCATCATCGATACGGCCACCGGGGAATACCGCGGCGCCAGCGGCGAAAGCCATTTTCGCCGAACGCTCCACCATCAACAGATTGGGCGCGTCACTACCGGGTTGATCGCGAAATATCACCAAGGTCGAAGCAGGAATGGGTTTTGGCATCGGTTTACCAGTAATTGCATCCGTGGCGGGTGCTTCGCTGTTAGCTTTTGTTTCGGTCATATCTTCATATGACCTGCAACCGACTGCTTTGCCAAGTGTTTTGATTGATAGGACCCAGTCTAAACCAATTTGCCAAAATAGGATCACCGTGGCAGGGTCAGGATATGGGAATTATTGAGCTATTGGGATTGGCCGGTAGCGTCAGCCTTATTTCGGGCTGGCGGCTCTATCTTACGGTCTTTGTCACCGGACTAACAATGCGGCTGCAGTGGATCAGCCTGCCTGAAAATTTACAGATGCTGGACGCGTTCGCAAATCCATGGGTTTTGGCCATTAGTGCACTTGGTGCTGTGGCTGAATTTTTCGCCGACAAGATTCTCTGGCTCGATAGTATCTGGGATACGATTCACACAGCGATTCGGCCTCTGGGCGGCGCCCTGTTGGCACTTGCCGTGGTCGATGCCGGTGATCCGGCTTGGCAGGTCATCGTTTTTCTTTTGGGTGGCGGTGCTGCAATGATAAGCCACAGCGCAAAGGCTGGCGCTCGCGCACTCGTAAACACCAGTCCGGAGCCTGTCAGCAATGCCGTTGTCTCGACAGGTGAAGATATTGCGACCGGTGGCCTGCTTTTCCTGACCTTTGCCAATCCCGTTGCCGCATTAATCATCGCATCGGTGATGCTGATCCTGTGCATTTTCTTGGTATATAAAGGCTATCGACTCTGGCGCCAAATAGTGTCCGGTGGCAGCTAGCTTTCTTGCCAGCCCCATTCGATATTAGCGCGAGGGTGAATGTCCGCTAATCTCCGTCGAAGTGTCGATTGCTTTGCGACGTAGGGTTCGCGTGAAGAATACAAAGACGCCACTGATGCTGAAGAAAAGCAGCGCCAATCCGGTCAGGACAACCAATATCGGACCGACAATGGGTCCAAAAATATAGCCACCATGGATCGACAACATCGATCCGCCAAGGCCTTCGCTCGCCGATTCCTCAAAAATCTGTTTCGTCGCCATCACCCCTTCGCAAGAGGAATGCACCCAAACGATCGTATCGCCCATCAGCCGGTTAACGTCGCCATCAGCACGCAGATAAATCATATAGGGGTCACCTGGAAAGGCAGACAGGGTCGTGGCCTCAGTTCCGGGAAAACGCTGCTGCGCCTGATGCACCGCACGTCCCAGACTGACGCTGCCCGCGCATTGCTCCGCCCATTGATCGCCGGTCGGACCAGCTTCCATAGGATTGGATAAAAACGGACCGAACCATTCCGGCTTGGACGTGGCTGTGCCGGTCAAAGCAAAAAACACGACAAGCACTGCTGTCCATACGCCCAGCCAGCCATGCAGATGAAACAGCTTGTCGCGCCATCGGCCGCGCAAAATTGGTTTGCGCATCTTTTTCAGCGCCGAACCCTTTGTCGGCCACCAGAGCCATATCCCGGTGATCGCGAAGCCGACGAGCAAGAAGCCCAATATTGAGACAAAAACCACGCCCCAATCGCCCATCAACAATTCAAAATGAAAATCGATCATGTCGTGGCTGAACGCATCAGCCAGTAAGAAAGAGCCTTTGCCTTCGCCTGTCCATGGATCCACGCTAACCATCAACGGATTGAGCGGATCACCACCCTCTTCTATACCAAAGACCAACGTGGTCGACACGGTAGGAATTCGGCTATGGGGCATCAGCACCCCGCCTACCATGAAGGTTTCGCCCTGATAGTCCCGCGCTGCGGCAAGCATTTCGTCAATTTCTATATAGGCGGAACTGCTGGCCGGCGCCTCTGCCTCCAGAACGTCGCCATATTGGGCGATGAACATCTCGCTCATGAAAGCCAGGCTGACACCAGACCCCGCGACGAGCACAAGGAACAGCGCCAGGACCGCACCAATCCAGCCATGTGTCAGGCGGAAAAATCGGCGCGCGCTCATCAGAAGGTCATTTCCAGACCAATGCCATATTCACGCGGATCACCGAGCGAGGCATTGCCAGGCCGGAACTGCCAGACCTTATAATCCTCGTTCGTGGCGTTGCGCAGATAGACAAAGGTGCTGGCCGGTCCAAAATCATAGGCGGCCTTGGCGTCGATCATTGTTACGCCGTCAATCTCGAAGGCCGGATTGTTGGCATCGTCGCTATAATAGCTTGAATTGTGACGCAGCCCCAGATCGAACGTCAACGGCTCGATCGGATTAAGGTGAACGCCCAAAGCGACATTAAACCGCGGCGCACGCTGAAACTCCTTGCCCAGCATTGGATCGGCCGCAAGTAATGTTTCCGTAATCTTAGAGTCCTGCAAACCCATGGAGGCGCGGAACTGAACGGCCGGACTAGCTTTCCAGACCGCCTCCAACTCCAGTCCATAGCTCTCCGCCGATGGTGCGTTGGCAAATTCGGTATATTCAACAATCGTGCCATTCGCTGCAGCTGCGGTTGAAATCAGCGGCCGCTGGGCATTGGTAAAATCAGTGTAGAAGACGTTGCCGGTTAACAGCAGATCGCCGTCGGCCAAGCTGGCCCGCGAGAACAGCTCATAAGACCATAGAGTCTCTGCGCCGAATTCATCAATGTCGCCGGTCACGAAAGAAATCGTGGTGCCGCCCGGGTTAAAACCTTTTCGTGCGGTCACACCGATAACAACATCTTCGCTTATATCATAAGCCAATTCCGCCTTGGGCAAAAACGCATCGAACGTCTTATCATAGTCGAGAGATACCGGCCCCAGCGCGCCTTCCCGGTCCTGATTGTCCTGTTGCCAACGGGCGCCGACAGTCAGATGCAGGGCTGGTGTCAGGTCGAGCGTTGCTTCACCGAAGATACCGAAGCTGCGCTGGCTGTCGACAAAATCGCCAAAACCGAGAAAGGCCGAAAGATCGCTGGTTTCATCTTGATCCGCCGCAAAATAGGACATGCCGAATAGCCCGCTCAGCTTTCCGTTCGTTGGCGCAAACCGCAGCAGTCCCTCGATCGAATATTCATCCGCGTCGACGAACGAGCTACCCGCACCAGGACGCGAGAAACGCTCGCTTGTCGAATCGGCATAGGTGCCGGTGACACTCGCCTGCCACGCATCGGAAAAAGAATAGTTCGCCTCAAGCACCAGGGAATCCACCTTGGTCTCCCAATGCGCCCCGTTTTGCACAGCCTGGAAACGATCCTCGATCGGGTCATCAGCGGTTTCACTCTGCGGGTTGTTGGCATTGAGATGCGCGTAGGTGAGCAACAATTCCAGATCCGGAATGGCCGTCGGGGTGAACAGCAATTTCGCGCGGACATTGATAAAGTCGTCATCTTCGCGGTTCGCACCGACGAAAATATCGGGGTCAGGATAGTTCATCCAGCTTTCATGTTCACGCCAGTCGACCGATATCCGGGCGGCCAGCTGATCCTCGACGAGTGGGCCGGAAAGTGCCAGAGATGTCTGGACCGTATCATAATTGCCGACGATCGCGCGGGCAGCGCCCTCAAACTCGAAGGTCGGATCCTTGGTTTCAACAAAAATCGCACCGGCGATCGCATTGCGACCCTGGGTAGTGGTCTGTGGCCCTCGGAAAACTTCAATCCGCTCGACGTCCCAGATCGGTCCAAGGCCATAGATAAATTCATTATAGTTCAACGCACGACCATCGAGCCGCAGCGTCGCGCGCGGGCGTGTGCCACCCAGAAACGCATTGGCACCGATCAGCACGCCTGTCGTGTCCTGACCGCGAATGGTGACGCCGAGATCGCCAGAACCGCGCTGCACATTGGCGACGATGTCAAGAATCTGTTCTATCCGGTCTGAGCCCGCCTGTTCGGCAAGACGCGCGGAATCGAAAACCGCAACACTGGAAGCCGTATCGAGAAGCGAGCGTTCAATCCGTTCGCCTGTGACGGTGATTAGTGCTTCATCACTGGAAATCTGCTCTTCCGCCAGCGCCGGGCTGGATAAAGCCAAGGCGCTACCGCCAGCAAGATACAGCGCCGTCAAAGCGCGGCGCGATACAAAGTTCTTCATGATATCCCCTTATGCGAATCGTTCGCAACTACTAGGGAGCAAATGTAAAAAGTCAATGCGAATGATTATCACTATTGATTATGACTGACTCGAGTTCACAATCGGATCGTTGAACTGCTTTCAAAGGATCACCGATCCGCCAAACAGCCGGGCAAACGACAACGCAGTTTCATGAGACGTTTATAGTAGGGGAAAGGCAACGCCGGCGTGCAAGATGTTTGGGTCATACATGCCGCCGGCGGGGATTGCCAAAATACAAAATGGTCGGGGAGACAGGATTTGAACCTGCGACCCCCTGTACCCAAAACAGGTGCGCTACCAGGCTGCGCCACTCCCCGACGCGCGCTTCCCCTAGGCGGTGCTTTTACGAAAAGCAAAGGGTTTTTCGCGCTTCTTTTTGCCGCCGCTCATCAGGTGAACGATTCACGGCTTTTGGAAAAATATATGGTGGGCCCGGAGGGACTCGAACCCCCGACCTAGCCGTTATGAGCGGCCAGCTCTAACCAACTGAGCTACAGGCCCGTATGAGCAGCTTTTTCCGAGCAAATCTCATGGGATGGTCCGATAGCGGAAGCCGTGATGATTTGGCAAGAAAGATCATGACGATTCGTCATGTTGATGCCAATCATATGTTAAACGCCGGATGCCGCCGCTATCAACTGCTCTATATCAATGGGTTTCACATTGCGTTTTTCGAGATGCTCTATGACGTCCCGCCACCAATCATAAAATCCATCCAGATCTTCTTGCGTCCGTACATATGGCGTATGACCGGGAGCCAATGACGGAGAATGGAAGGAGAAAACCAGCAATCGCAAATCATCGTCTAACGCGACGTCGATCGCTTCTTTCGTTTCGCGTGCAGAGATACCTTCGGGTGTTAAGGGAATGCGTTCCAGCATCTTGCTGCGGGAACATAATGCATTGAACAGCGGCGATTTGTTCATGATCGCTGCCATCAAACCGGATTGTTTGCGCAAAAGACCGGAATATACCGTTGTCAGTGGCACTTCGAGCAATCGGTTATCACGGCCCCACCAAAAAGGCTCCGAACCAACGGCCATAAAATCCGGGCCGCCCTGCTCGCTATAGTCAAAGCGCGGCCGAATGCTGCTATCCATCACAAAACCATGTTTCAGCAATAGCTCGGTCGTATGGGGACCGATGCCATAGCGGCCAGCCCGATAGGTCGTGGGCATAACGCCAATTTTATTCTGGATGGCGTCGCGCAGCGCTACGAGCTTTTCTTCCTCCAGCTCTTTCGGTAAATTTCCGGCAAAGCTGTTGTGGACATTGACATCTTCTTCGAACGGCGGGTTGACCCAAGGATGTAGATGAACACCGATTCCAGCGGTTTTCTGTTCCGCAACACTCCGAAGGAAGGCCACGCCCTTTTCATCATCAACGATCGAATAGTCGACAAAATAGACCGGTTTGATTCGATGTTTTTCGGCGAATGCCTGAAATTCATGCAGCATAGGAATCGAAGCGGTTGTGTGACCATCGCGCTGAAAGGGCGCATCCCAGTCAAATTCTTCTTCGGTGTCTACTGATATCAGAAAACGTCTGCCGAAATCTTCGGGCCATTGAACATGATCGTCAGGCTTATCGATTTTCATCGGTCTGTTTCCTGTGCAGAAAAATCTGACAGTGCCATTTTGCCGATTGTGACAAAACTATACTGCTTACAGGTCGTCTACTCTAATTCGGTTTCCCGAACATTAACTTTGCTAGTCGGCGCTGCCGGCAGGGTCAATGCAATGTTGTCATCGTTGATCGCGAGGGAACCACCAGCGGCCTGCGCCAGATTGCGGACCAACCGAAGGGAGAAGCCAAGACCCAGCAGGGAGGATTCGCTCCCTTCATCATCATCGATGCCCTGAGATGGATCGAGCAAGACAGTTTCTGCAACACCTTTGATCCGGGATGGTCGCGACAAAGTAAATTGATTCGCCGGCTGCATCCCGATCCGGGTCCGCAGCTCGCCGTTCAAGGTTTCCCCATTTTCACAAGAGATAATCGCTGCCGACAATAGTCTGGCAAAAATCCGTTCGACCGCCTCGCTATCCAAAGCGAACGGCCGCACCGGTTCTGCTTTGCTGATGTTCAGGTCAACCATTTTGCTCTGGGTCAGTCCCTGGAGCCGCTGCGTAATCCGTTCAAACAACCAATCAGCGCCTGTGCTCCCCGTGGATTCGGGCAACTGTCCGGCATCAACTTTCACTGCAATATCGAGGTCTTCAAATCCGGCCAACAGGCGTCGCGCTTCATCCATGATATTGCGCGCCAAAGACCGATATTCATGAGATGCCGGTCCAAACAATTGTTGTTCGATAATTTCACTGAAACCGATCACGGCGTTTAGCGGCGTTCTCAGTTCATGGATCAATTGCTGCAATTGCTCCCGGCGTTCGACATCCAGTCCCGCGTGTCCGGCATCTTCAGCCATGTTGGGCCGTCGCATGATTCCGCGATAACCTTCAAAACGTCCCGTTGCCTCGCTAAAATAGGGCGTAGCGTTCATCCGCCAGTCGCCAGCGATAATGGACGCTCCGCATAGCCGCATCCGCGCATTTTCCATCGGCATGCGCTGACGGAATGCAGCCGCACCATATGCATCGGGTCCAGGTCCTTCATCAAAGGCCGGTTGAGCGATGGTTATGCCAACAATCGCACCTTTAGGAGGCCCTTCCGTCCAGACGACTGCGCCAGATTCATCGGTTTCAAAGCGAATCGTCTCCAATGTTTCGACAAAGAAGCTTTTATCTCCACCATCACCGATCTGGGGGTCTAGCGTTTCGGCAGGCCGATTTTTTTGATAGTCGGCGATCTTTTCGACGAGCGCACTAATCTGCGATTCTTCGGTCTGATTCACCGATTCATCTGAAGCACTGTCTTGCGGATCATCGACGGGTTTTGCTACCGATTCACTCTCAGGCAGCGGCTCTTCGCTTTCGGGCGTCAGTGTCAGGATATCCGGCGTGATATCCACCGGTGCAAAGCCTTGCGATTGCAACCATGCTTGCGCACGTGGCGAGAGCCGCGGGAATGCATCAACACTAATTTCGGGTGTAAGGTCCGCTGCAGCCATCGCGGCATCACAAATAGCGTCACTATCGGCACTTAAATACACCAGCAATGGAGCGGAACGCAATCGGCCGTTGAGCGATTGCACCGCCGCCAGACGGTCTTGCTCGGAAACCCTGTCATGCAAATCATGGAGCTGGGTCAGCCCGACTTGGATATCGTGGCTGGCCAAATCTCCGGGCTTCTGGGCCAGTAAATCCACAACTTGGCGCCACTGGGTAGCAGCAGCTACACCTTCCGGAAGGCTGCCTTTTAATACGGTGGTCAGGCGGTCATCGAAGCGCAATATTGGATCCCAAATATGGTCGTTTTACAAAAACTATTAACCGGGTGATAACCTTTTCCTAGGGCAACCGGAAGCTAGGAATAGTTCGCGTCACAATGTGGGACATGGGAGAAAGCGTTGCTTGGCCTACTTATTATATTATAAGCATAATATGATTCGCGAACGGATATTACACCATTATGGCTGACACGACCCTAGATGAAATCGATCTGAGTATATTGGAACGACTGCAAGATGACGGTCGAATTACCAATGTTGAGCTTGCCAATAGCGTCGGTTTGACGGCCCCGCCTTGCCTCCGCCGTATGCGCGCATTGGAAGATGATGGGGTCATCAAATCGTACCACGCGGCCATTGATCCCGCCCGAATGGGATATACAATCACGGTCTTTGCGATGGTTAGCCTGAAAAGCCAGGCGGAGGCCGACTTGCAAGCCTTTGAAGACCATATGCAAAAGCTTCCCGAAGTCCGGGAATGCTATATGCTGAATGGTGAAATCGACTTTATCTTGAAGGTGGTCGCTAAAGACCTTCAACAATTCCAGAGCTTTTTAACCAGCGAACTGACGGCCGCACCGAATGTGGCCAGTGTAAAAACATCACTGACCATTCGATCGGCCAAGCATTTGCCGGGCGTTCCAATCCAGAAATAAAAAGGGCGCTCAAGGCGCCCTTTTCAATCACGAATAGCCTGTTCGACTAGCTTGTCGGTTCAGGCGTGGCTGGCGGTGTCGGCGGCACTGGCACAGCAGGTGCAGCTTGTTGCCCAATCCACGTTTGCCACATCGCAGCCAACGGCGCCCGGCTACCGGAAACCTTTGCGAACGATGCTTTTGCAGCATCAAAATCACCAGCATGGGCATGAGCAGTACCAACGCCCATATTACCGCGATCCAGATCAGCCCCTGGCTTGGCAAGTCCAGCTTCATAGAAAGCCACGGCTTTATCATAACCTTTGTAACCGAGCCAGACATCGGCAAAGTTCATCATCACCGAGCTGCTGCCAGAGCCGCGTACCGCAGAAGGTGTCGTCGGCAGTGATGCCCGATCGGCAGACACTTCGCGCTTCGCAGGCGCGAGTACTTCCGAAATCAGCGGGCTAGAAGAGCTGATAAGCCCCTTCTCCTGCCCTTCCTCCAAGACCGCGACCACTTCACCAAACAAGTTCTTACGCTGCGCCTCTTCCGCAAACTCCTGATAGTCCCGAGAGGTCTTCAACGCGTCAGTGGCTTTCATGAAGCGCAAGATTTCGAGATTCTGGATGCTGTCAGATTGCGTTGTCCGGCGGCTTGCTGCCACCGCGTCACCCCAGGAATCTCCTGAAGGATAAGCAGCGGCCCATTTGGCCGCCCAGGTGGCATATGCAACCTTGTCTCCGCTCGCCAGCGAACGATCGCGGGCTAACCGGTACCAAGACTCCGGTGCTTTGGTCGGGGACGCATTGGCATTTTTGAGAATTTCATCCCACTTTGCCAAGCCCTGAGGGTACATGTTCCGTTTGAAAAACGTCTCGGGCAACAGTGGTTCAATATTGTTCGCGCGATAGCCAAGATCATATGCCGCTTGGAACCGTTGCGCAGCATCTGCCCAGCGTTCAGCGCCATATGCGAAATTACCGGCAAAGAAGTTAAAGGCGGGCAGTCGATCAGCGCCCGTACGCCCACTATCTAGCGAAGCAATGATACCCTTTTCCTGCAATCCGGTATCTTTCAACGTTCCGCCAAGCTGGATAGCCAACTGGCCAGCGACAAATTGGTCATCTGGAGCCAAGGTTTGGCCAAGCAAGGCTTCCACCAGCGGCTTCGCCGTTGCGGGGTCTTCGCTCGCCATTGCAGCTTGGATCGCAGCCACTGCTGGCCGAACTTCTTTGCTGATCTTAATTTCAGACTCGTCTTTCTTTTTCTTCTTCTTCGCCGCCTGCGCTTCCTGCGGCAGCGCTGTTATTGCCAGCGTGCCAGCCGTCGCCAACGCAACAGCCATGGAAAAATGAGATAAAAAACGCATGAATATCCTCCGGATAATGATTATTTGGGAGAAACGGGTTCTCCGGAATATGGTTGCACCATATACTCTTGGCCTTATTACCAAGCTTTCACCGCTTTTCTAGGGTGAATCCGCTGAATAGATGTTGAACGGCACCCCTTCCGTGACACCGTTGAGCATCTGATATTGTATAGTGAGGTAAAATCGCGTGTTAGCCATTATTTCTCCCGCCAAATCGCTCGATTTCGAATCCGAGATTCCCGCGACACCGCCATCCGCCAACCGTTTTCCAGACGAAACGGCGAAGCTGGCCAAGGCAATCGGAAATCTGACAACAAAGAAGCTGAAGGCGATTATGCCCGTTTCGGACAATTTGATCGCTCTGAACCGGAAACGGTACAGCGCATTTTTCGATCAACCGGAACGATCGGCAATCTATGCCTATAATGGCGATGTCTACAACGGTTTTGAAGCGCATAGCCTCGGCGAGGATGCAATCGCCTTTGCACAGGGTCATTTGCGCATTCTCTCAGGACTTTATGGACTGCTGCGCCCCCTAGACCCCATCCGCCCTCACCGGCTGGAAATGGGTACAAAATGGGCCCCTCGCTACAGCAAGTTGACCGATTTCTGGCAGGATAAGATTGCCAGTGCTTTGGCCGCAGACCTAAAAACCATTGGGGCAGACACCATCGTTAATCTGGCAAGCAATGAATATTGGGCGGCCGTCAAACCGCATGTTGCGAAATTGCCGGGTCAGATCATCGAAGTGGATTTCCGCAAAAACACTCCCGATGGACCGAAGTTCGTCAGTTTCGAAGCAAAACGCGCGCGCGGGATGATGGCACGCTATATATGCGAAAATCATCTGACTGCCCCAGAGACGCTCAAGGGTTTCGACTATGACGGGTACCGCTATGATGCCGACGGCAGCACAGAAAGCAGCCTTCGCTTCCTCCGTACATGAATCAAAAATCAGCCGTTGTTATCGGTGCGTCGGGAGGAATTGGCGCGGCCGTCGCTGATATCTTACGGTCCAGCCCCGAATATAAGACCGTCATCCGGCTATCCCGGTCCGGCGACAGCCCCGTCCCGCTCGACCTGACGGCCGAAGACAGCATCCGCGCGGCGGCAGAATGGCTTACGAACAACCAGATCGCGCCCTCGCTGGTATTTGTCGCAACCGGGCTTCTCCATAACGAGAATAACGGACCGGAGAAAAGCCTGCGCCAGCTCGACCCCGACTGGCTGATGGACAATTATCAGGTCAATGCGATTGGCCCGGCACTGATCGCCAAATATTTTCTGCCACTGATGAACAGGAAAGAGACCATCCGGTTTGCGGCACTCTCTGCACGGGTTGGTAGCATCTCGGACAATCGACTGGGCGGATGGTACGGATATCGCGCCTCGAAGGCCGCGCTGAACATGATGATCCGCAATCTGTCGATTGAATGGTCGCGCAAGAATGACAAGTCCGTGATCGTCGCCCTGCACCCCGGCACGGTGGATACCGCCCTCAGCCAGCCATTCCAGAACAATGTTCCCGCTGCGAAACTGTTTGATTCGGATCGGGCAGCGAGACAACTTATCTCCGTTCTAGGCGCCCTGAAGCCCGCTGATAGCGGAAAGATATTTGCGTGGGACGGTACGGAAATCAAACCCTGATTTCTATGCTGTAATATTATTGTAAAACTGGCCCGAAAGACTGGCTTTTACCGGCCCGTTCCCCTACAAGAATCGACAAGAAAAAATCCATGAAAAAGGCCTGTTTGTGAACGAACAAACCACACCACCGTCACCATCCAGCATTGAGCCGGTAGACATCGTCGATGAGATGAAGACCAGCTATATGGACTATGCCATGTCGGTCATCGTCAGCCGCGCGTTACCGGACGTGCGCGACGGTTTGAAGCCGGTTCATCGGCGTATCTTATTTGCCTCCCAAGAAGGCGGCATGGTCGCCGGACGCCCCTATCGCAAATGCGCGAAAATCGTCGGTGACGTGATGGGCAACTATCACCCGCATGGCGACAGCGCGATCTATATGGCGCTCGCACGGATGACGCAGGACTGGTCCATGCGTGTGCCTTTGATCGACGGTCAGGGCAATTTCGGGTCGATGGATCCGGATATGCCGGCTTCAATGCGCTATACCGAAGCACGGTTGAACAAAGTTTCGAATTTCCTGCTCAATGACCTCGACAAAGATACCGTCGATTTCATTCCCAACTATGACGGCAGCCGTCAGGAACCGAACGTTCTCCCTGCCCGTTTCCCGAATCTGCTGGTCAATGGCGCTGGCGGTATCGCGGTCGGCATGGCAACCAATATCCCTCCCCATAATCTGGGAGAAGTGATCAACGCCAGCCTTGCCTATATCGAAAACCCCGGGATTACGATTGATGAGCTGATCGAAATCGTCCCTGGACCGGACTTTCCGACGGCTCCCTTGATATTGGGACAATCGGGGGCACGGTCCGCCTATAAAGAAGGCCGCGGATCGATCATGATGCGCGCGCGTCATGAAATAGAAGAAGGCCGAGGCGACAAACGCTCCATCGTCCTGACGTCGATCCCCTTTCAGGTCGGCAAATCCGGCTTGGTCGAAAAAATTGCCGAGGCCGCAAAGGATAAGCGGATCGAAGGCGTTTCCGACATTCGTGATGAATCCAGTCGCGCCGGTGTCCGGGTCGTTATTGAACTGAAACGCGATGCGACCGCCGATGTCGTGCTCAATCAAATCTGGCGCTTCACGCCTGCGCAATCAAGCTTTCCGGCCAATATGCTCGCCATTCGCGGCGGCCGTCCGGAAGTGCTCAATCTGCGCGATATTATCGAAGCCTTTGTCAAATTCCGCGAAGAAGTCATCACCCGCCGGACGAAATTTGAACTGAACAAGGCACGCGAACGGGCGCATGTCTTGCTCGGCCTTGTGGTTGCGGTCACCAATATGGATGAAGTCGTGCGGATCATCCGCGCCTCGGCAACCCCTATTGAAGCCCGTGAATCCTTGCTTGCCCGCGAATGGCCCATTGCCGAGATTGCCCCCTATATCAAACTGGTCGAAGCGACCGAAACAGAGGTTGAGGGCGATAGCTACAAATTATCTCAGGTTCAGGTGAAGGCCATATTGGATCTGCGTCTGCAGAAACTGACAGCCCTTGGTCGCGAAGAAATCGGCGACGAATTGAAGGAACTGGCGACAGCGATCGAGGAATATCTCGCAATATTGGCCGATCGCGTAAAACTCTACGCGGTGATGCGCGAAGAGCTGGAAGAAGTACGCGATCAGTTCGCAACGCCGCGCCTCAGCGAAATCACCGCTGCCTGGGACGGTCTGGAAGACGAAGATCTGATGGAGCGGTCCGAAATGGTCGTGACCGTCACCCATGGCGGCTATATCAAGCGGACACCGCTCGACACATTCCGCGCCCAACGTCGTGGGGGCAAAGGCCGCGCTGGCATGGCGACCAAGGATGAGGATGCGGTCACCGAATTGTTCGTGACCTCCACCCATACACCGGTGCTATTCTTCTCGACCCACGGCAAAGTCTATCGCCTGAAGGTCTGGAAATTGCCCGAAGGTGGACCACAGACCAAAGGCCGCCCGATGATCAACCTGCTGCCTCTGGCAGACGGCGAGACGATCTCCACCGTCCTGCCCTTGCCGGAAGACGAGGCGGAATGGGCCGACCTGCACGTGATGTTCGCTACTGCCAAGGGTAGCGTGCGCCGCAACAGTATGGACAGTTTCACCAACGTCCCGTCGAACGGCAAGTTTGCGATGAAATTCGACGAGGACAGCGACGACCGGCTGATCGGCGTGAAATTACTGGAAGATAATGACGATGTCCTGCTTGCGACCAGAAATGGCAAGGCGATCCGCTTTGCCGGCGATGCCGTGCGCTCCTTCCAGAGCCGCACTTCCACCGGTGTCCGCGGCATTGCGCTGAAGGGCGATGACGAGGTCATCTCTCTGTCGGTGCTGCGCGGTTTTGAAGCGACAACCGAAGAGCGCGATCAATATCTGAAAGCGGCATCATGGAAAGACAATGAAAATGCGCCGGAACTGTCCGCCGAACGCATGGCCGAATTTGCCGAGATGGAGGAATTTGTCCTCACCGTCTGCGCCAACGGCTATGGCAAGCGGTCCAGCGCTTATGAATATCGCCAGTCCGGTCGCGGTGGTCAGGGCATTTTGAATATCGACAATATCAAGCGCAACGGCACCGTCGTCGCCAGCTTCCGCGCCACCGACGACCAGCAGGTCATGCTGGTCACCGATCAGGCCAAGCTTATCCGCATGAAAGTCGCGGATATGCGCGTGATTGGCCGCAATAGCTCTGGCGTAAAACTGTTCGACGTTGCTGACGGCGAGCAGGTCGTCGGTGCCGCCAAGATCGACGAGGAAGAGGAATCAGAAAACGAAGCAGAAGATTCCGTTGCCGACGAAATGGTCGAACAGGACGTTTCTGAAGGTGAAGCCTCCGATGACAATGTAGCGACACCAGAAAAACCAGAAGGCGAATCTGATTAAGGTTACGCCATCCGGACAGTCCTGCGGGGCGCAAGTAACGGGCGTTGACCTGACCCAACCGCTTTCCGACGACATAGTCGCAGCCATTCGATCAACATGGTTGGAACACCATGTTCTATCCTTCCCGGATCAGGCGATGACCGATGATGATCTGGAGCGGTTCACAAGCTATTTTGGCGACTTCGGCCATGATCCGTTTTTCGATCCTATCGAGGGTCGCAAGAATATTGCCGCTATCCGGCGCGATGCGGATGAGAAAAGCCCGCTTTTTGCAGAAAACTGGCACACCGACTGGAGTTTTCAAGCCCATCCGCCAGCGGGAACCTGCCTGTTTGGGATCACTATTCCGCCGGTCGGCGGCGATACTTTATTCGCCAACCAACATGCCGCACTGGATGCGATGCCCGACGAGATGCGCGCGCAATATGGCGGGCTGATCGCTATTCACAGCGCGGGGCTCGCCTACGCTCCCGACGGCGCTTATGGCGAAAAGGACGAGGGCCGCAGCATGGCCATTCGTCCCGATGAATCGGCGCGGGAAACACAGACCCACCCGCTGGTCCGCGAACATCCAGAAACCGGACGCCTAGGGCTGTTCAGCTGCATGGGTTATATCATGGGTTTCGAAGGCATGGCGCAAGAAGACGCCCTGCCCTTGCTCCAACAATTATATGCTTGGCAAAGCCGCGATGAATTTATCTATCGCCACCAATGGCAGTCCGACATGCTCGTCATGTGGGACAATCGCTCGCTGCTACATTGCGCAACCGGCGGCTATGACGGCCATGACCGGCTGCTGCACCGGACAACAATTGCCGCGCATCAGCCGTGAACCGGGTCGGCACTGTCCGCCGCCATTTCGTGCCGCAACGTTCTCACAATCCCAGTCGCGATCATGAACTGACCGAAATAATATAGCGGCCAGATAAAGATATGCGGGACGACGCTTGTCGACAGCGGGCCCATTCTCGCGAAGATTAACAAGTCGGAGATCAGAAACAGAACCGCACCGGCGCCGACCTGGTAGCGCGAGAAGCGGCTGGTCCATGCCATTGCCGCCATTCCTGAAATAGACAGACAATAAAATGCCACGCCAAGCGCCGCCGATCGATCAGATGGCAGGCTCCAGGCTATCAACACAGAGATAGGCACCAATAGGATCGCGAAGAGTTTCTGGCTGAAACCCAGCTTGTGTCGTCGAAAACGGGAATAGAATAATATCGCCAGTAGATTACCGGCCATGAATGCTACAGCACCCATGGTCAGATCATATTCCAAGACCATATCGCCCAGTGCACCCAGCGCCATAATCCCGCCAACGACCTTCCCATCAAGGCGGTGCAGGCGAACCCATGCATAGATGGCAAGGAACGCGACCCCTGCCCCTTTCCAGGCAATCAGATATAGACCCGGAATATTGCTGTCTCTGACAAAATAATAGCTAATCCCGAATAGCAGACTGAGCAGCAGAAACGGTCTGGATTCGGCAAATGCGCTTTTCATAACTTGGCCCCAAATAATATTTCTTGGTTTCTAACAGGTGAAAGGCTGAACTGCCAGATTGACATTATTGCCTGACCACAACAGTAGGGCGCGCATGACAGATGTACATATTATTGGTGGCGGACTCGCCGGATCAGAAGCTGCATGGCAATTGGCGGAAGCAGGCGTAAAAGTACGTCTTTCCGAGATGCGAGGTAGCGGTGATATGACGCCAGCGCACCAAACCGATGGCTTGGCCGAACTCGTTTGCTCAAACAGCTTCCGGTCGGATGACGCGGAAAAAAACGCCGTCGGGCTCATGCATCAGGAGATGCGTGACTTGAATTCGATCATCATCGGCGAAGGCGATCAGCATCGCCTGCCTGCCGGTTCTGCGCTTGCCGTCGATCGCGACCATTTCTCTGATGGCGTAACAAAACGGCTAAGCGAACATCCGAATATCGAGATTGTCCGCGAGCGCGTCGATCAACTGCCGGAAAGCGGCTTGACTATTGTTGCCACCGGCCCGCTCACAGCGATGACGCTAGCGGAAAGCATCGGCGCAGCGACGGGAGAAGAATCCCTCGCCTTTTTCGATGCCATCGCGCCGATTGTCTATAAAGACAGCATCAACATGGACATCGCGTGGATGCAGTCGCGCTGGGACAAGGTCGGCCCGGAAGGCGATGGCAAGGACTATATCAACTGTCCGATGGACCAAGATCAATATAGCGCCTTCATCCAAGGCTTGCTCGATGGCGAGAAAACTGACTTCAAGGAATGGGAGAAGAATACGCCCTATTTCGAAGGCTGTATGCCGATCGAGGTAATGGCCTCACGTGGGCGGGAAACACTACGATTTGGCCCAATGAAGCCCGTCGGCTTGACCAATGCCCATACGGGTGAAAGCGCCCATGCCGTGGTGCAACTCCGGCAGGACAATGCCCTCGGCACGCTCTGGAACATGGTCGGTTTTCAGACCAAGTTGAAATATGGTGCACAAACCGACCTGCTCAAAACCATTCCTGGCCTTGAAAATGCAGAATTTGCGCGAATGGGTGGCCTACACCGCAACACATTCATCAACGCGCCGAAATTGCTCGACGAGCAAATGCGTCTCAAGAAAGCACCGCATATCCGTTTCGCCGGCCAGATTACGGGCTGTGAAGGCTATGTGGAAAGCGCAGCAGTCGGGCTCATGGTCGGTCGGATGGTCGCAGCAGAAATCAGAGGCGAGCCGTTCACCTTGCCGCCGCAAACAACTGCATTTGGCGCCCTCTTGTCCCATATCACAGGGGGCGCCGATGCGCGGGACTATCAACCGATGAACGTCAACTTCGGTCTGTTTCCCCCGTTTGAACAGCGCATCAAAAAGAAAGAACGCAAAGAGGCCTATACCAAGCGAGCCCGAGAAGATTTCGCTTCATGGCTAAATGCTTCGACGGCAATGGACCATCAAAACGCCTAACATTTACATCGAGGCTTAGAACGCTTGGGCCGCGTGGTCCGAAATTCGGTGCGGGTCAGTTGATTGTTGCCGTCGCCATCCGCGCCGGCAAAACGATCACTTGTCGCAACGGCCCATTCCTCGAAGGTCAAAAGATTATTGCCATCCTTGTCAAGTTTGCGGAATGAATCGGTTCGGCTGCTCATCATCTCCAGACGCGTGATGATTTCATCACGATTGCGATCATAGCGGTTAAACCGGACTTCCTCGCGAGAGAGCTTATAGGCTTTGGGCGGTGTCGGGGGTGCTGCACCCAGAGTTTCGGCATCCAATACGGCTTCCGGCAGGCCTTCCGGTTCTACCTGTTCGGGCGGCGGGGGTGCAGCGGGAATGGGGATATCCTGCCCCTGCGCACCGATCCAGACAAACAGCCCTGCCGTCATCATCAGCATCATACCGGCGGCACCGGCGACAAATTTCTTCATAAGCGGATCTCGCGGATCAGCGGCTATCAATCTAGAGACCAGCTATCCCGTGCCATATGATGCGCGCGGCGCTAGCCGGATTATAAAGATCTACTGCCAGTTTCCCCTTCTTAACATCCCGGATCATCAGCTTGCAGAGTATTGAGAGTGGTCGTCCGCTTCTGTCAAAACCCGGCTGCTGCGCGGAATTCAAAATTTCCGTGCAGCGTTCAAAAGCGACCCGCCGCATATTTTCGTCGGAACAATGTCGCGCGAAATCCCATAAGGCCCACGCCTGCCCATGGGCGGCCTGCCCCTCACTTAACGAATCCGCGCCACCCAGACCGAAGTCAAAAAACCCTCGGCCGCGGGCTATCGCGTAATTGTCAAACTGGCGTTGCTCCCAAGGAAAATCCTCGAGCATCACTTCCCAGCCATCGAGCAACGTCAAAAGCGGCGTAACATTTCCGCCTTGCGTTTCGAGCAGATTAAGCTGCTCGATCAATGGCTCGCCCGATGGCCTATCCGCGGCAGTCTTGGTTAAAATATCCCGCCACCATGTTAACCGCATCTGTCCAATCAATACTTCCGATGTTGAACGGAAGATTTCCGCAAATCGCGTATCTAGGGCGAAAAGCAGCGCATAGCGGTCGCGATCCGCCGGTTTTGCGTAGGCCACGATCAATCGATGTAGCGGTTCCAGCTCTTGCAGCGCATCATTCATGTTTCTGCGGTTGCGAGTTTTGACGGCAAAATCAAGGTAAACGTCCCATTAACCATGTCTCTTGCACCGGCACTAACCCTTTTTCCTCTATTTGAACTGTTCTAATTGGGTTATTTCTAGGGGGCCAGAGCGTATGCTTGGCAATAAAGACAACGGTTCAGTTTTAGGCTTTTTAAACGCACTGCGATCAGACACTGCGGGTAACGTCTATATCTTGGCAGCAGCCGCAATGTTCCCGATCGCCGGGATTATCGGCGGTGGCGTCGATATTGGTCGCGCCTATATGGCCCAAGCCCGTTTGCAACAGGCTTGCGATGCCGGCGTGCTCGCCGGTCGCCGCGCGATGTCAGGATCAACCCTGTCCACCGCCGACAAAGCCGAAGCCCGTCGGTTTTTCGACTTTAACTTTCCCGAAGGCACATTCGATACCGACCCTTTTGTCCAGATCAACGGCGAAGATAATCCACGATTTGTAGACGGTTCCGGCGACAAAACCGTCAACGGTTTCATGGAAACCACGATGAATACGTCGATCATGCGGATCTTCGGATATACAAAGATGAAGTTGAAAACCGATTGCTCCAGTCGCCTCGATATTGGCAATGTCGATGTCATGATGGTTCTCGACGTTACCGGTTCGATGGATCGAAAACCCAACGGCCAAAGCACTAGCAATGAATCGCAGAAGAAAATTACCGGCCTCAAGGACGCCGTAGAGGATTTTTACGGTATTCTTGGTAGCGGTGGTGGAACCAGCGGTAGTCAGATTCGTTACGGTTTCATGCCCTATAATGCGATGATCAATGTCGGTGAGACATTATATGATGAACAACCATCTTGGCTCGTCGGCGGCGTCGGAACAACCGCAGAAGATGAATGGAACTACCAAACCCGACGTGCCCATTGGGTCATTCCTGCAAGCAATCCTGTGGTAAGCTATGAAGAAATCAATGTTGCCGGTGCCCATGGCAATGACCGCGATGCGTGCGAAGACAAGTTTGGCAGAAATTTGTCAACGCCGCCGCTATGGAATCCCGGCGATGATGGATATGGTTCCGGTAGCCCGTTGGCTCAAGACGGCGTCACTTATGAATTCAGCTATTACAGCTACAAGCGGAAAAACAACAATAACAAAAAATGCATCCGCAAGGTCGAACGCTATGATTCACCCGAGGTCAAAACAACCGTTTGGGAGCCCGGCGCTCAATTTGATTTCTGGGAATATGATGAATTTGATCATGACGTATCTGCCTATGTCGCATCAATAAAATCTGGCAATCCTTCGGCTTTACGGCCCACACTATATAATAATCCAAGTGATGATACGGACGGCCCATCGGACCGATGGAATGGATGTATCGAGGAACGTGATACCTATGCAGATATCACATCAACAACCAACGCCATTCCGGCCAACGCCTATGATTTGGATATCGACCTCCTTCCTACCAACAAAGCAACGCGTTGGCGGCCATATTGGAGCGGCGTAGAATATGTTCGAAGTGGATATCACGCTGACTCTTCAGATTGCCCAGCGCCCGGCAGACGCCTAGCCGAATATGCGAGCTATGATTCCGATCCTGGCTTGGATTCCGACGGCAACACGATTTATGGTGGTAATCTCGAAGATTATATTGATGCTCTCGACCCCGACGGGAATACAAACCATACGATTGGTATGATCTGGGGCGCTCGCTTCCTCTCACCAACCGGTTTGTTTGCTACCGAAAATTCGAAGTCTAAGAACGGCTTCAACATCACACGGCACCTGATTTTCATGACCGATGGCGATTTGAACGTCTACGAAGATCGATATAATGTTTACGGTTATAACGACCTTGACGGACGCCTGGGACCGACGAACTTAAACAAAAACGACTATCAGGCGAGGCAGGCCCAGCGCTTCCAGCTGATGTGCAGTGCGGCCAAAGCGAAGGGCATCACAATCTGGGTGATCCAGTTTACCAATAGCTCGACCATTCAGCCACATCTCGCAAGCTGTTCGACCAGTACGGAACATGCTGCCGCTGCAACCAGCAACGCAGCGCTTCAGTCAGCTTTTGGCGATATTGCGAAGACTATCGGTGGACTGAGGTTGTCTAAATGATCCGTTCTATCTCCAACAGAATCCGGATTCTGGCCGATCAAACCGGCGCGACTTTGGTCGAGTTTGGGCTTATCGCCGGACCGTTTCTGCTAATGCTGCTGGGCATCATGGATATCGGCTATCGCGGATATGTGGACACCGTGGCGGAATCAGTGCTCCATCGGGTAGCGCGCGACGCCTCAATTGGGGAAATGACAGCGGATGAAATCAGTGAACAGGTTAATGATGGACTGGAAGATCTGGTTCTCAAAAACGCGGTCGTCACCGTGTCGACCGAAAGCTATTATGATTTCACCAACATCGGCAAACCGGAGAAACTGACCACCGATAACAACGGTAATGGCACAGTAGATCCGGGCGACTGCTACATCGACAATAATGGTAACGGCGAATTTGACGTAGACTATGGTGTCGGCGGGACCGGCGGCCCCGACGATATTGTGAATTATAAAATCCATATTGTCTCGCCGCGCCTCTTTCCATTGGCATCGATGATCGGCCTTGATGAAAACATGACCATCACCAACAGCACAGCGGTCCGCAATCAACCATTTGGCGCGCAGGTCGAGCTCATCGAAACCTGCATATCAACGCTGGACTAGGACGGGGCAGAGTAAAATGAACAATGCATTGAAATCCCGTGGCCTAAAGATGGTCGATAGATTCAAGAATCTACCGATCGTTCAAAACACCAAGGGTCTAGCGCTTGTCGAATTTGCCTTTACCGCACCGGTAATGCTCCTCATCGGCATGGCTGGTATGGAAACCATCAATCTCGCCGTCGCCCATATGCAGGTCAGCCAGATTGCAATGCTGGTCGCCGACAATGCGTCCCGTGCACGCGAGTCCATTGACGAGGCCGATATCCGGGAAATATTCACCGGTGCGCATCTGACCGGCGAATCGATCGACTTCTCGTCAAATGCCCGCATCATTCTGTCCAGTTTGGAAGACAATGGCGAAACCGGCTCCGATGCAGGCCAATGGATCCGTTGGCAGCGCTGTTACGGCGGCAATGGAAGCTTTGCATCCTCCTATGGGGATGAGGATGACGGGCATGATGATGCCACCCTAGCGGACGGCATGGGACCGGACGGCAAGAAAATCATGGCATCCGGTGCAACCGCGGTCAATTTTGCGGAAGTCGTTTTTCAATACCAGCCACTGGTTTCAGACCGGTTTTTTGGCAATACGGTCATCCGCTATGAAAGCGCATTTGTGACCCGCGAACGCGATGACCATGTCCTCAAAAACGCCAGCTCTATCCCGAACGGCCAATTGTGGAAATGCGATGTCTATGGGACGATAGACAATCCGCCTAGCTAAGACGGCTGTCCAACGCTTGCTCCGCAGCTATCGATAGCAAACCTTTTTCACCGCCGCGACGATACGGTCGCTGTCGATCAAGGCTGCTTTCTCCAGATTGGCCGCATAAGGCAATGGCACATCTTCATTGGTCACCCGCAACACCGGCGCATCCAGATCGTCAAAGCCCTGCTCCATGCACAACGCGCTGATCTCGCTCGATATCGAACACACTGGCCAGCCTTCCTCTGCAACCACGATACGGTTGGTTTTGGCGAGGCTTTTTAGCACGGTTTCCGTATCCAAGGGCCGCAAGGTACGCAGATCGATAACTTCCGCGTCTATGCCTTCAGATGCCAGGCTGTCGGCGGCTTCCAAAGCCAATCCAACGCCAATGGAATAGCTGACGATCGTGACATCAATGCCCTCTCGCATGATCCGCGCCTTGCCAATGGGAAGCGTATAATCGTCGATCGTCGGCACTTCGAATGACCGCCCGTAAAGCAGCTCGTTTTCCAAAAACACAACGGGATCCGGAGATTGAATTGCCGCCTTTAAAAGACCCTTCGCATCCGCTGCGTCATAAGGTGCGATAACAATCAAACCAGGCACGCCGGCGTACCATGGACCGTAATTCTGGCTATGCTGCGCGCCGACACGCGATGCCGCGCCATTGGGTCCCCGAAAAACAATCGGGCAACGCATCTGGCCGCCAGACATATAATTGGTCTTCGCGGCCGAGTTTATGATCTGATCAATTGCCTGCATCGCAAAGTTGAAGGTCATGAACTCGACGACTGGCTTCAAGCCACCCATGGCGGCACCGGCACCAATACCAGCGAATCCATGTTCGGTAATAGGCGTGTCGATCACCCTTTTTGGACCAAATTCCTCAAGCAATCCCTGAGTGACCTTGTAGGCACCTTGATATTCGGCAACCTCTTCGCCCATCACAAAGACCGTTCCGTCCTTGCGCATTTCCTCGGCCATCGCATCGCGCAAAGCTTCACGAACCGTGAGCGGATTCAGGTCAGTACCCGCCGGAACAGAGGGATCATCCGCCCTTGAAACCGCGGCTGGTGGCACGACTTCCAACACGGCCGGCTTGGCTTCTTTGACCACTTCCGGTTTCGGATCATCTGGTTGCGCATGGCCAGTCGACGAACCAGCCTCTTCATCTTCTCCAGCCATTTCGGCAATGACAGCGCCGACGACGACTTCATCCGTTCCTTCTGCAATCAGAATTTTCGTAATCACGCCTTCATCAACGGCTTCAAATTCCATCGTCGCCTTATCGGTTTCAATCTCCGCCAAGATATCGCCAGAGGTGACTTCGTCGCCTTCCTTGACGAACCATTTGGCCAATGTGCCTTCTTCCATGGTCGGCGACAGGGCGGGCATTTTCAATTGGATCGCCATCAATATTGCTCCACCAGCACGTTGGTATAGAGTTCGGACAGTTCCGGTTCGGGAGATTCCTCAGCGAAATCAGCTGCTTCCATCACTGTCTTGCGAACCTTCTTATCCAACGCTTTCAAATCCTCTTCTTTCACGCCTTTTTTTAGCAAGGTCGCTTTCAAACGTTCAATCGGATCGGATTTTTCACGCACGTCCTGTACCTCGTCGCGGCTACGATATTTTGCCGGGTCCGACATGCTGTGGCCACGATAGCGGTACGTCTTGAGTTCCATCAACACCGGGCCGCCGCCGCTGCGGACATCTTCCAGCACTTCTTCCACAGCACCGCGAACGGCCAACACATCCATGCCATCGACTTGCACGCCGGGGATGCGGAAGCTTTCGCCGCGCCGATAGAGCTGGTCTTCGGCGGAGGAGCGGTTGACGCTCGTGCCCATGGCATATTGGTTATTCTCAATCACGAAGATCACCGGTAGCTGCCAAAGCTCCGCCATGTTAAAACTTTCGTAGACCTGCCCTTGGTTGGATGCGCCATCGCCGAAATAGGCCAAGCAAACGCCGCCATCTTCTTTATATTTATGGGCAAAGGCCAAACCCGTTCCGAGTGACACCTGCGCACCAACGATACCATGACCGCCGTAGAAACCATGTTCGACCGAGAACATGTGCATCGAACCGCCCTTGCCTTTCGAAATACCGGAAGCGCGGCCTGTCAGTTCGGCCATCACGATATTCGGGTCGATGCCGCAAGCCAGCATATGACCATGGTCACGATAACCGGTGATGACGCTATCCTTACCCGGATTGATCGCTGATTGCAGACCGGTAACGACCGCTTCCTGCCCGATATAAAGATGACAAAATCCGCCGATCAAGCCGAGCCCATAGAGCTGCCCTGCTTTTTCTTCGAAACGCCGGATGAGCAGCATTTGCTCATAGAAGTCCAGCATCTCTGCTTTGGTTGCGCTATAAATCGGCGCCTTCAACCCGCCCGTGGAATTCACTGGCTTGGTTTTGGCAGGTGGCCGTTTGGACGCATTTGTTTTTTTGGTTGAGGCGGTTTTCCGGGGAGGTTTTGCCACGCGAGCGGGATCCTTTTTCTAACGAGCCGGTAGCATAGCCAAAACTGTTCCGTTACCCAAGTACTTAGGTTCAGTGACCGATTAAATAATTGGAATAGAGAATTGAAACGGCAAAAGGCTATTTAAGCGGGACGATAATTTCGTCTGGATGGACAACATTGACCTTCTTGCGCAGCAGTTCACCGATCAAATCCGGGTCAGCACCCTTTGGATCAAGCAATTCGACCCGGTTCTTCAGCGCATCTCGGTCCGCTTCCAGCTTGGCCAGCTCGACACCGCTTGTTTCCAGCTTCGCCTGATATTCGCCCCACGCCAAAATTCCAGTCGGTCCGAGCACCGCATAACCGGCAATGGCAAGAAGAGTCATGAGTGCAAAGCCCGGCCCGAGGGCTGCCTTGATCAAGTCTCCAATTTTTTCTCGCTGCGCCATGGAATAGCCTTGAATCAGAAAAGTGATTCGCTGGCAAGACTATTCATGATTATTTCGCATGAAGAGAGCCCAAATGCCTCAAAATAGAGAGGAAATGCCAATCAACTGAATATGGACCGCCCTGCGTAATGCGCAACATCTCCCAATTCTTCTTCGATCCGGATCAGCTGGTTATATTTGGCCAACCGGTCAGACCGCGCCAAGCTACCGGTTTTGATCTGACCGCAATTGGTCGCAACCGCGAGATCGGCAATAGTGGAATCTTCGGTCTCACCTGAACGATGCGACATGACCGCCGTATAAGAGGCATTATGCGCCATCCGTACCGCAGCCAAAGTTTCGGACAATGTTCCGATCTGATTGACCTTCACCAGCAGCGAATTGGCCAGACCGTCGTCGATGCCCATCGACAAACGTTCCGGGTTGGTCACGAAAAGATCATCGCCGACCAACTGCACTTTATCACCAACCGCATCGGTGATCAGTTTCCAGCCTTCAAAATCATCTTCCGACATGCCGTCCTCGATCGATTTGATCGGATAGTCTTTACAGAGAGCCGCGAGATAGTCGGACATTTCAGCGGGGCTGAGCACTTTGCCCTCGCCCGAGATATGATATTTGCCGTCGCGGAAAAACTCGGTCGCGGCACAATCCAGCGCGAGCACCACTTCGTCGCCGATCTTGAAACCGGCTTTTTCAACCGATGCCATGATGAAGTCGAGCGCTTCACGCGTGGAACCAAGGTTCGGCGCGAAACCGCCTTCATCACCCACGGCGGTCGCCAGCCCTTTGTCAGACAGACCTTTTTTCAGTGTGTGGAAGATTTCCGATCCCCAGCGTACGGCTTCAGCAAGGCTGTCCGCGCCGACCGGCATCACCATGAATTCCTGAAAATCAATCGGATTGTCTGCATGCTCACCGCCATTGATGATGTTCATCATCGGAACCGGCAGAACATGAGCAGAAACACCGCCGACATAACGATAGAGCGGCAGGCCGCGCGCATCAGCGGCTGCTTTTGCGGCAGCCAGGCTAACACCCAATATCGCGTTCGCACCCAGACGGGCTTTGTTCGCCGTACCATCAAGGGCAATCATCCGGGCGTCGAGTTCTTCTTGGTCCTCGGCATCGAAATCAACCAAGGCGTCTTTAATTTCGCCATTGACCGCATCAATTGCTTTGAGAACACCCTTGCCTGAATATTTGCTCTTATCACCATCGCGCAGTTCCACTGCTTCATAAGCACCAGTGGACGCACCAGAAGGAACCGCTGCACGGCCAAAGCTGCCGTCTTCGAGCAGAATATCCACCTCTACAGTTGGATTGCCGCGGCTATCGAGAATCTGGCGGGCATGAAGATCAATTATTGCAGTCATGGAAATGCTCCGGGTGAAGTAAGAAGTTGGCCCCGCCCTTATCGCGCTGACCGGCTTCTTGCAATCCATTGAACCGCTTTTATCATCGCCTTGCCCCTTGATTTCTAGCCAAATGCTACCATTTCTTTTGCAAGGGAACCGCAAATAGAAGCCAATCTGTTTGCTGGATGTTGGCAAGGGGCAAATGAAGAAGGAATATTAATCATGGCAGAAGCCAAGAAAACGACCAGAAAGACCACGGCAAAAACAGCGGCCAAGAAACCCGCTGCGAAGAAAGCCGCACCCAAAAAAGCAGCCCCGAAGAAAGCCGCATCAAAAGCGCGCAAAGCCGCTCCGCTGAAAGCCACTGCCGCAAACACCACCGAAGAGTTTAAGGATCGCGCCCTGACAAAAGCTAAATCGGCTGCCAATCAGGGGAAAGAGCGCACCGGCGACGCGATCGAAAACCTCAGCAAGCTGATCGAGGATAGCGCCAAAACCATCGACGATAATGTTGGTGAGAAATATGGTGATTATGCCCGTTCGGCCGCCGATGCAGTTTCCTCCTTCGCGGATAAAGTGAATGCGAAGGAAGTCGATGAAATGGTTGAAGACGCGCGCGGTTTCGTTCGCAAGAGCCCGGCCGTCGCAATTGGTGCCGCAGCCGTCGTCGGTTTTCTGGTATCCCGCTTGATCAAATCAGGGATGGATGATCGCGACGCATGAGTGTAGCATGGCGCCACCATATTAACGGGTGACGGATGTTGCAGGACAAAAATATTCCAGATTTGGATGAAGAGCGTCTTCCGGATGAAGCCGCAGCCTCTGTGGCGGATGAAGCAGATGTAAAATCTCTCAAGTCGCAGGTGTCGGACCTGATCGAAGACGCTCGCATTCTGGCGCATGCCGAAGTGGAGTATTTCCGTACCAAATTGTCGGTCAACATGGCCGCAACCAAACGACTTTTGCTGTTGTTCGGAATTGCGATCATCTCGGGGACCATGGCAATCATCGCCTTAATTTTAGGGCTTTTACTTGTCCTGTCGGACTATTTTGGTCCATTGGCAGCAACAGGCATAACCGCCGGTTCAGCACTATTGATTGCGACGATCATGATGAGCATGGCAATCAAGCGGGCCCGAAAACTGCCACTGGATGAAAATGATGCGTGAGAATGACAATGCCGCAAAATAATGATGATATATTTAGCCTGCGCAATCTTGCGATGGAACGGGATCAAGCCCGAGAAAATCTGCAGGACAATGGCGCTGAAACCAAGGAAAGACTGAAACCGTCCAATCTTATAGCCGAAGCGAAGCTGAAAGCCGCAGACAGCGTCAAGAAAGCGGGGCAAAGCGCCATCAACGGGATGAGACAAAATCCCGGCATCACGGCAACAGTAGCAGCGACCGCAACCCTGATCGCGATGCGCAGACCCATTGCCAAGCTTGTCGCCAAACAGAAAACGGCCGAGACGGACAAAATCGAGGATTAGAATATGAGCAGATTGACCGACAATATCGATAAAGCCCGCGCCGCGTCTCGGGAACGGTTTGAAACAGCAAAGGACATGGCGAGCGAAGGCTCTCTCGCAGCGCGCGAGAAAATGTCCGATAGCAAAGCACGCGCAGCATCCCTGCTCGGCGAGGGTCGTGAAAAGGCAGCGGAACGCGTCGCAGCGACCAAGGATGTCGCGAAAAAGGCTGTCGCAAAGTCAGAAAAAACAATTTCCAATAGCCCGCTTGCAATTGTAGCCGGCGGCGCTGCTCTGGGCGTGCTCATTGGCGCGTTGCTTCCGAAAAGCAAAACCGAACAGAAATATGTCGGCGGCGCGGGTCGCAAGATCAATGAAACGGCGAAAACTGCTTATGAAGCCGCCAGGGATGCCAGTCGCGAGCAAGTGAGCGAAATGGGCCTGAACAACGACAATATGCAGACGCAATTTAAAGATCTGTTTGGCAAAGCCATCGAGGCTGCTAAGACCGCGATGGCTGCAGCACAAGATGCGGTGAAAGACGAGAATCAGGGTAAGAAATGAAAGAAGAACGCAGCAAAATTCATTTGGTCATGGGCGGACGGGTCAAGGATCCTCGCGGACTAGATTTTGAAAATCTCGATGAGATTGATCTGGTCGGTGTCTATCCTGACTATGACGAGGCCGAGGAATCTTGGCGCTCTAAGGCACAGCAAACCGTTGATGACGCAGAAATGAAATATGTCGTCGTCGGACTGCACAAGCTACTTGAACCGGACTTGCCGGAAGACGCTTAAGCGCGCCGAAACCGCCATTCAAGCAACGGCCTGACCAGTAGCAGGCCGGCAACAAATCCCCCGATATGCGCGTAGATGGCGATGCCATAAAGGCTTCCGCGCGTCGCGAACCCGAACATCAGCTGGATTCCGATCCACGCCAGGGTCAGCCATATGATCCGGACGATGTGCCCGGGAATAGGGCCGACGGGGTCAACCTTGCTGCGCGCAAACAGCACGGCATAAGCCCCCAATATAGCGAATATCGCACCGCTCGCCCCGACAATCGGCACCATGGAATCGCTATTCGACAGAAATTCCGCAAAGGCCGCGGCATAAGCGCCTGCGACATAGAGAAGCGCCATCAACCTTGTGCCCAAAGCCTGTTCGACAAAACGTCCGCAGAATAGCAGCATGAACATATTGAAACCGATATGCATCAGCCCGATATGCAGGAAAGCTGAAGATAGCGGCGTCAGCCATGCCGGCACCAGCCAGCCATGTTCCGTCAGATCAGGAAATTCCCCGCCCAGTCGGATCGGGAATAAGCCGCCACGTAATATGGATTCCTGTTCCCAGCCAAAAACCCAGATCAGCAGAAAGATCACGACATTCGCAATGATCAGTCCGTTGGTGAGTTTTCCGACTGGCATGTTCATCGGATTTAGATGAACTCAATCTTTTCAAGCAGGAAATATTTGTCGCCAGCGGGCACGGTCACTTCAATTTCGTCACCGATACTGCGGCCAATCAAGGCCCGGCCAATGGGTGAATTATAGCTAATTCTTCCCGCTTTGGCATCGGCTTCCGCCTGACCAACCAGTTGATATTTTACCGGCTTGTCATCCTCGTCAAGCAAGGTCAGCGTCGCGCCGAACACAGCCTTGTCACCGGACAAGGTCGTTGGATCAATGACCTGAGCGCGGGACAGCTTGTCTTCGAGATCGCCGATGGTTGCTTCAACCTGGCCCTGCCGTTCCTTGGCCGCATGATATTCGGCATTTTCCGAAAGGTCGCCATGGGCGCGCGCGGTTTCAATCGCGTCGACAATGATCGGGCGTTCTTCTTTCAGCGCCTTCAGTTCGGCTTCCATTTTTACATGGCCTTCGGCCAGCATTGGTACTTTTTCAACAGCCATTTTCTTGGCCTTTCCTTACTCATACGCCGCCGATTTCAGCCGTGCAGCGTCAAAAACAGTTTTCCGGCGACCCTCGGTAGAAGGTCACCCGCAGTTTGACAAAATGTCGGAAAATTAAGTCTGCGAAGCCTTATAATAGGACTGCAAGGCGCGAACTTCAAGAGTCTCGTCGCGCATGGCCTCAATCGCCTGCATGACAGCATTGCTTGCAGTGGCCGTTGTATAGATCGGAATCTTGCCAACCAGCGCCGCAGCCCGGATCGATTTGGAGTCTTTCAGCGACTGCCAACCCTCGGTGGAGTTAAAGATCAGATTGACCTCACCATCCTTGATCCGGTCGACAATATGCGGCCGTCCCTCGGCCACTTTGTTGACTTTTTCGACCTTGATGCCCTGCTCGATCAAATAATCTGCCGTTCCCGACGTCGCAATCAGCTTGAAACCCAGCTTATCGGCCAGACGCGCGCCCGGCTCGATCACCGTCTTGTCGGTTTCCTTGACCGAGATGAAGATCGTGCCGCTATCCGGCAGGCGGGTATTCGCGCCGAGCTGCGACTTGGCAAAGGCAATCGCAAAGCCCTGATCAATGCCCATGACTTCGCCGGTGGATTTCATTTCCGGTGACAGAACCGGGTCGATACCGGGGAAGCGGTTGAACGGGAATACCGCCTCTTTGACGGCAATATAATCAATATGCCGGTCGATGACGGGCAGATCTTTCAATTTCTCTCCGGCCATCACGCGCGAAGCGATCTTGGCAATCGGTGTACCAATAGCCTTGGCAACAAAAGGCACGGTCCGGCTGGCGCGCGGATTGACCTCGATCAGATAGACTTCGCCATTTTTGACCGCGAACTGAATGTTCATCAGGCCGCGCACTTTCAGGCCGAAGGCCAAGGCCTCGGTCTGACGCTCCATCTCCGCGATAATCTCGTCGCTGAGATTATAAGGCGGGATTGTGCAGGCGCTGTCGCCGGAATGGACCCCGGCTTCTTCGATATGCTGGAGCACGCCACAAACAACCACTTGGTCGCCGTCACAAATCGCATCCACATCGACTTCGATCGCATCGCGCAGATATTGGTCGACCAGAACCGGTTGGTCCCCCGATACTTGCACAGCCGTATTGATGTAATTTTCCAGCTGTGCCGGGCCATCAACGATTTCCATCGCCCGGCCACCAAGCACGAAGCTTGGCCGGAGCAAAACCGGATAGCCAATCCGTTCGGCGATTTTCACCGCTTCATCACGCGTTCTGGCCATGCCGTTTTCCGGCTGCTTCAATTTCAGCTTGTTCACCAATCTGGCAAAGCGTTCGCGGTCTTCGGCCAGATCAATCGCATCCGGCGACGTGCCGAGGATCGGAATGCCCGCATCTTCCAGCGCCTGCGCCAGCTTCAACGGCGTTTGCCCGCCAAATTGCACGACCACGCCGACCAGTTCACCGGTCTGCTGCTCGACGTGCAGGATTTCCAGCACATCTTCGGCGGTCAGCGGCTCAAAATACAGCCGGTCAGACGTGTCATAATCGGTCGATACGGTTTCCGGGTTGCAGTTGACCATGATCGTTTCAAACCCAGCGTCCGACAGAGCGAAACAGGCGTGACAGCAGCAATAGTCAAACTCGATCCCCTGCCCGATCCGGTTCGGTCCGCCACCCAGGATAACGATCTTCTTGCGATCCGATGTCTGCGCTTCGCATTCCGGTTCCCCGAAAATCGGCGCTTCATAGCTGGAATACATATAGGGCGTCTTGGCCTCGAATTCCGCTGCGCATGTATCGATCCGCTTGAACACGGGGCGCACACCCAGCTTGTGGCGCAAGGCCCGCACGTCGGCTTCGGTCGTTGCCCCGGCCATGGCGGCCAGCGCGTCATGCACCAGCCCGTGGCCTTCCGCGACAGCGCGCCCTGCCCCGCCGGCGACATGGACGGAATCAATGGCAAGCTTCGCCAGTCGTTCGTCGGAAAAGCCCATGGACTTCAACTTGCGCAAGGCTTGCGCATCATTGGGCAGACCATTGTCGATGACATCTTGTTCGGCATCGATGATTTCGCGAATTCTCGACAGGAACCAAGGATCGAAACCGGCGATGGCGTGGATTTCGTCGTTGGAAAAACCTTCCCGCATCGCCTGGGCGGCGACCAGCAGACGGTCGGGCGTGGCCCGCGCCAGTTCGGCAGCAATATCTTCGCGTGACGCGCCGATCAACGACTGTACGCGGTTGAAACCGTCCAAACCGGTTTCCAACCCGCGCAGCGCTTTCTGCATCGATTCATTGATATTCCGGCCAATGGCCATGACTTCACCGACCGACTTCATGGCGGTGGACAGCAATGGCTCCGCGCCCTTGAACTTTTCAAAGGCAAAGCGCGGGATTTTGGTGACGACATAGTCGATTGTCGGTTCAAAGGAAGCCGGGGTCACACCGGTAATGTCATTGTCAATTTCGTCGAGCGTGTAGCCAACCGCCAGTTTCGCGGCGACGCTGGCAATCGGGAAGCCGGTTGCCTTGGACGCCAAGGCCGATGACCGCGACACACGCGGGTTCATTTCGATGACAACCAGCCGTCCGTTCTTCGGATTGACAGCAAACTGTACGTTGGAACCGCCTGTTTCGACTCCTATTTCTCTGAGCACCGCCAAAGAGGCGTTGCGCATGATCTGATATTCTTTGTCGGTCAGGGTCAGCGCCGGCGCGACCGTGATGCTGTCACCGGTGTGCACGCCCATCGGGTCCACATTTTCGATCGAACAGATGATGATGCAATTGTCGGCACTGTCGCGGACAACCTCCATCTCATATTCTTTCCAGCCAATCAGCGATTCATCGATCAACACTTCATTGGTCGGAGAAGCTTCCAGCGATGTCCGGATGTAGTGGATAAATTCTTCGCGGTTATAGGCCACTCCGCCGCCGGTGCCGCCCATGGTGAAGCTGGGCCGCATGATCGCAGGCAGGCCGATATCTTCCAATATCTCCAGCGCCTGCTCTTCGCTATGCGCGACCGCAGAACGCGGACTTTCCAGACCGATCTTGTCCATCGCCGCCTTGAACTTCTCGCGATCCTCGGCCTTATCAATGGCTTCGGCATCCGCGCCGATCATCTGGACATTATATTTGTCGAGCACGCCCATTTTGTTGAGCGTCAGTGCCGTATTCAGCGCCGTCTGCCCGCCCATTGTCGGCAGGATCGCGTCAGGACGCTCTTTTTCGATGATCTTTTCGACAATTTCGGGCGTAATCGGTTCAATATAGGTCGCATCCGCCATTTCCGGATCGGTCATGATCGTCGCCGGGTTGGAGTTGACCAGGATGATCCGGTAGCCCTCTTCCTTCAGCGCCTTACACGCCTGCGTGCCGCTATAATCAAACTCGCAAGCCTGGCCGATAATGATCGGGCCAGCGCCAACGATAAGGATGGAGGATATATCAGTTCTTTTGGGCATTATGCAGGGTTCTCATCAGAAATTTCGCCATTTTCGTTGCAGGCAAAGCAGCCCCAACCATCATGGTCGATGTCATATTCACTTTCGATCTCAAGGCATTTGCGCGTCAGTTCGCGGATCGTGGCTTGCTGCGTGTCCAGATCAACTTGCAGCTCGATTACCCAGCCATCATCCTCTTGCGAAACCAGGGCCGAACGAAAACCCCATTTCTTCGCGTCATTCTTAAACTTGTTCAGATTGGCGACGGCACCGACAAATTGCACGTTAATCTCGCGCACAACATGCGACAAATCGCCACCGGCCGCCATATTTTGGAGGATTTCGTCATCAATTGCCCATTCTTCGGCAAGATGTTGCGGATCAATCGGGCCGCTCATTGTTTTGCGCCTTTAACAGTGCCGAAGGATATGTCGGTCGTTTTGTACATTATGAAGAATGCACACTATTATTTAATAGGGACTGAGCGTTTATCTTACCATTTTTCTGTAGTTCAATAACATCTTCGTCTCTCCGAACGATCCAGCCCTGTTCTGCCATATAGACAAAGACACTATCCATATTTGTATCATAAGTTTTTCTTCCTATGCGCGTCGCCAAGCCTTCCCGCCCAAGGCTTTCAATGCCTTCGACGACCGAAGCTCTATAAAGAGCTACCAACGCAACTTCAGCGTGCCGCTTCCGCCTATCCGGGGTCATGAAATCAGCCCCACAAATTTCTCGAACAGATAGAAGCTATCCTGTGGCCCCGGACTGGCTTCCGGGTGATATTGCACGCCAAAGGCACGCTTGCCGATGATTTCGATGCCGCAATTGCTGCCGTCGAACAGGCTTTTATGGGTCGCGCGAATATTGTCGGGCAGACTGTCGCCATCGACCGCGAACCCGTGGTTCATGCTGGTGATTTCGACCAGCCCTTCGGTTTCGTCCCATCCGCCACCGATACGCTGCACCGGATGATTGGCACCGCGATGGCCCTGATGCATTTTGATCGTCTTGGCACCCGCTGCCAGCGCCAGCATTTGATGACCAAGGCAGATGCCGAACAAGGGCATATCCGCGTCCAGCAACTGTTGGATCACGGGAACCGCATAGGAACCGGTAGCCGCCGGATCGCCCGGTCCGTTGGACAGAAAGACGCCATCCGGCTGCAATTCCAAGATATCATCGAGCGATGTTTTAGCTGGAACTACAGTTACTTTTGCGCCAGCCTTAACAAGGTTTCTGAAGATATTGCGCTTCGCGCCGAAATCAAGCGCTACCACATGCGGCCGGGACGAAGATGCTTCCATGTCTTCCAGTGGGGCATAGCCATGGCCCAGTCGCCAGATGCCGGCGCCCTGCCCTTTGCCGTCCCACAATTGCGTCTGGTGGCCAGTCACTTCCTTGGCCAGATCCATGCCTTCCAGCCCCGCCCAACCGCGCGCTTTGGCGAGCAGCTCGTCCATATCAAACTGACCATCGGGATCATGGGCAATCACCGCATTGGGCGCTCCCGCTTCGCGGATCCGCCGCGTCAAAGCCCTTGTATCCACGCCGGAAATTCCGATCCGGCCCTGCTCTGTCATCCACTGATCAAACGGCTTCTGATCGCGGAAATTGGACGGTGCCGTCACATCCTCGCGGACAATACAGCCCAGAGCATGTGGGCTGTCCGCCTCAACATCCTCGTCATTGGTGCCGACATTGCCGATATGGGGAAAGGTGAAGGTTACGATCTGCCCGGCATAGCTGGGATCGGTCATCACTTCCTGATAGCCGGTCATCGCCGTGTTAAAGCAGACTTCACCAACCGCAGAGCCGGTCGCACCAAAGCCCCGGCCCCATATGATAGTGCCATCGGCCAATACCAATATCCCAGTTGCACCCTTGGGAGCGGCGGGATTTTGGGCATTGGTCATGGGCTGTTCCTTCGGGTCCGTCTGAGGCGCAAAATTTCATGGGACCTAGGGCCAGATTTATGGCGTCACAATCTATGAAAAAAATTATCTTCCCGCTATGGTGGTAGCTTATTCCAAAATTATGAGGGACGCCATGATTCGCGATACCGTGAAAGCCGCGCAAATTGCCGCCATGAAGGCCGGTGACAAAGATCGCACCGCCGCAACACGCAGCATTTTGGCCAAAATCAAAGATAAGGACATCGCCCTGCGCACCAAGGGTGATGCGCCAGATGACGATGCGATGGTCACCGACGTCCTGCAAAAAATGGCAAAACAGCGTCGCGAATCGATAGACATGTTCGAAAGCGGTGGCCGGACCGAACTGGCCGCGGCAGAGAAAATGGAATTGTCGGTGATTGAAGAGTTTCTTCCCGCCCAATTGAGCGAGGAAGATACCGCCGCTTTGATCGATGGCATCAAGAGCGAACTCGGCGCCGACAGCATGAAAGACATGGGCCGCGTGATGGGCGAGCTGAAAAAGCGCCACGGCACCGAAATCGACATGAGCAAAGCCAGCGCGCTGGTGAAGGCGGCGCTGAGCTGAATCTATGGCGCTTTCCCCGCAATGGCTTGAAGAACTGCGATCGCGAACCACGCTATCGACACTGATCGGCCGAACGGTGAAAGTACAGAAGGCGGGCCGGGAATATAAGGCTTGCTGCCCGTTCCATAACGAGAAAACCCCCAGCTTCACGATCAACGACGAAAAAGGTTTCTACCATTGCTTCGGTTGCGGCGCCCATGGTGATGCGATCAGCTGGATGACCGAACAGCGTGGGCTGGGCTTCATGGATGCGGTCAAGGATCTCGCCGCCGAAGCGCAAATGGAAGTCCCTGCCCCCGATCCCCAGGCGGCTCAACGGCAGGAAGTCCGAGCAACCCTGCATGATGTCATGGCGGCGGCACAGGATTGGTTTGTCACCCAATTCAACGGCGTTGAAGGAGCTGCGGCGCGGGAATATCTGAAGAACCGGGGCATTTCTGAAAGCACGATCCGCAATTTTGGCTTTGGTTTTGCCCCCAATTCCCGCGGACGGCTGAAAGAAGCGCTTTCCGTCCATGGCGTTGACCAGTTGATCGAAGCCGGACTGCTGATCAAAGTCGATGACAAAGACCCGTACGACCGGTTCCGCGGCCGATTGATGATCCCAATCCGCGATCCACGCGGCCGGGTCATTGCCTTTGGCGGCCGGATATTGGGCGACGGAGAGCCGAAATATCTCAACAGCCCCGACACGCCTTTGTTCGACAAGGGTCGCACGCTCTACAATCTCGACAAAGCCTCGCCAGCCTCCCGCCAGACCGGACGAATATTGGTCGTTGAAGGCTATATGGACGCCATTGCCTTGGCTCAGGCGGGCTTTGAGGATGTCGTCGCCCCGCTCGGCACGGCGCTGACCGAGCATCAGATTGAGCGCATCTGGAAAATGGTTGAGGCCCCGATCCTCTGTTTTGATGGCGATAATGCCGGTCAGAAGGCCGCCATGCGTGCCGCATTACGCGCGCTACCGATATTGCGCCCCTCGCATAGTTTGAACTTCATCTCCCTTCCCGCCGGGCAAGACCCCGATGATCTGATCCGGTCCGAAGGCGCACAGGCCTTTGCCGCCCTGATCGCGAAACCGCAGATGCTCGATGACAAGATCTGGCAGGTGGAATTTGATGCCGAACCGCTCAACACCCCGGAAACCAAGGCGGGGCTCAAGAAGCGCCTGTCGGATCATGTGCGCGATATTGCCGACCAGGACATTGCCCAACATTATCGGCAAGAATTTCACGAACGCTATCAAGCTGCCTTTTTCGCACAGCGGGACAATCGGTCCGAAGGTCGCCGCTCGCAAAACACCGGGCGTAAATTTCCGTCGAAATTTGTCTCCTACAAACCGATGGACGACACAAAGTCCTTTTTGATCGAAGGCTATGACTTGCAAATCGCAAAGGGCATTTTGGGTGGTCTGATCCGCCATCCATGCCGGATTTCCAAGCATTTTGAAGAGCTGAACGCGATCAAACTAGCCGATTCGCAGCTACAGTCCCTGCTGGGCGAACTGATCAATGCTGCAATGAGCAAAGAAACGCTTGATATGCAGGGCCTTCTTACCATATTGGAGAAGACAGATTGTTATAATGTCGCAAAAGGGCTGTTACGGGCCGACGCGCTGAATTTCACTTTCAACCGCAAAATGCCAGAAAATGCTCCGGCACCGTTAATCGAACGGGCGCACGGGGATTTGGCAGAAGCGATAAAAGTGGTAACAGCACGCCCCGGACTGGAAGCGGCTCTCGCAGAGGCAACGCGGCGGGTGCAGGATGATCTTACGGAAGAAAGTTATGCCGAGCAGCAGCGCCTTCGCAAAGTAAAGCAGTTATTTCATGAGCGGTTGGTCGACCTGACCCAGATCGACGATAATATATAGTTTCAAATTAGGGGCCTCAGCCATTGGCAAGTAAAGCGAAAAACACCAAAGCCGAAGACGAACCGTTGATCGATCTCAACGATAGTGCCGTCAAAAAATTGATCACCAAAGCCAAGAAACGTGGCTATCTGACAATTGACGAGCTGAACGAAGCCCTGCCCCAGGAACAGAATGAACAGATCGAAGATGTCATGTCTGCGATTTCCGAAATGGGCGTTCGCATTGTCGAAAATGACGAGGAAGCCGCCGAGGAAATGGGCGGCGACGAAGTCGAATCAATCGACGGCAAAGATAAAGACAAAAAAACCGCTGCTGCCGCTCCTAAAAAGGCTGCTGGCGATCGCACCGATGATCCCGTCCGCATGTATCTGCGCGAAATGGGCGCTGTGGAATTGCTTAGCCGCGAAGGCGAGATCGCCATTGCCAAGCGGATCGAAGCCGGTCGCGACACCATGATCTGGGGGCTTTGTGAAAGCCCGACGACTTTTAACGCAATCATCGAATGGTCCACCGCGCTCAACGACGGCGAAATGCAGTTGCGCGAAATTCTCGACCTCGATGCCATGCTCTCCAAGGACCCTGTCCCGGAAAATCTTGAAGAAGAAGACGATGATGATGGTGAGATCAGCGAGAAAACCGCTGGTCCTTCGTTCAAGGATGATGATGAAGTCGAGGATGAAGAATCGGCTGATGGCGAAGATGATGATGAAGCCGAACTGACCGAACGCCGCACAAAGCGCGTCGTTGAAGAGGAAGAAGAGGACAACACCCTTTCCCTCGCGCAGATGGAAGAAGCGTTGAAACCCGAAGCGCTCGAAAAATTTGCGCTGATCACCTCGGTGTTCAAGAAATTCTCAAAATTGCAGACCACCCGATTGGATGCGCTGGCCGTTGGCAAAGACTTCCCCGCAGCGTCGGAAACCAAATATCATAATTTGCGGGAAGAATTGACCGCGCTGGTCGAAAGCGTGCAATTCCATGCCAACAAGATCGAGTTTCTGGTCGATCAGCTCTACTCTTTCAATCGCCGGCTAACCACGCTGGGCGGACAAATGCTGCGTCTAGCCGAACGGCACAAAGTCCCACGCCGGGCGTTTCTGGACAGCTATATCGGCAATGAACTGGACGATGGTTGGCTTGCAAGCATGACCAAAACCGACAAAAAATGGGCATCTTTTGCCGAAAAAGAAGCAGATGCCGTTGACCGGATTCGGTCAGAAATTTCTGACATTGCCAACGCAACCGGCACCTCACTGGTCGAATTCCGCCGGATCGTGAACATGGTCCAAAAAGGCGAACGCGAAGCGCGTATCGCCAAAAAGGAAATGGTGGAAGCCAATCTCCGTCTCGTGATTTCCATCGCAAAAAAATACACCAACCGCGGCTTGCAGTTCCTCGACCTCATTCAGGAAGGCAATATCGGCCTGATGAAAGCGGTCGACAAGTTCGAATATCGTCGCGGTTACAAGTTCAGCACCTATGCCACATGGTGGATTCGCCAAGCGATCACGCGGTCGATTGCTGATCAGGCCCGGACGATCCGTATTCCAGTTCATATGATCGAAACGATCAATAAGCTGGTCCGTACCAGCCGCCAGTTCCTCCACGAACAGGGCCGCGAGCCGACACCGGAAGAAATGGCCGAACGTCTTTCCATGCCACTGGAAAAAGTGCGCAAGGTCATGAAAATCGCGAAAGAGCCAATCTCCCTCGAAACGCCGATTGGCGACGAAGAAGATTCACATCTGGGTGACTTCATTGAAGATAAAAATGCGATCATTCCGGTCGATGCGGCCATTCAGGCCAATTTGAAGGAAACCGTGACGCGCGTATTGGCCAGTCTGACTCCGCGGGAAGAACGCGTCCTACGTATGCGTTTCGGCATCGGCATGAACACCGATCATACGTTGGAAGAAGTTGGACAGCAGTTCAGCGTTACCCGCGAACGTATCCGGCAGATTGAAGCCAAGGCACTCAGGAAACTGAAACACCCGAGCCGCAGCCGCAAAATGCGTAGCTTCCTGGATCAATAGATCCACGAACCGGCATGGCATAATTATGGTTTGCGAATTCCTAACGATGAATAAACCCACTCTTTAGGAATCGCTTCTATACCCCAAGGTAGACGAAGATGCCCATCGCATGTTCGTGACAACATGCGGGGATATGGGAAACGCCATGCAGGGACTAAATCCAGAATTGATGGCTCAGTTGAGTTTCGCTGACTACATCGAGAACCATGGCAGCGAAACAGCGCATTATGTCGAATCAATCCGGCAAGATTTTTCCATTTTGTCGGGAACAGATATCGCAGATATCGCTCATTTCCTATGCGTATTGCATGGTCGCCACCCCGGCGTAGCCGACCATGCTGCAAGCAGAACAACCGATGAAAGCGCTCGCGACTGGCTTATTGAAGCGACTGCTGGCTTTGCTGCCGAACGTGCATTTCTGACCAAATTGACGGTAGCGGCAGGTCCCATTTCCGGCGTCAGTGCCGATGACCCAAGCGATTCAGCAGTACTCGGTCAACGCAAAGCCTTAGAGATGCTCTCTCAATCCGATCGCAACGGATGCGCAATCGGTGCGGCCATCGCCCTGGTTGCCGATTGGTATGCCATCAGACCAATTCTCGAATCGATAGCCTTGCGCGTGGGCGTAGAGGCCAGACCATCCATGCTTCCCAGCATAGAGACGACGTCCATCCTCAAGGACCGGTTGTCGGAAACACCGGCCTTGGAGCGTGCCTTGAACTTCGGGTCTGAACAGTTGCTCAACCAGCATCGTGGCCTTTGGCAACTTCTCGAAGCCCGCCGAAACACGCGCCTTTCTCAATAGGTTGCTCGCCAAACGGCACAAAAATTAACTAAATGATTAACTTGCCTACATTGGGGGTTTTCCCTATCCCCTGTGCTTTGACTATCACGGCAAGGAATAGAAAATCATGCGTTTTGACGGTACCAAGGACTATGTTGCAACCGATGACCTAAAGGTTGCTGTCAACGCCGCCATGACCCTGCGGCGCCCGCTTCTCGTCAAGGGCGAGCCGGGCACCGGCAAGACGGTCCTAGCCTATGAAATCGCCAAAGCCATGGGCACACCGCTGATTGAATGGAACGTCAAATCCACCACCAAAGCCCATCAGGGCCTCTATGAATATGATGCGGTTGCGCGACTCCGCGACGGCCAGTTGGGCGACGAACGCGTTCATGATATTTCCAATTATATCCGTAAGGGCAAGCTGTGGGAGGCTTTCACCGCTCCCGAACTACCCGTGTTGCTGATCGACGAGATTGACAAAGCCGACATCGAGTTTCCGAATGACCTTTTGCAGGAACTCGATCGTATGGAATTTCATGTCTACGAGACCAAAGAAACGATCAAGGCGACGGAGCGGCCGATCGTGATCATTACCTCGAACAACGAGAAGGAACTGCCCGACGCATTCTTGCGCCGCTGTTTCTTCCACTATATTAAATTCCCGGATCGCGAGACGATGCAGGACATCATCAACGTCCATTTTCCTGACATTCAGGGGATTTTGGTCAAAAAGGCGATGGACATTTTCTACGATGTTCGCGACGTCCCCGGCCTCAAGAAAAAACCGAGCACCAGCGAATTGCTCGACTGGCTGAAGCTGATCCTCAATGAAGACATGCCGCTCGAAGCCCTACAATCGAATGACAGCAGCAAAGCGATCCCGCCACTGCACGGCGCGTTGCTCAAGAACGAACAGGACGTGATGTTGTTTGAACGCCTGGCCTTCATGGCGAAACGCGAAGCACGCTAAGCAAAGGCACCGACAATGTTCTTTAACTTCATGGATGAACTTAGAGCCGCCGGAATTTCGGCTTCGCTCAAGGAACATCTCGTCCTGCTCGAAGCGCTCGAAAAAGAAGTTATCCAGCGCAATCCGGAAGAATTCTATTATCTCTCGCGCGCGACTTTCGTGAAAGACGAAGGCCTGCTCGACCGCTTTGATCAGGTTTTCTCGAAGGTCTTCAAAGGCATTGAAACCAATTATGGCTTGCAGGAAGAAGAAATTCCTGTGGATTGGCTGAAAGCAGTCGCTGAAAAATACCTATCTGAAGAGGAAATGGAAAAAATCAATTCCCTCGGCAGTTGGGACGAGATCATGGAGACGCTCAAAGAGCGTTTGGAAGAACAGCAGAAACGCCATGAAGGTGGTAGCAAGTGGATCGGCACGGGCGGTACATCTCCCTACGGCAATTCCGGTTACAATCCCGAAGGCGTCCGGATCGGTGGCGAAGGCGGCCAGAAAAAAGCTATCAAGGTCTGGGACAAGCGCGAATTCCAGAATCTCGACAACACCAAGTTGCTGGGCACGCGGAACATCAAGGTCGCGCTCCGGCGCCTGCGCAAATTCGCTCGCGAGGGCGCTGCGGACGAATTGGATATCGACCGGACGATCAACGGCACGGCCAAACAGGGCTGGCTCGACATTCATATGCGCCCCGAACGGCACAATGCGGTGAAATTACTGCTATTTCTGGACGTTGGCGGTTCTATGGATCCGTTCATCAAGCTCTGCGAAGAGCTATTCAGTGCAGCGACTACCGAGTTTAAAAACCTGGAGTTTTTCTATTTCCACAACTGTCCTTACGAAGGCTTGTGGAAGGATAATCGCCGCCGCTTTTCCGAGCGCACCAACACCTGGGATGTGCTCCACAAATATGGCCATGACTATAAGCTGATCTTCGTTGGAGACGCGTCGATGAGCCCGTATGAAATCACCCATCCAGGCGGTTCCGTTGAACATTTCAACGAAGAAGCCGGGGTGACGTGGATGCAGCGGCTAACCAACACCTATCCAGCAGCTGCCTGGCTCAATCCGGTGCCTGAAAAGCAATGGGGCTATTCACAAAGCGTCAAAATCGTGCGCGAATTGATGAATGATCGAATGTACCCGCTGACGGTAGACGGACTAAGCGATGCGATGAAGGAATTGACCCGCAAGCAGGGGTAGTTGCTAGCCTTCAATGGCTAGCAAGGTTGTTCCGTCATATTTTTCGGCAGCCGGTTCAAAAATTTCGGACTTTTCGAAATGGAGCTCTTCCACGCTCACATCCTTCAACCCGGAAAGCTTGAACGTCCCGATCTTGATTTCCCGCGGCGGTTGACCGTCTTTTTCCAACGGCACAGCATCGACATACATTTCGTCATGCCGTGTATAGAGAATATGCGGCGCCAGCTTGAACGCCGTATTGTTATAAGTCGCAGCCACACATTTTTTCAGTGCGACGCCTTCAAAAAATTCTTTGCTTGGTAACATAGGTACAAATTATCAGGTTTCAGACAGAATGCAATAATTATGTTGCAGTGCAGCATTTCTAATAGAGAAGATATTCCTCAATCATATGGCTCCAAGCCCGTTCACCGGGTGCGCAGATTTCTTCCAGATCATGCGCAGTTGACGATGGACTCTCGATCCATTCCCGCAAAGCCGGCCCGCCGTTGATGACATCAAATGCTAGCTTATCATCTTCATATTCATAAGGAAAATCGCGCCACAATTCATATTCCGGATAGAGGATTCCTATGGCTTTGAACGCCAAAGCCTGGAGACGCCACGGCCGGAAAGACTGATGATCATAAGCCGGGCCCTCCGCATGAATTTGGACACCGTTGCACAATTGCCCCTGATGCTTGTGAAACGTCGGTTCGAACCAGATTTCCCTCAACAGGCAGCCTTTCAGCCATTGTGGGGCTAATCTCTGCATTTCCGCAATAATCGCTCGCGCATCAATGTCTGGAGCGCCAAATAGCTCTAACGGCCGCGTTGTTCCCCTACCCTCGGAGAGAGTGGTTCCCTCCAGCATCACTGTTCCGGCATAAGCGCGTGCCATGTTCACATTGGGAGCATTGGGGCTAGGATTGATCCAGATACGGTCTTCCGGCCAACCCAATCCAGGACCTTCCGGTTGCCACCCCTGCATCTCGATGACCTGATAATCCACATCAAGATCAAAGTGGCTGATCATCCAGCGGCCCATTTCTCCCATGGTGAGTCCATGCCGCATCGGCATCGGCCCCGCCCCGACAAAGCTCTCCCAGCCTTCTTCAAGAATCGTGCCTTCGATCGGCCGACCTGCGGGGTTGGGACGATCGAGTACCCATACTGCCTTGCCATGTTCGGCCGCCGCTTCCAGCATATAGCGCAGGGTCGTGATGAACGTATATATCCGGCAACCCAGATCCTGAAGATCAATCAAGATGACATCGAATGTCTCCATCGATTCAGCCGTCGGTCGGCGCACTTCGCCATAAAGACTGAAAACCGGAATATTATGAACCGGATCATTATAATCCGGTGACTCAATCATATTATCTTGCTTGTCGCCGCGCAGACCATGCTGCGGGCCGAATGCTGCGGTCAAATTGATACCATCAAGGGCGGACAAAGCATCCAGACTATGGACAAGGTCGCCGGTTACCGAGGCGGGGTGCGCAAGCAACGCGACCCGTTTTCCTGCCAACGGCCGACGCAAGTCCGCATCTTCGATCAGTCTGTCTAATCCAAATTTCATCAATGTCCCATCGCTTTCATTTTCAACGAAAAACAGTCTCTATGGTGAAAATCCGGCTTACCTGCGGGGTGGCCTAAAGCCCAGAGCGATTTCTCTCCATTTTGCATCTCAATGACCGCAGACAAACCTGCATCAAGCTCATCATGCGTCCATATATCCGGTAAGCCGAAGGTCACTTCAAGCGCCAGATGTGTCTCACTAACATCCATAGATATTTCAGGTATTTGAGCCAGTGCAATCTGCGCCATCCCCTCGCGATAGCTGCTGAATCCGTAGGCCGCCCAGTTGCCAGACGGGGAAAAGTTAAATTCGCAGTAGCGCTCTTTCCCCGGTTCCCTGAGGAATAGTTCAAAGCAACTCTTCTGCCAGAGATTATCCCTGCGCTCGGGCTGCTCCAAATTGTCGGGTAGTTTGATATCTTCAACCTTACCAGCAACATGATATCTCAACCAAATCGTTCCGGCTTTGGTCATCGAGCATTCGACCGTCATATGATCAATCACGGATACCGGCGTCGATGGATGGCATTGCAAGTTTAAACGCATATTGCGACTTTCGTTGTCCCCATGTAACGCACCAACCCATGACCAATTATCAATCTGATCTGCTGCGTCTACTGAATGATCGCGGCTATATCCACCAGTTAACCGATGCCGATGCGTTGGACTCTCTTGCAACAAAGAGCATTATCCCCGGCTATATCGGATTTGATGCAACCGCAGACTCCCTGCACGTGGGAAATCTCGTGTCGATCATGCTGCTTCGTCGTCTGCAACAGGCTGGGCACAAACCGATTGTGGTCATGGGCGGTGGCACGACCAAAGTCGGTGACCCATCCGGCAAAGATGAAGTCCGAAAATTGCTTGATGATGAAGGAATCGCGGCAAATATCGCATCGATCCGGACCTGTTTTGAACGCTTTTTGACATTCGGCGACGGGCCAACCGACGCCATACTCGTCAACAATGCAGATTGGCTGGATAAGCTCGAATATATCCCATTTTTACGGGAAGTCGGACGCCATTTCACAATCAACCGTATGTTGACCTTTGATTCAGTGAAACTGCGCCTCGAACGCGAGCAACCACTGACCTTCCTGGAATTCAACTACATGATCTTGCAGGCCTACGACTTTCTAGAACTGTCGCGCCAACATGACTGCAAACTACAACTTGGTGGTTCTGACCAATGGGGCAATATCGTCAACGGCATCGAACTGGGTCGCAGAATTGACGGCGAGGAGCTGTTCGGCATGACGACGCCGCTCATTACGAAATCCGATGGTTCAAAAATGGGCAAGTCGGTCGATGGTGCCATCTGGCTGAATGCCGATCGCCTCAGTCCATATGATTACTGGCAATTCTGGCGGAACACCGATGACCGGGACGTCGGCAAATTCATGCGCTTGTTCACCGATATAGAATTAGACGAAATCGCTCATCTCGAATCAATGCAAGGCTCCGACATCAACGAAGCCAAGAAAATCCTGGCTGATGCTGCAACCGCTCTCGCACATGGCGAAGATGCCGCAAAAGAGGCTGCTGATACGGCGCAGAAGACATTTGAACAGGGTGGCGCCGGTGGCGAATTACCGGTTCATACCGTTGAATCAGGCGAGATATCGCTGCTCGACGCATTGATCGGCATTGGTTTCTGCGCATCCAAAGGAGAAGCAAAACGACTTGTCGCTGGTGGCGGTGCCCGCTTGAATGACGAGCCAGTCAAAGATACCGGACATGTTGTCGCTATCGCCGACATCGATATAAAGATTTCGGCGGGGAAAAAGAAACATGGATTGCTTCGAAAGGCCTGATTTAGATTCTGGCTTTTTCGATTTATCGACGTTTACCATTTATTGTTAATCATTGGTTATCATAGCTTTGAACTCATTTTCGGAGCATGCTGAGCATGACCAAAACAGCTGATCAAATATCGCTTGATGCACGTCGTGCCACGCGCTTTCCGGTCGATTTCGAAACCATTTGCGAACTTGGCGCGAATCAAGAAATTCGCGTGCGCATTGCCAATATTTCCGCCCATGGCATGATGATGGCAGATGTGCTGGAAATGGCAAAAGGAGACCGATTAACGGTCCATTTGCCCATCGCCGGACGAATGGAAGCATATCTTGTCTGGTCGCATGAAGGGCGCTGCGGATTCGAATTTGAGCGGGTAATCCGGGAGCCCGATTTCCTGGCAATGCTCGACAAAATCGAAAGCCGTTAATCGCTATCCGCTCCGCAATAGGCTGACGCCCCAATCCCGTTCGAACAGGTACAGCGCGATCCGCGCTGCCTGCCCTCTTTCGCTGTCCAATCCACCATCGCGATCAAGCAGCAATCGAGCATCATCGGTGGCGGGTCCGATCAGTTCATTGACCTGCGCTGGGGTCGCAATGCGAAAACCGGCATCACCCGATTGGCGTGTGCCCAACAACTCCCCTGCTCCGCGCAAACGGAGATCTTCTTCTGCAATGCGAAAGCCATCATTGGTTTCGCGCATCAGTTTGAGCCGGGCGCGAGCCGTTTCGCTCAATTCGCCTCCGCGTATCAGCAAGCAGTTGGATTTCACACTTCCCCGCCCTACACGCCCCCTAAGCTGGTGCAATTGCGCAAGACCGAAGCGATCCGCCGCCTCGATGATCATCAGACTGGCATTGGGAACATCGACACCGACTTCGATGACCGTGGTTGCGACTAATATCTTTATTTCATCCCGCTGAAAGCGGCCCATGACTTCATCCTTCTCGGGCCCTTTCATCCGGCCGTGCACGAGACCGACCTGATCACCAAATCTTGCTTTCAAACTGGCAGCCCGGTCTTCGGCCGCTGCCAAATCGCTTTTTTCGCTTTCTTCGATCAAGGGGCAAACCCAGTAAGCTTGACCGCCCGAGGCGATATGGCGCGCGAGGCCTTCGACCACATCTAGCAAGCGTCCATCGGAAATCACGCTAGTATCGATTGCTTGCCGTCCCGGAGGAAGCTCATCGATACGGGAGACATCCATTTCACCATATTGGCTAAGCGTCAGGGTCCGCGGAATCGGCGTCGCTGTCATCGCAAGCAAATGCGGTGTTCTCTCGGCCTTTTGCGCCAGCATAAGCCGTTGGGAAACACCGAACTTATGCTGTTCGTCGATGATCGCCACGGCTAGGTTCTTATACTGAACATGCTCCTGAAAAATCGCGTGGGTTCCGATCAATATATTGATCGAGCCATCCATCAGCCCCATCAATGTAGCCTCACGGACCTTACCCTTGTCCCGCCCGGTCAATATCGCAAGATTGACCGGCAAACCGACCAACAGTTTTTGCAGGCTTTCAAAATGCTGTCGCGCCAATATTTCGGTCGGTGCCAAAAAAGCACCTTGATATCCAGCCTCCACAGCCGACAATAATGTCATCAAAGCGACAAGCGTCTTGCCCGATCCCACATCACCTTGCAGCAATCTCAGCATCGGAGCGGACTGTGCCAAATCGCCATCAATTTCAGCTATGCAACGTTTTTGGGCACCGGTGAGTTCAAAAGGCAGCTTTAGCTGGTCACGAAGCCGACCATCGCCTTGGATGGGGATACCTTTCTTGCTGCGGTTGCTGGCTCTGACGAGCATGAAAGCAAGCTGGTTGGCAAATATTTCATCATAGGCCAGCCTATCATTAGTTCCATCACTCTCAGCACTATGGAGCGCGACGATACTATCCTTCCAACTCTTCCAGCTTTGGGTTGCCAGCTGACTAGGCTCCACCCATTCCGGCAATGACGGCGCGAAAGCCAGCGCCTGCTCCACCAATTGCCTCATCCGCGCGTTACCAAGTCCGTCAGCCAAGGGATATATCGGCTCTAACAGTGCTATGGCGTCAACCTGCTTCGGTTCCAGCACTTGATCGGGGTGAACGATTTGAAGCTCATCACCATAGCGCTCGAGCTTGCCCGAAATGATCTTTGGTTCTTCAAGCGGTAGTAGTTTTTTTGGCCAGCCGGGATTGCGACCAAAGAATGTCAGGCTGATATAGTTTCCAGCTTTGTCGGTTGCCTGCACCCGCAGCGGGCTACGCGGGCCACCGGTACGATATTCAACTGGCGTCACCTCAATGATGATCGTCTCTCCGACATCGACTTCATTCAGCTCGTCGACGCGTTTCCGATGCATCCAATAGCTCGGTTGATGATAGAGCAAGTCCTTGATCCGGGTCAGCCGCAGTTTCTCAAGAGGCTTGGTCAGCACCTTGCCGACGCCTTTGAGCGATGGGGTTTCGCCAAATAATGGATTGAGTATCTCGGGCCGCATGTCTATCCGCCTTTATACCCTCGCTGGCGCAATATGCCAGCCAAGTTGGAGCAGCATATATGGATCGCGAAACAAGGCTGAAACGGCTACAATTTCGCGCATGGCATCGCGGAACCCGCGAGGCGGATTTTTTGATCGGCGGTTTCTTTGATCGCTACAGTCAGGACTGGTCTGAATCTGAAATGGACTGGTTTGAAAACCTGCTCGCGGAAGATGACGTCGATGTCATGGCCTGGGCGATTGGAACACTGCCCGTTCCGCAGAATTTTATGGGTTCCCAAATGGAGGCCATGCAAAAACTCGACTATATTGATGCCACGAAATAATATTCCTCTCCTTTAGCCAAAAGCAATTTCAAGTGTCCTATCTAGATAAACTACTGTCCTCCGAAAAAGGCATGACGCTAGCGGGTGTGCCGGCAGGCTATCGTCCTCTTTTTCTATCCGAACTTGCTGCCAATTCGGGCAAGCGCACCATGTTTGTCGCCACCGATGACGCAGCCATGAGCGCCGTTGCAGAAGCCGCTCACTTCTTTGCGCCAGATATCGAGATTATTGAATTTCCAGCATGGGATTGCCTACCCTATGATCGGGCATCTCCGGCACTGCACACCACTTCGGACCGCCTTGCGGCTTTGGCTAGACTGGCCCTCCCGTCCACGGGACCTCAGCTGATTATCACGACCGTCAACGCAGTTACCCAGCGGGTGTTAACACCGGCGCGGGTCAAAGAATTTGTCACCCACCTTGCACCCGGCACAGTAGTTGAACAGGAAAAGCTGATTTCCTTCCTTTACGCGAACGGCTTCGTACGAGTGGACACCGTTGCCGACAGCGGCGAATTTGCGGCTCGTGGTGGTCTGATAGATCTATTCCCACCTGGTGCAGAACTGCCCATCCGGATTGACCTATTTGGCGATGAAATCGAAAGCCTGCGGCAATTCGATCCCGCCGACCAGCGCACCGTAGGCAATGTAGACCAGCTTGATCTGCTTCCGGTTTCAGAATTTCTGTTGGATGCCGATAGCATAACGCGCTTCCGCACCCGCTACCGTGATCTCTTCGGTGCCGTTTCGACGAGCGATGCATTATATCAATCTATCTCAGAAGGACGCCGTCTGGCGGGGATGGAACATTGGCTCCCGCTTCTCGAAGATGAGCTGGTCACGCTTTTCGATTATGTTGAAGATGATTGCCTGATTCTAAGAGATGCCGCGAGCTCTGCCGCAGCCGATGCACAATTTGTTGCAATTGCAGACTATCACAAAAACCGGATCGAAGCTGATAAAGCCAATCTATCGAGCTATCGTCCGCTCCCGCCAGAAATGCTCTATCTCACGCCGGATGAGTGGCGAACTTGCGAAATCACGTCTCCAGTCCACATTCTAAGCGAATTTGACGAACCCGAATCTGAAACAGTCGTCTCGATGTCAGCCTCATCGCCTCGCGATTTCTCGCCCGAGCGCGCGCGCAATGAGAATATCTATCAAGCATTGGGCGCTCATCTCAACAGCCTGACGAAATCCGGCAGCACGGCAATCGTCGCCAGCTACAGTAAGGGTTCTCGGGCGCGCATCTTTGATCTGCTCAAAGATCATGACATTAAAAACGCAACACTCTGCGATGATTGGGCTTCCTGCCTTTCGGCCGCCCCAGGGATTGCCCTCACAATATTGCCGCTCTCTTCAGGGTTCCGAACCGAAGGCCTGTCGCTGCTCACCGAGCAGGATATTTTTGGCGACCGATTGGTCCGGAAATCCAAGCGACGCAAAAGCAGCGATGCCTTTATCGAAGAGCTATCCGCGCTTAACCAAGGCGATTTGGTTGTCCATTTAGAGCATGGCGTCGGGCTATATGAAGGCATTGTTTCCATTCCCGTCGGAACCAGCCCGCATGATTGTGTCCATCTAAAATATGCCGGTGGTGACAAGCTTTATGTTCCGGTAGAAAATATAGATGTCCTCAGTCGCTATGGCGAAGGAGGTGACAGCGTTGTTTTGGATCGACTTGGCGGCGAAGGTTGGCAACGACGCAAATCAAAACTGAAAGAACGCATTCGGGCGATTGCTCATGAGCTACTCAGAACCGCCGCTGCCCGTGCCTTGCAACCAGCAACGCCTGCTCGCATTGAGGCGACGGAAATGGCTGGCTTCGCGGATCGGTTCCCCTATCAGGAAACCGATGATCAGCAGCAAGCCATTGAGGAAGTGCTCAACGACATGGCATCGGGCAAAGCGATGGATCGTTTGGTCTGTGGCGATGTTGGCTTTGGCAAGACCGAGGTCGCAATGCGCGCCGCTTTTGCCGCCGCTATGGCCGGCATGCAGGTTGCCATAATAGCCCCGACTACTCTGCTGGCGCGGCAACATTTCAACAATTTTGAAGAACGATTTCGCCCCTTCCCTGTCAAGATAGGACGCCTTTCGAGACTAGTCTCACCCACTGAAGCGAAGAAGACAAAAGAAGGCCTGAGCAATGGGGATGTGGATATTGTCATCGGCACCCACGCACTGCTAGCCAAATCCATCGAGTTCCAGCGGCTCGGTCTGATCATTGTCGATGAAGAACAACGTTTCGGTGTGACCCACAAAGAGCGCCTCAAAGCGATGAAGGCCGATGTGCATGTGCTGACGCTAACGGCCACACCTATTCCGCGGACATTGCAAATGGCTATGACGGGCATGCGCGAGCTTTCCGTTATCCAGACACCGCCAGTCGACCGACTAGCCGTTCGCACCTATGTCATGCCCTGGGACCCAGTCCCGCTGCGCGAGGCGTTGCTGCGGGAACATTATCGCGGCGGCCAATCGTTCGTCGTCGTACCGCGTATCGCCGACTTGCCAGATATCGAAGACTTTTTCAAAAACCACGCCCCTGAACTGACCTATGTCGTCGCCCATGGACAAATGCCTCCGGCGACCGTGGAAGAGCGGATGTCTGCCTTTTATGATCGCAACTATGATGTGCTTCTTTCGACGACCATCGTTGAAAGTGGTCTCGATATTCCTAGCGCCAATACACTGATCATTCACCGTGCCGATCGCTTCGGCCTTGCGCAGCTATATCAGCTCAGAGGCCGCGTTGGTCGCTCCAAGACCCGAGCCTATGCCTATATGGTGACGCCAAAAGATCGGATCATCACGGAAAAAGCCGAGAAAAGACTGAAGATATTGGGCGACCTAGACAGTCTTGGCGCCGGATTTGAGCTCGCGAGCCACGACCTCGATATTCGTGGGGCCGGCAATCTGCTCGGTGACGAACAGTCTGGCCATATCAAGGAAGTCGGCTTCGAACTTTATCAATCCATGTTGGAAGACGCCATCTTAGAAGCAAAAGCCAAAGGCGCTGGCATGCCCGCCAAAACCGACAGCTTCTCCCCCCAGATTACCGTCGATGCTCCAATCCTTATCCCGGAAGAATATGTCCCCGATCTCTCGCTCCGGATGGGCCTCTATCGCCGAATGAACGGCCTGAAGACTCTTCAAGAAATCGAATCCTTCGCTGCAGAAATGATAGATAGGTTCGGTGACCTACCGATCCAGACCGACAATCTTTTGAAACTCATGCATATCAAGATGAATTGTAAGAAAGCCCGGATTGCAAAAATCGAGATGGGCCCGCGAGGCGCGTTGGTCAGTTTTCATAACGACCTCTTTCCCAATGTCCCCGGCTTGCTGGATTATGTCGACCGTCTCAAAGGAACTGCAAAGATCCGTCCAGATAATAAGTTGTTTATCGAGCGCAAATGGCGGGACCCAAAGTCCCGGCTGCATGGCCTGACACAATTAACAACCGGATTATCGAAATTGGCGCAACGGGTGTCTACTTAGTTGTTACGCAACGCGAAGGCTTCAAACTCATCAGGCGAAAGCGGCCCAGAACGCAGAAAACCCTGGAAATATTCACATCCCTGTTCTGCAAGCGTTTTGAGTTGAGCTTCCGTTTCAACGCCTTCGGCGATCACACTCAGTTGAAGGCTGTGCGCCATATCGATAATCGACCGGACCACGACCTGCTCTTTGGGCGAACCGCTAATATCACCGGTTAACTCGCTATCGATCTTCAAATAATCGACCGGCAGCTCCTTAAGGTAGGATAAACTGCTATAACCGGTACCGAAATCATCGATGGCAATCCGGACGCCGGCTGCACGCAGCTTATCCAATTTATCTGCTGAAGCCGACAAATTGCCGATCAGTTCTGATTCGGTAATTTCGAGCGTAAGGCGACGCGTTTCAAAACCAGCCTCATCGATTTGCTTCAACATATCGGAAGCAAAATTGGTTCCGGCCAAGTCTCCCGCCGTCACATTGATCGATAGACGTAAAAGACCAAAATTATCCGCCCATTTTGCGGCCAGTATCAAAGCCTGTTTGTGGATTTGTGCTGAAAGATTGTCCATCACCCCTGCACGTTCAGCAACGGCGAACAAGGTTGAAGCCCCCAACAGTCCATATTCCGGATGCTCCCAACGGGCCAGTGCCTCAGCTCCAACGAGATCTCCGGTATCAACCTTGATTTGCGGCTGAAAGGCGATGGCAATTTCCCCACGGCCCATCGCGCCAACCAACTGATCTTCCAACGCCTCTTCCAAGTGCACATCGGCTTCAGAAACGGTGCTAATCTTAATCGGCAAAGCATCTGCTGCCGTCGCTTCTGCAAGCGCGAGAACCGCTTTTCTGATCAGTGTTTTTTCTTTGGAATCGGCATTACCGATCGCCACGCCAGCTCTAGCAACCGGTTGGATAGGTCTTCCCTCCAATTCCAGATTGGAGAAAACGTTGCTGATCAACCCATTTGCGAAGTCCAAAACGTCATTGCTATCCATATCAGCCAAAGTGATGAGGAAATTCTGGCCATCTAGACGGGCGACTAACTGCGAGCCTGCATATTCGCGTTGTGTGTGATCCATAAGCCGATGGCCGACGATCCTTAGCAATTGATCGCCAACGTTCCGTCCAAAGGCTGCATTGATCATCCGGAAATTTTTGATGCCGATTGCAAAAAGCGTCAATTGGCTTCCAGATTCCAACTTTTGACGTATCCATGAACTAGCCGCTGCTGTATTCCGCAATCCTGAAAGCAGATCCCGTTCGGTCCAATCGTCAACCTCATCATTTTTCGCAAGATACTCAATTCTACCAGATATGCAGCCATCCGCTTCGTATAAATGATGGATGACCGGACGGCCGTCCAGGTCGTGAGAGACTGCCGTCTGTCTGGCACCATCGCGTAGCCGTTTCATGGCCGCTCTCACCCGCTCCTTATCTCCATGTGATAGTGTTCTATAAATTCCAGAAACAGGATATTGGTCAAAATCAATTTGCCCCGCCGCAGCTAACAGACTGTCACTCACCCAAGCCTCGCCAACAGAACCCGGTACCATAGACCATTGCAAATCTGCGACGGTCAGTAATGATTGCTCATGCCGGGCGCGCTCAGCTCCCCCTCGAAAATTTTCGACATAGCGATACGCATATCTAATCGACTGTTCGAGATCCGCTCCTACGTCCGCGAAGTCCAAATAATGGGTTGCCCCTGAACCATAGCATTGTGCAGCAATCTGCTGATGCTGGCTGCTATCCACCAAAGCCAATATCGCAATTCCGCTCGGTGTCGCTGCGTTTGATAGGGCTGCAATTGCTTTCAGGCCATCATGTTCTGCTCCACGCGCATCAACCACCGCGATCATAGCGCCGGCTGAGAAGAAGCGAGCGTTTAAATTTTCTAGCCGACGAGCCGAATGAACCCGCCAACCATAAGACGCTATTTCCGTTGCCAGAGGATCCCGCTCATGGAACGAAAGCAAAAACAGGTTCCGGAATTCAGCTGGATGCGCCGTCGAGATGGATGAATTGCTGACCTAAGAAACTCCAAATAATAGTAATACGAAACGCAGACACACTAACAATCGACTATCTTTTTCCATAGCAGAAAAACCTTTATAGGCCGTTGCCTGCTAATTCAGAAAACGCTAGCCTTATCGCATTCCTTCAGGATGAAACACCCATGCAAGACGGTTTTGGCCGCAAAATTAACTATTTACGGATTTCGGTCACCGACCGATGCAATTTCCGCTGCCAATATTGCATGTCAGAGAAAATGACTTTCATGCCAAAGTCAGAGCTTCTGACACTGGAAGAAATCACCCTAGTAGCGGAACGATTCATCGGACACGGAATACGAAAAATCCGGCTTACCGGCGGCGAGCCTTTGGTTAGAAGGGACATGAAAGATGTCATTCAACGCCTCGGTAGAAAAGTAGCATCGGGTGAGCTGGAAGAATTGACGCTAACGACCAACGGTTCATTGCTGACGGAATATGCTGATCATCTTGCGGCCAATTGCGTACGCCGGATCAATGTTAGTATGGATACGCTTGATTCGCATCGGTTTGCTGAAATTACACGCGGTGCCGAAGTGAATGTCGTTTTGGACGGGATTGATGCTGCTAAAGCAGCTGGTATCCGGGTAAAAATCAATATGGTTGCCCTTCGTGATTTCAACGAATCAGACCTTCTGCCCATGGCGGAATATTGCGCGGACAATGACCATGATCTGACCGTTATCGAAACCATGCCTTTGGGTGATGTTGGGGCGGACCGAAAACTCGCTCATATTTCCGCCGATGAATTTCTGGCGCCTTTGCGAGAGAAATACGCGCTCTCACCTCTTGGTCATCGCAGTGCAGGTCCGGCGCGCTATGTTTCAGTGGAACCACTGAACCTGCGTTTGGGTTTAATAACACCGCTGAGCAATAATTTTTGTGATGACTGCAACCGTCTCCGTCTAACCACAGATGGAAAAATATTCATGTGCCTCGGTCACAACGCCCATGTGGATTTGCGTGCAGCCGTACGCAAAGATGGAATCGCTGCCGTTGACCAACTGCTCCAACAGGCTCTAAAGCTCAAACCACTGCGACATGATTTCAATGCGCAGCTGGATGGGTCCGCAGAGATATTGGAGCGTCATATGAACGTCACGGGCGGATGAACGAAAAAAAATGGGCACTGATTGTGTCCCCTACCCAGCCGGCACAGGAAGCCGCTGAAAAGCTAGAAACAATGATCGATTGGGTTCCGATCGATGAAGCCGATCAGGCGGTCGTCCTTGGTGGTGACGGCTTCATGCTCCAAACATTGCATCAAATGCTCAATCGCCGAAGCATTATGCCGGTCTACGGCATGAATTTGGGTACTGTAGGCTTTCTGATGAACAATTGGCATTTGTCTGACCTGCACGAACGCTTAGCCAAAGCGCGGGCTTTCAAAGTCAAACCTCTCAGGATGGAGGTGGAAACCATCTCCGGTGCGAACTTCACCCTGCCCGCCATCAACGAAGTGTCTCTTTTGCGTGAAACCAGGCAGACGGCAAAGTTGGAAATCGAAATCAACGGCCGAGTCATGATGGAAGAGTTGGTGTGCGACGGCGTGCTGATCGCAACCCCAGCTGGCTCGACTGCTTATAATCTCTCTGCAAATGGTCCGATATTGCCACTGACTTGCAATCTCCTTGCTCTCACTCCCATCAGCCCCTTTCGACCAAGAAGATGGAAGGGGGCAATCCTGCCGGACAAAATGGAGATCAGCATACGCGTGCTCAATCCTGAAAAACGGCCGGTTAGTGCGGTTGGAGACCAACAAGAAGTCCGTGATGTTAGCCGTGTCAAAGTAGCAATCGACCGCAGCCAATCATTGACCATGCTCTTTGATCCAGAACATGCACTCGACGATCGCATCGCTATGGAACAATTTGTCGTTTGATGGCTTGCGGGACACAAATGACATTGTTATAGGCGCGCTTCACAACGATAATCTCGGTCAAGAATCGAGCTTGTTCCCCGATAGCTCAGCGGTAGAGCGTTCGACTGTTAATCGAAATGTCGTAGGTTCGAATCCTACTCGGGGAGCCATTATTTCATCTTGTTGCGAACCACAAAAACACCTCGCCTTTGCATGTTAGAAATAATGCAAAAATAGTTGGGTTGCTATCGTCGGCTCTTCGTCGCCAAACTAAGCGACTTCTGCGAGTGTGACTTGATTACGACCGTTCCGTTTAGATCGATATAGAGCCTCGTCTGCGCGCTTCATCGCATCATCTAGTGAATCGGCATCAGTCAATACCGCCAATCCAAAGCTCGCGGTGACCTTTTGACTTGATCCCAGCTCCGGATGGGCAATGAAACGGAAGGAATCGCAAATATGCTGCGCGAGAAACTGGGCCGTTTCCACCGGTATCCAATAGGTCAAAATGGCAAATTCTTCGCCACCCGTTCGTGCTACTTCACCATGCTCCTGACATAGGCCAACTGCTGTCTTCGCTACTCTTTGCAACACCTTGTCGCCTGCAGCATGACCGTGCTGATCGTTGACATGTTTAAAATGATCAATGTCAAAGACGATCAATGATCGCACATAGCTATCGTCCTGGTCCTCAGGCGCATTAGATTTGAACACACCTTCCAAACCGCGCCTGTTTAACAAACCGGTCAACGGGTCCGCATTGGATTTACCATGGAAATGCATCACCATATCATTCCAGGCCGCCAGCAATAGCACCACCGCAAGAGCAAGCGCGCAAATCGCGCTCGAAAAGTGGAATATCCAAGCATAGGTTGATTGGGCATAAGTTTGCTCGGTAAGCGTCAGCCCCAGCAAACTATAAACTATCACAACACGCAGCAGGAACGTGGTGCAAACCGCGGCTATGATAACGAACAGTGCCAAATCGATCCGCGCTTTTCGTGTTTTCCACAACGGCGGTAGGGATAGGGCTAAAAGGCCTGCGGCCGTAACATTTACGACCGTCGAGCGTACAGAAATATCAGGCGCGACGTAGGTCAAAAAAACAAATAGCGAAACGGACACCGCCACCATCGCACTAGTCAAAGCAACAGGGAAAGCCGAACCGCATCTAATGTAGATTGCCTTTGTAAGCGCAAAGCTAAACAGCCAGAACAAGCCTGTCGAAGCATATATCATCGCGATATGAGTTGAAGAAGAACGAGTACTATCAATAAGATAGGCAATCAAAGCCGCAGTATAGCCGACGGCAATCCAGCCGGGAAACAAATGCCTCTTGTTCGAAAAACAGGCAACCCAAAACACCAGAGCAAAAGTTGCAAATATAATGGCGGTTTGGATATGAAAGCCGGGATTTTCGGACATCGTACTATGATATACTAGATTACTAAAATATTTGTTAAATTATTTTCTTCGAGACCAGAATATACGAAAGTCTCTTATTTTTAGTGTCTGGTACATTTACCACGGAAGAACACGATGCTTCGCCACGATCAAACCCATAGAAGTCGAACCGCAACATAGAGAATCAACAGTGCCGTCAAGCGCCTGATCCATATCTCCGGCAACGCTTTGCTGGCTAGGTGGCTGCCCATCTGCCCACCAATCAGGACGCTCACTAATAGCGGCCAATAAGCAAAAATAGCTTCTTCACCAATATCCAAACCCGATTTCATCACCTGTCCGCTCAGGCCGGCGATCGAATTGACCAAAATGAACACACTCGCTGTCGCAGCAACGCGGCGGCCATCGGCCCAACGTGTCAGGAGCAGGATCGGCGCAAGAAAAATTCCGCCTCCGATTCCAACAACCCCCGAAAGAAAGCCGATGCCAGTGCCAGCGATAGGCGCAAACAGCCGATGCCCAGCCCATTTCCCTGCGCGAGCATTCACGTCTTTTGAATTTATCATTGGCTCGATTATCAGCAACAATCCGGCCACCACTAGCGATAGACCGAGCAGCAACATAAAACTGTCTTGAGCGACCATCACGCGCCCGCCTAGCCATGCAGCCGGAACGGATAGCAACAAAATCGGCCAAATTTTGCTCCAATCTATCAATCCGCGCGACTGGAACCGCAGAACACCACCCGTAACAACGACAATATTGCACAGCAACGCAACGATCGGCAGCAGCTGATAGTTAGTCGCTGCGAGCGCCAACAATGCAATATAAGTGGATCCACCACCAAATCCGACGCTGGCGTAGAGCGCAGCTGTCGCCATGAATAATATTGCCAGACCGACTATCCCGAAAACCATCTCAGTTTCCCTCCGGCCGCACGAAAGTCAGGTCAATATTTTCCGTGGCAATGTTTGTATTTGCGACCCGAACCGCACGGGCATGGTGCATTTCTACTGACTTTACTGCCATCAAAAGGATCGGCGGGATTATTCAGCTGTCCGGATTGTCGTGGCGGCAAAGACGAGGACACTGTTCCACGCGTTCCCCCATCAATATCATTGCTATTGTCTTCACCGGTCAACGGATCGATATGCGTCGTCAAGAAATCCGGAAGTTCCGGCAGTTCCGGTACCGTGATTTCTTCCTGCTTATGAAACTGGCTGATCGCAATGGTTTTTGTTACGCCCTCACGGATAATTTCCAGCATACGCTCGAACAGGCCAAAGGCCTCCTGCTTATATTCATCCAGTGGTTTTTTCTGAGCATAGGCACGCAAAAACACAACTTGTCGGAGAGCATCCAACGTCGCGAGATGTTCTTTCCAATGGTGGTCGAGCAATTCAAGCAGGATAGATTTCTCAATATCCTCCCACACGCCGAGTTTTTCGCCGTCCACTTGCGCTTTTTTCGTCGCAAAGTCTGCATCTGCCATTTCAGCAATGCGCGTTTCGATAATCTCCGGCTCCAGCGCATCTTCTTTCATCCAAGCATCAATATCTGGAGTAAGGTTGAGTACCTCGCTAACCCGTGTCTTAAGGCCTTCTATGTCCCATTGCTCCGGGTAGCTTCCAGGCGGGCAAGCGTCTGTGACCATCGCATTGACCGTTTCATGTCGCATGTCTTCGACAACATCACCAACGGTTTCAGCATCCATGATTTCAGCGCGTTGTTCATAGATCACCTTGCGCTGATCGTTCATCACATCATCATATTCAACGACCTGCTTCCGCGCTTCATAGTTGCGGGCTTCGACTTTTTTCTGCGCCGTTTCGATGGCCTTGGACAACCATTTCCCGCCAATGGCTTCACCATCTTCGAGATTTTTGTTCATCATCTTTGCGAACATTGTCTCGGTGCCGAATATCCGTAAAAGATCGTCTTCGAGACAAAGATAAAAACGACTTAATCCCGGATCTCCTTGCCGCCCAGAACGCCCACGCAGCTGGTTGTCAATCCGGCGACTCTCATGACGTTCGGTACCAAGAACAAACAGACCGCCTGCGTCTCTCACTCGCTCACGCAGTTCACGAACTTCTTCTTCAATCTTGGCAACGGCCTTGTCCCTTTTTGGACCGGCTTCCATTTCGCCAAGCTCTTCTTCAATCCGAAAATCTATATTCCCGCCCAATTGAATATCCGTACCACGGCCTGCCATATTGGTGGCGATGGTCACTGCTCCAGGAGAGCCGGCCTGCGCCACTATATGCGCTTCCTGTTCGTGGAATCGAGCATTCAGGACGTTATGCGGGACCTTTTCCTTGTTGAGGAAGTCTGAGAGCAGCTCGGACTTTTCAATCGAAACGGTACCGACCAATACAGGTTGCCCCTTTTCGCTATGTTCTTTGACGGTTTTTGCAATCGCAGCAAATTTATCCAGCGTGTTCTTGTAGAATTCATCATTCTCATCGATCCGCAACACAGGTTTGTTGGTCGGAATGGTTACGACATTCATCTTGTAGATTTCGAAGAATTCGGCCGCTTCCGTCTCCGCAGTACCGGTCATGCCGGACAATTTTGGATACATTCGGAAATAGTTCTGGAACGTGATCGACGCCATCGTCTGGTTTTCTGGCTCAATCTGTACGCCTTCCTTGGCCTCGACAGCCTGATGCAAACCATTGGACCAACGCCGCCCGTCCATCATCCGGCCCGTAAACTCGTCGATGATGACAACTTTGCCATCCTTGACGATATAATCGGTGTCCCGTTTGCGCATGACGTTGGCCGTCAACGCCTGATTCAAATGGTGGACAACCTGAGTATTTTCGAAATCATACAGATTGTCGCCAACCAGAAGACCTGCCTTTTCAAGCAAACGCTCTGCTTTTTCTGTTCCCTCTTCGGTCAGGGAAATATTCTTAGATTTCTCGTCTTTTTCATAATCTTCTTCGGTAATGTCCTGAACCACGGCGTTGACCGACAAATAGAGATCAGACTTGTCGTCAGTTGGCCCCGATATGATCAACGGCGTCCGAGCTTCGTCGATCAAAATCGAATCCACCTCGTCAACAATAGCGAAGTTGAACGGCCTTTGGACCATCTGGGCACGTTCATGCTTCATATTATCGCGCAGATAATCAAAGCCAAATTCATTGTTAGTACCGTAGGTGATATCAGCAGCATAGGCAGCGCGGCGCTTATCTTCTGCCAGATTCGGTACGATCACACCAACTTCCAAACCAAGGAAGTTATATACTTGACTCATCCATTCCGCATCACGGCTGGCTAGATAGTCATTGACGGTAACGACGTGCACGCCCTTGCCTTCAATCGCGTTCAGATAACAAGCCAAGGTCGCCACCAGCGTTTTACCTTCACCGGTGCGCATTTCGGCAATTTCGCCGCGATGCAGCACGATGCCGCCAATCAGCTGCACATCATAATGGCGCTGACCCAATGTTCGTTTTGCTGCTTCCCGGACCACCGCGAAAGCTTCCGGCAAAATGTCATCCAACGATTCACCACCGGCCACGCGTTCTTTAAAATATGGTGTTTTCGCCGCCAGTTCTTCATCAGAAAGCGGTTCGATTTCTGGTTCGAATGCGTTGACGGCATCGACCACTTTTTGCATAGATTTTACGTAACGGTCATTGGCTGACCCGAAGAGAGATTTGGCTAAACCGCCGAACATGACATTTTCCAATTTGTAGATATTTTTCGGCCAGTAAAAGCCGATAATAGGATGAATTTAGGATAGATTTCTTGCCATTCAATAGTGGCAAGGCACGGAATGGCGCTAAGGTGCGCCTTCTTCATGCTCCAGCTTATCGCCGGATTCAGAATTGATCGTAACGAGAGCCCAGACTGTTTCATTTTGATCAGTCTCATATGCGGCCAAAGGCGCAGAAATCAAACCTTCCCACATATCGCCGGGCTGATGGTCCAATGCCCCCGATATCGCTGGATCAACAACCGCCGATTGATCTACAGTAGAAGCTTCCGATAGGTTTGCAGCACTTCCCAATTCGGGTATGACACGTTCTTCTGCCGCTGCAGACGCGGGCACGGCCAAGCCGACGGCGTTGAATAGCAGTAACATAAAACTTGCAATATATGCGTTCATGGACAAGGCCTCGTCAGTATCAGCGCGTTCTATCAAAACATTGGATAAAGGCAAGTTAAGTGTCGGACAATCTTTCGCCTCTGGCCCCAGCACAAACCCCAACATTACCCGATATCGCGGGCGTCACCTGTCGCATAGCCCGTGCACAATATAAGGACTGGGATCGCTGCGATCTAACCTTCGTAGAATTGAATGCGGGAACATCGGTCGCCGGGGTACTGACGCAAAGCAAATGTCCTTCCACCGAAGTCGAATGGTGCCGCAAGGCTCTCCAAACCGGAAGTGCGCGCGGGCTGATAGTGAACGCTGGCAATGCCAATGCCTTTACCGGCGCCCGCGGCATGGAAGCGGTCCAACGGATTTTATCGCTCGCCAGCCAGCATCTCAATTGTCGTGAAGAAGAAATATTCGTTTCGTCGACAGGCGTGATCGGAGTTCCCTTGCCTAAGGACAAGGCTGAGGCAGGACTGAAAGCGGCATTCACCGCAGAGCCATGCGACTGGGAAGATGCCGCAGCGACCATCATGACGACGGATACTTTTCCAAAGATAGCGACAACAAGCGCGATCATTGGTGGCCAAACAGTTCACCTCAACGGGATTATCAAGGGTTCCGGCATGATTGCCCCCGACATGGCAACAATGCTTGGCTATATTTTCACCGATGCAACAATCGAGTTCGGCTTTCTGCAAAATATGTTGAGTGCGGCAACGGCAGGTAGCTTCAATTGCATCACCGTCGATAGCGACACATCGACCAGCGATACCGTACTTGCCTTTGCCACAGGACAGAACACAGCCCCTGCCCTGGCATCATTCGATGATGATGGCGCAGATGCCTTTCAAGCCGCTCTTAATGATCTGTGTATGCAAATGGCCCATCTCGTGGTCCGCGATGGCGAAGGCGCGAGCAAGTTTATCGAAATCGCAGTCACCGGAGCTGAAAGCGACGATAGCGCCAAACGCATTGCCCTCTCAATCGCCAATTCCCCCCTCGTCAAAACCGCAATCGCAGGTGAAGATGCCAATTGGGGCCGGATCGTCATGGCAGTTGGTAAAGCAGGAGAACCGGCGGATCGCGACAGTCTCTCTATTGGCTTTGGTGGCGTTACCGTGGCACGTAACGGTGTTGTGGTGTCGGATTATGATGAATCACCAGTCACCGCTCACCTCAAAGGCAGTGAGATCGACATAGCCGTCGATATTGGTTTGGGCAAAGGACGTGCGACGGTCTGGACCTGTGATCTGACCCATGGATATATCTCGATCAACGCCGATTATCGAAGTTAGGCGGATGCATTCGCTCTACCAGCCAGTCCTCGACATTCTGGAACAAGCCTCACGGGATATCCTGCTACCCCATTATCAGAATCTCCAGTCCGATCAGATTGAAGAGAAAACACCTGGCGATCTGGTAACGGTTGCCGATAAGCTCAGCGAAGAATTTATTGAACAGGCACTGCTAAGGCTGCTGCCGGAATCCAAAATTGTTGGCGAAGAGGCTGTTGCTGCGGACCCGGCGGTTCTGGAGCAATTGAACGATAGTCAGGTTTGGATCATCGATCCGATCGACGGCACCGGCAATTACGCTGCTGGTCAAGCTCCCTTCGGGATCATCATCGCCTTGGCAGAGGCAAATGAAACCGTGGCAGGCTGGCTCTATGATCCGCTCAGCAAGCGCGTCTGCCATGCCGTCAAAGACGGTGGAGCCTTTATCAATGGCAAAAAAACTATCGTGTCTGCGAAACATCCAGAAACACCGGTAGCGGCTCTGGCCACTGGATTCATGACGAACGAGCAAAGAGAAACGCTACTAAACGCAGCAACGCCCTTTTATAACATAGTCGACATCCCGCGTTGCGCCGCGGAACAATATCCCCGATTGGCACTAGGTACGAACCATATATCGGTATTTGAACGCACACTCCCTTGGGATCATGCAGCTGGAATATTGTTTCTCAACGAAGCTGGCGGAAAATGCGCCCGTTGGGACGGCTCTGAATATCGCCCCGCTGACCGCAAAAAAGGGCTACTCGGCGCCGCGTCACCAGAACTCTGGGACGAAGCAGCCGAGCGGCTTGGGGATATTTTCCGGAATTAGGCGGGAAGCGAGCTTTCCAACCAAGACTTGAGCTGGCTTTTCGGTGCTGCGCCGACCTTAGTTTCAACCGGCTCACCATTGTTAAACAGGATCATTGTCGGAATACCGCGCACGCCATATTTCGCCGGCGCGTCCGGACTGTCATCAATGTTGAGCTTGGCAATTGTTACCTGACCGCCCATTTCATCGCTAATCTCTTCCAGCGCGGGGCCGATCATTTTGCACGGACCGCACCATTCTGCCCAGAAATCAACCAGAACCGGACCGTCAGCTTTGAGGACATCGCCTTCAAAACTTGCATCAGTAATTGCTTTGGTAGCCATAACGAATCTCCACTTGTTTAAGTATCATTTAGGGACGGTTCGGCCTGTGCTCAAGCGCAGTACCGGAAAGGATTTTCATGTCGGCTCAAAGCCCGGCTTGTGCCGCTCGACCAGATCAGCCGAAAGTTCAAGCATTTCAGGGCCGTGCGAATAGAGCAGCCCCGCCTTGATCGGGCGTCCCGGGAATATCTTTTCGAGTGCTGCGACATAGGCAGCCATTTGGCGCAGATAAGCAACAGGAACTTCCTCAGCACGGTCAGGAACCCTGCGGCCCGTTTTAAAGTCTACAACGTAAATATGATCATCGGTGACCAATAATCGGTCCACTGTTCCTGATATGACATGTTCGCCGACAACCGCGGCAACCGACGCTTCTGCTAAGCTCTCCGGCGCGAACAAGGCGTCCCATGTCGGGTTGCCCATCACCGCCAGAGCCGTATCGATAATTTCCTTACGTCTAGAAGAATCTGCTATTTGTTTTTGCTTAGTCAGCCATCGGTCGGCGACATCGATTCTGCGTTTCGGATCAATATTCGGCAAACGCTGGAACAGACTGTGCAGCAATATGCCACGTTCTGCGGCATCGCGCATCGTCAGGTCTGGCGGTGGATTGCTGGCATCATCAGGGCCGAGATGTGAAGGCGTCAAGGGTCGTGGCGGGCGCGATTCTTCCGGTGCCGACCGGAAAAGCCAATTCGGCAGTTGCGTTTCGCTGGTATGCTGATCAATGTCGCGATCAATGGCAGAAGATATAGCGGGCCTGTCTCGACTTTCGGTGCGATATTCGCGAACCGCAAACCAGTCCGGGTCTTCCCGCCAGTCACTTCCCAGAGCTATCAGTCCGCGTTCCATCGCACCAAACCAACTCTGTTCAGGCACTTCACCTTTGGCCCTAGGTCCTAGAACTCCGGCAACAACAAGATGTTCTTCCGCCCGGGTCATAGCAACATATAACAACCGCCAATGTTCTTCCATTGCGACTTTGTCAGCATAAGCAGCATGTTCCGCCAAGATACCCACACGCTCCGACTTGCGGACCGGTACAACGGGATATTCGAGCTCCAGATCGGACCCCTCGCCAAGCTTTATCGAAAAGCCACCGCTTTTCTTGCTCGCAGGATCGAATGTCGCATTGGCCAGAATCACCAAAGGTGCCTGCAATCCTTTTGCACCATGCACGGTCATCAAACGCACCTCATTGCCGCCCTCAACCTGCTCGCGCTTAATTTCAACATCTCCCCGATCGAACCAGTCGAGAAACCCCTGAAGTGTCGGGATATGATCCCGCTCAAAAGCCAATGCCGTCGCTAATAACTCGTCGAGCGGGTCCACAGCCGCATGGCTAAGGCGCGATAATAATTTGCGCCTGCCCTGCATCGGTCCGGATAATATTGTCTCAAAAAACTGATAAGGCGTATTGAAATCGGCGATCGTCAACAATTGCATCAACGGTTTTATGTGATCGGCCAAGCCATCCTGCCTGCGCAAAAATTCCCAGAGGCTTTTCTCAGCATTATCCTTGCCGCGATGACCACGAGCCAGCAAATCCTCCTGCGTCCAGCCGAGTAGCGGGGAAACCAGGAGGCTGGCGAGATTGAGGTCGTCATTCGGTTGGAGGACGAAGCGAACGGCCGCGAGCAAATCCTGCACAACCAGTGGTTGGTTCAGTCGAATGCGGTCAATTCCGGCGACCGGAACATTCTCGGCAAACAGTCGTGCGACGATAAGAGCGCTCAACTCATCGCGTTTGCTCACCAATATCAATATATCCTTGGGTTGCAGCGCCCGGTTCTCGCGGTCGAGCCAGAGTGGATTCTCCGGCGACAGCCATTGTTTAATCTGTACCGCAAGCTGCTGCGCGAAAACGCGCTTTTCCTCGCTGGCCCAAGATTCCTCATCCTCCTCGTCCCCATCGCTCCGATTGGCAATCGGTTTCCACAGCGTCACACTGCCGCTGGCGTCCAGATAGTTGCTGCGATGCTCGGGAACTTTCTGATCGAGCCCCAGCTGCTCATGACCAAGCTGTTCAAGCGTCGCATCGACAACCTTCAAAATGGGCGGTGTCGAACGGAAACTGCGGTCCAGCGACAAATCCCCAAACGACTGTTCCGATGCCTCGGCCAGTCCAAAAAATTCAGTTCTAGCATTAGCGTAATTATGGGGACTGGTTCCCTGAAAGCCAAATATCGCCTGCTTAAAATCGCCAACGGTAAACAATGTTCTGTGCCGTTCTGGGTCGACACCCATGCCTGCAAAAAACTCACCAGCCAGCGCGCGCACGATTTCCCATTGCGCAAGATTGGTATCCTGCGCTTCGTCGATCAATATATGATCCGTCCGTTGATCTAGTTTGTAGCGAATCCAAGCTGCCATATCGCTTTTTTGCAGAAGGCTCGCCGTCATCCGGATCATATCGTCGAAATCTACGACACCGTGCAATTTTTTGGCGTCTGCATAACGGTGATAGAAAGCGCGGCCGGCTTCCAGCGCGCCAGCGAACAGTTCGGCATATTCGAACAAAACCGCTTTTTCGAGCAGGCCGTTACTCCATTCGAGCAACGATCCGGCAATAAAATCATAGTCCGGCAAGGCCTTTAGGAGCGCCTTAGTTGGTTTGGGGGGCATACCAGTGGTTTTAGTGGCCCAGGCGAGATGCACATCGGGCAAAGCAGTGGCGCGCTCTTCTGGATTGAGGCCCAGCCAGAGACGTATCTTTAACTGGCGTTCCTGCTCTTTCTTGCCGCCAAATTCCGCCATCGCATCGCGCATCACCTCCATCGCGCGACGATCGATCACGCTATCATGACAGCGTTCCGTTAGCCATGTTGCTGCATCGCCATCGATCGGCAGGCCGAGCAGTCCCCGAACGAAAGGCAACACACCAGTTGCGAGATGCTCCATCGCATCCGCTTTCGCCGCACATGCCATTAAAAACTGTTCGGTCGCCTCCTCGCCCATTCGAACGCTCAAATGCTGGATCGCTTGCACAATATCCGGCCGCCCTGCCCGTTCCTCTTCCAGCAGCAAATCACCTAACGCCTCTCGCGCCAATATTTTCTGATCACGCGCCTCGATCGGCTTGAACATCGAGGCGATGCCGGCCTCTTCCGGGAAAGACGCGAGCAAGGATTGACAAAAACCATGGATCGTCATGATGCGCAAGCCGCCGCCCTGCGCGTCCAGGACGCGGGCGAATAACGTCCGCGCACGGTCTCGGGTTTCCGGCCCAGTGGAAGCACCAATTGCCGCAAGATCGCTGGCCAATTTGATATCATCCATCCGAACCCAGGCCGCCAGTTGGCGATTAATCCGCTCCGCCATTTCCGCGGCACCTGCTTTGGTGAAAGTCAGGCAAAGGATATGCTCGGGATCAACATTGTTGGTCAACAGGAGGCGAAACACCCGCGCGGTTAGAACCTGAGTCTTCCCCGTGCCGGCAGATGCACTAAGCCAGATGTTGTGCTCGGGTTCGACGGCATCAATTTGCCGATCTTTGAGCGGAAAGATTTTTGGTTTGCCGCTACTCATCGTCTGCGGCCTCCATTGGCGAACGCCCATACCATTCTTCAAGCCGCATCAATTGATCGTAATCTGCATAAACGGCATATTCCGGATGCAGCTTGGCGGTCATCGGTTCCATACCCATTATATATTGATCTGCGGCCTCGTTGAACCGCGCCACAGCATGATCGACCATCGCATCTGCTGCGATGATATTGTCTCCACGTCCTTTTGTAGGCGAACGGATATAGCCGAAGCTATCGGTGCCTCCCTTTTTGGCCAATGACCAATATTCGAAGGCATCCGCCTGTCCTTTGATGTCCTTAAAACCGCCCAGTTCGGCGATAGCAGCCAGAAGACCAAGTTGAAGGTTATAGCCTTCGACCACCGCCTTGTTGCTGGGGGCACCGCCAGTCTTGTAATCGACTATCGCTAACCCGCCATCCGGCATCCGGTCGATACGGTCACCGATACCGGACAGTTCGACACCGGCAATCTCCGCTGTCCCGTATATTTCCGAAGCAAGCGGTTCACGACCATTCTTGACACTTTCTGCCAATGTATCAGCGATCCATGCAAGCCCCTCGAGTAAACGCGGAGCCCAGAGACTTCGCATAAGCGGATGCAAACTTGGATCATTGAGAAACGCCTGCGCTCTTTTCTTGAGTGCTGTCGTTTCATAACCATCCTGTTTGGCCCATTGATCGAGAATGTCATGAATGATTGTCCCTCGCCATGCCGCACTCGGGTCAGCGTCGATCATGTCCAGCGATGCAAAACCCATGATCTTTTTTGCATAAAATGCATATGGGTCGGCGATCAGGCTATCTACCTGAGTCACCGAAATAGGAATATGCCGCTGCTCATTGCTCGGCAACGGTGCCGGGCGCGCATAGGGCGTAGGTTCGCCTTCAGGTTGGTCGATCGCGGACATCCAAGATCGTGCTCCCGGATGTTCTTTCAGATTATCACCGCACATGCCCTTCAGACGGAGCAAAAAGCGCGAGGCAATAGCCGGACCGGCATCGTCACGTTGCGCACGAGAAAGAATGACCTTTTTCGCACCCATCGCACCGACCAAATCGTGAGCTGACAAACCGATTTGTCGTTCTTGCGCGGGCAGGCCAAGCGATTTGCGGATCATTGGCGCAAGCCACGGATCAGGTGTGATCGCTTGCGGCCAACTGCCTTCATTCAAACCACAACAAATCACGAGATCCGACTGTTGCAGGCGCGCTTCAAGCAATCCGTATAGCGCGATGCGCGGATGACCACCATATGGCGGGCGCACCGATATTTCGGACATTAGGGCCTCGAAATAGCCCGCCAATTCATTCCCCGCGATGCGGATTGGTCCCATTTGGGCACGAACCTGTAACTTTGTCAGCAATTCGGCCAGTTCTCGGCCAGCTGGACCGGCCCAAATTGCGCCATCTGTCAGTTCTTCTGCTAGGCGCCGCAAATGATCCAGCGCTTGCGCCCAATTCAACTGCGACGTGAAGAGACTTTCCACATTTTCAAATATAGCGCGTGTGGTCGCCCACCAGGAAGCAATCGCGTCGCGTTGTTTTTTCGTGCGGCGATTTTCGCCGGCCAACAGAGCGTCAATACCCGCCAAGCCAGGGGCCGGGCGTGGACCACGAAGCAAGAGGTCTAGCTTGCGCACCTTGTCAAGCCATTGAAGCCGGCCCTCACCTCGCTGCACCAGCGGATGTTTGAGCAAGGCCAAAAACTCAGCCGGGGGGAATCCGTTCGCTGCCGACGCTAGTAGGTTCAGAAAAAATACACCTTCCGGTAATTTCGCCAATGGTTGACCGGCTGTATCATCAACCTGAATGTCCCAACGTTTCAAATGGGCAGAAATCCGAATTGCCAGCGCGCGGTCTGGCGTGATGATCGCTATCCGCTGATCCGGCTCTTCCAGCGCTCCGCGCGCCAGAAGGGCCACAACCTGGGCTTCCTCAGCGCTGTTGCGTGCTTCCACTGTCTGCACGCCCGCGAGACTGCGTTCATTGCTTGCCAATGTTTGCCAGCGCACGGTCAGCTTCGGAATTGCGAAGGCATTGCTCAGCGCGCGACTCCGCTTGGCCGCAGCTCCGCTCTCTCCCGTCCGCGGCCAGCGTAATATTTCACCGCGCGCGATAGACATCCGATCAAGCAGCAACTTCATATGATATTGCGGATGCGTTTCCTGAGCACGCCGGGTATGGCCGGTTTCCGGGTCCGGTTGGAAGGGGCCCAGCAAGTCCCACTCCTCGTCCGGCATGATCAAATCAAGGTCCGGTAACACCACGAGCCCCGAAGACATGAACGCGATGGTTTCCAAAAATCGGGCAATCGCCGGAGCAGCCGTCGTGATACCTGCTGCGACCACAAAATGGTCTGGCGGAGCCTTGCGCCAAGTCTTTGCAATATGATCGAACAGAGCGTTCCGACGCTCCACTTGATCAACCCGCGCCCATTGCCCCAGTTGTTTCTGCCACTGTTCGGCGATGACCAGAAAAAATCGATAGGAATCCTGCCAGTGGCTTGAAAGGTCCAAACTCTCCGGTTTTGTCTTCTGCAGGTCAGAAAGTGATATCTCTTCGACGCTCAACTGATCGAGCGTCCGGGCAAATTCGCGCGCTAGCCGCAGCGCATCCTTCGCCAAAATAGCGTCCTCGCGCCGACCGACTTCTTTCTGGATGAGCTGCGCTAGGGTGAGTATGCGATCCATCGGATCTACTGCCGCCGGGATATCCAGAGCTAACTCGCCGGAATCAAGAGCAACACCTATCGATTCATCCAAATCTAGATCACCGATCACCGCCATTTGAGGTAGCAACAACCCGTCTTCGCTTAACCGAACAAAAGCTTCCTGAAGCGCACGCTGCGCACGGTTGTTGGGCAATATGACTAGGCCGCGCGCCAATCCAAAGGCATCCTTGGCGAAGCGGTCAATCAGCCCTTGTGCGAGCGCATCTGCAAACCCGCCATGTGCGGCAATATTATAAACCGAAGGCTGAGGACGGTCAGACACTCGCCAACGCAGCTTCTGTCGGTGCTATCGCTTCGGGCGAACCGACCTCAAACCATTGGCCTTCATGAACCAGCCCGAACAGGCGACCTTCCCCAATGGCTCGTTCCCAAAAAATATTGGTGGAAAAGGGCCCTGAAGGTGCATCGCGCAGCAAGCGTTTGGATATCAGTTGAATGCCAGAATAGATCAAAGGTGCCTGTTGATCAGGAAGTCGTCGCGAAATCCGATTCTCCCCATCGAGATGAAAATCACCCGAACCCTGATAATTATGCGCCGATGTCCGTCGAATTAATAGCAACAGCGCATCCATTTTGTCTTCGTCCCATATTTGGGTCAATTGATGCAGGCTATTTGTAGGGCCATCGGTCCAGAGATTGTCACTGTTGATGCAGAAGAAATTGGATTCTTCAATCAGTGGCTCAGCTTGCACTAATCCTCCGCCAGTCTCCATCAACTGACGGCGCTCGTCGGAAATCTGGAATTCGATCGGATATTGCGAGGCAGCAAGATGCGCTTCCATTGCGTCCGCAAGATAATGCACATTGATGATGGCCTTTTCAATGCCCGCTTCGACCAGCTTCTCAAGGCAATGGTCAATCATCGCTTTGCCGCTCACTTCGACCAATGGCTTTGGCCGCATTTCCGTAAGTGGTCGCATACGCGTCCCTAAACCTGCAGCCATGATCATCGCCGTTTTGACCTGGGTCATTCACTCTCTTCCGATACCCGGACGGGCCGATTTCGAACGTCGCCGGGAATATTCTGATCAAACCATTTGCTTATCGGCGCGAGCGCGGGATGACGCAGGTCTTTTTCCAGCAAGCTCCACATTCTGGGCAAGAAATCAAGATAGCGCTGTTTGCCATCCCGCATACAAAGCCGAGTAAAAATACCGATGATCTTTGTGTTCCTCTGCGCGCCCAATATCGCATAGTGGCTGCGGAATTCTTCGGCCGTTTCTTGGTTATGGTCCGTCAGATAATAATCTAGCATTTTCGTTTCCAGCGCATCGGATACATCACGCCGTGCATCCTGTAGCATCGATACCAGATCATAGGCTGGGTGGCCGCTCAGAGCATCTTGAAAATCCAGCAAACCAAGCCGACCATCTTCGAGCAGCATGATGTTCTCGGCGTGATAGTCGCGCATAACCGTAACCGGCGGGCTTTGCGCTTCGATTACCGGTTGCAAGATCTGCCTCCAGATCACTTCAAAACTCTCGGTTTCAACATCCAGTTCTTGTGCAGGGCAATACCATTCGGTCAGCAAATTCACTTCCCGCATATATTGCGCTTCATCATAGGCGGGTAGCGAAGCTACCGGAGTCCTGTGCAGCTCCCGAAGCAGATCAATAACCTGCCGATAGATGCCGTCCTCGTCCTCCGGGTTGGCATCCAGATGCTCGCGCATTCTATGGTCGCCAAAATCCTCGATGAGGACCAAGCCGTGGGACAGATCGCGAGCGAAAATATCGGGCGCAGAAAACCCCGATTTCTTTAGATATTCAGCAATAGCGATAAACGGCCGAGGGTCTTCGTGCGGCGGCGGCGCATCCATTAAAATCGCGCGACGATCACCATCTTGGGCGCGGAAATAGCGGCGGAAAGATGCATCACCCGCCACTGGCAATAGCTCTGCATTGCCCCACCCATTTTGTTTCAAAAAGTCTGCCGCTGCTACAGGCGGTTTCATGTCTGTGGCCATCGCTCTTTCCAAGCGGCCCCGGTGCTCCAAGTCAACCGACGATTGCCATCTTCTGTTATTTCCAATTCAATCTTCAGCGCATCATCCCAGAAGCGGTCCGGCATCCGGTCCGGCCACTCGACGACCATCGCACCATCAACCAGCGTGTCTTCGAGGCCAAGCTCATGAATTTCCTCTGGGTCTTCAATTCTATACAGATCAATATGAGCGATCGGAATCTTTGTTTCCGGTGGTTCATATTGCTGAACAATGGCGAAGGTAGGACTGGGCACCTCTTCGCTATAGCCCTGCCCTTCCAATATCCCTCTGGCCAATGTGGTTTTGCCAGCGCCGAGCGTCCCGCTCAATGCGACCTTATCCCCTGCGCGCAACTGGGAACCCAATTTTCGGCCAATGGCCAATGTCGCTTGCTCATCGTCTAGAAGCAGCATCGCGTCATTGCCTCGGTAAATTCAGAGTGACCAGCGTCCCCTGACCGGGTTCAGATGTCAGAGTTAAATCGCCGCCATGTGCCCGGATCAACTGACGGGCCAAAGGAAGGCCCAAGCCTCCGGACTTTTCATTTGCTTCCTGATCTCGCGAGCGCGCAAAACTGTCAAATGCCTTGGATTGCTGACCGGCAGTCATACCTGGACCATCGTCGGAAATGTGGATCAAAGCCTGTTTCATGTCACCAGAACCATAGACGAGCACCCGTCCACCTTCGTCTGTATATTTAATCGCATTGTCTACAATCTGAGAAATTGTCTGGCTGAGCCGTTTCTTATCAGCCATTGCCGAACCAAGCTTCTCGTCCAGCTGCATTTCCATTTCGATTTTCTTGGCAGTCGCGTCCTCTGCGAAATGACTGGCGATATCCTCGATCAGCTTCTTCAGATTAACCTTGTCTTTGGCGATGGGTAATGCGCCAGCTTCGCTTTGACTGAGGTCGAGGACATTATCGATCTGCGTCCCTAGACGTTTGACTGACTGTAAGATCGCACGGACATATTCATGCCCCTGATCTGTCAACGGGCCAGCGATACCTTGGTCCAAAAGCTCTGCAAATCCACCAATTGAAGTGAGCGGTGTTCGAAATTCGTAACTCATGTTGGATAGGAAACTACCCTTTATGGAATCGGCTTCTACCAAAGCTTCATTCCGGTCCCGCAACGCCTGTTCGATCCGGTAGCTGTCGGAGATATCCAGCATTGTGAAAAGTGCATTGCCATCGGGTAAGGGAATTGCCGCAAATTCAAACCGGCGCCCGTCTGCAAAGTTAAGGCGTCCACTTTTTTGCTGGCGCTCGGTCGTTGCGCTGCGCACGGTTTCACGTACTTCCGCAATACGGGCTGGCTGCCTGAGCTGCCCTGCCATTTTTTTCATCAGTGCATCTACGCGCGGATGTTTGCCAAGAACATCCTCCTCCAGCCCCCAATTATTGGCAAATTGATGGTTCCAGATGTTCAATTTTCCGTCGGCAGCGAAAACCGCCAAAGATTCGAACAGATTGTCAAAGGTCGCCGTTCTGACGCGCAACAACGTGTCGCGGGCACTCGCCAACTGAACCTGCTCGGTGCGATCTTCAAAGATAACCAGCAGTCCACCGTCTGGCGTCGGATTCGCGAGCACTCGTAAATGGGTCCCATCGGCCAGCAGCCAGTTCTCTTCACTTGCCTTGGTGGATAGAAACCAGCCGGTTCGCTCTTCGCGCCATTCCGGAAAGTCTCGAACTTCCGGGATGCGGTTCATTTCCCGCATACGGTCCAATACACGTGGAAATTCAGGGCGCTCCGCTATCCATTGCGGGCGCATGGAGAATATCCGTTGAAAGGGCTGGTTGCAGAACCGGAGTGATTTATCTGCATCAAATTGCACAACACCTGCGGAAATCTTGTCGAGCATGTCGCGCTGCGATTCAACAAAACGGCGCTGTTCCCGCCGAGCATCGTCCAATTCTTGAATATCAATCGCGTAACCGGCGATACCGGACTTACCTAACGGAACATCGACAACCTGTATCATTCGCCGTTCGCCGCCGACCGTCGTTGCGACGATCCGTTCTGACAACTTACCGCTCTCTTTTGCCTTTGCGGCTGCATCTATCGGACTGAAACCGTCGATTGTTTCAACCAGTTCAATACCCCCAGCGATCACCTGTGCACCATTTTTTGCGTCCACGGCAGCCACATAAGCGCTGTTGACCAATGTCAATTGCAAGTCGGGTGATCGATGCCACATCGGAACAGGTGCTGCCTCAATCAAAGCGGAAAGCGCATCAAACGCTCCGCGTGCGGCTTCGTTCTCATCGCGCAGCTTTGCGATCTGACCTTCGCTATCGGTAGCGTCAAAAACCCACAACAAAGCACTACCGTTCGGTGCTATTTTTTGGTCGGCCAGGCCGCCACGGATCAGCAGTGCTTTGTCGGAACCAGCTACCTTGATGGAGCGAACGAAGTTACTGCCCGTTTTCTGTGCAAGACTGATGTCCTGCGTCAGAAGATCCAAGTCCTGCTCACCCATTCCATAGGAGCCCGCATGCAATTCTGAAATATGGGCGGGCAAATGGTCGAACCCGAACCAGTGCATCAGTCGCTGCGATGCTTCCAATTTACCGTCGGACCGCACGAGCAACGGCAACGCAGGCGACGTCTCTAGCAAACGCCCTAGTCTTCCGGATTGACGCAAGGTGGCATCAGCCTTGTTCTTCATCGCAAGACCAGTCCAGATTGCCCACACGGCAACGCCAAGCCAAGCCGCGAGGATAAGGCCCAAAATTACGGCAGTGAGATCCGGGACGTTCGACATTGATCTATCGATTAGACTGATAGTTAACGCACGAAAACCCCTATTCTTTATGACTTGGAAAAGCCGTGAAAACTAAGCTATTCTTATCGCTGACATAAAGCGGAGAGCAGCGATGCCAATTGACGAAAGCCGGATATTCAAACCCATCAATATCGCGTTGTTGACAGTTTCTGACACGCGAACAGCGAAAGAAGACACATCCGGCGATATTCTGGCGGAACGGATTCGAACAAAAGGGCACAAGCTGTTTCATCGCAATTTATTGAGAGATGATAAATCCGTTCTCGTGGCACAACTCAACCAATGGATTGATGATGAGCAAGTCGATGTCGTCATTACCACAGGTGGTACCGGTCTGACTGGTCGAGACATTACTCCAGAAGCCCTTGATGCGGTCAAGGACAAGGACATTCCTGGTTTTGGTGAACTTTTCCGTTATCTGAGTATCGAGAAAATTGGTACTTCTACGGTACAATCCCGCGCTTGTGCCGTGGTCGCGCGAGGCACATATATATTCGCTTTGCCCGGCTCCAACGGAGCCGTCAAAGATGGCTGGGACGGCATTTTGGACACTCAACTCGATAGTCGCCATCGTCCGTGTAATTTTGTCGAACTGATCCCTAGGCTGCTTGAAAAATAGAAACTCAGCCCATTTGTTCTTTTTATGTTCTCATGATATGAAGAGCATATGCCACCCAAAAACCGTCCTTTCCCATTGCTCCAAAAAGGTCGAGGTGCGCCATCAAATACAGCGCCGCAGCGATTCAACCTTCAAGATCATGACTGGGACGGTAATTGGCTGGATGAAAGAGAATATCTTGAAGGCGGCAGTCCGAAACTGAGAACGGACGTGTCAGTCGAATTTCCTAAATCAATTATCAGCTATAACGCATCACCCGACTTACCATTTGATCGATCAATAAACGCATATCGCGGCTGCGAGCATGGATGTGTCTATTGTTATGCAAGGCCCACCCACGCCTATCACGATCTGTCTCCGGGACTTGATTTTGAAACCAAGCTATTCGCTAAGCCAAATGCTGCCGAGCTACTCCTTCAGACATTTGCAAAACCCAACTATCGACCGGCAAATTTGGCCCTTGGTACTAATACCGATCCCTATCAACCCATAGAAAAGCGCTACAGAATCACGCGGCAGATATTGGAAGTGATGCTAGAAACGCAGCATCCGGTGGTCGTCACCACAAAATCCAACCGCGTGGTAGAAGATATAGACCTGCTTGCAGCGCTAGCGATCCAGCAGCTCACTGCGGTGACAATTTCTGTGACGACACTCGATCCGAAAACCGCCCGATTGCTAGAACCCAGAGCCCCTGCACCCGCACGACGTTTAGAGGCGGTCCAGAAATTGAGTAATGCGGGCATTTATGTGCATATCAATATCGCGCCGGTCGTCCCTGCTATCACCGATCATGAAATTGAAGAAACCACTGTTGCGGCAGCCGAATCTGGCGCCAAAAGTATATCCTTCATTCCCATGCGCCTGCCGCACGAAGTCGCCCCTCTCTTCGAACAATGGCTCGAAACCCATTATCCGGAGCGCAAATCAAAGGTTATGAGCATCGTAAGGCAAATGCGTGGCGGCAAACGAAACGATCCCGAATTCTACAGCCGCATGCGCGGTCACGGGCCATGGGCGGACCTAATGCGCACGCGGCTCGCGATCGCTTCACGCAAGGCGGGACTAAACGTAACCAAAATCGAACTCAGAACCGATTTGTTCCGACGGCCAATAATCGAAGGCAGCCAGTTGGAACTATTTTAAGCGTCAGCCAGACTCTTCAGCTTATAGTCCTTATATTCTTCCCGAAGTTGCCGCTTCAGAATTTTCCCGGTCGCCGTGTGTGGTACTTCATCGACGAATTTCACTTCATCAGGCAGCCACCATTTCGCGACTTTATCACCTAGATAGGCAATGACATCCGCTTCCGAGACATCACTGTCCGGTTTCCGGACGATCAACAGCAATGGCCGCTCGTCCCATTTGGGATGATATACGCCCACTGCAGCGGCCTCCGCGACGCCAGGACAACCAACGGCTGCATTTTCCAATTCGATCGAACTGATCCATTCGCCGCCGGACTTGATGACGTCCTTAGCCCGATCCGTGATCTGCATCGTGCCATCCGGGTGGAGTACCGCTACATCACCAGTATCGAACCAGCCGTCGTCGGCCACGGCATCCTCATCTGCGCGATAATATCGCTTAACAATCCATGGCCCGCGAATTTCGAGCGTCCCGCTAGTTTTACCGTCGCGCGGCGCAATATTGCCGTCTTCATCAATCACACGCAATTCTACGCCAAAGGGCGGCCTGCCTTGCTTGCAAATAACATCTACCTGTTCATCAAAGCTCAGCTCATCCCAATTCGCTGGAAGCGATCCAGCCGTGCCGATCGGGGATGTTTCAGTCATACCCCAGGCGTGCGCGACACGAATTCCGTTTTTCATCAGGCGTTCGATCATCGATCGCGGACAAGCAGAACCACCAATCACCACAACGCCCAATTTGCCATAGTCACCGCCGTTGGTATCCAAATCTGCAAACATGGATAGCCAGACCGTCGGTACCCCAGCACTATGGGTCACGCCTTCTTCACGGATCAATTTCCAAAGAACCGGCGCTTCATTGCTCGCGGAGAAAACCATTTTCGCTCCAACTGCCGCACAAGCGAAAGGCAATCCCCAAGCGTTGGCATGGAACATCGGAACAACCGGCAGCATCACCGAGCGCGTCGCAAGGTCCATGACATCGGGTTGTACCTCAGTGATTGCGTGGATGACGTTCGAGCGATGCTCATAAAGCACACCCTTCGGGTTGCCGGTAGTACCGCTCGTATAACAAAGGCCGCATGGATCATTTTCGTCGACATCGACCCACTCGAAATTTCCATCTTCTGCATCCACCAATTCGCGAAACGTCGGATAGTCGCCCTTTTCGCCATCAAATTGAATATAATGCTCGACCGTCTTGAGTTGCGGTTTCAGCATTTCAACAATCGGCGTGAACATTTTGTCGAACAAAAGCACGCGATCTTCGGCATGATTAATGATGTAGACAAGCTGTTCCTCGAACAGACGCGGATTAACCGTATGAAGGACACCGCCGATACCTGCCGAACCGTACCAACTGATGAGATGATGCGCGTGATTCATAGCGATCGTGGCGATTCGATCCCCTTTGTTCATTCCAAGGCGCTGCAGTGCTTGAGAGAATTTGCGCGATTCCAGTCCGATTTCAGCCCAATTGCTGCGGGTAACATTACCGTCCGCCCAGTAGCTTACAATCTCGCGAGCGCCGTGTTCCCTAGCGGCATGATCAATCAAGTTGGTAATTTTTAACGAGCTCGCTTGCATTGCACCGGCCATATCATCTCTCCAAATCATTTATATTTGGCCGGTTTTTGATGTGTTTGACGCTAGCTGACAAGCCTTAATTTGGGTTTTTCTACCCGCATAGATCTAGCCGGCCCCAACCGCACGTTCGCAATCCCATCGATCCGTTCCAACATTTCCACTGTTTCGGCATCCAAACGGAAAGATCGTCCGAGACAGACTTTAACCCGGTCGCCATTCGGCCCCGCCATCGCGGCTACCAATTCACTCTGCCCACCGACCAACGGAGCCACTCTATTGGTCAGCTCTTGTAATCCGGCAATATCACGAATTTCTAGCTCCATCCTGGTCCGCGTCGTTTTTTCTAGCCCGTCAAGCGGTTGAACTCGCCTGATCGCAACGCGTGGATTTTCATCTTCCGATTGCTGGTCAAGCTCAACATTGAGCAAGGCACAGCGCCCTTCATCCGCAAGTTCCGCCAGAATAGTGCACTGATCCTCATCAAAACAACTACCGGAAAACTGCCCGCCGCTATCGGACAGATCAGCAAGCACGAACCGTTTTCCTCTTCGGCTATCCCGCCAACGCACCTTTTCTATAAGCGCTGCCATAACCGCGGGCTTGCGAACGCCTTCGCCAATCGGACCTTCCTGGCATAATGCAGAATAGGTCAACGCGCCCAGCGATGCCGTCACCGCCTGGAACTGGGAGACCGGGTGGGCAGAAAAATAGAAGCCAAATGCATCTCGTTCATGCACCATGATCTCGTTAAGCGACCAGCTGCTCCCTTCCGGTAATCTTATGGCTTGCATCTCTCCACCTGCACTGCCCTCACCGAAAAGCCCCCCTTGGCCGCTTTCACGCGCCTCAGCCGCGCTATTGGCCACAGACAATATCATGTCTGCGCCATCATATACCGCTGCCCGGTTGCCTTCCAGTTCATCAAATGCGCCTGCAGAGGCAAGGCTTTCCAATTGTCGTTTGTTCAAGCCGTGCGGATCAATGCGATTGGCTAAATCTTCGATCGAAGAAAACGGCCCTTCTTGAGAGCGCTCGGCGACCACGCCGTGCATGGCCTTTTCGCCAACGTTTTTCAGCCCCGCAAGCGCATAACGAACCGCAAGCGATCCGTCAGTCTGCTCCTCGACAGAAAAATTTGGTCGGCTTTTGTTAATCGCAGGCGGCAATATGGCCACGCTCAACCGCTTCATATCGTCCACAAAAATACTGAGCTTGTCCGATTGGTGCATATCAAAACACATCGATGCCGCAAAAAATTCATGTGGATGATGAGCTTTCAACCAAGCCGTCTGATAGGCAAGCAGGGCATATGCCGCAGCATGGCTTTTGTTAAAGCCATAGCCTGCGAATTTATCGATCAAGTCAAAAAGCTCATTGGCTTGGTCGCTGCTAAGATCGTTTTCGGCGGCGCCCGTCACAAATCTCTTGCGCTGGACATCCATTTCCGCCTGGATTTTCTTACCCATAGCTCGGCGCAGCAAATCTGCTTCGCCCAGCGAATAGCCAGCGATGATCTGCGCCGCCTGCATCACCTGTTCCTGATAGACGAAAATCCCATAGGTTTCTTTCAAAATATCTTGCAGCAAAGGATGCGGATAGGCGATTTCGACACGATCATTTTTTCGATCACCAAAGAGCGGAATATTGTCCATCGGACCCGGTCGATAGAGGGATACCAGCGCGATAATATCCCCGAAGTTAGTTGGTTTCACGGCCGCCAGCGTGCGCCGCATACCCTCCGACTCCAACTGGAATACGCCGACGGTATCGCCGCGCTGCAGGAGTTCAAAAACCTTTTCATCTTCCCAGCTCAATCCATCCAGATCGACCGTTATTCCTCGCTCCGTCAGCAGTTCTACCGCCTTTTTCAGAACCGAAAGTGTCTTTAGTCCCAAAAAGTCGAATTTCACCAAGCCGGCTTTTTCGACAAATTTCATATCGAACTGGGTCACCGGCAAATCCGAACGGGGATCGCGATAAAGCGGTACCAACTGATCCAGCGGACGATCACCAATCACAACACCGGCAGCATGGGTGGAACTGTGACGAGGCAAGCCCTCAAGCTGCATCGCCAAATCAAACAACCGCTTTACGTCTGCCTGTTTATATTCTTGCGCCAGTTCCGAGATACCGTTGAGCGATCGTTTTAGATCCCACGGATCCGTTGGATGATTGGGTACCAGTTTCGTCAACCGGTCTACCTGCCCATAAGGCATTTGCATCACTCGACCAACATCGCGAAGTACAGCGCGCGCTTTCAATTTCCCGAAGGTAATGATCTGCGCGACCTGCCGGTCGCCGTATTTTTCCTGTACATAGCGAATGACTTCACCACGGCGGGTTTCACAAAAGTCGATATCGAAATCCGGCATCGACACACGTTCCGGATTCAGAAATCTTTCGAACAGCAAACCCAGTTTGATGGGATCAAGGTCGGTAATGGTCAATGCCCAAGCGACCACCGAGCCTGCGCCAGAACCACGGCCAGGCCCAACCGGAATATCCTGTTCCTTCGCCCATTTGATAAAGTCAGCAACGATCAGAAAATATCCCGGGAACCCCATGTTGACGATCACATCAAGTTCGAAATCCAGCCGTTCGAAATAGATTTTCCGTTCATCTTCGTCCTGTAGATTTGCAACCGCCAATCGTTCTTCGAGACCGGCAGATGCATCCCGCCGTAACTGTTCAATTTCACCCGCCAAATCACCAGCGAGGCTTGGCAATATCGGAGCTCTTTTCGGCGGTGAAAATGCGCATCGCTGCGCGATAACTAGCGTGTTTTGCAAAGCTTCTGGAATATCGGAGAACAAATCCTCCATCACCAGAGCACTTTTCATCCATAAATGTTTGGATGGCTTTTCGCGATCGTCATTCTCAACATAGGCAGATTGGGCGATACATTTCATCGCATCATGCGCTTCATGAAATTCGGAATCAGAAAAACAACTCGGATTGGTCGCTACCAGCGGAATATCGCGATCCATCGCTAGCGTGATGAGGCCAGATTCCGCTGCCATTTCGACCGGGTCGTCGCGCCGAGACAATTCGATGTAAAGCCGGTCCGGAAAATATTCCTGCAACAATGTCAAATAGGATTCGGCTTCACTTTGCTGTTCTTCTGCGATTAATCTTGCCAACGCCCCTTCACCACCGCCGGTCAAAGCAATCAAACCTGCGCTGTGAGTAGCCAGCATGTTAATCCCGACATGCGCTTCGAGTTCGCCCGGCCGATCAAGGTGCGAGGCAGATACCAGCTTACAGAGATTCTCATATCCCTCTGCATCCTGCGCGTAGAGCGCCACCCAATCCAAAGTCGGCTTGTCTTTGCCGGGGTTCCCAGGCCGCGCGACTCTAAGGAAGCAACCCGTAATCGGCTGCACGCCTTGACCACGGCACCCATCATCAAAGGACATTGACGCAAACAAACCAATACGATCGCAAAGCGCGACCGCAGGAAAGCCGCGCTCTTTCGCGGCAGCTCCAATAGCCGCCGGCTCCATCGCGCCGTCTAGTATTGTATAGGCAGAAAAGGCGCGAAGATGGACGAAAGGATTTAGAGCCATGCCATCAGACTAGCGTGGCAATATGATTTTGCATATGCTGCCAACGACCGCGATCGGAACTATCGACCATTTGTCCACAGCTATTTGCTAGATGCAATTTATGATCGGGCTTTTCTCACGCTCAATTCAGGCAATCGGACGAGATACAAGTCGCTCACTCAGCGGCAAAAGTCAGCTCGAGAAAGGTCGTTTAAAGAAGGGCTTCAATTTCACTTTTCAATTGTTCGGGCTTAACGGCTGGGCCGTGGCGCGCGACCACATTCCCTTCACGATCGATCAGAAATTTCGTGAAATTCCATTTGATCCGTGATCCCAGAAGCCCGGATTTTTCTGACTTCAAATATTTCCAGAATGGATCAGCATCCTTGCCGTTGACTTCGATCTTGCCCATCAACGGGAAACTCACATCATAATTAAGTGAGCAAAAATTCTTGATTTCATCGGCATCACCCGGTTCCTGATGACCAAATTGATTACAAGGAAAAGCAAGTATTTCGAGACCTTGCTCGCGATATTCCTTATGCAATTTCTCAAGGCCTTCATATTGTGGAGTAAAGCCACATTTCGAGGCCGTGTTCACGACCAATATTACCTTGCCTTTATGCGCGGATAAATCCTGAATAGAACCATCCGCTTGTTTCACTTGAAATTCAGTTGCATTCATATGCGCCCCGCATTGTTTTATTTTATATATCTATTTTGACTACAAGATTGTTTCTCACGGAAGAAAAGTCAAAGCCATTCTCGTTTTGGATTGAAAAACCTAGGTTAAAACACCGTCATGGAGTCGAACGACCCGGTCCATTTTCGCAGCCAACCGCTCGTTATGCGTCGCTATCAACGCAGCACTGCCCTCCTGCCGCACCAAAGCGATGAACTCAGAGAGAACCAAATCGGCGGTCGCTTCATCCAGATTACCCGTTGGCTCATCGGCCAACACCAGCTTCGGTGCGTTGGCCAATGCCCGAGCAACAGCAACCCGCTGTTGTTCACCACCTGATAATTTGCTTGGTTTGTGATCCAGTCGCTGCCCCAATCCAAGACTGTGCAAGAGCGTAGCGGCTCTTTCTTCTGCCGCAATCTGGGATATGCCAGAAATCAGTTGTGGCATCACAACGTTTTCGAGCGCGGAAAAATCTGGGAGCAAATGATGGAATTGATACACGAAACCGAGCAAGTCCCGCCTGATCCGCGTGTGACCGCTCGCAGGGAGCTGTGCGGTCTCTTCACCATTTAGCTTGATAGACCCTTCAAATCCGCCTTCGAGCAATCCGACCGCTTGCAGCAGCGTGGATTTCCCCGAACCGGAAGGACCAACAAGGGCAACGATTTCATTCGCATTGATGTCAAGATTGACGCCGCGAAGAACCTCAATCTGGATATCCCCCTGCACGAACGTGCGCCGGACATTACGTAATTCGACCGTTTTCCCGATAGTTTGATCACTCATAGCGGAGCACCTGCACAGGATCAGTGCTAGCCGCCTTATAGGCAGGATAGAGCGTTGCTAAAAAACTAAACAAAAGAGCCAGTCCGGCGATGCCGACAACTTCCATCGGATCGGTTCGCGCCGGTAACTCGGTTAGAAAACGGATCGATGGATCCCACAGATTCTGCCCCGTGATCATCTGAACGAAATTGATGACATTTTGACGGAAGAAAATTGCGATCAAGCCGAGGATGATACCAGCTGCTATACCCAGCGTGCCGATTGAGGTTCCGACGGTAACAAATATTCGCAACAGCGATGCACGGGATGCGCCCATGGTACGCAAGATCGCTATATCCCTCGTTTTGGCCCTGACCAGCATGATCAGCGACGATAGAATATTGAATACGGCAACCAAAATGATGATGGAAAGGATCACAAACATCACGACGCGCTCGACTTGCAGCGTCTCAAATAGAGAGGCATTCATCGTCTGCCAGTCTGTAATAACCCCGCGATCTGCAACTTTGGGAATCAGGGGAGCAATTATCTCACCGACGCTATCAGCGTCATTGGTCTTGATTTCGATCATTCCGATCTGGTCGCCCAACAAGAGTAAAGTCTGCGCGTCTTCCATCGGCATGATGACAAAAGCCTTGTCATAGTCATAAACACCGACTTCAAAGATCGCGGCCACTTCATAGGCTATCTCTCGAGGCACGGTTCCGAACGGCGTAGACCGCCCTTGTGGATTAATGACGGTGATCCGGCTCCCCACCTGCGCACCAAGAGTGGTTGCAAGCCGGCTGCCGATCCCAACCCGCCCAGAACCGGGCTCAAGACGCGATAAATCACCGGCGACCGTTTTCCCGTCGAGCGTTTCATTGTTCAATATGTCCGGAACCAGCATCCCGCGCACGAGGACAGCCTCTACCCGTCCGTTAAACGTGGTCAGAAGTGGTTGCTCAATCAATGGTGAAGCAGAAACCACCCCTTCGGTTTCCCGGGTTTCCTCTAGCAAGTCTCTCCAATCGGGTAGACGACCGCCATAGCCCTGGACCACAGCATGACCATTGAGCCCGACAATCTTGTCAAACAGTTCCGCCCGGAAACCATTCATAACGCTCATCACCACGATCAACGCGGCAACGCCAAGCATGACCGCCACCAGACTGATGCTGGCAACGAGGAAAATAAATCCCTCCCCCTTGCCGGGCAAAAGATACCGTTTTGCGATGACCCATTCGTAACGGGATAGGAGCATGACTTGCGAAAACTTCCTTGGATTGGGTTTCACTGTCTTTACGGTCGCCGGTCAGGGCAAGCAAGTGGCATGGTAGTTAATCTTCTGTTGCCGATATGACACAAGCGTTAGCCAATATTTCGAAACCTCTAAATTTATCATGACAAATTTATGTCAGTCGATCAGACACTGTTACAGAATCAAATATCTCGATTAACGGGTCATGGTTCAGGGATCCTTTCCGGTTCCGCCAAATGTTGGGGGACAGGCGGCGTTGAATAGGACAGGAAAATAGGGGGCGAATTAATTCGTCACCATTTTCGCCCGGGTGCTTATTGGCATCCGGGCGTTTTTTTTGATTTCCATGAAACGTCCCCAATCTTGAGCCTCTTCGCTATTCTAGCTCTTGAAACTCTCCAATCTGATCATATCTTTACTGTTGTGAGACGCCTTTCGGGTTTCATAAACACGAACCGGATGCCGCATTGGCGGGTCCAAATTTACATTGCTCATTGTAAGAGGATATAGATATGAATCGTTTTGACTTTACCCCCTATCGCCGCTCGACCGTCGGGTTTGATCGGCTGTTCGACCTTCTTGAAAATAATGCCCGTGCGCAGCAATCCGAAAATTACCCGCCGTTCAACATAGAACGCAGCGGCGAGGATCATTACCGGATCACGCTAGCCGTCGCCGGATTCAAGGAAGATGAAATTGAAATCACCGCCCAGCAGAATCTGTTGCTCGTTACCGGTAATAAAAACACCGATGACCATGAAGGCAAACAATTCCTGCACATGGGCATCGCCAATCGAAACTTTGAACGGCGCTTTGAACTGGCTGACTTCGTACGAGTTGATAACGCAGCTCTCGCCGATGGCCTATTGATCATTGATCTGGTTCGCGAAATTCCGGAAGCGATGCGACCGAAAACAATCGCCATCAACAACGGCGACAATGTCACCAAAATCGCGCAGAAGAAAAAAGAAGATAGAGCCGCATAAGCTCGCGACATACGCAAAAAAAGGGCAGTCAGAGAAATCTGGCTGCCCTTTCTATTGACAAAATAACATGGGGCAGCCGGATGAGGATCCGACTGCCCCTGACACCCGCTTGGTGTCACTCTTGACGATAACTAGCCCGGGTCGCAAACGGCCAATTTTCGTCAAGAATCTGCTTCGGCAATATGGGACAGCATCGCATGATCCAATATCCGGACCTTCCCGCTTTCCACTGCCACGATCTGGTCTTCCGACCACGTAGACAGTTGCCGATTAATATGTTCACGCGACATGCCAGCAAAGTTACCGAGTTCGCTCTGACTCAAATCTAACTTCAGTCGCCCACCTTCAGCACCAACCACAGAAAGCCTTAACAGATAGCGCGCCAGACGTGGTCCTGACGTATAGGCACGATCCCCTTCGATCATGCTGTTCGCCATCCGGATCCGGCTAGCCATGACTTTCAACAACCGCAGCGCCATGTTTTGGTGCTTGGCAAGAATTTCTTCAAAGGCTTCGCGGGTGATAGAAAGCGCTGACGTTGGTTCTATTGCGGTCACACTAGCGGTGCGCTCACCACCGTCGAGTAACGCAATTTCGCCCAAAACCTGACCAGCATCTGCATAGTCGAGAACTATCTCGTGGCCATTGCTGGCGATCATGCTGGTACGCGCATAGCCTGACAACAATATCAGAAGCGAGTTCCCAGGGTCGCCTTGCATGATCAGTTCGTCCCCCTTTTTAAATTGCAAAAAATGCCCGCGTAAAATCAAGTCCGCTAACTCAGCTTCATCGCAATCGGCAAACAAACTGTGCCGTGCCAAGATATTTGCCAGTTCCTCGGCCTTCACTATTTCTACCCCTTAACCCGGTTCGGGAATATCTATTATTCCTCTTGCATGGTAGGTTTGTGACAATAGTCACATCCCGTAAATTCGATTGGACAGATTCGACATCCGCCCGAAACTAATAGCATCGCCGGATTTCAGCGGTCAAACGAGACGGCTTTGCTCCAACGCTGCGGCAATGAAAGATGCAAACAGCGGATGCGGGTCGAACGGTTTGCTTTTGAGTTCAGGGTGATATTGGACACCCACAAACCAACTCAGATCTGGCCGCTCAACTGTTTCCGGAAGCTCGCCGTCCGGTGACATCCCAGAAAAGACCAGACCAGCTTCTTCCAGCCTCTCAACATAACCGTTGTTCACCTCATAACGGTGCCGATGACGTTCGCTGATGTCTTGAGTGCCATAGATTTCGCTAATCTTTGATCCCTGTTGCAACACCGCATCATAGGCACCAAGTCGCATCGTGCCGCCAAGATCACCGCCAGCCTCACGCTTTTGCTGACCTTCTTCCGTCATCCATTCCGTAATCAGACCGACGATCGGTTCGTTAGTTTCACCAAATTCAGTCGTCGACGCAGTATCAATGCCCGCCAAATTGCGAGCCGTTTCAACGCAGGCCATTTGCATGCCCAAGCAAATCCCAAAAAATGGAATGTTATTTTCACGGGCAAATTTGACAGACCCAATCTTGCCTTCGCTACCACGTTCACCAAAGCCACCGGGCACCAATATTGCGTGTAGCGGCTCCAGTTTCGCAGCCAGATCCTCTTCGTTTTCAAACAATTCAGCATCCAGCCAGCGGACTTGCACCTTTACCCGATTTGCCAGCCCGCCATGGAACAGAGCCTCCTGAAGCGATTTATAGGCGTCCTGCAGGCCAACATATTTACCGACCACACCGACAATGACTTCGCCTTCGGGATTTTCAATCCGCTCCATGACATCATACCAACGAGACAGATCCGGCTCAGGCGCATCATCAATGTCAAAAGCGCGCAGCACTTCGTCATCCAAGCCTTCTTGGTGATATTGCAGTGGCACATTATAAATATTGCTCGCGTCCAGCGCCGGAATCACGGATTCCCTGCGGACGTTGCAGAATTGAGCAATTTTTGCCCGTTCGCTATCGGGCAAAGGATGTTCACAACGACAGAGCAATATGTCGGGTTGTATGCCCAGCGAGGTCAGTTCCCGAACGCTATGTTGCGTGGGTTTGGTCTTCAGCTCGCCTGCTGCTGCAATATAAGGGACAAGGGTGACATGCACAGAAATCGCGTTTTCCCGACCGACCTTGTTCCGTAACTGCCGAATCGCTTCGATGAACGGCAGGCTTTCAATATCACCAACCGTTCCGCCAATTTCACAAAGAACAAAATCAATGTCGTCTAGCTTGTCCTCGGCAAAGGCCTGAATCGCGTCGGTAACGTGCGGGATGACCTGCACCGTTGCGCCCAGATAGTCACCGCGGCGCTCTTTGGTGATAATCGACTGATAGATTCTACCCGACGTGACATTGTCGGATTGCAGCGAGGGAACGCCGGTAAAGCGTTCATAATGGCCAAGGTCGAGGTCCGTCTCCGCGCCATCGTCGGTGACATAGACTTCGCCGTGCTGATAGGGCGACATCGTGCCCGGATCAACGTTGAGATAGGGGTCAAGTTTCCGGATTCGCACGGAATATCCGCGAGCCTGCAGAAGAGCACCGAGGCTCGCAGCCATCAGACCTTTGCCAAGAGAGGAAACCACACCGCCGGTAATGAATATATATCGCGCCATGGGAGGAGAGGCTTAAGGCGTTAATACCACAATTGGCAATCCCGCGAATCCGGAAAAAGAGAAATAAATATTATTTTACTTTAATCATCTGCAACCAAATGGCCGCTTAATCGGACAAACGGCTATGTGCTCAATATCGCAAATTTAGAAAACCAAGTCCAAAGGCCGGTGTTCAAACAGCCTATTGGTCCAGTGGAACCGAACCATCCGAATCGGCAGCAGGTGCACTTTCTTGGGCCGCGGCCGCTGCAGCGGCTGCTAGTGGGTCATCACCGACCAATGGCACGTCAACAGCATTAGCAGGCGCAGAAATTGGCGCATTGGTATCGCGCTGTAGACTTTGATCTATCGTTTCTGTCTTGCCTTCTGCAGCCGCCAAAACCGCTAGCGTGATGGATAGTGCAACAAACAAAACCGCCAGAGTCGCAGTCGTTCGCGTAAGCAAATCCGAAGCGCCACGGGCCGACATCATTCCAGAGGGAGAGCCGCCTACACCCAATCCACCGCCTTCAGATTTCTGCATCAATATGACACCAACCAACATGGCGGCAACAATGGCTTGAAGGACGGTAAGAAATAGAAACATGAGTTTTCCGAACTAATATGGCGAGGCGAGGCCCCAACGTGCAGCGCACATAGCGATTGACCCGCCCAAGTTCAAGCGATGAAAAGTCCCAAGGCCTGATCTCTGAGCACGATTAAACCACCAAAATATATATGCAGCTTTGGAACGCCCCCGTTCAGCTGGCCGAAGCGGCCTCGATAATCGGTCCGAACTTCGCTGCGGTCAAACTTGCGCCACCGACGAGACCGCCATCGACATTTGGTACAGCAAGCAACTCCACTGCGTTTCCACCGTTCATCGATCCGCCATAAAGAATGCGCACGGCATCACTGCCCTGCCCCATCAGTTCGCCCAGTTTCGCACGGATCGCAGCATGCATTTCTGCGACATCGCTAGCTTCGGGAACACGGCCCGTACCGATCGCCCATACAGGTTCATATGCGATAGTTAGCCAATCGGCCGCAGCTCCTGCGGGGAAGGAGCGAGCAAGCTGGACCGTCACAATTTCTATTGCCTGCCCAGCATCGCGTTCTTCTTCGGTTTCACCAACACAGATGATTGCTCCCATGCCAGCCGCATGAGCGGCCTCTGCCTTAGCTTTCACTTCCGCATCGCTTTCCTGCTGATCGGCCCTGCGCTCGCTATGTCCAACGATCGAATAGCTTGCGCCCGCTTCCTTCAGCATCGCGGTAGAAAGGCAGCCTGTATGAGCGCCACTTTCCGCAAAGTGGCAATCCTGCGCGCCAATGGCAAAGCCCGGATTGGCCTGTGCAGCCACGCCAATCAGTGTTGCGGGAACACAGATACCCACATCAGCCCCATCATTTTCAGCAGCAATCTCAGCAATGTCTGCGATATCCGATAATTGCGCTTGCAGCCCGTTCATTTTCCAGTTGCCGACGATATATTTGCGGTTTGCCATGATGCCCTAAGCCTTTTCTATTTCTATAATTTCTATCCGCTATCAAATATCCTTCGCCTTGCCAATTTTCTTCCGCAGTCTTTTGCTTGAACCACAAAGCCAAGCCGCCTAGAAGCAGGCACAAATCCAACTCCCGCAATGGAACATCTCTTTCATGATCAGTTTTTTCCGCCGCATTTTTGCCTCGAAACTGGGCCTTTTCCTTACCTTTTGTTTCGTTGGCTTAATCGCCTTTGCCTTCGCCACTGCCGACGTATCGAGCAGCGGTACGTTTGGAGGGGTTACTGGTTCAGGAACAGCCGCCAAAATTGGCGATAGCGAATTATCAAGCGCAGAGCTGAACCAATCAGTAAACAATGCATTTCGGAACGAGCAGCGTCAAAATACAGCCCTCGATCTCAAAAGCTTTGTCAATGGCGGCGGATTCGACAGCGTCCTGAACCGACTGATCAACAGCTTCGCCATTTCCGACTTCGGCACCAAATATGGGATGACTGCCGGCAAACGTCTCGTCGATGGAGAAATCGCTTCAATCTCAAGCTTCCAAGGTGCCGACGGGCAGTTCAGTGAAGAAAATTTTCGGCGGGCCTTACAGCAACAAGGGATAAACGAAACTCAGTTGCGCGACGATTTCACCCGTAACCTGCTCGCCGACCAACTATTGACCGCAGCAGGTTTTGGCACCGCGGTGCCGCAAAATCTGGTCACGCCTTATGCTTCTCTTTTGCTGGAATCTCGTGAAGGACAGATTGCGACCATTCCGTCGGTTGCCTTCATTGAAAACGAAACGCCCGCAAAAGCGGCAGTTGCAGCCTTCTACGCCAAGAACGCATCCCGCTACACAATTCCCGAACGCCGGACGATCCGCTACGCATTGTTCGAAAAATCCCGGTTCAATGACAAGATCAAACCAACCGAGAAGGAAATTGCGGGCAATTACAATCTCAACAAGGCTCGTTACTCCGCCAGCGAGACCCGTAATCTCGAACAAGTCATTGTACCAACCGAGGCTGCGGCGAAGGCATTGGCCGATAACGTCAACAAAGGCTCTTCAATCGCGCAAGCTGCGCAATCGGTCGGTCTTTCTGCTGCTGAAATAGGGTCGGTCAGCAAAGTTGATTTTGCCAACAGCGCATCGCAAGCTGTTGCTGATGCAGCCTTTACAGCCTCCTCGGGATCCGTTGCCGAGCCAGCACAAAGCGCCCTTGGCTGGCACATAGTGATGATCAAGGACGTCACGCAAATCCCCGCACGCACGCTCGAACAGGTCCGCACTGAAATCGTCAACGAACTGACTCGCGAAAAGATCGAAGAGGCAATGGCTGAATTTACGGTCCGCCTAGAGGATGAATTTGCTGATGGAGCAACGTTGAGTGACATTGCGAAAGCGGAAGAGCTCAAAATAGAGGCGACCCCTGCTCTGCTTGCCAATGGGCAAAACCCCAATGACCAAAACTATCGGCCAATTCCCGAGATGCAGCTTATACTGCCGGTAGCGTTCGCCGTGGACGAAGATTCTGATCCACAGATTGTCGAAATTATTCCGGGTCAACAATATGCGGCGATTGATGTCTCAGAGATTACGGAATCTGCTCCGCCACCTTTGGAGCAAATCGAGCAATTGGTGACCCGCGACTATATGCTCGATCAAGGATCGAAAAAGGCAAAGGCCGTCGCAGACAAGATCGCAGAAGCGGTTGGCAGCGGCACCTCTTTATCTAAAGCGATCGCCGATGCCGGCGTTGAACTTCCCCGCCCAGAACGGATCAGTTCGACGAGAGCCGATCTCGCTCGGCAAAGTCAACAAGGACAAGTCCCTGCACCGCTCAGCCTGATGTTCAGCATGGCGCAAGGCACCGCCAAATCTCTGGCTGCCCCACGTGATCAAGGTTGGTTCGTGGTCGTGCTCGACAAACTCAATCGTGGCGATGCTTCCAAACGGGATGACTTGTTGAACGCGACAAGGACCCAATTCAAACAGGTGTTCGGCGCGGAATATACCCAACAGTTCATCAATGCGATGAAGGCGGACGTTGGCGTGGAGCGCAATGATTCAACGCTTACCGCGCTGAAAAACCAGCTCCTCGGCAGCAACTGACGCTTTCATGGCGAGCAGTTTCGGAACCGAAGCAGCACGCGCAGCACTAGACAGCGGCAAACCGGCGCTGATCTGGCGGCGGCAAGTGGCGGATACCGAAACACCGGTCTCCGCAGCCTTAAAATTGATGGAAGAAGGTCGCGGCGATTTCCTGCTCGAATCGGTTGAAGGCGGTGAAACGCGGGGACGGCACAGCCTGATCGGCCTTGCGCCTGATCTCGTATTCCGTGCAGACGGCGAACAGGCAGCGATCAATCCCACATGGTTGAAAGATCGCGATGCATTTGCGCCAGAGAGCGACGACAGTCTCTCTGCCCTGCGCAATCTGGTAAAAGCCTGCCAGATGGACGTCCCAGAGGAACTGCCTCGCGCCCTCGCCTGTCTGGTTGGTTATTTTGGTTATGAAACCATTGGCCTGGTCGAAAAGCTTCCGCGCGCGCCGCAGTCGGAACTGGACCTGCCCGACATGCTGTTTGTCCGGCCAACCGTTATCTTGATATTTGACCGGCTGGCCGATGAACTGTTTCTGGTCGCACCTGTATGGCCCGAGACGGACGGAAATAGCGAAGCCAAGATCGCTTCGGCCGAGGAACGGCTGGATGAAGCTCAGCGAGGCCTCTCCGCCCCCGTTCGTCCTGAGCTTGTCGAAGGACGCTTGTCAGGCGTTCCAAAGGCAGGGTTCAATCCCGACGGACCGGAGTTCACCCCTCAAATTCCCGCCGACAAATATGGCGAAATGGTTCTGAGCGCCAAAGACTATATCGAAGCCGGTGATATCTTTCAGGTGGTTCTGGCACAGCGTTTCACCACGCCCTTCACCTTGCCTCCCATCGAGTTGTACCGCGCCTTACGGCGGATCAACCCCTCACCCTTCCTCTTCTTCTTAGACCTACCCGGTTTCGCATTGACCGGCTCCAGCCCGGAAATTTTAGTCCGCGCGCGCGATGGTGAAGTGACCATCCGGCCGATTGCCGGCACCCGACCACGCGGCAAAAACGCCGCCGAGGACAAGGCGAACAAGGAAAGCCTACTAGCCGATCCCAAGGAACGGGCGGAACATCTGATGCTGCTCGATCTCGGCCGCAACGACGTCGGACGCGTGGCGACGGCACACAGTGTAGAGGTCACTGACAGCTATACCGTCGAATTTTACAGTCATGTCATGCACATCGTTTCCAACGTGGTTGGCCAGCTGCCCTCGGACAAGGATGCGCTCGACGCTCTATTCGCTGGTTTTCCTGCTGGCACAGTCAGCGGCGCACCAAAAGTCCGCGCTTGCGAGATCATCGCCGAACTGGAACCGGAAACCCGCGGTGCCTATGCCGGCGGCGTCGGCTATTTCTCACCCGATGGCAGCATGGACAGCTGCATCGTGCTTAGGACCGGGATTGTGAAAAACGGCACCCTGCATGTGCAAGCCGGTGCCGGAATCGTTGCGGACAGCGATCCAGCCTATGAACTGGCAGAATGTCGGGCGAAGGCGGGCGCTTTGCTGGCAGCGGCTAAAGAAGCGGTGAAGCGGGCGCAGGATGTCGGTTTTGGGCAGTGATTTGGAAGGTTCGCTCTAGCCGCAAAAGCGGCCATTAAAGATACAGCAACGGTCGGTCGGCAACCCCTAGCGGGCATTGGTTGAATTGACGACAGCACAGTCTTGGTCTCGGGTCATAGGCGCAACAACGCCGCCGCCCTGGTCCATGCACCGTTTTGCGTCGATGATCTTCAAAATCACACCCCCCACGACTAGCGTCAAAAAGATGATAATCAATATCAGGGGATGAATGCGCTTCATCTGCGGATGATGCACGGTGGCGTCGATAAATTCAATATCCGCTAGCCTCCGAATTATTGCCGTCAGAAACGGCCGGATCGCGCATCCTCACTCCAGCATCTTCGGCCCCTCCTTCTGGAGCTTTTCCTTAATCTTGTTGGCAAATAGCGCCAGCATCGGCGGTAGATCGAGAATCGCATAGACCTCGTCTTCGCGGACCTGCATTTCGCTCCCAATCCGTTGACCAACGGCCTCTAGCGTGAAGTGAAGATGATCGCCTTCCCAATGATGATCGGTCAGGCTCGCGCCCGGGATCATATCTCCCAGCGTATGGATACCGCTGCCGATCCGACTTTTCGCTTCGGCCAGACCCAATTTATGCGGAATATTGACGGTTACCGGCTCGGCCATGATAAATTCTCCCTTTTTTTGGTTCTATCATCACTCCACCGCACGTCAAAGCTTGGCGAGAGCGAAAATTCCCACTAGGCAGCTTTGCATGATCCTCGTCATCGACAATTATGACAGCTTCACCTTCAACCTGGTCCATTATCTGATGGAGCTGGGCGCGGAGGTGCGGGTGGAGCGCAATGACGCTCTGACAGCCGCAGAAGCGTTGCGCACGGGCGCACAGGCCTTTCTGATTTCACCGGGTCCCTGCACCCCTAATGAAGCGGGCATATCGCTCGATCTGGTCGCGGCCTGCGCCGATGCCGAGAAACCGCTGCTCGGCGTATGTCTCGGTCACCAGAGCATTGGCCAGCATTTCGGCGGCAAAGTGGTGCGCGGCGGGCTGATGCATGGTAAGACTTCGCCGGTCAAACATGACAATAGCGGCGTATTTACCGGACTGCCCTCGCCTTATACCGCAACCCGCTACCACTCGCTGATTGTTGAGGATATTCCCGCCTGCCTGCCGGTCAACGCGACCGCGGATGACGGTTCTGTCATGGGTTTCCGCCATGAAAGCCTGCCGATTCACGGCGTACAATTCCACCCGGAAAGCATCGCCACAGAACACGGCCATGCGCTGCTCGCGAACTTCATGGCGATTGCGGGGATGAAAGCAAAGGCCCTAGCATGAAACTACCCGATACCGACAATCCCTTGGCCGAGGCAGACGCCCGTGCAACATTCGCCGCCATTCTCGACGGGGAATGTGCCGCCGATGATATCAAGGCCTTCCTGATCGGTCTCGCCAAACGCGGTGAAACAGCCACCGAAATCGCTGCGGCTGTCTCGGAAATGCGCGCCCGGATGATCGCTGTCGAAGCGCCCAAAAATGCGATTGATGTTTGCGGCACCGGCGGTGACGGCAGCCACAGCCTGAATATTTCCACCGCGACCGCTCTGGTGGTCGCCGCTTGCGATATTCCTATGGCAAAACACGGCAATCGTGCAGCATCGAGCAAATCAGGCGCAGCAGATACGCTGGAGGCGCTTGGGCTGGACCTTGCGAAAGCGGCGACCAATGGCGAGCAGAGCCTGCGCGATATCGGCATCGCCTTTTTCTTCGCCCCCAATCATCATCCAGCACTTGGGCCGCTAGCCCCGATCCGCAAGGACATCGGTCAGCGCACGATTTTCAATCTACTGGGGCCTCTCTGCAATCCAGCGCGGGTCAAACGTCAATTGATCGGCGTAGCGTCGCCCGATCTGGTCGAAACCTACGCCGAAGCGGCGCTGCAATTGGGTTATGAAAAGGCGATGATCGTCTCGGGCGAAGAAGGGCTAGACGAACTCAGCATTTCTGGCCCTAGCCGGGTGGCGATCATCGACAACGGAACCCTCACTTTAAGCCGCATTACCCCTGAAGATACAGGCCTGCCCCGCCATCCGGCAGAGGCGATAAAGGGTGGTGATGCCACATATAATGCGGCGGCACTCAAAGCGCTGCTACAGGGTGAGAAATCCGCCTATCGCGATGCGGTCCTGCTCAACAGCGCCGCCGCCCTGATGGTCGCGGGCGAAGTCGACAGTTGGGAAGAAGGCGTTGAAGAGGCCGCCGAAGCGCTCGACAAAGGGCTTGCCAACGCCATGCTCAATTGCTGGATCGCCAATCAATGAACAAGCTTGATGAAATCTGCGCGACAACGCGGGAATATGTCCGGCAACGCAAGACGGATATCCCGGCATCGAAGCTGAGCGACGATATCGCCCGCCAGAGCGCACCGCGCGGTTTTGCCGCAGCGATCCGCACAAAATCTGCCGACGGTTTTGCCCTGATCGCGGAGATCAAGAAAGCCAGTCCCTCCAAGGGTCTGATCCGCGAGGATTTCGATCCTCCTGCCCACGCCCGCGCCTATCAGGCGGGTGGCGCAGCCTGTCTGTCAGTTCTGACCGACCAGCCCTATTTTCAGGGATCAGACGAATATCTGGTGGCCGCGCGCGCTGCGGTCGACCTGCCCTGCCTGCGCAAGGATTTCATGGTTGATCCGTGGCAAGTCGCTGAATCGCGGGCGTTGGGCGCCGATGCGATCCTGATCATCATGGCGGTGCTGGACGACGCTCTGGCGGCAGAAATAGAGGCGGAAGCGCTGTCTCTCGGCATGGATGCGCTGATCGAGGTGCATGACGAGGATGAGCTGGAACGCGCGCTGAAACTGCAATCGCCCCTGCTCGGTATCAACAACCGCAATCTCAAGACGTTCGAGACCAGCCTTGAGCAGACCGAACGGCTGGCAAAACTGGTCCCCGATGACCGGATCATGGTATCGGAAAGCGGCATCTTCACCCATGAAGATTGCCAGCGCCTCTCCCAATCCGGCGCCCGCGCCTTTTTGGTAGGTGAATCTCTGATGCGACAGGATAATGTGGAGAGCGCAACCCGCGAACTGCTGACAGGAAATCCATGAGCAAATTGACCCATATCGACGGCGATGGCGCGGCCCATATGGTCGATGTCGGCGACAAGGCTGACACAGTCCGCGAAGCCCGTGCCGAAGGCCGGATCGCGATGAAACTGGAAGTATTGGAAGCGATAAAAGCCAATGGCATGAAGAAGGGCGATGTGCTGGCCACGGCGCGCATTGCCGGGATCATGGCGGCCAAAAAGACCAGCGATCTGATCCCCCTGTGCCACCCGCTGGCGCTGACCAAAGTGGCGGTGGATTTCACCTTTATCGACGATGGCATCAAGGTCTCGTCCATGGCCCGCCTTACCGGTAAGACTGGCGTTGAAATGGAAGCATTAACAGCCTGTTCTATCACACTCTTAACAATCTATGACATGTCAAAAGCGATGCAGAAAGACATGGTCATCAGCGACATTCGCCTGCTCTCCAAGACCGGCGGAAAATCGGGAGACTGGACCGCTTCATGAGTGGCCTGCTGCCCCTTGAGGAAGCCCAGAAACGGTTGATCGCGCTGGCCGCGCCGCTGCCGATTGAGACCATATCCGTCCATGATGCAACCAATCGCTATCTCGCCAGCGATCTGATCGCAAAACGCGAGCAACCGGCGGCCGATATGTCGGCGATGGACGGCTATGCGATCCGTTTTGCAGACCGCGACGGCCCGTGGACCTTGATCGGCGAATGCGCCGCTGGCAGCCCGCCCTGCCGCGCGCTTGAGCCCGGAGAAACCGCCCGTATCTTTACCGGAGCCTTGCTGCCCGAAGGCGCCGATACCGTCGTGATGCAGGAAAATGTCACGGCCGACGGCGAAACCATCACCCTGACCGAAGAACCCTCCCCCGAAAAAGGCCGCCATGTTCGGTATAAGGGCGGCGATTTCAAGCAGGGCGATACCAGCCTACCCGCCGGCAGCCTGCTCAACGCCGCGGCATTGGGCCATGCGGTAATCGCAGGCTATGGCGCACTACCCGTCCGGAAATTGCCAAAAATTGCGGTTGTTTCGACCGGCGATGAACTGGTCCCGCCGGGCAGCGACACCCTGCCCCATCAGATACCCGCCAGCAATGACGTCATGCTGTCAGCCATGCTCTCCGGCCTGACCGCCGAAACCCGCAGCCTGAGCCGTGTTCCGGACGATATGGACACGCTCTGCAAAGCACTAGAAAGCGCGCAGGATTGCGATATCATCGTCACCATCGGCGGCGCATCGGTCGGCGATCATGATCTGGTTGGGCCCGCTTTCCGCAAGCTCGGCGCGGACATTGATTTCTACAAAATCGCGATGAAACCCGGCAAGCCGGTGATGGCCGGAAGACTCTGCAAGACAGTGATCCTGGCGCTCCCCGGCAATCCCGCCTCCGCCTTTGTCGCGGCGACCCTGTTTCTGCTCCCGTTGATACGATACATGGCCGGATCTGACCGATATCTGCCCGAATATCAAAGCGCCCCGACCAGCGAAGCCCTCCCCGCCAACGGCCCCCGCGCGCAATTCCTGCGGGCGAAGGTCGACCAGACCGGGATCACGCCCTTTGGCAGCCAGGATAGCGCCAAGTTATCGGTGCTCGCGGCGTCGAATGCGCTGCTGTGTCGGCCTGCTCATGCGGATGCGGCTGATGTGGGTGAGATGGTGCCGTTTATCGGGATTTAGGAGGCAACGTCCGGAGCAGATGTTTCGATACCAGCAATTTACACCGATTTCCTCAGGCTGTTTGTCAGTATTGCCTAAGGATCGTCCGCTATATCCACCCGGCTCGAACGGGCTGAAAGGCTGAAACTGGGTGGAAAGCAGACTGGCAGGATTTCTGTTCTCAAACTGAAAAGTGTTGCATACTGTATTGATACAGCACTACATATCGTCAGAACGCGGGAATAAACGCAAGGAGGGCTGCGGTGAACGGAATTATCGGGATCGCGGGCGTCCTGACGATGCTGGTGGTCGTAGGTACCTTTATCGGCATCACCAATCGGAAGAACTTCTCTGTCACTTGGCTTCTTATCGCCGCCGGCTTGGTTCTTCTGAATGATGTGTTACTCACAAACGCTTATGGGCTGATTCCGAACTTGATCCCGGGCTCCGAATGGAACTGGCAGGGCAAGATATTCGCGCTAGTGGGCACGCTGATTGTGGCGTCGCTTCCAGGCTTCGGATGGCAGCGATCGGGATTAACTCTCAAGCAAGCCGAGGGTAGTCTGAGAAGCTGTGTTCCGATTGCGATTGCTTATTGTTTATTTTTCGTCGCCATTGCATTGGCATTTCCGAATGAAAGTGCGTCGACTGAAACGGTCGCGTTCCAGCTTACGATGCCAAGTTTCGAGGAGGAGCCATTCTACCGCGGCATCCTTCTGCTAGCGCTGTACGAAGCTTACGCCGGTCGCATTCGGAAATTTAACGTCGAATGGGGATGGGGCGCGATCCTCTCCTGCCTGCTCTTTGGTCTCACGCATGCTTTTGGTTATTCCGATGGGAGTTTTACGTTTGACCCAATCTACTTGGCCCTCACAGTGATACCGTCATTCCTTGCGGTCTGGATACGTCTTCGAACCGGCAGCCTTCTTTTGCCAGTGCTCATGCATTCAGCAGGCAATTCAATTCCTCTTTTTCTGTGACTGCTTTCGGGCGGCAGTATCCATCCTTCGCATGTCCGCTATTGGGGCGATTGCAGAAGGGCAGCTTTTTAACGGACGACGCCAATAGCAGCCATCGAAGCAGCGGATCAATTCCGTCCATGTTGTCTACCGTTCTGCACGCGAAATTAATCACTTCCCGCTTGACTTCCCCCGTTTTGTTTCTTAATTGTTCTTTATTCGTTCCCAGAACAGGACACCGGACATGCTCACGCAAAAGCAACATGAACTTCTTTGCTTCATTGATGACAGGCTGAAAGATAGCGGCGTCTCGCCCTCTTTTGAGGAAATGAAGGAAGCGCTTGGGCTCAAGTCGAAATCCGGCATTCACCGGCTGATCAGCGCGCTGGAGGAGCGGCATTTCATTCGCCGCCTGCCCAACCGGGCGCGGGCGCTGGAAGTGTTGAAACTGCCAGAAGGCGGCGTGTCAGACATTCCCGCATCCAATGTGGTTCCCCTGCACCAAGAGGCTCCGGTTCGGGAAGTCATTTCCAGCCATCCCCCCGCTGCAAATAACGATATTTTGGAAATCCCGTTGCACGGACGGATTGCCGCTGGCGCTCCGATTGAAGCTCTGGAAGGTCAGTCCGCACTCAGCGTACCAGCAGCCCTGCTTGGCCCCGGCGAACATTATGCATTGGAAGTATCTGGCGATTCCATGATTGATGCCGGCATTCTCGATGGGGATTATGCGCTCATCCAGAAAACCGAAGTAGCCCGCGATGGTGAGATTGTTGTGGCGCTGGTCCATGAAGAAGAAGCGACCCTGAAATATCTGCGCAAAGATGGTGGCAATGTTCAGCTCGATCCAGCCAACCCGGCCTATGAACCGCAGCGCTATGGTGCTGGCGAAGTACGCATTCAGGGAAAAATGGCCGGATTGCTGCGGCGCTACTAGTTCGCCGCCCCATTGTCATGCGTACCGGCTCTGATGGGCCGATAACGCGTCCATTGATGCGCCCCGGTCCGTTCTAGCGCGGTTGAAATCTGTTGCTTTTGCAGGTCGATGGTCATGCCGCCAACCTTCGACAACAGGGTTCGATCCGCCTTGATCCAGCTGGGTTCACAACTCGTCGGCAGTCGCCGGTCGCTGACGACAATATCCGCGCGACGGCATGCCGCGGATAGAGCGAGAGCGGGAATATAGTGAGAACTTCGGGTAGCTAAAACCGTCCATTTTCGGTCATTTCCGGCCAGCGTGATAAGGCAGGAATCAGCATTGCATTCTGCAACAGCCCAATCTTCCAAAGCCTGTGGTTCGCCTTCAACCCCTGCATTTTCAAGAATTATGCCGCGAATGAAATCACCGCTGCGGGTGCGAAGCATGGCCAGTTCGCCCTGAGCATTGCGGATACCGACATGGCGTCCATCGCTGGTGATATAGATGTCCGGAGCGCGAACGGTCGCGATCATGAGCGCCCCGATGACAATCGGAATCAACCCCAGATAGCGCCAGCGCTCCCGCCACAAACATAGCCAAAGCCCTCCGGCAATCACGAAAGCAAACGTCATGATTGACATGGATGGCAACATGGTCACCGCGCCCGGACGGCTGGATACGAAATGCGCGAGCGTGATCAGGCTGTTCAAGGCTTTGTCACACAGCCACCAGACAGGAGCCCCCAATCCAATACCATCCAGCGCCAATGCCAGAGCCTCCAACGGCATGATCACAAATGTTGTCAGCGGAATGGCGATGATATTGGCGAGCGCGCCGTAAAGTCCGGCCTTGTGAAAATGAAACAGTGCGATCGGCATCAGGGCGATTTCCACCACCAGACCGGTGAGAAATAGCGAGAATATGAAACGCCCGGTCTTGCGAAGCAGATGCTCCTCCCGCAGCATGAACATCGCCTTGATCCGCGGATGTTCATGCAGGGCAATGATCGCGGTGACCGCCGCAAAACTAAGCTGGAAACTCGGTCCCACCAATGTTTCGGGCCAGAATATCAGCACGAAAAGCGCCCCCGCCGCCACCATCCGCAAAGTGATGGCGCTGCGACCCATCATCAATGCGACCAAAACCAGCAAAGCCGCGACACAGGCCCTGATCGTCGGCACTTGTGCGCCAGTCATCAACGTATAGGCGACCGCCGCCAAAGCAGCGCAGCCAGCGGCCACGATCGGCAGTCGGAACCGCAGCGCTAATGGTGGAAAAATCGCAAGTATCTTCAGCACCAGAAGATAGATGGCACCAACGACCGCCGTAACATGGAGACCGCTGATCGAAAGCAGATGGGCCAAACCGCTGCGCCGCATCGCTTCGGCATCGGCTTCATCGATCGCACCCCGGTCTCCGGTGGCCAGCGTCGCCCCGATCGCACCGGCGGCACCCGACATTTGCGACTGAACATGCGCTGACAGCTGCTGCCGATATTCTGACAGCGCGAAAAACGGCTCGGCGGGGCGTAATATTTTAATATCGCCAAGTGCCTGCCCCGTCGCGCCCAGCCCTTTAAACCACGCGCGTTCGGAAAAGTCATAGGCTCCGGGAAGTGCGGGCATGGCCGGTGGCATCAAACGGGCCCGCAGCTGGATCAGGGCACCATTTTGCAGATCGGAATGGGCGCGTTCGAGGGGCACGTTCACCCGGACTCGCGGCGGCAGTTCCGCATGCCCGCCGGTCTGAAGGGTCAGCCGCACCATATTTCTAGCCAGAACGGGTTCAACCCGTTCAATCTCCGCGTTGAATATCGTGACGACGGGCCGCTCCAGCACCGGCGCGGCCACCTGCCAGGACCGAAACCAGATTAGACCGCAACCGATGGCCGCCAAAAGGCAGAACCAGAAAAGCGACTTGCCGATTCTGGTTGCCGGTCCAGAGAGGATCGCGAGCAACGCCATCGAACCGCACAGGCTGATGAAAGCCAGCCACCAGGCGGGGTTTGCAAGGTTGAACCAGGTCGCAATCCCGCAGCCCAAGGCCACAGGCACCCACAGCGGCAGTTGATCGCGTTCCCGCTCCAATAGCTGTTCCAGCTTTTTCACAGGCTGTTTTTCATGCCAAAATTCAGGGAATTGTCGTGGATGAAACAGCATGCTAAGGGCAGTGCCAATCCAACCGAGATCGGTGCCAATGGTGCCATTCGGGCTCAATCCATCCCGCATTTTCAATGCCTATCACAGGGGCCTAGCAAGCGTGAATTCAAATGATGCCAATCAGCCGAAACAGACAAATATGGTCGTAACCCGCTTTGCACCCTCGCCCACCGGATTCCTGCATATCGGGGGCGCGCGAACCGCGATGTTCAACTGGCTATTCGCCCGCCATCATGGCGGAAAAGCGCTGTTGCGGATTGAAGACACGGACAAAGCCCGCTCCACTCAGGAAGCCATTGATGCGATTTCAGAAGGGCTCGAATGGCTCGGGCTCGACTGGGACGATGAAACGGTATTCCAGTCCGAACGGGCCGCGCGCCATGCCGAAGTCGCCCACGAACTATTGGCGTCCGGCAACGCATATAAATGTTTCGCGACCCAGGACGAATTGGCCGCGATGCGGGAACAGCAGCGGGCTGAGAAAAAGCCGATGCGCTATGATGGTCGCTGGCGTGATCGTGATCCTTCCGAAGCTCCGGAAGGCGCGCCGTTCGCCATTCGGCTGAAAACCGAAATGGCCGGCAAAGTGACGATTGCCGATATGGTGCAAGGCGATGTCTCCGTCCAGAATAGCGAAATTGACGATTTCATTCTGCTCCGTTCGGACGGCACGCCCACTTACATGCTGGCGGTGGTGGTCGATGATCATGATATGGGCGTGACCCATCTCATTCGCGGCGACGATCATCTCAACAACGCCTTCCGGCAGCTTGCCTTGGTCCGCGCCATGGGATGGGCAGAGCCCGAATATGCCCATATTCCGCTGATCCACGGCAATGACGGCGCCAAATTGTCCAAACGGCACGGGGCACTGGGCGTCGAAGCCTATCGCGACATGGGCATTTTATCCGATGCGATGTTCAACTATCTATTGCGGCTGGGTTGGGGCCATGGTGACGATGAAATCATCTCCCGCGCGCAGGCCACGGAATGGTTCGATCTGAACGGTGTCGGTAAATCCCCGTCGCGTTTTGATACCAAGAAGCTGCAAAATCTAAACGGTCATTATATGCGTGATGCCGATGACGCGGACCTGATTCGCCTCGCGACACCATGGATCGAACAGGATCTGGGCCTGTCATTATCCCCTTCGGATAGCGAATTGCTCGGCCAAGCCATGCCGGTTTTGAAAAGCCGGGCAAAAAATCTCATCGAATTGGCCGAAAGCAGTCTTTTTCTCTTTAAAAAGCGTCCACTTGGCCTCGACGAACGCGCAGAAAACCTGCTAGACGAAAATGCACGGGCACTGCTGAAATCGATTCACCTTGGCTTGACTGATCTGGAAGACTGGACGCTCGAGACAACGGAAGAAACCATAAAAGCGATCGCGGAGTCTGCCGAATTGGGGTTAGGGAAGCTCGCACAACCTATGCGCGCCGCTTTAACTGGAAGCACCAGTTCACCCGGAATTTTTGACGTCCTTATACTTCTTGGAAAAGAAGAATCTTTAGGACGTCTTGCAGATCAAATTGAAAAAACCTGAATATCAGGAGCAGAAAGGACAATATCATGGGCGATAACGCAAAATTCGACATCCATGGCGAAAATTACGAATATCCGGTTCTAAAGGGCAGCGAAGGCCCCGACGTCGTCGATATTCGCAAATTATATGGCCAGACGGGTGCCTTCACCTATGACCCAGGCTTTACATCAACCGCCAGCTGCGAATCCGAGCTGACCTTCATCGACGGCGGCGAAGGTGTTTTGCTACACCGTGGCTATCCCATCGAGCAGCTCGCCGAGCACAGCAGCTTCATGGAAGTCGCGCATCTTTTGCTTCGTGGCGAATTGCCAACATCGGATGAATATTCCGACTTTACCAACACCATCACGCGCCACACGATGGTGCACGAACAACTACGCGGTTTCTATCAAGGCTTCCGCCGCGATGCTCACCCTATGGCAATCATGTGCGGTGTGGTCGGAGCACTGTCCGCATTCTATCATGACAGCACCGATATCAACGATCCCGCACAGCGGATGATCGCTAGCCATCGCTTGGTCGCCAAAATGCCGACCATTGCAGCCATGGCCTATAAATATTCCATCGGTCAGCCCTTTGTCTATCCGGACAACGAGCTTTCCTACACCGGCAATTTCCTGCGCATGACCTTCGGCGTTCCAGCAGAAGAATATGAAGTGCACCCGGCAATTGAAAAGGCAATGGACCGGATTTTCATCCTTCATGCTGATCATGAGCAGAACGCATCAACCTCGACCGTGCGTCTTGCTGGTTCATCGGGCGCCAACCCGTTTGCCTGCATCGCAGCCGGCATTGCCTGCCTTTGGGGCCCTGCTCATGGCGGTGCCAATGAAGCAGCGCTCAACATGTTGCATGAAATCGGTCATCCTGATCGTATTCCAGAATATATCAAACGCGCGAAGGACAAGAACGATCCGTTCCGTCTGATGGGCTTTGGTCACCGGGTTTATAAGAACTACGATCCGCGTGCATCGGTGATGCAGGAAACCGTCCGCGAAGTCTTTGAAACGCTGAAGGTTAAAGACCCCGTATTTGATGTTGCATTGCAGCTCGAAGAAATGGCGCTCAACGACCCATATTTCATCGACAAGAAGCTTTTCCCGAATGTCGATTTCTATTCCGGAATCATCTTGTCGGCTATCGGATTCCCGACGTCGATGTTCACCGTTCTTTTCGCTCTGGCCCGCACCGTCGGCTGGGTTGCACAATGGAACGAAATGATCTCCGATCCAGGCCAGCGCATTGGCCGTCCGCGCCAGTTGTACACTGGTCCAACCAAGCGAGACTATGTGTCGATCGACAAGCGGTAGAGACAATTAAATCAAGAAAAAGGGGAGCCAGCGTGCTCCCCTTTTTTTATGCGTTTTTTCGGCTTGGAAGCGACAAGGTGAAGGTTGCACCTTTGCCGGCCACGCTCTCGACGGTCAAACTGCCGTCCATCGCCCGCGCCAAGCGACGCGAAATGAATAGTCCTAGGCCACTGCCGCCATCGCCGGACCGTCCCAAACGTTCAAATTTCTCGAAAATCCGGTCATGATCTTCCCCCGCAATCCCATCGCCTTGGTCAGACACAGAAATCCGTGCAAATTCTTTGTCACTGAAAGCCCGCAACGTGACCACCGAACCATCGGGAGAATAACGAATTGCATTGCCGATCAGATTGACAAGCACCTGCAGAGACCGACGAAACTCGCCACGAGCAGGGACCTTGATATCCTCATCAGGAAGGTCAATCCGTATCTGGTGGTCTGCGGCTTTGACCGCCAACAAGCCCGCAGCACGATGCGCCAGATCGGCAAGATCAATATCATCCGCCGCCACGGTAAATTCAGGACGTTCGATCGCTTCGAGATCGGAAAGATCATTGACCAAATCAAGCAAATGGCGCCCAGCGGAAGCTATATCCTTGGCGTAGCCGGCGTAATCCCCACGCAGGGGACCTTCCAGCTTACTGTTGATGGTCTCGGCATTGGCGATGATTTTACCCAGCGGCTGGCGCAAAGCCGGGCCAAGCTGCAGGCCGAACAAGCTGTCGCTAATCAACTTACCCCGCACGGCATTTGGCTTTCCCGCTTCTGCCGCGGATTCATCCGATGTTACCGCAAAGCGATAGCCAGCGAACAATCCGGTCTTGTCGATCAACGGGTGGCCTTGGAACAGGAACATCCGTTGATCTCCGCGCTTTTCCCGTAAACGCTGATTTCGTATCGGTTGACGTTCAGCCACCGCTTCGAGCAATTTTGTGTGATCAGAAAGCGGGATAACATCAAATATATCGAACAAAGACTGACCCGCAACTTCGGACGCCCGTTCCATCTCTCCGGGCAGAATCTGGGAAATCACCCGTAGCGCCGCATCCGTCCTGATCGTGCCGCGACCTTCCAATCGATCAAAATCACGTTCGCGATCTGGATTCAATATGTGCGCATCATCGCGCGGGCGCTCTTTCCAATCAACAATGGCGATGCTGAGGTGCTTTTCTTCATTCTGGGAAACAAGCTGTGTTTCGACCCACATATCAATGTGATAATCATCATTGGATGCTTGTACGGGGCGTGACAGATTCATGCCCAAACGTCTGCTGAGGCGGCATAGATCAGCCAATTCGGGAACAGCAAGGGCTCCGCCCTCGGAGCCACCGCAGCGCAGATGCAATGTCATAAGCGGCGGATCCGCCGACAGAAGCAATCCGTCGGCATCCACCTGACCGCAAACCGGTTCAGCCAATTTGCCAGAAGCCGTCATTTTCCTAGATCACCAAGAATATCATTGGCCAGCACCCGTTCGGCATTTTGATACGCGACGGGCGATGTCCAATGAGAAACCAATGCCAATGACTGGTCGCGATCGGTCTCACCGTAAGTTGCAGCGGTCAGAATATCACCATTGCCATCAAGTGCCGCAAATATCGACACTGCTTCTGCCGCAGGAAAATCTGCTGCTCGCATTAAAACCACAAGACGCGGCATATTGGGCTCGGCCGTGAAGGCAATGATCTGGTCGCTGGTCGTTCCGGATTGTCTCGCCAGTCGTGCAAGAAACAATGACAGGCCATCTCTCATCGGATGTGGGATATCATTTTTGTCCGAATCAGATTGATCGAGCAACTGAGCAAGACGTTCAGCCTTACGCGCAACGCCTGCACTCTCATCATGAGCAGCAAGCAACCGCTCCGTTGCCTGTTGCAGCTGTGATCCTGACTGACCCGTCAATCGGGCAAGGGCTGCCGTTACCGGCCAAGCCAATGCATAGGCAATTTCTGGTGGCAAATCGGAAAAATCATCCGACATTTCACCCGTCGCTCCGGTCCCTTTGGATTGCGCGACCAACAATCCCATCGCAGCATCGGCAACAATAGGATCGTTATGATCTAGGTGGCGAGTCAGCGTAGATTCGAGATCTTCCTGCGAAATTTTCTGCAGCAATCTTGCGGACAATTCACTCTGTTGCGTCTTTACGAATATATGTTGAACGATTTCGGCGGTCTTGAGCAAAGTTGAGTTTTCTAGCAGCTGGAAACTCCGGCCTTCTCCGCCCTGCCCAATTGCTAAAATCGCTTCCTGTTCCACGCCAAGTTCCTGAGTAGCGATCGAACAGATTTGCGTTTCAATCTTACCAATGATGTTGCGCAGATATTGCCGTGCATTGGACAACATGCGGTCATTGAAAACCACATCGGTTTTGGGAAATAGGAGCTGAGCGAAATCATCAACCACAAGAGAAGGTTGGTCGGCCATCACGGAAGCATGACGAACGATATCGTTGTGCTTGGTGCTATCCATAGAGAATACTCGCTTTGCCATAGCTTCGCCGTACCCCAATGTGGTTAACAAGCCGCTAAGCCGAATAATTCATTATTCGCCTTCTATCACAGGCTTGTTCGTCACCTTTTTCGTCAAACAGCGGTCCAAAACGAAAAACAGGCTGGAATAAAGGGCGGCGGCATAAAGGCCATATGGCAAGTGCCCAAAAAAACTTCCCGCCAGCAATATCAGCAAAGCGAAACGCATATCCGGTTTCGCCAGCGTCAAGCGTCTATCCTCAGATCCCGTTCCGGAAAGCATGAGATGAGTGAGTAGGATTGCCGAAATCACCAGGTTTGCCGCCAATGTCGCCGCACCAGACGCTTGTACAACAAGGACTGTCACACCAATGGCCGCGAGCAGAGCCAGTGCCAATCTGGCCCAGTCTCTTACTTTCATGGCGCTGCCAAACCCAATCATCGTCGCCCTAACAAATTGGGTGATACTGCCTAAGAATAGCATGATCAGCGATGTGAGCGGATAGCTCAAAACAGCCGCTAGAACCCCTGCGCCCCCAGCGATTAATGTGCATATTCCCAGATATTGTGGCGCAGAATTTTTTTTCCAAAGCGTCGGCAGAATTCTCTTCGTCAAAGGACGCAACAGGAAGCGGTTTAGAAAACCATCCCCTTTCGCTGGCATTTCTTTCAATTTTTGCCGCGTGAACTGTTCAACGCTGACTTCGCTCTGCACATGGGCAATCGCACCGGCGCCCATTTTGCGGTCCGAAATAATCGCTCGTTCGCAGTCGGCCTGCACCGCTGTTCTAAGAAGCGCAGATCCAATTTCCCAATCATCGGGGATATCGATCATCGCTGTTAACCGAGATGCTTTGAGCGAGACGATCCCAAGCCAGCGTTGATTCAGGTCAATACGTTCAAATTCTTGATATTCCTCGGCATGCAAGACGGTAAACAGCAATTCCTGCGACGCTCCGCTCAGCTGCTCAATAATCTCGTCATTGGGCAAGATACCGTCGGCGATGTAGACCACATGATCCTGATCGCCTGCATATTGCACGAGATCTTTGGGACTTCGGACATATTCTGCATCCAGTCCCTGCTGTTTCATCGCATCGATTTTCTGTAACAGCGCACCGTGAGTCACCGGACATAGGAAGACGAACTTCTCACACCCAAAACTCTGTGCAGCCTGAATTTGTCGGTCGAGCAATGTTCCGGCAAAAAGCGGCAACAATGCAATCGGCCCATTTCCGTCCAAATCATCTTTTGCTAAAGAAATGAGTGCCAGTTTCACGAATATCGAGGTCCCATAAAATGGAGAGGAAGGTTTTTCCTGTCCATAGATGGTGGCATCCAAACATGCCAAGCGATATTCTATTGATAGCGCGACGCTGAGTGCGCCGAAAAAGCGATATCAGTCCCGATGGGCCTCAACAGCGGAAACAGCACGCTCCAGCTTACGCAAAATCACCGGATCACCGGGGGCGGCATGCGCGGCCTCATCGGCCAGCTGCAGGATATTGGTTGCGGAAAAGCTCGCTGCCAACCCCTTCAGGCGCCAGGCAGCATATTCCCAATTGGCATCACAGCGCGCTCGTCCCAATAGGTCGACTTGCCGTTTTGCGCTCTCCAGAAATGCCATACGCAATTCTGCAATAAGAGACTGATCGTCCCCTACAGCAGCTGTCAGCGCAGCATCTAAAGCCCCATAATCAAATGACATTCCTCCCTTATACGATCGCTATGGTTAACTTATGGTTTCTATGATCCAATATTGTGTTAAATAGTCTTCATGACAGGTGAATCTAAGATTATCGGGATGTGGCGTGATCGGGATGAAAGCCCCGATGACAGCCAAACAGAAACAACCGCAGGCGTGGAAAGCGATGCAACCGGTCCGGAAACGGAACGCGAGGACTTTCCTGAAGAAAATCAGCTGAATAGCGATAGCTCTTCGGAAGATGAGTGGCACCACTATGCCGACGATATGGCCACTGCGCCGTCTGCTACCCGATATATTCCAGCGCTATTGCTCGCAATTTCGATGATCGGCTGGACCGGGTTTTTCATCTGGGCGAACCGCGACATTTTTACCACAATTCCAACGCCCAAGGCCGGAATTGACCTGCTGACCCAATGGTGTTTGCCGATCGCAACGCTCGGCGTCGGCTATTTGCTATATATGCGCAACAGCACCAGAGAAGCCAATCGCTTTGCTGATGTTTCCTCTTCCTTGCGCGTGGAATCCGGTTTGCTGGAAACCCGGTTGAAGACGGTCAACAACGAGCTCACGGTTGCTCGCGAATTCTTAAGCCAGGAAAGCCGCGAACTCGAAACTCTCGGTGATCAATCGTCCGGCAAGCTCACCACGGCCGCTAGCTTGATCAAGAAATCCTTGGAAGATGGTCTTGGCAAAATGCAGAAGCTCGACGATGTCGGCGATGCGGCATATAAAAACCTCGAACAGCTGCGCGAACAACTGCCCGTCGTCATCAGTACGGCCAAAGATGTGACCAATCAAATCGGCAATAGCGGACGGACCGCCCAAACCGAGATGACGGCCATGACGGCAACCCTCAAAAAAATTGAGGCCGTCAGCACCGCTGCCCAAAGCAGCCTCAATGACCTTACCGACAAGTCTGTCCAGTCGGTCGAAAGCCTCGCGGCAGAAGCAGATCGAATTAAGACGAGCCTGACCGAACAACTGAAAGAAGCAGAGTCCGGATCGACCCAGCTTACGACGTTACTGAAGGACACCACTTCGGAGACGATCGACGCTCTGCAAAAGACACGATCCGAATTGGCCACCGAAACTTCTGAATCGGCGCTTGCGATGCGCGCCGATCTTGATGCGCTCGAAACGACGCTGGCAACGGTCGGGGAAATCGCAGACGGTGAAGAAGTGCGCCTCAAAACGCTCGCCACCACGCTCAATGAGAATATCTCTGAAATCGCGGAAAACGTGAAAAATCTCGACAATGAAAGCGGCGAAAAAACGGCGAAACTGGCATTTGCCATGACCGCAATGGAACAGAATAGCGCCGCTCTGCAGCAGTCGTTGGAAAGTGGATATGGCATTGCCGACGGTATGATCGAACGGATCGAGAAATTGCTCGTCGCTCTGGACAGCAGTGCGCGGGAATTGGACGAGACCCTGCCCCATGCCTTCGAACGCGTATCCGATAAGTCCAAAGAAAGTCTGGCGCTATACGGTCAAATCGCCAGCGAGGCTAACAAGGCCCAAGACGGTGCGAGCAAAATCGCACAGCAGGTTGCTGCGACAGATCAGTCCATTGCCGATCAACAGGAACAGATTCGCAAATTGCGCGAGGATGGAGAGATTGCGAGCCAATCAATCGTCGAACAGATTACCGAAATTTCGCAATCCATCGAAACCGTGCGCGAGCAGAATGAATCGCTTGCGGCAAGTGCTGGTGAGAAACTCATCAGCGCGCTTTTACGGGTGAAGGAGACAGCGAAAAAGGCTTCCGAACATTCCAGAGAAGTGCTCGAAAATTCTATTGCCGGATCGACCGAGGCTTTCGAAAAAGTGAGCGAAGAGGCGCTCAATCGGATTATCGACGAGAAAATTGCTTCGGTTGCACCAAAGCTGGAGCAAGCCGTCGCCCAAGCGGTCGCCACAACCCAATCCACCGCTTCGCATCTCACCGATCAGCTAACCGCTATTGAAGACATGACGACGAGCCTTGAGCAACGCATATTGTTCGCGAAAGAAAAGGCCGAACAAAGCAGCGACGAGAATTTCAGCCGGCGCGTGGCGCAGCTGACAGAATCGCTCAATTCCATCTCGATTGATGTCGGAAAACTGCTGTCGAACGACGTAACCGACACCGAATGGGCCGCCTATCTAAAAGGCGATCGCGGTATCTTCACAAGGCGCACGGTTCGCTTGCTAGACAATAAAGAAGTTAAAGAAATTCTCGCGCAATATACCGGCAATGACGAGTTCCGTGAGCACGTAAACCGCTATGTCCACGATTTTGAAGCGATGCTACGCGGTGTCCTCGCCACCCGCGATGGCAGTGCGATTAGCGTGACCTTGCTGTCATCGGATGTCGGCAAGCTTTATGTCGCCCTCGCTCAGGCGATTGAACGCCTGCGTAACTAGCCCAAACGTTCACGGCTATCGAAGACATCTATCGTGTCCAGCGTGATCCAACCATAGATATAGTTGAGATAGAATAGCCCGAACGCCGCCGTCGCCAAGAGCGTTGTCAGCAACAAAACCCGCAGCGGCCGGAAATTGACCGGTGCGCCATCGGCCTGCCCCTTCACCATCTCGATTCCGGACTCGTGATGGTTACGGATACCAATTGGCAGGATGATGAACGCTGACATCACCCAGAAAAGCACGTAAATCGCTATGATCGAGGTAATTTCCATATCCGATTAAGCCTCTACTGTGAGCACCGAAACAATCGGCTTCTTGCCCGTCCACTCGGTTGCGCTGCGACGAACCAGCAAGCGAACCGCCTCGTTAAACTTGTCGATATCGCCAACCGGTTCGGAATATTTAGCGATGATTTTGTCGACCACTTCATCGAGAAAATCTTCTTCATCTTCCTCCAGCGGAACACCCTGCAATTTCAGCACTGGCTGTCCGAAGACACGCCCTTTGCTATCCAGAGCGACGGCGACCGATATCATGCCATTATGCGCGGTTTTCCGGCGCTCGTTCAGTGTTTTTCCATCGGCCGGGATGATCACATCCCCATCCACCACAAGCCGTCCGGTACGTTCTTGCCCCAATATTTTCGGTCCATTGGGTGCCAGTCGCACCACATCGCCATTCTGTTGGAAAATAGCGTTTGGAATGCCTTGTTCCAGACCGAAGCTGGCTTGCGTCTTCATATGCCGGATTTCACCATGGACCGGGACCAATATCTCCGGTTTGATCCAATCATACATCTGGGCGAGTTCCGGTTGTCCGGGGTGGCCAGAAACATGAATATGTTCCTGACGCTCGGTAATCATAACAACCCCCTTGGCCGCAAGCTGGTTCTGTATCCGGCCAATCGCAATTTCATTGCCCGGAATCTGCTTGGACGAAAAGAGCACATGATCTCCTGAAGAGAGCTTGATCTGATGGCTATCGCCAGCAATGCGGCCCAGCGCTGCTCTGGCCTCGCCCTGCCCACCGGTTGCGATAATCATCACCTCACCGCGCGGCAGGCTCATCGCCTCCTGGAAATCGATCGTCGGTGGAAAGTCCTTGAGATAGCCGGTTTCGCGGCTATTTTCGATGATACGATCTAGGGAACGGCCGGCCACGCAAAGCTTCCGCCCCGCATGTTGGGCGACCTCACCCAAAGTTTGGAGCCGAGCAGCATTGGATGCAAAGGTCGTCACCACAACGCGTGTGTCAATCTCATCCACAACCCGCATTAGGTTGCGGCGGACTTCGCCTTCCGAACCCGATTCTTTTTCATTGAAGACATTGGTTGAATCGCAAACCATCGCGAGAACACCGTCATCGCCGATCTGCTTCAGCGTTTCCGGTGATGACGGGACGCCAAGCACGGGCTCTTCATCGAGCTTCCAGTCACCGGTATGGAATATTTTGCCATAAGGCGTGTCTATCAACACCGCGTTGCCTTCGGCAATACTATGCGCGATCGGCAGATACCGGAAGCCAAATGGCCCCAAGTCGAAAGTGCCTTCATTCGGGATGATGTTAAGCTCAACATCATTTTGCAGGCCGACTTCTTCCAGTTTGCGACGGATCAAGCCTGCGGTGAAAGGCGTAGCGAACAACGGAACATCCAGCTCCGCTGCGAAGAAGGGAACCGCGCCAATATGATCCTCATGACCATGGGTCAGCACGATACCGAGAAGGTCTTTCCGGTTTTTCTCGATAAATTCGAGATCCGGCAGGATCAGGTCAACGCCAGGATAGCTGAGGTCGGCAAAGGTCATACCGAGATCAAGCATCACCCATTTGCCATCACAGCCGTACAGGTTGACATTCATGCCGATTTCGCCCGACCCGCCAAGGGCCAGGAAGAGAAGTTCGTTTTTAGGTTTTGTCATGAAGCGTTTGTTGCTCGCTGAAAGAGGAAATGCAGGCCCTGAAGAGTCAGGTCCGATTCCAGATGATCAAAGACATCTGTATGTTCGTCAAAAAGTACGGCCAGTCCGCCGGTAGCGATGATCTTTGTCGGACGACCGATTTGCGCTTTCGTGCGCGCGACCAGTCCTTCGATCATCGCGACATAGCCCCAGAAAATACCGATCAACATCTGACTTTCCGTCGTCGTGCCGATGACATTATCATCGCCGGGAGATTCCAGCGCAATGCGCGGAAGTTGTGCGGTTTTACCAACCAGCGCATCCAGTGAAAGGTTGATGCCGGGAGCGATAACACCGCCCTTATAGGCCCCTTCATAGTCGGCGACATCGAACGTGGTGGCCGTGCCAAAGTCGATGATGACGATATCCTGCTTATATTTCTGATGTGCGGCGATCACATTCAAAACGCGATCCGCACCCACGCTATCGGGTTGCTCCACGTCTAGGGCGACGCCCCAGTTCGCCTTTCCTTTGCCAGCGACAAGCGGGGTAACGCCGAAATATTTCTCCGAAAGAACCGTCAGATTGTGCAGCGCACGCGGAACCACCGTGCCAATGATCACCGCATCAACAGCATCGATGCCAAGGCCTTCCAGCTCCAACAACTGCCGGAGCCAGACAACATATTCGTCTGCGGTACGCCGGGCATCGGTCGCAATCCGCCAACGCGCGCGAATATCGTCGCCATCAAAGAGGGCGAATACAACATTGGTATTTCCGGCATCAATCGCCAATAGCATGAGCAACTCTTCTTTCTATCCGATGGAAATATCACCGGCGCGTATTTCGATAAGCGTTCCGTCGGCTTTTCTCAAGCAAAGCGCGCCATCTGTGGTCAAGCCGGCAAATTCACCGCTGATCTTGTCGCCACCATCGTCGCTGGTCGTGACGATCATGCCAACCGGATGCGCCAAGGCCTGCCACTCTTTCAATATGCGTGCCAGGCCAGCCTCACGCCACAATTTCACCCATTTTTCAAATGCGCTCGCCAGTTGGTCGAGAAACCCTGCCGCATCGATGGTCGCGCCTTCCTTTGACAGGCTGGTCACAGTCCGTCCTTCGACCTGCGGGGCCTGCTCTATATTGACGCCGATACCGACAACCACCTGATCCTTGACCCGCTCTAACAGGATACCACAGATTTTTGAATCCGATACGAGCACGTCATTCGGCCATTTGAGCAGCATGGGCACATCGGGCAGACAGGATCGAATGGCAGCATGAACCGCCAGCCCGGCGACGAAGGACAAAGAGGACGGTTCCGGATCACCGGGCCGCATGTCCACCACTGTGCTGCAAAAAAGATTACCTTGGGGACTTTCCCACTTACGGCCGCGACGCCCTACCCCGCCGGTCTGACTCTCGGCGCGCAACCAGAATCCTTCCGGCGCGCTGTCGGTCAGAGACAGCGCCTTCACATCCGCATTGGTCGATGCGGTTTCGGCAATAGTCTCTACGAGAATAGTCAGAAAAGCGACGCAGCAGCAGCGGCAGCAATCGGCGCCATGAACGGTATCGCCAGATAACCCAATGGCGACACGAACAACGCCAGAACCGCTATCAGTCCATTTTCGGTCTTATGCCCTGTGGCGACAATCTCGCCAGCTGGATCATCGAAATAGATGATCTTGACGATCTTGATATAATAGAAGGCACCAATGACCGAAGCGGCAATACCGATGACTGCAAGCGGCAACATGCCCGCCGCAACCGCAGCATCAAATACCAAAAACTTACCCCAGAAACCGAACAATGGCGGGATACCAGCCAAAGAGAACATGAAGACGGCAAAGGCCGCGGCAAGTCCGGGACGCGTTTGCGACAAGCCAGCCAGACTGGACAAAGTTTCGAGAGGTTTCCCGTCCTTGTCCCGCATTTCCAGCACACAGATAAAGCTACCCAGAGTCATCGCAACATAGACAGCGAGATAGAACATCATCGCCGCAATGCCTTGCTCAGTCCCGGCGGCGAGGCCGATAAGCAGAAAGCCAACATTGTTGATCGAACTATAGGCAAGCAGACGCTTGATATTCTGTTGCCCGATTGCGGCAACCGCACCCAGGACGATGGAAGCCAGCGCGACAAAAACAATGATCTGCTGCCAAGCCGACGTCTGACCGCCAAACGCTTCGATGATGACGCGCGCGGTCAATGCGATAGCCGCCACTTTTGGGGCGCTGGCAAAGAAAGTCGTGACCGGTGTTGGCGCGCCTTCGTACACATCGGGCGTCCACATATGGAACGGCACCGCGCTGATCTTGAAAGCGAGACCAGAGAGAACCAGCACCAGACCGATCAGCGGTCCGGTGGAAAGATCACCGTTCAGCGTTTCACCAATCACTGCAAAGCTGGTCGAACCGGCAAAGCCGTAGACAAGGGAAATACCAAAGAGCAGCATCCCGCTGGCCAGCGCGCCTAGGACGAAATATTTCAGACCGGCTTCGGACGAACGCACGTCGGTGCGGATAAAACTGGCCAGAACATAGGCTGACAGACTGTTCAGTTCCAAACCGATATAGAGCGTCATCATATCGGTTGCCGACACCATCATTCCCATGCCGACGCAGGCAAAAAGGATCAGGATCGGATATTCCGGACGATATTTACCGCCCGCCTGGAAGAAACGCGGTGCAATCATCAAAGATATGATAGCCGCGAGATAAATCAGGAACTTCGCAGCGCTGCCGAATGCATCCATACGATATTGATCGTAAAAAGCGGATGCGCCATCCTTAAATTCAGGCAGATGCGCAAGCACCATCAGCAGGATCGATGCGCCGAAAAGCGCCGATGCTGACAATATTGTGACCAGACGTGCGGATTTTTCACCGCCCCACGCGGCGATCATCAGCAAGATCAGACTCGATATGCTGAGGAAGATTTCCGGCGAAACCAGCCATAGGGAATTTCCGATACCCATCAGTGTGCCTCCCCTTGGGCATGATCTTTGGCGACAGCTTTCGCCTCACCCATTTTCAGATGCGCGTCCCCTTCCGGAGCCGCACGGTCAATACGAGCCACCAATGCGCCGACATCGCCGCGGATTGGAGCCATGAAGCTTTCAGGATAGACACCCATCCACATCACAGCAGCGGCAATAGGTGCCAGCAGTGCCATTTCGCGCGCGGATAGATCGGGCATGGCTTTAACATCCTCATGAACAAGCTCACCGAATGCAACGCGGCGATAGAGGTAAAGCATATAGCCTGCCCCCAGAATGATCCCTGTGGTCGCGACCAGCGTCACCCAGCTGTTGACCTTGTAGAGGCCGACTAGCGAGAGGAATTCGCCAACGAAACCGCTGGTTCCCGGCAGGCCGATCGAAGCCATGGTGAACAGCATGAAGAGGATCGCATATTTCGGCATGTTGATCGACAGTCCGCCGTAGCGATCGATTTCCCGCGTATGCAGTCGATCATAGATCACACCAACACAAAGGAAGAGTGCACCAGAGACCAAACCATGGCTCAGCATCACAATGATCGCGCCCTCGATACCCTGACGGTTAAAAGCAAACAAGCCAAGCGTCACAATCGCCATATGGGCAACCGAGCTATAGGCAATCAGCTTCTTCATATCCTGCTGCACCAACGCAACCAGCGACGTGTAGATAACCGCCACCATCGACAGACCGAAGACCAGCCAGATAAACTGTTCCGAAGCTTCCGGGAACATCGGCAGCGAGAAGCGCAGGAAGCCATAGCCACCCATTTTCAGCAATACGCCAGCCAATATGACAGAACCGGCGGTCGGCGCCTGAACGTGCGCATCAGGCAGCCAGGTATGGACCGGCCACATCGGCATCTTCACCGCGAAGCTGGCGAAGAAGGCTAGCCAGAGCCATGTCTGTGCCTCGGGCGCAAAATCATAGTTGAGCAGGGTTGGAATATCGCTGGTACCCGCATCCTGCACCATCCACAGCATTGCGATCAGCATCACCACCGAGCCAAGCAACGTGTAGAGGAAAAATTTATAACTGGCGTAAATCCGGTTCGCCCCACCCCATATACCGATGATCAAGTACATTGGGATCAGGCCTGCCTCGAAGAGAATGTAGAAAAGGAAGATATCCTGCGCCGCAAAGACGCCGATCATCAGCACCTCCATGAACAGGAAAGCCGCCATATATTCGCCGACCCGCGTCTGGATCGATTCCCAGCTGGCACCGATACAGATCGGCATCAGGAACACCGTGAGCATGATCAGCATCATCGAAATGCCGTCGACACCCAGCGCCCAGGCGAAATTGCCGAAGAGATCGGCCCGCTCGACATATTGCCATTGCGGCCCGCCAATATCGTAATTGGCCCAAAGAACCACACCAAGACCGAATAGTATCAGTGTCGTGACAAGCGCCACCCAGCGGGCGGCCTGCGCATTGAGGAACAGACAGATGATCGCCGCCAACATTGGCAGACCCATCATCAGCGACAGGATTGGGAAATCAAGCTGATTCATGAGCTGGCTCCCCCAACGATAATCCAGGTAGCCGCAGCGGCCAGACCCAATAGCATGACAAGGGCATAAGAATAGAGATACCCGCTCTGGAAGCGTTTCATGACACCGGAACCGCTAGCAATCACACCGGCGATGCCATTGGGACCAAAACGATCGATCGTGCCTTCATCACCGGTCTTCCAGAATTTCCGGCCCAGCCAGAATGCAGGGCGGATGAAGATCAGATTGTACAGCTCGTCAAAATACCATTTGTTGAAGAAGAACTGGTACAAAGGACTGAACGTTTGGGCCAGACGGGCCGGACGGTCGGTTCCGCGGAAGTACATGAAATAAGCGGTAGCCAGACCGGTCAGCATCGCGACGGTAGCCGACAATTTCACCCACAAGGGCACTTCATGGACCGCGTGCATCAGCCCCGCGTCATAGGCAATGGCGCCATTCCAGAAATTACCGTCATCGATAAACGTATGGCTAAAGACGAAACCTGCGAAGACAGCCCCGAGAGACAAAAGCACCAATGGGATAAGCATCGGCAGCGGGCTTTCATGCGGATGATAGCCGCCAGTCGTGTCATCACCAGCTTCTTCCGGCGTTTTGTGGACGCTGTGCTGGATATGCTCGGACTGGATCCAGCGCGGTTTGCCCCAAAAAGTCAGGAACATCAGACGCCAGCTGTAGAAGCTGGTCAGCAAGGCAGCGAGAACACCGATGAAGAAGGCAAATTGGCCCACTTCACTACCCGCAGCAAAGGCCGCTTCGATAATCGCATCTTTGGAGTGGAAACCGGCAAAACCAGCGTGCAACCAATAGATACCAACACCGGTTATGGCCAGCGTACCAGCCATCATTGCCCAGAAGGTCAGCGGGATTTCTTTCCGCAATCCGCCATAATAGCGCATATCCTGCTCGTGATGCATCGCGTGGATCACCGAACCGGCACCGAGGAACAGCAACGCTTTGAAGAAAGCGTGGGTGAACAGGTGGAACATCGCCACATTATAAGCGCCAACGCCAGCGGCGAAGAACATATAGCCCAGTTGTGAACAGGTGGAATAAGCGATAACCCGTTTGATATCATGCTGGACCAGACCAACAGTGGCGGCGAAAATCGCAGTACAAGCGCCAACCACGGTTACCACGGTCAAAGCAACATCACTGGTCTCGAACATGGGCGATAGACGGCACACCATGAAGACGCCTGCGGTCACCATCGTTGCAGCGTGGATCAAAGCAGAGACCGGCGTAGGACCCTCCATCGCATCCGGCAGCCAGGTGTGCAGACCAAGCTGCGCCGACTTGCCCATCGCGCCGACAAACAGCAACAAACAGAGGATCGTCATTGTATCGAGGCGCATCCCCGCGAACGTGATCGTCGATCCCGCCATAGCGGGCGCCGCTTCAAGAATTTCAGGAATGGACACGGTGCCGAAGACAAGGAATGTACCGAAGATACCAAGCATGAAGCCCAGATCACCGACCCGGTTAACGACAAAAGCTTTGATAGCTGCGGCATTGGCGCTCGGCTTCTTGAACCAGAAACCGATCAGCAAATAGGACGCGAGGCCCACGCCTTCCCAACCGAAGAACATCTGAACCAGATTATCAGCGGTCACCAGCATCAACATGGCGAAGGTGAAGAGCGACAAATATGCAAAGAAACGCGGCTGGTCCGGATCTTCGTCCATATAGCCCCATGAATAGAGGTGCACGAGCGCAGAGACGCTGGTCACAACCACCAGCATGACCGCGGTCAGCGTATCCACACGCAGCGACCAGTCAAAGGTCAGGTCACCCGACACGATCCAGGTCAGAACCGGCACGACTTCGGCGGTGCTCGTACCGCTGACGAAACCGATAAATATCGGCCAGCTCAGCGCACAGGCAGCAAATAACGCGCCCGTCGTCACTATTTTCGCGGGTATGTTACCAATGACCCGGTTGCCGAACCCTGCGACAATTGCTGCCAACAAGGGCAGGAATACGATTAGCTGGATAGCCAAGGTCTTATCCCTTCATCCGGTTGACATCATCGACGGCAATGGTGCCGCGCTGACGGAAATAAATCACAAGAATGGCCAGCCCGATGGCCGCTTCCCCGGCAGCCACTGTCAGGATGAACATTGCGAATACCTGCCCCGTCATATCGCCCAGAAAAGCGCTGAACGCGACAAAGTTCAGGTTCACCGCAAGCAGGATCAACTCGATTGCCATCAAGATGATAATGACATTCTTACGGTTCAAAAATATGCCGAGCATGCCCATCACGAACAAGATGGAGCTGACGACGAGATAATGTTCAATACCGATCATAGCTCGACCCCTTTGCCAACTTCGGGTTGCGTATTGCGGGTAGCATCTTCAGGGCGACGGGCGACTTGATCCGCAATCTTCTGCTGCCGGACACCCGCGCGCTGACGAAGGGTCAGCACAATGGCACCGACCATAGCGACCAACAGGATCATGCCTGCGGCCTCAAATAAGAACACATATTTGGTATAAAGCAGCGCACCCAGCTGTTCGATATTGGATGGCGCACCTTCAGCTATGCCGACCGCTGCGGTCGCCTGCCCCATGCCCGACGATTGCCAAGCCCCGACACCAAAGATGATTTCAACAACCAGTACGAGCGCCAGCAATAAGCCGAGCGGCAGATGTTTCATGAAACCCGCGCGCAATTCAGCAAAATCGATATCAAGCATCATCACGACAAACAGGAACAACACCGCAACCGCGCCGACATAGACAATCACCAGCAGCGCCGCGATAAATTCCGCGCCGACCAGCAACATCAGGCCCGCAGCGTTGAAAAACGCCAAAATCAGCCATAAAACACTATGCACCGGATTGCGCGAGAAGATGCACAAAGCACCACTGGCAAGCACGATGGATGCGAATAGATAGAAAGCAAATATTTGCATTATTGCGTTTCGTTTAACCCCCGTTGAATCATCACAGCGCCTTAACGATAGGGCGCATCGGCGGCAAGATTTGCCGCGATTGCCCGCTCCCATTTGTCGCCATTTTCCAGCAGCTTCGATTTGTCGTAAATCAATTCTTCGCGCGTTTCCGTCGCATATTCAAAATTCGGTCCTTCGACGACCGCATCCACCGGGCAGGCTTCTTGGCAGAAACCGCAGTAGATGCACTTGGTCATGTCGATGTCATAGCGCGTGGTGCGGCGTGAACCGTCTTCGCGTGGCTCGGCCTCGATCGTGATCGCCTGTGCCGGACAGACCGCTTCGCACAGTTTGCAGGCAATGCAGCGTTCCTCGCCATTGGGATAGCGGCGCAAAGCATGCTCCCCCCGGAACCGCGGTGAAATCGGGTTTTTCTCAAAAGGATAGTTGATCGTTTTCTTCTTCTTGAAGAAATATTTCAGCGTCAAAGCATGAGCGCCGATAAACTCCCACAGAGTGAAGGCTTTGATATGTTGTGCGATACTCATAGCGGCAATCCAAACTTGTCAATCATCACATAACCGCTCACCAGCACGACCCAGATCAGGCTCAGCGGCAGGAATATTTTCCAGCCCAGACGCATCAGCTGGTCATAACGGTAGCGCGGGACCGTCGCCATCACCCAGCTGAAGATGAAGAAGAAAAAGAACATCTTGCCAAACAGCCAGAAGATGCCCGGAATATCGAACCACGGAATCCAGTCGACATCGAGCGGCGGCAGCCAGCCACCCCAGAAGAGGATCGCATTCAGCGCGCACATCAGCAGGATATTGGCATATTCGCCAAGCCAGAACAGAGCGAAGGACATCGAGCTATATTCGGTCTGATAACCGGCAACCAGCTCGCTCTCCGCTTCGGTCAGATCAAACGGATGGCGTGCTGTTTCCGCCATTGAGGCGATCAGGAATACCACAGCCATCGGGAACAAGAGCGGGTTCGCGCCATAGGCGTTGATCATCCCGAAGATATGCCCCTCTTGTGCAAAGACGATTTCGGACAGGTTAAATGTACCGGCAAACAGCACCACCGAAATCAGGATGAAGCCAATTGAGACTTCGTAGCTGATCATCTGTGCAGCAGCGCGCATTGCCGAGAAAAACGGGTATTTAGAGTTACTGGCCCAACCCGCGATAACGACGCCATAAACGCCCAGCGAACTGATAGCGAGAATGTAGAGCAAACCGATATTAATATTGGCGAGCACCATATCTTCGCCAAACGGGATCACTGCCCAGGCGAGCAAAGCGACGGTGAAGGTAATGATCGGTGCCAGCAGGAACAGCCCCTTGTTCGCGCTCGACGGAATGATCGTTTCCTGAAGGAACACTTTCAAACCATCGGCAAAGCTTTGCAGCAAGCCGAAGGGACCAACCACATTGGGTCCTTTGCGCAACGCCATCGCTGCCCAGATTTTCCGGTCGACATAGATGATCATTGCGACGGCCAGCATCAGCGGCAGCGCAATCAGCAGGATCAATGTCAACGTGGCAACGAACCAGCCCAGTTCCGCACCGAGAAAGGTGGATTGGAGAAATTCGGTCATGTCGACTTCTCCCAACGCCTATCTAGTTGATACAATCCAGCAGATGCGCCAAACGCAAAAACGACCCAAAAAACCTGCCGAGCAAGCGTTTCAAACACGATTCCAATGGCCATAAGCCGACTGCCGTCGTCAGTGAAGTTCGCAAAATTGCTCTGATAGCTGACGTAAGCCCAGTACGAAGAAACCAACACAAAAATCAGTATCATGATCGCAAGCATGAATAATATTTGAGACGCATAGCGCATTGAAAGATGATAAATATTGCTCACTCTGCCGCCTCCATAATCTCGTCATCAGCATGCAGCAATTCCGCAGAACAGCGCTGCATCGTCGCGCTGGCGCGGGCGATGCTGCTGGTCAGGTAGAAATCCTTGACCGGATGAACGCCCTGCCCTTTTGGCTTGTCTGACAATCCGGTTGGCGGTGACCATTCCATCGCTACCAAACCTTCTTCGGCCAGTTCGGGATGATCTTTCGCCATTTTGGCGCGCAGTTCCTCAAAACTGTCGAATGGCAGTGTCTTGCCCATCACATCGGACAAGGCCCGCAAGATGCTCCAGTCTTCGCGCGCATCACCCGGCGCAAAAATCGCCTTGTTCGAGCGCTGCACGCGACCTTCCAGATTGACATAAGTGCCGTTTTTCTCGGTATAGGCTGCTGCCGGCAAGATGACGTCCGCCGCATGGGCTCCCGCATCACCGTGATGGCCGACAAATACTTTGAAGCTCTTGCTGAAGGCTTCGTAATTCATCTCGTCTGCACCGAGCGAGAATAGCAATTTCGGTTTCTTCGCCGCAATCGCCTTAATCCCGCCGTCATAAGCATAGCCGAGCATCAAACCGCCCGTGCGAGAGGCTCCGATGTGCAGAACATTAAACCCATTCCATCCGTCACGCACCAGCTTGAACTGTTTCGCGAGCTTCAGAGCCGCGCCATGCACGCCATCAATGCTCAATCCACCGCCGCCGAGAATGAGCGCGGGCTTTTTCGCCTGCTCCAACGCATCTTTTACGGCATTGGGCAACTTGCCGAGCAAGCTCATATCATCGCCCAGCCATTCGACCGGATAGGTCAGATCGGCTTCTGGACCGATGGCGAAGACTTTCGCTTGGCCATTGCGCACCGCTTTGCGGATACGCGTGTTGACCAGAGACGCTTCCCAGCGCGGGTTGGTCGAAACCAGCAGGATCACATCCGCTTCTTCGATGCCGGCGATGGTCGTGTTAAAATTCACCGCTGCGAGATTGGAAACATCGTAGGAAAGCCCGGTCTGGCGTCCTTCCAGCATCTCCGATTTCATCGATTTCAGTAGCTTCTTCGCAGCATACATCGTTTCGCAGTCAACCAGATCGCCCGCTATCGCAGCAACGGAGCTACCCGCTTTCACATCGGCAATGGCTTGGAATGCTTCGTTCCAGCTGGCTTCTGCCAGCTTACCATTTTTGCGGACATAAGGCTTATCAAGGCGACGCTTCATCAAGCCATCAACCGCGTGGCGTGTCTTGTCGGTTGCCCATTCTTCATTCACGTCATCATTGACGCGTGGCAAAGCGCGCAACACTTCACGACCACGGCTATCGATACGGATATTGGTGCCAACACCGTCCATCACGTCGATACCGAGCGTCTTGGTCAATTCCCAAGGGCGCGCTTCAAACGCATAAGGTTTGCTGGTGAGTGCTCCAACCGGGCAAAGATCAACAACATTGCCACTGAGTTCGCTATGCACCGCGCCTTCGAGATAAGAGGTAATCTCCATCCCTTCGCCACGGCCAATGGCGCCAATTTCCTCAACACCAGCGACTTCTTCGCTAAACCGTACACAGCGGGTGCAGTGGATGCAGCGGGTCATCGTCGTCTTGACGATTGGCCCCATATATTTTTCGGTAACCGCGCGCTTATTCTCTTCGAAACGCGATCCGCCCTTACCGTAAGCAATGCTCTGATCCTGCAGATCACATTCGCCGCCCTGATCGCAAATCGGGCAATCGAGCGGGTGGTTGATCAGCAGAAATTCCATCACCCCTTCGCGGGCCTTTTTGACCATCGCGCTGTCGGTGCGGATTTCTTGCCCTTCCGCAGCCGGCAAAGCACAGCTCGCCTGCGGCTTCGGTGGCCCCGGTTTTACCTCGACCAGACACATGCGGCAATTGCCGGCGATGCTGAGACGCTCGTGGTAGCAGAAACGCGGGATTTCCTTGCCCGCAAGCTCGGCAGCCTGCAGCACAGTCGCGCCCTGCGGCACTTCAAGTTCGATGCCATCTACAGTAACTTTAGGCATTAGTTCTTTGCCTCCGACAATGGACGTCCAAACGATGAGGACCCCACTCTTTGTGGATCAGTCTGAATTTTAAAAAGCTTATACGCTGCCAGCGCAAAATTGCTCCGAAGTATCGATTTTGAAAAAACTATCTCTGTCCCATCATTTTGTGGCAAACAGATGCTCATTGTAGAAGACATAGCAGAAAAGTAGTTTTGTTCAGTCGAGCTGGTTGGTTTTGAGCTTAGCAAACCCAACACATTATCGGTCGAATTTCTAACGACACATTCACTGAATGCCGCGACTATCAATCTTGATTTAGTATCACTATTTTTAGCTGCTTTTATCTGTTCAGCATTGATGAGAGGCTCAATTGCTATGAAACTAGGATAGACCTCTTTTTCATGCATTTGCAGCTCAAAAAGTCCTTCAGCAAATACGCCCTTAATTTGCGTTTCACTAGCATCAAATTTATGGTCGGAAGTTCCACGAAGGCAGCGAGAATGTTTAACTAGCTCTACTATCTCAGGATAAGTTTCATCCCATGCCTCGCTTAAAATCCAATTTGCAACTTTCTCAGGATTCTTAAGAGCAACGCATGTCATAAAAGTGTGAAAGTTCCGGGTGGCTTTTTGGGGTTCAACAGGTTGAAACTCCCTTTTTTGAGGTAACGCAACTTGCGCAACACTAGGGTACCCACTCAGCACAAAGGCAACGATTGTCAGAACGTTGAATGGGATTTTCACTCCGCCGCCTCCATCACCGGTTCAGCAACGGTATTCTCGCGAATCCGCCGCTCCATCTCGGGCCGGAAATGCCGGATCAGGCCTTGGATCGGCCAGGCCGCTGCGTCGCCGAGCGCGCAGATGGTGTGGCCTTCGACCTGTTTGGTGACTTCATAAAGCGTGTCGATGTCGCCGATTTCCGCGTCGCCATCGCGCATTTTTTCCATCACGCGCCACATCCAGCCTGTGCCTTCGCGGCATGGCGTGCATTGGCCGCAGCTTTCATGCTTGTAGAAATAGGCAAGACGCGAAATTGCGCGAACGATGTCGGTAGACTTATCCATCACGATAACCGCTGCCGTACCAAGACCGGAACCGACATCCTTCAGGCCGTCAAAGTCCATTGGTGCGTCCATGATCTGCTCAGCGGGAACCAATGGAACAGATGAACCACCGGGAATAACCGCCAGCAGATTGTCCCAGCCGCCGGTGATGCCGCCACAATGTTTCTCGATCATATCCTTGAACGGGATCGACATGGCTTCTTCGAACACGGCCGGCTTATCAACATGGCCGGAAACCTGGAATAATTTGGTGCCGTGATTGCCTTCGCGGCCAAAGCTCGCGAACCAGGCAGCACCGCGCCGCATGATCGTCGGAACCACTGCGATCGATTCAACATTGTTCACGGTTGTCGGACAGCCATAAAGGCCTGCACCGGCCGGGAATGGCGGCTTCAGGCGCGGCTGGCCTTTTTTGCCTTCGAGGCTTTCGATCATCGCGGTTTCTTCGCCGCAGATATAGGCGCCAGCGCCACGATGGACGAAGACGTCAAAATCATAGCCGGATTTGGAAGCATTTTTGCCGATCAAACCAGCATCATAAGCCTCCTGAACGGCGGCCTCCATGACCTTGGCTTCCATGATATATTCGCCGCGAATATAGATATAGGCGGCGCGCGCGCGCATCGCAAAACCGGCAATCAGCGCACCTTCGATCAGCTTATGCGGATCATTGCGCAGGATTTCACGGTCCTTACAGCTGCCCGGCTCGGATTCATCGGCGTTGATGACGAGAAAGCTTGGCCGCGGATTGCCCTGGCTATCCTTCGGTGCTTCCTTGGGCATGAACGACCATTTCAGACCGGTCGGAAAACCCGCCCCGCCGCGGCCACGCAGGCCGCTGGCCTTCATTTCCTCGATAATCTTGTCATTGCCGAGCTTGATAATATCGGCGGTCTTGTCCCAGTCACCGCGCTTCTGCGCAGCCTTCAAGTCATAGGATTGAAATCCATAGACATTGGTAAAGATGCGATCTTTGTCCTGAAGGAAATCAAATGCCATTATTTTTTCCTCCAACGACCCCAGAGGCCGCCAATAATGCCAATGATGACCACGGCGAGCCCGATCCAGCCTGCATATCCGTCGAGTTGCATGGCATCACCACTCTTTCCGATAATCATGATTGGCGTCGATCATTTCTTTAAGATTGGTCGGACCACCCTCGGCTTCGCTGGTCTTGCGACCGATTTGTGATCCCACAGGAATTTCCTTGCCCGCAGCCAGATCTTCCAAGATCCGCGTCATGATATCATAATCGAGATCTTCGTAATTATCATCGTTGATCTGGACCATCGGTGCGTTGGAGCAATTGCCCATACATTCGACCTCGGTCAGCGTGAACAGGCCGTCAGGCGTTGTCTTGCCCTTTGCCATGCCCTTGTTCTTACAAGCCGCCATCACATCATCACTACCGCGCAGCATGCACGGTGTCGTGCCGCAAACCTGCACATGAAACTGACCGACCGGCGCAAGATTATACATGGTGTAGAAGCTCGCGACTTCATAGGCCCGCATATAGGGCATATCGAGATAGGCGGCGACATATTCGATCACCGGAACCGGCAGCCAGCCTTGGGTTTTCGTGTCCGCACCAACCTGCCGCTGAGCAAGGTCTAGCAGTGCCATAACCGCAGATTTCTGACGGCCAGCCGGATATTTCGCAATTTGCCATTTCGCGAGCTTTTCATTCGCAGGCGTGAACGCAAAATCACCCCATTTGGCGCGTGTTTCGATTTCGTCGGGAATATTGGGTGCTTCAGCCACGACCTCGTCCTCCGAATGATGAGTTCGCTTTTCTATTCTGAGTCCGCTCGCTGACATCCAGCCCAGCGGTATAGAAAAAACTTCCAAGCCAGAACGATACCAAAGTCAACATTAGCAGAATTACGAAATATTCCCCCAGGTACAGCGAGAGCGGAGCAGACATCATAGAGAGAAGCTTGATAGCTCCAACCCAGAGCGCACTAAAGAAAGCAACCTGCATCAAAATAGACAAGACTGCCTTCGGTTGCCCGAAGCTCCAGACATTCTGTAGATGCGAATTTTCTAATTCATGGACCGCGGGTGACCATAAAAATTTGAAAAGCCTGAGAAGAAACTCCATCACCGGTCACACTCCCCAAACACGATATCAATCGCGCCCAAAATAGCGGTGGCGTCCGGCAACATATGGCCTTTGGTCATGAAATCCATCGCCTGCAGATGCGAGAATGCGGTCGGCCGGATTTTGCAGCGATAAGGCTTGTTGCTGCCATCGCTGACCAGATAAACGCCGAATTCACCCTTGGGACTTTCCGTGCCCACATAGACTTCACCCGCGGGAACGTGGAAGCCTTCGGTATAGAGTTTGAAGTGATGGATCAGCGCTTCCATCGACTGTTTCATCTCGCCGCGCTTGGGCGGAACGATCTTGCGGTCGGTGGAGGCAACAGGACCATCAGGCATTTCGTTGAGGCATTGGCGCATGATCCGCGCGCTCTGCTTCACTTCTTCCACCCGCACCATGAACCGGTCGTAGCAATCACCCTTGGTACCAACCGGAACTTCAAAATCCATCCGGTCGTAAACATCATAAGGCTGCGACTTGCGAAGGTCCCAAGCCACGCCGCTACCGCGCAATACGGGACCGGAGAAGCCCCAGCGCACAGCGTCTTCCTGGGAGACAGTCGCAATATCGACATTGCGCTGCTTGAAGATACGGTTGCCGACGACAAGGCTCATCGCATCATCGAACAGCACCGGAAATTCATCCAGCCAGTCGGCAATATCGGTGAGCAGCTTCAGCGGCACGTCCTGATGTACGCCGCCGGGCCGGAACCAGGCGCTGTGCATACGGGCGCCGCTGGCGCGTTCAAAAAACTCAAGGCACTGCTCGCGAATTTCAAACACCCAGATATTCGGGGTCATCGCGCCAACATCCATGACGTGGGCACCGATGTTGAGCATGTGATTGCAAATACGAGTCAGCTCAGCGAACAGCACCCGCAGATATTGACCGCGCAACGGCACTTCCAAATCGAGCAATTTCTCAATCGCCAGCACATAGCTATGCTCCATAGCCAGCGGCGAACAATAGTCGAGCCGGTCAAAATAGGGCAAAGCCTGCAAATAGGTTTTATGCTCGATCAGCTTTTCGGTGCCGCGGTGCAGCAACCCAACATGCGGATCGACCCGCTCAACCACTTCACCGTCCAGCTCCATGACCATCCGCAAAACGCCGTGCGCCGCCGGATGCTGGGGACCAAAGTTGATCGTAAAATTCTGGATTTCCGTATCGCCGACCGTCGGGTCAACCGCATCGGTGATATGGTCCATTTCGTCGAGATAGTCGCTCATTTCGCGTCTCCCTCTTCGCTTTTCTCATCACCGGGCAGGATATAATCGGCACCTTCCCAAGGTGACATGAAGTCGAAACTGCGAAAATCCTGAGCCAGCTTCACCGGCTCATAGACAACCCGCTTGGCTTCTTCGGAATAGCGCATTTCAACATAGCCGGTCAGAGGAAAATCCTTGCGGAACGGATGGCCCTGAAAACCATAGTCAGTCAAAATACGGCGCAGGTCGGTATTGCCGTCAAACAGCACGCCGTACATGTCGAATACTTCGCGTTCGAGCCAACCGGCAACTTCCCAGATATGAGTCACACTCGGCACCGGCGTGTCTTCGTCAGTCGTCACCTTCACCCGGATACGGTGGTTCTTGGTGAGGCTTAGCAAATGGTAGCAAACCTCAAACCGTTCCGGCCGATCTGGATAATCAACGCCAGCGATTTCGATCAGCTGCTGATATTCATGCTTGTCGCGCAACTTATCCAAAACCGCCGCAAGCTTCTTGCGCTCGACGGTAAAACTGATTTCGCCAAAAGCCTCGACCGTGTCGAGCAAGGCTGCGCCAATCGCCTTGCCAAGCTTAGCAGCAACGCCTGTGTTGCTAGAAATTGTGGGTGCACTATGGGCCATATTAACGCTCAAATGTTCCGGTGCGACGGATCTTCCGCTGCAATTGCATCACGCCGTAGAGCAATGCCTCTGCGGTCGGCGGACAGCCCGGCACATAAATATCAACCGGAACAATCCGGTCACAACCGCGGACGACCGAATAGCTATAGTGATAATAGCCACCGCCATTGGCACAGCTGCCCATCGAGATCACATATTTCGGATCAGACATCTGGTCATAGACCTTGCGCAGAGCCGGAGCCATTTTGTTGCACAAAGTACCAGCAACAATCATCACGTCCGATTGCCGCGGACTAGCGCGCGGCGCAGCGCCAAAGCGCTCCATGTCATAGCGTGGCATGTTAACGTGGATCATCTCCACCGCACAACAAGCCAAACCGAAGGTCATCCACCAAAGCGAGCCTGTACGTGCCCACTGGAACAGTTCTTCGGTCGAAGTGACAAGGAAGCCCTTGTCATTCACTTCCGAATTCAAGTCTTTGAAAAAGGCTTCATCGGGCGGGGTATCGGAACGCATCGGCGTACCATCGGCATTCAATATTGCCGTACCACTGGTATTAGCTTCTAATCCCACTCCAGCGCTCCTACTTTCCAAGCGTATATATAGCCGATGATCAATTCGGCGAGAAACACCATCATCGTGGACCAGCCAACCCAGCCGGTCAGATCAAGAGATACCGCCCACGGAAAAAGAAACGCCGCTTCGAGATCGAAAATGATGAACAGAATCGCGACGAGATAGAAGCGCACGTCAAACTGACTGCGCGAATCTTCAAAGGCGGGAAAACCGCACTCATATTCCGAGAGCTTTTCGGCGTTTGGATTGTGGGTTCCGGTTAGTCGGGACACGCCCATTGGCAGAAACACGAAGGCTGTCGACAAACCTGCTGCTACAAACAGGAACAACAATATCGGTGCATATTCGGAAAGATCGACCACTGATGACTCGTTTCGCTAATATTCGGGGCCGCTTTTAGGCAGTGGGTCCCCATGCCGCAAGGGTCAAATGGCTTAAATTTACGCCCTTTTGCGAGGCGTTCGCAGTTACAGCAGCGACTTCGCCAATATCCGGTGCAGCTTGCTATGCAGCGCTTCATTGGAGGCCAATATTTCGCCCTGACCGATCGGCTGATCGCCGCCGGTATAGTCCGTTACGAAGCCGCCAGCTTCCCGGACCATCAAAATACCCGCAGCAACATCCCACACTTTCAGCCCGGCTTCCCAGAAGCCATCATAGCGGCCTGCCGCGAGCCAAGCGAGATCAAGCGCAGCCGATCCGTTGCGCCTTATGCCCGCCACTTGCGGTGCCACTGCGCCAAAAATTCGCGCCCATTCGCCAAGGTCGCCATGCCCTTTAAAGGGGATACCCGTAGCAATCAGCGATTCCGACAAATCGCGCCGCGCCGAAACGCGCAAGCGCTTTTCACCAAGCCATGCGCCTTTGTCCATTTCCGCCCACCAAGTCTGGTCGTTGAGCGGTTCATAAATCAAACCACTGGTAATCTTGCCCCAGCCACGACCGTCAAGCGACCGTTCTTGCACTGCGATTGAAATCGCGAAATGCGGAATCCCGTGGAGGAAGTTGCTGGTACCATCGAGCGGATCGATGATCCAACGTGGCTTGCCTTCCTCACCATCAATCATCCCGCCTTCTTCGAGCACAAAGCCCCAACCGGGCCGAACCTTTTGCAATTCATCATAGAGAATGCGTTCGGCACGCATGTCCGCTTTGGATACGAAGTCCGCAGGTCCTTTTTTGGAAACCTGAAGATGTTCAACTTCACCAAAGTCCCGGCGCAGGCGTGATCCGGCCTTGCGCGCGGCGCGCTCCATGACGGTAATGAGGGCGGAATGTGCTGGCATGTATCAATCGCTCCGTTTCTCCCGGACATTACCGAGAGGCAGGTTGTACCCCCGCCACCTATCGCGACTCAGCGCGATATGGACGAGGAAAAATAACTATTACTTCTTGCCGACATACTCGCGGGCATAGACATCGACAATGACCCGGGTTCCCGCAGAGATAAACGGCGGCACCATGATCCGGACACCATTGTCGAGAACAGCAGGTTTATAGCTGGACGAAGCCGTCTGGCCTTTGACCACGCCATCAGCTTCGACAATTTCTGCTTCGATATGATCGGGCAATTGCACGGAAATTGGCTTTTCTTCGTATAGTTCAAGCTGAACATCCATGCCGTCCTGCAGAAACTCCACCGCATCGCCCAGCAGGTCGGCAGGCAAAGTGATCTGCTCGTAATTTTCTTTGTCCATGAACGTCAACATATCGCCATCCGCGAAGAGATATTGAAAGGTCTTGGTATCCAGGTGAACTTTCTCAAGCGTGTCAGCGCTACGGAAACGAACGTTCGTTTTGCGGCCGTCCATGAGATTCTTCATCTCGACTTGCATATAAGCACCGCCCTTGCCTGGCTGGGTATGCTGGATTTTCGCAACCTTCCACAGGCCACCTTCATATTCCAATATGTTGCCGGGACGGATATCTACACCGCTGATTTTCATCGCTAGTCTCGCTTGATAGATTGTTTGATTGAGCGGCGCTGTAATCTGCTGACTGATAATAGGCAAGCCCAGTGACGACGAAAGGCCATGCTTTGGTCCGCAGGTCTTTTCCATACAATACGGCGAATCATGCCTGATCTATTAGAAGGTCATGGTAGAGATCGGACTCACACAGCCTAAAAACGACGAAGCAGATGCGGCTCCCCAAGAAGAGGCTGCGCTGGCTGCCGGGCTATTTGGCTATTCGATTTGCGACGGGCGGATGCGCTCGCTCAAGCCAACAGAAGGTTATTTAAGGGACATTGAGCAAATGCCCAATTTTGCAACGCCGTCTGTCAGCAGCTTCGTCGCACAATATCTGGCATCCAATATCAATAAGAGAGGCGCTGCCTCTTAAACCGACTCACCGGCTTGGATTATATCGCTGAACCTGCGAACCGCCTGTGCCGGTCCGGCCGGATCATTCCAAACCGCGCCGCTCACCGCGATAAAATCTGCGCCAGCATCGATCAGCGGCTGGCAATTTTCCGGTGTGATCCCGCCAATGGCTACGCAGGGAATTTCCATCATGGCCGACCACCATTCCAATATGGCTGGTTCCGGCTTGTGAAACGTTTCCTTGGTCTTGGTCGGGAAGAACGCGCCAAAAGCAACATAGTTGGCACCGCCCTCACCCGCTTCCATCGCAAGATGACGACTGTCATGACAGGTTATACCGATCTGGACATCATTGCCCAATTGTTCCCGTGCATGGTCCAAACTGTCGTCACCCTGCCCCAGGTGCACACCGTCAGCGCCCAATTGTTGAGCCAGCGCGATATCGTCATTGACGATGAAGGCGACATCAAATTCGTCACAAATGGCTTTCAACGGCTCAGCAAGCCGGGCGGCTTCCTGCTGATCAATATCTTTCACGCGAAACTGAAAGGCGGCGACCGACCCTGCTTCCAGCGCTTTTCTAAGCTGGTCCGGAAAATCACCGCCCGTTTCGAGCGGCGAGATAAGATAGAGCTGGCAAGGGATATCATGCATATTCGTTCATCCTTACCTGACAACGGCCATCAGGAAACCATCCCATTTCTTGGCCCCCACGGTCTGAATGGCTGTGGCGTCCACTTTCGGGTTCTTTTTAAGAGCTTCATATAAATCGCGAGTGCCCGGCACTTTGGGATCATCACTTTTCGGATTGATTACACCGCCCTTACGAACGACGTTATCGAATATCAACGTCGCTCCCGGACGAGATAATTTTATCGCAAAGTCCAGATAGGCGGCATAATTTTCCTTATCCGCATCGACAAAGACCAGATCAAAGGGCGCGCCGCCCTGCGCCGATAGATGCTCCAACGTCCCGATCGCTTCACCGACCAGAATTTCGACTTTTTCACCCTGCCCGGCCTTGTCGATATTCTGCCGCGCTACCGCCGCATATTCGGGCTCCAACTCCAATGTTACCAATCGTCCATCTTCGCCCAAGCCGCGCGCCAACCAAATTGCAGAAAAACCACCCAAAGTCCCGATTTCGAGAATATTCTGTGCCCCTGTGGCACGCGCCAGCAACTCCAGCATGCGCCCTTGGGTCGTTGAAACATCAATCGATGGTAGGCCAGCCGCTTCATTGGCAGCCAAGCAGGCATCCAGCCTCAAATCCTCGCCGATCAGATGCTCGACGATATAGTCATCAACATCAGACCAGCGTGGATCAGAATCTTGCAAAATGGATTTCCTAAATGTGACGTCTTAAGCGATGGAAGCCCGATAAATCTGATCAATGGCGCTGCCGAGCACCGAATCAAATTCTGCATCGCTTTGTGAAACGCGCACGTCCTGCAGGAGTCCGCGGCTGAAGCTAGCGATCATGCCATTGTTCTTTGCCAGTTCTTCACAGGCATCATCCGTCGAATAGCCGCCAGAAAGCGCTACCAAACGCACCACTTTCGGATGGTCGATCAGCGGCTTGTAAAGATTGGGTTCGACCGGAATGGACAGTTTCAGCATCACCCGCTGATCATCCGCCAACGCGTCCAGAGCTTTCACAAGTTCACCCAGCAAAATTTTGTCGCAATCGGCCCGCTCGTCGCTTTTGATATTCACTTCCGGTTCGATCATCGGCACGAGACCGCTCGCCAAAATCTGTTTGCCGAATGCAAATTGCTGGGCAACATTGGCGGCAATGCCTTCCGCATTGGCTTTGTTGATCACCGAACGCATCTTTGTGCCAAACATGCCTTTTTTGACGGCATGGGCGCATTGGGCGTCGAGATCCGGGATAGGCTTCATCAGCTGAACGCCATTTTCTTCGTCAGCCAGGCCCTTGTCGACTTTCAGGAACGGCACAACGCCGCGATCCCACAACGCTTCCGGTACCGGCTTGCCGCCCGCTTCCCCGTTCATCGTTTTTTCAAACAGGATTGCGCCGATGATCTTGCCATTGCCAAAGCTGGGCGTGGTGATGATGCGGCTGCGCATTTTGTGGATCAGCCCGAACATCTCGTCATCGTTGGAAAACGCATCTTCGCCAATGCCATAGCCAGCCAGAGCTTTAGGCGTCGAGCCGCCGCTCTGGTCCAGCGCGGCAATAAAGCCCTGACCATTTTCAATTTTATTCAACATTTCACTATTCGCCATTTTTGGATTCCTAATATTCAATTTGATTGTTTCAGTGCTTCAACACCGGGCAAGACTTTGCCTTCCATCCATTCGAGAAATGCGCCACCTGCGGTCGACACAAAACTAAAGTCATCGGCAACATCGGCGTGATTAAGCGCCGCTACCGTATCTCCGCCGCCCGCGACCGAAAGCAATTGCCCTTCTTTCGTCAAAGCAGCGGCCGTTTTCGCCAAAGCAACCGTGGCGACGTCAAAAGGGGTCGTCTCAAAGGCGCCCAGCGGACCGTTCCAAACGAGCGTTTTACAGGTCTTGAGCACATCCGACAATGCCTCAACGGCAGCCGGACCGATATCGAGAATCATTTCATCCGCCGCCACGTCATGGACATTGACCGTCCGGGTTGGCGGATCGGATCGAAATTCTTTTGCCACCACAACATCATAAGGCAGATGTACCGTACAATCGGCCTTGTCGGCAGCGTCCAATATTGCATTGGCCGTATCTGCCAAATCATGTTCGCAAAGAGATTTGCCAACATCTACACCGCGCGCCGCCAAAAATGTGTTGGCCATGCCGCCACCGATGATCAGATGATCGACCTTTTCCACCATTTCCCGCAAAACATCGAGCTTGCTGGAAACTTTCGCGCCCCCGACAACGGCCGCAACCGGATGTTCAGGAGCGCCCAGCGCCTTGTCGAGCGCGGTGAGCTCGCGTTCCATCGAACGGCCGGCATAAGACGGCAGATGATGGGCCAAGCCCTCTGTTGTTACATGCGCCCGATGCGCGGCCGAGAAAGCATCATTGACGTAAAAATCGCCAAAGGATGCAATTGCCTTCGCCATGCCGGGATCATTGTTCTCTTCCCCCGGCGCAAATCGGCTATTTTCAACCACCGTAACGCTGCCATCCGGCAAAGCCGCAATTGCGTCGTGATCCGGCATTTGCATGAAGCCGACGTCCCGGCCCAGGACCGCAGCCAAAGGCGCGACCACGGGTTCGAGCGAAAATTCCGGCTTATATTCGCCTTTCGGACGGCCGAAATGGGCGAGCAACAGCAGTTTTGCCCCTTTGTCCGCCAATTCGGTAATTGTCGGCAACAAAGCCGCCAGACGCGTATCGTCCGTCACCTTACCATCCGCCATCGGAACGTTCAGGTCCACGCGGACAAGGCCGCGCTTTCCCTGAACATCACCAATATTATCTAGCGTTTTAAAGTTATTACCGGACATTAGTTAGAGCCTTTATGATTAAAGCAAGCCAGCCATTACCTTGGCGGTATCGATCATGCGGTTGGAGAAGCCCCATTCATTATCATACCAGCTAACGACGCGGACGAGCTTGCCGTCCATCACGGTTGTTTCCAGGCTATCGACCGAGCTGCTTGCTGGCTGATGGTTGAAATCGCTTGAAACCAGCGGCTTGTCTTCAAAGACCAACACGCCCTTCATCGGGCCATCCGCAGCCGCTTTCAGCGCGCCGTTGATTTCCTCAACCGTGGTATCCCGGCTTGGCGTGATCACCAGATCGACCAGGCTGACATTCGGTGTCGGCACGCGGACGGAGGAACCGTCAAGCTTTCCGTTCAGCTCTGGCAGAACCAGACCAACAGCACGAGCCGCGCCGGTTGTCGTCGGGATCATGTTGGCGGCACCGGCGCGCGCACGGCGCATATCGCTGTGCATCTGATCCAGCATCCGCTGATCATTGGTGTAGCTGTGGATCGTGGTCATGAAACCGCGCTCGATACCAACCGTGTCATTCAATACTTTAGCAACGGGCGCCAGGCAGTTGGTCGTGCAAGAAGCGTTGGAAACAATCACATCGTCAGCGGTCAAGACATCGTGATTGACCCCGTAAACAACCGTTTTCAAATCACCTTTGGCCGGTGCCGAGATCAACACGCGTTTTGCGCCTGCATCAATATGTGGCTGCGCCGCGTCTTTGGACTGGAAAAAGCCGGTGCATTCCAGAACGATGTCGATACCCATTTCGCCATGCGGCAGATCGCCGGGATTGCGTTCGGAGGTTACTGCAACTTTCTTGCCATTGACCATGATATGGTCGCCATGAGCGGTTACTTCACCCGGGAAACGGCCATGAACACTGTCATAACCAAAAAGCAGCGCATTCGCATCCGCGTCCGCCAGATCATTGATCGCGACCAGCTCAAAATCATCATCATCGCGCTCCAATATTGCGCGGGCGACGAGACGACCGATCCGGCCAAATCCGTTAATTGCTACTTTTGTCATCGATATTGCTCCTTATGAATTCAAATCTAATGCTAGAGTTCAGCCAATTTTCTGTAGTATTTCAGGGGTTATTGCATCTACGGTCAGACCGAAATGCGCATAAAGATCACCAATAGGCGCCGACGCCCCAAAACTGTCGATACCGAAACGCAGTCCGTCAAGGCCTGTATACCGTTCCCAACCGAAAGTCGTGCCCGCTTCGATGGAAACCCGTAAAAGATTGTTGCCGCCAAGCAGTTCATTCCGATATTCTTCGGATTGGATATCAAATAATTCGGTACACGGCATTGATATAACATCGGCGCCGGTTCCCGCCGCTTCCAGCTTGGCCGCCACATCCATCGCCAACGACACTTCCGAACCGGTGGCTATCAGCACGACACGCTTTTCGTTTTCCGCCGCTTTCAGTCGATAGGCGCCTTTTCCACAAAGGTTCACGCTAACGTCATCGCGAACGGGCGGAAGGCCCTGGCGGGTCAGTGCGAGCGTCGATGGGCCATCAGACCGTTTGAGCGCGAGTGCCCAACATTCTGCCGTTTCAATAGCATCTGCAGGACGATAGACATGCATATTCGGCATTGCGCGAAGGCTTTGAAGATGTTCGATCGGTTGATGGGTCGGGCCATCCTCGCCCAGCCCAATGCTATCATGCGTCATGACATAAGCGACCCGGGCATTCTGGATCGCAGAAAGGCGCATGGCCCCGCGGCAATAGTCGGTAAACACCATGAACGTGCCGCCATAAGGAATGATCCCGCCATGCAGCGCCATCCCGTTCATCGCCGCAGCCATGCCAAATTCCCGAATGCCATAATATATATAGCGTCCAGAATAGTCATCTTTAGTCAATGGCTTAGTAGAAGGAGTTTTGGTATTGTTTGAACCTGTAAGATCCGCACTGCCGCCCAACATCTCTGGCAATGCCTCTGTAATCGCACCAAGAGCCATTTCAGAAGCTTTGCGCGTTGCGACTTTCGGTGGATCTTTCGCAAGGCCTTCCAAATAATTCTGCATCGCGCCATTGTCTGGCAACTCACCGGCCATGCGCCGGCTAAACTCGGTGGCCTGCGCATGGCCGCTCAGACGCTGATCCCAATCAGCCCTGGCAGCAGCGCCCTTTTCTCCCAATTGACGCCATGACGTCAACACATCATCCGGGATCACAAAGGGTTTATCATCCCAGCCCAAAGCGGCCCGTGTGCCTGCAATTTCTTCATCGCCCAAGGGAGCGCCATGGGTTGCGGAAGTGCCCTGTTTCGTAGGAGCGCCATAGCCGATCACCGTTTTGCAAGCGATTAGAGACGGCCGCGGATCAGCTTCCGCCTCGCTTAACGCTTTGCGGATGTCGTCAAAATCATGACCATCGCAAGAAACCACGTGCCAGCCAGAAGCCCGATAGCGCGCTGGAATATCTTCACTTGTTGATAATTCCGTTCCACCATCGATAGTTATACCATTATCATCCCAAAGGACATTAAGTCTTCCGAGTCCCAAATGACCCGCCAGACCCACCGCTTCGTGGTTGATCCCTTCCATCAGACAACCATCACCCGCGATGACCCAGGTATTGTGATCGACGAGTTCATCACCAAATTGCGCGTTCAAATGCCGCTCCGCAACAGCCATGCCTACGGCGGTGGCAAAGCCCTGCCCCAAAGGCCCGGTCGTTGTCTCAACGCCTTCCAGCTTGAAATTCTCCGGATGGCCAGCACAAGGCGAACTCAGTTGCCGGAAGTCTTTTATGTCCTGCAGCGTCGGGCGGGCATATCCGGTCAGATGGAGCAGCGAGTATATCAGCATCGAGCCATGGCCCGCCGATAGCACGAACCGGTCGCGGTCCGCCCATTTCGGGGCTTTTGGATCATATTTCAGAAAATCACTAAATAGGACCGTGGCCACATCCGCCATCCCCATAGGCATTCCGGGGTGACCGCTATTTGCGGCTTGCACCGCATCCATTGCGAGTGCTCTGATCGCATTTGCCATAGTTTTTTCGGTAACGGTCATATCTGCTCTGATCCCCCGGATTGGCGCCTGTAAAAAACGCAACAACATGCTGCGATTCGCTATTTTGCCTCCTCCTTTGGTGGTCCAGCAACGCGGCGTCAAGGACGGCTTTTGATGATCTTGTGTTTACGTCGCCCGAATAGATTGATAGCAAGGAAAGACAGGAACTTACCTGTAAGAAACAAGCTGTGGAAAATGCTCATGGACAATGAACGGGTCATCCTTGCGATCGGTCGTATTGAACGCGCACTAAGTCGCATTGAATCGACAAAAAGCACAATGAAGGTCGACATTGACCCTGCACTGGAGGCGCGCCACGAGGCGCTAAAGACAGAAATGAAACACGCTATCCAGACAATAGATGGACTGATCGGGCGACAGGAGCACTGAAGATATGGCGCAAATGAAACTGGAAATCGGCGGCCGCTCTTTCATGGTGACCTGCAAAGATGGGGAAGAGACCCATTTGGCCAAGCTTGCAGCCATGGTTGACAGCAAAGCGCGGGAATCCGGTGATCCAACCGGTCTTACAGAAAGCCGGATGCTACTGTTTACATCGCTACTGCTCGCAGATGAATTGCACGGCGCTCAATCTGCCGGCTCCGGCGCAGCGGCAACCAGCGCCCCTACACAAACAGCCGCGATGGACGACCAAGCGGTTGCCGCGCTGGAAAAACTTGCCGATCGCGCGGAACAACTGGCCAACAGCCTTGAGTAACGGCAGCATCGCGCCTAGATAGGTGGGCGACGGGTACTGTCTGGCACGAGCTAGAAGCGAACATCCCTGAGGCGATATAACATCCAAGGGAGCTGTCCCTGCCCGGATTGCGGACTGTTTTGCAGTCGGGTCCGGCGCATATGGCGCCCACCTGACGTAATAGGCGTCAGAGGATTTTCCAGCAAACGACCAAGATGGTCCCGTCACTCTTCCAAAGAAAGCACATTTTTTGAGTACCTTAAAAGATAAAAAGAAGAAGATTCGTGAAGAGTATAGAAGGCGAAGAAACGCTTTCGTCGACCAGCTCGATAGCGCAAGCCGCAACCTGTCTTTCCGTCGCCCCCCCTCACCTTTGGCCCGCCTGTTCCAGCCGGATCAAACCGTTGCCTTCTACCGCAGCATCGGCAGCGAAGCGCCGACCGAAAGGCTGATCGAATATCTGACGGAGACCGGCGTTGATATCGCCTTTCCCCGCGTAACGGATAATGGCGCGCTGGAATTTCGGCTGGTTACCGGCCCTGAACTGCTGGAATGCGGATTCCGGAACATTCCCGAACCCGGCGAAACATGTCCGCTGGTCGATCCTGACGTGATTGTTGCCCCACTGGTAGCCTTTGACCGATCCCTGCGCCGACTGGGCCAGGGTGGCGGCTATTATGACCGAAGTTTCGCACAATATCCCGATGTGCCCCGTATCGGTCTGGCTTGGTCGGTACAGGAAGCGACGGAAATACCCGTCGAATCCCATGATCTGCCCCTGCACATGATCGTGACCGAGTGCGAGATAATAGAGTAGATTAGGATGATGCCATGCCAGTAGAGATCGAAAAAAACCCAAAGGACCAGCCAAGTTGGCGCAAACCGATTGGCATGATTTTCATATTGTTTCTTATTCTATTGTGGTGTGGGATCGCCGTAACGCTGATCGATCATCTCGACGGGCTGAATTTCTGGATACAATTGCCAATCTATATCATCCTGGGGATTGTGTGGATTTTTCCAATCCGTCCCTTGCTGACCTGGATGAATTCGGGATCTTTTCGCCATCCCCCTGAAAACAAGGAAAATGGCGCGAGTGACGAGACTTGAACTCGCGACCTCCGGCGTGACAGGCCGGCGCTCTAACCAACTGAGCTACACCCGCTAATGCGCCTGCATTGGGCGGTAGAGCAGCGCAAGTAGAAGAGCACTGCATCCCTGTCAACAACACTCTTTCAATTTTTCTATAAATTTTAAACCGGCGCTCAGATCGGTATCCTTTCCGCCTGATTCGTACCGTTTGGTTAACGCAAAGCGCTCGACATTCCCGATCCCATATTGAAGCAAGTCACGGTTGCAATAGTTACAAGTGTTTACAGAAGCAAACCCGTGAAAATACATATTTTACATCAACATTATTCAATAATATCAGTGGTTTTCCGCAGTTTTCTGTGATTCTCCGATCATGACGTCATTCAGAATCTATTTACCAATTCTTTGCAATTCTTCCGTATATGGACTGCATGACTTATACACCTACGCAAGACCAGCGACCCAAGTCGCATTTACTTGCTGTTTCGACAGTTAATCGCCGTCTGGCGCTTGCAGTCGGTACGGCATGGCTTGCTATGGGATCCGTATCAGCGCAGGCTGCAGGCACAATTGCTGGGACGGACATCGTCAACGTTGCGCAAGCGACCTATGACGGCCCTTCGGGCGGCGCACCGATCACAATTGATTCGAATATTGTAACGATCAAGGTCGATGAGTTGCTGGATGTCACCGTCGTTTCTAGCGACCCCGGTGATGTCACCACTTCCCCGGGATTGACCGCCCAGGTTCTCACTTACCAGGTTACCAACACCGGAAACGGTTCAGAAGCCTTCACCCTATCCGCGGATACGGCGAAGCCGGGTGATGAATTTGATACAACTTTCGAGCAGATCATTCTCGATACCAATGACAACGGCGTATATGATCCGGGCGTCGACACGATTTATACGCCCGGTACAAATGACCCCGTGCTTGGACCGGATGAAAGCACGAACGTTTTCGTTCTGTCGACCATCCCCGCGGCCGCAGCCGACACAGAGCGCGCCGAAGTTGAATTTTCTGCCGTAGCCAATACCGGAAGCGGCGCTCCGGGCGATGTATTTGCTGGCGAAGGCGACGGTGGCGGCGATGCTGTTGTCGGCTCAACCGGCGCGAGCGGAGAAGCCAGTGGCTTTTTCTTGATCCAAGCGGCTGAAATCACGCTACTCAAGAGCGTTACCATCCTCGATCCTTTCGGTGGAGCCGAAGCAATACCAGGCGCCGTGATGACCTATCAATTGGTTGCGACGGCTACCGGTACCGGAAACTTGGTAAATTTGGCCATCACCGACGATATTCCAGCGGATACTACATATACAGTCGAAAGTATCACTCTGGAGGGCGCTGCTTTGACAGATGATGCGAGCGACGCCGATGCCGGCTCTTATGACGGCAGTTCTGTCGCCGTGTCCTTGGGCACGCTTCCGGGCGGACAAACACGCACCATCACATTTCAAGTCACCATCGACTGATATCGAGGGATAGCAATATGTTGAAACAATTCATTCTTACAATCGCCCTGATCATGCCGGGCACTGCCATTGCGGCCGATAGTGTCAGCCTATCGAGCATTGTATTTGTCGAACGCAAAGTGGCAAAGCCAAACGGCACCACCGCGATGGTTCTCGAGAAACCAACGACCGTCATTCCTGGCGACAATCTTGTGTTCGTCGTCAAATATAAAAATGTCGGCACAGAGCCGGCTGTAGATTTTTCTGTCACCAACCCGCTTCCAGAAGCGGTAGCGTTCAATGGAACGTCTGATGGCAGAGAAATTGTCTCCGTTGACGGAGGCAATACTTGGGGGCCTTTATCGGACCTAACCTACCAGAGTGCAAATGGCGACGTTCGCCCCGCTCTGATGGCCGATGTAACGCATATAAAATGGAAGTTTAATCGTTCTATTTCCGCAGGTTCGGAAGGAGAACTCGTTTTTCGTGGCACTGTAAAGTGATCACAACCGTATCGGACTGCCGCGGGCTTGGCGGTCCAAATTGAGTAAATCAGGAGACAGTTATGACCAGTAAACTGAAGCTTCTCGTTGCCACGAGTGTCTTTTCTGTATCGGCATTGGGTGTAAACCCGGCGTTTGCTGCAGATTTGGGGACAGATGCAGGCACGAGCATAGTCAATAACGTGAGCGTTGCTTACAATGTGGGTGTGGGTGGAACCCCGCAGACCGCGGAAACCGATAGCGATACTTTCGTTGTCGACCGCGAAGTTAACCTTGTGGTGGCGGAAGTCAACTCAGCGAACACGACCGTTGCCCCGGGCGCGACGCAGCAAGCTGTGACCTACACGGTCAACAACCAGACCAATGACACGATTGACGTGTTGTTGACGTCGGAACAGCTGACATCGGACGATTTCGATGCGACCGGCACAATCACCTATTATCTTGATGATGGCGCTACACCCGGCGTCTTTGATGGTACTGATACTTTGATCACCGTGATTGAGGATTTGGCAGAAGATGAAACGGTAACCGTTCACGCGGTCGCTGACATCCCAACGGCCGTTTTGACTGGCGATCTCGCTGATATCGTCCTGATCGGTCAAGCGGCAGATGCGGCCACCGGTACGGCATTTGTTAACAATGATCTTGATGTTGACGATCCAACGGTTGTTCAGAACGTCTTTGCGGACGCAGCTGGCACCGGTACGGCCGATGGCGCAGCCGACGGCTATCACAGTGATACGGACACTTATGAGGTTTCTGCAGCGAGCATTTCGGTGTTCAAGTCGAGCCGTGTTGTCAGTGATCCACTGGGATCTACCAACCCTAAAGCAATCCCCGGCGCGGTTGTCGAATATTGTATTTCGGTCGCCAACGCAGCGGGTTCAGCTACGGCAACCGGTGTAACAATCACCGATACGCTGCCAGCGGATGTGGGCGGCAACGGCATCACATTTGTGACCGGATCTATTCTGGTAGACGCGACGGCAGTCATTACTGCTGGTCCACCACAGACGCAGGTCTGCACAGGTGGCGTTGCCGGCGGTAGTTTTGCTGATCCAACGGTTACCGGGACTTTGTCTGACATTGCCGCTGATACCGTCAGCGCGATGATCTTCCGCGTAACAGTAGATTAAAAAGCTATGAAATATGGCGGCAAACTGGCAATTCTTGTTGGATTGTCGCCATATTCCATTTTTAGCTGTGGGTTTGCTCACCAACTTTCTTAGGCCAGTCAGTCTGGCAGCGGCTGCATATGCATTGACGGCCTCTTCCTCTATGGGACTCGCACAGCAGCAACCTCAGGCCCTGCCTCTCATTACAAATGTTGCGCAAGCAGAATGGGATGTTGGCGATCAGCGGTTGCAGAAGCCGTCCAATAGCGTCGAGGTTCAGGTTGTTCCACCACCTGACATTCCACCCGAAATTTCCCTCTATCGTTTTGATGATCCGCCCGGCGCGGAACAGTTGCCACTTGCCGGTGCTATGTGCCGAGGCTCGCAAGGCGACGTCCCGGTTGCCCCCCGCGGTGTATTTGCCGGAACACCCGTAAGTCCGGCCGCAACCGCACCGACCGAGAGCATTCGCGCGGGCGAGCCCCTGATCGTATCGGTTATTGCAGCGAGCAGAAATGTAAGCCCGCTGGCGCCGGACAATTTTGATATAGTTTTCACCACCCCTGGCGGTGACCGTGAAGTGATAAATGTTATTGAAACCGAGGCCAATAGCGGCCGTTTCGTTGGCATGATCAACACCGCTGCCGTCCCTCCTGCTCCTGTACACGGAGATTGTGTTCTTTCGGTTCTACCCGGCGATACGTTCGACGTCACGATCGAGGGCGCAAACATGTCTCCCATCGCGACGGTAACCGGAGAGATATTGATCGATCCGTTCGGTGTGTTCTTCGACAGCGGCGATGGCACGCCGGTTTCCGGTACACGGGTAACCCTGATCGACGACGCGACCGGCTTGCCGGCGGACGTTTTCGGCGATGATGGTGTTTCTATCTACCCGAGCACGGTCATCTCGGGTGGCAGCGTTACCGATAGCAGCGGCAACGTCTATGATTTCACCGAAGGTTTCTATCGGTTCCCATTTGCACGGCCGGGCAATTACCGGCTGCTCGTCGAACCTCCCCAGCCTTATAGCTTTGCATCAGAAGCTACCCCTCAGCAATTGGCCAGTCTTTTGCGGTCAGATGGACTTCCCTTCACCATCGCTGAAGGATCTTATGGCGGGATCATTACATTGGATGACCCGGCACCAGTCCGGATTGATGTTCCGCTCGACCGCCCTGGAACTCCATTGTTGATCACAAAAGCAGCGTCCACAGCACAAGCCGTGCCCGGAGACGCCGTGCAGTACAGAGTTACGGTGCAGAATGCCGATTCCACGCGAAACACTGGCGCAATCACTATTACAGATCAGTTGCCGAGCGCGATGCGCCTGAAAATCGGTACGGTCCGCTACAATGGTAATCTGGTCACCGCCAATATCCGCCCCAATGGCCGGGATTTCACCGTTGAAGCACCTCCCCTTCCGGCCTCAGCGAGCGGTCTGCTGACTTATATTGCGGAAGTACGGCAGGACGCACGACCTGGAGACGCGATAAATCTCGCCTCTGCCGTGGATGATCGCGGTGCGGCTAGCCCAACTACCGATGTAGCCGTTCGTATTGAGCGAGATGGCATTTCCGAAAGGTTCACCCTTATCGGCCAGATTACACATGGTGGCTGCAAAGCCGATTCAAAGGATATCACGGGAATCGCGAATGTGCGCGTCATGCTGCAAGACGGAACCTACACAATTACCGACAGCGACGGTCGTTACCATTTCGAAGGCCTCAAGCCTGGAACGCACGTGGTTCAGGTGGATCCATCAACCTTCCCTGCCGATCTCGCACCCGTCGACTGCGCGCACAACACACGCAGCGCCGGTAGCGCAATTTCCCGGTTTGTTGACGGTCGTGGTGGCGCACTGAAACGCGCTAATTTCCGGGCAAAGAAAGTCGCCCCCAGAGAGATCAAAACACAAGACAGCTATCAGAAACCTGAAGTCATGTCTGATCCGGAAGCTGCTGGCGCTGGCCGTGATTGGCTGACGGGCCAGAATCCGGGCATTGAATGGCTGTTCCCTGCAGAGGACCACAATCCGCGTGTGAAGGCCCTGCGCGTTGCGATCAAACATCTTACTGGGCAAAAAGTTGAACTTTCGCTCAATGGCGTTCCTGTCAATCCTCTGGCCTTTGACGGTACGAAAAAAGGCTCGAACCGCAAAGTTCGGGTCAGCACATGGCGCGGGATCGAAATTCAGGACCGGACCAACATATTTGTGGCACGGGTGCTTGATCGCGATGGTAAATTGGTCGAGCAACTGGAACGGACGGTCCACTATGCAGGCGGTGCGCTCAACGCAGAATTGCTCAAAGATCGTTCAACCTTGGTCGCCGATGGCGTAACCCGTCCGGTCATTGCAGTCCGGCTGACTGATCGCGACGGCAAGCCAGCCCGCCACGGGATGGTTGGAGACTTTGAAGTCCCTGCACCTTATGCACCTGCGGTCGAAATCGATGCCCAACAAGCCAGCGAGTTCGCCGGCCTTGAGCGGGCAGCACCGGTATGGCGTGTAGAAGGCGAAGAAGGTATCGCTTACATCGAACTAGCGCCAACAACGGCCTCCGGATCGATCAGCATTTCCTTCCCCTTCCGCGATGGCGAAACAGAACGCACCCAGCGGATCGAAACTTGGCTCGATCCAGGCGACCGGCCATGGACGGTCGTCGGTTTTGCAGGCGGCACCATTGGTTTCAACACGCTGGACGAACGGTTGGAAGATCTGGTTGATGATGAAGACAATATCAATCTCGATGGTCGTATATCCCTATATGCCAAGGGCCGCGTGACGGGCAAATGGTTGATGACCATCGCCTATGATAGTGACAAAGAAGATGATGAAACACGGTTCGCCGGTGTTGTTGATCCACGTCGCTACTATACGGTTTATGCCGATCGCAGCGAACAGCGCTATGATGCCTCATCGGTGCGCCGCCTGTATCTCAAGCTGGAAAGACCACAGTTTTACGCTCTTTTCGGTGATTTCGAAACCGGCATTGATGAACCGGAACTGGCGCGATATCAGCGTGCTTTCAACGGTCTGAAGACAGAATATCTTAGCGACCGGGTTCATCTCAATGCCTTTGGCGCTGACTCGCCCAATCGGTTCCACCGCGAAGAAATCCAGGGAAGTGGTCTATCAGGCCCCTATGCCCTCGCCTCTCGCAATATCCTGGCCAATAGCGAACGCATCTCGCTGGAAACCCGTGATCGCTTCCGGTCGGACCGGATCATCGAACGGCGTGAGCTGTCCCGTCATATTGATTATGACATCGACTATCTGTCCGGCACCTTGCGGTTCCGCGAACCAGTCCTGAGCCGCGGCAGCGGTCTCAATCCGCAATTCATCATCGCCGGATATGAGGTATTGGGCATCGGCGAACGCAATCTAAACGCGGGCGGGCGCGTAACCTATCAGACGACGGACAAGAAGCTCAAAATCGGTGCAACGGCCGTCCGCGACGAAAATGAAACGTCTAAAACAGACCTTCTCGGCGTCGATGTACGCTATCGCCCAAATGCCAAGACCGAAATCCGGGCGGAGCTGGCCGTTACCGACAATCAGGCAAAAACAGTTACCGAAGCAAACACCGGACGCGCAGCAACCGCGTGGCTGGTTGAAGCCGAGCATCATGGTTCGAAATTCGACATTCTCGCTTATATGAGACGTCAAGAAACCGGCTATGGTCTAGGCCAACTCAATGCGTCGGAGTCCGGCACCGAAAAATTCGGCCTCGATACGCGCATTGCGATTAGCGATAATTTGTCATTTGCTGTTACCGGCTATCAGGAAAGCTTCTTGATGACGGATGCTCGCCGCCGTGCCGGTACCGCTGAACTGGAATATCGCACCAACAGCACCGCCTTCCGTGCTGGTATGGTCTATGCCAATGACCAGCTTTCCGACGGTACGGTGAATGAATCCACGCTCGTCCGGCTCGGCGCGACACAGCAGCTATTTGGTGGCAAGCTAGAACTGGACGCCCAAACAGAATTTGCTCTGGGCGGTCAGGACGAAAGCATTGATTTCCCGTCACGACACAGCGTCTCGGCTCGCTATGCCATTACCAATGACATCAAACTCATCGGAACCTACGAAATAGCCGATGGTGAGAATATCGAGGCGCGGACGGCACGCATTGGTGTTGACGTTACACCTTGGAGCGGCGGCCGTATTGTCAGCAGCATGAACCAGCAGGAAGTGACCCAATTTGGCCCACGCACCTATGCCGCCTATGGCCTGACGCAGAGTATTCCAATTGGCGACAAATGGACCGTGGACTTTTCTCTCGACGGCAATGAAACCATCGGCGGATTTGATCGCAGTGATGTGATCAATAACCAGCAGCCTGTCGCTTCAGGCGGTTTTCTGGGCAATGATGATACGTTGACCGAGGACTTTATCGCCGTCACCGCTGGCGCAAATTATCGCAGTGACGATTGGAGTTGGAACAGCCGTCTGGAATATCGCAAAGGCGATATCAACCAACGCTATGGCTTCACAACGGCCCTGCTCAAACAGATCGGCGAAGGCAGCGCTATCGGTGCACAGGCCAGCATATTTGTTGCCGAAGATAAAGATATCGTCAGCACGCGGATCGTCGAAGCGGAAGCCAGCTGGGCGCATAACCCTGCGGGCAGCGAATGGTCTTGGCTTGCAAAGCTTGAAGTTCGCGAAGACCAGGTACGCAACGCCGTCGCAGGAGCACCGGGACCGATTGGCGGCGTTCCTCTCCTTGTCGATGGTAACGTCACGTCGCGGCGCGTGATCAACAGCATCAGCGTCAACTATACGCCGATCGATGCAGATTGTTACGAGATTGGAGAATATAACTTCTTCTGGGGAAGCCGCTATGTCTTTGATCGCTTTGGCCCCGATGACGTAGAAGGCTGGAGCAATATATTCGGCGCCGACATCAAATATGATCTTTCCAGCATCATGGATATTGGCGGCCAGGTGACCGCACGCATCGGCAATGGCTTTGACACGATCGCCTATTCAGGTGGACCAAGCATCGGTCTTTCACCGTTCAAGAACGGCTATATTTCGATGGGTTATAATGTGGTCGGCTTTGCAGATCGCGACTTTGAAGAAAGCCGGTACACCAGAGACGGACCGTTCATCACCTTCCGCCTGAAGTTTGATCAAGAAACGCTTGGAAATCTAGGCCTCTAATCGGCGCGCCCGTCGATAGGACGTTGCTTCTCAGTCAGCAAACAGCAGCACCGGCGTCTCAAGCAAATGTTTCAACGCTTGCACATAGCTAGCGGCATCATAGCCATCGACCACGCGATGATCGCAGGAAATCGATAGGTTCATAAGCTTACGGGCTTGAATATCCCCGTCGATGATCATTGGGCGCTCCACAATCTTGTTGGGGCCGATAATGGCCACTTCGGGACGGTTTATCACCGGCGTCGTCGCGATCCCGCCCAATGGTCCCAATGACGTGAGCGTGAGCGTCGATCCGGTCAATTCCTTTGCCGTGGCTGTACCATCACGGGCAGCAGCAGCCAGACGACTGATTTCCGAAGCCAGTTGCCAGATATTGAGATCCTGCGCATCGCGCAATACGGGCACCATCAGCCCCTGCTCTGTCTGTGTCGCCATGCCCAGATGAATGGCTCCATGCCGCGTAACGAAGCCTGCTTCGTCGTCATATGTGGCATTTAGCATCGGGAAGTCGCGCAAGGATTTGCAAATGGCGACAATCATCAATGGCAGGATGGTCAACTTCGTGCGTTCGCCGCGGTTGGCGTTGAGGTCGGCGCGCATATCCTCAATTTCCGTCATGTCGATCTCGTCAACATAGGAGAAATGGGGAATGTTCCGCTTAGAATCGGCCATGTTTTGGGCGATTTTCCGGCGCATACCGATGATTTTTATCTTTTCATCGTCACGTTTTTCAGAGGCGCCCGATGGACGATAGCCCTGTCCCGAACCATAGTTTAAATAGGCATCAAGATCGCTATGCCGGATATGCTCACCCTGGGCTTTAACCTGACCGAGGTCGACACCAAGCTCAGCAGCACGCTTGCGAACGGCAGGAGTCGCGAGGACCTTCTCCGCCAATTTCTCCGCTGCCGGCGCGTCAACCGTGTTGATCGTGACTGGCTTTTCTTCAGACTCAGTCTGAAGAGCAGGTTTTGTAGGAGCCTCTTCTATATTTTCTTTATTTTCAATAGGTTGTTTAGACGCCAAGACATCAGATTCCTCTGGTTCAGGCATGTCGGCTACGCTGCTAGATGCTTCCAATTCTTCCAGTTCGCCCTCAACTTCTATTTCCACCAGCATCGAACCGATCGCAATAATATCGCCTTCGTCGCCAGCGACCGCAATGATCTTGCCCGAAACGGGAGCTTCCATTTCCACCGTTGCCTTATCAGTCATAACATCCGCTAGCTGATCGTCTTCCCCGACGATATCACCAATCTGAACATGCCACTTAACGATTTCCGCTTCAGCAATACCCTCGCCAATGTCAGGCAGGTTGAATATATATTTGCTCATGATTTCAAATCCCCGACAATTTTTTCCAACGCTTCCCCGATACGCACAGGCCCCGGGAAATACGCCCATTCCAGGCTGTGCGGATAAGGTGTGTCAAACCCCGTGACCCGCTCAATCGGCGCCTCGAGATGATAGAAACAACGTTCCTGTACCAGAGCCGATAGCTCCGCACCAAATCCGCTGGTGCGGGTTGCTTCGTGCACTATCAAACACCGTCCGGTCTTTTTGACCGACTCTTCAATCGTTTCGATATCAAGCGGAACCAAGGTCCGCAGATCAATGACTTCGGCATTGATACCATGCTCTTCGGTCACCGCCTTGGCGACATGAACCATTGTACCATAAGCGAGAACCGTCACCGCATCCCCTGCCCTGACAATATTCGCCTTGCCAAGCGGCACGGTATAGTGACCTTCTGGTACTTCGGCTTCAGAAAATTTAGACCAAGGCTCCACCGGATTGTCATAATAGCCGGTAAAAGGGCCATTATAGATACGTTTGGGCTCAAAGAAGAGCACGGGATCATTATCCTCAATCGCCGCAATCAGAAGCCCTTTGGCATCATAAGGCGTTGATGGAATCACCGTTTTTAAGCCGGAAACATGGGTGAACATCGCTTCGGGTGACTGACTATGTGTCTGCCCACCAAAGATGCCGCCACCGAAAGGCGAACGAACCGTCAAAGGTGCAGTAAACTCACCCGCAGAACGATAGCGCAGCCGCGCTGCTTCAGAGATAAGCTGATCCATGCCGGGATAGATGTAATCGGCAAATTGAATTTCCGGCACTGGTCGCAAGCCATAAGCACACATGCCTACAGCAGCACCGATAATTCCGCATTCTGATATAGGCGTATCGAAACAGCGGGTCTTGCCATGTTTTTCCTGCAAACCTGCAGTCGCGCGGAAAACCCCGCCAAAATAGCCGACATCTTCGCCCATGATCACGACATTCTCGTCGCGCGTCATCATTGTATCGAGACCAGAGTTAATGGCCTCTATCATGTTCATGACGGCCATTTGATTTCCCGTTCTTTATTTGCCTGTGCAGCCTGCTCTTCCAAATGCCAGGGCATTTCTTCAAACACATCCTGAAACATCGTTTCAAAGGGCTGATGTAATCCGTGGCCCAATATACCATTTTTGGCGGCTTCCTTGACGGCTTGTTTGACCGCTTCAAGACATTCCGTATCCAGCTGTTCCTGCTGCTCGACGCTCCAGACACCGCGCTGGATCAAATGCCGCTTTAACCGCATGATCGGGTCGCCCAGCGGCCATTCCTCACGCTCCTGCGCGCTTCTGTAAGCGGTGGGGTCATCTGAAGTACTATGTGCATCCGCGCGATAGGTGAAATGTTCGATCACCGTCGGACCTTGGTTGGTCCGCGCCCGTTCCGCCGCCCATTGGGTTGCGGCATAGACCGCCAGTGGATCATTGCCGTCCACGCGGAGCCCAGCAATTCCATAGCCAGCTGCCCGTGCGGCAAAGGTTGTGCGCTCCGCCCCAGCAAAACCCGAGAAAGAAGAAATCGCCCATTGATTGTTGACGATATTCATGATCACCGGCGCATTGTAGACAGCGGCAAAGGTCATCGCAGCATGAAAGTCCCCCTCCGCCGTCGACCCTTCACCGCACCATACAGCGGCAATGCGATCATCACCCTTCGACGCGCTGGCCATCGCCCAGCCGACCGCTTGCGGATATTGGGTTGTCAGATTACCGGAGACGGTGAAGAAATTCAGTTCACGCGAGCTATACATGATCGGCAATTGCCGACCCTTCAACTTGTCTGCTTTGTTTGAGAAAATCTGATTGACCATCTCGGTCATAGGATAGCCACGGACGAACAATATGCCCTGCTGGCGATAACTGGGGAAGCACATGTCCTCTTTATCAAGCGCCATTGCGGCGGCAACCGAAGTGGCCTCCTCACCGGTGGATTTCATGTAGAAGCTAGTCTTGCCCTGCCGCTGTTGCCGGTGGAGACGGTCATCAAACGCCCTTAGCTGCGCCATAGTCCGCAACATTTTCAGAAGCGTTTCATCATCCAGTTTAGGATCCCACGGCCCTACTGCCCGATGATCATCATCCAAAACCCGGATGAGATCATAGACCATATCCAGCATATCATTCGGTTTTGTGGAAATATCCGGCCGTTGCTGATCGCCAGCCTTTTGGACTTCGACATCACTATAATCAACTTTGTCGCCAGGTCGAAATTTTGGCTCCGGTATATGCAAAGTCAGGGGCGATAAATTCGCTTTTCTGTTCTTCTCAACCATCCACAATCTCCAGCCCGGTCACATTGTTGCAACGCAATATTTATTTCAACTGGTTGTTATATTATTTCAATCGATTGAAAAGGTCAACATACCTGCCCTTTGCGCCATAAAAAGAAAAAGGGGAGAGCAAGATATTTGCTCCCCCCCTTTTTTAACTTTCGAAAAGTCTGGATTTAGAAGCGAAGCGACATATTCACTACCGCCCGATCATCGCGATAGACCTGCTGGCCCAATCGGCTTTCAACCGCTGCACCAAAGCTCAACGGCCCGTTGGTGAAACTAAAGCCACCGCTCATCTCACCATAAGACGCGTCCTGCAGTCCAATAGGCAATGCAAGAGCTACATTCTCTGCATCCAGAAAGCGGACCTGGAAGTTGGTATCATTCCCAGACAAACGGTTCACATAGTCCATTTTCATTTCTGGTTGGAATGACCATCCTGAAGCAAAGCCCATTTTGGAACTTCCGGATAGTTTCAGGCCAAATTTTGCTTCGGCGCCAGCCCGGCTAATTTCATCCACAGCCATTGCCAAGCTACCGGCGCTATCGCGGAAACCGTCCACACTATAGGAAGAATAGCTTAAGCTTGCCCGCGGTGTCAGGAGCAATCCATCAACCTCGATATTATAGCCTGCTTCAATCTCACTGGCGAAAGTCAGCGAGTTTGTGTTCAAGCCATTTGCAGATAGTCCGCCAACGCCGCGACTGCTGCTATCAAGTTGCGAATAAGCTACCGTGGCCTGCCCGCCGACATAGAAGTTCCTGCCGAGGCGATAATTACCATAGACCGAACCTTGGTTTGTTTCGACATTGGCAATAGTGCCGCCGACCTGCTGGTCACCATTGGCATAACCGAAAGCCGTTCCCATGGTAGTGCGATCATCCAAACCAAATTCCAGACCCATCGCAATATGCCAGCTGCCTTGCTCCGTGCCCTCAGGATTATCCGAGAAGGCCAGAGATGAACGGTTATAACCAGCAGACATGAAGCCGCTCATATTCTCCGGCAACGTCACAGCATTCCAATTGGACGACTGATAGTTTTTCGCAAAACTCATCTGAGATGCGGTGCTACCGGTAAACTGGCGCCCTGCACTCAGGACTTCCGGCGCCCCCATGATCCGGATTTTGCCAGCGGTGCCTTGATGCGTACCAAGCAATGATAACCGGTCGGAAACCAGCGTCCGCATGGTGGAGCTCTGTTTCTCATCCAAAGTCGTTGTTCGACCGGCTTGCGAAGCGGACAAGCTTTGGAAAGTGGTGTTCAGTTCACCCACTTCCATCACATCGATCAGTCCATAGACATCCGCCAAATCGGCATAAGAACGATGCCGAGCACCATCAAGCGCATGACCAAATGCCCTAGAGAAGGGATTTCTCACGCCGCCTGATTTGAAGAAATCGGAGAAACGTAGCGCACGCATCCTAGCGACCACTGCATTGGGCTCATATTGTAGTTCTGGGTACAGCACGCCAATGCGGCCAACCACATTGTCAAAGCTATTCTCTACGCCGCCTTCCGCTGTGATAATCTCGAAAGTCTGGCCATAGCGCGCACCTCTGCGGCCGAATGCGTTGACCACAGCAGCCGTACCACCAAGGGATATGATGCCAGCATTATCAGCATCACCGATCACCGCAATTTTATCATTGCCGCGCCGTCCGACATCGAAAACAGTCAGCGTTTCAGAGGCAAGGATCACATCACCAGCGATCGTCAATGTACCGGTGTCGCCGAAATGCCCACCCGGAGCGATCGAACCGCTTACCGAAGTCAGGAAGGTCGGATCGAACAAACCAGTACCCGTCAACAAACCGGAACCAAGAAATGCTTCCCCGGTTGTCAAACTGCCGTCTAGGTCAAGCCAACCACCAGTTTGCGTATAATCACCCAAGACGGTGAGATTGCCCTGCTTGCGAATATTGAGACGGGCTGCGCCTTGAAGGTTAAGCCGATCAATGGTCACGTCATCGCGCAATTTCGTTTTACCGTGCGCCGCTAGCGTAACTTCATAATAACGCGCGCGGATACCGGTTGATGGATCAGCGACGACATTGTTGGGAACGAAGTTAACGCTACCGGGGCCGCCTTCGATAAAGACGCTGTTGGGCGTTCCTTCATCAAATGCAACACTTAGCGTCGAAAGATCCAGACAATCATCCAAGAAACAGATGTTACCAAATTTTGGCGTATCGCCAGAAACACCCGGCGCTTCGAAGCCTGGAAGCGCGTTGACGAGTTCACCATCAACGCTGATGCCGTAATTGGGGTCCATGTCCTGCACCCAATGGTCTGCATCTAACCAGTCACCATTGCCAGGAAGGCTGGATGCGTAGACATAGCTATTGTTCGCTACGATCTCATCCCAGAATAAATATAGCGGCTGATAGAAGCTTTGCGTTCCGTATGATGAGAATGGTTGGAATGTTAGTGGATCAGTCGGATCATTGCCGAAAAATCTGGAACCACCTGACAATACCGCCGTGATGACCGGTGTATCGAACAATTCATCAGCAACCAGTGCGCTACCGGAATCGCCGCCTGCGGTGGTGCCTTCACGCGGTAACGCGGCTCCATCATAAAGATCGAAATCAAACGCTCCATTGGAGGCATCAAAAGCATCTTGACCGGCCGGGCTATCAAAATCTGTATTGTACAGAGTTTGTGGAAGTCCATAATCAGCCGGACCGAAGAGGAAATTATTCCTATCGTTCAGCGAGCTGCCAGACGAGATCATATTTTCTGCAATGCGCCGACGGAAGTCGATGCCAAGGTTGGAACCATCAGGCCCTAGCCCCCTCGCGCCGTATCCGTTGATAACGCCGTGTGTCTCTGCCGTTAGTGGCGAGAACAACATAGTCCAAGTCGGGACACCACCGGCATGGGTATCGAGTGTCGCCAGCGCGACGTCTGCTTCCAGGAAACCGGTTGGAAGTGAGCGTTCATCGTACCAGACTTGCTCCACATTATAGATGTTGAAATCGACATCAGTCTGATTTGCCACACCACCGTCGAGTCCGACCCAACGGCGAACGGCAGGAAGATTGTCTGCACTAAAACCAAAAGCAATCGCGGTTCCGCCCGAATCAAAACCATAGCTATCAGCTGCCTGGCTATTCACACAGTGAGCCGCAAATAGAACGGTACGTGGGTTGATCAGCGTACCGGTGCAAAGACCCAATGATGTTGAGCTTTGGTCTGCCCGCACAGTCATTTGTCCAACGCCGGTAACATCCACAAGATTATCAAAAACACCGACCGGGGGTGAATCGTCCAACGTCAAATCATCTCGAATAACAATAGAAGGAGCATCTTCTGCGAAAGTGGGTGCGGTTTGGGCTTGGGCCGCTGTCGACAATCCCGCGATGCAGGTGGCCGAAGACGCCGTGGCTAACAGTAAACGATTGATGGAACGAAATGACATTCTATGCTCTCCCCTCAGAGTTGATGTGATTACTCGATAAATACTACATAAAAATACTCGCGACTCAGTTGAAATATATTAGTATCATATTTTACTAGAAATAAACATTTTTACTCCCAAACAGATTTGGAAGGCGATATTTTACTTTCATTTACACTAAGTGTATTACTGGAAATCTGCGGCGTTCAGCCTAGACGGCAACCGGCGCGCTAATGTGAGATTGTGGGAAATATCCCTCCACTTCAAAATCCGTAATTTGATAGCCAAACACGGAATCGGGTCTCCGCAATATTTTGAACGTCGGAGCTCCCGAAGGTTCGCGCGATAGTTGCTCTTCTACCAGATCAGCATGATTAAGATAAAGGTGCACATCACCGCCATTCCAAACCAGTTCTCCCGGTTCGAGATCACATTGCTGCGCAATCATCCGTATCAAAAGAGCGGCCGAAAAGACGTTAAACGCAAAACCAAGGCCAAGGTCACAGCTGCGTTGATAGAGTAGCCCTGACAATTTCCCGTCAGAAACATAAAATTGATAGGTTTTGTGGCAAGGCGGCAAGGCCATCTCATCCAGTTCGGCGACGTTCCAGCCGGTAAAAATATGACGCCGGGAACCGGGGTTGTTCTTGATCCCGTCGATCAGCGCCGCGATCTGATTAATGCCAGTTTCCTCGCGCCGATACAGCCCCTCACCCGCCGGCGTATAGCGCGGCCAATCGACCCATTGCTTACCATAGACCGGCCCCAGATCGCCCCATTGCGCGGCAAAGGCATCATCTGCGATGATCCTTTGTTCAAAGCTATCTCGGTCGATCTGCTCTCCGGTTTCCTTGCGATATTTATCAAGAGGCCAGTCAGTCCAAATATGAACCTTCTGCTTCACCAATTCACGGATATTGGTGTCGCCGGTGAGAAACCAAAGCATTTCCCGCGCTGCCGTTTTCCAGAATACGCGCTTGGTCGTGAGCAGCGGGATAGCATCATTGGCTAGATCAAAGCGCATCGTCACACCAAAAATAGCACGCGTGCCCACGCCGGTTCGATCGATGCGTTCATCACCTTGCGTCCAAATTTTCCGCATCACATCAAGATATTGCTGCTCATAATGCTGTTCAGGAATCAAACCATCATTCTCCAACCATGTGTAATCCAAATGCTAGACTGCTCTGGCCATATCCTCAACCAGCCAGTTGCATCTGGCATCAATTTTACGCCGGTCTCATAATGTCTCGAATGATGGTTGCTGATATCAGCGCTTTTGCACATTCTGGAGAAGTCACGCCATGACGGTGTAATTTTTCTCTCCGGGGCCACGGCACATCTGCTTGGCAATTTTTGTTTCCTCACCATCGATGATGGCAACATCTGTTATGTTCAGGCATCTCCGGCCATCCGGTTCAGCAGTCAGAGCGGTAATCATAGAAGAGCCGGAAACGTCGGCCCGGGTCGGGCTTTGCCATTTTGCGACGGCACCAACCTCTTCTTTTTCAACGACAGCCATCGTCGCCTCTGCAGCTTTTTCCTGCTCTTTCTCATCAAGTTGGCAGGCAATCTCCGCGCCCACGACCGCACCGACGCCACTTGCGATTAACGTTCCAACTTTACCAAGGCCTGCCGCATCTCCGATTACACCGCCCACCAAACCACCGAACAAGCCACCACCGGTTCTAGCGCCCTTGCATTTTTTTGAGTTTGAACGGGGTTTCTTCTTCCTGTTCCTTTTTTTCTTCTCTGGCTCGTCCTTGGCCAACGCAAGCGTCGTGTCTGTATTCCCTGTCGACCGCTCCATTTTAACCTTTGGCTGAGCAAGCGCCTTTTCTACATCAAACTTCGGCACCGGGTAACCGCCGCATCCGGTGTTGAAACAAAAACGATCCTGCAGATATTCACGATCCTTTTGATAGCGCGCTTCCGCTGCACGATAATCAGCGAGGTTCGCCCCATCTGGATCAGAGTCAGCATGCTCCCGCATCATCATCTCGTAAAAGCCGTCCTGGCTTTTGGGGGAATATCGCATATTCCCTCCGACTTTATCGGTATAAAGTTGCGAAATAGTCTTTTGATGCTGGATCATTCGTTCGCGAAATGGGGTCAAAATCTCGCTATAATATTTGTCCAGCTTGACCGTGCACTCGTTGATGTTCTCCGCTTTATCAAACGGCATTTCAAATATCTGATAACTTTCCCGGCAGTCCGGATAGCCTTCCTTCGGCAACAAGGGTGTCGCCGGTAAGGTCGGCAAATCTGGCTCGGCGGTCGTGGGCGGCACATAAGCCAACTGCGTCTCTGAACCTGTTCTCGTTGACGGCACAGGAAGGTCGGGCATATTCGGCTGTGCCGATATGTTTTTCGAACTGACCGAGGCCGGTCCCGATTGAACGCCGGAATTGGTTCCTTGAGAGGTCGACGAAGAACGAGGTTTGGACACAAGATTCTGCGTAGAACTGCTAGTTCCAGAATCGACCGATGGGACAGAAGCTACTCCCTGAGAAGCGCCTAACTGTTCAATATTTCTTTTGGCTAAATCGGCAAATAGCCCCGTCGGGAATTCCTTTATATAGGCTTGGTATGCAGCCAGCGTCCCCGCACCATTTGCGCCACGCCACATCAGTGCGTCCATAGTCGACCGATTGGTGGTCGACAAAGGTGCTGCCGGAGATCGCGTTTTGGTTGCTAATTCAGGATTGGGCTTTGGTGCCGCCGGCTTCACAAGATAGACCGGCGTACCGGTGATACTCGCACTGACAAATGGGCGCTGGTTGCCGCCAGTAGCGGACAAGACATCATCACGAACAACACCACCGAGAAGTTGAAGCGGCAAGTCTGGTTGCGGCAGTCGTTTGGCAAGCGACAGCGCAAAGGGGGAATTGAATCCATTTCCGTCGCTAGCGGTCTGCCCCGGTGCTGCGGCATAAATCACTAGCACGCCATCGGCATCAAACCCCGCAAGCCCTCTAGCCACTGCCCGAGTCCCCGACGCCCATCTATTGCCAAATGGATTGTTGCGGCACGCATCCAGCACAACCATTCTTATCCGCGCGCCGGACACTGATTCCATCATACGTTCGATATTTATGGATTCATAAGGCAGGTCGAACGCCGTATTCAGTTCAGCATCAATCGGTATGAGCCAGTTTTTGCCCTGCCCTTCCATACCATGACCCGCATAGTAGATCATAGCGACGTCGGCACCATTGGCTTTTTCCCGGAAGGTCCGCAGCTCTCTCTGGAAACTACTTATGGTCAGATCCAGCGCAACAACGACGTCGTCAAAGCCCGCTTCCCGGGCTGAATCAGCTACAATATTCGCATCGTTCGTAGGATTGGGTAAGGAACTAGTGTTTACATAAGCAGAATTGCCGATGATCAGCGCAACACGTTTGGCTTCGACCATCGCAGGCCAAATTGTGGCGACACATATAAATATCATGATCCCAAGTCGGATCATCAATTACCCCCATGGTCCCATCGCAATGTGCAAACGGATATTTACCGGTTGCTTTTCGATGATAGACGTTGTGGAGACGCGCCCCTCCTCCACAAATAATTCAAAAGCTTTAACCAAAAATAGTCGCCCAATGCAATCCCGATGAGCATGTTTTCGCTCGCTTGGTCATCTTGGTCGACAGCAAAAACCGAATATTTCAGTCTTTATAATGGAAATTGTTTTTCAGATTCACGGATGAAATTCGCTTCACTTCTTCCATGACCGGAAAAGAGCTTGTCTGACGCACACCGGGGAGGTCATTGATGAAATCGGTCAAAATGGAACGATATTCCTCCATGTTCCGGCAGCGTACCTTTAGAAGATAGTCAAATCCACCTGCCAGCATATGGCAAGATTGAATGGCGTCGTTCTTTTTCACGACCCTATTAAAATCGTCGAGATGACGGCGACTAGTGGACTCCAGCTTGACCTCGATGAATACGACATAGTTCTGTCGCACTTTGCGCGTATTCAGTCGGGCATGATAGCCCGTGATATAGCCTTCACGCTCCAAGCGTTTCAGCCGCATTTGGCAAGGTGTTTTGGAAAGTCCTACGCGATCCGACAAATCTGCAAGCGACAGTCGGCCATTCTCCTGCACCGCTTCCAATATTAGCCAATCGAATCTATCCAATGCTTTTTCGCTCATACGCCCCCAATGGTCTAAAATTTGATCAAAAAATAGCTCAAAATTCTATACTTAATTAAAGTTTAGGACCATCTTCCTATTATCTCAACTAGATATAGATGATGGAATGCAAGTCTAGCTCAGCATTGAATGAAGAAGCCCTGCGACAAAGGATCGCAGCCGCCAGCCTAAGCAGTGAAGATGCACTGTTTCACACGCTCCGCGCGGCGCTCCCTTTAGATGATCTGCAATGGCAGAAAATCAAACAAAACAGCACAGAATTTATAGCTAGCCTGCGCTCGAACAACAAACCTCCGTTAATCGACCAATTTCTAACCGAATATGGTCTATCGAACGATGAGGGAGTCCAACTGATGCGGCTCGCCGAGGCACTTTCGCGGACTACCGATCCGGAGACAGCTGACGAATTGATCCGCGACAAGATCATGGGTCGGGACTGGCTATCGCATACTGGCCCGGGACACAGTCTTCCGATGAGCCTTGCCGGTCGCGCGCTCCACTTTGCAGACCGATGGCTAAACGCAACCCGTCAAAAACGAAACCCGATCGCGGCCGCCGGCAATCTGGTTTTGCGTCAAGCGACCAGGTTCGCCGTTCGCATGCTATCCTCACAGTTTGTTTTCGCCGAAACACTCGATCAGGCGCTGCAAAGAGCCGACAGATATAGCAAGAAGGGATATCTGTTTTCCTTCGACATGCTGGGGGAAGCCGCTCGAACAGCAATCGATGCGACAAATTACTATCGGGCCTATAGCAACGCGCTCGACCAAGTCGCAGCCCACGCGCAATCACATGACGCCCGAAAGAATAATGGGATTTCTATCAAGCTATCCGCCCTTCATCCCCGCTATGGATATGAACAGGCGCAACAGGTGGTTCCAGAATTGGTCGATCTGCTGCTGCCACTCGCCGTCAAAGCCAAAGCCTCCAACATCCAGATAACAATTGATGCCGAGGAGGCTGAACGACTGGACATTTCAATGGATGTACTCGCTGCATTGGTTGAAAAACCGGAATTAGAAGGATGGCATGGCTTAGGCTTTGTCGTTCAGGCCTATCAAAGGCGCGCCCTGCCCTTGCTGGACTGGCTTAGCATACAATCTGGGAAACTAGGTGCGCCGCTAATGATCCGGCTGGTCAAAGGAGCCTATTGGGATAGTGAAATAAAGCGAGCCCAGGAAATGGGACTAAGCAGCTATCCGGTATATACCCGCAAAGAGATGACTGATTTGAGCTATCTCGCTTGTGCGGCTCAACTTCTTTCGAAACCGGAAGCGTTCAGCCCACAGTTCGCAACACATAATGCCAACAGCATCGCCGCCGTGCAGCAAATGGCCGGACAGCGTATGGACTTCGAGTTCCAGCGGCTGTTTGGCATGGGACAACAATTGCACGACATGATTTTGGATCAAGGCAATGTTCAGAGCCGCGTCTACGCACCTGTCGGCACGAAAAAGGACCTGCTGTCCTATTTGATCCGCCGGTTGCTGGAAAATGGCGCGAATAGTTCTTTCGTCCATAAGCTGGTCGATCCCTATACCGACATCCGCGCTTTGACGGCCACGCCCCTGCAGGCGCTGATCGGATTCGAAAAGAAGCATAACGACAAAATCCCCTCACCTCGCCAATATCTGAAGGATGGTCGACAAGCTGCAATGGGATGGGACTTGTCCAACCCTATTGAACGAGAGAGATTTGAAAAGGGATTGGCGGCTGCAAAAGCGGCGTCTTACGAAGCCTTTCCAATCATCAATGGTGAGGAATGTCTGGCGAAAACCATGTCGATCCAAAACCCTGCACGGTTGGATGACGTCGTCGGCCAATGGTCTCCGGCAACTACACGCCAAGTAGTTGAAGCAATCGAGAGCGCAGACTTTGCATTAAAAAAATGGCAATCCCGTTCGGCAAATGATCGGGCAATAATATTGGAACGAGCCGCCGACCTGCTCGAAGCGCGTGCCGATATTTTTCATGGTCTCGCTATTCGAGAAGCCGGAAAGTCGTGGAGCGATGCCATTGATGAAGTTCGGGAAGCAGTCGATTTCTGTCGATATTATGCCGCCCAAGCACGCGATAGAAGTTTCGAAAACCGTCAAGCACTGGGGGTTATAGTCTGCATATCTCCATGGAACTTTCCATTGGCCATTTTCATGGGACAAATTACCGCTGCTCTTGCGGCCGGCAATACGGTCGTCGCCAAACCGGCCGAACAGACGCCTCTAATTGCCGCGGAATCGATAAAGCTTCTTCATGAAGCAGGTGTGGATGCCGCCGCCTTGCAATTCATTCCCGGTTATGGCGCTGTTGTTGGTGAAACGCTGGTCAAACACCCCACAACGGCAGGTGTCTGCTTCACAGGATCGACGGCGACTGCCAAACGAATTGCAACTAGTCTCGCAGATGCGGGCAGAGCTTTAACGCCTTTGATCGCCGAAACAGGCGGTATTAATGCCATGATCATCGATTCATCGGCGCTTCTGGAGCAGACCGTTGACGCCGTGATTTCATCGGCCTTTCAGAGTGCGGGACAAAGATGCTCCGCACTCAGGATATTATGCATACAAGACGATATCGCCGATGATTTTATACAATTGCTGTCCGGCGCAATGGAAGCGTTACGGATTGGCGACCCCGTTAAGCTGGAAACGGATATTGGGCCCGTCATTGATACCGCCGCCAGGACCAATATTCAGGATCATATCAACCGCCTGAACCATAGCGCTCGATTGATCCAGCAAACGCCGGGTAAAGACATTGACCAAGGGCACTTCGTCTATCCGGTCGCTTATGAACTGACCGAATTTTCGGATCTCGATCGAGAAATATTTGGCCCCGTACTGCATGTGGTTCGTTTCCCGGCAGCGGAAAAGAAAGATCTAATTAGCAAAATCTGTCAAAGAGGATATGGTCTAACCTTAGGAATTCAGAGCCGGATTGACTCTGTAAGCGACCAGATGGCTGACTCCGCCGATGTCGGTAATATATATATCAACCGGAACCAAATTGGCGCGGTTGTCGGCGTTCAACCTTTTGGTGGCCATGGCCTGTCGGGCACAGGCCCCAAAGCAGGCGGGCCTCTCTATCTTCGCCGATTGAGTAAATCGAACGGCGAGCCTATTATTTCCGACGAAGTGGCCATCGGCGATCAGAGTGCATTCTCCGTAAGCAGCCTCGCTACAGTTTGCGATCATCTCGCCGGAATTCACAAACAACAAATGAGCTGGTTCGACCGGACAGATAAAGCCGAAGCCCTGTCTGCAGCAACAGAAAGCATGCCCGCCGATTGGAAAGCACTTCTCGCGTCAGAGATTTTGCGGTGCAAGGAAGCCCTTCCCTCCTCTGAATGGTTAGCCTCACCGGCGGGAGAGACTAATCTCTATCAGATGAGAGGCAGAGGGGTCATTCTGTCCTTACTGTCCGATCCCAAGGAGATTGCTCAGGGATGCTTACGGTCGCTGATAACGGGTAATATTTTTGTACAAATAGACAAAGACGCCAATAAGCCGCTTGACCTTTTGCCCACCAATCTGACTGACTATGACGACATCGCAAACCTGATTGGTCAGTTTTCACTTACCGAACCGGATATCGCTGCAAACATAAAACAGGGGAGCTTTGACGCTCTGCTAGTCTCCCCCCAAGATCCGAAAATTGGGGTTTGGGGCAAAATGCTGGCAGAAAAAGAAGGAGCAATCATTCCGATGCTCATACCCAGTGATTTGGCGGACCGTTATGTTCATGAAAAAACTATAACCCGCAATATTGCTGCAGCAGGCGGGGATGTCTCACTATTGAACGCCTGACTCAAACCATGATTCGCGCGGGCCGCGATAACAGGCTGTGATGTAAAAAATAATTTCGTTATTGGACGTTAACCTTATCTTGAACATCGGCCTGTAGTGCCCATAAACATGAGCACGCGTGTATTAATAGTTGATGATCGGCCAACGAACCTGAGGATCTATGCTCAGTTCGTTACGTTGATGGGGGAGAAGTATTCCGCCGTCACCTATGCCGACCCTGTCGAAGCCCTACAATGGCTTCGTGAAAACAAAGCGGATTTGATGGTCGTCGACTATCGTATGCCGCAAATGAATGGTGCCGAATTTATCCGGCAAGTCCGGATGATGCCGGGTGCCAGCGAAATTCCTGCTATTGTTATTACAGCACATCAGGACCGAGAATGTCGGTTGGCCGCACTAGATGCTGGCGCCACAGATTTTCTTCAGAGCCCCGTTTCGCACGTTGAATTCTGCAACCGGGCTTCGTCCTTGCTTACCAAAACCAAGAGAAGCGTGACACTGCGCCGGCGGGCGTCGGAAATCGAACGCAAGCATGCCGCTTCTGGTGCAACAGTATCTCCTGAAGGGTCTTCAGGGAAAAGTATGCTGGAACAAATCATCGACACAATTCCGATCATGATCAACGCCACAGATCGTTCCGGAAAATGTCTGTTTACGAACGCCTATCAATCTGCCTTGTTCGACAAAGATCCAGATGAAATGGTGGGCACAGATTTTGCCAATAATTTTGAATCCACTCTGGCGGCCAATTCACGTCGACGCGATGCCCTCGTTCTGAAGTCCTCACTGGCTATCCCGCATTATGAAGAAAAAATAACGAGCGACGGCGTCGATCTGATTTTCCATTGCAACAAGTCGCCACTTCTTAATCACAAAGGCGAAACGATCGGCGTTTTGACAACGGCAGTCGATATCACTGCCCGGAAATTTGCCGAAGAGCATCGAACACACTTGGCATTGCACGATATGCTGACGGGTCTTCCTAACCGCGTATTGCTTGCCGAAAACGTCAAAACGACGATTGAAAACTGCAAAAAATCGAATAGCGAAGCAGCCCTTTTGCTTCTCGACTTGGATCGCTTCAAGATCATCAATGACACCCGTGGCCACCATAGTGGTGACGCGCTTTTGCGAGAAGTTGCTGAACGGATTTCCAAAGTCATAGAGCCGGATGATTTTGCTGCACGCATTGGTGGCGATGAGTTTGCAATCATCCTGAACAAATTTGAAAGCCTGGATTCTATCAATTCTCGTTGTTCAAAAATCCTCAAGGCAATCAACGAACCTTACGCGATTAGCGGCGTTGAGCAAGTCATCGGCGCGTCAATTGGCGTCAGCCTAATTCCCGGTGATGGGGATGAATATGAAGAAGTTCTGCGCATGGCGGATCTTGCCATGTATGATGCCAAGGCAAACGGCCGCAATTGCCATCGGTTTTTCTCGGAAGGCATGAACGAAATTGCCCAAGCCGACGCAGCACTAGAAAATGAATTGCGTGATGCGCTGAATCAGAACCAGTTTGCGCTCGAATATCAGCCAATTGTTGACTCCAAAAACCTTGATTACGTAGGCTTGGAAGCCCTGATCAGATGGGATCACCCAACTCGAGGCCGGTTGTTACCAATTCAGTTCATTCGCGTTGCTGATGATAGCGGCCTCATGGACCTTGTCGGCAATTGGGTCATTGGCGAAGTATGTCGCGAAATCAAAGCCTATGCGGACAAAGGCATTGACCTGCCCCGCGTCGCGATCAATGTTTCTCCACGGCAATTCCAAAATAATAAGCTTTGCGATGAATTATTGGCAAATATTGAAGCCAATGACATTGATCCTTCACAAATTACCATCGAGATCACCGAAGAATTGCTGATCGACAACAATGAGCAGGTGAGAGAAACGCTGCAACGCATTCGCAGCCATGGCGTTGGAATCTCGATTGATGATTTCGGAACCGGCTATTCCTCTCTGCAATATCTGAGAGATTTACCTGCCAACTGCCTTAAAATTGATCGCACCTTCATCTCGCGCATCGAGCATAGCGCAGCAGATCGCGCCATCATCGGGACCATCGCGCATTTGGCCCACGCACTGGATATGCGCGTAGTGGCGGAAGGTGTTGAAAATGATGCGCAGCTGGATTTGCTGCGAATTTCTGGTTGCGATGAAATCCAAGGATTTAAAATTGCACGGCCACAAAGAGCCGAAGATCTTGGCAAGCTGTTTGAAGGTCGTAAGATTGATGAGCCCAGCCGGTCGGCAGAAGGTTGAGCGATATGCTGTCCAGAAAAACCCATAGTTCTTCAAAATCGCACCACCACCATCACCACCACCATTCCCATGGTATGGATGGTCAGGCTCGGGACCGCGAACATGAGATGATCAAAAACAGGATAGTTTTGATCGTTCTCGCATTTTCAGCATGCGCCATTCTAGGCGCCCCGGCCGGAATGATCATCGGCTTCGGTGTCTATTTCGTTGTAAGCATCGCGATAGCGGTCGCCTATCATGTTGATCGCGCGCCTTCAGACTTAAGGCGATTCCTAGGACTTTGCACGGATTTTGGCGCAGCAGCCTTCCTGTTTCAGATTGGCGGAGAAAGCTCCGCTGCCGTTTATCCCTTATTGCTATGGGTCATTTTGGGAAATGGATTCCGCTTCGGAGTCCCTTGGCTTTTCCTTGCGTCAGCAATGGCGTCTCTCGCTTTCGGCTGGACGATCTATTCCGTAGATTTTTGGCGCGAGAACTCTTCCCTCTCCATCGGTTTGCTTGTCGGATTGATAGCGATACCGGCATATTGCTCGACGCTGATCACCAAAATATCACAAGCAAAGGAAGAAGCAGAAGCGGCCAACAAGTCCAAAAGCCTGTTTCTCGCCAGTATCAGTCATGAACTGCGTACGCCGCTCAATGCCATCATTGGCTATGGCACCTATATGCTCGATATGAAGCTACCGGAAAAGCAGCATCAAATGGTCTCGACCAGTGTATCGGCCGGGCGCCATCTATTGCACCTGATCAACCAGCTACTTAGTTTTGCACATTCGGATTCAACTGAAGAATTGCCAGAACCGAAACCATTTTCTGTTGTTGCTGTCCTGTCTGAAGTGCGCGACATCATGCAGATTGCGGCGGACGAAAAAGGCCTCGAAATCGTCCTTCAGGCAGACCCTAGCAGCGACCAGATCATCTCCGGTCAACTGGATTATGTCCGCAACATTCTCATCAATCTTACCAGCAACGCGGTCAAATTCACTGAATCAGGGTCAATTACCTTGAGATGCGGGTTCGGTTCCGAGAATGATCATAGTCAAATGTGGGTTTCGGTTAGCGACACCGGTCCAGGCATTGCTATCGAAGCGCAGAAGAAAATTTTTGATGTTTTCCAACAAGCAGATGAAACGATTGCAAGCGAGTTCGGTGGAACAGGGCTTGGCTTGGCGATATGCCAAAATCTTGCGGCCCAAATGGGTGGAGATATTTCGGTGGAAAGTGAGCTGGGTGCTGGCAGCACATTCACCGTGTCTTTTCCTACAGAAACTCAAGACATTGAAGAATTGGATGCAGACGAGGATAGCGCTGACGATAGCATCGTTAGAATTCTCTCTCTTACCCGAGATCGTCATGCTCCGATCATCTGCAATGATGATGATCAACCAATACAGATAGATCATATCCAATGTCACGAATTGGACGATGTCGAAAAAATCTTGGATCAACGGAACCTCGAATCCTACGATATCGCTCTGTTGGATAACGCAATTGCAAACGACCATGATGATGAATCGCCGCTTTGGTCTGCTTTCCGGGAAGCCAAGCTTCCTCCCGTCTTGTTTGCTGAAGGCAAAGAGAAGAATCTCAAAGACATCCAACTGCGGGCGGCCTTCGCCACTCTCCTTCCGGCGGGTTCAGACTTCGGCACGATACGCAGCGCCGTCCAGATCGGTTGTTCCTTTGTCACGGGAGCACAGCAGCATGCTGATCCACGAAATGATATCGAGCCTCAGCCGTCCACCACTGCATCGGCTCGGGTGCTTATTGCTGACGACAATCGTACCAATCAGATGGTACTGGAAACAATATTGGCCAATGCTGGTCATGAAGTTACCGCGGTAGCCGACGGTGAGAAAGCGCTTGAGGAGCTTGAGCAAACTTCCTTTGATATTGTCTTTCTCGATGTGAACATGCCAATCATGGGCGGTATTGAATGCTGCAAATTATGGCGTCAGATAGAAGGACCGCGTCAGCATATTCCGATCATTGGTTTGACGGCCGATTCAACGGATGAAACCGAAAAGAAATGCCTTGATGCCGGTATGGATCTGCGCTTGACAAAACCGATAGAGGCCAAGGAGTTAATCAACGTTATCACTGCGCAGACTGCCGGTAATATCAGCTCAACAGCCCTTGAAATCGTTCCCGACCCACTCGGAGTCATCAGCAACCTCCATAGTGAATCTAGCGAGCCCGCAACACCAGCAGTCGATCCAGCTCAGTTAGAATATCTGCTATCGATTGGAGATGATGCCTTCGTTCAATCCATTATCGAATCCTATCTTGAGGATACCAACGAGATATTGACCGCATTCAAAAAATCAATCGTTGATGAATCGGTAGAGGACTTTCGGTTCCACGCCCATGCGTTCAAAAGCGGTGCTGCAAATATTGGCGCAACCGGGCTCGTCGAAACATGTTCAATACTCGAAGTGATCACCGAACGGGATTTCGAAGATATGCGGAGTGAATATCTCGCCAAGGTCGAGCAACAAATAGCCGATGTTCGTGCCTATCTCGCAACCGTTTCGACAAGCAATCACGACGATATGCCCGTTGAAAAAGTTGCACAAATTTAGTGGATTACTAGACCGCGCTCAATGAGCGTTGGATGCGGCGATCCTGCGCCTTGGCTAAGCGTTCCATCTTGCGGACATCCGCTTCTTCAAGATAAAGCGCGGTTTCGGCCCATAGATCGGTGACTTCCATCAGCTCTTCCAAGCTCACTGGATTTGCGATTTTCCTGGCACGATAAACGGCCCGTTCCGCGTGGAAGCGTTTGCGGTTCTCTTTGGTATATTCAATGATAGCCGCTTCGCCCATTCCATCTTCTGCCAAGATATCGACTACACCAAGATCATAAAGTTCAGAGGCGGTGAACAATTTGCCTTCAAGAATGAAGCGCTCCGTATCTCTGCGGCCGAGACGTTGTCTCAGGAAACTGTAGGCGCCCATGCCTGGAAAGAGATTGAATAGAATTTCCGGCAGGCCTAGTCGCGCGCTTTTTTCGGCGACCAATATATCGAACGCCAGCGCATGTTCAAATCCACCGCCCAGAGCATCACCCTGCACCAAAGCCATGGTAATGATCGGCGCACCGAAGCCAGTGCTATTCTCATATTGCATATGGACGCAAGTACGAGCGTATTTCTTCAATGCTCCCAAATCACGACGACGTATACAGTCGGCGAAATGCTTCAAGTCACCACCCAAATTGTAAATACCGGGTGTGTGTGATCCACAAACAAAATAGCGCAAAGGATCTGCGACTTTCAGCCCATCCATCGCATAGTTCGAGTGGATCCAGTCTTGAACCTGTTGAATTTCATCTCCCAATTCATAGGTGTAACTTGGACGAGATGTCTGGTTCATATAGCACCAGAAAATTTCATCAGATCGATCAAACCTCAGATCAATTTCATTAAATTGTTTCGCGAAAATATCAGGTTCAGAAGTGGGCGCATGGACTAACAAATCATTCGCTTCAATCAGCAAATTCTGTTCCACATCATTGGCAGCGCGATTGCTAAAGTCCATAATATACTCCTTATGTGACAAGGTGTTTGACGATACTCAGCCTAACAAGTTCCTCTGCCTAAGGTACAAAATTTTACAATATGCCCCATTTCAACGCAAGTAAAACTCAGAAGATTTCGTAACATGCTTAATTGACTCGAAAATTTTCTTATCTTTGAGTCATTTGAATCAAATTTGCGCAGCCGAATTCGTTAACATTTTGCGATTTTGAACGAATTATCCGTCATCACCCCAATGTTTTAAATCATGTTTTGAGCATTTTAGCGCCGTGAGCACCGGCTGTTTTTAGCCTGCATCTGACTCTGCACCGGCAGATTGATTTACCAACCCGCGGAACGCTCGAACAGCAGAGCGGTTTCCCTTGGTGACTTCAAAAACATCTTCGGCGATAGGCATCTCGACCCCGTATTTCTTCGCCAGCGCAATAACTGTCGGCGCACTTTTAACGCCCTCGGCTACCATCAGCATTTCATCGATGATTTCATCAATATGACGCCCTTTGCCAAGCTCGACACCGACATGACGATTGCGGCTCAACGGGCTGGTGCAAGTGGCTATCATATCGCCCATTCCGGTGAGACCCGCAAATGTCTCGGCTTTACCGCCCATGGCAACGCCCAAACGCGTAATTTCCGCAAGCCCTCTGGTGATCAAGGCCGACCGGGTATTGTCCCCTGCACCCAGACCATCACCCATACCCACGGCAATAGCGATAATATTTTTGAGCACGCCGCCCAATTCGCAGCCGAGCAAATCGGTATTGGTGTAGACGCGGAAAAAGCCGGAATGGAAAAGCTTCTGTAGCTGTTTCACGATTATCTCATCTTCCATCGAGATTACGCTGGCAGCCGCTTGGCCAGCCATAATTTCACGCGCCAGATTGGGGCCAGTCAAAACGCCGACAGGATGCCCGGGAAGAACCTCTTCAATGACCTCCGTCATCCGTTTGCTGGTAGCCAGCTCTAGGCCCTTGGTTAGACTGATGACCGGAACCCAAGGCCGCAGATGTTGTTTAACATCTTCCAATACGCTGCGAAAATTGCTGGAGGGGATTCCCATAACCAACACATCTGCACCCGATACCGCCTCGCCAATTTCGGACGTCGCGGTCAAAGCCGATGGCAATTTTATGTCCGGCAAATATTTGCTATTACAATGATTGTTGTTGATATCGCTGACCGTTTCGGGATCCCGCGCCCAGAGTTTAATCGGCGCGTTACGCGACACCAACGACGCCACCGTGGTTCCCCACGACCCGCCACCCAGCAATCCAACTTTCAATTCCATAAAAATCCCTTCTCCGACGACTCCTCTAGCGGAAGCCCATCTCGTTTAGACTGAAAGGAATTTCAGTATTTTGCAAGAAACTCGAGATGATGCCGCGCCGTTCCCTTTGGGTTTTCTATCATCGGAACATGGCCAACATCCTCAAACACTACCGATTCAGCGTTTGGAATGCCCTTTTCCAAAACATCCACACAACTGACATCAATCAACTGATCGTGACGGCCCCATATGATCAATGTTGGTGCCTTCACTTGATCAAGATGGTCATTCAATGGATTGTTCATGCCGTCTTCGACCAGGGTCCAGAATATTTTGTTGAGCAACTCTCGATGCGCAGATGAATCTTCGTAGAAGATTTTCCGAAATTGTCCGGGAACCTTCATCGGCTCGTGAGCAATAAAAGCAAGCATCCGCTTCACATCGTCGGGACTTTGAATCTCGAGCGGGTTTTGACCATCCTGGGCTTGTTTCTGGAGTTTGCTTTCGTCGGCTCCAATGACCCCGGCGTTGTTAAACAATGTCAAGGACATCAGATAATCTGGATAGTCCAATGCAAAGCGCAACGACACATAACCACCCATGCTATTGCCACCAATATGGCATTTTTCAATTCCCATCACATCCAGGAATTCCCGGACACGCGAAGCTTGGGTAGCCATGTCATAATCGCGATCAATATCTCTGTTATTTTCTCCAAACCCGGGTAAATCAGGAGCAATCAGCCGATATTGCCCAACAATCTCTGGCGCATATGCAGCCCAGTTGTCCTTGTCACCGCCAAAGCCATGAAGCAGCAATAGAGGTTCGGCATCGGGAGCCCCTCCCTCCAGATAAGGCCAGTTCATATCCCCTACTTGGATCGATTTCAGCGTCAGCCGACCCTTTTTACGCAGGGCGTTACGCAAAAATTCGAACAGAGCCCGCGGAAACAGTGCATAGAGGGCAACCAAGCTCAGCAGAATAAGCCCTAAGATCGAAACCAATATTGCCATGACTTTCCCCTATCCCTTCGCGGCTGACAGATGCGCATCCAACCAATCAGTCATATCATTGAGGACTTGATCTTTTTCCGGCTCATTGAAAATCTCGTGGAATAGCTCGGGATAGATTTTCAGCATCTTTTCAGTGGAAGAAACATGGCTGTTTAGAAATTTGGAGCCTTCCACGCCCGCAAGACTATCTTCTTCACCGTGCAACAGGAGAAGTGGTAGTGAAATCTGATCGGCATTTTGCTGAACGCTGGTCATGTTGTTCAGCATTTCTGCGGCCAATCTGGCCCCCATCTTTCCATTATAAACCAACGGATCTGCCAAATAGTCGGCGACAACTTTCGTATCACGACTAACCCCATCAGAATCAAGTTCGAGCACGCCAAGCTTGGGAAAAAACCGAGATAAAAAGCCGCTGACGGCTTTGAGGAATGCAGAGGGTTCTTCCGCTGCCTTTATCGCCGGACCGGAAAGCACACAGGCAGCAAAGCTTGCCTGTTTTTTCAACAAATAGGCCGCACTAATCAACCCGCCCATGCTGTGCCCGACAAGCATGACCGGTAAATCGGAGAAATCTTCTTTTGCACGGGCCAGCAACTGATCAACCCCGTCACCGAATACGGAAAATTCCGGAACGAATCCGGGCGTGCCATCCGATTGTCCGTGCCCCCAGTGATCCACCGCATAAACAGCATAGCCTTTGCTCAAGCAATGTTCTGCGAAATACTGGTATCGACCGCTATGTTCCGCATAGCCGTGCACAAGCATGATGAGGGCCTTGGGTTTACCTGCCGGCAGCCATTTCTGCCAATATAACTGGGCCCCCGCCGCTTTTGATCCCTTTGAAAGGACTAACCTACCGTCTTCCTGTTTCAAGCGATTTTCCTTTTCACGACCTCGTGATCATGCGCCAGTTCGTTCTCATATTCGAATAATATCCGGTCCAGCGTCTGACTAATCTTCGTTTGGGTGCGAACCATTTCAATTTTTGGCCATGTGGTTCGTTCACCGAGCTCCACCAGCTCCGTGATATCCTCTACCGGCAAATTACTTAAAAGCTTCGATGGTCCCCAGAACATTGTCGGTCGGATAATGTTGATATCACCTGTGTAATCCTGGTTGATCACCGACAAAGCCATATTTGCCATGCTATTCAAACGCGGGAAATAGGATAGCGGCTTCTGCATAATTTCCACATTGGCGTTGATCCATGCTTTCCAAGTCGCTGTCGACGCATTGCGGATAGACGAGAGTGGATTGCGTTTATGACTGACGTCCGTGGCAAAAGGCGTGATCAATGGATTGGCCTGGCTGACGATATGGTGATTCACGCCATAAAGCCGTGCGAGCCGCTTAACCGGAAGGTCATGCGTCACCGATCCGTCCACCCATTTGCGATTTGGCAAATAAGGAACCCGCTCGCCGCGATGGTTTTTGGCCGCCAGCGTGACCGGCGGATAAATGCCAGGAACTGCGCAAGAGGCCAGCACCGCTTCGCGAATATAGACGTTGGGAGATGCAATAGCGTTCAACAGCCTTGAAGTCTGATGTTCTTCTGCCGGCGCAATAGAAACATTAAGATGACGACCGGTAAGCTCATAGGCCTCCTGAAACGTCAAATCAGGAAGCATGTCTGACAACCGCTGGCGTATTTCATCTGCCCGCATCCGTCTGGCCCCACCCAGAAAACCACCCTGCCCGTCATCTTCTTTGTCAGCACCGATAATCAGGTTTTCCGGTTCAAAAAATGGCGGTATCTCTGCGTCGGCGTGGGTACTTATCAGGGCACCCACGACAGAACCGCCGCTGGACCCGGACATGATATGAGGAAGCAGCCCTTCCTCCCAAAGCGCCTTCGCGACCCCAACATGGAAATAGAGATAGGCACCAGAACCGCTCATCAGAAAAGCAGAACGCCCATAGCAATGCTGCGCGCGCCGGAAAAAATCGAGCTTTTCCTCAAAAGGTATATCGGTCACCTTGTCGCTCGCTAGATATTCCAGCGAATTTGCGATCGCATCGACATAGTCTTGGATAAGCCGCTTCGTACCAAATTTGGCCTTTTGATGAAGACGAGCATTGCCCATACCATCCATATTTCCATGGATACCTTCGTTCAAAGCATAGAGAAGCCCCGCATTGTCCTGCGACTTCCAAAGCTTTGAGAGGCGTTTCAATCGGCGGCGGATGGATATATGATCGAAATGCTTACTTTCATCCGATGTTTTCCATATGTCGACTCCGGTGGATTTGTCGTGCGCTTTCGCGGCTTTCGACCATTCGGAATAGCTCTTGGCCTGCGCCATCGCTTTTTCCATCTTCAAAGTCGTGTTCAGGATCATCTTCGGTTCACTCTTTCACCAAAATTACGCATGGGAGCATTCACCGCCCGAAAAGCAGGCGTCGTACAATATCCGCTCCTTATTTCACATTCGGCTTGTCTCCGCCGACCGCTTTTGATGCAGTAGCTCGGGGCTTTTTAGCAACCCTTCGATACATCACCGAACCATCTTTGGGCGTTACCGGTTTCTTTGATGTCACCGCCGTTTTTTTGGTCCGGCGTGCAACAGCATTTGGAATGGCATCCCGCAGTTCTTCAAACGCCTTTTGCAGGCATTCCCTGAAAAACTCAACATCCGGCATCATTTTGCGGTCGGAAATAATGCTGAAAGAGATTGTCCCATTGTAACTTGGTGTAGCGATAAAAAGACCCATTCCATGTGCCAACGGCGCCAAACCATATTGGTGCGTCAATTTCGCTCCGTTCATATATAGCTGAATTTGGGGGCCAGGAACGTTAGAGACCATCAAATTGCTCATTTTCGGGGCGAAACGTTCATCGGTCAAAATCCGCGCGACACCCGCCATCGTGACGCCCGGGATATGTTTAGTCAAATCAGTCATAATCCGCGCGCTGAGCCCGGATTTTGCCGCTTTGGTCTCGCGCGTCGTATCGCGAATAGCTTCCAGACGCTCAACCGGATCTTTTATATTCGACCAAATTTTGATCGTCATCGCGGATATATTATTGCCTGGATTGGATTCCTCACCCGAGCTGCTCCGCGCATTCACGGGAGCTACCGCGACAAGAGAATCATCTGGAAGTTCCTTATGTTTCGTCAGATAATGGCGCAAAGCCCCGCTACAGATCGCAAGCACAACATCATTGATCGTCGCATCAGCCACCTTGAGACGCATTTTTTTCAGCTCATCAAGATCAAATGTGACCGCATCAAACATCTTATGGGGGGTCACAGGACCATTGAAACGGGTTTCCGGAACGCCGGTTTCTGTTTTCTCGTCACTACCCGTCAGATTTTTCTGAGCCTTTGAAAGAAGCGCGGGGGCAAATTTCAACAATGCCTGTGCCAATTTGACCGGCGACGTCACTGTACTGTTGACCGCGCGATTCAATATTTCGGCGGCTGTCGGTAGATCATTGTCCGGTAGGTTGCTTTTCGGCAGCGGGATCGCCGGAGTGCCTTTGGCATCTTTGTCAGAAATAGCGGCAAAGAAATGGGCACCCGACACACCGTCGATGGTCGAATGGTGAATACGCGTCAGAATGGCATAGCTGCCCTTTGCATAGCCCGGGACATTATCGAGGCCTTCCAACACATACATATCCCAAAGCGGCCGTGTCATATCCAGCGGCTTGCTGTGATGGCGCGCCACGTGGATACAAAATTGCCGCCAGTCACCAGGCGCGGGCAAGCGGCCATGCGAGATATGCGCTTCAAGATCGAAATGCTCGTCTTTCACCCAATAGGGATGATCAATATCCATCGGCAAACGGTATAGCTTCCGCTTGAACATCGGCGAAATATCCATGCGCTTGCGCATATGTTCTATGATATCCTTGAACCGCACCTTTCCGTCCGGCGCAGTTGATGGATCAAAAATATAGACGGCCATCACATGGGTAAGATTGGTGGCAGACTGGATGTATAGAAACTGGGCATCCTGTGCGCTCAGTTGACTAATATTGCTCTGCTCGGTCATCAACTATATCCTCTCCACGGCGCGGATCATTCAAACACCCTGTCGGCCAGCGTCAGCAATTCAAGCCGGGATTTTTCCATACGGCGGGAAAGCGCTCTGAACTTCCGCAACAACGCTTTTCGTTCAGCCACCGTATCGGCAGTGGATTCACCCGTCAGACCGAGACTAGCTGCCATTTTGAACCCATTTTCGAACAAAATTTTTCCGATCGAAGCTTCACTGGTAATCCGGCGAAGAAGATAGGCCTGCTGCCCCTCTTTCAAAGCCATCTCTACGCAGCTCTTCTTATCAATCACATCGCCAACTTCCAGCCGCGACAATATGTCCAGAACAACGGTGTAGGCCTCCACAAAAGGAAGGAATACCGCATGACCGACCAACGGCTGAAAACGGTTGACGAGGCTAGCAAGCATGATGCCGCCCTCCTCCAGCTTTGCCTCCCATTTCGGATCAGCCCGCTGCAATTCTGCTCTCAAATTCTTGCGATATTCTTGTTTTTCGGGATAGAAAAACTCAAACTTGAAAAGATCGCGTAGACGGTCCGTTTCTTCCCAGAACACATCTTCCGCCTTTCGATCACTGACTTCCCGCGCTTTCAAAATCGATAGTTCGATGATCGCCTTGTCGAGAAAATGATGAATGATCGAGTTGCGATAATAGCTCGCGATAGGGTGCTGGTCCGGTTCTATCGCATACACCAGAGATGAGCCTTTGTCATAGCGGACCAGGAGCCCATTGTTTACCAATGTTTCCACTACTTGAAGCACGCCATCCAGGCTTTGCTGTGTCAAATCTTCGCTCAACCGGATGTCGCGTTTTTGAGCCCATTCAACCATGTAGTTGATCGTGGCACGCAGTTCATCGGCGGTCATCGCACGCGGTGCCGTGCTCAACAGACAGAGGCACATGAGCGACGTTAGCGTCAGCGGCGTTGCCCGATTGGCTTGTACGGCAACTTCAAAGGCCATTTTCGACAACGCCAGTCGATCATCCGGATTGGGCGCCTTTTTGACAACCACCGGGTCGCCAAAATCCACATAGACTTTACCCATCGGCTCGCGAAGGCTGCGGAGGTAACCGAAGAACCAGCTCAATGACTCGGGCTTTTTTATCCGCCCGGTTTGCTCGCTCGCATATTCCTCGACGTCGCGGATCAGGTCAAAGCTGGTAACAACCGGAATGATATGCACATTCTCGATATCGTTGCTGTGCGCGCTATCCATAACATATTTAAGCAATCCGTAGCGTGGCGGCATCAACTTGCCGAGCCGCGACCGTGTTCCTTCAAAAGCCCAGGTCATCGGAAAGCGTTTCTCGAGCAGATAGCTTACGTAATAACGCAAGACCAGCTTGTAGACGGGGTTGTTCTCGAAGCTACGTCGGATGAAAATCGTGCCGGCGCGGCGCAACATGAAACCCAGCCCGAAGAAGTCCAGATTGATGCCACCGAATAGATGGATGAGCGGCAAGTCGTTTTGATAAGCAAGATCGGTGGCAGTTACGCCATCGATATAGGTTTTGTGCGTGAACAATAATAATGTTGGATGTTCCCGCATGGTCTGGCGCAATCGGTTCAGCTCCTTGCGATCGAACACCACCCTGTCTTCATAGCCCTGCGAAAGCATGAAGCGATCCAGCTTGGCCTTCATGTCGATAAACAAGGGATTGGGTCTGGCGATCAACTCCTTCATATATTTTGAAGCTTGCTCGTAGAGCGCCGCTTCACTTTCACCGAGATCACCGGACAGCCGTGTCATGGCGCCCCGAAAACGTGGATCGCTGCGCAAACCGGCGGCGACATGCCGGGGCACCTTATAGCGTCGTCCCCGCAAACCGCGCTCGGCAATATCCAGCACTAGACCCGCTTGTCGAACAACAAAGGAGGCCAATTCCGCATTATCGGTCTGATCATAATCCTTGCTCAGTTCGGCAAAGCGTTGTTTCAGTTCACCTATTGTTGCCGGTTGCCCAGTCAGACAATGGGCCCGGCGTTTATTGCGCAAGAGAATCGAACGAGCACGCAAGCTACCCGGATTGCGTGGATCACCGAAAATGACGTGCCGCATTTTGACCGCACGGCTCTTTTCAAAATTGGGGATACGCCAGGCGATGCGAACCGGCACCACCAAAGTATCGGGGCCTTCATTCAGCTTTTCTTCTAGGCGATCAAGGCGCATTTTCGCCCGTTCGTCGGATATTGGCAGGCTGACCCAATTCAGCTTCCCGTCAGGACCGCCTTCCGCCATCGATGTGTGGAGCCAATCGAGTAGATACCGACGTTCGACACCGTTGCGAGCGTCGATCACAAATAGCTTGGGCCCCTGCGCCAGTAGCGGGGCGGAAATTGCTATCTGTGCTGCTTCGTCCATCCCGGCCCCTTGATTTCAGTCTACTTCGCCGCTTTCATTTTTGTCGGCTTCCCGGCGGCAGCTTTGCCTTTTCGGGTAGATCGACTTGCAGGCTTCTTTGCAACGGATTTTTTCGCCGCCGTTTTTTTGATGCTCGTTTTTTTAACCGCTGGTTTCTTCCGCGCTACCGTCTTTTTAGCTGGCGTCTTTTTAGCTGGGGTCTTTTTGGTTGAACCCTCGTCATTGACGAGCGCCTCCAATGCTTCCTCTTCATCCGCCTGGCCCAACGCCTCTAGGAACATGGACCGCACTTCAGCGACATGGTCATTCATCGTCCGCACCGACCATTTGCTAGTATCCACCGCAGGCAGAACATCCACCTTGACTTGAGCGGGGCGCATCAGAAACTCGTTTTTGGGCGCAACATCACCGGCATTGTGGATAACGATCGGCACCATCGGCACGCCAGCCTGGATAGCCATATGAAAAGCACCCTTTTTGAACGGACCGAGTTTCGGTGACAGAGTGCGCGTGCCTTCCGGTGCAATCACAATGGATTTGCCATCAACCTTGATCGCATCAATCAATGGCGCCATGGCCTTGATCGCACTTCCGGCATTGGCACGGTCCACGAATACCGTTCCTGCCAATTCCATCAGCTTGCCGATGACCGGCGTCTCCCGCACTTCCTTCTTCGCCACGCCGCCCATATCCCGGCGGATCAATTTGGCGAGGATCATCACATCAGCCTTGCTCTGATGATTGAATACAAAAATACAGGGCCGTGACGTCCATAGATTTTCTTCACCGGTCACTTCCAGTTCACAGCCAGTCAGCGCCGTCGCCACGTCACCGAATAAACCGGTAGAAAAGTTCATCGCTTCTCGTTGCGATCCTGTCAGCGCCCATATTGGTAACGATGCCACCGCCGACCCGATCAGCGATCCCGTGGCATAGATGGTGCGAAAATAGTCCACCGGTTTGCCCTGCCCCCGGCTTTCATATTTTTCCAACGGCCAGTCATTTTCCCGCGCTGCTTCACGCAATTTCGTATTCGGATTTAGCGGTCGTGGTTTGCCCACGCGTTCCAGCAATTCGATGTCGTCATAGCTGTCGGAATAAAAATAGCTTTTGTCGAGATCTAGATCATAGTCCGCTGCCAGGTTCTCTGCGGCGATCACCTTGCCTTCGCCAAAGCATAAGGGTCTGATGATATTGCCGGTAAATTCACCATTTTCGACTTCATATTGCGAGCAAAGCACATGCTCGATATCCAGATCGCGAGCGGTCGGTTCAATCTGATAGATTGTCGCGGATGACACGATGGCGATCGTATGGCCCTTAGCGCGATGCGCTTCGATCAGCGCCCGTGCCTCCGGATAGACTTTCCGCGCGATATGTTTTTCGTAAAGCTCTTCACCAAATTCGAAATAGCTGTCCTCGGTTACGCCCTTCATGAACTTCGCTGCGCCCGACATCAGGCCCGAGAACCCCATATTCCCGGTACTATATTGTGCCATTACGTTGATCGTTTCGACAATTTCTTCGGCGGTCATTTCTCGCCGCTTGATTTTCTCCCACAACATCGCGGTGGCTGAATAGCCAGCGATAATCGTGCCATCAAAATCAAACAAAGCGGCAATATGCGCACCTTCCGGAGCGTCTAAGACGTCCTGCAGATGAGATTGATATTCAGCCGTTTTTTTCTTGGTCATGCAGATGTCCTTCGCCGAAACTCTATCGTGCCAAAAAATCTTGGCTATTCCCAGCTATTATTAGCGAAAAGATCAATTCATCGCTGAATTGCAGTCTGCCGTCCCTTTATGGTCCAATTCTAACAAAGAAATTAAGAGTTTTTGAGACGTTCGGTTCTGGAATAGTATTATCTCCATCGCCTCTTCGGTGCATCGGCTTTATGCGGCGTTTCGATCACGCCCCAACTCACGAGCCGGCAATTATTTTAACCCCTGATATGGGTTGCAGGGCCGCAGGATGATCGCTACATGCTGCCCGGTCTATTGAGGTGCGTTGGCTGAGTGGTCGAAAGCGCCGCATTCGAAATGCGGTATGCCAGCAATGGTATCTAGGGTTCGAATCCCTAACGCACCTCCACAGACAGAAATCAAAAACAACGCGTCACGACACGATCCGGGCCACTATCCCTCCGTGCTCGCGCACCCACTTTCCCAGCATCTCACGACATTACGATCCTGATGCAACACTTGCATCTGGCCCCAAAACGCCTAAATTGCGACTATGAATTCAGTAGATCCGTTCAAGTCCGGCAATCCGTTGCCGCCCAACACACCTGACGTCCTTGATGCGCGTTTTGCCATTGGCGATGTTGTGCGCCATCGCATTTTTGATTTTCGTGGTGTGATCTATGATATCGACCCGGTCTTCGCGAATAGCGAGGAATGGTATGAGGCAATTCCAAAAGATTTGCAGCCGCCACGGAACCAGCCTTTTTATCATCTTTTCGCTGAGAATACGGACAGCAGCTATGTTGCCTATGTCAGCCAGCAAAATCTCTTGTCCGATGACAGTGGTGAGCCGGTAAGCCACCCTGATGTCGCAAGGCTTTTTCAGGCGACCGAGAATGGCAAATATAAGCTACACCAAATTCACCGGCACTAAGACCGGCGCGTTCAGGACTTAATCTTCCAACCGGATTTCAGCAAGAAATAGCAGATGAGCGCTAGGCCAACGTTGATCGCCAGCAAGATCAGTGCGCCCAGCACTACCGGAGAATCGGATTCACCCAAGAAGCCATAGCGGAACCCGGATATCGCATAGAAAAAGGGATTCACATGGCTCACGGCCTGAAAAGCCGGTGACAGACGGTCGATGGAATAGAATGTTCCCGACAATAGTGCCAAGGGCGCAACCACGAAATTGGTGACCGCAGCGGCATGATCAAATTTCTCTGCCCAGATTGACGTCATCACGCCCAGAAAAGATAACATCGCGGCACCCATGATGCCAAACCAAAGTACAGCCCACCAGTGAACCACACCGACATTGACACCCGGCCAGATAAACATCGCTAGCCAGACTGCAAAGCCGACCAATGCAGCTCTAGTCATGGAGGAGGCGACGAGCGCTGCCAATAGTTCACCAACCGATAGCGGTGGCGTCAGATAGTCAACGATCGTCCCCTGAATTTTGCCGACCAGCATCGCAAAACTACTGTTGGCAAAAGCATTTTGTAGCATCCCCATGCAGATCAGGCCCGGCGCAATAAAGTCGGAGAAAGGCACACCCAATACGGTGCGATCGCCGCGCCCCAGCGCGATGGTAAATATGATCAGGAACAATAATGTCGTGATCGACGGAGCCCAGACCGTCTGCAGCTGGACCTTGAAAAACCGCCGGACCTCTTTCCAGTATAATGCCAGAAAACCGGCCCAGTTAACGCCGCGAATGATAGGGACACCCGGTTCAGCAAATTGCATTGCGGTTGCCGGGCTATCGTTTGTTTGATCTTTTTCTAGTTGGTCGAGCATATTCATCCCGCCTATCGGCTCCTAACGCCAATCACAACCCTATATTGCGCTACTCTCGCACCAATTTCGTGCCAATATCGTGGTTGTATAATCACCCCGGCAGCCCTATATTGCGGGAAACCGAAAATGAGTGGGACTTTGCATGGCTTGGACTGACGAGCGGATCGATTCGCTGAAGAAGATGTGGGAAAAAGGCCTGACCGCCAGCCAGATCGCAGAAGAACTGGGCGGCGTCAGCCGAAATGCTGTCATTGGCAAGGCGCATCGCCTTGGCCTGAAGTCACGTCCCTCGCCTGTCAAAGCAAAGCCTAAGGCCAAAAAGGGTGCAAAACCGGCTGCCAAACCGAAGAAGCCGCCGACAAAAAGCCCCACCACGGCCAAGCCGAAAGAAGAGCATGTTGCACGACGCGCCATGCCACCACCAACGCCAGCAGCTCGGACACATGCCGCTCAACAGGCTCGTCAACCCAAACATGATGGACCGAAAATCGTGTCTGTCGGCCCCGGCGGCTTTTTGCGCCAAGGCCCTGGTGACCAGCAGGCTCCGATTCCACCAGCACCGCCACGGCGTCTGGTGCCTGCGAAGCCGAGCGAAGAAATTGCCGACAAGACCAGCCTTTTAGACCTGAATGACAAGATATGCCGTTGGCCGATCAATCACCCCGGTGAACCTGACTTCCATTTTTGTGGGGAAGAGGTCAATCCAGGCTTTCCTTATTGCGTCGAACATTGCGGTCGCGCATTTCAGGCTCAATTGCCGCGTGGCACGCGCCGGCCTCCGCCACCGCTACCATTTGGTGGACCCCGCGTTCGATAAACATCCTGCGAGGGATTTCGTGTATTTTCAGTCCTTTGGTAAAAGAGCCTATAAGCCTCTTGCCAGTGTGACTCCTGCGCTCTTATAGAGTCGGACATGTCTGATGATCTGTTCGGCGCTAACCCGCCAGCCCAATCCAAAACCGGTGACTATGACGCCTCTGCCATCGAGGTCCTGGAAGGCCTGGAACCTGTCCGGAAGCGGCCCGGCATGTATATTGGCGGCGTCGATGAGCGGGCGCTCCATCATCTAGCCGCCGAAGTAATCGACAACAGCATGGATGAGGCCGTTGCCGGTCACGCCAGCCGAATAGAAATCACGCTGGACGCAGAAAACCGCTTAACTGTTACCGATAATGGTCGCGGTATTCCCGTCGATCCCCATCCAAAATTTCCAGGGAAATCGGCACTGGAAGTCATCATGACGACGCTCCACTCGGGCGGTAAATTTTCAGACAAGGCTTATGCGACATCAGGCGGTCTGCACGGTGTCGGCGTTTCGGTAGTAAATGCTTTGTCATCCGACACAATCGTCGAAGTGGCCCGCAACAAAACCCTGTATCGCCAATCCTTTTCTAAAGGAAATGCGACGTCCAAGCTCGAAGAAGTTGGCACCGCTCCCAACCGCCGTGGCACCAGCATATCCTTCATTCCCGATACCGAGATTTTCGGCGAAGGAAATATGTTCAAACCATCACGGTTGTTCAAACTCGCTCGCTCCAAGGCCTATCTCTATGCGGGCGTCGAAATCCGCTGGAAATGCGATGAAAGCCAAGCCAGCGATGATGTTCCAGCAGAAGCCGTTTTCCAATTTCCGGGCGGTCTCTCGGACCACCTTCGGGAGCAGCTCGCCGGACGGGAATGTGTCACCACAGAATTCTTCGCCGGCAATCAAGATTTTCCCGACAGTCAGGGACGGGTAGAATGGGCTATCACATGGCCGATTTGGACCGACGGAAGCTACAGCTGGTATTGCAATACTATTCCAACACCCAATGGCGGCACGCATGAAACCGGCCTGCGCAATGCGCTTGTCCGCGGCCTGCGTGCCTTTGGTGAGCTAGTACAGATCAAAAAAGCATCGCAGCTGACCGCCGACGACCTCATTTCCGGTGGTGAGATGATGCTGTCCGTCTTCATTCGCGATCCGCAATTCCAGAGCCAGACCAAAGACCGGCTGACCTCTCCAGAAGCTTCAAAGCTTGTTGAAAATGCAGTGCGCGATCATTTCGATCATTTCCTGACCGACAATATGGATCGCGGCAAAGCGCTGCTTGGTTTTGTCATGGAGCGGATGGAAGAGAGACTGAAGCGCAAGGCCGAGCGCGAAGTCAAACGCAAGACCGCGACATCAGGCCGCAAAGTACGTCTGCCGGGCAAGCTGACGGATTGCTCTATCGGCGATCCAGAAGGCACTGAACTATTCATCGTGGAAGGCGACAGCGCCGGCGGGTCTGCGAAACAGGCGCGGGAACGCAAAACCCAAGCGATTTTGCCAATCCGCGGTAAAATCCTCAACGTGGCATCGGCCAATAATACAAAAATCATGGCCAATAGCGAGATTGCCGATCTCATTCTCGCGCTCGGTTGCGGGACCCGTAAAGATTGCGACCCCGACAACCTTCGCTACGAGCGTGTAATCATCATGACCGACGCCGATGTTGATGGTGCTCATATTGCGACCTTGTTGATGACCTTTTTCTTTCAGGAAATGCCGGAAATGGTCCGGCAAGGGCATCTCTATCTCGCTCGTCCGCCGCTCTATCGTCTGAGTGCAGGCAACAAGAGCCTCTATGCGCAAGATGAAGCAGACCGCGCCAAAATCGAAAATGGCCCCTTCAAGGGTAAAAATGTTGAGGTCAGCCGTTTCAAGGGACTGGGTGAGATGAACCCTTCACAACTTCGGGAAACGACGATGGACCCCGAAACGCGCTCCATGTATAAGATATCGCTGCCGCAGGAATATGAACAACGCGCAAGCGTAAAAGATCTCGTCGACCGTCTCATGGGCAAAAACCCGGAACACCGGTTCAATTTCATCCAGCAAAATGCGGCCAGCCTTGATGAAGAAGTTATCGACGCCTAGCGACGATTAGCCGGGCACAAGGTCAGAAATCTAAAAACGAACAAGGCCTATGCGGCGACCAAAGCCTCAACCAGCGCTTTGACTTTCTTCTGTCGCCATTGCGGTAGCGGCGCCATCAGCCAATATCCGCGCGAAGACACGCTATCTTCACCGATTATCTCAACCCGGCCAGCAGCGAGATCGCGCTGAACCAGCATTTTCGGTACCCAAGCATAGCCAAAGCCATTGGCAGCTGCTTCAATGGCAAGACCACCGTCCGCCACGCGCATCAAAGTCGCCTCGCCTTCCGATATCGGACAGCCGGGCCAATCGATTTTATTGCCGCCGTCACTGCCGGGAGCGGCGATCTTCACAAACACCGTGTCACCTAGCATCTTGCCTTCATGCTGGCCCGGACCATCGCCCAGCCAAATCGCGACGTCCAGATTCGCCTCGGTAAAGTCAATTTCATCATCGGCAGCGACCAGCGCGAAACTGGTATCCGGATTATCAGCGGAAAAATCTGAAAGTCTTCCGTTGAGCCATTTCTGAGTGAAATCTCGTGGCGCAGCGATCGTCAGCATATGAGAAGATTGACCGGACTGCATCGCCCGGACGGCCTCTTCAAATTGCAGGAACCCAGAACGCAGGGCATCCAGTCCGGCTGCGGCTTCATCCGTTAGTTCAAGACCTTTCGGCGTTCGGCGGAACATCACCACACCCAGCATATCTTCCAGCGCTCGGATTTGTTGCCCCACAGCCGCAGGCGTCACCGCCAGTTCATCGGCCGCTTTGGTAAAGCTAAGGTGCCGTGCGGCAGCATCCAGCACACGCAGCCCGTTCAATGGCAAATGGGTACGCTTCATTGTTCGACAGTCGGCTCGGTCAAAGGGAAATGCGGAATACGGACATCAAAAGCAGAGGGCGTGCTGCCCACCATGGTGAAATGCCCCTCCATAGAACCGCTCGGTGTATTGAGCGGACAGCCTGAGACATAGTCATGGGCTTTCCCGGGCTGGATGATCGGCTGTTCGCCAACCACGCCGTCACCGTCGACAACTTGCAGGCCACCACGCTCGTCGTTGATCTGCCAGTGCCGGGTCAATAGTTGAACCGGTGCATCCCGATGATTCTCTATCCGGATATGATAGGCCCAGAACCAGCGATTGCCGTCAATGTCGGATTGCTCCGGCAAGAAGGTAACCGAAACGCGTACGGTCACCCCATCGGTGGTTTCAGCAAACGGGAAGAATGATTCCATGCAACCGATATAGAGTTAAAGATCGACAGACGAAAGGGCCTGATCCAAGTCTTTGATCAAATCGATGGGATCTTCGAGACCAACATTGATCCGGAGCATGTCCTCGGTAATCCCGATTTCCACTCTGGCATCCTCTCCCAGTCCATGATGTGTGGTCGAAGATGGGTGACACATCAGCGAACGACTATCTCCAATATTATTAGAAATATCTATTAAACTCAATGCGTTAAGAAGGCCATGGGCCCGTTTACGGCCACCGCCAACATAGAGTGAAAATATTGGTCCAGCGGCCTCCATCTGGCTCATTGCCAGATTATGTTGCGGGTGGCTGGGCAGACCTGGGTACAAGATTTTCTCTACCCGCTGCTCTAAAAACTTGCCCACCTCGAGCGCGTTATCGCTCTGCCTCCGGATCCGCAGGTCGAGCGTTTCGAGCCCTTTGAGCACAACCCATGCGTTGAATGCGCTCAGCGTCGGCCCCGTGTTGCGGATAAACGACAGCAGAGTGTCTTCGATAAATTCTTCACTACCACAGACCGCACCGGCCAAGACACGCCCCTGCCCATCCATCATTTTGGTGGCGCTATAGGCAACAACATCTGCACCAAATTCCATTGGCCGCTGCAGCACATTGGTGGCGAAGGCATTATCGACCACGCTAGTGATGCCCTTAGCTCGCGCCAGATCACAGACGCTACGGATATCGATCACGTCCATGGTGGGGTTGGCCGGCGTTTCAAAGAAGAAGACCTTTGTCTTCGGCGTGATCGCTTGTTCCCAATTTTCTAGATCGCGGCCGTCTATCACGGTCGTCTCGATCCCGAATTTGGGGAGCAATGAATCTGTCAGCCAGCGGCAGGAACCAAATAGAGCGCGACTGGCAACAACATGATCGCCCGCTTCCAACTGGCAGAGCAAGGCCGCTGTCATCGCCGCCATCCCGGATGCCGTCGCTCGGCAAGCCTCTGCGCCTTCCATGATTGCAATGCGTTCTTCCAGCATCTGCACCGTCGGATTTTGCAGACGGCTGTAAGTCATGCCGTCCTGATCACCAGCAAAGCGGGCCGCCGCATCTTCGGCGCAATCGTAGCTATAGCCTGATGTGAGGAACAGAGCTTCGGATGTCTCGCCAAATTCGCTGCGCTTCGTGCCACTGCGAATTGCCTTGGTAGCAGGGCGCCAAGTCTTGGTAATATCGCGGTTTTGACCGGTATTTCTTTTCATTTCATCCGTTCCGATTCTAATCAGCGTTTAGCTTAGCGGGGTTCGACCTGCCAGAACAGCAGCTACCATAGATTGATCCATATTCCCGCCCGTCAAGATCGCTGCAAGCCGCTTACCTGCAATCTGATCCTTTTCCGCGATCATGCCTGCAAGTGCGATGGCTCCCGCACCTTCAACCAGATTATGTGTGTCCTGCCAGATGATTCGTATCGCATCGGCAATGGCATCGTCGTCAACCATGACAATATGATCGACATGCTTGCTGTATATCTCAAAGGCTTCCGTATTAGGCGTGCGAACAGCAACCCCGTCAGCGAACGTATCCGCTTTACCTTTCGAAACGATCTTGCCCGTCTCCAGCCCCATCTTAGCTGCTGGTGCGCGCTCAGAAACCACACCAATCACCTTGGTGGATAGACCCAGAGCATCGCGCGCCGCAATCGTCCCGCAAATGCCCGATCCATTACCGATCGGAACATAGACCGCATCCAAAGATAGCACCGCGTCAAACAGCTCGAGACCGTAACTTGCAACACCGCGCACAATTTCCGGATGGAACGCAGAGACAAGTTTTAGGTTGCGCTCGCTTGCCAAATGCTCGGCATATGCGGCGGCCTCGTTAAAGTCTTGGCCATATTCGATTAACTCGGCTCCGAACCCTCGCATCGCTGCATTTTTCTCAATAGAGTTTCCATGAGGCACAACGATCACAGCCTGCAAACCTGCTTTTCGAGCGGCACGGGCCTGTGCCTGACCATGATTACCGCGGGTCGCCGTTATGATCCCAGAAACTTCCGGATGTTCGTTAACCAGCCAGTCGATAAATGTAATACCGCCGCGAATTTTAAACGCGCCCGTTGGCGTATGATTTTCGTGCTTCAGCCAGATCGTTGCACCAAGTCGATCACCAAGCAATGGCCACTCATATTGCGGCGTTGGAGGCATTTCTTGATAGACCTGCTCTGCGGCGCTGCGCAGAATATCCAAAGAATAGCGAGATTCGTTCATGAGAGCTGCGCGACAATAGCATCGCCGATTTCCGTCGTTGAAGCTTTGCCGCCCAAATCATGTCCCAGAACACCTTGTTCTAACGCGGCAGCAACCGCCGCTTCGATCCGGGCTGCTTCCGCTTCCATCGCAAAGCTATGGCGCAGCATCATTGCAGCGGACAAGATCATGGCAGAAGGATTGGCAATGCCCTGCCCGGTAATATCAGGCGCACTACCGTGAATAGGTTCATAAAGGCCTTTGGTACCTTCGCCCAGCGAAGCCGACGCCAGCAGGCCTATGGAACCCACGCACATGCTTGCCTGATCGGACAGAATATCGCCGAATAGATTGCCGGTCACGACCACATCAAATTGGCCTGGATTGCGCACCAATTGCATCGCCGCATTATCGACATACATGTGGCTAAGTTCGACCTCGGGATATTCGACAGAAACTTCAATCATCACATCACGCCACAATTGCGAGGTTTCCAGCACATTGGCCTTATCCACCGAACAAAGCTGCTTGCCGCGGACCATCGCAGTTCTGAAAGCGACATGCGCGATACGCCGGACCTCGCTCTCATCATAAGACATGATATCATAGCCCTCGCGCAGACCATCCGCCGTCTTGCGCATGCCCTTCTCGCCGAAATAGACATCGCCGTTCAGTTCCCGGACAATGACAACATCGATAGTGCGCGCGATTTCCGGTTTTAGGCCCGAAGAATCTTCCATTCCCGGGAACATCTTTGCAGGTCGTAGATTGGCGAAGGTCTGCATTTTCTTCCGCAGTCCCAGCACCGCCTGTTCAGGACGCAAATGACGCTCTAGATCATCACAGGATGGATCGCCGACCGCGCCAAACAACACAGCATCAGCCGACTTCGCCAAAGCAATCGTTTCTGGTGGTAGAGGATGGCCGTGGTTGCGATAGGCTACGCCGCCAACATCCGCATGATCCAGACGCAGGTTTGGCAAGTCCATCGCCTCCAGCACGCGCAGCGCCTCGACCATGATTTCCTGACCAATACCGTCGCCGGCGAGCACTGCAATATGCATGAGAGTTCCTTCTTGTAAGCGCGCCGTTCCTGCCGAGAAAGCAGCGGTTACGCAACCACCCTTTTTAGTCGATCCACAAGAACCGATCGGGTTGCCATCACATCCTTGCGCCGGTCTTCGAAAAAATGGCGTTTCAGGAAAAACCCGGTGACCCGCAAACCGTCAAAAATTTCATCCCATTCTGGCGTGGTTGCGCCTTTAAAGAAAGGCGGCAGCGGCAGCAGGCGCTCTTTATATTCCTGCCCGGCAAAAGCGCTGACCGCGGTCGCGCTTTTGGGGCTGATGTAGATCAAATCCTCTTCCGATCCTGTCACAGCGCAAGCGTCTAGCGTCAGCCCAAAGCCCAGTTCCGACAGCAGCAATAGCTCATAACGTACGAGAGCCACCGCCCAGCCCTTCGCCGACGGAGCCCCGCATATGGCATCGAGCAAAGCGGACAAGGCGGAATGAAGCTGCGGATAGCTATGCTCTTCCGGAAGGATAGCAGCGGTCAGAGCAGTCACCCAGTCCAGTGCTGCACTGGCCAAAGGTTCACCAAGAAACGGTCCCCTGCTCTGCTGCAGTTCTACCGTCATCGACGCCAGCTGCTCTTCGGTCCGCGCACGATAATCAGCCTGCACGATATTGGAAGGAATTAGAATCGGTCGCATCGTCCGTGAATGGGCGCCGCGCACATAACCTGACACCAGACCGTTTTCGGGGGTGAGTGAGCGCACCACCGCACCATGTTCACCATGGGAGCGAACGGAACAGATGATGGCTTCTTTGCAACGGATTTGCATATTGCCTCAGTAGAACAAAATGACCCGCTAAGGAAAAGCATTATGCGTTTTGGCGATAATTCAGTCAATCAGAGTGGCCCGGGTCAGCGGGCCGACTATTCCATCCGCGACTAGGCCCTCATCGCGCTGATATTGCCGGACTGCCGCTTCCGTGAGCGGACCGAAAATACCGTTCACATTCAGTTCCAGCTTGGCCTGCAACCGCTCCACCCACTCGCCGCGCGCACCGCGCCGCAAGGTCGGACGCTGCTTTGCGTCGGTAGCCGGAATCATCGGCCGCCCAGCAAATCTTCCATTGATCGCCAAGCCGACGTTCCGGCAGAATTCATCCATATCAGTTGATAGGCCATCTCAATCCTCCCCGTTATCGGGTTTGGTTGCGATATCTTCCACCACGCCGCCGATGGCCGGGGGCAGCTCTACATCATCGGTCACCGGTTCCTCCGGATCGGAGTTCACCAGTCGATCACAACATCCGTCGATATACTCCCCGTCTACTTCGTCCTGCTCCTCGACTGTTTGACTGGCGCCGCCGACGGCTTCGGGCTCTGGCGCGCTCGGTGGCGGCAAAGGGAAATTGCCGCGATGTGGCGAATTTTCATCGCGCGAAACGCCGCCCACAACGGCCGTACCAGCTAGCGCACTGGTCTCTGCAGAGCTCTCCATTTTGCCTTTCAACTGGCCCAGCATGTCGGGAACAAAGCGTTCGAAAAACCCTGCGACAATGCCCAGCACCAGCACCTCAGGCCATCCCAATTCGCGGTCGAATGCCACACCGGCTAGATCGAGCTGCATATATTTCAGAAAAACCAGATCGATCAATATGACCGCTGAAATGGCGCCAACCAGCACCCGCAACCCGCCGTCAATAAGATTGTCTCGCAAGACGGTTGCCGAACGGACCTTACGACTGCGCACGGCGATCGCGATCGAGAAAAACGCGCCCACGCCTCCGACGGCGAAAGCGATCCATAACAGATATTTCGGCTCGTCGCGGTCTATGTTCTCCATGAACAAGGGGGATGTCGCGATCCACGACAGGGCGATCACAGCCAGCAGGATCACGAAGGTGCTGAGCAGATAATATAGACGGGCCGAGGATTCTTTCTGATCCACCAGCCTTGTATGAAGTCGGGTCAGCCGAAGCAGTGCGATTTCTTTCTGTCCCTGCAGCGCAATTTGCAGCGCAAAGGCAAGATGCCGCCGGATATCGGTGACGATATTCCGTCCCTCGGCATCCCCCTGACGCAGAAGATCGCTCACCAACTCTTCAATTTTCCCTCGCATGTCGTTCACCGCAACGAGGCACAAGCGCTGCTCCACACCCAACTTTTCTGCGTCCGCGAAATGCACCATGACGTGCGCACCGGCACAATATATCGCGTAAATACCGGACACTTTGGCGTAGACCGCCGTAACAGGATTCCCTGCGGAATCGAGCTCACCAACCTTAATTGCATCGACCATCATGCCTGCCATAAGAACCTCCTAGTGTTTTCGGCTCCAATGATGGGAATAGCTTACGGAAGATACTCGTGATGGTTGTCACGGTCCTTAAGAAAGGTGGATTTTTCACCATCAGAAATAGCTAGGCATGGAAATAGTCGTAAATCTTCTGCGCGACCGTCGCTGACACGCCGGGTGCGCCCTGCAGATCATCCAGAGATGCGTTTTTGACTGCCCGGGCCGTTCCAAAATGCAGCAACAGTGCCTTTTTCCGGGCCGGACCGATACCAGGCACATCATCCAGCGAACTATGCCCGACAGATTTTGCGCGTCGGGTTCGGTGTGCACCGATAGCGAAGCGGTGTGCCTCATCGCGCAGGCGTTGGAGATAAAAAAGTACAGGACTGTTCATCGGCAAATTGATTTCACGTCCATCGGGAAGATGGAATGTCTCCCGCCCGGCGTTGCGATCGGGCCCCTTCGACACGCCAATCATCACAACATCTTCGACGCCAATTTCCGCCAACGCATCGCGAGCTGCGCTCATCTGACCTTTACCGCCATCGATCAGCACCAGATCAGGCCATTCTCCCTTTTCGCGATCCGGGTCTTCCTTTTGCGCACGGGAGAAACGCCGTTCGAGCACTTCGCGCATCATCGCAAAATCGTCGCCCGGTGCAATGTCGGGGTTTTTAATATTGAACTTCCGATAAGCGTTTTTGCGAAAGCCCTCGGGGCCGGCCACGACCATGCCGCCAACCATATTCGTCCCCTGAATATGGCTGTTATCATATATTTCGATGCGATCCGGCACGGCATCCAGCTCCAGTAGATCAACCATCTCACGCATGATTTTTGCCTGTGTGGACGTTTCCGCCATGCGCCGGTCGAGCGCATCCTCTGCGTTGCGGCTGGCCTGCGTCAGCAATTTCCGGCGATCGCCGCGCTGCGGCTTCGAAACGCTCACCTTATATTCTGCCTTGGTGCTCAACGCCTCAGCAAGCAATATCGCATCTGGTAATTCCCGATCGAGCAACACCAGCTTCGGCGGCGGCATCCGTTCGTAAAATTGCATCAAAAAACTAGAAAAAACTTCGTCTATTTCGACATCGCTGGTGTGCGCGGGAAAGAAGCTACGATGCCCCCAATTCTGGCCACCACGAATGAAAAACGCCTGAATACAGACAGTGGAGCCTTTGGCGGCCAGCGCAAAAATATCGGCATCCGGCAAGCCCTGAGCATTGATTGCCTGATTGCCCTGAATGAAAGTCAGCGCCTTCAGTCGGTCCCGGTAGACGGCGGCCATTTCAAAATCGAGAGCTTCGGAGGCCTTTTCCATCGCCTCCCCCAGTTTATTCTGCACCGCGGTCGATTTTCCCGATAGAAAGTCCCGAGCATCTTCGACCAGTTCTGCATAGTCATTCTTGTCGACCCTATCGACACAGGGCGCAGAACAGCGTTTGATTTGATAGAGCAGGCACGGCCGCGATCGATTGCTGAAAAAACTGTCAGTACAGCTGCGCAACAGAAACAGTTTTTGCAGCGCATTGATCGTCTGGTTGACCGAACCGGCGCTCGCGAATGGTCCGAAATATTGCCCTTTGGCCCTCTGCGCCCCGCGATGCTTGGTGATCCGCGGAAAATCATGATCTTCCCGTAACAGAATGAACGGAAAGCTCTTATCGTCGCGTAGCAGCACATTATAGGCGGGACGGAACTTCTTGATCAGTTGCGCTTCGAGCAGCAACGCTTCGGCTTCACTACCCGTTGTCACGATGGTCATCGACCGGGTTTGCGCGACCATCCGCATCAGTCGCTGCGGTAGCCGGTTCATCTGGATGTAAGCACCAACCCGGTTTTTCAAGGAACGCGCTTTGCCGACATAGAGTACGTCGCCGCGCTTATCCTGCATGCGATACACGCCCGGTCTAGTCGGCAATGTATTCAGAACTTCCCGGATCGCGGCCATTCCCGCTTCCAGATCGGGGGCATCCCCCTCCCCACGCACCGCATAGGTCGCCTTATCCTCGTTAAAGCGAGAAGCGGCATTGGGTTGATCTGGACGGTCGGCCTTGGACATGTGGTAGTTCTAAGCGTGCATTGATCGCAATGCTAGAATCAAAAACATCGATATTCCCGCGCAAGCCGGAACATCGATGTATTGAAGAATTGGATTTAAAAGCTGCAACCCCGCCATAGGCAGGGAGCAAACTGGCTTAGTTTACCGTCTTGCCGATATCGCCAATGGCTTGATCGACCAACGCCTTGTCAGCTGCCGCATCATGGCGAGCAACAATCAATGCTTCCGCTGCCTGCGTTGCCGCGGTGGCAGCCTTGGCGCGAACTTCTGCAATCGCAGAGCGCTCGGCAGCACCGATTTTTTCTTCAGCCATTTTCTTGCGGCGAGCAACCAATGCCTTGGTATCAGCCTCTGCCTGCTTGACCAGTGTCGCAGCTTCTTTTTCAGCGCTGTCCATCAACGCTTCGGCTTCTGCCTTCGCGCCAGCGGTCTTCGCTTCATATTCAGCTTTGAGAGCTTCCGCTTCCTTACGGAGGTTCGCAGCCTCGTCGAGAGTCTTCTTAATCTCGGCGATCTGCTTATCCAGCATGCCACCGATTATCTTTGGGACTTTCGCCCACAGCATGATGCCGAATACCATCAGCATACCAACGGCAACCCAACCGGTAGCGTTCAGTCCGAGTGCGGTAGGCTCTGCGCCTTCTGCCAAAATCGTCAATAGCATATTCTATCTCCTTCAGCAGGCGCTCAGAAAGCGGCCTTGACCGCCTTCTTTGCATCGGTTGCCGTAACCTTGCCGCCGGAAACCGTCTTAACAATCGCCTGCGCCGCTTCGGCAGCCACTGTTTCGACTTCCTTGAGCGCAGCTGCTTTGGCTGTCTTCAATGCGGCATCCGCTTCATCGGCTTTCTTGCCAATGGTCGTATCAGCCCGCTTGATCGCAGCCTCGCTTTTTTTAGCAGCTTTGGCCTTGGCTTCATTGATGCTGCTAACCGCATCTGCCCGCGCATCGTTGATACTGGTGCGATAATCAGCCTCAATCTGCTCAGCCTTGTCTTGTGCGCCCTGTGCCGCAGCAAGGTCGTCGGTAATCCGTTTTTGACGGTCATCGACGGTCTTGCTGATCTTCGGCACCATATTCTTGGCAATGCCAAAATAAATGAGGCCAATGACGATCAGTAGCCAGAAAAACTGGCTACCATAGACTTCCAAAAGCTGACTAATTTGAGGCATTATTCACCTGTAGATTCAAGACACAAAACTGACAGCCTGGCCTCGTTAGACAAGGCCAAAGCATTCAGCAGATTATTCTGCTGCTGCCGGTGCTTCGACTGCGGCCGGCGCTTCAACTGCTGCTTCAACAGCTGCAGCTGCTGGTTCAGCAACCGCTGGCGGTGCGTACAGAATGATCATTGCAACAGCGAAAGCGATCAGGCCGAGCAATTCAGCAGCAGCAAAGCCGATGAACAGACGTCCCTGCTGGCCGTCAGCCGCAGATGGGTTACGCAAAGCGCCTTCAAGGAAGGAACCGAAAACATTACCAACACCGGTAGCAGCGGCACCAACACCGATTGCAGCCAGGCCAGCGCCGATAACTTGTGCAGAAGAGAGATCCATTTTTAAACTCCGTATTGTAAAACTAGGATTGAAAGTGACTTAGTGAAGATTTTCCGCATCGTTGATATACAGCGATGTGAGAAGAGCGAAAACATAGGCCTGAATAGCGCAAACCAGCAATTCCAGCGCGCTAACAAAAGCGATGAACACAATACTGAGAACCGCGATACCCAAGCTGGCACCGCCTGCGTCAATCGCCTGAATGACGAAATTCGCAAACACTTTTATCAGAATATGGCCCGCGATCATCGCAACGAACAACCGCAGCGCGAGGCTGAACGGACGCACGAGGAAGGACAATAGTTCGACCATGAAGATCAAGGGGATCATCGGAAGCGGCGTGCCATGCGGGATGAACAGGCTGAAAAACTTGAACCCGTGCTTCCAGAAACCAACGATCAAAACGATCGAGAAGCTGATCGCAGCCAATAGGCCGGTGACGGTGAACTGGCTAGTAACCGTGAAAGGATGGATACCCGGAATGATACCGAAAGGCATCATGCCCAAAAGGTTCGAGAACAGAATGAACATGAACAAGGTGAACACCCAAGGCGTATATTTCTTGCCATTGGGGCCGATGCTGGTCGCGATGATATTATCGACAAAGCCAACAATGCCTTCAACCATGACCTGCCAGCGACCGGGAACCAATTCCCGCTTCATACCGCCCATCATGAATACATAAATAAGCCCGAGGACGAGGAACATCCAAAGCGCGCTGTTTGTGAAACTGATCTGCTGACCGAACAAAGTGAAACCATCAAAAATGGGTTGCACTTCGAACTGGTGCATAGGATCAATTTTGCCTTCTTTAGCCACTAATATAACCCCTGATCGTCAATCGTCATCATCATCTGCTAACGCCGTTCCGATATCTTTCACCGGTTGGCTCGCAATCACATAAATTTTCCTGAACGCTACTCCAGTTCCGAGGAAGAAGAACAGCAACAGGAACAATGGCGTTGTTTCCAACCAGGTGTCGAAAAGCCACCCAAGGATGAAACCAGCAGCCACGCCCCCAATCAAATAGCTTAGCACCCTTGCGCCGAGCCGCTGACTTTCGTCTGGCCCTTTGTTTCGGTGCCCTGCTTTGATCCGCTCTCTATTCTGTGCCGTTTCCAGTCGCTCTTCCAGCGATGAAACCCGCACATCCTCTTCGAGGGGATCCCGATCAGATTCGCTTGCTACCATTACTACCCCTTAAATTGCCCCGAAGAGCGCCAAAAAGAGCCATAAACAACAGCAGGCCGACCCGCCAAGGCGCGGTCCGTTTAGGAAAGCATTAGCGTCAAGTCAACAGCGATACTGCATGGTGGAAAATTGGGCGTTTGCTAGGCCGAATTTTCCGCCGATATCAACGCAAAAAAGCCCTGAAATGAGCCAGATTGAATGGCTGCCGTGGGCGCAGTAAAGGCCGACTTAGTCTAGAACGCCCTCATTCTCGAAGCATCAACTTCCTATTGCTATGGCATGTTCCGAAAAGGACGTCCGATCGACAGCTCTTGGACGGCTTGCATAATGCCGTGCGTGTCTATTCCATAGCTCCGATATAGTTCTGCTATGGATCCCGTCTGTCCAAATTTTTCGACACCAAGCGCGCGCGTTCTGTTGCCTTTCACCGAACCCAACCATGCTAGGGTTGTGGGATGAGCGTCGCAAATCGTTACAATTCCGGCATGGGAATTGATACCATCGAACAGCTTTTCAATGTGAGAGCGGGCATGAACGCTTCCATTTTGGCGGCGTTTCTGCGCCGCCGAAAAACCAGCCAGCAACCGGTCAGCGGAAGTGATCGACAGCAGCCCAATATCACGGACATCTTCGCCCATTCTCCCGACCGCCTCTATCGCTTCGGGGGCCAAGGTTCCGGTATAGGCGATGATCACTTCTGTATTGGGGCCCGGCTCTCGCAGCCAATAGCCACCGTCGATGATTGAAGATTGCAGCGCCGGCGTCATTTGGCGCTCAAATTGTTCAATTGGACGAGTAGACAGGCGAAGATATATCGAACCACCCGCCTCGTCATCCAAGCAATTGCTGGATTCTGCGTTCGGGCCATCATCATTCTGCATGAATGCAAAACCAAAGCGCATGATAACCGCAAGTTCATCCGCAAAGGCTGGTTCAAAATAGGCCAAACGATCCTGTGCCATGCCCACCAACGGTGTTCCGATGGATTGATGGGCACCGCCTTCAGGGGCCAGGCTGACGCCGGATGGGGTTGCGACAATCATGAAACGCGAATCTTGATAGCAAGCATAGTTCATCTGATCCGCGGCACGGTAAATGAAAGGATCATATACAGTGCCAACCGGCAGCAGTCGTTCGCCATTGATGGCGTGAGACAGACCAAGCGCTGACAGCAGAAGAAACAAATTGGACTCGGCAATACCCAGTTCAATATGTTGACCGGCCGGCGAAGAATCCCATTTAAACGTCGATGGAATTTTCTGGTCCCGGAACAAGTCCGCCGCTTCGTTTCGCGCGAATATGCCGCGTCGATTGACCCACCCGCCCAAATTTGTTGAGACGGTGACATCGGGCGATGTCGTGACGATCCGATCGGCCAGCTCCGTCGATTCTTTGGCAATATCATGCATGATATTGCCAAAAGCCATTTGTGTGGACAGCATATTGTTTTTCGCTTTGGGGACCGGCAATTGCTCTGGCACGGCAATTTTCGGAGAGGCCAGTCGCCGATGACCATTTGCGAAAAAAGCCGTGTTTTCAATCAGCGTTTCAAGCAACGGTTGCTTGTCTTCCACCCCTTCCCATTTTTCCCATTCATGGCCTTCGCGCACATTCAAGCGCTGGCGCAGCACATCGATTTGCTTCGGGGTCATCAGCCCCGCGTGATTGTCCTTATGGCCCGCCAACGGCAGACCATGCCCCTTGATTGTATAGCAAATGAATAATGTCGGACGATCATGCTGGCTCGCGCGCGCAAATGCCTCGGTGAGCGAGGGCAGATCATGCCCGCCCAAATTGCCCATAAACTCTTCCAACCGATCATCATCCAGCTGATCCAGTATTTTCAATACGTCGGGATTGTCCGCAAAATCGGTCTGGAGCCGGTCGCGCCAAGCCTCAGCCCCTTGGAATATCAGAGCCGAATAGAGTTGATTGGGACATTGCTCAATCCAGAGCCTCAGCGCGTCGCCACCTTCCCGCGCAAATATTTCTGCCTGAATCCGACCATGCCTAAGCGTGACAACGTCCCACCCGAAGCTGCGGAACATGCCCTCAAATTTTTCGAATAGGCCTTCATGCACAACAGCATCTAGAGATTGACGGTTATAATCGACGATCCACCAGCAATTGCGCAAATCATGTTTCCACCCTTCGATCAGGGCTTCATAAATATTGCCCTCATCCATTTCCGCATCGCCGACCAACGAAATCATCCGGCCTTCAGAACGCCCGGCCATAAGACCGTGATGGGTGACATAATCCTGCACCAGCGACGAGAATAAGGTTTGCGCCACGCCGAGCCCCACTGATCCCGTGGAAAAATCGACGTCATCAATGTCTTTTGTGCGGGACGGATAGCTTTGTGCCCCGCCGAACCCGCGAAAATTCTCTAGTTTCTCACGGGTTTGTTGACCTGCAAGATATTGAATTGCGTGGAAGATCGGGGATGCGTGCGGCTTAACAGCAACCCGGTCCTCAGGTTTCAAACAGGCGAAATAGAGCGCCGTCATAATGGTAGCCATAGAAGCAGATGAAGCCTGATGACCGCCGACCTTCACGCCGGTCTCGTCTTTCTCGCGCAAATGATTGGCATTGTGGATCGTCCAAGATGCCAGCCACAAAATGCGACTTTCGATGGTTTTCAAGGACTCGAGAGACGGTTTTGACATGGCTTTGCTTCACTATGAAAAATCTATTTGTCTGCCGATTGATACACTAGGATTAATCGAATAACCTTGCAATTTCTCACATATACAGATCATAAACTGATGATTATCACTAATATTTGGACATATAATGATGAATAACTCTAATTTTGATTCCATAGACAGAAGCATTTTGAGCATCCTGCAAAAAAATGCGCGGATATCGATGTTGGATTTGAGTGAACAAATCGGATTGAGCCCGACACCTTGCGCACGGCGCGTAAAAAACCTGGAAACGAGCGGCGTCATATTGGGCTATCGAGCCGAACTTGATGATGCACGTTTAGGATCTGGGTTCTCGGTCTTTGTGTCCGTTCAACTCGACAAACAGGTCAATAATGCACTGCATGCGTTCGAAGACGCTATCGCTACCTATCCAGAAGTGGCCGACTGCTGGCTGATGACCGGAAACCGTGATTATCTGATGCGAATAGCGGTGGCAGATCTGGCCGATTTCGAAGCCTTTTTAACCGGAAAGCTGACGAAGATTCCAAGTGTCGCCTCTATCGAAAGTTCGGTCCCCATCAGACGGGTCAAATCACAATCATCCTATAGCGGTTGATGCTTTTGACAAAAAAGGGCGCTTTGATTCAATCAAAGCGCCCTTTTGTTATCTCTGTTCAGAGCGTGCTCAAGGGCAACTCGCATCCCGTATTGGGGCGCCAGAACCTCGTGTTTCCCATCCGCCCGATGGCGTCTGATATTTCTCGCCAGCCGTCGTCCGCATGATCAGGTTACAACCAGAGGTGAAAGCAAATTGCTCGACGGTGGAATTGGTTTCCTGCGCCTTGCGGGTATAAGCCGCTTTACGCTTGATATTGATATCCTCGACCAGCGCTTTGATTGCTGGTGAAGGCGCTACAACATAGCCAAGATAACCATCGGATTTCTCGCCGATAACGCCGGATGCACGCGCAGCTGCATAGGCCGGGTTCCGTTGTGCCATAGCGGGCATGGTAACAACCGCCGTCAGCAGCAAACCGCTGATAACAGCCAAAGACTTGTGCTTCTTTACATATTCAAACATTAGAAAATATCCGCTTCTTCGTTGATTAGGTCCTTGGCATCGCCGTCAAGGCGATACACCACTTGCTTGATATCGATGTTAAGGTTGATGACGATTGGCTTATCAGGTGCAGTCACCTGCACGCAGGCAGAAAGCGCTGTCAATGTCCCCAAGATCAGGCCGGTGGTGGTTAAACTCCTCATTTTACGACGAATCGCACCATATGATCGATCCGTCAATTGACTTCTCCTATAAAGCATCATCGCTTTCCCTCGGCTGAATAAACTATTCATTTTCTTCCAGAACCCTCACCGCTTCCTTCGCCCTCGCCTCTTGTGCCCGCAGCAGCGCAGGAAGATTCTCCCCGACCAACGCTTCGGGGTCATAATAGGATTTGGCGCTGTTCATCAATTGCATGAACGGTGCCTGGATACGCACGTTAAATTCCAATGGAATGCGTGCAAGTTGCTTGGTGATGAAATTCTGGCTCGCATCTTCACCTTGCTGCAATCCCGCAAACTTCACTTCCGTGATAATTTCACCTGCTATATCCCCCTCCATACCGATGGTAAGATTACGGTATTGAATAGATTTCAGCGCGTTAAAGGCAAAATTGGTCATGGTACCCATATCTTCATAGCTAAGCTCTCCGACATAGGCGAGCGTGCCGCCACCTTCGCGCGCCACAAGATATCCCCCGACAATCCGGCCGCCGTCCTGATCAAAGACCATCGGCAACTTGCCATCGAACACGCCGGTCGCCGTCAGATTTTCGAAATCAAACTGGGTGAGAAACTGGGCTGCATCAATCCCTTCGACGGTGAATTGCAGCCGCCTTTCGGCTTCCTCGCTCAAATCCAAAATGGTGGGTTCTAAATATAGTTTCCCGCCCGCAAACGGCCATTCCCCTGCCTCGACCTGCAATTTATAATCGGCAAGCAGCCGGTACCGAATTTGCCCGTTAAAGACCGCAACACCAGGGTTAACTTCGGACAGGCTCACAATCTGACCCGGACCGGTTTCCAAACCGAGCGGGTCGGAAAAGCTAATTTCTCCCGACAGGCCAGTTACCGGACCGAAAGCCGCCGCCAGATTCAGGCCATTGGTACGGAAACTACCCGTACTTTTGATGCCGTCATCCGAAGAATCCCAATCGATCCGCCCGGCACCGGATATCTCGCCCTGTACATTGGCGACCACACCGAGCGTTAGCGGGGTTAGTTGTTCGGGTTGCAATTGATCGTTGAACATCAACGACTGAACATCAATCAGCGCCCTTCCCTCGCTACTATCCAAAATATGGTGGATATCGATCGCGGCGACGGCGATCTGGCTATCCGGCTCTCGGAGCCATCCTGTCGCTGTGAGGCGATTGCCATCAAAACGCAGCGCGATATCGTCGCTTATCAACGGTTTGAAACGCTCGACCGGTTCCTCATCCCGAACCCGGAGGCTAGCATCCGCTAAAAACTCACCATTTTCATATCGCCAGTTCCCATCGATATTTTCCATCAACAGCGGTACATTGGCGACTTGCCCAGAAGCGCCTTCTATCGTGCCGGACATGGCACCTCCAAAAGCAGCGCTTAACGTAGCCATATTCAGGCTTGTCATACTGTCCGGATCCCCCAGCTGGACACCAACATTTTCCGCCGTCAAGCCATTTGCCAAGGAAAATCCGAGCAGACTGCTTGAAATGGACAACGGCGTGCCGCCGACATCGCCGTTGAACTTGAGCGAAGGTGCATTGATCGCAACTCGGACCCCGGCTTGATCGCCGGTCACCATAGCACCGCCTTGCGGGCATATCGGCGTGCTGCTTGGCCCTGCTTGCAATGACGTCGTGCGCAGGCTTGCAAATTGAAGGTTGATACACCGGCGGAACAGGGAGAAATTGCCATTTCTCTGAATATTTCCGCTAATCGGCACCTGCAGGCCAGTAATCTGACCATCCGCGAACGGTCCGGTCAAGATGATCCGGCCGTCTATGTCGGTGCTACCTAGACGCGCGGGTACAAAGTTTAATGCCGGCATTTTCAGCCGCGCCGAACCAGCTTCATAAGTAGCGATTTCAAGTCGGCCGGAAAAACCACGAGACAGGCTGCCATCATCCACAAACAATCTTGCGCTGGGAAAACCGCCGCCAGCCAATTGCAGCTGTCCGTCTGACATAATCCTGATGTTCTGGTCGGTAAAAGCCAGTAGCAATGGATCACTCAGATTGAGCAAAGCCCCGGAACGCGAGCGCGCCTCCAGCGCCTTGAGTTCAAGCGTGGTCCGGTCGGCACTTTTCGAGAAATGCACATCGCTCGATATATCCAGATTGCTGCCAGCCTGTTGCGTGGCTCGCGCAAGCTTGTCTACAAGAGGACTGACGGGCGTCACTGTAACCGATGCAGACAGATTGCCTGCTTGCCGCAAAAGATCTTGCGCCACATGGATCCCGCGGATTTCCGGCTGCCCCACAAAATTCGCTGTCAGCTGCGCGCTGCCATAGCCCAGGGCAAACTGGCCCTTAGTCCGCGAGATATCCGCCCGCCCATAAGGAGATTGCAGGCCGCTCGCAGCTAAATCTACGTCACCGCTGCTCTGCTCAAAATCGCCAGACAAATCCAAGGATGCCTTGATTTCTTGACTGGCATAGCTGGCGTAGCGAAGCGGCCCACCGATAAGACCGATATTGCCGGACCAGCTCGCCAAATTCTCACCGAGATCAACCGCAACTTGCGCAGCAAAATCTTCCGCTGACAGATCAAGACTGCCACATGCCAAATTCGGGAGCCGCAACGGTCCCTCGAGACGCGGCTTCTTGTCGCGAATAGCGATCTCGCCAAAAAAGGTCGGTCTCTCTAGCGTACAGTCACCAAGCTTCAGATTCCGGCTGATGGCAGCAATCTCGCCATTGAAGCCGTCTTGCAACTGGCCTTCACCGGTCAGCGCAAGCCCAACGGCACCATATTCGCTGTCGATACGCAATTTCGCGTCGGCCAAGCCCAGCCACATTTCCGGCAACGCAAGCGGGCTGTCATCTTCCGGGTCCGTGAACTTGTCTATATCCCCAAAGCTAAGCCTGCCATTCTCCAGTCGCCCGAACAGCTTCACTCCGCTCGCCCGGACCCAGTTGATACCGACACCGCCGGTGGTCAGGGAGCTCCCGACTTCCACCAAGTCCGCAGTCATATCCGGCCGCTCCGGATCACCAATGATCACATTACGAATGGCCTGCTTGCGAAGCCCAATATCCTCAATCTCATAGCTGGCCGTGACATCCATCTGATCAAGTTGGGATTGAATGATATTGTCGGCCAAAATCGCGCGGCTGATCCACAAGCTAAGCAGGCCAAGCAAGACCAACGCAAATGTTATCCAGCCCAGCAGCCGAAACCGGGAACGGCGTCCTATCGGGTCCTGGGCGGCTTCTTCATCCATCGTCGCTGAGATGCAGAAGTCTTCCTGAAGTTGCAATGTACAAGTGCCCCAACGGACCAGTTTTTGCGCTGGATCGGCAATTGGACATATTCGGCCTGTTTTTCCGTTATCAACTTTGTTCTTGGTTTGTTCGGTATATAGAAGCAAAATGGCCGGAGAGCGTGAAAATTCAGCAACCTCGACATCAGATAGCAGCGGACACCGCCGCCGCCTTCGCCGACGTATATTGATCGGTCAGGGTGCCAGCCTCAGTGATCATGAACTGGTAGAATATCTGCTCGCGCTTGCCATTCCGCGCCGCGACACAAAACCACTGGCAAAGCAGCTCATCGATGACTTTGGAGGTTTTTCTCGGCTCCTCGTTGCGGACACGGATGCACTGAAGAATGTCGCGGGCATGGGAGAAACCAGCGTATCCGCCTTGAAAATCGTCCAGATATCAGCATTGCGTTTAATTTCCCAACCAGTGCGAGAACAGCCCATACTCTCCAGCTGGCAGGCGCTGCTCGACTATTTACGGGCGGATATGGCGCATCTGGTCCACGAACGGGTCCGAGTGCTGCATCTCGACAGCAAGAACCGGCTTATCCGCGATGAACTGGTGAGCGAAGGATCAATTGATCAAGCGGCTATCTATACCCGCGAGATCATCCGTCGCGCGCTGGCATTGGGAACAGCCTCGATCATCCTGGTCCACAACCATCCCAGCGGAGACAGCGCTCCCAGCCGACAGGATATCGCAATTACAAAAGATATTTGCGACGCGGCCCGAACGCTCGGCATCACCGTCCATGATCATATCATCATCGGCAAGGACGGTCATCATTCCCTGCGATCTCAAGGTCTAATCTAACAAACCCAATGGCGTTCAATATAGAAACATCGGCATGTCTTCGACCTGCATCAGATTTGCCCGATATTGATTGGCATCATAGAGCCCCGACACATTCACATTCTTGGTGTCTTCCAGCAAGGTTCCGATCGACACCGCCCCGTAATTGCCATCCGACAGACAGACCATATTGGCCATCCGGTCCTGTTCGATCAGCTGCACCGCCAGCGCGCCGAAGGCAAAGCCGACCATTCGGTCCATCGCGTCCGGCTCCCCTGCCCGCATCAGATAGGCCAGTTCCTGCACGATCGTCCGCTCATCGCTGCGCGCCTCGATTTCACGCGCCAATTGGGTACCGATATTGAGACGATTGCGATTCGTATTGGATTTGTTGATTTCGTCGGCAAAGTCCGTCGCGCCAGACAGCTTCGCGCCTTCCGACACCAGACATATCGCATAGGATTCGGGATTGGCTTCCTTATCCTTGAGCAGCAGCGGCAACAGCACGTCCATATCGGCGGGCACTTCGGCGATCACGGTCCGGTCTGCCTGCGACAGAAAACCGGAAAGCAACGCTGTTTCACCAGATCGCCGGCCGAATAGTTCGATCACCGCAATCCGTTCATGACTCGCCGCTGTGGTGCGTAGCGAGTTGATCGCCTGAACCGAGCGGGTCACCGCAGTAGAGAAACCGATGCAATAATCCGTACCGTGAACATCATTGTCCATCGTTTTGGGAACCGAAATGACATTGCGTCCCAAACTCGACAGATAGGCGGAGAAACGCAGCGTGCCATCTCCCCCCATGGTAATCAGCGCATCAACTTTTAACGCATCGAGTACGTCCAAAACCTTTTGCGTCTGGTCGCCTTGATCGGTCACACGCGGGTCACAGCGAGAGCTGTGCAATATTGTGCCCCCCTGCCGATCAATGCCGCGCACCCGGTCCTTGTCGAGAACCATCGCGCAATTTTCCAATGACCAGGGATCGCTCAGGTCAACATCCAGCACGCCCTCCCAGCCCCGGCGCAGGCCGATCACATCCCAGCCCCGCTGCCATGCCGAAGTCGCAATCGACTGGATGCAGGGATTGAGACCCGGCACATCGCCGCCGCCGGTAAGCACTGCCAATCGCATTTTATTCTCCCTGTTTCCGCCGCTGCATTGCCGACTCATTTCGATGGTGCTAGCGGGACCGCAAATCACGGCACAACATTGCCGCAAAGCGTCTCTTTATCCAAGGAACAAAAATGATCCCGCGTTATTCCCGTCCCGACATGGTTGCCATCTGGGAACCTGAATCGAAATTTCAGATCTGGTTCGAAATCGAAGCACATGCCACCGATGCGCTCGCCGAACTGGGTGTGGTACCGAAAGAAGCAGCGGAGGCCATCTGGGCCAAGGGCAAGTTTGACGTTGCGCGGATCGACGAGATCGAACGCGAAGTGAAACATGATGTCATCGCCTTTTTGACCAATGTCGCAGAAAATGTCGGCGAAGAAGCCCGCTTCATGCATCAGGGCATGACCTCCAGCGATGTTCTGGATACCTGCCTTGCCGTACAGCTGGCGCGGGCTTCGGACATATTGCTTGCAGATATCGACGCCTTGCTAGCCGCCATCAAAAAGCGGGCCTATGAGCATAAGTTCACACCGACCATCGGCCGTAGCCACGGTATCCACGGCGAACCCGTCACCTTCGGTCTGAAACTGGCGCAAGCCTATGCCGAATTTGAACGCAACCGCGAGCGACTGGTTGCAGCCCGCAAGGAAATTGCCACCTGTGCAATTTCCGGCGCGGTCGGTACCTTTGCCAATATCGACCCGAAGGTTGAAGAGCATGTGGCCGAGAAGCTGGGCCTAGAAGTCGAGCCTGTCTCGACCCAGGTCATTCCGCGTGACCGTCATGCGCAATATTTTGCAACATTGGGCGTGATTGCTTCTTCGGTAGAACGACTTGCGGTCGAAGTCCGCCACCTGCAGCGGACAGAAGTGCTCGAAGCCGAAGAATATTTCTCACCGGGCCAGAAGGGCAGCAGCGCGATGCCGCACAAACGCAACCCGATCCTGACTGAGAACCTGACCGGCCTCGCCCGCATGGTTCGCAGCTATGCCCTCCCGGCGATGGAAAATGTCGCGCTGTGGCACGAACGGGATATTTCGCACAGTTCGGTCGAGCGGATGGTCGGCCCCGACGCGACAATCACCTTGGACTTTGCCCTCGGACGGTTGACCGGTGTTATTGAAAAGCTGCTGATCTATCCCGAGCGGATGCAGAAAAACCTCGATCGCATGGGCGGTCTGGTCCACTCACAGCGCGTATTGCTGGCGCTGACACAAGCCGGCATCAGCCGCGAAGACAGCTATCGCATCGTCCAGCGCAACGCGATGAAAGTCTGGGAATCAGACGGCGAAATCGCATTGCTGGACCTGCTCAAGGCCGATCCCGATGTCACCGCCAAACTGTCGCACGAAGAACTCGAAGAACGGTTCAACCTCGATTATCACTTCAAACATGTCGACACGATTTTCGCAAGAGTCTTTGGCGAATAAGCCGGTTTTCGGAACCACCGCATAGCATCTGGCCACCTGCCCCTTTTAGGACTAGGATGGCCGCAACACGACGGAAAAGGTGAAGCATGCAATTTATCAAAATCCTGTTCTGGGTTCTTCTGCTGGTCGCAACATTCATTTTCTGGTGGTCCAATGAAGCACGGTCATCGCTGGATCTCGGTGCAGCGGTGGTTGAGGCCCGGGTCTCGACCTTCGTTGTTGGCGCCTTCCTGCTCGGTTTTCTCCCGACATGGCTGTTGTTGAGAGGCTCCAAGTGGCGGCTCTCTCGCCGGATCAAGACGCTGGAGACTGCAGCACGACCAGCCCCTGCCCCTGCTCCGGCGCCGGTCGCTAGTCCTGCCCCGACACCGGCAGCAGAGCCCAAGCCGGCCATTTCATCGGTCCCCGACGAAAAAGCATCGGGACTATGAGCAACCCGATTTTCGTCGCAATCGACACGCCCGATCTCGACCGGGCCATCACGATTGCGCAATCGGTAAAAGGCCATGTCGGCGGCCTGAAACTCGGCCTCGAATTCTTCTGCGCCCATGGCCATCACGGCGTGCACGAAATCCATAAGCTCGGCCTGCCGATCTTCCTCGATCTCAAGCTGCATGACATTCCCAATACCGTTGCCAAGGCAATGCAGGCGATCAATGTACTGGAACCCGCCATTGTCACGATTCACGCTTCGGGCGGCCGCGCGATGATGGAAGATGCCAAGGCCGCAGCCAATGAACATACAAAGGTGGTCGGCGTCACTTTGCTGACCTCGCTCGACGAGCGCGATATGGCCCAAATCGGCTATAACGGCACACCGCATGATCAGGTCGAACGGCTAGCCGGTTTGGCCCAGCAAGCCGGGCTGGATGGTATCGTCTGTTCCGGCAATGAAGTCGCAGCCGCACACAATGTCTGGAAAAACGGCTTTTTCGTCGTTCCCGGGCTGCGCCCCAAAGGCGGTGCGATGGGCGACCAGAAGCGGGCGGTTACGCCCCGGCAAGCGCGCGACAATGGCGCCAGCGTGCTGGTGATTGGTCGTCCGATCACCGGAGCCGAAAATCCCGGCGAGGCAGCGCGGGCGATTGAAGCAACGCTTTAATTCTTCAACGATAGCGCACCATCGTCCTTCACCCTGAACCTGTTTCGGGGTCCACTCTTCCTCGCTCGGCATGGCTTGAGAAGAGAAATGGATGCTGAAACAAGTTCAGCATGACGAACGATATTTTGCGCGCTAATAGCTTGCCCATGAAAACAAAAATCAAAATCTGCGGTCTCTCGACCGAAGCCTCCATTGATGCCGCCATAGACAGTGGTGCTGACTATATCGGGCTCGTCCATTTTGAAAAAAGCCCGCGCCATGTGTCGCTGGAACAGGCGGCTGCGCTTCGCACTTATGCCGCACAACGGATCAAGGTCGCGCTACTGCTGGTCAACGCCGATCCCCAAACAACCGGCAAGGCCATCAGCGTGGTCAAGCCGGATGTCATCCAGTTCCATGGCAGCGAAACGCCGGACTGGCTAAAACTGGTCTCGGACAATAGTGGTTTGGAAATCTGGAAGGCGCTGGGCGTAAAAGACAAGCCGACGCTGGCCAAGTCCAGCCGCTATGTCGGCGCTGCGGACCGGTTGCTTTTTGACGCACCCGCCAAAGCCCTACCCGGCGGAACCGGCACCTCTTTTGATTGGTCCCTGCTGGCGGACCATGATCACCAGATCGACTGGGGCCTCGCAGGCGGCCTTGATCCCGACAATGTGACCGGCGCCCTGCAGGCCACACAAGCTCCGCTGGTCGACGTGTCCTCCGGCGTGGAATCCGCGCCCGGCGTCAAACAGGTGGACAGAATCGCCGCCTTTTGCCAAGCGGTGCGGGACTATGACGCGTCCAAGTAAGACCCGTTCGCCCTGAACCTGTCCAAGGGTGATTGCCGCAAGGGTTCCTGCTTCGACAAGCTCAGCACGAACGGATATGATCGCACAATGAACCAAACAACGCCCAACAGTTTTCGCAACATGCCCGATGACCGCGGTCATTTTGGCGAATTTGGCGGGCGTTATGTCGCCGAAACGTTAATGCCGCTGATCCTCGATCTGGAAAAACATTATCGCGCGGCGCAGGCCGATCCGGCGTTCGAGGAAGAGTTTAACGATCTGCTGCAAAATTATGTCGGTCGCCCTTCCCCGCTCTATTATGCCGAAAGCCTGACCGAGGAAGTCCGCAAGGATGCGCCGGAAGGCCCAAATGGAGAGAAACGGGGCGCGCAAATCTGGTTCAAGCGGGACGAGCTGAACCACACCGGCGCGCACAAAATCAACAATTGCATCGGGCAAATCCTGCTCGCCATGCGCATGGGCAAGACGCGGATCATCGCGGAAACCGGAGCCGGTCAGCATGGTGTGGCCACCGCCACCGTCTGCGCGCGCTTTGGCCTGCCCTGCACGATTTTCATGGGCGCCACCGATGTCGCGCGTCAGAAACCCAATCTCTTCCGGATGAAACTGCTTGGTGCGGAAGTCGTTTCGGTGACCAGCGGCGCGGCGACGCTGAAAGACGCGATGAACGAGGCACTGCGCGACTGGGTCGCCAATGTGCACGACACATTCTACATCATCGGCACCGCCGCCGGTCCCCATCCCTATCCCGAGCTGGTCCGCGATTTCCAAAGTGTGATCGGCAAGGAAGCCCGCGCCCAGATGCTCGAACGCACCGGACGCCTGCCCGATATGCTGGTCGCAGCCATTGGCGGCGGCAGCAACGCCATCGGCCTGTTCCATCCCTTTCTTGATGATCCAGACGTCAAGATGCTCGGCATCGAGGCGGCTGGCCATGGTCTGGACAAGGAACATGCGGCGAGCCTTGCAGGCGGCGGTCCCGGCATCCTCCACGGCAACAAAACCTATTTGCTGCAGGACGAAGACGGCCAGATCACCGAAGCTCATTCTATCAGCGCCGGCCTCGACTATCCCGGCATCGGCCCCGAACATAGCTGGCTGAAGGAATCCGGCCGCGTCGACTATGACAGCGCCACCGACAGCGAAGCGCTCGACGCCTTCCAGCTGCTCTGCCGCACCGAAGGCATCATTCCCGCATTGGAACCAAGCCACGCGATTGCCGCAGTGGTGCGCGAAGCGGTGAAGATGGATCGCGACAAGATCATTTTGGCGAATCTTTGTGGGCGTGGGGACAAAGATATTTTCACTGTGGCCGAGGCGTTGGGGACGGAGATTTGACGACGTTTGACGAACTATCACAACTACACGCGCAAAAACTTCGAAAGTGGCTGATCAGCATGATGATGCTTTTCCTGTTCGCTATAGTTCAATTCAACGTATCTTACATCTGGGACCCGCGTTGCGTTCAATATGGGCAAGGTGAAAACGTTGGTTGCATAGGCGTGTTAGGTGAATCATTGCTTCCCACTTTCATGGTCGGAACAGCCCTATTCTTTTGGCATGGGTTGGAGTTTTTCCAGAAACGCAAACCAAGCAATCGCATACTCGCATTTATGAATAACTATCGTGTTTTTGGGATCTGCGCGGTTGCACTACTGACCCTGCATGCCATGCGCGTTAGTGGACAATTTACGGAAATACAGCCCTGTGGAGGGGTGTTTTCGATAATATCGCAGTCTTGTTATGTAACGTCTCCCCTTCTTAAATTACCTGGACTAATATTCTCAGCGCTGATTGTGATTTTGTGTATCGCGAAACTGATCGCAACAATTTCGAGCAATTTGGAAGTCAAATCATGACCCGTCTCTCACAATCTTTCCCCGCCGACCGCGCGGCCCTCGTCACCTTCGTCACCGCTGGCGATCCGACCCCTGCCGATACCGGTGCCATTCTTGATGCGCTTGTCGCAGGTGGCGCGGATATCATCGAACTCGGCATGCCGTTCACCGATCCGATGGCCGATGGCCCCTCGATTCAGGAAGCGGATATCCGTAGCCTGGCTGCGGGCACTACGACCGCAGACATCTTCAACATGGCCAAAGAGTTTCGTCAGCGACACCCGGATACACCGCTGGTGCTGATGGGCTATGCCAATCCGATGACGATCAGAGGCTCCGAATGGTTTGCCAATGCCAGCGTTGACGCCGGTGTTGATGCGGTGATCTGCGTCGATATTCCGGTCGAGGAAGACGAAAGCCTTGGTGACGCTCTGCGCGCCAAGGATGTTGCGGTTATCCGGCTCGCAACCCCGACAACTGACGCAGAACGACTGCCGCAAATTCTGAACAACGCGAGCGGTTTCCTCTATTATGTCTCCGTCGCCGGTATCACCGGCCAGCAACAGGCCGCACAGGCCAGCATCGAAGAAGCGGTCAGCCGATTGAAAGCGGGCACCGACCTGCCCGTCGCGGTTGGCTTTGGCGTGCGTACGCCCGAACAGGCTGCCGAAATCGCGCGCGTCGCCGATGGGGTTGTTGTTGGTTCTGCCATCGTTGAAATCGTCGGAAAATATGGCAAAGACGCTGCGCCCCATGTACGGGACTATGTTCAATCACTTTCCGATGCTATTGCCTCGGCACGCTAGATTTCTGGGAGCTAAAAAATGTCTTGGCTAAGCAATGTCCGCAACAAGATCGCATCAATCACAAAGCGCGAAACCCCCGACAATCTCTGGCACAAATGCAAGAAATGCGATGCCATGGTCTTCCTCAAGGAATATGAGGAAAACATGCACATCTGCCCAAAATGCGAGCATCATGGCCGCATTGGACCGATGACCCGTTTCGATCAGATCATGGATCCGGACAGCTGGAAGCTAATTCCCTGGGCACCTGTCCAGGAAGATCCGCTGAAGTTCAAAGATCAGAAAAAATATACCGACCGGCTGAAGGACGCCCGGAACAAAACCGGCGAACAGGATGCCCTGATCAACGTGCAAGGCACGATCGAAAAGGTTCCCTGCGTGGTCGGCGTGCAAGATTTTGCTTTCATGGGCGGCTCAATGGGGCTGGCCGTGGGTCAGGCCTTTGTTGATGGCGCCAAGCGCGCCCTGAAAGACCAATGCCCCTATATCATCTTCACCGCCGCCGGCGGCGCACGGATGCAGGAAGGCATATTGTCGCTGATGCAGATGCCCAAGACCACGGTGGCTATCTCGATGCTGCGCGAAGCGGGTATCCCGTTCATCGTCGTTCTGACCGATCCAACCACCGGCGGCGTAACCGCTAGCTATGCGATGCTCGGTGACGTGCATATCTCTGAACCCGGTGCGATGATCGGCTTTGCCGGACAGCGGGTGATCGAGAATACCATCCGTGAGAAACTGCCCGAGGGCTTCCAGACCGCAGAATATCTGCTTGAGCACGGCATGGTCGACATGGTTGTGCATCGCAAAGAATTGCGCGAAAAACTGGCGCAGGTCATGGGCTATCTCATGGCATGGAAAGAGGCCGCCTAAACGCGGCACGACGATGGCAGACGGCGCGCAGTCGGATCATCCGGCAGTCCAGACACAGCTGAACCGGCTGGAAATGCTCTCGCCGGGCCGCGATGTGCTGGGGCTAGAGAGAATAAGCGAACTGCTGGCGCGTCTTGATAATCCACAGAATAAACTACCGCCGATTTTTCACGTCGCCGGGACCAATGGCAAAGGATCGACCTGTGCCTTCCTGCGCGCTGCGATCGAAGCGGAGGGCCTCAAGGCCCATGTTTATACCAGCCCCCATCTAGTGCGGTTCAACGAACGGATCCGACTGGCGGGCCAGTTGATCGAGGATGAATATCTCGCCGAGCTGCTCGCCCGGGTTCTAGACATCAGCGAGGATATCACCCCCAGCTTCTTCGAGGCAACAACCGCTGCCGCTTTTCTAGCCTTCTCCGAAACACCCGCAGATGCCTGCATATTGGAAGTCGGTCTGGGCGGCAGGCTGGATGCGACCAATGTGATCACCAATCCCGCCGCGACCGGCATCGCCGCGCTCGGCATCGATCACGAGGGTTTTCTGCTCAGTCCCGAAGAAGGCGCACCCAACGACCCCATGGTTCGTATCGCATGGGAAAAATCAGGCATTGCTAAGAAAAATGCTCCTCTGCTGACGCAAAAATATGCTGCGGATATGCTGCACGTGATCGCCGATCATGCTGCAGACATGGGGGCGCAGCATTTTCCACGTGGCGAGGAATGGGACGCGACGGTCTACGATGGTCAGCTGCATTACAAAGACCAAGTCGGAAAGCTTAGCCTGCCCCTGCCCGCCCTTGCTGGCGCGCATCAGGCGGACAATGCCGCGCTCGCCATCGCGATGCTGCGCCATCAAGATGCAATTGCTATCTCCGATTCCGCGCTGAAAGCCGCAATGGGCTGGGCGCATTGGCCCGGGCGGATGCAATTGCTGATCGCCGGACCGTTAACCCGCCTCCTGCCACCCGATGCAGATATCTGGATCGATGGCGGTCATAATGTCAGCGCGGGGCTTGCCTTAGCAAAGCAATTTGCCGACCATGAAGCGGGATCGATTGATCTGGTCATCGGGATGCTGTCCAACAAAGATCCCGCTGCCTTGATCGCGCCCCTGAACGAGAAATTGGCGAGCGTGACCGTCATTCCGGTACCCGGCCATGAATCCCATGGCCTAGGCGACTATCCGAAGGTCGATACACCCGTGACGGAAGCAGATAACGTCAGCGCAGCGCTAAAAGCCCTGTCGCCGGGCGCGGGCCAGACGGTATTGATCGCAGGCTCGCTCTATCTGGCGGGCAACGTGCTGCAGGCAAATGAGCAGGTTCCGGATTAATCCGGCTTTTCGTCGGCGTGTTTCGATCCCGCGGTGCCTAGCGAGCGATCAACCAGTCCGGAACGGATCATCAGCCAGAACATGATCACGCCGGGGAAGGCCGCCAAAGTGGTCAGCAGGTAAAAGTTCACATAGCCCATGCCTTCGATCAACGAGCCAGCGGTCGTCCCCGTCAGGAAACGCCCCAATATGCTCGCCGCTGCGGATAGCAGGGCAAATTGCGTACCTGTGAACTGTAGATTGCATAGCGCTGACAGATAAGCGACAACCGCAACGCCGCCGACGCCGCTAGCAAAATTCTCAAAGCCAATGGCACCTGCCATGCCCCAATTGCTGTGACCTACGGCTGCCAGTGCCGCAAAAGACAGGTTGCTGATAGCCATCAGGACCAAGCTCAGCATCACGGCTTTTTTCATTCCCAATCGCGAATAGACGATCCCGCCGATGAAAATACCGATCAGAAAGGCGAAGAAACCCAAGCTAACATCGTAAAAGGCTATTTCGTCATTGGTGAAGCCAAGGTCTTCGAACAACAAACGGAAGGTCAGGTTCGCCAACGTGTCTCCGATTTTGTGGACCAGAACAAACAGCAAAACAATCAACGCGCCCGACCGGCTGAAAAACTCAATCAGGGGGCTGACATAGGCCTTCGCAGCCGCAATCGGGCCTTTCAAAGCCATGGGATCCTGTCGGCGGCTCGGTTCGCGCATGATCAGACCGACGATGACGGCAAATAACGCAAAGAGCGAACAGACATAATAGGCAATCGACCAGTTGGTGCGCGCTGCTACCACCAGCGCGACAGCGCCCGCTGTTGCTGCACCAATACGCCAACCATATTGCGACATGCCGGAACCGACGCCCAGCTGCTCAGGCTCAAGCAATTCGATACGATAGGCATCGATCACAACGTCAAAAGTAGCCCCCGCAACCCCAACCATGATCGCCGCAACCGCAACTGCTGCTATGTCTTTTGCCGGATCAAGAGAGCCGAGATAGATGATTGCTGCCATGGCTAGAGCCGCAGTCACGATCAGCCAGGACAATCTCTGTCCAATGCGGCCGATCAGCGGCAGTTTCACTACATCGATAACCGGCGCCCAAAGCCATTTGAAATTATAGGCGAGAAAGGTCAGCGCGAAGGCTGTGACCGTGGATTTTTCAATACCGGCCTGTGCCAGCCGTGTCGTCAATGTCGCCGCAATCATCGTGAGCGGGAGGGCTGAAGACACTCCCAAGAATAGCGCGGCCAACGGAGCTGCCTCGCTATACGGACGCACCCCGGCAGGCAGAAATCCACGCCATCCCAATGCTGCTGCTTGCTCACTCAAACCAAATTCTCCCATATTTGGGAAAACTTTAACGCCTATTCACCTGAATGCCAGCTTGATTTTGCGGTGGCTCAGATATCAAGCAACTTTGCCGCGACAATCGGCCCTGCACCGGGGCGCTGCACCAGGATCGCATATTTGTCGGCGCCACTGATCTTCAGATATTCCGGCGGAATGGAAAATTGCTCCGGCTTGCCGCGCCAGCTGCCGAGCCGATGTTCGGCCTTCACCACGTTGACATAATGCAAGGTTCTCCCGCCATTTTCGCCGCGGCCAATGCTAACAGTTTCGGAGGAACTGAGCGCGATCAGCGAAACGCCCGCCATAAAATCGGACTTGCCACCGATTGTAACCATCATCTGCCCGCTGTCGTTGGTGGTAGCGGTGATCAGGGGACCCGACCGGTCGGCGCGCCGAACCAGCGAACGAATGTCATGCTCACGCGATCCGACCGCTCCGCCGCCGCCACTGACGACGATTTGCGGCGTGTACACGCCCGCACCTGCATTGCCTTTGGTAGCATAGGCCCGTTGCAGCCGGGTGTTTTCTTCCCGGGCCAGCGTGTCTTTCCAGCCAAGCCGGTCCCAATATGTCACGGGCCGCGTGATCACCAGCAGGGAGTCGTCTTTTGCAAGCCGGGTGGCCAGCATATCTGCAGGGGGACAGGACGAACATCCCTGACTGGTGAACAGCTCGATGACAACCGGATTAGAGCTTGCGATGTCATCGAAAGAATTTGCCACCTGAATAGAGCTGGTGGCAGAGGGAGGGGCCAGCTGCGCGCCTACAAAACCGGCAAAAGCCGATCCGCCAATCAACGCACATATGATAAACTTACTCATTTCCTGCTCCACAAGGGCAATATTAGGCATTCGTCACAACCGAACCAGAGGTTACAGATTGCGGACAGAGCATTTTTCGGCCATGCGTCTCGGCCATGACCGAAGAAAAACCAACCAAGATATATCGCGCAAAACCGACGCCCGGAGCGAAGCCAGCGGCAGGTCCCGCAGCGCAGCCCGGCGCCGTGCGCGAGGGCCAACGCATCGCCAAACTTCTGGCCCGTGCCGGCGTTGCATCCCGGCGTGAAATCGAACGCATGATCGAGGCCGGACGGATTGAACTTAACGGCGATCTCGTCGAGCATCCTTCTCTGCTGCTGAAAAATCTAACCGGCATCACCGTGGACGGCAAACCCGTGGCAGAACCCTCACCCGCAAAGCTGTACCGCTTTCACAAGCCCAATGGCTGTTTAACGGCGGAACGCGACTTTTCGGGTAAGAAGACCATTTACGATGTTCTGCCGGAGATGGAGCGGATCATGCCAATTGGCCGCCTCGATATGAACACCGAGGGGCTTCTGCTGATGACCACCGATGGCGAGTTCAAACGAGAGATGGAATTGCCGAAAAATGGCATTGAGCGCTCCTATCGCGCACGAACATTTGGCGAGATCACCCAGAACCAGCTGGAGGAGCTTTATCGCGGGATCACCATAGAAGGCATGCATTATGGACCTATCACCGCCAATCTAGAGCGACGCACCGGCCGCAACCAATGGATTGAAGTGACCCTTACCGAAGGCAAGAACCGGGAAGTTCGCCGGGTTTTGGAACATTTCGGCCTGGAAGTATCCCGTCTGATCCGGACCCGCTACGGCCCTTTCGTCCTCGGTGATCTGGAAAAAGGCGAAATCGAAGTCGTGCGCCAGCATGATCTCGTCCAGTTTCGCAAATCGCTGAAATAGAACAGGCTCGGGACGGGTAACGTAAGATGCGCATCATTGCAGGAAACTGGCGGGGTAGAAAAATCGTCGCGCCCAAGGGAGAGACGACCCGCCCGACCGCTGACCGCACACGCGAACGGCTATTCTCAATGCTGACCAGCCGGCTGGGTGATTTTGAGGGTTTGCAGATACTCGATCTGTTTTCAGGTTCCGGAGCCCTGGGTTTGGAAGCCCTATCTCGCGGTGCCGCCCATTGTACTTTTGTCGAGCAAGACCGAGACGCGATCAAGGCGCTGGAGAAGAATATCGAAACGCTGGGAGCCAAGGCGGATGTCCGGATTGGTTCCGTCCTGCACCTGGGACAGGCCCGCAAACCCTATGATCTGATCCTGATGGACCCGCCTTATGATTCGGGTGCTGGCGCCGTGGCGCTAGACAAGCTAGGCCGGCATGGCTGGTTTGCGCCATTTAGCTGGATCGCTTTGGAAACAGCGCGTCATGAAAAAGTGGAAGTGAAGAAATTTGATCTCGATTGTGTGCGAGATAGCGGTAAAGCGCGCATTCATCTGCTGCGCCCCGCCCCGGTATCAGAATCGGATAGCTAGCCGCCCATCATTACCATCATGGACGCGGTTTCGTTGCCATTCTGGTAAACGATGGAATAGGCGGTCGCACTTGCCATCATCACAATCGCTGCAATCGCGCTGCTCATCAGTCTTTTGCTCATTCTTAACTCCATTTGCGATTTCATATCGCCATTTGATGAATAAATGGTGCATCGCAACATAAAATTCAACCTGCCCTTTAGGTCATGTCAAAAGTGATATTGGTCCTTGCCGCCTGCGTCGATGTTCCCTAACTGTTCACCCGTGACCGATCCTGTCAACAATCCGCAAGAGAGCGACCCGCCCTATGTCCGTGGCCTGAACGCGCCGCAGCGCGAAGCCGTGCTGACCACCGAAGGGCCTGTGTTGGTGCTCGCCGGGGCAGGAACCGGCAAGACCGCCGCCCTCACCCGCCGTCTGGCGCATATTGTTTTTTCGCGCAAAGCGTGGCCAAGCGAAGTTTTGGCCGTGACCTTCACCAACAAGGCCGCCCGCGAGATGAAAGAGCGCATTGCCTCGATTGTTGGCGAAAGCTTTGAAGGCATGCCTTGGCTCGGTACCTTTCACAGCATCGGCGCCAAAATGCTGCGGCAACACGCCGAGCTGGTCGGCCTGCAAAGCAATTTCACGATTTTGGATACCGATGACCAGCTGAGGCTTCTCAAGCAGCTCATTCAGGCAGCGGAAGTTGACGAAAAACGCTGGCCACCACGGATGCTGGCCGGACTGATCGATCAGTGGAAAAATCGAGGCCTCAACCCACAGGATCTCGATGCCAATGAGAATGAACGCTACGCCAACGGGCGCGGGCAAGAGTTTTACGCAGCCTATCAGGCCCGGCTAAAGGTGCTTAACGCCTGTGACTTTGGTGACTTGCTGCTCCATATTCTCAATCTGCTGAAGACCAATCGGGAGATTTTGAAACGCTATCAGGAGCGGTTCAAATATATTCTGGTCGACGAATATCAAGATACCAACAGCTCGCAATATCTGTGGTTACGGCTGCTCGCACAAAGCCACCAAAATATCTGCTGCGTCGGTGACGATGATCAATCCATCTACAGCTGGCGCGGAGCAGAAGTCGCCAATATCCTGCGTTTCGAAAAGGATTTTCCGGAAGCGAAAGTGGTCAAGCTGGAGCAGAATTACCGCTCTACCCCGCATATTCTTGCCGCCGCATCCGGTTTGATCAATCACAATAGCGGCCGCCTTGGCAAAACCTTGTGGACCGAGGAAACCGAAGGCGACAAAGTGCAAGTGATTGGCGTCTGGGATGGCCCGGAAGAAGCGCGGCGTACCGGTGATGAAATCGAAGCGTTGCAACAGATCAAGCAAGTGTCTCTAAATGATGTCGCCATATTGGTGCGCGCGCAATTTCAGACCCGCGAGTTTGAAGATCGCTTCATCTCGATTGGCATGCCCTATAAAATCATCGGCGGCTTTCGCTTTTACGAGCGCGCCGAAATCCGCGATGCTTTGGCTTATTTGCGGGTAATCGAGCAGCCCGCCGATGATCTAGCCTTTGAACGGATTGTGAATACGCCGAAGCGCGGCCTTGGCGACAAGACCATTGAAAAGGTCCACCGCCTCGCCCGCGGACAGGGCATATCAATGGCGGCGGCGGCGCTCAGCATCTGCGACACCGACGAACTCCCACCGCGGGCGCGCAATACATTGCTCGAATTGATGCGCAATTTCGGACGCTGGCGGGACATGGCGGCCGACACCGATCATGCCGAACTGACCCGGGTCGTCTTGGACGAATGCGGCTATACGACAATGTTGCAGGCCGATCGCTCCACCGAAGCTGCGGGTCGCCTGGAAAACCTGACGGAACTCGCCCGGGCGATGGAAGAATATGAAACGCTGGGTGCCTTTCTGGAACATGTTTCCCTCGTCATGGACAATGACGCACGCGACGACGAGGCGAAGGTCACGATCATGACCATGCACGGCGCAAAGGGACTGGAATATAATCATATATTCTGTGCCGGCTGGGAAGAAGGCGTATTCCCGTCGCAGCGCAGCCTGGACGAAGGCGGCAATGCCAGCCTGGAGGAAGAACGCCGCCTCGCCTATGTCGCGATCACCCGGGCCCGGCAAAAATGCACGATCTTCCACGCCGCCAACCGGCGGATCTATGGCCAATGGACCAGCTCCATCCCGTCACGGTTCATCGAAGAATTGCCCGAAGACCATGTCGAACATGAAAGCAGCATGAGCGGCGGCGAAAGTCTGTGGCGGGCCAATTGGAGCGAGAATAGTGATCCCTTTGCTCATCTTGGCTCGGCCAATGCAACCAGAGCCGGCAAGCGCGGCCCTGGCTGGCAGCGTGCAGCCGCCGCTGGCTTTGACAAAACTCCCAAGAAGCTCAAAGAAGCGCGCCGCAGCGCAGTATCGCTAGGCAATAAGGGCCGCGACGATGTGACCGTTGGCATGCGCGTCTTCCACACCAAATTCGGCTATGGCGAAGTGAAGGTGAAGGAAGGCAATAAGCTGGAAATCGCCTTTGAGAAGTCGGGCGACAAAAGGGTGTTGGATAGTTTTGTCGAAGTGGCTTGAGCGAGATTTAGCTCGGCATCGCTAGCCGCGCCCTCACTTACAAAATCGCGTCGCCGACACCCATCATCTTGCCATCGGTAACAATGACGCGATCACCAAGCTTGACCTGTTCAAACAATAGCCGGGCAAATTCCAATGGTACGCCAATGCAGCCCCGCGTTCCCCAGCCCCATTTGACATCAGTGGCATGGATCGCAACGCCATCATTGGTCAAACGCAGCATATAGGGCATGGGCGAATGATAGATGTTGGAAACATGGTCCTTGCTCTTCTGGGTAATTGGGAAAACGCCGGTTGGGGTCGGTTTTTCGGCATCACCAAAAGTGATCACCGCCGCGCCAATTTCATAGCCATCACGAAAAACCGAAATACTCTCAGCGGCGAGATCGACAGTCACAACCAGTTCGCCATCTGGAACGCCTTCATCATCCCATTTAAAATAGCCATGAACAAATGGCTCATCAATCTGCAGGATACGCTTAACCGTGAACTTGTCATCAACAGGCAATTTGGCAGCAATATCGGCATTATCCGATAGATTTGAGTCTGCTTCGGTCGATTCTGCCGGAACCGGGTCCGCTTCCACCGCTTCGGCAGCGGGCTGTTCCGGAACCGTCATAGCCGACAGAACAGGCGATGATTCGACGGAGTCGTCAGCCGGACGAGTCAGGCCCATCACCAGCATCGCGACAATCACTAGCGCTGCGAGCAGCAAAATTGAGGCGCTCAACCGATATGCAATTTTTTCGACCATCGTTTAGGCTCCGTTACGTTAGGATAATATTTACCACGGAATTGTGACGAAAAATAGCCAAATTTTCACCAGTCCCGCAGCGGTACGTCGACAGCGCGAATGTTAAAAGGCAACGTTAACGGTCAAAAGCAGGGCAGGAAGAAAACCAAGTGATTGCAGGGCCTTCCTTCAATCGCTAGCACATCTATTGTGACCAGTTCTGCACCACATCCCTTTACGATCGCCAACTATCGCTACCTTTGGTTCTCGCGACTGGCATCGATGTTCGCACTTTATGCGATGATGCTGATTCTGGGCTGGCAGGCGTATAATCTAGCGCGCGAAGATATGGGCATTGGCGCGTCCGCCGGAATCTTGGGACTGCTCGGACTGCTCCAATTCGTACCGCTGTTCATTCTGACACCGCTGGTTGGATGGGTTGCCGACCATATGGACCGCCGCTGGATTGCGCGGATCGTATTGGGCGTACAGGCGCTGATCGCGCTTGCATTGGCGGTGCTGACAGCCAGTGGCGGTATCACGCTCTGGACCATCTATGTCATTGCCGTTTTGCTTGGAATATGCCGCGCTTTTCTAGGACCGGCGGTGACTTCGCTCGCGCCCAATCTGGTCCCGAAAGCATCAATTCCACGCGCCATTGCGCTCTCCACCATCGCTTGGCAAGTCGGCGTCATTGCAGGGCCTGGCATGGCCGGTCCGCTCTACAAGATAGACGCAGCCCTGCCCTATCTGGTCTGCGCAATCCTATATGCACTGGCGATGCTGGCAATTTTTCTGATTGGCCCCGTTCCCCGCCCGGAAACAGACAGAAGCAAAGGACCGCTGCAACAGGTTGGCGATGGCATGGCCTATGTCTGGACCAATAAGCTGGTGCTCGGGGCGATCACTCTTGATCTTCTCGTCATGTTCCTCGCGGGTGCGACGGCAATGATCCCGGTCTTTGCAAAAGATATATTGCACGCGGGCGAGATAGGCCTGTCGCTGCTCGCCGCCTCTCCGGCCGTCGGCGCGGTGATTGTCGCGATCATTTTCTCTTTTGCGCCGCTTAGCAAGAATGTCGGCAACAATATGCTGATTGCGATGGCGGTATTCGGATTGGGTACGATTGGATTCGGGCTGAGCACCAATCTTTATCTGTCCATGGCCTGCCTTGGAATTTGCGGCGCTGCCGACATGTTCGGGGTCTATGTCCGCAGCTCGCTGATCCAGCTGCACACGCCCGATGCAAAGCGCGGCCGGGTGAATGCCGTCAGTCAAATGACGATCAGCGCGTCGAACGAACTGGGCGATGCGCTCTCTGGAGGCCTCGCCGTATTATTCGGCCCAATCGCCGCCATTGTCGCGGGCGGAGCCGGTGCTATAGTGGTGACCGGACTATGGTCGCGCCTATTCCCGCAATTGGGCGCTGCCAAGACTTTTGATCCGCCGGAAGATCTCAAAGACGAACCGGCGAAGAAATAAGAAAATAACCAGGAGTGCAGGATAATGATTGCAAATAACATTCTCGAAACCATTGGAAATACGCCGCATATCAAGATGCAGCGGCTGTTCGGCGATGCCAATGTATGGATCAAGTCCGAACGTTCCAACCCTGGTGGATCGATCAAGGACCGCATTGGTCTGGCGATGATTGAAGATGCCGAGAAATCCGGCGCGCTCAAACCCGGTGGGACGATTATCGAACCCACATCGGGCAATACCGGTGTCGGACTGGCCATGGTCGCCGCGGTCAAAGGCTATACGCTGGTTCTGGTGATGCCGGAATCCATGTCCCTCGAACGCCGCCGTCTGATGCTAGCCTATGGCGCGACCTTTGATCTCAGCCCGAAAGAAAAAGGCATGAAGGGCGCAATCGAACGGGCACAGGAATTGGTCGAACAGACCCCCGGCGCCTGGATGCCGCAACAATTCGAGAACCCCGCCAATTTTGAAGTGCATAAACGCACGACGGCGCTCGAAATCCTCAACGATTTCAAAGATGATCCGCTGGACGCGATCATCACCGGCGTTGGCACCGGCGGCCATATCACAGGGGTTGCCGAGGTTCTGAAAGAACATTGGAGCCATTTGAAAGTCTATGCTGTCGAACCGACCGCTTCACCGGTGATCAGCGGCGGTCAACCGGGCCCGCACCCGATCCAGGGCATTGGCGCTGGCTTCATCCCGGGCAATCTGCACACCCAGAGTATCGACGGAGCGATCCAGGTTGATCCGGCCGACGCGAAAGCCATGGCGCTGAGAGCCGCGAAGGAAGAAGGCATGCTGGTTGGCATCTCCTCCGGCGCGACTTTGGCCGCCATCGCGCAAAAACTGCCGGAACTGGGCGGCGGCGCGAAAGTGCTCGGCTTCAACTATGATACCGGGGAACGCTATCTATCGGTCCCAGAGTTTTTGCCTGAAGAATGAGCTCGATCGAGGTCCAGCAGTTCACCTATCAACATGGTGATGTAGAATTGTCCGGTTATATGGCGCAACCCAGCCGTTATCCGCGGGCCGCCATTTTGATCGTGCCGACCATTGCTGGCCCGAACCAGATCATGTTCGATCGCGCGAGATGGCTGGCCTCCTTGGGCTATAGTGCAATGGTCTGCGACATATATGGGCAAGGCTTTGTCGAGAATATGCACGAAGCGCGCAGGCTTGCGGACCAATTGCGATCGGATGCCGAATATTATCGTGATCGGTTCCGCTGCGCGCTTGCAGAATTGCGGACGCGGTCCAAATTGAGCAACGACCGGATTGGCGCAATCGGATATTGCATGGGCGGCGAGATCGTTCTGGAAATGGCCCGTGGCGGCGAGGATATCGCGCTCGTCGTCAGCTTCCATGGTCTACTCGCAACACCTTTACCGGCGAAGCGCGGAACCATAAAATCGCGCATATTGGTTTGCCATGGCCGGGCTGATCCTTTGGTCCCGCCGAAGCAGGTTCGCGCCTTTCTCGAAGAAATGGATATTGCGGGCGCGGATTGCCACATGCATACCTACACTGGCGTCGTGCACGGGTTCACCGACCCCGGCAGCAATTTGCGGGCAATGGATGCAGTCCAATATAATGCATCGGCGGACCGACAGAGCAAGGCTGCCATGCTCAGCATGTTTGACGAGATATTTGAGAATAAAAAAACACCGGACCAATATTAGGCCCGGTGTTTCTTTGGCCGCTCAGTGCATTCAGTCCGGTAGACCGTCACCATTGTCATCGATCAGATCGGGTTGACCGTCACCATCGCTATCCCAAGCATCAGGCTGGCCATCACCGCTGCGATCCCAGGCATCCATCACGCCATCACCATCGCTGTCGATGGTCGGAGCCGGAATTTCGGACGGTGCTTCCTCCGCGGATTCCGGCGACGCAGCATTGGCTGCCACCGACAATCCCAGTCCGACAGTGATCAGATAGGGCGTCATTCTAACCACGGGGTTTAGACTCTTATTGGAACGCATTGCATATACTCCTTATGCATATGATTCCCCTGTCACAGGCGTAATGCGCCGCCCGGCATCTTGGGTCCAGCCGCAGTCGACCATATGGGCTAGAAAGCCGCTAAACAGCCAAATTCTGACATCTACCGCCTCCCAGACACAGTTCATCGTGACCAATTTTCTGCTGCGACCTGAAAAAAACGCCGGCCACCCCATGACAGGATGACCGGCGAAATTGTTTCGATATGCTAGCAGGTAGAGCAACAATGCCCCCACCTATTCCCGTCATTTTAAGCGACGGCAAACATCTCTGGGTCGAGCGCCATGATCGAGTCACTGCCACCTTCGATTTTGCGCCGTAGCGATCCCGCATCTGGCATGAAGCGCTCTGCGAAATATTGAGCCGTCACCAGCTTCGCTTCGTAATATTTCGGATTGTCTGTACCCGCGTCGAGAGCTGCCTGAGCCGCTTTGCTCATCCGCAGCCACATGAGACCAAGCGAGACAATGCCCATGATATGCATATAATGATAAGCGCCTGCCCCGGCGTTGTTCGGGTTTGTCATGCCATGCTGCATGAACCACATTGTTGCTTTCTGAAGCTCGCCATTGGCTTTTTCAAGCGCCTCCGCGAAACCGGATAGCTTGTCATTGCCCTTGGCTTCCGCAATTTCGTCAGAAATCACTTTGAACAATGCCTGCACCGCACGGCCGCCTTTATAACCAAGCTTGCGGCCGACCAGATCCATTGCCTGAATGCCGTTGGTGCCTTCATAGATCATCGCAATCCGCGCATCGCGGACAAATTGTTCCATGCCCCATTCGGTAATATAGCCATGGCCGCCGTATACTTGCTGCGATTCCGTAGCAATCTGATAGCCCATATAGGTTCCGTAACCCTTGATCACCGGTGTGAGCAGACTGACGAGGTCATCGGCCAATTGGCGCTCTTCCTCGGTTTCAGCCTTATCCGCCAGATCGACCTGCAACGCGCCCCATAGCACCAGACTGCGCATGGATTCGGTAAAGGCTTTGCCATCCATCAGCATCCGGCGCACGTCCGGGTGAGCGAATAATGTATCCGCCTTTTCTTCCGGATCCTGAGCACCCGTTAGCGCCCTGCCCTGACGACGATCGCCAGCATAGACAACCGCGTTTTGATAAGCGATTTCACCCTGAGCCAGGCCTTGCAGACCAACGCCCAGTCGCGCTGCGTTCATCATGATGAACATCGCGCGCAGGCCTTTATTCTCTTCGCCGACCATATAGCCGGTCGCCCCGTCATAGTTCATCACGCAGGTTGCATTGCCGTGGATGCCCATTTTTTCTTCGATCGAGCCACAGCTTACGCCATTGCGTTCGTCCAAAGACCCGTCTTCGTTGACCAGGAATTTTGGTACGATGAAGAGCGAGATGCCTTTGGAGCTATCTGGTGCCCCCGGGGTCTTGGCGAGAACAAGGTGGATGATATTCTCCGCCATGTCATGCTCACCCGCGGAGATGAAAATCTTTTGACCAGTGATCGCATAGCCACCGGAGATCGGCTCTGCCTTAGTGCGGATGAGACCCAAATCTGTCCCGCAATGCGCTTCGGTCAGGTTCATCGTGCCGGTCCATTTGCCGGAAATCATATTGGTCGCGTAAACCTGCTTCTGCTCTTCGCTACCCTCTGTCAGGATCGATGCAATGGCACCTTGTGTCAGGCCGGTGTACATTTCCAGCGCCTGATTGGCCGAGACCATGAATTCCATGACCGCATTGCCAATGACACGTGGCAATCCTTGGCCGCCAAATTCTTCCGGTCCGGACAGGGTTGTCCAACCGCCATCGGTCAGTTGCTGATAGGCTTCTTTAAAACCTTTAGGCGTCGTAACGCTGCCATCTTCGTGCCGCGTACAGCCTTCTTCATCGCCCGACTGGTTAAGCGGGTGCAGTACTTCGCTACTAAATTTTCCCGCCTCGGTCAGAATGGCATCGACCATTTCAGGCGTTGCATTTTCAAAGCCCGGAACATTGGCATATTGCTCCATGTTCAGAACTTCGTTGAGGATGAAACGGACTTCGCCAATAGGCGCGGTATAACTAGGCATGATTTTCTACTTTCTGGTCAAATGGGGTTGCCGGTGGTCGCCGGCATTATCCTCTATTGATGCTGCGCTTTTGCGTCCGCCATGGCGTCCTGCACAGTCTTGATAAAGCCGGTCAGCTCTTTAATCGAACTGTCGATATCGGCCCGCTGTTTCTTCAGCGTATCGATTTTTTCCTGACATTTTTCGACCGTGACCTGCATCTGCGTCTTCCGGCCATCGCCAAGGTCGTACAGATCGATCATGTCGCGGATTTCAGTCAGGCTGAAACCGACATTTTTCGCGCGCATAATCCACGCCAGACGCGCTCGGTCGCGCTTGGTATAAATGCGCGCCAGACCCTTGCGGTGTGGAGCTATAAGCCCCTCATCTTCATAGAATCGCAGCGCCCGAGCGGTAACACCAAATTCTCCCGACAAATCGGATATTGTATAAGTTTCCCGGTTTTGCAGGTCGGGCGTGTCAATTTCGGCGTGGTTTGGCGATTGCGACATGCCGTCCGTATAGCTTACGCTAACGTAAACGTCAATGCTAAGAGCCGGGGCACAGATTTTCGAAATCGCGGCCACGGGTAGAGCGGGCCACCGCGTCCCCCTCTCCGATGAGATAGAAGCTGACGCCTTCCCAACCCGCGCGCGCGCTACAATAGCTCGCGCAGGCTTCTGGCAGTTCACCGGGCATTTCCAATTCAACCCCATCAAAACGCGCCGTGAAGCTGCATTTCTCTTCACTGGTCAGAGTGATGTGAACATTTTCTCCGTCGCGTTCCGCTTCGCCTAGTGCCTCGCACTTACTGTCCGGTCCAAACACCGCGATCATCCCGACTTGATAGCCGTTTTCATCATTGCCCACGGCGCAGAAACGGTCTGTCCCGAGATTACTTCGGCGTTCAAAAGCACCCGACAGCGTCACCTTCCCAGCATCGGGAATAACACCGGCATCAATGGCCGCCTGTTCCAAAGGAGAGACTTCGGCCTCGGTTTTTTCGGAATCAGCCGGCCCCTGATCACAGCCCGCCAGCAATAGGGACAAAAGCAGCAGAGCGCCGCGTTTCAAGCAATCCGCTCCAGCTTGCCGTCAGCAATTTTACGATAGAAACAGCTCAATCGCCCGGTGTGGCAGGCCGGACCCGCTGGCACCGCCTTGATCCACAGCGCATCCTGATCGCAATCAATGCGCATCTCGGTCACCGACATGATATTGCCCGATGTTTCGCCCTTTTTCCAAAGACATTGGCGACTGCGCGAGAAGAAATGCGCCACGCCGCTATCCTGCGTCAATTGCAACGCTTCGGCATTCATATGAGCGAGCATCAGCAGGTCCCCGGACGAATCATCAGTGACGACCGCAGTGATCAGGCCGTTCGAATCATATTTGGGTCGGAGGAGGCTTCCGGTTTCGGGATCATTTTCGCTATCTGTCATAGCCATAAAATAGGAGCCAATGTACCCGTGTGCAACGGCTAATGGCGGGATTTTCTCCAACTTTCTCGTTCCTTTAACCAATATGATAATTTTATGACATTTGGGGGAAGACAAGTCCTCGTTTCAAACCTATATGCCAGTCAAACTCCGTCGGATCATTTACAGGCCAGGTGCGATATGCTGACAACCCACCCGTTTGACGACGATAAGCTGCGGGAAGAATGCGGCGTTTTTGGAATTGCTGGAATGGATGACGCAGCCGCCATGGTTGCGCTCGGCCTGCATGCCCTGCAACATCGCGGACAGGAAGCCGCCGGGATCACCTGCCGCAACGGCAAGGAATTCTATAGCCATCGCGCGCTGGGGCCCGTCGCCGGCAATTTCGACAGCGAAGAAGTCATCCATCGTCTGCGCGGCGATTCGGCGTGTGGCCATGTCCGCTATTCCACCACCGGTGCTGGCACTTTACGCAATATTCAGCCGCTCGAAGCCGACCTCGCTTCTGGCGGTTTTGCTATTGCCCATAATGGCAATATCTCCAATGCTTTGGATCTGCGGGACGAACTGGTCCGCCATGGCTCGATTTTCCAGTCGACCAGCGATACCGAGGTTATCATCCATCTGGTTGCCACGTCAAAATACCGGACGTTGCTCGACAAATTTATCGACGCGCTCAAACAGGTCGAAGGCGCCTATTCACTCATCTGCATGACCGCCGAAGGCATGATCGCCTGCCGCGACCCATTGGGCATTCGCCCGCTGGTCATGGGCCGGATTGGTGAAGCCTATGTCTTTGCGTCGGAAACCGTTGCACTGGATCTGGTCGGCGCGGAATATGTGCGCAGCGTCGAACCCGGCGAACTGATCGTGGTCGCCAATGGTGAGCTGCGGTCCCATCGCCCCTTCCCCGATGCGCAAGCCCGGCCCTGCATTTTCGAACATGTCTATTTCTCGCGCCCGGATTCGATTGTCGACGGCAATTCCATCTATAGCGTTCGCAAGGAAATCGGTGCCCAGCTGGCGATCGAAAGCCCTGTCGAGGCGGATTATGTCATACCGGTTCCGGACAGCGGCACGCCCGCAGCCCTTGGTTTTGCGGAACAGTCAGGCACCCCGTTTGAACTGGGCATCATCCGGTCACATTATGTCGGCCGTACCTTCATTCAACCCGGTGATGGCGTCCGCCATCTCGGCGTCAAGCTGAAGCACAATGCCAACCGCCCGCTGGTCAATGGCAAGAAAATCGTATTGGTTGACGATTCTATCGTACGCGGCACCACCAGTCTGAAAATCGTGCAGATGATGCGCGAAGCCGGTGCGGCCGAAGTCCATATGCGGATCGCTAGCCCACCAACAATGCACAGCTGCTTTTATGGCGTGAACACACCGACGCGGGAGAAGCTGCTCGCTGCGCTCAAATCCATTGAAGAAATGCGGGAATTCATTCAGGCCGACAGCCTCGCCTTCATTTCCATCGACGGTCTCTACCGCGCCGTGGGTGAAGACACCCGGCATGATATCCAACCGCAATATTGCGATGCCTGCTTTACCGGCGCCTATCCGACCGCCCTTACCGACCGTGACGGTGCGGAAGAACCGGACCAGCTCAGCATGCTCAACGAACGACTGGATTCCTCTATTTCGAACCTAGAGATTGAGCCATCGGGTGATATGTCGCGCATCAAACAAACGGCGAACTGATCATGAAATTTGAAGGACAATTGGCGCTCGTTACGGGTGCCAGCCGCGGTATCGGTGCAGCAACCGCCCTCGCCTTGGCAAAAGAAGGCGCTCATGTCGTCATCACCGCACGCAGCGCGGATGATCTGGAAAAGCTGGAAGAGCAAATTCATCAGGCCGGCGGCAGCGCAACCATCGCACCGCTTGATCTGACCGATGGTGACAGTATCGGACGGCTGGCGACTGCAATTTCCGGCCGCTGGGATGGTCTGGATATTCTGGTCCTCAACGCCGCCATGTTGGGTACATTAGGCCCCGTTCCTGCTATTGATGGTCAGGAATTCAACAAGACCCTGACTCTTAACCTGATTGCGCAGCAAGCGCTAATCGCCGGATTTGATCCGATGTTGCGCAAGAGCGATGACGCACGACTGCTCGCGGTAACGAGCAGCGTCGGTCGCAAGGCCCGGCCATTTTGGGGCGCATATGGTGCATCAAAGGCCGCGCTCGAGACACTTGTGCTCAGCTATGGCGAAGAAATGCGCAATTTGGGCAAGATTCGGACAGCGATCATCGACCCCGGCAAGACCCGCACCGAAATGCGGGCTAGCGCCTATCCGGGCGAAGATCCAGCCAGTCTCAAAACCCCTTCGGTTGTTGCAGACCGGCTGGTCGAAATATTGGCCAGCGATTTTGAAACCGGCGAACGGATCGCAATCAGCTAGCCCCGATCATTCAGCAGCAGGCGCTGCTTCGCTATCGATATAAGCCTGCACCGCCCGGTAAAAAGCGTTGCGACTAACCTTCTTGTCATCCGGTGTTGCTCTGGGCCAGTTGCCATTGCCAGCAATGACCAGCTTGCGCTTCGGATCAATGAAGATCCCCTGACCGAAAATACCCTGCGCGGCATAGCTGCCATCATCATAGGTCCACCATTGATAGCCATAGCCATGACCATCCAAGCCGATATCAGCCTGTTTCGTGCCGGCTTTTTCATACCAGCCATCCGGAACGACTGCATTGTCGCCGATCATACCGCCATTCATTGCAAACTGGCCGAAAAGCGCGAAATCTCGGGTGGTGGCTGAGATGCAGCAACCGCCGATTTCCTTGTCACCATCATTCAATATCCAGACTGCGTCCTTGGCCATGCCATAAGGCTGCCAGACTTTTTCCGAGAGATATTCGGACAGCGACTTACCGGTCGCCTTGGCCACCAGCACGCCGATCAAATTGGTCTCGCCGGTATTATATTGCCAACGCGTACCGGGTTCGGCTTCGTTGACCAGAGTCTTCATATACAGAATGACTGGATCAACACCGTCTTTCGATTTGGTCATGTTGAACTGGGCAACATCGCTATTCTCATCCTCATAATCCTCGTTCCACTTCACGCCCGAGGTCATTGTCAGCAATTGTTCCACCGTCACGCCGTCATAGCCGCTGCCTTCCAGTTCAGGGATATAGGCCGTCAGCGGATCGCTCAGCGACTTGATAAAGCCATCCTTGATAGCGGCCCCGACCAGCGTTGAGACCAAAGACTTGGCGACTGAGAAGCTGGTCCAGCGGTCGTCCTGACCAAAGTCCATACGATATTCCTCGAGCCGGACCTTGCCATCCTGCAAGACCACCAGTCCTGCGAGATGTTGATCCGCCATATAGTCGTCGATCGACAATCCGGCGTCGCTATCAGCAACAGGCAAAATAGCCGGAAGCGGTTTCCCTGCGTCCAATTCCCGAATGGTATCACCCGCCTCGATCACCCGCGTCGTGGTCAGTATCTCCATATTACGGAATGCTTTGTCGCGTTGATCCTGGGTCCAGAACAAGATATTTTCGTCAGTCGGCAAGCCAGCGACATCAGCCGCGACTTTCTGCACTTGTTCGCAGGCCGTCAGGCTGATGCAAGCCACTCCTAGCATCGCCAATTTTCCAAAACTTCTCATTGTTCCGTTCTCCCTTTTATCATATTTTTATCAGTGTCACTTGAGCGACATCAATCCCGCCGCCACGAAAACCACCTTCACAATAAGCCAAATAGAAATGCCACAACCGGACAAACCTATCATCAAATCCGGCAGGCAATATTCCATTTTCTATAATATTATCAAAGCGTTTTCGCCATCTTTTTAAAGTTTCTGCATAGTCGAGTCCAAAGCTTGTCTGATCGCTCCATTGCAGACCACGCGCCTCGGCCAATGCCCGAAAGCGGCTTTCCGAGAGCAGCATGCCCCCTGGGAAAATATAGGTCTGGATGAAATCGGCACTCGCGGCATATTGTTCGAAAATATCGTCGGCAATGCTGATATATTGGAGCGCCGCGCGGCCACCGGGTTTTAGATTGCGGGCGATACAATCGAGAAAGTCCGGCCAATATTGCTGGCCGACCGCTTCCACCATTTCGACGCTGGCAATGGCATCATATTGCCCGTCGACATCCCGGTAATCCTGAATAAGAAACTGCGCTTCGGGATGATGTTCCCGCGCCCACGCTGTCTGCTCGTCCGAAAGAGAGATACCGGTCACATTCAGACCATGGTCGCGGGCCAAGCTGCCAGAAAGCGTTCCCCAGCCGCAACCAATCTCCAAGACCTTATCACCTGATTTCGTCGATAGCCGCCCAGCAATGGCATCGATTTTGTTACGCTGCGCCTGCTCCAGACTTTCGGTCGCCTCGGAAAAAATCGCGCTCGAATAGCTCATGCTATCGTCCAGCCAGAGCTTGTAGAAATCATTGCCGAGATCATAGTGATATTGAATATTCTGACGCGCCCGCCGTTTATCATTGTCCCGTTTCTTATGCCGCCGCTTGGCAACCCAATTGAAAAACCCAGACGCGCGGGCGGTATTTTTCAATCCCGCACGATTGCGAACGAACAAATCAAATAGCGGCACTAGATCAGCGCTGGTCCACTCGCCCAATTCCCATGCCCGATACCAACCCACGGAACCGCCGTTGATCAGGCGCAGCAACGCATTCCAGCGGCATAATGTGACGTCTGCCATCGGCCCTTCGCCGCGGCCACCCAATATCCGGGTCGAACCATCGGGCAGTTTGACCTCGAGCGTGCCCTGGTCCAGTCCGGCATCGATCCGGTCGAGAATATGATGGAAACCAGGCGCGAACAACCGCGCAAGCAAGCCGCCGCCGCTGGCAAATCGTTTGCGTGCATCAAGCAAATGTTGCCCGCGCTTGGGAGCTTCGGCATTCATATCCATAAATATGGACCAGCACTAACCGCTTGGCAATGTAGAACTATCCGGCAGCGTCAAGGCCCGATCTAGGACCCCGGCGCGGCGGCAGAACCAGCCAGAATGCCGCCATCGATGTTCAGTTCCGACCCCGTGATATAGCCTGCCTCATCGGATGCCAGCAGCACGGCAATAGCCGCAACTTCGCTATCCTTGCCAAAGCGTTGCAATGGCGTGTCCCGCACCAGTGCTTTTTCGGACGCTTCCCTCGCTGCACCTTCGCCCAGCATCGGTTCCCACATCGGGGTCATGATGGCCGCCGGATGAATCGAGTTACAGCGAATATCCCAGCCCTGTTGCGCGCAATAGAGCGCGACCGACTTGCTATGATTGCGAATGGCGGCTTTCGAAGAAGCATAGGCAGCAGCGCCCGGAATACCGACCAGCCCGGAGCGCGACGAGATATTGATGATAGAACCGCTGCCCTTTCCCTTCATTGCCTTGATCGCATAGCGGCAACCGAGAAATGTTCCATCAAGATTGACCCGGTGCACCGCCCGCCAGTCCTCTAGCGAGGCATTTTCCGGGTCATGGGGAGCAATGCCTTTTTCAAAGCCGGTAATCCCCGCGTTATTGACGACGACATCGACCGCCGGATGCAAGGCAGCGAGCCGCTCCCAGTCCGCTTCCTGCTCCACGTCCAGCAGCAATGTGTCGCAATGCAATTCTTCGCCGGAAGCCTGCAGCGTTTCGGGATCGCAGTCGGTTAGAACCACCGTCGCCCCCTCATCAACAAAAGCCTTGGCAATAGCCTTACCAATGCCGCGAGCAGCACCGGTGATAACGCAAAATTTTTCTGATAGTCTATGCATAAAAGATCCTGAAAATAGGTGTCAAAATATCCAGCCCGGCGGACTGAATGCAGTAATTTTGATATTGCCCAATGGGGCGACCTATTTGTTCATCGACCTGTTATCCTTCTGATCTGTCCCTTGATTAGCCAATTACGGCCGGACTTTCAATGCTCCCGCTCATTTCACTTTTGCATAGGCATCCAAAGCACGTTCCCGCGCTTCTTTATGCGCGATGATTTTTGGCGGATAGTTGTGGGGCCGCACTCCGCTTTCTTCCGGATCGTGAATATAGGGATCATCAATATCCGCCAGTTCCGGCACCCATGAACGGATATAGTCGCCAGCGTTGAATTTCTCCGACTGGCTGAGCGGTGCCATGATCCGGACGAACATATTGCTGTCGACGCCGGTGCCGGAAACCCATTGCCAATTGACGCTATTGGAAGCGTAGTCGGCATCCACCAGCGTATCCCAGAACCATTGTTCGCCCTCGCGCCAGTCGATCAGAAGATGTTTGATCAGGAAACTCGCGGCGATCATCCGTACCCGATTGTGCATCCAGCCGGTGGCCCAAAGTTCGCGCATTCCCGCATCGACGATTGGATAGCCGGTCTTGCCCTCGCACCAGGCTTTGAAGTCCGCTTTAACGGTGTCATCTTTCATATCCCGCCACGGCAGCGCCCGCATTTTCTCGCGATAGCTCTCGCCGCCATATTGGGGAAACTGGTCGATGACATTTTGCGCATAGTCACGCCAGACCAGTTCCTTGAGATAGGTCTCGACCTTGGCACCCTGCCCCGCCAGCCGGTTCCAGATCGTCGCCGGGCTGATCTCGCCAAAGTGCAGATGGGGCGACAAGCGGGATACCAGTTCTTCCGAAGGGAGATTGCGGCCCTCACCATATTCTATCGCTTTGTCAGCGAAATCCTCAAGATTGGCCTCTGCGCCCGCTGAACCGGGTTGCCAGTGGTCCCCGAAGCCCGCAGCCCAGTCCGGCTTAGTCGGCAACAGGCTCCAGTCGTCCAGCGCATCGCTGTCTGGCCAGCTATCAGGCGTATCGAGACTGTCCGGCGCCGGAATAGGCGGCGGTGGCGGCATATGCTCGCGCAAAGCCTTCCAGAAAGGCGTGTAGATTTTATAGGGTGAACCGGACCCGGTGGTCACCCTACCCGGTGGCAGTAGATAATTGCCATCATGCAGGACCAGCTGCGCCTGATCACCCAACGATTTCTTCAACGCCCGCTCCGCATTGCGCCACCATGGTTCGTAGTGATGCAGCGCGTGTATTTCGTCCGCGCTGGTAGATTTGACAATTTCAGCCAAATGCTCTGAAACCCGCCCCTGACGCAGGATCAACCGGGACCCACGATTCTGCAAACATGCTTCCAACTCTTCCAATGACCGGTGCAACCACCAGCGCGAAGCCCCGCCCATCAGGCGGTGTTTGGGCGTTTCATCATCGAGAATATAGACCGGAATGATCGGATCATTGGCAGCTGCGGCGACGGCAGCTTGATCAAAAAGGCGCAGATCGCGGCGAAACCAGATGATTTTGGGTTTAGTCATTTCACCCGTCTAACTATTTTTCCGGTTCAGCCAACCTGTCCTGATTGACATGGGCACGAACCGAGAAACGATCCTGAACCAGCGGATCACGAAACCGCATATCAGCGATATTCAGCGCGAAACCGCCATCCGCAGAACCATCCTTTTCCAACTGCAATATCGGCATGCGTGCCCAGACCATGAAGGCCCGTGCATCCGCATTCGTATCTTCGACCTGCTCGACCAAAGAAAGCGGCGCATCATTTTTTACGAGCTCATCTTTCCAGTTTAAGGGCTCCGGGGCCAATAGGTTAAACCCGGCCTCGCCATATTCTCTGCCGTTCTTGCCCGCCATCTCCCAAATCATATCACGACGCCAGAACATCACCGGCATTGGATTGGCTACAACCTGTTCGGGAGTTTGCCCGGTACGCTGCTCAACCCCAGCGACAACATCCGCCTCGGCTTTTCCGGTGATCAGACCATTGGCAAAAATATAGGCACAGATCGCGGCGAAGCTGAGCCACGCAGGTCGCTGCCAGTTGGCAGCCCCGCTCTTCTCGCGCCGCCGCGAAATCCAGACGCCCGCTATCAGGGCAATCCACATCCAGATATCGATGATGAAGATGCTGTCGCCATAAAACCATTGCGACGAAAAGGGCTCCAGCAGACGGATACCGTAGCTATTGAGCCAGTCCAGCGCCGGATGGCTGAGACAGCCGATATAGGCCAGCGCCAGCAGCCAGCCCTTGTGGATCGGCAAGCGATCCGCTGGCCGCTTGCCGCGCTTTGTCTGCCAGCGATCAAACCATATCATGATCGCCGTCAGCAACAGCGGCAGCACCAGCATCGCGATCGGACCATGGGTAATCCCGCGCCGGATCGCCAGATGTTGAACCCCGTCCAGCAAGGTCGCTACTGCATCAATATCCGGAATATTGGCGGCGATAATCAACGTCGCCATACCCAGACCGGTTTTCTTCTTCAGCCCCATCTGGCCGAGAACGGCACCGGCCAAGCTATGGGTCAGATTATCCAAATTTTATCTCGCACGGAGACACCAAGGAACAATCATCTAAAGTTCCGGCCCATCCTCTGTCACTGTCCAAGTCTGCCCCTTGCTCAGCAATCCCTGCAGGTCCGGCTTTTTGCCAGCTGCTGCAGAGGCATTCTGTTCGACAACAGCCGCTTCGAAGGTCGGACGCGGATCATCATAGAGCACGCCCAATGCCATGGGGAATTCGCCGAACTGCATTTCAATCAGCATATGGGCTACCGAACGGTTGGTGACGTCATGGACAATCACATCAGCCGCTTCCCAGTCGCCATCGACCACGTCGACCACTTCCAGCTGCAGCGTCTTGCGGTTGAGTGTGATACCCTTGGTGCCCTTGCCGAACAGCATGGGTTCGCCATCAACCAGATGCAATTGCGTGTCGGCTGCGGTTTTCTTGGCCGCAAATTCATCAAACACATCCTTGTTATAGACGATGCAATTCTGGAAAATCTCGATGAAGGATGTACCCTTGTGTGCATGGGCCGCCTTGAGAACATCCGGCAAGCCTTTGTGAATATCAATCCCGCGCGCAACAAAGCGTGCACCAGCACCCAGCGCAAAAGCACAAGGCGATGCCGGACGATCTACCGAACCATAAGGCGTCGAGGGACTTTGTGTACCTTCGCGACTGGTGGGCGAATATTGCCCCTTGGTCAGGCCATAAATCTCGTTGTTAAACAGCATCACCTGGCAATCAAGATTGCGGCGCAACAAGTGCATGGTGTGATTACCGCCAATGGAGAGCGCATCGCCATCACCGGTGATAATCCAGACATCCAGCTCCGGATTGGCCAGCTTCACACCGGTCGCAACCGCAGGCGCACGACCATGGATCGTGTGGAATCCATAGGTCTCCATATAATAAGGAAAGCGCGAGGAGCAGCCAATACCGCTTACAAAAACCGTATTGGACGGATCAGCACCCAAGGCAGGCATCGTCCGCTGTACGGCCTTTAATATGGCATAATCGCCACAACCGGGACACCAACGTACTTCCTGATCGGTTTCCCAGTCTTTCAGCGTGGTCGTGATTTTGGTCATCTCGTTCATGACAGATTCTCCTCAATCGCCGTCTCAATTTCGGCGATGGTAAACGGCTGGCCGGAAACCTTGTTCACCGGTTTCGCATCGACCAGATATTGATCCCGCAAAACCGTTTTCAGCTGTCCGGTGTTCATTTCCGGTACGATCACCCGGTCATAGCTTCTCACCAGTTCACCAAGGTTTTTCGGCATCGGCCAGATATTCCTGATGTGGATATGGGCAACATCCTTGCCCGCTGCCACGGCCCGGCGAACCGCCTGATGGATCGGTCCAAAGGTCGAGCCCCAGCCAACAACAGCCAGCTTACCGCTTGCATTGCCGAGCGCGACGTCCTGATCGGGGATGCTGTCCGCAACACCCAAGACTTTGTCACGGCGAATTTCGGTCATCTTCTGGTGATTGGCCGCGCCATAATCAATATGACCGGTATCAATGCCTTTTTCGATACCACCAATGCGATGCATCAACTCTGGCGTACCGGGCTTGATCCATGGCCGCGCCAGCTTCTCGTCGCGACTATAGGGTTTCAGGCCGCCTTCGGGCATGGTTTCGAGGAAACTCGTCGGGAACGGCTCCAGACCATCAACGTCAGGAATTTTCCAAGGCTCAGCCGCATTGGCAATATAGCCATCGGTGAGCAGCATCACGGGTGTCATATATTGCACCGCAATCCGCACCGCTTCTATCGCACATTCAAAGGCATCGCTGGGCGAACGCGCAGAAATGACCGGCATCGGCGCATCGCCGTTCCGGCCATAGACGGCTTGGTACAGATCGGATTGTTCTGTCTTGGTTGGGAGTCCCGTAGACGGGCCGCCGCGCTGTGAATTCACAATCACCAAGGGAAGCTCGGTCATGATCGCAAGGCCCATCGCTTCGCCTTTCAGCGCAATGCCGGGCCCCGATGATGACGTAATCCCCAATTTACCGGCATAGCTTGCACCAATGGCTGCCGCGATGGCCGCAATTTCGTCTTCCGCCTGGAATGTTGTTACGCCAAATTCTTTCAAGCGCGACAGATGGTGCAGAATCGCCGAAGCCGGTGTGATCGGATAGCCGCCAAAGAACATCGGCAGGTCTGCCAATTGCGCGCCAGCAACCAAACCAAGCGACAGGGCTTCTGCGCCCGTCACTGTACGATATTCGCCTGCCGCCGCCGGAGCAGCGCCAACTTTGCGGGTGCTCAAATGGCCGCTGCCAAGACCGTCCCCAGACAGCTCCGCCGTTTCGCCATAAGCATGACCCGCGTTCAGCGCCGCGATATTCGCATCCGCCACGTCCGGCAGTTTTGCGAACTTGCTTTTCAACCAATCAACAATCGGCTGCCGGTCGCGTTCGAACATCCAGAGCGCGAGGCCCAAAGTCCACATATTCTTGCAGCGCAGAGCCTCCTTATTGCCCAACCCGAACGGCTTCACCGCTTCAAGGGTCAGCGCAGAAATATCCAGCTTGAGCAATTGCCATTTTGCCAAAGACCCGTCTTCCAACGGGTTGTTTTCATATTTCGCTTTATCGAGGTTCCGTTTTCCGAATTCGCCAGCGTCAGCGATGATCAAACCACCATCGCGCAACGCATCGACATTGGTTTTCAAAGCCGCGGGATTCATCGCGATAAGCACGTCTGGTTCATCGCCAGCCGTTTCAATAGCCCGGCTACCGAAGTTAATCTGGAAAGCGGAAACACCGAAAAGCGTGCCTTGCGGAGCGCGAATTTCAGCAGGGAAATCAGGGAAAGTCGCCAGATCACTGCCTGCCAACGCCGTCGACAGAGTGAACTGCCCTCCGGTCAACTGCATCCCGTCTCCGCTATCTCCTGCGAAACGGACAACGACATTTTCGGCGCCGTCGGAATGGGCGCTATTCGATTCTTCCTGCTTTACTGCGGTGGCCATAATTTGGTTTTCCGTGCCTTTGCTTATTATTACGCAACCCGCTCTAGAGCAGCAATGCAACCCGCTTCAAACCACAAAAACTAATAGGGATAAAGCATTTGTTTGGGCACCGCCTCCCGATTAGCGCTTGCCTAGTGCGCGCGGCCTGATCTAATCGATCAGTTAAACGGTAGGAGATGAGAGATGACTGACGCATATGTACGCCCCGATGTTCAGATGATTTTGACAATGCTGGCACAGTCGGAACAGCCACAAATGTCAGAGGTTGAACCGGCAATGGCCCGGGAAATGTATAATGCTATGGCAGCGATGCTGGAAGCAGACGCCGTTGATATACCGCGCATCGAAGATTTAACCTGCCCCGGCCCCGCAGGCGACATCCCGCTGCGCCTCTATGACAGTCAGGCAGAGCGCAGCGCGGAAACCCCCGTCATCATCTTCTACCATGGCGGCGGCTTTGTGATCGGCGATCTCGAATCGCACCATAGTTTCTGCACCTATATCTCGCGCGAGATGGATCTCCCGGTCATAGCGGTTGATTATCGACTAGCCCCAGAAGCGCCCTTCCCTGCCGCGCCAGAGGACAGCCTTGCCGCGACGCGCTGGGTTGCCGACAACCAGGAAAAGCTCAAGCTAAACATTAGCGGCCTGATCCCTTGCGGCGATAGCGCGGGCGGCAATCTAACCTTGGTCGTCGGCCAAGTGCTGGCAGCAGAGCCCGCTTCCGTTCCGGTGATCGCACAATTCCCAATGTATCCGGCGTCGCGCATGGATGCGGAAGGCGGATCCATGGAGGAATTTGCCGAAGGTTTTCTGCTCACCAAAGAGAGCATGGATTATTTCAACAGCCATTATGCGCCAAAAGATGATGATATCCATGTATCACCCTATCTTGGCGATCTAGCCCAATCACCACCAACGGTATTGGTGACCGCGGGCCTCGATCCGCTTCGCGACCAAGGCCGTGAATATGCTGCTGACTTGATCCGGCACGGGATCAACACCACCTTCTTGGAGATGCCAGGCAATGTGCATGGTTTCATCAATATCCGTAAAGCCGTGCCATCGGCGCAGCAGGATGTCGACAAGATGATTGCAGCATGGAAAACACTATTAGCCAACTTATGAACGACTACAGCAAACTTCCTTACCGCCCCTGCGCAGGTATCATGCTCGCCAACCGGGAAGGACAAATATTTGTCGGCCAGCGTCTGGACGCCGCGGACAGTAACTATCCCGACGCCTGGCAAATGCCACAGGGCGGGATTGATGAAGGCGAGAAAGCCGAAGCTGCGGCGATACGCGAACTTTGGGAAGAAACCGGCGTCATTGCGGATCATGTAGAGATCATCGGGCGTAGCAAAGAAGAACATCTATACGATCTTCCCGACGAATTGCTCGGCAAGGTCTGGAAAGGCAAATATCGCGGTCAGCGACAAAGCTGGTTCCTGATGCGGTTCACCGGTGAAGATAAAAACATCAATATTCACACCGAACATGCCGAATTTACAAATTGGAAATGGACCGCCCCGGCCGGGTTGCCAGATATGATCGTTCCCTTCAAAAGGGACTTATATCGCGCGGTTTTGAAAGAGTTTGAGCCGCTGATTTAGGCATCATAACTACGGATTTTCAATATGTTGAACAAGGTTTTTGGCGGAACATCTATTCTAGCCCTCATGGTCGCGACCCCGGCGCAAGCAGCCCTTCCTGGGCCGGTCAAGGCGATGATCGACACTGCAATTGCCTCAAAAAATGATGTAGACATTCAAACTGTTGTAAAATTGGCAAAAGCAACCAATCCGGATGATATTGCGGAGATTGACGCGCTGCTGACCGCTTATACTACCGAGAAAAATATACTCGCCGCAGCAGAATTAAAGGCCAAGCAAGAAGCCGGTTTTTTCACAAACTGGACGGGCGAAGGCGAATTGGGCGCCTTCCGGTCCACCGGCAATAGCAGCAACACCGGCATCAGTGGTGGCGTTAAGCTGGCCAAAGATGCCGTGAAATGGCGTTTGAAGCTCCGGGCTTTCGCTGATTATCAACGCAGCAACGGCATCACCACCCGCGAACAGTTTGCGGCCTCGATCGAACCCAATTACAAGTTTAACGACCGCCTCTATGCCTATGGCCTCGCACAATATGAACGCGACCGCTTTCAGGGTTTTTCTTCTCGCTACACGCTCTCGGGCGGTCTCGGCTATTCGGTTATCGCCGAAGATAATATGACGCTGGACGTCAAGGCTGGCCCGGCTTGGCGAAAAACCAACTTCACAAATGGCGGCTCAGATAGCAGCATCGCCGGGCTAGCTGCTCTTGATTTCGGTTGGCAGATTTCGGACAATCTAAAGCTCACAGAAAATGCGAGCGCGACGATCGCTTCGGACTCCAATACATTTGCCTCGACCACAGCGCTGGATGCCAAGCTAATCGGTACACTTTCAGCACGGTTTTCCTATACGGTCGAGCATGAAACCAACCCACCGATCGGACGGATAAAAACCGACACGGTCAGCCGCGCAACGCTAGTCTACGGTTTCTAATTTTTTGCGAAAGGCCCGCTTCAGGGGGTTTCGGCTACCGGTTTTTCATCACCAATTTTGGGTTTTGGCGTAACCGCTTCAGCGGACAATACCGGCTTCTTTTCCGCTAGCTTGATAGCGGAGGCCAGTTGATCCGTTTGCGCACAACGAGACCGGCATAAAGATTCAATCCGCGACAGGTTGATCCGCGACTTCTCGAGCGCCCCGCGCTGGATGAGCGCCTCCCCCTGCCCGGCAAGCGCATCAAGATTGTTCGGATCCAATATCAGCGCTTCACGATAGAGACGGATCGCCTTGCCCGGTAGCTTCTGAACCCGCGCAATTTGTGCCAACGCAATGAAGGCCGAACCATTACGCGGATCGACGGCCAACGAAGTTTCGTAGAAATCTGCGGCTAAATCCAGTTCACCGCGCTTTTGCGCAGCTTCACCCAATTGCATATATTCAACCGAACGCTGTTTAACTTCGATATCCGCAACCTGGCCAAAGCTGGCACTGGAAACGGTTGCAAAAACCAAAGACAAAGCAACAACAGCCGGGGAAAAACGCATAATCAGCTCCAATAAACTCTCGCGACCATAGCCAGATTCATCTGCATGCTGGCTTAACATGTCATGCTATCACAATTTTTCGAGGCAGGTAAAATAGAAGCCATCCGTTCCGTCATGATGCGGTGAAAGAATTATACCTTTACGATATGGGCGCCCAATCGGCAAATCAATCGATTTTTCCTGCCATTGTGGGTGGTTATCGAGAAATTTGTCGGTCTGATCGCCGCCTTCTGCATCAAGAAGCGAGCAAACAGCGTAGATCAGCCGCCCGCCCGGTTTCACCATCTCGCTGCCAAGGTCCATCAAACGCTGTTGCAATTCCGTGGTATGCGCCAGCCGTTTTGGTGTCATCCGCCAGCGCAGTTCCGGATTGCGGCGCCACGTTCCCGTGCCGCTACATGGTGCGTCAACCAACACAAGGTCACAGCACCCTTTCAGATGCTCCAGCGAGTCCACTTCCTTGCCCGGCGCGAGCAAGATTGTTTCGATATTACGGGCACTGGCTCTTCTTTTGCGCGGTTCTATGCGGCTAAGCCGTCCGCGATCGGTATCCGCGGCGATAAGTTTGCTCTCCGGCGGCAGCATAGCTGATAGAGCAAGAGTTTTGCCCCCTGCCCCGGCACATAGATCAAGGACCAGTTTCGGTTCAGCAGCGGCACCCGCCATTGCAATTGCCTGACTGCCGAGATCCTGAATTTCGACTGCCCCTTCGCGAAAGAGCCTCTTGTCCTCCAGCTGGGTTCCCGCTGGCAATTCATAGCCCTGAGGCAGGGCCAGCCCAACGGCTTCCGGCCAAGTCTCTTTGACTTCTACCTCCGTGGAACGCTGCCCATTGACCCGGATATGCAGCGGCGCACGATCAAACAGCGCGTTCCGTTCGGGTTCATCGATCAAACCCGCAAAACCGTCTACCAGCCAAGCGGGGATTTGCTCACCGCTAGCGACCGGTTCATCTGCCGCAATCTCTGCGGGACCATAGTTGGAACCATTAAAAAACTCACGCAACTCGGGCTGCTCAGCCACTAGTCCAAGCAGAGCGGCTCGACCATTTTTAGGTCGTTCTCCCCAACGCCGGATCGCGGCATAGACATGCTCGCGAATAGCGCGCCGGTCGCCGGAGCCTGCATAGCGTCGTTCTTTGAAAAACTTCTTCGCAATATTGTCAGCAGATCCGCCATTGTCCCGCGCCGCGGCAATGATCCAATCCAGCAATTCTATTGCCGCCTGCAACCGTGCCGAAGGGGTCACTTGCTCATGCGATCGTCGGCGTGGAAGCAATAATATTCCACCCGGGTCTCAGATCCATATTCTGCGACAGACTTGTCTTTCCAGATCATCGCAGCTTCTTCGCAGCTCTCAATCGTCACAAAAGCCTCAGTCGTCCAACGCGGACGGTCTTCTGCCTGACCGACTGGCCAGACAAACATCAGAAACAATATTTTGGCTTCAATCACGTGATGCCTCCCAAGGCCCTATCGGGTCGGATAATTTGGTGCTTCTCTGGTGATCGCAACGTCGTGAACGTGGCTTTCTTGCAATCCGGCATTGGTGATCCGAACAAACTCGGCCCGCTCACGAAAATCTTCCAATGTTGCTGAGCCGGTATAGCCCATTGCCGCCTTCACACCGCCCACCAATTGATGGATGACATCCCGCGCAGGCCCCTTGAACGGTACCTGCCCTTCGATACCCTCTGGCACCAGTTTCAACTGGTCAGTAATATCTTGCTGGAAATAGCGGTCTGCCGATCCGCGCGCCATTGCGCCGACCGACCCCATGCCGCGATAGCTTTTATAAGCGCGGCCTTGATAGAGGAAGGTTTCCCCCGGGGCCTCTTCGGTACCGGCCAGCAAAGACCCGATCATCACCGCGGATGCACCGGCGGCCAATGCTTTTGCGACATCGCCCGACGTCCGCAATCCGCCATCCGCGATTACAGGAATACCCGATTTTTCGGCTTCTTCAGCGCAATCCATAATCGCGGTAAGCTGCGGAACACCCACACCGGCAACCACGCGCGTCGTGCAGATCGAACCCGGTCCGATACCGACCTTGATACCGTCAGCGCCGGCATCAATCAGCGCACGGGTCGCAGCGGCGGTTGCCACATTGCCGGCAATGATCTGCGTCTTGTTCGACCGTTTTTTAATGTCTTCGACGGATCGCGCGACCATCGCGCTATGGCCATGCGCGGTATCGACCACGATCAAATCGCACTCGGCATCGATCAACGCCTCAGTGCGCTCTAACCCGCTTTCCCCGACGGTCGATGCCGCAGCAACGCGCAGGCGCCCCGACTCATCCTTGGTCGCATTGGGATAGGTGACCGCTTTTTCGATATCTTTGACGGTGATCAGGCCAACGCAGTGGTAGTCATTATCGACCACGAGCAATTTTTCGATCCGCCGTTGATGCAAGGTACGCCGCGCTTCCTCCTGACTCACGCCAGCCGGAACGGTCGCCAAATTGTCTTTGGTCATCAGCTCTGAAATACGCTGCTCCGGATTTTCCGCAAAACGCACATCACGGTTGGTCAAAATGCCAACCAGCTTGCCGGATTTCTCGACGACAGGAATACCGGATATCCGGTTCTGCGCCATCGTCGCCTGTGCCTCTGCCAGCGTTGCATCGGGCGAGATTGTGATCGGATTAACCACCATGCCGGATTCAAACCGCTTCACTTGCCGCACGGCAGCTATCTGCTGATCCAAGGTGAGATTGCGGTGCAACACGCCAATACCGCCCATTTGCGCCATGACGATGGCCATGTCCGCCTCTGTAACCGTGTCCATAGCGGAGGAGAGGATCGGTATGTTCAGACCAATCAATTTGGACAGGCTGGTTTTGGTATTTGCCTGGCTCGGCACAATCTCGGACGCAGCGGGCTGTAACAAGACGTCGTCAAAGGTTAGCCCTAAACGGATTTCTTTATGTTTACCTGGCCTGGTCATGGTCGCCACTTTCCGATTTGATGAATCTGATTCGGTGACGGTCCATGTAATCAGTTATCTGGTGCGCCGCTAGTGGCTTTTCCTCGATATGTCGCGGTCGATGCAAAATAACGGCCCAACGCGACATGGAAATTGGCATCGGCAGCCGCTCCTGTCAGCACCAACGTGTCATTCACCTCATCACTGACATCATGATAGGCGCCATTGAGAAAGGCTTTGAGCCGCATATTATCAGCAAAGGCACTGGTAATCATGAACGCCGGAATGTTGCGTTCCAAAAAAACATAACCATCCTGCCGTTTGAGATAGGCATCTGCTTTGCCGCTCCGGTCAATTTCGCGCCCTTCCTGTGCAGCGACGATTTCAAGATCCTTATCGAGCTCTGTCTCTCCCAGACCGACAATCGCAATTTTCCTTTTGTCATCAGACAAAGCGACCGTGTCGACATTGAAAACCGCAGCGATTTGCTCCAGCGCAACGGGTGGGCGATGCAGGAAAGCCCGCGCGCCCAACAGCCCTTTTTCTTCCGCTGTCGTCGCGAGAAAATAAATATCCCGATCATGATCTTCACCGGACAAGCGCTTTGCGGCTTCAATCAACAGCGATATGCCGCTGGCATTATCAACCGCACCATTGCAGATACGGTCCTTGTCCGGATTTTTAGGATCTTTGGCGCGACAAAAGCCCAAATGGTCCCAATGCCCCATGAACAGGATGGCACCGCTTTCCGGATTGCGCCCCGCAATCTTGCCGACAACATTATGGGACGTATAGGAATGAAGCCGCGTCTTGGCTTTGGCGTCGGCGCTGAGGCCAAGTTCGATCACCGCGCTCGTCGCTCGATCAGCCAGCAGCTTTTGTGCATCCAAGCCGGAAACCTCAGCCAGTCTTGTGAATTGATCAAAGCTGATCAACCCTTCGAAGGCTCCGTGACTTTCGGGATCAGCCAACATTGTCGACCCACGCTCATAAAATCTCCGAAATCTCTTCCAGCGATTTTGATTGTTAACGATGGAGATCACTCCAATCGCGCCGTTTTCGATCAACTGAAGCCTGCGATCTCGATAGTCGGGCAAATCGTTATGCCCTTTGGGCTCGGTGCGGGGCAATAGAACCAGTTTACCGGCAACCGACGATCCATCCTGCCCATCATCCAGCGCGGCATAGCCAGCGAAAACAACCGGTATTGCATTTTGCTGGAACGACGGTTCCCGGCCTCGCAAGATAATCTCACTCCGCCGCAGCCGCACCGTTTTACCGCTGTCATCGCCGACAAATTTTATCCGATAGCTTTCCGGCACACGCTCGACCAAAGCAACTGGCGCGTACCAGGAATCTGAATCACCGGCCGGCTGGAGGTTCGCCGCGGTCCATTGCGTGGCGATATAGTTGACGGTCTTATTCTCACCAGCCGTCCCGGGGTCTCGTCCTTCAAAAGCGTCACTTGCCAATATCTCGATATGTCGCAGCATATCTGCTTCGCCAATTGGCTGTGCACGCACTGCTCCGGATAGCACCAGGCTCGATAGAATTAGAACGGCGATGATCCGCATGGCAACTGGTCCCTTCGGCTGACAGGAAAATTAGCTTTTCCCTTGGCATTATCCCGCAAATAATCAATGATAATGATATCGTTCGCATGGGAGAATAGAAATGGGTTATTCGGTACTGCTGTTAGTGTTGTTAGTCGTCATCATTTATCTTTTTGCGAGCATCAAGATAGTCCGGCAAGGCTTTCAATATACGATTGAATATTTCGGTCGTTACACGGCTACCGCTCAGCCGGGATTCAATTTTTATCCTGCCTTTCTCTATCGCGTTGGCCGCAAGGTCAACATGATGGAACAGGTTCTCGATATTCCAGGCCAGGAAATCATTACCAAAGATAATGCGATGATCTCTACCGATGGTGTCGTCTTCTTTCAGGTACTCGATGCCTCCAAGGCCGCCTATGAGGTCAACAATCTCTATAATGCGATCCTCAACCTTGTGACCACCAACCTCCGCACGGTCATGGGTTCGATGGACCTTGATGAAACCTTGTCCAAACGGGATGAGATCAACGGACGGCTTTTGACCGTGATCGATGATGCCACAACCCCTTGGGGCATCAAAATAACCCGCGTTGAAGTGAAGGACATCCGTCCACCGCAGGACATCATCAACGCAATGGCGCGGCAGATGAAGGCCGAGCGCGAAAAACGCGCGAACATCCTTGATGCAGAAGGTGCACGGGCATCAGAAATTCTACGGTCAGAAGGTGAAAAAGAAGGGCAGATTTTGCAGGCAGAAGGCCGCAAGGAAGCAGCTTTCCGGGATGCGGAAGCCCGTGAACGGGAAGCGCAGGCCGAAGCAAAAGCAACCGATATGGTGTCCCAGGCTATCTCCGGCGGCGATGCACAGGCGATCAACTATTTTGTTGCGCAAGATTATGTGAAGGCGGTCGAAAAATTCGCGACCTCGCCCAATGCAAAAACCATTTTATTCCCGGTCGAGGCGACTCAACTGATCGGGACATTGGGTGGCATTGGGGCTTTGGCCAAAGAAGCACTTGGTGAAAATGGCGAAGTTTTCTCGCCGCCGCAGCGCAAGGGTCCGTTCGACAATCAAGGCGACTAAAACGGACTATAGAACGGAGCATGAAGCATGGATGATTTTTCCATCAACAACCCCGAATATATCTGGCTAGGACTGGCCGCACTGCTGGCGCTGGCGGAGCTGTTCGTTCCTGGCGTCTTCTTGATCTGGGTCGCGGCGGCGGCAGCAGTGACAGGAATTCTGTCTTTTTTCATTGATTTGACAGGCGCGGGTCAACTCACCCTATTTGGTCTATCAACCATCATAGCGGTTCTGGGCGGACGTCGCTGGTATCTGACTCACCATGTCGAAAGCGAAAATCCGCTTCTCAACAATCGAGCTGCACAACTTGTCGGGGAAACCGTAACCATTGTCGAAGCGATCTCAGCCACCAGCGGACGCGTAAAAGTCGCGGATGGTGAATGGCCAGCAAAAGGTCCGGATATGAAGAAAGGCGCGATCGCAAAGGTCGCTGCCGTAGAAGGCGGTGTCCTCCGGCTGGAAGCACTAGAGGACACCGTTTAACTGGGTTTCAAGCTTATTTCTTGAAGAAACCCTTTGCCATATTGGTGATGTCGTTGATCGGGTTACCATCGCCATCGCGATCCAGAAAACCGGTTGCCTTGCCCAGCAAGCCTTCTTCGCCGGTCAGTTTGTCCATCAAACTACCTTCACCATCAAGCCCCGCCTTTTCTGCCAGCGCCGGCAACAGACCTTTGAGTTTTTCAGCATCAACGCCAGCTTCCGCCGCCGCTTCCTTGATCGCCGTCATCCGGTCCGTGCTGCCATCCCGCAACTTTGCAAAGAGCGCTTCACCGCCTTTTTTGGCTTCGTCCGCTGACATGCCGACTTTTTCCGCAATCTCATCAACGCTGAAATTTTCAGGCAGCATATCCATAATATTTTCGAGCATGCTCATATTCTATTTCCTTTAACTTTAGGGCGCTTAGCGCGTCAATTTGCCGGCCATGCCGATGATGTCATCCAGAGGATTGCCGTCACCATTCAGGTCGAGAAGCGAGCCTAGGCCACCCAAGCCGCCGGATGACGCCTTGTTACCACCGCCGAGCAAACCGCCAAGCAGGCTGCCGAGGCCACCGCCGCTTCCGCTGTCAGCGCTACCGCCGCCCTGCTTCGCCATATATCCTGTCACCATCATTGCGACCACGGGCAGCATTTTCTTCAGAAGATCGCTGCTAATACCGGTTTGCTGTTCTGCGCCGGCTGCAACGGTCCGGCTGACTTCTTTGGAACCAAAAATCTGGCCGAGCACTTCATTGCCTTTTTCAACCGGAGTTGGCTGCGTACCCAAGACACTGTCGAGCAGTCCGCCACCGCCAAGTTGACCGAGCAATCCGCCGAGCCCATCCAACCCGCTTGGTTGTGCTTGCGTTGTTTTCTTAAATCCACCCAATATGGCTGGCAACAATGCTGCGGCACCCGCTTGCGCGACACCTTCATTGATTCCCAATTCTTTTGCCATTGTACCGATACCGCCCGATTGCTGTAGCACATCCATAATATTCATAATCATTCTCCTTATTATCTGCTTTGCCGAAACGGCATTTGTGATTCTTTGCTTGCAACCGTCCTAGCATATTTTCAGCCCAAAAACCGTCTATTCATGGTATTTACGAGTGTTTACATGCCATTGACGGCCTATAACCGTGGATGAAGGAGAACGGCAATTGACTCTGCGGCGTCGAACACCGAGATATTCTTTCAAGGGCATGGGCCGGCAAAAGCCGAACGGAACGCCCCGCAAATATAAAAGGAGCATGATATGAGCATTTTTGGAAAAATTAAGAACGCAATTTTCGGTGGAGAAGCCAAAGCAGCAGAACCTGAAGTCGCAGCAGCACCCGTTGCGGCTGAACGTGCAGCGATTAGCGAAGTCGATGTTGCGGCACGGCTCGACAATATTCCAGGGTCGGACAAACTCAACTGGCGCAATTCTATCGTTGACCTGATGAAACTGGTCCAGATCGACGCCAGCTATGGCAATCGTAAGGAACTGGCACAGGAACTGGGCAACGCGGACTATAGCGGTTCCGCTGAAGACAATATCCTGCTGCACAAGCAAGTGATGAACAAGATTGCGGCAGCTGGCGGTATCGTTCCGGCTGAATTGAAAGACTAACCATCTGGACGACCAGTCCATTTGAAATTAGGCGGGGGGCTGTGAGCGATCATAGCCCCCTTCTTTTTACCCCGCTTCCCAATGCGGAAGCACCTAAAGCCTGCCGCCGCTGTCCGCGACTGGTGGGCCTGCGCAAATCGCTGCGCAAGGACCATCCGGACTGGTGGAATGCGCCGGTTCCGGCCTTTGGAGATCCCGAGGCGCGACTAGCGGTCGTCGGCCTTGCGCCGGGCACCGAAGGCGCGAACCGGACCGGCAGGCCCTTTACCGGCGACGCCTCGGGTGAAATGTTGTTTGCCACCCTGACCAAATATGGCTTCGTAAATGGGAAGTTCGCCAACGACCCGAGCGACGGAATCACTCTGAACGGGGCGATGATCCTCAACGCCGTCAAATGCCTGCCACCGGAGAACAAGCCAACCGGCGCGGAGATCAACAATTGCCGTCCGTTTCTCGCCAAGGCGCTCAATAGCTTGCCCGAATTGAAGATCATCGTAGCGCTAGGCAAGGTCGCCCACGACAGCATCATCCGTTTATCCGAAGCCCACCTCGCCGACCATAAATTCGTCCATGGCGCGAAACACCAACTACCCGACGGCCGCACCCTGATCGATAGCTATCATTGTAGCCGCTACAATGTGAATACGCGGCGATTAACGGTAGAGATGTTCGAGAAAGTATTCGAACAGGCTACCTATCTATCCTCGGCCAGTCGCCCATAAAGTTCCGGCCGACGATCCCGGAAAAAACCCATGCCGGCGCGATGTTTGCGCGCCTGCGCGAGGTCGAGTGATGCGGTCAGCACACCTGTTTCCTGAGAGCCATATTCCGTGACCAAGTCGCCCCATTCATTCGCGATGAAGCTGTGGCCGTAGAAAGCCTGATCGCCGTTACCCTCGGCTTCAACGCCAATGCGGTTGCTGGCGACCACCGGCATGCAATTGCTGACCGCGTGGCCTTGCATCGCGCGACGCCACATGCGGCTGGTATCGAGGTCCGCGTCATAAGGCTCCGAACCGATCGCGGTCGGATAGAAAAGAACCTCTGCACCCATTAACGCCATTGCCCGCGCAGTTTCGGGATACCATTGGTCCCAACAAATACCGACGCCGATTTTGGTGCCGAACATATCCCAGACCTTGAAGCCAGAATTGCCCGGACGAAAATAATATTTTTCTTCATAGCCGGGACCATCGGGAATATGGCTTTTGCGATAAATCCCCATGATCTCGCCGTCAGGATTGATCATCGCAATGCTGTTATAATGATGCTGGCCGTCCCGTTCGAAAAAGCTGGCCGGGATCGCCACGCTAAATTGTTTGGCAAGCTTTTGCATAGCAAGCACAGAAGCGCTTTCATTCACCGGCTGAGCCAGCGCGAACAAAGCTTCATCTTCGATCTTGCAAAAATAGGGTCCGGCAAACAATTCCGGTGGCAGAACGATCTGTGCGCCCTGCTCCGCAGCCTCGGCAATCAGGCCACCAACTGCATCAATGTTCGTCTGTTCATCGCCACCCAAGGGCAGCTGCAGGGCCGCTACGCATAATTTGGTCATAACGGCCCTGTTAGCGGTTTAGGGAAGCTTCTTAAACAATAATGTCATCCGGTCGGATTCACCAATTGTGGCATATTTTTCCTTATCGACATCTCCCTCGGCAAAGCGCGGCGGTAATGTCCATACGCCCTTGGGATAATCGGCTGTATCGGCTGGGTTGGCATTAATCTCGGACTGTTTGACCAGTTCGAACCCATAGGTCTCCATAATATTCACAATTGTCGCGGTCCGGACATACCCGCGTCCACCGTTGGCATAGCTAAATGGTGCATCATCTTTGGCCCGATGCTGGACAATGCCAATCGTGCCATCATCCTTCAGCAATTTACGCAACGCCCTGATTTCATTGTCGGCAGCGTTCCAACGCATCAAATTGTGCATCATCCGTGGAATGAAAACAAAGTCGACGGTGCCGGCCATTTCATCGGTAACATCGCCCGTCGTCAGACCTTTGAATTTCTCTGCTGGAAGTCCGGTCATCTCCGCCACTTTGCCCGGAAATTCCTCACCCCATTTGGCCATCGCGGCCTTGCGGTCTTCCGGGAAAGGAAGTGGCGCCGGGTTAAAGTTCACTCCGATATACTGGCCTTTTTCAGCAAGATAAGGGGCCAGTATCTTCGTGTACCAACCGCCGCCAGGGGCATATTCCGCGACGGTATGATTTGGTTTGACGCCAAAGAATTTGAGCGTCTCGGCAGGGTGACGATAGACGTCCCGCGCTTGATCATCTGCGCGTCTTTCATGATCCAAAATCGCCTGCAGGTCAGTATCAACCATCTCTGCACCATCTTTTGCATGATGTTTGGCAGCAGCAGGAACAGCACCTCCCAGCATTGCCAGCGCGGCACTTGCCATCAGCAGTTTCTTCATGATCTTTCTCCTCTCAGGTTTCCGGGACTATTTTTGACTTCCTGCATATCTACGCGAGCATCAGTCAGACTCAATATTTATTATCAGGCATTTTCCATAGACGGTCTATATTGCGGCAAGATGTCCGGCCGCGGATATAATTCGTCAAAGGCCACGGACTTTCCAGTATCCTGCACAATCCGGACATGCTTCCGGCCCAATTGCCGTGGTTCATTGACCCCGCAGCTATGAGCAAGCACTTCCACTTCGTGAACCATATTCCTGCAATAATTGGCGACTTTCACTTTCTTGTCTTGTGGATCAAGACCACGCTGCAGTCGTGGATTATGGGTTGTTATTCCGGTGGGACACGTATTCTTGTTGCACTTGAGTGATTGGATACAACCAAGCGAGAACATGAAACCGCGCGCCGTACTGACGAAATCAGCTCCGGCACAAATTGCCCATGCTGCGCTGGAAGGCGTGATCCGCTTTCCCGATGCGATGATCTTAATCCGATCCCTCAGGCCATATTTGTGAAAGATATCGGAAAGCATCGGCAAACTCTCTTTCAATTGCAGTCCGACATTATCCATCAACGGCATCGGCGCGGCGCCCGTGCCACCATCTCCGCCGTCCAGCGCGAAAAAATCAGGGGCGTTCGCAATACCGCGCCTGTGAATCGCTTCGCACAATTGCTCTAGCCAGCCATAAGCACCAACCACCGCCTTTATCCCGGTCGGTTTGCCCGTCACGTCCCGCACATGATTGATAAAATCGAGCAGTTGCTCGACATCGTTAATTTCCGGATGGCGGTTAGGCGAAATACTCGGCTCGCCTTCCGTTATGCCGCGAATTTCTGCGATCATCTGGTTCACTTTCGCCGCCGGTAATATCCCGCCTTTACCGGGCTTGGCGCCTTGCGACAGCTTGATTTCAAACATCTTCACCTGGTCGTGCGCAGCTACAGCCCGCAATTTATCGTCGCTTAGGCTGCCGTCAATATTACGAACACCATATTTTGCGGTGCCGATCTGAAAGACGATATCGCAACCGCCCTCCAGATGAAAAGGGGCCAGCCCTCCCTCCCCCGTGTTCATCCAGCATCCTGCCATTTTGGCACCATGAGAGAGCGCTTGCACCGCGGGAACCGAGAGCGCCCCGAAACTCATCGCAGAAATATTGAAGAAAGACTTCGCCTCATAGGGATGTTTCGCATGCGCACCGATGACGCATCCCGTTGTCTCTGCGGCATCCGTATCAAGCGTGGGAAACGGACAGTTGACGAAAATAGCGGTGCCAGGCGGATCGAGATTTTTGGTCGACCCAAAAGCGATCGTATTGCCGGTTCCTTTTCCGGCCCTTGCCACCCATTCCCGCTCAGCCCGATTGAACGGCATTTCTTCGCGGTCCATTGCGAAAAAATATTGCCGAAAAAATTCACCGAGCGTCGAGAAGATATGGCGGAAGCGTCCGATAACTGGATAGTTTCGCCGCACGGCATCTTGTTTCTGGGTAACATCGATAATGAACAATATCACCACAGCGGCCAGTCCCAATCCCAGCAGCACGATGAAGATATAGGTCAGCGTACTCAACACGCCCAGAATTTCGTCAGTCATGGCCTATTCCCTCCAAAGCGATGCAAGACTAGCATCTTGCGTTTCCCAGACAAGGGTTCGTCCAGATTGCCCGTCGGGTTACGGGAGCGCAGGAATCTGCTGCGAGATACAGTGGAAACTTCCGCCACCCCGGAGCAATGATCGGCTGGATAGCCCGATTGCCTTATGATTGGGGAAGAGAGCGGCAATCTCACCGACAGCATTCGCGTCATTCGCCGCCCCATATTGCGGGACCACTATGACCCTATTGCCGATGTAAAAATTCATATAGCTCGCCGGCGCAACATCTCCGTCCATTTCATATCGTCCAACTGACGGCAACCGGACGACCCGCAAGCCCGATGCCTGGGCCATTCGCGCGGCATCTTCGAAAATCTCTGCATTGGGATCATCTGCCGTTTCGGTCCGCGGGATAGCGACCGTGTCCGGTGCAACAAATCGAGCGAGATTGTCCACATGCCCATCCGTGTGATCGGCAATCAATCCGTCTCCGAGCCAGCATATATCCTGCGCCGCCAGAGCATCGCGCAACCGCACTGCAGCCTGCTCAGCAGTAAAGCCATCATTGCGGTTAGAATTGAGAACACATTGCGCAGTCGTCACCAACCGGCCGCTACCATCGCCATCGATAGCGCCACCTTCCAATATCCAGTCATGGTCGTTGATCGGCAAAGTAAAATGCTTCGCCAGCCGTTCACCAACATCCTGATCGCCAGCCATTGCATATTTACCGCCCCAGCCATTGAAACCAAAATTCTGGCCGCAAAGACCGCTGGGGCTAGTCGTAAAAATGGGCGCTGTATCGCGCAACCATATGTCGCCAAATGGTTCAACTATAGGGCTTATGCACGGCGGGATCAGAGCACGCGCAACGTCCGCGTCTTCAGCACTGCGACATACCAGAATAACTGCTTCGCCTGCACCGTCGTCGGCGACCGCATTGGCAAAATCAGCCACTTCTTGCTGTGCGGCTTGCAGGCCAACCGGCCATTCTGCAGGATCACCGGGGAAGCCGATCCAGACCGCCTGATGCGGTTCCCACTCTGCGGGCCATCTCATCCTGCGGTCTATCGTCGGCAATCAGTCGCCAGCGCGGCTCTTGTCGCGCGCGGCACGGAATTCATCACCTTCATTCCAATTCGGCCAGTCTTCGGTCATCGCCAGCATCCGCGCGACGGTAAAATAGACTTTAAGGTCGCCCATCACGCCATCCCAGTTCCAGTTTGGATCATATTCGTCTTTCGGACCATGATAGCGGTTCTCGGTATAGTCTTTGCCGACCGCTTCACCGGCTTCACGGCCACCTTCGACAAGATCTTCGCCGCCTTCGAAATAGATCATCGGCACGCCCTGTTTGGCGAAACTGAAGTGATCGGAACGATAATAGAAACCTTTTTCCGGCGTCGGTTCAGCTTCCGATACACGGCCATCGCCGGTCAACGCAGCATCAAGATAACGATCCAGATCCGATTTGCCTTTGCCGACGACGATCACATTCTTGGCTGGCCCCGCCATACCAAATGCATCCATATTCACGCCACCCACGGTCTGGCCGAGTGGATAGATCGGATTGTCGGCATAATATTTGGATCCCAGCAGCCCAGATTCTTCTGCCGTAACCGCCAAAAAGACAATGCTGCGATCTGGCGCACCAGCTTTGACATGTGCTTCTGCCAAAGCGACCAAAGCGGCCGTCCCTGTAGCATTGTCGACTGCGCCGTTACAGATGTCATCCCCATCAGGCGCGGGTTTACAGCGTCCGAGATGGTCCCAATGAGCAGTATAGATGACATATTCATCTGGGCGAGTCTTGCCCTTCAGAACACCCACGACATTTTTGCTGTCCATCTTACTGATCGTATTTTCAAAGGATGAAGACGCTTTCAATCCAAGATCAACTGCTTTGAAGCCTTTCTTCTTCGCTGCGATCATTTGCGCATCGAGATCCTGTCCAGCAGCAGCAAATATCTTTGCAGCGACGTCTTTCTGGATCCAGCCGTTGATTTTCGTCTGGTCGGCTCCGCCATTGGCTGACTGCGCATAAAATTGCGGTCCGCTCCAACTCGATTCAACCACATTCCAGCCATAGGCCGCCGGAGCGGTATCATGGATGATCAAGGCCGCTGCAGCGCCCTGACGCGCCGCTTCCTCATATTTATAGGTCCAGCGGCCGTAGTAGGTCATAGCCCGGCCACCAAATTCACCTTCCAGGTTATCGGTACCGAAATCGGGATCGTTGACTAGAATGACGACGGTCTTACCTTTGACATCAACATCGGCATAGTCATTCCAGCCGCGCTCTGGTGCGTTCACACCATAGCCGACAAAGACCATATCACTATCCGCCACATCAATTTTTGGCTGCTCCTGATAGCTGGTAACCACCATTTCGGAACCATAAGCAAAGCTCATATCTTCGGAACCACCGGTTACGGTGAGCGGCGAGACATTTTGTGCTTCGATGGAAACCAGCGGAACATCCTGAAACCAGCTCTCGCCATTGCCGGGCTCAATGCCAGCGGCTTCAAATTTCGCGGTGAGCAACGCAAGCGTCTTTTCTTCACCGGGTGTTCCGGGAGCGCGCCCTTCAAAAGCATCCGACGAAAGCTCTTCGGTTACCGCTTTCATCGTTTCAACCGACAGTTCCGGTGCTGCGATCTCCGGAAGAACCAGCGGCTCCTCCTCGATTTTTTTACAACCAGCCAGTGCCAGCGATGGCACGAGTAGTACCAAAAGTGACCGTTTCAACATAACCCTATCCTTCTAGATTTTTCTGTTCCGAAAAACGTTGCCTGTTCAATGGCAGAGGCTTTTCGGCAAGGCAAGAAGCGTTGCAGTTGGCAAAAGGGCTTACCGCACCAGTCATGAAAACCGGAAAGAACATGGAACAAAAAAAAGGCGGCTGTGAAAGCCGCCCCTTTTAAATCTCTTTGAAAGCAATCAGCGCGAATAGAATTCGACAACCAGATTGGGTTCCATTGTCACCGGATATGGCACTTCATCCAACGTCGGGATGCGGACATAGGTTACTTTGTCCGTGCCGTCGGGCGTTACATATTCTGGAATTTCACGCTCTGGCAAGCTCTGTGCTTCGATAACCAGCAACATTTCTTTTGCCTTGTCGCTCAGCGAAACAACGTCACCAGGTACAACCTTACGCGATGCAACATTACATTTAACACCGTTCACACGAATGTGACCGTGGCTCACCAACTGACGAGCAGAGAAGATGGTAGGCGTGAACTTGGCGCGATAGACAACCATGTCGAGACGTTGCTCAAGCAAACCGATCAGGTTCTGGCTGGTATCGCCCTTCATGGCAGCGGCTTCTTTATAAGCGCGGCGAAACTGTTTTTCCGTCACATCGCCATAATAGCCTTTAAGCTTCTGCTTAGCGCGCAACTGAATACCGAAATCGGAAAGCTTGCCCTTGCGGCGCTGACCGTGCTGGCCTGGGCCATAGTCACGACGATTGACGGGTGATTTGGGGCGACCCCAAATATTCTCGCCCATACGGCGATCGAGCTTATATTTAGAACTTGTACGTTTGGTCATATCAATGACTCCTAATTTGCTGTTTATACGTCTTCCCGGAGCGCACCATCAAGACAGGGAAACCCATGCCTAGACGCGGCCACCGCTTCACCGGGGTACGGGGCCAATTGCAAAGGGGCCTTGAACAGATTTCTTTCAACCTGTCAAGGCGACTGATAAATGAAAAGTTTTGAAGAATTCAGGCAAAAGCAAAAGCTAATACATAACTTAGTTACTATTTTGAGTGCCCCGACTATAACTTTGCCGATCTCTCATCGCCTCTGAGCTTAGGCTTGAGTTTGTCGCGTCCAACTGCGCCCATTCTTTCTGGGTACGGCAAACCCGTTTAGGAATTTTCGATCCCAGCGCCAGAGTAGACCGACACACGCGCTTGTTGTCTTCCGCGGATTGCGACTCGTCTATGGTTGACGGTGCATCGCCAACCATTGCTAATGATAAAAGTAGTGTAATCATGGTTACTCCGAACGAAATTAAATGTTACATGCAGTATATCGTCCTTTCATCGTAACATCCACCACAAAACAGCCTTCTTGCTCGACATTTTCCTTATAGTAAATTATCGGCGCTGCCATGACCGTAACCACAGAATCCATCGATCAAATTCACGATATGAAGCATTTGCGGAAAGCAGTTGATCAGCTAGATTCAGAGCTGATTGATTTGTTCCGACTTCGTTTTGCCTGCATGAATGCAGCGGCGCGGATCAAAGTGGGCCGCGAGGCAGTCAGGGACGAAAGCCGCAAAGCAGAAGTACTAGAAAACGTAAAAAGCCTTGCAGAAGAAGCACGCATTCCAGTGCCGGCCATGGCCGCGATCTGGGAACTGCTGGTGGAAACGTCAATAAGCTACGAGTTACAGAAATGGGACCAGCTGCGCAAATAGCGACGCTAATTTCCTATTTCTTTGCCTTGTCCTTGCGTGGCGGTCGTTCCAGTGATGACACAACACCGCGCCATGTCTTAACCTCTTCATTCGTCCAGGCAGGCTTGGTCAACATATTGCGAAGCGTAACTTTCGTCGCTGCCGCTCGTTCCGGCGGATAGAAATAGCCATTTTTTTCCAGCGCTCGCTCCAAATGCTCGTAGAACATGTCGAGCTCCTTCTGCGGGGCCGGTTCGGCCTTTTTCTTTTCCAAAGTGGGCTGCACATTGGCAGCACTATCCAACTTGGATATTTCATAAGCGACAAGGATCACCGCCTGCGCCAGATTAAGAGACCCGAATTCCGGATTGATCGGAACGGTTATGATCTTGCGCGCCAATTCAACATCGACCACTTCCAAACCAGAACGCTCTGGCCCGAACAGAATGGCGCATTTTCCGCTCGCCCCTGAGATATCATCTGCTGCCTCCCACGGCGTCAGCACTTCTTTCGTCATGCCGCGCTTGCGGACCGTCGTCGCATAGACATGGGAACAATCAGCTACAGCTTCAGCCGTTGTATCAAAAACCTGGGCATGTTCCAGAATTTGATCTGCGCCAGATGCCGTTGGACCAGCCGCAGGATTTGGCCAACCATCGCGCGGATTGACAATGCGCATCTCGGTTAGCCCGAAATTGAGCATCGCTCGTGCTGCTTTTCCGATATTTTCACCGAGTTGGGGATTTACCAATATGATGGCAGGCTGTTTGATCACGCCCCGCCAACATCGTTCACACTACCGGCAAATTCCTTGAAATCCTTGGCTTCGGTAAAATCCTTATAGACCGACGCAAAGCGGATATAGGCCACACTGTCGAGACCTTTCAGACCATCCATAACCATCTCGCCAATCTTCTGCGATGGGATTTCCGTTTCCCCGCTGGTTTCCAGCTGACGCTGAATGCCGGAGACCAGTTGATCCATCTGCTCTTGCGCGAGGCCCCGTTTGCGACAGGCCAGCGAAACCGACAAGTCGATTTTCGATCGATCGAAGGGCTCTTTGCGGTCTTCGCTCTTTACGACCGTAATCTCGCGAAGCTGCACGCGTTCAAATGTCGTGAACCGCGCGCCACAGCTTTCGCACTGGCGGCGGCGCCGGATCGTCGTATTATCCTCGGTAGGTCGACTATCTTTGACCTGACTGTCATCATGGGCACAAAAGGGGCAACGCATGTTCTGGCTTTCCGATCAATCCTGATAAATCGGGAATTGGTCGCAAAGCGACTGCACCCGTTCACGTACATCTGCTTCGACCTCAGGGTCTCCCGCCTCGCCTTTCTCCCGCAGTCCGTCGAGCACATCGGCAACCATATTGCCAATCATCCGGAACTCCGCCGGACCGAAGCCCCGGGTTGTTCCAGCGGGTGATCCAACCCGGATACCACTGGTCTTCATCGGTGGTTGAGGGTCATTGGGGATGCTGTTCTTATTGCAAGTAATCCCGGCCCGCTCGAGCGCTTCATCCGCATCGCGTCCGGTGATACCTAAAGGCGACAGATCGATCAGCGCAAGATGAGTGTCCGTCCCACCCGCTACAACATTCGCACCGCGCTCTTTAAGGGTTGCCGCAAGAATTTTTGCATTCTCAATCACTGCAGCTGAATAGCTACTAAACTCGGGCCGCAAAGCTTCGCCAAAAGCTACCGCCTTGGCCGCAATCACGTGCATCAAAGGTCCGCCCTGAAGGCCAGGAAAAACAGCGGAGTTGATCTTCTTGGCAATGGCTTCATCGTTAGTCAGAACCATACCGCCACGGGGCCCGCGCAGAGTCTTGTGGGTTGTGGTCGTCACAACATGGGCATGATCCAGCGGACTGGGGTGCAGCCCGGCCGCTACCAGGCCAGCGAAATGCGCCATATCGACCATGAAAATGGCCCCGACCGCATCGGCAATCGCCCGGAATTTCGCAAAATCAATCTCGCGCGGATAGGCAGAGCCGCCGGCGATAATCAACTTCGGCTGATGTTCCTTAGCAAGCGCTTCCACCTCTTCATAATTTATCAGATGGTCGTCATCGTTAACGCCATATTGGATCGCGTTGAACCATTTACCCGATTGGGCCGGCTTGGCACCGTGAGTCAAATGACCGCCGGCATCGAGCGACATGCCCAAGATCGTATCGCCCGGTTTTGCCAGTGCCAGCATCACCGCGCCATTGGCTTGCGCGCCCGAATGCGGCTGGACATTGGCAAAGCCGCAATCAAACAGTTGCTTGGCACGCTCGATAGCCAGCGTTTCGACATCATCCGATGGCGCACAGCCCTGATAATAACGACGCCCGGGATAACCTTCGGCATATTTGTTGGTAAAAATAGACCCCTGCGCCTGCAGAACGGCCTTGGAAACAATATTTTCCGAAGCGATCAGCTCAATCTGATTCTGCTGACGCGACATTTCAGAGTTTATGGCACCGGCAACCGCAGGATCACTTTCATCAACCGAAAAATCAAAAAAACCGGTCGGTCGGATATCTTGTATATCTGCGACGTTGCTCATGCGCTTACTCCTTCAACTTGTGGTGCTGACAGTTTATCGACGCGGCGCTGATGCCGGTCGCCGCCAAATGGTGTGTTTAGAAAGGCATCGAGGCAGTCTTTCGCAATTTCGATACCGACAAGACGCGCGCCCATGGCAATGACATTCGCATCATTATGTTCCCGCGATAGCTTTGCCGACAATCCTTCGGAGACCAACGCACAACGGCAGGCCGGGTTTCGATTGACCGCGATAGAGATGCCAATGCCCGAACCACAGAGAGCCACGCCGCGTTCCGCCTTGCCGGACGCAACGGCTTCCGCAAGCTTATATCCATAGTCGGGATAGTCCACGCTGTCCGTTGTCATTGGCCCTAGGTCGCTGACTTCATGGCCCGATTCCGTCAACCAGTCGACCAAAGCCGCTTTCATATCTAGAGCGGCATGATCAGAGGCAATGGCAATGCGCATGGTCAGTTCCTATGGTGAGAATCGGATGCCAGCTATTTAGTAGAGCCCGTCGCGATAGGCCACCGAATAGTGTGTTTTTTGACAAGAACTTGAATTGTTAGGACAATGCGGAATATGAGCGAAAAAGAAGTTTTCGGTACTATGGGTTATGCCCAGCAAGCCGCGGTCTTGTTCGATCAATATAAAAAGTTTGCTGCAGAAGATAGCTTTGACGCAGTAGCAGAATTTTTCCCTGCCGCCGCCGCGGATATTCTAGATGTTGGTGCTGGAACCGGCCAGCATGCCTATTGGTTCGCGAGTCTGGGGCATCATGTGCTCGCCGTCGAACCTGTCCGAGAGTTCAGAGAACCGGCGAGCAAAGTTCACCAGCATGATCATCTTGAATTTCTGGATGATAGCCTGCCCTATTTGGCAAATGTCTTGGAACAAGGGCAACAGTTCGATCTAATCATCGCCAACGCCGTCTGGATGCACTTGGACGAGGAAAGGCGTCGCATCGGGATGTCCACACTGGCATCGCTCCTAAAGCCCAAAGGCAAAATATTCCTATCTCTTCGGCATGGTCCGGTCCCCGACGGGCGGCAGATGTTCGAAGTCTCTGGACAAGAGACCATTGACCTTGCGGCCGAAAACAATCTCTCGCTGCGACATCATTCACAAAATGATTCTATCCAAAAACAGAATCGAAAAATGGGTGTGATGTGGACCAAGCTGGTTTTTGAGAAGAACGGCTAAACTAATAGAGCGCCACGAAAAAGGTGCCTAAATCTCCATCTGGCTACCGAGTTCCACCACACGATTGGTCGGCAGTTTGAAAAACTCCATCGCAGTGGCCGCGTTGCGGAGCATCCAGGCAAAGAGTTTTTCACGCCAGATCATCATCTCCGGCTTTTTCGACGGCAGTAGCGTCTGACGCGACAGGAAGAAGCTGGTGGTCATCATGTCGAATTCCATACCGCATTCTTTGACGTCTTTCAGAGCCTCGGGAACGTCGGTTTCCTGCATGAAACCAAAATGCAGGATGAGCCGGTAGAAGCCATGCCCAAGATCTTTCACTTCACAGCGTTTATGTGGTGCGACGGTCGGGACATCTTTGATGTTGACTGTTAAGATGACGACCCGTTCGTGGATCACCTTATTATGTTTGATATTGTGAAGCAGCGCCGACGGCACGCCAGCGGCGGAAGAAGCCATGAAAATGGCAGTTCCGGGCACCCGAGTGGCACTATTGGCAGCCGATTTGGTGAAAATCTCGATCGGCATGGCGGCTTCAGCCATGTTTTCCCGCATGATCTTGCGGCCTTTCGCCCAGGTCGTCAGGATGATGAACGCAACACCACCAACCGCCAAGGGGAACCAACCGCCGTCGGGGACCTTGGTAAGATTGGCTGCAAAATAAGCACCATCAACGATGAAGAAGACCGCCAAGATTGGAACCGCATACCAAAGTTTCCATTTCCACAGCACGACCATTACAATGGCCAGTAAACATGTGTCGATGAACATCGCGCCAGTGACGGCAATCCCGTAAGCCGAGGCAAGATTGCTTGAGCTTTGGAAGGTCAATACGAGCAAAATAACCGCGATCATGATCGTCCAATTTACGAATGGAATATAGATCTGCCCTGCTTCCGACGCGCTCGTGTGCTTAATCGTCAGACGCGGAATGAAACCCAGTTGGATCGCCTGGTGGGTGACCGAGAAGGACCCCGAAATAACGGCCTGACTGGCGATGAACGTCGCCATGGTCGCGAGAATGACGAGCGGCAAGCGCAGCACTTCCGGTGCCATAATGAAGAACGGGCTTTCAATAGCTGCGGCGGCACCGGCGGCATCGAGTGATAGGATCATCGCACCCTGTCCGAAATAATTGCATAGCAAAGCTGGCATCACAAAGCCGTACCATGCCACGCGCATCGGTTTCTTTCCGAAATGCCCCATGTCGGCAAACAGCGCCTCGGAACCAGTAACCGCCAGCACAACCGACCCTAAAGCAAGAAACGCCTTTAAACCGTCGGTGATAAAGAATTGCACCGCATACCAAGGGTTGAAGGCCAGAAGAACAGAGGGGTGACCGGCTATTTGGATGATACCCAGCGTACCGATGACAAGAAAATAGACGAACATTACCGGGGCGAATAGGGCGCCGATTTTCGCGGTACCGCGAGACTGAATTAGAAACAGGAAGATCAACAGGGTCAAGGCAATCGGAATAACCAGATGCCCCAATCCGGGCTGCACAACGGTCAACCCTTCGACCGCCGACAGCACCGATATCGCCGGCGTGATCATACTATCACCGTAAAATAGCGCTGTTGCGAATACGCCCAACAAAATCGCGAGCCAGCCATATTTTGATTGTCGCATCACCCCAGAGATTAACGCCACAAGCGCCAAACTACCGCCCTGCCCTTTATTATCTGCGCGCATGGTGATGGTGACATATTGGATGGTCACGACGAGTGTCATCGACCAGAAAATCAGACTGACGACACCAAGAACATGGATACGGTCCAGCTCTAGAGGATGTGCACCAATGAACGTCTCACGAAACGCATAAAGCGGACTCGTGCCGATATCGCCGAACACGATACCAATCGCACCAGCGGCCAATTTGGCAATGGCGGTATTGCGCTGTGGCGAGCCATGGGTTTGCACCGTGCTGCCTTGCGCTTGTACGCTTTCAGTTGGTTCTGCAGACATTGGTTTGGCCGTTAAGGCGTACCCCGATCAATATGGACACAACAGGCTTCTACTGACATTCGTTTCAGCAAGCGCGAGCGCTTAGCACTGGCATATCGCAGGTGCAACAAAACGACTGGCCATGAATAGTAAGTAACTTAAAATAAAGTGTTTTTACTGACCCATAGGTGATTTTAGATCAGCAGGAAGCGCCGGTTGCATCTTTTCCATGGTCGCCAAACGCGACTCGAGGTCTTCGCGCCACGGGGCGTCTGCACTACTCCGTCCCAATAATTCGGTCCAAATGGCCCGGGCCTGATCAATCTTGCCGGACTGGGCGTAAGCCAGCCCTAGGAAAAACGGAGGTCCGGGATGTTCTGGCGAGATATCCGCCGCTTTTTGAAAGGCAAATTGCGCGGCAGGTGTAATCACACCATCGGCATGGACCACCAGCGCGTTACCCAGTCCAACCCAAAGATCAGGATCCTCTGGATGCGCCTTGACCCCATTGCGCAAATAATTAGCGGCAGCTCCATGCTTTCCCGTACGGTTGAGAGAGTCAGAAAAAATCAGCCACTCTCGTGCGGTACCGAACCGCTCCCCCATATCATTGCGCGCATCGATCATATCATCGTCAAAGCTATTGGCCTTTTCGACCGGTACAACCGAAACCCCTGCCATACCGGGGTTACCTTGCCAGGCGTAGCCCGCAATACCGAGCAACAACGCAGCAGCAGTGATTTCATAGGTCGTACGAGACAATTTTCCCAATAGGATCAGACCAGCGGCACAGATCAGAACGGATAGCAGAACGATGATCCAACCCATCATTCGTCACCCTTGGATTTACGAAACCGCCCGCGCGCCAGCCACATTGCGGCGACCAACAAGATGATCGGGGCGAACCAGAGCGGCCAGGTGACCGCCGACGCGATGGGTGGATCATATGACACCCAATTGCCATAACGTTCAATCAACCAGCTTCTGACCGCTTCTGGTGTTTCACCGGCGGCAATTCGTTCTCGCACCTGACTGCGCATATCCCCTGCCATCGGTGCATTGCTGTCGGCGATCGATTGGCTTTGACATTTCAAGCAGCGCAATTCTTCCATCAGGTCACGCGCAGCGGCTTCTTGCCGGGGATCATCCAGTTGCCGGTCGGCATAAGGAGCCGGCGGAAGCCCGGTCTGCGCAGAGATCGGAAACGAAAAAAACAAGACGCATAGGACAATGAATCTCTTCATTCCGCTTCCTCCAGCAATTCTAGAAGCTTCGCGACATCCTCTTGGCGGATATCACCGATATGCTGATGAACGATCATACCATTGCCATCGATCACAAACGTCTCCGGTACGCCCGATGATCCCAGTTCCAACTGCACCCTGCTGGTCGTATCTGTTCCAATCCGCGCATAAGGATTACCCCACCGGTTGAGGAAGTTGGCGATATCCTCCGGCGTGTCACGGCTGGCAATTGCATGAATTTCAACGCCCGCCCTCTGCAGAGCCAATAGTTGCGGCGCTTCGGCGATGCAGGGCACGCACCAGCTGGCAAAGATGTTGAGCAATGTTGGCTTGCCCTTAGCGAGATCGACGCTGCTCAACCCGGGCCGCTGTTCAATCGCTGCGGGCAAGGTGAAGGCGGGCATTGGTTTGCCAACCATCTTGCTCTGGATGATATTGTCCTTTGGCATGATCAGGCCTGTCGCCACTGCGGCGAAGAAGATACCGAACAGCACAAGCGGTAACCAGAGCAACCAGCGGTTCATAGCATCATCTCGGCAAACTCGCGTTGTTTCCGCTGCTTGTAACCGCGCCAGACACGACCGATCATGGCCAAAAGCCCACCCAAGGCAACCAATATCCCGCCAAACCAGATTAGGGTGACAAATGGTTTCCACCAGACCCGTATCTGCCAGCGTCCTTCGCTATCCCCGTCACCAAGTACGACATAAAGTTGCCCGTTCCAGCGGGTCAGTAACGCGGCCTCGCTGGTCTGTGTCTGCGCAGCCGCAAACATCCGGTTTTGCGGGGTGATTTCATGGACGGCCCCGTCGCCATATTGCGCCGTCACCCGGGCCTCAAGTGCGGTCCAATTGGGGCCAGCCATTGGTTCAATAGCCTCAAATTCCAGCGTCCATTGATTCACGACAATCTCGTCACCAGGCTTCGCCGCGACCAGTTTTTCTTCTGTAAAGCTGCTTTCGCACGCCATGCCGACCAGCGCCACCGCAATACCAAAATGGGCGACGACCATACCATAGGTGTGAAGCGGCGTACGACGGAGGTTTCGTTTCCATAGAGGCGCGAAGCTGGCGATCGCAATCCCGGCCGCCAGCGCCAGACCGAGTAGCGCGAGAACCGACATGTCTGTGGTAAACAAGGCCAATGCAAATAGAGCCGCCGCTGCGATTAGCACAGGGACCGAAATACGGTTCAGCAATGCCTTCGGATCGTCGCGCCGCCAACGGAGCAGCGGCCCCACCGCCATAGCTGCCACGAGAATGAGCGCGAGCGGGCCGGTTGCCAAATTGAAATAGGGTGGTCCAACAGACAATTTATCGCCTGTTACCGCTTCCACCACCAAGGGATAAAGCGTGCCGATAAACACAAGCGCCAATATGACCGAAAGCAACAGATTGTTGACCACCAAGGCACCTTCTCGGCTTACCAGTTCAAAACGCTTTCCTTCCTTAACCGTACCAACACGCAGCGCGAACAAGGCCATCGCCCCGCCAATATAAATGGCGAGCAGAGCTAGAATGAAGCTGCCGCGTTCCGGATCAACCGCGAAGGCGTGAACGCTTGTCAAAATACCGGAGCGCACCAGAAAGGTCCCGATCATCGACATTGAAAAGGCGACCACAGCCAACATCAAGGTCCAGGCACGCAGGCTATCGCGCGTTGCCAATACTGTCACCGAATGCAGCAAGGCGGTCGCAGCCAGCCAAGGCATCAGCGACGCATTTTCAACCGGATCCCAGAACCACCAACCGCCCCAGCCGAGTTCATAATAGGCCCAATAGCTGCCCGCCGTGATACCAAGCGTCAGGAATATCCAGGCGCCCAGCACCCATGGCCGCATCGCTTTGGCAAAAGCCGCGCCGACATCGCGAGTAATCATCGCGCCGACGGCGAAAGAAAAGGCCACCGACAACCCGACATAACCGAAATAAAGCGTCGGCGGGTGAAAGGCGAGGCCGGGGTCCTGCAGCAGGGGATTAAGCCCCTGCCCCTCTGCCGGTATAGGAAACATCCGCTCGAACGGATTGGAAGACACCAATAGAAAAGCGTAAAAACCGAGGCTGATGAACGCCTGCGCCGCCAAGGTAGCGACCAGCGTCTTGGTGCGCAGTGAACGTTCGAACATCGCGATAAAAGCGCCCGCCAGTCCCATGACGGTAACCCAGAGCAGCATAGATCCTTCATGATTGCCCCAGGTTCCAGCGAATTTGTATAGCAACGGCTTCACCGAAGCACTGTTCATCACCACTAGCTTTACCGACATATCGGAGCGCAGGAATAGCCAGATCAGCAACAGAAAGGACAAAGCGACGAACAGCCCTTGGGCAATCGCCACCGGGCGGATGGCGGTAAAATAGGTCTCTCGATCCGTCCGCAAACCAATGGCACCCAAGGCAAATTGCAGCAGCGCCAACGCCGCTGCGAGCCAGAGCGCAATCAGGCCGGTCTCAGCGATCATTGAACAAGCGTTTCCGTCTTCTGCTGTCCGGCAGTCATATCGATGCCCTCCAATTCACGCGGAATGTAATTTTCATCATGCTTGGCAAGCAGTTTCTCGGCCACGAATAGACCGTTCGCGTCCAGCCGCCCATCAGCAACCACCCCTGATCCTTCAACAAACAGGTCCGGAGTGATCCCAGTATAGGTAACCGGCTGTTGCGCGATGCCGTCCTGCACGATGAATAGCACCGTAACGCCGTCCGCAGATCGTTCAATCGAACCTTCTTCGACCATCCCGCCCAATCGGATGGCAGTGCCCGCTTCCGGCTTCTTCTCTGCAATATCGGCAGGCGTATAAAAATAGCTCGCCTGATCCTGCAGCGCATATACGCCGAGCACAGCAGCCCCAATCAGCGCAGCCACCGCCAACACCACCAAGGTCAACCTTTGATGTTTTGCCTTCATTTCCGTTTGCTCAACTGCTCTGCCTTGCGCTCCGCTTTGCGCATCATCGCATAGCTATTTACAATGACACCGGCTGTGCCAATTAGCACAATGGCGTAAGCCGCATATATGAAGGGCCAATGGTTCATTCCGCTGCCATCCTTTTTAACCGGGCATCGACTTTGGTTTGCGCCAGACTAGCCCGCATCCGCATCAGTACAATCGCGCCAAATAGCAGAGAAAAGCCTACCGCAGACGCCAAGAGCGGCCATAGATAGAGGCCATCAATCGTGGATTTTCCGATGATGCTGATGCTCGTCCCCTGATGCTGCGTCTCCCACCATTCGACCGAGAAGCGAATGATCGGCAGATTGATGATACCCACCACACCAAAAATTGCGGCAACTCGGCTTTTTCCCCCATTCCTGCTGGTCTCATTCGCCAGTACAATATAGGCAAGATATAGAAAAAATAGCACCAGCATGGACGTTAAACGACCGTCCCATACCCACCATGTCCCCCATGCGGGCCGTCCCCAAATCGACCCCGTCGCCAGACATAGCACGGTAAACAATGCCCCAGGAACCGCCACTGCCCGCGCGGCATGCGAGGCCAGTGGATGCCGCCAAATAAGTTCGGAAATGCTAGCGATCGCGATGCCGGTCCAACCGGCCATGCCGAGCCACGCCATCGGCACATGGACAAAAATAATCTTGACCGCATCGCCCTGCAACTTCTCCGGCGGTGTCACCAACAGCCCCCAGATACAAGCCGCCAGGACCATCGCAATACCGCCAAATAGCAATAGTGGGGTCAGCGGCCTGGCAAGAGACAGGAACCGAGTAGGATTGGCATATGCATGCATGGGTAAAGCGATATTGCCTCAGTAGTGAATGATCAACATCAATCGCGAATTTCGATGGCAGAAGCGGGGCATGGCGACAAGTGTTTTGCGCTTTTTTGATCGTAATAAAAGCGTCCAAAAAGATTCACACATGAGTCTCTCTAATCGCAAAATAGCTTCACAGCTAAGGCCTAGATCGCCCCCAGAACCCGGTGATGGAAGGTCATAAAATGTCAAAAATAACAAATTTTCGCAAAGAGTTACTGGCGAGCGCCGCTGGCGCGCTGCTCCTAACGCCTGCTTCGGCATGGGCCGGAACCCTCACGGGTGTGGTCAGCGACCCCAGCGAAACCCGCGGCCTGCAATCTGCGCAGGTGCGTATTGTCGAGTTGAATCGCGTCGCAACCACCGAACGCGACGGCAGCTATCGATTCCCTGACGTTCCAGCGGGCACCTATATATTGGAGACACGTTATGTCGGTGCTGAAACCGTACAAACCAACGTTACGGTGAACGAAACTGGTCAATCTCAAGCCGATATCATACTTCATTCTGGCTTCGGCAACGAAATTCTGGTCATCGGCCAGAGTGCCAATCAGGCCAGCTCGCTCTCTCGCAAACGGGAAGCAGACGGCGTCTCGTCGGTCCTGACCCGCGATTCCGTCGGCCAGTTCCCCGATCAGAATGTCGCGGAATCGCTGCGCCGCGTGCCCGGGATCAATATCCTCAACGATCAGGGCGAAGGCCGCTTTGTGTCGGTGCGCGGCCTCGATCCCAATCTGAACGCGTCCTCGTTGAACGGCGTGCGCATCCCGTCCCCGGAAAGCGATGTGCGCTCCGTGGCGCTGGATGTTATCTCCAGCGACCTGATTGAATCGATCGAAATCAAAAAGTCGCTCACGCCCGACATGGACGGGGACACGATCGGCGCTTCGATCGAAATAAAGACGGTCAGCGCATTCGACCGCAAAAAAGATCTGCTGACCGGCAAGATCGAAGGCAGCTATAATGAATATTCGGGTGATGTAACGCCAAAGGGCAGCATTGATTTCTCGACGCGGCTCACCGACAACATCGGCATCGCGGGCGGCTTTTCTTACTATAATCGCAAGTTTGAAACCGATAATGTCGAGGCCGAGGACTGGCGCCTCAATGATGACGGCGTCGCCTATGCCGAGGAGGTCCAGTATCGCGACTATGACGTTGAACGGGAACGGATTAGCGCTTCGCTATCCTTAGATTTCCGCGCCAGCGACAGCACCGACCTTTATGTTCGTGGCATCTACAGCCAGTTTAACGATCAGGAGTTTCGTGGACGGACGACCTTCAAACTGGACGAGCAAGCCAGCAGCGGCGATGCCAATAGCGCCTTGTTTGACGATGCCGATGGTGAAATCGAGATCGAACGGGACATGAAAGACCGGTTCGAAAGCCAGAAAATCCGCTCGATTGTTCTGGGCGGCGAGACCGAAACCGGTCCCTGGACGATCGAATATTCGGGAAGCTGGTCCAAATCCAGCGAATCCGAAAATGGCTCCGTCGATCCGACGACCTTTTCCAATAAATTCGAAGGCGACGGGCTCGGCGTGCTGTTCGATTATACAGATGATCGCGTCCCGACCTATAGCTATGCCTCGGGCCCTGCTCTGGCCAACGATCCAAGCCTGTACGAACTGGAAGATGTCGAGCTGACCGCTTTGTCGGCGGCCATAGATGAAGAATTTTCCGCAAAGCTGGACGTGTCCCGCCAGTTCGCGATGGGCAGTGGCGATTTCACCGTACAAGCCGGCTTCAAGGGCCGCTGGCGGGAAAAACGTTATGACAATGACGTGGAATTCTATGAAGACAGCACCGGCAATTACACGCTTGCCGATGTGCTCGGCACACAGACCTATCGCATCACCGACCTCGGTCCGGTTGCCAGCCATACGGGTCCGACGGAATATTTCCGGGCCAATTTCGGGGATTTCGAACTGCAGGAAATCGACAGCCAGTTCGACTCCGCCGTCTCCGACTATATCAATCAGGAAGATATTTATGCCGGCTATCTGATGGGCCGCTGGGACAGCGAGAAACTGCGTGTCATCGGCGGTGTTCGCTTTGAGCGCACGGGAAATGTGATTTCCGCCAATACGGTGACGCTGGTTGAGGAAGATGCGACGTTCGGCGGCGTGCTATTTACCGACGACACCGTCGTTGTCGCGCCCAACAGTTTTTCGCGCAGCTATGACGACTGGTTGCCAAGCCTCAACATTCGGTTTGAACCACAGCCCAATCTGGTGTTCCGTGCAGCCGGCTATCGCAGCGTTGTCCGTCCCAATCTGTCCGACCTTGCGCCCCGCTTCGCGGTTGAGCAAAATGATGACAATGAACGCGAAGGCGAATTTGGCAACCCGGACCTGCTGCCCTACGAGGCTTGGAATTTCGATGCTGCCGCCGAATTTTATTTCAGTTCAAACGGCGCGCTCACCGCGAATCTTTTTTACAAGGATATCAAGAATTTCATCGTCAGCTCGCTGGAAGAAAACGGCACGCGCTTCGGCATAGACTTTGACGAGGCGACCATCCCGATCAACGGGTCCAGCGCCGAAGTCTTCGGCATTGAATTGGGTTTTGCGCAAGCGCTCAATTTCCTGCCGGACCCACTTGACGGTTTCCTTGTCAACTTCAACTATACCTTCACCGATGCGACCGGCACGGTGCCAACCGATGGGGACATCGGCGATTTGCGCAGCATCGCGCTGCCGAGCAGCTCCAGGCACACGTTCAACGCGGTGCTGGGTTACGAGAAAGGTCCGTTCGATTTCCGTCTCGCCGGCACTTATCGGGATCGCTATCTTGACGAACTCGGCGCGGAAGCCAGCGAAGACCGCTATGTCGACAATCATTTCCAGCTCGACGCCAGCGTCAAATTCAAGATCAACAAAAATATCAAGCTGTTCGCGGAATGGATCAACATCAACAACGCCAAATATTTTGCCTATCAGAATTTCGATACGCGCAAACGGCTGCTGCAATATGAAGAATATGGTTCCACGTTCAAATTTGGCGCAAAGATAAAAATGTGATGAAAAATATAGTCTCCCCTCTCCTGCTCGGTAGCCTCGCTCTATCCGCTTGCGCGACCCCGTCCGCCACGGTCACTTCTGCTCCGACCCTCAAACTGACGGCGGATGCAGAAACCGTTCCGGTCGGCACCGTCAATCGCGATGCAGCCGATGATCCGGCGATCTGGCGCAATGCCGCGGATCCCGCGAACAGCCTGATCATCGGCACAGATAAGCGCGCCGGCCTCTATGTCTACGGCCTAGATGGCAGCAAGAAATCCTTCCTGCCGGAAGGCGAACTTAATAATGTCGATCTGCGCGAAGTGATGTCCGACGCCGAAAGAACCGTGCTGGTCGGAGCCAGCGTCCGCAACGACCGCGCCAACGCGCATATCGGCCTGTACAGGCTTGATCCCGAATCCGCAGAACTGACACCGCTGGGCAAATATCCGGCCGGTCCCGGCGAAGCTTATGGTTTCTGCTTCGGTCAGGACAGCGGCGGCGAGATCTTTGCCTATATGATCGAGAAAAGCGGTTTTGTTCGCGAAATCACCCTGTCCTTTGACGGCGGCACGCCGGGCGCAACCATCACGCGCGAACACAAGCTGGCAACCCAGCCCGAGGGCTGCGTTGTCGATGACCGCACCGGGCGGCTTTATGTTGGCGAGGAAAATAGTGGTATCTGGCTATTCGATCTGAATGCGGACAATTTCGCGCCGCAGCGCTTTGCCAATGTCAATGGCAGGGAACTGGTTGCCGATGTCGAAGGTCTGGCGCTCGCGCCCACCGGCGATACGGGCGGCTATCTGGTAGCCTCCAGCCAGGGCGACAATGCCTATGTGCTCTATGACCTGACCACAGGCGCCTATGTGAACCGCTTTCGCCTCGTCGACGGTGCCATCGACGGCACATCGGAAACAGACGGGATCGAAGTCAGCTTAGGCGATTTTGGTCCGGCCTATCCCGAGGGGCTGATGGTGATGCAGGATGGCGCCAATGAAGGCGGCACGCAGAATTTCAAACTGGTCAGCTGGTCAAAGATCAAGGCTGCGATCGCGCCATAATATTGGCGAATTGAACGGACGGGAGCGCCACTGCGGCCTCTCTTCCGTCATCCGGTCGAAACGGCTTTCCTACAGCCGACCCGATCCTCTACCTTCCGGCCTGTCCTTCGCCATGCGCGGGACCGGCTCTTTGACATTTGAACAAAGGAGGATGCTCACACGACCTTTGAAACCCCGCGCACCCGGGCGGGAAATCCAAAGGTTACACTAGGCGCTGGCATGGCGGCCAAAAAACGGCAAAAACCTGATACTTTCAGGCTAAGGTTACAGAAAATAAAACAATTGATCTGCGTAAAGTTCGGCCTGAGTCTAACCTCGACCGATCAACGCCATCGCCATATTGTCCGCCACATCCGAGGATGGCAGTTTTTGTGATGCACTTTGCTCCCAGACCTCAGTCAAACGTTCCGGAATCATCGCTACCCGGCGGTTCACTTCGTTAACATCGCCGTCGCCAAGATATTCCAAGCCGACGCTGATGATCCCGCCGCTATTGATGACATAATCTGGTGCAAACAGGATGTTGCGATCAAAGATTCTCTGTCCATCTTCCGGGGTTGCCAATTGGTTGTTGGCACCGCCGGCGACAATGGACGCGTTGAGATGAGCGATAGAAACCTTGTCCAGTATCGCACCCAAAGCATTGGGACTAAACACATCTGCTTCGATCCGCATGATTTCATCAAGTCCTACGACCGTCGCGCCAATTTCCTGTGCCAAAGCCGCTGCATGGTCCTTGTTGATGTCGGCGATACTCAGCTTTGCACCATCCTTGGCCAACAAGCGCGCAAGACCTCCGCCAACGCTGCCGACGCCCTGAATAGCGACGTGAACACCTTCCATTGTGTCGCGGCCAAGCTTGTAAGCAACAGCTGCCTTCACGCCTAAATACACGCCCATTGCGGTAAAGGGACCGGGATCGCCACCTGCTTCGTCGCTGTTGCTGACCGGCAGACCAGAGACATATTGGGTTTCTTCGGTCAATGCGACCATATCGGCAGCGGTCATCCCGACGTCTTCAGCCGTCACATATTGTCCGTCCAGCGAATCGATCATCCGGCCGAAAGCAGCGAGCATTTCAGGCGTTTTTGTCCGGTTACGGTCGGCAAGAATGACCGCCTTGCCACCACCTAGTGGCAGTCCGGCCATGGCATTTTTGAAACTCATACCGCGCGACAGACGCAGCGCATCAGTCACTGCTGTTTCGCGATTTTCATAATGCCAGAAACGGGTTCCGCCGGCGCCAGGGCCAAGATGCGTGCTATGCAAAGCGACAATCGCGCTCAGGCCCGTAGCCGCATCATGAAAAAAGTGGACCGCTTCATGGTCATCAAAATCCGGCAAGTCCCACATCACGCTCATCGCTGTCATCCCTAGCAAACTGGAGTAATAAAACATCTCATAGATGTAATTTAATTACAAATAAAGAGAGTCTTTCCAATATGACCATGTGGTGGTGACCATATGTTTCTTGCGCTTCTAGGAGAAAAATGGGGCGATCGAGGGGTCTCGAACCCCCGACCTCCGGTACCACAAACCGGCGCTCTAACCAACTGAGCTACGATCGCCACAAGCCGCGCACTATATAGCCGCATTGCGCCGCGGTCCATAGGGACAGCGGGTAGCAATCGTCAAGCATTTAGCAGGCTGTTTCCAAATTAAAAAGCATCTCCCCGCTGACGATGGACAAGGCGAGCCGGTCGGCGGGCTGCATCAATCAACGCCCGCTCCTCCACCAAGGCACTTTGCATCTCGACCGCGAGGTCCGCGCGGAACCACCGTGTCGTCAATTTGATCTGGCTTTGGACGTCGGTCCCTGCTCCCAGGCTGGCAGGATAAGATTGCGCCCAAAAATCGTTCAAACTGGCATAACCAAGCTCAGAACGCCTGCCCAGAAACTGTCGCGCCGGCGTCAGATCAGAAGGTACATCCCCCAACATCGCCAGCAATATCGCCTGCTCCGGCCGCAACATGTTGATGTTGATCGGAGAGAGATCGGTGGTTGGCAAGGCACAAACCCAGGGCGCAAGACGTACGTAAATATCATCGGACACCCCTTTGATCGCGCGCAATTCGCTCACGTCTACGATCAGGGCATTGGCCGTGCGATAAGGGTTTTCCTGCTGCAGATAATATTGGTCCTCCGCTCCGCGGGGCGCTGCGACCATATCGCTATCAATCCAGTCCGCGACCGATTCCGCAATATCCGCAGCATCTCCGTCCATGACACCCAACATGATCATCAACCGCGAAAATTGCGCCAAACCTTCGGGCCTAGCGTACAGCAGCTCTTGTCGCTGCATCACAAGACTATTGATATTGAAACAATTGCCGCCATCAGCAAGCGATGCTGTGACAATCCCGCCGGGCACAGGGAATTTCCGTTCCTTGCCGTTCCAGCCACCCACGTTGATTGTTCGTCCGGGAGAGATCGATGTAATCTGTTCAGCAGACCGCATCCCGATCGATTCAGCAGCGATCAGATAGGCCTTGGCCTGGGATAGCTCTCTTGCGTTAGACGCCAGTTTCGTAGCACCCGCCAACCGATCAATGCCGTGCGCTGCCAATATCGCGATCACCGCGACCAGCAACAGAACTGTCAACAGCGCTGCGCCTCGCTCCTTTTGGTTCCCAATCTCTTGCGATACACTCATAAATAACCCGCACCGACTAGAAACTGATGGCGATAACGACGCCCTTGCTTGTCAAATTGGATTTCGATCGCACGTGGAAGGTCCACCAATCGCTCCCCCTGCCAGTCACCGGACCATTGTCCCCGTTTATCCCGAAAACGCAGCTGCACCGATCCCACTTCCGACATCAGTAGCGCAGGCGGATCGATCGCACCGCCATCGGTCATCCGATATCGCCACCGCTCCAGGTTACCAGCAGTCAGTCGATATTCTACCCGTTCCAGATTGGACCGGGCCTCGCCGTTGACGTTGCTTTGACCACCTCGTGTGAATTTCAGGAAAGCGGCTTCCAGCCCGCTGGTCTCACTCGCGAAAGCCGGCATGCGGTCTCCCTTGTCATTACGATAAGTTCGAGGCAAGGCCTGACTCAAATCCGATTCCATCAAAGAAATGAAGCGCTGCATCGCTGCCATTTCACTCAGATTTCCAGCCGTCACTTCATCACTATCAACGGCCGAACGCAACATGATCACGCCCGCTACGGACAGCATCGCGAAAATGAATAGCGCCACCATCATCTCGACCAGAGTGAAGCCATTGCTATCGCAGGATTTCACAGGATTCATTGCCATCGGCCTCGCTTATATTCGGATTGCTCCAACCCGCAAACAGCGGTTGCGATAAACGGGGATTCATTTATCGTAACTGGCGATAGCCTAAGAACAATTTTGGACGTTCATATGACAGAGGCCAACAACACCTCGGCTGACTATCTCACGAAATCGAGTCATGTGCAGCGCTTTCCACGCAAGGAAATTGAATTGTGCGTTATCAAAAACTTCCTCAGCGCGGATGAATGCCATAGACTAATCGCGCTTATCGACGAACATAGACGCCCTTCCACCATTGCTGACCCCAATGGTGATGACTATTTCCGCACCAGCGAAACCTGCGACCTCGATCATCGCGATAAATTCGTGCAGGCAATTGACACAAAGATTTGCAGTTTTTCCGGCATTGACAAGAAATTCGGAGAGCCCCTTCAAGGGCAACGCTATGCAGTCGGGCAGGAATTTAAAGCGCACACCGATTTTTTCGATCCTCACGGTCAAGATTTTCAGAAATATTGCGCGGTTTCTGGACAGCGCACTTGGACATTTATGATTTATCTCAATCAGCCCGTAGCCGGTGGTGCAACCCGCTTCACCCAATTCAAAAAGAGCTTCACTCCAGAGACCAGAGCCATGCTGTGCTGGAATAACCGGAACATCGATGGTAGCGTTAACGACTGGACACTGCACCACGGAATGAAAGTCCGCAGTGGCACAAAGTATGTGATTACCAAATGGTACCGTGAGAAACCCTGGCCTTGGAACGGTTAAATATATTGCACCTAGAACAATGAAACTGAGCCGCTACCGCCCTGGCCCCGGCATGATGGTTTCGGCCGCATTCATCGGCCCCGGAACCGTCACGGCCTGCACGTTGGCGGGTGTAAATTTTGGCTTCGCGCTGCTTTGGGCGTTAATATTTGCTACCGTCACGACAATCATCCTTCAATCCTTTGCCGTCCGCATCGCCTTGGTAACGCAACTCGGCTTGGCAGAAGCGATGCTAAAATCCATCGCATCACCGATCATACGCGCCTGCGCTGCGTTGCTTTTGATTTGCGCCCTTGTAATGGGCAATGCCGCTTATGAGGCCGGAAACATGTCCGGTGCCGCGCTGGGACTGGAAGCCATTAACGGTGGACCGCTGACCTTCGGTATAGCGCCAATCATCATCACCATTGCCCTGTTCGCTGCGGCCATGCTGATATTCTCGAAACCAAAATGGATCGAGAATATCTTGATTGCGCTGGTGATGTTGATGAGTGCAGCCTTTCTATTGACCTTTTTGCTCATCGGGCCAGATCTAGGGGCCATATTGCAAGGGTTTGTGCCGTCCATCCCCGATGGTGGCCTGATGACCGCTATCGCGCTCATTGGCACCACCATCGTACCCTATAATCTGTTTCTTCACGCCGCCAGCGTGCGCCAACGTTGGAACGCAGAACAGATGCCGGAAGCACAGTTAGACAACACAATTTCCATTGGCATCGGCGGGCTAATCTCGATTACGATATTGGCAACGGCAGCAGCAAGCCTTTTTGGCAGCGGCAAGACAATATCAAACGCGGTAGATATGGCTGAACAACTCACCCCTCTGTTCGGCAGCATGGCGACCTTCACTCTTGGCGCTGGATTATTTGCAGCCGGATTGACCTCCGCCATCACCGCACCATTGGCTACCGGCTATATCATGCAAGAGATTTTCAAATCATCCAACTCTCGCAGGCCTTTTCAGATCGGTGCCCTGATTGTAATTGTCTCAGGCGCGCTCGCGTCTCTGCTCGGATATCGTCCCGTTGAACTCATATTCGTTGCGCAGATTGCCAACGGACTGCTGCTCCCTATCGTTGCGATTTTTCTGCTCAAGCTCGCCAATGACAAAAAACTGCTCGGACAATATGCAAATGGCCTGAAGGCAAATATCCTAGGCGCGGCCATTTTGGTTATTACCATCGGCTTGGGCTTCCGATTGATCGCACGCGCCGTAGGTTTCTGGCCATGATTTCCATGATCGATCTCAACGCAGATCTCGGCGAGGATGATAGTCCCGCTGGCATCGCGCGCGATATCGAGATCATGGATATTGTCTCCAGCTGCAACATCGCCTGCGGCGGCCATGCCGGATCACCAACAACGATGCGGACAATGCTGGCGACGGCAAAGTCCAAAGCCATCGCACCAGGAGCACATCCCTCCTATCCGGATCGAGCCGGTTTTGGCCGACAATCGATGGAAATCTCGCTTACAGATCTACGAATCAGCTTGAACAAGCAATTGGCCTGCATCGCGGCCTTGGCATCAGAAGGTGGTATAGCGCTGACCCATATTAAGCCGCATGGCGCCCTATATAATGACGCGCAAGATGACCCCGAACTTTCGGCCCTTCTAATCGACATGGCGACCGAGACCGGGCTCGCGCTTGTTGGTATGCCTGGATCGCTGGTCCAACAGAAAGCCACTCAGATCGGCATTGGCTATGTTGCAGAAGCCTTCATTGATCGGCGATATAGCAACAACGGCAGACTGGTTCCCCGCAGCGAAGAAGGCGCAATCATTGCCGACGAAGGCGAAAGAGTAAGCCAGGGCCTCGCGCTAGCAAAGGGAACCGCGTTTGCAGCACATGATGGGTCAAAACTAACTGTGAAAGCACAAAGCCTGTGCCTGCATTCCGATAGCGATGGTGCTCTGGAAAGCGCGAAACAGATGCGACTGGCGCTGGAAAAGGCAAAAATCATGATTGGACCAGTCGGATAGTGGCGAAATATGATCCCATGATCCATATCTGCGACGACTGGATCGATATCAAACTGCCCAATTGGGAAACAATCCTAGCGGCGCAAACCGCCTTTTCCGCTGACAATCGTTGGACGGAAATTGTGCCGGGGCTAGACAGCATAGCCGTCCAGTTCGACCCTGCCCTTATATCACCCCGCGACGCCGCAAACCTAGCTTCTGATCAACTGAATATCGATGCCAGCGCGACCGAAAACACATATTCCGTAGTAACTATTCCGATCTGTTATGAAGCTGAACATGCGCCGGATCGTGACTATGTCGCCGAAAAACTGGGGATCGAAGCGGAAGCGTTACCATCATGGCACGCATCACAAAGGCCTCGGGTAGCCATGCTCGGGTTCATGCCGGGTTTTGCCTATCTTGAAAACAATGCAGAATGTCCCGCCATTGGTCGGTTGAATAGCCCCAGACAATTGATCCCCGCTGGTTCTATCGGTATCATCGGCACACAAAGCTGTATCTATTCCTTTGATAGTCCCGGTGGTTGGCCAATCATCGGCCGTACACCGCTCCGCTTATTTGACCCGTCTAGAAAAGAGTCCACTCTACTTTCCACCGGACAATCTGTGCGCTTTGAGTCCATTTCGAAGGCCGCGTTCGACAATTGGCCAACGGAGGCGAAAAGATGAGCCTCACGGTTTTGAAAGCCGGGATGCAAACCACTTTGCAGGGCGCGCCCTTTACCGGGCATCGGCATATTGGAATGCCCGCCGCTGGTTCAGCTGACTGCCTTTCTTTGGCATTGGCAAATTTCTTGGTCGGAAAATCCTTTGGTGAAATCGCCTTGGAAATCACGCTCACCGACGCAATTTTCGGAATGGACGAGCCATGCTCCATTGGCGTGGTGGGTGGTGCAGAATATGTCCGCATCAATGGAAAAGATCGCCCTCAGCATCAAACCTTAAACGTTGAGGCCGGGGACCAGCTCCATATCGGCCCAAGCCGCCCCGGATGCCGGACCTATCTAGCCATGTCGGCGGATATCAATACGGACCAATTGCTGGGCGGTCGGTCAACCTATCTCGCCGCCGGCTTGGGCGGATATCATGGCCGCGCACTCCAGACAGAAGATGTCACTACCTTTTCAAATAATGGAACTTTTTTAGTTGGAGATCGCACTACGCCCCCGCATCTCAGACCGCACTATAGCAATAGCCACGTGCTTCGGATCACCGCGGGACCGGAAGCAACCAAAGGTCATGAATCGGCTTTAGATTGTCTGTGCCAAAGGTCTTATACCGCAGGAGTACGTGCAAACCGAATGGGTATAGCATTGGAAGGGGACCCCCTGCCTGCAGACGAAACCGCCAATATGCAAAGCGCAGCGGTTTTTCCGGGAACCATTCAAATACCGCCGGATGGTCAGCCGTTTCTGCTCGGTCCCGATGCACAAACAACGGGTGGCTATCCTAGAATTGCACAAGTCATTCGCGCCGACCGACATTTGATCGGGCAACTAAGTGCAGGCTCAAAAATTCAATTTGTTCGCACCACATCCGAACGAGCCACAGAAATTTATCAGGAAAAACTATCCCTGCTATCTTCCTGGCTCGGCCAGATCGTTTTGTGGTGAACATTGAGGCTATCCAATAGCCTCAACAGAGATCAGCTCTTTTTGAGAGACAAACCACCAAAACGCTTGTTAAAGCGAGCCACCTGGCCACCTTGGTCCATAAGGCGCTGGTTACCGCCGGTCCAAGCTGGGTGAGATGTTGGATCAATGTCAAGTTGCAGCGTTTCACCCTCTTTGCCCCAAGTAGAGCGGGTTTCAAACGTCGTGCCATCGGTCATCTGGACCTTGATCATGTGATAATCGGGATGCGTATCGGATTTCATTTTCGGCTCCTAAACAGGCTGGTTACCGACCAGACCCAAAGCGAATAAAATTAGCGGAAGCGGCGCATTAACCGCGGAACGGGAAAAGGGCAAGATTCTTTTGAAAAAGCTTATGCTGAAGGAGGATCAGCGATCATCGCGGTAAAACTCGCCTCAGCGGCCAACTTGTCTCCAATCATCGCTTGCCCGGAAAATTTGCAAACACGCGCACGTTTTTGCTCGAATTTCACATTCAAGGACAGCAAACAGCCGGGCTCCACGGGCTGACGGAACTTCGCACCGTCTATTGCCATGAAATAGACCAGTTTGCCTGACCCAACCAATTCAAAACTCTCCATAGCGAGAACACCAGCCGCTTGCGCCAGTGCTTCGACGATCAGCACACCCGGCATGATCGGTCGGCCAGGAAAATGCCCTTGGAAGAATCCCTCATTGATGGTCACGGCTTTAATAGCGCGGATGGATTCGTCTTTTACGAGCTCTTCCACTCGATCAACCAAAAGCATGGGATAGCGGTGCGGTAGCACCGCCATCACCTTGGTTACATCATAGTCCAATGTGTCAGTCATCAACGATCAACTAGCGACTAGCAGGTTGTGCTGCCGGTGGCTGTTGCTGCTGAGCTGCCTGACTGCGGGCACTGGCCATAATCAATTGCTGTAACCGTTGATGAAGCGTTACCGTATTGCGCTGAGGCTGCCAATCCGCCGGAGGCGTGGTGTTAACCGATGGAACTCGGGTATCTAAAGCCGCGGTAATAGCTTCCGTCACATCTGCCTGCGGAGGAGCATAAAGAAACGCATCAGGGTTCAGGATAACGCCGATTTTTTTGTCGGCGACCACTTGCTGCTGGGCGTTGGCATATTCATTAAAAATGCTCTCAACGGCAAACATTTGAGCCTTGATTGCAGGGGTTTGCAGTTTCTGGATTTCTGTTTCTTCCGTCTGGATGCTCTGCAGCACAGGGTTGTTCGCTCTTACAGCAGCATCAAGCTCTTCTTGCGTCAGTTGCTTGTTGTTGTCCGTATCCAACTGCGCACGCAACCCGTTCAGCGTTTTGTTGCGCACATCAATTTGATCGAAATAGGATTTATACTGAGTTCCAATCTGCGAATAAGCGGCCGAGAAGGCTTTTGTTCTAGCAATGGCAACAGTCGGATTTGCAGTAGCGATACCGGAAACTTGTGCGTTAGCCACCGAGCCAACAGCTAGTGGAGCAGCAGTCACCGCGAGAACGGTAAGTGCGGTTTTGAAAAAACGTGTCATCAGAATTGTGTTCCTACATTAAAGGTGAAAAGTTTGGTGTCATCGCCTGGCTCTTTCAACAGCGCCTTGGCTATGTCGATCCTGAATGGACCAAATGGTGAGTTCCAGTTGACCCCGATGCCAACCGAAACGCGAGGGCTGATGCTATCGCCAAAGAAGCGCTCTATGAAACTAGTCGCGATTGGATATGGGTTTCCATTAGCATCAGTCGCTTGTGGCGTAATAATGACTTCGCCATTTTCATCTGTTCTCAAATAGCCCAGAGCGTTGTTAACGAACACGGGGACGAACACTTCATTGCCGTTTTCATCAAGGTCCGGCGTGCCGTCAGCATTAAGCCTCAATGTCGTAATCCCACTTCCGTCATCGGCCCGCTCTTGAAGATTTCCAATAAATTGGGGGTTCTGCAAAATTGGGGTTGTGACTTTGAATACGGCACCCGCATCAATAAAGATCGAAGGCCTCAAGCCCAGTTCACGAGCCCCCGACCCGAGGGGTATTTCTAGTTCAGCTCTTGCCAGGTAATAAGCTCGGCCACCGATGGCATCATCGGTTTGCCGGCCGTTTTCTTGGACGATGATCTGATTAAACGGTGTACCGTTTTCATCAAGAGCCGGCGTCGTCAGATTTCTAACGATCCGTGGTCCAACACCGCGGATATCGAATCCCCGCATCTGCGGTTCACCGAGGAAAAAACGGTCTGTCAGACGAACATCATCGATACCATCCCCTGGAGTTACGGAACGATCTGAAAGTGGATGGATATATCCACCTTCACCCTTAACCGTAAAGATAAAGTCACCCAGCACACGCCAGTGCTTGGACGCATTCAAGCGGCCCCGCAGATATTTGACGCTACCGCCAAGACCAGCAAAATCGACGCTGCCGACCACCGTCTGGCCCCGGGTTGGTCGGATACGACTATCCCGGTCATCATAGATCAACGACGCACCGAGCGAAGAAGTCGTCCGACTACCTATAGCATCGCACAAAAAGCGCCCGGCTTGAAGCGGGTCACACGCATCTTCCGGGCTATTGCCTCGGATTCCGTCACCATTGCTATCAGAGAAGAACAAGCTTGGCTCTAGGGTCACGTCATCTTGACTAAGCCCGTAGCGGAACGAAGCCGACATATACTCTGTTATCGGAACACCTGCCCGGATTTGAAAACCGGTTGTCAATTGCTCAAAGGTGGTTTCCCGATCATTGTTGACGAAGTTAAAGCTATTTTGATCGCGACGAAAAATATCAGCGCCAACCGCAATGTTCCGATCGAAAAGATAGGGCTCAGTAAAGCCCAGTTCGATGGATTGCGAGAAGCTCGAGTAGCTTATGCTTGTTCGCAGTTCCTGTCCCTTGCCGCGGAAGTTACGCTGCCGCACAGAAGCCTGAAGAATGAAATTCTCAACACTAGAAAAACCTGCTGAAAGCTGAAGCTCACCGGTTGCTTTCTCTTCTACATTCGCTTCCAATATGATGCGATCAGGAGCGCTACCCTGCTTCTGTTCAATTTCCAGCTCTTCCTGGAAAAAGCCCAATGACTTAATACGGTTGGCAGAGCGCTTGACCTGAAAACTGTTAAAAGCGTCGCCTTCGTTCAGACGAAATTCCCGACGGACGATCTTGTCCTGAGTCAAAGTGTTGCCGTTAATATCAATCCGTTCGACATAGACCCGGTCGCTTTCGGCAACCTGGAACAAGATATCCATGGTCAACGTTTCTTTGTTCCGCGTAAATTGCGGGCGGACGTCGGCGAAGGCATATCCAAACAGCCCAGCGGTTTCCGAGAGACGTTCGACCGTGTCCTCAACTTGCTTCGCGTCATAGAAGTCTCCGGACTTCATCGGCAGCTGCGGAGTTAAAAACTCGGCGGTAAAATCACGAATATCACTTTCGACGGTCACATCGCCAAACTGATATCGCTCGCCTTCTTCAACCACATAAGTGATGATAAAATCACGTTTGTCCGGCGTGAGTTCCGCCACAGCAGAGATCACACGAAAATCCGCATAACCTTCGGTCAAATAGAACTGGCGAAGCTTCTGCTGGTCAAAAGCGAGGCGATCAGGATCATAGGTGTCGCTAGAACTGAAGAAACGATAAAAGCGCGATTGTTTGGTGACCATTTCACCGCGCAGCTTGCCGTCAGAAAATTCCTCATTGCCAATGATATTGATCTGCTGAACTTTAGATTTGGGTCCCTCATTAATCTCGAAGACGATGTCGACGCGATTCTGATCTAATTGGACCATCTTGGGCTCAACGCTCGCCGCAAAGCGACCCTTGCGCTTATATAGCTCGACAATTCGAGCGACGTCGGCCCGAACTTTCGAGCGCGTAAATATCTGCCGCGGAGCCAATCGAATCTCGGGATAGATCTTGTCTTCTTTGATCCGCTTATTGCCTTCCAGCAAAATGCGATTGATCACCGGATTTTCGACAACATCGATAACCACAGCACCCTGATTGTTCCGGATGCTGACATCCTTGAACAATTCAGTTTCAAACAAGTCCTTCAAGGCCTGGTCGGCGGCTTCCTCGGTGTAGGCCTGCCCGTTGCGCAATTGCATATAGGACAAGACCGTCGTCGGTTCCAATCGCTGCGCACCGTTGACCACAATGGACCGGATAGTGCCATCAGCCGGAGCCGCTGGCACAGCTTGCGCTGCTTCCTGTTCTTGCGCCTGCAGAGGAACAGCAATGCCACCCAAAATGGTACCACACATCAATATGGGCAGAAGCCGCTTTTTATGATTCACAGACAAACTCGCTTTCACACCAAAAAAACCAGTAAACAGACTAAAATCGACACCAATGCACCAACTTCGCGAACCCCCTGCCCCAATGCAGCGTTTCAATCAATGGCCAATCAGCCAGAGACGGACCGGAACAGACCAAATGACGTTAAATCGTTAAATGTCACCACCAACATAAAAACTACCACCAACGCAAATCCCGACCGAAAAGCCCATTCTTGAATTTTTGGACTAGCCGGCTTTCTCCGAACCGCTTCAATTGCATAGAACATCAAATGCCCTCCATCGAGCATCGGGATTGGCAGCAAGTTGATGAACCCTAAGTTAATTGAGATCAGCGCAACGAAGAGAATGAAGCTTTCGAGCCCCAGCTTAAACTGCTCACCGGAAACCTGCGCAATTTTAAGCGGCCCGCCAAGCTCCTTTATCGAACGTTTACCGGTAATAACCTGCCCAAGCGTAGTGGTGATTTGATCGACAATGCCGACGGTTTTCTCTACCGCCACAATCGGAGACTCTATCGGGCTAACTTCCCGCCATTCTACTTTGCTGGATGACATTCCCAACAAACCCAGTCGGTATTCATTCCCGAATCTATCCCGCATTATATTGACGCCAATCGTACCCTGCTTGGCTATACGTTGGCCGTCACGCTCATAGACAATTTCTACATTCTGGTCAGGAATCAGAACAATTTTCTGCTGCAAATCCTGAAATAATTCAATTTCCTCGCCATCGACAGACACAATCCGATCTCCAGGTTTCATGCCAATGCTGGCTGCCGTTGAATTTTCAGATATTTCATGCGCAACCGGCAAGGTTGCGCTCGTTCCATAGGCGATAACAAAACCCATAATAATCAAAATAGCGAAGAGGAAATTGATCGCCGGCCCGGCGAAAACAATGGCAGCACGCTGCCAAAGTGATTTCGATTGGAATGTTTGATTGCGTTCGTCGGCGCTGAGGTTAAGCCACTCTTTGCTCTTGGCACCTGCCGGATCCATATCACCTGCAAATTGAACATAGCCACCCAGAGGTAACATACCTATTTTCCAACGAGTCCCGCGCTTATCCGTCCATCCGGCAATTTCTTTGCCAAAGCCAATGGAGAATGTGTCGGCTTTCACGCCACACCAGCGACCGACAAGATAATGGCCCATCTCATGCACAAATACGAGCACGCCGATGACAATAAGGAACGCCAAAAGCGTTAGTAAAATACCCGGATTTTCTGTCAAACCTGCAATCCCTCGACCAATTGTTCGGTCCGAACACGCGTTTCTTTGTCTATCGCAAAAATATCTGCCAAAGCGTTCGGTTCCGGGGGGCTATAACTATCTAACAGCCGCGTTACAATCTCTGTGATGTCCAGAAACTGAACCGCTCCATTAAGAAAAGCCGCAACCGCAACTTCATTGGCTGCGTTAAGCATTGCAGGCGTGGCGCCGCCCGCCGTAATCGCGGCTCTAGCGATCTTCGTCGCTGGAAAACGACTTTCATCGGGCTGCTCGAAATCCAATCGGCTAATCTCTACCAAATTGAGAGGCTCGCAATTGGTCGTCATGCGTTCCGGCCATGCCAGTGCATTGGCAATCGGTATCCGCATATCCGGGGACCCCAGTTGCGCCAACGTTGAACGGTCTTGATATTCGACCATTGAGTGAATCACCGACTGCGGATGCACCAATATTTCAATATTCTCGAGGCCGACTGGAAAAAGATAATGAGCCTCGATCAATTCCAGCCCTTTATTCATCATGGTCGCGCTATCAATCGAAATCTTAGCGCCCATATCCCAGTTGGGATGTGCGACAGCCTGTTCCGGCGTAACGCTCGCCATCTGTTCACGCGTCCACGTCCGAAACGGGCCACCGCTAGCGGTCAAAGTGATCTTGCGGACTTGCTGAATCTGTCCGCCCTGCAAGGCTTGGAATATTGCATTATGTTCCGAATCGACGGGCAATAGCGTTGCACCAGCCTTTTCGGCTTCGGCCATCATCAACGCACCTGCAGAAACCAAGGCTTCCTTATTCGCCAGGGCAACCGTCTTACCGCTCCGCAAGGCTTCGAGCGTGGGCGGTAAACCAGCACAACCAACAATCGCGGCCATGGTCCAATCGGCACCCAAGCCCGCTGCAGCAATCAGGGCATCCGGCCCGCTGCTAGCCTCTATCGAAGTACCGGCCAACCGTTGCTTCAGACAATCATAAGCTGCCTCATCTGCGACAACCGCGACCTGCGCAGAAAATTCCTTGGCTAGAGCGGCAAGCTCGTCGGCATTTCCGTTAGCCGTCAACGCAATGACATTATAGTCTTCCGGATGCTGCCGGATAAGGTCCAAGGTCGACTGTCCCACCGATCCAGTCGCGCCAAAAATAGAGACCGATTTGGTCATGATAAAGCAGACAGGTTTTCAGCAAGCATGATAAGCGCAACAACCGGCGCCACTGGAATCAAGCCATCAAGCCGATCCATCACACCGCCATGGCCAGGAAAAACCGTACCACTATCCTTCACCCCTGCCCTTCGCTTCAGCCAGCTTTCGAACAAATCACCCATTTGCGCCAAAATCGCTAAAGGAATGCTGAGTAGCACCAGATAGAAGGGAAGCCCCCAATAGACATGCAAGCCATAGCTCGCCGCCGCCGTCAGCGCGACGCCGCCTATCAAACCGGCCCAAGTTTTATTGGGGCTGAATTGCGGCGCTAATTTCGGCCCGCCAATGGCGCGTCCGGAGAAATAGGCACCGATGTCGGTGGCCCAGACCAAAGCAAGCGTCCAGAACACGATCAAAATCCCATTGTCGATGTCCCGCAAATAGATGATCGCAAGAGCTGGAAGTCCGGCATAAAATACGCCCGTAGCGAGCTTGAGCGACCGATCAAAAACCGCGACAAACATAGCCGCACCTATGATCAAGCCCAATGCCAGAAACGAGGCCCCTGCAGCCCAGGGAGACATGATCGCCAAGGGCACCGACAAGGCGTACATCGCAAGCATTCGTTTTTCTAGCCGACCGGTCAATCCGGCCCATTCGCTCATAATTCCAAGGGCCATGAGCACGACAAGCAACCACAACAGAACACCGCCAAAATATTCTGCTAACACCGCAGCGGCGACTAGAATCACACCCACGATGACACGTGTTTGCAGTTCATTGGTTTTACCGGACGGCGGAGTAGCAGGTTCATCCATGATCAACGCCCACCGAATCGGCGTTCACGGCTGCCGAAAGACTTCAGTGCTTTTTCCAGCTCGCCCTGATCAAAGTCAGGCCAGAGCGTGTCGGTAAAATAGAGCTCTGCATAAGCAGCCTGCCAAAGAAGAAAATTGGATAAACGCAGTTCACCGGAGGTTCTGATCAGCAAATCCAGCGGCGGCATATCGGCTGTATCCAGAGCATTCGAAATATGTTCGATACTTAGTTTGTCTAGTTCGATTTCGCCGCTTTGTGTAGCTGCCGCTATATAGTGGGTCGCGCGAAGCAACTCATCCTGTGCTCCATAGTTAAGCGCGACCGCCAAGGTCATCTTGGTGTTTCCGGCAGTTTTTTCGATCGCCTCGTCGATCATCTCGACAATATCGGTATCCAGCGCTTTATAGTTGCCGATAACCTTCAACCGTACGCCATTTTCGACAAATTCTTCGATATCCGACTGTATATATTGGCGTAGCAATCCCATGAGGTCGCTAATTTCATCTTCCGGCCGATTCCAGTTTTCCGATGAAAAGGCATATAGCGTCATCGCCTCAATGCCCATTCTACCAGCCGTACGCACTATATTGCGAACCGCCTCCACACCCTTCTTGTGGCCAAGCGCACGCGGCAAATGCTTGCGTTTTGCCCATCGTCCGTTGCCGTCCATGATGATGGCTATATGACGGGCACCATATGTGGGGTCCGCCACAACTGCCGGACTTTGCGATGGGTCGCCAGAATCAATTTTGGAACGCGAAAGCTTCACTGGGTTAGAATTTCCTGCTCTTTTGCATCAGCAAGCTTGTCTGCTTCGGCTATCATGTCGTCAGTCAGCTTTTGAACTTCAGTCTCAAGCCGCTTCTTGTCATCTTCGCTGATTTCTTTTTTATTCTGATCCGCTTTCAAATCATCCATGCCGTCCCGCCGAACATTGCGAATGGCGATGCGTGCCTTTTCCGCAAATTGACCGGTCAGTTTCGCCAAATCTTTGCGACGTTCTTCGGTCAAGTCAGGGATAGGAAGTCTGATGTTGGGACCATCAACCATCGGGTTCAATCCCAAACCAGCGGACCGGATCGATTTCTCCACGGGCTGAATATTGCTTTTGTCCCACACTTGAACCGACAACATGCGTGGCTCGGGCACGGACACAGTCGCGACCTGATTTAGCGGCATATTCGAACCATAGACTTCGACCGTTATCGTATCGAGAAGAGCAACATTGGCTCGGCCAGTGCGAAGACCGCTCAAATCATGTTTGAGCGCTTCTATCGTGCTGTTCATTCTTTTTTGCAGGTCGGCTTTATCATATTGTGCCATTGCTATTTCCCCTCAATAACTATTCGGTTGTTCCGACCATAGTCGCGGTGCCATCGCCACCCAATACAGTCGCTAGATTGCCCTTTTCCCGGATCGAGAACACCACAATCGGAATCTTATTTTCACGGCAAAGTGCTACCGCGCTGGCATCCATCACTTTCAGATTATCCGTTAAGACCTGGTCGAAACTCAATTGCTCATAGCGGGTGGCATCGGGATCCTTCTTCGGATCGGCATTGTAGACACCATCGACGCTCGTACCCTTGAAAAGCGCCTCACAGCCCATTTCCGCGGCGCGTAATGCCGCAGCGGTGTCGGTCGTAAAATAGGGATTGCCGGTCCCCGCCGCAAAAATAACGATGCGTCCCTTCTCAAGGTGTCGCACGGCCTTGCGACGGATATAGGGTTCGCAAACGCTGGCCATCGGAATGGCTGATAAGACCCGCGTGTCACAACCCATCTGCTCCAGTGCATTTTGCACGGCAAGCGCGTTCATCACGGTTGCAAGCATACCCATATAGTCGGCGCTCGTCCGCTCGAAGCCCTTCGCTGCCGCAGCCAGCCCTCTGAAAATATTACCGCCGCCAACAACCAAGCAAAGCTCAAATCCGGCCTCTTTTGCTGATTTCACTTCAGCCGCAATGCGGTTGACCGTTTCCGGGTCTATCCCGAATTCACCCGAACCCATCAAGGCCTCACCAGATAATTTTAGTAAAATGCGCTTGAATGCTGGTCGTTTCATGCAAATCCCATCCCACCGGCATCGAAATCCGGCCCCAAAAACAAATATGGCGCAGACCATAGATAGTCCGCGCCATGCTGCCAAGCGTTACCGCCTGAATTATTCAACCTGTTACGTTCTTAGCTCGCAACTGCGGCAGCGACTTCTGCTGCGAAATCGTCTTCTTTCTTCTCGATGCCTTCACCAAGCTGGAAGCGGACATATTCCGTAAGCTTGATTTCTGCGCCAGCGTCTTTGCCAGCTTGCTCAACAACTTTGGCAATCGTGCTTTTGTTGTCCATCACGAAAATCTGGCTGAGCAGCGCATTTTCTTTGGCAAATTTTGCCATTGCACCATCAACCATTTTCTCGACGATATTTTCAGGCTTACCGGATTCAGCTGCCTTTTCAGTGGCGATAGAACGCTCACGGGCAAGCAATTCCGGATCGAGGTCATCGGCATTCAACGCCAGCGGGAATGCTGCAGCGATATGCATCGCAATCTGCTTACCCAATGGTTCGAGTACATCCGCCCCTGCGGTGCTTTCCAGAGCAACCAATACGCCAATTTTACCCATCGTCGAAGTAACGGCATTGTGGATATAAGGAACAACCAGACCGCTAGAAACTGACACCGTTTTCATCCGGCGAATAGCCTGATTCTCGCCAATGGTCGCGATATTGTTGGTGAGCACTTCTTGTACCGTGCCGCCAGAAGGATGGGCCGAAGCAGCAAGTGCTTCGACATCGTCGCTGCCGAGACCAAGTGCAACGTCCGTGACTTTGGCGACAAAGTCCTGAAATTGGTCATTTTTGGCAACGAAATCGGTTTCGCTGTTCACTTCAACCGCTACGCCTTTGGTCCCTTGTACGGAAACACCGACAAGACCTTCAGCCGCCGTACGGCTCGATTTTTTCTGCGCCGCGGCGAGACCTTTGGTCCGCAACAAATCAACTGCTGCTTCAACGTCGCCATTGGTTTCGTTCAGTGCTTTCTTACAATCCATCATGCCAGCGCCGGTGCGCTCACGCAGTTCTTTCACTGCTGCTGCTGTAATAGCCATTATTTGCTCCTCAATTTCTTGATGGGGAATGTGAAATTGGGGCGACAAAAATGTCGCCCCGATTATTTTTACGTTACAGTCAATATGTGACCGTAAAAAGATGACTCAAATTCAGGCTTTTTCGTCGGCCTTCTTATCATCTTTCTTCGCAGCAGCCTTTTTGGCGGCTGGCTTTTTAGCGGCAGGCTTTTTGGCAGCGGCCTTTTTCGGGGCCGCTTTCTTTTCAGCTTTTGCTTCCTTAGCAGGTGCTTTTTCCGCTTTTGCGTCTTCAGCCGCAGGAGCTTCCTCAACAGGTGCCGTTTCTGCTGCTATTTCGGCAATGTCAGCAACCGCTGCTTCTTCTCCGGAAGCCATTGCGCTTGCATTGGCTTCGCTCGAAACAATTTCTTCCACCGCAGGTGCGACTGCTGATCCCAGGTCGACACCGGATGCAACAGCAGCGTCTTGACCGCCCTTAGTCGCAGCCGCAGCAACGGATTCGCAGTAGAGACGAATCGCCCGCGCCGCATCGTCATTACCCGGAACCGGGAAAGCGATGTTGCTGGGGTCAACGTTGGAATCGAGAATTGCGACAACCGGAATACCCAAAACATTGGCTTCCTTGATTGCGAGCTCTTCTTTGTTGGCATCAATTACGAACATCACATCCGGAATACCGCCCATGTCGCGAATACCGCCCAGCGAAAGTTCCAGCTTGATGTGCTCGCGCGTCATCTGCAGGACTTCTTTTTTAGTAAAGCCAGCAGTGTCACCACCAAGCTGTTCTTCCAAAGTCTTCATACGACGGATCGAGTTGGAAATGGTTTTCCAGTTGGTCAGCATGCCACCGAGCCAGCGATGGTTGACGAAGTGCTGTCCGCTTGCGCGCGCAGCTTCAGCGATAGGCTCTTGCGCCTGACGCTTGGTACCAACGAAGAGGACCTTGCCGCCAGCCGAAACGGCATTGGCGATAAAATCAAGCGCCCGTGCGAACAAGGGCACGCTCTGTGAAAGGTCAAGAATATGGACACTGTTGCGGGCGCCGAAGATGTATGGTTTCATCTTTGGGTTCCAGCGGTGGGTCTGGTGGCCGAAATGCGCTCCGGCTTCAATCAATTGCTGTAGGGTGACGACAGGGGCCGCCATAATATTTCTCCTTATCCGGTTATGCCTCTGGAAAACTGAGAACCTCAAACGACCTGAAAGGCCGCTGTCAGCACCGGTATGAGTGCTTTCCATGTGGAATGTCCGGCGCGTTAGAGCGGTCGCGCAGGAAATGCAACCATAAAATGACGGCAATCCGCCACCTATCGCTCTGTCAGAATTAAAATTTTCAGTCTGGAGCGATATATACTTGACAATGGGAACATAAATGGAACATTAAGGGCTCATCAAAAGAACAAATGGAACATCACATGCTCACCATCGCTATTTCAACCTTCTTCGCACTCGCTTTTCTCGGCTCTGCTACGGTTATAGCAATGATGTTTTTTCAATATCGTGACAAAATTTCTAGCGTCATTCAAAACGAGTTGAGCGCCAGACAGCCAAAAGCAGTTTTACAGCATACGGCCTATCACCACCGGATTGTCAAAGCGCCGCAGCTTATGAGCCAGCATCGCTCGTTGCAGTCCGTTCCGCTGCGCGCTGCCGCTTAACTTTCGCATAACCTCTGATACTGAACGGGATCAATATCAGGTATCCGACGCTGATTACCGTTAGGATGATCCATGGGGCATTGATCAAAGCAACACCAAGCAAGGCAATCACAGCGATTCCTTCAAGCCTGATATTCTTACGCAGGCGCAGCGAAGACCAACTGAAAGTCGCCGTGTTGGACATCATCAGAAAAGCGATCAGAACGATCCACGGTGCCACTAAAAAATAGTGACGGAATATCTCCTGATCGGTTATCATCCACAAATAGAGCGGCAACATTGCCAAGCCTGCCCCCACGGGCGCCGGGATTCCTGTAAGAAAGCCGGCTGACTTATGAGGCTGTTCCTCATCATCAATCGATGCATTAAAACGCGCTAGCCTGAGAGCGCAGCCGACAACCATGGTGAGTGCCAAAACCCAACCAAAATGCGGCATATATTGGGTCGACCAAAGAAACATAACCAGCGCCGGTGCCACACCAAAGGCAATCACGTCTGAAAGCGAGTCGAGCTCCGCACCAAAGCGGCTTTGCGCATTTAGTAAACGGGCGATACGACCATCTAAGCCATCCAATATACCCGCCAGAACAATCGCGGCAGCCGCAAGCACCCAATTATCAAAATAGGCGAAACGCACACTGCTCAACCCGACGCAAAGCGCCAAAGCCGTCACGGCGTTAGGAACAAAAGCTCTCAGGGAGATGCCTTTTTCGGGTCGTTTCATTGGGCTATTATCAGCCATCAGCTTCGATGTAGCAAGCCATTAGCCAATCCGGCTATCATTGACCAACGCCTTCAATTTCTTTCATCTCACCGGTCACGGCAATTATAGTTTCACCGGCTATGGTCCGCTGCCCCAAAACCACGTTGGGCATTGTGCCTTTCGGCAAATAGACATCCACACGGCTACCAAATCGAATCAATCCGATTCTCTGACCAGCCGCGACATAATCGCCTTCTTTGACGAAGGCCATGATCCGCCGAGCCACTAAGCCCGCGATCTGGGTAAAGCCCACTTTAAGTCCATCATTGCGCTCGACTAGGAAATGCTGCCGTTCATTTTCTTCGCTGGCCTTGTCCAAGTCAGCGTTTAGAAATTTCCCTGAAATATAGGCTTGCCTTTTCACCATACCTTCAATTGGGGTCCGATTGATATGCACATCAAACACACTCATGAATATGGACACGCGGGTCACTTCCTCTTCGCCAAGCCCGCCTTCGCCCTGCAATTCCAAGGGCGGGATGACCGGCATGATCAGGTTTACCAAACCATCGGCAGGCGCGACAATATATTTGTCGTCAAGGGGCGTAACCCGCTTCGGGTCGCGGAAAAACGCAAGCACCCAGATGGTAATGCCTGCCATTGGCCAAGCCAGTGTTTCCCACGCCATGACTGCAAAAACCGCGGTGATGCCCGCTGCGATAACTGCAAATTTGCGTCCTTCGGGGTGCACTGGGGGGAAAGACCATTTGGCTTCGCCCAGCCCTTTGTTTGAATATTTCTCAATTGCCATGGACGCTACTTAGGCGCGAGCCAGTACTCTGACAACACTCCCGTCGATATATCCGCAATCCAACAGCCGGCTTTGGTTTTCCTCACCAACAACTCTAGGTTGAACAAATGGCAATCTTTGCTAAGAGGCTCGCAACATCATTCCTCCCTATTATTCCAGTTTCAGGAAAGACTAAGCAATATGTCGAAAATTAAGGTCAAAAACCCGGTCGTCGAAATTGATGGCGACGAAATGACACGGATCATCTGGCAATGGATTCGCGAACGGTTGATTGAACCTTATCTGGACATTGATCTCCACTATTATGATTTGGCTGTCCAAGTCCGCGACGACACCAATGACAAGATCACCGTCGACGCTGCGAATGCGATCAAAAAATACGGCGTTGGCGTCAAATGCGCGACAATCACTCCTGACGAAGACCGGGTCGAAGAATTTGGCCTGAAGCGGATGTGGAAATCACCAAACGGCACCATTCGCAATATTCTTGGCGGTGTGGTGTTCCGCGAACCGATCGTGATTGACAATGTTCCGCGGCTCGTCCCCGGCTGGACCGATCCTATTGTTGTCGGCCGCCATGCCTTTGGTGACCAATATCGTTCAACCGACTTCAAGGTTCCCGGCCCTGGCAAACTGCGTCTCGTCTTTGACGGTGATGATGGCACGAAAATCGACGAAGAAGTGTTCCAATTCCCGTCCCCTGGTATTGCCATGGCGATGTACAATCTGGATGATTCGATCCGCGACTTTGCCCGTGCATCGATGAACTATGGCCTGAACCGTGGATGGCCGGTCTATCTTTCAACAAAGAACACAATCATGAAGGCCTATGACGGGCGCTTCAAAGATCTGTTTGAAGAAATTTTCCAAGCGGAATTCAAAGAGCAGTTCGACAAAGCCGGAATCGAGTATCAGCATCGTTTGATCGATGACATGGTGGCTTCTGCTCTGAAATGGAGCGGTAAATTCGTCTGGGCTTGCAAAAACTATGATGGCGATGTCCAGTCAGACACCGTCGCTCAGGGCTTTGGTTCCCTTGGCCTGATGACATCCGTTCTGATGACACCCACCGGCGATTGTGTCGAAGCAGAAGCGGCTCATGGTACGGTTACCCGCCACTATCGTCAGCATCAGCAAGGCAAAGCCACATCGACCAATCCGATCGCTTCCATCTTCGCTTGGACGCGCGGCTTGATCTATCGTGGCAAATTTGACGATACGCCTGATGTGACGCGCTTTGCTGAAACATTGGAGCGTGTCTGCATCGAAACCGTTGAAAAGGGCGATATGACAAAAGATCTCGCGATCCTTATCGGACCCGATCAGTCATGGATGACGACCGAACAGTTTTTCGAAGCCGTCCGCTCCAATCTCGAAAAAGAAATGGAAAACTGGCAGAAGTCATAATCGGTTGATCGGTATTTCGGGCGATTGGATATCCTCTCGCCCGAAGCCCAACCCAATGACTCGTCCGGGCAGCCGCCGCAACAAAGGCATCTGATCCAACAGCGTCAACGCGAACAATGGCTTTTCGATCGGCTTGGTGCGCCGCAATAGCGGTGCAATCACCCTATCCTGAGCAAATTTCTGAAATGCCTGCATCCGGCGCACCGGTTTAATGCGGCGAGCATAGACCTGTTCAAGCAACGGGTCGGGGCTTTCTCCATTCGTCATCCGAGCCGCCAAAACATTGGCCGCCGTCACCGCATCCTGAACAGCAATGTTGATACCGACCCCACCGATGGGTGACATAGCATGTGCCGCATCGCCAATGGCCAGCAAGCCAGAACGATGCCATCGATCTAATCGATCGAGCGCCACTTCAAGCATTTTAACCTGATCCCAGTCAGATATCTGGTCAAAGCTATGGGCGAGGTCCGGAACCAGAGACCGCAAACTGGCGCGGAATGCATCAAGCCCCGCAGCTCTGACTTCATCGGCCTGTCCTTTGTTAAAGACAAAGGCACATTGATAATAATCTCCGCGATCAATCATAACCATGAACCGCCCCGCTTGCACCGTTCCGAAGACGTCACCGCCGTAATTTTCCGGTTTATCGACACGAAACCAGAAAATATCCATTGGCGCGCCAATTTTCTGCAGTGGTAACTTCGCTTTGCCGCGCAGCACCGATCTTCTGCCATCAGCGGCAATCACAAGCTTGGCGCTCAGCTTCCTTCCATCTTTGGTTTCGACAGCGCGCACACGATCAGCCTCGTCATATTCCAGATCGACGGCTTCCGTTTTCATAAGCACCTCAAATCCAGGATATTGTTTCGCTTTTCTGGTAATGAAGTTTAACAAATCCCATTGTGGCATCATCGCAATATACGGTGCCGCAACGGGCAAATGCCGAAAATCCATGGCTTTCATCTGGCGTCCCGCGATGTGAATGAATGCCTGATCAACTCTATTGTGAGGCAGCTGAAGCAACTCATCCAGCATCCCCATCTGGTGAAAAAGCTCCAATGTCGAAGGATGGATCGTATCCCCTCTAAAATCGCGCAGAAAATCCGCATGTTTTTCCAACACGGTCACCTTCAGGCCAGCGCGTGCAAACAGCAGGCCAGCCATCAATCCTGCAGGGCCGCCGCCCACAATCAATATGTCGCGATCAATATTCGCCATTCGTGCACTCCACTATGTAACCTGCTGACAAATAATATGTTCAGGTATAGAGTAGCCAAATGCATAGTCCATTCGGAAATCCGGCGTTTATCGATGCCATTGTGATCTTGGGTGCCGCCGGAATCGTGATTCCGGCTTTTGCCCGTTTTCGGATCACGCCGATCATCGGATTCATTCTGGTCGGCATTCTGCTTGGCCCATCAGGTCTCGGGTCCCTGCAAAATCAATATGACTGGCTGCAATTTGTCACGATCAACGACCGTGAAGCCATCGCACCTTTCGCCGAATTCGGGATCATATTGCTCCTGTTTTCTATTGGGTTGGAACTGTCATTCAAACGTCTCTGGTCGTTGCGTCGTTTGGTCTTTGGTGTCGGTGCAGCCGAGCTATTAGCGTCGGGCCTGATCATCGGTTCGGTTCTTTATCTACTTGGTCAAAATCCGGCAGGTGCATTGGGCTTGGGGCTCGCCTTGGCGCTTTCCTCCACCGCGTTGGTTCTGCCGATGGCAGGCACAAAAAGCCCTGTCGGCCGGGCCGCCCTGGCAATGCTATTGTTCGAAGATGTTGCCATTGTGCCGATCATTTTTCTCCTCGGCGCCATCTCTCCAGCCATCACCGCTGATGGTGGATGGGATGATCTAGGATGGACGCTTCTGCTCGGCGGTGCGGTCATCATTGGCATGCTCGTTCTTGGACGACTGATCTTACCTCGAATTTTTGCACAGGCAGCGCGAACCAAGAGCCCGGAACTCTTCCTAGCGGTCAGCCTGCTGGTCATTATTCTCGCTAGCCTAGCAACCGCTGCGACAGGATTATCGCCCATTGTCGGCGCCCTGCTCGCTGGCCTGCTCATCGCAGAAACCGAATATCACGGCGAAGTCGAAGTGATCACACAACCGTTCAAGGGTTTGGCGCTGGGCGTATTTCTGATCACCGTTGGTATGCAGATTGATATCCGCGTTGTCCTTGAGAATTGGGCTAGTCTGATCACCGCCGTCGCCGGCGTGGTTGTTGTGAAAGCGGTTGTCACCAGCAGCCTGCTCCGCTTTGCCGGTGCTCGCGTCGGGACAGCCACCGAAGCCGGTGTGTTGATGGCCAGCCCCTCGGAAACCACTTTGATCGTGCTAGCGGCGGCCATGCAGGCCCAACTTATCCAACCACAAACAGCCGCATTTTGGCAGATCGTAACAGCGATCGGCCTAACGATCACCCCACTGCTTGCTCGATTTGGCCATGATATTGCTCGGCGAATGGAAATGCGGAGCAACAGCGGCCCCGCGCACGGTGAACAACCGGTTGAAGCCCAGCAGACAATCATTATCGGCTTCGGCCGGGTCGGTAAGTTAATCGCTGATCTTCTGACAACCCATGATCAAAAATTTCTCGCGGTAGAAACCGACATCGATACGGTCGCAAAGGCACGTCGTGATGGCTATCCAATCATTTTTGGCAACGTGTCACGGAACGAAATGCTCGATCGGTTGCGGCTGGGTCACGCCAAAGCTCTGGTCCTGACAATGGATGAACCGGTTCTTTCGGTGCAGATCGTAAAAAAAGTCCGTGCCTGGGTGCCTGACCTTCCAATTATTGCACGAGCACGGGACATCGACCATGCTACGGAACTATACCAGGCAGGGGCAACAAATGCGGTACCCGAGGCGCTTGAAGGGTCTTTGCAATTGTCAGAAGCCGTGCTCGTCGAAAATGGCGTCGCCATGGGGCCGGTCATCGCCTCTATTCATGAGCTACGCGACATCTACCGAGAGCGTATTCAGGAAGATGGTGATCTAGAGAAAAAGCCCAAGCTAAAATCAATGAGCACTTCATCCGGGCAAGCTACCGCCGATGACTTAGTACCAGATGGACTCAGCCGGCAAGAACTGCCTTAACTGCTGCAATCGCGTCATCTGCTTTGGCACCATCAGGACCACCGCCCTGCGCCATGTCGGGACGACCACCACCGCCCTTCCCGTCCACTGCGGCCACACCAGCCCGGACGAGATCAACCGCACTGAAGCGCTCCGTCAGGTCATCGGTCACACCCACCGCAACGGTTGCACGACCATCATTGACCGCAACCAAGGCACTGATGCCGCTCGACAGCTTCTTTTTCGCGTCATCGATCAGACCGCGCAATTCTTTCGGATTCAATCCCTGAATGACCTGACCGCTAAAGGCGATATCACCCACAGTTTCTGTTTCCGCTGCCTTCGCACCACCGCCATCGCCAGCCAAGGCGAGAGCTTTTTTCGCTTCGGTCAACTCCCGCTCCAACTTCTTCCGTTCATCGACCAAAATCGCGACACGATCTGCGGCCTCCTCTGGGGATGCCTTGAGCGCCGCAGCAATTGACTTAAGCTTGGCATCCCGATCGGTCAGCCATAGCCGTGCGGCTTCTCCCGTCAACGCCTCTACTCGTCTGACACCACTAGAAACCGCCGATTCCGACACAATGGCCATCAGACCAATATCTCCCAGCGCGTGAACATGCGTTCCGCCGCATAGCTCTACGGAATAGTCTAGATCGGCTTCCCGACCCATCGAGAGCACGCGAACCTCATCACCATATTTTTCGCCGAAGAGCGCCAATGCCCCTGCCTTTACGGCGTCATCGGGACTCATAAGGCGCGTCGTCACAGAACTGTTGCCACGGATTTGCGCATTCACATCTGCCTCAACGGCTTGCATCTCGGATTCAGTGAGAGCCGACGGATGCGAAAAGTCGAAACGCAGGCGATCGGGCGCAACCAGGCTCCCCTTCTGTGTCACGTGATCTCCCAGATGATCCCGCAATGCCTTGTGAAGCAAATGGGTCGCACTATGATTGGCGCGCAATCTAGTGCGCCGATCGGCGTCTACCGTCAGATGGACCATGTCCCCGACCGATATCGATCCTGATTGGATTTCGATTTGATGGGCATGAAGCCGGCCCAACGGCTTTCTGGTATCGGTCACTTCCGCGGCGAACCCTTCCGCGCCCGAGATCCGGCCAGCATCACCCATCTGTCCGCCACTTTCGCCATAAAATGGTGTTTGATTGGTCAACAGGGTAACAATATCGCCGCTTTTCGCGGCTTTAATCTCTGCACCATCCTTGACCAAGCCAACAACAACACCCTCGCCTTCCTCAGAAGTATAGCCAGTAAATTCAGTGCTACCGTCCCGTTCTGCAATATCAAACCAGACCGTATCAGAAGCCTGATCGCCGGAGCCCTTCCAGGCAGCACGGGCAGCGGCTTTTTGTTCAGCCATTGCTTTGTCAAAGCCTTCGCGATCCACACCCAACGATTGTGCGCGCAAAGCATCTTCGGTCAGATCATACGGGAACCCGTATGTGTCATATAGTTTGAAAGCCGTTGCGCCGGGAAGAATGTCACCATCATCCATGTCGGCGATTTCTGCGTCCAGCAACTTCAAGCCATTGGCCAATGTCTGACGGAAATTGGTTTCTTCGCGCAATAAGGTTTCTTCGATCAGCGGCTTTGCTCGGATCAATTCTGGGAAAGCATTGCCCATTTCACCGGTCAGCGAACCAACCATGCGGTGCATCAACGGATCTTGTGCGCCAAGCAAATGGGCGTGGCGCATGGCCCGCCGCATGATCCGACGCAGCACATAGCCGCGGCCTTCGTTGGATGGCAAAACACCATCTGCAACAAGGAAGGATGAGGCACGCAGATGATCTGCAATCACCCGGTGGCTGGCTTGATTGTCGCCAGTTGTATCGGTTCCGGTCAGCGATCCGGATTCCGCGATCAACGCCTTGAACAAATCAATGTCATAATTATCATGTACGCCCTGCATGACGGCAGCAACACGTTCCAGCCCCATGCCGGTATCGATCGACGGCTTGGGAAGATCAATACGATCCCCTTCGCCCCGCTGATCATATTGCATGAACACAAGGTTCCAGATTTCGACAAAACGATCACCGTCTTCGTCCGGACTACCCGGAGGACCGCCAGCGATATGCGCACCATGATCGTAAAATATCTCGCTGCAAGGACCACAGGGTCCGGTGTCACCCATCGACCAAAAATTATCATTGGTCGCGATTCGAATGATCCGTTCATCCGGCAGGCCCGCAATTTTTTTCCACAGATCGAAAGCTTCGTCATCATTATGATAGACGGTTACGGTCAACCGGTCTGACGAGATACCCCATGTCTTTGTGATCAGGTTCCACGCATTGTGGATAGCCTGTTCCTTGAAATAATCGCCAAAAGAGAAATTGCCCAGCATCTCAAAAAATGTGTGATGCCGCGCGGTATAGCCGACATTGTCGAGATCATTATGCTTCCCGCCCGCACGCACGCACTTCTGGCTAGAAGTTGCCGTGGAATAAGAACTTTTCTCCGCTCCGGTGAAGACATTCTTAAACGGGACCATCCCCGCGTTGATGAACATCAACGTTGGGTCATTATAGGGAATGAGCGGCGCAGACGGCACGATCTCGTGCCCCTGAGCGGCAAAATAGTCCAGAAAAGACCGTCTTATATCATTGGTGGTTTGCATTGAATCGACTTAGGCGAGCCTTATGCCGTTGACAATCCTGCATTGCACCAGCGACTGAAATCAATGCAATATTCAGGCATAGGCATAGGGCCCACCCTTCTTGAGCGCCGTCTGATATTGCGGGCGGGAATGAATCCGTTCCAGAAATGCCAACAAGTTGGGATAACGTTCATCCAACCCAGCGCGCGACTGGCAGGCCTCAAGCGGGAAACTCATCATGATATCCGCAGCGGTGAGTTCATCTCCCGCGAAATAATCGCGGTCAGCCAATTCGGTTTCCAGCCATACAAGCAGATCGGTGGTCATCTGGGAAACTGGTTTGCGCGCCGGTAAGCCAAGCAAGCCAAGACGACCGACCACCAACAAACCATAGAGCGGCGGCATCATCGAACCTTCGGCAAAATGGAGATATTGGTTGTAAAGCCGCGCAGCCTTTTTATCGGCAGGCGCGCCTAATTTTCCGCCAGCTTTCTCAACCAGATATTCGGCTATAACGGCCGTCTCAATAATCACGTCTCCATCATCCTCGATCATCGGAGATTTGCCGAGCGGGTGAATGGCTTTCAGACTGTCCGGTGCCTTCTGGGTTTTGGGATTCCGTTCATAGCGCTTGATCTCATAGTCTAGACCGAGTTCTTCGAGCAGCCAGATGATCCGTTGCGAACGACTGTTTTCGAGATGATGAACGATGATGGTCATATATAATTCCTATGAGAGCAAGACAGTGGTTGGCCCTCAAGAAGTCCCACAAAATCGGAATTTGTCAAATGTTTAGATCGTTCAAATAGAAAAAGGGCCATCCTTTCAGTCGGGGGACAGAAGGATGGCCCTATGCCAAGGACCACCCGGGGGAGAGGGATCCGGCAAAACTATCAAAAATCTATGATCTGCAGGCGGGAGATACGACCATCGCAACGGCGCTATCGCTCATTGTGATGGCCGAGCTACCTATTTCCCGTCATCGCCATCATCAGCTTTGCCAATCGGCCCTGTCATCATTTCCTCGGCCACTTCTTCTTGCTTGCCGCGAATTTGATTTTCCAGCTTCTCCATCATTTCCGGATGTTCAAGCAAGAACCGCTTCGAATTCTCTCGTCCCTGCCCGATACGAACCGAGTCATAGGAGAACCAAGCACCGGATTTTTCGACGACGCCTGCTTTCACACCAAGATCGATGATCTCGCCGACCTTGGAAATGCCCTGCCCGTACATGATATCAAATTCGACCTGCTTGAAGGGTGGAGCGACCTTATTCTTTACGACTTTAACGCGGGTCGAGTTACCGACGATATCGTCGCGCTCCTTGATCTGGCCTGTCCGTCGGATATCGAGCCGAACCGATGCATAGAATTTCAGCGCATTGCCGCCAGAGGTGGTTTCTGGGCTACCGTACATCACACCAATTTTCATGCGGATCTGGTTGATGAAAATCACCATGCATTTGGAACGGCTGATCGAACCGGTCAGCTTGCGCAGCGCCTGACTCATCAAACGGGCTTGAAGGCCAACATGGGTATCCCCCATTTCGCCTTCAATTTCAGCCCGTGGGACCAAAGCAGCAACCGAATCGACAACCAATATGTCAATTGCATTGGAACGCACCAACGTATCGGTAATCTCCAACGCTTGCTCACCCGTATCGGGTTGAGAAATAATCAAATCATCCGTGTTAACGCCCAATGCTTTGGCATAGACGGGGTCTAGCGCGTGCTCCGCATCAACAAAAGCAGCGGTGCCACCATTTTTTTGCGCTTCGGCGATGACGTGCAAAGCGAGCGTTGTTTTGCCTGAACTTTCCGGTCCATATACTTCGATCACACGTCCTTTTGGCAATCCCCCGATTCCAAGCGCAATATCCAATCCCAAGCTACCAGTAGAAATGGCTTCTACTTCGAGAGCTTTTCGTTGGCCGAGCTTCATAGCCGAGCCTTTACCAAAGGCACGATCAATCTGCGCCAATGCGGCGTCGAGCGCCTTTTGTCTGTCTGATGAATTCAATTGATTATCCGATTCTACGACTTTTAAATTGCCGGCCATTTGCCTGTCCCCTCTGCTAAATGTTTAACCACTATCAATCAATGATTGTGATTATGTACCTTATTTGTTCTCATAGAACAAGGGGGGAACATAATTTTTCTTAAATAGCCTTATCACGTTGTATTTTAGATATAATATTGCAAGCTTGGAATAGAATTAGGCATGTTCGGCCAAAGTCTCTCCGACCGATTCGGCAATTTGCGCCACTGAGAAAGGTTTAGGAAGGAAATTGACCTTGTCGAGATCAATGGATTTACGCAATTGCTCCTCCGCATATCCAGACATGAACAGGATCGGCATGTCGGGATAATTTTTGCGGACATGTTTCGCCATTGTCGGGCCATCCATATTGGGCATCACGACATCAGAGACAATCAGATCGAACTGCTGCTCCTTACCGTCCTGATCGGCCAGCAAGGCCAGAGCTTCTTCGCCTTCACTTGCAGTGGCAACGGTGTAGCCTTGCCGCGTTAACGCCCGCTCTGCGACAGCACGAACCATATCCTCATCCTCAACCAGCAAGATATGTCCACTTCCCCATAATTCCTTCTTGGCCGTTTCTTTGACAGGTGGAGAATTTAATGTGGCACGTGCGGTATCTTCGGGCGTTTGTTGATGAACCGGGAAATAGATCGAGAAGGTTGTGCCCTCCCCGGGTTTGGAATCGGCAAAGATATAGCCACCAGATTGCTTGATGATCCCATAGACCGTCGACAGGCCCAGCCCAGTGCCCTTGCCTACTTCTTTGGTCGTAAAAAACGGTTCAAAGATTTTACTGATAATATGCGGCGGTATGCCATTGCCAGTGTCGCTGAAAATCAGTGCCGTATAATCACCGACCGGCAGAATGTCGCTCTTCAACGCCCGGACATCTGATGCAACCAATGCCTGCGTCGAGATGGAAATCTTGCCACCTTTGGGCATCGCGTCCCGGGCATTGACGCCGAGGTTGATAATCACTTGTTCAAGCTGGCCGGGGTCGGCGCGGACGAGGCCCAGATTACGGCCATGGCGCACTTCGAGTTCGATCGTCTCATTCAGCAGCCGCTTGAGCAGATTTGATACATCCGCCACCACATCAGGTAGCTGTATCACCTGAGGACGTAAGGTCTGCTGTCGTGAGAAAGCAAGCAATTGCCTCGTCAGGCCCGCCGCGCGATTGCTGTTATTCTTGACCTGTTGAATATCATCATAGTCGCTGTCGCCTGGCGAATGGCGCAGCAGCATCAAGTCGCAATGGCCAATGATTGCGGTCAGTATATTGTTGAAATCATGAGCCACGCCGCCAGCCAGCTGACCAACAGCTTGCATTTTCGTCGCTTGCGCTACCTGGCTTTTCAATTTCGACTCTTCGCTATTGTCCCGCACAGACAGCAATACGGCCGCATCGCCCAGTCCGCGAACACCAGCAATGCCCAGCGCGATCGGATCTTCACCGCCATTGCGCAACCGAACCGCTAGATCGCCAGTCATCGGCGGGCCACTGGCATAGCGACGCACGGCGTCCGCAACGGCCGACTTATCATCACGGATCATGAGGTCCCCCGGATAAAGCGGCTGCTCACCCTCAGAAATAGCCGTGGTTTTGGCGAAAGCCTCGTTGATAAAAAGGAACCGCCCATCACGATCCGTCAACGCCAGCCCCAAGGGCAACAACGATAACATCGATTCCACCTGTTCCAGCGCTTTGCCGCGCTCGACCATTCCGCCTTCATCGTCGATCAGTAGAATCAAAGCTGGGCCATTCTCTTTGCCCCGCTCCAGAGGAACATGGAAAAGCCGGACCGGAGTGCCGTGTCGGCCCTCGCGTTCAAAAAAGATCGTACCTTTATTATCGGAACGCAGAAAATTGATAAAATTGCGACCTGAGATATTGGCATCCACCCGCCCAGTTGCGCGCAGAGCGAACGCGGCATTGGAAGCCCGGATACGTCCTTCGCCGCCGATGACGCTTACCAGAATCCCGGCTTCTGAAAATGCACGGCCACCGCCGCCACTGACCAGACGAATAATATCATCCAGGATATCGCCCTGAATCTTGGGTATCATCTGCCATAGAAGATATTCATCACCCTGCCCCGCCCGGACAACTTTTGCGCTATATTCAGCGACCCCGCGTTTCAGACCCTCAACATAGCCGCGGCCGTCCCGCCAGGCATTGCGGCCAGCCGTCGCAAGCAGCTCGTTACCGCCTGCCTGCAGTGGCAATTCAGGGGGAACAGCAGGCCCGTCAAACCATTTGGTGAACAGTTCATTTGCGCAAACTAGCCGTCCCGCACGGTCGGTAATAGCCAAACCAATTTCCGACTGATCCGCAACCATCCGGGTTACCGCCCAATCTTCCGGATCAGCTTGATCCTGATCGATCATTGCGTGCTGCGGGCGCAGGAAATAGGCGATGCCCGCCATGCTCAGCACCAGCGCCAGAAAAGCGACAATCACGGCGATATTCTGCACTTGCCAATAAAGAAGCCCTGCAGAAGCAAGCGCTAATAGGAGGAGCAACGCGCCCCTCATCCGAACATCGACTAGCGATTTGCGGGTACTCGGGTTCAACAAACCCGACTTATTCTGGGCTTTACTCGCCATCACCAGCCCGATCCGCAAGAATTTGGTCCAACCGCCCTTTGCGTTTCCGCCCAATCCACCAGCGCCACGCAAAAGAGCTGACGAAATAGCCGGCGACCGAGAAAAATATCGCGAACAAAAGAAAACCAAATGCCGTCACGCCGATTTCCCGCACCAGCCAGCTCAACCAAATCCCGAATTCACTTTGCATCTGTGTATTAATCGGCTGACTAGCGGTCATTGCGTCAATTTGCAGGGCAAATTCGCCAACCTTATGCGCCGCCCCGATCCAGAGCGGATAGGTGAAAGGATTGGTGATGAAAGTTGTGATGGCTGCAATCGGAACATTGGCGCGCACCGGTAGAGCCAGAAAAACCGCCGCGAATATCTGACCAACGGGGACCAGAAAAGCCGCCAGCATACCTAAGGCGACGCCGCGCGGGACCGAACGTCGCGTAAAGCGCCATAGCTCCGAATGCAGGAAACGGTGTGCAATCGGTTTCAGATATTTATTCCGCTCCATCCCGGCCCGAGTCGGCATTTTGCGCTGAAACCAATGGACAATGAGCATGATCCATCGAGCGGCAAAATCCTTGTCGCGAATATTGGGCTTCCGATCAACCATGTTCGCGCATCAACCGGCCTTGCTGCCTTTTCCAGTCACGATCCTTTTCGGTCTGACGTTTATCCGGTGCCTTTTTACCCTTGGCGAGCGCCAATTCTAACTTGGCCTTACCCTTACTGTTAAAATAGATCGATAAGGGCACAACGGTCATCCCCTTGCGCATGACCGCGCCATATAGCTTGTTGATCTCGCGACGCTTCAACAACAGTTTCCGAGGGCGCGTTGGCGTATGATTGTGGCGGTTGCCATGGCTCCATTCGGGAATATTGGCGTTGATCAGCCAGGCTTCCTCGTCTTTCACTTCGGCATAGCTCTCGGCAATCGCGCCGGAACCAAAGCGTAGCGATTTAACTTCTGTGCCAGTCAACATGATACCAGCCTCAAAACGGTCCTCCAGATGATAATCATAGCGCGCGCGCCGATTTTCGGCGACGATCTTTTTCTTGTCAAATTCCTCCGGCCGCGGTTTTGCCATTAGACTAGACCTGCCCCTTCCAGAGCAGCATCCACAGCCATGCGGCTCGCTTCAGATGGCGGGGTCATCGGTAAACGCAGGTCTGCAGAGAAATCCGCCAATACGCGAGACATTGCATATTTTATCGGCCCCGGAGAAGCATCTGAGAATAAAGATTTGTGCAGCGGGTAGAGCACGTCATTCAACTCACGTGCCTTTTCATAATCGCCTGCTGCGCAAGCTGCCTGAAACTCTGCACATAATTTGGGCGCAACATTGGCGGTAACCGAGATACAGCCAACCCCGCCGCCGGCGTTAAACGCCAGCGATAGTTCGTCGACGCCTGACAGCATCACAAAATCATCAGCGCAATCGAGACGATGCTCGGTCACCCGGTCGAGATCGCCGCTGGCGTCCTTGATCGCCACGACGCTGGGCAATTGGGACAGCGCTGCAACAGTGTCCGGCTGAATATCAGTCACGGTTCGTGCCGGCACATTATAGAGAACCAACGGCAGATCCGTCTTATCGGTCAAGGCTCTGAAATGGGCCGTAATGCCTTCCTGATTGGGACGATTATAATATGGCGCCACCACGAGACCGGCTGTCGCCCCGCATTTTTTCGAGAAATTGAGATGCAACAGAGCATTGGTCGTATCATTGGAACCACAACCCGCGATGATAGGCACGCGACCAGCCGCCTGCTCAATGCATACTTCGATAACTCGATGATGCTCGGCATTTGATAAAGTGGACGCTTCGCCGGTCGTCCCGCAAGGTACAAGGGCACTGCTGCCCTGTTCGATTTGCCAGTCTACCAATGCGCGGAATTGGTCCTCCGCAAACGATCCGTCGCGAAAGGGCGTCGCCAGAGCCGGAATTGAGCCGGAAAACATGTAATAATCCTTTATATTTGACTTGGAAATGGGCAAAGCTCCCACCAAGTCATTTGCAATATTAACAGCGATATAGTGCGCCGTTCAGCGCCTGATAAGGAGCCTACCCCTAAAATGTCCAGCATGGTATCAAGAATTGTTATCGCAGCGCTGCTTTTATCTCCTGTTACCTGCATGGCGGCAGAACAGATAGGCTGGAAAACTGGAGAAAGCGAACTATCCGATCCAACGGGCGGCAACGCCGTTCTCGGCCTACAACGCTGGCGGGTATTGACCCAATCCGACAATTATTCCTTTGAGGACTATGCAGGTTTTCTGGTCACCTATCCGGATTGGCCGGAAGATAGCCGGATGCAGCGCAATGCCGAACAGGCAATCAACATCGACAGTTTCTCTCCGCGCCAGGTTCTTGCCTTTTTTGACAAGTTTGAACCCGTCACCAATGCCGGAGCGGCGAAATATGCAGTCGCACTGAAAGCATCGGACCGGCATGACGAAGCCAATGCGATGGCCAAAAAGGCTTGGCGCGGCGGCACGCTGACTGACGAAGATGAAGCTGCACTGTTGTCCCGCTTCAGTTCGGTACTGACGATTGACGATCATGATGCCCGGATGAATGCATTGCTCTGGGCTCGGGCCACGGGAGATGCGAAACGCAAGCTTGGCTTTGCCTCAGCCGCCAAGCGTCCAATATTTGCTGCACGACTGGCACAGCTGACCGAAGCAACGAATGCCAATGCTCTAGCAAGTGCCGTCGGCGCCATTGCCCGTGATGATTCCGGCTATCTGGCGGATCGTGCCCGCTATTTGCGCAACCGCGGCCAGAGCTTTGCCGCACGGCAATTGCTAGCGACAAGATTACCACTGCGGGTCAAACCAGCGAAACCGGAAACCTGGTTCGAAGCAATGCTGATCAACGCGAAAGCGGCGGCCAACGATCGGCAATGGAAGACAGCCTATGATATCGCCTCGAAAATCGAGGATGCATATGACGAACCGACCCGGATTGCTGACCAAAATTCCCGCGTGCGTGATAAATATTCCGATCTCGCGTGGGTTGCGGGCACGTCTGCTCTGAATGGCATGCGTCAGCCCGCCAAAGCCGTCCGGATGTTCGATCTTTATGCACAATCCTATGACTCCCCCAATATCACTTCGAAAGGCTATTATTGGGCCGGTCGCGCTGCATCGGAAGCGGGTCAGACAGAAAAAGCCAATGCCTATTTTGAGAAGGCAGCAGCCTTCCCCGAGCATTTCTATGGCCAATTGTCGCTAGAGCGACTTGGTCGCCCTCTACCGACATTCAACCGCAAGCCGGATGTCGAGATTACCGACGCTGAACGCATTGCGTTTGATAAAGAACCGCTGGTTATCGCGACGAAAGCATCGGTTCGCACCGGACCATGGCGCGAACAAATTCGTTTTCACCGCGCTCTGGCCTATAACGCCAAGACCGCAAAAGACTATATGCTGATCAGTGATCTTGCCACCCGTACCGGTGCCCGTGATTTGGGCGTAATCAAGGGGATTAGCGCTTTTGGTGCCGGAGTTGGTCCGATTGACAAAACCACCTTCCCTACCATGCCCATTCCCTTTGGTCACGAAAGCACTTGGACACTGATCCACGCGATCACCCGACAGGAAAGCCAATTTGCCCAAGGCGCGATCAGCCATGCTGGCGCGCGCGGCTTGATGCAGTTGATGCCTGGCACCGCACGCGAACAGTCGGGCAAAGCGAACCTGTCCTATAGACTGTCGAGCCTGACCGGCGATCCACAATATAACATCCGACTCGGCAGCGGTTACATCCAACGTATGCTGGACTATTATGGCGGTAGCTATCCGCTCGCCGTTGCGGCCTATAATGCAGGTCCTGGCAATGTGAACAAATGGCTTCGGCGCAACGGCGACCCGCGCATGGGCGGAATCGACTGGATCAAATGGATTGAAGACATCCCAATTTCGGAGACGCGCAACTACGTTAAACGCGTGCTCGAAAACGCGGTGGTTTATGACACGAAGAACCCTAGCGGTCCGACGATCCGGAGTACGGCCCCGCTATCGCGTTATATCGGTAAGAACGGTAAAGGCTAAAAACCTCTACAGGAGTGCCGTTTAGGAGGACCAGATCTGACGGTCGTCCTATCTATATCTGCATCTATAGTTGCCAAATAGCTCCATTGCCTGCCAGAATGGTCGACACAGCGGTCGCAACTGTTGTCGGTTCAAGAGGGATAGATATGACAAAGAAATTCGGAATCGCACTGGTCATCATTGTGCTGCTGCTCGCAATCGGTGTCTGGCAGCGCCATCGCATTCTAATCCCGCTCGCGACGACGGGAGAACAGATAATGCGGTCGGAACAAGCCAATCTACCGGCCGATGGCAAGCCGTTTGGCGAGGACTCTTATTTCTACATAGTCCAACTTGATGAGCGCACTTTTGCCATTGCCGAGCCCTATGCTTGGCCAAGGAACGTCAACTATCTCATTGCCGGAACGGACCGCGCTCTGTTGCTGGATGCAGGCGTTGGCTTTTATGATATCCGTCCGGTCGTCAAGCAACTCACCGACCTGCCAGTGACCTTCATTCCCTCGCATTTGCACTATGATCACACCGGGCAAGGCGATTATGAACGGATCGCTCTTGTCGACTTGCCACATCTGAGAGAACGCGCAACCGGTGATGCCTTCACGCCGAATTGGGGCGAACATCTGGGGGTAGCCGAAGGGCTGGAGCCAGCGACCTGGAACATCGATGAATGGATCAAGCCAGGATCAGAAATTGAGTTAGGCGAACGGAGGCTAACTCTTCTGTTTACGCCCGGCCACACGGACAATTCGATTTCACTCTTGGACAATGCCAATAATATCATGTTTACCGGCGATTATATGTCCGCCGGCAGCATCTCGGCCTATTATCCAGGGGCCAGCATGGGAGATTATCTACAATCCGCACGCAAAATCCTGAGAGCGTCGGCCGGTAATCCTGATATTGAGTTCCGCGGAGCTCACGCAGGAGAGGATGGGCAACTGCCTATCAAATCAAGAGAGGACTTTGCAGTTCTCCGCGACCAACTGATCAGGATCAAAGATGGAGAACTGAAAAGCACAGGCTCTTATCCGCGGATCTATGCGATCAAGGAAGATGTCGTAATGCAGGCAGAACCGCGCTGGTTGCAGGACTGGTCACCAACTTATCCCGATGATGAGGATTAGAGAATTCCGCTCTCAAGCGCATCCAAATAGATAAAGTCTGGCGCCTTTACGCCCAGTTCATTTCTGATTGCGTTCACCTTGTCAGATTCAAAGAAGCCCTTTGCCTGATCCAAGGAGTGCCATTTTGAAAAATGGACGATTCTGTTCGGATCATCTTCATATCTGAGGATCTGATATTCAATTTCGCCAGCGGACTTGCGTAGATCGCGAGCTTGGTCAAACCCCTTTTTCCAAACGGCATAATCCTCCACCTCGTGAATGATCAAAACATAGTTCACCAAATATAGAGTCCGCAAAAAATCATCAATATTATCGTCGGTTAGTCCTTGAACTCATAGCCAAAAGCGTCTTGCGCCAATTTCACCAATTCCGGATCAGCATCCGGGAAGTCAGCGGGTAATGCAGCTTCCAACATTTCTGCGACATGGGTCATGGCAGCAATGCGCGCAGATTTCTTGTCGTTGCCGGCAATGACTTTCCACGGCGCCCATCGGGTGTCAGTATATTTGAACATATCCTGCATCGCATCGAGATAGTCACCGCGTTTTTCACGGTTCCGAAAATCCTCGCCGGTGATCTTCCAGCGCTTGTGCGGTGTGTCGAGCCGTTTGGCGAAACGTTCATCCTGCTCTTCCTGCGTCGTGTGGAAGAATAATTTTATCAAATTCGTGCCGCCATCAATCTGCTGGGCTTCAAATTCATTAATCTCGTCATAGCCGCGTTTCCATTCGGCTTTGGTACAAAATTCTTCGACCCGTTCGACTAGAACGCGGCCATACCAACTACGGTCGAACACACCAATTTCCCGACTACCAGGCAATTTCTGCCAAAAACGCCAAAGGAAATGACGGTCTTTCTCTTGCTTGGTCGGCGCACCGATTGACCAGACGTCATAGTAGCGCGGATCCCAGCCGCCGGTCATCCGACGGATCGCTCCGCCCTTGCCCGCCGCATCCCAGCCTTCGAAGACCAAGATCGATCGACTACCGTGAATGATATGTTTGAAATGGACCTGCGCCAACCGGTCCTGCAACACCCTCAGCGCCTCATCATAGTCGCCGTCAAATTTGTCACCGGATTCATAATCAGATAGGTCTATGGTCATTCTATCTCCGTTCGTCCCAAATCCGCCGCCCCAAAAGACGAGTGACGCTCAACAGCATCTATCGCCTATCAGCAGACCTTGGCAAGTTCAGCCCGAAACGGTCAATATAATAATTGAACCGTTTGGATAATCTATCGGTTCACAATGATTGTCAGCTTCAGCCTTACGGCGTTCCGGACTGACGCAACTCCCATTCATCCAATGCACGGCGATGATCACTGATCCGCTGTATGGATTGATTCACTTCAAGCTTTCCAGGCGAGATCCGCTGCGCCTCTTGGTATAGAGCGATAGCGGATTCGAAGTCACCGCGCTGTTCTGCACAAAGACCGCGATTGAATGTCAGTGAAATATGCACCAGCCCGTTGTCCGCAGCCTCATCCCACATCCGGCAGGCTTCTGTTGGATTGCTCTTGGTCATCTTCACCGCCGCTTTGAAGAACTTTCCGTCGGCTTTCGCCATGCCCTTTCGACTTTCCAAGACCCTTACCTCGCGGCGATATTGTCTTGGCGCCAGGTCGCGACGGATAGTTCCAACTGTCTCAGACACCATGTTCCGAATTATCGAACGCCGGCTCGTAAATTCCTCATCATCGCCGAAACAGATTGTCTGTTCATTTTGGTTGGGAAAGCTCTCTGAATAGATACGGCGCCCATCACTATACCGCGTCGCCCGCAACTCTGCTCTAAAATTGACGGTCCGGGTCAGGCAATCGACTCTAATATTCTTATGGGTGATACATTTATCCTTGTCGTCGCGCTCTACGCAGCGCCGGCGTTTCGCAACCGTCTCATCCTGTTCGACGTCCGTAGTAACATTTCCGGACAATATCGCGTCAGACTCCACCGCAGATCGCCCGCCAATGACATCAAAATACGGTTCCCCATAAATCCGAATGGCAGCAAGAGCATCTTCCAATTCGAACGCAAGCGCGCGGCCATCTCGGCCACCAAAATCTTCCAAAGCGATTGATTGAATTTGGGCAAAGGCGGAGGAATCTGCCGGCGTCATCCCGTCGATGACCAGCACTTCAGCCTGTGCCGCGTTAGAAAGGCAAGTGAAGGCCAATGAGGCCGTGACCGCTGCGTTCAATAATCTGTTCATGTCTATCTCCAAACCCGTCTGTTCACAAATATCGACCACAATATGAACGCAATATTAGTCAGTGATGATAAATCCTGCAATCCGTTTCGGGTCCTGCATCGCCATAAAATGGGTAAGGTCAGGCAAATAGATATCGGTACCATTCGCAAAACTGTCCGCTAGTCCCGATGGTGTCGGTGAGCCGGCAAAATCGAAAGCACCATTTCGTTCTATCTGCGGCGCCCGCAAAACAGTGACCGATTGTTTGATCCGATCAATCATCGGCCATGGATCAACCGATGCGCTCGTCGCATAAACCGAAGCTTCGGTTTGCGGAGGGCAAGCCAGCACATAGCTGCCCTCGCCATCAGGCAGTAGTCCATATTCACAATAATCCCGCAACACGTCGGGATCCCATAGTTTGTAGGGATGACGGTCTTGAAAACGATCAAACATAGCATCAGGCCCCGTCCAACTATTCCGGCGCTTAGCTACCATCTCGTTGGTCGCGCTATAGTCAGGCGGGTTTTGATAGATTCCGCGTTCCATGATCACCGGATCGACCAGCACCAACCTCTCGAATAGGTCAGGCAGTCGGTCAACGACCTGCACTAGACAATGGCCACCCATACTGTGTCCCGCGCCTGCCGCAAATTTTACTCCAAGTGTTTCCAGCAGTTCCGCAGTGGCACCTGAAACCATGGTCCAGTCGGCGATGACAGGCTTTGCACTGCGCCCATGACCCAGTTGGTCAACGGCGATAACATGTGTGCCTTTCGGGAAAGCCTTGACTACCTTGTCCCAGCACCGCGCATGGAAGCCAGTCGCGTGGAGCAACAAAATCGACGGACCTTCGCCGACACTGCCCCATTCGAAATAACAAATGTCGCCGTGAGAGGACTGGAAGATATGCTGCTTGAGAGGATTCATACACGATTTCCGTTAGTTCTGACCCTGTCTAAGAACATGTATCGATAAGCGTGGTTCGACAGGCTCACCACTAACGGATTTGATGTTAGGCTTCCTTCGGTGGCTCGACCACCCGAATATGTAATTCCCGCAACTGCTTCTGAGAGACACCGCTCGGCGCGCTCATCATGAGATCTTCGGCCTTCTGGTTCATCGGGAACAACACCACTTCGCGGATATTGGGCTCATTCGCCAACATCATCACAATCCGGTCAACGCCCGGAGCGGAGCCACCATGAGGCGGTGCGCCATATTTCAGCGCGTTGATCATGCCGGAAAACTCAGTGTCGACCTGTTCCTTGGTATATCCAGCAATCTCGAACGCCTTGTACATGATGTCAGGCCGATGGTTTCGGATCGCACCGGAGGACAGTTCGATACCATTGCAGACAATGTCATATTGCCAAGCAAGAATATCGAGTGGGTCCTGGTTTTCCAGCGCTTCCATCTCGCCCTGCGGCATGGAGAATGGGTTGTGCGAGAAATCCATTTTCTTCAGCTCGTCATCATATTCGAACATCGGATAGTCGACGATCCAGCAGAATTTAAACGCATTCTTGTCGATCAAGTCCAATTGTTCCGCAGCCCTTGTCCGGGCAACGCCAGCCAGTCTCGCTGCATCGGCTTCCTTGCCGGCAGCAAAGAACACACCATCATCAGGGCCACAGCCAAGATCGGCTAGCAGCTTCGCCGTGCCTTCTTCGCCATGGTTTTTGGCAATCGGTCCACCGGCAGCGCCTTCTTTCATATTGATATAGCCAAGCCCTGCAAAACCTTCGCTGCGGGCCCAGTCATTCATACTATCGAAGAACTTACGGCTGTTTTTGCCGGCTTCCGGGGCGACAAAAGCGCGCACGGTGCCGCCGGTTGACGTGATTTTATCGAACAGACCAAAGCCCGAACCCTTGAAATGATCGCTAACGTCCTGGATAATGATTGGGTTGCGTAAATCCGGTTTGTCATTGCCATATTTCAGCATTGATTCCTTATAAGGAATCCGCGGAAATTCGCCGGCGGGTGTGACCGATCGGCCATTTGCAAATTCCTCGAACACGCCAGCCAGAACCGGTTCCAGCGTCTGGAACACATCTTCCTGGGTGACAAAGCTCATCTCGAAATCAAGCTGGTAAAATTCGCCCGGCGAACGGTCGGCGCGGGCGTCTTCATCGCGGAAACAAGGCGCGATCTGGAAATAGCGGTCGAAACCGGCAACCATCAGCATCTGCTTGAACATCTGCGGCGCCTGCGGCAGCGCGTAGAATTTGCCAGGATGGACACGGCTGGGCACCAGATAGTCGCGCGCGCCTTCGGGCGAAGACGCTGTGAGGATCGGAGTTTGAAACTCGGTAAAGCCTTGGTCGTTCATCCGGTTACGCAGGCTTGCGATTACCTTCGAACGAAGCATCATATTAGCATGAACCGCCTCGCGCCGCAGATCGAGGAAACGATAACGTAGGCGGATATCCTCAGGATATTCCTGTTCTCCAAAGACCGGCATCGGCAATTCATCGGCTGGGCCCTGCATGCTGACGGTATCGGCCACCAGTTCTACATCACCAGTTGGCAGGCTTTTGTTCACCGTCTCATCATCGCGAGCAACAACTTTTCCGGTGACCGTGACAACCGACTCAACCCGCGCACCGTCGAGCAGTTTAAACGCATCACTGCCGGTCTCACTGACAATCTGGGTCAAACCGAAATGATCACGCAGATCGACAAAGAGCAAATTACCATGATCCCGCTTGCGGTGAATCCAGCCGGATAGGCGGACTTCTTCGCCAACATGCGAAGAACGAAGCGCGGAGCAATTATGGGTACGATATGCGTGCATGATGAACCTTTGGAATTGGGTATTTGCCTATATGGCAAGATTGCAGGCGTAACACAGGTCTACGCGCCATTTGTCAAGGCTTGAGATTGTCAAAACGAGCCAACATACGCACTTTATCGGCTACTGCAGAGCCTCCACATCCAAACCTCTTGAAACCCGAGATCAATGGTATGGCACAACGTCTAGATAAGGCCTAGCTTGACCAATTCGTCATTGGCAAAAACGCGCCGATCAGCCGCGTCCGGCATCACTTGCGCTTGCGCCCACTTCCAGTCCGCAAAATTTTGCTCATAGTCCCGCTTCACACGCCGTTCGTCGAGATTGTTGGTCTTGCCCCAATGGCGGGTAAATTCTATCCCGGCGTCATCCAACGCTTCTACAACCTTCTTATAGCCCGCGTGGCTGGAGTCGACATCGGGTCCATCAAAGTCGATAACAACATTGTCCGGCCAATGAGCGGGCGCCAACAACCCTTTCGCTTGTCGGACAAACCGCAACGTTACGACAGTCCCGCCGCCACCTTTGCGAAAACTATCGATAATTAGATCAAATGCTTCCGATAGCTTATTCCGGTCCAATGTCACTGAACCGTTAAACAGGCTGGCTATCGGCACATGCTCCTCGGTAGTGTTTCCCCATGTCGCTATAGCTGGCGGATCATCAACATCGCGATCGTCGGGATAGCCTTGCTCCATGGCAAATTGCATGATGGCACCCTTGAAAAATTCGCTGTTTGTCATCAGCTTTCCAAGCATCGTCAGCGCGTCATAGCCAGCCCCCATCTGACCAGCGGGTGGTGCCGGGATGCTGGCGTCATAGGCACGTTTATACAGAAAACGCAAAAGGCAATTTTTTTCGAAAGGATCAAAAGGATTTAAAATAACCTGCTGAAAATAAGGATCTTCATTCAATCCAAACTTGTTCGAAAACTTCCGAAACTCCCCCCGAGATAACCAATCGATATGTTCCCGCCTGATCTTCGTCGCCTTTTGAATATTCTGGACCATATAGATCGGATCAGTCTCGATCAGCATTGCGGTAACAAAACCCATGGCGCCAACATGCAACTGCGCGGCGGCAAATATCCGGTCATCGCGAATAATCTCTGAACCGGTCTGCGCGATAAAGTCATCCGACAACACCGCTTTCTTCGGCGCGATCCACAATATACGTTCTGGCGTCACCAGTTGCACCGCCCGGACATGATCCTGAATCCCGCCTTCTTGCCAAACGCTACCATGGGTCCCCGTCGCACAAGCGCCGGCAAAGCTCTGTCCATTACTAGCGCCACCGGTCCGCAAGGACCGGCCGATCTCCTCAGCGCTCTCGTAGACTTCATCAACTGTCGCGCCGGCTTGCACCAGCAAGAAGGATTCTGCGGCACCTTCGCAATCTTCATGCAAATCTTTGGTCGACAGTTTGAAAGTGCGGTTGAGTCGCAACGTTTCAACTAACCAACCGTCTTCCACCACGTTAATCGGCGACGGCGACCAGCCTGCACCAATCGGCCGCACGGGGATTTGATATTGCTTGGCTTCCTTAAGCAATGCGAGAACCGTTTCCGCTACATCTTTCAGATGCGCCCGCCCGTTCATTCGCTCACCGTTCGACAGTTCAATCCGGTCTTTAAGATTACAGGCTGCTGTTTCATGATAGTTGGTCCAGACCTGATGACCGAGATGTACCACCCGCGCCATCAAGCCTCTCCCACGTCGGAATCACCGGCATAGCAACGATAAGCAATACTCACCTTTCGGACGAAACCGAAGGTCAACAAACAGACAAATATGGCCTTCTTGGTCATAAAGAACCGCATATCGTTAATGCCCAGTCGCGAACAGTCATCGACTTGCGAGGACCGGCCCTGCCGCGAAGCAAAACCCCAACCCAATATGGTAATTTCGATAGTCTTTCCGCCAACGGGTCGCGGATCGACAACCGCTAAAAAAGCATCACCGCATAGCGCCATTGCCTGCCCAAGTACCAATAAGATCAGTATCGCAATCAGAATCAGTGACCAATATGTCATGATCTACCCCCAATTTTATCCTGCGCCCACGAATTGTTTGCTGGATGAGCCGCCCGCTGTATAGGACAAAAATGCACATCCATAACTTGCTGACCGACAATCAAGACATCGCCGATATATGCGAGCGCTTTGCAACTGCCGATTTTGTGACGGTTGATACCGAGTTTATGCGCGAGAATACCTATTGGCCTATTCTCTGTCTGATTCAGATTTCCGATGGCAAAGAAGCCGCTGCGATTGATCCGCTTGCCAAGGATGTTGATCTTGGCCCTCTTCTTGAACTGCTGGTCGACAATGAAGATGTTCTCAAGATTTTTCATGCCGGCGGACAAGATGTCGAAATCATTCACAACCTGACCGGCAAGACCCCCCACCCGATTTTTGACACCCAAATCGCTTCAATGGCGATCGGCCAGAGCGAACAGATCGGTTATGCCAATCTGGTGGATAGCTGGCTTGGGGTCACTCTAGATAAAGGCGCCCGGTTTACAGACTGGTCGCGGCGCCCCCTCAACGCTCGCCAGTTGGAATATGCGGTGGCCGATGTCACCCATCTCGCCGAGATTTTTCCGATGATGCTGGAAAAATTGCGCGAAACCGGCCGCGGTATGTGGATCAACGCTGAGATGGAAAAGCTCGCAGACCCCGATAATTATGTGAACGATCCGGAAAAGTCCTGGTTGCGCGTCAAATCGCAGGGACGGAATTTAGAGATGCTCGGCAGGCTCAAAGCTCTCGCCGCCTGGCGGGAAAGAGAGGCCCAATCCAAAGACTTGCCGCGCGGACGGATCATGCGCGATGAAACCCTGGCGGATATTGCTGCGCACCCACCCAAGGATCAGTCAAAACTAGGGCAGGTTCGTGGGCTTTCCGCCGGCTGGAAAAACAACGATATCGGTGCACGTCTGATGGATGTCATCGAACAAGCGGAACCGCTTTCGCATGACGATCTACCGCAACGAAATGGCCGGCGCCCCAAAAACGGCAAATCCAATGCTCTGGTGACGGATTTGCTCAAATTATTGCTCAAAATCCGCTCGGCGGAAATGAACGTCGCTTCCCGTCTGCTTGCTCGGGCGGATGATTTGGAACGCATTGTCGCAGGAGAACGGGAGAACGTCCCGCTCCTTGAGGGCTGGCGATACGAAGAATTTGGCCGGGATGCGCTGGATTTGATCGAGGGCCGGATGAGTTTTACAGTCAAGGACGGGAAACTGGAAATGACCCATCGGCAAGAGGGCGAAGCCAAAGAGGCAGAATAGCCGAAATCCAGATTAAACGCCTGTCATCAATGGTTCGAGTCCCATTATATTGGCAAGATGGCCATGACGTTTGGCGACGACGTCTCCATAAAGATGAACCAAATCCCCCGAAATTGTCAGTTCCAGTTTCTTCCCAACTTTCCGGATTTTCGTCTGTTCCAACGGATCGCGGGTACCACCACTAATCCGCTGCCCCAAACGCATTGCAAGTCCCCAACTTATCGCGCGCTGTGTCGCGTGTGCGTTGGCAAGCTTACCCCCGCCAGGAAAAATATCATTGCCACCGCCAAAACTGGTGAACAGCGCTTGCCCCAGCATCTCCCGTTCTGGACCACTGATACCCACCCAATTGCCGTGCAACCCGATCTCTAGTCCTCGCTCTGCACGGAAATTGGGGTTTGCGCGCCACGCAACATCACCCAAATTACAAGCGGCCTGGCGAATGCGATGCCAATCAGACGGATCATCAGAGAAGATATCCGCGATCCATTTTCCCAGCAACTTACTATTCGCAGGGAAGCGCGCTTGTGCTGTTCCAGCATCTTCCGTCGCTAGCAACAACGGATCACGCGCGGCCTCCTGCTTGCCCAGACTTTTAAACAAGAGACCTTCCCGCACACCATAAGCGGAAACCACCATCTTGCTGCTGTTCAAATAGCGCACCAACATGGATAGCATCCAAGCCGCATCATTCAACGTGGGTATCCGGGATGTCGAAAGCCCGGGAATGTTTTTGAGCTTGTCCTTATTCAATCGCGCGAGCTGGCTAACAAGGCGCTGAGCGCGGCGTGCTTCCATTTCATAATTATGGATGACCGGCAGCGGATAATGACTGTCGAACATATCAAGCCGCGCCAAAGAACGCCACGATCCGCCAACTAGGTAGAAAGGAAGTCCCTGCGCCTGCTTTTCCCAGCCGGTTTTTTTTAGCATCTTACGTACTTGGGCCTTCAGCTTGTCCTTGCCCTTCGCCCGCAGGTCCGCAACTCTCAGCACACCAAGCGGGAAAGAAAAACAATCCAACACTTTGCCTTTGTCTATCAGCGCCAGTTCTAGACTTCCGCCCCCGAGATCTCCAACGATGCCTGTCGCATCCGGTATGCCTGAAATGACACCTAGAGCTGCCAGTTCCGCTTCTTCCTCACCCTGCAGAACCGCTACATCATAGCCGATTTCGCGCGCAGCCTTGAGCAAATCCTTACCGTTACTCGCATCCCGCACCGCTGCCGTAGCAAAACTCTTGATGCTGTCGACATCCATTTCCATGCACAATCGATGAAAACGCTTCAGCCCGCGCACCGCGAGTGCCATCGAATCCTTGCCAATAGCTCCGGTGCTGGACAATTCCTTTCCCAGTCCTGCCATGACCTTTTCATTGAACAAAATAGAGGGAACTCTTGTCGGCCCCTGATAGACAACCAGCCGGATCGAATTCGAGCCAATATCGACAATAGCCGTGCGTCGGTTGGATTTCTTTTTCTTCGCGCGCATTGGCCCGCCTGACGCATCTTGTTGAGGCGGCACGTCGGTCACGCTTTTTTCTTACGGCGGCGCAAGCTCAACCGAGGAACCGCTTGGCTTTTCTTAAGCGCTTTACCACGTCCAGAAAGAGATGGATTAGTCATGAAGTAACGGTGCAAATTGAATGGTTTGCTGGAAGCCTCAACCCGAGTGTAGCTGCCATCCGCGTTCAATTCCCAACTCTGTTCATCATCGATCAAATTGGCCACCATGACTTGATCCAAAATCTGGTCATGGACGGTTTCGTTAGTGATAGGCATCATATATTCCACTCGCCTATCAAGGTTACGCGGCATCCAGTCCGCAGATGAAATATAGAGGTTTGCGCTATCATTCGGTAGTTCGCCGCCATTGCCGAAGGCCCATATACGACTGTGCTCTAGGAAGCGGCCTATCACAGATTTCACCCGGATATTATCCGACATGCCCGGCACATCTGGCCTCAAACAACAAATACCTCGGACCACCAAATCAATTTCCACACCGGCATTGCTGGCCTGATATAATTTTTCAATCAGCGCAGGGTCCACCAGTGAATTCATCTTTGCCCAGACCATTCCCGGCTTACCCGCACGAACATTCGCAATTTCCTGATCGATCAGCCCCATCAAATCCTCGCGCAAATGACGCGGCGACATGGATATGAGCTCGAGTTTCTTGGGCTGGACATAGCCCGTGATATAATTGAACAATTGAGCTGCATCGCGCGCGGCCCGGGGGTCAGCAGTGAAGAAACTTAGATCCGTGTATATTTTTGCCGTAATCGGATGGTAGTTGCCGGTCCCGAAGTGACAATAGGTGCGATAGCCTTCCTGTTCTTTACGGACGACCATCGATATTTTGGCGTGGGTTTTCCACTCGATAAATCCGTATACAACTTGCACACCAGCTCGTTCCAGCGCACTTGCCCAGAGCAGATTCTGCTCTTCATCAAAGCGAGCCTTAAGCTCGACAATTGCAGTCACGGACTTGCCGGCTTCAGCAGCATCAATCAACGCTCGAACAACGGCAGATTGCTTGCCAGCGCGATAGAGCGTTTGCTTAATCGCTACGACATCGGGATCGGCAGCCGCCTGCCTCAAAAATTCAATCACCACCTCAAAGGATTCATACGGGTGATGGACCAATATGTCCTTGTCCCGGATGGCGGCGAAACAATCGCCACCATGGTCACGAATACGTTCAGGAAAACGGGGACTATAGGGCGTGAATTTAAGATCAGGACGGTCTTCATTGACCAGAATGTCGAGATCGCCCACGCCTACCAGTCCATTGATCCGGCTTTCAGTCGCGCCATCATCCAGCAAATTCTCACGCAGCATTGCAACGACTGGTTCCGCCAGATTTGGTCCCATTTCCAATCGAATCACATCGCCACGCCGACGACGCTTGATCGCGCTTCGGAAATAGCGGACAAGATCTTCCGCTTCTTCCTCAACCTCGATGTCGCTGTCACGAATAATCCGGAACAGGCCGCTACTTCTGACTGCATAGCCGGGGAACAGAATATCAGAAAATTGCTGGATAACATTCTCAACGGAAACATAGATTGCCGATTCACCCGGCAAGCGAATGAAGCGCGGAAGACCGGAAGGAATCATCACCAATTCACGAATGCCCTGATTATCCGATTCCCGAACCAGATCGAAAACTAGGCTCAACCCCTTATTCCGAATGAACGGAAATGGATGGGCGGGATCAAGCGCTTGAGGCGTCAGTACCGGGAATATTTGATCCAGAAAATGCTGCCGAATCCAAGCCTTTAGATCATCGGAAAGTTGGTCCACAGCCGAAACAAAAATGTCCTCATCCGAAAGGGTGTCGGATAGGGCAGACCAAACGCGCTGTTGATGGTCAAGTAAAGCCTCTACCCGGATCGATATCGCATCTAGTTGCTGGGTTGCAGTCAAGCCATCCGCCGATCGTTCTTCGATCTTCTGGCGATATTGCCCTACCAGTCCGGCAAAGCGAACCATGAAAAACTCATCTAAGTTGCTACCGGAAATCGACAGGAAACGCAGCCGTTCAAGCAAAGGATGCGCGTTATTTTCAGCCTCTTCAATAACCCGTTCGTTAAAACCCAGCCAACTTATCTCCCGATTGAAATAGCGGTTGCTGCCATCTTCCGAAAACGCGCTAGCACCATCATCCCCGAGCATCATCTCGGCATCCGGCAACTCTACAGCAGGATTTTCCATGGGCTATGCTTTCACCTTTTCACCATCAGCGTCAAAAAATGTGAGTGCCGATTTTGCGATAGCCAAATTTATCGGCTTTTTCGTTTCGATCGCAAGCGCATCCATCTTTTTCGCCAATTTCTGCACCATGGAATATGATCGTATCATGCGCTTTTCCAAATAGGCCAACGCATCTGCCGATATCGTCAGACCGCGCATAGCAAAATATTTTTGAAACAACCCATCGATCATAGCCTGATCGGGTGCTCCGATCTCTAGATGAAAGGACGCAGCTAGACGGGATTGCAAATCTGGAAGTTCCACGCCCCATTCAGATACCGGCTTTGCAGACAAAAGCAGCAGCGGCTGTTTCTCACCATTCGCGCGATTCCAAAGATGAAATATCTCCGTATCTTCATATTGAGACGCATCGTCGATGCACATCCCTCCGCTGTCCGCTTCAAATGCAGCAGCCATAGTGGTTTTGCCGGACGCTTCCGGCCCAGTCAGGATCATTGTATGGTGGGACCAATCACCCCAATGTTGCAAATGCTGATGCACCTCGGCATTCGCAGCCGTAACCAGATATCGGCCATGATCCGCTTTTGGGTTTTGCTCAAGAGGTAGGGCTATCTGACTCATGGTCTCGCTTCACTACTGTCCGGAACGACTGATACGTATGACGCCCGCTCCTTGCTGAACCTGCCAGCCTTGTCCCCGAAGGGCTTGTGCGAGGGCAGAGATATCACCTCTATAGGTAACGTTCATTACAGAAACACCGCCAAGCGCAAGACTGGATGTCGAAGCAGACGTAACACCAGGAATCACCCGCACCAAGGTTTCAGCCCGCCCGACAGCGCCCACATCTGGCGTATCAAATTGCAAAGAAACACTGGTCGTTGCAACCGGCGCTTGGACTGACGCAACGGCCGGCGCTGTATCGTCGGTTTGCGATTCATCATCCTCGACGACGCTTGCCGAAGATTCCTCATCGCCGCCGCCCGGAACCAAATTTCCATCCTGATCAAACTCGAACCCGTCGAGATTCAGATCATCGATATCAAAAGGATCGTCTCTGATCAGCGATTTATCAGTTTTCAATATCCCGCGAGACAAAGCAGCGGAATAGATATTGTCCAACCGTCCAACACCTTGATCCAGCATCTTAGGTATATCTTCGCTACGATCCACTTTCAGCGTAAAACTCTCGATGTACCGGTTATCTGGGCCATATCGCGCGGTAAAATGTGCTTCTACCGGACCACCGGGATAGTCATAGTTCAGCCGAACCATAGGAATGATGACGTCGGCCGCACCAAATTGATCCAAAATATTCCGCCACCAACGCCGACTCGGGCGATCGGCCTGCCCAGCAGTTAACACCAACGATTCGCTGTCCGTTCCATAGGGGCGTACATAATCAATCGCGCTATCACCGGATTGGAAACGCGCCCACGCTTTTTGCCATTCAGTACGATTTTCGAAGACTTGAGGAGCCCCTCCACTCCACATTATCGGCAGGACGAGCAGCGGTGGAGAGCGCAAACGCCGGCCGCCGACTCCAAGAATCGAGCCAGCTCTCGCCCGATCGAACATCACACCCAGCGTAGCAATATAGCGTCTTGGTCCGATTTGTTCCTGCTCGACGATAATGGCAGAAACAATCGAATTGAGCCGATCGTCGGATAGTCCGGACGTCGTCGCCCCTTGAGTCCGCTGGTAGATTATCTTCCAAGCCTTACGTTGCGCTTCTTCCCAGCCCTTTTTGCGCGCGTCAAAGGCATTGCGGCCACGCACATCAACTTCGACGCCCGTGACTTCAAAATCACCAGTGCTGGCCAATGGTGCAACGCCGCGCTCTATGCCTTCCAACTGGGCATAGACGACCGTGCCCGCAAGCATGATCACTGCGGCAAGAATGGCCGCAACCTTGATCTTAAAGTCAGTCAAAAAACTCATTTGCGCCCTTTTGACGATTATGGCGTGGAAATCCAGCCGGTAGTTGTCTAATCGCTCATGCTATGAGTGAAAAGCAAAATGAGCCGGATTCGTACACCTATGCGAAAGCGGGTGTCTCCATCGAAGCGGGCAATGCCCTGATCAAGGCAATCGCGCCATTGGCAAAAGCCACGGCGCGTGCCGGTGCCAACGCGGAACTAGGCGGTTTCGGGGGGTTTTTTGATCTGAAGGCTGCCGGCTATCAGGACCCGCTTCTAGTAGCGGCCAACGATGGCGTCGGAACGAAGCTGAAACTGGCGATTGACTATGATCGTCATGATACGGTCGGAATCGATCTTGTCGCCATGTGCGTCAATGACTTGATCGTGCAAGGTGCAGAACCTTTGTTCTTCCTCGACTATTTTGCCACCGGAAAACTGGAAAATGGTATTGCGGAGCGTGTTGTGGCCGGCATCGCGGAAGGCTGCAAAATATCAGGCTGCGCGTTGATCGGTGGGGAAACGGCAGAAATGCCAGGCATGTACGCCGACGGAGACTATGATCTAGCTGGCTTCTGCGTAGGCGCTGTGGAACGCGATAAGGTCGTAACCGGAGCGGGTGTCGATTCGGGCGATATCCTGCTCGGGCTCGAATCTTCCGGCGTTCATTCTAACGGATTCTCGTTGGTCCGGCGCTTGGCAGCCGATAAAGGCTGGAAAATGGACCGCCCTGCCCTGTTCAACCCGGATATATTGTTAGTGGAAGCATTGATCGCTCCCACAAAAATCTACGTAAAGCCGCTTCTGCCGTTGATGCAAACCGGCCGGGTCAAGGCGCTTGCCCATATCACCGGTGGCGGATTGCTGGAGAATATCCCGCGCGTATTGCCCGAAGGACTACACGCCCATGTCGATGCCACGAGCTGGGATCAGCCCCGCCTCATGGCGTTCCTACAAGCCCAGGGCAATATCGAGCCAGAAGAAATGGCGCGAACATTCAATTGCGGAATCGGAATGGTCTTGGCTGTGTCCCCCGATGATGCAGAGGCAATTACCTTAGATCTCGAAGCAGCTGGTGAAAACGTCCATCATATCGGTGATGTTCAGGGAGGAACGAAAGGCTGCTCCGTATCGGGCAAACGCGGCACATGGTCAGCGACGGACGATTGGACCGCAACCTACAATGGCTGAAAAGGCCAAAATCGCGATACTGGTTTCCGGCCGTGGATCCAATATGGCGGCACTTGTTTATGCTGCAAAATCAACCGACTGCCCCTATGAAATCGTGCTTGTGGCTTCCAACAATGCCGAAGCTCCCGGCTTGAAGCTTGCGGAAGCGGAGGACATTGCGACCTTTGCCCATTCACATCAGGGGCTGTCGCGGGAAGAACATGATAAAATCATGCATGATGCAATCGTCCACTCCGGGGCCGAATATGTCGTGCTCGCCGGTTATATGCGGATTTTGAGTGATGGATTTGTAGAGAAATGGGTCAATCGGATGCTCAACATCCACCCCAGCCTATTACCTAAATATAGAGGCCTAGACACCTACCAACGCGCCATTGATGCTGGAGACACCGTCGCTGGATGCAGCGTACACTTGGTTACTACGGAACTGGATGACGGACCGGTGCTCGGTCAAACCGAGGTTGCAATCCTGCCGGATGACGACGCCGAACGCTTGGCCAGCAGGATATTGATTGCAGAACATCAGCTATATCCGAAAATACTTGCCAAATATGTGACGCGAGAAGCTGACCCCGCTTGGATTTTAAATCGGGTCCGAGAACGTGCATTGGCGCTTACCGAAACCCATGAGCGGGAAAGCTTCGGTTCCCCTGGATGGCGAGTGGGCAGTGAAAAAACCGGGAAATACTTTGCCTATTTTACGCAAAAACTGCACGGTGAAGCAAGCGTCGGCTTGCTGGTCAAAACAAGTGGACTTGATGAACAGGCCGCACTGATCGATGCCGATCCCGACCTATATTACGCTCCTAAATTTTACGGAAAGTCGGGTTGGATAGCCATTCGATTAAATACCGGCCGCACCGACTGGGATCATATTGCTGACTGGCTCTACAAAAGCTGGCGTCTAGTCGCGCCAAAACGACTCACAAAAATGATCGACATTGCAGATCAATTTTAGGAAAAAGACGCACCACGGGCTGAAGTGCTCCCGACAACGAGGAAGAGGGTTGAGATGTTGCCCCAATGATATCTGCTGGTCCAGATTTGGAAAAAGAAGTTTCAACCCGCGATACAATATCATTGATAAACATAGGCATAGGTAAGATCGATACGGCTCTTAGGCCATATAATTGGTAGATTACATTCCGGCCTCTACTGCCAGGCGAACGATATCCGCCGCACTGGGGGCGTTAAGCCGCTTCATCAAAATAGAACGGTGCATTTTTATAGTCCGCTCGCTGAGATTCAACTCATGGGCAATCTGCTTGTTGAGCATGCCTTTGGCGATATACTGCAGCACTTCACGTTGCCGCTTAGACAAATCCTTCACTATGGCAACCGCCCGCATTCTTCGGGCTTTGGCAAGGCTTGGCACATCGGCATCAATTTCCACCTGCGATCCTAGGAAATATTCGAGCTCGCCATCTTCATCGAACAAAGGCGCCACAAGCACCGCGTTCTGGAAAGCCGTTCCATCCTTCTTATAATTTAATATCTCAACCAGAACGGAAGTTCGCTGCCTCACTCCGCGCCGGATTTCTTCCGTCAGCCACGGTTCCGTCGCCTCACCTGACAGAAAGCGACAATTTCGGCCAACAATGAAGTCCCGATCATAACCGGTAAGTTCTATAAAAGCTTCATTGAGAGCGACAATCGGATTGTCAGGCAGCCGAGGATTACAAACCACCGAGGCAATTGGACTATTTTCGATCAACGCCATGACCGCTGCCTTTGGCATATCGGATTTGGAGACCGGACACTGGCCCTGCACGTTCCTATTTTGCTCGCGCTCCATAGCATTAAGCTACTCCATATACAGCGAAAGGCAAGCGGTTGAACGAAGCGACAACAGGCTATTATAGTTTTCTGCTCTCGAGCGGAAAGCCGACATCCACGCTCCGCGGGGCCGAAAAACAGGTTAAGGCGCGTTAGCCGTGCGCCAGAATTTGCCCGAAAAAAGTAAGATAGCTACCTTTTCTTCTTCCGTTTCTTCCGTTCTGCGTAGCGCGCGTCCCGGGCGGCCTTCTTGTCGGCTTCGGTCAGTTCAGGCGCGGCAGCTGCCGTCGCTTTTTCTTTCGCTGCTTTCTGCTCCGCTTTCATTTGCTCGAACGCCGCCCGTTTTTTTTCGCGAGCAATAGCCTGTTTTTCTTCGCGAGCGAGCTGGGCTGCCTTGCGCTCCGCTATCACTTCTGGGCTCAACGGAGCCTTTGCTTTCAGTTTTTTAAGTGCAGCCTGCTTGGCTTTAGCAGCCATCTGTGTGCGTTCTTGAAAGCTTGGTGGTGAATATGTCGGCATTTGACTTGATATTCCCTTGTTGAGCGATGGACCTTAAACATCGAAGAGTTCACGAAAGTGTAACAATGCCTACCGTCTTTGGTGCGGTCGAGCAATGTTTAAGCACCCCCCAAGGAGTTTCAACCTGTTGTGGCTGCGGCATTCTCAATGGTCAAAGGGCTAAATCACGGTTTGACCAATAATGCCCCCCGCTCCATCTGGAAACATCTTGCATTTCTATCTTTTGATAGATATCTATCGGTTGATATAAAAAGAAAGGCAAGCCATGCAGATTCGTCATCATCACTCAGACCTTTGGAACCGCGTAGATAAACAGGCGGTCGAAACGCCCGCGATTTTCGGTCGCTTTGATTTTACTGCCACGCCCGAACGGTTCACCACCAAAGCGTCCCTAGAGCGACGGCCGGAGTTTAAAGATATGGTCCCGGAGCTTATGGAAGACGAAGCGCTGGTCGAAATGATGGCTGGTTATACCTTCATGGGCGACCCAGTTGCGGACGCCTATGCCGCGCGTATTCCGGATCTCGGATTTCGCACGCTTATCGATATGCTCCAAACCGCATGTGATAAGGGCTTGGACGCAGTACCCGATGCACCGCCCGAACTTACGGCATTTATTACCGCTATGGAAAATCGACCTGATTGGGTCGATATGGATCTGGTGCGCGAGGGCGCACGGGTGGAACGAAACCAATATGCGCACCTCACCCCCTTCGCGATCCGCGGCGCCTTTCTTGCGACCTTCATGAACCGCTATTCGGCGCTGCCCATGGCGCTCACCGGCGCGCTGTCTGACAAGCTCGCCGCACGGCGTGTCCATGAGACCGCAAGCTTCTTCACGCTAACGGTGATGCCCGGCGCACTCGAACGTAATGGCGCGGCATTCAAAGCAGCAGCAATGGTGCGGCTGATGCACTCGATGGTGCGTTTCAATGTTATGCAGCGCGACGGCATCTGGGATACACAAACCTTTGGCATCCCGATTCCACAGGTCGATCAGATGCCAGCTGGACAGATTGGTTCCTTTCTCCTTGCTTTCAAAGCCATTCGAGAAGGACGCGACGCATTCACACCAGCAGAGCAAGCCCGGATCGAAATCGCGCGCTATCGCTGCTTCTTGCTTGGCTTGCCCGAGGAACTTCTCGGAGAAACACCGCACGAGATCACCCGGCTTATGCTCGCCAGACAAGCAACTTTGCGCAACGCGTTTGACGACGAGACTTGCGGCGCGCTAGTGCGAGGAACGATGAACACACAATTATCACATGACCAATCACTGGGCGGAAAGATCGACCGCACGTTGGAACGCGGCTTCTCCAAAGCCTATTTTATTCGGCATTTCCTGCAAGGTGATACGAAGCGCTCTAAGGAGATAGGCGTTGATTACACGCTAGGCGACCGGCTGCTCGCGCTAGCCTCTGTTGGACGCATCTATGTGCCGTTGCAGTTCTATAAACTGCTAGCCAAGATTCCGTACATTCGCGAAGCGGCGGATCGACGCCTTATCGGCAAGCTCAACCGTCTGCTCGAACGCTATGGCCATGCTGAATTCGTGACCGACGGCAACAACTATCGAGAATCACATGGCTGAAACCAGGATTAAATCCTCGGCGCCCGCGGCAAAACCACAAGGCTATGCCAAAAGTGACCAGACGCGCAGCACTATCCTCGACGCCGCGCTTGCGGGCTTTGGAGCACATGGCTTTGCTGGCGCAACCACGCGGGGAATCGCCGCAGAGGCCGGAGTGACCTTGCCTTCAATTGCCTATCATTTCGGCGGCAAACAGGGCCTCTATATAGCTTGCGCCGAAGATATTGTCGCACGATATGAACGCAGTGCCACCACTCTGGCATCAACTGGTAAAATCAGTTTCAATACAAGCGGTGATCCCGAACGATGCCGCACAGACCTGAAACGCATGTTACACATGGTGCTCCGGATATTTGCCGAAACCGAAAGCGCCCAGTCGCGCGCTGATTTCGTCGCACGCGAGATGCGTGAACGCGGACCAGCCTTTGCCATACTATATGAACGGCTCTGGCAACCCGGCGTCGAAATGACCGCGCGAATGCTGGCGGGAGCAAAGGACAAACGAGAGACCATGGAAAGTGATCGCACCGAAGCGTTGATGCTAATCTCTAGCCTATTGGCGTTCAACACAGGACGCGACGTCTCTCTCCAAATACTCGGCCGCAAGGTGCTCGATACCGAAACCCTCGCTTTGCTCGACAGTACGATTGATCGTTTTGTGGACGCTCTGACGCGCGCCTAAGCGCTTCCAGGTCAACAGAAAACTAGGGCACGACGCCTTCCACCACCGACTTTGCGTTATCAACACGGATGGCGGCACCATTGATGAACTTACTCTCATCAGAGGCGAGAAACAGCACAGTATTGGCAATGTCGTCGGGCTCCCCCAGCAGGCTGGGTGCAGGCCCTTCGCTTGCCGGTCGCAAATCATCGCGGTCCGTTATTTTTGGGCCAATCTCCATGACCATCGGCGTCAATATGCCCGCTGGATGCACGCTGTTACAACGAATATTATACTGATTGTTGGCGCAATGCACCGCAACGCTGCGAGTCAGACTCTCAATCGCGCCCTTTGCCATGGAATAAGCCACCACAATTGGTTCACCGATGATCGACGCGATAGAACACATGTTGATGATCGCGCCACCGCCCGATGCCTTCATCGCCGGAACGGCATATTTACAGCCATAAAAGGCGCCATCGGCACTGACTGCCATCACAAAGCGATATTCGTCTGCTGTTTGCGTCTCGATCGTACCAGGCTCCACCACACCGGCGTTGTTCACCAATATATCGAGCTTCCCGTGTCGCGAGACGATATCAGCGACGAGATCCTCCCATCCTTGTTCTTCCCGAACATCCTGCACATGAAATTCCGCCGTACCCCCAATTTCTGCGGCGACGCGATTGCCATTGTCGGCATCCATATCGGTCAGAATGACGGTCGCGCCTTCCTTCGCGAACATTCGCGCATCCGCTTCGCCAAGCCCTTTGGCCGCACCTGTTATTATTGCCACTTTGCCTTGCAGTCTGCCCATGCTCTTATCTCCCTCAATGACTATTGCGTTAAAGGCTATGACCAGAGTCAAATAATAACGACTGCCAAAATTAGGAGACATCGGGAATGTACAGTTTGGAGGAGCTATCGGCTCGTGAAGAAATTCAGGATATCCTTCACCGCTATTGCAAAGGCATCGATCGCCGCGACTGGCCGCTAGTACGATCTTGCTTTGCCGATGATCATGTCCACAAACATGCCGAATATGAAGGCCCACCAGATGAATTTATCGGTTTTGCTAGTCAAATATTGGAATTTATTCCCGGCACCCATCATTCAATCTCTAATGTCCATATCGCGCTATCGGCCGACGGCAAAAGCGCCACCACCGAAGCCAATTTTGTTGCCTATCACTATATCGAAGCTGGTCACCCAGACTTCACCCCATGCGAAACCCACGGCAAGGCCACCGACTGGATCGTCGCTGGACGCTATTGCGACACGTTAGAAAAACGGGATGGCAGTTGGATCATTGTCCGCCGTGAAGCCTTCCATGACTGGGAACGCTCCGAAGAGGCGACCAGTTCCGCAGTGACAGTTGGGAACCATGTGAGCGGTAAATAATCAAGCGATCGATTGGCGAAATGCGCTAATTTTCTTTTGATGGCGGATCGGCACCTTCGGTCAGATACCATGGCGCCTGCCCGTAATTCCCCGGGTCGATCCCGAATAACCAGCTCAATGCATCTCTTGCGCTATGATGATAAATTGTACTGTGGCTGTCCTCTTGCCTTCGATCGACATATTTGGCCTGCAGACCTTCCGGTGCGTCTTGATCGAGAGCCAGTAATAGTTCGTCCAGTCCCTTCTGCATCGTTCCGCCTTCATCGGCCATCGTGACATAGAGGCGACGATCAGAGGCTTTGTGCGTCTTCAAATATGTCGCCGCGTTTTTTGCGAGAAACCGGTCGTCCCACCAAAGGCTGGGAGAAACGCTCACATAATCATCAAACATATTCGGGTTCCGCAAAAACACTTCCATCACGAATAGGCCGGCCAGCGATTCACCCAAGATAATTTTGCGACCAGTCTGATATTTGGCTTCGATCAGCGGCATCACTTCGTCTTCAATGTGACGGCGAAAATTTTCCCCGTCGGCGACTTGCCACTCCGCAAATTCAGTTTGATACCGTGGGTCGGTCGCTGGATAGCTTATTTCAGCCCGGCGATTGTGCGTTTTTATACCAACCACAATCATTGGCTGACGTTCCGCATTCACCAAAGTCAATTGAGACAATCCAGCTATATGGAAAAAGTCTTGGTCGGTGCCACCGTCAATTAAATATAGGACGGGGAGAGGAGACTCAAAAACTTCGTCAGCCCAGTCTGGAAGGTCAGGAAGATAGACATTCACTTCCCGCGCCTCTCCATATATTTTTGAATCAACCATATATTGTTCGCCAAAAGCGAGGGGCTTTGCTTCGCTATATGATTGTGCATACACAATTGGCGACAAGCCCATTGGAGCGGACATTATGAGGAATGCAGTAGCAATGAGCATCGATAATCTTTGCATATCCTATATTTGGAGGAAGCGCACGCGACGGTCAATCAATCGATCACCTTATAGGGCCGGACGTCGAACAATCTGGCCTAAGCTTCCAACAGTCTAAGCAAAATCATCAAACTCACAAATATCCCACAAGTTGCTATTGACAATCGTTATCAACTAATCCTACGCGTGCCTCGCTATCAACAGAGGGACCAGACAATGCGCCACCATAAACTTGCTATTCTATGTGCTGCTTCAACCGCAGCAGTTTCTATCTCCCCTGCTTATGCGCAGGACGATGGCTCAGAAAAATCCGTCGCCGGCAAAGAGCAAGGCCAACGTGACGGCATTGGACATGAGATTATCGTTGTTGGGAAACTGACGGGCGTTGCGATTGACCGCGATGAGCTCGACTTTCTGCAAGCGAATGATTTGAGGGATATTTTTCGCCAGGTCCCTTCTGTTTCAGTCGGTGGTTCGCTCGGCATTACGCAAAAAATCTATGTACGCGGGCTTGAGGATTCGCAAATCAATGTGACCATTGACGGTGCTCCGCAAAGCGGCACATTGTTCCACCATGTTGGCCGTGTGAATATTGAGCCTGAACTCCTGGAAACGGTCGAACTGCAGGCCGGTGCCGGTGAAGCGACTTCCGGTTTCGGCGCTATTGGTGGTGCGCTTCGTTTCCGGACACGCGATGCATCAGATTTGTTGGAACCAGGTCGTGATTTTGGCGGAATCGTCAAGGCAGGCTGGTTCTCCAATGATGGCTATAAATTGTCAGCTACTCTCTACGGGAAGCTTATTGGAGATATCGGTATTGTCGGTTCCTATGTCTATTCGGACAGCAATGAATTTCAAGATGGTGACGGCAATCAATTGCGTGGCACCGCCGCGAAGCAGCAACTTGGCTTTGTCAAAATTGGCGGTGAGGTCGGTTCTGGGCACAACTTCTCTCTGAGTTACGAACATCGTGAAGAGGAAGGTGAATTTGGCGCCCGACCAAATTGGCCGGTATTGGTTGGCGATAGCTTGTTCCCAGCGGAAGGCACACGCCAAACAATTATCGGCAATTACGGATATAATTCCGGCGGGGCTATCAGCCTTGAAGCCACAGGCTATTGGACACGCGCAAAATTTACCCTGGATCGCAATGATCGTTGGGGGCTCTATGGCGCAGATATCGAAAGCTATGGCTTTGATACCCGTCTTCGTGCCAAATTTTCTGACCATGACATCGTAGCTGGCGTGGAACACCGCTCTGACAGCGTAGCCAGCGAATATCTTGCCGATGACGCTACATGGCAGCCATGGGCATGGGACCCCAATATTGGTCGATTCGAAGAAACCGGAGACCTATTCGGTATCTATCTACAGGATCACTGGCAGGTCGCCGATCCATTGCTGCTCAGCTTTGGCGTACGCTATGATTCATACAATCTGGATGTCGTCACCTACGACACAGGTACAGAAAGCGATGGGATCTCATTCAATATCGGTGCTGATTTTGAAGTGATTCCGGGCCTTACGTTAAACGCCGGCTATGCAGAAGCATTTCGTGGCAAAGAGATCGGTGATGCTTTCACGCTTGAGCACAGGCCCGGCCGTGATATCCTGCAACCTGGTCTGCGACCAGAGACTGTTGGAAATTTCGAAGTCGGTGCGACCTTTGAACGTGACGGCTTTACCGCTTCCGCCGCCTATTTCGACATGAAGATCAACGACGTTATCTTGGATCAACTCTATCGCGGGCCATTTCCGCAAGACGGCGTCTATTATGAAAATGTTGGTGACTTCACCTCGGACGGTATCGAATTACGGGCTGGCTATCGCACCGGTTCTTTCGGCATCAGCGGTTTCTACAACAGCTACGATTCCAGGATAAATGGCAATCGTATCAATGGCTACGAACAGCTCGCCCTCGGTAATACCATGGGAGATAACTGGAAACTAACGGCCAGTTTCGATCCTTCATCGTCGCTGGGATTTGAAGCCAGCCTAACACGATTTGAAGCCGTGCGTGATCTCGAAGTCTTGTTTCGCGATGCAGAGCTTGGTTTCGTTCCAGCCACTGAGTTGATCGACAAACCGGGCTATACCGTGGTTGATCTTTTCGCCCGCTGGCTGCCTTTTGATGATGGGCGTCTTTCCATAAATGCGGCGATATACAATTTGTTTGATAAGCAATATCTGGCCCATGCCAGTGTCGGCGATTATACCGCAATACCAGACTATGGAATTGTTTCGGGTCTGTCAGAACCAGGTCGGAACTTTCGCCTGACTGCCTCATATCGCTTTTGATGCAGCGGCGCACCGGCCTCAAACTCTGGCATCGCTGGTTCGGGATATTGATCGGCGGGTGGTTGATACTACTCGCCATCACCGGCATGGCAATTGCGTGGTATGACGAACTGGATATCGCTTTAAATCCCGACCTAAGGCAGACGGAGATCAGCCACCACACACCCGTACCGCTAGATATGATCGTTGCTAACGCAAAGGCCGCTTTACCTGGTCTTTCTGTGAACAATGCGCTTCTTGCACCTGAAACAGGCTATACGCACTGGCTGATCGGCAGGCAGGCTTTACCGGACGGCAGCATGCGCGCGATGCAGGTTTTTGTAGATCCAGGCAGTGGCACCGTAGAGGGGTGGCGCGAAAGCGGAGCCTTGCGATTTGACCGCCACCATCTCCTTGATTTGCTTTACGGCCTGCATACTGAATTGCTGGCCCATGAAGTTGGAGCGACTATCGTCGGGATTATCGGCCTGTTTTGGTTGTTCGATCATTTTTTCGCCCTGCCCCTCGCTTTCCCCAACCGTCAGAAATGGCAGGATGCATTCCGAATCGCCGGACGAAAGGGTGGACTGCGTCGCCTATTCGATTGGCATCGTGCCAAGGGCATGTGGTTGTGGCTGCTAACATTCACGATCGCGCTGACCGGTGTTACCTTGTCATTTCCCAATGCGAGCCGTGAATTGGTGCAGCCCCTTTCGCCCATTAGCGGACGACTGCATGAAACCATGCCAGAGACCGATGATGAGATCGGAATCGGAATTGATGATGCAATTTCACGCGTGACAGCGGATATTTCGCAAGTTCATAGTGTCCGAATTTTCCCGGCGGTCGGGCAATATGCTGTGCGAACATATGATGATCGCGACCCCGACAATCAGGGACGCCTGTGGACCTATATCAGCATGAAAGATGGCACAATCACCGGCAATCGGCATGATATCGGCGAAAGCGGCGGTGATCTATTCTTTGCATGGCAATATCCACTTCACTCAGGGCATGCAGCTGGCATAGTTGGAAGACTGATCGTCACCCTGGTGGGATTGATGACGCTACTGCTGTGTTATAGTGGGCTGCGGCTAGTATGGCGACGCCGAGGCAATGCAAAACAAAACAACGCGATTAAACGCTAACATCCGCTTTCCATCCAAAATGGAAACTCCCCGATCGCGTCTCGCAATCCCCACTAAAAACGCCCGGCCGCAAATAATGCAACCGGGCGTCCATAACCATTAGAAATGCGTTGGGCTTAGCCGACGATTTCGTCCTCATTGAAGAAATAGGCGATTTCGATCGCGGCATTTTCTTCACTGTCGGAACCGTGGACCGTATTTGCTTCCAGGCTTTCGGCCAGTTCCTTACGGATTGTGCCAGGTGCCGCGTCGGCAGGATTGGTCGCGCCCATGATGTCGCGGTTCGCCTGCATCGCATTTTCACCTTCCAGAACCTGTACGACGCAAGGGCCGCTGGTCATGAACGCGACGAGTTCGCCAAAGAAAGGCCGCTCGCTGTGGACGGCGTAGAAGCCTTCAGCTTGCTCCTGGGTCATGTGGATACGCTTGGAAGCGACAACGCGCAGCCCTGCCTCTTCCAGCATCTTGGTAACAGCACCAGTGATATTGCGACGCGCTGCGTCAGGTTTGATGATCGAAAATGTCCGTGTCACGGCCATGATATTTCTCCATAGAATAGGGGATGTGGTAAGTTTGCGCCGCCCTTAGCCGTTGCACTGCAACATGGCAAGTTTTCGATATGCTATCGCTGCCCCAAACCTCAACAATAGATGAAATCAAGGGCCTTCCACCCAACGACCGCCATCCTGTTTCCAATAGCGCGGCGTGACCACTTCATTGGCAGCCAAATCCCGCCAAACCGTCCGCGCATGATCAATCTGGTCAGCGGCGAAAAGGAAGAAGGCGCGCTCAAAAGTCAGCGCCTCTTCCCGCCATTGGCCGTCCGAAAGGATGATATAGGGCGCTCCGTTCGCTGCTTCGCATTGATCCGAAATCAGGATCGGTTGATCGGCCTGCCGTTCCGATCCCGCAAAATCGTGGGCGAGGAAGCTTGCCGGATCATCACTCCACAGAGATTTGCTGAGCGCGGCACAGCGAGCCTCGTCCCGCGATACAAGAAACACCCTCTTGCCGACATCCAGCGACTTACTCGCCAACATCGGCACCAGTTTCTCCACCGGATCCCGGGTTAGATGATAGAAATCAACGCGCACCAAATGTTCCGATCAATCTACGCCACATGGTCGCAGTAGGATCAATCTTCGAAATGATCGGCGACATATTGGTTGAGCAAGCGCACGCCATAGCCGGTTGCACCTTTGTCCCAAACCGGACTCGGCTTGTCAGCCCACACCATTCCAGCAACGTCCAAATGCGCCCATTTCACGCCATTTTTCACAAAACGCTTGAGGAATTGCGCGGCCGTAATTGACCCCGCTCCGCGCGGACCAACATTTTTCATGTCAGCAATAGGGGAATTGATGAGCTTATCATATGCCGGACCGACGGGAAGTCTCCACACCGGATCGCCGGATTCCTTGCCAGCATCTATCAGACCCTGAGCAAGATCATCATCATTGCTAAAACAACCAGCATGTTCGTTGCCCAGCGCAATGATCATCGCGCCAGTCAACGTTGCTAGATCAATCATCACTTCCGGCCTAAATATCTCTTGCGTCCAATGCATCGCGTCACAAAGCACCAGCCGCCCCTCTGCATCGGTGTTGATGACTTCAATTGTCTGACCATTCATGCTGGTCACAACATCACCGGGGCGTTGTGCCTTCCCATCAGGCATATTTTCAACCAAACCGCAGACACCAACGACATGTGCCTTGGCTTTGCGACCGGCAAGTGCCTTCATAGTACCAGCAACCGCTCCGGCTCCGCCCATGTCCCATTTCATTTCTTCCATGCCGGCACCGGGTTTCAACGAAATTCCGCCCGTATCGAAGGTTACACCCTTGCCGACGAGCGCCAGCGGAGTCTTCTGAGCACCGTTGGTGCCGTCCCAACGCATCGCGAGCAACCGCGGTGGACGTTCGGAACCTTGCGAAACGCCAAGCAGAGCGCCCATGCCCAGCTTCTCCATTTCATCCCAGCCGAGCACCGTGAATTCCACGCCAAGGCCTTTCAATTCTTCACAACGGGCGACAAAGCTCTCAGGATAGATCGTGTTCGCCGGCTCCGCGACCAGCTCTCGAGTCAAGGCAACACCATCAGCCACGGCAGAAAGATCCTGCCAGGTTTTGGCGGTTTCCAGATCCTGATCGAGCATCGTGATTGTGTGGAGAGTGACCTTTTGCTTTTCTGGCATAGTCGTCCGATATTTGTCATGCCGCCAGCTGCGCAATTTTGCGCCGAAGAGCAGACGCGCCAGAAGCGCCTCGTCCAGACCGGAGGCAGCAACGGCTGCATGCTTGACCCCAGACGCTAGGATTTTTGCGATGGCGGAACCACCTGCAAATTCTGCATCTTTCGCTTTTCCATTGCCCATACCGGTCAAAACCACCCGCAAGACCTGATCCGATTCGGTCACGAAGGTTTCAAACACTTCGCCAGTCTTCCCATCAAACCGCGCCGCTTTAGCAGCCGCCTTCACCGTGTCGGCTTGCTCCAACGCGAAATCGAAGCCTTTCAAACCATCCGCCGCAATCGCGAATATAATTGCATCAGCATCCGAAGGCCGTTCATTGGCAAAATTGAAATTCATGGGGAAACTGTCCTTATTTTTATATTTTGAAGAGTGAATAACCGCAACGGTCCACTCGTCGGTTCGACTCAAACATGAACCAACCGACATTTATATTGTCTGGGGACGTTGCTGCACCGTCTGGGTTTTTTGGTCAAGCATCTGTTCATCAGAATCTGTCAAAGAAAATTTGCAGACTAGACAAACTGGTGCAATAGGCGTTCGGAAGATGGGTAATGCGATATTTGATGCTGCCCAAAGTGGGACTTAAAGTAGGTTGAGCCAGTCGATGAAATCTTCACTCGCCCTTTTTGCCCTTTGCGCCGCCGCCGCGACGCCAACATCCGCTATGGGCCAATCACAAAACGAGACAGCGGCAGCGCCCAACGAGCAGAATGATGAAATCGAGTTTAGCGCCGATTCCATCGACTATGATTTTGAGAATGATTTTGTCACCGCTAAAGGCAATGTAAACCTCAATCGCGACGGTTATAAGCTACATGCGGATACAGTTGTCTGGAACCGGAATACCGGATCCGTTGTGGCAGAAGGTCATATTCGCTCGATCAGCCCGGATGGTGACGTGGCCTATGGCGACCGGATTGAACTTACCGATAGCCTGCGCGATGGTGCCGTCGAAAACCTTCTGCTCGTTCTAGAAGATGGTAGCCGCCTCGCCGCTAAGCGAAGCGAACGTTTTGCCGATGGTTCACTTGCGCTAGACAATGCTGCTTATACCGCTTGTGCAGTCACAACCGAAGATGGCTGCCCCAAAAACCCCAGCTGGCAGATTAAAGCTGTTAAAGTAATATACGACCCGATCGAAAAGCGTGTGAAATATGATGGGGCTCGCATCGAAATTTTTGGGCTGCCCGTCATCCCTCTACCCGGTCTCTCTCATCCGATAAGTGACGAAAACCGCAGTGGCATAATCGTTCCCAATATCAAATTTGATACGGTCAATGGCATCGGCGTAACGGTGCCTTACTATTTCAATATTGCGCCTAATCAAGATGCCATCTTGACCACGCAGATATTTACCGATGTCGCGCCGCTGGTCAGCGGTACTTTTCGTAGCCTTGATCAAAAGGGCGCCTTCCAGTTAACCGGCTATGCCACCTATGGTTCCCGTATTCCAGCCGGTGCATCTCAGGCCTTGCCAAATGCAGAAGAAGATTTTCGGGGCTATTTTGCCACCAGCGGACGGTTCCGGCTGGATGATAAATGGACAGTTTCGCAATCGGCCAGGATAGCATCCGATCGAACGTTCTTAAGGCGCTATGATATCAGCGATGACGATAGCCTGCGCTCGACAATCAATATCGAGCGGATTGATGACAGCAGCTATTTCTCTTTGGCTGGATGGGCTTTCCAAACACTCAGAGTGAATGATCCGCAAAACCGCGTTCCTGTTGCTTTGCCCGTGATTGACTATCGCAAACGGTTCAATGATCCTGTCTTGGGTGGACGACTTGAGATACAAGCGAACAGCCTCGCTATAGGACGCAGCGAGGGGCAAGATACCCAACGCGCTTTCGGATCCGCCCGCTGGGACTTACGGAAACTAACCGACTGGGGGCAAGAGATAACCTTGACAGGTCTGGTTCGTGGCGACGTTTATCATAGCGAAGACAATGCACTCAACGAAACCGCCATCTATCGCGGTCAAAGCGGTTGGGAGACCCGTGCTATTGCTACAGCAGCGATCGATGTAAAATGGCCGCTGATCGGTGAAGCCTTTGGTGGCACCCAAACCGTCACGCCGCGGTTTCAAATCGTGGCAACACCCGGTTTAGCGAATCTCTCCGTCCCCAACGAAGATTCCCGCGCAGTTGATTTGGAAGACAGCAACCTTTTCGCTCTCAATCGCTTTCCCGGCTACGATCGCTATGAGGATAACGTCCGAGCAACCTACGGGCTGGAATGGGAAATTAATCGCCCTCAACTGCAGATAAACATGATCGTCGGCCAGAGTTATCGACTGGAAGATAACAGCAATATCGTCCCAGAGGGCACCGGGCTGTCTGATCGTTTTTCCGATATTGTTGGCCGCACCAATGTTCGGTTCAAGGATATCGTAAAGTTCACCCACCGTTTCCGGCTCGACAAAGATAATTTTGCCGTAAGGCGCAACGAGATTGACGCGACGATTGGTTCTAAGAGCACGTACGCTCAAGTCGGCTATCTGCGCCTAAACCGCAATATTGGATCCCAGCTTGAAGACCTTCGAGACCGCGAAGAAATTCGAGTTGGAGGTCGTTACCAGATCGACCGCTACTGGTCCGTATTTGGCTCTGCTATCGTTGACCTGACAGATCGCAAGGAAGATCCAATTTCAGTGGCCGACGGATATGATCCGGTGAGGCATCGTCTTGGCGTCGCTTATGACGACGGTTGTCTCTCCATGGGTGTAACCTGGCGTTATGATTATGAAAATAGCGGTGATGCACGGCGTGGCAGTACTTTTCTGTTGCGGCTGGCCTTGCGCAATCTGGGCGTGTAGAGATGCTTCAAACGGGTCAATCCGCTCATATTGGGTTCAGTAGATATTTGTTATTTGCTGCATGAACATTACTCTTTGTAGTTGAGAAGAAACAAGAAATGAATTTATTGAGCATGAAAATACGCAGGTTCAAAACCAAGGCCACATTATTCGCCGCACTTACCATCGCTGGCGCTTCGCCATCGATAGGCCAAACGGTTTCCGATAGCTCACTGCCGCAAACCGGATTGAATATCCCTGATGAATTGACAATATTCGGAGAGAATGATCCAAATGTTCGGCGTGCCACGGCGATTATTAACGGCGATATCATTACTGGAACCGATGTTGGTCACCGGCTCGCTCTTATAGTAGCAGCCAACGGCGGCAAAGTTTCGGACGAAGAGAAGCAGCGGTTACGGTTGCAAGTATTGCGGAATCTGATCGACGAAACACTTCAAATTCAAGAAGCGGAAGCCAATGAAATCAGCATTGCTGATGCGGAAGTTGAAGCTACTTTTCGTCAAGTAGCTCAACAAAATTTCAAGCAGGACATTAGCGCATTCGATCAATATCTGCGTACGAGAGGCTCATCCACAGATACACTTAAGCGCCAGATCCGGGGCGAGTTGGCATGGAGCCGACTACTGCGTCGCAACATCCAGCCATTCATCAATGTTGGCGATGAAGAGGTCAATGCCATCATCACGCGCCTGAACGCTTCAAAAGGCACGAGCGAATATCGTATCGGCGAGATCTATATGTCGGCATCCCAAGAAACAGCACAACAGGTTGCCGAAAATATGACCCAAATATTGCAGCAGATCCGCGCGGGCGGCTCCTTTGTTGCTTATGCTCGACAGTTTTCGGAAGCCTCTACAGCTGCGACCGGCGGAGACTTAGGTTGGGTCCGCCCGGCTCAACTGCCGCAAACATTGGCAGATGCTGCCAATCAGATGCAAGTGGGACAGGTTGTTGGTCCGATACAAGTACCGGGTGGTTTTTCGATCCTCTATCTGATCGACTCACGTCAGGTACTAACAGCTGATCCCCGCAACGCTCTACTCAGCCTTAAACAACTCGCGATTAGCTTTCCGGTAGGAACCACCGAAGCGCAAGCCTCCTCGGAAGCGGCACAATTTGCCACCGAGACCCAAAATATCAAAGGCTGTGGCGCAGCGAATGAAGTTGCTGCCCAATTAGGAGCCAGCATAGTCGACAACGATCAAGTTAGACTTCGTGATCTTCCCGCCGCTCTACAAGGCGCAATCGGGAAATTACAGATCGGTCAGGCTAGTCAGCCATTTGGATCGGTCGAAGATGGCGTTCGCGTTCTTATCCTGTGCGGGCGAGATGATCCCCAGACTGCTGCTGCACCGTCCTTCGATGCCATCATGTCTCAATTGGAGAATGAACGCATCAACAAGCGGGCCCAAATATATCTCCGCGATCTAAGACGCGACGCCATTATCGAATATAATTAATGGCCGATTGGAACGCCAAGCCATTTGCCATTTCTTGCGGTGACCCTGCTGGAGTTGGCCCTGAAATCATTGGAAAGAGCTGGCAACAGCGCGTCGAAGCCGGACTTAAGCCATTTTTTGCTATCGGCAATATGGCCGACTTTGAAAATCTTACCGGCGTGCCTACTCAAAAAATTGAACAGCCCGCGGAAGCCAGCGAGATATTCGGCGATGCGCTGCCAATATTGCACATCCATGAAGCCGATGCTGCTGTCCCGGGTGAGGCAACATTAGATGGCGCCCAATGTTCACTTCACGCACTCGAAATTGCTTGTGGGTTGACTCGCTCAGGAGATGCTGGAGCAGTGATCACGGCTCCGGTGTCCAAATCCCAGCTATATAAAGTTGGCTTCCGCTATCCCGGTCAGACCGAATTTGTTTCGGAGCGTTGCGGAATAGCGAGGGAGAATGGGGTCATGATGCTGGCGGGCCCCTCATTACGGGTCATCCCGATGACAACCCATATCCCACTGAAGGACGTTCCGGAGCAACTGACGGGGATGCTGATCATCGCTCGGGCTCGCGCCGCTCAGAAGGCGATGATCCGGAATTTCGGGATAGAAAAACCGCGGATCGCGATAGCTGGGCTCAATCCACATGCCGGCGAGGACGGCAATATTGGCGAGGAAGAGCAGCGGATCATGCAACCCGCGATTGATGAACTGCGACAGGAAGGGATCAATATCACCGATCCGATTCCGGCAGATTCGATGTTCCATGAGGAAGCCCGGGCCAAATATGATGTCGCGCTATGCCCCTATCACGATCAGGCCCTGATACCTTTGAAGACCCTGCATTTCTTTGATGGCGTCAACATCACGCTCGGTCTTCCTATTGTCCGGACATCGCCGGATCATGGGACCGCTTTCGATATCGCTGGACAAGGTATCGCAGATCCCCGGTCCATGATCGCTGCGATCCAGATGGCTGCTACTGCGGTCGCCAATCGACAGATTTACGACCATTGAAACAGCATATCGCCCTGCCCCCGCTTCGGGAGGTGATTAAGAAACACGGCCTGACGGCTAGCAAGGCGCTGGGTCAGAATTTCCTGTTCGATATGCAGCTTCTAGACCGTATTGCGGCGGTTCCCGGCGATCTTGATGGACAGCAAGTGTTTGAAGTCGGCCCCGGCCCTGGCGGCCTGACCCGTGCTATTTTGCAAACCGGAGCCAGCGTAACCGCCGTGGAGCGGGATGAACGCTGCTTGCCCGCCTTGTCCGAGCTATCCGACTATTTCCCGGACAAGCTCAAGCTGATCAACGACGACGCGCTGGCGCTGGACTATGGCAGTCTGTTTGACGGGCCGTTTCATATCCTCTCCAACCTGCCCTACAATGTCGGTTCTGCACTGCTCATCAAATGGCTCTCCGTTCCGCAATGGCCGCCCCAGTGGCAATCCCTGACCCTAATGTTCCAGCGTGAGGTCGCCGACCGGATTGTCGCGGAGCCCGGGTCCAGTGCCTATGGCCGTCTGTCGATCCTGGCCCAGTGGCGCAGCACCGCAAAGCTCGCGATGACCGTCCACCGATCGGCCTTTACGCCCCCGCCAAAGGTCATGTCGGCGGTTGTCCATATCGTTCCCAAAGCACAGCCCGAGGGCGTCGATTTCGCCAAGCTGGAAATCCTGACACAGACCGCCTTCAGCCAAAGGCGCAAAATGCTGCGGCAAAGCCTGAAAAAGCTGCCCGGCGGCCTCGAAGCGATGGAACAAGCCGGCATTGACAGTCAACGCCGGCCCGAGACACTCGCGGTTTCCGAGTTCGTCGAACTCGCCCGGCGGCTCTCCTAGCCGGCTGCTTTCAGCTTGCGCCGATAGGCATGCAGCAACGGTTCGGTATAGCCGCTAGGCTGTTCTACACCCTTGAACACCAGATCACGCGCCGCCTGAAAAGCGAGACTATCATCCGGATTGGGAGCCATAGGCCGATATAGGGGATCGCCTTCATTCTGACCGTCCACCTTAGACGCCATCCGCAGCAGGGCGGCATCGACCTGCTCGGCCGAACAGACGCCATGCAGCATCCAGTTGGCCATATGCTGCGAGGATATCCGCAGCGTCGCGCGATCTTCCATCAGACCGACATCATTGATGTCCGGTACTTTGGAGCAGCCGATGCCCTGATCAATCCAGCGCACAACATAACCCAATATGCCTTGGGCATTATTGTCGAGTTCGCGTTCAATTTCCGCGTCCGACCAATTATGGCCATCCGCCAACGGAACGGTCAGCAACTTGCCGAGCGGAGCAATTCCATCAGCCGCGACCTCTTTCTGCCGGTCAAAAACATTGACCCGGTGATAGTGGATCGCGTGCAGGGTCGCCGCCGTCGGACTGGGCACCCAGGCGGTGTTGGCACCGGTCATCGGATGACCGATTTTCTGTTCCATCATGTCGGCCATCATGTCGGGTGCGGCCCACATGCCTTTTCCGATCTGCGCCTTGCCGGACATACCGCAAGCTAGGCCAATGGTGACATTGCGCTGCTCATAGGCGGTGATCCAGTCGCTATTTTTGATATCACCCTTGGCAAGCATTGCGCCCGCTTGCATCGAAGTGTGGATTTCATCGCCGGTGCGATCAAGAAAACCGGTGTTGATGAACACGACGCGATCCTTCACCGCGTAGATACACGCAGCGAGATTGGCAGAAGTCCGGCGCTCTTCATCCATCACACCCACTTTCATGGTGTGGCGGTCCAATCCGAGCATATCTTCCACCGCATCGAACAGGTCATTGGTGAAGCCGCATTCTTCCGGCCCGTGCATTTTCGGTTTCACGATATAGATGGATCCGGTGCGGCTGTTGCTCAACTCACCCAATCCCTTGATATCATGCATCGCGATAAGACTAGTGAACACGCCGTCCAGCAATCCTTCTGGCGCTTCTGATCCATCGGCCAGCAACACCGCCGGATTGGTCATCAAATGGCCGACATTGCGAACAAACATCAAACTGCGGCCCGGCAAGGAGAAAGCGGTACCGTCCAGATCGGTATAATCCCGATCGGGATTTGCTTTCCGCTCAATCGTCTTGCCGCCCTTTTCGAAGGAAGCATCCAGATCGCCGCGCATCAGACCAAGCCAGTTGGTATAAGCCAGTACCTTATCCTCGGCATCCACAGCCGCGACCGAATCTTCCATATCGATGATCGTGGTCAGCGCCGCTTCCATCAGAACATCCGCGATATTAGCCGGGTCATCCTTGCCAATCGGGTGGGCTGGATCAATCACGACCTCGACATGCAATCCGTTATGTTTGAGCAATAGTGACTGACCATTTCGGCCGACCAATTGCGATGGATCAGCCAATGCAGGCTCACCACCGGTATAATCGATCCAGGAGCCATCGGTCAGGGCAAAGGCTTCATCCAGAAATGCCTTTGCTGCTTTGACCACATGCGCGCCACGCTCAGGGTCATAGCCGCCCGGCTTGGCTGGCGGAGCGTTCAATGCATCCGTTCCATAAAAGGCATCATAAAGACTACCCCAGCGGGCGTTGGCAGCGTTCAGAACAAACCGGTCGTTGAGTGATGGCACCACCAACTGCGGTCCGGCCATTGTCGCGATTTCCGAATCCACATTCTCGGTGGTGATCGAGAAAGAATCTGGTTCTTCAACAAGATAGCCAATGCTTTTTAGAAATGATTGATATTCAGTCTGATCAATGGCCTTACCCATATTGGCTTTGTGCCAAGCATCAATCTGCTCTTGCAGATCCTCTCGTTTTGCCAAGAGATATGTATTGCGGGGCGCGAATTTTCCGAGCAGTTCTGCAAAAGCCTGCCAAAATTTTGCGCCATCTACGCCGGTTCCCGGCAAGGCCCGGTCATTGACAAAATCAAACAGTTCCTGTGCGATCTGGATGCCGTTCTGGCTGACATATTCAGACATAAATCTTCCTCGTTCAAATCATTTACCCGAAGCGTACAGCGTACACTCTAAACTATCAAAATTTTCCGGGGAGGAATCGCAGCCGTCTATGGCCACTCTTTTTCGCCCTGTAAATGCTATGGGCAAAGGGAGGCTAAAAAACGATCGTCCCGATGGCGAACTTTACAAAGTTTACACTGTTAAGAGAGATTATTTTTCCACGATAGATATATGCGTAGAAATGCTAAAAAATGGACGATAATTCAATAACTTTGGCTTGGAACCCAACCTCCGTTCTAGAATGTCTCGCAAGATCAATATTTCGTCGGCTCTTCTTTCACACATATTTGATACTCCTTTCAACGACGGCCCGCACCATCTTGGGAACATGAATATCAGAATATATTGATCGGCGCCCATGTAGGACAGCAATTTCAGGACAACAGAGCGGGTGGCATCAGATGGTGACAAATGCTACCGGTTTCAAATGAAAGCAAATTCCTTCCCTGAACAAGAGACATTGGAAAAGGCGAGCGAACTGCCTCTATTGGCGCGAACCCTTGAATGGGCAAAGGTCAACAGCGGCAGCGGCAACCTCGATGGTTTAAAAACCGTCGCGGGAATGCTTGCTGATGCTTTCTCCGTCTTGCCGGGCGATATCCAGCTGCTCGATCCTGAACCGGTTGACGCTGTGCGCGCCGATGGCCGTGTTGATCAGATCCAGCGGGGACAACATCTGGTTGCTTCCGTACGCCCCGAAGCAGCGGTCCGTATATTGCTAACCGGGCATATGGATACGGTATTCGCGGTGGACCATCCGTTTCAGCAAATTGTCGAGTTGGAAAGTGGCCTGCTGAACGGCCCGGGCCTCGCCGATATGAAGGGCGGTATATCCGTCATGCTCGGTGCGCTGCAACTGCTGGAGCAAAGCGACGTCGCGAGCCAGATCGGCTATGATGTGATGATCAACAGCGATGAAGAAGTCGGGTCCGGTTCTTCAGCATCGCTGATCAAACAACTGGCCAAAGGCAAAACAGCTGCCCTGACCTATGAACCCGCCCTGCCCGACGGCACGCTGGCCGGCGAACGCGGCGGCAGCGGCAATTTCTCAATCATATTTACCGGCAAGAGTGCTCATGCAGGCCGCAATCCCGATGAAGGGCGCAACGCCTTGATCGCGGCGGCCGATATGGCCGTACGCTTGAAAGCGCTCCACCGCGAGGGGCTCAGCGTAAATCCGGCGAAGATCGATGGCGGCGCCCCCAATAACAGCGTTCCCGATCACGCGATCCTACGCGTCAATTTCCGGCCAAAGTCTCTCGAAGATCAAGCAGAGGCGCAAGCTGCACTCGACCATTTGGTTGCCGATATCGCACGCGAACATGATCTAGACACCCATTGTCACGGTAGTTTTGGCCGTCCACCCAAACCAATCGATCCCCAAGCGCAGAAACTCTTTGGCTTGGTGAAACAATGCGGCGCGGAACTCGGTCTCGATATCAATTGGCGGGGCACCGGCGGGGTATGTGACGGCAATAATATCGCGGCCTGTGGCATTCCGGTGGTCGACACCATGGGCGTCCGCGGCGGAGCGATCCACAGCTCTGATGAATTTTTGATCGCAGACAGTCTGATCGAACGGACACAATTATCGGCACTGACAATCATGCGGATTGCCGGAAAGGGAGGATTATGAGTTTCCGAATACGGGCGGCGCGGGTCAGCGATCTGCAGCATCTATACGAAATGGCGAAACTGACGGGTGGCGGCTTTACCAACCTGCCGGCCGATCGCGATTCCCTGACCGAGAAACTAGAGCGCTCCGAACGCGCTTATCAGAGTGATACGAACGAACATGGCAATGATCTGTTTGTCATGGTGCTGGAAAATGTCGAAACCGGTGCAGTCCGCGGCACTTCGCAGCTGTTCACCAAAGTCGGCCAGACATGGCCCTTCTATTCCTATCGCCTGAGCACCTTGTCGCAAACCAGCAAAGAGCTGGACCGCACATTCAGCGCACAAATGCTGAGCCTGGTCACCGATCTGGAAGGCGCCAGTGAAGTTGGCGGTCTATTCCTCCATCCGGGCGAGCGCGCAGGTGGTCTGGGCATGTTGCTGGCGCGCAGCCGCTATCTGTTCATCAAGGAGCATCGCACCCGCTTTGGCGACAAGGTATTTGCAGAGCTACGCGGTGTGATTGACGAAGCAGGCGGATCTCCCTTCTGGGACGGCCTCGCGGGTCGCTTTTTTGGCATGAGTTTTCAAGAAGCGGACTATTTCAATGCCATTCACGGCAACCAATTCATTGCCGACCTAATGCCCAAACACCCGATCTATACGGCGATGCTGAGCGAAACTGCGCGAGCGTCCATCGGCGTACCCCATACCAGCGGCCGCGCGGCGATGCGCATGCTCGAAACCGAGAATTTCTCCTATGATGGCTATGTCGATATTTTTGACGGTGGGCCGACTATGGCGGCTAAAACCAACGATGTGACCAGCATTCGCAATTCAAAGTCCGCGGCAATCACCGCGATGGCGGACGGCGAGATCAAATCGATCATCTCCCATGGTTCGCTTCTGCAGTTTCAGGCAACCTATGCGATGGTCACGGAAACCCCCGATGGTGTGACAATCGACCAGCAGGCTGCCGATAATCTGGGACTGAACGCGGGGGACATGATTAGGTACATCCCCCGATGAACCCGCTGGTTGAAATCAATTTCGATGGCATCATCGGCCCCAGCCATAATTATGCGGGACTGAGCGTTGGCAATATTGCCTCTGCAACCAATGCTGGTGAAACCGCCTATCCACGAGAAGCGGCGCTTCAAGGTATCGCCAAAATGCGACACAATCTGGACCTCGGTCTCGCGCAAGGATTTTTCATGCCGCTCGATCGGCCCAATATGAGCTGGCTGGACGGCTTGGGTACGACGGTTGGTGATGCCGAAGCCCATATGCGGGCTGCGGCTTTTTCCGCATCCTCAATGTGGGCCGCCAATGCCGCGACCGTTTCTCCGGCACCCGACACTCCCGATCACAGATGCCATCTCACCGTTGCCAATTTGCAAACCATGCCACACCGCAGCCATGAATGGCCCGGAACAGCATCACAGATACAACTGGCCTTTGCCGATGGCGAGCATTTCTCCGTCCACGCTCCCGTTCCATCGCCCTTTGGCGATGAAGGGGCTGCCAATCATATGCGCCTTTGTCCACGCCATGACGCGCCGGGTATCGAGATATTCGTCTTTGGCAAAAGCGGTGGCCCCTTTCCTGCTCGCCAACATATTGAAGCAAGCAAAGCCGTGGCCCGCAAACATCGCCTGGACCGACATCACGCACTATTTGCCCAGCAGGCGGAAATCGCGATAGCAGCAGGCGCCTTTCACAATGATGTTGTCGCGGTCGCCAATGAGCGGGTATTGTTCACCCATGAACAGGCCTTTGAACGGCCGGACACGCTCTATACCGCGATCCGAGAGAAAATGCCCGAGGCTGAGATTATCATCGTCCCGACCAATAAGGTCAGTTTGGAAGACGCGATAAAATCCTATTTGTTCAACGCGCAACTGGTAACCCTTCCGGGCGAAGGTGGCATGGCTCTCATCCTGCCAAGCGAGGCCCGCGAAAATGAGCGCGTCTGGAGCTATCTAGAGGAACTCGTCGACGGCAATGGGCCGATACGCCGCCTGTGCCCTGTCGATGTTCGGCAATCCATGGCCAATGGTGGTGGCCCCGCATGCCTGCGACTGCGCGTCGTCGCGGACCCGACCACCGTCGATCAGCGCTTTATGGCAACATCGGACAAGCTTGATGCCATTGCACGGATCGTGTCCAATCATTGGCCCGAAGCAATCAATCCAGACCAGCTTTCCGATCCGGGGTTAATCCAAGCGATACGCACGGCCAGGAGCGAACTGCTCGCGATATGCGGCCTCACAGAACTGGATCGCTAATTGCATCCCTTCACTGTCGGGTTAATTTACAGTTTACCATGTTTTACGATAACAAAATGGCACTTTTCTAGGCTTGGCATAAGGTTTGCTACGAAATCACTATGTGGAAGAAGATCAGACGGCTCTTCGTTATCAAGACGAAATTTGAAGCTTTTCTTATCACCTATGCTCTTGCCACAGGCGCGGTAGCGCGTGGTCAAGATTATTTGATCCAATATCCCGGCTGGGGTGGAAAATTGCTGTTTCTGGCCGTGACGGGCGCGGTTTTCATGGCCGGCGCCAAAATGCTCGAAGCCATCGAACTCCGTCAGGCTTATGGTTCCAAACACTGAACAGCCGGCCCGATGGCACCAATAATTCGCTTAATGGTTGAAGATAAAGTGGAAGGCTTCTGTTGCCCGGTGCCTTCCAAACCGCTGAATTCCCTTCTGTTGCCCGGTGGGTTCAACCGCGCATAGCTTTCTAACTTATGACCGTGAGGTCAATGGGTTAGGCAGCGATAGCGAGTGCTTCATTATCGTTTGCACTTATAGGTTTTGAGCAATCACGGCATACTCAGGCCGGGTAAAAATAGAGTCTTTGAACACACGTCGATCCTGGTTCGGCCCCATCAACAAAAGCGTTCTGCATCGCTACAAATCGCTTAAAATGGTGGAGCCGCCGGGTACTGCCCCCGGGTCCGTTGTGTCTATTACACACCATAATTTATCACCATAGTCCGTCGAAACGAACGGTTCCTATATAGGGATATAATTCTGAATGAACAGTGCACAGACACAAAAAGGGCCCCTCCGGGATACCAAGCATGCCAATGGCAATTTGGTTCCCGAAGGGGCCCGGAATGTAGTTTTCCTAGTTCAGATCGTTATTTTTTCAAACTATCGCGAATTTCGGTGAGCAGATCAATTTCGCTTGGTCCTGCGTCTTCTGCTTCTGCTTTTTTCATCGCTTTATTGGCATAACGAACGATCATGAAGATGATGAACGCCAGAATGATGAAGTTGATCACCACGGTAAGGAACTGCCCCCAGCCCAACATCGGCACGCCAACTTCTTTCAGCGCCGCATAATCAGTCATCGCGCCAGCGTAATCAGCAGGTGGCGATCCCAATAAGATGAACATTCCCGAGAAATCAGGAACACCAAATAGCGCGCTGACAATCGGCATGATTACATCTTCGGTCAACGATGTAGTAATCGTTGCAAAGGCTGCCCCGATAATTACGGCAACGGCTAAATCCAGCACATTGCCCTTCAGGATAAATTCTTTAAATTCACTCAACATATTGTTTCCTTTCCCCATGTTTAATGGAGACTGAATGTAGGAAAAATCCAAATTTGTCGAGTGAAGTCGTTGCAAAAACAACCAGAGATACCTATTTTTACTAAGTGAAACGGCTTTTCGCCGTGTGGATGGAGGGATTTCAAACATGACGACCAAATTGATCAAATTTCTAATGGTTCCGGCCGTAGCCTTGTCGCTAAGCGCCTGCGGGATCAACAGCGTACCGACGGCAGAAGAAAATGCGAAAGCAAAATGGGCGGATGTGGAAAGCACCTATCAACGCCGCGCCGATCTCATTCCGAATCTGGTAGAAACCGTGAAGGGCTTTGCGGCTCAAGAGCAAGACACGCTGACAGCCGTGGTAGAAGCCAGAGCAAAAGCAACATCCATTCAGCTGAATGTCGAAGACCTCGGCGATGCTGCGAAGGTCCAAGAATTTGCTGCTGCACAAGGCGCACTCTCGCAGGGATTGGGGCGCCTGATGGCAACTGTCGAAGCCTATCCTGATCTTAAATCGAACCAGAATTTCTTGGCTCTACAAAGCCAGCTAGAAGGTACCGAAAACCGGATCAACATCGCCCGGCGCGATTATAATGAATCAGTCCGCGAATATAATACCACCATCCGGACGTTCCCCGACATTATCGGCGCGAAGATCATTCACGGTGCGGAACCAATGGAACCCTTTGCTGCAACCACAGAAGGCGCGGACAAAGCACCTGACGTCAGCTTCTAAGCGTGACTGCCCTTCGATTCATTCATCCGTTGAAGACGGTCTTTGCTGGCTTGGCCATCGCCTTTTTGGCGATCGCCAGCCCGGCTTTGGCCCAAGACTTCCCCGAACTCACCGGCCGGGTGGTTGATCAGGCGGACCTGCTTGATCCTGCGCAAGAAGCGGATCTGACGGCAAGGCTTGCGGCCCTGGAAACCCAATCCAATCGACAGCTTGTCGTCGCGACGGTCAACAGCCTGCAAGGCTATGATATCGCCGACTATGGCTATCAGCTAGGTCGGACATGGGGCATCGGACAGGATGGCGTGGGCGAAACAGAAAAAGACAATGGCCTAATCCTGCTGGTCGCGCCCAATGAACGCAAAGTGCGCGTTGAAGTGGGCTATGGCCTAGAAGGGATTATGACCGATGCTCTGTCGAGCATGGTCATTCAGAATGATATTCTCCCAAAATTCCGCAACAACAATATGGCTGGCGGCATTATCGCTGGCGTCGGGCGGATATCGAACCAACTCACCCTGCCCGAGGATGAAGCACGGTTGGTAGCCCAGGAAGCGGAGCAACGGTCCAACAGGGGCGACGAAGAGAATATCGGCCTGCTGATATTCTGGGGATTCATCCTCATATTCTTCGTCATCATTCCGATGTTCTCCAACCGAGGCGGCAAACGCTATCGTCATGGCGCCGGCCCCGTCATCATTTGGGGCGGTGGCGGCTCCGGCTGGGGCGGCGGTAGCAGCGGCGGTGGCTTTGGCGGCGGCGGAGGTTTTGGTGGCGGCTTTGGCGGCGGAGGCGGCGGCTTTGGCGGCGGCGGCGCATCGGGGGGTTGGTAATGGGAAAAGTGAACCAATTTACACCGGCTGATCATAAGATCGTTACGTCCGCGGTTTCCGAAGCGGAGAAATCCACCGATGGAGAAATTGTCACCATCGTAACCGGCGAATCCGATCATTATGGTGATGTTGCCTGGGCGATATCCGGCATTGTTGCGCTAACCGCCTTGCTGGTCATCAGCCTGTTTCCCGAAACATATCTGACGACCATCGATTGGCTCGCCGGTGGCTGGAGCGGGATCACTGCCCTGCCCTATTGGGCCCTGTTTGTTTTTACCGCGTTGAAATTTTTCGGCACGAGACTGATCCTGATCTGGAAACCTTTGCTTTTCCTCTTGATTCCATCACCGATCAAGAAAGCCCGTGTACGCAAACGGGCCATCTCGCTGTTCCGTGTATCCACGGACCATCGCACCGTCGGCCGAACTGGCATATTGCTCTATCTATCCATGCGCGAACATCGGGCAGAAATTGTCGCCGACGAAGCCATTGTGGAAAAAGTAGAGCCCGCCATATGGGGCGACGCAATGATTGCCCTGATCGATCTGGTACGCGCTCGCAAACCCGGTGAAGGCATGGCCGAAGCGGTACGGCAGATGGGTATTGTCCTATCGGAACATTTCCCCAAATCGGACCAAAATCCGAATGAGCTACCCGACAGGCTGATCGAACTTTGAGCGACGCCGGCCACACGAATATTGAAACAATGTGGGAAGGCCGATTTATAACGGCCAAGCGCGACGGAAAATGGGAATATGTCTCACGCAGTCGGGGCATCAAAGCCGCGGTCATTCTCGCGATTGATGATGGTCATGTGTTGCTGGTCGAACAATTTCGCGTTCCGCTGGGTAAAAACTGCATCGAGCTGCCTGCCGGACTGGTCGGCGATCATGACGACAATGCAGACGAAGATAGCGCCATCGCGGCAATTCGCGAACTGGAAGAAGAAACCGGCTATCGGGCCGAAACCATGGATGATTGCGGTGAATATTATTCCTCACCGGGCATGGTGTCGGAAAGCTTCTCGCTATTCAAAGCCAAGGGGCTAACCAAAGTCAGCGAAGGCGGCGGCGTTGATGGAGAAGATATCATCGTCCACCGCGTGGCATTGACCCAGCTATCCGATTTTATCGAGAAAAAGCGCAGCGAAGGCGCTGGTATTGATGTGAAATTGCTACTCTTGCTTCAGGCAGAGACTCTATAACTCAGCGAAAATTATCCGCATAGGCTTGCAGTTTCAGTTTCTTCTGCGGCGTCGGAACAACAGAATAAGAAATCCCGCATTTGTCGGCATAGGCCTTTGCTGCATCGACATCCTTGAACTTCAACTTCACCTGCCGCTGCGTGTCGCCTGACCCGGCCCAACCGGTTAGAGGGTCTGCCTTGCGCGCTTCAGACGGTTCAAACTCCAACACCCATTTGTCCGTCAGTGCCTGACCAGACTGCATTGCGTTCATCGGGTTTTGGTAAATTCGTGCTGCCATTTTCGGTTCCTGTCTTGCGCCGCCTCAATAGGCGCGGGAAATAGCAAATTCAACCGCTTCGGTCATTGCGTCCCGGGCTTTGCCGGAACCAAACACACCCAGAGCGTCAATCGCCCGTTGGCCATAATGCCGGGCGCGGGCCATCGTATCATCAATCGCACCGGTCGAACGCAGCAGACTGGTCGCCTGGACAAGATCCTCGTCTGACGATCGATGACCGATGATCGCATCTTTCCAGAATTTGCGGTCTTCTTCATTGCCCCGTGCATAAGCCAATATGACCGGCAGCGTTACCTTGCCTTCACGGAAATCATCACCGGCATCCTTGCCCATGGTTTCCCGATCCGAAGAATAGTCAATCGCGTCATCCACCAGTTGAAAGGCAATACCAAGATTGCGGCCATAGCTATCCAGCGCCAACTCGATTTCTTCGTCACATTCTGCAACCACGGCAGATATCCGGCTAGCGGCAGCGAACAAAGCGGCTGTTTTTGCGCCAATAATCTCAAGATAGCGATCTTCGCTGGTATCGACCTTGCGCTGGGCAGTCAGCTGATGGACCTCACCTTCGGCTATCACTGCCGACGCATTGGACAAGATTTTAAGCACTTTGAGAGAGCCATCTTCGACCATGAGTTCGAAGGAACGGCTGAACAGAAAATCGCCCACCAGCACCGTCGCCGGGTTACCGAAAATCAGATTTGCGGCGGTTTTCCCGCGCCGCAAGTCGGAACCATCGACAACATCATCATGGAGCAAGGTCGCCGTATGGATAAATTCCACGGCCGCCGCCAATTTGAAATGGCGATCCCCCGAATATCCAATCAATTTTGCCGCCGCCAGCGTCAGCATCGGGCGCATCCGCTTTCCACCACCGGCAATAAGATGCCCGGCGAGTTCCGGAATAAGCGGTATTTCCGACTGCATTCTATCTAGAATAACGCTGTTGACCTGGTTCATGTCACTGGCGACCAATGACATGATGGGTTCAAGGGATGGCGCGGTGTCCCGCCCGATATGATGGACCGTTGCTGACATGTTGCACGCGATGTGGCAAGTCACTAGGGATAAGGCAAGTGAAATCAGACCTCGATCGGTTGCATATCATGCATGAGGCGTCGAAACGGAAACAGAGTGAATTGGGGCAGCATAAAATGGACGAAAAGCTTAAGCAATATCGCGAAAGCATCAACAATATCGATGCCGCGCTGGTATTCATGCTGGCTGAACGGTTCAAAGTTACCCAAGCGGTCGGCGAGTATAAGGCGAAGAACAAGCTGCCGCCTGCCGACGGCACCCGGGAACGGGAACAGATTGCACGGCTTCGCCAGCTCGCCAGCGATGCCAATCTCGACCCCGAATTTTCGGAAAAATTCCTGCGCTTCATCATCGACGAAGTGATTCGCCACCACGAACGGATTCGCAGCGAGAGTTAAGGCGATAGAAAGAGCCTTCCCGAAACGGTCTTGGCTATGAAATTGCGAATGATGGGCCATCTTGCAAAATTGTGAATGACCATATCTCTTATCCACGGTTTGATCCGGCTATCCGACTGATAGAGTGGCGTGAAGATGATACTCAGCACCTGATATAATTTAATATGTCTCATCCGCGCTTTTCGGTATTTTTTGCGGGCTATGGAAAGCGAACTGGATTGCTCCAATGCCTTGGCAAGAGCAGCAGCATCGATCAATGCCATGTTCGCGCCCTGCCCCAGCTGCGGACTGGTGCAATGCCAGCTGTCTCCGATGTAAAACAACCGATTGGAAGACGAAGGCAGGCCGGTGCGGTGATGATAGACCGCGAGATTTAGCTCTTCTATCGATTGCAATTGCGAGACAAAGGGCTCGGCTGCTGGCCAGAGGTCGCAATAGTTTTGCCGGAACGCATCAATGCCCGATGCGATGAGCTCATCCGCATTTTCGGGCTTCTCCGACCAGAATAACGCTGCTCCCGGATTTCCGGTCGCAGGATTCAAGCCAATCGGCATGATACCGGCCATTTGACTGGCCCGGAAATAACGCTGATCCAGCGCTGCAGGCAAAATTTCATATTTTTCCGGAACATCCACAGTGGCCCAAAACGCACCATAATCCAAACGTTTAACCTGTCCTCCTGCCACTGGGCTTCGCGCGCCGCTGGCATCGATCAGACAATCAAATGTCGCCTGTACTAAGCCGCCTTCAAAGACGGGCGCGATAGAAACCTGCGTTTCATCCATCCCGGTCAGCTTGCTATTCGCGACAACCGGAATCGCGGCTTCTTTGACTTCGTTCAACAAAACGGAAAACAGGCTGGCCCGATGAATACCCAATGCAGGCCTGGCATCGGAACTATAGGCATATTGCATGTCCAAGGCGCGGCGGTTTTTTTCCACCGAGATTCCATGCAATTGCTGCACCGGGCTGGCGAGCGCCCTTATCCTGTCCAGCAAGCCCAATTGCTCGAGAACCAACTGGCCAGAGGGTTGGATCAGCAATCCCGAACCGACCGGCAGCGGTTCCGAAAATTGATCGAAAATGGTGATCGCATGACCTTGCCGATTGAGAAATAGAGCAGCGGCCAGTCCGCCGGGGCCACAGCCGATGATTGCGATGTTCAACTTGCCTACCATCACCAATCAAATCTGGATATTTCGGACAACGATCATCAAGCGACTTGCCCTTCCGACCTTGGCAATCGCAACCGCACCAGCAGGCCACCCAGATCTTCGCTTTCCTCCAGCGACACCGAGCCATCGTAGATTTCGGCGACATCGCGGACGATGGCGAGACCTAGGCCGGTCCCTGGCTTGCCGCTGTCCAGCCGCGCCCCTCGATCGAATATGCGCTGACGCTCTTTCTCGGGGATGCCGCGACCATCATCTTCAATCTGCAGTTCGACAAACTGCTCATCGCTTTCGACGGTGACAAACACGCTGCCGCCACCATATTTCGCCGCGTTCTCGACGAGATTGCCGATCATTTCATCAAGGTCCTGACGTTCGACCGAAGCGACCGCCTCTTTGTCACCGTCAATGTCTATCCGAACATGCGCGTAGAGGCGTCCAACGGCGCGTTCGACCGCCTGCACGCTTTGCCAGACCTTAGCCCTGCTATGGGCGTGGCCGCGTCGGCCCACGGCCCGTGCACGCGCCAGATGGTGGTCGACTTGTCTCCGCATGACACCGGCTTCGCGGATCACCGTGTCAGCCAGATCATCGGCCTTGGCCGTGGCGCTGTTCATGATCACCGTCAGCGGGGTTTTTAAAGCATGGGCCAAATTGCCAGCATGCCGCCGCGCCTCTTCCGCCTGTTTCTCATTGTGATCGAGCAGTTCATTCAGTTCATCGACCATCGGTGTAACTTCATTGGGCATCGGTTCGACCACCCGGCGCTGCTGGCCCGTTCTCATCGCGGCAATTGCGCTGCGGATTTTGCGCAGGGGCCACAGTCCATATAGGGTCTGCAATGCAGCCATGCCGATCAGTCCAAGCGCAAGCATCAGGAAGCTATTGACCAGAATCGAACGAATATTGGAAATTTGGCCATCAAGACCATCGCGGCTCTGCGCGACCTGAAACAACCAAGTCGTATCGGAGTCCGGTAAGATTATCGTGCGCTCGAGCAGGCGAAGGGGTTCTTCGGGAAACTGGTTGCTATCATAAAAATGCGTTTCCCGATCATCATGGCTGATGTTCGATACCAACGTCCGATCCCATAGCGAGCGTGATGGGAAATCGTCATGGCCCTCGCCGCTAATCTGCCAATATAGACCGCTATTCGGTTCCAGAAAACGCTGGTCACCGAGGGGGCGGTTCAAGAAAACCTCACCATCAGGACCAATTTCTCCCGAGGCGATCATTGCCGTCAGCACATATTCCAGCTGGTTGTCGAAATTGCGCGTAACGGCGTCCTTCAAAACCCGGTCCAGTGCGAAACCGCCGCCGAACAGCAAGATCACAATCCACGCCGCAGCGATCCCGATCATACGCCGACTAAGCGAACCGGTGGTCCGGGTGCCTAGCCGAGAATCGGTTTTCTGTGCCTTTTCGTCGACCGGATCATCTATCTGGCGTGCTTCATTCAGGCTTCTGGATCCTCTAGACTATAGCCAAGCCCCCGAATCGTCGAGATGACCTCTGCCCCCAGCTTTTTGCGGATGCGAGTGACGAAGACTTCAATCGTGTTGGAATCCCGATCGAAATCCTGATCATAAATATGTTCAATCAACTCGGTGCGGGAGACAACCTTACCCTTGTGATGCATCAGGTAGGATAGAAGCTTATATTCTTGCGCCGTCAACTTGACGGGGCTGCCCTCCAGTGTAACTTTACCCGACCGCGTATCAAGACGCACAGCGCCTGCGGTAAGCTCGGACGACGCATTCCCGGATGCACGGCGGATAAGCGCGCGCAACCGTGCGATCAATTCTTCGGTCTGAAAGGGTTTGGCGAGATAGTCATCTGCGCCGGCATCCAGTCCGGCAACCTTGTCCGACCAGCTATCGCGAGCGGTTAGCACCAGAACCGGAAAATTGCGCTCTTCCTTGCGCCAGCGATCCAGCACCGTCAGTCCATCAATTTCCGGCAAACCAAGGTCCAAAATCACCGCATCATAATCTTCGGTCGAACCCATGAAATGGCCGTCTTCCCCATCTGTCGACAGATCAATGGCATAACCATTGGCTTCCAACGTCGATTTGAGCTGCTGTCCCAGCGTAGGTTCGTCTTCAACGATCAAGACGCGCATGCTTATCCTCCGAAATAATGCTTAATTCTATGGATAGCCTATATCACCATCCCGAAAACGCACAATGATTTAGAAATTGGGGAGCGGTACGATATTGCTCAGCGCGCCTGACGCAAAATCGCGCCGGTCCGGCCATCGACGTCAACGAATATCACACGACCGTCACGGATGAATTTCAACCGATAGACCTGCGCCACCGGATCAAATTCCGGTCCGAGATACTGGCTTCCGGACATCCGCGGCAATATATGGTTTTCAATCGAGCGAAGCGATTTCACCTGTCCGGCCATCATCTGCGCGCGCGCGTCATTCTGCTCGCCTCGCCGATCCGCAGCCGAAGCCATCTGCGGCGCAAGCGCACTGAACGCGATCGCCATAAGAGGCAAAAAGGAAATCTTCTTCAACATTGTCACCTTCTTAGGCTGGATGGTTTTAACATCAGGTGAATAGCAAGTTCAGGTTAGAGATGGCTATATTAACGGGTCATTTCATAGCTAAGGTTGAGGGAAACGACCGTTCCAACCTGTCCCGGTGCCACTGGCGGTGCTGCAGCGAAATCAGCTGCGCTCTCCATCCGCATCATTGGCGCAGCCGAGCGGTGGGAGATACCTTCGCTAATCGAAATGATCCGAACGCCGGTATATCCCTCGGACAGGGCATAGCTCATGGCCCGCTCTTTTGCGTTAGCAAGCGCCCGCTTTCGCGCCACATTTTTCAACTCAGAATCATCGCTGATCGAAAAATGGGGACCATTTAAATTGGTCGCACCGCTGCTGACTATCCCGTCGAGAACTTCACCAAGCCTGGATATCTCGCGCACGGTGGCGGAAACCTGATTGGAAACCACATAGCCGACAAAGCGGTTGGTGCGGCTTTCTTGATCATATTGATAATCTGCGCGCAGATTAATGCCCGTCGTTTGGATGTCCTTTTCGGCAATGCCGAGCGCTTTGAGGCGCTTGATCACCGCGCGGGCTTGCACCGAATTCTGGCGGAGAGCCTCCGTCGCGGTGCGGGCCTTGGTTTCCACACCAGTGCTAAATCTTGCAGTATCTGGCGCGCTATCCACCTGTTCCGATACGCTAAGTTCGATCACGGGATTTTGGGCAACAATCTGAACATTCGCGGCTTGCGCCATGTTCAACGGGGTAAGGGCCAGGGCCCCTCCGGCCAATAAAATTGAAAATCTCATATTTTCCTCCAATATTTCAGACCGTTTTAAAACAACCTCTGTGAACAGCAGCTAAATGACTTTCTTGAATTTCTTATCCTATCATCCACCGCTGGTCATCCCATAGATATAATCGATATGCTATTGGCTCTGGCCATTGATCGGCCTGTGACGAAAAGACAAGACTTGAGCCAAAGCCCGCTTACCCCTAACGCCCGGAGACCATGTCACAGCCTCCTATTTTTTCCTATGAGAAACTCTCGCTCCATCAGGGAGAGGGATGGCTGTTCCGTGATCTGGATCTGCATGTCGGACCCCGCGATCGATTGGCGCTGATCGGGCGCAACGGAGCCGGAAAGACAACGCTGCTGCGCCTGATTGCCGACCAGATTGAATCGGACAAGGGCCAGCGGATGATCCAGCCGGGCACGAATATTGTCTATCTGGAGCAGGAACCGGATTTCAGACAATTTGAGACGTTGCGCGATTTTGCGATATCGGGACAGCAAGGCCCTGCCCTTCACGAAGTCGAAGCCATTGCCGATCAATTGGGCACCGACCTTTCCACCCGTGCAGATAAAGCCAGCGGCGGAGAGAAACGCCGCGCGGCTATATGCCGGGCTCTGGCCTCCGAACCGGACCTTCTGTTGCTCGACGAGCCCACCAACCATCTCGATCTTGGCGCGATTGACTGGCTAGAAGAATGGCTGGGCCGCTACAAAGGCGCTTTCATAACCATATCGCATGATCGAACCTTCCTGACCCGACTGACCAAGCAGACCATCTGGCTGGATCGCGGCGCCCTGCGACGACAGGAAGTCGGTTTCGGCGGCTATGACGCATGGATGGAAAAAATCCATGCAGACGAGGCGCAGGCCGCCAGCAAGATTGACGCGAAGTTGAAGCTCGAAGCCCGCTGGCTGGAGCGCGGTGTTACCGCGCGGCGCAAGCGCAATCAGGGCCGTTTGGAAAAACTTTGGGAAATGCGCGCGGCCCGGGCCGCGATGATCGGTCCCACCGGCACCGCCAATCTCAAAATCCAGAATAACGACAGCCGCACGAAATCGGTCATCACCGCTGAGAATATCGCGAAATCCTTCGGCGAAGGTGACAATATACGCCAGATCATTCGTTCGTTCTCCCTGCGCATTCAGCGGGGCGATCGCATTGGCATCGTCGGAGCCAATGGCGCTGGCAAAACCACATTGCTGAAAATGCTCACCGGCGAACTGGAGCCGGATAGCGGCACCGTCACCCTCGCCAAGACTCTAAATGGCGTTTTCATCGATCAGCAGCGTAGCCTGCTGGCCGGCAATAAATCAGTCCGTGAAGTGCTTGCCGATGGCAGCGACTGGATTGATGTGCGCGGCGACAAGAAACATGTGCAGGGCTATCTCAAGGAATTCCTATTCGCGCCGTCACTCATCGATGCCAAGGTCGGTACTTTATCTGGCGGAGAGCAATCACGTCTGTTGCTGGCCCGCGAATTTGCGCGCATGTCGAACCTGCTGGTGCTCGACGAACCAACCAATGACCTTGATCTCGAGACGCTCGACCTACTGCAGGAAGTCATCGCCGATTATGAAGGCACCGTATTGCTAGTGAGCCATGACCGTGATTTCCTCGATCGCACCGTGACGGTTACACTCGGACTCGACGGCAGTGGCATGGTCGATATTGTTGCGGGCGGCTACGCGGAATGGGAAGCAAAGCGCAAAGACGGTCAACCGAGCCAGAAAGCAGCTTCCAAACCTGCCCCGAGCACTGGCCAGTCAACATCCCGTTCGAACAGCCCAAGCAAAAAACTCAGCTACAAGGATCAACGCGATTTTGACCTGTTACCCGATCGGATCGAAGCCATAGAAAAACGGATGGAACAGATCGAACAGGCGCTGGGCGATCCCAATCTCTACACCAAAGATTTCCCACAGTTCGAGAAATTGACCGAAGAGAATAGCGCCCTGATCGAAGAGAAAGACGCTGCGGAAATGCGCTGGCTGGAACTGGCCGAGGAAGTCGAACGCCTAATCGATGGCTGATCAACCCGGCAGACGGTAGAATATAGCCAAACGATCCAATGCGATTTTGAGCACCAGTTTGCCCGACCGCGCGGGCCATCCCAGATTTTTCTCTGCAACAGGCATCCCCTCCCCGCCGCAGATGATCCGCCACGCAATATCCGACAGGTCGCTACCCAGATAATCAACCGCATTGGTAAAGCGCTGCTTTGCCGCCAGCTGCGCTTCGGTTTCATTGAGAATCGCCGGTGCAGAGCGTTTCCCACCGGCGACCGATACGACATCCCAGCGCATTGTGACGCTCGGTGCCAGATTGGCTCTTTCCCAATCGGCCCGCAATTTTTCACCAGCATCAAATTGCCGGTCTGTCAAATGACCCCTTGCGTGAAGCCAACCCAAAGGAGATTCCGCGAGATTGACGGTGATGCTCCGTGCCCGCCGTCTTTGCCGCCTGCGGTTATTTCGGTCCTCCCCATCCTGTGGCAGCGCGCGTTCTGCGAGCAGGCGCGGGTCGGACAGAGGTTTGGTGGCATTGGCTGGCATGATATCTCCTATCTGGCGAAACTAGATACTTGCCATTTAGGCGATATTGTAGGAAAGGATAAAACCATATAGGTTTGGAGATAGGATATGATCAGCCGTATCAGAGACGTTCGCAAGGGCAAAGGATTGACGCTGGACGACGTTGCGAAGCGCTGCAAACCGCCTACTACGGCACAAACCATCGGACGATTGGAAACCGGTGCGCGCACATTGTCGCTTGGTTGGCTGAACCGGATTGCCGATGCCTTGGCGGTAGACAGTGCAGCGCTCCTGTCATTGCCGGATCAGGAGGAACTGCCGGTCGCGGCAATCCTCGACCACAAGGGCGCACACGCCTTGGAAAAGACAGAAAATATCTATCAGCCTGCCATCGAACCGGCAATGGTCGCGCTGCGTGTCAAAAGCAGCATCGGTGATTATCGCAGCGGTGACGATGTCTGGCTGTCGCGGCGCAATCCGGACCAATATAGCAGTGCGCTCAATCGCGATGTGCTGGTGCCTCGGCCTGCCGGACGCTATCTATTTGGCCGCCTGATCGGGCGCGAGGGCAACCGCCTGCAAATCCTGCCGCTTGGCAGCGGCGCACGGCAACAGATTGTCAGCGATCCCGAATGGATTGGCGTCGCGGTCCGGTTGGTAAGGGAGCTTTAGGGCCGCTGTGCTAGGAGGCCTACCATGAAAAGCCCGCTCAACATACTGACGCTTTCAACATTGTTTCCAAACAGTGCAGCGCCCAATTTCGGGATATTCGTCGAACGGCAAACCGCGGAATTGGCTAGTCGCGCAGACGTCAATGTAACGGTCATCAATCCTATTGGAATACCGCCCTGGCCCTTGAACAAGCACCACCAATATAAAACGTTGCAGACACTGGCAGCGCATGAAGAATGGCGGGGACTAAATATCTATCGGCCAACCTTCACACTGGTTCCGAAAATCGGTGGTGCAAGCAATCCAAGACGCATTGCCGACGCCATCCTGCCCTTGGTAAAAAAACTGCATCGGCAGACGCCCTTTGATGTGATCGACGCAGAGTTTTTCTATCCTGATGGACCGGCCGCGATGCGGCTAGCAGCGGCGCTAAACATCCCCTTCACGGTGAAAGCGCGGGGAGCAGACATCCATCATTGGGGCAGCAATCCCAAATGCCGGGATCAGATTTTGGAAGCAGCCGAGAAAGCAAACACGCTTTTAGCCGTATCAGAGGCGCTGAAACAGGACATGACTGCCCTCGGAATAGAGAGCGGTAAGATTGCCGTACATTATACAGGGCTCGATCAGGACAAGTTCACGCCCGTCGATCGGCTCGCCGCGAAACGCGCGCTTGGCATCGATGGTCCTTTATTCATCACCGCTGGGGCCCTGATCGGCCGCAAAAATCAAGACCTGGTCATCCGCGCTATGGCTAGCCTTCCCGAAGCGCAGCTGATGCTGGCTGGCAAAGGGGAAGAAGAGCAAAATTATCTTAAGCTCGCCGAACAGATTGGTGTTGCGGACCGTGTTCGCTTTCTCGGCAACGTACCGCATGACGAGCTGCCGCATCTAACCGCCGCGGCCGATATTGCCATTCTCGTGTCCAAATCCGAAGGCTTAGCCAACGCGTGGGTCGAGGCGCTTGCCTGCGGTACACCAGTCATCATCAGCGAAGCAGGTGGTGCGCGGGAACTTGTGACCAGCCCGGATGCCGGCAGGGTCGTCGAGCAGAATGTCGAAGCGATTGTTGGCGCCGCAAAAGCCATAATCGCGAAACCGCCGAAGCAGGACGTGGTGCGAAAAGCGGTCGCACAGTTTAGTTGGCGCAACAACGGCGACCAGTTGCTTGCAATATTGCAGAAAGCCTCAGGCAAAGACTAAACGATCGGCAGAAATGCTCCGATAATCCAGCGCTCTTCAGCCCGCAAAACCGTCCATGTCCGCGCGGCTGCCCGACTATCCATAACCTCTAGCCCCATGCCCGCAGCTTCGACCTCCCGCCGGAAAGCGGCTGACGGCTGCAACATAGAAGGACCGCTGCCCAAGAGAAGAAATTCAGGATGTGGAGACAGATTCATCCGAGATAATATCTCGCCAAGATCTAGCCCATCAAGGCTGGATGTGGCCCAGCCCGCAGCTTGTTCGGGAGAAATCAGCAGTCCTTGCTCAAAGCGCTCATCGCCGACTTTAAACCCTTTGGGCGTAAAACCGGTAACGACCGGGCCGGCAAATTCTACATCTTTGCGTAGTTCGACCACTGATCAACCGACCTGCTCTGGTCCGCCCATTTTCTTCCCTTTGTCATTCTCTGGTTCCGCTGGAACGAAGCTATCGGGACCAACTTTCAACCAAATCAGAATAGGCGCCGCCATATAGACCGAACTATATGTACCGACGAACACACCAAAGAACATGGCAACGGCAAAACCGAAGATCACATCAGGGCCCCATAGGATCAATGCACCAAGCGCAATCAACATGGTCAAGCTGGTCATCACGGTTCGCGCCAACGTCTCGTTCACCGACAGGTCGAGCAATGCGATGATATCCATCTTGCGATATTTCTTCAGATTCTCCCGAACCCGGTCAAACACAACAATGGTATCGTTGAGCGAATAGCCGATGATCGTCAGCAACGCCGCAACGATATTGAGATTGAATTCCATCTGGGTCAGCGCGAACAATCCGAACGTCAGCGAAACATCGTGGAACAGCGCAAACAATGCACCGACACCAAATTGCCACTCAAATCGTATCCAAATATAGATGGATATAGCGATCATCGCGAAGAACAATGAATAGGCGCCGGTTTCGAAAAGCTCCGACGACACTTTTCCGGACACGGATTCCACGCCATCTATTCGTGCGTCAGGATATTCGCTTTTGATGGTCGAGACGATATTTGCAGTCATCTCGCTGGCAGCTTCAGGGCGCGATTCCGCTTCGGCCGGGAGACGCATCCGGATCGACACTTCATTGGCATCGCCAAATCGCTGGATCGTCGCTTCACCGTAACCGAGTCCGCCGATACTGTCGCGCAACTCTGGAATCGGTGCTGTTTCCGTCTCTGTAAAAGTCGCCTGAATCATCTGACCACCGATAAAATCGACACCGAAATTCAATCCACGAGATACGACCAGCGCAATCGATACAATGATCGTCAAAATACTGATCGCCATGGCAATATTGCGCCATTTCAAAAAACCAATATTGGTATCGTCGGGAACAAGTTTGAGTAATCTCATATTACCAACTCCTGTGGCCGATTTCGTCTTACCCAGAGGGCCACAAACATGCGGGTTACAACCACGGCGGTAAAGACGGATGATGCAATCCCGATCATCAGAACAACCGCGAAGCCTTTGATCGGGCCAGAGCCGAACATGAACAACAGCACACCGGCAATGATATTCGTGATATTCGCATCAAAAATCGCGCGCGAAGCCTCTTTATAGCCGACTTCAATCGCCTGAATGACTCGTCGCCCTCGTCGGCGCTCTTCTCTAATCCGTTCGTTAATCAGAACATTAGCGTCAACAGCGGAACCCACGGTCAAAACAAAACCCGCGATCCCCGGCAGGGTAAGCGTTGCGTTGAATATCGCCATGACCCCGACAATGATGAACAGGTTCAGTGCCAGCGCGATATTGGCATAGACGCCAAATCGGCCATAGGTGACGACCATGAAGGCTAATACCGCAGCGGTTGCGATCATCGCGGCAATCATGCCTTTGTCGATAGAATCCTTACCAAGATCGGGACCGACCGTCCGCTCTTCGACGATCTTCAACTCCACTGGCAAAGCACCGGATCGCAGCGCGATTGCCAGTTGGTTGGCACCTTCAACGGTGAAATTGCCTGAAATCTGAGCCGAACCGCCGAGGATTGGCTCATTGATATTCGGTGCGGAAAGCACCTCTCCGTCCAATATGATTGCAAAAGGCCGACCGACATTATTCTGGGTCAGGCGCGCAAACTTGGCTCCGCCTTCGCTATCAAAGGTAATATTGACCACCGCCGCATTGGTTTGCTGGTCAAAGCCCTGCCCTGCATCGGTCAGCTTATCGCCGCTAATACCACCAAGGCGTTTCACCGCGATATTTGGCAATCCAGCCGGATTGTCGGGATAAGGGAAAATCTGGCTGCCGACTGGAGGACGTCCGGCGGCTACCGCATTGGGATCGGCTTCATAGTCGACCAGCTTAAATTCCAGTTTCGCTGTCTGTCCCAGCAAAGCCTTGAGCGCCTCGGGATCATCTAGCCCCGGTACCTGCACCACAATCCGATTGTCGCCCTGCCGGATAATAGTCGGCTCTCGCGTGCCCATGGCGTCAATACGGCGACGGATCACGTCGGTTGCCGTTTCCATCGCATTTTCAACGGCATTTTCGATCCCCGCTGCCGTCGGCGTCAGAACGATGCGCGTATCATCACGCACTTCGATATCCCAGTCTCGCTGCCCTGTAAGACTGGCACCACTGATCAGAGGAAGGAGCTCTTCGCGCGCAGCGTCAACCTGGGTGCTGTCCCGCACCATGAAGCTCAACACACCATCGCGCCGCGAGATATCACCAATACCGATGCGTGGGTCCGCACGGCGCATTGCCGCCCGCACGGATTCTTCCATCGTTTCAAGACGCATGACCGCAACATCCGCTGGATCTGCTTCTAGTAAGATGTGGCTACCACCCTGCAGATCGAGCCCTAGGTTGATCGTTTCATCGGGTAAAAAGCTCGGCCAATATTTGTGGCTCTCCCCGACAAGCAGGCTGGGCAATGACATTATCACGCCAAAGGCCAGCAACAGGGAAATGGAAATAACTTTCCAACGCGGGAAATCGAGCATCGAAACTAACTTTCTATATCACCGCGTTCAATCGTTCGCAGGTTTGGCACCACCGCGCGGCATCACATCCGTGAGAGTCGCCTTGACCGCTTTCACACGAACGCCTTTGGCGATTTCGACTTCGACAAATTCATCATCAACTTTGACAGCTTTGCCAACCAGTCCACCACCGGTCACCACTTCATCATTCTTTTTAACCGCACCGATCTTGGTCTGATGCTCTTTCATTTTCTTTTGCTGGGGCCGGATGAGCAAGAAATAGAAAACGGCAAAAATCAGCACCAACGGCATAATCGAAACCAAGAAACCACCGGCGCCACCAGTGCCTGCTGCTGCGGATAATATAATGATATTTGTCATGAACTCGTCCCAATTATTGCAATTTCTATGTGTGTTGGCTGGGTTCTTGTTTCAAGCCCTAAAACAGCCAAGCCAGATGATGCGCGCGCCTATCACGCACTTGTCACAGGTGCAACGAAATCCGTATTTGGGAAAGGTTGCAAGCAGGACGCAAACGACTTGCCAAGGCCAATCGACCACCATATATGCGCAACCTCGGTCGGGACGTAGCGCAGCCTGGTAGCGCATCACACTGGGGGTGTGGGGGTCGGAGGTTCGAATCCTCTCGTCCCGACCAATTTTCACGCTCTGGAACAGCGGTATTTTCGCCAGAGCATTATAACGAGCTTAGCACTGGCGCGCACGCGGCCGGATCGCGGATCATCGACAGATTATTATACGGCCAGTCTCAGGCTAGATATCTTCACCGCCAGCGCCATTCGACCTGTTCTTCCTGGTCATTATTATAGCTGAGTTTCGCTGTGATAATATCGCCTGTGCTGAAACTGCTATCCGGCAAATCGACGGGGATCGACATGCTACGCCCTTGCACTGGCAGCTTTGTTTCCTGGCAATCTTCGCGGTTGCAAAGGCTCACCGCTCTAAGATTAGGCCGACCCTCCGTTTGCAACACCAGCCGGGCCGGACCCGCTTCTGCGCGCGGATCCTGACCAATAGCCAGGCTGACTTGCAAACCGGAAGCTGTTCGTTTTTGCACAAATTTCTTCTCGACATCCGGTAGATCGGCTTCGCGATATCGATCCATCCATTGGGAAAAGAACAATAGCGACAAAAGCAGGATCGGCAGCGTTGCAAATTGTGCTTTGGTGACCGCCTTGCTTTTCAATCTGCGCCACGTCAACCAGATGCCCGTGATGGAAAGACCGGTCATAGAGATGCCGAATATGAACCAGATAATTTTGGTGGTTAGTCCACCAAAGGTACCAAAATGCAGGGGATCAGCCATCTCGTTCAAATAAGCGACCGTCGAAATATTTTCTTCAGGTTGCGCTTTGATGACCGAAAGATCGATCGGATCAATGAACACGCGATTGGCCCTGTCTCGCAGCAACGGATTGTCACGGACCCCTAGAACGGTGAAGACTTGGTTAGACCGAAGGGGGTATTGCACGCCCGTGATTTGCAGTTCCGGAAGCGCTTTTTTAGCGACCGTCACGACCTCTTGAAGTGGCCGATCCTGTAGCACCATTCCCCGCCGTGCTGTCCGTTGCTCGGTGACATCGGGTCGCTCGGCTTCCATCCGTTCGCCGGCAACGGCATAACCAAATTCGGTCAGATACCATAATCCAGTCACGGCCATGACAATGAAGAACCAACTGCCCCATATTCCCGCTGCTTTATGGAGGTCGCCAACCATGATGCGAACGCCTCTATCGCGTCGCACACGCATCATGACGGTACGCCAGTTGCGGGTGGTTTTCAGGCCAGTATAAAGTGAAATCAGCAATATGAAGGATAGCGAACCAACAACGGGTAGTCCCAGATAATTGGGCATGAACAAATAGCGGTGCAGGTCGCGAAAAAAGCGCTGCACGGTCAGAGGGTGCGTCTCACCAGTGATCTCTCCGGTCCATTGATTGACATGCACATAGGTCAGCTTGTTAAATTCATCAAAAACGCTGGCCCGATATGCAAAATAGCCAGGTCCCATAGTATAGATACTGGCGATGTTGCCGTCCGGACTATGCTCCCGAACGGCTTTTTCCATCGCTCCCCACGACACCATTTCGGTGCCGGGTGTGACGCGCATGTCATCGTTTATCATCCAATCAATCTCATTGGACAAAGTGGCGACGGTGCCGGTGAACAGCACCAAAGACATTATAAACGCCAGATGGAAACCCACCCACGTATGAAGCTCATATTGCTTCTTACGCTTGCTCTTCACCGGCTTCTTGCGTTCACCTATATCTTTCACAGATGTCGCCACAACTTGCTCCAACAGAATGTCATGCCGCCAACATGGCCGCCAGTTCAGAAGTCAAACGAAAGGGACCCAATGAAGGCTTGTGGCAAGCCGATGCTGACCCGTTCATTTCCGCCGCTCGCAGAGAAATATGTCTTATCAAAAAGATTTTTCGCCGCCACTTGGATACGGACGGTCTTGCCATCCCCCAGCGCAGGAACTGCAACCGTATACCACAGGGACAAATCAACCAGGGTGTAGCTGCCCAAAGACCATTTATTGGCATCATCGCCATAGCGGTCACTGCTGTGGAAGAGCCCTCCGCCAAAGCCCAGACCTTCCAATGATCCGGCTTGCACTTCATAGGATGCCCATAGGTTGAACGTATGCTCTGCAACATTGCGCGGCTGGTTACCATCATTTGCGCCACCCCTAACTTCTGCATCCGTATAGGCGTAGCCAGCGACGATGTTCATGCCATCTGTCGGTTGACCAGACAGCGAAAGTTCCATGCCTTGCGAACTTTGCCCATCACGCAAGACCAGTATACCATTTTCCGTTATCAAGACGTTGTTCTTGTCAATTCGATAGAGCGCACCGCTGGCCTGAAGGGCACCGTCGAAAAACTCGCTCTTCACCCCAAGTTCAAATTGCTCGGAGTCTTCTGGATCAAATGGGGCTGTTACACCTTGCTCTGGATCGGCAAAAATATTGGGTTCGAACGCTTGGCTATAGCTAAGGAAAACAGAGCTGTTGTCAGCCAATTTATAGTTGATAGCCGCTTGAGGAGAAAAAGCGTTCGCCGCATCCAGCTCTCGATCGCCATTGAATGTGACACCGTCAAAACGCAGCCCTAACAAGACGCTTAACCGATCGGTCAGATCAATATAGTCATTTATATAGAATCCATAGGCCTTGGAACCCGAGGTTAATACCGGGAGAGAATCGGTTGGCACGTTATCGGGCAAATTACCATAAATGGGATTCCTCAAATCAAACAGCGGGCCATTTCCTCCCAATGCGACGGGCACACCATTTGTTGTAGGTGTCGCAACAAAAAAGCGCGTCGAGCTCGCATCAAAATAATCACCGCCAACCGCAATCCGGTGCTCGATACTGCCGGTCGAAAACTCCCCTGTAATTTTCCCGTTCAGGTACAACACCTCTGTGTCTCGTTCCCGACTGCCATCTGTCCGTCTCGCAAGAAAAACCAAGTCGCTCGGATCGTCAAACACCGCGTCGAGTTCTACGGGCGGCACTGGTACCGTGAAGAAACCATCATTAGAAATTGGCGCGTCAGCATTAAGAATTACCACAGCTCTTGGTCGTGCCTGCAGGTCATTCGCAACGCTACTTTCATAGGCGGCACCTAAACGCACGTTCCAATTGTCACCCAGTTTCTGTTCCAGAGTAGCTTCCAAGAAATGGAATTGGCTTTCGAATATCTCGAAAGGCTCACCAAAGCGCCGCGAGATAGGAATATCTATGACATTGTTGACGATTTGCCGTCCCTCGGGCGTTGCTATGGTAACAGTACCGCGATCCAATGGTCGATCCTCGTCTCGATATTCGTATGAGACATCAAAACGCGTCGATGGTGACAGATCAAATCGTCCCGAAACCGCTATGGTATCGCGCGATATCTCGGTAAAATCCCGGAACGAGTTGGCATCTTGCGTGGATGCGACCACCCGGACCCCGATATCTTCTGTCACCGGCTGCGACCAGTCGGCTAGGAAAAGCAGATCGTCAAAATCACCATAGCGTACTTCGCCAGCGATGCGCTGCTCAGCCAATGGCTTCTTGGTGACGATGTCTACCAGTCCACCTGGTTCGACCTGGCCGTAAGTAATGGAAGACGGGCCACGAACAACTTGGACATATTCCGTGTTGGTCAAGTTGATCTTGAAGTTGCTTTGTCGCCGAAACCCGTTCCGATACACGGAGTTGCGACGAAAACCGCGAATGAAAAAATCATCATTGGTACCACCAAACCCGTCTGACTGGGTCACACCCGGCGTATTGCGCAATGCTTCGCCCAGATCGGTGATTTTTTGATCGAGAATAAGCTGTTCAGGGATGACATTAACAACCCGTGGAAGTTCAAGATAGTCGAGTCGGAAGCCGGTTAGTGCGCCGGAGTCTTCAATGCGATAGCGCTCCTGCTTTGTCCCGGTCACGACGATCACATTATCGTCAACGCTGGAATCCCCCATTTCTGCTGGCGTTTGCGCCGAAGCAGCGGAGCAATAAGCCAAAACCGTCAATGAAATTCCGAAACGCAACACCGTCATTATGAATACCCCTTATGATTCTTGAGCGGCGAGCGATATACAAGGGTCAAACTTAATGCAATTGATAGTTATTATCATTAATGATATGTCAAAATCACATTTCATTATGCTTTCAACGGAAACATGCATAGACTTTGCGATGACCTCGTCGAAGGACAATGCGCATAATGCCTATCTCACATATCATATTGACGACGGCGATCTCGATCACCCTGCTGACCTCGATATGGCTGATTTTTCGGTTCCGGAATATTTCGCTAGTCGGGGAGCAGCCGACCAATTTGATCGCCTTTATCGCAATCTTATTCACATCCGGCCTAGATGTCGGTCTGATCTTGTTCCCGCTCACCGAATTCCCGGTCTATGAAACAGAAGCCATATATTCATTCACCAATCCGCTGGCGATCGAATTTGGTTTTTGGGGCTTTCTGGTCTGGGGCTTCTATTTTCTGACGACATTCTATTTTTGCGTCGTCGAACCGCGCCTGAAACTGTTTGAGATTGCCTGGGTTAAGTTCATCAACAATATCGTGATTATCGCCACTTGCGCTTTCACAGGCTTCCTTTTTCTAAGCTACCTTCCGGGCTATATAGACGGAATTTCTGACAGTTTGCGCTATGCTTTGGTGGCTGCGGTCGTGCTTTTCGCGGTCTTTTCCAGCACCGATATTCGCTTTGTCATATGGCTGAGCGTCGGATCATTCCTGCTATTCCTGGGTTTGATTGGAACGATGATAGTATACGGCGACTTTGGCATCGCCCAAATTTCCCAAAGCGGCCAATATCTGGGCGGCTATTTCAGCAATTTGCACCGTTTCATTAGCCCGCTGACGGACTATCATGCCTTCTACCTCTTCTGGTGGTTTGCCTGGAGCATCATGATCGGGCAGTTCGTCGCCCGCTTCGTCGGCGGATTGCGGCCTTGGCAGTTGCTGGCGGCGCTGCTGGTTCTCCCATCGATACCGATTGCGCTCTGGTTCTCGGTACTGTTCCACTTCCACGGTCAGGATATCACGCTCACCGGCCCCTTCCAGATCGCGATGGTCGTTGTCGGAATCATCTTTGTCGTCAATTCTCTGGATTCTCTGACACGGCTCTATTCGGAAAATTTGAACCTGACGGTCGAACGGATGGGGCGGACCGCCTATATCACGGTCCATTGGCTACTGCTGTTCGGACTGATCCTGCTGTATCAATTTACACCGCTAAAGATTGAATGGATCGGGATGGTTGTTATCGGCCTTTACGTTTGTGTATATGCGCTCATCGTCCAGCGGCGGCGTTCGCTGGTCCAGTCATTTATCTAAAGGTCCCTATTCTATGCCAGCCAGTGAAGCGGCCGCCCCCAATGTTGATGCCCAATGGGACTATATCATCATCGGCGCGGGATCAGCCGGCTGCGTGCTCGCCAACCGGCTTTCGGAAGATGAAGCGAACCGCGTGCTGCTGCTGGAGGCCGGCGGCAGCTACCAGAATATATTGGTGCAGATGCCGACAGCCCTCTCCTATCCCATGGCGTCCAAGACATATAATTGGGGCTATTCTTCCGATGCTGAACCCGCGTTGGATGGCCGTCAGATCACCTGCCCACGCGGCAAAGGGCTAGGCGGGACATCATCAATCAACGGGATGGTCTATGTCCGGGGCCATAGCTGCGATTTTGACGAATGGCAGACGGCCGGTGCCAAAGGATGGGGATATGCCGATTGTCTGCCCTATTTCAAACGTGCCGAAACATGGCAATTTGGCGCAGATACATATCGCGGCGGGGATGGACCGCTGGGCGTAGGCGGCGGCAATAATATGACCGGAAACCCTCTATATCAGGCCTTTATCGATGCAGGCGTAGAGGCCGGATATCCAGCGACAGAAGACTATAACGGATATCGTCAAGAAGGCTTTGGTCCGATGCACATGACGGTTCAGGGCGGAATCCGGGAATCGACAGAACGCGCCTATTTGCGACCTGCAAAGAAGCGCAAAAACCTGACAATCTGGACCGACGCGCTGGTCGATCGGCTTTCGGTCGACAACGGACGCGCGCGTTCCGTCATTCTGAAACATAAAAATGACCAGAAGACAGTCTCTGCCGCCAAAGAAATCATCCTCTCGGCCGGTTCGATCGCGTCGCCGGGCATATTGGAACGATCTGGCATTGGTTCGGTGCCTGCGCTCAAACAAGCCGGCGTAGAGTTACAGCACGAACGGCCCGGTGTCGGAGAAAATCTGCAAGACCATCTGGAAATCTATTTCCAGTTTCACTGCACAAAGCCGGTGAGTTTGAACAACAAGCTGGGATGGTTGAGCAAGCTGTTGATCGGCATAAGATGGTTCTTCTTCAAATCCGGTCTGGGGGCGACCAACCATTTTGAATCGTGCGCATTCATTCGTTCCGAAGCCGGTCGAAAATCACCCGATATCCAATATCATTTCCTGCCCGCCGCGATGCGATATGACGGGACACCATCGATAGATGGTCATGGATTCCAGGTACATGTCGGCCCCAATAAACCAAAAAGCAGAGGCCATGTGCACATCGGGTCATCGGACCCATTGGCTCCGCCCAGCATTCAGTTCAACTATCTGCAGCATCCCGAAGATGTCGCGAAATGGCGCGACTGTATCCGCCTCAGCCGTGAAATTTTTGCCCAACCTGCGCTGGATGACTATCGCGGGGAAGAGTTGCAGCCCGGAGAGCATGTCCAGTCGGATGATCAGATTGACGCATGGGTGAAAGAAAATGTCGAGAGCGCCTATCATCCCTGCGGAACCTGCAAAATGGGCCTGACCAGCGATCCCATGGCGGTAGTAGATTCGGAATGTCGGGTGATCGGATTGGAAGGACTGCGTGTCGTCGATGCATCTGTATTCCCGACCGTAACCAACGGGAATATCAACGCGCCGACCATCATGTTGGCGGAAAGAGCATCCGATATGATTTTGGAGAAACCGCTGTTGCTCCCATCACCGGCCGCAAGTTGGATCGATGAAAATTGGCAGACACGACAACGCTATAAAGACCCGGTTCGAAGCGTGACATGATGCCGGAATCTACCGTCGTGGCAATGATAGCAACTTCGACACTTCCCTGACTATAATGCCGCCGGATAGATCAAACGGAATCCAACATGGTTGGTCCCAAGGTCTTTTTCCTGAAACTGGCGGGCCGATGGGGCTTAGCGGACCTTGATAATGATTGGCCTCGATATTCCCTGCTCGCAATTGTCGGGCTTCAGCCTTGGCTATAATCGAGATAACTGTCCGGACGGGCCAATGATATCAGCGTCAGGCCACAAGATTTTGCCCGTTCAATCGCGATGCTGGTCGGGACCGAGATGGTCACGAGGGTGGTGGCTCCCGCAATCACCGATTTCTCAACAATCTCATAGCTGCAGCGAGATGTTGTCAATACGAAGCCGGTTGATAGCAGTCGGTTTTTTCGGGCCATCGCACCGATCAGCTTGTCGAGTGCATTATGGCGGCCGACATCTTCCCGGACGCAAGCAATCTTGCCCGATTCATCGATCCATGCACCAGCATGCACACCGCCGGTCGCGATATTCAGTGGTTGATGATCCTGAAGGGAGGCTAGCGCGTCAAAAACATGTTGTTTCTGGATCGGTGGATGTTCGCTTACTTTCGGCAGCGGTTTGGCGACCAGTTCCAGGTTTTCCAGACCGCAGAGGCCGCAACTGCTTTCCGCAACGCGGGTTCGCGCGCGCTCGAAAATCATTTCCGCTTTCTCGGACGCGACATTGGCGCGAATAACCCAGCCTTTTTCATGACTATGGACATTGATTTCGCCCAGTTGATCAGCCCATTCGACCAGTCTCTCGGAAATTGCAAATCCGGTGACGAAATCCTCCAGATCGGAAGGCGTCGCCATCATTACGGCATAGCCGATACCGTTAAATTCTATCGAAACCGGAGCTTCTATCGCGACTTGTCGATCATCTCTTTCCGATGCTGCGCCGCCGGGACGAACGATCTGGGCGTCATAGCTGTCCATCTATGCCTCACCGATAGTCGCAGATGCCGGCACCTTCTGTGCAACAATCGTGATCGCCTGGGCGGCGACTTCCGACAGATCGGACTCATCGCTGGCACCATAGGTAATGATACGGTTCTTCATCCGCGGATCCCAGTAGAGCAATATATGTTCCGCCGTAGCCTCAGCCGCCGCTCCATCGTCCAATGTCCCGAAATTGCGCGTGATCTGGTCAAGCATATGGACAAGATGGTCGAGCGTATTCATTCCGCTGCTTCAACCGTCTCGATGCGTCGCGCCTGGTCCGAAAGCTGTTCATAATCTTCCTGCCAGTCAGTCGGACCATTGGAGGCGGAGACTTGAACGGCGGTCACTTTATATTCCGGACAGTTGGTGGCCCAGTCGCTATATTCTGTGGTTATGACATTGGCCTGCGTTACCGGATGATGGAATGTGGTATAGACCACGCCCGGTGCGACCCGTTCTGTCACCGTTATCCGCAGGGTTGTTTCACCCGAACGGCTCGACAATTTGGTCCAATCGCCATCTTTCAATCCGCGATTTTCGGCGTCTGTCGGGTGTATTTCCAACAAATCTTCCGGATGCCAGGCGGTATTCTCTGTCCGCCTCGTCTGCGCACCGACATTATAGTGTGACAATATCCGTCCGGTCGTCAGCAACAGCGGAAAGCGCGGACCGGTTTTTTCGTCGGTCGGCACATAATCCGTGACCACAAACTGCCCCTTACCGCGAACAAAGCCGTCAACATGCATGATCGGTGATCCGTCGGGCGCGGCCTCGTTGACCGGCCATTGCAGCGAGCCTTCTTCTCTCAGCCGGTCAAAATTCACACCGGAAAAAGTAGGCGTCAAGCGAGCGATTTCATCCATAATCTCGGACGGATGGGCATAGTTCCAGTCCAACCCCATCGCATTGGCCAGCGCCTGTGTGACTTCCCAATCTTCCATCCCGTTGATTGGAGTCATCACCTTATTGACTAGCTGGATGCGCCGTTCAGCGTTTGTGAACGTGCCATTTTTCTCAAGAAAGGTCGAACCCGGCAGAAAGATATGGGCGTAATTGGCGGTTTCGTTGAGGAACAGGTCGTGCACGATAACGCATTCCATCGCCGCCAATCCGGCCGATACGTGCTTGGTATTGGGGTCGGATTGCAGGATATCTTCACCCTGCACATAAAGCGCCTTGAACTCACCATCAACGGCGGCATCCAGCATGTTCGGGATGCGCAGTCCCGGTTCGGAATCGATCGGCACTCCCCAGTCAGCTTCAAACAAAGACCGTGCATCGGCATCCGAAACATGACGATATCCGGACAGTTCGTGCGGAAAACTGCCCATATCGCATGCGCCTTGCACATTGTTCTGACCACGCAGAGGATTTACCCCGACGCCGCGCCGTCCGATATTACCGGTCGCCATCGCGAGATTGGCAATCGCCATTACCGTCGAGCTGCCCTGACTATGTTCCGTCACGCCCAGTCCGTAGTAGATCGCTCCATTGCCGCCGGTTGCGAACAACCGTGCTGCAGCGCGCAACTCTTTGGAGGGCACGCGCGTTACGGCTTCCAACGTTTCGGGAGCATGGCGCTCATCCGACACAAAAGCGGCCCATTCTGCATATTCATTCCAGTCGCAGCGTTCGCGAATAAAATCTTCGTCAGCCAGTCCCTCGGTGACGATGACATGCGCCATGGCTGTCAATACCGCGACATTGGTGCCCGGTTGCAACGGCAAATGATGCGATGCCTCGATATGCGGGGATTTCACCAGTGCAATCTGCCGCGGATCAATGACAATCAGCTTTGCAGCCGGTTTTCCGTCAATACCCCGCAGGCGCTTTTTCATCCGGCTGGCAAAGACCGGATGGGCATCGGTTGGATTGGCACCGATCACCAATATGACTTCGCTATCCTCGATGCTGTCGAAATCCTGCGTGCCAGCGCTCGTACCGAAGGTTGTTTTTAGACCATAGCCGGTCGGCGAGTGGCAAACGCGGGCACAGGTATCAACATTATTATTGCCGAAACCTGCCCGGATCAGCTTCTGGACTAGGAATGTCTCTTCATTGGTGCAGCGCGAGGAGGTTATCCCGCCGACGCTGAGCCGGCCATATTTACTCTGGATGCGTTTAATCTCGCTGGCCGCATGGCTTAGTGCTTCAACCCAGCTGACTTCCCGCCATGGCTGATCGATACTTTCCCGGATCATCGGTTTGGTGATGCGGTCCTGATGATTGGCATAGCCCCAAGCGAACCGCCCTTTGACGCAGCTATGGCCGCGATTGGCCTTACCATCTTTCCACGGCACCATACGGACCAGCTGCTCGCCGCGCATCTCGGCGCGAAAGGTACAGCCGACACCGCAATAGGCGCAGGTCGTAATTTCCGTCCGGTCAGGCTTACCAATTTCGGCAACTGCCTTTTCCTGAAGCGTTGCAGTGGGGCAAGCCTCAACGCAGGCACCACATGACACGCATTCGCTCGACAGAAAATCATCATCCGGCAGGCCGGCGGAAATTTTGGAAGCAAAGCCGCGACCATCCATGGTCAGCGCGAATGTCCCCTGCACTTCGTCACAGGCCCGGATGCAGCGTGAACAGGCGATACATTTGGACGGATCAAAATCAAAATAGGGGTTGGACGTATCTTTCGTCTCGCCAAGGTGATTGGCACCTTCATAGCCATAACGGACATCGCGTAATCCGACATTCGCGGCCTGATCTTGCAGCTCGCAATCATTATTCGCACTGCAGGTCAGGCAATCGAGCGGGTGATCGGATATATACAACTCCATCACGCCCTTGCGTAATTTTTGCAAATGCGGCGTCTGGGTTTTCACCACCATATCGTCTTCAACCGGCGTCGTGCAGCTTGCCGGCGTACCCCGACGGCCTTCGATCTCGATCAGGCAAAGTCGGCAAGATCCGAAGCTTTTGACATTGTCAGTAGCACAGAGCTTGGGAATATTATTGTCGATTTCCGCTGCTGCGCGCATCACGCTGGTGCCGGCCGGGACGACAACTTCCTTACCATCGATCGATAGCTTTACCGTTTCACTGGCTTTGGATGCCGGTGTGCCAAAATCTTTCTGCGGCTGGTAGGTCATGACTTGTCCTTTACCATATCAGCGCTTGCTCCGAAATCCTCGGGCCAATGTTTGATTGCGCTCATCACCGGATATGGTGTGAAACCGCCAAGCGCACATAACGATCCAAATTTCATGGTTTCACAAAGATCGGAAACGAGCGACAGTTCCTCTTTCACGCTGCGCCCCTGTTTCGGCGCATTGTGCATTTGTGGCAGGCTTTCAACTGAATCTGCGGCGGCCCGTCCGCCGGATTTTATCCGGTCCAGCACCTCTATCCCGCGGACTGAACCCAATCGGCACGGCGTGCATTTGCCGCAACTTTCAGCGGCACAAAATTCCATCGCAAAATGGGCTTGAGAGAGCATGTCGGCCGTCTCATCAAACACAACGACACCGCCATGGCCAATTAATCCATCGGCCGCGGTGAAAGATTCATAGTCGAATGGCAGATGGAAATCGCTAGCCGGATGATAGGCCCCCAGTGGGCCGCCCACCTGCACGGCTTTGACAGGCCGACCGCTCTCCGTTCCGCCGCCGATGTCGTTGACCAGTTCGCCCAGCGTGATGCCGAAGGCCGTTTCGAACAGGCCGCCATATTTCAGATTTCCGGCCAATTGGATCGGCATAGTGCCGCGCGAACGTCCCATGCCATAATCGGCATAAGACTTTGCCCCATTTGCCAGAATATAAGGAACAGCCGCGAGGGTCAGGACATTGTTCACCACCGTGGGCTTACCGAATAGTCCTTCTAGGGCGGGAAGTGGAGGTTTTGCGCGAACTTCGCCACGCTTGCCCTCAAGGCTTTCGAGAAGCGAGGTTTCCTCGCCGCAGACATAAGCCCCTGCCCCAACGCGAACCTCGATATCAAAGGGCGCGACGATATGTGCGCTTGCCTTGATCGCCGCGTTCAGCTTGGCAATCGCATGCGGATATTCGCTACGGACATAGATATAACCTTTGCCAGCTCCAACGGCGAGACCTGCAATCGCCATGCCTTCGAGCAGACAATAAGGATCGCCCTCCATCAACATCCGGTCGGCAAAGGTTCCGCTGTCGCCTTCATCCGCATTGCAGACGATATATTTCCGGGATCCCTCTGCACCAGCAACGGTCTTCCATTTGATCCCCGCTGGAAAGCCCGCACCGCCTCGACCACGCAGGCCAGATTCCGTGACAGTCTCAATGATAGCATCAGCGCCCATTTTACGGGCTTTTTCTAAGCCCAGCCAGCCGCCGGTTGCCTGAAAATCTTCCAGATCAAGCGGCCGGGTCATACCGGCCCGTGCAAAAGTTAGTCGCTGTTGTTTTGCAATGAAGGGATGATCCTTAATCTTGCCAATATTGAGACCGGATGATCCATCCAATATCGCCGCGACATCATCCACCGTCGCCGGTCCATAGCCCAGGCCATTAACCTCGACGAGCGGCTCCAGCCAGGACATGCCCCAGCTCGAAACACGCACAATTTCAGCATCCGGTGCTGCCTTTTGGATCGCTTCGGCAATTTCGTTGGCGCCACACGCAAGTGCCAGCGCATCATCAGAGATAGCAATCCGCAAACTCATAGCGATTCAATCAACCGCGTGAGTTTCTGAATATCGAGCCGCGCGTGCACGTCCTGTCCGATCATCGCATTGGGACCAGCGCTACAAAGGCCGAGGCAATATACGGTTTCAATCTCGCATTTGCTTTGCGCCACGGTCGATATATCTGCCGCCAAAGCATCGCAACCGCGCGCCTGGCAGGCTTCGGCCCGACATAGTTTCAAAACAGGCAATTCCGGGGGAGTAGATTTGTAATCATGATAGAAGCTCACCACGCCCTGAATCTCTGCGGGGCTCAAATTGAGGCTATCGGCAAGATGCCGCTTGGTTTGTTCGTCAACGCAAGAAAATTCTTCCTGAATATCATTCAAAATGGGTAGCAATGGCCCCTCGCAGCCCGCATGAACCGCGATAATTTCGTCAAGACGCGCCGTTTTGTCCATCACAGTCGTTTGGCATGCCAATACAAATGATCTGCCATGAACGTCGAGATGAAATAATAGCTGTGATCATAGCCTTTGCGCATATTCAGGCTGAGCTTCATGCCCGCCTTTTCGCAGGCATCCGCTAGCAAATCAGGCTTAAGCTGTTCCTCGAGAAAATTATCCGCAGTGCCCTGATCTACCAATATGTCGGCAACGCGCGCGCCATCCTCGATCAATGCGCAGGCGTCATATGCGCGCCACGCCGCCCGGTCGCTACCGATATATCCACCGAGCGCCTTTTCACCCCACGGGCAATTGAGCGGTGAAACAATCGGCGAGAAAGCAGACACGCTTTTATACCGGTCCGGATTGCGCAGTGCGATGGTCAGTGCGCCATGGCCGCCCATGCTGTGCCCAAATATCGCCTGTCGGTCCATATCCGCGGGAAATTCCTCGGCGATCAAGGCGGGTAGTTCTTTCTCGATATAGCTGCGCATCCGGAAATGCTTGGCCCATGGCTCTTCGGTCGCATCGACATAGAAGCCCGCGCCCTGCCCCATATCATAGGCTTCATCATCGGCCACACCCTCGCCGCGCGGCGAGGTATCGGGCGCGACGATGATCAAGCCCAGTTCGCTGGCCACCTTCCGATATTCACCCTTTTCCATAACATTGGCGTGGGTGCAGGTCAGGCCGGAGAGATACCAGACCACCGGCAGCTTCGCGCCCTTGTCATGATCGGGGACGTAGACGGCGAAGGTCATGTCCGTGCCCGTTTCGGCGGATGCGTGGGAATAGACGCCCTGCGTTCCGGCGAAACTTCTGTTGGTGGAGATGGTCTCCATTAAAAGACCACCACGCTGCGGATGCTTTCACCCGCATGCATCAGGTCGAAGCCCTTGTTGATCTCTTCCAGCGACAGCGTGTGTGTGATCATCGGATCGATTTCGATCTTGCCATTGACATACCAGTCGACGATTTTCGGAACATCGGTCCGGCCGCGCGCGCCGCCGAAAGCCGTGCCCTTCCAGACCCGTCCGGTAACCAGCTGAAACGGTCGCGTGGAGATTTCCTTGCCGGCCTCGGCCACGCCGATGATGATGCTTTCACCCCAGCCACGATGGCAGGCTTCCAGCGCCTGACGCATCACGTCGGTATTGCCGGTGCAATCGAACGTATAGTCCGCGCCGCCGTCGGTCAGCGCCACCAGATGTTCGACGATGTCACCCTCAATTTTCGCCGGGTTGACGAAATGGGTCATACCAAATTTCTTGCCCCATTCTTCACGATCATCATTGATATCGACGCCGATAATCTTGTCCGCGCCAACCATCCGGGCGCCTTGCAGCACGTTCAGGCCGATGCCGCCGAGCCCGAAGACGATGACATTGGAGCCGGGCTCCACTTTCGCGGTGTTGGTCACCGCGCCGACGCCGGTGGTGACGCCGCAGCCAATATAGCAGCTGGTGTTAAACGGCGCGTCCGTGCGGATTTTTGCCACCGCAATTTCCGGTAGAACGATGAAATTAGAGAAAGTCGAGCAGCCCATATAGTGATAGATGGCCTCGCCCTTGTAGGACATCCGACTGGTACCATCAGGCATCAGGCCCTGTCCCTGAGTTGAGCGGATGGCCGTGCACAGGTTGGTCTTGCCGGACAGGCAGCTTTTGCACTGGCGACATTCCGGCGTGTAGAGCGGGATCACATGGTCGTCGGGTGCTACGGAGGTAACGCCCGGCCCCACTTCGCGCACGATGCCGGCGCCTTCATGACCGAGAACACTAGGGAACTTGCCCTCGCTATCGAGCCCATCGAGCGTGTACGCATCGGTGTGACAAATACCGGTCGCCATAATCTCGACCAAGACCTCGCCCGCTTTAGGGCCCTCCAGATCAAGCTCGACGATCTCGAGTGGCTTTTTGGCTTCAAAGGCTACAGCTGCGCGGGTCTTCATTTTCATTCATTCCTTTTACTGATCGATCGATCATGATTTACGACTATGAATTCGGTTATCGTTAGATGAAGCCACCGGATTGCAGGCAACGACTAAATCTATCCGAACATCACTTGGACCTGATGGAGTCCCAAAGCGCATTCAATATCGGTAATAGATGCGGTCGTAAACGCTCGGGAATTGATAGCTCCAATTCCCTTTCGTGATGGTCAACCACTGCCTTCACCTCCCGAAGCAGCTTTTTCCCTTTGCCAGTCAGCAATAACCCTTGCGAACGACCGTCTACGGGCTCCTTGGAAATCAAGGAACGGTCCAACAGTCTAGCGACAAGAGGCACCATGTTCGCACGTTGGATATCCAACAACTTACCCGCATCGCTTTGTGTCAATTTAGGGTTGACCTCCACCAGTATCAGGAGCGAAACATCGCTATGCCGCAACCCGAATTTCGCAAGCCCCCTATTCAATTCCGTCAAGGAAGCAGCCGCAGCCCGGCTCAATACATATCCAGGCAATGATGAGAGGGGATCGATCATTTCCTCCCTATAAGAAATGCTATTGGCAATAGCAATATCAACCGCTATGAGTCATAACAATCAAGCAGTGATAGGAACTCGATATGACCGACCGCAAAGAAGAAGATACTGTAGCTTATGAGATTAAGAACGGCATTGCCTGGGTGAAGTTCAACCGCCCGGAAAAACGCAATTGCATGAGCCCGAAACTGAATCGGCAAATGCTGCGGGTGCTCGATGAGCTGGAGTATAATGACGATGTTGGTGTCTTGGTCCTAACCGGAGAAGGTAATAGCTGGTCAGCCGGTATGGATCTGAAAGAATATTTCCGGGAGACCGAAGCAAAAGGCCTTCCGGGCATTCGGCAGAGCCAGCGCGAAGCCTATACGTGGTGGGAGCGGCTTCGCTGGTACCAGAAAACCACGATTGCCATGGTCAACGGCTGGTGCTTCGGCGGCGGTTACGGACCGCTCTATGCCTGCGACCTCGCCTTTTGTGCGGATGAAGCCCAATTTGGCTTGTCGGAAATCAACTGGGGCATATTGCCGGGCGGCGGCGCGACCAAGGTCGCAACCAATCTGATGCCGCTGCGCAAGGCCATGTATCATACACTGATGGGTGAGAATTTGAGCGGTCAGGAAGCGGCGGAAGCCGGACTGGTCAACGAGTCCATGCCGCTCGATCAGTTGGAAGCGCGGGTTACGCAAGTTGCAAACACGTTGCTCTCAAAAAACCTTGATACGCTCAAGGCGTCCAAGGATGCCGTTAAACGCGTCATCGAAATGACCTTCGATAATGCCCAAGACTATTTGGTCCGTGCGCAGGAAGCATTGAATTTTCATGACAAGACTGACGGTCGCCACGAAGGCATGAAACAATTTCTGGACGATAAAAGTTTCAAACCGGGGCTCGGTACCTATGATAAATCAAAGGCAGGAGCCGGTCAGGACTGAACAGAACATTGATTTTTCGTCATCGGGACCGTCTGCGCAGGCATTGACAATATAAGCCAGCTGTTCAAACAGCACCGCTTTCGTGATGATCATCAACAAAACCGGAAATGACAGATAGGCCATGCCGACAAATCGACAAATATTGACATTGTCCTGCCCAGACCAGCCGGGACTGGTCGCCAGCGTGGCCAAGATACTGTCAGATAATGCTGGAAATATCGTCGATTCGCAGCAGTTCAACGACGCTGAGACCGAACATTTTTTTATGCGCGTGGTCTTTGACTTACCGGCCAGCCCCAATGCCGATGCCATCGCAGAAGCGCTGCAAAGCTTCGCCGCAGCGAAGCACATCATATGGAAGCTGCGCCGCAACGACGACCGGCCCAAGGTGATGATCATGGTCTCCAAATTTGACCATTGTCTCGGCGATCTGCTCTATCGCCATCGCATCGAAGAACTGCCGATGGATGTAGTCGGCATCATCTGCAACCATCCCCGCGAAGCGCTCAAAATATCGATCAACGGTGACATTCCCTTTCACCACCTCCCGATCACAAAAGACACAAAGCAGCAACAGGAAGCACAGGTCAAACAACTGGTTACCGACAGTGGCGCGGATCTGGTGGTACTAGCCCGCTATATGCAGATATTATCAGACGATCTCGCCGGTTTTCTGTCGGGCCGCTGCATCAATATTCACCACAGCTTCCTGCCCGGATTCAAGGGCGCCAAGCCATATCACCAAGCACATGCGCGCGGGGTCAAGATGATCGGCGCCACTGCCCATTATGTCACAGCCGACCTAGACGAGGGACCGATCATTCATCAGGACGTCGAAGCCATCAGCCATGCCGACACACCCGAAATGCTGGTCAGCAAGGGGCGTGACATAGAACGCAGGGTGTTGGCGCAGGCCGTTCATTATCATCTCGCGGACCGGGTACTGCTGAACGGTCAAAAAACGGTCGTTTTCAAAAACTGATTTTATCACCCGCGGGCAACTGGACTTTCGAAAGGATCAGGAGAATTCCTCGGTATCGATCGTTTTCTGGATCATCTCGCTGTAGCGCGGTCCGGCAACACTTGCCTGATTGATGAGAGCATCTAGACGAGCCTTGGTATCTGCAGAGATTTTCCAATCCCACCGTGCGAGATTTTCTTCCAGATGCGCGACGGAAGCCGTTCCGGGAATGGCCACGACATGCTTCCCTTGGGACAGCACCCAAGCCAGCGACAATTGCGCAGGCGTCACGCCTTCTTCCGTTGCAATCGCATTGAACTGATCTACCAATTCCAAGTTTTTCGGCCAATTGTCATCATTGAATCGCGGCATGGTGCGGCGCAGGTCTTTCTCCGCCAGCGCCTCTACATCGCGGACGCCATTGGCCAAAACGCCGCGGCCTACAGGGGAGAAAGCCACCAGCGTCGTGCCCAGCTCCTTGCAAGCTTCCAGAACTGCGATTTCCGGATTGCGGGTCCACAGCGAATATTCCGTCTGAACGGCGGCGATGGCATGCTCCGCCGCTGCTTTTTTCAACGTCTCGGCAGACATTTCGGACAATCCGATGCTGCCGATTTTACCTTCCTTGATCAAATCCGCCATAGCGCCGACTGACTCTTCAATAGGCACAGTAAAGTCACGACGGTGCATATAGTAAAGATCGATGCGATCGGTTTGCAGGCGTGCCAGTGACTCCTCGACGCATTTGCGGATCGCTGCAGGACTGCAATCGACGCCCCGTTTTGCGCCATCAATAACCAGTCCCATTTTCGTCGCTAGAAAGAATTCGTTCCGGCGACCGTTGAGCGCGTTACCGATCAGTGTTTCGTTATGCCCCAAACCGTAGATATTCGCCGTATCAAGATGATCATAGCCAATATCCAGCGCCCGGTGCAGCAATTTTGCTGCATCATCCTCGGATGGCGGCACGCCATAAGCCCAAGAGAGAGACATGCAGCCCAGCCCGATAGGGTTCGTATTTTTGCCATCAATGGCGCGCTTAGAAATGCTCATAACGGTAAACCCACATAATTTTCGGCGATGCTGGTCTGCGCCGCCGTACTGCTCGCGATATAGTCCAGTTCGGCCATCTGCATCTGCCGTTCAAACGAACCATCATCAGGAAAACGATGCATCAACTTGGTCAGCGACCAGCTGAAACGTTCGGCTTTCCAGACTCTTGCCAATGCTTTGGCGGAATAGCCTGCAATCGCATCATTATCACCATGTTTAAAAAATCCGGTCAAGGCATCAGACAGATAGGCAACATCCGAAGCTGCCAAATTCAAGCCCTTAGCACCGGTGGGGGGCACAATATGCGCTGCATCTCCCGCCAAGAAGAGGCGCCCATGACCCATGGGTTCAAATACATAGGAACGCAGCGGAGCGATGCTTTTTTCGATCGCCGGCCCCCGCGTGATATTGGCCGCTGCTTCCGGGCCCAGGCGAATAGAAAGCTCATCCCACAGCCGCTCATCCGACCAATCTTCCACTTTTTCGGTCAGGGGAACATCGATATAGTAACGACTGCGCGTCTTGGAACGCATCGATGCCAGTGCAAAGCCGCGCTCATGATTGGCGTAAATCAGTTCCTCGTGACAGGGTGGCACGTCGGCCAATATGCCCAACCAGCCAAACGGATAGACGCGTTCATATTCCTTCGCGACACGTGCTGGAATTACCTTTCTGGACGGACCATGATAACCGTCGCAACCGGCGATAAATTGGGTGTCTATCCGATTGACTTTCCCGCCTTTTTCAAAGGTAAGATAGGGATTGTCACTTTCGACGTCATGAAGCGCCACGTCAGCGGCTTCGTAAATGATTTCCAGGCCCCGTTCGGGCGCTGCATCCATCAGGTCCCGCGTCACTTCAGTCTGCCCATAGACCGTTACATATTTGCCGGTCAGCCCAAGCGTATCGATCCGGATCAGCCGTTCGCCATCGGCAAGCGCGAAGCCCGCTTCTTTCAGGCCTTCACTGTGCAGCCGTTCGTTAATACCCAGACGATCCAGAAAATCTGTCGTGGTTCGCTCCAGCACGCCCGCTCTGATCCGTCCCAGAACATAGTCCGGCGACTGGCGCTCCACGATGATACAATCGATGCCTTCTGCGCGCAGCAAATGGCCGAGAAGCAGCCCGGCCGGTCCGGCACCGATTATAGCGACCTGGGTCTTCACCCGAGTTGCTGTTCCAGATCATGTAGAACCTTATAGCAGGGCAAGACTTGCGCGACCGAACTGTTCGGCTCCCTACCTTCGCGGATCGCCGCAATAAATTCACGATCCTGCAACTCGATCCCGTTCATCGACACATCAACATTGGACACATCAATGGCTTCTTCCTTGCCATTCACCAGATCATCATAGCGCGCGATATAAGTGTCAGTGTCGCCAATATAACGGAAGAAGGTGCCGAGCGGCCCGTCATTGTTGAAACTCAGCGACAAGGTGCAGATCGCGCCGCTCTCCGCTTTTAGCTGGATCGACATATCCATGGCGATACCCAGTTCCGGGTGGATCGGCCCCTGAATGGCATTGGCCTGCACAATCGGCCCCGCCTGATAGGCAAATAGGTCCACCGTATGGGCCGCATGGTGCCACAGCAGATGATCAGTCCAACTGCGCGCTTCGCCTTTGGCGTTCATATTCTGGCGACGGAAGAAATAGGTTTGCACATCCATTTGCTGGATATTGAATTCGCCCGCCTTTATCCGGTTGTGGACATATTGATGCGACGGATTGAAGCGCCGTGTATGGCCAACCATGCAGACCAGACCGGTCTCTTTCTGCTTATCCAAAACCGCTTGGGAATCTGCCCAGCTGTCGGCCAGCGGGATTTCCACCTCGACATGCTTGCCGGCGTTCATCGCCTTGATCGACTGATCCGCATGCATCTGGGTCGGTGTTGCCAATATCACCGCATCGACATCATCCCGTTGCAGCATCGCGTCATAATCGGTGGTTGCATAACCGACGCCATATTTGTCCGCCATAGCCTGCGTCGGCTCTTGACGCCTACCAACCAAAGCCGTGACTTCCACGCCATCAATATTCTTGAGGCCATCCAGATGTTTTTCACCAAAAGCGCCGCCTCCGGCCAGTGCAATTCTCATGATATATGCTCCGTCAAATTTAGTTGTCAGGCTCAAGCACAATGTGCCCGATTGCTGTGTTGCTGCAGGGAATATGATAGTGACGATGCAGGCATTTGGTCTTCTTGCCCAAAGCCCCGCGCATGATCAGCCACATCACCATCTCAATGCCCTCGCTGCCGGTTTCGCGCAGATATTCGATATGCGGAATATCGCGGGCCGCGTCGCTATCGCCGACCAGCGCATCAAGAAACTTATTGTCCCATTCACGGTTAAGCAGGCCAGCGCGCGGGCCTTGCAACTGATGGCTCATGCCACCGGTCCCCCATATCTGGACGTTCAGGTCATCGGGGAAGCTTGCGACAGCACGCTGAATCGCTTCACCGAGCGTCCAGCAACGGTTACCGGAAGGCACCGGATAAGTGACAACATTGACGGCAATTGGCACGACTTTGACAGGCCATTTTTCGGGCTGGCCATACATCATACTCAGCGGCACGGTCAGGCCGTGATCGACATCCATTTCATTGATAATCGTCATATCGAAATCGTCTAGAATCAGACTTTGCGCGATATGCCAGGCAAGGTCAGCATGCCCTTCTACATCGGGAACAGGCCGCGGTCCCCACCCCTCATCGGCAGGCTTATATTGCTCACCGCAACCGATCGCGAAGGTGGGGATGATATTGGCATCAAAGGCGGAGGCATGATCATTGTAGACGAGAATAATGACATCGGGTTTTTCGGTTTCTTCCCATTTACGGGTCCACTCATAGCCTTTGAAAATGGGACCGAAATAGTCGTCCTGTGTCTTCCCTTGATCGACCGCGACACCCAGAAGCGGGACATGGCTTGAGCCTACACCAGCGGTAATGCGCGCCATCTCAATAGCCTCCCTTTATCGAGCGATTGCCTTTTGCCGGGCGCCCGCCCTGCATCATCATATCGCGATATTCCGGAAAGCTCATGTCGGTCATGGTCGAGACGGCTTCGGCAAAGCTGATGCCATCGGTCGAGAATATCTTGCTAAGAAAATAGATGTTTCCGCCCAGTTCCAGCATTCGGTTATAGTCGCGGTTGATTACGGCTTGCCGCTGCGCATCGGAAAGCGGCCATTCGGCAAGATAGGCTTTTTCATCCGCCTTCCAGCGCTCGCGATTTGCTCCGTCCATCAAGCTCATAGCAAACTGATTTAGATGATATCCTTGCCGAGCACGCACGGCGGTAAACACCCGCGTGCCCGGGATATCCTCAAGTTCAGCAAGATAGGCATGGATATCGGCTGGTCCGGTCATAAACTGCTTTCTGTCTTTCGGGTTCGTTCAATCATCCGGCGAGCGCGGACGCCGCCTTCGTCGATGTTATAGGCTTGCAATTTGCGATCGGGATTGGCCGCTATCGAGCGCTGTTGGGCTTCCAATATTTCAACATCCTCTGCGAAAACACCGCTCTGCTGTTGACGGAAACGGGCACCGAAACCGGGATCATCGGTCCGGAAGTCCCGCGCCATGCCCCAGAAATAGTGGCTGTGCGTTTCATCCTGTGGCGTCATCACATCGACCACAAAACCGCGCACGCCCTGATCATGCTTTTCAAGGGTAGCACCGGCTTCTACCGGTGCGACGCCAACATCAATGATCACCGCAGATGGCGCAATAAATTCGCAAATCTGCCAGCGGTCCACACGCCCCTCCTTGCCAAGCGCACCTTTCCAAAATGGTGGCGGGTCGATATCGGGAATCCAGCGCTCGACGAACACACGGTCTTCAGTGACGCGTGTCTCGAGGGGTGCTTCCATCAACTCCTGCTGGCCGATAGAGCCTTGATGGACATAAGTCTCGTGCGTCAGGTCCATCAGATTGTCGATTAACAGCCGATAGTCGCAAGCGATAGAATAATAGCCGCCTTCGAAGGCCCATCCTTCTGCCGAGCAAGGCCATAGTTCCGGAATCAGTTCCGGGTCGGCGGGCTTGTCGCCCATCCATATCCAGACAAAGCGATGCCGTTCGTGCACCTCGAACGTTTCCGTGCAAATGCGTTTGTTCACCGGATCGGATTTCAACGGCATTTCCTCGGCGACACCGTCCGGACCGATTTTAAGTCCGTGATATTTACAGCGGACGGAATCGCCTTCCTTGATACCCATAGACAAAGGCAGCATGCGGTGAGGACAGCTATCCCGCATGGCAACTACATCACCATCCAGCTTGCGCCACAGCACGACCGGCACGCCCAATATCGTTCGGCCAAGCGGCTGCGGGCCAATTTCGTAGTCCCATCCCGCCACATACCAAGCGTTTTGGATCCAGCTGCTCATAGTCCCCGCTCTTTCAATTTAGCGTCCAGCCGGGGATAGACGCGCCGGGCATTGCCCTCGAAAATCGCGTGCCGTTCGGCGTCGCTAATATCGAGCGCGTCGACATAGCGCTTCGTATCATCGAAATAATGACCGGTCTGGGGATCAATGCCACGCACCGCGCCCACCATCTCGCTACCGAACAGGATGTTCTTGTTGTCGATCACATCGGCCAGCAACGTCACGCCGGGCTGGTGATAGACACAGGTGTCAAAATAGACATTGTTCATCACATGCCCAGACAGATCGGGCTGCTTAAGCATATCGGCAAGGCCCCTATAGCGACCCCAGTGATAAGGCACTGCGCCGCCGCCATGCGGGATGATGAAACGCAGGTCCGGGAAATCCTTGAACAGATCCCCTTGAATGAACTGCATGAAAGCAATGGTATCGGCCGCGATATAATAAGCGCCGGTCGCGTGCATGGCTGGATTGCAGCTGCCCGAAACATGAATCATGGCGGGCACATCCAGCTCGACCATTTTCTCGTAGAAAGGATACCAATATTCGTCGGTCAGCGGCGGATGTTCAAACTTTCCACCACCCGGATCGGGATTGAGGTTGCAACCGACAAAGCCCATATCGACGCAACGTTCCAACTCCTCGATACTGCCCTGCATGTCCGCCTTCGGGCTTTGCGGTAGCATGCAAACCGGCACAAATATCTCTGGATAAAGATCGACACAGCGTTTGATCAGATCATTGTTCACCTGCGCCCATTTGCTGGCAACGCCTTCATCGCCGATATGCGGAGCCATCGCCGAAGCGCGGGGCGAGAATATCGTCATATCCGCGCCGCGTTCTTTCAGCAGCCGGATCTGGTTTGCCTCCAGCGTCTCACGAATTTGATCATCGGAAATCTTTGGATAAGGTCCGACCTGTTCTCCCGCCGCGAACGCCGCTTTCTGCGCCTCGCGCCATTCGTTATGCGCGGTCGGGGCCGTGGTATAGTGACCATGACAATCAATAATCAGGCTCATTTCGCCCATCCTTCCTTATTTGGCATTTCCCGCTGACGGACAATCGTGCCCTTGGTCATCAACGGTTCGACGCCCAATGCATCAAGGGTCAAAGCGACTTGTTCCATTTCTTCCGCCCGGCGCAGGCCATGGGTTGTCATGCGCTCAAGATTATAAGCGGCCTTTTCAGTCCATTCCGTCCCAAGAGACTCCAGGACCTCTTCACTCACATCAGCTTCGTGGGCGGCCAGCATCATCTCTGCGGTCAACGCCTCCATGCCTTTTACCATGATCGAACGGATCATCTTGATCGATGATGCTTTTCCGACCTTACCGTCCACAACACGAATATTGTCGAATCCCAAATCGGTGAGAACAGCCGCGCCTTCGGCGGCGTAAGCGCCAGAAAGCAATAGCGGCACATGCAGTTCGGCAGGATGGACCGGTGCCATGATCGCGACATCGACGTAACGCCCCTGCGCCTTTTCAATATATTCTGCCGCCCGATACTTGGTATCCGGCGCCACGGAGTTCATATCAAAAAACAGTGCTCCGGGCGCGATGCTCTGAGATGCTGCTTTTGCCACCGCCATTGCTTGATTGGCCGTAACAAGGCTCAATATCGCCGGTGATTGCTGGAGCGCATCCGGCAACGCAGCACATCCGGCAACTCCGACCGCACCATAGTCCGATTGTTTGTCCTGAACGTCATAGGCGCGCGCAGAATCACCCCAATGCCCCGCCCGCGCAAAGGTCGAACCCGCTTCACCAAAACCGATAAGAGATACAGATTGCATGATGATTCATTGCTATCTGGAACCCAGTAAATCTACCAATCGGAAAGCAGGGCCGGGTATAAGATAAAGCGAATTTAGGTTATCGAAGCCCTATCAAGAATCTGCATAAAGTCCCGCTGCATTGCGGTTGGCATCCACCCTGTGCGGGTGGTTGCACCAATATTTCGGTGTATACCTTTTGGCGGCCCACCGATGGTCGACAGCCAATTCGCTTCTAACTCCACCGCCACCTGATCGGGCGACAATAGCGTCAAAAAGTCACTTTCGAGCAATATCTGACGGATCGTGATCACCGAACCACATTCTATCGGAACATCCGGACAGTCTATTCCAGCCGATTCAAACATATGCTCCCAACGCATCCGCAAAGGCGTATCCGGCGCAGCAATGATCCACGGATAGCTGGCAAGTTTATCCAGATCGCTCCGCTGATCCCGCAGCGGATGATCATATCGACCGATAATCACTGGATGGTCTTCAAATAGCGAGCGTTGCTGCACGTCATCGCCGGGCGCCGGATCGCGCAATGCACCGATCAAAATATCAAGCTCACCGTCACGGAGCGGTTCGATAAGCTCGGCATGACTGCCTTCAACAATCCGGACTTCGCTCTCGGGATAAGCCTTGTGAAATTCCGCTACCGCCTTTGGCAGCAGCCGCGCCCTGCATAAAGGCATGGCTCCGATGGATATGGTTCCCGTTTCCTTACCCTTGAGCGCGTCCAGTTCCGATAGGCCTGCGGCAAGCTCTGCGCGGGCCAAACGAAAGGAACGTGCCAGAGATCGCCCCTGCGCCGTCAGCGCCATGCCCTTTCCGCGTCGCTCCAGCAATTTCCGCTTCAAGGCAATGCTAAGATTGGCGACGGAACGATGAAGGGATGGCTGGGCCAGTCCCGACATCGCGCTGGCGGTTGGATAGCTACCATGTTCCGCGACGGACAAAAAAGCCCGCATTTGCGCCATGGTCACCCGGCTGGAGCCGATATTGACCAGCGCCGCGTCAATCCTTGGCGCGAATATAGTCGCTGCAGGCGTCGGCGTCATCCCGTCGGTATGCCGTTCGAATAGCGGCTGCCCCAATTGCGTCTCTAGCTTTACCAGCCCCTGGGTTATCGCCGGCTGCGTCAGATTCACCGCATCTGCGGCGGCGCTAATGCTGCCTTTATCGCAGATTTCCATCGCTGCATATAAATGACGTAAGTTGAGATCCCACAATTCCATGAATCAAGGATTAGCATGATCTTATAGCCTCATCCAAGTTCCAAATTGCGCTGTTGCCGATAGACTGCAACAGTGATGCGACTATCAGAAGGATGGAAAATGGCGAATATTGTTGTTCAGAATATCAAACGGACCGATCTGGAACTGGTCGATGCGCTGGGCAAATGCGGTGTTGCCACAGTCCACGAAGCGCAGGGTCGAAACGGCCTCATGGCTTCGCACATGACTCCGATCTACGCCGGTGCACGGATCGCTGGAAATGCCGTCACGATTTCCGCAGCGCCAGGCGATAACTGGATGGTCCATGTCGCCATCGAACAGATGCAAGAAGGCGACATATTGGTTCTGGAGCCCACGAGCCCATGCGAAGATGGCTATTTTGGTGATCTTCTAGCAACATCTGCGCAAGCACGTGGCGGTCGCGGCCTGATCATCAACGCGGGTGTACGTGATGTGCGAGACCTTACCGAGATGAATTTCCCGGTCTGGTCCAAGGCGGTTTACGCTCAGGGCACGGTCAAGAATACATTGGGGTCGGTCAATGTTCCGGTCGTCTGCGCTGGCGCGCTGGTCAATCCGGGAGATGTTGTGATTGCCGACGATGATGGCGTTTGCGTTGTCGCACGCGAACGGGCGGCCGAAATACTCGAAAAAGCGCAAGAGCGGGAAGCGAACGAGGAAGAGAAACGGCAGAAGCTGGCAAGCGGCATATTGGGTCTGGACATGTACAATATGCGCGAGCGGCTGGAGAAAGAAGGCCTGAAATATGTCTGACGGCCCACTGGCCTCGGCGCGCGTCATGTGGATGCGCGGCGGCACGTCCAAAGGCGGCTATTTTCTGGCGGAGGGCCTGCCCGCCGACCAGGCGGAACGGGATGCTTTTCTGCTCCGCATCATGGGCTCCCCCGATGAGCGACAGATTGACGGCATGGGCGGCGCCGATCCGCTGACTAGCAAAGTTGCGATTATCAAAAAATCGAGCCGCGACGGCATTGATGTCGATTATCTATTCTTGCAGGTCTTTGTCGATCAGGCGCTCGTCAGCGATGCGCAAAATTGCGGGAACATTCTCGCCGGCGTTGGCCCCTTTGCCATCGAGCGCGGATTGGTTGCCGCCACGGGTGAGCAGACCAAAGTCACCATTTTCATGGAGAATACATCCCAGACCGCCGTAGCTACCGTCAAAACGTCGGGCGGCATACCGGTCTATTCCGGTCAAGCCAGAATTGATGGCGTACCCGGAACAGCAGCACCCGTGCCCTTGGAATTCCGCGATACGGCGGGATCAAGCTGCGGGGCTCTGCTGCCCACCGGCAATGCCGTCGATATTATCAACGATGTGCGCTGCACCCTCATTGACAATGGCATGCCCTGCATCGTGATGAAGGCGAAAGATGTCGGCGCAACCGGTTATGAAAGCCGCGAAGAACTCGACGCAGCCGAAGCGGTGAAGGCCCGTATCGAGGCGATCCGGCTGGCCGCTGGCGAGCGCATGAACCTGGGCGATGTCGCGGAGAAATCTGTTCCCAAGATGATGCTGGTCGCCGCGCCCCGAAACGGCGGCGCGATCACCGTGCGCAGCTTCATTCCCAGGCGCGCCCATGCCAGCGTCGGCGTACTTGCCGCGGTCACGGTGGCGACGGCCTGCCTGATCGAGGATTCGCCAGCCGCAGAGGTTGCGAATATTCCCGCCGGAAACCGGAAAACCATGTCGGTCGAGCATCCCACCGGTGAAACCACCTGCGTCATGGAAATCGACGAGGCGGGCACAGTGACCAGCGCCGCGATGCTGCGGACCGCGCGCAAATTGATGGACGGAGAGATTTTCGCATGAGTGACGATTCACAGGGCCGCATCACCAGTTGGCATAGCAATCCGCCGAAACCAAAATTCACCCCGCCGCCGGGTGCCGTGGACGCCCATTGTCATGTCTTTGGCCCGCAAGCCTCCTTCCCGTTCAGCCCGAAGGCGAAATATCACCCCGAGGACGCCGGGCCGGACATGCTCTTTGCCTTGCGCGACCATCTGGGTTTCGACCGGAATGTGATCGTCCAGGCGAGTTGCCACGGTACCGACAACAGCGCCACCCTTGATGCCATTGCCAAGTCAAACGGCAAAGCGCGCGGCGTCGCCGTGGTTGATCCGGATATCAGCGATACCGAACTTGTGGCACTGCACGAGGGCGGCATTCGCGGCGTGCGGTTCAATTTTCTCAAGCGGCTCGTCGACAATGCGCCCAAAGACAAGTTTCTCGAAGTCGCCGACCGCCTGCCCGCCGGGTGGCATGTCGTGATCTATTTCGAAGCCGATATATTGGACGAGATGCGCGCCTTTATCGATGCTATCCCGGTGCCGGTGGTGATCGACCATATGGGTCGCCCCGATGTCAGCCAGGGTCCCGATGGTCCAGAGATGAAGGCCTTTCGCACCATGCTCGATACCCGCCCTGACATCTGGTTCAAGGCCACCTGCCCCGACCGGCTCGATGCAAGCAACGATCCGTGGGATCGCTTTGCCCAAGCCGTCCGACCGCTGGTCGAGGATTATCAGGATCGCGTGATATGGGGCACCGACTGGCCCCATCCCAATATGCAATCGAACATCCCAGACGACGGCCATCTGGTCGATATGATCCCTAGGATTGCGGTGACCGAGGAACTCCAGCGCAAGCTGCTCGTCGACAATCCGATGCGCCTGTACTGGCCGGAGACTATCTGACGCCTTGACTCGTTGCTGCCATCTGACCGGTCAGAACATGATTGGCAGTTGATCTTCCGGCCAAGTTCGTTTCAATCAATATAAAGAGCCGAGGCTTTTGGCTGACCGAGGTTGATGTCTTTCATAGGCACAGCCGGAGTAAAGCCTGGTCGCCATGGGCATCAGATTGAGGGACGGGGATATATGCAGGATTACAGTGATATACGTGAGGAAGTTTCCAAGCTTTGCCAGAAATTTCCGGGAGAATATTGGCGGGCGCGGGACAAGGCGCGCGAATATCCCAGCGATTTTGTCGCCGCTCTCGGTGAGGCGGGCTATCTTGCAGCCCTGATCCCCGAAGAATTTGGTGGCGCCGGTTTACCGATTTCGGCAGCGGCAGCGATCCTTGAGGAAATTCAGGCGCAGGGCTGCAATGGCGGCGCGGTGCACGCGCAAATGTATATCATGGGCACGATGTTGCGCCACGGATCGGAAGAGCAGAAGGCTCAATATCTGCCTCGCATTGCGACCGGCGAATTGCGCCTGCAAGCCTTTGGTGTGACCGAACCGACCAGCGGCACCGACACGCTGGCGCTCAAGACCGTGGCAAAGCGCGATGGCAATGATTATGTCATCAACGGCCAGAAATTGTGGACCAGCCGCGCGGAACATAGCGACCTGATGCTGTTGCTCGCCCGCACCACATCGCGCGATCAGGTCGACAAGCGCACCGACGGCCTCTCGGTCTTTCTTGTCGATATGAACGAGGCGCTGGGCAACGGCCTGACGATCCGGCCGATTGACACGATGATGAACCACAGCACGACGGAGATATTCTTCGATAATATGCGCGTGCCAGCCGCCAATCTGATCGGTGAGGAAGGCAAGGGATTTCGCTATATTCTGTCCGGCATGAACGCCGAACGGCTGCTGATCGCGGCGGAATGTATCGGCGATGCCAAATGGTTCATCGAGAAATCAACCGCCTATGCCAAGGAGCGGGTCCTGTTCGACCGTCCGATCGGCCAGAATCAGGGCGTCCAGTTTCCCATTGCCCGCGCCTATGCGCAGATGCGCGCCGCCGAACTGCTGGTCCACGAAGGCCTGCGCAAATATGAAGCGGGTGAAAATTGCGGCGAGGAAGCCAATATGGCCAAAATGCTCGCAGCCGATGCCAGCTGGGCCGCGGGTGAAGCCTGTGTCCAGACCCATGGCGGCTTCGGCTTTGCCGCAGAATATGATGTCGAGCGCAAGTATCGCGAAACCCGGCTTTATCAGGTTGCCCCGATCAGCACCAATATGATCCTGTCCTATGTCGCCGAACATGTGCTGGGCCTGCCAAGGAGCTATTGATGAACGACTGGTCGGACTGGATCGGCAAGAGCGAGACCCGCCATGACGTGGTCACGCCGGGCCTGCTGCAACGCTTTTGCGCGACCATCGATACGCCCGTCACCGACGATATTCCGCAGGGGCTGCACTGGTGTCTCTGCCTGCCCGACGCGCCGACCACACAACTCGCCGAAGATGGCCATCCCGCAAAAGGCGGCTTCCTGCCGCCTATTCCCCTGCCCCGCCGCATGTGGGCGTCGAGCAGCGTCTCTTTTGATCACGCACTGCAACCGGGTGATGCCGTATCGCGCATCTCGACCGTAGCCAATATCGAAGAGAAATCCGGAAAGTCCGGCGATCTGGTATTTGTCGCTGTCAATCATGAAACCCGCGTCGGTGATCTGGTGGCGATCCGGGAACGGCAGAATATCGTCTATCGGGCACCCGCGCCGAGCGCCGCGCCGACTGCCCAGATCAGCAGCGTTCCGCCAAATCTTGACGGCTGGGACTGGCAACAGAAAATCACGCCATCCGAACCCCTGCTGTTCCGCTATTCGGCGCTGACCTTCAACAGCCACCGCATCCACTATGACAAGCCCTATGCCACGCAGGAGGAAGGCTATCCCGGGCTCGTCGTACAGGGGCCGCTGATGGCGACATTGTTGCTCAATCTGGCGGCGAACCAACTGGGCGCAAAAAAGCTATCCCGCTTTTCCTTTCGGGGACAAGCGCCCGCCTTCGCCAATGCCGCGCTCTATCTCGTCGGCCGGCGGCAGGATGAAAATGTTACGCTGGCCGTGCTAGGCAATGATGGCCGGGAAGTCATGACTGCACAGGCGACGATCTGAGAATAGGCGACCACCGGTCCTTCCAACATTCCAACCGAAGCTAGAAACGGTTGGCGTTCATCAGGCTGATTCGATTAAAATGGCACTGCAGATGTGCGGGATCGCTTTTCCGGCCTCGATATATTGAGCGGGAAATAGCAGAGAATTGTGGAGGAAGATGTCGGGGTGATTTGCCGCGACAACCATAGAGTTGGCGTCGCTCATCCAAAAATCGCCATGCCCAAATGGCACGATTGGCTTTCAATTCTGTGAGAAGAAAAAAGAAGCCCGACGGCCGGGTCGCAAATAACCGCCGGACTTCTCCTGGATACCCAAAAAGGGTTGTTGCGGCACCATGATTGAACGGAATAAACTGCTCTATCAAATCGCTGCCGCAAGATTCTGTTAACCGAGACTTTTTGCGAACACTGTGATTGCCGTCACTCGACAATGAAAAATATTGTCAAACCGTCCGTTTCGACCGATCTTTCTGGTTTTGACCTTGAATTGCCTCCTTGGCGGCTGTCCATTGGTCGTCACCCCAAGCAAGCAATTGTGAAAAATTGCCGCCACCCGCCAGATAGCTGCCACCATCAATGGCAATCGTCTGGCCCGTCAGATATTCGGCACCTGGCCCCAGTAGGAAGGCAGCAAGATTCGCCAGTTCGTGCATTTCGCCGGGCCGGTCTATTGGCGCACCGCTATGTTTCCGTTCTTCCTCGCTACCGGTCGGATTGAGGCGACTCGACATACCCTCGGTCGGAAATAAGCCGGGTGCAATGGCGTTCAGCCGGATATTATGACGCGCCCATTCTACGGCCAGGCTCTGCGTCATCACATTGATCCCGGCCTTGGACATCGCGCTAGGCACAGTGAAAGCGCTGCCGTTCCAGACCCAAGTCGTGAGGATAGAAATAACATTGCCGCGCGTTCCACCCTCGATCCAGCGCTTGCCGATATCATGGGTCATATAGAATGTGCCGCGGAAGACGATATTGGCAATCGCGTCAAAGCCGCGGATAGACATATCTTCCGTACGGGAAATAAAATTACCAGCTGCATTGTTGACCAACCCTGTCAGCGGACCATGTTGCTGCCAGATGATATCGTTCATCTCGCTGATCATCTCGGCACTGCGGATGTCGCACGGATGCGGAACAACCTTTCCGCCATGTTTCTCGACCAGTTCTTCTGCCGTTGCCTTGCATACATCGCCCCGCCGGCCGCAAATATGCACCTCGGCGCCCAGTTTGAGCAGGCCTTCGGCCATTTCCTTACCAAGGCCGGTGCCGCCGCCGGTTACAAGAATGCGTTCGCCCTTCATCAGGCCATCGCGGAACATGAGTTTGCTGGTGTCCATATCATCCTGTCCTATATTTTTTATATGCCACTCATGCGTGATGAGTGCGCACATTCAAACTAGCAGTAATGATGCATTGGAAAAGGTGATAATTGGTACAGGTCCGGCAATATCGGGACGCGCTATCACACTAGGATTCACCAACGAAAAACGGGAGCCTATCCGAAGATAGGCTCCCGCTGCGCCTCTGTTGGGGCTGCCTTCGTCTTGCGACTCCGGTGACCGCTTGTTCGGCGTCCGGTTTCCGGGCCAAATACGTTGATGGTTAGTGGTTTTCCACGTGTCCGCTTGCGCTTCTTCGCTTCGGTTCCCAACCCGCATTAGGTCCAGTCACCCGATGATCTTTGTCGGTCCGATCCGTTCCAGCTTGCGCCTTTCCTTTTCGGTCTTTCTCCAATCATCGATCGAAAGATCATTCTCTTTTTCTTGCGAAAAACAAACTGGTCGTCTCGATCCTCTTCCGGGTTCCGTCCTGTCCTGCGGGTCATTGCTGACTGGTCGCTGGTTCGTCCGTTTCCCTTCCGGTGATTGAGATATGACTCCAGGTCTCGAGTCGGACCTAGTGGAAAATGGGGAGTTATCCACAAGCGATAAACTTAGCGGTGGAAAACTCCTGCCGAAGCGGTGAATAAAATTTTATTTGGGATTGGTCAGCAAAATATTGCAATTTTGTCCGCTGGTTCGGCCCTTCGCTTTGGGAGGGGATAGTGGAAGGACCGAACCTTTGGACCAATCCCGGCGCCTCATTCGGGAGGAGGAGGAGGAGGCTGCCGGGACTGTAACTGTTTGCCTCAGACCTGTACCGTCGTGAACAGCAACACGCTGCTAACGGAAAGGGCGGCGACAATATTGAAAAGCGTTCTCATGGATTTTCTCCTTATTCCAACGCCGATCAAACATCTCTGTTCCTGCGTAACTTACAAAACGGAGATGGTCGCATCTGGTATAAGTTTCAATTGAAAACGGAGTACAAGCTGTTGCATTATATGCAACTGCAAAACGCGCAATTGACTCAAAACACCCCCTAACCCATTAGAAAATTAGAAAATTAGAAAATACCTTTGAGCAACTTCTTGCCCTTATCGAGTGGGTTCCGACGAAAGTTTGCTTCTTCTTTGGCAATATAAGAAAAAATTCCATCGAGCGCTTGATCCGTGACGCTATCTGTCAGCCCATCACGAGAAAGATCCGCGCCGCCGAGTCGCGCCAAGGAAGAGAGTGATCCCAACCGTTCAAGCTGCTCGTAAGCTCCCAGATCACCCAGGGCCTTTTCAACCAGCGGGCGGACTTTTACCGCCAATTCTTCACCAGATGTGCGTCGAAGATAATCCGAACCAGCCGCTTCACCGCCAGTCACAATGCCAACGCCATCTTGCAACGTGAGGCCATCAATCGCCGAACGGAACACAGGCTTGGCCTCCAAAGCCGCCTTGCCTGCCGCGTCATTGAGCATTTTGGTAATATCCTTGGTCAGCCCTGCCTTGCTGGTAAAACGCAAGATACTCGTCGCCTTCTCCAAGGGGCCCGGCAGCAATATCCGTACCGCCTTATCCTCGTAAAAAGCACCGGGCTGGGAAAGCTTGTCGAGCGCATTGTCAGACGCATCACCCAAGATGCTCTTCACGCCGGTGCTTTGCGCTACAGCCGGTGTTACCGCCATAGGGATGAGCGCTAAAGGTGCCGTAGCAAGGGCGATGGTAGCGATAAATCTACCAGATGTTTTTCCGTGACGCATGGCTGTTTCTCCTGAATAATGTCAGGCGATCATAGCACATTTCATTGATCCAACGCTGAACAACCCCGGTTCAGGGGTAAAATTCTGCAAATTTTGTGGATTCAGCTTGGTCTATTTTCTTTCGGAAAACTCCAGAACACCTTTGGTTTCCGCTACCGACATTTCGGCCAATGTTAGCGAAAATGGGTCTCCATCATCCGTCTTTCCGGAGAAATTCGTTCCGCTGCGCGCAACTTCAAAATCATTGTCGGTCAATTGCCCTTCATACCAATCTGCAAGCTTATCAGCGCCAGCAGGTGCCTGAAAACTGATCTGGACGGTACCGCCCTGATCATCCGCGTCCTGGATATCAAAGCTGGTGACGCGACTACCGGGATAGAAATCGATATTGTTCATATCGAAATCATCGCTGTCGAGCGTTATAGAAGGCAGATCAATTTCCATCGAGAAGCCATCGGCCTTGATCGAGAATTTGCTATCTTCTTCACCGCCGCCGATTTTGATTTTCTTATCATCCGACTTGCTGTCGTCACTAAGATCTATGGATATTCCGGAACCATCGGCAGAGCCATCGTCAACCTTGCTGCAAGCGGACAAGCTAAGCGGCAGTGCCGCCAATAGGATCAGATATTTCGTGGTCATGCGTATTTCTCCAGACTGTATTGATTCACTAATACAGTCTGGAGATTATTTGGTCAAGCGGCAAAGCCGGATCAACCGTCTATTGATGCTCCGGGGTTGGCCGCATTCACAATGCCGCCATCGACGGGAATTGTTGTGCCGATGACATAATCGCCGGCCGGGCTCGCCAGAAATACAGCGGCAGATGCCATATCCTCGGGGCGGCCGATCCGCTTCGCCGGAATACCTTTTTCGACAGCATCCTCGTGGTCGCGCGCCGCCTTGTTCATCGTCGAAGCGAAAGCACCGGGGGCGATGCCGGTCATGATGATATCTTCCTGCACCAGCTTCGAGGCCATTTTCCGGGTCAAGTGGATGACCGCTGCCTTCGACGCCTGATAGCTGTAGGTCTCCCAAGGATTGACCTTCAATCCATCTACCGACGCAATGTTGATAACCTTGGCCGGACGCTCGAAACTGGCGGCTGCTTTCAGCTGTGGGTGCAGAGCCTGGGTCAGGAAGAACAAGCCTTTGACGTTGGTGTCCATGACCTTGTCCCAGCCGGCTTCCGGGAAATCCACATATTCCGCGCCCCAGGCGACACCCGCATTATTGACGAGAATGTCGAGCTTCTCTTCGCGCGAAGCGATTTCTGCGGCCAATGCCTTGCAACCTTCATAGGTCGAAATATCGCCCTGGATATAGGTACAGTTCTCGCCAAATTTGGCAGCCGCGGCTTCGCCCTGATCGGCCTTGCGACCCGAGATGTAGACCTTGGCGCCTTGTGCCAGATATCCTTCGGTGATCATCGCGCCAATACCACGCTGGCCGCCGGTGACGAGGGCTACACGGCCTTCGAGAGAGAAAAGTTTGTTAAAATCCATCATATTGTCCTTTAATAGCCGTGCATCTCGGCAACGAGGTTGGTGTGATAGTTCACATCACCCATGAATTCCTGCAACGCGCGGTCGCGCTTCATATAGAGGCCGATGTCATATTCATCGGTCATGCCGACACCGCCGTGCATCTGGACGCCTTCCTTGACCGAAAGCGCCGTGGCTTTACCGGCCTTGGCCTTTGCAACCGACACCATCAATTCTGCTTTGGAAGAGCCTTCATCCAGCATCTGCTGCGCTTTCAAAACCGCTGCCCGTGCGATTTCCATCTCGCTATAAAGATGCGAAATGCGGTGTTGCAGCGCCTGGAACGTCCCGATCACCGCGCCAAACTGGCTCCGGCCTTTGATATAATCCACGGTGATGTCCATCGACCCGGAACCAACGCCCAGTGTTTCGGCAGCCGCACCGGCGCGTCCGGCATTCAGCATGCGCCGCAGGACCGTATCGCCTTCATCAACTTCGCCGATCACCGCATCGGCATCGACCGTCACGCCGTCAAATTGCACATGTGCCGCCATCGCGCTGTCGACCAGCCGCGCGCTGTCTTTCGAAACCCCTGCTGCATTGGCATCAACCGCGAACAGGGTCAGGCCTTTGTCATCACCAGCCGCACCGCTCGTCCGCGCCGCCACGATCAGCATATCCGCAGAACCGCCCTGCACGACAAATTGCTTCTTGCCGTCCAGCTTGAAACCATTGCCTTCACGCGCAGCGGTCATGCTGATCTGATCCGGGCGATGTTTCGCGCCTTCGTCGATCGCCAGCGCCAGCACCGTATCGCCCGAGACGATACCCGGAAAATATTGGTCACGGAGCGCTTTTCCACCTGCGTTCAGCGCTTCCACGCCAGCAACCGCTGTGGTCAGAAATGGCGACGGCGTCAGGTTGCGGCCAACCTCTTCGAGCACGACACCGGCTTCGACGTGGCCCAATCCAAGACCACCTTCCTCTTCACCGATCAAGATTCCGGTAAAGCCCATTTCCGCAAACTGCTTCCACAAAGCGTGCGAAAAACCGTCCTTGCATTGTTTGTCCCGAAATTCGCGAAGATGCGCAACCGGCGCTTCGCCTTTCATAAATTCGGCTGCACTATCGTGGAGCATCTTTTGATCGTCGTTCAAATATAGCGGCATTTTCTAGTCCTTATCTCATATGTGCGCTGCGGGCTCAGGCGCGAGCCGATCCCGCATCAATGGCTGTGTGGCGGGCCTCTATCAGGCGCCTGGCAATCGCAGAATTTGCTTGGACACCACGTTCAGCATGACTTCGCTGGTACCCCCCTCGATACTATTCGCCTTGGTACGCAGCCAGCTACGGGCCGTCAGCCCGCCATTGGTGGCTTCGCTTTCCCACTCGAGCACTTCGCTGCCGCCGGCTGCCATGATCAGCTCGTGGCGGCGTTTGTTGATCTCGGTGCCCGCATATTTCATCATATTGGGCTGTGCAGGATGGCAAAGACCGGCCTTGAACGTGTCGCCGAAACGCTCCGCCATGGCGCGGAATGCCAGCACATCAATATCCATGTCTGCCATTTGCGCGCGAAGCATGGGGTCATCAAGACGGCCCTGTTCATCACGACCATATTGATCGGCAAATTTGGCGCCAAGCGACGCTGACCCCTCGGAGCCACCACCGGAAATCATGCTGCGTTCGTGACCCAGCAGATATTTGGCAACATCCCAGCCCTTGTTGACCTCGTAAACCACGGAAGAAACGCCTTCGCCATATTCCTTCGGTACGGTCACATCGTCGAAAAACGTTTCACAAAATGCCGACTGACCGGAAATCAGGACGATCGGCTTGGTCGTCACGCCTTTGTTGGTCATGTCAAACAGCATGAAGGTAATGCCCTTATGCTTTTCATTCTTGTCGGTCCGCGTCAGGCAGAATATCCAATCGGCCTTGTCCGCATAGCTCGTCCAGATTTTCTGACCGTTGACCAGAAAGCTATCGCCTTGGTCGACCGCGCTGGTTTGCAGCGAGGCGAGATCGGAACCCGACCCCGGCTCGGAATAACCCTGGCACCAGCGGATTTCACCACGTGCGATCGGCGGCAGAAAATGTTTCTTCTGTGCTTCGGTGCCGAAATGCAGCAGCGCGGGGCCAAGCATCCAGATGCCAAAACTCGACAAGGGCGAACGGCATCTCAGCCGCGCCATTTCCTGACCCAGAATCTTCGCTTCGGCCCGCGACAGTCCGCCACCGCCATATTCTTTCGGCCAGTCCGGCACCGTCCAGCCTTTTGCGGCCATGATATCCAGCCATTCTTTCTGACCCGGCTTGAACGTCGCATTGCGTCCGCCCCAGACCGCATCTTCTTCGCCTGTCATCGGCTCGCGCATCTCCGGCGGGCAATTGGCTTCTAGCCATGCGGCGGTCTCCGCGCGGAATGTTTCCAGATCGGACATCACGATTTTCCTTTTAATTGATCAATTAAAGTTGGACTATCACAAGTGCGTTATCCGATTCAATGATTCCCTGAACCGGACGAGCAAATAAATTTCGGTGGCAAAGTGCCTTTACGGTTTCCGTAGCGGCAATTTACCCGGTCAACGCAAAGCGCGCAGCCCATGAATTGGACGCCGCCTATGAAGCGAAGAAAAAGGAACGGATGAAGATGCGATTTGAAGGCAAAACAGCGGTTATAACGGGCGGTTCATCAGGCATTGGGCGTGGTACCGTGGATCTATTCCTACGCGAGGGCGCAACCGTGGTAATGGGCGACATTGATGAAGCAGAAGGCTCTGCGATGATGTCATCCATGGGTGATGGCTTCCTCTTCAAAAAATGCGATGTCACCCAAGAAGATCGGGTCAAGGCGCTGATGGACTATGCAGCCAAAGAAACCGGCGGCATCGATATCGTCTTCAACAATGCTGGTGCCGGCGGCCCCCGCGATCCGATTGATGAGATTAGCGGTGACGATTGGGATTTTGCCATGGCGCTGCTGCTGAAATCGGTCGCTATGGGCATCCGTCACGCCGCACCCCATCTCAAAAACCGCGGTGGCGGGGCTATCGTCAACACGGCCTCCATCTGCTCTTTTCAAGCCGGATATGGCCCGATCGCTTATTCGACAGCCAAGGCCGGCGTGCTGCATCTGACAAAGGTCGCAGCGGCGGAATTGGCCCAATATAACATTCGTGTGAACGCAATCTGTCCTGGATTCATCCAGACCAATATTTTCGCATCGACGGTCGGCGCCAATAAAGAAGAGACGATGGAGATTAATTCGGTTCTGGGCCAGGCCGCAGCCAGTGCCCAACCAGTCGCTCGTCCCGGCGTACCCAATGACATTGCCGAGGCCGCAGCCTATCTCGCTTCCGACGCCGCAGGCTTTGTGACCGGTACACATCTACTGGTCGATGGCGGCATGCTGGTCGGCACCCAAGGCAGCTGGAATCCTGAAGTTCCGGGCATGCTTGATGCAATTTTGCCGGAGCATTTGCGTTGACAGAAGGTTCCGACAAGCTCCCCCTCCGAACCAAGATCCTATACGGCTTCGGCGCCTCCGCTTATGGCATCAAGGACAACGGCTTTTCCGTTTTCCTGCTTTATTATTACAATCAGGTGGTCGGCATGCGCGCCGATGTTGTCAGTCTGGCGATTGCCATTGCGCTGTTTGTCGATGCTTTCATCGATCCGCTGATCGGCCAGATGACCGACCGGACCAGAACCCCGGTCGGCCGCCGCCACCCGTGGCTCTACGGGGCCGCCATTCCGATCGCCATTGCCTGGCTATTATTGTGGCACCCGCCAGAGACGAGCGCTACGCTGCAATTCTTCTATCTGCTGACGATGGCGATGCTCGTGCGGATCACATTGTCCGCCTATGAAGTCCCCTCGCTGGCGCTGCTTCCGGAACTCAGCAGCGACTATCATGACCGCACCAGCACATTGCGCTATCGCACCCTGTTCGGCTGGGCGAGCGGTCTTGGCATCATGGCGATTGCTTATGGCGTACTGCTGGTGCCGAGCGAGAAATATCCCGTCGGAATGCTGAACGTCGACGGCTATTCCACATTCGCCATTGTCGGCGCCTGCGTCATGGCATTTTCCGTACTGATATCGGCGATCAGCACCCACAAACGGATCGTCGGTCGCTATAAGGCCGAGCCCAGCCAGCCGGAAACCGCAGAAGGGTTTTCGGAAATGCTGGCGACCTTTCGCTACACGCCGTTTCTGTTGTTGATGTTTGCTGGTGTTTTCGCCTTTACCAATCAGGGCCTGTTATTCTCGATGACACCTTATCTGCTCACCCATGTCTGGGAATTCGGGTCAGAAGAGATGACCCTCTATTCCGCTGTGCTTTTCATCGGCGTCATTATCGCATTTTTAATGGTCACTCCGATTTCCAAGCGCACAGGAAAGCCCAAGGGTGCTGCCTTGTTGACGCTTTTTGCCGTGATCGTCGGCACAGCGCCTTACTGGCTGCGGATGGTCGATCTTTTTCCGGCGCTCGGCTCGCCCAATCTGATCCCCGTCCTGTTCTCCTTTCTCGTCATCAACATAGCGGCCGGAATTTCCGCAATGATCCTCACGATGTCGATGATGGCAGATGTAACGGATGCCTATGCCTTTGAGGTCGGCAAGCGCACGGAAGGGCTGTTCTCCTCCGGCATGTGGTTCATGCAGAAAATGGTCGGCGGCATGGGCATATTGCTGTCCGGGCTGATCATTTCCTTCATCCAGCTGCCCGCGCAGGCAGTGCCCGGCACGGTCGATCCAGCGATTGTCGACAATCTGGCGCTGATTTTCGTGGCCATGGTGACTGTGATCGGGCTCGCCGGAACATGGGCCTATACCCTGTTCCCGCTCAGCGAGCAGGACCATAGCGAGCGCATCTCAAAGCTTGGCGCGACCATGCCGAAGGTGAAATGAAGACAGGGGAATAAAAACTGCTCTGGCTAGTCGTTTTCGCGGTGGCAAAGCCAGACGGCCTCTGATAAGTTAATCGTATAGTTAAAAACAAAAAGGATTTGGGCATGGATTTTGATCTCACTGAAAAGCAGGAATATTGGCGCAACCGGGTCCGCGACCATATTGACACTCACCTCCGCCCCCGTATCGCTGATTTTCAAGCAGAAGACGCTAGCGGCGAACGCTGGAAGGTCCTGCAAGTGGTCGAAGAAGAAAAAAAGAAGGCCAAGGAAGCAGGCATCTGGAACCTGTTCATGCCGCCTGCCAATCCAAATCTTACGCATATTGACGATGTGTTTGAATTTGAAGGTCCTGGCCTGACCAATCTGGAATATGCCCTGTGTGCCGAAGAAATGGGCCGCGTTGGTTTCGCTTCCGAAGTATTCAACTGCTCCGCACCTGATACCGGCAATATGGAAGTATTCCATCGCTACGGCACGCTGGAACAAAAAGAGCAATATCTGCGTCAGTTGATGAACGGTGAAATCCGTTCTGCGTTCCTAATGACGGAGCCAGCTGTTGCGTCTTCCGATGCAACCAATATCGAAACCGCGATTGTTCGCGATGGCAATGAATATGTCATCAACGGCCGCAAATGGTGGTCTTCTGGCCTTGGTGATCCACGCTGTAAAATTGCGATTGTCATGGGCAAGACCACATTCGAAGGCAGCCGCTACACACAGCAATCCCAAATCCTGATGCCAACCGACGCACCGGGCGTAAAAATCCTCCGTCACCTACCGGTATTCGGTTATGACGATGCACCGCACGGCCATATGGAAGTCGAAATGAAGGACGTTCGCGTTCCGGCTGAAAATATCCTGCTCGGCGAAGGGCGTGGCTTTGAAATTGCCCAGGGCCGCCTCGGACCCGGCCGGATCCATCACTGCATGCGGACCATTGGTGTCGCAGAAGAAGCGCTCGAAAAAATGGTCAAGCGCCTGCAATCGCGCGTCGCGTTCGGCAAACGCATTTCCGAACATAGTATCTGGGATGAGCGCGTTGCCCGTGCCCGGATCGACATCGACATGAGTCGTCTGCTCTGCCTGAAAGCCGCGGACATGATGGATAAGGTTGGCAATAAATATGCCAAGGCTGAAATTGCCATGATCAAGGTTCAAGCCCCAAATATGGCGCTGAAAATCATTGATGATGCGATTCAGGCCCATGGCGGCGGCGGCGTTTCCAACGATTTCGGTCTCGCCAGCGCTTATGCACATCAGCGGACCCTTCGGCTTGCCGATGGCCCGGATGAGGTTCACAATCGCACAATCGCCAAGATGGAATATGGCAAATATGCCGAGACCGCCGACGGCAGCAAGATGAAGGAAAGCATCTCGTCTGGTGACTTGGGCGCAACCCGCTAGGAAAACATTATGAAAGCAGCAGTTCTGGTTGAAGCGGGCAAACCGCTTGAAATAGAAGACGTCGTAATTTCGAAACCAGGACCGCATGAAGTGCTGATCCGAACGGCAGCCTGCGGGCTTTGCCATTCGGATCTGCATTTTATCGATGGCGCCTATCCGCACCCCCTGCCCGCTATTCCTGGGCATGAGGCTGCGGGTATTGTCGAAGCCATTGGCAGCGAAGTACGCACGGTCGCCGTCGGCGATGCGGTGGTGTCCTGCCTGTCGGCTTTTTGCGGACATTGTGAATTTTGCGTATCCGGCCGGATGTCGCTGTGCCTAGGTGGAGACACACGGCGCGGTACAGACGAAGCGCCGCGAATTACGCGACCCGATGGCTCAACCGTAGGACAGATGCTCAATCTGTCCGCCTTCGCCGAGCAGATGCTGATCCATGAACATGCCTGCGTCCGTATCGATCCAGACATGCCGCTGGATCGGGCAGCAGTTATCGGTTGTGCCGTGACCACCGGTGCAGGGACTATTTTCAACGCCTGCAAAGTAACGCCCGGTGAAACCGTTGCCGTCGTCGGTTGCGGTGGCGTCGGCCTTGCCACCATCAACGCGGCGAAAATCGCCGGTGCCGGTCGGATCATTGCTGCCGACCCGATCAAGGAAAAGCGCGATCTCGCGGTCAAACTGGGCGCGACTGACGTTGTCGATGCGATGGCCGACGATGCCGCTGGGCAGATTGTTGAACTTACCAAGGGCGGCGTTGATCATGCGATTGAAGCCGTTGGTCGTCCGGCCTCCGGCGACTTGGCAGTCGGCTCGCTGAAACGCGGCGGCACTGCGACGATCCTCGGTATGATGCCGCTGGACCACAAAGTTGGACTGAGCGCGATGGACCTGCTCTCCGGCAAGAAACTGCAAGGCGTGCTGATGGGCGAAAACCGCTTCCCGGTCGACATCCCGCGTCTGGTAGATTTCTATCTGCGCGGAATGCTCGATTTAGACAGCATTGTAGCAGAAACCATTCCGTTAGAGCAGATCAATGACGGTTTTGAAAAAATGAAAAAAGGTGACGCAGCCCGTTCTGTGATCACCTTCGCATAGAATAATAGGAAGAGGGACTTCCCATGAATCCACAGGAAGACATGACTGGTACAATGGAAGTACCGGACAAGGACAAGCTTGATGAAGCAAGTCTTACAAACTGGATGGAAGCCAATGTCGAAGGCTTTACCGGACCTTTAAGCTTGAGCAAATTCAAAGGCGGCCAATCCAACCCGACCTATAAGATCGATACGCCGGGCGCGTCCTATGTGTTGCGCAAGAAACCCTTTGGGAAATTGCTGCCTTCGGCCCATGCCGTCGACCGTGAATTCCGTGTAATCGCTGGCCTGCATCCCGCTGGTTTCCCGGTCGCGAAACCTTATGGCCTATGCGACGACGACAGCGTGATCGGTACGATGTTCTACATCATGGGCATGGCAGATGGCCGTACATTGTGGGATGGTACGCTACCGGACAGCAATCCACAGGAGCGCAAGGCAATCTATCATGAAATGATCGATACGCTGGCTCAGCTGCATAGCTATGACCCGACCGAACTAGGTCTGGAAAAGCACGGCAAGCCCGGCAATTATTGCGAGCGGCAGATTTCCCGTTGGACCCAACAATATCGCCTGTCCGAACTTCAGGTCATTCCAGAGATGGACAAGCTGATAGAATGGCTGACCAAAACCATACCGGAACAAAAAAGCTTTGGCATCGTCCACGGCGACTATCGGCTAGACAATATGATCTTTGCCCATGACGAACCCAAGGTCATAGCGGTTCTGGATTGGGAACTCTCGACCCTGGGCGATCCTATTGCGGACTTTGCCTATTGGCTGATGGCTTATGAAATGGAGCCCGAAGGCCGCAGTGGATTGAAAGACGTCGATCTTGCTGCACTGGGCATCCCCTCTCGCGAAGAAGCCATTGCACGCTATTGCGAAAAATCGGGCATCACCGAACTACCCGCGATGGATTGGTATCTGGCCTATAATCTATTCCGGATTGCTGCTATTTTGCAGGGCATTCAAAAACGGGTTGCCGATGGCACGGCCAATAGCGCGGCCGCCGCTGAGATGTCGGATCGGGTAACCCCCTTGGCACAGGCCGGTTGGGAAGTCGCAAAACGCGCAGGAGCATAAAATGGACCTCAAGGACAAAGTCGCGATCGTCACAGGCGCTGGTAGCGGGATTGGTCGGGCCTCTGCCCTGCTATTCGCGCAACATGGCGCGAAAGTCATCGCCAGCGACGTCACCGATGCCGTCGAGGAAACCGCAAAAGGCTCCGAAGGCAATATCATCGCAATCAAGGCCGACGCAGGGTCCGAAGGCGATGTCGAGATGCTCGTAGAAGCCGCTGAGCAGCGCTTTGGCGACCTCAATGTGTTCTTTGCCAATGCCGGTATCGGCGGCGGGTTTGAAGGCATTTTCGACAGCAGCGTTGCCGAATGGCAGGAAGTCCTGCGCGTCAATCTGATCGGACCGTTTCTAGCCTGCAAATATGCCGGCAAGGTGATTGCGGAGAGCAAACATGGCGGCTCTATCATTTGCACCGCCAGTGTAGCCGGCATCCGGTCCGGCGCCGGTGGCCCCGCTTATTCCGCATCCAAGGCTGGCGTTATCAATCTTGTGAAGGTCGCCTCGCAGCAATTTGCGACATCCAATGTCCGCTGCAATGCGATCTGTCCCGGTATCACCGAGACCGGCATGACCCAATTCATCTACGACAAGGCCCGCGAAAAAGGTAAGGAAGACCGGCTGGGCTATCTCAATCCGCTGCGCCGTGGAGCAGCACCTATGGAGATGGCAGAAGTCGCGCTATTCTTGGCGTCCGACCGCTCGTCCTATGTCAACGGACAAGCAATTGCCGTCGATGGCGGCCTCAGCGGCTCGCATCCGGTCACCCGTCAGGAATTTGGTCGGACGGCGGTTTAGTTCGCCAAGGCGAGACTACCGTCTCCCAATTGCACGAAATCTACACGGCCTTCGGTGGCTCCGCACAGAAATGTGCGCTGTCCACTGTTGGACAATTCGCCTTCGACCCGCCAGCCTGCACCATCACGCGCTACTGATTGAATGGCAGAAACGCGCGCGTCCTGGCCTGCCTGCCGTTCTGCCGCATTGGAACAGGCGCTGATCGCCGATTCCATCGCTTCGCTTCCCCAGCTATTTCTACGATCATCGCGTGTATCGGTACGCCGATCATCATAGCGTTGGTTCTCGCCGCGATAATCGCGGTCTTCATAGCGCCGGTCACGTTTGTCTTTTGAGGCCGCACTGGCAATCGCGGCGATGCCGCCAATCACCAATATACCGGCCAATATATCCCCGCCATCAACCCGACCGCGATGACGACGGTGCCCGCGATAGCCTCGATAACCGCGATGGCTGCGCCAGCCCTCCGCCTTTTCATTCTCCGCATTCCAACCCAGCGCGCTCGCGTCAATCGGCGTAGCCGGAGCCACACCCGGATTAATCGGCGCAGCAAAAGCCGGAGAGATGCCAGAAAACACCAATGCCGTGGATGCTGCGAGAGCGGAAAACTTTGTCATCTTTGTCATGTCTAATAACCCCATTTGGCGCAGATTCGACAATATCAAACCTACCATTGCATCAAATATAGCTGGTCCAGCCTGTCACCAGGCTGAACCATTTTTCTTCGGTAGTTTTCGACCTCATGATCAACGCCGAGCGTAGTCGAGGCCTTTGAACTGAACATTGCTCACGCGATTGCCGTCAACATAGCAGGTGAACTTTCCCTTGTCGGAATAGCTGTTCCGCTGATAGCGACCACGGGCCTGATCCACCCGGATCTTGCCTTTGATCCGATAGCCATAGCGCGTCCGATCGACATCTCGGATATCGGTTACAGATGCGCGCCCTCGACGCGTCGCCTGGTTTTCAGCGGCCCGCACACAACGGTTCACGGCCTGACGCTGATTGATCGGACGATAGTTGTTGCGATAACGATTATCGGCATAACGCTGGTTGCTGTGGTACCGAACATCGCGATAGTTGCTATCACGATAGCTTCGGTCCTTTTTGCTGGAGCTCGCAATCGCCGCAATCGCGCCGATGATCGCTACACCGGCGATAACCTCACCAGTACTGGGCCCATTATGCCGGCCATCCTTAGCCATCACAGGGGTAGCAGAAACAGCCATCGCAGCAGCAGCAGCGGTTCCAACAAGAGCTTTGTTTAACTTGTTCATATCCACTTTCCTTTCACACTGCCCGAAACCACCTCCCGAGCTTGCAAGCCCCTTTTAGGTGATTCGGCTTGAGTGAAAACTGAACTGCCCTGACAGGCAATGTTCAGGTTAATGGTATTTAATATGAACAATAGGACGAAAAACCCTTAGATCTCCGTCCGGCCCAACTGCTGATCACTCCGCCAGATGGAGTCCAATCGCCTGCGCCAGAAAAGCATAGATATCCGAATATTCTTCAATCACCTTATCTGTCGGCTTACCACTGCCATGCCCTGCCCGCGTTTCAATGCGAATAAGATGGGGGTTGTCGCCCGCATTCAATGCCTGCAGCCGCGCCGTATATTTGAAACTATGGCCGGGAACGACCCGATCATCGGTATCAGCAGTCGAAACAATAACAGCCGGATAATCGACCCCACCTGTCAGATTATGATAGGGAGAATAGCTAAGCAGGGTTTTGAAATCTTGCTCCTTGTTCGGATAGCCATAGTCATCGACCCAATAGCGCCCCGCGGTAAACCGGTCGAAACGGAGCATATCCATCACGCCGACAGCCGCATGTCCGGCAGCAAACAGATCAGGCCGCTGGTTGGTTACCGCACCGACCAGCAATCCGCCGTTGGAACGCCCTTCAATCGCAAGCCCGTCTTCCGGTGTAAGGCCCTCGGCAATCAAATATTCACCGGCAGCGATAAAATCATCAAAGACATTCTGTTTGTTCTGCAAGCGGCCGCCATCGTGCCACTCTTTGCCATATTCCCCGCCACCGCGAAGATTGGCAGAAGCAAATACACCGCCCGCCTTGATCCATGCCATCCAGACCGGCTTATATTGCGGCAATATCGAGATATTGAATCCGCCATAGCCATAGAGCAAAGTCGGCGCACCCTTTGAGAGGTCCTGACCTTTCATATGCACGAGGAACATCGGAATCTGGGTGCCATCTTTGCTGGTATAGAAACGTTGTGTCACCTCGACCGTCTCCGGATCAAAAGGCAGGGACGGTTCCGCCCAGATCGCCAGAGGTGACACAGGATCATAGCGGAACACCGTCGTTGGACGGTTGTAGCTTTGAAAGGTGAAAAAGCCTTCGTCGCTCTTGATCGAGCCACTGAGGCTCCCGACCTGCCCAGGCCCCGGAAGATCAACCGCACCCAGCGCTGTCCCGTCCAACCCGAAAATCGAAAGTTGGCTTTTGGCATCCACCAGATAGCTGATCACCAACCGGTCGCCGACAATCATACTGTCGTTAACAACCGCATCGCTCTCTGGCACCAGCTCGGTAAATTCCGGCTCCTCAACACTAAGATCGGTTTTGACCACTCGCAGACGCGGTGCGTCCTTGTTGGTCGTGAAATAGAGCGTATCGCCGACACCATCGATCAGGCGCCAGTCATTTTCAAAACCGCTCACCAGCTTGCGCGTTTCCAATTTGGGCGAGTCCACCTTGATCAAGGTGATTTCATAGCGCTCGTCGGTGCCGGAAGAGGAAGTGATAACCACCCATTCCTTGTCCGACGTCAATTCGGCCGTATGATTCAGCTCCGGTTGATCGGGCGTGGCATAAACCAGTATATCCTTGGCCTGATCCTGACCAATAAGGTGGAGATAGACCGCATGATCAGCATTTAGCGACTGAAACGCCTCGCCTTCTGCCGGCTCGGGAAAACGCGAATAGAGAAAACCGAAATTTCTCGGCATCCAAACGAGGTCGGTGAATTTGACCCATTCAACGGTGTCCGGTTTGACCTCGCCCGTCTCTACATCCAGAACCTTCAGCGTCCGCCAATCGGAGCCGCCATCTTGAACCGCGTAAACCAACAGGCTTCCGTCACCGGACGGTTTCCAATGAGCGAGAGCCGTTGCTCCATCACTGGACCAATCCGCCGGATCGATCAGCACCCGTTCTTCGCCATCAGCGCCTTCGCGAACGTAGAGTATCGCTTGATTTTGACCGCCGCTTTTGCGTTCGTAGAAATATTTCCCGCCTGCCTCGACCGGAACGCTCAGATCATCAAAATCGAACAATTGCTCCATCGATTGGGCTAGCGCTTCACGCCCTTCGAGTTTTTCGAGATAGCTATCGGTAACCGCATTCTGCGCTTTCACCCATTCCGCGACCTCAGGATCTTCGCGAACGTCATTTTCCAGCCAGCGATACGGATCCGAAATATATTCACCAAATTGCTCTTCAACGACATCAACGGTCTTGGTTTGCGGGTAGGTCAGCGCGATATCCTTATTTTCATGGTCAGCAGCGAGCGCCGGTGAAGTTGCGGCCAATCCCATGGCCAATGTCAAAATGGTCAGACTGCGCATATATACCTCGGCAAAAGAAAAGAGGCCGCAAGCTTATCGCTCACGGCCTCTCATATCAATTGAAACTGTATTCAGGATGAAGGGCTTATGCCTCTTCGTATTCATCCTGCTCGCTCTGGTCTGGACCGCTGTCCTGACCTTTAGCGCTTTCGTCACGGTCAACCAGTTCGATCACAGCCATTGGCGCTGCATCCGAAGAACGGAAACCAGCACGAACGATACGAGTGTAACCGCCGCTGCGGTCGCTGTAGCGATCAGCAAGAACTTCAAAGAGTTTCTTTTCCTGAGTCTCATCCATCAAACGCGCATGTGCGAGACGACGGTTGGACAAGCCACCTCTTTTGCCAAGCGTGATCAATTTTTCAACATAAGGACGCAATTCTTTGGCCTTAGGCAGAGTGGTCATGATCTGCTCATGCTTGATCAATGCCGCCGAAAGATTCTTTAGGAGAGCCTGACGGTGAGCACCGGTCCGCTGCATACGGCGGCCCTTCATTCTATGACGCATATTCTATACTCCGTTCGTTATGGGGCCGTATCAGGTACCCCGCAGCAGGTGATTTTATTGGGGCATCACCAGTTGACCCCTGTATCATTCCGGCCGGAGCCGGGATGATGGAAGGCTTAACCCAGCAGCTCTTGTTCAAGCTTCTTGGCCATTTCCTCGATATTTTCAGGCGGCCATCCAGGAATATCCATGCCGAGACGCAGACCCATGCTGGACAGCACTTCCTTGATTTCGTTCAAGGATTTGCGACCAAAATTCGGGGTGCGTAGCATTTCCGCTTCGGTCTTCTGCACAAGGTCGCCAATATAGATGATATTGTCGTTCTTGAGGCAGTTGGCGGAGCGAACGCTGAGTTCCAGTTCGTCGACCTTCTTGAGAAGATAACGGTTGAGCTGGTTGGCATCGCTTTCGGCCTGGCTTTGCTGAGCGGCCATTCCGATTGGCGAAGACACTTGCTCCAAGGCTTCTTCGAAATGTACGAAAAGCTGCAACTGGTCCTGCAAAATGCGGGCTGCATAAGCAATCGCATCTTCCGGAGTAACCGTGCCATCGGTTTCGATGGTGAGGTTCAGCTTATCAAAATCGAGCTCCTGACCAACACGGGCATTGTCGACTTTATAAGATACCTGACGGATCGGCGAGTAGAGCGAATCAATCGGGATCAAGCCAATAGGTGCATCAGCCGGACGGTTGGCAACGGCAGGAACATAGCCTTTGCCGACATTGACGGTCAGCTCCATGTTCAACGAAGCGCCTTCGTCGAGATGGCAGATTACCATGTCTGGGTTCATGATTTCGATATCGCCGGAAACAGCTATGTCGCCAGCTTTGACTTCTGCTGGACCGGTTGCAGATAGCTGCAGACGCTTCGCATCTTCGCTCTCCATCTTCAGAGCAATCTGCTTGACGTTCAGAACGATGTCGGTGACATCTTCACGAACACCGGGCAACGAAGAAAATTCGTGCAGAGCATTTTCGATCTTGATCGAGGTGACCGCAGCGCCCTGAAGCGAAGACAGAAGTACGCGACGCAGCGCGTTGCCCATCGTCAAACCAAAACCGCGTTCCAGAGGCTCAGCAACGAAAGTTGCTTTGCGTTTAGGATCTCCGCCGGGCTTGATGTCGAGGACGTTGGGCTTCTTCAGTTCTTGCCAGTTCTTCATATTGACAGTCATGGACTTCCCCTAATGGTTCAAAGAGCGGGTTTGGTCATCGTTTCCGCTCTGAATGATAAAATATGAGACTGGCCACCCCGACCGCCTCAAAAACTCAATCGGTGTTAGACGCGGCGTCTTTTGGATGGACGAACACCGTTATGCGGGATCGGTGTGACATCACGGATCGATGTGATCGTGAAACCAACAGCCTGAAGCGCACGAAGAGCAGATTCACGACCGGAACCAGGACCCTTCACTTCAACTTCCAGAGTCCGCACACCATGATCAGCGGCTTTCTTGCCAGCGTCTTCTGCGGCAACCTGTGCTGCATAAGGTGTCGATTTACGAGAGCCTTTAAAGCCCATCATGCCCGCAGAGGACCAGCTAATCGCATTGCCCTGTGCATCGGTGATGGTGACCATCGTGTTGTTAAAAGTGGCGTTGACGTGCGCGACGCCTGCCGAAATGTTTTTGCGCGCGCTTTTCTTTATGCGCTGCGGTTCGCGTGCCATGTGATCAATTCCTACCTAATATCTTGAAGATACTCGTCAAAAGACAAGTCTTATTTCTTTTTACCAGCAATCGCCTTAGGCTTGCCTTTACGGGTGCGCGCATTGGTATGCGTACGCTGTCCGCGAACTGGCAGGCCCTTACGGTGACGCAGGCCGCGATAGCAGGCCAGATCCATCAAACGCTTGATGTTCATTGCAACTTCACGCCGCAAATCACCTTCAACCGTATGATCAGCATCAATCGTTTCACGAATGTGCAGAACTTCCTGATCGGTAAGGTCCTGAACCCGACGGGTCGGATCAATCTTCAATTTTTCAACAATTTCAGCCGCCTTCGTGCGTCCGATGCCGTGAATATAGGTAAGCGCAATGATTACGCGCTTGTTAGTGGGGATATTTACCCCAGCAATACGTGCCAAATTTTTTCTCCATGCTCCACAGGGACCGATTCGCCGGACCCTATCTCATAGCCAAGTCGTTAAAAACACACCCAAAACGCACAAAACCAGCGTACGCACGAAGAGCGCTGCCGGTTGTGTTGGATTTTGGATTGTTGTGAAATAGGGAGAATCCCTTTCGCTGTCAACAATGGAATCGGCGGCAAACCAGCTTGTTCCTGCCTGCCGAAGCCACTGCCCTATTTGCTCCGAGATGCTATCCGCCCGAACGAAGTTTTTCGAAAGCGACAATTCCCGTCAAACCACTCCATAAGCCAGCATAGCATCGGCCACTTTTTTGAAGCCCGCTATATTGGCGCCCTTTACATAGTCGACATATCCGTCGCCCTGATCGCCATATTCGACGCATTTGCCGTGAATACCTTCCATAAGCTCGGTCAGCATCTCGCCAAGCCGCTCGTGGTTCCAGCTGATCCGCTCCGCATTCTGGCTCATTTCGAGACCGGAGACCGCAACGCCGCCGGCGTTGGCAGCCTTGCCGGGGCCGTACATGATCTTGGCATCATGGAAGACATGCACCCCTTGCAACGTCGTCGGCATATTCGCGCCTTCCGACACGGCAATCACACCATTATCGACCAATTCTTTAGCTTCCTCTTCATTCAACTCATTCTGCGTCGCGCAAGGCAAGGCAAGGTCACAAGGCACACTCCATGGGCGCTTGCCTTCGTGGAAGGATGCACCAGTGAAATGGTCGGTATAGTCGCTGATCCGCCCCCGTGTGTGGGTTTTATGATGTTTGACCCAGTCGATCTTATCCTGATCAATTCCGTCAGGATCATGGATGAAACCACCACTGTCCGACAGCGTCAAAACCTTGCCGCCCTGCTTGGTAATCTGCTCCGCCGCATGGGTTGCCACATTGCCGGAACCAGAAATCACCGCCGTTTTGCCAGCAATGGCGTCTTTTTTATGCTTCAGCATATTTTCCATGAAATAGACGGCGCCGTAACCAGTCGCTTCGGGGCGCATTTGTGATCCACCATATTCCATGCCCTTGCCGGTCAGCACGCCTTCCCAGCGGTTGGTAATGCGTTTATACTGGCCAAACATATAGCCGATCTCGCGACCACCCACTCCGATGTCACCAGCAGGCACGTCCGTATCCGGGCCGATATGCCGGTAAAGTTCGGTCATAAACGACTGACAGAAGCGCATGACTTCAGCATCAGACTTGCCTTTAGGATTGAAATTCGCTCCACCCTTGCCGCCGCCCATGGGCAGTCCGGTCAGCGCATTTTTGAATGTCTGTTCAAACGCCAGGAATTTCAGCACGCTTTCCGTCACGCTCGGGTGAAAACGAATGCCTCCTTTATACGGGCCGATGGCATTGTTGTTCTGAATACGGAAACCGCGCTGCACGCGGATACAGTGATTGTCATCTTCCCAACAGACGCGGAAGGATACCACCCGATCAGGCTCTGCCATCCGCCGCAAAATCTGCGCGCTGTGATAGGCTTCCTTATCTTCTATAAAGTCGAATATATCCATTGCGACTTCTTGCACTGCCTGAACAAATTCAGGTTGCCCTGGATTGCGTTTCTTGACGCCTTCCATAAAAGTCGGAAAATCCACATGATCGGAAACAGCCATCGTCTAACCCCTCAAAAGTCAAGATTTGCGCGGCCCGATTATCGCTGACGACCTCCTCAAGTCGGCAGTGAATATGAATATATCATAGAACTATTAAACACGGTTGGTAAAGCGTTGATATTCAGCAGAAATAGATCCTAGCCTTCGTCCGCGTCAACACTGGCTGTTTCACCGTCGGTTTCGTCAGCTGGCACATCGCCATCCGCTGGTTCCGGCTCTTCAAACAAAGCCGCCAAGCGCGCCAATTGATCTCCGATCACTGCATCTACGCCGGGTGCGATCTGATCGATGGGAAATTCCATATAGCCGCCGACCTTATAGGTGAATCGCACCACGGTGCTATCATCCTGTGGCTGTAACTGCATGGTCAGCGTGCCCGTCACAGCCTCTTCTTGAAGGGGACCCAGCGCGCCGGAAAGCCGCAGCATCTTGTTATTACGCGCGTAGATCACCCGCATATGCTGAACGCTGCCGTCGGACGACCTAATATTATCGTCCGAAGTGGTCCGGATCAGCTCGCAAAAACAACCGCCAGCCTGCGGAATCAGATAGAAATTTTCTGCGTTACCGGTCCAGCTATGGTCATCATTCCAATAGCGCGACGGTGCAATCATAGCGCTCCAGACCGCTTCTTTATCAGCAGAAACCACTGTTTGATGCTGTACCGTAAAGCCGTTGTCAGCGAGATGGGTCACTTCCGCATTTGCGGCGGTCGCGCTGCAGAAGGCTGCGATCCCCAGAATAGATTGAAATCCCAACTTACCCATGACCTATCTCCTGTGAAATCTCTTCAGAGCGACAGGACGGCCTCAATCGCATCATTGACTTCCGCCATGCTGCCCATGCCATTCACTCTACGGACAATTCCGCGCGCTTCATAGATAGGAAGTATGGGAGCGGTCTTCGCACGATATTCCTTCATACGGGTCCGCACGGTTTCTTCATTGTCATCCGGACGGCGTTTAAATGCGTCACTACCGCAGGCATCGCAGACGCCCTCTTTGGCCGGCTGTTTGAATGTGTCGTGATAGCCTTCACCGCAATTGCCGCAGGTGAAACGGCCGACAATACGCTCGACCAGTGCATCTTCATCAACGGCCAATTCAATGACATGGGCCAGAGCCCGGTTTCTCGCGGTCAAAATCTCGTCAAGCGACGCCGCTTGAGCAGCCGTTCGTGGATAGCCGTCAAAAATAACGCCTTTTTCACGACCAAGTTCGTCCAACCGGTCGCCGATAATGCCCGACACAACTTCATCAGGAACCAATTCCCCAGCGTCCATTAGCGCCTTGGCTTTCTTTCCGACTTCCGTACCCGCCTTTACCGCTGCACGAAGCATATCACCCGTCGACAATTGGACCATGCCATGCTCATCTTCCAGACGGCTAGCCTGTGTCCCTTTTCCGGCACCCGGTGGCCCCAACAAGATGATGTCCATGCGATTACCCCCGTGGTGATTATTGGATCGGATATGAAATTTACGCGTTCAGGCCCTAGCGCTTACGTCGCCCGCCCTTGAGTTTGGATTTCTTCAGCAGGTCGCCATATTGCAGCGCCAATAGATGGCTCTGTATCTGGGTCACCGTATCGACCGTCACATTGACAACAATCAACAGACTCGTGCCGCCAAGGAAGAAGATCGGAAGATTGGTTTGCGCCATGACATATTCTGGCAAGACACAGACGAAGGCAAGATAGGCAGCGCCCACCACGGTGATCCGGGTCAGAACATAATCCAGATAATCTGCGGTATTCTTACCGGGACGAATGCCGGGAATGAAACCACCATTTTTCTTCAAATTCTCTGATGTTTCTTCCGGATTGAAAACAACCGCGGTGTAGAAGAAGCAGAAGAAGATAATGCCCGCTGCATAAAGGGCCATATAGAGCGGCTGACCATGTGCCAGATATTGGTTTAGAGTGATAACGAAATCACCGAAGGCCGTCTCACCAGCGGTTGCATTGCCAGCAAATTGGCTAACCGTCAGCGGCATCAACAACAGCGATGACGCGAAAATGGGAGGAATGACGCCAGCGGTATTGACCTTCAGCGGCAGATGGCTGCGATCCGCCTGCATCACACCATGTTGAGTAGCGCGTTTCGGATATTGGATAAGCACCCGTCGTTGCGCGCGCTCCATGAAACTGATGAACAACACCAGTCCAACCACCATCACAATCAAACCCACGATCGTCAGCGCGCCGATCGAACCGGTGCGGCTGCCTTCCATCAGATTGGCCACGAAAGTCGGCATCTGTGCGACAATACCGGCCATGATGATCAGCGAAATACCGTTGCCGATACCGCGACTGGTGATCTGTTCACCCAGCCACATCAGGAACAACGTACCGCCAACCAAACTGATGACGGCGCCAACGCGGAACATATAACCGGGTTCGACGACCGCTTGCAGGCCGGATTGGGACGCGAAGCTTTCCAGCCCTACCGCGATGAAATAGCCCTGAACGGCGGTCAGACCAACCGTACCATAGCGGGTATATTGATTAAGCTTCTTACGCCCGGATTCGCCTTCTTTTTTTACCGCAGCCAGCGTCGGCGATAATGCCGCGGCCAGCTGGACCACAATCGAGGCGGTAATATAGGGCATGACGCCCAAGGCAATCAGGCTCATCCGTTCCAGCGAACCGCCGGAGAATGTATTGAAGATATCGAGAACGCCGCCACGGGTCTGATCGTAAAGATCAGCCAGAACAACCGGATCAACGCCCGGAAGCGGAACAAAGCTGAGCAAACGGAAAATGACAAGCGCGCCGAGCGTAAACCAGATACGTTTCCGCAATTCTGTAGCTTCGCCAAATTTTGCCAGGCTTAGATTGGCTGCGACCTGATCGGCTCTTGATGCCATGCTTGACTTCCCTGCCCCACTATTAGTTTACAACGCGCTCTTGCCGAAACAAAAAGCCCATCTCCAACTATTGCGTCTCGCAGCAATCTCCGGAGATGGATAACTGCCTTTGCAGCTATGCAACCCGCCCCATATCGGATGTTCGTGCATCAAAAACAAGGGGCCAGAAAAAGAGGCGCTGAAACCAGCGCCTCTCGAAGATCAATCTTTCTTTTTCGCCCTGTTAGCGGCTTTTTTCTCGCTAGCGGGTTTGGAAGGCACTGCCTTCTTTTCGCCCTTCGGACGGCGTTCACCGCCAGCGGCAAGAATTTCAACTTTTCCGCCCGCTTTTTCAACAGCGGCAACAGCGGCTTTAGAAGCCCCGGCAACGGCAATTGTGATTTTGGCTTTCAATTCGCCTTTTGCAAGCAAACGGACGCCGTCTTTGCCACCGCGCGCCAAGCCAGCGGCTTTTAGCGTTGCGTGGTCGATGGTGCCTTTGTTCGCGAGGCTTTTGCTATCGATGAATTTCTGGATCATGCCCAGGTTCACTTCAGCATAGTCGGTACCGAACGGGTTGTTAAAGCCACGCTTCGGAAGACGCATGTGAAGCGGCATCTGACCACCTTCAAATCCGTTGATCGACACACCGGAACGGGATTTCTGACCTTTTTGGCCACGTCCACCGGTTTTGCCTTTGCCTGAGCCAATGCCACGGCCAATACGCGTACGCGATTTGCGTGCGCCTTCGTTGTCTCTAATTTCGTTTAATTTCATATCGTGTACTCGCTTTCGCTTTTATTCGCACGGAAGTGTCAGGTCTTACCCTTCAACAACTTCCACCAGATGATGTACCTTACGGATCATACCGCGGACTTCTGCAGTGTCTTCCAGTTCGGAAACACGGTGCATCTTGTTGAGACCGAGGCCGATCAGCGTTTTCCGCTGACTTTCAGGACGACGGATTGGAGATCCAATCTGCTTGATTTTAACTTTCGCCATCAAAATTACTCCGTAACGGCCGCGGCATCTGCTGCCACTTCAGCAGCGGAACCACCTGCACGTGCAAGCAAGTCAGTGACTTTCTTTCCGCGTCGTTGGGACACGGCTTTCGGGCTCGACTGATCTGACAATGCGGCAAAGGTTGCGCGGATCATATTGTAAGGGTTTGCGGTACCGTTCGACTTGGTCACAACGTCGGAAACGCCGAGACTTTCGAAAACAGCGCGCATCGGGCCACCAGCAATAATACCGGTACCAGGAGGTGCTGAACGGACGGTCACATTGCCCGCGCCAAATTGACCGGTGCCATCATGGTGCAGTGTCCGACCTTCACGAAGGGGAACCCGAACCATAGATTTTTTTGCAGCTGCCGTTGCTTTGGTAATAGCTTCAGGCACTTCCCGCGCCTTACCTTTACCGAAACCAGCACGGCCTTTGCCGTCGCCTACAACCACAAGCGCAGCAAAACCAAAGCGCTTACCGCCTTTTACGGTTTTGGAAACGCGGTTGATGTGGACCAATTTCTCGATCAGCTCTTCGCCGCCGTCATTATTGCCACGGCCACCGCGTCCACGGCCTCCGCCACGGTTATCACGACCACCGCCACGGTTGTTGCCACCGCGGTTACCACCACGCCCTTGGCGTTCTTGTGGTTTGTTATCGCCTGCTGGCGCAGCTTCTGCTGGAGCAGCTGCGGCTGGCGTGCTTTCTGCTGTTTTTTGTTCATCAGCCATATTAAAACTCCAATCCGCCTTCACGTGCTGCGTTGGCCAAAGCCTTCACACGTCCGTGAAACAGGAACCCGCCACGGTCAAAAATTACTTCTTTGATACCAGCCTTTTTGGCTGCTTCGGCGACGCGCTTGCCAACATCGGCAGCGGCATTGCTATCCGCACCGGTTTTGACTTTAGACGCCTTATCAAGGGTCGAAGCGGAAGCCAGCGTTTTGCCCTCGGCATCGTCGATAATCTGCGCATAAATGTGCTGACTCGTGCGATGCACGGACAAACGAGGCTTTGAGAGCCCGCGCTTCCGCAATTTGCTGCGTACGCGTTGCTGGCGCCGTTTGAACTGAGAAATATTCGCCATGGCTTATTTCTTCTTCCCTTCTTTGCGGAAAATATATTCGCCGCGATATTTGATACCTTTGCCTTTATAAGGCTCGGGCTTGCGCCAGCGCCGGATTTCCGCGGCTACCTGACCAACTTGCTGCTTATCCATACCGGATATTTCGATAGTCGTCTGATCCGGTGTTTTCACATCGATACCATCTGGAATCGGGAAATCGACATCATGGCTGTAGCCAAGCTGCAGGTTCAGGATCTTGCCCTTAACCGCTGCACGATAACCAACACCGTTGATTTCTAGAACCTTGGTGAAGCCCGTCGTAACGCCTTCAACCAAATTCTGAACCAAAGTACGTTGCATACCCCAGAAAGCCCGCGCGCTTTTGGTTTTATTCGCAGGCATTACCTGCAAACCACCATCGCCGAGTTCATAGGTCAGATCGTCAACCATCGGGGTCGAAAGCTCGCCCTTTGGTCCTTTAATCTTGACCAGACCATCTTCCATGACGGCTGTGACGCCGTCAGGAATAGCCACTGATTTTTTGCCAATACGGGACATGATTAGAATACCTCAGCCAGTACTTCGCCGCCGACCTTCTCCTGACGCGCTTCCGCGTCGGACAGAACACCTTTTGGCGTCGATACGATTGTTATACCCAAACCGTTGCGCACCCGTGGCAGTTCTTCCGAACCGCTGTAGACACGACGACCAGGCTTTGAAACGCGAGCCACGTGGCGGATAGCCGGCTGCCCTTCAAAATATTTCAGTTCAATCCGTAAACCGGGGTGCTTGTCGACCTCTTCTTCGCTGTAGCCACGAATATAACCTTCGCGTTGCAACACTTCGAGGACGGCACCACGCAATTTGGACGCAGGGGTCAAGACGCTGTCTTTACGTGCCTGTTGTCCGTTACGGATACGGGTGAGCATGTCACCCAAGGGATCGGTAAAAGCCATATTATCTCTCCCTTACCAGCTTGATTTCGTTACGCCAGGGATCAGACCTTTATTGGCCATGTCCCGAAGCTCGATCCGGCACAGACGGAATTTGCGGTAATAGCCGCGTGGCCGTCCTGTGGTTTCACAGCGGTTGCGTACGCGGGTTGGGTTCGCGTTCCGCGGAATTTCCGCCATTTTCAGGCGCGCCATCAGACGTTCGGTCTCATCAAGAGATTCGTCTGCTGCCATTGCCTTCAATTTCGCATAACGGCTGGCGTATTTCTTCACCATCCGCTTGCGTTTTTCGTTTCTGTTAATGGAACTCAGTTTCGCCATGACTTAAGTTCTCGTCCTTCCGTATTATGAAACACGCTTACGCGGCTTCTTTTTCTTCCTCTTGTTCCTCTTTCGGGAACGGGAAACCGAACAATGCCAGAAGCGCACGCGCTTCGTCGTCTGTTTTTGCTGTTGTCGTTACGATCACGTCCATGCCGCGAACAACGTCGATGTTGTCATAAGCGATCTCAGGGAAAATGATCTGCTCTTTCAAGCCCATGGCGAAGTTGCCACGACCGTCAAAGCTCTTCGGATTCAGGCCTCTGAAATCCCGGATACGCGGCATCGCAACCGTCACGAGACGATCGATGAATTCGTACATCCGTTCCCGGCGCAGATTGACTTTGCAACCAATCGGCATGCCTTCACGCAACTTGAACGTTGCGATCGAGTTTTTCGCCTTCGTGATTACTGGTTTCTGACCAGCAATCAGTTCCATTTCCTTCGCAGCAGTCGCGACTTTCTTCTTGTCCTGACTGCCTTCACCAACACCCATGTTGATGGTGACCATGGTGATCCGTGGGATCTCCATGGGGTTGGAATAGTTAAACTGTTCCTGCATCGCTTTGACGATTTCATCGTCATATTTTTTGCGCATGCGCGGGGTATATTTTTTGTCAGCCATCGACTTTCTCCCCGGATTTCACAGCGATACGCTGCATCTTTCCGTCTTTTGCCTTTTCAAAGCGAACCCGCGTCGGCTTTCCGTCTTTCGGATCTGCCAAAGCCACTTTGCTGATGTGCATTGCCGCTTCACGCCGTTCCAGACCACCCTGAGGGTTAGCCTGTGTTGGCTTGCGGTGGCGAACAGCAACATTCACGCCGGAAACGATGACCTTGTCATCCTTTGGCATCACTTTGCTGACTTCACCGGACTTGCCCTTATCCTTGCCGGACAGAACGACGACGGTGTCGCCTTTTTTGATTTTTGCATTGGCCATGATTAGATTACCTCCGGCGCAAGGCTGATGATTTTCATATGCTTTTTCGCACGCAGTTCACGAACCACGGGGCCAAAAATACGGGTGCCAATAGGCTCCTGGCTGTTGTTCACCAAAACTGCAGCGTTGCTGTCGAACCGAATGACCGATCCGTCTTTACGGCGGATGTCTTTCTTCGTGCGCACGATCACCGCCCGGTGAACGTCGCCCTTCTTGACCTTGCCGCGCGGTGCCGCTTCCTTGATCGAAACGACAATGATGTCGCCGACGCCGGCAAAGCGACGTTTCGAGCCGCCCAGCACCTTGATGCACTGCACGCGTTTGGCACCGCTATTATCAGCGACCTCCAGGTTCGATTGCATCTGGATCATGGATCCAATTCCTTCTTCATAACCCCGGAAAACCGGGCGTTTCCTACTTCGTCATCCCGGCAGACCCGGGATATTCTAAACTTATTCGCCAGCTGGCGCGGCTTCAGCCGTTTCTTCCGCTACTGGTTCAGCCTTTGGCTTCTCCGGTGCTTTGATCTTTTCGTCTTTCGGATCACTTGCTGTAATCTCGCTGACCGTTGGCGTTGCAACGCCGGCTGCTGCGCCGACCCGCTCCAGCACTTTCCAAGTTTTCAACTTGGAAATCGGCCGTGTTTCTTCAATGCGCACGGTTTCGCCGAGGCTCATTTCATTTTTCTCATCATGCGCGTGATATTTCTTCGAGCGCCGGATAATCTTTCCGTAAAGCGGGTGCTTCACCTTGCGTTCGACATTGACGACAACAGTCTTATCGCCCTTGTCTGACACAACCGTGCCCGTGAGAATACGTTTTGGCATATCGGTTCCTTACGCCTTAGCTTCTGCGGTCGCCGCGTTCGCACGCTCGGCCTGCAATGTTTTGATCCGGGCGATGGTGCGACGCACTTCCCGCATCCGGCTTGGTTTTTCGAGTTGATTGGTCGCAGCCTGAAAACGCAGGTTAAATGCCTCGCGCTTCAGTTCGCCCAATTCCGCCCCGAGCTGATCGTCGGTTTTGGTCCGCAAATCTTCTGTCTTAATGCTCATCTGCTTTAACCTTCCAGATGTGACGTATCGCCGAGGCGGGCCACAACCTTTGTCTTAATCGGGAGCTTCATCGCTGCCCGCTCGAAAGCGACGGCTGCAATTGGTCCGGGAACGCCGTCCAGTTCGAACAAAATCCGGCCTGGCTTAACGCGCGCAGCCCAATATTCTACCGAGCCTTTACCTTTACCCTGACGAACTTCGGCAGGTTTTTTCGATACAGGAACATCCGGGAAAATGCGGATCCACAACCGGCCCTGACGCTTGATGTGACGCGTGATCGCACGGCGAGCCGCTTCGATTTGACGCGCAGTGATCCGCTCAGGTTCCATGGCTTTAAGGCCATAGCTACCGAAGTTCAGGCTGGTGCCACCAGGGGCTTTGCCTTTAATCCGGCCTTTGAAAGCCTTGCGGAATTTATGTTTCTTGGGTTGCAGCATGATGCTCTACCTATTCCTCAAAAATCAACGTTGGTGCTGCGGACGGACGCCGGATGTCTGTGCTTCCACATTCAACCGATCCTGAGCCATTGGGTCGTGACCCAATATTTCACCTTTAAAGATCCAGACCTTGATACCGATAATGCCATAAGCGGTCAGTGCTTCATATTCAGCATAATCGATATTGGCGCGCAGCGTATGGAGCGGCACGCGGCCTTCACGGTACCATTCAACGCGGGCAATTTCTGCTCCACCCAAACGGCCACCACAAACAATTTTAATACCTTCAGCACCAAGACGCAGCGCGGATTGTACCGCACGTTTCATGGCACGACGGAATGCAACACGGCGGATCAACTGATCACCAATGCCCTGCGCAACCAGTTTCGCATCGACTTCCGGCTTGCGGATTTCGACGATGTTCAACGATACGTCACCAGAAGACATGTCACTAAGCTTGCGACGCAGCTTTTCAATATCCGCGCCTTTCTTACCGATGATAACACCAGGACGTGCAGCATAGATAGAAACGCGGCAAGTCTTAGCCGGACGCTCGATCACTACCTTTGAAATCGCTGCCTGTGGCAGAGTGTCAAAGATGAATTTGCGCATCTTGATGTCTTCCATCAAGAGATCGCCATAGTTGGAACCTTCCGCATACCAGCGGCTATCCCAGGTCCGGTTGATCTGCAGGCGAAGCCCGATAGGATTACTCTTTTGACCCATGGTTACGCCTCTTCCTCTTCATGCTCACGCACGACAATGCGAACGCGGCTAAATGGCTTGATAATCTTGGCTGAACGACCACGAGCACGCGCTTTCCAACGCTTCATCGTGATTGATTTGCCGACGCTCGCTTCGTGAACGATCAATGCGTCAACATCCAGATTGTGATTATTCTCGGCATTAGCAATTGCGGAAGCCAGAACCTTGCTGACGTCCTTTGCCATCGCTTTTTTCGAAAAGGACAGGATGTTCAAAGCGTCTTCCGCTTTCTTGCCGCGGATAAGCTGCGCAACCAAGTTAAGCTTCTGGGCGGAACCACGAATGGAATTGCCCATAGCCAAAGCTTCATTGTCGCCAACGCGGCGGGGTGATGATGCCTTACCCATTATTTCTTGCCTTTTTTGTCAGCGCCATGGCCGTAATAGTTACGCGTTGGAGCGAACTCGCCAAGCTTGTGACCGACCATGTCTTCATTCACCGAAACCGGAATGAATTTCATTCCGTTATAAACGTTGAACGTTAGACCGACGAAATCAGGAAGAACAGTAGAACGACGCGACCATGTCTTGATCGGCGAACGCTTGCTTGCTTCCTGTGCTTCCTGTGCTTTTTTCAGCAGGTGGAGGTCAACAAATGGACCTTTTTTGATGGAACGAGCCATGCTTACCTCTTCTTCTTAGAATGACGCGACCGGATGATCATCTTGTCGGTCGTTTTATTCTTGCGGGTACGAGCACCCTTGGTTGGCTTGCCCCATGGTGTCACTGGATGACGACCACCGGAAGTCCGACCTTCACCACCACCATGCGGGTGATCCACAGGGTTTTTCGCAACACCGCGCGTAAGAGGACGACGCCCCTTCCAACGGGTACGGCCTGCTTTACCAAAATTCTGGTTCGAGTTGTCGGGGTTTGAAACCGCGCCAACCGTAGCCATGCAATCGCTGCGCAAGTAGCGTTGCTCGCCTGATTTCATGCGAACAATTACCATGCCGCGGTCACGACCAACAATCTGGACATAAGCACCAGCAGAACGAGCAATCTGACCGCCCTTGCCTGGCTTCATTTCAACATTGTGAACGATCGTACCAACCGGCATCTGCGACAAGAGCATCGCGTTGCCTGGTTTCACGTCGGTCTTTTCACCAGCAATCACGCTATCACCAACGTCGAGACGCTGTGGCGCAATGATATAAGCCAGTTCACCGTCTTCATATTTCAGAAGAGCGATAAAGGCCGTCCGGTTAGGATCATATTCGATCCGCTCAACGGTCGCAGCCATATCCCATTTACGCCGTTTGAAATCGACGAGGCGATATTTCTGCTTATGACCGCCGGCAATACCGCGCGAGGTCACATGACCTTTGTTGTTCCGACCACCGGTCTTGCGCTTGCCTTCGACAAGTTTTTTGACAGGCTTGCCCTTCCACAGGCCGCTCTTGTCTACCAAGATCAGGCCGCGTCGGGCGGGGCTTGTTGGTTTATAGGATTTTAATGCCATGTGCCCTTAAACTCCCGTGGTGATGTCAATGGTTTGGCCTTCAGCCAAAGTGACAACAGCCTTCTTAATGTCGTTGCGTGTATAGGGGCGACCCTTCCACTTCTTGGTCTTGCCCTTTTGCACCAGCGTGTTGACGTTTTTGACTTTGACATCAAACAACGCCTCGATGGCAGCTTTAATCTGTGGCTTGGTTGCGGTGTTCGCAACTTTGAATACCACAGCATTATGTTCGCTGAGCAAGGTTGATTTTTCGGTGATGTGCGGGCCGACAATCACGTCATAATGACGAATATCGACTGCTTCTTTTTTAGCCATTGAAGCGCGCCTCCAGCTTTTCTACCGCTGCGCGCGTCAGCACCAGGGTTTCATGGTTCAAAATGTCGTACACATTGGCACCAGCTGCTGGCATCACGTTAACGCGTGGAATGTTGTTCGAAGCCTTCGAAAAAGCATCGTTTACAGCATCACCGTCCATGACCAGCGCCGACTTACCGAAACCGAGCTTGGTGATATTGGCCAAAAGCGCCTGTGTTTTCGCTTCTTTCAGATCAATATTTTCAAGCACGATCAAATTGTCGTTTTTGACTTTATCGCTCAGCGCCATTTTCAGACCCAAAGCACGAACTTTCTTGTTCAGCGAAGGATTGAAGTCACGCTTGCGAGCGCCGTGGGCTTTACCACCACCGATGAAGATAGGAGCACGACGATCACCATGACGAGCGGTACCACCACCCTTCTGGTTGCCGAACTTCTTACCGGTACGAGCAATATCTGAACGCTCACGGGTCGGACGAGCCGTTCCACGTGCTTTTTCGCGCTGCCAGTTGACGATACGGTGAAGAATGTCTGCACGCGCTTCAACGCCGAACACGTCATCGTTCAATTCGATGTCGCCTTTGGCTTTCGCGTCGAGGGTTTTCACTTTCAATTTCATGGCTTAGCCCTCCTTCCCTGCATCATCTGCAGCATCAGATTTCTCTTCCGCTGGCTTTTCTGCGGGAGCCTCGGCTGCCGCCGCTACTTCTGCATCGGTTGGACCCGCTGGCGCCTCGATTTCCGCACCTGCTTCGATCATACCCGCCGGCGCATCTTCCGTTGCCGTTTCATCCGCGTTGCGGCGCAAAGCACCCGGGAATGGAACACCTTCAGGAAGAGCCGTTTTCACAGCATCTTTAATCAGCAACCAGCCACCCTTTGAACCAGGAACGCTGCCGCGCACAAAGATCAGACCGCGAGCGGCGTCTGTACGGACGACTTCCAAATTCTGCTGAGTGCGATTGCGCGCACCCATGTGACCGGCCATCTTCTTACCCTTGAAGACCTTGCCTGGATCCTGGTTTTGACCAGTAGAACCATGAGCACGGTGAGAGATAGAAACACCATGAGTTGCACGCATACCACCGAAACCCCAACGCTTCATGGCACCAGCAAAGCCCTTACCCTGGGTCACGCCCTGGATATCAACCATCTGGCCAGCAATGAAGTGGTCTGCAGTTACGGTAGCACCGATGGGGAGCAAAGCATCTTCGCTATCAACCCGGAATTCGGCAACTCGAGCCTTTGGTTCAACTTCTGCCTTAGCAAAAGCTTCACGTTGTGGCTTATTAACATTTTTCGCTTTACGAGGACCCGCACCCAGCTGAACAGCAAAATAGCCATCCGGAACCTGTTTACGCGCTCCAACAACCTGACATTCTTCCAAAGAAAGAACGGTAACCGGCACATGCCGACCATCTTCCTGGAACAAGCGGGTCATCCCCATTTTTTTCGCGATCACGCCTGTACGCACGATCAATCTCCTTAACAGAGGCCGAACGAACCATTTCGTCCGGCGTGCCAACCCAAATTGTAATGCATCACCCCGTCCGGGCTGTATTGTTCCAGAAATTCTGGAACGAGACGGAGGACGCTGCCCGGCTAAAGCCGGCGGTATCCTGTCATTTATCTAGATGACCACCTAGGTAGGCATCTACGATCAATTGGCTCAGGCCAGTTTGATCTCGACATTTACACCAGCAGCCAGATCAAGCTTCATCAAAGCGTCAACCGTCTGCGGTGTTGGCTGCACGATATCGAGCAACCTTTTATAAGTCCGTACCTCGAATTGCTCACGAGACTTTTTGTCTACGTGCGGCCCGCGGTTTACGGTAAATTTTTCAATGTGCGTTGGCAAAGGTATCGGTCCACGGATCAGCGCGCCAGTCCGGCGAGCAGTCTCAGCGATATCGCCAGTTGCTTGATCTAAAACCCGATGGTCAAATGCCTTCAAGCGAATGCGAATATTCTGCGTTTCCATGTACCTGCTACCAATGTCAAAGAGCCAAAAATAAACCGCCCCGATTTTCTAACGAAAAAGGCCGGAGCGGCGAAATAACTAGCTGCCCGAATCACCGATCCGGGCAGCGAGGCGTTCCTATATTACTTTGTTACGTTGCTGACAACCCCAGAACCAACGGTGCGGCCACCTTCGCGAATAGCGAAGCGAAGACCTGGATCCATTGCGATCGGAGCGATCAGTTTAACGTCAATCGTCACGTTATCACCAGGCATAACCATTTCCGTACCTTCTGGCAGGATGACTTCGCCGGTAACGTCCGTTGTACGGAAGTAGAACTGTGGACGATAGTTAGCGAAGAATGGCGTATGACGGCCACCTTCGTCTTTCGACAACACGTAAACTTCTGCACTGAATTCGGTGTGCGGCGTGATCGAACCAGGCTTACAAAGAACCTGACCACGCTCAACAGCTTCACGATCAATACCACGGATCAATGCGCCGATGTTATCGCCAGCTTCACCGCTGTCGAGCAACTTACGGAACATTTCAACGCCGGTAACGGTTGTCTTGGTGGTGTCTTTGATACCAACAATCTCAACTTCGTCGCCAACATTCACAACGCCGGTTTCAACACGGCCGGTTACAACAGTACCGCGACCAGAGATCGAGAACACGTCCTCGATAGGCATCAGGAAGTCTTGATCGACTGGACGATCAGGCTGTGGAATAGCTTCATCAACAGCTTTCATCAGTTCAAGAATTTTTTCTTTACCGATGTTGTCGTCACGGCCTTCCAATGCAGCAAGTGCAGAACCTGCAACGATTGGAATATCGTCACCAGGGAAATCATAAGAAGAAAGCAGTTCACGGATTTCCATTTCGACGAGCTCAAGAAGTTCTTCGTCATCAACCTGATCAACTTTGTTCATGAAAACAACCATCGAAGGCACGCCAACCTGCTTGGCAAGAAGGATGTGCTCACGAGTCTGTGGCATTGGACCATCAGCAGCGTTAACCACAAGGATAGCACCATCCATCTGAGCAGCGCCGGTGATCATGTTCTTCACATAATCGGCGTGACCTGGGCAATCGACGTGCGCATAGTGGCGGTTTTCGGTTTCATATTCAACGTGTGCCGTTGAAATGGTGATACCACGCTCACGCTCTTCAGGCGCCTTATCGATGTTTGCGAAGTCAACAGCTTCACCGCCGTTTGATTCCGCCAGAACCTTGGTGATAGCCGCAGTCAACGTTGTCTTACCATGATCGACGTGACCGATGGTTCCAATGTTACAGTGCGGCTTATTGCGCTCGAACTTCTCTTTAGCCATTTTCTCTTACCTCTAATTTTCTATCATACTTGATAGTCTGCGCCGCGCTTTGGCGAGACTCTCTAATTCTGTCAACACCCTTTTGCCGGTCTGGCGTTTTTCCCGCCAGCTGCGCACAAAAGGAAAGCGCGTTACCTCTGATTGGAGTGGCGGTTAAGCCATTTTCTCCTTGATGTCTTCCGCGACACTATTCGGCACTTCTTCGTAATGAGAGAATTGCATCGAATATTGTGCACGACCCTGAGTGAAGGAACGCAATTCGTTCACATAACCAAACATGTTGGCCAGCGGCACCATCGCATCCACAGCCTGGGCAATACCACGTGTGTCTGTACCCTGGATCTGACCACGGCGAGAGTTAAGATCGCCAATAACGTCACCAAGATAATCTTCCGGCGTAATCACTTCCACCTTCATGACAGGCTCAAGCAACTTAATGCCGGATTTCTGAGCGGCTTCGCGCATTGCTGCACGCGCTGCAATTTCAAATGCCAGTGCCGAACTATCAACATCATGATAGGCGCCATCATAGACACGAATGTGGAAATCGATGATGGGGAAGCCGATCAACGAGCCAGTATCGGCCGTTTCGCGCATACCTTTTTCAACAGACGGGATATATTCTTTCGGAATATTACCGCCCTTGATTTCATCTTCAAACGTAATGCCTGCACCGCGCTCACCGGGCGTGACTTCAAATTTGATACGCGCGAACTGACCGGAACCACCGGACTGTTTCTTATGCGTATAGTCAATGTCAACAGCCTTGCCGAGAGATTCGCGATACGCAACTTGTGGCGCACCAACATTGGCTTCCACTTTAAATTCACGCTTCATACGATCCACGAGAATGTCGAGGTGAAGCTCGCCCATGCCCTTGATGATCGTCTGACCGGATTCGTGGTCAGTGGTCACCCGGAATGATGGATCTTCAGCAGCCAAGCGGTTCAGAGCAACGCCCATCTTCTCTTGGTCAGCCTTGGTTTTTGGTTCCACACTCAACTCGATAACCGGATCCGGGAATTCCATACGCTCCAGAATGATCGGCTTGTCAGCGTCACAAAGCGTATCGCCCGTGGTCGTGGTTTTCATACCGGCCAAAGCAACAATGTCGCCTGCATATGCTTCATCAATGTCTTTACGATCATTGGAGTGCATTTCCAGAATACGGCCGACTTTTTCTTTCTTGTCCTTAACCGAGTTCAGCAACGTGCCTTTTTCCAGCTTACCGGAATAGATACGGCAGAAGGTCAGCGTGCCCACGAATGGATCGTTCATCACTTTAAACGCGAGAGCGGAAAATGGCTCATCATCGCTCGATGGACGTTCGTCTTCGGTTTCGCCGTCAAGGCCAACGCCTTTAATCGCGTCAACGTCGAGCGGGCTAGGCATGTAATCCACAACCGCGTCGAGCAGAGGCTGAACGCCTTTGTTCTTAAAGGCCGAACCGCAAAGCACAGGAACGAAGCTCTGGTTCAACGTACCTTTACGGATGAGCGCTTTCAAAGTCGCTGCATCAGGCTCGTTGCCTTCAAGATACTGTTCCATGACATCATCATCTTGCTCAACAGCAAGTTCGATGAGCTTTTCGCGATATTCCGCTGCTTCGTCGGCCATATCCTCTGGAATGTCACCATAGGAATATTCAGCACCGAGATCTTCGTTCTTCCAAGTGATCGAACGCTGATTGACGAGGTCAACTAGACCAACGAGGCTCGCTTCGATGCCGATTGGCAAATAAAGCACAGCAGGCGTTGCGCCCAGACGTTCTACAATCGAATCAACGCAGAATTTGAAGTTAGCGCCGGTACGGTCGAGCTTGTTGATGAAGCACATCCGTGGAACTTTATATTTATCAGCCTGACGCCATACGGTTTCAGACTGTGGCTCAACGCCGGCAACGCCGTCAAAACAGGCGACCGCGCCATCAAGCACACGCAATGAACGTTCAACTTCAATGGTGAAGTCAACGTGGCCCGGCGTATCAATGATGTTGATCCGGTGCTCAGGACCCTTGCGGTCTTCTGAATTCCAGAAACAGGTGGTCGCAGCAGAGGTAATGGTAATACCACGCTCTTGCTCTTGCTCCATCCAATCCATCGTCGCCGCGCCATCATGCACTTCGCCGATCTTGTAGGACTTACCCGTATAATAAAGAATACGTTCGGTGGTCGTTGTTTTACCAGCATCAATATGGGCCATAATGCCGATATTGCGATATCGTTCGAGCGGATGGCTGCGTGCCATAGTCTTTACTCCAATATGTCGGGAACCAATTTCTGGCCGCCCTATAGTGAAATGGGCTGAACAATGCCAGCCCTGTGATGGTCTATTCGATCTATTAATTCACCGTAGCGACGATCCGGAAGATCAACGCTACGGTGTATATTCTTACTACCAGCGGTAGTGAGCGAAGGCGCGGTTGGCTTCTGCCATCTTATGCGCATCTTCACGCTTCTTCACCGCGTTGCCGCGATTGTTGGAAGCATCAAGAATTTCACCCGACAGACGCGCTGCCATTGTGGTTTCGCTGCGGCCGCGAGCGGCAGAGATCATCCAGCGGATGGCCAGAGCCTGCGCACGTTCAGGACGCACTTCGACGGGAACCTGATAGGTTGCACCACCAACACGGCGGCTGCGCACTTCAATGCCCGGCTTGATATTGTTGAGCGCATCATGAAACAGTTGAAGCGGGTCTTTTTTGGCCTTGGCTTCAACGCTGTCAAATGCACCATAAACAATCCGTTCTGCGGTGGATTTCTTACCATCCATCATCAGGTTGTTCATGAATTTCGAAAGCACCAGATCCTTAAACTTAGGATCGGGCAGGATAACCCGTTTTTCGGGACGACGACGACGTGACATATCTTATAACTCCGAAACTAAACTTATTTAGGACGCTTGGCGCCATATTTCGAACGGCTCTGCTTCCGGTCCTTGACACCCTGGGTATCCAGAACACCGCGAAGTACGTGATAACGCACACCGGGAAGATCGCGAACACGGCCGCCGCGGATCAGGACAACACTATGTTCCTGAAGGTTATGACCTTCACCGGGAATATAGCTGATGACCTCACGCTGGTTGGTCAGGCGAACCTTGGCAACTTTACGCAGAGCGGAGTTTGGTTTCTTTGGAGTCGTTGTGTAAACCCGGGTGCAAACGCCACGTTTCTGTGGGTTGGCTTCCATTGCTGGAACTTTGGATTTCACCTTCTGAGGCACCCGCCCTTTACGGACGAGCTGGTTAATCGTTGGCATAAAGTCTTCACCTTATAAGTAGTTTATCCTGCAAATTGCAGGGGTTACTCTCACCGCATGTTAGTACGGCAAGTGTTTTGCCTATGTAGCTTTCCTGTTCAGCAAGACGCATCCCGCACGAACAAGAGCGCGGCCATTAGCGGGGATTCGCGATTTCGTCAACAGGTTGACCGCATATCAGACAATAAATTCGTGATAGCTATCAAACTTGGAAAGGAAGGTCCGCTATATCCTGAAAGCGGACATTAGGCACTCAATCAATTTTGGGAATTAAAGGTTTCCCTTGATAGTCATCCATGTCTTCAAACTCCCAATGAAGATATCTGTTCAGCCTTTCCGAAAATATCTGCCACGTTTTTGATCCGTTAAACTGCCGCACCAGATTCTGAAGCGTTTTTTCAATATGATTGATATCGATTTTGGTAACAATCAACTTACCGCGAGGCCACAATCCCGGCTGTCCTTCAAAAAGCTTATTTAGCCCCGCAACGTTGCAGACACTGACATTGAAATTATCAGCACCTTCGGAACCACGTTCACCGATGCCAGCGGTAACTAAGAGGAAATCAGGTTCGTCAACTGATCCTGTGAACTCATCGACCCAGTCTATCCACTTAACTTCAGCTTCAATCACAACAACCTCCAGCAACGCAGTGTTCTAAAGATTTGCGCACAACCGTTTTAGGTTGTCACCTCCAATATCGGAAGAGAGCGAATCTCAACGTCCGTTTTTGCGCCCATAGCGGACATTAGCTTAACTTGGACTAATGTGCATTAAACCCGATTCTTCGATCATCCAACCGCACACCTATTGCCCGCAACACATTCAGCATACCAAAGAAATTACGCCCTAACGCCCCCTGCCCAACCAGACCAGCACCAGCGCAATCACCGCTGGCACGCTTTGCACCACTGCGATATGCGGCGATACGGTATAGGCGCCGAATAGTCCGGCAATCGCAACGAACAGCAAAAAGCATGTCGCGACACGGCGTTGCCATATATCGTCCTTGATAAACAGCGACCAGACCAGGCCAGCAGCAAGGAAGCTGTTATAGAGCCCCTGATTGGCGGCTATCGCCGTGGTTGATTCAAACAAATCTTCAGGAAAGGCCGTGAAAACCGCCGGGCCTCTGGTGGTCCAGGCAAATATCTCGAACCAAGCGATATAGAGATGCAGCACGGCGATAAGCCCGATGCATAGCGACGCCAATATTCTCATTGTACCTCTCCCCGAACCGAACCATTATAAGGTACGGGCGAGCAAGCACAAGCGATCAGCCAGCCACCGCCAAAGCCACCCAGATAGCCACAAAGAAACTCGCCCCGCCCATCATCACAAAACTATGCCAGATGGAATAGCGAAAGGGCTGCGTCTTGCGGGCGTAGAAAATCGTGCCGAACGAATAGAAGACACCGCCCGCCAACATCGCCCAGAGCGATAATGGGGGCAACCGGTCGATCATCTCCGGCACGCCGATCACGCCCATCCATCCCAGTCCGAGATAGGAAGCCAGCGACCAGCGCGAGTCCAGATTTTTGCCGAATATCTTGTACAGGATCGCCGGCGCGGCCAGCGCCCAGGCAATGGCGAGCAGGAAGCGGCTGAATTCCGTATCGGTCAGGACGAATAGCGGAGTGAAGGTCCCGGCGATCGTCAGATAGATGGCCGCATGGTCTATCCGCCGCAGCACTAGCCGCCGGTCATGAAATGGCGACAGATGGTAGAACATCGAAATGACGTGAGAAAAGGCCACACAAGCCACATAGATACCGACTGCCGCGACCACAGCCAGTCCGTGACCAGCCGCAGCCCGCAAGAGCAAAGCCACCCCACCCACCAGAATGAAGATCAATCCAATGGCGTGGACCATGAAGTCGGCGCGGCGTTCCTGTTTATCGGGCGTGGGGTACATCAGATCACAATCTTTGGAGGTGGGCATGGGAGACGGGATCACCGTGACAGCATATTTATCGCCAACAGTCACCCATTAACCGACGTTGCGAAAAATCTGCCCCTCCTGCCCGCGTTCACAATTGAGTCACGCAAGATTATCCAAACTTTCATAGAACAGCCGCCGTCATGCAACCGCCTTGCTGCACTGCAGAATCCATTCCGTGTCGCATAGCAAAAGGCTGATTCCTTCCATGACAAAAACTTCTCCCACAACCCTATCCCGTAGCTCCGTCCTCACACTGGCTGCTGCTCTTTTTTCGGCCGGGACCGCCCCGGCCATGGCGCAAACCGGTACCGACGATATGGCCGAAGACACTGACGGCGATATCATCATCGTTACCGCTCAGAAGATCGAGCAGAAGTCGACCGATGTACCGATCACCATCTCGGCAAACACAGGTGAACGGCTCAAACAACTGGGCGTGTCCGATCTTGACGAGCTGTCCAACTATGTCCCCGGTCTCAATATTCAGGAACAGAGCGCCAACAATCCCGGCGTGGTCATTCGCGGGATTACTTCGGACAGCGGTTCGGCGCAGCAAGCCGCCCGCGTCACGCTTTACTATAACGGCGTCGACATCTCCCGCTCGCGCGGTTCCTATCAGGATCTATACGATATAGACCGGGTAGAGGTGATCAAAGGCCCGCAGGCGACCCTGTTCGGTACGGCATCCGCCGTCGGCGCAATCAGCATCATTTCCGCGCGGCCCAAACCGGACCTCTCCGGTGAAATAACCGCCAGCTATGGCAATTTTGACGCCTATACGCTGAGCGGCCATCTTAACGCCGGCAACGACACGGTCGCGGTACGGGTTGCCGGAGCCTATAAAAAACGCGACGGCTATGTCACCAATCTCGCGCCGAACCAGGATGACCTTTACGCACAGGACCAACTGGGAGCGCGCGCATCCTTTCGCTTCACGCCGAGCAGCGATTTCACCGCCGATCTGGTCCTGACCTATGACCGGCAGCGCAATTCCGGCACGCCCTTCATTTCCGGCACCTTGCCGACCAGTGCCGGACCGGCCGATCCGTTCGGCGTTGCCGATATGCGCGGCTCACCCTTCTCTGCCGCTGTGCTCGGCGATGCAGACCTTGGCCTGACGCGCGACGTCTATGACGCCAACCTGACAATGAGTTGGGATTTTGCCGACGACTGGAACATCACCATGGTCAACGGCTTTCGCAAGTTCAACAGCAACGAGGTGTTCGACGCCGACGGCTCGGCTGCCTATTTCCTGGAGTTTGCCGAGGATGCCAATGGCGAGCAGGGCAGCCACGAAACCCGCTTCACCTACAATGATGGCAGCAGCTTCCGCGGTAGCTTTGGCTGGAATTTGTTCCGCGAAGACAATAGCCAGCGGGTCCCCTTCTCCACCGATGAAGTGACCTATTTCCAGTGTCTCGCCAACGTGTTCGTGCCGGGCGTGCCCTGCGTCGATACCAATGGTGTGCCGGCCGGCGACGCAATCCCGGCACTGACCGGCGGTGCGATCAACACCATCCCTTATCAGGCGGTCTTCGAAAATCTTGGCAAGAATGACAGCTATTCGGTCTTTGCCGATGGCACATGGATCCCCAACCCCAGCCTCGAGCTGACCGCAGGCGTCCGGGTGCTGATCGAGAAACGCCGCTCCGGCTATCGCGCCACCGCACCAGGATCGGTCATCACCGGAGCGCCGCCCTTCCCACTCACCGATACGGCGGGCCAGACCTTCCGCACAGAGGACAGTTTCTCCGCGATGTTACCACGCTTCAACATCCTCTATCGCTTCTCCGACGCAATCAACGGTTTCGCCACGGTCTCCAAAGGCCGCCGTTCCGCAACGGTCAACGCCGGCGCCACCAGCACGCCCACCGGGCCGGTCGGCGACTTCAGCGACATCGCGCCGGAAACCGTGTGGAATTATGAAGTCGGTCTAAAAGGGGCGGCCGGTCCGTTCTCCGGCTCGCTTGGCGTCTATTATCAGGTCTATGACAATTTCCAGGTCACGATCGCTGATCCAGCCAGACCGGGCACCACGACCACGCTGAGCGCCGGTAGCGCCAGCAATTTCGGGGTCGAAGCCGAGGTCAATGTCCGTGCGGCCGACTGGCTGAGCCTGTTCGCCAATATCGGCTATATCGATGGCGGCATTGACGATAATCCGGGCAACGGCAATCTGGCAGGGTCGCGCTTTCGTCTCCAGCCGGAGGTGCAGGCAGCGGCTGGCTTCACGGTCGATTATCCGATCAATGACAGCACGCGCTTCTTTGCTACACCCAGCGTCACCCATCGCAGCCGGGTCTATTTCGAAGCACCGAACAACATCCTGACCAGTCAGGCAGCGGTGACGCTGGTCAACCTGCGCGCCGGGGTGTCTTTTGCAGAGGAACGGTTCGAGATCGCCGGTTTTGTCCGCAATCTGACCAATAAGGATTATCTGCTCGATGCCGGCAATACGGGCGGTGCCTTTGGCATCCCGACCTTCATCCCGGCAGAACCACGCTTCTACGGCATTCAAGCCAGCGCCAAATTCTGATTGATAACCGACCGATCAAAACGAAAGCATGTCCCCGGCAAAGGTCACAGCCTTTGTCGGGGACATTGCGTTAGGGCTAGTGCAATCCACCGCTACAAATAGATCGCCCGGACTTGCAAGGCCGACCATCATAGCTCGCAACCGCAGCGGATAGTTCCAACATATCGACAGGAAGACCGATAGCGCCGAAACCGTATCCAAGAGAGTTTTCCAAGCAATTCCCGTGATGTCGAAAACAATTGTTAACCCTATTTTCACAACCGAAGGCTAGTCAGAAGGTCACATATTTGACCAGAATAATATGGGATGACCAGAAGACATGGCTGCAACGCCGCTCTTGAACAGCAATTGGTGGAAATCATGGCGCGCGACCTGGTGGTCTCCCGCTATTCCCGAAGACATCCGGTCCTCGGTCGAGGACATGCAATTGCAGCGGGCAATGACCCATGTGCCCATGATTTATCTGGTCGCCATATTCAATCTGATATCGGTGATGGTTCTATCGGCCCACGAAGGGGTGGAACCGGTATATTACGCATGGATGGGCATTTTGGCCATTGGTTGTCTCGGGCGGATGATCATGTGGATGCGCTTTCCCAAAACCCCCGATTCACCGGCCCGTTCCCAGAAAATACTCACAAATCTATCCGGCATTTCCATCAGCATCGTCACCTTCCTGAGCATCTGGTCGGTCTATGCCGTTACAACCGATCTGTTCATCAACCAGATGTTCATTCCCGTGTCGCTGGTGTTCGGATCGACCTGCATGGCCCATTGTCTCGCGTGCATCAAAAAGGTGGCGATCGCTATCCTGTTTATCGGCGTCATCCCATCCGCCGTCGCGATGATATTGGTTGGCGGTTTCGACGAAATGATCATGGGGTGGAGCATGATCACAATTGCGCTGCTGATGATCCGGTTCATCATTGATAGCTATAACCAGATCATCTCCGGTTTGATCATGCGCCATACGATATGGAAACAGGCGCATAGCGATACGTTGACCGGGCTCGCCAACCGCCGCGCGATGATGAACCACCTGCAACTGGCCGAACAGGCTTTCGCGCGAGACGGCAGCGGCTTTGCCGTCGCCCTACTTGACCTCAACCGCTTTAAACAGGTGAATGACAATCTGGGCCATGATGTGGGGGATCATCTGCTGATTGAAGTGGCCAACCGATTGAACCAGAATAGCGCAGCGGAAGAAATTGTCGGCCGACTGGGCGGGGATGAATTTTTGATCCTTATGCCGGACGTCGTCCGACATGATGAAGCTTTGGCGCGGGCGACCACCTATCTGGCCAGCTTTGTCAGACCGGCGGAGATCAATGGGCATATGATTACGCCGTCGGCCAGCATTGGCATTGCGGTCCAGATGCTTGATGGCACGAATGTGGAGCAATTGCTCAAAGCCGCCGACAGCGCGCTATATGATATGAAACGCAGCGACAAAAATGTGGATAGGCTTCCAAACCGGTCTTGGCGCGACATCGCCTGATCGAGCGACAACAGAGGCCCAAAACGGGACCTGGCGTGGATTAGCCGCGCTCGCCCAGAACTTTATTTTCAACACCAATCCGGTGGCGCAGCAGAACCGCGTTCAGGATGGAGAAAACCAGCGCCACCCACGGCAGGCCGAGCATCAAGGGCACAATCGCTATCTCTAGCACGACGACTGTGTAATTGGGGTGACTGATGAACCGGTACGGCCCGCGCTTCACCCGGTCGAAATGCGGAGCCGAGATAATCCTGGTGGTCCACCAACGGCCAATACTGGCCAATGTCCAGACCCGCAGCAGCTGCGTCACCACGAACAGCGCCAGCATGGCCGGATGAATATTATGCTGCGGATCGACGAGCAATGCGATGATCCCGATCCAGGCGCTGTGGAGAAAAATGAAATATTGATAATGGTCCGCGCCATGTTCCTGCCCGCCTTCGCTGAGCAACCGCTTGGTATTGCGATTGGCGTAGATCAGCTCGCCCAGCCGTTGAACCACTATATAGAGCAACAGCCAGCCGACCGGTGTCAGGCCGGTGGTAAATATAGCACCGAGATTGTCAGTCATACTGCCCCCGCGGATCTAGGATGCCGAGCGCTGCGGTGAAGCCGGGGCCCAGCGCGGTCAGCAATATCGGCTTATCCGGCTTCTGCGCAAGCAGTTGATCGAGCACGAACAAAACCGTGGGCGAAGACATGTTACCATGCTGGCGGAGAACGTCCCGGGTGGCCGAAATGCCTTCGATCTCTGGCGCAAAATATGCTTCCAATGCTTCCACCACCCGGCCCCCGCCAGGGTGGCAAGCCGGCTCGAAAAGGTCAGATTTTTGCAACCCCTGAGCCGCCAGAAACCCATCGCAGAAAGGCGCGAAATCCTGCGCCACAAAGCTTGGGATATCACGCGCCAACACGAGATCGAAGCCAGTAGCGCCAATCTCCCAGCCCATCATATCGCAGGTTCCCGGCCAGGTTTTCTGGTCAAAGGCACGGAAGTTCGGTGCATCGACCGCCCTGTCCTTGCCACTGAGCACGGCCGCGGCACAGCCATCGGCAAACAGCGCGGTGGCGATCATGTTCTTCTTGTCAAACTGGCTATAGTCATAAGACAGACTGCACAATTCCAGCGCAATCAACAGGATATTCTGCCCGCCGCTCGCTGTCGCCAGATCATTAGCTAGCCGGAGACCAAGGACACTACCGGCACAGCCATAGCCGAACACCGGGATCGTCTGGGTCGACGGATCGAAACCCATGGCCTCTATCATCCGACTGGGGATAGAGGGCGTCATCGTGCCTGTTGTCGAAATCAGGACGATGGCATCAATGTCGGACGGCACCAGCGCCGCCTTGTCGAGCGCATCCCCCGCCACCTTATGCGCCAGCCGGCTACCGACCCGATCATATATAGCCGCCCGATTGGTCCAGCCGCGCGGTTCCAGATAGTAATCTGCTTCGCAAGCGAGATAACGTTGGTCGATCCCGCTATTGCCCAATATCTGTTTCAGCCGGCGGGGCAGCGCCGCCCCTCTCGCCTTCGCCAGTACGTCCAATACTTCCGCCTGCGTAATCCGATGATCGGGCACGGCAGTAGCGATAGATCTCAAAACAGACATAGGGGGCATTCGCACATCATATCTCTCTTGTTACAGCAGAAGCTACAACGAACCATGGAAATCTGGCGGCCCACACTATCACAGGCACTAGTGCAATCGCCAATCGCGCAATAACGCAGGCGCACAATTTTTTACCTTATTGCACAAAAGGCGCAAAACAAATTCCAATTAAAACGCTGTAATATGGTAATTTATACGCAATAATGTCGATTATTGTGCACTGCACCATTTTTCTTGACATCAGCAATCTCATCCCCTATTTGTGCACTGCAACAAAGAAGTGAGATATCCGATGGCTGATATGAAAAACGAAAATTCCGCTGCTCCAACAGTAAAAGAAACCGGCTCGCTTTCTGCGGACGCCGCTTATTCTGCTGCAGCATCTGCAACCGTTATTTCTGACAAACCGGCTCCAACAGCCGCCTCTGCCACAAAGACTGAAATCAAAAAGCCGGTGGCTACAGCTGCTAAACCGGCAACAGCGGCCAAGCCTGCTGTCAAGAAAACCGCAGCATCCAAAACTGCAACGAAGAAAGCTCCTGCAAAACGTAAAGCTGCAGCGAAGCCAGTCGCCAAAACCACATTGAAGAAAACGTCTAAAGGAACAAAGAAAATGGCTACCACCAAAACCACTGCAACCAAACGCGTTGTCAAAAACACCAAAGCCGCCAACACCAAGGCTGCTAACACCGCCAAGAAAACTGCCGAAAACCTCGGTTCACGTTTTGAAAAGCTGACTGCCGAAGCACAGGTTCGTGCCAAGGAAGCCGCAGAGCGTGCTGTTGAATTGTCGAAAACCGCCGTTGAATTTAACCGCGAAAACGTCGAAACTCTGATCGAAAGCGGCAAAATTGCTGCGAAAGGCGCTCAGGAAATCGGCCAGACCAACGTAAAATATACCCGCGAAAATTTCGTTGAAGCCAGCCGCGCACTGCAAGGCTTGTTCAGCGTCGCGACGCCACGAGACATGTTTGAAAAGCAAGCTGACTATGTACGCAGCGGCCTGGACCGGGTTATGGACCAGACTTCGAACAATGCTGATGCCGTTGTGAAACTCGCTGGCAAAGCTTATCAGCCAATTGCTGATCGCGTAAGCGACATCCGCAAGGAGCTGAAGAAAGCCGCATAAGCGACTTTTTCAACCAATCAAAAAGGGCCGTTCCGCTGGAGCGGCCCTTTTCATTTGTGCTTCCATGGCATGCACAAGCATAAAAGCAGATAAAACTATCAATCCGCCACTTGCCCTCGACGATAAAAATGCCATATCCTGAGGCTGATGATGAACATGCAGATTCTTTTCCCCGTTCCCCTAACCATCGGCGATAGTCCTATCGCCGATCGGCCAATCATGAACGATGATGCTGACAAGGGGCCCGGTGATGACGATTCAGACATGGGCGTCGCAACCAAGACACGGGCTAAGACCAAGAAGCCCAGCCCATATAAAGTCTTGCTTCTCAACGATGATTATACACCGATGGAATTTGTAATTCTCGTTTTGAAACGCTTCTTCAACATGGATATTGATGAAGCGACAAGAGTCATGCTTCACGTGCACCAAAAAGGCGTCGGGATCTGCGGGACGTTCAGTTATGAAGTGGCCGAAACCAAAGTCACCCAAGTGATGGATTTTGCCCACAAGAACGAACATCCGCTGCAATGCACGCTTGAGAAAGCCTGAAATCAACCAAGGAAATATTATGTCCGAGACACCAGTGATCACCGTGGACATCGTGTCCGACGTTGTCTGTCCATGGTGTATTATCGGATTTAAGAAGCTTGAAAAAGCAATGGTGCAATTTGAAGGCAAAGCCCGCTTTGAACTGGCCTGGCATGCTTTTGAGCTCAACCCGGCGATGCCGCCTGAAGGGCAAGACATCAACGAACATATGGCGCAAAAATATGGCGCCACACCGGAACAAAGCACGGCCAATCGGCAACGCCTGCGCGATGCTGGCAATGATCTGGATTTTGATTTTAGCTACCATGAGAATATGCGGATGGTGAACACTTTTGATGCCCATCGCTTGCTCCACTGGGCGGGAGAGACTGGCAAGCAAACAGCCTTAAAACTGGCGTTGTTCAAAGCGCATTTCACCGATGGCAAGAATGTCAGCGATCATGATACGCTGGTGGATATAGCATCCTCGGTCGGGCTGGATGAAGCTCGTGCGCGAGATTTGTTAAGCACGGGGCTCTACACCGACGAAGTCAGAGCGACGGAAGCAGAATGGCAGGACCGGTTCATTACGGGCGTTCCAGCGTTCATCTTCAACAAGAAATTCATGGTACCCGGCGCTCAAGAAGCGGACGTATTTGCCAACATCATTGAAAACAAGCTGCTCAAGCAGGCTGCTTGATCATCACTTTCTCTTCGGCGGCATAGGGAAGAAACCCGATGTCCGCTCAATATAGTCGGCATAATTGGGACGGTTTTTCTTCAAGCTTTTTTCCAAAAGAGGTGCGCCACTCCACTTCATAAGAGTGAAGCTGAGGAACAAAGGCCCAACGATGGCAATCCACACCGGCCAGCCGGTCTGAGCAGCCACCAGCCAGATACCCCACCAAGCACAGAAGTCTCCGAAATAATTGGGATGCCGGGTATATTTCCACAATCCGCTGTCCAACACCTTCCCTTCACTGGCCGGATTTGCCCGAAACGCTTTGAGCTGCAAATCACCAATGGTTTCGAAAGCAATGCCAACCAAGGCAATCACGACGCCGGCCATGGCAATAGGGCCGACGGCATCAGCGCCAGCTAGCAATATACCAAGCTGGGCAGGCAGGCAGACAATAAAAAGAAGCGGAATTTGCAATGCCCATGCCTTCAACAACGCAGCCTTGGCGAAACTCATCCCTTGCTTGTCCATCGCATGACCAAGAATTTTTGTGTAGCGGGGGTCTACCCCTTCCCTGCGCCAGCGCAGGAATAGATGGGTTCCCAGCCTTATCCCCCAAAGCGCCGTCAACGCCCAGATTGTATACGCCAAAGGCCCCGGATTTTCAGTCTGCATGAAAGAAGTGCTGGCCATGATCGCCATGCCATAGGCCCAAAAGGCGTCAATGAAAGATACGTCGCGGATACGCAGGGATATCAACCAGAGAATGATCATGATTGCGACCAGCGCCGCAAAATTGAGCCCCAAAGCCATAAACAGATTCGTCAAGTCGCTTCTCCCCCATGATTATCACCGGATATCTCGTTGTTCGTCGAGACAATATCGCGCATCGCTTTCCCAGGAAACTTTGGCGTGACGCTGTGATAGAAACTAGACAGCTTTTCCATATCCGCTTCATAGTCTCCGGACGGCATGAACGATGGCCCTAACCCGCCGGTTTTTTTGGCATAGTCCATCATCCCGATAATCAGCGGAACCTTTGCTTTCAGCGCGATATAGTAGAATCCTGTTCGCCATTGCTTCACACTACCACGCGTGCCTTCCGGTGGGATCGTCAGCAGAAAATCATCACGTCTATTGAATTCTTCGACCATCGCATCGACCATGTTCTGGGACTTGGACCGATCCACCGGGATACCGCCCATTCGCCGCATCATATCGCCCCATGGCCATTTGAATAAAGTATTTTTACCGATCCAATAGGATTGGATCCTGAGCTTGTTCGTCAGCCCGAAAAAATAGATGAAATCCCAATTACTCGTATGGGGAGCAGCGATAATCACCGCTTTTCTGGGCGGTGGATTCTCTTGGACGGCGGTCCATCCGTTGACGGTATAGACAAACACGGAAAAACGACGAACGATCTCAGACAACCAATTCGGTTTAATATCGTCGTGCACACATCCTCCCATTCGCGGGATAGAACACCGCGGTTACCAAAAGACCATAAATCTATTTTGGGGCCGCGCAATGAAAGATGTTAAACGCTATGGTTACGATGGCGCTCAACGAGAATGTTCGGAGCGCCAAATTTTGGGATCTGTGAATGGGCCTTTCCAGATTCCACGCTTGGCATTTTTCGCGTCCGTTTCCTCTTCGGCGAAAACAATGCTGCCATAGCTATCCGCCGATTGCGCCATTCCTTGCCGTACCAGTTCAGCGCCTAGATTCTTCCCAGCGGTATCGGTGCATGTTGCGATTGCCCGTTTATATTGATCTCTCGCAGTGACTTCACAGGCATGGCTTTTGTCTCGAAGAAGCTTTTCCAGTCCGGAGCGCGCCACTTTGCCGCAATCCCAATCATTACCTTTGCCGTCTTTACATATTTGACGATATTCTGGGGCATCAATTCCGTAGATGCGGAACTCGTCCGTCGCTGTTTTGAAACTGTCGCCGTCAATCACTTGGGCTTGCGCACCATTGACGTTCAAAATCTCGGGACCATCCGGCCATCGATACCATGCCCAAGCGACCAATATGGTGAAAAATGCAACTTTAGAAAGCCTAGATCGGATAGAATGTTTCTGCATATAGTCCGCGACTTCCTAACGGACTGCCCCTCAATTGCCAAACAATCCTCAGCCTGCAATTCGCAGCGTGGGATATTTAGCGATGATATGATGATAGACCGCAGGATGCAGTGACTGGCGAAACTCACCACCAAAATAGCCGCCTTGCTCCCAACAGATTCTGCTCTCTAATGGCTCAAAAGACGGCAGTTTCAAAAAGACTATCTTCTTGCCGGTCAACCCCGTCATGCAGCGCATCCTGAAGCCGGTAATAGACAGGTCCAGAATCATCGCATTGACAGCGCCAAGACCAGGCTCTCGAACGACAGCGGCTATTTCCACTTGCGTTCGCAAGAGTTCACGGGGATCGCCACGTTTGAACGCCCTGTCCATTGCCCGATGATCCGGCGTTTCATTCATAGCATCCAGATTTCCTGTTTCTAACGCGCTCGTCCGACGGAAAAGCCGGCTTGGATTGCATTAATGTGCAGATGATCGTCTGCGCAGGCTTTGGAATTAACAAAAGATGTTTATTCAATGGTTAACAAGTTTGCGGATTTCTTGCACCAAACAAAGAAACCTTCTGCGGCGCTAGCCCCTCTTAATCGGACCCGCCACAATCGACCTGACACAGGTCTGCTTCTTCATCTTCAAGTTCAATCTGGATGGTAATATGATGGATGGAGAAAAGCTCTTTCATTTGCTTTTGAACCTCCGCCAGGAAGCCCTTGCCTGGATGTCCGCCCGGCAGAACCAAATGGGCCGTCATCGCCGTCTCACTGGTGCTCATTGGCCAAATATGAAGGTCATGAACAGTTTCAACACCGGGCAATGATGACAGATGCTCAGATACTTGCTCGATATCTATATCACGGGGCACACCGGCCAACGACATGCGTACTGCTTCATATAGCAATCCCCAGGTGCTCCAAAATATCAGCGCGACAATCAGCAGACTGATTAACGGATCGATCCAACTTAGATCGGTAAAATAAATGACTATTCCGCCGATCACGACACCCGCTGATACACCGGCATCCGCCATCATATGCAGAAAGGCACCGCGTATATTAATGTCATCTTTTTGCCCGCGAATGAACAGCATCGCGGTCCCAAAGTTTATCAGAATTCCAATGGATGCCACGATAATGACCGTAGTTGAAGCGACGGTGCTTGGTGCGTTGAAACGGCCAATGGCCTCCCAAGCGATGGCGCCACAAGCGACAAGCAGGAATAGGCCATTTAGGAGCGCCGCGAGGATCGACGACCCGCCCAGTCCGAACGTAAATTGTTTGCTAGGCGGTCGTTTTGCGAGTTCTGCACCAGCCCAGGCGACAGCAAGGCCGAGAACATCGGAGAGATTGTGACCAGCATCAGCCAATAGTGCCACCGACCCCGCCAGCAGCCCGAAGATCACTTCTACAATGATGTAAATGCTATTGAGAGCGATCCCCAGCGCAAAGGCACGGCTGAAATTTTTCGGCACATGACCATGCGGTCCATGGCGATCATGGTGGCTGTGGGGAAAGTGCCCATGGCTATGATGATGACCTGCCGACATCTGCGCTCCGACTATAGCAATGCGAATTTTCGAATCTTCGATTACACCTATTAGCCAGAGCGGTCTATATTTTTAGACAATATTTTCCGTACGTTATATCATCTATTGGTGAATTGATGTCGGGATCAATCGACAATCAATCCAATTGCCAGATAAATGATTACAGCAGAACCGAAACCAAATATCGTTGCGAGAACGAAAAGAATTCGCAGCAAGTTTACGTCCATTCCGGTCCAGTTTGCCAGACCCGAACATACGCCCATCAGCTTGCCATTGGCTTTGTCGAGTTTCAATTTGCTTTTCATAGGACTGTTGCTTTCTTTGTTTGAGGAAATGGGCTCCGGCCAGTTGCTGGACCGAGATTCTGTGCTTTTCTCTTTGTCGACCATCAGATCACCAACGAAGATGCTTGGTTGACGGCAGGCATGACGCTAGCGCCAACGAATAGAGCCGCCGATACGATTGCGCTGAAAGCGGCGAGAACTGAATTTTGAAGACTATATGACATAGGATGTCCTTTCTATAAGTTTAATATGAACGTTAAGCGATGATCGAAGAAGCGTTATTGACGGCTGGACCAACGCTGGCGCCAACAAAGATAGCGGCTGAGAACAAGGCGGCTACGGCTGCTGCGAAGCTGTTTGATACATTGGAGAACATTTTAATATCCTTTCGGTTTGAAACTGTGTTTCGCGTTTATGCGAAGATGTCTCATACATTGCACAGCCCGTGCCAGTTTCTATAAATCCATATTTTTCAATATTTTAACTGGATTGACCTCCAAGTCATGATGATACAAAAACCTAATATTGGTGTATTTTACTAAATTTTAGTTTTCCGTGAATGGCGGATGAACGAAATCGACATCCATCCGAATTTGCTTCTCTTTATCAACGGCGAAAGCTAGTGAAAAACCCTGCCATGATCCTATCCCAGCTTACTCTGCACAACTTTCGCAACTATCCGGAATTGCGTGTAGAAGCAGCGCCTGGCTTCATGGCTTTCAGTGGTGAAAATGGTGCCGGCAAAACCAATATTCTGGAGGCTGTGTCACTGCTTGCGCCGGGACGCGGTTTGAGACGCGCCGCGCTGCGGGACATGGCGCATCAGAATGGCAAAGGCGATTTTGCCGTTGCCGCTCAGCTGGGTGATATACAGATTGGCACTGGTACAAATGCAGAGGCGCCGGAACGTCGCAAGACACGGATAAACGAAGCTGCTGCCCCCACAAACGACTTGGCCGAGTGGCTGTCCATCCTATGGCTAACCCCCACGATGGACCGCCTGTTCACCGAAGGAGCCGCAGGACGACGAAATTTCTTGGACCGGCTCGTCATGGCGCTCGAACCTGCACATGCACGCAACTGCTCCCGCTACGAAGCAGCGCGGCGCGAACGCAATCGATTGCTCGCTGACACATATCTTTCTGACGCAGAGTGGTTAGAAGGATTGGACCTACAACTATCGCAATTTGGTTCATCCGTAGCGGAAGCACGGCATCGCATGGTATTGGCGCTGAACCAGAAGTTGGATCAATCAGACAACACCATGTTCGCGACACCGTCGTTGCGACTGGCGGATGATCAGTTGCGCACCGAGGATCAACTCAACCAAATGCTTCATCAGAATAAAGCCGCAGACCTTGCCGCTGGCCGCACTTTGCGGGGGCCACATCGGGCGGACTTAGACGTATTCCATTCTGCCAAACGACAACCGGCGGACAAATGTTCAACGGGCGAGCAGAAGGCCTTATTGTTTTCCATCATTCTGGCCCATGCCGATTTGATTGCCGAACATCGTAAAAGCCGTCCTATTTTGTTGCTTGACGAAGTTGCCGCCCATCTCGATCCGCAACGCCGGGCAGCGCTATTTGACAAGCTGGCCGACAGAGGCGGACAACTATGGCTTACCGGAACAGAACCCGAGCTATTCAAGGATATTCCAAATAGCGCGCTGCATTTTGAAGTCTCCAATGGTTCCGTCAGGCTGAGGTAACGGAAATATTGGATCCGTAATGGTTTAAGGATGATTCATGACCTTCCTTAGCAGGAGCTTTCCATGGGCCAGCCTATATCCTCAATTATGAAGGCCATCTCACTAAAAGACTCCATCACTACGCTCTGCAATGCAATCATTCCGATCTTGCTGGTGCTGCAGGCGATCATGATGCCGACGCTCGCTGACGGCGCTGCCTTATCCTTGCCCGACCAGCCCGCCGCACACCTCGACTAGAGATTAGCTGGACAGAACGGCCCGGTGCGAGCAGATTGAAACGCAATGTTTCAAACCGGGCGACTTCTTCCATGACCATGCTTCCCTGCCTCGTAATTCTAGCGGGTGGCCAGTCCACCCGCATGGGCACCGACAAAGCCATCGTCGCGCTTAAAGGACAAAGGTTGGTGGATATTCTGATCGACCGGTTTGCTTCAAAGGCCTCGCCTATATTGCTTTCCGCCAGGCAGGATTACGGTACGGGGCTGGACATCATCCGTGACAACCCCGTTTATCCGGACGGACCGGTTGGCGGCATTTTCTCGATAGCCGCCGGATTGCAGGACAGGAATCCATCGGTAGCTAGTTTTGTGACCGTCCCGGTCGATGCGCCTTATGCACCTATTGATCTTGTCGAGCGACTGTCCGCTGACGGCGGCTGTGCTGTCGCACAGGATGAGCAGCGCATGCATCCGACCTTTGCATATTGGCGCTGCGATACCATCAACCGCCTTCGCACCAACCATGTCCCCGGAGAGCGGGCGCCTTCACTGCAGTGGTTAGCCAAAAAATCAAACGCAAAAACAGTCGCTTGGAAAGACTCCAGCCTGTTCGCAAACATCAACCGTCCACAAGATCTAGCCGCCGCAGAGGACCACAAAAACCGGCACTTGAGGGAAGCGCCGGTTTATCTGTTTGCAAAACCGCCATGAATAGCGATCAACGAAATCGTTCAGTTATTTCAAACGGCGGATTTCTTTTCTGGTCAGGCTGGTCATCAACTTACCATCGGTGTTCGAAAGCGTCGATGCTTCTATGCGCCGCACTTTGCCTTTGTAGATAACAACCAGATCACCGTTTTCGCTTACGCGATTTACTTTAGCGACACTGGCGCCAGTTGCATCGTAGAGCCGGTCGTTGCGCTCTGCTTCGGCGGCGGTTGCCATCGGAGCGGTCAGGGTTAGGGCGGTTACGGCCAGAATCAGGGAAGAAAATACACGCATGGTTTAACTCCATTTTGCTTGAGGGTTGATAGTGAAACTATGCAGACTCCGTATAAGTTGCAATTTGAAATGCTGCACCTGCGAGTTGCATTTTTGCAACCAGCCGCCAAAACGACGCAAAATGTCGAAGCAGAACTATGTTGCTCGGATCACCCATCCTGTGCCATCCTTGCTCAAACATGTTAGATAGATGAGGTTTCCATGATCCGTTACGCCCTGATTGCTGCCCTTGCGGCGTTTCCCGCTTCCGTCCAAGCCCAGCAGAGCGACGTGATGTCCGACATATCCGCCTTGATTGATGCGCGGTCCGAAGAATCGGCGAAGACAGCACGGCAACTCTGGGAATGGGCAGAACTCGGCTATCAGGAACAGAAATCCAGCGATCTTCTGAAACAGATGTTAAAATCCAACGGCTTCAAAATCACCTCCGGAGTCGCCGATATTCCGACCGCCTTCACCGCCGAATTCGGTACAGAAGGCCCAGTGATCGCGATCTTGGCGGAATATGACGCGTTGCCTGGCATCAACCAAGACGCCATCGCCACCCGCAGCCCCATCGCCGGCAAAAGTGCGGCTCATGCCTGCGGCCATAATCTGTTCGCCGCCGGATCGGTCGAAGCGGCCATCGCGGTAAGCAAATGGCTGGAACAGACCGGCACGCCGGGACGCGTGCGCCTCTATGGCACACCAGCAGAAGAAGGTGGCAGCGGCAAAGTCTATATGGTCCGCGCAGGATTGTTTAACGATGTCGATATCGCGCTGCACTGGCACGCCGGTGACAAGAACTCGGCGGCTGCCCGCACCACCCTCGCCAATCGTTCGGCCAAATTCCGCTTTCGCGGTGTATCCGCCCATGCCGCCGGCGCACCCGACAAGGCACGATCCGCATTGGATGGCGTCGAAGCCTTCAATATGATGATCAACATGATGCGCGAACATATACCGCAGCAAAGCCGGATCCACTATGTGATTACCGAAGGCGGCACCGCTCCCAATGTTGTGCCCGACTTTGCAGAAGTCTTTTACTACGTTCGCCACCCGCAACCAAGCGAAGTGGACGCGATTTGGACGCGACTGGAAGATGCAGCGCGCGGTGCGGCTCTGGGCACCGGCACCACGGTCGACTGGGAAGTGATCCACGGCAATAATCCGCTGCTGGTCAACGAACCGCTGGCGAAGATGATGGATGCAAAATTGCGACAGGTGGGCGGCGTTACCTATACGCCCGAAGAACAAGAGTTCGCCGAGAGAATCTATGCAAGCTTTGACAAGCCGCGCCTGAAACTGGGAAGCCAGGAAGAAATCCAGCCTTATAATGTATCGCTCGGCTATGGCTCGACCGATGTTGGAGATGTTTCCTATGCGACCCCAACCGTAGGGTTGAACACGGCGACATGGGTACCTGGCACCTCGGCGCATAGTTGGCAATCGTCTGCGGCCAGCGGCATGTCGATCGGCTTCAAAGGCACCCAGGTCGCGGCAAAAACGCTGACCCTGGCGGCGATCGAGCTCTACACCAACCCCGATCTGCGCGCCGAAGCCAAGGCCGAATTCGACAAGGCGCGGGGGCCGGACTATCAATATAAGTCGCTGCTTGGCGACCGCGATCCGCCGCTGGATTACCGGAAATAGAGGGAATGGAAAGGACATCCCGGTGGATAGGCGAGCAACACAAACCTTTTCTGCCGTGCTCCCTTGTCCAGCGGCATCATCCAGCCAGCCACCTTGATACGCTTACCAGCAAGTATTTTGGTCCAACAAAAACAGAAAAAACGTCCTGTGCTGTACATACAAACGGCATAGATCAGACATGGGCTGTAACTGGTTCACGCCGAAAGCAGAGACTGCAGCATCAAATTCCAATCCCCCAAATACGGAGCCGCCCCCACATTCATGGGATTTTCTGATAGCCCCTGATTGCTATCATTCTCCCGACAGAAATTTAGCGGGGAATCAGCGTGAAAAACATCTTTATCGGTGCGGCGATGGCATCGTTCATATTGCCGGTCAGCAATGCACAAGCAGAAGGCCCGTTTCGGAAAGTCAGCGGCCCCGCTCCTGGCAAGTGTATTTTTTCATCTGATTTGATGCCGCCGGACAGATATAGCGATCCGGCTTATTCCAAAGTGACAAGCAATTTTGTCGAAGGCGAACCGATCCATATCCGCTGCTTCTATAAGCAGCCGCTAAGCCACTATGCCAAGCTAGGCAGCGTCGCCAACACGCTCAGAAACAAAAACACATATTATGTCCATCTTTTGTGGAAACGAAAATTTGAAAACAACTCGGGCAACGATGAACATGGTCTTGCCGTGGTGTGGCGCAGCTATACAAACCCGGGATTGAAGAGAGAGCGATTTGAGCTGATGGACAGCAAAAACTGCAGCTTTGAATTCAAGGATTTTCGAGCCAAGAAATATGGCGCATTTCCAAGTGGCTGTGTGAATTTGGGAAATAATATCAGAAAATATGCCGAAAACTCTCGATACCGGGTTCCGGAACGAACTGAAATCTGTGTCCGCGTGCGTGTTGCGAGCGCAAACGGCTATCGGAACAGAAGCACAAATACGAACAATGTCAGGGAACCGGACTATCGCAATACGATTATTGCCGAAGATTGTTTCAACTACAAGCTGGATGCGTCCAAGGCAGGGGGGTCTGCATCATCCGCTTCCGCCAACCCGTTGATGGGACGTGTGTCAGAAGAGAATAGCGCCGCGTCATCATCTCCTTCAGCGACATCTGCATCCACCGCACCAACTGCGCCTCGCCTAAAGCCGACAAAACCCAAAAAACCAAAGATCAAAATCCCACGCGTGAAGATTCCCGGTGGCATTTTCTAGGTTTATGAGGATGAGGATCAGCAACAGGCGAAGAGACGTTTGATACTCGCGGTTGATTTGCCGCCCGAGAACACCCCTTTGATCACACGGAAGCCGCGGATCATATTGTTGTTGCTAGGCTTATCTTTTCTGTCGTTCAAAGTTGTAAGATGGCTCAATTGTCAGGAACAGATAGCGAGTTCCAAACCAGTAGGTGCAGAAGCAATGTGAACGTGCCGCCATTTTTCGCGAGAGCGATAGCCGCTGACGCCCAATACAATTCACTGCTCGAAAAAATGTCTAGCTCGGTCATCGGATGACAGTGGATTTAAAATCATTCTGCCATCCGAATAACCAAGCTAGACTAGTGCGACCCTTTGGAGCAACTTCTACCAGCCAAGGGTGGCTGTTAGCATCCCAGCGTGATGATCAGCTTCTGCACCAAATGAACCGTCATAGGCAGCCCGGATAGTGAAACTGTCTGATGCAAAGAGCGATAGTCCGGCATTCAGTTTGAATGCAGTCTGGTTTCTTTCTGCTACAGGCACAAGAAATGCTGGCCCACCCATCTGAAAGCGCGCGGTTACCGGATCAAAATCTTGATCGTTAAATGCCGCGCCAATACGCATATCCGGCTGTATCTTCCAACCTTTGGACAAATCGAACGCCTTGGCTCCAGCGAAGAATATTTGCCCCTGGAAACTATCGGCGCCCTGTTCACCAACATTCAGTCCGCCAGGTCCGGCCGTCGCTTCGGAATATCCGTCCAGTTCCATCCAGACGCGGTCGATGATGCCGCCCAGTTCAAAATTCCAGCCCTTGCTATCAAACAAATGGGATAGCCCCAGTTGCAGCATTGTCTGCTTGCCATCCGCGGTGAAACTAGCCGCTTCATCCAAAAGCAAATTGAAACGCTGTCCATCAACATCCGCATCGCCAAAGGCAAGCTGACTATGCAGCCGCCATTTGTCATTCAAAATCGCTTCGCCGTATAATATGCCGCCAGCGACAGCGATATCGCCGCTTTTAACCGCCGGCATCCTCACGCTGTAGTCCGAGTCAACATCATAGAAAGTAAAGCCAAAGCGGAATGCATGATCTGCGCCATTAAATCGCTTGTCGATACCGATTGCAAAACCGTCCTGCGATCCATCAAATGCCGAATGATACCCTTTGACATCACCATCAAGATCGCTGGTCATGCCAAAGCCCCAGATACGCCAGCCACTTTTGCTTTCATTGCCATGCAGCGAGTCGGTGAAGATCGCGTCCGATACGGAACGCACAGCGCCCGCTTGCAGGTCAAAAATCGCCCCGGAATCGTCCGGCATATACCCCTGTACGCCTTGTGATACCGCGGCATCATCAGGTAGTTGACCGAATATGGTAGCGAGCGGCCTGCTTGCTGGATCTCCATTGTCGACAATCGCTTGCAAGGCACCTGCGGCATTGAACAAACCGATATCATTTGCGTCAACCGCTTCATCGATCATCAGAATCTGGCGTGCTGTAATACGCAGTATGTTGCCGCCGACGACTGTCTTTTCAAAATCAAAAAGCAGCGAGTTGTCGACAACCGAAGCACTTGCATCGGTTATACCGCCATCGGCGGTCAGCGCATCAAAACTATTGTCGGCGACCAGTGTATCGACATCCAATACATTGATTGCGATCTGGCTACCCTGGTCGAATGTCGCTGTTCCAGTTGTTGTGATAACCGGATTGCTCGCATCAATATCAAAAATGATTGTGGAGCCATCAGCTGCAACAAAGTTTCCTGCACTCAAGTTCAAAATCGTATCAACAGCCAGACTAAGCGTGCCACCATTATCTACAGTGAAGCTTTGTAGGCCGGCGATGTTCATATTTCCTGCCCGAAGAGTGTCGACAACATTTATCGCTTCGAAGTTGGCAATATCCTGCTCAAAGGCAATCGTGCTGAGGCCGGCAAAGCTCAGAACATCCACGCCATCACCACCGTCGAGCAGACCTGAGTAATTATCAGCGGCATCCATTGTAAAAGCCAGGCTATCATCCCATTCCCTGAGGAGGATGTCACCTGTTGTATTCCCACCAATGGTAACAACATCCGAAACGAGAAACGAGCTAATCGCAGCTTCGGATCCCTCGATCGTGCCTGCAGAATCAATCGTCACAATTCCGCCGGTCGTCCCCACAAGTAGAATGCCGGTGCCGTCGGTTGCGATGGATCCCGCATTTGCGATTGCGTTTTGCCTTGTACCTCCCGATTGATAGCTTTCAATGGCTGCGTAAGCGCCGTTGGACGCAACAATTTGGCCGGTGTTGGAAATCGAAAAACCATCACCCTCAACAGAAATTCCGATAGAGTCACTTCCTTCGACAGAGAGGCTGCCCGCATTTTGTATGGTTGCAATATCAACGGCTGCAGAGCCTGTTATTCCAATGACATTCGCTCCCAAAACTGAAATTGATCCAGTTGCGGAATTGGTAATCTGGCTATTTCCAGCGCCACTGACAACGTTGGAAATACCTCTCGTCGTGCCCCCATTTCCAGAAGTTGAAATCTGTCCATTATTGGTGATCGACGCATCGCCATCAGTAACATTGGAAGACATGCCGCGGCTGCCATCGCCCGTTGTGGTTATATTTCCATCATTTTGATGAACGATGTCTCCTGTGACATTTGAAGCAAGGCCAGCACCACGACCTGTAACGTCTATGCTACCTTCATTTATCAGAATAGCGCCGCCAGTACTGTCCCCTTGCAGCCCGTTTCGCGTGCTGATGATGATGCCAGTGGCAGTATTGGTCAAGCTGATCGTTCCGCTCGAAACATTCGTGGCTACGGCGTTGGAGAAAAAGCCAGTTGTCTGGATCGTTCCCGAGTTAACGACCGTCGCATTGCCTATACCCGTATGCTGCACTGCAATGCCGGTAGCCTCATCGCCACTGACTTCGATCCGCCCCTCGTTGTTTACGATAGTATCGACAGTGCTCATCGGCACTTGTATATCGATCGAAGCCCCAAAACCCTGATCACCGGATGAAATTAATGTGCCGGACGCCAGATTGCTCACCTCCAACGTAGCATTTGTGACAACGGTAGATGAAATTTCCAAACTGGCAGCGGCAGAAAACGCATTGCTCGATATGATCGTACCGCTATTGCGAATGAGTCCAACAGTTGCGGTATCATTCAGCTCTATCGCTGCGCCATGAAAACCGGCAGATATTTGACCACCAATATTATCGATCGTGGCTTGCCCGTATGAAGAGACGGATAATCCGATGAGCACAGAATTCATGTCCCCTGCGTTGGAGGCAGAGACGTCAAAGCCTGAAATGAGGGTCGCAGAACTGATGCTACCGGTGTTCGCAAACGTTATATTCCCGAGGTCTGCTGCCAAACTAACCGACCGCCTTGTATTCGGCGATGTGATAGAACCATTATTGTTGAAAGTGACGTCACCATTCGGCGCATCCATGACAATCGCGCTATTGCGGAGACCGCTGCCGCCAACGCTGGTAGCGATGACAGTTCCGTCGTTCGTGAATATATTGTCATCACCGGTGATGTCTATCAGCGCTTGATTGACCGGAGCCGTGTTTTCAAATGTCGCGCCGCTATCGATTTCAATATCCAGATTGTCACCCACGAATATTACCGGACCTATGTTGCTACCGGTACATTCGACAGCTGTGCCAGCGGCTAGATTTCCAGTCCCAGAACAGGCGGCTTCCGCAGCGCCAGGGATTGCGACTACTGCCGCACAGATAGAAGTCGTGCACAGCAGCTTCAGCAATGAGGCTTTTTCAATATTATGTTGTGACTTCAAGAAAGACATAGTTCCTCCAAAAGAGTGCTAAATTTGAGGAGGTTATATCTTCTGGTTACGCAGAAGTGCATCCCACAGGTTAGCGGTTAGCTGCGGTTTTTGGCCCCATAAATTGGGGGTGCTTTCGGGCCTATGCCTTCGCGGAAGGGAATGCAGGAATTGTGATAGTAATCTTTAAACCCGCATCGGAATCAAAAACGACATCACCATTTAAAGCAGATGCCCTGTTCCTGATGTTCTTCAGTCCATGACCGTTTGAAATTTCCGTTGGTAGCCCAGTGCCATTATCCTCAACGATCAGAACAAGTTTGCCATCTTTCCAGAAGATGTTGACGTTTAACCGGCTCGCGTCGGAATGGCGGATCACATTGGTGGTCGCTTCCTGAATCATCCGGTATATGGACAATACTGCCCGTGGGCCGATATCGTGGACCTCACCTTCGAGATCGGCTTTCCATACAACTTCGATATTCGCACCCTGCAGATCAGGCTCGAGGCGCCCTCTTAGCGCGCCGAAGGCCAAGCCAAGGTCACCATCAGCCGTATCCATTGAATCCACAATCAAGCGTAAATCGCGAAGACTATCTTCCAAACCGCGGGACAAGTGTTTTTGATTGAAATTACCCCGCTTAACCTGAAGCAGCAAAGCGAGCAGCCGATTGCCGAAGCCATCATGAATATCCTCCATGATGCGTTGACGTTCTCTCAACATACTGGCCTCACGGTTTTTTTCTTCGCGTTCATGATAAGCCGTCCGAATTTCAGCTTCGCGTTCCGCAAGCTGGGTCTCTAGGCCTTTGTTCGCAGAGCTCAACTCGCCTTGAACCCTCCAATTTTCACGAGCCAAAAACAGCGCTATCGCAAAAGCCGTCAACATGGGCATGAGTGATGAATAGGGTATAGTCAGCCCTTGCCAACCGAACAAAAATGAAGACACTTCGGGTAGTGTTTGGCCCATCAGATCAACTAGACCTGCACTGCTTCCTACCAAGAATATAAAACTCTCAAAATAGGGCAAGCTTCTGACGCGGTGCAAAGCCAGAATATGCAGAAAAATCATGATCAGAATACTGACCGCGGCGATAGCATAGCCCATGCGCGTCGCGAACGCAGCGATAGCATCGGAACCAATTGCTATAGCGAAAACGCAACTGCCAAACCCGATTGTTAGTGGTAGTAAGACCCTTCGCCTGAGCCATTGGCTTTGCAATGTCCATTCATTTACGAAGACAGTTGAGGCGATGAGCAATCCATAAGTGAATGCGTAAAACCAAAGGTCTGCAAACTTCTCGGTCTTTTCCGACAAAGGACCAATATAAAAGACATTGCGAAGGGCCCAAATTCCCATCATCGCACCGAACGTCAAAAACAGTCTTCTGCGGTTGGCCAACGGGAGAGCTGCAAACGCCAGCAAAGCTGTCACTGCCGCAACACCGGTAGAAATCATCACCATATCAACCGCGAAGAAACGCCGCCAACGGAAAGCTTGTTGAATGGACGCTTCCTCGCCGAAATGAATTGTCCTTATGGTCGGAGTTTCGAGGCGACCATCCACTTTCAGACTCAATGTCGGGCTTTCACAATCAAGGGCCGGGAAATTGAAATAATGGGGGTCGAATACCTTGTACCGAGAGGGAGAAAAACGCGTAGGCCCACCCGTCAATTCCTGCCCACAATGACGGATGGCAACCATACGCCGGGCCAATGTAACCAAGATAGCTGCATCGCTCCAATCATTGGATAGCTGTGGGACGTCAAATTCCAGGTCGCTGACATAATTTTGATCACCTGTGATCCGATACCGCCCTGCACTCAAAGCAACAGGCTCTCGATCCTGGCCACCGGCCGGTTTTAATTCTTTGACTGCGATAGCCCCGTCCGGATGCATCGCATTTTCTGCTACCATCGCAATTAGACCCATCGAGGAAATCGCCGCGATCAATAAAAGAAAGCCTACCCATAACGGTCGTCTTTTTTCGGTCTTCGGTGCGTTCAGCACTAGCTTACTAATCTTGTTTCAAGTCAATTATACCGTTTTGAATGGCTTGAAACACTGCCTCTCCCCTCGAGTTTACTGCCATTTTACGATAGATGGCTTTGACGTGATCCGCAACCGTATGGGGGGAGATAGACCGAAAACGCGCGACCTCTTTATAGGAAAGCCCGCGCGCCAGATCAGAGAGAATATCAATCTCTCGTGCTGAAAGCTGAGGCTTGTCCGTTTCTTCTTCCATTCGATCGGCATCGCCGGAGTTTCGTAGTCTTTTGAGCAAATGCCCCGCTACTGACGCACTGATCGGTGAACCACCATCGAGAACCGTCGTAATGGCGGTGATCATTTCATAGTCAGTGCCGCTTTTCAGCATATAGCCATCTGCGCCTGCTTCTACGGAACGCATAACGCTGTCGACGTCGCCAAAAACAGTAACGACCATAGCAAATTTACCGCCTTTGCTTCGCCAATGACGGATAAGATCAGCGCCATCGCCGTCACCCAACCTCAGGTCCGTCACCAGCAAGTCATAGCCGACGCTATCCTGCTGCAGAAGCGCAAGCGCTTCACGCAACGAAGTGGCCGACGCTTTCAATTCCAAACGTGGGTGCATCTCAATGATTTGCGCACATCGCTCAAAGGCATTTGGTTCGTCTTCTGCGAGAAAAACGCTGCTTATTATCGAGCTCATAGTCTCTCCGTAGTTCAAACTATATTGAGCAGCAGAATCTATCTATAATCAATCCCGAATTCTGGGGGTAGCGGCGGTGAAAATGCGCTATCCGGCATCCAGTCCCATGATGTTCGTACCGGAAAATTTATTCTGCACAAAGGTCAGCATATGGCGCAATTCGGTTTCTTCCAGATCGCGAAGAATGAAGACAATGCGCGAGTTGCGATCTTCGCTGGGCCAGTCTTCCAGAATTTCCGGCGGGTGCCAGATGTGCTGGACACCATGAATGGCAAGGGGTTTGTCAAGCTCGGCCAGATTGATGATGCCCTTTACCCGCAGAACGTTGACCCCGTTGAATGTCACCAGCATGTCCAGCCAGGAATCAAACACCTGTGCGGGCAGAGGCTCGTCTATCGTCAGACAAATCGACCGGATCCGGTCATCATGACGATTGATATCATGCGCTTCGCCATGATGGTGATGGTGATGATCGTGGTGACCGTGGTGGTGATGATCCTCCTCATACGCCTCCGCCGCCAGCCAGCGCTGCACATCTTCATGCTTCAACTCCGGATTGAAAGTCGGACCTTCGAACAGGCGCGCCAGATCATCGATTGCGCCGGGGAGCAGGTGCACCGGCGCAGCGGGATTGAGTTTCCGCAACCGCTTTTGCAGACTGGCAACCACGACGTCATCCGTGATGTCGGTCTTCGAGACCAGCAACTGGTCGGCGACGGCCACCTGCTTCACCGCCTCGACCTGGGCGTCGAGTGTATTGTGGCCATTATAGCCGTCAACCAAAGCAATCACCGTATCCAACCGGTACAGCGCCTTCAACTTGTCATCCGCCATCACGGTATGAATGATCGGAGCGGGATCGGCGAGGCCGGTGGTCTCGATCAGCACTCTGTCAAACCATCGCTCGCCATCGCGGGCAAATCGCCAAGGTGCCTCGTGCAGAGTTTTCTGCAGGTCTCCTTTTATGGTGCAGCACAAGCAGCCGTTGGCCATTTCAACGATTGTGTCATCTTCATTGCTATGTGCCACAAGGTCATGATCAATACCGATTGATCCAAATTCGTTGATGATGACCAGCGCCTTCGCCATTTGAGGCAGCGGCATCAACCGGTTCAGCAATGTCGTCTTTCCCGATCCGAGAAAGCCGGTGAGCAAAGTAACGGGGATACGGCTATCCGGCATCAAACTTCCATTCTCTAGTGGCCGAAAAACGGCTGGAAACCGAAACTCAAGTGCCAGTTTCCAGCCGGGACGCAGTAGTATTTAGCCTATATCAGAAGCTGATACGGGCGGCGATTTTTACGTTGCGGCCGGGCAGCGGTACGAAGTCCTTTGTGAAACTCGCATGGCGCCGGGCATCGACATCAAATACATTGTCAGCCGACAGAATCAGCACATGTTCGGAGTCCGCACCAAAGGGTTTCCACGACAGAGACATATTGACCAATGTATGGCCATCAGTCGGCAATTCAAAACCGGATGTCCTGTTCTGGCTATCGACCCATTCCATTTCGACCCGCCCGCCAAGGACGCCGCTATTGGCTTCAATCCCGCCCAGCACGCGCAGGGGCGGGATACGGGGCGCTGGACCGCTGCCTTCGATCGTGGCCCGGATATAATCCGCGACAGCATCGACGGTCACGGTCAGATCGTCCGATTGTATGACGTCGATCGCGACTTGTGCTTCGACCCCCCAATATCGGGCGTCCGATTGCACGATCTGGAACACCGGCAAGCCGTCCGCTTCATCACCGGTTTCAACCTCGTAGATAAAATTGTCGAACCAGTTGTGATAGGCCGCCAGCTGGAAACGCGCCGGTCCGCTTTCACCGCGCAGATAGGCCTCCATGCCCCATGCGGTTTCCTTGCTGAAAAACGGATTGCCGATTTCAAAGACCTGGGTCGCGACATGCGGCCCGTTTGAGAATAGTTCCTCGGCAGACGGAGCGCGTTCAACCCGGCTGACGTTGAGGCCGATACGAACATCGGGGGCAATCCCGTAGCTCGCTCCGGCCGCCACGGAAAAGGCATCGAAATTGCGGTCAATCGGCACAATGATCGCAGCATCCTCCAGCCCTATGGCAACGCTATCGGACCCGACATCGGTTTTCTCATACCGGGCGGAAACTTCCAGTCCAATTTTGTCAAATTCGAATTCCTGAAGGGTGAACAGACCATATTGATCGGTCACATTGGGCGGTACAAATGCCTCTGCCCCGATGGCGACGAAATCGCGGGTCGATGCCTGAAAACCGGTCACACCGCGCCAGCCGTCGCGGTCCGTCTGGACCAGCTCCACTCTGGCTTCAAAAGCTTGGCTGTCGAAAACCGTGCCGACTTCGTCGCCTTCAAATTCGGTATGTTCATAGTTGGAATAGCCGGCGCGCAAGCGGACGGATTCCAGGAAACCCCCGCCAGTGAATATCTCCCCGCGCAGGTCAGCCCGCCATTGCCGCAAGTCGATCGAAACCGGCACGCCTTCCTCTTCGCCTTCTTCGCCCTCTTCTTCTTCGCCTTCCTCACCGTGATGATGTTCAGCACCCGGTCGTGCCGGAATGCCGTAGCGGGTGTCATAATAGCCAATGGATGCACCCATACTGCCGCGATCATTGATCAGCGCAAAGCCGGCACCGAAACTATAGGTCTCGGTATAGCTGTTCGGCAGTATGTCTTGCAGTTCCGCCAGCTCTCGCGCCTCGGCGGCTTCGTCCAGATGGCCTTCCTCCTGCTCTTCCGCCGCTACCTCTAGCTGCTCGGCACGGAGTGCAGGCGTTAGAACAAAGCCGCCCACTTCCAGATCTTTTGTCTCGCGGAAACTCCCGTCCACATGGACAACAAACTGGTCGCTCAATGCAACTTCAGCAGCGCCGCCAATGCTGGTTTCATCATAGGCGCTGGCATAGTTTCCCAGAAGATCGAAATGATAGCCATTTTCCGGCACAATCCGCGGGATGCGACGATCAATCGCATTGACCGCTCCACCAATGGCCTGGCTTCCGAATAGCAACGCTGCCGGTCCCCGGAACACTTCAATGCGATCCGTCGTCAAAGGATCTATAGTCACGGCATGATCCGCCGAGGTGTTGGAGACATCGAGCGTTCCGATCCCGTCGGTTAAAACCCGGACACGCTCTCCCTGTAAACCGCGCAGCACCGGGCGCGATGCTCCGGGGCTGAACGACGTGGCCGACACACCCGGCTGGCTCGTAAGAACATCACCTATCTGCGGCTGCAATCCACGAAGGATATTGTCCCTGGCGATCACCGAAGTACCTGCGAGAATGTCAAATTCATCCAGATAGTCAGCGGTAACGATGATCGTTTCATCATCGTTGACAGGGTGTCCTCCATCAAGACTGGCATCCTCTGCGGTTGCAGCAATCGCCGGAGAACTGAGCAGTGTTGCTAATAAAAAAGCGGCCTTCTTCATATGAACCTCGCGTCTAAATGATATGATATAACGTCTCATTAATGAATATCCGAAGCTTTACAACCCATTTTTTGCAATGGGAATTATCGGCGTCCGGTCTGCGTGCTTAGCCTCTGGCGAATCCGTCCTATGCGCTCGGAGACTGACAAGCCTACACTTGCTGCAATCTGGAAGGAAGATAGCTTATGCAGACCCTTTATCTTGCGCACCGGCAACTGGCGCTTTTCTTCGCACTGTTCCTTTTCTCTGGTTGCGCGATCCAGCTTGTTCCGGACTATGATCAGGCCCTGCTCGATGGCCTCAACGATGCCAATACCGAAGCGCTCACCTTGTTTGCACAGGTCGAAAGCGGTTCGACGGCCGAGGAATATCCCAGCCATGCCCGCGACTATGCGGTGCTGATCGGAAAATTCGGTGCGCTTCGGCAAAGGGCCCAGTCGCGCTACGTCCCGCCACTGGCCAGCCGTCTGGCGGAAAAGAAGATCATCCGCGATTTCTGTGCCTCCGAGACCAACCCCAATGGCTGTCTCAACGCATCACCCGCCAGTATCGGCGAGATATTGGCCAATATCCGGCGCATGCGGGATCTGCATCGAGAGCGCGGTCTGCAAAGCGGTGCGGTCGTTGCCTTTCGCAATCGCTATGACATTCAGATTGATCAAGCGCTGACCGTCGAAAACGCACTCAAGAGATAGGAAGCAAGGATGAACGCAGCAGAAATATTGGACAATATGCTGGGCGCCCTGAGCGGAGAACTGACCGACGGCTACGACCTGATCTCAGGCTTCGCAGAACGGCAAGGACGGATGTTGTCAAAACAGGCGGAACATCTGGCCATGGAAAGGATAGATGGCTTCCTCGCCGACGATGACGAGCTATTCGCCTTTTTTATCGATGGCATGAAGCGGGATACGGAAAATATGGTCCGGTCCATCGCGATGTTGACGGCCCTGACCATCGAACAGGCCTGGAATGCCGTCGCCAATGCCTTGTGGGGCGGGATGCGCACGATATTGGCCGGAGCCGGCGTGCCGCCTAATCTACTGCCGACTACACCGCCTCTCATGGCTTAGCCGCGCTAAGGCTAGTTACCGTCCCAATCAATAGTCCCGACTGACCCTTACGTTGGCACTCTGCCGGCCCAGGGTCGAGATACTCGACAGGATCGACAGCCAGCGGGTGATCTGAAATTCCAACTGGGTCGCGCTATAGCCCTTGCCGTCGGTGATTAATTCCACATAGGCGCGGCGGGTGATATATTTGCCTGCGGCGATAGAGGTTCCGGAACCTGCATCCGTATCGGACGGCAAAATACGCAAACGGTCGAGCCCCACTGCCTTGCGCAGCTGGTTGATCGGATCCAGCCCGCCACCACTATTAAGCGAAGCCACGGCAGCGGCCAATTGAACAGCTTCCGGTGCTGACAGATCGGCAATCGACGCACCGAATAATATACGCGACAGCAATTCATCCTCGGGCAGCGCCGGGATGCTGGAAAAGGCGATTTCGGGCTTATTGCCCGTACCGGTGACATCAATCGTGGCGTTCAGACCGGTCAGATTGGCTTCTGCCTCGATATCCAATATCGGATTGACCGGTTGGTTGCCGACAAAGCGGATCCGGCCCCGCTCCAACCGGAAGCGACGACCGGCAAATGTATAATTGCCGCGGATCAGATTGGCGGTTCCGGTCATCGCGAAATTATCGACCGGACCCGAGATATTCAGATTCGCCCCCCATTCGCTGTCCAGCCCCAGACCCTCAACCCGCAAGCGATTGGGGACGTCCGCCGACAGGGCAAAGCGCCAAGGCCGGCTGCGGGTCTGCACCGGTCGCTCGTCCGCCCGCCGGTTAATCTCGCGGGTTTTAATATCGGGCAGACTGGCGGTGGCGCTGGCTTGACCAAAGCGGAAGAAGCTGCGGTTCAGGGTCACATCACCGGAAATCAGACCACCTTCCGCGGAACTGCGGATCTTGATCGGCCCGGTGACGGTTGCAGCAAAATCATCGCGGGCGATCAACGCCGCTTGTTCCGCATTGATATCCATCACAATGCCAATCCCCTCACCGGGGGCGACCGCGAAATTGAAACTGCCGCTACCGCTTAATTTTCCGCCATCAACCGTAATCCCCGACAGGTTCGGCATAACCAGACGCGACCCGTCAAACTGGCCGACCGTCTTGATATTGGAAATCACCGTGCCGGTCAGCGGGCTTTCCAGTCGGGCGTTGCTGGTGCGTACCTGTCCCTGAATTTCCGGATTGGCGAGACTGCCACCAATATCAGCGCTGGCCGCGACCGGTCCGGTCAGATCGAAAGTCTCGACACCCGTCAGCCGCCACAGGCTCTCCGCCCCACCATTGAACCGCGCCTGCGCGAACAGGGGTCTTTGCATCAGTTCATCCTGCCAGTGACCGCTATCCAGCCCGGTAACCCGTCCTTGGAACCGACCGATAGTTTTTCCTGTCGGGGATTTGATGATTCCCCTCGCCGCTGCGTTGCGCCGGGACATGACAATATTCAGACCCAGGTCAACCGGATCGGAGGTCAAGATCAAGCCAGAGCGCATCAACCCTTTTACCGTCAGCTTGGCTTCACCCACCGGCACCTGCGAACCCGATTGGGTAAGTTTGACCGTCCCATTGACATTGCCGCCCAGCCCAAGGTCTGGATAAGCAATATCGATCAACGACAAGGGCATTTTCGTCAGCACCAGATCAAGCGCGGAATTGCCGCTACCCCATCGGCCAGACATACGGGCGGTCCCGCTGCCATAGCTGATCGTGGTCGGGGAAGCCGCCCAGCCGTCGCTGACCCGCCGAAGATCGAGCGCCCTCGTCAAGCGCAGTCTGCGCCCTTCAAACTGACCGTTTCCAGTGATCTGATAGCGGTCGCGCGTGATATCGGCTTTTGCCTGAAATTCGAACGTGCTGCCGCGCGTGCCGGACATGGTAAAAACGGCCTTGCCGCTGCCGTTGGTCAGTTTGGCATTGGCGGCAATCCGGCCAATGATCAATTCGCCGCGACTAATCCCCTGCGCCCGGATCGTCGCGTCAATATCGGACTGGCCATCGACGAGGATGATATCGGCATCAACGACGGCCGAGCGGATGAAAATCGGTGGCTGCCCATCGAAGCGGGCATTTTCAGCCTTAAGATCGGCGCGGATCAACTGCCGACCGTCACCCGGGCGGAACAGCACATCGCCATTCACACCGCCGCCACTAACAGCAAGTGTTCCGGAAAGCCCGCGTGCGGTCGGGGTGACCATTCCTTTGGCCATCGTGTCGGACAGCAATATCCGATCGACACGGACGACAGTCTCCTGTCCCGCTCGGGTCACAATCATACCCGCGCTGCTGAACGGCCCCAAGGTCGACCCCCCGGATGCGATATAGGAAAAACCGGCGGCAGCCGGGTCAACCTGCAAGCTGACCGCCGACAGACCGGCAGCAGGCAATGGATTGTCGAATAGCAATGCGATTTGCGGCTGGCGCAGCGGCCCGTCGAGCTTGAGATCAAAGCGCCCGTAGCTATCCTGGGTGCCCGCGCCCTCAAACGCAAAAGTCCGCGCGCCGGTCTGACGACCCGATCCTTTGAATGATAGTTTTGGTGCGGTGATATTGAGGTTGGAAAAACGCAAACGCCCGTCCGATGCCAAGGCGATATTGGATTGCAAACTCGGCAAGCCACCGGCCAGCTCCCGCAAGAAACCAATGTCGAACCGCCGGAGCTTGGCATTGACCTGACCATCCAGCGCGATCCCGGAAGCGCGAGGCCCTACTTCAATATCAGCAATAATATCGGCAACCCCGACACCCTCGACCGCAAATTCGGGTGCGTTGGCGGCAATTTTTGCAGCATAGTCCCCGGTCGACGGACGCAACTCAAAATCCAGAACTCCCTGTGCGCTATTGGTCGCGATGCGCGCGCGCTCGGCAAATAACAGATCATTTTCAAAGCGAAAAAGCCCTGTCGCGGTAAAACCGGAGAGCAACTGTTGCAGAAACGGCCCCTTGCCGATCAGCGAACCGGCGGAAAGTTCCAGCGGAATATTCCAACCACCGGCATCGCGCTGGCCCTCGCCTTGACCACGCACATTGGTCAACAGAGTCTTGCCCACGGCCAGCTGCGGCGCGGTCAGCAGATATTGATAACGTAGCTCGGAAATCTTCCCGTTCAGCAGAGCTTTCAGTTCAAAATCCTGCGCCTTCATATTGGCCACCAAGGCAGACGGATTGATCAGTCGGGTCTCCAGACGCATCGCATCCAGACGATTGCGCGCCAGATCAATTCCGCCCTTCGCGGTGAAAGACAAAGCGGCGGAACGCGCCTCCAAATCCACAGTGGCCAGACGATCATCCAGCCTCGCATTGCCCCGTATCGCTAGATCAGGCGATGCGATTTTCTGCGCAATCCCCGCAGGGAAGAGCGACGGTGTCAGCTTGCCATCATAGACAAACAGCCCCTCTTTCGCCTCCAGAGCGACCTGCGCCAGAGCGTCATCGCCACTGAGCGCATTCAGCTCACCGTTCCATTTTTGCCAACTGCCATCCCCCTTCAGGCTGATATTAAGATCACGCTTCATCCCAAGCGCATTGGCCAATACGCCGCCCATTGGCGCAACGATCTCGGCATCGATTTCCAGCTTCTGTCGATCAGGTTCCGCGTTCAAGGCAAGCAGCATTTTGTCACCGCTACGCGTTGTTGCGGCATCCAGATACACCATTGCCCGGCCTGCCCTGATATCGGCCGAGCCGGTTAGATCGGCAAATTGCTCCGTGCCCGCAATAGCAGCGCCGAGCGCCAAATTCTCGGCGCGAAAAGCCCCGACATATACATCGAAGCCGGGCAACAAAGGCTGATCTTCTCCGCTATCCGCCAGCGCGGGCAACCGATCGAGCCGCGCTTTGGTGATCACCGCATCCGCAATGTTAAGTTCGCCAAATATCCACGCCAGCGGTTTCCAGACGACCGCGACCGTATCGGCGGTAAAAAACACACCATTGGGATCGTGAAGCTCGAGCGCCTTTATGTCTGCTTTGCCATAGATGGACCCGTCGATATCCTGGATACGAATGCGCAAGCCGCTTTCCGGCTCCAGTGCCTCGACCTGATCGATGATATAGCGATGGCCGGAATCGCTATCCAACCAAAAGGCCGTGCCCACCAGACCCAGAATGACCACCGCCACCAGCCCCAACAGGCTGCGCAATGGCCAGCGCCATGTCATCAATTTATAGGGATATTTTTCGGTGCTTTCAGCCATTTAGAAGGCCTGCCCGAGCGAGACATTGACGGCGATGCGGGAGTCACCCGGCTGCGGGTTAATGGGTGTGCCAACATCGATCCGGATGGGACCGAAATCGCTATAATAGCGCACGCCGAGGCCGGCACCAAAGCGCAGGCCGGAAACATCGGGACTGCTGCTGGTGTAGACATTGCCTGCGTCGACAAAGGGCACGATCCCAAGGTTTCCATCGAAAAGCCCGGTCCGGACTCGGGCTTCGAGAGAAAATTCAACCAAGGAACGTCCGCCCACCGGATCATTGTTGACATCGCGCGGCCCGATGCTCTGATAACCATAGCCCCGCACCGAGCCGCCTCCACCGGAATAGAGCCGGCGCGACGGCGCGATCCGGTTATTGCCAGCCCCGATGATCGTACCCAGACGCGAACGACCGGCCAGTATGATTTCATCCGAAATCGGGAAATAGGCGCTGCCATCCAGCTGACCCCGTACATAGAAAAAACTACCGTTCTGCAAGGATGCTTCCGGTGCAACACGAGCCGTCAGACGAACACCGTGGCTGGGGTCCAGCAAATCATCACTGGTGTCATAGGTTACCGACCCGGGCAGCGAACCGATAAAAAACGTTTCCCGGCCGGTTGTGCCAGTCGGCCCGGTAATATCTGTTTCGCGGGACGCAAGCAGCTCGACCCCGACCGACCAGTTCCAGCGTTTCTGATAGATGAGGTTGCTCTGACGCTCCAGATTCGCGGCGACCGAAAATGTCTGCGCCTTGAATGCGGGACGGTCGACCACGCTCAACGCCGTACGGCCGTTCAGCACATTGTCCCGCCGCCGGTAATTGTTACGACGATAGGCGATGCTGCCCGATTGTTCCTGCGTCCCCAGCACGCCAGTCAGGCGGATCAGACCCTCGGGCGGGAAGAAATTCCGATGCTCCCAACTGACCTCGGCACGCGGCCCTTCGCCGGTGTCATAGCCCAATTCACCGGCGATGGTGCGCAGCGGGGCTGGCGTGACATTGACCGCAATATCAACCACGTCTGGATCTTCCGATACCACCGGATCGATAGACATGGTCGAAACCAGCCCCGTCGCGATCAAGGCCCGTCGCAAATCTTCCAGATCCGACGCCTGATAGACATCACCGGGATCGAACCGCGCAATCATCTGGACATGATCGGCATCAAACAGGTCCGTCCGCCCCATGTCGATCGAACCGAAATCATATTTGCCGCCGGGCGTGACCTGCACTGTTAGATCGCCCAGCCGCTCGGCATGATCTACTTCCAGTTCCGGTTGGCTGGTCTGCGCAAAGGCATAGCCATTTTCCGCCATGAATTGATCAAGCCGGTCCGTCGCATCCATGATCCGGTCGCTGTTCAGAACAGCGCCGGCCTGCAATCCGAAACCACCCCGGAATGTCTCGGCGTCATCAGCACTTGCGGCTTCCAGGCCCGGCAGAGCGATATTCTCCAATTCATATTGCGGCCCGGCCTGTATATTGATGAACACCGCAACCTGCTCGGCACCATCCGCCTCAAATCGCGTCTGCACGACCGCGTCATAATAGCCTTCGATCCGTAGCAACCGTTCGACAAGGTCGGTATCGCTTTGCGCACGCCGTCTTATCTGCGCGAAATTGGCATCTTCGCTGCGATATTGCTCCAATACCGACAGGATTTTGAACCGGCTGTTAAACGCCTCGCCAATCGCGTCGGGCACGCCTTCGAAGCTGACCCGATAAGCGGTTTGCGCCAGGGCGTCGGTCGGCCGGTAATCGTTCAGCGTCAGATCTTCGGCCAAAACATCTTCGGCATCGTCCAACAGTGCCGTTGCCGGAGGATTTTCATCTTCGGGATCATCGGCAACAGCTGCTGCCTCGTCCTCCAGATCAGGCCAGGCGACCCCAAAATCGGGAATTTCGGTCAGCGGCTGATCCGGGTCGAGCGGCCTATCGAATAGGCCGGGGTCGGGTGCCTCGGAAACCGACGGGTCTTGGGCTGGATTTTCGGACTGGGCAAGGAGCGGCCGGAAGGGCAAGCCCATCAGCAAAATAACCAGCATGCCTAGGCAGCGACGATATGCGGTCCGAGCCATTGCTGACTCTTTAGCGGTTGATGAATCCCGATGCCAACGAATAAGATTGCTTTTACGGCAAGCGTTTCTTTTTGTGGGATATTCCGCACAATCTATCGCAGGTGCCCATTTTTGAATGATTTTCAATTTTGTGTTAATCACCATGGCATTATAGTATGAGGAAAGGCGTGTTCGCCTATTCAGCAATTGTTCAACAGGGTCGTTATATATGACTGATATGCATATGATTTTGTTTAAAGCGGCACTCGCCACCGGTGTTTTAACGGTGGGCTTGTCAGCATCCCAGGCTGCCTATGCAGCACCGCTGTCGGCCAGCATTCAATCGGCTGCAACCGACCCGCGGGCCAATGTAAAAATTGACAGCAAGATTCAGGTCGAACGGACCGAAGAATCGGCGTCAGGTGAAATCACAACAACCCTTCTGGACCCGGCAACCATCAAGGTCATTCCCGGCGACAAATTGCTGTTCACCAACGCCTATCGCAATACCGGCGGAAGTGCGGTGACAGGATTTGTAGTCAATAATCCCGTCCATCCGGCCGTCGCCTTGACCGAAGTGTTAGAAGACTGGGCTTTGGTATCGGTCGATGGCGGCAAGAGTTTTGGTAAATTGTCCGACCTGAGTGTCTCGGAAACAGCATCAGAATCCGCTCCGACAAGCCGTCCGGCACAAGCGTCCGACGTCACCCATATCCGCTGGGTCTTGGCATCGCCGATCGCACCCGGTGCATCAGGCGAACTGCAATTTCGCGGGATTGTCAGATAGGCTGGGCATCGGCATCACGCACCGCTGCATTCCCAAACGATATCGCGAACCCCGATCAGTCGCGCCAAGCGCGCCAATTCCGCCGCGCACTTGTCCTGCCGGGGGTTCGACCACCGCACCGTTGGTTCTGGCCAAAATTGGGTGACGCGCAGACATTCGGCTGATCGATCGGCTTTGATTTCGATCCGGCCGACGAAACGGTCGCGTTCCAATATCGGATAGACATAATAGCCCCATTGCCGCTGGGCGGCGGGTACGAACATTTCGTTGCGATAGTGAAAACCGAACAGCGTCAGCAGGCGCTTGCGGTCGCGGACGGCCGGGTCGAACGGGTTGATGATGCGAAGCCGCGCGGTCGGGGCCGGCGCTTGCGACAACCGCCTCTCGATATCCGGCGGCGCCAGCGCTTTCAGCCATTGTCCGTCGTGGCTTTGTAGCTCCACCGCCACCATATCGGTCGCCGATTGCGCCCAGGCCCGCGTTTCCTTTGCGTCCACCGCGTCCCAGAAACGCTGGATTTCACCGTGCGAGCCAAAGGCCAGCCGGTCGAGCGCATTGCGGCACAGCCAGTCAATCTGATCCGCATCATCATGGACTGTTTCCCGATGATGCGCCGGGATAACCCGCTCGCTGAGGTCGTAATATTTATTGAAATTCTGACGGTGAGACGTGGCCAGTTCGCCCGCATACCATAGCTGATCCATCACCCTTTTATGCGGCGGACGGTCCCACATTTGCTTTTTGCCTTTGACCTTGGTGTCAAATGCCTGGGTCGACAGCGGGCCTTCTTCGGCGATGCGTGCCTTGATCTCCTCGGCACCAATTTCGCGCACCGCTTTCTGAAAAGATGCATAGCCCGCGACCTTCTGCCCCAGACGCCGGAACTGGCGCTGCCACATCGGGTAAAATTCCATCGGCAGGACCGAGGCGTCATGGGTAAAATGCTCGAAAACCACCCTGTCCTCGCCCAGCATCCGGTCGAACATCGGCTCGCGATAATTCTGGTTCCGGCTCCACAGGATATGATGATGGGCGCGAGTGACATTCTGGATCGTATCCAGCTGCACATAACCGAGGCGCCGGATCATCTCTGGCAGATCCAGCGGACCCGTTGGTGTATCGGACAGACCCTGTGATTGCAGCCAGAGCCAGCGCGCCTCCCGGTTGCGGATCCGCAGTGCCATCGCCGTCAGACTGCGGTATTTTCGATATGCGCCACCGTCTTGTCTTTGCGCGTCGCCACGATGCAGCCGATGACGATCAAAACCGTACCCACGATTGTCGTCAGCGTGATCGGTTCTTTGAAGAACAGCCAGCCGAAAATGACCGCCCAGACAAAGACGCTATATTCGAGATTGATCAAATTCTTCGCTTCCGCCCGCGCATAGCCCCAGGCAATGAGCACCGCCGAAGTGATCGACAGAATCGCGCCTGCGCCAATATAGGGGAAAAACTCCTGATCCGGCACGACCGCAAAAAACGGGGCCAGCAGCAAGAACGTCACGCCGACAATAAGATTTTGTGAAAAGCTGATCTCGATCGGATCGGCAAGCAATGCCTGGGTTCGTTGAATCACCAGATTGCCGCCATAGAGCACCGCCGACACGAGGATCGCGCCAATGCCCAAAAGCACGTCTTCATCATAGTCACCGGTGGCCCGCGCCCAGGCGATCACCAGCACCCCGCTAAAACCGAGTATCGAGGCATAGATAGCTTTGCGATGGATGGCCTCACCGAGAAAAACCGCCGCCAGATAGAGCGCGATAATCGGCGCGATAAAGGACAAGGCAATGGCTTCCGCCAGCGGCACCCGCGCCAGACCCCAGAAGAACAGATAGGACATGAACACGACGATGATACCACGCTGCAGATGCACTTTGCGCGCCGCCTTCCCCGGCATTTTTGGACGGCGTGCAAAGAAGATCACTGAAACAATGGCAAGAGAGGCCAACACCCGCCAGAGGATGGCGTTATAAGCGCCCAGATCCATTGCCAGGCTCTTCATCACGACATCCATCATCGAGAAGGTCAGCAATCCGGTCAGCACCGCTCCCGCAGGAAGCAAAGGCGCGCTGTTTTCGAAAAGAGGCGGTGATCCAGACATGATAGCGCTATCGGGCCCGTGCTCGTGCTTGTCCAGCCATCACAGACCCATTTGTCGAACCGCGAGATCGCGCATGATTTCTTCCGATCCACCGCCGATCGCCATGACTTTGACCTCGCGATAGAAACGCTCGACCGGATTGCCGCGCAAATAGCCGGCCCCGCCCAGAATCTGCATCGCTTCGCTGGCGCAAAATTCGAGATCCTTGGTGGCGCTGAACTTGGCCTTGCAGAGCTGCGCCACCGGCATTTCGCCTTGATCGGCCAGCCAGCAAATCTGGTTCACCCATGCGTCCAAACGATCCACGCGCGCCGACATATCGGCGATTTTATGACGGATAACCTGATGTTTGATCATCGGCTTGCCAAATGTCTCGCGCTGCTGGGCATAGCTGATTGATTCCTCCAACAGCACCCGCATCATGCCAAGACATTGCGCGACCATGCCCAGTCGTTCGTGGTTGAAATTATGCATGATCTGGATGAAGCCGCGATCCTGTTCACCCAGCATATTTTCTGCCGGCACCCGCACATCATCAAAATAGAGCGACGCCTGATCCGACGCCCACCAACCCATTTTCTTGTCGAGCGCGGTACGCGAAAAACCCTCGGCATCGGCGTCTACCAGAAACAGGGAAATACCGTGCAGGCCTTCGCCGCCGGTGCGGGCGCCGACAACATAATGGTCGGATGTCATGCCGCCGGTGATGAAAGTCTTGGCCCCGTTGATCACCCAGTGATTGCCGTCCTGCTTTGCCGTGGTCTGCATATTGGCGACATCCGATCCGCCGCCGGGTTCGGTAATGCCGAGGCTGGACCCTTTTTTGCCCAGCACGATATCTTTCAATATACGGTCTTTGATATCTTCCGAGGCCAATTTATGAATCGGCCCGATTGAGATCGACCGGCCGCCCAGCGCCGCCAGCGTCCCGCCATTATGTGCCCTTGCGGCTTCCTCGCTCCAGGCCGCGCGCATAAAAATATCATCGACGCCCAGACCGCCATATTTTTCATCAATACCGAAGCCCCAGACACCCAGCGCACCGACTTTTTCGTGCAGCGACCAGGGGATTTCGCCCGCTTCGTCCCACTCATTGGCAAAAGGCTGCAATTCCGTTTCGATAAAACGGCGGCAGGTCTCACGGAACTGGCGGCGCTCATCCGTTTCAAAAGGACGTAGCATTTCTCTCTCCCAAAGACTTAATCGATTGATTAAACCTCTATCGCCTCCAGCGCTGAGCGCAAGGGGGCGGGGAGAGAAACTGGTCGGCGCGTATCGCGATCGACATAGACATGGGTGAAACTGCCTGCAGCAGAGGCGATATCCTCGTCCCCGCGAAACAGGCCGACGCCATAGGTGACGCTGCTGTTGCCGAGCCGGTCGACGCGGATGCGCGCCATCACGTCATCGGGAAAGGCAATTGGCGCGAAATAGTCGCAGCTGGTGTTGACCACCAGACCGATTGTGTCGCCGCCGGTAATATCAAGAACATCCTGCTCTATCAGATAACGGTTCACCGCCGTATCAAACCACAGATAGTAGATAGCATTATTGACATGCCCATAAGGGTCATTGTCATTCCAGCGCGTCGTAATCGCAGAACCGGCGCGATAATCGCTGCGCACCGGTGGCGCGCTTCGTGAACTTTTACCAGGCGGCATCATAGATTCTCTGGGCATCTGCCAGCGACACGGCTCGGGGATTATTGTCGAGCAGACGTGTCTGCAACATCGCCGCCTCGGCAAGCTCTGTGGTCGCGTCTTGCGCGATACCGATATCCCGCAACTTGCGTGGCGCCTTAACCTTGACCGCCAGCGCTTCCAGAAAGTCGATCAATTGCTGAGCCCGGGCTTCATCGCTATTTTCACTGCCTTTGGGAATATCCAAAGCATCGGCCAGCTCGGCATAGAGCGGCGCGGCAGCCTCCAGATTAAACTGCATCACATAAGGCATGACCAAGGCGTTGGAGAGGCCGTGCGGGATATGATAAATGCCGCCGAGCGGATAGGCGAGTGCATGGATCGCTCCGACCGGTGCATTGGCAAAAGCCTGCCCCGCCAGCATTGATCCGCGCAACATCGCTTCGCGGGCCTGCATATTCCCACCGTCGAAACAGGCGGTTTCGATATTGGCCGTCAGCAATTTCAAAGCCTCGATAGCAAACATATCGGAAACCGGATTTTTGCCATTGCGGCTGGTGTAGGATTCAACCGCATGGACCATCGCGTCAATAGCGGTTGCCGCAGTCACATCGGCGGGGAGCCCTACGGTCAGGGCGGGATCAAGCAAGGCCACATCGGCAACCAAATGCGGCGAGATAATTCCTGCCTTGGTGGTTTCGCCGGTGGTTAGAATGGAAATCGCGGTCACTTCCGATCCGGTGCCGGCCGTGGTCGGGATCAGGATGGTCGGCAGGCCCTTTTTCTCCAGCACGCCAATGCCATAAACATCTTCGAGCGCCTGCGCGCCATCAACCGCGAGAGCGGCCACGACTTTGGCCGTATCCAGCGAGCTGCCGCCGCCCAGTCCGATGACAATATCGACGTCGGCATCTCGAGCCGCCGCCATCGCTTGCCGGACAATCGCCTCTGGCGGGTCGGCCACGACCGAGTCAAAGATCACGACATCAAAGCCCGCTTCGGACAGGGTCTTTTCCACCGGAACGATCAAGCCGGCATTGACGATGCCTTTGTCAGTTACGATCATCGGTTTGGATGCGCGCAGCGCCGCGATCTGGCCGGGAAGTTCAGCAAGGCAGCCTTCACCGAAGTGAAGCACCGGGACGGTCTGGAATATAAAATTTTTCATAGCATGAGTCTTTTGCATCAATGCATCGGCCACGCAATAAAAAGGGGCCGGAAAACCGGCCCCTATTCACTAGGCGGCGAAATGCCACCCGATTAAATTCGTGTCTAGAACTTGCCGCGAAGGGTCAGGCCATACATGCGCGGTTCTTGCACAAATGCCGACCGTGAACCGGAACGCAACACGGTGTTGAACGTAACACCCCGTGTAATCTCGTTGGTCAGGTTGGTAACCCAAGCTTCAACACCCCATGTATCGTCTATATCGGCGATACCGGCCCGCATGTTGATCTTGATATTACCATCCTGAACATCAAACGGGTTCAACGCAGCCACATCAACAGCAGCCTGTACGCTACCTGCAGCTGTAATAGCTGCAGCGTTCGGTACAACGATAGCCTGTGTAGATGTACGCCGATCACTTTCCATCCGAAGTTGCGTGTTCACAAAGAACTTCATGTTCGTGCCGATGTCGCGATCATAGGTTGCGCCCATGATACCGACCCATTTCGGAGCGTTGGTCAGCGAATTGCCGCACAGGCTCAAAACGTTGGCCGATGTCTGCGTACCAGCACAATTTTCCGGATAGCGCGCATTGGTGTAGGTCAAGCCGCCATTGATGGTAAAATTGTCACTCGGACGAATGACCGTTTCAATTTCAACACCCGTCGATTTTGCCAATGGCACGTTGAACGTGGTGAACTGAGCGCCCGTGAATTCGAGCACCTGGAAGTTGGTGAACTCTTCATGGAAACCAGCGACGTTCAATGTGACCGCATTATCAAGGAACTTGCCCTTGAAGCCGACTTCATAGGCATCAACTTCTTCCGAAAGGAAGCGTGGATCCGCACCGCCAGTGGCTGCTGTTGAGTCCAGATTGAAACCACCTGATTTATAGCCGTGCGTGAAGCTGGCATATACCGTGATCGGGGAAGCGAATTCATAGCTAACCTTACCGGTGTAAATCAGCTCTTCATCGCTGAAGTTGCTGTTAAAGGTACGCGGGAGCGGAAGAAATGCCGCCTGAGGCAAATCAGCCGGAGCCGTGAACGCGAAACAGCCAGTGCCGAAAAGGCCGGTAGCCAAAGCAGAGCCGTCTGACAGCAGCGGAGCCGGAGGAGCACCAGCAGCCGGCGCGCCCAAAAGGTTGCTTATGATAGCAGGGCATAGCGCATTGGTGACAGAAGGCTGCGTGAACCCGCCATCTTTGCTTTCATCCGAATAACGCAGACCAACGGTGAACTTTAGACCGTCGGTAACTTCCAGCGTATTATGGGTGAAGATCGACCAGCTTTTGCTGCTTTGAGTATAGGCATTGGTTGCCCGAACCGTCGCCGCATCAACGCCACCAGAGAATAGCGCCAGCGGAGCCGGACCAGCCGCACCACCGAACAACGCACCGACAAGCCCGTCATAATCCTGACCGAGGCCAAAATTAACGGTCTGATTGATATCTTCATCCGAATAATATCCACCGACAAGCCAATCAAGAGCACCATCAAGTGCATCACCCTGCACACGCAATTCGTGGGTCATGGTATCAATGGACGTGCCGCCGCCTGGCAGAACGTTGAAAATATCCAGGCCCGAGAAGTCCGAGTCATAGGATTCACCAGCACTGAATTCGCGATAGGAACCGATGTAGATCAGGTCAGCACTGTCGCCCAATGGAATTTCCACCTCTCCGGTAATACCCCATTGATCATTGCTGTTGGCCGATTGAAAGCTCTGTGTCGCAAGACGATTATCAACCGCTTCCTGCATGGTTGTCGTGTCGAACGGGTTTACCGCTACGACCGGAGCAGCCATACCGCCGCGGGCGCCAAGGCCCACCGCAGCGAAGAAGCCCGCTGATTCAACCGGAGACCGCAACACTTCAACAGCCGCACAACAGCTCGCCGTACTTTTAGAATAGTCTGCAATCAGACGACCGCTGATGCCGCTTTCGGTTTCAAAGCCCAACTGGCCACGAACAAGATATTGGTCCGTATTGTTGGATTCACCGTTGCTCGCTCCGGTACTGTCAACCGTGTTCACATAGCCATCACGTTTCCGATAAGCGCCGGTTACGCGAAGCGCCAACGTGTCTTCGATCAGGGGAGCGTTGATCGCACCTTGGATGCTCATATGATCAAAATTGCCATAGGTCGCGTTTACGAAACCACCGAATTCATTCAGATCCGGACGTTTGTTCGTGATGTTCAAAGCACCAGCCGAGGTGTTCCGTCCAAACAACGTGCCTTGCGGGCCGCGAAGAACTTCGACGCGTTCTACGTCAACAAATTCGCCAAGCGCTACGCCAGGACGTGATTGGTAAGCACCATCAACGAAAATACCAACTGCGGATTCAAAACCGATGTTGTTGGACGTGGTACCAACACCACGAATACGAAGAACAACCGTGCCAGACGCTGTTTGCGCGTTGGAGGTTGAGAAGCTTGGTGAAACGCTGCCGATATTCTGTACGTTCACAACGCCCTGCTGCTCAAGTTGAACCGGGCTAACCGCGGTCACAGCAATAGGAATGTCTTGAACGTCTTCGGCACGGCGGGTGGCCGTCACGATGATGACATTATCGTCGGAAGTTTCCGCTTCCTGCACAGCATCCTGCGCAAAAGCTGGTGTCGTCATGGCAGTGGTACACATAGCCGCCATGAGTAATTTATTGATGGTTTTCATAACTATTCTCCCGTTAAACTCAGCTGCTGGCAGTGTCTTTATCCTTGGGGGAAGACGTATTTTTCCAACAGCTATGCTTGCCTCAGTCGTTTAATTGCGTCATTAAATCAAGCGAAGAGCGGCAAAGACACGCCGATTCTGCGCCGGTCGTTGCAAATATGATACATTTGTCAATTGATGAAAAACGCAGAAATTGGCGGCTATGCCTGGGGAGAGATGCTAAAATGACACATAAACTACTCGCAGCGGTCGCGCTGAGCGCATTGATCAGTGGCTGTTCAGCCGAAACGAGCGGAACCAGCGCTTCAGAAATCGCGCTGGCACCCGGAGAAACCGTCGGCGAAGAAGCAAATCCCGATCGCAATGTCTATTTTGGCGATCTGCACATCCATACAAAGAATAGCTTTGATGCCTATATCTTCAATGTACGGACCACGCCCGATGATGCTTATAAATTCGGCATGGGCGGCACCGTCAAACACCCTTTGGGCTATGACCTGAAGCTGGAAGGCCCACCGCTTGATTTCATGGCGGTCACCGATCATGCCGCCTATCTTGGTCATCTCGAGGCCATGAATACGCCCGATACTGCGCTGTCCAAGCTGGACATGGCAAAGGATATGTTCAGCACCGACCCCGAAAAAATCACCGCGGCATTCCAGCTGATCGGCGGCGCAATCCGGGACGGCCGCAAAATGGATGGCGTCTATGACCCCGCCATCGTCGGCAATGTCTGGAAACAAATTGTCGATTCAGCCGAAAAACACAACAATCCCGGAAAATTCACCACTTTTGCCGGCTATGAATATACTGCCGTGCGGATTACCCACGGCAAAGAAGGCGGCTTTGCTGGCGGCAATCTGCACCGCAACGTGATATTCAGAGGATCTGCGCCCGACATGCCGTTCGCGACGGTCGATTCAACCAATCCGGAAGACCTGTGGTCCTGGATGGACGATCAGCGCGAAGCGGGAAATGATGTGATGTCGATCCCGCATAACAGCAATGTCTCCGACGGTGAAATGTTCAAGATGGAGACCTATAACGGGCAACCATTGACCAAAGCCTATGCCGAACAGCGGATACGCAACGAACCGATTGTTGAAATCACCCAGGTCAAGGGCACATCCGAAACCCACCCTTCTCTATCACCCAATGACGAATGGGCCGATTTTGAAATCTATGACAAGCTGCTCAGTACAGCCGTCGTATCCAAAACCGCCACCGGCGACTATGTCCGGCAGGCGCTGGCCAATGGCCTGAAACTGGCGCAAGAAATCGGCGCCGATCCGTTTCATTTCGGCTTCATTGGATCAACCGACAGCCATGTGGTCGGCGGTTCATTTGATGAAAAGAATTTCTGGTCCAAAGTCGGTGTTCTTGACGGCACACCGGAATCCCGGGGTTCCATTCCGCCGGGCGGCAAGAAAAGCTGGGAAGGTGTGACCCCTGACCCGAATGCCGACAACTGGTTCTCGCGTTGGGCCGCATCCGGTTACGCCGCGGTCTGGGCCGAAGAAAATAGTCGCGAAGCCATTTTTGACGCGATGCGGCGCAAGGAAACCTACGCCACCACCGGAACCCGCATCAAATTGCGCTTCTTCGGCGGCTTTGGTTTTGACGAGAAAATGCTCGATGATCCCGAAATGGTCAGCAAAGCCTATAAGGATGGCGTATCCATGGGCGGCGACCTTGTCGGCAACCAAGCGCCCGGCTTTATCATCTGGGCCATGCGCGACGCGATGAGCGCGCCGCTGCAACGGGTGCAGGTCATCAAAGTGTGGACCGATGGCGGAGAAGCCAAAGAAAAAGTCTTTGATGTCGCCTGTAGCGATGGTGGAACGCCGGATGGCAATTTCCGATGCCCCGACAATGGCGCGATGGTGGACCTGAGCGATTGTTCGATTTCCACCGACAAAGGCGCACCGGAGCTCAAAACCTTCTGGCGCGATCCAGAGCATCAGGCAGACCAACGCGCATCTTATTATGTGCGCGTGCTAGAAAATCCGGTTTGCCGCTGGTCGACATGGGATGCCTTGCGGGCGGGCGCTGAGCCAAATCCTGCCTTGCAGACAACGATCCAGGAACGCGCCTGGTCTTCACCCATCTGGTATGTACCAACCGCCTAATCTGACTGGAACGCCTCTTGAAAATCTTCCGTGAACCAATCACGCATTTTGTCCTGATTGGGCTGGCGCTGATTGCCATCAACCATTTCTGGAACGCCTGGCAAGGCGAACTGGGCAGGACCATTGTGGTCAGTGTAGCCGAGATCGAGCGGCTCGAAAATATCTGGGCCGGCACCGCGGGCCGGCTTCCGACCGGAGAAGACCGCCAGCAAATCATCGAACAATATGTGCAGGAAGAGGCGCTGGTTCGGGAAGCGGAGCGATTGGGGCTCGGCGACCGCGACACAATCATCCGGCGACGGCTCGCCCAGAAGATGGACTTTCTGGTCGGCAACGAAACCCGGGCAGATGATCCGACCGACGCGGAGCTGGAAAGCTGGTTCAACGATCATCGCGACCGTTTTTCCGCCCCGGAAATGCGCAGCTTCAACCATGTTTATTTCAGCCCGGAAAAACACGGAGACGGTATAGACGCGGCGGCAGAGGCCGCACGCACATCGCTGCAATCGGGTGCAGATTGGAAATCAACCGGTGATCCGTTCATCCAGAAACGCAGCTATGCCGCCGTTCCGGAACGCGAAGTCACCCGACTGTTCGGACCGGAATTTTCCGCTGCCATATTCAAACTTGATGCGGATATGTGGAGCGAACCCATAGGATCCGCCTTTGGCCTGCATCTCGTCCAGATCAAAGCCGTCGACAGCGCTGCACAGGCCCAGTTCGAACCGATCCGCGCCGAAGTGCTGGCCGCTTGGCAAGAAGAGCAGCGGAGCAGCGCGAAACGGACCGCGTTGCTGGAGCTGATCGACAATTATGAAGTGGTCGTCGAGAATAAGGAATGACGCCTCTCTCCGCTCCATCAGCCGCGAAACCGTTACCAGACCGGACGCCCGGCGGTCGCATGATCCTTTGGTGTCTATCGATCTGGCTATGCGCACTTTTTTTGGCCAGTCCAGCAGATGCCCATGAAATCCGGCCCGCTGCGCTCGAATTGACCGAGCAGGCCGATGGCAATGTCGCGGTCATCTGGAAACAGCCGGTATTGTCGGGCCGCAAGCTCAAAATGCGTCCCGTCCTGCCTGCCCAATGCGCTGTGCCGGAACAAACACAGCTAGATTATGTTGGCACGGCTATCCTTGAAAGCTGGCAGGCCACTTGCCGCTTGGATCGCGGAAAAATCCGGATAGAAGGGCTCGAGCAGACGCTCACTGACGTATTTGTCCGTTTAAAATTTGCCGATGGTCGCGAACAAACGCGGCTTTTGCGCCCGGCCAGCGCGGCTTTGTCTCTGGACACCGAAGTCAATGATTCTCCGGCCGGAGCCTATTTGCAGATTGGCGCGGAACATATGCTGTTCGGCTGGGACCATTTGCTGTTCGTGCTCGGCCTGCTGCTGATCACGCCGTTACGCCAGCTGCTATGGGTCATTACCGCCTTCACCGCCGGCCATAGTGTGACGCTGGCCATTACCGCCACGGGCCTCGTCCGCCTGCCCAGCGGGCCGGTGGAACTGCTGATAGCGCTCAGCATATTCTTCCTCGCCATCGAAGCGGTGCGTAAGCAAGCCGGGAAAACCAGTCTCACAATCCGTCACCCCTGGGTGATCGCGATCGGCTTCGGACTGCTCCATGGGCTGGGTTTCGCGGGCGCGCTTGCGGATATAGGCCTGCCCACAGGACAGGAAATCTGGGCTTTGCTCTTGTTCAATCTCGGACTGGAATTGGGGCAGCTGCTATTTGTGGCAGCAATATTGGGTGGCTATTGGATCCTCGGACGACTGCCGCTCGACCGCCAAAAATGGCTCGCCCAACCGGCCCTTTTTCTGGTGGGTTCACTGGGTGCATATTATACGATGGTCCGTGTGTTCGTTTGAAATCCCCTTGGCGACCTTCGTCATCACCGCTAGGGGAAAAGAAAACACAAGCATTAAGGACAATCAATGCCCCAACTTATCTTGCTGCGCCACGGACAGTCGCAATGGAATCTTGAGAACCGCTTTACCGGCTGGTGGGACGTCAATGTCACCGAAAAAGGTATTGAGGAAGCCAAGGCTGCCGGGCAGTTGATGAAAGAACGCGGCATTGATCCGAATATGTGCTTCACCAGCCTGCAGACCCGGGCCATCGCGACGCTCAATCTTGCGCTCGAAGAAATGGGCCGCCTGTGGCTGCCGGTAGAGAAAAGCTATCGCCTCAACGAACGTCATTATGGCGGATTGACCGGCCTCAACAAGCAGGAAACCCGCGATAAACACGGCGATGAGCAAGTCCATATCTGGCGCCGCAGCTTTGACACGCCACCACCACCAATGGCAGCGGACAGCGAATATCAAATGTCCAGCGACCCCCGCTATAAAGGCATTGAAGTTCCGGCTACCGAAAGCCTGAAAGACACGATTGCACGGGTATTACCCTATTGGAAAAGCCGGATCGCACCCGAGTTGCAAAATGGCAAAAAAGTGCTGATCTCCGCGCATGGCAACAGCCTGCGCGCACTGGTCAAACATCTTTCCAAAATTGCCGATAATGAAATAACCAGTCTGGAAATCCCCACCGGCCAGCCGATTATCTATGAACTGGACGACGATCTAAACGAGATCGAGCGCTATTATCTGTCGGAGCGGTAGGCCCGAGCGACTATTTGGATTTATCCTTCGCGAGATACATCACAGCATCCGCACGCGACATCAGGACTTCGACACTGTCTTTCGGTCCGACAAAGCAATAGCCTATGGAAACGCTAAAGGGTAAGCGCTTGCCTTCATGAACGCAGTTGGCTCCACTGAATCGCTTCATCAGAAAAGCGATTTTTTCTACCACCTGATCGCAATCCAGATTGTCGACTAGCAAGCCAAATTCATCGCCACCAATGCGCGCAACCACATCGGATTTTCGCATATGTGTTTTCAGCAATTTGCTCAAATGCATCAACAAGGCATCGCCGGCGGCATGACCACGTTCGTCGTTTACCGCTTTCAAATTGTCGACGTCGAGAAATAGCAGCGCACAATTGTCACCATATCGCTGGCATCGCGCTATCCGGTTTTCCAGCCGTTCCACGAACAGACGACGATTGGACAATCCGGTCAGCACATCATGATAGGCGTGCCGCTCCATTTCAGCGAGCTGCTCTCTCAGCGAATCTATTTCGCGCTGCAATATATTGCACCTACGACAATGCTGGTCATTGCTTGCGCGATGTTGTTTTATATTGTTAGTCATTCTTCATCCCGGCAGGGCGTATATTTTTATCTATTTGAAAATACAACTTTTTTATTTGAAAAATGCCCAAAGTAACTATTGCTACTGTCATTTCAGCATCAGACTGGCGGCATTACCCCCTATAATCGCTATAAAATGGCTTACCTCTCACTTGTGTCATTGCGTCCGCGCCATTTCCCGACTAAACCACATTGCTTCCGAAGCATTTGTCAGGGTCAAAAATGGTCGAAGCACCTCCTTCTGTTGGAATCATCATGGGCAGCCAGTCCGACTGGTCGACAATGAAGCTTGCGAGCGACATCCTGGATCAGTTGAATGTGGCGCATGAAGACAAGATTGTCTCGGCGCACCGGACACCTGGCCGGCTTTATGACTATGCAACGTCAGCGGCCGAACGCGGATTGAAGGTGGTTATCGCGGGCGCGGGTGGCGCGGCACATCTTCCCGGCATGGCCGCATCAATGACACGCATCCCGGTGCTTGGCGTACCCATTCAGTCGAAAACCTTAAGCGGCGTCGACAGCATTCTTTCCATCGCGCAAATGCCGGCCGGCATACCGGTCGGTACTTTGGCTATTGGCGAAGCAGGTGCTAAAAATGCAGCACTATTGGCTGCAGCTATTCTTGCCAATTCAGACGCGGCCCTGGCCGAACGTCTGGACGCATGGCGTGCGGCTCAGACCGCTGCCGTCGCCGACAAGCCCGTATAAACAGACATCGTGCACATGCTTCCTCCTGGATCAACCATTGGTATATTGGGCGGCGGTCAACTTGGCCGGATGCTAAGCGTCGCGGCGGCACAATTAGGCTATCGCTGCCATATTTATGCGCCAGATGCCAACAGTGTGGCCGCCGAAGTTTCCGCCGATTTCACTTGCGCGCAAGATGACGACATCAAAGCACTGACCCGCTTCGCCGAGGCCTGCGATGTGGTCACTTTCGAATTTGAAAATGTGCCGGTTGACCCGCTGCACCAGATTGAAAGCTGCGCGCCGCTGCATCCGCCCATTGCGGCATTGGACGTCGCCCAAAACCGGATCGCAGAGAAAAATTTCGCTCGCGACCATGGTGGCACTACGGCACCCTTTGCCGAAGTGACTGATCGCGCGGCGCTGGACAAGGCGATGGCCGACATCGGCGCGCCGGCGATCTTGAAAACCATCCGCATGGGCTATGATGGCAAGGGCCAGTCTCGGATCAAAGCGGATGACGACCTCGACCAGCATTGGGACGCCGTGGCCCATCAACCCTGCGTTGCCGAGGGTTTCGTGACCTTTGACTATGAGTTTTCGGTGATATTGGTGCGTGCGCAGGATGGCGAGATCCGCTTCTGGGACACGCCGCATAATGTGCATGAAGACGGCATATTGGCGGTCTCGACGGCGCCTGCCCCCAACGCAATATTGGCGCAACAGGACGACGCCCGCGCGCTTGCCGCGAAAATGGCCGATGCCATGAACTATGTCGGCGTGCTCACTTGCGAATTTTTCGCCACCGACGATGGCCCGGTGTTCAATGAAATGGCCCCGCGGGTCCACAATAGTGGCCACTGGACCATCGAAGGCGCCATCACCAGCCAGTTTGAAAATCACATCCGCGCGATCTGCGGACTGCCGCTGGGCGATACCGGTCTGGCCGCAACAAAAGTCGAGATGCACAACCTGATCGGGGCGCAAGCGGATGACTGGCAGCGCCTGCTATCCGACGATGCCAACCATCTCCACCTCTATGGCAAGGGCGCAAGCCGGCCGGGCCGCAAAATGGGTCATGTCACCAAATTGCATTTCTAATTTGCAGTCCGCCGGAACTGCGCTAGGCCTCGCGCATGAACCATCCTGAAATCATTCTCTTTCTTGCCCGCGCCGACAATGGTGTGATTGGCGATGGCGACAGCATTCCGTGGCGGCTGCCCGAAGACCAGCGGCGGTTCAAGCGGATGACCATGGGCAAACCGATGATCATGGGGCGCAAGACCTTTGACAGCCTGCCCGGCCTCTTGCCCGGACGCCGCCATATCGTGCTCACCCGGGATAAAAAATGGCAAGCGGACGACGCAGAGGTCGCAACCAGCATCAAAAATGCCTTAAAAATCGCCAATGCGCCGCATATCGCGGTGATCGGCGGCGCGGAAATCTACAAAGCCTTTCTCAAACAGGCCGACCGGATCGAATTGACGGAAGTGCATCTCAAGCCGAAAGGTGATACCAAAATGCCAGCCTTTGACGATGCCATCTGGGAAGAGATTGCCCGCGAGGATCATGACGCGGAAAATGGCAAGCCGGGGTACAGCTTCGTCACTTTGAAAAGGAAATAAGATGCGAAAAATCCTGCTCACGCTTTTGGGTCTCAGCGGGATATTGCTCGCCATTTGGCTGGCTGTCGGACCAGCATGGTTTGAAAAACAGATTAATATGATCGATGGCAAACCGCTGCCGGGAATCAGCGCAGAAGCACAGAATCTGCATGATAGCTTGATGATTGTCGATCTGCACGGCGATACATTGCTGTGGAAGCGCAAGATTACCGATAGCGTCGACCGTGGCCATATCGACCTGAAGCGCTTGCAGGCGGGCAACATCGGCCTGCAGATTTTCTCCAGTGTCACCAAAACGCCCAAGGGCCAAAATTACGACAGCAATAGCGCCGATACCGATAATATCACGATGCTGGCGATCACCCAGATGCAGCCGATGCGGACCTGGTTTTCGCTTTTCGAACGGCAAATCTATCACGCACAAAAGCTGGATGAGGCCGTCGAACAGTCCGCCGGTGCGATGCAGACGATCAACACCGCCGATGATCTCGATACTTTGGAAACGGCGCGGACGGGCGCCGATCGCCCGATCGGCGTGCTGTTCTCCGCCGAAGGTCTGCAGACGCTGGAAGGCGACCGCGCAAATTTGCAGAAATTCTATGATGCCGGAATGCGGATGGCGGGGCTGGTGCATTTCTTCGACAATGAACTGGCAGGGTCGATGCACGGCGAAGAAAAAGGCGGTCTGACCGAATTTGGCCGTACGATCATCCGCGACATGGAAGATATGGGCATGATCGTCGATATCGCTCATAGTAGCCACACGACCGTTGCCGAAATCCTGAAAATGGCACGACGTCCCGTGGTGTCCAGCCATGGCGGCGTGCAAGCGGTGTGCGGGGTCAATCGCAACCTGACCGATGATGAAATAAAGGGCGTGGCCGCAACTGGCGGCATCATCGGCCTTGGTTACTGGGACGGCGCAATGTGCGACACCGATCCGGCAACCGTCGCCAAAGCCGTAAAACATGTCCGCGACCTGGTCGGCATCGAATATGTGGCGCTGGGTAGCGATTTTGACGGCGCGGTCACCACGCGCTTTGACGCCAGCGGCGTCGCACAAATCACGCAGGCGCTGATGAATGCAGACTTTACCGAGGCAGAAATCCGCGCCGTGATGGGACTGAACGCCATGCGGATAATCCGTCAGGGGCTGGTTCCGATGCAAGATCTTCCGCAAGAAGCGGTTGAACCGGCAAGCATTTCCGGTCAATAGCCGCTTGATGCAAAGACTAAACGGAAAAGACCGGATCGAAGGCGAGCTGCGCGGCGCGATTATAGCGCTAGGCAATTTTGATGGCTTTCACTTCGGCCATCAGGCGGTCGCCGGCAAGGCGCTCAGCTGGGCGCGGAAAGAAGGCCGACCGGCGATTATCGCAACTTTTGATCCGCATCCGGCGCGCCTGTTCAAACCGGATCTGCCACCCTTTCGCCTGACGACGCTGGACCAGCGCCAGCGGCTATTTGCCGATGCCGGGGCGAGCGCGATGCTGGTATTCGAATTTGATGCCGCTCTGGCCGGAACCTCCGCAGAAGATTTTATCGCAACTCTACTGGTCGACCGTTTTGGCGCAGCAGGCGTTGTCACCGGAGCCGATTTCACCTTTGGCAAAGGCGCACAAGGCAATATCGATCTGCTGCGCGAGATTGGCGCGACCCACGGCCTGCAAAGCGAAGCGGTCAGTGCGATCAGCGACAGCGATGATGTCATTTCCTCCAGTCGCATCCGTGCGGCTCTGAAAGAGGGGCTGTGCGAGGAAGCGGGCCGGCTGCTGACCCGTCCGTTCGCGATTCAGGGTGAAGTCATTCATGGCGATAAAAATGGCCGGATACTCGGCTTTCCTACCGCCAATATCGATATCGGCCATTATCTGCGCCCGAAATATGGCATCTATGCCGTGAAGGGCCGCCTGCCCGATGGCCGGGTGCTGAACGGCGCGGCGAATATCGGTATCCGCCCGTCGTTCGATCCGCCAAAAGAATTGCTGGAGCCCTATTTCTTTGATTTTTCCGAAGATCTCTATGGCCAGACGATCGAGGTCGAACTGCACCACTTCCTGCGCGGCGAAGAGAAGTTTGATGATCTTGAAGCGCTGAAGGTCCAGATGGAAAAGGATTGTGACAAAGCGCGTGAGCTTTTGGGATGAAGAAAAAGCTGTTGTGGGGCCTTGGCGGGCTCTGGATGATCTTTGTGACCATCATGCTGATCAACAGCCCGCGCTGGGCCCCTGCCCCCCAAGGCGATATCAAAATGATCGCCCATCGCGGCGTCCATCATATCTATGATCCCACCGGCGTCGGCCGCAATGACTGCACCGCGCAACGCATGCTGCCGGGACAGGAAGAGTTGGATATATTCGAAAATACCGTCCATTCGATCCGCGCCGCGGTCAACGCCAAGGCGGATATGATCGAGGTCGATGTTGCGCCAACCAAAGACGGTAAGATGGTGCTATTCCATGATTGGACCGTCGATTGCCGGACCAATGGCAACGGCAAGACCCGGGACAAGGCATTGGCGGAGCTGAAGGCGCTGGATATCAGCTATGGCTATACCGCTGACGGTGGCGAGACCTATCCCCTGCGCGGCAAGGGCGTCGGCAAAATCCCGACGGTCGAAGAAGCGCTGGCGGCAGAAAGCTACAAGCCATTTCTGTTCAATTTCAAAAGCAAAAATCCGGCTGAAGCAGATCAATTGGCGGCGATATTGAAAGCGGCAGGTCGCGATCCTGTCAAAGAAGGCGACGGATTCTACGGCGGAGAAGCGCCAACCATGCGCATGGGTGAGCTTTTTCCTGGCGCGTGGACCTGGACAAAACCGATGGTGAAGGCCTGCACCAAAGATTATGCGTGGATGGGCTGGCTCGGGATTACCCCGGATAGCTGCAAGAATGCGACGCTCATCGTCCCGCTGGACTTTCAATGGGCCATTGCCGGCTGGCCCGACCGCACGATCGCCCGCATGGACGCGGTTGGCGCACGGATCGTGATTACCGGTCCGATGAACGACCGCGAATCCACCCGTGGAATCGTCCATGGCGATCAATTGGCGGACATTCCGACCAGCTATAATGGCTATGTGATGGTCGAGGATATACTGAAAGTCGGCCCCGCGCTGATCCGCTAGTTTTTGTTCCGTTCGTGGTGAGCCTGTCGGACCACTTCTCAAGCCTATAACTATCCTTCGACAAGCTCAGAATGAACGGTACAGGCGCCGTTGCAAAACCATGCTTGCACACGTTCGCAACCTCGCCTAATCCCCCGATTATGAGCGATCCGAAAGCAGATTATAAAGACACGGTTTTCCTGCCGAAAACCGATTTCCCGATGAAGGCTGGCCTTGCGAACAAGGAACCGGCGATTTTGGAGCGCTGGCAGAAGATTGGCCTCTATGAAAAATTGCGCGAAACCCGCGATGGCAATGAGAAATTCATTTTCCATGATGGCCCGCCTTATGCCAATGGCAATATCCATATCGGCCATAGCCTGAACAAGACGCTGAAGGATCTGGTGGTCCGCTCACAGAATATGCTGGGCAAAGACGCCCCTTTCGTACCCGGCTGGGATTGCCACGGGCTTCCCATCGAGTGGAAGATCGAAGAGCAATATCGCAAGAAAAAACGGAACAAGGACGAGGTGCCGGCCAGCGAATTCCGCGCCGAATGCCGCGCCTATGCGGATAATTGGGTGGATGTGCAGCGCGAGGAGTTCAAACGGCTCGGCGTCTTAGCGCAATGGGACAAACCCTATCTGACGATGGACTATGACGCGGAAGCGGAGATTGTCAGCGAATTGCTAAAATTTGCCGAAGCCGGCCAGCTCTATCGCGGTGCCAAGCCGGTGATGTGGTCGCCGGTCGAGAAAACCGCGCTGGCAGAGGCCGAAGTGGAATATGAAGATATCACATCGACGCAGATTGATGTGGCGTTCGAGATTGTCGATGCGCCGAATGCGCCGGAGCTGGTTGGTGCGCATGCGGTAATCTGGACGACGACGCCGTGGACGATTCCGGTTAATCAGGCTTTGGCTTATGGGGCGGATGTATATTATTTGCAGATCGACGCGAGCGATGATCGCAGATATCTTGTTGCCTTCGATCTAGTCGACCAATTCTTCGAACGCACCGGGCTTAACTTCAAACCTATTGGAAATGTCGCAGCTGGTTTATCGGACGCAGAGCGCATTCAAGCCTTAATAGTTGACAACCAATTCCAAGGCTCCCAACTCGCCGGAGCCACCGCCAAACACCCGATGGCGGACAAATTCCCGGACAGCGAATTCTATACAAAACCCCGCCCGTTCCTCGATGGCTCAAGCTTCGTCACCACCGATGCTGGTACGGGCCTCGTCCATATGTCGCCCGATCATGGCGAAGATGATTTCGATCTGTGCAAAGCCAATGGCATCAATCCGGTGTTCGCGGTCGATGCAGGCGGACAGTATCGCGAGGATTGGCCATGGCTGCCGCTAACGGGCAGCGTCATCAACAAGAAATTTGTTGGCAGCGATGGGCCTATCTGTTCGGACCTGCGCGAAGCGGGTGGTTTGCTCTCCGCCAGCGATGATTTCCAGCATAGCTATCCGCACAGCTGGCGTTCAAAAGCCAAGATTATTTACCGCTGCACGCCGCAATGGTTTGTCCCGATGGATGAACCGCTGACGGCACCAAATGCCGTTCGTGCTGAGCCTGTCGAAGCACAGCTGGCAGACGCGGACCCTTCGACAAGCTCAGGGCGAACGGATTTGGAAGTCGGGCATGCTGAAGGCATTCCCGCCACGCTCCGCGAAATCGCGCTGGACGAAATTCGCAACAAGGTCCGCTTCGTGCCCGAACGCGGGCGTCGCCGTCTGGAATCCATGGTCGAAGGCCGTCCTGACTGGGTACTCAGCCGCCAGCGCGCCTGGGGCGTGCCCATCGCGCTTTATGTGAACCGCAAGAGCGGTGAATATCTCAATGATCCGGCGGTCAATGCGCGGATCATCGCCGCCTTTAAAACCGGCGGTGCCGATGCATGGTTCAATGCCAATCATCAGGATTTTCTCGGCAATGATCACAGTCTCGATGACTATGAAGTGATCACCGACATTCTCGATGTCTGGTTCGACAGTGGCTGTACCCACAGCTTCGTGCTGGAAAGCGGCAAATGGCCGGATCACCAGTCGCCCGCCGACCTTTATCTGGAAGGCAGCGATCAGCATCGCGGCTGGTTCCAGTCCAGTCTGCTCGAAAGCTGCGGTTCCCGTGGTCATGCGCCTTATAAAGCCGTTCTGACCCACGGCATGACGCTCGACAAAAACGGCAAGAAAATGTCGAAGTCGCTCGGCAACACGCTAGACCCGAAAAAGATCATCGACGTGCAGGGCGCGGATATCCTGCGGCTCTGGGCGGCCAGTGTCGATTATACCGAGGATCATCGCATTGGTGATGAAATCATCAAGGGCGTCACCGACAGCTACCGGAAATTGCGCAACACCTTCCGCTATATGCTGGGCGGCTTGGGTGATTTCACCGATGCCGAGCGCGTGGCGGTGGCCGACATGCCGGAGCTGGAACGCTATATCCTGCACCGGCTGGCCGAGGTGGATGCGGAGCTGAAACAGCATGTCGGCGACTTTGCCTTCGGTCCCTATATGCGGACGCTGAACGCCTTCGCACAGGAAGACCTGAGCGCCTTCTTCTTCGATATCCGCAAGGATTGCCTCTATTGCGACGCGCCGGATGATCCGAAGCGCATGGCCTATCGGACGGTGATGGACATATTGTTCCACGCCCTCACCCGCTATATCGCGCCGGTGCTAGTATTCACTTCTGAAGAAATTTGGCAGAGCCGGTTCCCGGATGAGAATGACTCGATCCATCTCAAGCTATGGCCAGAGGTGGATGCGGGTTGGACCGATGTTGATCTGGCTGGCAAGTGGCAGCAGATTCGCGATGCGCGTGAGCAGGTCACCGAAGCGATCGAGCCGCTACGCCGCGAGAAAACAATCCGGTCGAGCCTGGAAGCCGAAGTCATCTATCCGATGACCGACCTTCCGATCGACAGCGACGAATTTGCCGAACTGGCAATTGTCGCGCAGATCAACAACGGGGCAGACATCACCGTCACCAAGACCGAAAATCACAAATGCGGTCGCTGCTGGCGTCTCCTTCCCGAAGTAGAAGAAGATGGCGCGCTATGCGGTCGTTGTGCAAAGGTGCTGGCATGACCGACCAAATCAAGAAATATCGCCGCACCGGATTGATCATCGCCTTTCTGATCTTTGCACTGGACCAGATCAGCAAATTTGTCGTTATGGAAATTCTGCAGCTACCGGCCAAAGGGCAGATCAAACTGATCCCGTTTTTCGATCTCACCTGGGCGGAAAATTATGGCGTTTCCATGGGTTTTCTGACCGCCTCCACCGATTTTCAGCGCTGGGCTTTGGTCGCGTTGACCGGGTTGATCGGCATCGCCGTTTGGATCTGGATGAACCGTGAAACCGCGAAATGGGATATTATTGCGCTGGCGATGGTGCTCGGCGGGGCAATGGGCAATATCGTCGACCGGGCGCGGCTCGGCTATGTTGCCGACTTTGCCGATCTGCATATCGGTGACTTCCGGCCGTTCCTGATTTTCAACCTTGCCGATGCCTGTATCAGCATCGGCGTGGTCATCTTGCTTGCGCGGGCGCTGTTCATCCGCGAAAATGATGACCAGACAAAAGACGATGTTCAGCTTGACGAAAGTTGACCTGTGACAGGAGCGCGCTATCAGGCTCCATAAGAGATTTTTGAGGGACAATATCATGCGTAAATCCACCGTCGCCATCAGCCTTATTTCGCTGGCCAGTCTGACGGCCTGCGGTTCCTCCGGTCTGTTTGACCGCGAACGGCCCGATGAATTTGCTGTTTCGCGCCAGCCACCGCTGGTGATTCCACCCGATTTCACGCTGACCCCGCCAAAGCCGGGCGAGCCTCGCCCGCAAGCCGGTGGTTTGCAGCAGCAGACTCTGGAAGCCCTGTTCGGCGGACCACAAGCGCGCAGCATCACCGAATCGGCCATTGTTGGTCAGGCCGGTAGCTCCGACGCTGGCATTCGCAGCTCGATTGGTGATCCGGAAACCTTCACCGTCGACAAAGGCAGCGTAACCCGCGACATCATCGCCGCACCAGAAGGTGACGGACAAAACGCGCAAGCCGCTACGCCGGAATAATCCCGCTCGGTTGAGCGCCGCGCTTGATGCGGAGCTTTGGCGACTTTTCACGCTTTAAAATGCCGGACTCCGCATCAAGTGCGGAGCATAATGACTATTGTCTGATGATATCTGATTGAGGCTCAGGCCCTCTCCCCGAAGGGAGAGGGAAAAAGTCTAATGCCGGAAATGGCGCATCCCGGTGAATAGCATCGCCAGTCCTGCTTCATCCGCTGCTGCAATCACTTCATCATCACGGATGGAACCACCGGGTTGAATGACCGCGGTTGCGCCCGCTTCGACGGCGGCCAGCAAGCCGTCGGCAAAGGGGAAGAAAGCGTCCGATGCGACCGCCGATCCCAAGGTCCGCGTTTCGCTCCAACCCGCTTTTTCCGCTGCATCCTTGGCTTTCCACGCAGCAATGCGTGCGGATTCCAGTCGGTTCATCTGTCCGGCACCAACACCGGCTGTCGCGCCGCCCTTGGCATAGACAATGGCATTGGATTTCACATGTTTTGCAACCGTCCACGCGAACAGGCAGTCGGTCAGCTCCTGTTCGCTCGGCTGGCGCTTGGTGACACATTTCAGATCATCGCGGGATATCTGGCCATTGTCGCGGGACTGCAGCAGAAAACCGCCCGCAATGGATTTGAAGCCCATGCCACCGCGCGTCGGGTCGGGTAGCTCGCCGGTCAGCAGCAAGCGCAGGTTTTTCTTCTTGGCAAAAATCGCCTTGGCGTCGTCATCGGCGCTGGGCGCGCAGACGACTTCGGTGAAGATGCCGGTCATGGCTTCCGCTGCCGCACCGTCTAGCGGCCGGTTGACCGCGATGATGCCACCGAAAGCCGAGACGCTATCGCAGGCCAGAGCCTCTTTATACGCGTCGAGGATATTGTCCGCGCTCGCCACGCCGCAGGGATTGGCATGCTTGACGATAACCACCGTGGGCGGGCCATCGCGAAATTCGCTGACCAGTTCCAGCGCGGCGTCGGCATCGTTATAATTATTATAGCTGAGCGCCTTGCCTTGCAGTTGCTCTGCCTGCGCTATGCCGCTGGCCGACGGACCATTGGGCAGATAAAGCGCCGCGCTTTGATGCGGGTTTTCGCCATAGCGCAATTCGACAGGCTGGCTCATGGTCAGCGGTAACGTATCGGGGAACATCTTGCCCTGATCGGCAAAGCCAAACCACTGGGCGATCATGCTGTCATAGCTGGCCGTCGCGGCAAAGGCTTTGGCCGCCATATTCTTGCGGAAAGCCAGAGAAGTGCCGCCGTCATTCTGCTGCAGCTCGGTCAGCAAGGTGGCATAGTCGGACGGATCGGTGACGATGGTGACGAAATCATGGTTTTTCGCCGCGCTGCGGACCATCGAAGGTCCACCGATATCGATATTCTCGATAATCTCGTCGCGTTCCGCGCCTTTGGCAACGGTTTGCGCGAAGGGATAGAGATTGACGATCACCAGATCGATCCCGGCAATATCATGTTCTTCCATCGATGCCACATGACCAGCATCATCACGCCGCGCCAGCAAGCCGCCGTGGACTTTGGGGTGCAGCGTCTTGACCCGACCATCCATCATTTCAGGGAAGTTGGTCACATCGCTGATATCCGCGACTTCGAGACCCGCATCGCGCAGAGCCTTGGCCGTGCCGCCAGTCGAGATCAGCGCAACGCCCATGGCCGCCAACTGCTTGCCCAGGTCGGCGAGGCCGCTTTTGTCCGAAACCGACAATAGCGCGCGTTTGATTTTGATATTTTCCGTCATGTTTACCCCATATGTTTGAGCAACCAGCCGGTGGCTCCGCCGCCCCTGCCCACTGCTCCACTAATCACCATCTGTTTGACTTCATGGCCTATACCCATGCCGTCGACCCAGATACTGTCTTCCAGTTGAATTTCTCCGCTCGTCGAACGGAATTGCCATAAATTTCCATCTTTCAAACGCAAGAGCACGCCCTTGCCTTCCGAAATCAGATCACTTTCGATATCCGGCCCGAGATGGAAACGCACCGCATAGTCGATATCATCCTTACGCCGCCGACGCTTTTTCCCATCGGGAATCAGCATATCCTCGCCGCGCAGCTCTAGACCATCGGAACGCATCAGCAACAGCCGTTTGTGGATCAAGCCAAAGCGCCGCGCATAGCCATCATGGCTGGCTTCCAATCTTGTCGCATTTTCCACGTCGCGCCGGAATAGCTCCACTTCGCTGACCCCGCGCCCAAGCTTGCCGTCGGCCAGAATAGAGGTGCTATTGCTATCGGCGATGCACAATGTGCTGTGCGCAGCGGTGGTCCGAAGACCTCGGGCCAATGCCGCCGGTATGGTCGCGCCGACCAGTCCAGCTCCACCACAATTGCTGATGATCCGGCAATCGCCGTTGGAAAATTCAAAAGCCAATGTCGAGGCACAGCCCGCGACTGCCATGCGCGCAATCGGCGGCGGCGCGGCATCCAGAACCAGCACCGAACGTGCGGAAGAAACCCTTTGATAACCCCATTCGTGGGCCTGCCGAAGTGGTCGGGCCCGCACCTCGCTGGCGTCCACCACTTGCGCCACTTGCTCGGGTGACGTCGCGCCGCTGCCCTGCCAATTGCCCATTGTTCCATCAAAATGAGCCAGCGCGGTCAGCGGCGGTACCGCCTTGTTAAGCGCCTCTTCCAGAAACACGGGCGCTTCCTGTTTGCGGGCCAGATAGACCTGCTTGAGCATCGATAGCAGGATCACCGCATCCATCTGGTTCAGCGGAGAGCGTGACACGCTGCCGCCATCGGTGAAGAAAAAATCGCCCATCGCCTTTTCCAGGCCCGCTTCGCCAACAATCTGGCGTACGCGCCCTTCGGGTAGCAGCAAGGAGGCCGCCACCACGCCGCTCCACGCTACCAACCGGCCAAGCGTCGAATTTGCCTTGTCGGCAGTCCGATCCAGATGCCGGGCGGTGCGGGCGATATTGTTGAGCAGTTTTGAACGATAGATGAGATCGCTGGAGGACAGGATCAACGGCGCATGGCTCGCCCAGATCAACAAACGCCACCCACAATTATCGGGCCGCCAAGCGGGTTGGCGAATTGCGCTGCCATTGGCATCGAGCCATTGGTTGATCAGCTTTTCCGCCACCGGCACCGCTTGATCACGGGATGCTGCTGTATCCAGATCGCGCAACCACAGGAAGCGATGCACATAATCTTCAAACTGCGGCGGCAGTTTGAGATTGGAAAAATCGATATTCTCGTGCTTTTTCTTGAGGCCCCGGAACAGGAAATATCCCGCGCGGACCGCAGTCCCCTGCACCCGGTCACCGTCAACCGGATCGACCGGCACGGCCAGCAGACGCATGGGTAGTTTTCCGGTGAGGCGCAGCCGGTGCATCGGCATCCGCCATGTCATCCGGTAATAGAGCATGGTCACCTGCTCAGCCAACGACTGACCGCGATCCTTGTCATGGCGCAGCGTTAAACTGCGGCCTTCGCTTGCTGGTTTATGTTCGTCATCGTCCACTGGTTCATCCGGGTCGCTATCGCCCAGATCAAGCCGGTCAGAACTGCTGGTGGTCATTCACCCCTCAGGCCGCTGATATTGGCCGCATAATGATCTGGCCCGCCACGGAACGTGGCGGTTCCGGCAACCAATGTGTCGGCGCCCGCTGCAATCGCCTTGGGCGCGGTTTTGAGATCAATGCCGCCGTCCACCTCCAGGCGAATATCCTTGCCGGTCGCGTCAATCCGCTTGCGGATCGCCTCGATCTTGCGCAGCTGGCTATCGATGAAGCTTTGGCCGCCGAAGCCGGGGTTGACGCTCATCACCAGAATGAGATCAAGATCATCGATCAGATAATCGAGAATGTCGAGCGGGGTTGCCGGATTGAGCACCAGTCCGGCCTGTTTGCCGAGCGACTGGATGGTCTGCACCGTCCGGTGCGGATGCGGGCCTGCTTCCGGATGGAAGGAGATGATATCAGCGCCGGCCTCGGCAAAATCTTCCAGAAATTGATCCACCGGCGAAATCATCAGATGAACATCAAACGGCTTATCGCTGTGCGGGCGCAGCGCTTTGACGACGCCGGGTCCAATGGTAATATTGGGCACGAAATGGCCGTCCATCACATCGACATGCACCCAGTCGCAACCGGCCTTGTCTATGGCTTGCACCTCTTCGCCCAAGCGAGCGAAATCAGCAGAGAGAATGGATGGAGCGATACGGATGCTGTCGGACATTATACTTCCTTAAACTGCGCCCGGCTGTAGAATTTTTGACCAAAGCAAGCAAGATGGGATGCGGCCTATCTCACAGTCCCTTGTGGACAGATTGGGGACAGGTTCACAATATATAGAAAATCAGCTTTTCCGGACCAAACGCGCGACAAAAAATCCATCGACATGGCCTTCGTCCGCTAGCGTGTTTGGCAGCGTCCGGACACAGCCATCATCGGTTGGCGATAGCCCCTTCGGCAAGTCGTCGGCGCTGACCGGATCAATGGCAAATTCGCTATGCCGCTCCAGAAAGGCTTCGATCTGCTCCTCGCCTTCTTCCGGTTCCAGCGAGCAAACCGCATAGACCAATGTTCCGCCGGGCTTCACCCAAGACGCAGTCCGGTCGAGCAAGGCGCTCTGCACTTCGGCCCGATCGGCAATCTGGCGAGAACCGATACAGTGGAGCACATCGGGATGACGGCGAAAAATACCAGTGGCGCTGCACGGCGCGTCGAGCAGGATAGCATCGGCGGGCTCAGCCGGCTCCCACTGCATCAGGTCGGCAATCACTTCCTCCGCCTGCAATCGGGTACGTTTCAAATTGTCCTGAAAGCGCTCCATTCTTTTGTCGCTGCTATCAACCGAGATCACTTTCCAGCCGGCACTTGCCAGCTGCATCGTCTTACCACCCGGTGCTGCGCAAAGGTCGAATATCGTCCGGTTCTTGCCTTCTCCCAGAAGCCGTGCGGGAATGGACGCTGCCAGATCCTGGACCCAGAATTGGCCATCATCAAAACCGTCCAGCTCGGTCACTGGAAGAGATGGAAGCATCCTGCGATGTTTCGGGGCCAGCGCCCTGCCGTCCAACGTGCCAAGCTCTTCTGACTGGAAGCTGAGGTCGAGTGGTGCAGGTTTGGCCCAGGCCTGAGAAGCCGCATTGGCAACATCTTCGCCCCAATTGCTGGTCCAACGGTCCAGCGTCTCGCCCGGAATTTCGGGATATTCCGGCAGTTTCAACTTGCCCGATTCTATCCCGCGCATGATGGTCGAAAAGACACCATGCACCAACCGGCGCGGCCCACCATGGACCAAAGGCAAGGCGGTCGAAATCGCGGCATGTTGCGGCGTTTCCAATATCAACACCTGCGCAAGCGCGATGCGCAGCGCCATCCGCGCCTTCGCGTCATCAGCCAGCCGGTTGCGGGTCGCACTGTCGATCATTGCATCCAGCGCGCTCATCCAGCGCAGCACATTGGCGGCGATATTATGGGCCAGTGCCTTATCCGACGGATTGGACAGTTTTCCGGTTGCCGCCGGCATCGCCTGATCCAGCGTCTCGCCCCGCCGACAGACGGCGTCAAGCAAGCGAAGGGCCGACTGGCGCGTGGCAAGGCCGGGAATTTTATTATTGGGCTGATTCATTTTGATTCCGCGATGATATGGCTTGGAGAACCCGGATGGTCCGCTCTGCCGCACCGCATAGACCCTCCCGCGTTTCGATCAAGCTTTTGGATAGAATGGACGCCCGCGATGGGTGCAAGATCAGCCGCCGGAATAATGGCAGTCGAATGCTACGACCCCGCCTTTTTACCCAATCAGCCCCTCTTTCGCGTGCATGTGACATATATCACACCACGGCACACGTGTAACATTATGTTTAAGCTTGGATTAACCCAAAGCTCTACGACGGAAACTTTCTCACGTAATATTTTCATTCTGTTCATCACCATTTTTCCTACAATCGCTTTCTGGGGTCGCAAATCGTGCACCAACCGGCGGGGGCATAGAGACGATGGTTTCGGACATGGCATTGACGGTGACGCGAGAAAGCTATCGGCAAGGGAGATTGATGGATCAATCTGAAACTTCACCGATCCATGATCAGTGGAAAAGACTACGTCCGCTGCCGGGCCATGGCGCATTGTCAGCAAAGGCGGCACCAATATAAAATAACGGGAAACAACTATGAAAAATTCAATTGCCACCTTGTCAATTTTTGCCAGCGCCCTAGCCCTGAGCGCATGCGGCACCAGCGATGAAGCATCGAAAGCTGCAGCAACAGAAGAAGCTGCAGAGGCTACAGAAGCGGCGACTGCTGAGCCATGCACCCAAGAAACCATGCTGGCGAAAGCAACGGAACTTGGCGAAAAACTGCGGGGTCTGGCCAGCAATCCAGAAGCGATGCAGGAAATGACCAGCAAGATGCAGGAAATTCAGGGCAACATTCAAAAAGGCGCTGCTGACGGAAGCTATGGCCTTACCGAAGCTTGCGCTGCCTATGACGCAATGCTCGCTGAATAATCCAGATCAGGCAAAACAATTAGGCACGGCAGGGAATATTCCCTGCCGTGCTTTCATCACGGAAATATTGGCAAACGAACACGGTTCCGTATTGCAGCCAGCTCTCGGATTAGAGCGGCTAGTGACTCCAGAAGCCAGTGTCTGAATAATTCCCTGGTCCAGCCATCCACATGGCCTTTAACTGATCACCAAATGCAGCGCGCCAAGTCGCAACACATTAGCGGTAAACTTACCGTGTGGGATCGAGCGCGCTGGGTTTGCGCTGGCGGCTCATATCACCCACTTCATCGGGTCGATTGGACCAGCCATCGGAACCACCGCCAGAGTCACCGCCGCCAGAGTCACCGCCATGCGCAATATCTTCTAGCCGCGCGATCCGGTCTTCGGTCGCGGGATGGGTGGAGAACATCTGCCGCACACCAGCCGGCACGATATAGAGCTGCGCCGCAGCCGGATTGCGCTGTGCAACCGGATTGGGGATCAGCACCGCCTGGCCGGAAATCTTGGCCAGCGCAGCGGCCAGCGATAGCGGCTTACCGCTGATCTGCGCCGCCGTAGCATCGGCACCAAATTCACGGGTGCGGCTGATCGCCATTTGCACGATCATCGCGGCAAAGGGTGCGATCAGCACCGCCATGATCCCGGCGGCTCCTCTGTTGCCGCGAAAGAACATACCGAAATTCGCCAGCATCGATACCGCGCCGGCAATCGTGGCGACCATTGTCATGATCAACGTATCCCGGTTTTTCACATGGCCGAGTTCATGGGCCATCACGCCTTCAATCTCGTCATGGTTCAGCGCCTTGAGCAAGCCCGTAGTCGCGGCAACCGCCGAATTTTCCGGATTCCGGCCCGTCGCGAAAGCATTGGGTTGCGCTTGCTCGACAATATAGACTTTCGGCATCGGCAGCTCGGCGCGCTGTGCGAGATTTTTGACCATATTATAGAATTCGGGGTGGCTGGTCGCGTCAACTTCTACGGCATTGTGCATTTTCAGAACGATTTTGTCGGCATTCCAATAGGTGAACAGGTTCATCGCCGCTGCAACCAGCAAGGCCATGATTGCACCCCCGCTGCCACCCAGCGAATAGCCCATCACCATGAACAGGGCGGTCAGCGCCGCCAGCAACATTGTGGTTTTCATAAAGTTCATCGCCTGCACTCGCTTGATTATATTGGCCTTAGCTTCAATATAGGGATTAAAGCAGTGCGATTCAAATTGGCGGACAGGCAGGATATGACCGAAAGCAATAGAAAACCCGGCGAACGCCCGGCCCATGTGAAGCCACCCGCGCATCTTTCCCCAAGCAAGCCGGTTCCCAAACCCGATCCCATCGAAAAGGCGGAAGAGTCTGCGGAGAAGAAGGGGCCTACCCGCTACGGCGATTGGGAGCATAAAGGGATAGCCGTCGACTTTTAACGTCCCGCGTAGAAAGAACACGAACCCAAACCACTGCCGAGCAGGAACAATATTGTGAGCGACAAAAAAGCAAGCGCGGATGGCGCGGAAACCGCTGAAACTATCGCTCCGGAAGATAGAAATACTCCGACGGACGCCGCTCCGACGGCTGCGGCAGAAGCGGCCAATATCGACATTAGCTTTTCCCCGGGACTGGCGGCGTTTCTCGCAACCAACAATATCTCCATCGGCTTCACCTCCTATCAGACCGGCCGGCTGTATCTGGTCGGCCATGGCCCCGACGGCAAACTGGCGCTTCATGAGGCGGTCTATCCACAAGCGATGGGCGTAACCGGAGACGCGGACCGTATGTATCTCGGGACCCTGACGCAGATCGTGCGCATGGAAAATGTCCTAACCCCGACCCAGATGGTCAATCATCTGCATGACAAAGTCTATGTCCCCCGCAATGCACAGACCACCGGCAATGTCGACATTCACGAAATCGGCATTCAAACCAGCGGCAAGATCATCTTCGTCAACACCCGCTTCAACTGCCTGAGCGAGCCGAGCCTAACGCACAGTTTCAAACCCATCTGGAAACCGGACTTTATCAGCGAACTGGTTGCCGAAGATCGCTGCCATCTTAACGGGCTCGCGATGGTCAACGGAAAACCGAAATATGTTAGCGCCGTCTCGCGCTCCAACGTGGCCAATGGTTGGCGCGAGGATCGGGATGAAGGTGGCCTGATCATTGATGTCGAAACCAACGCCATCCTTGCCGACGGTCTTTCGATGCCGCACAGCCCGCGCGTCCACGATGGTCGGGTCTGGCTGCTAAACTCGGGGACCGGAGAATTGGGCTGGATTGATCCGGACAATGCCAAATTCGTGCCTTTGGCCTTTTTCCCGGGGTTTTTACGGGGCCTGGCTTTTCATAAGGATCATGCCTTCGTGACCCTGTCAAAGCCCCGAAAGGGCCATTTCGAAGGACTTGCCCTCGATGACCGGTTGAAAAAAGAAGATAGCGACGCTTGGTGCGGCATCCACATCGTATCGCTGGCGAAAGGCGAAGTCGCCCAATGGCTGCGTTTCGATGGTGCGATTACCGAATTATTCGATGTCTGTGTCCTGCCGGGCGTCAAAAACCCGATCACTCTGGGACCGGATTCCGAAGAGATCCGACATTTTCTAACCATCGAGCCGCCCGGCGCCTGATATCCGGCGCGGATCGCTACGCAAGATCGAGAAATTCGACAATCGCCGCCGCTGCGCGCAGCGATGGTGGTACGTCATCATCCCGATCAAAGGAATGCACAAAAGCGCGTGTCTGGGCCTCTCGATATAGATCCGAAAGCGGAGAGGCCGCGTCCAGGGATGCGCCAAGACCGGCAACATCATCCAGCACCGGGCCAAAAGTCCAATGATCGTAATTGGGATTATCCCGCCATTTGGCATCATGAGAATTGAGGAACAGCGCCGGACGAGGCTTCTGGATAAATTCATATATCTGACTGCTGACGTCGCCCAGATAGATGTCCGCCGTTCTAGTATAGGTCATATCGACACTGCGTTCACTGCCGGTATCGATATGCATGTGGTCCAGCACAGCATAGCGCGGATCGATATTCTGGCGAAAACGGAACAACCGGTGCTCGACCGATGCCAATAGCCTGCGCTGGAACAGCATCACATGCGGTGCAAAGATCAGATTATAGTCATTCTGCTTCGCGAAATAGTCCAAAATCTGCTCGCCAAAGCGGAACCAAGAAGACAGCAATGGATCAAAATGCGGGTTGTAGAGCACGGTCGGCTTATCATTGTCGAACAGCTTCACCGGCGGCCGGGGTGCATAGGCTTCAAATTTGGGATAGCCGACGATCTTGTGATTATCCGCACGGATAACCTCCGCCGCCAACATCCGGTCACGGGTCTTTTCGCCGGGCAGCAGGACATGATCGAACCGCGCAATTTCCGGCGAGAAACCAATCGACCGGTCTCCCGCACCATGGGGGAAGAATATCAGCTTGGGCCGGGCCATCTGGTCGTTCTTCTTGAGAAAGGTGGTTGTCGTCTCCGGCACCACCAATGCGTCAAATTGCCGGAACAAAGCGGCATTGCGTTTCAAACTGCTTAGCCGGTTGAGCGGCACCATATTGCCCAGCAACGCCTCGATCATCCGGCTCCAGCCACTCGGACGGATGGATTGAAATTGCGGAAGTGGAGCAGCGGGGTCCAAAAACTGCCGAACCGCCTCGGCCTGCCGGTCGCTGGAGGTAATGACTTCGACCTGCGCCGTCGGAGCCTGCCGCTGCAACGCAGAGATAATCGGCGCGATATGGGCGACCTGATGCAATTCGTCATGATTGAACAAGAAGCCGATGCGCTGCGGATCCTTTGATCGGTCAGGCTTCATTTCTCTTCCATCGGATGTCGGACCTCATAGCTCTCAACGCGCAAGCGAAATCGTTTCGCCGACGCATGTCCTTGGACAAATTCTCCAGGGAAGTCTACGGGGGTCTCCACCCAAGCACCTGCTGCCCGGGAAGCCCGTTTTCGGAGGAAGCAATGGAGCATGATAAGGATCGCCGTGACTTCTGCCCAAAATCCCGAAAAACCCACTGCTATGGAGCCATCCGGCCAGCAGTCGCTGTGGACCGCCATCATATTGGCCGGCCAGCGACCCGAGGTTGACGCGATGGCCCCGCATAGCAACGGCGGATATAAAGCGTTGATCCCGATCGCGGGACAGACGATGCTCGAACGCGTCGCACGCGCACTGATGGCATCATCCGATATCGGCAGGATCGTCATCATGGGCCAGTCACCCGCAACCCTGAAGGCCGGCCTGCACCCTGATCTAGTAGAAAAAGGCAATATCACCTTCGTGGAATCGCACGATGGCATCGCCGCTAGCATCCACGGGATCATCGGTACCGAGCGCGCGCCCTGGCCGGTGCTGGCGACCACCGCCGACAATCCACTGCTGACCGAAGAGATATTGGACTGTTTCTTTCAAGCACATGACGGACAAGATGTCGCGGTCGGCGTGGTCGAACGTCAAACAATGCTCGCCGCCTATCCCGACGCCCGCCGGACCTGGCTGAAATTCCGGGGTGGTGCCTATAGCGGTGCCAATCTCTTCGCCCTGCACAATGAAGCCGCGAAACCAGCGGTAGACTTTTGGAGCATGGTTGAACAAGACCGGAAAAAGGGCTGGAAAATCTTCGCCCATTTCGGCCCTTGGCTGCTGCTCCGCGCGATTACTCGGACGATTGGTTTTAGGCAGGCGATGGCCAAAGCAGGCCGCCGCATGAACCTGCGGGCCGAACCGATTGTCTTGCCGATAGCCGAAGCGGCAATCGATGTGGACAAGCCAAGTGATCTGGAATTGGTGACGGGAATATTGAGTGCTCGCGAGGGCTAGACTATGGAGCTTGAACAGCGGATATTGCTGTTCCGTCGCAGAATTCTAATGTCCGCTTTGGGCGCAAAAGCGGACATTAGATCAGCGCTTCATTTTCTCAAATAAATCAACTAGCTCGCCAAATTTCTGTTTCTGCTGAGCTTCATCACCCGATGAAATAGCTTCCGCAACGCAACAGGCTGCGTGGTCTTTTAATATCTGGCTTTCCACCTTGGCGAGCGCGGACTTCACCGCCTGCATTTGGGTTAGAATGTCCATGCAGTAGCGATCTTCTTCGATCATGCCCGCGATACCGCGCACTTGGCCTTCTATCCGTTTCAAGCGATTGAGCTTGTCTGTGTGCTTCGCGGTTTGTGTCATTTCCATCACTCTTGTCATATACCTATAGGGGGTATATATCGTCTCCCATGAACGAAGGCAAATATTCAATATCCCGCCGCCAAATGATAGGCAGTTTGGCGGCTCTTTCCGCGACAAGCGGCCTCTCCATGCCAGCATGGTCCAAAGGCAAAATCGACAATTCTAATCATGGAGTCTTCAAACAGGGTTCGGAAGTTCTGACAGGACCAATGGTGCATTTGAATGTTGGCGAAGGCAGTTTCAGCACATCTGGTCGATCTGGGCATGCCATCGGCCTAAATGGTTCCATCCCCGGTCCGCTTATCCGATTGCAAGAAGGCACAAATGCGAGACTGATGGTTCACAATATGTTGAACGAAGATAGCAGTGTGCATTGGCACGGGATTCTCTTGCCTTTTCAATTTGACGGCGTTCCGGGCCTAAGTTTCCCCGGCATCAAACCCGGCGAACAATTCACGGCTAAATTTGATGTTCGCCAGTTCGGCACATATTGGTATCACAGTCACTCGGGACTGCAGGAGCAGATGGGCCATTATGGCCCGATCATCATTGATCCCGAAGGCAAAGACCCGGTCGAATATGACCGTGAGCACGTGATCCTGCTTTCCGAATTTACACCCCTACATCCACATCAAATCATGAAAAAACTCAAAGTCGCAGAGGGCTATTTCAGTAACCAAAAAACCGCCGCTTTCGATGATTACGATTTGAGCACAGGAGAACGATTGATGTGGGGGCGGATGCGGATGATGCCAACTGACATCGCTGATGTTTCTGCACCGACATATACTTACATGATCAACGGCCATGGCGCTGCGGATGGGTTGGAACTTCCCTATGAACCGGGTGAACGGATTCGGTTGCGCTTCATCAATGGCAGCGCGATGACCTTCTTCAATATCCGTATACCAGGATTGCCTCTGACCATCGTGCAGGCTGATGGACAGAATGTGCAGCCCACAGAAGTCGATGAGTTTCAAATCGGTATTGCTGAAACCTACGATGTGATCGTGACGCCCAAGAAAGACGGTGCATTCGGACTTGTAGCCGAAAGCATGGATCGATCTGGTATGGCTCAAGCCACACTGACATCCAAAACAGGCCGACGCGCCGATTTCCCAGAGCTACGTGACCCGCCGCTACTTTCCATGGTTGATATGGGCCACGGCGGAATGATGGAGGGCGGGCATGGTGGTCATGGAGGGGGCGGTCATTCTGGCCATGGAGCCATGAATGCAAAGCCAATAGACCACAGCAAGATGGATCATTCCAGAATGAACCATGGAGCTATGGAAAATCCGGAGCCTGCAGCGATGGATCATGGCATGGGCGGAATGAAGATGCGCGACACTTCTAGATTGCCCGAAACGGTCGATGTTGGTCCGGGCATTGATATGGTCGCTATGAACCCACAGGACCGGATGGGTTATCCAGGGCTAGGTTTGGACAATGTGCCGCACCGCGTTCTCAACTACAAAATGCTCAGGTCACTGGATATGGACCATGGTAAGCGCCCGCCTGACCGTGAAATGGAACTGCACCTCACTGGCAATATGGAACGCTATATGTGGTCATTCGATGGCAAGAAATTTAGCTCTGTCAAAGATAATCCAATCCGCTTTGCCTATAATGAACGCGTCCGTGTGAAGTTAGTGAATGATACGATGATGGCGCATCCGATCCATTTACACGGTGTTTTCTTTGAACTGGTCAACGGTCAAGGACCTCACCAACCCAAGAAGCATACCGTCATTGTTCAACCGGGCAGCGCCGCCACATTCGATGTGACAACCGATGAACCGGGTGACTGGGCATTCCATTGCCATCTGCTTTACCACATGCACGCAGGTATGATGCAAACGGTCAGTGTGGCCTTTCCGGAAGAAGCATGATGAAGCGCATCCTCTCCTTCGCCGCAATATGCGCGCTTTCATCGCCCGTTTTGGCACTGGAAGACAATAGCCAGATGGATCATTCAAAAATGGACCATGGTGAAAAAGAGCAGGTTGATCATTCTGACCACGGCATGCCGCCAAAACCTAGCGGAACGACAGAAAGCGCCGGTTCTGGACCTGCCAATGCGAATGCGGCGGATAGTATCTGGGGTAAGGAAGCCATGCAGCCATCACGCGATGCGCTCTATGATGAACATGGCAATATGAAGCTATTCTGGTTTCAGGGAGACAGGATTGAATACCGCGCTCGCGATGGCAAGGATGGTTATCTGTGGGACGTGCAGGGTTATTATGGCGGGGATAGTGACAAACTCTGGTTCAAAAGCGAAGGCGAAGGCAGCTTTGGCGAAGAGATAGAGCAAGCTGAAGTGCAGGCGCTATGGAGCCATGCCATCGGACCTTTCTTTGATTTTCAAGCTGGCGTTCGTCAGGATTTTCATGGGCCGGACCGAACGCACCTTGTTGTCGGTGCCCAAGGCGTTGCTCCCTATTTTCTGGAAATAGACATCGCGACATTCCTCTCCAACAAAGGCGATCTGACAGCGCGCGTTGAAGGTGAGTATAGCCACCGCGTCACGCAGAAACTGATCTTGCAACCACGCGCTGAAATCAATTTTTCCGCGCAAGATATTCCAGAATTGGAAACAGGTTCCGGCATCGACAGTATAGAGGCCGGGATACGCCTACGTTACGAAATCACACCAGAATTTGGGCCATATGTTGGCGTTGAACAGGAATGGAAATTAGGCAGCAGCCGGGATTTTGCGATTGCCGATGGCGAAGACCCCAGTGTCACCAACTATGTCGTTGGCGTTAGATTCTGGTTTTAAGGAGATGGACAAAATGACAGATCACACGACATGCCATAATGAAGGTCACTCAGAACATAACTCCAATCCCTTCGTGACATCCGCAAAGGCAACGCTGCATTGCCTGACAGGTTGTGTGATCGGTGAGGTCGCCGGACTTATCATCGCCATGGCATTGGGATTGGGAATTTGGCCAACGATCATATTGGCAACCTCACTTGCCTATCTATCAGGTTTCACACTCGGATTGCTGCCCGTCATACGCGATCAAGGCAAAACGTTCATGCAGGCATTGAAACTGATTTGGCTTGGCGAAGTCATCTCAATAGGTGTGATGGAAATCGCGATGAATGCTACCGATTTTTATATGGGTGGGATGACAGCGGGAAGCCTATTGGCACCGCAATTTTGGATTGCGATGATGATTGCCATTCCGGCGGGATTTGTTGCTGCATGGCCCGTAAACTGGTGGTTGCTCAGTCGTGATTTGAAGGCCTGTCATTGAATTTCTAATGTCCGCTTTCGAGATATAGCGGTCACAGACCATCCTGCGTTACAACATATAAGCAAGCCACAACGTTTCGGGCGCCTGCCGGATCGTCTGGATTGTCATTTTTTCTGGAAAAATGGAGCGGGCGAAGAGATTCGAACTCTCGACCCCAACCTTGGCAAGGTTGTGCTCTACCCCTGAGCTACGCCCGCTCGGCGTTGCTGCGACACTTGGGTAATCACTTGGTCAGCAGCAGTTGAGGCGCGCGGTTAGCATGGGTTTTTATACCCCGCAAGCCCCAATCACCCCCTAGTTGACTACAAATGCAAAAATATCCTTGGCATTGCCCCTCCAGACCCCACATAAAGCGCACAAGTTAAACGATTTGAGCGCGAGTCCGAACATTCGTTCCGCGCGGTAACAGGAGCAAAAAGTGGCAACAGCAGGACTGACAGTCGAAGAACAGCAAGCGGTAGAAGTCTTCCAGCGGGAAGTCGTGACTCCGAGCATGGAAAAGCTCGTGATTCTCGATTTCTGGGCGGAATGGTGCGGGCCGTGCAAGGCTTTGACCCCGATGCTGGAGAAGGTCGCAGCGCAATATGCCGACAAGGGCGTGGTTCTGGCGAAGATCAATGTCGATGAAAATAAATTCATCGCCGCCCAGTTTCAGGTGCAATCGATTCCGACCGTCTATGCGATTTTTCAGGGCAAGCCGGTTGCCGATCTGACCAGCGCGCGGTCTGAAAGCCAGCTCACAGGCGCACTCGACCAGTTGCTCGAAAAACTACCGGTCGGCGGCGGAGCGGAACCCCAGCAAGATATTGCCCCGCTGCTCGCCATGGGCGAAGAAGTATTGGGCGAAGGCGATGCCGAGCGGGCCGCCGGAATTTTCGCGCAGATCGCCGATATGGCGCCCGACAATGTTGAAGCCGTTGGCGGACTGATTCGGTCACTGGTCGCGGCAGAACATTTGGAGCAGGCAGAAGCCGCTCTCGCCGGATTGCCCGATGAACTACGCAGCGACCCCTCAATCGAACGGGCAGCGACAACCCTGCAATTGGCGAAAGACAAGCCTGACACCGGCGCCCTGACTGCGCTGGAAGCCGCCGTCGCCGCAAATGACAAAGACCATCAGGCGCGATTCGACCTAGGCAGCGCGCTGATAGCCACCGGCGACCATGACGGAGCCGCCGGACATCTGCTAACCATCATCGCCGCTGACAAGGATTGGAACGACGGTGCGGCGCGCCAGAAACTGCTCTCTTTGTTCGAAATGGTTGGCCTGGAAGATGAATGGGTTGCCGCTACCCGCCGCAAGCTTAGTGCCGTGCTGTTCGGATGAGCGAAACCAAACGCCTCTCTATATTTCCTTTGGCAGGCGCGTTGCTATTTCCCGGCATGCATTTGCCATTGCATGTCTTTGAAGAACGCTACCGCGCGCTCATCAACAACGCAATGGCGCGCGACCGACAAATCGGAATGATCCAGCCAAAAGAAACAGGCGATCACCCCGCCCTGTTCGATATTGGCTGTCTCGGAAAAATCATCGATATTGAGGCGCTCGATGACGGCCGTTTCAATGTCGTATTGGAAGGTGTGGCGCGTTTTCGGGTTATCGAAGAAATTGATGCCTCCACAGCATTTCGTCAGGTGCGCGCCGAGGTCGAAGATGATCAGGAAATGGACGAAATACTGGCTAGCGCCGAACGTGCCGCTCTGGAGATAGAATCCCGGAAATTTGCCGATGTACAAGGCTATCAAGTCGACTGGGACAGCATCGGACGGCTCGATGACATGGCCTTTGTCAACGGTATCGCTCAGATTGCACCTTTTGATGCAGCGTCCAAACAGGCTCTGCTCGAAGTCGATGGCCTTGCCAATCGCGCCGAACTGACCATCCAACTGCTCCAATTTTTTGGCCGGCAAGATGGCGACGACGACAGGGTCACCTTGCAATGAACGAGGAAAAACCAGCAATCGATCCGGACTTGCTCGACATATTGGTGTGCCCGATCACCCGGACGCAGCTTATCCATGATGTAGATGCGCAGGAATTGATCAGCGAAGCAGCCGGGCTAGCCTATCCCATACGGGACGGCATTCCGGTCATGCTCGTGGAAGAAGCGCGTAAATATTAGAACCGCAATCAGGATGGCGGCGCTATGGGCGAGCCACGGCCGGTGAAGCCTGCCGCCGATCAGCGGACAAAGCTTCTTTGCTCATTGCTAGGCAACTGACGGTCAGAGCAGCGCCGTTAACGGGAGCCTGAGCAGCCGCGTCCGAACAGCGCGAGACATTGGGCCGATCCGTTCCCAATAGGCTGGCAGGAGATAAAGATACCGCGAGAACCAAAGCAGTCACAATTGACCCCCAAGTCACAAGGTTGGCCCAAAGCAGCTCCTTCTCTCTGGGGCTCAAAATTTTCTTTTCGCCTCTTAGCATCACTCGTTCAATCTTTGCTCTATTCGACATAGATCGGTTGGACAAAACTTCCCCGATCACCAAGACGCAGTGTCTTGGTATCCAAATATTTCCCAGAAATAATGAGGTAACTTCGCCCAGATTTATCTAGGCCGGTGCTATCAAATCCGGGCCGAACCAAGCATGGGAACACTTGGGTCGTCCCGGATTTGATCGTCTAAAGAAGAGACTAATCTCTTCGTTTAGAATGGCACTAGAACTATTCCAGCGAGTGGATATTGACCAGAATATCCCTTCGCTCCGCCAATGATCCTTTTACGCATGGAAGGACTGCAATTCAGAGCGACCAAACCCGTCATACTGTCGTTCCAAACAGATCATCGCGTAGATCTTGTTACCGAACAACACGGTTATGCGCCGATCGGTCATCCTTCTTGAGTTTCAACCCGTGTCACCAACGCCAAGGGGAGTAACATATTTACCATAGGAGAATGTAACCCGCATAAATCCTGTAGTTTTTTGGAAAAATTAACCATTTTTGTTAATGAATTGTCGCGGTAACAAGTCAATTAACTCCATAGAAACAAGGCCAAAAAAACCGGTGGACCCAAGAAATTTATCAAACAACAATCATTTTGATCGTTCCTTTTGCCAAACGCGGCCAGCTAACATATGATTGTAAAATGACCCGAACGGCATGTAACGATCTCAACGAAAAAGAAAAGAAAGTGCTGCGCCTGCTTTTGATGGGCCACGATGCGAAAACCGCCGCGCAAGAGATTGGGGTAACCCCCAATATCATCAATGAACGTTTGCGTTCCGCACGGCAAAAACTCCAGGTAACTAGCAGTAAAGCGGCCGCTCGGATGCTTGCTAGTCACGAAGGAAATGTTCCCAATTTTCTTGGGCCCAAGAAAATTGGGATTGTCCAAAGACCAAAAACCGAGGCAGTTTACCCCTTGCCTGGACATCAGGCAGCGTCACCGGATCGGGATCGAGTCAGGGAAATGCAGGCGGCTTATCAAGCCCAGGCAACTTTCTCTAACCCATCTCAGCCAGTGCCGTTCCGCAAGCAGGGAGAATTGGGCAATGATCTAAACAAAGGTGCAAGATTAAGGGTGATCGCCGACCTTTCGGTCAAGCTCACCTTTGCATTTGCCTTTGTCTGCCTTGCGGCAATGCTCGTCAGCAGGTTGATCGGCCTAAGTTAATCTCTGCAAACAGATTGTAATTTGGCGTCGGCATCGTCCGGCGTCTGGAGATTCACATGTTAAATCAACGTATCGAAGCCGCCCGCCCCATTGCGGAAAAAGTTCATGAAGTCGAAAAATCCTTGAACCTAACGATGGTGCAAATGGGTGAATTGATGAGCAATATTGCTTCAGCCCGCCTCGCTCCTGGAACCCGTTTTTCTTTGACCGCAGGCATGGATGCATCCGAAAAGCTGATTGCCGCAGCCGCCAAAACAGCATCTTCTTATCGAGAAGTCGTGGAAGCACATGGTCATTTAGCTACTGACCGTGACGACGCGGGGTTGCGCGCGGTGAGCCTCGGCGATGTTTTCGAGTGCCCTCCATCACAGGCCAGTGCCGCAGATGATGTATCGAGACCGCTCCACGTCGTAAAAAGCGCTTAGTAAGAATATCGAAACTTGACCAAGCAGGGCTTTTTTGGTCCGATTGCGCAGTGTCTCGTATCGAATTCTTCTTCTCTCTCCTGACGATCGTTTGTCTCTATTCGACCGTCAAAGGGGGCGCACCTGAAAGATGGGGCGGATTGATCTTCGTTGTGGGGGTCATCCTGACCATCATCACAGGCTCTTATTCCGACAGTGGGTTCACGCAACCGGAAGTCGGAATCCTGATTTGTGATGTGGTGATATTCTTGGCCTTTTTAGCCTTGGCACTAAATGCAGAAAGATATTGGACTTTATGGATATGCTCGATGCAAATGATTCAGGTTCTGTCACATATCCCGATAATGTTCATTCCGGAGCTTCTTCCGCAAGCTTATTACGCGATAGTGGCATTCTGGGGCTATCCGATGCTAATTGTTTTGGCAGCGGCTACCTACCGCCATCAGCAGCGCCTTCGGCAGTTCGGGGTCGACAGATCCTGGAGCGACTATTCGTTCTAGCGAAAATCGACGATGCGCCCGCTGTCGCGGCTGCACTAATTGCTGAATTTGGTTCTATCGGCGGCGTTCTCCACGCCAATTCATGGCCCGCGAAGAATAGCGCGGCCCGGGCGATACTATTGTTAGTGCGTGAAGCGATGGTTTTGTCCACGAAGGATAAGATGCTTGATCGCACTTATCTGTCTAACGCAACGGATGTTATCGAATATCTTGTAGTCGCGATGGCTCACCTGCCAATTGAAGAAGTCCGTGTCTTGTTTCTTGACAGCAAGAACCGCCTCATCAGCGATGAAGTTGTCAGCAGAGGCACGATTTCAGAAGCTCCCATATATCCACGAGAAATATTAAAACGATCACTGGCTTTGGATGCATCGGCTTTAATCTTGGCGCACAATCATCCATCGGGCGACCCGAAACCAAGCGACGGTGATGTCGAAGCCACGAATAGGCTAGCAAAAGCTGGCAAAGCACTGGGATTGACCGTTCATGACCATATTATCGTTGGCAGCGAAGGCTGGGTCAGCCTGAGAGATTGGGCAGAGTTCGAATGATATTGCTACTCTCCCAAAACAAGAGCATTATGTCATCAGTAATATTAGTGCGTGCGAGTAAAAAATAATGTCGTCGTCGATCCCAGCCGAACAACGAGCACGGATGCTCCGTGCAGAGACCAAAGCGCTGCTGAAATCTTCGGAATTCTCTCGTTCGCCGGTAATGTCGCAGCTCTTAAGCTATCTGGTTGAAGAGGCGATCACGAACCCCGATACCCCACCCAAAGCCTATCAAGTTGCCGTGGATGGCCTCGGCCGCACCGAAGATTTCGATGTTCAATCCGACAGCTATCCGCGCGTTCAAGTCGGACGTCTGCGCAAGATACTGGCTGCCCATTATGCCGCACTTGGCACGGAGGAGCGGCTTCGCATTCCGATTGGCCACTACGCCGTCGAACTGCGAGTCGATGGATCGGACACGCCTCAAAAACTGACCGAGTTCAAAGAAAATGACGACGTCTCTATCACGCCGCCGCGTAAACCGAAGCGGAAGGCGCGCTTAAGCAAACAGCAGATGGTTCTGGGCCTGGTTGCATTGCTTACCGCTATCGGCCTAACGCTGATTTGGTGGCTGTACGCCGACAAAGAAGGTGATCAAGATAAGGGGTCACAGACACAGCAATATGTCCTGCCCCCCAGAATCTATATCGCCAGCGCACAGCGAGGGCTTATCGGCGAAGATCGCAACAGAGCACGAGAAATCGAACTGTTCTTTGAACATGCCTTCGCTGGCTCCTCGCAGGTACGGCTAGCAGCAGTGGATGTCTCGAACATTACAGCGCGGCCGAAACAAAATGCTTATCTGCTTGAAAGCCAATTGGTCGCGGGCGTAAGCGGTTCTGAAATCAAATTTTCTTTATCATCCTTGATGCGCAATGAGACAATTTGGTCGACGACGATCCCCATGCCGGGTTCACCGGTCGAATATCCCGAAAAACTCGGCCCCATAGTCAGTCGCATCGCAAGCGCTTACGGCGTCATCGCTACCGATCAACGGGAACACATGCCCAATGATGCTATGATCGGCTATGCTTGTTTACTGCGTTTCGAAAATTACCGCGCCAACCGTGACCCTGAACTAATGCCCATCGTTGATTCATGCATTGCGCAATCACTCCTGGAAGATCCGTTGGATAGCAGAATATTGGCCGCTGCCTCGCTGATGACCGTATCACATCAACTGCAATTAGGAAAAGAAGGTAATTTTGAAACCGCCCTGCAGTTCGCACGCCGCGCCTTGATTCGCGGCAGAGAAGATGCATCTGCCAATTTCGCACTCGCTCGATCCAGTTTTTTCAGTGACAGCTGCGCCCGCGGTAAAGAATTTGCAGAAAAAGCGATCGAACTAAACCCGTATGAAGCAACCTTGCAGGCGCAGATTGGTGCCCATCTGCTCGGCTGTCACGATCCCGACGGAATCAACTATCTGAGACAAGCCGTCGCTCTGGACCCTGGTGGTTCGTTGGCCGCTGAAACTGGGCTGGTTCTGGCGCTATTAACAGAAGATAAAAAGCAGGAAGCGCTGCAGCTCGCCGAAAAAATCATTCCGTCCAGTACTGGTATCGGTCCATATTATGACATCACCATGGCCATGGTTTATGCCGAGAATGGCCGGATGGAAGAAGCACAGCAATCATGGGATCGCCTGGTCGAAAACTATGGAAATGAAAAAGATGAGAGCCCGGAACAACTGATCCGGCGCGTCATCATGAATCCAGCCCTGATCAACCAAGCGATCGAAGTGCTCGTCGAATCAGAGGCGATCCGCTAGCGACCTTGCCGTCATCATTCCTCACAGAAAATCTAGTCTGAATTGTCGCTTGGCGTTTGCGATCGCCAGATAGGTCTTCAGGCAGACAAGTCAGAAGCTCGCATTTAACCCATCGACAACAAATTGCACCGCCAGCGCGCCCAGCAACACGCCTAGCACCCGGGTAATAACCGCCTCTACCTTGCTGCCCAGCACCCGCATCAATGGCCCGGCCGCGAGCAGTCCGACAAGCGTGAGCAGCAGAACGGCACCCAGAGCGCCGAGAATGACCAAGCCATCGTTAAAGCCAGCATGTTGCGATGTCAGCAGCATGACCGCAGCGATCGAGCCCGGGCCGGCAATCATCGGCATAGCCATGGGGAATATCGATACATCCTCAATCTCCGGTTGCTCGATAATCTCCTGCGCCCGATCTTCGCGCCGTTCGGTACGTTTCTCGAAGACCATTTCCAGTGCGATTAAAAAGAGCATGATGCCGCCAGCTATGCGAAAACTATCCAGGCTGATGCCCAGCGCGCCCAGCATTTGCTCGCCAAAAAGGACGAAGCCCAGCAAGATGATCGAGGAAACAATGATCGCCCGAATGGCCATGATCCGGCGATCGCGCGGAGGCGCGCTATTGGTCAGACTCGCGTAAATCGGCGCACAACCTGGCGGATCTATCACCACAAAAAAGGTGATGAAGGCAGAGATGAAGAGTTCGATCATTTGGTTGGCGCTGCAACACGATATTCATGGACGCGTCGGAAACTACCATCCTCTGCTGCCAGATCGACAGAAACAACGCGTGATCCGTCATCGGTGAAGCTGGCATTCCAGATCAGGCTCCCATCGGCAGAAGCCGCCGACTTGCCTTTTTTCGTCAGGCCCGTTGGTGCCGAGCCCGCAGAGACTATCGCTTTGCACTTCGCAACTTCGGTCTCGATATAATCCGGTTCCGCCAGTGGTGTCTCAAGCGGCAGACCATCATCGAAAATCCATTTCCATTCTACTTCCTTGCCGGGCTTGCGCTCACCAAAGCCTTCCTGATGCCAGATGGTGGTAAAGTGACCCGTGGCCCCTTTGGCACTTTGCCAAGCACCGGTCGAGACACCGACACTGCCATCACAGGACATGTAGATTTTATGCGGCTGCCAATCCACAGCCTGCGCTGGATCCGCTTTGCTTTTCAGCCATTGTTGCGCATTGACCAGATTGGGTGTGAACATGATCGCTTCATCGGCCGCGGTTTCACGAAACGCGGTCCATTGCCCTTTTTCCTGCGCCAGGCGCGCGAAAGACAGTTCTGCTTTCACAACCGCGCTGGGATTGGCGACGGGCTTGCCGGCCACCCTATTATAGCGTTCACGGTCATTGAGCCGGCCACCACCGCTGGCGCAGCTAGCTAGCATCAATGTAATTCCAATTGCGGCGAATAAGCGCATCATAGGCCCTCCGGTTTCTCCAGCCCGACGCGCGCAGATGCAGCGACCAGCGTATTGCGCAATAGCACTGCAATGGTCATGGGGCCAACTCCTCCCGGGACCGGGGTGATAGCGCGAACATGGTCCATTGCTTCGGCAGTGGCGACATCGCCCACCAAACGTCCTCTATCCTTGCCCGGTTCAGGGGCAAGCCGGTTGATACCGACATCGATAACCACCGCGCCGTCTTTCAACCAGTCGCCTTTGACCATTTCTGCGCGGCCAACAGCCGCAACAACAATATCGGCGCGACGAACAACCTCAGGCAGGTCGCGCGTTCGGCTATGCGCCATGGTTACGGTGCAATTTTCGCCGAGCAGGAGCTGCGCCATCGGCTTGCCGACCAATATCGACCGGCCAACCACGACAGCATTCAAGCCCGAAAGGTCGCCCAAACTATCCTTCAGCAGCATCAGGCTACCAAGAGGCGTACAAGGCGTTAACGCCTCTTCGCCATTGGCCAATCGGCCTGCGTTGATCACGTGCAGACCATCGACGTCCTTGTCCGGGTCGATAGCCATCACGACCGCTTTCTCGTCCAGACCATCGGGCAGAGGCAATTGCACCAATATGCCGTCTACGGTCTCGTCTTTGTTCAACTGCTCCACCAAAGCGAGCAGATCATCCTGCGCGACATCGGCCGGCAGCCGATGTTCAAAACTTTCCATGCCAGCAGCGATCGTCGCCTTATGCTTGGAAGCGACATAGACCTGACTGGCCGGATCTTCGCCGACCAAGACAACCGCAAGGCCCGGCGCGCGGCCAGCTTGTTTTTGAAATGTCGGGACTGCATCTTTGATGCGTTCGCGTAGACCGGCGGCAAATGCCTTGCCGTCAATAATATGTGCAGTGGTCAACTGAGGAGAGCCTGCGCCAGAGGAGGCAGGATCGCATCCTGCAAGATGATGATACCGATGATGACAACCATCGGCGTAAGGTCAATCGCACCAAAATCCGGCATGATCCGGCGAATCGGCCGGTAAATCGGGGCGGTGAGCCCATCCAGTGCAGTCCAGACTGCACGGACGATATCATTTTGCAGATTGATCACGTTAAAGGCGAGCAACCAGCTCATGATTGCTTGCACAATGATGACGGTAATCGCCACGTTGAGGAGGATTGCGATGATCTGAAGAATTGCGAATGCCATGGTCGGATCCTTTATCGATAATCTGGCATAGCGACTAGAGGTTTGTTACCCGTAACGCCAGAATTTTACTGTAGCATATATATAAGACAGCTAGGCAATTATTCAACCGACTGAAAATCATCCTTGACCAGCGTACCTGCGCCCTTGCTGGTGAAGATTTCCAGCAACATTGCGTGCGGAATCCGGCCATCGAGAACAACCGCTGCATCCACGCCTTCCTCCACCGCCTTCACGCAGGTTTCCAGCTTTGGAATCATCCCGCCAGAAATCGTGCCTTCATCCACCAGATCCTGAATTTTTACAGGATCAAGATCGGTCAGCAATTCCCCATTCTTGTCGAGCACACCCGGCACGTCGGTCAGCAGGAAAAGACGCGATGCGCGCAAAGCCGACGCCACCGCGCCCGCCATTGTATCGGCATTGATATTATAGGTTGCGCCATCTTCGCCCACACCAATGGGGGCGATGACCGGAATCATCCCGGCAGCCGAAATCTTGTCGACCACGCCGCGATCCACTTTCTTCGGCTCTCCAACATAGCCAAGATCAATGATCCGTTCGATATTGCTATCCGGATCGCGTTCGGTCCGCCGCAATTTCGTCGCTTTGACAAATCCGCCATCCTTGCCGGATATACCGATCGCGCTGCCACCAGCCTGACCAATCCAGCTGACCAGTTCCTTGTTGATCGCGCCGGACAAGACCATTTCCGCGATTTCTGCGGTTTCCTTGGTCGTAACCCGCAAGCCATCGACAAATTCGCTTTCCACGCCAACCCGCTCAAGCATAGCGCCGATTTGTGGTCCGCCACCATGGACAACAACCGGATTGATCCCGACCGCCTTCAACAGCACGATATCCTGCGCAAAATTCTTTGCCAACGTGGCATCGCCCATAGCGTGACCGCCATATTTGACGACAAAGGTCGCTCCCGCATAGCGCTGCATATAAGGCAGCGCGTCGGTTAGCGTTTCCGCCTTAGCAAGCATGGCTGGATCGGGTGCGTGATCGGTCATGAGCGTCTTTCAGTCTAGCCTTTGGGCAAATGCAACTATTTAATCAGCTTTTCGACAGCGCTTGCACGGTTGCCAAAGAGCCCGACACATGGCCGTGCGGTTTCATCGCGCTGTGAACAAACACGATTTTACCGTCCTGATCGATCACATAGCTGGTGCGGTTGGTCATCGTGAGACCGGGTGCCATACGCACCTGATAGTCCTTGATAATTTTTCCATCGGCCTGAGCAACGGCGAATTTGTCGCGGCATTCGGAGACGGAGAATTTCTTCAACCCTTCGATATCATCGCCCGACATGCCGATCACCGTCGCACCCGCAGCGTTGAAGTCAGCGGTGGCTTCGGCGAACATATTCGCTTCGATTGTGCAGCCCTCGGTAAATACTTTGGGAAAGAAAAAGAGCACGACCGGACCGTCTTTCAGCTTGTCGGCCAAAGAAAATTCAAATTCCTCACCAGCCAGCGCACCGGTTGTCGTGAAATCTGGTGCGGTGGCACCGACAACCAGTGGTTCCGCATTGGCGTTTCGCGCATAATAAACAAAGGAACCGCCGCCAACGACAACCACGGCCAGCAAAATCAATATCCACTTTTTCATATCTTCATTCCTGTTCAAGTTGCGTCTTCAGCGCATATAGTTGATCCAATGCCTCTCGCGGGGATAGGGCGTCTACATCAATCGCACCCAAGGCCACGCGCAAGCTATCGGATTTTTCTTCGACTTCTGCAAGGCTTGCCGCAAAAAGCGGGAGATCACCCAGTCCAGCCGCCAGTCCGCCAGTTTCCGCTTTGCCGGCTTCCAGCTTGTCGAGCACCGCTTTGGCGCGGTTCAACACCGGCTTTGGAATACCCGCCAGTTTCGCCACTGCTAAGCCATAGCTGCGGTCTGCCGGACCTTTGGCCAGCTCGTGAAGCAGGACCAGATCGCCTTTCCATTCGCGTGCACGAACATGGTGCAGGGACAGCGCATCCAGACGGTCAGCCAGCCTCGTCAGTTCATGATAATGGGTCGCGAACAGGCAACGACAGCAATTGGTTTCGTGCACCGCTTCCACCACCGCCCACGCAAGCGCAAGCCCGTCATAGGTGGATGTACCCCTGCCTACTTCGTCAAGAATGACAAAGCTCTTCTCGGTCGCCTGCGATAGGATCGTGGCCGTTTCCACCATCTCGACCATGAAGGTCGAACGCCCCTGAGCCAGATTGTCCGAAGCGCCAACGCGGCTGAACAGACGGTCCACCAGACTGAGCCGTGCGGAAGACGCCGGTACGAAGCCTCCGGCTTGAGCCAGAATGACGATCAACGCATTTTGCCGCAAGAAAGTTGATTTACCACCCATGTTGGGGCCCGATACCAGCCACAAGCGCTCATCCTGCGCCAGGCTGCAATCATTAGCGACAAAGGGGTCGCCTTTGGCCGACAAAGCGGCTTCGACCACAGGGTGACGGCCGGCTTGAATATCCAGGACATTGCCACCGACAAATTCGGGGCGGCACCATTGGCCTTCGGCGGCACGTTCGGCGAGGGCCGCAGCAACGTCGATCCGGGCTAGCGCATCGGCGCTTTCGCCAATCTCTTGCTTGCGGGCCAGAAGCTTGTCGACCAGCTCTTCAAAATGCGCTGCTTCGGCCGCCAAAGCATGCGCCCCGGCCTGTGACACGCGCACAGCCTCTTCATGCAGGTCGGTTGAATTGAACCGAACGACGCCAGCAAGCGTTTGCCGATGGGTAAAACCGGAATCCTCCGCCATCAAGCTATCGCCATGACGCGCCGGTACTTCAATAAAATAGCCCAGCACCGCATTGTGCTTGATCTTCAGACTGTTGATGCCGGTGGACTCACGATAGCGCGCTTCCAGCGTCGTAATGGCCTTGCGACCGTCAGAGCCAGCGCTCCGCAATTCGTCCAGCGCCGAATCAAAACCCGCTGCAATATAGCCACCATTGACCATCTCGGTCGGCGGGGCTTCAACAAGCGCCCTATCCAACAGATCTACCAGCGCCGCATGCCCGTCTAGCGCGGGCAAGATATTGTTCAATAGCTCCGGCAGGCCCGCCGCCAAAGCCAAGCGTTCGCGCAGGATACGGGCACCGCTTAAACCATCGCGAATCTGCCCAAGGTCCCGCGGACTGCCTCGACCCGCCGAGACCCGGCCCAGCGCCCGACCAATATCGGGTAACGCGCGGAGTTCGGTGCGGACATCATCGCGCACTGCGGAACCGTCATGAAACCATTGCACCAGACCCAGTCGCTGGTTGATTTTCTGTTCCTCAAACAAGGGCGCCGATAGATCGCGCGCCAGCAAACGGGCCCCCGCCGGTGTAACCGTCCGGTCGATTGCGTGCAGCAGGCTACCTTCCCGCGCACCAGCCAATGTGCGGTCAATCTCCAAACTCGCGCGGGTCGGACCGTCGATTGAGAGAAACTCCCGCGTTTCTCGCCTTTTGGGTGGATGCAAATAGGGCGTATTGCCTTGGGAGGCATGATTGACATAGGCAACCAAGCCGCTTGCCGTTGCCAGTTCGACCCGCGAAAATTCGCCCATGCCGTCCAGCGTCGCGACCCCGAAATGCTCCTGCAGGCGCTTTTCCGCGCCCACGCTCTCAAAATGGCCTTTGTCCCAAGCCGTCGCTGATACCAGCCGGGGCATGAGGGCGGGCGGGCAGATGATTTCCGAAGGTGCCAGCCGGGCCAGCTCCGCATCCAGAGCATCGTCAGAAATCGTCGCCAGTTCAAAATTGCCGGTCGAAATATCAACCGCCGCCAGTCCGATCTCGCCCTGAACCTGCGCCAGCGCGACCAACATATTGTCACTGCGCGCATCGAGCAAAGTATCTTCGGTCAACGTCCCCGCAGTGACATAGCGGACGATGTCCCGCGCAACCAAGGCCTTGTAGCCACCGCGCGCCTTTGCCTCTGCCGGCGTTTCCACCTGTTCCGCAATCGCGACCTTAAAACCGGCCCGGATCAATTTTGCCAAATAGCTTTCTGCGGCATGGACCGGCACGCCGCACATCGGGATCGAGTCACCGGCATTTTTTCCACGCGACGTTAGAGCGATATCCAGGGCCGCCGAAGCCTGTTTGGCATCGTCGTAGAACAGCTCGAAGAAATCCCCCATGCGATAGAAAAGCAGGCAATCGTCTGCTTTTTCCTTCAGCGCGAAATATTGCTCCATCATCGGCGTAACCTTGACCGGTTTCGGCGCAGCGGCTTTTGCCTTTTTCTTCACTTTGTCCTGAGTCCGGGTTGCCATGGTCTGGCGATAGCCGACTGCGACGAGACATAAAAGAGTGGCGATGACATCCTATCGAAATTTAGTTGATATTGCGGCCCTGCAGCAAAGCGGCTAGGCGTTGAACCGGGCGGCGCAGTCTAGCCTGCCCACAATATACGGAGATAAGTTTTGGCCGACAAGAATGAGAGCAATGTAGAATTTTCTGAACGTGAAGCCCTGCTTTTCCACTCTCATGGTCGCCCGGGGAAAATCGAAATTGTCGCCTCTAAGCCGATGGCGACCCAACGCGATCTCAGCCTCGCTTATTCGCCCGGCGTCGCCGTCCCGGTCCGCGCTATCGCTGATGACCCTGCGAAAGCCTATGATTATACCGCAAAGAGCAATCTCGTGGCCGTCATCTCCAACGGTTCTGCGATTCTTGGCCTTGGCAATCTCGGTGCGCTTGCGTCGAAGCCGGTAATGGAAGGAAAGGCCGTCCTGTTCAAACGGTTCGCCGATGTCGACGGAATTGATATAGAGCTTGATACCGAAGACACAGATGCCTTTATCAACGCCGTCCAAATCATGGAACCCAGCTTTGGCGGGATCAATTTGGAAGATATCGCAGCACCGGCTTGCTTCATCATTGAACAAACCTTGCGCGACCGGATGAACATTCCCGTTTTCCACGATGACCAGCATGGCACTGCGATTATCGCCGCTGCCGGCATCATCAACGCCTGCTTGCTAACCAACCGCAAGATTGAAGATATCAAGGTTGTCGTCAACGGCGCCGGTGCTGCGGCTATTGCCTGTGCTTCTCTCGTCAAAAGCCTCGGCGTTCCGCATGACAATCTGACCATGTGTGACCGCAAGGGCGTGATTTACCGCGGCCGCGACGGCGTCGATCAGTGGAAATCCGCCCATGCCATCGATACAGATGCCCGCGATTTGAACGAAGCGCTCAAAGGCGCTGATGTGTTTCTTGGCCTGTCTGCTGCGGGCGCGCTGAAGCCCGAGATGGTCATGGATATGGCCGACAAACCGATCATCTTTGCAATGGCCAACCCCGACCCGGAAATCACGCCGCCCGATGCCAAGGCCGCACGGCCAGACGCGATTGTGGCGACGGGCCGCTCCGACTATCCCAATCAGGTCAATAACGTTCTCGGCTTTCCCTTCATCTTCCGTGGTGCGCTGGATGTCCGGGCAACCCGCATTAACGAGGAAATGAAAGTCGCAGCGGCCCATGCCATTGCCGAGCTCGCGCGCGAACAGGTTCCGGAAGAAGTTGCCGCTGCTTATGGCGGACAGGCCCCGACCTTTGGCGTCGATTATATCATCCCTGCTCCCTTTGATCCGCGTCTCATGGACGTGGTATCCGCCGCTGTCGCGAAGGCGGCGATGGATAGCGGCGTGGCCCAGAAACCCATCGAGGATCTGGATGGCTATCGCCAGGATCTGAAGGCGCGTCTCAATCCGACCACATCGGTCCTGACGCGAGCTTATGAGGTTAGCCGTCAATCACCAAAACGGGTCATTTTTGCCGAAGCAGAAGAAGATGTTGTGCTGCGCGCCGCTATCCAGTTTCAAGATGGTGGCTATGGTACGCCGGTTCTGGTCGGTCGCGATGAACGCGTCCGCGAAAAGCTACAGGAACTGGGCGTCAGCGATCCCGACAGTTTTGAAGTATATAACAGCCGCAACAGCCCGCTCGTCCCCAATATGGTGAGCATGCTATACGACCGGCTTCATCGTCGCGGCTATATGGAGCGCGATATCAAGCGCATGGTCAATCAGGACCGTAATATCTTTGGTTCCGCTTTGCTTGCGATGGACCAAGGCGATGCGATGATCACCGGCGTTACCCGCCCCTATTCGCAAACCTTCCGTGATGTCGCCAAGGTCATCGATGTCGAACCTGGCCGCACCGCCTTTGGCATTCATGTCATGGTTGGTCAGCATCATACGGTTTTCATGGCCGATACGACCGTCAACGAGCGGCCATCCGCCCATGAACTGGCCGACATCGCTGAACAGACGGCTGCCGTAGCACGACAAATGGGACATGAACCGCGCGTCGCGTTCCTCAGCTATTCAACCTTTGGCAATCCAGCGGGTCGCTGGCTGGAAAGCATCCGCGATGCTGTGGCACTGCTTGATGAGCGACGCGTCAGTTTCGAATATGAAGGCGAAATGGCACCCGACGTCGCGCTCAATCCCAAGCTGATGGCAAATTATCCGTTCAACCGGCTGTCTCAACCCGCCAATGTGCTGGTCATGCCCGGCCTGCAATCGGCCAATCTATCCGCAAAATTGCTCCGCGAACTGGGCGGCGATTCGGTTATCGGACCGATGCTGGTCGGATTGGAAAAATCCGTGCAGATTGCAACCATGGCATCCACAGCATCGGAATTGGTGACACTGGCAGTATTGGCGGCCAGCGGCATCGCTAAATAGATTGCTTCAGTAAATCAGGCAGCCGCGAACGGCTTATTCGGAGACTTAAGGCCGGGTAGGATCGTTGCTTCCGCCTTGCGCACCGGGAGCACCAACTGCGCCGATATTGCCGAATAGTTCTTCGAAAAAGGACCGCTCACGGCCCAGCGTTGGTGTTTTGTCGCCTTCTGGGCTGATATTGGCGACCAGTTCCAGTCCGGTGCGATCGACGGCTATCACATTGCCTGCGGCATCAAATTGCACCCGCATGACCTGCTGATCGCGGGGGCGCGGCGTGCTGAAGCCATATTGGCGCGTATTACGTGACAAATAATACCAGGTATTTTCGTCAAATTGTCCGGTGAAGGTTGGACGACCCAGCGATGCCTCAACCGATTGACGGTTATCAACGCCAGCCTGAACGGCGGACATTAGCACTTCATCGGCAATATAGCCCTGATGACCGCGCACCTGAGTACATCCTGTCATCGTCATGGCGCCAGCCACAAGCCCGAGCCACAAGCCATGTTTTTTGAAATTGCCGACCATCAAAACCATTCTCCACTATACAGCCAACACCATTCCGGTACCTGACTAGTCATCGCCCATTGCATCTCGCGCAATAAATATCAATATGCCCTGTATCTAGACTTAACAACCGGCCTGATCGTTCATAAACATGCGATCCAACCAGCGGAACCAACAATGTCATTTTTGAGCAAAATATTTTCCAAGGACGAATCCAACGCCGGCATGCGTCCATTATACGAAGCCATTGTGCGCGAAGGGCGGCAAATCACCTGGTATGAGCAAGGTCAGGTGCCCGACAGTCTGGACGGCCGTTTCGATATGATTGCTGCGATATTCTCTCTGGTGATGATCCGGATAGAAAAAGGCAGAGACTGGGATCAGGAGATCGCTTGGCTAACCGAAATTTTCATCACCGACATGGATGGACAATTGCGCCAGATCGGCGTCGGCGACATGGTGGTTGGCAAGCAAGTCGGCCGCATGATGGGTGCTTTGGGCGGTCGTGTAGGCGCCTATCGCGAAGCGCTGGAAAATGGTGCCGATCTGCAAGACGCCATTTTGCGCAATGTTTTTCGCGGCGAAAAACCGGATGTCTCAGCGTTGGCCTATCTTAGCGAACGGCTGTCCGCTTATCATGCCGCGCTGCTGCAATGCGATAGCCGCGATATTGTTGCTGGCAATATCCCTGACAGTGGATCGGGCCTATAATGGAAGCGCCAGAATTTTCTCATATCGTCAAACTGAGTGATATAGGTGCGAAACCGAAAACGGGCACGCTCATTGCCAGTGAAAAAGAGCGGGAAGCGCTTGCGCTGCGGTTTGATTTGCCAAGCATCTCAAGCTTGACGGCCAGCTATAAACTGACCGGCGGAGAGCGCGGGATTGCCTTTGCCGGACAAATCGAATCCGGTCTGCAGCAGAGCTGCGTGATTACGGAAGAGCCGATGCCGGTTCAGGTCAAAGAGGCATTCGATATTCTGTTCGTTCCCAAAGTCGATCAAAGCGAGGTCGAGGAAGAAGTGGAACTAAGCGAGGAAGATTGCGATCTCATTGAATATGAGCAGGGACAGATCGATCTCGGGGAAGCCATTGCGCAGACGCTATATCTGTCGCTCGATCCCTATCCGCGCGGCCCCAATGCGGATGCCGCGGCCAAGGCAAAAGGGTTGAAGTCTGAAGAAGAAGCCGGCCCCTTTGGCGCTCTGGCGGCCCTGAAAGACAAGCTCAGCTAGGCTGCTTTTTTCGTGGCTTTGCCACCGGCGGCGTTGGTCAGGCGCTTTTGAAGCCCGTTCAGCCGCTGTTTGCTGGTAATCTTACCGCCCAATAAATCGGTGATATAGAAAGTATCCACCGCGCGCTCGCCATAGGTCGCGATATGGGCGCTATGCACCGTCACTTTCGATTCAAACAGGGCATAGGCCAGTTCGTTGAGCAAGGCCGGCCGATCTTGCGCGTTGACTTCCACCACCGTGAACCGGTTGGACGCTTCATTATCGATCAGGGCAAAAGGCGTGATTGCAAAGGCATCGGCCCGCGAATGGGTCAAAGGTCTGGCGTCCAGTTTCTTGGAGAGCTTGGCCCGATTGGCCAACGCATCCTCGACCGCCTGTTTCAGCCGCTCCAATTGATCTTCTTCGGTAAAAGGTTTGCCATGCGGATCTTGGACCAGGAAATTATCCAGCGCCATCCCATCACGCGTGGTGTGGATGCGCGCATCGATAATATTGCCGCCAGAGACATGAATGCCCCCTGCGATCCGGTAGAATAGGCCTGGATGGTCCGCCGCATAGACGGTGATCAGCGTGGCCCCGCGTTCGGGATAGATATCGGCAAAAATCGACAGGTCCGTATCCCCGGCGTCCAACACCAGACGGGCATTTTGGGCGATGATATCGTCGGGCTCGGCAATCCAATAGGGATCGGTAAACCGGCTTGCCAACGTCTTGAATTCATCCTCGGGCAGATCAAGCGTCTCGGCCAGAACCGCTTTTTTCTCGGCAATCCGTTCTTTACGGCCACGCTGTTTGTGGCCAAGCAACAACACTTCCTGCGTGGCTTCAAACAAGTCGGTCAGCAACTGCCGCTTCCAACTATTCCATACGCCGGGTCCAACCGCACGAATGTCAACGACGGTGAGAACAGTAAGCTGACGAAGACGCTCGACACTTTTCACCTGACTGGCGAAATCTTGAATGGTCTTGAAATCGGAAAGGTCCCGCTTGAAGGCCACCGCGGACATCATCAGATGATTGCGGACAAGCCACGCAACCAGCTCGGTTTCATGGGGCTTCAAGCCTAGTCGCGGGCAAAGCTCCAGCGCCACCTCCGCGCCCAACACGCTGTGGTCACCACCGCGTCCCTTGGCAATATCATGCAACAGCGTGGCGACAAATAGCACCCGGCGGTTCTGCAGTTTTTCCATCGTCGCGGTGCTGTTGGGGTGATCCTCAATCAATTTGCCACTGCCAATTCGGGCGAGCAGGCCTATCGCGCGGATACTATGTTCGTCGACCGTATAGTGATGATACATGTCAAACTGCATCTGTGCCACAACACGGCCAAAATCGGGGATGAAGCGACCAAAAATAGCTGCCTCATTCATCCAGCGCAGCACCAGTTCGGGGTCACGCGGAGAGCAGAGCACATCAAGAAACAGCTTGTTGGCCCGCCGATCATTGCGAATCTTATTATCGATCAGCTTGGCATCGCGCCGCGCTGACCGCATCGCCAATGGATGCACTTCGAGCCCGTGCTTGTCCGCCAACCAGAAAATCTCGATCAACCGGACAGGGTCTTCCTCGAAGAAATTTTCATCTGGCAAGGCAAGTCGACCGCGATCAAGGACAAAGCCCTTCAGTTTCTTCGGCTTGCGAGTCAGCGACGGCAAAAATCGGCGCACCCCGGCGTTATGCGTCTCATCGAGATGGGCAAGGAACACACCGGTCAGATTGCCAACCACTTTTGCGTTCAGGAAATAATATTGCATGAACCGCTCGACCGCTGATTTCCCGGGGCGGTCGGCAAAGTTCATCCGCTGGGCCACTTCGGTCTGCAAGTCGAAGGTAAGCCGGTCTTCCGCGCGGCCGGTCATATCATGCATGTGGCACCGGACAGCCCAGAGAAAATTGGCAGCCTTGCGAAAACGCTTAAATTCATCAGCCGTAAGCAAGCCGACTTCGACAAGTTCCTTGGCCGATGCCACCCGGTGGACATATTTGCCGATCCAATAGAGCGTTTGCAGGTCGCGCATGCCCCCTTTGCCTTCTTTGACATTGGGTTCAACGACATAGCGGCTGTCGCCCATTTTCTTGTGCCGCGCATCCCGTTCCGCCAGCTTCTCCGAGACGAAGGTACTGTCGGTTCCGGCAACGACTTCATTGAAAAAGCGGTGCTTTGCTTCTTCATAAACCCCGGTATCGCCCCAGATATAGCGACCTTCGAGCAACGCAGTGCGGATAGACAGATCTTCCTTGGCCATGCGCACCATCTCGTCGATCGAACGGCTGCTTTGCCCGACCTTGAGACCCAAATCCCAGAGCCAGTAGAGCATCGCTTCTACCGCCTGTTCGGTCCAACTCGTGGCCTTGTGCGGCGTCAGAAAAGCAATATCGACATCGCTATGCGGGGCCATTTCGCCCCGACCATAGCCACCAACCGCCATGACCGCGATACGCTCGCCCGACGATGGATTGCTGACCGGATATTGGTGGTGCACGGCAATATCATGGATCAGGCGTACCAGCTGATCGACCAGAAACGATTGCGCAGCGGCCATTTCATGACCGGCTGATGGTTTTGCCAGCAATCGCTTGCTGATTTCCGCGCGACCATCGGCCAGCGCATCTTGCAGGAGAGGCAAAATATTTGCCCGCCCCTTGGTCATGCCATGTTCGGCAATGATTTCCTCGATTTTTTCGGCCAGCTCCCGGCGATCAATAATCTCCCGCTGCCGGACGATCCGTTTGCCCGGATCAGCCGGCGCGGCCGGAATATTGGCCCGTACATTCATCCGATTGCGGCCAGCTCGTCGCGATGCTTTTTCGCGAGCACGATTTTTGCAATTTTTGCAGTGCCCAGCTTCGGCAGCGGTTCATCATATTGCCAGATATGCACCGGCATTTTGAACGGCGCGAGCATGTCTTTGAGCGATGCGAGCAGTTGCTCGTCGGTCAGGCTTTGGCCGTCTTTGACGTGATAGACCAGCGCAGGCACTTCCCCGAACCGTTCATCAGGAACGCCGAAAATACAGGCCTCGGCAACGGCCCGATTGGCGTAAACCGCAGCTTCCACTTCTTGACAGCTGATATTTTCGCCCCCGCGGATGATGATCTCTTTCTTGCGATCGACAATGTAGAGATAGCCCTCGGGATCCAGATAGCCGATATCTCCAGAACGGAAATATCCGTCATCGGTGAACGCTTCCTTGGTTGCTTCATCATTGCCCCAATAACCACTGAAATTGGCAGCGGTGCGGATGCAAACCTCGCCGCGTTCGCCCTGCGGCATTTTATTGCCGTCATCATCGAGAATCGCAACATCGACGATCGGCGGCGTCGCCCGGCCGGTGCTGTCCGGTTTGGCGAGATAATTTTCATTCTGATTAGAGCAACCGACGCCATTGGTTTCGGTCAAGCCATAGCCAATGACCGGATAGCCATCGCCCATTTTCTCTTTGATCCGTTTGACATGTTCCACCGGACGCGGCGCGCCGCCAGCGGCCATAGTGACACAGCTGCTCAGATCATATTTATCGAAATCAGGATGGGAATATATCTCCATGCTCATCAGCGGCACGCCTACGAAATAGGTCACGCGCTCCTTCTCGATCAACTGCATCGCCTGCTCGGCATCCCATTTGTTGAGGAATACCAGCTTGCGGCCGATGGCGTAGCTCACCAACACCAAAGGCACGGACGCGGTGACATGGAATAGCGGCACACAGACCATAGCGGTCGGCTGGCTGTCCGGCATGGTTCCGGCTTCGGTCATGATATGGACCAGCACCATCACCGTGCCAACAAAGCTCATCGCTCCCTGAACAACGGACCGATGTTCGGCATAGGCCCCTTTGGACTTGCCCGTGGATCCCGAGGTAAACAGGATGGTCGCATTATCGTCCGGCATCATTTGTGGCAGCGGCGTTTCCGCGCCACCGCCCTTCGCCATCAATGCTTTCAAACCTTCCATCGGGCCCACGTCATGGTCGAAGATCAAGATTTCTGCGCCATGATTGCGGCCGGTGTCAGTGATCCGCTTGGCCCGCTGTACGTCCGCGACAACCATCCGGCAGCTAACATCTTCAATGCCATCAACAAGCTCATCGCCCTGCCACCAGCCGTTCAGCTTGGTTGAGACACCGCCGGCCATGGTGATCGCCATGTCGAGAATGACCCAATTGGCCGAATTGCGTGCGGCAATGCCAATCCGGTCGCCTTTCTGAATGCCATGGCCTTCCACCAGTCCGCCGGCCAAAACACGTGCCGCGGCATAGGTTTCGCCAAAGGTCAGGCGAATATCGCCATCAATCAGAAATTCTTTATCCTTATGCTCGTTGCAGAAATAGGCCAGATAGTCCGACACATTCTGCGGCGCATTCTTAAAAATCGGCAGATCAGTGCCATATTTATTGACTGTATCCAGCTCCAGCAGCTGACCCGGCTGCGTCAGCGCTGCTAGCGTTTTATCGATTACCGCATCCAGTTCAGATGTCGCCATTATTCTAGTCTCCCGTTGTTCCCTCTTGGTATAGGGGAATTTCCCTTTATATGGACAGGAAACCACGTGGGGAAAAGAGTTGATTGATATTATATTGGCCAATGCGGCACAGTTTACGCGGTTTGAAGAGCTTGGCCTCTCTCCCAATGCGCTCGACCTCGGCTTTTTCCAGCTAAAATGGTACTCGCTGGCCTATCTGGCCGGCATTCTCATTGGCTATTGGTATCTGACGAAATTGGTCGATCAACCCGGTTCGCCAATGGCCCGGCGCCATGCCGATGACATGATCTTCTGGGCGACGCTCGGAATCATCGCCGGCGGACGATTGGGCTATGTGTTTTTCTACAATCCCGAAATCTTGCTAGAACCGTTGAAGATATTGCAAGTCTGGAACGGCGGCATGTCACTCCACGGTGGCACCATCGGGGTGGTACTAGCCTTATGGTGGATATCCCGGCGGGAGAAACTCAATTTTCTGCGGATGTGCGACTATGTCGCTTGCGTCGTTCCTTTCGGCCTATTCTTCGGCCGTCTCGCAAATTTCGTCAACGGCGAGCTTTGGGGCCGCGCAACCGACGCCCCTTGGGCTATCATCTTCCCCATGGGTGGTGAAGTGGCGCGCCACCCCAGCCAGCTTTATGAAGCAGGGCTAGAAGGCATAGTCTATTTCATCATTCTCTCGCTGCTCTTCTGGAAAACCGAGGCCCGCTATCAACCCGGCAAGCTTGTCGGTACCGGACTGCTGGTATACGGCTTCAGCCGCTTTACCGTCGAGTTTTTCCGCCAACCCGACACACAGCTGACCTGGTTGGTCGAACAGACCGGATTCAGCATGGGCCAATGGCTAACCGCCCCCATGATATTGCTCGGTGCATGGCTTGTCTTCACCGCGAAAGGCCGGCGCGAACGCATCGAACCAGTGGCAGGGTATAAAAGCGTTGCCTAACGGCGTTCAAACGGACCCACCCAGCGCAGCCCATATAATCGCGGACAAAATCGACCGCGAGGGCCCGATTTCGCTGGGTGACTATATGGCTATCGCCAATGGCGTTTATTACGCCAGCAAAGACCCGCTCGGCGAAGAGGGGGATTTTGTCACCGCTCCGGAAATCAGCCAGATGTTTGGCGAAATCATCGGTATCTGGCTGGCAGACCTTTGGCTTCGCAAAGGCTCCCCCGACCATTGCCATTATGTCGAACTGGGGCCGGGGCGCGGTACTTTGGCCAGTGATGCGCTGCGATCGATGGCCAAATTTGGTTGCCACCCGACGATCCATTTTGTCGAGACCAGCCCGGTGCTAAAAGCCCGACAGGCCGATTTGCATCCCGATGCCATATGGCATGAGGATATTGCCAGCCTTCCCGAAAACGGTCCCTTGCTCATCGTCGCCAACGAATTTTTCGACGCCCTGCCCATTGAACAATTCGTCTCAACCGCCAGCGGGTGGCGACGGCATATGGTGATGCGCGACCGCAGCAAATTTGTGGTGATACCCAGCGAGGAAACAACAGAAGACCGGATTGGCAGCAGCACCAGTGGATTTCCCGAAGATACGATATTGGAACGCTCGCCCGTCAGTGTGGAGATAACCGGCAACATAGCCAATCGCATAGCCAAGCAGGGCGGCAGTCTGCTGATTATCGACTATGGCTATAGCAGGCCGGGCACTGGCAGCACCTTGCAGGCGGTGAAGGATCATATGCCGATCAGCCCGTTTGATAGCCCCGGAACCTGCGATCTAACCGCCCATGTCGATTTTCATACGCTTGCAAATATCGCGCGAACGCGCTTGCTCGCGATCCACGGGCCAGCGGAACAGGGACAATGGCTGAAGTCGCTGGGGATTGATCAACGCGCCGAATCGCTAATGGTCGCGAGTCCGAAAGAAGCGGACGCAATCGTCGCTGCCCATCAACGGCTGACCCATGTGGATGAAATGGGACGGCTGTTCCAGGTGATGGCGGCGACCGCGATTGATTGGCCACAACCCGAGGGCTTTAGCTATGGCGGGGAATGATAGGCGCTAGGACGGCCCTAGCCGACCCATTCAGCCACTTCGGCCGCTACTCTATTGGCCGCCTTGTTCAGACCTTCACCAACGGCCAGCGGTTCAGCAGCGAAAACAGCTTCACTGGCTTCGAAACGTTTTTTCTCAACCGGTTGATCGACGGTCATTTTGACCGCGTCATAAGTAACCGTGACTGTCAGGCTGGGGCCATCAAGACCAAAGTTGATCAGTTCGCCGGTAATATAGGTCTGCGCATTGCCACCCGCTTCGGTTGCCGTAAGCACCAACCGGTTATTTTGGGCCGCGATGGTTTCGCTGACAAGGTCCCGAAACAGGCGCGCCGGCTTGTCGACCCAAATGGCGTCTTTCAAATAGGCAATGCCCGTGCTGGTGGTTTGCACCGGCACCCGAATAGTATTCAGCTTCTGCGGCGCGGCAGGCAGCGCCACCACAAGCGAACCGTTTTGCAGTCCGCTCTGCGTCGCGCCAGCCGACAATTTCTGATCCGGCGACAGCGACAATAGCGATGGCGGTGGATCGGAAGCGCCAAAGCTAACACAGGCGCTCAGCATGAGGATCGCCGCCAACAGGCCGACAGATTTCAACGGTTGAAATTCGCGCATCCTATCTACCCTTTCATTGCCCTGGCTCATAATCCGGCAGCGCTGGCGCCGACAATAATGAACCGGCCCCGCCCTGATCCAGTCGCTCGGTCACGGCCGTCATTGATTTGGTCAGGGCTTGCATATCTTCCACCAATTGATCAACTTCCGGCAATGTCTTGCTGGAGAAGCGCGCAGCGGCGGGTTGTGCATTTTTCAAAACACCTTCCAGCGCGCGGAGGCTTTTGTCCGCAGCATCCAGCGTATTGGCAAGGTTTTTCGCCACCGGTTCACCATTGCTAGACAGAAACCCATTGGCATTGTCCGCCAATAGGGAGAGCTTTTCCGCCGTTTGACCAGCGTTACGAATGGCGATCTGCGATTCTTCCATCAGCAGCCGCATATTCGGTGCCTGATCCGCCAGACTGTCCGTCAGCTTATCCGTGTTGCGCAAGATACCGGTGATGGATTTCTGATTTTCATCCGATAGTAGCAAAGTCAGCCGGTCGGTAAGCGTTGCCAGCCGCTCTACGACCAGTGGCGCGCTGTTGAGCAATTCCCCAAGCGCACCCGGTTTGGTTGGAATCACCGGCACGCCTTCGGGGCCGCGATCGGTGATTGGTGGCGCGTCTTTTTTGGCGCCATCCAATTGAATATTCGGCGGGGCGGTAAAGCTGACACTCTGGATCGTCGCGGTCGTACCCTCCAAGATCGGCGTGTCTTCGCTCACCGCAATACGGACGCGAACAAAATTTGGGTCTTTTTTCCAAAGCTCGACCTTGGTCACCTGTCCGGACGGCACACCGGCAAAGGTCACCCCGGTTCCAGAAGCCAGTCCGCCGACCGACTGCGCAAAGAAAATATCATATTCTTTCGTTGCACCGTCGCCAAAGCGAACAATCCATACGAGAAAGGCAGCCACCAAGGCCAGCATTGCCAAAGTGACAACACCGACAAGAATATGATTGGAGCGCGTTTCCATCTATTTCACCTCTATGCCGAGCGCTGCAGCCAGCCGCAACAATTCTCTGATCGGGTTCACTATTCTCATGCCGACGCCTTCTTTCCCGCAGAGGCCATTCGGCCGCGCGGCCCGTTAAAATATTCCTGTATCCACGGATGGTCGAGCGCAAGCAGTTCGTCGATTGTGCCAACGGCAATGACACGCTGGTCGGCGAGCACCGCCACCCGGTCACATATGGCATGAAGCGTATCAAGATCATGGGTGATTAGAAATACCGTCAGCCCCAGTGTCTGCTGCAGTTCCTTGATCAGATTATCGAATGCCGCAGCGCCAATCGGATCCAGTCCCGCCGTCGGTTCATCCAGAAACAACAATTCTGGGTCCAACGCGAGCGCCCGCGCTATGCCAGCGCGTTTGCGCATCCCGCCGGATAGTTCGGATGGATATTTGGGAGCGGCATCCGGCGGCAGTCCGGAAAGACAGACTTTATATTTGGCGACCTCGCGCCGGAAATTACGGTCCATTTCCGGATAGAATTCGCGGATCGGCACCATCACATTTTCCGCGACCGTCAGCGTTGAGAATAGCGCGCCGCCTTGGAACAACACGCCCCAGCGCTTTCGGATTTCAATCGTCTCGGCATCGGATTTTCCCAATATCTGTTCACCGAACACTTTGACTTCGCCCTCTTCGGGTGTCTGTAGTCCGATGATCGAGCGCATCAATACCGACTTACCGGTACCAGAACCGCCGACGACGCCAATAATTTCACCACGATGCACATCGAGATCCAGACCGTCGTGCACCACCTGCTCGCCAAAAGCATTGCGCAGGCCTTGGACGCTCACAATCGGGCCTTCATAATCGGGATCATAGGCTAGGGTCTTGGGTTCGAGCATCAGTCCCATCCGATCCAGGTAAAGAAGACCGCAAAAAAGGCATCGAGAACAATGACCAGAAAAATTGCCTGAACCACCGCGGCCGTTGTCCGCTTGCCGACATCCTCGGCATTGCCCTTGACCTGCATCCCCTGATAACAACCGGTCACGGCAATGATCGCTCCGAACACCGGTGCTTTCACAAGACCGACATAGACATCCGTCAGCGGCACGACCTCCCGGATACGGGCAAAAAAGGTTGCAGGCGGAATATCCAACTCAACCCAGCTCAGCAGTCCTCCACCAATGATTGCGACGACCGAGGCATAGAAGCCCAGCAAGGGCAGCATGAACACAGCGGCGATGAAACGCGGCAGAACCAGGGCCTCCACCGGCGACACCCCGATGGTGCGCATGGCATCAATTTCTTCGGTCAGTTTCATCGTGCCCAGCTGCGCGGCAAAGGCTGAACCCGACCGCCCCGCTACCATGATCGCGGTCATCAATACGCCCAATTCGCGCAATGTCAGACGCCCGACCAGATTGACGGTAAACACTTCCGCGCCAAATTGACGAAGCTGCACCGCGCCTTGTTGCGCAATCACCAGACCAATCAGAAAGCTCATCAACCCGATAATGCCAAGCGAACGAACGCCAACAACATCAAAGCGCTGGATCACCGCGTTCCAGCGTATCTGGCTGGGGTGACGGACCAGCCGCACGAAGCCCGCCACGATTGCGCCGAAAAAGCCAACCAATCCGGTCAATGTGGTGAAGGCAAGCGTCGTCGCTTCGCCAATATCGCCCAATATTCGCTTGAAAGGATGGCCTACCTCCGGACGGATATCCGTTGGTTGATCAACCCCGGAAACCGCTGCAATCAGCCTTTGTGCTTCATCATCGGCACCGACAATCTCTGCTTCCCAGTCCCGCGCCGTCCGATGGATCAACCAAGCGCCGACCGTATCGACATAGCCCGTATCGGATATATCCAGCCGCGTCGCTTCACCGGCATAATCCCGCAAACGCTCTGGCAAATCGCCCACGCAGGCAATCGAAAGATCGCCAGAAAAACGCAGCGTAACCGCTCCGTTTTCGGCTGTATCTTCGACAAAATCGCTGGGCATCGACATCACCTCTATAGGTGACGGAAATTCCAGCAAAGCTCAAGAGATTAAAAGGGCCATATATTTGCCCCTTTTCTACTCAGGATGCTATGGGTCCCGGAAAGCAGAAATTCGGGACGTCATGCAGAAAATATCGCTCTACGACATGGACCGGACGATTACCGTCCGCGGGACCTATACGCCATTTCTGTTTCATATGATGCTGGCACGGGCGCCATGGCGTTTGATTTTCCTAATGCTATCGCCGTTTGCCTTCATCGCGTACGGGCTCAAGCTGATCAACCGCGGACAATTGAAAACTACTAACCAGAGGATGTTCTTAGGCAGCGCGCCGAAACTTTCGGTCTTGCAACCGCATATTGATCGGTTTGCCGAGAAAGTTCTGCAGTCCAATCGCCACTTGAAAGCGATTGACCAGATTGAGGCCGATCGCGCCGACGGACGAAAGCTCGTTCTCGTGACCGCATCCTACGAGCTATATGCCGATGCCATCGCCCGCCGTCTTCAATTCGACCATGCAATAGGCACACAGCTCGCAGTCGACAGCGAAGGCCATGTACTGCCGCAGATCCTGGGTGAAAATTGCTATGATGATGCAAAAATCGGACGGATCGAGGCGCTATTCAAACAGCAGGGATGGCAGCGTGAAAAAGCCCACGTCCGTGCCTATTCTGACCATGTCAGCGACAAGGCAATGCTGGAATGGGCCGACGAGGCCATCGCAACCACGCCATCCCCGAAATTGCGGCGATTGGCGGAAGCACGCGGATGGAAAATCGTCGACTGGCGCTAATACCGATGCTCCACTGCTAGGACAGAGCTCCCAATCAAACCGCTGCCAACGCCTGATCAAAATCGGCGATCAGATCATCCGGATCTTCCACGCCAATAGAGATACGTACCAGATTGTCGGTGATACCGAGTGCGGCGCGGCGCTCGTCGGGGACCGAAATATGGGTCATCGCGGCCGGCAGGCTGGCCAGCGTTTCGGTACCGCCAAGGCTGACCGCGAGCTTGGCAATCTTCATCGCGTCTAAGAACCGGAAGGCTTCTGCCTCGTCGCCCTTGATGAAGACCGAGAAGGTGGACCCGGCGCCGCTGCAATGGCGGGCATAAATATCCTTCTGGCTCTCATCCTCGATGAAGCCGAGATACCCCAGCCCCTCGACCTTGGGATGATCGCGCAGAAAGGCGCAGACTTTTTCGGCATTTTCACCGGCACGGGTCATCCGCAGTTCCAGCGTCTCGAGACTGCGCATCAGCATCCAGGCGGTGTTCGGATCGCAGATCGTTCCAATGGTGTTCCGGATCGCGCGGATCGGGTCCATATGTGCCTTGCTGCCAAGCACGCCGCCCGCGACCAGATCGCTATGGCCGCCGACATATTTGGTCAGGCTGTAGATGACGATATCCGCGCCATGTTTCAGCGGCTGCTGCCAGAGCGGACCGAGGAAAGTATTGTCAATAGCAATGGGCGGCGCACCTTCTTCACCAAAGACCTGTTTGCGAGCATCGGCAACACCCTCGATATCAACCAGCGCGTTGGTCGGATTGGCCGGACTTTCCAGATAGATGATCGCGACCTTTCCGCCATTGGCCGCCGCCTGCTCCTTGGCCTTTTCGAGCAACGCGGCAACTTCGGACGGGCGCGCACCCGCCGGGAAGTCTAGGAAGCTGACGCCAAAGCGGCCGAGTATCTTGTTGATCAATGTCTCGGTAGCGGCATAGAGCGGCCCGCTGTGGACCACGACATCGCCCTGATTGACATTGGCGAGCAGCACCGTCGAAATCGCCGACATGCCGCTGGAAAAGACCAGCGCATCCTCAGCCTCGTCCCAGATGCTCAGCCGGTCTTCGAGAATTTCCTGATTGGGGCCGTTGAAGCGCGAATAGACCAGACCGTCGGTTCCACCCGGCCGTTTGCCGGTAATCCCTTCAAAGAAGCGTTTCCCCGCAGCAGCATTTTCAAACGCGAACGTCGACGTGAGGAAAATCGGCGGCTTAAGCGACCCTTCGGAAAGCTCCGGATCATAACCGTGGCCCATCATCAAAGTAGCGGGCTTCAGCTTCCGGCCACCAATTTCGTCAATCGGTGCTTTCGGCATTCTGCGCGTAACTGGCACTGCCGCCGTTGGATCATTCTGCTTCGCCATATTCTAGTTCTCCACACCGATTGAGTCTGGAGAATATCATGCCCGAAAAGCTAACTGGTTACAACTGAAACCATCCAAATGCAGCCAATGATGATCGGGATCCCAGCGAGATCGAGCAAGAAACCAGATTTCAACATTTTCGGTAGCTTGATATGCCCCGTCGACCAAGCAATTGCGTTGGGTCCGGTTCCGCTTGGCAGCATGAACCCCCAGCTGGCCGCCATTGCCGCAGGTACGGCAAGCAGCACCGGATCGACACCGGTGGCGAGGATCAGACTGGCAACCACCGGCATGATCCCGCTGGCGGTTGCCACATTGGATGCAAATTCTGTGACCAAGATAACCAGCGCGACCAAGGCAATCGCGATAACCAACACAGGGACTGCTTTCAAAGGCTCCAGCGCGCCACCCAGCCAGCTCGCCAGTCCGGATTCGATGATCCCGCCCGCAAGCGCCAGTCCGCCACCAAACATCATGATAACGCCCCACGGCGCACGGTCCGCTTCGTCCCAGTTCAATAGGCGCCGCCCCGTGCCATCGGGCAGCATGAACAGCAACAAACCACCGACAATCGCGACGCTGCCATCGTGCAACGCACCGGCGGGGAAGAAGGCTTTGATCTGCGGCAGAAACAGCCAGCCCAGCACAACAATTGCGACAACCGGTAGCAGGCGTTTCTCCGGCAGGCTCCATGCGCCCGGCGAACCAATAGCGGCCTTTGCTTTTACGCCGTCAAAACTATGGCGACCGACTTTCTGCACGACGATGAGTATGCCCGCCAGAACCGGGATACCGATGATCACAATCGGCAGACCGAATTTCAGCCAGCTGAGAAAATCAAGATTCATGCCCAATGTTTTGTTGATCAGGCCCGCCGCAATCGCGTTGGTTGGACTGCCCACCAAGGTCCCTAGGCCGCCAATGGATGCAGCAAAGGCCACGCCCATAACCAGAGCCCCGGCAAAGCCTTCGGTTTCGCCTTCACCAACCCCGCCAGCGACCAATACCGCCAAGGCAATAGGGATCATGATCAGGGTCGAGGAAGTGTTCGAAATCAACATGCTGAGCAGCGCGGTCGCAATCATGAAAGCGAATAATATGCCCCACGCGCTTTTCCCCGACAGCCCGATAATCGCTAGCGCCAGACGTCTGTGGAGGCCGACCCGCTCGATCGCCAACGCCAGAAACGCGCCGCCCAGAATAAGGAACAGAATCGGCGAATAATATTGGCTTGCGGCTTCCTTGGCGGTCATCACATCCATCATCGGCAGTGCCAAGAACGGCAGCAATGCGGTCGCCGTCAGCGGCACCGCCTGTGTCATCCACCAGGTCGCCATCAACAGGGTCAGCGCGGCGACGTGCCAGGCCTGTGTCCCCATGGCGTCCGGAGCCGGAACAAGCAGCATGATAATGAATCCGCTGAGCCCCGCCCAAAGACCGATACGTTGTGCGTTCATGCCCTCTCCTGCTCCTCCAGAAACCGACCGATCGTTCTTAGCGACCTGTTCGGTTTAGGTCCCAGCCTTCGCTGGGGTGACGGCGGAAATCAATATTAATCTGCAAGACCAATGAGCGAAATCTGTCTTCCATAACCCGCTTCATCGCGGTGGCAGGAGCGGCGATAGCTGAAATAGCGGTCCTCGTGGGCATAGGTATCAAGACTCAATTTATCGATCTTCGCGATATCCGCAGCACGCAGCCGTGCCGCGACATAATCCTCAATATCAAACTGGAAATAGTTCGGCTTACCCGCTGCGAAGAAACGGTCATTGGCGTCATCGGCCTCCAGAAACCGCGCCCGGAAGGCTGCATCGACTTCATAGCTTGCTTGCCCAATGCACGGACCAATGGCGCAGGCAATATTTTCGCGATCCGCCCCGAGTGCTTCCATCGCCGTGAGCACGTTATCGGTCACGCCAGCCAGAGCGCCCTTCCACCCCGCATGGGCCGCACCGATGACATGGGCCTGCGGATCATAGAACAGCACCGGCACACAATCGGCGGTCAAAATGCCGAGCAACAGGTTCGGCCGGTCGGTCACCATCGCATCCGCTTCCGGGCGCTTTTCCAGAGGGCCGGTCACCGTCACGACGTCCGCGCCATGGACCTGATATCCAGTTACAAGTTCGCTGCCTGAAAGCACGCCCTCGCGCGCACGGCGACGGTTTTCGATGATGATTTCGCGATCATCATCGCTGCCCAGACCAATATTCAGCCCCGCATAAATACCCTCTGAGACGCCCCCTGCCCGGCCGAGAAAACCGTGTTTCGCGCCGTCGAGCAGAGGAGAGGTCGTGATATCAAGCAAGGCTTTTGTGCACCTGCTCGGCAACATCTTTCGACAGATCCGGTTGCGCCGCGATTTTTTCCAGCGCCAGCCGCATCAGTTCCGACCGTCCGCGTTCATAGCGCCGCCAGCGTCCGAGCGGCGGGATGAAGCGCGCCGCGGTTTGCGGATTCTGCTTGTCCAGCGCGATCACCATATCGGCAATCATCTGATAACCCTTGCCAGACGGATCGTGGAAGCGGACCGCATTGGCGGTGAAAGCGCCATAGAGTGCACGCACGCGATTGGGATTGGACAGGGTGAAGTCTGGATGACGCGACAGGCTGTCGATCCGTTTCAACGCATCCTTGCGCTGCGACATCGCCTGCAAGCTGAACCATTTATCAAGAACCAGCGCATTGTCTTTAAATCTCTTGTAGAAATCATCAAAGGCGGCGGTTCGTTCTTCCGAATCCAGATTGGACAATATGGCCAAAGCGCCCTGCATGGCGGTCATATTGTCTGCCTCACGATATTGGTCAAAGGCGAGCTCCGCTGCATCTTCGGCAAAGGAGGCCGCGAGATAGCCCAAGGTCACATTGCGCAATTTGCGCTTCCCACGCGCCTCGGCATCCAGCGAAAATTCACCCGGCCAGCAGCTCTTGTACAATTTGCGGAATTGCTTTTCGAATTGCACCGCGATCTTGCCGCGCAATTTTTCGCGTTCCTCGTGGATCGCCTGCGGATCGACTTCAACCATCTGGTCGCCAAGAAAAGCTTCGCTGGGCAACTGGATCAGCTCCGCGAGAAAAGCTGGGTCAATCGATGGATCGGCCAGTATTTTCGCCACCGCGAGCAGGATGATATCCCGGTCGACCGGCGTACCCGAGACCTTCGCGGTCAGATAATTGGTCATCAGCTGCTGCATCGCTTCGAACCGGGCGAAGGGGTCGTCATCATGGGCCGACAGGAAGGCCAGCTCCTCAGCAGTCTGGTTACTGTCCAATATGATGGGCGCCGAAAAACCGCGATTGATCGACAGGATCGGGCGCTCGGTATAGCCTTCGAGCGCAAAGCTTTGCTCTGCCTTTTCCAGCAGCAACAGCTGTTCACCCTGATGCGCACCGGTTTCCGGATCGAGCAGCGCGGCTCGCAGAGGAATGAGTAGCTCCGACGCTTTTGGCGCCTCACCATTTTGCGCGATTTTCTGATTGAGTTGGATCGTCACGGTTCCGGTTTGAGGATCGTGGGACATTTTCACGGTCACGCGTGGTGTACCGGGCGTTTCATACCATTTGCGGAACTGGATGAGATCAATGTCACCACCTTCTTCCATCGCAGTGACAAAATCCTCGCAAGTCGCCGCTTCACCATCATGCCGGTCGAAATAGAGATCGGTGCCCTTGCGGAAATTTTCCGACCCCATCAGCGTATGCATCATCCGGATGATTTCCGCGCCCTTGTTATAGACGGTCGCGGTGTAGAAATTCGAGATTTCCTGATAGCTTTCCGGCCGGATGGGATGGGCCAGCGGACCAGCATCCTCGGGGAATTGCGCCGCCCGCAAGATGCGCACATCCTCAATCCGTTTCAACGCAGTAGAGCCCATATCGGCAGAGAAGCTCTGATCGCGATACACAGTAAAGCCCTCTTTCAGGCTGAGCTGGAACCAGTCGCGGCAGGTGACCCGGTTACCCGACCAATTGTGAAAATATTCATGCGCAACAACGCCTTCAATGCCATCAAAGTCTCCGTCCGTGGCAACTTCGGGGTCCGCGAGAATATAGCGGGAGTTGAAGATATTCAGCCCCTTATTCTCCATCGCCCCCATGTTGAAATCGCTAACCGCAACAATGTTGAACAGGCCGAGGTCATATTCGCGACCATAGGTTTCTTCATCCCAGCGCATCGAGTCTTTGAGCGCCTGCATGGCATGACCGGTGCGATCAAGATCGCCGTCGCGTACCCAGATATTCAGCTCGACCGGTTTACCGGAACAAGTTGTGAAGCTATCATTATTCGCGACCAAATCACCGGCAACCAGCGCAAAAAGATAGCTCGGCTTTGGCCAAGGATCATTCCATTGCACCCAGTGGCGACCATTTTCTCCATCGCCTTCAGCGACCTTGTCTCCATTGCACAGAAGCACGGGGAATTTTGCTTTGTCAGCCTCCATCCGCACCTGATAGCGGCTCAACACATCGGGGCGATCGGGCGCGAAGGTGATCCGGCGGAATCCTTCCGCCTCGCATTGCGTGCACAGCATATCGTTGGAGGCATAGAGGCCCATCAACTGGGTGTTGGTCGAAGGATCCAGTTCGACCTCAATCTCGACGACGTGGGCCGCACCGGTTAGCGGCAGGACCAGATCGCCCTCGACCAGCGTCCAATCGGTGAATGGCGCGCCGTCCACTTTGACGGCGGTCGGGCTAATATCGTCGCCTTGCAGCACCAACGGCTCGTCCAGCTTTGCACTTTCCGAACGCCGGACGTCCAATTTCGAACGCACCAACGTCCGTGTCAGATCCAGATCAAAGTCAAGATCGACCTGCGGTATGAACCACGCCGGCGGGCGGTAATCTTCACGGCGGATAGTGGCCGGGTCGGCCGGAGCCGGAGCGGCATCAGCCATTTCGGAATTGGCGGTTTTTTGAATATCAAGCATGGGCCTTGCCATAAGAGCCATTTGCACCCCGCGCAATTGCGTTTATGGCTTGGATCAAAGGGAGTGGATTATGTTCAGAATATTGATGCTTTGTATCGCCGCCGCGCTGATCGCCAGTCTGCCAGCGGAAAATGTTTTCGCGCAATCCAGCGCACCGGCCTTTGATGTAGAACAAGCCAGTCGCGCCTATATTGATACCTTGCAGGGCGAAGAGCTGGAAAAATCCAACAGCTATTTCCAAGGCGGCTACTGGTTGATCCTTTGGGGCGCTTTGATCGGCATATTGGTCGACTTCCTCATTCTCCAATCGCGTTTCTCGGCCCGTTTCCGCGACTGGGCCGAACGGGTTACCGCCCGCAAATGGCTGCAACCGGCGCTTTACACGCTCCCCTATATCATCGCCGGTTTCCTGCTGACCCTGCCTTGGACGATCTACACCAGTTTTTTCCGGGAGCGGCAATATGGCCTGCTGAACCAGGATTTTGGTGCCTGGTTTGGCGAGCAGATGATCGGGCTCGTCATTTCGTTGATCATGTTTCCGCTGCTGATCATGGCGATTTTGGCGGTCATCCGGCGTGCACCCAAGACATGGTGGATATGGGGAACCGGCGTCATCACCATCTTCCTGTTCATCGGAATGCTGCTTGGACCAGTATTCATTTCGCCCCTGTTCAACGATTATAGTGAAATGACGGATGGCCCCATGCGCGACCGGATTGTCGCAATGGCGGCGGAATATGATATTCCCGCCAAGAATATCTACGTGTTCAACCAGTCGAAGCAGCACAAACGGATATCAGCCAATGTTTCCGGCATCGGACCGACGATCCGGATTTCGCTGAATGACAATCTGCTAGAACGCACCGACCCAGAAGAGGTCGCCGCGGTCATGGGCCATGAACTCGGTCATTATGTGCTCGGCCATACCTGGCGGACAGTGCTCATTCTCGCACTGATCATCGGCCTCGGCCTGTTTGTTGTTGCGCGGTTCGCGCCTCGATTGATCGATCGCTATGGTGAGAAATGGGGTGTACGAAGCATCTCCGATCCCGCCGCCATTCCTATACTCAGCTTGATCCTGACACTGTTTTTCCTCGCCGCCACTCCAGCGCTGAACAGTCTGATCCGGATCAATGAAAGCGATGCTGATCAATTCGGTCTGGACAGCGCCCAGGAACCGGATGGTTTTGCCAAAGTGGCGATGCGTCTGTCCGAATATCGCAAGATTGAACCGGGACCGATGGAAGAGATGCTTTTCTTTGACCATCCGTCTGGCGCCACCCGCGTCCGCATGGCGATGCAGTGGAAGGCCGACAATGTTGAGAATCCGGAAATGATCAATCCGGGCACGCTAGAGCAAGAATAGCCGACGATGGCCCGCATGCTGATCTTCGGTATGGGCTATACCGCCAACCGTCTCGCCGAGCGGTTGCGCGCCGACGGCTGTACCGTGACCGGCACCCGCCGCGAAGCACAGGATGGCGCAATTGCGTTCGCCGATGAAGCCTCGGTTTTAGCGGCCCTGTCCGAGGCCACACACATTCTCTCATCGGTCCCGCCGACCCGCGAGGGCAACGAACCGGTGCTGGAGCGCTATGGGGACGCGATCCGGAGCGCGTCTCTGCAATGGAGCGGCTATCTTTCCTCCACCGGCGTCTATGGCGATGTTGATGGCGCATGGGTCGATGAAAGCGCGCCTATCGGATCGGGTCGGCGCAAGGCGCGCAGCGCGGCTGACCAGAACTGGCAGGAATTACGCGGCGATATACGCGTCTTCCGCCTGCCGGGCATCTATGGTCCGAGCCGCAGCCCGCTGACCCGTGTCCGCGACGGCAAGGCCAAACGGATCAATGTGCCGGGGCAATTGTTCAGCCGGATCCATGTCGACGATATTATTTCGGCTGTGATAGCATCATTTGATGGTCCGGCGGGCGTCTATAACGTCACAGACGATCTGCCCGCGCAGCAGCATGAAGTGGTCGCCCATGCCGCAAGACTGATAGGCATGGCGGTCCCGCCTTTGCTGTCACTGGAGCAAGCCGATCTGTCGAAAACCGCAATGGGTTTCTATGACGAAAACCGCCAGGTCACCAATGGCAAGGCCAAGCGCTTGCTGAATTGGCAACCGCAATATCCGGACTATAAAACGGGATTACAGTCCCTGCTGGATTGAAATTCAGGCTGAAACGCGCGGCAACTTGGGTTTGCGCGCCTTTAGCGCCACCAGCAGTCCCGCCATCGCCAGCATCGCGCCTCCCGCAGCCAGCCATGTCCACATATAGGCTTCGAAAATTGTCGAGAGGATCATCGCCACCACCGGTACCAGCACGCTGGAATAAGCCGCCTTGCCCGGTCCGATTTCCCGGATCATCGAGAAATAGAGCGGGAAGGTTACGACCGACCCGATGACGCCGAGATAGAATATCCCCCCCCAATAGGCCGCGCGCATTTCATAAACTGGCGGTCCCACGGTAATCCACGACAGCATGATATTGATCAGCGCGCCAAAGAGCATCGCCCAAGCAAGGAGCGTGATCATCGGATAGGATTTGAGCCGCTCGCCGGCTTGCATGACATTGGCAATCGACGCCGATATTATACCGCCGAAGGCCAGCAGTGCGCCGAGCAAGACCTGCTCCAAACTGGCCGGAGACATCCGATATTCTTGCCAGAACAGCATCGCGATACCGACACCGGCAATGGCCGAACCGCCCAGAAAAGAAGGTGATATCCGGTGGCCCAGGAAAATGCGCCCGAAAAGTGCGTTGGGAACCATCAGCAGCGCGAACAATACCGCGACCAATCCCGACGTGATGAACAGCTCCGCATAATAGACAAAATTGAAATTGAAGCTGAACTGGAACAGCCCGAGGATAGCCGCAAAGACATAGCCGGTCCGGTCGAGCCGGAATGGCAAGCGCCGGATGGCGACCAGCATGAACATTGCAGCAGCGGCAATGATGAACCGGTAGCTCACCGACCAGCTGGGCGGCACTTCGGAAATCTGGTCCTTGATTACCAGCCAGGTCGATCCCCAGATCAGCGAGACCAGCAGGAAGGGTATCAGGATGCGTGGGGTCAGAAGGCTCGGTTCGCTAGTTTCGTCGCCTTCACCCGCGTTCATAAAGCGTTGATCGCGTCAGCAAGCGGGCGGATATCATCTGCACTCTGGTTCCAGCTGGTCACCAGCCGCGCCTGCCCTTCACCCCAGTCGTAGAAATCAAAGCCAAGCCCGCGCAATTTCGCCGCTTCGTCGGCAGATAATTTTATAAAGACTTCATTGGCTTCAACCGGATAGAGCAACCGATCACGCGCCGCATTGGCGATAATCTGCGCGCCCGCATTGGCAGCCCGCGCATTATCGAGCCACAGGTCATGGTCGAGCATCGCCAATATCTGCGCCGCCAGATAGCGCCCCTTGGACTGCAAATGCCCGGCGCGCTTGCGACGATAATGGGTGTCGGCAGCCAGTTCGCGGTCAAAAAATATCAAAGCCTCGGCGCTCATCCCGCCATTTTTCACAAAGCCGAAGCTCAGCGCATCGACACCCGCCTTCCACGTCAGATCGGCGGGCGCGCAACCAAGAGTCCCCACCGCATTGGCAAAACGTGCGCCATCCATATGCAGGCCAAGTCCGCGCGCTTTGCAGACTGCTGACAACTCGGCAACTTCATCGGGGCGATAGACCATGCCATATTCGCTGGCATTGGTGATTGAAACGACGGCAGGCTGGACCTGATGAACATCGTCGCGGATGGCAGCGCAATGGGCTTCGACAGTTTCCGGTGAAAGCTTCGCCCCCGGTCCATCGAGCAGCATCAGCTTCGCACCGCCGGTGAAGAAGCCCGGCGCGCCAGCCTCGTCCTGCTCGATATGGGCTTCTTTATGACAGATGACGCCCTGATGCGGCTGGCACATCGCGGCCAGCGCCAACGAATTGGCCGCCGTGCCGGTCGCCACCCACAAGGCTTCAACCTCGGTTTCGAACAGATCAGAAAAAGCACCATTTAACCGAGCGGTCAGGCCGTCGCCATCATAGGCGGTATCCTGCACATTTGCCTCGACCAGTGCTTCCAGCAACCTTGGGTGCACAGACGCCGCATTATCAGAGAAAAATCGCATAGGCAGCGCATGGCTCAGTGCATCTGGCGCGTCAAGACAGGATGGCGAACAGGATGATGCTTTGTTGTTTTCTACCCTGGGTCAGCGATCATCGCTTAGCGTATAGGTTGCCTCTTTTGCCGATCGACCTTTGACCTGGATGTCGGCGACTTTCCTATAGGCCAAAGAGGGCGCCGCACGCATCGTAGCTTCTCCGATCAATATGTCGACGCCTTGATCTTTGCACTGGCCTTCAAGGCGCGAGGCCAGATTGACGACGTCGCCGAGCACCGAATAGTCGAACCTTTGGTCCGAACCCATATTACCAACCACGCACGTGCCGGTGTTAATACCGATGCCCATCCGGATAACCGGAACATTAGCTCCATCCGGCAACATCGCCTGAATCTCACGATTGATGGTCTCCATCTCTGCGAGCATCTCACGCGCTGCTTCCAGCGCGTGCAAGCCATGGTCTGGATCATCCAGAGGCGCATTCCAGAAGGCCATCACGCAATCGCCCATATATTTGTCGATTGTACCGCCGTGCCGGAGGATGATGTTGGAAAGTGGGGTAAGGATCGCATTGATCATCCGGGTCAAGCCTTGAGGATCATCCTGCATCGCCTCCGAAATCGAGGTAAAACCGCGAATATCAGAGAATAATATAGTCAGTTCCCGGCTTACGCCGCCGAGATTGAGCAGGCTTGGGTCATCCGCAATCTTCTGCACCATTTCCGGCGCCAGATACTGGCCAAAGGCATTTTGCACTTCCCGCCGCCGTTTCTGTTCGCTGGCAAAATCACGGGTGGCAATTGCCACCACACCCAGGATCAATGCCGCCGACGGCGCCACAGGGCCTACCCAGAACCGTCCGAATTGTAGCAATAGCCAGCAACCACCGATCAGCCCCAGCAAGGACGCCGCCAACAACAAAGCCTTTTTCATAGGCGCCTTGGGGCGAGAAACCAGCAGCGCAAGTCCGGCAGCAAGGGCGATCAGCACAAGCGAAAGCCAGCGGGGTGATTTGCCGATCGACAGTCCGGCGCGCATATTGTCAAAAATCGTTGCCTGAACCTCGACCCCGGGCGTTAGCTGGCGCGAGCGCAATGTATAGGCCGTTTCAAAAGCATCGATGCCACCGGCTGCGACGTCAGCATTGGCCTGCAAGGCAAAGCCAACCAAGACGATTTGATCCTTCAGATAGTCTGGCGGCAGATAACTATCGGGATCTAGCGCCTGATAATAAGAGACTGTCGGATAGCTGCCCGCCGGACCAAAATGCTGGATACGTTTCAAGGCCTCACCTTCTGCCACCGTCTCTCCGCTGGTTTGCTCCAGCAGTGCCGCCATGAAACCGTCGGGATAACGCGGCATGTTGCGCAACACGCCGTCACTGTCCATCGACAGGCTCGCAATCCCGAAACGGGCACCGGCCTCAATCATTTCGGGCATCGGTTCGGTTCGCACCAGGGTGCTGCCATAGGGACGTTCAATCAGACTTTCATCGGCAGCAAGGATGATGTCCGGCCCCATTGCATCCACCAACGCTTGATCCTGCTCAGGATCGGACGGTTCAGCAAAAACCACATCAAAAGCGATGGCCTTGGTCCCGGCTTTGCGCAGTTGATGGATCAACTCTGCGTGCTGCGCGCGCGGCCATGGCCATTGCTGACCGATGGCATCCATACTGGGTTCGTCAATCGCGATCAGCGTGATTCCCGGCTGTTCGGGTAAGACCGGGTCCGCCGTCGACAGATAGTCAAAGCTGCGTCCATCCAGATCGCGCAGGATGGTGGTCAGACTCAGCAGACCGATGATCAAGGCCGCGGCAACAACCAGCATGACACTGGACAGGCTCTGGCTTTTAACCGGCATATTGTTGATCCAGTGCTTGCTCATTTAAAACCGGATCTTTGCGCCGGCGAGCACTGTCAATCGTGGCGCGGCGACGTCGGTCGCGGAGTCATATTTTTTATCGAGCAGGTTCAACAGAGACAGGTTGATCGCCAAACGTCGATCAAGCGGTTCCCATTCAAGCCTTGCATCGACCAGAGTCACGTCCTGCGTAGCAAGCCCCAAATCGTCATTCTGTCCGCCGATATAGCTGCCCGATACAGTGGCTTTCAGCCGGGTCGGTACAGGCAGGGTCCACACCAGCGAAGCACGGGCAAAATGACCGGGTACGAAGGGCAATTGGTCGCCCTGTTCATAGGTGCAGCCAAAGGTGAAGCCCAAGTCTTCCGTGGCGCAACCAAAACTGGGACCGATGGCCTGATTGACATTGTCGCCCGAAACGAAACCGCCTTCAATGGCGCTTTCGGTATAAGCATATGATGCCCGCAATCCGACATTACCCCCCAGCCATAGATTGGCTTCGGCGCTGATCCGTTTTACCGATACCGGAAAGCCTGTAATATCGACCGGCAGGTCGGGAATAGCATATTGAACCGCCTCCAGTTGCTGGTCCTGATATTCAACCGTGGTAAACAGATGATCGGACCATTCGGCTTCCCAGCGGAAGATCAGGCTGTCGCCCCGACTCTGACGAAAGCTGGGCGCAGAATTGGACTGCAGACCTACGACCGCAGCCGGGCGGAAGCTGAAATCGAACAAGCCCCTGCTCTGACGGATGAAGCCAGCGCGCAACCATTGGCCCTCGATCGGCTCATAGGATGCACCAACACGCCAGTTAAATGGATGGGTGGTGCGATCATCAACCGTTCGCGCGACCACTTCCGCCTGCCCTTGAACCACGAGCGTCTCTATCGGATGGTAGCGCAGATCGGCATAGGCGCGCACTTCTGTCGTCTGGCTCTCTTCGATGACCGGCGGTGCGCCCGGTGCGATCCTATCTTGCGCGAAATCATAATCCGCGCTGGTCACGCTGCTGCGTATATCGCTCCATTCTCCACCAATCCGCAGGTCCAGGGGGCCAAAGCCCTTGGCATAGTTGGCGCTGAGATAGGAAAACCGGTCGCGGCTTTGCAATAGTTGATCCGGGAAAGCACGAGTGCTGCTGATATCCAGCGAAATGACATTCTGCTGGGATTTGCCAAAGCCGCCGCCGATGGTCAGCTGATCGCGATAACCAAATTCATGGCTGTACAGTCCGAACAGGAAATTATTGTTCTCCTCGCGGTCGTCTTCAAGTGCGAAATTACCATTGATCAGGCCGAGGACATTGGTCTCGGACTGGCTACTGTCGCTGTTCAACTCGCCGTTGATTACCAAGCTGTCGGATGGACTAAGCTCCAATCCGACATAGGTTTCCAGCGACCATGTGTCGCCGCCGCGGCGGCGTGAGAAGGGGCTGATATCGGGACGCCGGCGCTGATCGGAAATATCACTATAATCGCCGCGCAACCAGATGGCGGTGGGCAGCGGAGTGTCGACAATCATGTCGAGTCCGCCGCTGATGGTCTTCTGATTACGCAGTTTTTCATCCAGCATCGCGACGCCGAAATGAGGCTCTACAAAATTGCCGTTATCGAACCGCAAGCGCCGCTGGGAACTGGCCACACTCAGCGGGTCAAGCGCCACGCCCTGCAAGAAACTGGAAAGCGCATCAAAATTCTCTGCCTGCTGGGCGTTGTAGCTACCATCAGCATCACGGATCAGGAACGGCCCGGGCGACTGGTTGATAGCTTGATCGAAATAGCTGGATGGCGTGAAGCTGTCGAACACACGGTCCGCATAATAGCGGCCCCATCCTTCCAGATCGAGAAAGCGGAAGGCTTGCGACACAAGACTGCCGGTTTCTCGATTTTCGGACAAGTTGACATATTCCCCGCCCCGCGCGCGATAACGGTCCAATGCTTCGCGCGCATTGCGGATCGCGTCATCGGCAGAAAAATCATGCAAGGCGACGCCAGTACGGGCCAAAGGAATGGCCGGATTATAGGGATCAAGCCGATCTGCGGTATCAAATTGCTGCTCGGCGAGGACCGGCTCGCCCAATTCGTGCTGAACCTGCGCGAGACCGAGAAAACCCATGCCATAATCCGGATTGTAGGCCGATGCGGCTAGCGATGCCGTCAATGCTTCATCCTGCCGGTCTTTGCGGCGCCAATATTGCGCCAATGCGTTCCCCGCCAGTGCATTGCCGGAGTCCATCTCCAGAGCTTTCTCGATTTCTACTTTGGCGGCAGATAATTTATTTTGTGCGAGTAATATCTCGGCACGCATGCTGACCAGTTCGGCATCATAGGGTTTTGCAGTGAGCGCCTGTGTCACGAGGTCCCCCGCTTCTTTCAGCCCACCGATGGCCATCCAGTTTTTCGCCTGCGATTTCTGGGCGAAGAAATTGTCCGGATCGGCCGTCAATATCGGCTGCACAAGATCGCGCGCCGCTTTGGGACTGCCGCGATAATCGCGCAACAGATTGGCCTCGCTTATCACCAGAGCCACATTGGTCGGAAAGGCAGTGCGGGCCATCGCGGTGGTGGCAATCGCCGCATCGGCATCCCCCAGCAATGCCTCTACATCGGCCTTGGCTTGATAAAGCGGAACAACATCCGGAAATGCCTTCAGTCCTTCTTCCGCGATATGTTGTGACGCGCGTAAGTCACCATCATAAGCCGCAATGAGAGACCGTGCGAGATAGCTCTCGGCCGTCCCGTCCAGTTCTGGTGGTGACGGCTCTTCCCCTTGCTGCACAGCCGAAACATAATAGCCATAGGCACCTGCTCCGCGATCTGCCGGATCATTGGACGTGGTCAAATTGCCAAACATGCGCGAGGCGGCCTGCCATTCCCCTTGAGCCGCGAGCTGACGCGCGCTGTTGAAGGTTTCGCTTTCATTGCCAAGCAGATCCAACCCATCTGCAAGACTGACGAAATAAAGCATCTGTTCGCGCCCTGTCGGATTGACCAACACCGTCCTTGTCGGTGCCTGACCGCGCAAAACCGATGCCGCTTGCCCGGCCTGAACGGTCAGCGACCCTGCCTCGTTGGACAGTTCCACCACGCCAGAAAAGACCTGCAACTGGCTGGAATCAGGGTCAGCGCTAATCGCCCATTCGGTGCCTCGAATAGCCGCGGTTGCCGATGGCGTATCGATCGTAAGATTGCTTCGTTTCCGTGGGCTACGTCCCCATGCACGGCCGCGCTGGAGCGACAGGCTGGACGGCCCGCTCTTGCTCACCCGCCGCACGACCATGACTGAGTTCCGTCCCAGGCGAACTTGGGTGCCATCCGCAAAGACAATTGCTAGCGTACCGGCGGCATTGGTCCGCAAAATATCGCCTGCCTTGAGATCCTGTTGGACAACAGCTTTTCGCCAAACCTTGCGCGGAAGCAAAGTCGCCTGCTCACCGCCTTTGGTCGCGGCGATCTGTCCCGAGACAGGGCCCGCACGCTTCAATGGTTGTGCAGCGACAGCCGCCGGAAAGACACCCAGTCCCAGCAGCAGGATCGAAAAAAATGACAGGATGGCCGATAGATTCACCGAATATTTCTCCCAAATCTAGCGAACCTGTATCGTGTTTGCCGCGATTGTGAGAAATTTGCAATGACCCATATTGGAAAATTATCCAATGCGGACAAATACCTCGTCAAGGTTCAGGGGCACGAACATCGCGCCGGAGACCGGTTTCTGCTCCCGATTTAGATTTGCCCGCGCACGGAGATCGACCGCGAATATGCGGGACATGGAGAGAGTGTATTCTTCTTAGGAAGGGATGGTGGACAGGATAGGATTCGAACCTATGTACGCTTACGCGGGCAGATTTACAGTCTGCTGCCTTTAACCACTCGGCCACCTGTCCATTTGGGTACCCAAGGCCGCCATTGGCGACAAGAGCGGCTCAATGACGAAGGGATGGCAAACTGTCAATGCCTGCCCTCGCAATTTCGAAGAAAAAAAGGGCTGTGTGCAGGCAGCTTAGCCGCTAGGGTATTATTATGGCACGCAAGAACAGATCAATAAAGAAAACCGGTGGCGGTCTCAAATTCTGGGGACGCCACGCCGTAGAAGCTGCGCTCGACAATCCGCGGCGCGTGATAAAGAAAATTTCGATCACGCGAGAAGCGCTTACAACGCTTGAAATTCCCAGCGATATAGCCGTTGTGATCAGCGATGTTGCCGATCTCGGCCGGGTCATTCCGCGCGACGCACCGCATCAAGGCATGGTCGCCGATGTCGATCCCCTGCCCGATATCTGGCTGGGCGATATATTGGACAAACAGTCCGATCGTCCGTTGCTGCTGCTCGATCAGGTGACCGATCCGCATAATGTCGGGGCGATATTGCGCTCCGCCGCTGCCTTTGATGCAGCCGCTATCATCACCCAAGATCGGCATGCTCCGCCCGAATCGGGTGTGGTGGCAAAATCAGCGTCCGGGGCGCTGGAAACTGTGCCGTGGATCCGGGTGGTCAATCTATCGCGCGCGCTCGATGAAATTGCCGATGCTGGCTATTGGCGTATCGGACTGGATGGCGAAGCCACCGACGAGCTGGAAACCGCCATGGGCAATAGCAAGCTCGCACTGGTCATGGGTGCAGAAGGTGAAGGATTGCGACAGAATGTTGCGGCCCATTGTGATGCACTGGCCCGCTTGCCAATGCATCCCCGTATGGAAAGCCTGAATGTTTCCAATGCCGCTGCAATTTCGTTATATGCGGAGTATACAAGAAAAAGAGGGGAATAGCGTTGGAAAAATATTACAAATGGGCCTTGGCTTTGATCGCCCCGTTGTTGCTGACCGGTTGTTTGCTAATCCCGGGAAAGTTTGAGTCGCAATTGCGATTGATGAACGACGGAACCTATAGCTTCACTTATAATGGTCAGATGCAATTGGCCGACGGCGATGACAATCCGATGTCTTCACAACCGGCGACGGCGGACCCAGATTTTCCCGACGACGGCCAACAGGAAAATCAGCAGAAAAATGCCGCGATGCGCTCAGTCTTTGGCGGTGCCGTGCCGGGTGATGACGAAGGCTTGGAAAAATTCGCAGCACAGCTTGCCAAATATGAAGGCTGGAACAAGGTCGAATATATGGGCGACAATCTGTTTGACGTCGAATATGCGATCAGCGGCAATTTCGATCAGATGTTTGCCTTTCCCACATTGCCGGGCGCGACAATGCAGTTTCCGTTCGTGCAAATCATCCGCCGCAGCGGTGGAGAAATCGAAGTCCTGACCCCCGGCATGGGCGGACCGGGCGGATTGGCCGGAGCCATGGGACCCATGCCGATGGGTGGTGGCGAGGATAATATGCAGCCGATTGACGGTGCTTTCACTATTGAAACCAACGGCGAAGTGCTGGGCAACAATTCGGCAGACGGCTATGATAACAAAGAAGGCATGAAAAGCCTGTCCTGGACGATCGACAATGCCACCGGTGCAGGCAGCCCGCGGGCGATCATCCGGCTCGAGCAATAAGACGGCCGACCATAAAAAAGGGGAGCGATGCTCCCCTTTTTTTATATCGCAGATCGAAGAGGCTTAGTCTTCTTCAGCAACCCGGACTTTCAAACCATCCAGTTCATCAGACAATTCGATCTGGCAGCTGAGGCGCGAGAATTCGTCACGATGGTCGCTGCTTTCCAAAAGGTCATCTTCATCTTCGCTCATTTCAGGAAGCTTGGCTTTCCAGTCAGCATCAATATGAATATGGCACGTGGCACAGGAGCAGCAACCGCCACATAGCGCGAGCAGCTCGTCAAAGCCGTTGTCGCGGATCGCTTCCATGACACTAACCCCGTTATCTACGGAAACCGCTTTTTCTTCGCCATCGCGGCCGGTTACATGAATCGTTGGCATAGCTACCCCTTAGTGACTGTTCATTAAAAATCCCGCACGCTATGTCTGCACCGAGAAAAAGAATCAAGGGCCGAAACGAGGACCGATATTCGATGGGCCTATCAAAAGAAATGATCAAAGCCGGACTGGACCATGCCGCTGCCGTCGAACCCCGGCTGGCGGCCGCCATTGAATCGTCCGGCTATCCCGAACCCCGCATCCGGCCGGAAGGCTATGAGACATTGCTCCGTACCATCGTCGGCCAGCAAGTCAGCGTGGCTTCGGCGGCGGCAGTCTGGAATAAGCTGGAAGCGCGACTGGGTGGGGGTTGCCCCCCCGAAGCCCTGATCACCACAGAATTTGATGAACTGCGCGCCTGCGGACTTTCGCGGCAGAAACAAGGCTATGCCAGAAGCCTTGCGGAGCTAATTCTCTCGGGTGGCCTTGATCTTGCCAATTTGCCACAGGATGACGAAGAAGCCATCGCGCTGCTGACCAAGATCAAGGGCATTGGCCGCTGGTCGGCAGAAATCTATATGCTGTTCGCGCAAGGTCGTCCGGATATCTGGCCGGCCGGTGATCTGGCGATTCAAGTCGGCGTAGGCAATTTTCTCGGCCTGCCGGAACGGCCAACAGAACAAGAGATTCGGGAAATCGCGCAAAGCTGGTCCCCGCATCGCGGCGCCGTGGCGATATTCACCTGGCACCATTATCATGTGATGGTGATGTAGCCCGAAATTGAGTCTAATATCTGCGAGGATACGGAACATCCTGCTGAATATTGTTCTCGTTGACAGCTGCACCCCTTTACCAGCAGTGTGATCTGCATGGCTGAACCAGTGGTCCTTCATAGCTACCGATACAGTGTTTATGGCCGTATTGCGCAGATGGTTTTGATTGAGAAAGACGTTGCATTCTCAACAGTCGAAACAGTGCCATTCGGCGACGATCTCTCCCCGGATTATCTATCAATGAATCCGTTTGGCCGAGTGCCGTTGCTGATCCACAGTGATTTCCAGATCTATGAAACGGCTGCAATTGCCCGATATGTCGATCTGGCTTTTCCCGGGCAGCATCTGGTTCCGTCAGCCCCAAAGAAAGCATCTCGCGTTAGCCAGCTGGTCTCGATAGTGGATAACTATTGTTACTGGCCAATGGTCAGGCAAGTTTGCAGCCATCGCGTTTTTCGACCATTTTTCGATGAACCATTTAGCGAAGATGAGATTAGTCTCGGAATGCGAGCCGCTGAAAAAGCGCTGAACGCAATCGAAACAATTGCGAATGAGCAGCTAATTTTGAACGGAAACGAAATCACATTAGCGGATTGCCATCTGGCTCCCATGGTTGGCTACTTCGTCGAAAGCCCGGAAGGTGCCGAGGCGATCACGAAACACAAGGCTTTACAAAAGTGGTGGGAACTCGTTTCAAAACGGCCAAGCGCAAAGGTGGCCAGCCTCAATTTAATGACGCCTTAATCTAAAGATCCAGCGGATGATTCCACCATGCGGTATCGGAAAATGCGCGCATATCGAGTTCGAAGGTCCAGGCCGAGCGGTGCTGGTGGGCGATGTGGAAATAGGTGTCGGCAATCGCGCTCGGTTCCATGATTTCATCCTTGCCTTGCGCTTTGGTTTCCAGCAATTTTGCGAAGCGTTCCGGCCCGAGCAGCTTGCCGAGCGTGTCCGGCGCATTGACCGCGCTATCGATCAATATATGCGCGACATGGATATTCTGGGACGCAAATTCGGCGTTGAGCGTCTGGCACAGCATCCGCCGACCGCCCATCGCGGCGGCATGGCTATGCTGTCCCGCATTGCCGCGCATCGCCGAAGTGGCTGAGGTGACCAGCAACGCCCCGCCGCCGCGTTCCACCATCTTCGGGAACAGTTTTTGCGCGACCCGGAACACACCCAGATTGCCCATGCGCCAGCCCAGTTCAAACGTCTTCAGCGGCGTGTCGGCCAGCGTCCGGTTCCCGATCTGCGCGCCGAGATTATAGACCACAACATTGATCGGACCGATATCGGCTTCGACATCGTCGATCAGCTTCTCGATCGACCCTTCGTCCACCGCATTGAGCAAATGGCCCGAAGCTTTGCCGCCGGCCGCTTCGATCTCGGCAACCATTTTGTCGAGACCATCCTGATCGCTGCGACGGCATAATGCGACATGATAACCTTCGGCAGCAAAGCGCTTGCCAACATGGCCGCCAATGCCTGCCCCGGCGCCGATTATCATGCAAACATCTGCCATCATGCTATCCTTTGTTCAATCATTTCAGAAACGGATTGAGCTTCATGACTTCTTCCATGAAGGAACGCGGCTTCTTCCAATTGGCCGTTTTCAAATTGGTCTTAAGGTCCAGCGTCTTGATCACATCATTGATGAAATGGACGCAATTGCGCTTGTTGAGGCTGTAGCTTTTCTGAGGGATAGCCTGCCATTTTTTCACCACAGCCAGCAATTCACGATATTTTCCGTCGTCGATTTTTACAGTGAAATGCGGGTTGCTGCTGGCGATATAATCAGCAGAGGGCGCCTTGACATGGCCTTTGACCGAGCCGAATAATATGCCCGGTGATACATTGATGGCGGTGAAACCAAAGCCGGTATCCACCTTTTTTCCATTGGCCAAAGCGCCCTTGGCAACGAAGAAAGCATGGGGAAAGTTCTTGCCAAAATCGTGCGAATAGAACGTGACGGTCACTTCCGCGCGCGCCGTCACCGAAAAACAGGCCATGAAAAGCAGCGCCGCCATTCCCGTCATTCTCAATAGATATGCAAAGCTAAATTTCACGGTCATTCCTTCAACTTGTCATTCAACCAGCCCGCGGCCTGCTTGGGTGTTTTCTTGTCGTCTTCGCGATCCACCATATAGTTGGCCTCGCGCATATTGGCCACCGAGATCGCACCGATCAGCGGGTTTAGTGCCGCGACAAATGCGTCGTCGTCTCCACGATCCGGAGCCAATAGCAAGATTGCTTCATAGGATGGCACTGCGCCTTTCTGATCTTCCAGCACGACAAAATTGTTCGCCGCAATCCGGCCGTCCGATGAAAAGGCGGAGATTACGTCCACTTCTCCGCTGGCTAAAGCCGGATACATGAAGGTAGGATTAAACGATCGTGATGCCTTGAAATTGATCGGATAGGCGGCCTGCACCATCCGCCATTCGGGCCGTTCGAGAAATTCAACATCGGCACCAAAATTGAAATCGCTCGAAACCCGCGCAAGATCATCAAGTGTCTTGATTGATTTTTCCCGGGCATCTTCCGGCCGCACCGCAAAGGCGTAGGTGTTTTCAAATCCCAAAGCCCCGAGCGTTTTGACTTCATGATTAGCGCTCGTCCAATCGGCAATCACATCGAGCATTTCCGTTTTCGACTGGCTGTCGGTGCGCTGCATCTGGTTGGTCCAGATCGTACCGGAATAATCGACATAGACGTCGACATCACCCGCCGACAGGGCCTGGAAAACAACCGCAGACCCCAGAGCGTCGCGGTAACGAACGGTATATCCGGCCTCTTCCAGCCGTGACCCAATCAACCGCGCGAGGATGAACTGTTCGGAGAAGCCCTTGGCCCCGATCACCACAATATTGTCGCGCGCGATCATTAGCGGCAGCGTCGCGACCAGCAGTCCCGCCGCGATGATCGCCATCCCGATGCCAGCCAATATCCTGCGGCGCTCCCGGATTCCGCGTTCGATCAGCCCAAGCAAGAGATCAACCGAAATGGCAAGAGCCGCTGAAAACAGGCATCCCGCCAACACCAATGTCCAATTTTGCGTTTGCAGCCCTGCAAAGATCAGATCGCCCAGACTAGGCTGACCCACCGTTGTGGAAAGCGTTGCCGCGCCGATGGTCCAGACCGCCGCCGTGCGAATACCCGCCATGATCGTCGGTGCAGCCAGCGGCGCTTCTACATAATAGAGCTTTTGGGCGCTGGTCATGCCGAGGCCATCCGCCGCTTGCTTTGCCGCCGGATCGACGCCGGACAATCCGGTCACCGCATTGCGCAAAATCGGCAGCAACGCATAGAGGGTCAGCGCCAGCAAGGCCGGCAGGAAACCAAAGGCCGATATCTCGCCACCTACGAGAGCCGAAATACCGAGCAGCAGCGGGTAAAAAAGCGCCAGCAGCGCTAAGCCCGGAATCGTCTGGATCAGACTGGCGGCGGTAATGGCCACCGCGGCCACTCTCGGAGACCGCGTCGCCCAGATCGCCAGCGGCAGGCAAATGATCATCGCCAGTGCCAAGGCCGAAACGCTGATCTGCACATGGGCAGCAAGCAGTTCCGGGACGCGGGCCAATGCTTGTTTCCACGCCTCGTTCATGATGGTTTGCTCAACGCAATCAGGTGGGCCGCCTGCGCGCGGGGAATAGCGACCAACGCCTCCGCTTCTTCGCCAACATTGCCGGACAAAAGCGCAGCGGGCGTCGCATCTGCTTTGATCTGCCCACCCTCCATCACCAATATGCGATCGGCCAGATAGAGCGCTTCGGCCATATCATGGGTCACGATGATCGTGGTCAGGCCAAGCTTCTCATGCAGCGCTTTATATTGATCGGTCAGGTTGTCGCGCGTCACCGGGTCAAGCGCGCCAAAAGGTTCATCCATCAGCATCAGGCCAGGCCGCGTTGCAAGCGCACGGGCAACGCCAACCCGCTGTTGCTGGCCTCCACTCAACTGACTTGGCATGCGGGACGCCATCTCCTGCGGCAGTTCGACCAGATCCAGCAGTTCAGCGACCCGGTCAGCATGCCCGTCCTTATCCCCCGCAAGCTCCAGCCCAATCGCAATATTGCGGGCAATGGTCATATGCGGGAAAAGTCCGATATTCTGAAAAACATAGCCGATGCGACGGCGCAATATATGAGAATCGACCGATTCGATGGGCTCGTCCCCGATGGAAATTGCGCCGCTACTGGGCTCAACCAGACGATTTATCATTTTCAATAGGGTTGATTTCCCGGAACCGGAAAGACCAACCAAAGCAACCAGACTGCCCGCCGCAATATCCAGCGAAACGGAATCTACCGCACGAACCGTACCGTAATGGCGACTGACATTTTTCAGACAAATGGAAGGACCGGAGATAGGCATCGAATTATATAGTGACGCGCTTTGTCGCACATGTCCAACGTCACTTGACGCCCGTCGCAAAAACCGCTCGAATAAACATCAATGTTAATAACAAGTCGGGAGCAGCCACATGGGCTATCAAAGTGGACAGAAGAGTATTTTTATCACCGGTGGAGCATCCGGTCTGGGCCGCGAAGTCGGTCGCCATTTTGCTGAAAAAGGTTGGTTTGTCGGGATCGCCGATATCAATGATAAAGGCATGGCAGAAACAGCTGCGCAATTGCCCGAGGGCCAAAGCTCTATCCACCGGCTGGACGTAACCGACCGGGCACAATGGAAGAAAGCCGTCGCCGAATTTGGTTCGATCACCGGCGGAACGATGACCGTATTGTTCAACAATGCAGGCATTGGTGAAGGCGGCCCGATTCAGGAAATGGAAGATGCCGAAATCGATCTGATGATCGCGATCAACCTGACCGGCGTGATCAGCGGCACCCGCGCCTGTTTCGAGATGCTCAAAAACACGCCCGACAGCTGCGTCCTGTACACAGCCTCGGCAGCAGGTATTTACGGGGTTGCCGATCTCAGCGTCTACAGCGCCACCAAATTCGCGGTGCGCGGTCTCGCCGAATCCCATGATATCGAATTCCGCAAATATGGCATCAAGGCCTGCTCGTTGATGCCCGGCTTCATCGACACCAATATCATTTCGAATGTCGTGGAAGGCACCAACCAAAGCGGCAAGGAACGGCTAGAAGAAGCCGGCGTCATGGTTAGCCCGGTATCGATCATCGGTCCGGCAGCCTGGGATGCCGTCCACGGAACCAAGGTTCACACACCGGTCAACAAAATGGCCAAACAGCTGGCCTTTGCCGCGCGCTGGCTACCGGGACGGGTGCGCAAACAGTCGGTCAGCCTTGCCGCCGATCTTGGTGATGTTCTGGCAGGCGCGGAAGACAAATAAGGTCTAGGCGCACTGCTCGATTATACGCGCCAGATTCACATCCCGCTGCGACAGCCCGCCATTTTCGCCAGCATCATGCGTGGTCAACACGATGTCGACCCGGTTGTAGACATTGAACCATTCGGGATGGTGATCGGCCTTTTCCGCGTGCAGAGCGACGCGGGTCATAAAGGCAAAGGCTTCGGTGAAATCGGAAAATGTGAACGTGCGGCTGATCGCATCGCGCTTCGCGTCATAGTCCCAGTCGGAAAGCACCATCAAAGCCGCCGTGCGTTCGTCATCAGTCAGTTGCGCCACCATATTTATTGCTCCTTGCTTGGCTTTCGCGCCAAATCATGTCTTAAGTCTGTTCCATGAATGAAGGACAGTCAACCGGAAGCAGTGATCGGCTCTTGGCCGAGGCATTATGCTGTGAGCGCGGTGGACGGACTTTATTCCGTAACCTGTCCTTTTCCCTCGAAGCGGGACAGGCCGGATTGCTTACGGGCCCTAATGGTGTCGGCAAATCCAGCCTATTGCGGTTGCTTGCCGGCCTGCTTCAGCCAGCAGCCGGAACCTATTCAGCGCCGGAAACCAAAACCCTTTGTGACGACCGGCTAGCGCTGGATGAGCATCTGCCCTTCGAACAGACTTTGCGCTTCTGGGCAAAGCTGGATGACAAAGGGACAGAAGATGTGACCGCTGCGATGGTACGGGCGGGAATGAGCAATCTCGCTGAAGTTCCGGTGCGCTATTTTTCTACCGGACAAAAGCAACGGGCACGGCTTGCACGCACTTATCTGACCGAGGCCAGATTGTGGCTGCTCGATGAACCCGCCAACGGGTTGGATATAGATTCGGTCGATCAACTGGGGACAGCATTGCAAAAGCATCTGGATGGCGGTGGGATCATTCTGGCCGCGAGTCATATTCCCTTGCCGATTGCCTTTGATTTCACGCTGAAGCTGGAACCATTGGAAGAATTGGAAGCATGTTTGTGATGAACAGCATTGTTTCGATCATCTGGCGCGATGTGCGGCAAAGCTATGGCAGCGGCGGGACTTGGCTGCCGATGATATTCTATCTTTCGGCGGCGACGCTCTTCCCCTTTGCCGTAGGCCCCGACCACCAGCTGCTGCTCCAGACGGGCGGCGGGATATTGTGGATCGCGGCCCTGCTGGCGACCCTGCTGCCGCTAGACCGGCTGATCCAGCCCGATCTTGAAAATGGTGTCTATGACCAGATGATCGTGCGCGGCCTGTCCGATGAGATGATCGCAGCGGCGCGGCTTGTCTCGCACTGGCTCTCCTTTGGGCCGCCGCTGTTGCTCGCGGCCTTTCTGGCGAGCGGTCTGATGGGGCTGGAAGGCCCTTCCCTTGGTATTTTGCTGGCCAGCCTGGCGATTGCGACACCGGCTCTGGCTGGTCTGGCGGTGATGATCGCGGCGCTCACAGCAGGCCTGAAAGGAGCCAGCGTGCTGGGCGGATTGCTGATGGTTCCGCTTGCGATCCCGTTGCTGATCTTTGGCGCGGGCAGTCTTTCAGCACAGAATAACAGCGCACTGCTATTCTTAGCGGCTATTTCCCTGCTGCTTGTCGCCATCACCCCTTTTACCGCCGGTGCCGCATTGCGCGCGGTTCGGGAATAGCAGCACCAAGAGATTTGCTATTTCTGGTGGATTCGAATCCATGCGTCGACAGCGCGTTTGGCGCGCTCGCGTTTTTCCGGTGTGGTCAGTTTGATTTTCTCACCATAGCGCAGAAATACATCCATGTTCCCCATGACCAGGCCATGGAACATTTCTGCCGAGAATTTGGGATCTGAGCTCTCAATTTCACCCTTATCTACCAGTTTCTGCAACAATTCTGTCAGATTCGCCATCGACGCACGCGGACCATTGTCGAGAAAATATTTGCCGATTTTTGGATCCCGGTTCACTTCTGCCGCCAAGATGCGGTCAAATCGCACCTTTTCTTCCAGCATCAAGAAATTCAGCAGATTTTCGGCGACATGCAACAGGATGTCGCGGAGACTTTCCGATTCGAGACTATCGTCGACAAATTTCTGGGTCATACGAGCGCGTTCTGCCTTGACCACTTCGCCAAACAGATTTTCTTTGGTTTTAAACCAGCTGTACACCGTGACTTTCGATACTTCAGCGCGCGCCGCGATCGCTTCTATGCTCGACGCAGAAAAGCCGTTCGCAAAAAATTCCGTGCGGGCCGCAGCAATGATTTTGGCAATTTTACGCTGACTGGATGGTCGATCCACTCGCTCCAAAACAATGTTATCCTCCGTGTTTGTCACGGTCCATCCCCTTCAAAAATCACAATAACTTACAAAATGAACGGAAGCGTTCAAATAAAACGTTGACGTTCATTTTTACTCATGACATATTATTGATACTTGGTAAAGGCCAAGCCGAATCAATCGCGGATGATATTGTGAAAAAACGATTCAATAGCCCAGCATATTTACTGCTTGCGCTGGCAACCACGACCAGTGGCTGTGCGAGCATGGCACCCGAAGCCGCTGCGCCAGAAATGGTCGCAGCCATTCCCGATGCTTTTAATCAGGCCGGGACTGACGGTTCCTATCAATCCGCCCGTTGGTGGAGCTCTTTTGAAGACCCCGTGCTCAACCGGCTGCTGGACGAAACGCTAAGCAACAATCTCGATCTAGAAGAAGCGTCAGCAAGATTGCGCGCTGCCGAAGCGCGCGCACGTATTTCCAAAAGCGGCCTGTTCCCGCAGCTTAATGCAGGGCTGGATAGCAGCTATTCGGATTCACCAACGGCAGGAACCAGCTTTGGTGCCATTGCTGGTGCAGGCACCGGAAGACTGCAAAACGAGACCTATTCATCCAGTCTCACTTTCTCCTATGAAATTGATATCTGGGGCAAGCTGCGCGACGATGCGCGGGCCGGCCGCGCAGATGCGGTCGCCGCTTCCGCAGATCGGCAAGCGGTGCGTTTGGCGGTGCTAGCGGAAGCCATCACCAGCTATTTTGATATTGTCGATGCCCGCCATCAGATCGCGTTGACCACCCAAATTATCGATGTGCTCGGCGATCGCGTCGAGCAAACCGAGAACCGCTATAGCCGCGGTCTAGCGACATCCTTTGAACTCTATCAAGTTCGTCAGGATTTCCGGAATGTGCAGGCCAGCCTGCCGCAGCGGGAAAGCCAGTTGACGGCGACCGAAGGGCAACTGGCCGTTCTGGTCGGTAGATATGCGAATAATATAGAAGAGCTGATCGGCAAAAACCTGACCCCCAAGTTGATCTTCAAGCCCGTGCCCGCCGGTCTGCCGATTGATCTGTTGGCACAGCGGCCCGACGTTTTTGCAGAAGGCCAACGGCTCGAAGCCGCGCGGTTCAATCTCGGCGCACGCAAGGCAGAACGTTTTCCGTCCATTAGCATCTCTGCCGGCACCGGCAGTCAGGCCGGGGAGCCATCGGGCGTGTTCGACATCATGGACAATTGGGTGTTGAACCTGGGCGCGGGCCTGACTGCACCGCTGTTTCAAGGCGGACGAATTCAGGCGAATGTCGATATTGCCGATGCCGAATATGCCCAGCAAACCGCCGTCTATGCCCGTACCATATTGACCGCCTATCAAGAGGCCAGAACGGCAATCGAGCGCTATGAAGAAGAGCGGCAGCGCTACCAGTTTCTATTCTCGCAACTTGACGAAGCACAGGCGACCACAGAATTGCAAGCACGCCGCTTTGCCAACGGGGTTGGCAGCTATGTCGATTATCTCGACGCGTTGCGCGCCCAATATCAGGTACAATCTTCTTTATCGTCGGCCGGGCGCGACGTCGCATTGGCGCGGCTCGGCATTCACCGTGCTTTGGGTGGCAGCTGGGACAACAGCCCGCCTGCATCCGATATCATAACCAACCCTCCCGTTACCCAAGGAGAAGAATAAGTGCATAGGCAACGCGTACTCGGCGGTATAATTCTGCTCGGGGCAATATTGATCGCCTCCGCTCTGATTTTGCTGCGCTCCGATCCGGAAGAAAAGCCGCCGGAGGATCTAATCCCTCTGGTCCAGGCCGCGCCGCTGGAGATCCGGTCTGGCAATTTGATGGTCAATGGTGCGGGCACGGTGCGCGCGCGCGAAGAATTGACGCTAGCGGCGGAGGTCGCCGGCAAGCTGGTCTATGTCAATCCGAACCTACGCGAAGGCCAGCGCATAGCGCGCGGCGCGACGCTATTTCGCATTGATACTGCCGACTATCGCAATGCCGTACAAACCGCGCAAGCCGATGTTGCATCGCAAGGGGTCGCACTGTTGCAGGCCCAAGAAGAAGTAACATTGGCGAAGGCCGAATTGGAACGGTTCGAACAACGCGGTGCTAGCGGTGGCAATGCTTATGCCAGCGTCGATAGCAGCGACTATGCAGCCCAAATTCTACCGCCGGATGCCTTAGCCAAGAAAACAGAGGCCAGCGGATCGCAGCCGAAACAGAAAGCGGTCACCAACGGCTTAGCGACACGGCAACCGCAATTGCAATCTGCACGTGCCGGACTGCGCCGCGCCCAAGCCAATCTCGCCAATGCCCAGACGGCATTGCAACGCACCGTCGTTCGGGCGCCCTTTTCCGGCATTGTCCGCACCGAAGGCATCGCCTTGGGCAGCTATGTGCAACCGGGCCAATCTCTGGGTTCGATGGTCAGCACTTCCGATTACGAAGCGGTCATTCCGCTGTCCGAAAAAGAGGCTGCGCTGATCCCGGAACTGTTCCGCAACAGCGGGGGCACGAAGATTCAGGCATCGGTCTATTCTGACTATGGTGGGGTCCGTTATCGCTGGCCCGCTTATGTCGACCGGGTCAACGGCTTGCTCAACCCACAGACACGCACGATCGATGTGTTTTTGCGCATACCCAATCCCGCACGAAGCGGCGCGCCCGCCGCTGTACCGGCCAATGCCGACAAATCGGCGACCGCATCCAGTGCCCCTCCCCTGTTCGTTGGTAGCTTTGTCGATGCAGAAATCACCGGCAGAGACCTCGATAGCTATGCGGTCCTGCCCCTTTCTGCCCTGCGATCGGAGAATAAAGTGTGGCTGATCGAAAAAGGCAGATTGCGCATCGTCACGGTGGATATTTATCAACGCACGGACAAAACAGCGTTGATCAGCGCCAAGGGCCTTGGCCCCAAACCGATAGCCGTTACCGGAAATCTGCAAATCGCGACCGAAGGTTTGCAAGTCCGCATTGTCGAACCCCGTTCAGCAACGAAGACAAAGAAAACCAGCACCAAAGCTGATGCGAAAGCCAAACCGGCCCAATGACAAAATCAACAGATATTGATCCATCCCTGCCGGAACAGCCGAGCAAGGGCATAATGGAGCAGAGCGGCGTCGTGGCGTTCATGGCCCGCAACGGGGTTGCGGCAAACCTGCTGATGGTCTTCCTGCTGATCGCGGGCATCGCGTCCTACCAGACGATTGTGCAGGAAGTTTTCGCGGAAAACAGCCTCGACACGATTCAGGTCAGCGTAAACTATCCTGGTGCGACACCGGACGAGATCGAGGAATCGATCGTCCAGAAGATTGAAGAAGCCGTCGAAGCGGTCGAGAATGTCAAGCAGATCAAATCTAATGCCGCCGAAAATTCGGGGTCGGTATCCGTCGAATTGGAATTGGGCGCCGATATTGATCGCGCCTTGGACGACATCAAAGCCGAAGTAGACCAGATACAGTCCTTCCCCGATGAAGCAGAAGAACCCGATGTCCGGGAGCTTACCAGTCGGCAAAGCGTGGTTCGTATCGCCATTTTCGGGGATGTTTCCGAAAATGCGCTAAAGGAAACCGCTTATCGGCTGGAAGATTCCCTCGCGGCCCTGCCCGAAATCTCCTTTGTCGATACCAGTTCGATCCGGGACTACGAAGTTTCGATCGAAGTTCCGCAAGACACGTTGCAAGCCTTTGGACTGTCGCTCAACGACATATCACGCACCGTCGCGGCAAGCAGTTTGGACAGCCCTGCAGGTTCGATTGATACCGACAGCGAAGAAGTACGCGTGCGCACCATCGGTCAAAATTATAACCAGCAGAATTTCGAAGATATCGTGCTGGTGAGCAACGAAGATGGCGCGCTCATTCGGCTTGGACAGATAGCCAATATCCACGATGGATTTGAAGATTCAGATCTCGTGTCACTATATAATGGCAAGCCGGTGGCTTTTGTAGAAGTCTTCCGGACCAGCGATGAACGGGTGCTCGACGTATCCCGCGCCACCCGAGAATATCTGGATGGGCCGTTTGCGCATTCGCTGCCAGAGGGCATATCCTATGCGATCTGGAGCGACGATAGTGAACTGCTGAACGATCGCCTGAGCCTGTTGCTGAAAAATGCAGCGATCGGTCTGGTGCTGGTCCTGCTCGCGCTGACCCTATTCCTCGATATCCGGCTCGCGGGCTGGACCGCGCTTGGCATCGGAATCACCTTTATCGGCGCTATATTCCTGCTCGATCTTGCCGGCTCCAGCATCAACATGTTCTCGTTATTCGGGTTCATTCTGGCCTTGGGGCTGGTGGTCGACGATGCCATTGTTGTCGGCGAAAGCGTCTATGCCCGGCGTGAAGCTGGCCGCACCGGAATGGGCGCAGCTGTCAGCGGCGCGCGACGGGTCACGGTACCGGTGATATTTGCCGTGTTAACGACCGTCGCCGCTTTTTCCCCTCTTTTCGCCATTGGCGGCATTATGGGGAAAATATTGGCCGATATTCCGTTGGTTGTATGCGCTGTTCTATTCTTGTCACTGGTCGAAAGCCTGCTGATCCTGCCCAGCCATCTTAGCCACTTGCCCGCCCCAGGCGCGCCGACGCGCAATCCCGTCACGCGCTTTTTTGAACGGCTACAGAAAAAGGTCGATCAATATTATCAAGCCTTCGTCAATGGTCCGCTCGATCGTGCGATAAAATTCTCCGTGCGCATGCCCTTCGTCATTCTGGCTACCGGCGTCGCGCTGCTCATTGTCATCGGCTCGCTGATCCCGGCCGGCATTATCAAAAACTCATTCTTTCCTGCGATCGAATCCGACGTGGTGACCGCCAATCTGGAAATGCCGACCGGCACGACGATTGCGGAAACCGAGAGAATAGCCCGCCTGATCGAACAGAAAGGCCGCGAAACCTATGCCAAATTTGAAGAACAGAAAGATGATGACGAACCATCAGCTTTGCGCGGCATATTCACGCTCGTGGGTCAGCAGCCCCGCGCCACGGGCCCCGGTCCTCAAGACAGTGGCTTTTCTTCCAATATCGCCAGCGTTCAATTCAGCTTCATTCCCGGCGACCAGCGCACGCTTGCATCGCGGGATTTCGAAAATGCGTGGCGCGAGACCGTCGGTCCGGTGGTTGAGGCCCGTTCACTGGTCTTTGCCTCCGACCTGATCTCCGTTGGCGCACCGGTCGACGTTCAGATTTCGGACCCAGATCCCGATGTCGTTGAAGCCGCTTCCGAGAAACTGATGGAACGATTGAACCGCTTTTCCGGTGTATTTGACATCGAAAGCGATCGGGATGCAGGCCTCAAGGAAATCCAACTGCGGCTCAAGCCCGAGGCTCGTTCGCTGGGCGTGACCCTGCAGGATGTGGCGCTTCAGGTACGCGCTGCCTTCTTCGGTAGCGAAGCGCTGCGCGTACAGCGCGGGCAGGAAGATATGCGCGTCTATATCCGGCTACCCGAGGCCGAACGCAACTCAATCGTCGATGTCGAACGCTTCCGTGTCCGGGTTCCGGGCGGTGAAGTCCCACTCTCGACTCTAGCCGAAGTGTCCTTTGGCCAAGCCCCCGCCGTGATCCGCCGCACCGACGGCAGGCGGATTACAACGATTACCGCGGACATCGACAGTAATGTCGTGACCGGTCAGGAAATTGCGGATGCTTTGACCAACGAAATCATGCCGGAACTGCAAGCAGACTATCCGCACATGCTCTATGAATTTGGTGGAGAACAAAAAGAGCAAGAGGATTCCGTCGGTGATCTGGGTATCGCCTTTGGTGCGGCTTTGCTGATGATCTACGCCCTGCTCGCCATCCCGTTCCGTTCCTATATCCAGCCGCTGATCATCATGGCCATCATCCCCTTTGGCATTATTGGCGCCCTGATCGGTCACTTGATCCTAGGGTTACCGCTCGGCGTGCTGAGCATGTTCGGAATGATCGCCTTGTCGGGCGTGATCGTAAACGGCTCGCTGATCCTGATTGATTTCATCAACGAGAATCTACGCAATGGCATGGAGATTGAGGAAGCCATTATCAGCGGCGCGAAAACCCGCTTTCGCCCTATCATGCTGACGTCGCTCACCACCTTCCTCGGCGTGGCTCCGATCACCTTTGAAACCAGCACCCAGGCGCAATTCCTGATCCCGATGTCGGCCAGCCTCGGCTTTGGCGTGCTGTTCGGTGTCATCATCCTGCAATTGCTTATCCCTGCCCTGACGATGCTGGAATATAGAGGGAAACAAAGAGCCAAACGCTTCTGGAAAGAATGGCGGGCGGATACGGTCGAAGCCTGATCCCGGCTGAGCAAAAGCGGGATTCAGTCTTCGATGGCCAGGAACCGAAATGTCTGGGCAAGAGAATTTAGAATTCCATGTGCGAAAATGAGCGGCAAGATGTTTTTTCGTCCAAACCACAGATAGAGCATGCCAAAGGCAAAGCCTGCGGCTCCGGTTATCAACGCGCCATTCATTCCTTGATAATAATAATGGCGATAGCCGAAGAAAATGGATGAGAATAACACCGCAATCAAATCCGCCTTCAGACCACCGCCCAGAAAATGGCTCGCCCGATTGATGACGAAGGCGCGGAACAACAGCTCCTCGAAAAAGGACCCGTGAGTCCAGACCAGAAACATGACGCCCAGGTAGGCTGTCAGATTGCCTATAATATGATCAAATCGTCCGCTGGCCCCGACATCCTCAAAATATTGGTCCGCTAGCAGTTCCATCAACTGCGTCGCGGCGATGAAGGCGAAGATTGATAACAGGGTCAGCCCAGCGGTTTTCAGCCAGTTTTCTGGCCATTTCAACCCGAGGTCTTTCCAACCGAAGCCCCGCCGCCGCAGCAGATAGGTGGCGACGGCCATCGCGCTAAAAGTCGATGCTGGGCCGGCATAGAGATAAGTGAATGGCAGCAGCGACTGCTTCACAACCACCAGCGTCGCCATGACGATCAACAGGTCGAACAGCGCGCCTCTATCCCATGTAGATTGCGGTTCGTCAGGGGTGGCGGATGCTATGATTTTGTCGGACATGATGGTTTCTATCATGTACATAGTGTATTGCATATGCAATACACTTATATGTCACGCTAACGTCTTCGCGCGCCTGATTTCTCAAGAATCGTGAGCGGTGCGGTCCGGCCAGAAAAGGGAACCCAATAGGATCACCACGAGGCCGCCCCAAAATATCGGAACCAGCGAACCGGCGACCGACGGCATAGCAATGCTAAGCAACAAGGTGGCTAGCAACATCGCCGGCACGCCATAAACAATGGCCATCCAGCCGCGCTGCATTTTCGCCGCTGCATAGCCCTTGGCCGCCCGTTTGATGAAATATATCCGCATGCCGGCATGGATTATATAGAGCAGCGCTATCCCAAATAGTCCAAACGCCAGCTTCACAGGCAAGCCGCCAAATTGGCCGAAATGCACTTTATAAACGGAGTCAGCGACCTGCTGCCCGATATGCCCGTCGGCTGAACCAACCGTGTCGATAAAATCGCCATTGCCGTTGAAATTATATTTCTCGGCATAGATTAATCGGCGCGGATGCTCTGACATGATCTGCAAATATTGCCCGCGTGTTTCCGGATCATGGAGAATGACATAAAGCGGCACCGTATCGCCATGTTTGCTGTTCACATAGTCCAATGCCTTGGCAATATTGGCAAGCGGAGCAGGCGCGCTATCCACTGCCGGTTCTGCGCCGAAAACAGGCTCAAATACCACATCCGCATCGCCATCATATTTCAATGTACCGACGGCAGCAGCCGATAGGACCGCCAGCCCGATCATCGCCCCAGTCAGAGAGTTGGAAATGTGAAAGGGCGCGGTCCAGACGGCCAGGCGATTGTGCAAATCCACCTGTTTTATCTGCTCCGATTTCGACCGGCGAAAGGCAAAGGCATCTTTGAAAATATTGGGATGCGCGACGAGGCCGGTGACCGACATGGCGAATAGAAACACACCAAATATCGCCACCACGATCATCCCGAAGGAATGGGGCAGATGAAGATAATAATGGAGGTCGATCAGGAAATCGGTCCATGGACGGGAGGCCTCTGGACCCAGATTTCCGTCCTTATCGACATAGGTTTCCTTATTGTCCGTTTCGACAATCGCCCGCTGATTCTGATCCGTCGGCATATGGATGAAGACGTGGGCCGTCGTTGGATCGGCCTTCATGCCATTTTGTGCCGCCACTTGCGTCGCTTCGGGCGACAGGCTGGATACGGTCTGATCACCGCTTTGTTCCCAAAGCTGTATCTCTTCCTTGAAAACACTGATCATACCGCTGAAGCAAATGATATAGAGCACCGCGCTAATCGCGATGCCCAGCAGATGGTGCGCCGCTAATGCCCGCTTTGCGAGCGGCTCCTGATCCGTTTTCTGCGCATCATCCATCATGCATATCCCACAAATATCAACGCCGCGCTGAGCAAAGGCGCACATAGCAAAACCGCCGCTTTCCAAATCCTGCGCGTTGATATCAAGCAGAAGCTGACAATGATCGCCCATAATATCGGGAATAGAAACAGCGCTGTCACCAGACTGTTCGCCCTTTCCGTGCCGACCATATCCAAAGCTTCATAAACACCCATGGCGATCAGAAACGCCAAAAGGCCGCAGATCGGGCCAAGGAACAATATGATACCGATAGACCGCCCCCATTGCGCGAAGGATGCGGCTTGTGGAGGCTTTTGCGATGGCTTCTTTTTCCGAGCGACCTTCGTTTGATTGGCCGGTTGTTGGGCGGCCGAATGGCCGACGAAGCACAAGGCCCCCAGACAAATCACTATCAAACCGAGCGCAATGCCGCGGTCGGCACCACCGGCATAGATCCAGAAGACAAGCGATCCTAACAAGGCGGCCCAACCGGCGGCGAGCAGCTTTGTCGAACGTTCGTTTTCCAGCCACGCCCGATAGAGAATGAACAAGCCGGCAATCCCGCTGCCAAGGCCGAGCAGTGTAAAAATGGGATCCACTATGATTGTCATATCTCTAGTCGGCGTTCCGTCCTGACGGACAAGGCCTTATTCTCCGGACTTCTAGAATTTGAATGCGGCTCTTGCGACAATCGTCCGGCCTTCACCCGGGAAACAATCGCCTCGCGACAGGCAGGTGCCGTAATATTCCGTGTTGAAGATATTGCGTGCATTGAGCGTCAGTGAGAATTGATCGAAATCATATCCAATGACACCATCGAAAACGACATAGCCATCGGTTTCAATCAACACCGGTGTTGGCGCAAAGCCATTGGCGGCAAGAAACGCCGTTCCGCTGCTTTCATTGCCTTCGGCATAGCGAACACCGCCGCCCAGCGTGAAGCCTTCCAGCGCACCCGATGATGGGCGCCATGCTGCCCAAGCCGAACCCTGCACTTCAGGAACACTCGGGAAACGGAGGCCATTGGCATCTTCAGTATCCAGAATGCTGAATGCCGCATCGAGGTGGAAGTCACCAATTTTGGTTTGCGCTTCGATCTCCGCTCCTTTGATTTTCGCAACGCCTTCTTGCTGTGACGCGGCGTTTGGCAAGCCATTTGGATTGGATAGGTTGGATTGTTCAATGTCGAAGTAAGACGCGGTGATATAGGTCTGCGAACCGGGAGGTTGGTATTTCAAGCCCGCTTCATATTGCTTGCCGCGCTGCGGCTTCAGCGTTTCGTTGGTTGTTACATCGACCCCGACGACTGCCTCAAAAGACTCGGCGTAGCTTACATAAGCGTTCAACCCGAAAGCCGTCTTATATAGCGCACCGAAGCTCAGGCTCGTGGCGTTATCATCTTGCGATGTCACGCCATTGCCGGTCTTCAATTCATCAAACCGGACACCCGCGTTGAGCACCAGATTCCCGAATGTGATCTGGTTGTTGATATAGAAGCCCAGCGCGTCTGTTTCGCTTTCGCTACGCCCTCTAGCGGCATCAAACGCCGCGGTCGTTGGAATTTCAGCGCCAGAATAGTCAGGATTGAACAGATTGAACGTCGTTGGCAGCGCATAGAGATAGGCGGCTTCCGACAATGTGTTGACGTTCTGGTAGCTCATCCCGGCGAGCAGCTCATGCTGGATCGCGCCGGTTTCAAACTTCGCACGGAAGCGGCTATCTATAGCGATTTGGTCTGAACTGGCCGGCGCATCATACCAACTCCGGCCGATGGCAGTACCATCTGCCAGAGTGCGCGGGTTTCCGGCTCCCAGAAAGGCTATCCATGTCTGCTTATAATCGACTTCGCTATCACGATAGCGGGCGGTTGTTTCATAAGACAGCACATCATTAAACTGGTGCTGGGCAAATAATGTGACCGAAAAAGATTCCGTATCATATGCGTTGAAACCGGGATCACCGACATAAAGCGACGGGTCGACTTCCTCGGTGATCAGGCCCGAACAGATATTCGGTTCGGAAATGGTCACATTGGAGCTGGGGCAACCCGATACAGACAGGGGCGTAAACTGATGCGCGGTATCGCTTTTGCGGTCCGTATAATTGGCCAGCACCGTGATTGCAGTATCGCCATTGTCAAAGGTCAGAGACGGCGCGACAACGATGGCATCATCATTGACATAATCCAATTGGGTGCCGCTATCGCGATAGAGCGCGACGATCCGGCCCGTCCAAACACCATCACCGGACAGATCCAAACCCAGATCAGTGGCAATTTGCTTGCGATCATGGGTACCAAAATCAACAACGATTTCGCGATCAAGACTATCCGGCCCGGCGCGTTTGCTAACAGTGTTCAAAATCCCGCCGGGAGAGCCTTGGCCATAGAGCACCGAAGCCGGGCCCTTGAGCACCTCAACCTGTTCCAGCATATAAATATCGGATCGCGCATTGTTATAATAGCCGAACAGCACCTGGATATTGTCCAGATATTCTGGAACATCCAAACCACGAACCCGCGGAAAGTCGCCGCGGGTCGAGAAACCGAATGTGTCGCCGACCACACCAGCGGTGTAGTTTAGCGTGTCATCCAATGTGAGCGCACCTTTTTCCAGAAATTCTTCGGAATCGATAACTTTAACGGAGCGCGCGGTTTCCAAAATCGGGGTTTCCGATTTGGTCGCACCAAAATTTGTAACCTGACCCGTAACGATAATCGTATCGGGATCAGTTTCCTCGGCCGCTTCCGATTGCGCCAAAGCAACCGAAGGCATCACTAGAAGTGTTGTGCTGAGTAATATTTTGCGAATCACGTTTTAAGTCCCCGTTCAATGGAATTGATGCGAGGTCGGTAGGTAAGATAAATGCTAATGTAAATAAGAATCGTTATCAATAAAAAGATATTTCCCTTTTATCAGCTGCTTCCTAGGCTCTGCCTGGCGTTAGAGCCGGCCTGAGTTCAAAATGAGACAGCGGATTCTCGCGGATATGGAGAAAGAATTCCTAGTCGGCAATAGCCAATGAAAGTTCTTTTGATCCCTCAATCAACCTGCGTTGCGCTTCGAGCTCACGCACAATCCGGCTTTCCAATTGCCGCCCTTTCGATGACGACATCAGCACAGCGAGAAAAGGCGATTGATTTAGCCAATCCGCGTCCCGCCAACCAAGATTGACGGCTTGCGAGAGAAGCCGCAGAGCATCTTCCTGTCGACCAAGAGCCGCGGCGACTTCGGCAAGCTGAATGCGTATCCCTGGATCGGGATCGGATTCCATATCAACCTGTTTCGACGGATGAAGAAGTTTCTCTGCACGCGTTCCATCACCGGAAACGGCATCGAGCGCAGCCAAGTCATATTGTCCTCTCCAGCCAGCCGCCTCCAGCAATGAACGGGCTCTTTCTATATGCCCCAAAGCGATATTGGCACGCCCGCGCAACGCCGAAATCTGCGGGGCTGACTGGTCATCTCCCTTTGTCTGGGCAAGCGTTTCAAGCGCAGCATCGGGACGACCGTGGCGCAGATGTGATTTGGCGATTTCACTCAATATGACAATTTGACCGGGATTGAGAGACAAGGCTTTTTCATGCCATCTTGACGTAGCAGGATGTCCAACCAGCTCCAGACTCTGTGCAATCTGTATCTCGGCATAGCGGGACGCCCCCCCTGTCCGCCGGACCTGAAATTCTAGTTCCAGGGCCTGATACAGCTCTCCTCGCATAAGATGCACATAAGCGGCACTCGAGGCGGCGGGGGCATTTTCCGGATCCAGTTGATACGCATATTGCAGCGCCGACAGGCTTTCGTTCACACGTCCCTGGGAACCGAGTGAATAGCCAAGCGCGGACCAAGCGTTGCTGCTATCCGGCTGTTCTTCAATCAGGGCACGGGCAAGCGCTTCGGCTTCCGTCTTCTCGCTTGGACCACCATCAAATTTAGTGGCTTTTGTCGAGAGAGCGAAACTCAATGTCATGCGTGCGTCAAAACTATTCGGATCTTGCGCCAAGGCCTCGCGCAACATGGTGATGGCACGATCCGTCTCGCGTGCTTGGTGAAGCCCGAGCTGCTCCTGTGCTCGGTCTACCAAAGTCATGACCAGTGATTTCGGGCCAGCATCCGATTCAGCCATCTGGACTTGAAAACCGGTATCGCGACTGGTCAAGAATAGAGCGCCGGCTACCAGCAGTGCCATCAGCCCCAATGTCGCGGCGATGCTATTGCGGCGATTCAGAATAGATTTAGGCTTCGGCCTATCTTCCAATCGTTCTACCGATCCAGCCACTGCATATCCCGCACCGCGCACGGTACGGATATAAAGGGGGTTTTTCGGATCATCTCCAAGAGCTTTGCGCAAAAGGGCAATGCGTTGGGCAACGGTTTCATCGCTAACATGTTCGGCGCGCCAAACCGCGCGCGAAAAATCTGCAATACTGACCGGATCCGGTGCCGCTTCCATCAATGTGATCAGCGCGTCAAAACTCAAATCGGGTAGCTTGATGGCTATGGCATCACGCCGAACGGTGCGTGTCTCTGTATCGATCGACAGATCTCTGAGAACATAATGCATAACGGCCCGTCTAACCATTTTTGAAATGTCATGCTTCAAGAATTTTCAACTTTCTTCAAGTGACCGCGTCACCGTCAGCGCCCATGTCTCTTCACCATAGCGCCCAACCGGCAGCTTATTTTCAAGGAGAAGATGGTGAAAAAACTACTCATAGCATTTGGACTTCTGGCCAGCACGATCACGCCGGCAGCGGCAGAAGAGCGCTGGGCTGATATTGCAACATTGGAAGAGAACGTTCGTAAGGGCGACTATGGCACGGTGACAAGCATCCTTATCATCGAGGACGGAAACATCGCCTATGAAGGATATTTTAATGACGCCGATGCCGACACATTGCACAATACGCGATCGGCCACAAAGACCATCACCGGCATGGCGGTTGGCGCCGCGATTGATGATGGTGTTTTGAATGTCGATATGCCTGCAGCACAGTTTTTTACCGATATTACCCCCTTTCAAAATCCCGATCCCCGCAAGCTCGAGCTGACGATCAAGGATCTGATCTCCATGAGCAATATTTTGGAATGCAACGACAATGATAATTTCTCGCGCGGGAATGAATCGCGCATGCACAATGTCGAGGATTGGCCTTCCTTTTTCTGGGATCTGCCCATTCGCGGCTATCCGAGCTGGTCAGAAAAGCCAGAAACTGCGAAATATGGGCGGGTCTTTTCCTATTGCTCCGCAGGCGTGGAGATGGCTGGCGAGACGGTGGAGCGCGCTACGGGAACGCGTTTTCAGGACTATGTGAAGATGAAATTTTTCGACCCGCTGGAGATCGAACGCTTCGAGTGGCAGGAGAATGGGTTGGGTCAGGCGCATAAAAGCGGTGGCCTGGGACTGACGACACGCGGCCTGGGGAAGTTTGCAGAAATGCAGCGAAACGGCGGTGTCTATAATGGCCGTCAAATCCTGTCTAAAACATGGACACAAGAGGCCATCAAGCCACGCACCGTCGCCTTTGCTGATCGGGGCATGGAATATGGTTATCTATGGTGGCGCGCCGCTTATGAAATCTCGGAACAACGCCACGAAGAATATTACATGAGCGGAAATGGCGGAAATCGCGTGACCGTCATGCCTGCGCATGATCTTGTGGTCGTCATTACCAAAACGGATTTCAACCAAAGAGGCATGCACCAGAAAACCAACCTGTTCTTTGAAGAGGAAATCATCAAGCGTTTGGCACGCTGATCCGGTGCTGCGTTGATCAGGTGCTTGTCCAACCCTCGCTATCCGACTAGGGTCATGGTTCGGAAAACATACCATATATGGAACCCCCATGACCCTGATCGGCCCCGCCTCACACAGCTATTTCTCGCAACGGCTCAAGCTGCATTATGCGGACTGGGGCAATGAAGATAAGCCGCCTTTGATCCTGCTGCACGGCGGCAAGGATCATTGCCGCAACTGGGATTGGACGGCGCAGGCGCTGCGCGATGACTGGCATATCATCTGCCCCGATGTCCGCGGCCATGGCGACAGCCAGTGGAGCACCGATGGCAATTACACCAGCATGGCGATGGTCACCGATCTGGCGCAACTGATCCACCAGCTCGACCTGTCACCGGTGACCATTGTCGCGCACAGCATGGGCGGCAATATCGCGCTCCGCTATACCGGCCTCTATCCGGATACGGTACGCAAGCTGGTCGCGATCGAGGGCCTTGGCCCCAGCCCCGAAATGTTGATCGAGCGGGAAAAGGCCGGCCAATTGCAGCGTGTCCGCAATTCGATCGAGGAAAAGCGCAAGGCCGCTGGCCGACAGGTCAAACGCTATCCCTCTTTTGAGGATGCACTCGGCCGCATGCAGGATGCCAACCAGCATCTCTCCGATGAACAGGCCCGTCATCTGACCACCCACGCAGTGATCCGCAACGAAGACGGCAGCTATAGCTGGAAATTCGATCCCTATGTTCAGCATTGGGATAGCATCGACTTGTCGCAGGATAGCATCCACGAATTGTGGGGCGATATCAGCTGCCCGACCCAGCTCCACTATGGCGCGGACAGCTGGGCCAGCAATCCGGAGAAAGACGGCCGAATGAAATATTTCGGCGACAATGTGGAAGTGCGGGAATTCCAGGAAGCCGGTCACTGGCTGCACCATGACCAGTTTGATCTGTTTATCGAAACGCTGCAGGAGTTTCTTTAGACCACCCTATGGAACACCGCCTTTGAACACATTCATTGCCTGCCCAAAGGGTAGATGATTGTCATTGTTAAAGCCGGATTGCGCCGGAGGTTGTGCGCTCCAGAGAATTTCGGCCTGACCATGAGGCAACAACGCTTTGACTGACTTTTGTTGATCGGCGGACAGCAAGCCAAAACGACGGCGCAGCTCTTCGAGGCACCACAGGCGATATTTTGATACGGCGATATCCCGGTAATCGCAGCCTTGCACCGCCATATCAAAGCGCTCCTGACCCTCGGCAAAAGCTTCTGCATTGGCGGTTAGTTGGACCAGATGTGTTTCACAAATTTCTTTCAGTAAGGGCGCAGCATCATTCGGTATCTGTGCAACGAAATTTTGCTGTTCTTGATCTTTTGCGCGCCACATCCGGGCAACCCATTCATAAACAGCGGGCGCGGTATTCCGCATTATTTCTTCGGGAGTAGGATCCTGGCCATAATGTCTGAACATCGGTCCCATCATGCCAAAGTCGGCCAGCGATGGCGCATCACCAAGAAGGAAAGGCCGATTCTCCAACATTGCTGACATCGCCGCCAATGCATTATGATATGACTGTTCGATATGCTGGCGCGTTGTTTCTGTGACCCCATCCCGGTCAACATAATGGCGCACCTGTCGGCGCACGATCATCCGTAATCTCGCCCACCGGGGTAATTTTATATGCCCCGTCACCTCGTCGGTCAGGACATTCGAAGCAAGTTGGCGATCATAATCATAGCACCAGCGATAATACATCGCCGAGCGCCACAACCATTCATCGCCATAATCTTCGATCAGATGCGAGATGAAGCCTACGACCGGGTCCTGCGGCAAGACGGGATTATCCGGATATTCGGTCTCTAGATGCATGATGATCGGCGTGGTATCCGACATCCAGCTTCCATTATCGTCGACAATCGGCATCTGTACCGCGCCGACCTTTTCCTTCAACATCTTGGCTTCACCATAAGGCGTTGGCAAAAGCGTGTAGGCGATATTCTTATACCGCAAATAGGCTTCCAATTTGCCGGTATAGTAAGAAATCCGCGATCCGTAGACTATCATATGGCCCTCCTCATATTTCTCCGGCCTTCCCGCTCGACCCGCACCCTAAAAAATAGAGCTGTGCTGACCACCATCAATCACAATATTCTGACCAACAATGAACCTTGCCAGCGAACTGCAAAGAAAAGCAGCCATTGGCGCAAAGTCATCGGCATCGCCCAGACATCGGCAAGCCGCACATAAATGCCCTGCGGATGCGGTTCGATCCAGTGTTTCGTTTTTGCCATAGCCTAACAGCGTATTGGGTTGGGCAAGGTTCCGGTCAAGGGGAAGTGGGGGAATTTCAGGAAGCCGGTCACTGGTTACACCATGACCAGTTTGAAGAGTTTGTGGGGACGTTGAAAACGTTTCGTTAGGTCGCCAATTGGACGGCGCGGCGTGATGGTGTTGGGGAAGCAGGCCAAACCCGATAGCCGTAGAAGTGCGGCCCGAAGCCAGTCACATTGGTGATGATTTGGTGCATTTGGCGAACTGGCACCGTAATTTTACAGAATCCTAGCGTCCGCAATATCCCGAAAGCGGACGATTGCAGAATTACCGCCTCACAGTTAAACTGCTTCGATATGAATAAATACGCAAAGATAGAAGCCGCTCTCAAAACTCTATTTCTTCATGATGAGGCTTGGATAATTGGCGTATCGCACAACGATGGTTTCTTTGTTTTGGATATCGACACCGCTATGGGTGAACCCGGAAGCGAAGGAACAAAACACGGAGAGTACCGACCGTACGAAAAATTTCGTCTTACTTTCAAGCAACTTGCAAGCGTCGAGGATGAAATCGAATATTTCCGTACTCCCCGAGATGATGATCTCGCAGAGATCGAACACTATGAACTATCGGAGTGTATTGAGACGCAAACTGCGTCTCTCAGCTTGCAGACAAACAATGGGGAACTCCTGATAAAATTTGGAAGCTTCGAAGTCACGAAACTAAAATAGTGTGGTTCAGTTCCAATGTCCGCAATATCCCGAAAGCGGACATTAGGCTTTGTCTGCCGCGCTACCCCGATATCAGCTCCAAATGGATCGTGCCGCTAGTTGCATGGGAATTGAAGACCATAGTATTCAAAATGTATCGCTGATATCATAATTCTAGCCAATCCCGGCCAAATATTACCCTCACGAAACTTCATTTTTGATTGAGGGCTTTGCAATACCATCGCAAGCTTATCAAAATAGGTTTGCAAATCGATTTGAGACAGCCCCACGGTTTGCTCGCCATGTTCGGCGTAAAGCCGAAGAAAGACGGCAAGACTTTCATGATCGTCGACAAAATTCGCCTGATCATAAAACCAATCCTCTATACGATAACTACCCTGCAACTTTTACAAACTATCGTAGTCAAAATTCGTAATTCTCTTTAAATTCATCAATCTCGGGTCCCGGTCATATCAAATAATCTATAGTCGCTTACTGCACATTCAATCGGTCAAGAACGGTTGAGTGGTTAGTGCGTCTTCAAGGTCCGTTTTTGCGCCCAAAGCGGACGCTAGACCGGACAAATTTACGGTGCGAATTACGTGGACGACATTACCAAATATACGCCCTACTTTCCTACATCACCCCCCAATGTTAAAATCCTAATATGGATAAAATCTCCTCATGTTCACCCAAAAACACACCATGTGAAGCAAATGTGATATTTTCCCTAGACTCATCACATTACAGTGTGATATTCGATTCCCAACATCACATTGAAGGGCGAGTCCATGAGCAAAATCCTGATTGAGCAACTGATCGAACTGATCGATTCCGGCGAAGAAACTCGTGCGGGTCTGGCGCGGGCGGCGGGATTGCACGCGAACAGCCTGCGCAGTCTGGGGCAGGATGACTGGAACCCGACGGCCGAAACGCTCGGCAAGCTGGAAACCTATCTCGCACGCGGCGGTAGCGGCGTGATGGCGACGGCAGAAGAAATTATCAACGAAGCGCGCAACGGGCGCATGTATATTCTGGTCGATGACGAAGACCGCGAGAATGAGGGCGATCTGATCATCCCGGCGCAAATGGCGACCCCCGATGCGATCAACTTCATGGCCAAATATGGTCGCGGGCTGATCTGTCTGGCGATGGCCCGGGACCGGGTCGAGGAACTGGGCCTCGACATGATGAGCCAGAATAACCGGGGCGCCTATGAAACGGCCTTCACCATTTCAATCGAGGCACGCGAAGGCGTGACCACCGGAATCAGCGCCGCCGACCGCGCGCGTACGGTTGCGGTTGCGATTGACCCGAACCAGGGCAAGCAGGGCATTGTCACCCCCGGCCATGTCTTCCCGCTACAGGCCCGCAACGGCGGCGTGCTCGTCCGCGCCGGCCATACCGAAGCGGCGGTCGATGTCTCGCGGCTGGCTGGCCTCAACCCGTCCGGCGTGATCTGCGAGATCATGAAGGATGATGGCGAGATGGCGCGGCTCGATGATCTGATCGAATTTGCCCAGCATCACGGGATGAAGATCGGCACCATCCGTGATCTGATCGCCTATCGCCTGCGCCACGACCATCTAACCGAACGCCGTGCGGAAGCGCGCTTTACCAGCCGTTGGGGCGGAGAATGGACGGCCCTGACCTTCTATAATAGCGCAACCGATAGCGAGCAGATTGTCTTGCAGAAGGGTCATGTCGATCCCGACAAGCCAACTCTGGTGCGGATGCACGCTATGACGATATTCCCTGATATTTTTGCGCAGGACACCAGCCGTCCAAGCATGGTCCAGCAATCGATGAAAATCATCGGCGAAGAAGGATCCGGCGTCATTGTCTTCATCAACTCGCGCAGACCCGACTTTTTCTCGCAACAAGTCCGTAGCCTTGCGGGTGAAAAAGCACCGCCGATGGATCAGCTGCGCGACTATGGCGTCGGCGCGCAGATTCTCAGCGAACTGGGCGTGCATGATATGGAATTGCTGACCAATAGCAGCCATGATCTGGTCGGGCTGGACGCCTATGGCTTGCGGATTGTCGGGCAGCGCGCTGTACCGGCCGGGAACAGCAGCACAGAAACCAAAGAACTGGAGTCGGCATAATGGCAAAATTTCTGATCGTCGAAGCGCGTTTTTACGATGAACTCAACGATATGCTGATCGAGGGCGCTACCGATGCGCTAAAAGCGGCTGGTCATGAGCATGAGGTCATCACCGTGCCGGGCGCGCTGGAAATTCCGAGCGCCATCTCGCTAGCCATAGACAGCGATCAATATGACGGCTTTGTCGCCATTGGCGTGGTCATCCGCGGCGAAACCTATCATTTCGAAATTGTCGCCGGGGAAAGCGCCCGTGGAATCATGGCGCTGACCATGGATGGCGCGGCAATTGGCAACGGCATCATCACCGTCGAAAATCAGGAACAAGCGCTGGCGCGCGCGGACAAGACCTGCAAGAACAAGGGTGGCGAAGCGGCACAGGCAGCCATTGCGATGTACGATCTGGCGCTGAAATTTGGCTAGTCACTCAGGCTGAGCGACTAAACTTTACGAGCCATTATTCCGGCGCCATTATTCCGGCTTGGTCAGTTTCAGGATGAACCGGTCAGTCTTACCGCGTGTGGACGGATCGAAGACATGTTTCGTATAATCGTCATTCGTTCCGGCGAGCAATTCGTCATCACGATCCACTATAAAGCCTGCCGTTTCCGCCGCTGCAACGGCCAAGGCCGGATCGATCCGGTGGTTAGCGGTGTTATCGCCATCGGCAGCACCGACATGGTCAATCACGCCAAGCACTCCACCGGGCTTCAGCTTCGCTTTGACCGCCAGCAGCATTCCGATCGCCGCCGGGGCTCCGAAACTATTGTAGACATCATGAAAATTAAGCGCGGTGATCACGACATCAATACTATTGTCCGGCACACCAAGATCGGTCACCTCGCTATTGAGTCGTTCGATCTGGGGCAGAGCATTGGCCGCCAGACGTGCGTTTATTTCGGTTTCATAAGCGCCGTCGCGTAGCTGGAGTGCCGCTGCCGGATTCTGAGCGTAGACTTTGCCTTCCGGTCCAGTCGCGATCGCTGCAGCGACGCTATACCAGCCACCAGAAGAGATCAGATCCAGCACGGTATCACCGGCTTCCATGCCCAGAAAAGCCAATACTTCAGCTGGCTTTCGACTGGCATCACGGGCCTTATCTTCCTCTGACCGGCCTTCGGCAGCAGCCAAAGCCGTATTGACAGCAGCGACGTTGATTGTCGCCATCTCTGCGGTTTCATGGTGGTTGGCGAACGCCGGCAAGGGTGCAAGCGCTGTGGTTGCAAGACAAATAGCGGATAGTTTGAGCAATGTTATTTTCATGGCATCTCTCCTCTGCCTGCAATGTTCATCAACCCTGGAAATTGGTCAAGCATTATGCGGTGCACCTCGTTTCACCGGATACCGGAAATCGTGAACGGGCTTGACCAAATCCATTCGTTCTCTAAATTAGAACAAACCATGAACAATATCGATTCGGATTCGGCCGGGCCTTTTACGGGCTCACCGGTCAACCCTGCTGCCGTGCCTAAACAGGCTGGCCCTAAAGCGGCTGCGTTAAAAACGCGGCTTGCGAAGATTTTGGCTAGCTCTGGTGTAAAAACGGAAGAACAGGATGATAGACCGTCGCACTTCACCTTTGGGGTGGAGCGGATGGATGCTGCCCTGCGTGGCAATGCGGGGGCCGATGGCTTGCCGCGGGCCGCTTTGCACGAATTGCATGCCGCCTACAAAAGCCACCGGACCAGCGCGGCGGCAATGGCCTTGCTGCTCGCACAGCGATGCCGGGCCTTGGAGCCAGACAGCAAACCCATATTGTGGATCAGCGAAAGCGGAGAAGTCCGACGGCAAGGGCGGCTCTATCCCCCTGGCCTCGCCGAATTGGGCATTGATCCGTCGCATATCATCCATGTCGATGCACCCGACAGTATCGCAGTGCTGCGCGCTGCGTCCGATGGCGTGCGCTGCGCCGCCATGGGGGCGGTGATTGCCGAATTGTCCGGCAAGAAACCCAAGGGGCTGGATCTGACCGCTACCCGGCGCCTGTCCTTGTCGGCCCAGCAATCAGGCGTGGTGACTTTGTTGTTGAGAAGCAGCGGCGACAAAGACAATCCGCTGCCAACCTCTGCCTTTAGTCGTTGGGACGTGAGCGCGGCGCCATCCTCGCCCCTGGAAGCCAATGCGCCAGGCCATCCCGCCTTTAATATCAATCTGCTGCGCCATCGTAGCGGCCTTTACGGGCTGAGCGCCCGACTGGAGTGGAATCGTGACCAACAAGCCTTCCGCGAGCAGGAAGCCACAGAGACAACGCCGGGCCTTGGCGCTGTTCCTGCCCTATCTGCCGGCCGAGCGGATCATCAAGGCGCACGGGCCGCCTGATCATCCCTTTGCCCTGATCGAGAAAATTCGCGGCGCGATGGTGATCATGGCGGCGGACCGGCAAGCCGTGACCCTAGGCCTTGGGCCGGGCATGAAGCTGGCCGATGCACGCGCCCGCGTGCCGGAACTGCTGGCCTTTGACCATGAGCCGCTGGCTGATGCAGAGCTGCTATCGCGGCTGGCAGAAGCCTGCGAGCGCTATACGCCGATGGTCGCGGCGGCTCCACCTTATGCACTGGTCCTGGACATTGGCGGCGCAACCCATTTCTATGAAAGCGAAACCGCGCTGGCGCAGGATGCCGAGGACCGGCTCGACGCGGCGGGCTATCGCAGCCTCTGGGCGCTCGCCGGGACAGCCGATGCAGCCCTAGCACTGGCCCGGCATGGCCTGAAAGAAGGCGCGGAGGCGCAGTTGCCGGTGTCGGCGCTGTCCATGGACGCCAAGACCCATCAAGCGCTGGAGCGGGCGGGGCTTTATCACATCGGCGATCTGGCCGAGCGACCGCGCGCCAATCTGGCGGCCCGCTTCGGGATGGAGCTCACCTTGCGGCTGGACCGGATATTGGGGCGCGAAGACCGGCCGATTGATCCGCTGCGCCGGATTGGCAATGTCGTGACCGAGCGCCGCTTTGCCGAACCGCTGACCCATATCGATGCCGCGCTTGCCTGCCTGTCGGAGCTGTTTGCCGAGGCCGCCGAACGGCTCAACGAGCGCGGTCAGGGCGCGCGGATGGTGCGGATGATGCTGTTCCGCTGCGATGGGGATGTTGCGCGGCTCGGTCTGGAAACCGGCGCGCCGACCCGCGATGTCGCTTTGTTCCAGCGGCTGCTGCGCGAGCGGATAGAGTCGCTCAACGACGCGCTCAATCCGGGCTTCGGCTATGATCTGATCCGGCTGAGCATCGTCGCATCGGAGCCACTGGCCCCGCAACAATTGCGGCTCGAAGGCGGCGAGGATCGCAGCGGTGACGAAAACGCGCTGGTCAGTCAGCTTAGCACAAGAATGGGCCGCGACCGGGTGCAGAAATTTGCCGTCGCAGACAGCCATATCCCGGAACAGGGCCTGCTCGCCCTGCCCGCGCTCAACGCCCCGCCGCCCGCTCCTTGGAAAATACCACCATCGGACGACCCGCCGCTACGCCCCTTGCATATGTTCGACCCGCCACAGCGCGTACAGGTGATCGCCGAGGTCCCCGACGGCCCGCCCTATCGCTTCACCTGGCGGCGCAAGAGCCATCAGGTGATCCGCTATGAAGGACCGGAGCGCATCGCGTCGGAATGGTGGCAGCGCAAGGATGGGCAACAGCCCGGCAAGGGTGGTCTGACCCGTGACTATTATCGCGTCGAAGATATCCGCGGGCGGCGCTACTGGCTGTTCCGGCACGGGCTTTATGGTACGGAGACGGCAGGCCCGGACTGGTATGTGCATGGGTTATTTGCGTGACTCTCTGTTCGCTCGCGCTCACGGCGCAAAGGCATCCGCCTTTGCTTCGGTGCCAGCCCGTCTCCCCCTCCCGGCCACCCATAGGGTACAGTCGCACTGGGTGGTCGGGAGGGGGAGACGGGCTGGAGCAGAGCGACCACGGATGTGGGCGCGCATCCAATGAATGACTTCGCCGAACTAGCCTCCTCCACCCATTACAGCTTTCTGCGCGGGGCCTCCTCCCCCGCCGACATGGTGATGCAGGCCATGGCACTGGGCATGACCGGCATCGGGATCGCCGACCGCAACAGCGTCGCCGGAGTGGTGCGGGCCCATGCCGCGCTGCGCCGGGCGCATGAGGATGCGGCGGAGGAAGGGCTCACCCTGCCCGACCTCAAGCTGATCGTCGGATCGCGGCTGTTGTTCAGCGATGGAACGCCGGAGATCATCGTCTATCCGCTGAACCGGCGCGGTTGGGGTCGACTGACGCGGCTGCTCTCGACCGGCAATTTGCGGGCCGAGAAAGGCGATTGCTTTCTTTATGAGGCCGACTTGCTGGAATGGTGCTCGGGCGATTGGGCTTTGATCATTTTGGCGCCACCGACCGCCGCATTGGCAAACAATCTAAGATCCTGCACGCCCCATATCTGGCTCGGCGCCGTGATGCCACGCTCCGGTCCCGACAAGCGCCATCTCGCAAAGCTGCACAGCCTCTCCCAAGCGACGGGCCTCCCCCTCATGGCCACCAATGACCCGCTTTATGCGACGCCTGAGCAACGCCCGCTGCACGACATCCTCACCTGCATTGCCGAGAAGACCACGATCAGCAAGGCAGGTCGCCTGCTCGCTGCCAATGCCGAACGGTTCCTCAAACACCCGGTAGAAATGGCGCACCTTTTCCGCGACTATCCCGAGGCCGTTGCGGAAACCCAAAAGCTGCTCGATCTGGTCGATTTCACGCTCGACGAACTCAGCTATCATTATCCCGAGGAACCGGTTCCCAAAGGCTGGACACCGCAAGACTGGCTGGAGCATCTCACCTGGTCCGCCGCCCATGCCCGCCATGGCACGACCCTTCCGGAACGCTTGCGATCCAAGGTGGAGGAGGAATTGCGGCTCATCCAGAAGATGGAATATGCCCCCTATTTTCTGACCGTTCACGACATTGTCAAATTTGCGCAGGACCAGGATATCCTCTGCCAGGGACGCGGATCGGCGGCCAATAGCGCGGTCTGCTATCTGCTCGGCATCACCTCGGCCGATCCGATGGAACATGACCTGCTCTTTTCGCGTTTCATCTCGGAAGAACGCCGCGAGCCGCCGGATATCGATGTCGATTTCGAGCATGAACGGCGCGAAGAAGTCATCCAATATATCTATGCGCGCTATGGTCGCCACCGTGCCGGGATTGCCGCCACCGTGGTCCATTACCGCTCGCGCAGCGCAATCCGCGAGGTCGGCAAGGCGCTTGGCCTGTCGGAGGATATTACCAGCCGTCTCTCCAGCACCGTCTGGGGCAGCCACGGCGGCAAAAAGCCCGACAAGCGCTTTGCCGAAACCGGTCTCGACCCGGACAATCCGGACATCCGGCGGCTTGGCGATATCGTCCAGCAAATCCTGCAATTCCCCCGCCATCTGTCGCAGCATGTCGGCGGCTTTGTGCTGACACAGGACCGGCTCGACGAGACCGTACCGATCCACAATGCGGCGATGGACGACCGCACGTTTATCGAGTGGGACAAGGATGATATTGACGCGCTCGGCCTGATGAAGGTCGATATATTGGCGCTTGGGATGCTGACCTGCATCCGCAAGGCCTTTGATATGATGCGGGATATCGGGGCCGGGGACTATGATCTGCAGAATATAGCTCACGAAGATCCCGCAACTTATGACATGCTGTGCAAGGGCGACAGCGTCGGCGTGTTCCAGGTCGAAAGCCGTGCCCAGATCAATATGTTGCCCCGACTGAAACCACGGATATTCTATGACCTGGTGATTCAAGTCGCGATTGTCCGGCCCGGCCCGATCGAAGGCGATATGGTCCACCCCTATCTCCGCCGCCGCTCGGGCGTGGAGAAAATCACCCTGCCCTCGCCCAAGCCACCCCATGATCCCAACGAACTCAAATCTGTGCTCGGCAAGACTTTCGGTGTGCCTCTGTTTCAGGAACAGGCGATGAAGCTGGCGATTGTCGCCGCCGATTTCTCTCCCGGCGATGCCAACAAGCTGCGCCGGGCGATGGCGACCTTTCGCAATGTCGGCACGATCCACCATTTCGAAGCGAAGATGATCGAGGGCATGACCGCCAAGGGCTATGAGCGGGAATTTGCCGAACGATGCTACAAACAGATACAGGGCTTTGGCAGCTATGGATTTCCGGAAAGCCACGCGATCAGCTTTGCCCGCTTGGTCTATGTGTCGAGCTGGATCAAATGCCACTATCCAGCGGTCTTCGCGGCGGCTTTGCTCAATTCACAACCCATGGGATTTTACGCCCCCGCGCAACTGGTCCGCGACGCCCGCGAACATGGGGTGAAAGTGCAGGAGCCCGATGTGAATTTCAGCAATTGGGACAACCGGGTGAATCATGACCACGTCCTCCGCATCGGCCTGCGCCAGATTGACGGTTTTCGTGAAGCCTGGGCCGAACAGATTGTCGCCGCACGCCCGTTCCGCACTATTGAAGAACTGGCCCGCAAAGCCGATCTGCCGTCTCGCGCATTGCGGTTGCTTGCCGATGCCGATGCCTGCCGGTCGCTGGGGCTGGACCGGCGGCAGGCCTTATGGGAAGTGCGCCGGACTCCGGTCAATACCCTGCCGTTGTTCGAAGCGGCACGGGCAAAGGAACTGGGACAGGAAGCGGACGCACGTCTGCCCGTGATGACCAAAGGCGAACATGTGGTCGCAGATTATCAAAGCGTCCGCCTGTCGCTGAAAGGCCATCCGATGGAGTTTCTGCGCGAGCGGTTCCGGGAAATGGGCGTGCTCAGCTGCGCAGAAATTGCGACGGCCAAAAACGGATCGCAGGCAAAAGTCGCTGGCGTCGTGCTGATCCGCCAGCGCCCTGGCAAGGGCAATGCGGTGTTCATCACGCTGGAAGATGAAAGCGGCGTGTCCAACCTGCTGCTCTGGGCCAGCAGGTTCGAGAAAATGCGCCGTCCGGTGATGGCCGCCCGGCTGATGCTCGCCACCGGAGAGGTTCAGCGCAGCGTCGAAGGCGTTACCCATTTGATGACCAGCCGCATCGAGGACTATACCTTCATGCTAAGCGAGATCACCGATCGGGAACGCCCCGACATGCCCATGGCCCACGCCGACGAAGTCAACCGTCCGGTCTACCGCAACGAAGACAGACAGGCAGCGCGATTAACGCCGCCCTATCCCGCCAAGTCCAATGGCGGTCATCCCCGCAACGTCAGAATATTACCGAAGTCGCGCGATTTTCATTAGGTGGCAGCTGCTTCAAACTGACGCTCGCCGCTACCGAAAACCAGATAGAAGATTAGACCGAAGGCGGCGACCCCTGCGGCGACCTGAAACACCAGTGCCCATGATCCGGTGACGTCCAATATCCAGCCGCTGACCAGCACACCGATGATGCCGGGAATCGTACCGGCGGTATTGGTAATGCCCATCAACGTGCCGGCATGTTCCGGCGCAATGTCCATATGGTTGACGAAGAAACCGCTGACCGCAAAGGCGCCGAGCGCGCTGCCAATCGTCATGATGGTGATCGCCGTGACCGCATCCTGTGCCTGTCCAACAATCAGTAGCGCAATGATGCTGCCGCCAAAGCCGATTAACATCATCAACTTGCGCACGCGGGTTATCGTCATGCCGCCTCCAATCAACCGGTCTGCTACAACCCCGGACAGATTGATGCAGAGGAACAGCGCGATATGCGGCATCATCGCAAAATAGCCGACCGAAGCATAATCCACACCGAGCCCCTTGGTGACAAAGGTCGGCAGCCATGCGAGCAAGACATAGAACCACCAATTGTTACAGAAATGGGCGACAATAACCGCCCAGACCGGCATATTGGTCATCAGCGCGCGCCATGGCGTGGCGACCGCGGGCGTATCGGCTATCGTGTCGGCGGCAATCAGATCGAGCTCTGCCTGACTAATCCCAGCCTGCTTGTGCGGGCTTGGCGCGATAAGAAAATACCAGACAGCGCACCAGATAAAGCCAACGCCGCCGAACAGATAGAACACCCATTCCCAGCCCCATGATGCGACAATCACCGGCGTCGCCAAGAGCGCGAAAACCGTACCAAGTGGAATGCCGCTATTGGAAAACCCGGCGGATCGCGACCGTTCCTTCACCGGAATCCAGCGCGCATAGAGCGCGTAAATGGCTGGAAAAGTAACCGCTTCGCCCATGCCCATCAATATTCGGGCAATGACCAGAACCGTGATACCCAGCGCGGCGGCAGGAGGGGCAACAAGCGTGAACAGCGACCAGATCAATACGCCATAGCCGAGCACGATCTTGCCACCATAACGGTCCGCCAGCTTTCCTCCGACAATCTGGGTCAGCAGGTAGCCGATGAAGAAACTGGACAATACCAACCCTTGCGTCGACAAATTCCAACCATAGGTTTCCACCATTGGAATGATCGCAACCGAAATGGCGACCCGGTCCATATAGCAGATAAAAATGGCCAAAAAGGCCATGAGTGCCAGTTGATGGCGTTTTTGCATTGTCATCCTCCCCGATGATGCCCCGATACCCTGTTTTTATCGATAGGATGGGCGCCATTTCACTTGCATATCTAGTGCAAATTCCCTATAGTATCATTTGTAACTATATTGCGTCTTAGCGCATGTTTATCTCAAGGAAATTGTTGTGGCTGATCTGTTTGAAAATCCCGTGGGCCTGGACGGCTTTGAATTTGTTGAATTTTGCGCGCCCGAGCGCGGCGTCCTTGAACCGGTATTTGCGGTCATGGGCTTTACCGAAATTGCCCAGCACCGTTCAAAAGACGTGCATCTATGGCGGCAGGGCGGCATCAATCTGATCATCAACTATGAGCCCAAATCGGCCGCTTGGTATTTTGCCCGCGAACATGGTCCCTCTGCTTGCGGCATGGCATTCCGTGTCAAAGATGCGCGCAAAGCCTATGACTATTTGCTCGAAAAAGGCGCCGAGCCTGTTCACGTTGAAACCGGTCCGATGGAGCTGCATATCCCGGCAATCCGCGGCATCGGCGGGGCCATTCTCTATCTGGTCGACCGCTATAATGGCGGCGAGCGGGGCGAAAATCTCTCCATCTATGACATTGATTTTGAATATCTGCCGGGCGTGGACCGCAATCCAGTCGGCGCGGGTTTCAACATCATCGATCACCTGACCCACAATGTTTACGGCGGCCGGATGAAATATTGGGCGGACTATTATGAAACGCTCTTTAACTTCCGCGAAATCCGTTTCTTCGACATCAAGGGTGAATATACCGGCCTGACGTCAAAAGCGCTGACCGCGCCCGATGGCAAGATCCGCATCCCGCTCAACGAAGAAGGTGAAGGCGGCAAGGGCCAGATCGAAGAGTTCCTGCGCGAATTTAACGGTGAAGGCATCCAGCATATCGCGCTCATCTGTGATGATCTTGTGGCTTGCTGGGATCGACTCAAAACCCTCGGCGTACCGTTTATGACCGCGCCACCGAACGCCTATTACGAGATGCTCGACGGCCGCCTGCCCGGCCATGGCGAGGATGTGAATGCGCTACAAACGCGCGGCATTTTGCTCGACGGCACCACTGACGGTGGGGAACCCCGCCTGTTGCTGCAGATTTTCGCCGAAGCACAAGTCGGTCCGGTTTTCTTTGAATTTATCCAAAGAAAAGGCGATGATGGTTTTGGTGAGGGCAATTTCAAAGCCCTGTTCGAAAGCATCGAACGTGATCAGGTGACGCGGGGTGTGCTGAAAGTAGAGGAACCTGCAGAATGAATGCACCCACGGTCGAAGGAATCCATCACGTCGCCTATCGCTGCAAAGATGCGAAAGAGACGGTCGATTTTTACCAGCGCGTGATGGGCATGGATTTTCAGCTCGCCTTTGCCGAAAATGAAGTGCCTTCGACCGGTGAATATGATCCCTATATGCATATTTTCCTCGATGCGGGTGGCGGCAATGTTCTGGCCTTTTTCGAACTACCCGAGCAGCCAGAAATGGACCGCGACCAGAACACACCGGCATGGGTGCAGCATATTGCCTTCAAAGTCGGGTCGCTCGACGCACTGCTGGCAGCAAAAGCCAATGCGGAAGCCGAAGGCCTGGACGTCATCGGCCCGACCCATCACGGCATTTTCAAGTCTATCTATTTCTTTGATCCCAATGGCCATCGTCTGGAACTGGCCTGCGACATTGGTACGGATGAAGAAATGACCGAACTACGCCGCGTTGCTCCGGCGATGCTGGAGGAATGGAGTCGCACCAAGAAAGCACCGCAACATGCCGCCTGGCTGCATGAGAAAGCCCGCGACGAACATTAGTCCCGCGTTGAAAGTCATAACCACCTTTATTTCCGTTCCTGTCGGGCCTAGTCCTGACGGTGGAACGATAGATCGTCGCGCCTCGACATGATCGGGGAGCAACGGCAGCTTGGAGAAGGATCTTAGATGAAACTCGCTACCCTGAAAAATGACACCCGCGACGGCCGTCTGGTCGTTGTCTCCAAAGACCTCACCCGCTGCTGCGAAGCGAGCAATATTGCCCCGACCCTACAGGCGGCGCTGGACGACTGGGACCAATGCGCGCCCAAGCTCGAAGCGCTCTACCGCGATGTCGAACATGAAACCGTACCCTGCGAACGCTTTCACGAGCGGCTGGCCGAATCCCCGCTTCCCCGCGCCTATCAATGGGCCGACGGCAGCGCCTATATCAATCATGTCGAACTGGTCCGCAAAGCGCGCGGCGCGGAAGTGCCAGAGAGCTTCTATACAGATCCCTTGATGTATCAGGGCGGCAGCGACGCCTTCCTCGGCCCGCGCGACGATATCCCGCTCGGCGATCCCAAATGGGGCTGCGATATGGAAGGCGAAGTCGCGGTCATCACCGATGATGTGCCCATGGGTGCCGACGCTGCGCAGGCAGCCGATCACATCAAACTGGTCATGCTGTGCAATGATGTATCCCTGCGCGGTCTGATCCCCGGCGAGCTGGCCAAGGGCTTTGGCTTTTTCCAATCGAAGCCGCCCTCCGCCTTCTCGCCAGTCTGCGTGACACCCGATGAATTGGGCGATGCGTGGAAAGGTTCGGTCATCCATCTGCCGCTGCAGGTCGACTATAACCGCGAACCCTTTGGCCGCGCCAATGCCGGCGTAGATGCGACGTTCAGCCTCGCCGATCTGGTTGCCCACGCCGCCAAGACCCGCCCGCTATCCGCCGGCACAGTCGTCGGCTCCGGCACCGTGTCCAACCAAGGCCCTGACGGCGACCCCGGCAAGCCGGTCAGTGAAGGCGGCCTCGGTTACAGCTGCATCGCCGAAATCCGGATGATCGAAACGATCAACGACGGCGAAGCCAAGACACCGTTTATGTCGGCTGGCGATACGGTCAAAATCCAGATGCTGGATGCGGATGGCCATTCGATCTTCGGCGCGATCCGGCAGGATGTTGTGGCGGTTTGATGGGGGCGGTTATTTGCTGGTAATATTGGTGTTCGTCTATCCCGAAAGCTGACACTAGCGAATATTGTTTTCGACCCGTTGAGCTAGTATCTAATCACGTTCACCCAATCGGAGGCGGTCACCTTGTAATTTTGTTCACGCAGGTGATGAATAACAGCCCTCATATGACGTGCCCCAAAAACTATTCCAACAGACCTTTTAACCCCTTCCGCCTGCTCCATGTAGTCGTTGATAACTCCAATGAGGTGCTCATCTCTCCAGTCCAAGATAATTTCTCCGATTTTTTCGAGGGCCTCATTATCGTCCAAAATTGCATCATTATGATCATGAAGATCGAGATTCATTCCTTTTCCGATCGTTTCTCTTGTCCCAAAGAACCTTAGATAAAGGCCATATATGGGAGCAAGCACCGGGATAAGGAAACGCTGGAAGAACGGTAATTCGGCCCACTTTTTTGAGAAATCATCAGAAGCAACGTCAGCATGCCGAATATCTGCATCTAGATCATCCAAAGACATGGTCGATTGCAGCACCAACCCGAGTTTTTGGTTTTTTGTGAAGTATCGGTAGGACGCAGTAAGGAGCGTCCCTGTCTTTGTTCGAACACCTTCCGTCAAAACCACATCGCAATCCGCAAGTAGTTTTAGGACGTCATCATAAAATGATTTATCAGCGACATGTATCATTGGAAATAGAGTGAAGCTCGATAGCCGATCGATGCTGTCAAAGCGAAAGATGGCACTGCGAACCCCAAATACCGTAGATTCAATAATTTGCATAATTGTCCAATAGAGTTTTGCTTCTCTTGTACAACTGACTATTTATTGATTCTCCGTTTTCACATTATCCGTTTTTTGCAGCTAAAACAGACACTAGCCTTTGGCCGCCACTCGCCGGGCATGCCAAACCACCTCAAACCGTCACCGCCGTCTCATATCTAATCCGCTCCATCGCAAAGCTCGCCGAGACGTCAGACAGAGGCACCGCCTTGATCAGCTTCTTGTACACCCGGTCATAGTCGGCGACATCGCGGACCAGCAGCTTAATTTCGGTTCCGGCACCGTATCCAATCAGGGGCGCGAAGGCGACCTCGGCTATAGCTGCATCGTCAAATCCGGATGCTGGATGCGGACGGACATTCGATCTTTGGCGCGATCCGGCAGGAGGTCGTGGCTGGTTGATGGAGTTGGCTTTGGCTGGCCGCTAGGTCCCGAAGCGGACAGTCGCGACCGGGGCTCAGCAGCTGATCGCCGCGTCCATTCTTGAGCGCCATTCCACCAAGGCGGGTCGGCTTGTAAAGGCCTCCGCAAATTCGGGAGTCGCGCCGGAAAATCCTGTGGTGCTGACGCCGTATATCGCAAAGTCCGCGACGCTGGGCTTATCTGCATAGAAAAACGGGTCTTGCGCGAGCAATGTTACAAGATTGTCCAGCCGCAGCGCGAGCTCGGCAATCAGCATTTCATCTGGCAGTCGCCCCAGCCCTTGCGCCTGAGGCTGTTTGCCGACCAGACGCCGCAAAATGGGTTTCGCGAACAGGCGAAACGGGGCGGGCACGAATTTGCGGTTTTCCGCAAGCGTAAGCGGCTCGTTCTTGTCGCTCCAGCGCAGCGCCTGAACATACCAGTAAAGCGATTCATCGCTCCAATCTTCCAACAGATATTGCCGGGCTGCGGTCGCAGGATCCTCTGCGATCAAAGGCGGTGATGGCTGCTCTGCGTCCAGCCGGCGCAAGATCAGGCTGGAATCAAACAGGACCTCGTCTCCAAACAGGGCGATGGGAATTTTGCCGGTTTGCGGGTTCAGTTTTCTGAGTTCGGCAACACCGACATATTCCCGATGCGTGAACGGCAGTCGCTTGTAAGCCGTGGCCGCTTTCACTTTTGTCACAAAAGGAGAAATGGACGGACCGATGATTGTGATGCTTGAAATATCCGCCTCCCTGTCCGCCCTGTATTACGCATGGGCTATGATGCCGGCCACCCCCAAAAATATGACCACGCCAAACAAGGGAATGAAAATCGGAAGACGTTTAGACGACGTTGTAAAACACCCTCAAACCGGCACTGCCGTCTCATATTTAATCCGCTCCATCGCGAAGCTCGCCGACACGTCGGACAGGGGCACCGCCTTGATCAGCTTCTTATACACCCGGTCATAGTCGGCAACATCGCGGACCAGCAGTTTGAGCATATAGTCGATCTCTCCGGCCATCCGGTAGAATTCGACCACCTCCTCGATCGAAGAGGCGGCCGTCGCGAATTTCTCCAACCATTTGTCGCTATGGTCACTGGTCCGCACGGCGACGAATACGGTCATGTTCAAGCCGACCGCTTCAGGATCGACAATGGCCACCCGGCGGGCGATGATCCCGTCCGCCTCCATCCGCTTGATCCGCCGCCAACAGGCATTGGTAGAAAGACTAAGCTGCGCCGCGAGATTTTCCAACGACAGGCTGGTATCACGCTGCAAAGCTTTCAGGATATTTCGGTCATTATCATCAATATTTTTATCATTATCGCTCATTTTTAGAATATTATCACAATATTTAAACAAAATCACCAAAAAATGACGAAGATTTTTTAGTCGGTCAGCATCATAAACCAATGATGTTGTCACGGAGAATTATATAATGTTGGAGTTTGTAGGCCAGGCGCAGGAAGACAAGCTTCTGTCGCTATCGGCTTTGATCGGCAATACGCCGACCATTAAAATTCTGGCACGATACGAGGATCAGGAGGTAACCATTTACGCCAAGGCGGAAATGTTCAACCTGTCCGGCAGCATAAAGGATCGCATGGCCCTCGCGATCCTGCAGGATGCGTTTCGGCACGGCGAGCTAATGCCGGGTCAGACGATTGTCGAGGCAACGAGCGGCAATAGCGGCATTTCCTTTGCCGCCATTGGTTGCGCCCTCGACCATCCTGTCGTGATTTTCATGCCCGACTGGGTCAGCTCGGAACGACGCGCCACGCTCGAAATCTATGGCGCCGATGTGCGTCTGGTCTCGCGAGAAGAAGGCGGTTTTCTCGGTTGCATGGCTGCGGCGGAAGAACTGGGTCAGCAGGGCGCCTATATGCCCCGCCAGTTTTCCAATCCGGTCAATGCCGATGAACATGCAGAAGGGACCGGGCCCGAGCTCTGGCAGCAGCTTGCCACCGACGGCGGCGCGCTCGGCGGCTTTGTCGCCGGTGTCGGTACCGGCGGCACGGTCATGGGCATGGGGCGTTATTTGAAAGGCCGCGACCCCAGCATCGCCGTCCACCCGGTCGAGCCAATGGAATCGCCCACTCTTTCGGTCGGCCACAAATGCGGGCAACATCGGGTACAGGGCCTGTCAGACGAATTCATCCCTGCCATTCTCGACCTGTCCCAACTGGATGACGTGATCGGCGTGCATGACGGCGACGCGATCCTGATGGCCCAGCGCCTCAACCGCCAATTCGGTCTGGGTGTCGGCATTTCCAGCGGCATCAATCTGGTTGCCGCAATCCACGCAGCCGTGCAGCAACCGGTGGCCGCCGATGGCACACGTAAAGCGGTCGCGACGATATTCGCCGACGGCAACACAAAATATCTGTCGACCGATCTGGCGAAAGTGGAGCCGTGCCGGGATTGCTATCTAACCCCGAAAATCGAACTGCTGGATATGCAGACTATCCGCTGAGCGTCGCGATATTGCGCTCGTCCGCGGTGGCCACATCGACCGCCAATCCGATCAGATCGGTGTCTTCCGGCGCATTGGGTAGCACGCCAATGGCGGGCAAGCCTTGTTCGTCTTCCAGCCACAGCGACGCCGCGCCCCGGCTGGCCTTGCCATAAGGCATGGCATAGCTTTTGATCACCGCCTTGCCGCTGAAAAAATGGTCCGCTTTGACATGATCCGGCTTTGGAATCCGCACCGGCGCGGCGATCCGGTCCGGCGACCAGCCGCCAGCGACCGGTTGCGCGGCATAAATGCCCACCGATTCCTTGTTGATCACGCCGCCATTGGCGGAAATCATACCCGGCTTACTGCCATCCTTGCGCAGTGCCTGAACCAGCGCGACCATGCCGTGCGCGCTATAGCTGTTACCGGGACCACCAAAGAAGCTGAGGCCGCCGGTCAGCGTATAAGACGCCAGCGAACGATCCGGCGAACCCAGCGCGTCCATCGCCAGCGACACCGCCACAGGGAAACAGCTGTAAATATCAATCGGGCCGAGATCACCGGCTTCAACGTCCGCCAGTTCCAGTGCCTTGGGGAAAGCAGCCTGCATCGCTGGGGATACCGACAAATCGTCCTGCAGGCTCATCAAGGGCACGCTCGCATCAGAGCCGCTGTGCAGATAGATCATCTTATCTGCGGCAATGCCCAGCTCTGCCGCATGGCCAGCGGTCGTTAAAATCACCGCTGCACCCAGTTCCACTGCATCCTGTGCCACCATCCAGCGACGATAGGGGTCATTGAGCCGGTAATTGCCATGATCGTCAGCCAGCAATTCTTCTGCCGTCCACTGCCGCGCAAATTGCGCATGCTCACGCGTGAGCGAAACGCCAGCAAAGGCCTCCCATAGTTCGGCCATGCTCTGCGCATAGCTGTCCCGGTCCATCCCGAGCCGCGCGCGCCGGGCATTTTCGACAATGCCGTAAGCCATGGGCATGCTGATGATACCCTGGCGCCATTCATAGGCAGTGAGCATCTTGTCTTCGTTGGTGATGAGATCGGTCATCTCGCGGGTTGCTGGCTGGTTCCAGTCCAGCTTGTGACCGCTCCGCCGCGCCCGTTTGACGGTACCCATATTCTCCGCGCTGGACAGGACCACGGCTTTATATTCGCCATCATGCACCTGACAGGCCAGCTTGTTGAGATGCTTCTGCGGGCTCTGCCCGCCGACATCGCCATAGAGCAAGTGCGCGGGATCGAGACCGGAGGCCGTGGCCACCGCTTCGGGATGATTCTCCGGCGATCCGCAATCATGTGGCAGGCCGCTGTCGTGGAACAGGCGAATCGAAAGCAGGCAATCAATCGACGCGGCCAGCTTGTCCGCCGCGCCGCTATCCGCCAGCGCTTGCTTGACCGCCGCCGACGCCAGATCGACGGTCGAAGGCCATTCCAGCCCCAGCGATTGCTTTAGTTTCTGGCCACTTGTTTCGCCAACGCCGATAAGCACCGGCGCGCTTTTGTCTGCCAAAGCCAATGGTAATTCCCTCAAAATAAACAGTTCATCAATCGATTAAACATGATAACAGACAAGGTAATCTATGCACCTAATAAATTGAGGACTTTTGAATGAGCGGATGGCCAGAGCTGAAATGGGACGTGGAACAAACCGGTCCACTGAAGGGATTGAAGATCGTCGATATGTCGACCGTGGTCCTTGGTCCGTTCGCGACATTGAATTTCGCAGACATGGGCGCGGACGTTATCAAGATTGAAAATGGCGAAGGCAAATTCGGCGGCGACATGATGCGCCATGCGGGTGACAATCCGACCGGCGATCTGGGTCCGATATTCACATCGCTGAACCGCAACAAAAAATCAGTAACGCTCAACGGCAAGAATGACGACGACAAGGCCGTCATTCTCGAACTGCTGAAACATGCCGATGTATTTTTCCATAATGTCCGCCTCGCTGGCATGGAACGGCTCGGTCTGGACTATGAAAGCGTCAAGGCGATCAACCCCGGCATCGTCTATGTCCATTGCGCCGGTTTCGGTCAGGGCGGTGAATATGAAAAGCGGCAGGCTTATGATGACCTGATCCAATGCGCGTCCGGTTTTGCCAGCCTGTTTGAAATGCGCGGTGACAGCGGACGGCCGCTCTATATGCCTTCGCTGGTGGCCGACAAGACGATCGGGCTATTTGCCGTAAACGCCACGCTCGCGGCGATGTATCACAAAGAGAAAACCGGCGAAGGGCAATTTGTCCAGGTGCCGATGTTCGAAGCCTTTACCTGGTTCAACATGGTCGAAAATCTGTGGGGCGAGACGTTCATTCCCGGCAATGGCAAGCTTGCCTACACGCGCTCGATCAACGAAAATCGCAAACCTTATCCGACCAAGGACGGCTATATCGGCCTGGTGCCTTATAATGATGCGCAGTGGCGGAAGTTTTTTGAACTGGGTGGCAAACCGGGCGTCTTCGATGAACCCCGCTTTTCCGATTATTCCCAGCGCACCAAGAATATCACCGCGCTCTACGCCCTGATCGAAGAAATTGCCGCAACCAAGACCACCGACGAATGGCTACCGCTGCTGGACGAACATAATATTCCGGCCATGCGCTACAACCAAATGAAAGATGTTCTGACCGACCCGCATTTGGAGCAGGTCGGATTCTGGCAAGAACGTGAAGGCGAGAAAATCGGCAAATATCGGACGATCAAACATCCGGTGCACTATTCGGCAAGCCCGGCGAACATCTATGCCGACCCGCCCACTTTGGGCGCCGATAATGACGAAATACGGGGCGCAATGGGCATGCCCGCCAATGACGAATAAGAATAATAATAGTAATTAGGACAGGAACGCTCGATGAATTTTGATTTCTCTGATGACCAGAAATTTCTCCGCGATGAAGCGCGTAAGTTTCTGGAAGCGCAATGCACTTCTGCGCAGGTCCGCGAAGTGCTGGATGATGACGACAAGAGCCACAATGAAGATGTGTGGAAACAAATTGTCGAAATGGGCTGGCTCGGTGCCGCCATTCCCGAAGAATATGGCGGACTGGGCCTCGGCATGTTGGAGCTTTGCGTGATTGCAGAGGAACTGGGCCGCGTTCTGGCACCCGTACCCTTCGGTTCCTCCGCCTATTTCTTTGCCGAAGCGTTGAAATTGGCTGGCAGCGAAGAACAGAAATCCACATTGCTTCCCAAAATTGCCGACGGCAGCGTCGTTGGCTGTATCGCGGTCAGCGAAGGACCGGGCGAGATCAAATCCGGCGCGATAACCACAAAACTTAGCTGTGGGAAAATTTCGGGCAAAAAAATCCCGGTCACCGATGGTGATATCGCTACCCACGCGGTGGTGCTGGTCAAGGACGGTAGCGGCGAAAGCCTTGCCATTGTCGACCTGAACCAAGACGGCATATCGCGGGAACCGATCAAGACGCTCGAACCCACGCGGAGCCATGCGACGATCAGCTTCGACGGCGCGGCAGCAGAATTGCTCGGCGAAGCGGGCAATGGAATGGCCTTGCACGACCAGATCAATGATCGGGCAGCCATATTGATCGCCTTTGAACAATTGGGCGGCGCTTCCCGTTGTCTCGAAATGGCCAATGACTATGCCAAGGAACGGGTTGCCTTTGGTCGCGCCATTGGCGGCAATCAGGCGATCAAGCACAAGCTCGCGGACATGTATGTGAAAAATGAAGTCGCCCGTTCCAACGCCTATTATGGAGCATGGGCGCTATCCAGCGACGCTGCCGAGCTCCCCGAAGCCGCGGCGGCTGCCCGGGTCGCAGCGTCAGAAGCCTTCTGGTTTGCCTCCAAGGAAAATATCCAGACCCATGGCGGCATGGGCTTCACCTGGGAGGTGGATTGCCACCTCTTCTACCGTCGCGCAAAATTGCTCTCCGTACAGGCCGGCAGTCCCGCCGTGTGGAAAGAGAAATTGGTCAGCGCGCTCGAAGCGAAAAATGATTGAGAAGGAATAGAATATGGATTTCAATGACACACCTGAAGAAGCAGAATTCCGCGCCGAAGCGCACGCTTTCCTTTCAAAACATCTCAAGCCCAAGACCCCCGGCGCGCTGCGGGCCGGTGGACGCGAAGATTTTCTAACCCGCGCAAAATCGTGGCAGAAGACCAAAGCGGAAGGCCGCTTTGCGCAGATCACCTGGCCCAAGGAAATTGGCGGCCGCGGCGGCACCGTGATGCAGCAGGTTATCTGGGGACAGGAAGAAGCCAAATTTGATGCCCCGACAGGCCCTTTTGCTATCGGTCTCGGCATGTGTGTGCCGACAGTGATTGCCTTCGGATCAGACGAGCACAAGAAACGCTACGTCCACAAAGCGCTGATGGGCGAAGAAGTCTGGTGCCAGCTCTTCTCCGAACCCGCAGCCGGGTCGGATGTTGCCGGTCTCAAGACAAAAGCGGTCAAAGATGGCGACGAATGGGTCATAAATGGGCAGAAAGTGTGGACGTCCGGTGCCCATTATTCCGATTATGGTATCCTTTTGGTGCGCACCGATCCCAATGTGCCCAAGCATAAGGGCCTGACCATGTTCATTGTCGACATGAAGCAGAAGGGCGTCGATGTACGGCCGATCCATCAGGCGTCCGGCGGCAAGGAATTTAACGAAGTCTATTTCACCGACGTCCGCATCCCGGATGCTGATCGCCTCGGTGAGCCGGGCATGGGTTGGAAAGTGGCCTTGGTTACCTTGATGAACGAGCGGCTCGCCGTGGGTGGTTCTCCGGGACCGGACTGGAAGGAAATCATGGACTATGCCCGTTCGGCTGGCACCATATCCGACCAAGCATTCCGCGCGAAACTGGCCGACTGGTATGTCGCGGCGCAGGGCTATAAGCTGACCAAATTCCGCACCCAGACCGCTTTGTCGCGGGGCGAAACGCCGGGTCCAGAAAATGCGATTGGCAAGATCATCAACGCCAATCATCTGCAGGATATTTGCAACAGCGCGATCGAAATGCAGGACCATTTCGGCCTGATCGTCGACAAGGATGAATCGCCTGCTGATGCCATTTTCCAGGAAAGCTTCATGTGGGCACCGGGCCTGCGAATTGCTGGTGGCACCGATGAAATCCTGAAAAACATCATCGCCGAACGGGTGCTTGGCCTGCCGCAAGACGTCCGCGTCGATAAGGACAAGACCTTTGCGGAAATGAACTAGGAGATCAAAATGTCTGAACTGCCCGTCCATGTCGTCGCCAATTTCACCGTGCAAGATGCGGCCAAATATCGCGTCTATGAAAAGGGGTTTTTCCCGATATTGAAACGGCATGGCGGGGAGTTCATCACCTTTGACGACAATAGCGTCACCTTCGAAGGCCCGTCACCGCCCGAAGGCCGGGTGGTAATGTTCAAATTCCCCAATGAAGCGGCGGCCAACGCTTGGTATAATGACCCCGACTATCAGGCCCTGTCCGAGCATCGCCGCGCAGGAACAACACTGCAATTTCTGACCATGGTGCACAGCATTCCGGCCCGAAGCTAGGCCGTTATAAATCCGCTTGATGCGGAAGCAGAAAAACTTGCGTGATTGGAACGGTTTCAGCTGTTATCTCTGATGCAACACAAAGATAAGGAACGATCCCATGACCACCGACCTGCCTGACTATACGCCCCCGAAAGTCTGGAAATGGGACAAGGCCAATGGCGGCCGCTTTGCCAATATCAATCGTCCGATTGCTGGCCCGACCAAAGAGGTAGAACTGCCGGTCGGCAAACATCCATTCCAACTCTATTCCATGGCAACACCGAACGGCGTGAAGGTCACGATCATGCTGGAAGAGCTTCTGGCTCTGGGCCATCAGGGCGCAGAATATGACGCCTATCTGATCAACATTGGCGATGGTGACCAATTCGGCAGCGGCTTTGTCGACATCAACCCGAACAGCAAAATTCCGGCATTGATGGACCACAGCACCGACACGCCGACACGGCTGTTCGAATCCGGTTCGATGCTGCTCTATCTCGCCGAGAAATTCGGAGAATTCCTGCCAAGTGATCCCAAGAAGCGCACCGAAGCGATGAACTGGCTGTTCTGGCAAATGGCAAGCGCGCCCTATCTCGGTGGCGGATTTGGTCATTTCTATGCCTATGCGCCGGTGAAGATTGAATATTGCATCGATCGCTTTGCGATGGAGGTCAAACGCCAGCTCGACGTGCTCGACCGCCATCTGGCCGACAATGAATATATGGCCGGCGACGAATATAGCATCGCCGATATAGCGATCTGGCCGTGGTATGGCGCGCTGGTTAAGAATGTCGTTTATCAGGCGGCTGAATTTCTCGACACGGCGTCCTACAAACATATGAACCGCTGGACTAATATGGTCGCCGAACGCCCCGCCGTACAGCGCGGCAAGATGGTCAATCGGGCCTGGGGTGATCTAGAAGGTCAGTTGCGCAACCGCCATGATGCCAGCGATTTCGAATTGCGTACGCAGGACAAGCTGGAACCGGAAGGCGAAGCGGCGGAGTAAATTACTCCCGCGTCAGGCTCGCATAAACGCGGCTAAGAAAGCTCGGCAGCATCATTGCATTGGCCTGAAACTCGGCATCGAAATCCGCCGTGGGTTTTGCCGCCATGATATCCTGTAGCGACTTGCCGTCGTCGATCAGCACCTGCACACGGTCCTGAATGATGGTCAGCACGTCGATATAGCGGGCCAGTTTTGCACGGTCGGTGACCGGGCCATGGCCGGGAATGACTTTCGTATCGTCATCAATCGCGTCATGGACAGCCTGACAGAAAGCAATCATCCCCGCGAGGTCACCACCATTGTCGGCGTCAATAAAGGGATAGCCGGCATTGTTGAATACATCACCCAGATGCACCGCATTCACACCGCGGAATATGACCGCCGTATCGCCGGTGGTATGCGCTGGACCGACATGTAGCAGGTCGATCTTCTCGTCATTGATATGGAACTGCATCGTCTCATCAAAGGTGATGTCAGACAGCGCATATTTCGGATAAGCTTTCTGCTCCGTCGCAAAAGGCCCGAAATTGACGATATGATCGTCCAGCATTTTGGCGCGGCTATTCGCCTGGGATACGATCCAGCTACCTTCCTTGCCGAGCGCTAGATTCCCATCTGCATGATCAAAATGCCAGTGGGTATTGATGACAAAATCAACACTCTCGCTGCCGATCTCTTGCAGAGCGGCCTTGATCTTGGGCATGAGCTGCGGGAACTGATCATCAACGATCAACGTACCATCTTCGCCCACCGACACAGCGATATTACCGCCGAGCCCGAACAGGACATAGAATCCATCGTCGATTTTCTGGGTTGTGATTTCAGCTGTGTCAAAATCCCAGCCGAAGGCTTGATAGATTTGATCCATGGTCATCACCGGACCATGTGCCGCTGGTTTTGCCGATTGAGAGCCATGGGCAAGAGCCGGTGAACTGAAGATCAATACTGTTGCCAGCGCCAGATTTGCTACCGTCTTGCTCATATGCCTATGCCTTTTTCGATGGGTTATTGCTTCAGGATACCCGCCATGATCAGGTCAACCGTCTGCTCACGATATTTGTCGCGTACTTTTTCGTCGAAATCATCGCGACCATAGCAATATTTCCAAACCAGTCTTCCTGTGAAGAATCGGTCCGCTGCTCCGGTAACTGCGGAGTAGAATAAGTCAGCATTCATATCACGGAAAACGCCGGATTTTATGCCTTCGCCGACAAAGATATTATAGGCCTCGGATAAAGGTTTGAGATATTTATCCGCGATTTTTCGCGCGCCTTCCGGCGGCAATTCACGAATCAACCGCATGGTCAGCCGATTAAGATACGGAAATTCATAATAGGTATCGATGACCGCGCCGATATGAAGGCGAAGCTTATCCTCCGGCGGCATGTCCTTTTTGATCAGGAGGCCGACCTGGACCAGAATATTATCCATATCGCGCTCAAGGATCGCCTCCATCAGGCCATCTTTGTTACCGAAATAATATTTGACCAAGGCACTGTTCAAGCCGGACAGAACCGATAGTTCGCTGAACGAAATATCGATCGTATCACCCTTGCGCATGATATTACTGGCGGTTTCGATCAGCTTATTGCGTGCGCTCGCTTCGGTTTCTTTGGTCGCTAATTTGTCGACGCTCATTTATATTCCCCCATGCACAACGTCATATTTTTTGTCACTTATAAACAGGTTCTTCCCACCATGGAAAGCTGTCTGGCAAGTCGCTCGACACTTTATCCGGATAGTTTGGACTGCGCTTCTCCAAAAAGCTCGCAATACCCTCTTTCGCATCGGCGGATTTCGCGCGATTATAGATGATCCGACTATCGACCTTATGCGCCTCCATCGGATGCGCTGTAGAGGGCAACTGCCACAACATCTGCCGGGTCACCGCCACCGATACCGGCGCCGTATTATCGACAATCTCGCGGGCTAGTTCATAAGCAGCAGGCAACAATTCTTCCGGTTTGTGGAGAGAGCGGACCAGGCCACCGCTGATCGCTTCCTCCGCGTCAAAAACCCGGCCGGTCAAGCACCATTCCAAGGCCTGCGCACGCCCCACCAGATTGGGCAGGAACCAGCTTGCTGCGCCATCGGGCGCTATGCCGCGCCGCGCAAACACATAGCCAAAGCGCGCCGTTTCACTGGCCAGCCGTATATCCATGGGCAGCAACATGGTGGCACCGACACCGACAGCAACGCCATTGACCGCGCCGATTACGGGCTTCAGACATTGGTAGATACGCAGGATCAGCAGGCCACCGCCATCGCGAACGCGGGGATCGGAATAATCTTCCACCGGATCTTCGCTGGCGAACGGTTTTTTTCCATCTTCAGGAGTTAGGTCGGCACCGGCACAAAAGGCACGCTCGCCAGCCCCCGTCACCACCACCGCCCGTACATCATCATCCGCATCGATACGATCAAATGCGTCCGTCATCTCCTTGATCATCGTCCCGGTAAAGGCATTCATCTTTTCCGGGCGGTTGATCGTGATCGTCGCGATATTGTCAGCGACGTCATATAGGATTTGGGTATAGTCGGACATGGCTCTCTCCATCAGATACAAAAAGGGCCGCGAGTTTCTCGCAGCCCCTTGATTTGCTTTGTCTAGCGCGGTGCCATCCGAATACCGCCATCAAGGCGAACATCCTCGCCGTTGAAATAACCGGTTTCGATCATACACAGCGCAAGCTTGGCATATTCATCCGGCACACCAAGGCGTGGCGGATGCGGAACCATCGCACCCAGAGCATCGCGCACCTGTGGTGGCGCGCCAGCGAGCAATGGCGTGTCAAAGATACCGGGCAGGATCGTGTTCACCCTTATGCCTTCGCGGGACAGGTCACGCGCAATCGGCAGGGTCATGCCAACCACACCGCCCTTGGAAGCGGAATAGGCAGCCTGACCAATTTGACCATCTTCAGCCGCGACCGAAGCGGTATTCACCATGGCACCGCGATCGCCGTCTTCCAGCGGATCGAGCGTCAACATGCCGGCCGCCGATTTGGCGATGCAGCGGAAAGTACCGATCAGATTCACTTCGATGACGAATTTGAAGGCGTCCATCGGGAAATGTTTGATCGAACCATCTTCCTTCGACCGGCTAGCGGTCTTGATCGCATTGCCGATACCAGCACAGTTGACCAAGATCCGTTCTTGGCCATTGGCGGCGCGGGCTTTTTCAAAACCAGCATCCACGCTGTCATCGTCGGTCACATTGACCTTGCAGAAAACACCGCCCAATTCGCTGGCCAATGCTTCCCCTTTTTCTTCGTTGAGGTCGAACAGAGCGACTTTGACGCCTTGCTCTGCCAAACGACGGGCTGTTGCAGCGCCCAGACCGGAAGCACCGCCGGTAATCACGGCTGAGATATTGCTGTTGAGTTCCATAATCTTGTCTTTCTTCTATTTGCCGTCCTGCTGAACTGGGTTCAGCAGGACGCTATGCGCGTCTATTAGTTCATCCGCTCGATAATGGTGACATTTGCCTGGCCGCCGCCTTCGCACATGGTTTGCAGGCCATATTTCGAGCCTTTGCCTTCCATCGCGTTGAGCAAGGTTGCCATCAGCTTGGTGCCGGATGCACCGAGCGGGTGCCCCAATGCAATAGCGCCCCCATTGACATTGATCTTGCTGCGATCAGCACCAGTATGCTTCAACCATGCCAATGGCACGGGGGCGAAAGCTTCGTTCACTTCATAAAGATCAATATCGTCGATCTTCATGCCGGCGCGCTGCAACGCACGGTCGGTAGCGAAAAGCGGTTCTTCCAACATGATCACGGGATCACCGGCGGTTACCGTCAAGTTCACGATCCGCGCCCGTGGGGTCAGACCATGGTCTTTCAGCGCTTGTTCGGAACAAACAAGAACGGCACTCGAACCATCGCAAATCTGGCTGGCGTTGGCGGCGGTAATTGCGCCACCTTCTTGCAGCAACTTTACCGACCCGATGCTTTCCGGGGTTGCGTCAAAGCGGATGCCTTCATCAACCTTGTGCACTTCTTCGCCTTCCGGTGTTTCGATCTTCACACCGACGATTTCGTTGTTAAACGCGCCGGCTTCGGTTGCCTTGATTGCCTTTTGATGGCTTTCCAGTGCAAAAGCATCGAGGTCATCACGGGTGAATCCGTGCTTCTTCACCAGCATTTCGGCGCCGGTGAACTGGCTGAACTGAACGCCCGGATAGGCTGCTTCTAGTCCGGCGGATTTGTTGCTACCCAGTCCCGCATCCTTGAACAATTTGAACGTTGATCCCATTGGCACGCGAGTCATGCTCTCGATACCATGTGCCAGAACCATGTCCTGCGTGCCGGACATAACGCCCTGCGCCGCAAACTGAATGGACTGCTGCGAAGAACCGCACTGGCGGTCGATCGAAACCGATGGAATGCTGTCTGGCAGCTTCGATGCCAGAACCGCATTACGACCAACATCGCCGGATTGCTCACCACCCTGCATGACGCAGCCGGTAATCACATCTTCAATCGCCGCTGGATCAAAATCGTTGCGATCAGCAATCGCATCAAGCGTCGCTGCGCCCAAATCAACCGGGTGAACTCCAGCCAAACGTCCGCCGCGACGACCGCCTGCGGTCCGAACTGCGTCTACAATATAGGCTACTGCCATAATTTTGCTCCTTCAAAATATTTATAAGCGATGAATTTAATTGATCGATTAAACCGCGGTCAGCGTAGCGTCAAATAAAAAAGCCGGTCATCACAATAGTGATAACCGGCTTTTTCAAATCATATGCCGTCCGGATTAAGCAGGCACATTGTCTTTTTTGACCGTGATCACCTGAGGATAGGTGAATTCAAGCAGGCCTTCCGTGCCATATTCAGCGCCAAAGCCTGACTGTTTATGCCCGCCGAAAGGCGCGAATGGCGACAGGTGCAGGAATTCATTGACCCATACGGTGCCGGTTTCAAGCTGTTCTGCAACCCGAACCCCTTCATCAGGATTCGCGGTCCATACAGCACCGGCAAGACCATATTCGCTATCATTGGCGCGGGCGATGGCTTCGTCCGTGGAGCTGAATTTCATCAGCGGCATGACCGGACCAAATTGCTCTTCCGCCACAATCCGCGCATCTTCAGGCGGATTGTCGAGAATCGTGATCGGCACATAATAGCCCGGAATATTGTCATCCTGCTGATCACCACCGACAAGGAACTTATAGTCATTATCCTTGGCATCCTGGATCAGTTCCAAAACGCGATCATATTGCTTCTTGTTCTGGATCGGGCCAACAGCCGTACCCTGTTGCGAGCCATCTCCAACCTTCACATTCTTGGCAAATTCCGCAATCGCTGCGCTAAGGTCATCATAAATATCCTCGTGGATATAGATACGTTTTGCCGCAACACAGATTTGTCCGGCGTTGGTGAAGCTCGACCAGAACAGCTGCTCGGCAACCTTTTCGACATCGGCATCGGGTAGAACAATCGAGGCGTCATTGCCGCCCAATTCCAGCGTGATCCGTTTGAGATCTTTGGAAGCGCCTTCCATGATCTTCTTGCCGGTCGCGGTCGAACCCGTGAAGGTGATCTTGTCGATATCCGGATGTGCGGTGATCAACGGACCGAGATCATCTTCGCCAGTAATGATATTCACCACGCCTGCCGGAGCCACATCTTTGATCAGCTCTGCAAGGCGCAAAGTGGTCAGTGGTGTGAATGGTGATGGTTTGAGCACCATCGTGCAACCGGACAACAAGGCAGGAGCAATTTTCTGCACCGCCATCATGACCGGGAAATTCCACGGCACAATGCCGCCGACGACACCAACCGGCACACGGCGGGTACGGCTCAGCCGTTCGTCGCTATCTTCGTTAATCTCTTCTTTGATTTCCAGCGTCGCTTGCGAACCAGCCATATAGGCTGCGCCCATGATTTCGCCTTGGGCTTGTGCATGGGGCTTGCCTTGCTCTGCGGTCAGCAAACGGAACAGCTCGTCATTATTGTCATTGATCACACCGGCAATCGCCTGAACCACTTTACGGCGTTCATCAATCGGCGTTTTCGACCAGGTCTTGAAGGCAGCACGAGCCGCAACAACCGCTTGATTCAGCTCGTCTTCACCGCAAGCCGGAACCTGACCAATCACTTCTTCATTGGCCGGATTGACGACATCAAGCATTTGCGAGGTGCTGACCATCTCGCCGTTGATCAAATTCTTATATTGGGTAACCATGTTGCTCTCCTTTTATGTCTGCCGTTCTATTCTATTTGAGTCGCTTATACTGCATTACAAGGCTTCGCGGCCATTCATTTTGATAGACTGTAGCGTATCGGCAGGGTTTTCAGCCCACCGACAAAAGTCGATTTCGCACGCTTGGGCTCTCCGGCCAGTTCCAGCGTCTCGATCCGGTCCAGTAACTCGTTGAATAATATCTTCATCTCCATGCGCGCCATGTGCAGGCCGAGACATTGATGCGAGCCTGCACCAAAAGCCAAATGGCGGTTGGGAGAACGTGTCGCATCAAATTTGCGCGGATCAGGGAAGATGGTCTCGTCATGATTGGCAGCAATATAGCTGATCATCAACCAGTCATCCTTGGCGATTTTCTGTCCGCCAATCTCTGTGTCTTCCGCAGCCGTGCGCATGAAATGCTGTACCGGCGTGGTCCAGCGGATCGCCTCTTCGACAATACCGGGAAGCAAATCGCGGTCAGCCTTCAACCGCGCAAATTGTTCGGGGTCCTGCGCCAGTGCCAGCATAGCGCCTGCCGTGGAAGCAGAGGTCGTGTCATGGCCAGCGGCAGCGAGGATGATATAATAGCCCGCCATATCGCGGTCACTAAGATGCGCGCCGTCGACTTTCGCATTGGCGATCACGCTCGCCACATCCTCAGTCGGATTGGCGCGCTTTTCTTCGGTTAGCTTAACAAAATAAGCCTCAAAGTCGGCAACAGCGCCCACCACGAGCTGCATGACCTGTTCCGGCGTCATATTCGCCATGCCGGACTTATTGAGATCCTCGTCCTGCCCACCGAACATCTGCTGTGTCAGGAACAGCATGCGTTGCTCATCGGCTTCCGGCACACCCAATATCTGCATCACCACATGGAGCGGATAGGGCGCGGACACCAAAGGCACAAAATCAGCTTCATTGCCGGCATCAACCAACCGGTCGACCGTTGTTTTGGCCAATGCTTTGATCTCGGCTTCCATCTTGCCAATATTCTTGGGCATGAACCAATTTTGGGTCAGCCGACGATATTTCGGATGCGTCGGTGCATCAAGAGCAACCAGAGAATTGACGAGATTGGGATCGCCACCGGTGATTGATTTCACAAAGGCGCCGCCAGCCTTGTCGCTGAACGTCACGCTGCGCGGGCTATTGAGAAACAGCTTGTTATCCTTGCTGATCCGCATGACATCATCATAGCTGGTGACCAGCCAGAAGGGGTCGTGGATTTCATCGTTGACCACGCGCACCACAGGCGTTTCGCGACGGATTTTGTCAAATTGATCCAGCAGCCCATCCCAGTCGACATAATTGCCGGGGTCAACAATGGCGAGCGCCTCCTGACCGGTTAAAATAGGTTCTGCCTGTGTTGCCATTAAACGATCCTGCTGCCCGTTTTGCTCCAATATTCATCACGCAATAGCCGTTTGTAGAGCTTGCCGGTCGCATGACGTGGCAGCTCCGCCCGGAAATCAAACTGGCGCGGAATTTTGACGCCGGAGAGCGACTGCCGCAGATAGACCTCCAGCTCTTGCGCCAGTTCATCACCCGCAGCAGCCATATCCATCGGCTGCACCACTGCTACGACCTTTTCGCCCATGTCGTCATCCGGCGCACCGATAACGGCGGCATCCGCTACCTTGTCGTGGGAGACGAGGAGATTCTCGATTTCCTGCGGGTAGATATTCACACCGCCCGAAATGATCATGAAACTCTTGCGGTCGGTCAGATAGAGAAAGCCATCTTCATCCAGCTTCCCGACATCGCCTAGCGAGGTCCATCCCTTGGCATGGGTAGCGGCTTTGGTTTTCTCCGGATCATTGTGATATTCAAATTTTGAACCGCTCTCGAAGAAAATCTGCCCTTCTTCGCCAATGGGTACTTCTTCACCCACTTCATCGCAGATATGGACCTGACAATTAACCGGCTGTCCGACAGTTCCCTGATGGGTCAGCCAATTTTCACTGTTGCAGAAGACAAAGCCATTGCCTTCCGTCCCTGCATAATATTCGTTCAGCACCGGCCCCCACCATTTGATCATCGCTTCCTTGATCGGAACCGGAACCGGGGCAGCAGCGTGCACCGCGCTTTTGATCGAGGATACGTCATATTTGACGCGTGTTTCCTCCGGCAATTTCAACATCCGCACGAAATGGGTCGGCACCCATTGGCCAACATCGCACTTATATTTCTCGATCAGCTGCAGCGCCCGTTCGGGATCAAATTTCTCCATGATGACACTGGTACCGCCAAGCGACTGGACCGCGATGTTCCAACGCAAAGGCGCGGCGTGATAGAGCGGCGCGGGCGAAAGATAGACGCAATCTTTGTGAAAACCGAAAATCATCTGCGCCAGTGCGGCCACGCTGTTGGGACCGGCGATATCTTCCACTTCCGGGAGAGGAATTCGAATGCCCTTCGGACGCCCGGTGGTGCCCGACGAGTAAAGCATATCAATGCCCGCCCGTTCATCAGCGATCGGCGTGTCCGGCATAGAATCCAAGATCGATTCAATGCTCCGTTCATCCTCAGCCCCGAAAGCAAGCTGCGCAACGTCCGGATTCAAGCTCCGCAGTTGATCAAGAATCGGCAGCATTTGCTGGGATCCGATCAGCATTTTCGCGCCGGAATCTTTCAGAATATAGCTGATTTCGTCGGCGGTCAGACGATTGGAGATCGCGACCTGAATCAGACCGGAGCGCTGTGCGCCCCATGTCAGCGGGAAAAACTGCGGGTGGTTTTCCATACAAATTGCGACCGTATCGCCAATTTGTACGCCGCGAGATCGATAGAGTTGGGCGATCTGGTTAGAGCGCTGGTCCAACTCACCATAGGTGATGGTTTCTCCGGAACCAGCCATGATGATAGCTGGTTTGTCGGGGGTCTCCCGGGCATGAACAGACGGATGCATGAGTAGACGCTCTCCAAATAGTCGATCGCCCTAATTTAGCGATTCGCTTTGGAAGCATCATGGTTTAATCGCTCGGTTAAATCAATGGATAGTCACGAATTTTTGGCGATAGAAGGCCGCAAGGGCTCCTAATTCTCTACGTAAATATCCACCGGCACCGTCAAATCGGCAAATACCCGGCCAATTGGGGCCATGCTGGTAGCACCCTGCTCGATTTCCATTTCCAGCATAGATTGGCTGGCGGCACCCTTGAGCAGAACCGCAACCGTGCGGGCTTCACAGATGGCAGCCTTGGTGATCGTCACCAGCGGCGTGTCACCATCATCGGGCAACAAACCAACCGCGAGTTTTTCCGGAGGCCCGTCCAGCGCTTCTTCCATATCGGCGCTTTCCATGATCCCGGCAGTGCTGCCACCGGGACCCATGCCCAGCAGAACCAAGTCAGGTGGCCATTTCGTGTCGCGCAGCCGCGCATCGGCAGCGGAGCCGGCCATATGATAATCGTCATGATCCGGCGCCAGCGGCAGCACCCGGGCGCCACGAGTCAGAAACAGGGTCGCCAGTTTTTTCACATGGCTGCGCGGGTCATCGAGCGGCACCAGATAATCATCCGTCGGAATGATCGTGACATATTTCCACTTGATCTGCCTTTCCGCCAAGGCCTCCAGGAACGGCATGGCTTCGTCACTGGCGGGCAAAGCCAGCAGCGCATCGCCGCGCGCATCGAGAGCGCTCTCGATGATGAATTGAATATCGCCGACGACAGCTTCAACCATCTCCTCGGATTTATCAAAATCCCACCATTCGAGCATGGACTCTTCGCCTTCGGGCAGGTCATCCATATCAAAATCTTCTATCGCATCTTCGAATTCGTTCATTTTTCTGTCCGTCAGCCTAATTTCTTCACGCTTCTAACCCGTGTTACAGTCGAAACAAAGGCGAAACGTAAGATTTTTCTAGAGAGTTTCTAGTTCGCAGATGCCCCAACCGACGGCGCATCCAATAGCAGTCCCGATGGCCGCAAGATCGTCAGCGAAGCCGGTGCACCGCTCCCCTCTTCTCGCGCCGTAATATCGACTTGAATGAAGCTTTGGTCCTCGGTCAACGTCGCCGTCTGCGCCCATTGCCATTGCCAGCCGCCATTTTCGACCATGCCGCCCTGTTCACCGAGCGTCGGCGGACGCGGATCGGTCAGAATTTCAACCGCCCGATTGCGCACAACCGATTGCGCGACAACCCGCAGTTCCAGTTCAGCGGCATTATGGGTGGTGAAAGCCTGCAACCGGATCAAAGCGAGGGCCGCGAGGCTGAACACCGACAGCGCCACCAGCATTTCAATCAGAGTAAAGCCGCGTTCTTCTGAATTGGCATCCGAATTGGTGCCCAATTTAGTCCCAAATCTGATCATCACGGCGCTCCCGCCAGTTTCACATCGCCCATCGGAGCAATCACAATGCTGCGGCGTTGCGTTTCTCCTTGCAAGACAAGTTCCGCCTGATCACTCGGCAGGCCGGTGCTTTCAAAACTGATCAACATCGTTCCACTCTTGCCGATGTCCGCGCTGGTACCGGCAGACCAGTTGGTCGACACGAACGGCTTATCCTCGATCACCGACCAGCTGCCTTTGCGGCGTTCCAGAAAGCTATAGCCGGACGGCGTAACCTGTACCGCCATCGGCCGCGATTGCAGGATGGCATTGTCGCGCAGCGCCGCCGTGCGTGCAGCAAAGCGCTGCGCATCTTCCTCCAATGCGCCGCTGCCGCCTGGAATGGAAAAGACGACTACCGATGCCATCAAACCGATGATCAGCAACACGACCATCAATTCCACTAGGGTGAAACCCGCGGTATCACGGTTAGACAAGAGATTGTTCCGCCGGACCATCAAAACGCATTTAGCGATTTGATCGGGGCGAGTCTTGCGGAATCAAACATCCCCTGCAATGACGCAGCAATAAATATAAACATAGGGCAAAGGAATTTCTGATGGGTGACGTCGTTCTCTACGAGAAAAATGACCGCATCGTGACAATCACGCTGAACAAGCCGGAAACGCGCAACGCGCTATCTACAGATCTATGCGAAGCCTTGGTCAATGCGATCAACAAGGCCGATGCTGATGCCAGTGTGAGCTGCGTTGTGCTGGCCGCCAATGGCAAGAGTTTTTCCTCCGGCGGCAACCTCCACGAGATCAAGGCGATGACCGCCGAACAGAATATGACGCCGCTGGAAATCGAAAATTGGTATAAGACCGGCATCCAGCGCATCCCGCTCGCTTTCTCGCAAATTTCCGTGCCGGTCATCGCAGCCGTTAACGGCCATGCCATTGGTGCGGGCAATGATCTGACCACCATGTGCGATATCCGCATTGCGGGCGAGGATGCTATTTTTGCTGAAAGCTTCCTGCGCGTCGGGATCATTCCCGGCGACGGTGGCGCATGGCTGCTACCGCGGATCATCGGACAAGCACGCGCTAACCAGATGCTGTTTACCGGAGAGTTTATCGATGCCGCCAAGGCGCTGGACTATGGTCTGGTGTCGGAAGTGGTGTCGAACGACACGCTGCTCCAACGGGCCTATGAACTGGCCGAAATGGTCGTCGGCCTGCCACCGCTCGCGATCCGCAAGACCAAGGAACTGGTCCGCACCGCGCAGAGCGTAACCCTGAAAGAAAATCTCGATCAGGCCGCCTTGTTTCAGGGCGTCTTGCAACAGCTGGACGACCATCAAGAAGCGATTGACGCGATACTCGAAAAGCGCAAACCCGTATTCAAGGGCGCGTGATATGGTGAAGGCCGCCCTTTCCATATTGGCTCTGGTCACCGCAACGGCCGCACAAGCAGAACCGCCGGTCGGTGTCGCAACAGAGGCCACCAAAGCGGCCAATGCCGAAGTGGCGGCCCGCCTGCCGATCGACGATCAGACCGATTTCGAAAATGCCAATCGCGGCTTTCTGGCCAAGATCGAAAAGCCGATCCTCAACGACGATGGTTCAGTCGCATGGGACCCCAGCGAGTTCGACTTTGTAAAGGGCGAAGCTCCTGACACGGTCAATCCCTCGCTCTGGCGGCAAGGCAAGCTGAACAGCATTCACGGGCTGTTCGAGGTCGTGCCCGGCATCTATCAGTTCCGCGGCTATGATTTGGCGCAGATGACATTGATCGCCGGCGATACCGGCTGGATCGTCATCGATCCGCTAACCACACCAGCACCGGCCAAAGCTGGCCTCGCGCTTGCCAATGAAACGCTGGGTGAGCGCCCGGTTGTGGCCGTTATTTTCAGTCATAGCCATGGCGACCATTTCGGCGGTGTCGCCGGTGTCGCATCGGCAGCAGACATTCAATCTGGCAAGATACAGATTATCGCGCCCCATGGCTGGCTAGCGGAATCAATCGGTGAAAGCGTAATCGCTGGCACCGCCATGAACCGGCGCGTGCAGTTCCAGTTCGGCACCGCCCTACCGGTTGGCAAGACCGGCCATGTCGGTGGCGGTCTGGGCCAGAAATTATCCAGCGGCGATGTTGCGCTGGTCCCGTCAACCCGGTCGATCAGCAAAGACGGCGAGACTGTGACTGTCGATGGCATCAGCTTCGACTTCATGGATGCCGGCGAGACCGAAGCGCCAGCCGAGCTGGTCTTCTACCTGCCCCAGTTCAAAGCGCTGCACACCGCGGAAGTGGTGACCCGCACCTTTCATAATGTGCTGACCCCGCGCGGCGCGCTAGTGCGTGATACGCTAAAATGGAGCAAGGTGATTGATGATATGCTCGCCCGATATGGTGCCAAATCAGATCTCATGCTGGCCTCCCATCACTGGCCGACCTGGGGTAGCGACAATGTCCGCAGAGCGCTCAAAAACCAGCGCGGCATCTATCGCTATGTCCATGACCAGACCATGCGTCAGGCCAATCAGGGTGCAACCATGCTCGAGATTGCAGAGAATATTGGCGAACCGGATTTCGCGCAAACCGACTTTGGCGTGCGCGATTATTACGGAACGCTCAACCACAATAGCAAGGCGGTCTATCAACGCTATTTCGGCTGGTGGGACGCAGTGCCCGCCAACTACCACCAACTGCCGCCGGCCGAAGCTTCGCAAAAATATGTGGCTGCCATGGGCGGAGCCGACAAGACACTGGCGATAGGCGAGCAAGCCTTTGCAGAGGGCGACTATCGGTGGGCCGCGACGCTATTCAACCATCTGGTCTTCGCCGATCCGGCCAATGAAGCGGCCAAAAATTGGCTGGCTTCGACCTACGAACAGCTCGCGTTTCAAACCGAAGCCGGAACCTGGCGCAATATCTATCTGGTTGGCGCTAAGGAATTGCGCGAAGGCAATAATGTCAAAGACAGCATTTCCACCGCCAATGAAAAAGTACTGAGCGGCATTCCGGCAGTGGACCTGTTTGACGCATTGGCCACGCGCTTTAATCCAACCAAAATGCAAGGCGATGGCGGCATCATCCGCTTCTGGTTCCCGGACCGGAAAGAGGCCGTCAGCGTTGATCTGGGCAAAAGCGTGATGTTCCCTCGCAAGGAGGATTATGCAATCACTGCGGAAGGATCAGATTCACAGATCACGATCAGCCGCACCCTGTTCACCAAATTGCTAATGCGTCAGGCCAATCCACTGGAATTGATACAGAAGCGAGAAATGGTCATCGGCGGAAATTCAGCCTTGATGGCAGCTCTATTTGGATCCCTCGACGAGGTTGATCCGCAATTTGATATCGTCACACCTTGAGAGGCAATAGGCATGCAGCGCTTTAATTTCCCCGTCGTCCAGCCCGAACCGGCCCTAGAAGAATTGCGCGCCGATCTGCAGCTGTTCATGAAAGAAGAACGCGAGGCGGGTAATTTCCGGCCGGAACCGGAATGTTGGATGGCCTCGGCAGACCCTGAATTTTCCCAAAAAATGGGCAAGCGCGGCTGGATTGGCCTGACCTGGTCCAGCCAATATGGCGGCCACGACAAGAGCGCGCTGGAACGCTATATTGTGACCGAGGAAACTTTGCGCGCTGGCGCACCCGTCGGCGCTCACTGGATTGCCGATCGCCAGCACGCGCCCATGCTGCTGGCGCACGGCACCGAGGAGCAAAAACTCGATATCCTGCCCCGTATTGCCGCAGGGGATTGCTATTTCGCCATTGGCCTGAGTGAACCGGGCGCCGGTTCGGATCTTGCCAATGTCAAAACCAAAGCCGAGAAAGTCCCCGAAGGCTGGAAAATCAACGGCCAGAAAATCTGGTCCTCCGGCGCGCATATCTCGCATTATATGGTGGCCTTGCTACGCACCTCGCCAGCCGATGGCCGCAACCGCCATGTCGGCCTCTCGCAGATCATGATCGACCTCAGCCTGCCCGGCGTTACGATAAAACCGATTGTTGATCTGTCCGGCGATGCGCATTTCAACGAAGTCTATTTTGAAGACGTAATTGTCCCCGACGACTGCCTGCTCGGCGACGAAGGCGGCGGCTGGAAACAGGTCACCGGCGAACTGGCGATGGAACGCTCCGGTCCGGAACGCTTCCTGTCCAGCTATATCACGCTGGAAACCGCGCTATGGCAACTGACCGGCAAAATGGGTTCGGATAGCCATGGTCGCCTCGGCAAGATGATCGCCAGTCTGCGCACGTTGAAAGGCATGTCCTGGGGCATTGCCAATCTGCTTAGTCAGGGCGTGTCACCGGAAACCGAAGCAGCGCTGGTCAAGGATCTCGGCAACCGGCTTGAAAATGATCTAACCATGGAGGTCCGCGCTCTGCTGAACGACCTGCCCACGGAAGAATGGAGCCCCGATATGCGGCGGATCATGAATATCGGCGTGTTACGCTCTCCGCCCAACACTTTGCGCGGCGGAACAACCGAGGTGATGCGCGGCATCACTGCACGGCAATTGGGATTACGCTGATGATCAACACCGAAGCTATGGTCGCTGAAACCGCGACAAAAATCTACACAGACCTGTGTGACCGCGAAGTGCCGCATAAAGCCGAGGCCGGTGAATATCCGCAAGCACTCTGGGATGCTCTCGCAGAAAATGGCCTGCCACTCGCCTGGGTCCGTGAATCCAATGGCGGCTTTGGGGCCGACTATGACGAAGTCTTTGGCGCCATCTGGGCTTCGGCACAGGCCGCCTCTCCGGTACCCTTCGCCGAGACATTGATCGCCAACTGGATGCTCGATCAAGCGGGCCTCGCTCCCGCCGACGGAAGCGCCAGCTTTGCCCTCAGCGGACATACGCCTAGCGCCGACATTCCCTTTGGCATGCATGCCGACAAGATTGTCCTGTTCGACGAAGCGCATCAGGAAATATCTCTATTCGACAATCGCGCCGCCACCCGGTCGCCCGAAGAGGCCTTGTCTCCTGATGGCATGACGCAATTCATATTCTCCGGCCATGTCGCGGAGCAATCGGCCAAGACCAATCTGTCCCGCCGGGCGATAGAAGCGCTCATCCTGACGGTCCGCGCTGTGCAAATGGCAGCGGCCATGGAAATGGCACTGAATATCTCGATCGAATATGTCTCGCAGCGCGAACAATTCGGCCGGCCCTTGTCCAAATTTCAAGCGATCCAACACCAGTTGGCGGTTGCCGCGTCCGAATGCGCCGCCGCAACCATGGCCGCCACACAGGCAGCCAGCAGCATCACCCGCAACGCCGGTGATCCGGAAAAAGCCTGGCATGAAGCCGCCATTGCCAAGGTCCAGATCAGCCATGGCATAGAGACCGTCACCGTGCCTTTCCATCAGGTCCACGGGGCCATGGGCTATACGCAGGAATATGACCTGCACCATTATACCCGCAGACTCTGGGCATGGCGCGACGCGCTGGGCAATGAACATCACTGGTCCAAATTGCTGGGCGCAGAGCTTGCCCTAACGTCACCCGATCAAATCTGGAAAGGCGTGACAACCGGCGAGTGGATTGCTAGTTAATTGCGCAATTAAGTTGATTCCCGGACGGAGCAAACATGCTTCCAATCCTTCCAATAGCAGGAGCAAATTCCATGAAAACACGCATCACTGAACTTTTCGGCATCGAACATCCGATCATTCAAGGCGGCATGCATTATGTGGGATTTGCTGAACTCGCCGCAGCCGTATCCAACGCGGGTGGCCTGGGCATCATCACCGCCCTGACCCAGCCTTCTGCTGCCGCGCTGGCCGATGAAATCGCCAAATGCCGGGACCTGACCGACAAGCCGTTTGGCGTGAACCTGACCTTTTTACCGGTCGTCAACTCGCCTGATTATGAAGGCATGGTCAAAGCGATTATCGATGGCGGCGTGAAGGCCGTGGAAACCGCTGGTAACAACCCCGTTCAGGTGCTCCCTGCCCTGCACGATGCGGGCATCAAAGTGATCCACAAATGTACCGCCGTCCGTCACGCACTGAAAGCGCAGAGCATTGGCTGTGACGCGGTATCCGTCGACGGTTTCGAATGCGGTGGCCACCCTGGCGAAGATGATATTCCAAACATGATTCTGTTGCCGCGTGCCGCCGACGAACTGGACATTCCCTTTGTCTCCTCCGGTGGTCAGGCTGATGGCCGCAGCCTTGTTGCTTCTCTCGCCATGGGCGCAGAAGGCATGAACATGGGCACGCGCTTCATCGCTACCAAAGAAGCACCGGTGCACCAGAATGTGAAAGACGCAATCGTCGCCGCCAGCGAACGCGACACCCGCCTTGTCATGCGCCCGCTGCGCAACACCGAGCGGGTGCTCAACAACCCTGCGGTTGAACGGCTGCTCGAAATCGAAAAGGAAAAAGGCGCGGACCTGCAATTTACCGATGTGATCGAACAGGTCGCGGGCGTCTATCCAAAGATCATGCTCGAAGGCGATATGGACGTTGGTGCATGGAGCTGTGGCATGGTCGCCGGCTTGATCAACGATATTCCAACCTGTCAGGAACTGATCGACCGGATCATGGCCGAAGCGGATGAGATCATCAATCAACGGCTCAAGGGTTTTCAGGCCGCATAACGATGGAACCCTATCAACCGCTCAGCCGCTCCATTGCCGGCAAGGTCGCGATCGTAACCGGCGCGGCCAGCGGTATGGGGCGGGCGACCGCGCATCTCTTCGCCTCGGAAGGCGCGCATGTCGCGGTCACCGATCTCGATCAGGCAAAATGTGACGCTGTCGTGCAGGAAATCACTGCGGCAGGCTATGACGGCAGCGCCAATGGCTGGGCACTGGATGTCAGCAACCCCGATGTGATCAAGGCGGTTGTCGGGGAAATTGCCCGAAGCTCTGGCGGCATCGACATTCTTGTCAACAATGCGGGCTTTGCAATCCCTGCCGACATTGCAGAAGAAAGCTACGAAAACAGCTGGGGACCGACGCTGGACGTCATGCTATCGGGGCACCAGAGGATGATCCGCGCTGCCTTGCCGCATCTACGCAAGGCCGATCATCCACGGATCGTAAATGTCGCCTCGACCGAGGGGCTGGGCGGCTCGCCGGGCAACAGCCCCTATGTCGCTGCGAAACACGGCGTGATTGGTTTAACACGCGGGCTTGCGGTTGATCTTGGGCGCGATGGCATCACCGTGAATTGCATCTGTCCGGGACCGATCCGCACCGGGATTACCGATGCGATCCCCGAGGAACATAAAACCATCTACGCGAAACGCCGTGTGCCGCTGCGCCGCTATGCCATCCCCGAAGAGGTTGCGCATATGACGCTCTCTTGCGTGCTGCCGTCAGCAAGCTTTCTGACCGGAGCCGTGATTCCGGTCGATGGCGGGCTGACGATCAAAAACGCCTGACACCAAAGCCCCCGGAATCGCTTCCGGGGGCTCTCGTTTCCACTCTTGCCGGTTGATCCTAGCGGGCAATCGCGTTGCCGATCACCGCTCCGATCAGGCCGCTGGTGACAGCGATCAGCACTGCGTCATTGCCGGACCGGACCCATTGATAGCCGCGCGGCGCATTCGACAGCCGGTAAGCACGGGGGTTGTTGATCACCCGGTAATTGGTCGCATAGCGCCGGTCAAACCGCTGTCCCTTGGTCCAATTCCTCTGGTTCTGGTTCATCGCATAGCGGGTTTTGCTATAGCGTAAGGGAGCCGCTCTCTGTCTGGTGACGGTCTTGGTCACAGTGCGCTTGCTTCGCGTGTTCGCGGTGTTTTTCTTCACCGTCCGCTGCGTGGTTTTTTGGACCTTCTTATATTTGGATTTTGCGACGCTATTCTGCGGGGCGGCATGGGCCTGCGCCGTAACAAGCGGGGACACTGCCATGGTCGTGACTGCCAAAGCCATCAGAAACTTTTTCATGTTCAAATCCTTTTTCTATCCGGCGCCAACTGCGGCGTCACAGGTAGAAATAAGGAAAGCCTGTCGCAGACTTTTGTCAGATTCGCGGTTCTTTGTATTAGATTGTCGCAAAACTGCGTTTGGTTCATCTGACAATCAGCTAACCGATGGTCATTCTGCCCAAACGGCTAACATGGACCGCAATGCGGTTACCAACGCCAGTGGCTGATCAAGCATCAGATGATGTTCAGCCTCCGGTATAGCGACCATCGGAATATGGCTACCGCCAAGTTCGCGGAGATAGGCCGCGCTGTCGTCGTCAAACAGCTTGCTCTTCGCACCATAGATAATCCCCAGCCGATGCGGCAAATCGACGATACGCTGCGGCGCTTTCAACCATTTCGCTTGATCGTCGACGCTACGATGGAAGACCATCGGGTCAAATTTCCACGACCAGCCGCCTTCGACAGGCTTCAAAGAATGATAGGCCATATATTCGAGCAGGAACGGCGCTTGCGCGTCCTGTGGCGGTGACAGGACAAAGCGCCCGCGCGCGGTTTCATAATCAGGATAGATATTGTTCGGCTTGTCAGACCGGCCGGATCCGGGCGGTCCATTGGACCCTTTGAAATGGGCCATTAGTTTTTCCGGCCGCATGATCATCAGGTCACAGATGATCAGACCGCCAAAGCGCTCACCCGCCAGTTCCATCGCGGTGAGCGCGACGCCGGAACCAAAGCTATGGGCAATGATCTTCGGTTTGACCGGTCCGGAAAACAGATCAAGCGCCTCGGCTACGGCAACCATACCCGTAGCGCGCGTGTCGCCATTGGTCTCGGGGACCATCTCGCTCTCGCCCATGCCCGCGAGATCATAAGCAATAATGTCATATTCTTCGGCCAAAAACGGTGCGATAAAGGCAAAGCAGCGCGCGTGGGCCAGAAAGCCGTGAGTCATCAGCAACGGCGGCTTGCCGCGCTTTCCCCACCGGAAATAATGGACCTTGCAGCCCTCTATTTCGACAAAATTTTCTTCACGCGGGACGGCCATCGCGTCCACGAACCATGCGGGCAGGTCTTGCGACGCTGCCCACTGATCTACAATGTCTGTGCTTGCCATAAGTAGGGCTTATTCACCCTTCCAGTCGGGCTTACGTTTTTGCGCAAAGGCCAAAGAACCTTCTTGCGCATCTTTCGACGTGAAGACTGGCATCGTGATTTCGGCCTGTTTCTTCCAGGCTTCTTCGCTGGTCCAGTCATAGCTTTCGTTGATGATCTTCTTGGTCGCTTTCAGCGCCAGTGGTCCATTGGCTGCCACTGTTGTTGCCAGCTCTATCGCTTCATCAATCGCAGCGCCTTCGGTCAGACGGTTGACGAAACCAACGTCATAAGCGCGTTGCGCAGAGAAGAAATCGCCGGTCAGAGCCATTTCCATCGCGATCCGCTTGCCGACCAGTTGCTGCAGCTTGATCACACCACCGGCCGCTGCGACCAGACTGCGTTTCACTTCGGGAATGCCAAATTTCGCGTTCACATTGGCAACACACAGATCACAGGCCAACGCCAGTTCCAGGCCGCCAGCCAAGGCATAGCCTTCGACCGCTGCAATAATCGGTTTTTCCGGACCTTTTTCGGTAATGCCGCCAAAGCCATAGCCTTTCACCGACGGCGTTTCACCGCGCAAAAAGCCCTTGAGATCCATGCCTGAGCAGAATGTTCCACCGGCGCCGGTGATGATGCCCGCGTTGAGGCTATTGTCATTGTCGAGCTGTTCCATCGCCGCGCGAATGCCTTCGGCTGCTGCCTTGGTCATCGCATTTTTCGCGTCGGGCCGGTTGATCGTGACGATGATGAAACCGTCTTGAATATCGGTGAGTACTTCAGACATTATTATTTCTCCTGATTTTTAATCGAACAGCAAGTTGGCCAATTTCGAGCGTTGGTAGGCCGCATCACCGATCAAGGCACCTGACAAAATCGCTTTGCGCCGATGCAATTGGGCATCACAATCATGGGTGAAGCCAAAACCGCCATGAAATTGAATGGCCCGGTCTGCCGATGTCGAATAGCTGCTATGCGATTGCGCCGCGGCCATCCGTACAGCGACTTCGCCACGACCTTGCTCGCCCCAGCTATTGGCGGCACTGTAAAGATGCGTGCGCGCTTTTTCATATTCGACATAATTGTTCACCGTCGGGTGTTTCAGCGCCTGATAGCTGCCGATAATCTTGCCAAACTGCTTGCGGGTTTTGAGATATTCGAGCGTATAGTCGATCACCGATTGCGCGCCGCCGGTCATTTCTGCTGCGTGAAGCAGGCCCGCAGCCAGCTCGATCTTCTCCAGCGTCTCCCGGGTCCGGCCTGCGTCGAACAGAGCATCGGCTGACAAAGTCACACCATCCAGTGTCACTTCATAGCTGCGCGCGGTTTCGTCAATCACCGTTTCGCGGCGCAGCGCACCTTCCGGCAGGGCCGATCGCTCGATCAGGGCAAAGCGCACCGCGCCGTCAATTTTCACCGAAGCAATGATCAGCTCCGCGCTATCGGCCCAGAGCACCAGCTGTTTCTTGCCGGACAAGGTAACCGTGCCGCCACTTTCGACGCCAGACGCGTCAATGTTGGACAAGTCCCAATCGCCATTATCTTCGCGCAGGGCCAGTGTTGCCGCAGCACCTGCTGCAATTTTCGGTAGCCATGCGGCCTGCTGTGCTTCGCTGCCGCCTGCCAGCAAAGCCTGCGCCGCCAGCGTGGTCGATCCGAAGGGATTGCTCATCAAGTTGCGCCCCATTTGCTCGGCGATCGGAACGACTTCCGCCATCGACAGGCCAACCCCGTCATGCGCCTCGGGTATAGCAATCGCCAGCCAGCCCAACTCGCCGATCTCGCGCCAGATGTCGGGATCATAGCCCAGATCATCATCGATCAGCGACCGCACCTTTTCGACCGGGCTTTTATCGCGACAAAAATTGGTCGCCACGTCCATCAGTTCAATCTGCTCTTCGGTTGTCCCGATTGTGCCTAAATTATCCATGATATTACTTTCCGATCAGCGTGTTTTGGGGAGGCCGAGCGCGTGCTCTGCGACAATGTTGCGCTGAATTTCTGAAGTCCCGCCGCCAATGGTTGCCGAGAAACTGTTCAAATAGCTGCGATGCCAGTAGCCGTCATCGATCGCATTTTCGTCACCGACATAATAGCCAGCCTTGGTGCCTTGAAAACCAAGCGAAAATTCGGTCAGCTCGCGGATCAACTCTGTACGTGCCAGCTTGTTCATCAACGGCAGACCCATCGGCTTGTCCTGCATCAGCTGCGGCATCCGGCGACGGGTGTTGTTCAAATTCAGCGCCTGAATGTCGATCATATATTGCGTCATCTTGTCGCGCATCACCGGATCGTCGAGCAAAGGCTTGCCGTTACGGACCGAGTTTTTCGCTAGCTCGACAATTTCCATCACGTCCAGTTCCTTGACGAAGAAACCGCCTACCGGTTTAACCTTGGCGCCGCGTTCATATTCCAGCGTCTTCATCGCCATCGACCAGCCATTGCCCTCACCGCCGAACAGGCAGTCAGCGGAAATACGCGCGTCGCTGAAGAAGGTCTGCACAAAGCCATATTCGCCGGTCAGTTTCTTGATCCGACTGGTGCTGATCCCATCCACCTGCATCGGATTGAGGAAGAAGCTGAGGCCTTTATATTTATTCTCGGCTTCAAAATCGGTCCGCGCCAGCAAGATCATATATTTCGCGCGATCACCCAGCGAGGTCCAGATTTTCGAGCCATTGAGGACATATTCATCACCATCTTTCACGGCTCTCAACTGCGCGTTGCCAAGATCGGAGCCGTTGTCCGGTTCAGAGAAGCCCTGACACCAGATATCTTCGGCATTGAGCATGCCTTTGATATATTTCTGTTTCTGCTCTTCGGAACCAAGATCAAGGATCAAGGGTCCGGCCCAGCCATTGCCAATGGCGTTGAGCATGATCGGCGCATCATATTTCTTCATCGCCCGGGTCGCCGCGCGCTGATACTCACTGTGCAAACCGCCGCCGCCATATTCCTTTGGCCAGCTGGCGCCCAAATAACCGGCTTCATAAACTTTGCGCTGCCAATCGCGGAGGAAATCAAATTGCTGGTCGGTGGACACTTCCATGAAAGTCAGGGGCAGCATGAAACCCGGATCGCGAACGGTATTCTCCTTGAACCAGGCGTCTGCCTGTTCAGCATAGTCCTTCAGTTCGGCTGCACTCGGTTTGTCGGCCATGATCTTGCTCCCAATTTCTTATCAATAGGGCCAGTGGCACAGCCCCATTGCCTACGATATTGCTTGAATCGATAGCCGGTTAATTGAACGATTAAATTGCAAAAAGCAATGGTCGGGGCCTGCTAAATAAAGCCAGTGGAGAGAAATATGGTCACCGAAACCTTTAGCGGGCAGAAACATGTCATGTGCCGGGCGTGTCACGCCCATTGCGGATTGATTGTCGATTTCGAAAATGGTGTTCCCGTCAAAACCCACGGCGACAAAGACAATCCGGAATTTGAAGGTTACAGCTGCATCAAAGGACGGCAGCTAGCCAATTATCATAGCTTCGATACACGGCTGCTGACCAGCTACAAAGACATGAAAAACGGCCAGAAACAAGCGGTGCACTGGCGGGATGCCGCTGGTGATATTGCCAGACGGCTGGAACGGATCGTCGAGGAACATGGTCCTGACAGCGTGGCCTCCTATGTCGGTACCTTCGGCTATAATAACGTCAACGCCCATGCGTTCTTGCTGGCCCTGATGGAATCGATCGGTTCGACATCCGTCTATGACAGCGTCACCATTGACCAGCCGGGCAAAGGCATTGCCCGCGCCCTGATTGGGCCTTGGTTGGCGGGTGCACCACGCGTTGGCGACTGGGACGGACTGATGCTCGTAGGCACCAATCCCATTGTATCGATGAACGGCGGCCTCGGTATGAATCCGGCCAAAAAACTGCACGATGCGAAGAAGCGCGGAATGCAGTTGATCGTGATCGACCCGCGCGTGACCGACAGCGCAAAACAAGCCGATATCCATCTGCAATGCCGTCCCGGCCAAGACCCGATTCTGTTAGGCGCCATTGCAAAAATTGTGATCAACGAGGGGCTGTACGACAAGGATTTTGTCGCGAGCGACATCGAAGGTCTCGCAGCGCTCAAAAAGGCCGTGCAACCCTTTGATGCCGGACCGGCCGCCGAACAAGCCGGCGTAGCGGCGGATGATATTGTCCGCGCGGCGCGCATGTATGGCAGCTGGAAAAAAGCCAGCATCAGCGGCGGCACTGGTCCAAATATGTCAGGCGGCGGCAATATCACCGAATATCTCAATCTGGCGCTCACATCGATCATGGGCCACTGGTTGCGCGAAGGCGATCTCAATCGCCGGACCGGTGTATTCACCAAGCCGGCTCCGCCCATTGCCGCCACGCCGGGCCCGATACCGGCATGGGGTTTCGGGCGCAAATTGCACAGCCGCGATCTGGAACAGAGCATATCCGGCATGCCAACCGCCGCCTTGCCCGACGAGATACTGACCCCCGGCGACAAGCAGGTGAAGGCCCTGATCTGTCTCGGCGGTAATCCGATGCTCGCCTGGCCCGATCAGCTCAAGACTTTCGAGGCGATGAAAGCGCTCGATCTGCTAGTCTGCATTGATCCGCGCATGTCGAAAACCGCCGAACTGGCCGACTATGTCATCGCGCCCAAGCTGCATTATGAAGTGCATGGCAACACAGCTGCACCGGAAATCTATGGTGGATTTGGCGCGGGGTGGGGTTTTGAAAATAATTATGCGCAGGCGAGCCCGCCGATCATGGAATCGCCCGAGGGCTCGGATCTGTGCGAAGAATATCAGTTCATCCATGCCCTTGCGACCGAAATGGACAAGACCATCAAGGTCAAGTCCTGGGCCTTGCTCGCTCATCCGGACGAGCGTGAGGACACCGCCACATCAATTCCACCAGGCGAAACGCCAGACCCGATCAGCGCCTGGAGTGCGTCGCTCAAGGGCTGTACCGCAGATATTGCCCAACTTTATGAAGACGAAGAGGCGCAAAAGGGCAAGGTCGTCGATGCGCAAGCATTGCTGGTGCAGCCCAAGCCAGCCGATTGGGAAGGCAAGCTATCGGTCGGCAATAGCGCGATGCTGGACGAACTCAGCGAATATGCGGATCGGCTCGGCCAGCCTATCGAAGCCGATGCATTCCCCTTCCGGATGATTGGACGACGGATGACCGCAATCCACAACAGCAATTGGCACGAAGACCCGGTCCAGCGCAAACGCGTGCCGCATCATCCGGCCTTCATGAACCCCGCCGATATGGAAACGCTCGGCCTATCCGAAGACCAGCCGGTCGAAGTGGAATCGGCGCGGGCCTTCATCAGCTGCGTCGCCAAAGCCGACAAAACCGTGCGCACGGGTTGCGTATCCATGCCGCACAGCTGGGGCACCAATCCCGATGAGAAAGAAGATCCGCTGGGCGCCGGTGGCAATACCGGACGGCTGTCCTACAATGATCGCGATTTTGACAAGCGCACCGGCATTCCGTTGATGAGCAGCATCCCGATCCGGGTGCGGGCCAAACAGGTGGATCTGGAACCGGCGGAATAATTGCCACTAAACCAAATCCGTTCGTGCTGAGCCTGTCGAAGCATCCGGCTGGACGCGAACGGCAAATATTGGAGACTCTAGCATGACCAGTCCTCTCTTTGATCTCACCGGCGAAGTCGCCGTCATCACGGGCGCAGGAAGGGGCATTGGGGAAGGCATGGCCAAGACGCTGGCCGATGCGGGATGCAATGTCGTCTGCGCCTCCCGCAGTATCGACGAAATCAGCCGCGTCGCCGACGAGATCAACGCCAGCAACAGCAGCGGCCGGGCGATTGCCCAGACCACCGATGTCACCAGCGCCGAACAAATGGATGCTCTCGCCCAACGCGCGGTCGACGAATTTGGTCGGCTCGATATCTGGGTCAACAATGCCGGCGGGTCGCTGGTATCCGCACCGCTCACCGAGCTGGACGAAGCGGAATGGGACAAAACCTTGGCGACCAACCTAACGTCGGTATTCCATGGCGTCCGCGCCGCTTGCAAACATTTTGGCCAAGGCAGCCGGATCGTCAACACCAGCTCCATGGCCGGACAAGATCCCTTCCCCGGCAGCGGCCATTATAGCGCTGCCAAGGCCGGCGTGTTGATGTTGACCAAGACATTGGCGCATGAGCTCGGCCCCAAGACTCGGGTCAACGCGATCCTGCCAGGCTTTGTCCCGACAGAAACGGTGAAGAAAGCGCTGAGTATGACAGACGAGGATTTTGTCGGTTTTGAAGATACGCTGGGCTTGCCCGCCGGGCGTCTGGGCACGCCACAAGATATCGGTGCGCTGACGCTTTACCTATGCGCGCCAGCTTCAGAATGGGTTACCGGACAATGCATTCGCATCGCGGGCACGCCCTAAAACCACTAGCGCCGTGATGCCTTCGGTTGATCGGTGTTGAAACGAAAAAGGGCCCCGGAACCAGTCCGGAGCCCTTTGTCCAAAATATCATCCGGTCACCTTAGCCGACGACGATCATCACCAATGATGTCGCGATCAGCGCCGGTGTGTCGATACCGTCAATTTCCACAATAACATTGTAGGTCAGCAACCAGCGACCCGGCTGCTTTTCTACTGCGTCGACCAACGTATGGCGTCCACGCACCTTGGATCCGGCGCGAACCGGGTTGAGGAAGCGCACTTTATCAAAGCCATAGTTAATGCCCATGACCGTGCCTTCAAGACCCAGCGTCGTGCCATAAGATAATTTCGGCAGCAAAGAGAGCGTCAGCAATCCATGTGCGATGGTGCCGCCAAAGGGTGTGGCCTTGGCTTTTTCTTCATCGATATGAATGAACTGATGGTCTTCGGTGCAGTCAGCGAACGTGTTGATGCGGTCCTGTCCCACTTCAACCCAGTCAGATACTCCGACTTCTTTGCCTTTCCAGCTTTCGAGCTCGCTTGGTTTAATCGTTGGCATAATATCTCTCCTAAATTCGGGCTTTTAGCCCTTCATAACTTCCTGCATCCGGCGGAAGAATTTGCCGCCCTGTCCGCCGCCATTAGCATATTCCTGCATGCCGGTTTCGTCGAGAATCTGGTCGATATTCTCGGCAATGGATTCCGCGTTGCGTTTCTCAACCGGCAACCAAACACCCTCTGTTTCAAAGATTTTTGCAGCGGCAAAACCACCAGCACCAGCAGTCAAGATTGTCTTCGATGGCGCGCCATCACTGCACAGATAGACCACAGCAGGGGTAACGGCTTCTGGGACTAAGGCTTTCAAAGCTTCTTCCGGCATGATGTCTTCGGTCATGCGCGTTGCGGCAACGGGTGAGATGCAGTTGGTATGGATGCCTTTGCCAGCACCTTCCTGATGCAGGCTGTTCATCATGCCGACCAAAGCAAGCTTCGCAGCGCCATAGTTGACCTGACCAAAGTTGCCATAGAGACCCGTCGAGGACGTAGTCATCACGATCCGGCCATATTGGCGTTCGCGCATATGGTCCCAAACCGCCTTGGTGCAATTGGCACTGCCAGTGAGGTGGACGTCCATGACAAATTGAAAATCTTCCAGCGTCATTTTGTGGAAGCTTTTATCGCGCAGCACGCCGGCATTGTTGACCAGAATATCAACATGACCCCATTTGGCGATCGCGTCGGCAACCATTTTTTCAACCGCAGGCATGTCGGTCACGCTGCAACCAGCGGCCATGGCTTCGCCGCCTTCGGCTTCGATTTCCGCAACAACCTGCTCGGCAACCGTTGCTGATCCGCCCGTGCCATCACGGGCACCGCCAAAATCGTTGACGACAACTTTTACGCCGCGCCGCGCCAGTTCCTTGGCATGTTCGCGGCCGAGACCGGCACCAGCGCCTGTGACGATGGCGACGCGGTCGTTAAATTCTACTGTGCTCATGGCGAGTCCTTTTTGTTAACCGAATGATTAACAAAAGCGATGCGCAATCAGACCCAATGAGTCAAGCGGCAAGGCCGCTATTTTCCGGTCCTTTTTACCCGAACCCTGCCTGCCGTAGCGGCAGAGGCAGAAACCCGCTTTTTCGGCTTTTTGGCCTTCTTGACCTTTTTCGCTTTGGCCTTTTTCTTCGCCGCCGCATCCAGCAGGTCCGCAAAACTACGCGAAATGCAAGTCGCGTAAAACTCTGGATCCGGCATGATATTGCGATCCGCCAAAAAGGTCAGGATGACATTGCCATTATAGCTGGTCACCACATGGAATAGCCCCTGTCCTTCCGCCAATATGCCCATGCCGAAGGATTTCACCAACTCGGCACCGGCAAAATACATCGGCACCATTGGCCCCGGGACATTGGTGACCACGGAATTCACCGCTGGGTTGAGACGCTCGACGAGACCGGCACGCACCATCATCTTGGTCCCCGCAGCCGTCAAACCGGCCGGCATCGCACCCGATAATTCCATCAAGGTCTTCGCACCGAGGGCTTTGGTCATCGCTTTGGACCGCTGGGTTTCCTCCATGATGAACTTCAACCGGTCACCGGCGTCGGCAAGATGCGTCCCCACACCGACCTGCATCATCGTTACCTGATTGCCAGCGGAGTCCTTGTCATTGTCTGATCGAACCGATACCGGCGCACCGATTTTCATCGTCTTGTCGGGAAGATCGTCATGCGCCTGCAAATATCCACGCATCGATCCGCTGACCGTTGCGATCATCACATCATTGACCGTTGCGCCTTGAAAAGCCTCCCGAATTGTCTTGATATCGGACAGGGCAAATTCACGCCCGTCAAACACGCGGTGCGGGCTCAGTTTTTTGTTGAATCGAGTCTTGGGTATGCTGCCCTTCGCATCATCGCGCTGACGATATTCGCGCTGCACATCGAGCAGTCGTTTCGGCATCGGGATGAGCTTTTGCAAATTCTGCAGCCCCCGGACCGGGTTGGCAATATTGTTAAACTGAGCCTTGGCCAGCAATCCAAAGGGATTGGGATCTTTTTCTGGTTCAAACTGCATATCAAACTGGCGCGGCTTCATCTGGGCATCGAGGTCGTGCAGCGCCAGCGTCATTTGCAGGCCGGATTGTCCATCAATCGCAGCATGGTGCATCTTGTGTAACACGGCAAAACTACCCTTTGGCACGCCTTCGACATTATCCAGCCCCTCAATGACCGTATATTCCCAAAGCGGCTTGTTCATGTCCATCGGGCGGGCATAGATGCGCGCCGCCTGAATGCACAATTGTCGCCAGTCACCGGGCTTGGGCAAAGCAATATGGCGCACATGAAATTCAAGATCGAAATTCGCGTCGTCGACCCAATAAGGATGATCGAGATCAAGCGGGACCCGGACCAATTTTTGCCGGAAAATCCGCGCGCCATCGAGGCGCCCCTCGATGTAGCGCAATATGTCCTTGAAACCGACCATCCCGTCTGGCGCGGTGGAAGGATCATAGATCAGCAACTGTCCAATATGCATCGGCGTGTTTGCCGTCTCGGTATAGGCAAACATCGCATCCAGTGCGCTGAGCTGTTTCATGGCGATTCCCTTAAGATGCTCCAATGGAGAGCAGCCTAATTCAAATTTCTCCAATAAGCGAATCGGTTAAGCATCGGGTTTACCCCTCAATAGCCGCGCCAGTTTTTCACCAAATATTGAGGAGGAACCGCACGGCCCCAGTAGAAGCCCTGCCCCTGATCCGCACCAAGCAGTCGCGCTTTTTCCAGATGGAACGGCGTTTCGACACCCTCAACCACCGTCTTGGCGCCCCGCGAGTGGCAGAAATCAATGATAGAGCCAAGGACAGTAATAGGTACGCGATCATTACAGAAGGCCCAGAAAATTTCCTTATCCAGCTTCAACTCGGCGAAGGGAATTTCAGCAATACGATCCAGATTGCTATGCCCCGTGCCATAGTCATCAATGGACACGGCCAGGCCATATTGGGACAACATATGACAGATTTCCGCGACGACTTTGATGTTGGCAATCCGGTTCTCTTCGGTAATCTCCATGATGATCGATCCGCTTAAATTGCTGGCGTTTTGCAAACGGGCGCAAAGCGCATCGACAAATTTAGCCTGGGTCAGCAATATCGCGCTGCAGTTGAAGGATACCGGAACAATTTTCCGCCAATCCCCCATCATGTCGGTCAATTTTAACACCTGATCAACGACATTCAATGTTGCTTCGATTTCAAGAGACATCTCTGTGGATGCGGAAAAAATCGTCGCCGGGCTAATCGCTCGTCTCGTTTTCAACCGCGACAAGGCTTCATATCCCACGATGCTGCCATCGGTCAGCGCATGCTTGGACTGAAATTCAACAACGAGATTGTCCAGCAGTCTATCACTGGCAATCAGGGCGTTGATATATTCGGAATCCAATATCGTCTTCTGGCTGTCTTCCGCATATCGTTCGACCAGCTGCGCTAGCACATCGGGTGCAAACGGCTTGGGTATAGTCGCAACGATCTGGGAGTTGGCCGCTTTGACAGACGCCGCACTGCTATGCGGCAACTTCATGTCTGTACCGGTCATCAGAACCAGCGGCAATTTGCGCTCAACCCTGTCAAAAGTACGCAAAAGCCCCGTGGTGCGATCGGTCAGCATATTCTTGTCGGCAACAATGACGTTCGGAGCAAAAGCTGTAGCCCCGTTCTCATCTCCCGGTGAATAGACGCAGGCTACGGATATTGCGCGCTGCTCAAGGTCATCCTGCAGGAAGCGCGTAAACGCGCTCTCTTCGTCAATGACGAGGACCCGTTTATTTGGCATGTTTTAGGCTTTCAATTAGTAAGAATCCGGATAGGAGTCTTTTGATGGTTGCGACCCGGATTGTTCGAGCTTGTCCTGCGTTGCTCGATGTTCTGTGCGATATTTGGAAAGATAGCTGATCCGCAGCCCCGGCAGTCCGGACTTTTCGATAGAATCCTGCCAAGAAAGAAATTCTTCAAATGAAAGATCATAGCGAGCGCAGGCTTCTTCGAGGCTCAGAAGGCCGCCGTTTACAGCAGCAACTACCTCTGCCTTCCGTCTGATCACCCAACGCGTCACATTATTCTTCGGCAAATCACTCAAACTCAAGGCTTCACCGAAAGGGCCAATAACCCTCTCCGGTTTTCTTTGCCGACCAGATTCCATATAACCTCCAAAAACACGGTTTGCCGACAGTTCAGTGCATGAATAAGCGGACACACCACACTGCCGTTTACAATGGTTTACATATGGACGGTATATATTAACGCTGCGTTCTGGTTTGTGGTTAATAGACGATATATACTTGGAATATCTATATTTATTAACGACATAGCAATTTTTTTATAGTAAAATAAATGTTACTATACCTATTGTTACAGAATAGATTAAATTCTTAGATCAACAATTGTTGAATAGGTCACGATAATTTTCCCCAAAAAGAAACCCCGGTGTAAGGGACACCGGGGTTTTTGAAGGCTGTTTTGGCCAAAGTACGGCCGCTTGTTGGGGGACTGCGGCTCTTGGAATTTGCTTTTAGTTGCTGATCACCATCGCGGTCTCGACAGGCTTACCGGCTTTGGCGGCAGCCATGATCGTCACACTGGCACGCTGGGCCGATGCGCTGGCCTCACCGATACAAACGCTATGATCCTGGATATCGGCTAGGCTTTTCGAATTAAAGCCTCCGCAAACCTTACGAACGGCTCGTTTCAAACGACCCTGCAAAGCGGATTGTCCATCCGCACTGGTCAAATCAAGGTCGGCATAGCTGACGACCGCCGAGCGCTCAATCCGGTTTTGGGCATTCGCACCAGCGGAAAATCCTGTTGCGGTTACCGCGAACGCGGCCGCAGCACAGATGGTTTTGGTAAAAGTAGAATTCAACATTTTTTACTCCTCACAATTTTGGGGCGGTGTCGGAAAATTGGGGGACCGACGCTGCCCACTCCGGGGCGAGATCGGGAGCGGGGATATCCAAGGCCCTTGGGGGAGGGCTGTCTTGAGAGACGTATGGATTTGCTCCCGCCTCGCAATCCTAGGTAGGGGACTATGGTCGGCTTAGCATCCGGCCTTCGATAAACCGCCATTGTGATCGGCAAACGGCACAAGGCTTCGACCAACGACAATCGCTGATCGACCAACCCAACGTTATGTAACTTTTGTTACGAATCAATTAGTTACGGATGACACCAAATTACACTGTGTTATATGGCTAAATCAGCCCAGACAGGGGACTTGAAGGGTCTGCATACATCCGGCGGCCCATGCGACCGGACCGATAAGCCTCCCGTCCTGCTTCTACGGCAAGCTTCATCGCGCGGGCCATTCGCACCGGTTCTTTTGCTTCTGCAATGGCTGTATTCATCAGCACGCCTTCGCAGCCCAGTTCCATGGCAACCGCTGCATCGCTCGCGGTCCCGACACCAGCATCGACCAGTACCGGCACGCTAGCACCTTCGACGATCAACCGGATCGTGACCTTATTTTGAATGCCCAGCCCGGAACCAATCGGCGCACCAAGCGGCATGATCGCAACCGCGCCGGCATCCTCGAGTTGCTTCGCGGCAATCGGATCATCGACACAATAGACCATGGGCTTGAACCCCTCCTTGGCCAGCACCTCAGTTGCTTCGAGTGTTTCGCGCATATTGGGATAGAGGGTCTTTGCTTCACCGAGCACCTCAAGTTTCACCAGATCCCAGCCACCCGCTTCACGCGCCAGCCGCAAAGTCCGGATCGCATCTTCTGCATTAAAACAGCCCGCGGTATTCGGCAGATAGGTGATTTTCTTTGGATCAATATAGTCCATCAGCACCGGCTGGTTGCGATCCATGACGTTGACGCGCCGGACGGCCACGGTGACAATCTCTGCACCGGAAGCTTCGACCGCAGCTGCGTTTTCGGCAAAATCCTTATATTTCCCCGTACCGACGATTAGCCGGGACTGAAATCTACGCCCTGCCACCGTCCAGCTGTCGTCACCAGAACCACCGCCCACAAAATGTACGATCTCCAGTTCATCGCCCTGCTCGACCATGACATCTTCCAAGGTCGACCGAGTCACGATCACCCGATTGCGTTCAACCGCCACCTTGGCCGGCTCCAGATCGAGTGACCGGACCAGATCGGCAATCGAGCCGCCCGCCGGAATTTTGTGATCATCGCCGTTCAACTTGATCTGAATTTCAGCCATTTCGATAACTTTCATGTCTTTGATCTCGCTTTTCAAAAACGAGCCATATAAAGAGGTCGCTCCAGTCGCAACCAAAAGCCTTTGGGAAGGAGCAATATCTTGGCGGCCAAGACCATCTTTGTATTGAACGGTCCTAATCTCAACCTACTCGGCATGCGTGAACCTGAAATCTATGGTTCGGAAACGCTCGACGAGATTGCGGGCCAGATTGAAGACCATGCCCAGACGCTCGGTTTCGACGTCGAGATTCGCCAAAGCAACCATGAAGGCCATCTGGTCGACTGGCTGCACGAGGCCGCTGCGGAAGGCGCCCATGCGGTAATCCTCAACGCCGCAGCACTAACGCACACGTCGCTCGCTCTGTTCGATGCGATTAAGGCCATTAACGTTCCGGTTATCGAAGTGCATATTTCGAATCCGGCGGCGCGCGAGGAATATCGTCACAAGAGTTTCATTGCACCAGTTGCAAAAGGGAGCATTTCCGGCTTTGGTGCATTCGGTTATCAACTGGCGCTAGACGCCGCGAGCAAATTTTAACGAAAAGCATAAGGACAAAAAATGCCTGCAAAAAAAGACACGGGTGAAGGCATGAACGTGGACATCAAACTGGTTCGTGATCTAGCGGCCATTCTCGACAAAGCGGGTTTGACCGAGATTGAAGTCGAAGATGGTGACCGCAAAATCAAAGTTGCGCGCGGCGGTGGAACGTTCGTTTCCGCACCCGTTGCAGCGACCCCAGCGCCAGCTGCCCCCGCGGCAGCCGCTCCGGCCCCAGCAGCAGCCGCTCCGGCCGATGATCACGCCGATGCACAAAAATCACCGATGGTGGGCACGGCCTATCTCGCCGCCGAACCTGGCGCAGCGAATTTCATCAGCGTCGGTGATAAGGTTGCAGTGGGCGACACATTGTTGATCGTGGAAGCGATGAAGGTGATGAACCCAATCACCGCCGAAACCGCTGGTACCATCAAAGCTATCTTGGTCGAAAATGGCCAAGCCATAGAATTCGACCAGCCTCTGGTCGTGATCGCTTGAGGCTGCCAGCGTGACCATTGAAAAGATCCTGATCGCCAATCGCGGTGAAATCGCGCTGCGTATTTTGCGCGCAGCAAAAGAACTGGGCATTGAAACCGTCGCGGTGCACAGCACGGCTGACGCAGATGCCATGCATGTGCGGCTTGCCGATCAAGCGGTCTGCATTGGCCCTCCCGCTGCGGCAGACAGCTATCTGTCGATCCCGGCGATCATTTCAGCAGCCGAAATCAGCGGCGCAGATGCAATCCATCCTGGCTATGGTTTTCTCTCGGAAAATGCGCATTTTGCCGAAGTCGTCGAAGCGCATGATATCAAATGGATCGGCCCCAAGCCGGAACATATCAAGGTGATGGGTGACAAGGTAGCCGCCAAGAAAACGGCCGGCGATCTGGGCATCCCTCTCGTCCCCGGTTCCGATGGCGCCGTGAGCGAGATCGAAGAAGCCAAGCGGGTGGCCGCAGATGTCGGCTATCCGGTTATCATCAAGGCAGCTTCCGGCGGTGGCGGTCGCGGTATGAAAGTGGTCAACAGCGAGACCGAGCTGGAAACCCAGATGAAACAGGCCGGTACGGAAGCCAAAGCGGCATTCGGCGACGCTACCGTCTATATCGAGAAATATTTGGGCGATCCGCGCCATATTGAATTTCAGGTCTTCGGCGACGGCCGCGGCAATGCCATCCATCTGGGTGAGCGCGATTGTTCGCTACAGCGCCGCCACCAGAAAGTTCTCGAAGAAGCGCCATCACCGGTAATCAGCGCCGAACAACGCGAGAAAATGGGCAAAGTCTGCGTCGATGCCATGAAGGGCATGGGCTATCGCGGCGCCGGAACGATCGAATTTCTTTACGAGAATGACGAATTCTATTTCATCGAAATGAACACCCGCCTGCAGGTCGAACATCCAGTGACAGAGATGATCACTGGCGTCGATCTGGTTCGGGAGCAGATACGCATCGCGGACGGACGGGATCTGTCCGTCAAACAGGAAGACATTGTCTTTAGCGGCCATGCCATCGAATGCCGGATCAATGCGGAGAACCCAAAAACCTGGGCCCCCTCTCCCGGTAAAGTCACCAGCTACCACGCGCCCGGCGGCATGCATGTGCGGGTCGATAGCGGTCTTTATGCCGGCTATTCGATCCCGCCTTATTATGACAGTATGATCGCCAAGCTGATCGTCTATGGCCGGACCCGCGACGGTTGCATGATGCGCCTTGCACGTGCGCTGGACGAAATTGTCATCGAAGGCGTCGAAACCACCATTCCGCTCCACCTGAAACTCGTTCACGACAAGGAATTCCAGTCAGGTGAATATACGATCAAATGGCTGGAAGAGTGGCTGGAGAAGGACAATCTGAAGGATTAGATTGGTGCAATAGGCACGCAGGAGGTTTTTCATGGACTATGAAAAGGCAACCCTGCCGGAAATGCGGCAAGAGCTGCTGGCTGGTGAATATCGAGGAATGCCGATTGCCGGACTGCTATATTGGGCAGCATGGGCGATCATATTGCTCCTTTTTCCGGAACCCAAAAATATAGTCTATCTCGCCTGGACTTGCGGCCTGATATTCCCGCTCGGCGTTTTGATCACAAAATTGCGCGGCGGAGATATGTTCAAAGACGCAAAAGACAGTCCGCTGACCAGTGCGTTCATGATGGCCTTGATCACCTGCCTTTTGTTTTTTCCGCTCGTCATGGTTGCAGCAACTTTTGACCCCTTGCTGTTCATCGTTGGTCTTTCCCTGATTTCTGGCAATATCTGGATAATGTGGGGCTGGACTGCGGGCACGAATCTCGGCCTATATCATTCCCTGGGTCGCGCGGTTGGCAGCTATGCCGCCTATCTCTTTGTCCCTCAGCCCTATACCGCCAGCACCATTTGCGCAGTGGTCGTTGCTGCCTATCTATACTCGTTTTGGCGGATGCGTTCCCTGCCGCAACCATCGGCGTCTTAACGCCGTTATGTTCATATAAGTGCAACCTTTCCTGAACATAACAAGCCAGTTCAGGACTCCGACAGGGTTAATAAACTATCACCTGTTGTACAGACGCGGCAAACGGAGTCGCTCGCAACAGGAGTTTGCCATGCGTATATTTTTTTTCACCGGCCTGATGGCGGCCACGATGTTGACCCCAGCCGCTGCCTCGGCCGCTGATATGGGACTCTCACCCAATATAAACGCCAATCCGATCCAGGCGGATCTGACCGGTTCTGTCGCCCTGCAGCGCGACAGTCGCAGTGAACGCCGTGCGAACCGAACCAATCGGCGGGTCGACCGCAGAAACAACCGGGGACAGGCGCGGGCACCAAGACGCAATACGCGCGGGCAATCGGACGCTATCGGACGGACCCAAGGAGATCGTGCGGAAACCCGTCAGAACCGCCGGACGAACCGGATCGACCGCCGTACAGAACGTCGAGCAGAACGCAATGTCGATCGCAACAGCGCGCCCTATGTTGCGCGTCAGGACACACGCCCGGCCCGCAATGTCACACGGAACGCAACGCGCGACCGCCAAGCCACGCAGCGGCGCAATGTTCGGCGCGGTGACGTGAATCGCGATAGACGTGTTGACCGGCGCTATGACCGCAACAACAATGGTCGCGTCGACCGACGCTATCGCAGCAACCGAAGCTGGAACCGCGCATGGCGGAATAACCAACGCTATAACTGGCGGCGTTATCGCAAGGCCAATCGCAACCATTTCCGGTTGGGCCGCTATTACACCCCCTATCGCTACCATGATTACAGACGCTGGAGCATCGGGGTCTATCTGGGATCGGCCTTTTACGGATCACGCTATTGGATCAACGACCCTTGGCGCTACCGCCTGCCCGCAGCTTATGCCGGCACCCGATGGATCCGCTATTATGACGATGTTCTGCTGGTCGACACTTACACCGGCGAAGTCATCGATGTGATCTACAATTTCTTCTGGTAGATTGGCATCACAATAGCCACCGAACGGCCCGCTACCCAAATGGGTGGCGGGTTTTTTGTTGCATCCTGACGACCCTCAAAGCAGAAGCATATTGAGAGAATGGGAGATTATTGATGATGCGTGCGCTCAGCCTTGTGATGTCGGCTTTGGCCCTGACCCTGTCGCCGAGTGCGGCCCGTGCGCAGGACCAGATCATCCAGGTGGGCAATTTGCTGACCGATGCGAACTCCCAGCCCAGCGGCCCGGCGACCATCATCATCCGCGATGGCAAGATTGCCGAAATCCATAGCGGATCGAACGCGGTAGCCAGCACTGATGCCGAGATTATCGACCTTTCCGACAAAACCGTCATGCCCGGCCTGATCGATCTGCACGTACATCTGACCGGCGATCCGGGTGGCGATTTCTGGAAACAGACCACCGAACCGACCGAATGGGGCGTGGTTGTCGGCGCGAAAAATGCGCTGCTCACAGCGAAAGCCGGCTTCACCACCGTGCGTGAAGCAGGTTCTTCCCAATATAGCGCCTTCGCGCTGCGCCGCGGCACCGCCGACGGTATCATCCCCGGCCCGCGCATCATTGCCGCTGGCCCCGCATTGGCGATCGTCGGGGGCCATGGCGACACCACGGGCTTCACCGAACCGGTCAACGAACTGCTCGCCAGCGGCTATAGTTGCACGGGCGCGGTCGAATGCGCCGAAAAAGTGCGCAAAGCCTCGCGCGCGGGTTCCGATATCATCAAGATTACCGCAACCGGCGGGGTTCTGTCGCAACAGGGACGCGGGCTGGAAGCGCATTTTACCGATGCCGAAATGAAATCGATCGCCGATACCGCCCACTCGCTGGGTCTCAAGGTCATGGCCCATGCCCATGGTGCGCGTGGAATCGAAGCCGCAGCGCGGGCAGGAATCGACACAATCGAGCACGGCACATTTGCCGACGAAGCAGCTTTGAAAGTCATGAAAGCCAACGGCACAGCGATGGTGCCGACATTGATGGCGTTCAAGGGCGTCAGCGAAGGGCTTGGCAAGGGTGTCTACACGCCGGTGGTCGAAGAGAAAATCCGGATGACACTGGATACCGTTGGCAAGGCGGTCACGTCGGCCAAAAGACTGGGCGTCCCGATTGTATTCGGAACCGACGCCGGCGTCTTTGATCATGGCCGCAATGCCGAAGAGCTGCAATTGATGGTCGATGCCGGGCTGACCGCACGGGAAGCGCTGGCAAGCGCGACCACATCGGCAGCCGAGGCGCTGGACATGGGCAACCAGCTCGGCCGGATCGCGGTTGGCTATTCCGCTGACCTGATCGCCTTTGACGGCAATCCTCTGGACGATGTCCGGGTACTGGAACAGATCGACTGGGTCATGGTCCGCGGCCGCATCATCGACTAGGTTGGCGACGATGGCGCGGGTCTTTTCCAAAAAGCAAAACGAACGCTACGCCAGCCCAAAGCGGTTGGCTGAAATGGGCCGGCAGGTCACCGAGACGCTTAACGCCCATCCCCGAGTCCAGTGGCTCGAAAGCCCGCATGTACAACTCTATGTCCATCAGAATTTCCTGAGCGACGCCGATTGCGACCTGTTGATCGACATGATCGACAGCGATAGCCAGCCCTCCACCCTGTACAAGGGCGGCGAACGCGAGGGATATCGGACCAGCTATAGCTGCAATGTGGACCCCGCGGACCCCGATATTCGCCGTATCGACAAATCAATTTGCGACCTTCTGGGTCTGCGGCAAACGCATAGCGAAATCCTGCAGGGTCAACGCTATCAGCCCGGGCAGCAGTTTAAGGACCATCACGACTATTTCCATGAAGGCCAGGACTATTGGCAATTTGAAGGACCCAATGGCGGTCAGCGAAGCTGGACCGCCATGGCCTATCTCAATGAACCAGAAAAAGGCGGCGCAACCGCCTTTCCACAGCTGGAATATGAAGTCGAACCACGCCGCGGGATGTTGTTGATGTGGAATAATATGGGCCTGGACGGGACGCCCAACATCAACACATTGCACGCCGGAACGCCGGTGGACGAAGGCACAAAATATATCATCACCAAATGGTTCAGACTCAATCAATGGCGGGAAGCGGAGCCCGCATAAAAGCCTGTTCTACGACCAACTAGCGACCGGCTTCGACAAACAACATCAAAGGCACCGCGAAATCGTTGCGAGTGATACTTTACTGTGTTAGCTGCACATAACAGTCTAGGATAGGAAGATAATATGACCAAGAAACCTCTCGCTTTTCTCATCGGTGCCAGCCTGCTCTCCATCAGCAGCGTCACAATCGCCCAGCCACTGGCCGCGACCAGCGCCGCGACGATGGAGCATCACGCAGAAACCGAAATGACCGAGGGCGAAAAGCTCAAGGCTTTGTTCGCCAAAAGCGACGAGGATAATCTGAAACGCAATCCGATTGGTGCTCTGTTCCGGGGTGACGAACGCTATGCCGATCAACTGGGTGACTATATTTCGGATGAGTATTTTGCCGGAGAAAAGGCCGCAGAAGAAGCCGAACTGGCGGCTCTGTTAAAGCTCGACCGCAGCAGTTTGAATGCGACCGACAAAATTGCCTATGATGTCTTCAAGCGCAACAAGGAACAAGCGCTGCAAGGCTATTCCGACGAAATCATGGCGTTGACGGTGGTCCGCCCGGTCAACCATTTCAGCGGATTTCACACTTTCTATCCCAATTTCGCGTCCGGCAAAGGCGGTGCGCCGTTCAAGACGATCAAACATTATGAAGACAATTTGACACGACACAAACAATATATTGTGCTTGGCGACCGTTCGATCGAACGGTTCCGCGAAGGTATGGAAAGCGGCGTATTGGAAACCAAATTGACGATCACCAACGTGATCGAGCAACTTGCCACGCAAAATAGCCTTGGTCTCGAGAACAGCCCGTTCATGGCACCGACCAAAAGCTTCCCGGAAGATTTCAGCGATGCCGACAAGGCCCGCCTGACCAAGGAATATACCGAGGCGACCAATGCACTTTTCGCTGGCAATCAGCGGATGCATGATTTTCTGAAAAACGAATATCTGCCGGTGGCGCGCACCGAAGTCGGTCTGTCGCAGATGAAGGGCGGCGCGCTTCTCTACGAGAATATGATCGAGAACACGACGACCCTGCCGCTGAAGGCCGATTATGTCCATGATCTCGGCCTCAGCGAGGTGGCGCGGATCAAAACCGAAATGGAATCGATCAAGGCCGAAGTCGGTTTTGACGGCACGCTCTCGGAATTTTTCGAATTCCTGCGCACCGATCCACAATTCCACCCGGAATCTCGCGAAAGCCTGACCCAGCGCTATTATGACATGGGCAAGCTCGTCGACGCGAAAATCGGCGAGCAGTTCAAGGTGCTGCCGAAATCGCCGCTGGAAATTCGTCCTTATGATGAATCCATCGAGAAGTTCCAGGCTGGCGGCTCCTATCAGAGCGGTACACCCGACGGTTCGCGTCCCGGCGTCTTCTATTTCAACGCCTATGACCTGCCGTCGCGCAACACATCGGGCATCACCACGCTCTATCTGCACGAAGGCGCGCCGGGTCACCATTTCCAGATTTCGCTAGCTCAGGAAAATGCCGATCTGCCCAATTTCATGCGCTTTGGCGGCAATACCGCCTTTGTCGAAGGCTGGGCGCTTTATTCTGAAAAGCTCGGCTTCCCGATGGACCTTTACAACGATCCTTACCAGCGCTTCGGTCATCTCGACGACGAGATGCTCCGCGCCATGCGTCTGGTCGTCGACACCGGCCTGCACAGCAAGGGTTGGAGCCGTGAAAAGGCGATCCAATATATGCTCGACAACAGCAGCATGGGCGAAACAGACGCCACCGCCGAAGTCGAACGCTATATCGCAATCCCGACCCAGGCTTTGGCCTATAAAATCGGCGCACTGACCATCCAGCGGCTGAAGAAAGAAGCCCAGGATGCGCTTGGCGACAAGTTCGATCCGCGCGAGTTTCATGATCAGGTGCTCAACACCGGCGCCCTGCCGATGACGGTATTGGAAAGCAAAATCCGCGACTGGGTTGCTTCACAAGACTAAGGTGAAGCCTCTCGTAGCCCCTCCTCTGAAGAGGAGGGGGTTGGGATGGTGGCGATGCGGCAGCATCGCTCGCGCAGCAAATTGGTGATACGGCCCAGCCCGTCATGCCAGCGAAGGCTGGCATCCAACCCGATCGATGTGGGAAAACCAAAATTTGGGCTAGACCCCAGCCGACGCTGGGGCGACGATATCCTTAGAGCGGCAATTTCGATATGTACTGAATCCATTCAATCATATTGGGATTGTCAGCAAAAACCTCCAAAAGCCATTTCGCGTTCCGTTGAATCCATGCAGCACCGGCATACAAAGACCCACTCGTCGCAGCGCTGATTTTGCCTTTATGTTTCCAACACCATTGGACGATGGCCTTAACGAGATTCTTCAGACTTTCGGACGCCAGACGGTAAAGCCGACCCCATTCCTCTATTTCAGATTCAGCGCTGCCGGTTGCATCAACCAAAGCATCTTGCGCACTCTGGTCAATAACATTTTGGGAGTTTGCTTCAATGACGACTTGTTTGATTTTTTCAAGCGCGATCACGACCGTAATCTGATCAGGGCCGTAAAGTGCCTTATCGCGTTTTTCCAGTTCAGGGTCCATTAGGACCATCATATTATGAGCCGATTGCCATGCCTTGAGATCAAGAAGGAGATCGCCTGACAAGGGCATGGTCATCGGATCTGGATTGGGATTCAATTGTTCGGCTAATTTGTCTCTGAGCGTTTGCCCACGCTGAACCACAAGACTGGGCTGAATTGAATTGATATCCCCCCCAAGGGCATCAAGATAGCCCAACGCTCGTCTTTTTAACGAACCACCTGCGTTGGTTCGAGAGCAAGCTTCAATGATATTTTCTGTTTCTGCTTTTACCTCATTGTAACGATCAAGAGCATCCTGATCCGCCAATAGTCGATCGGCACCGATACTGCCTTCGATCGTAATCGGACCATCATCTCCTGGACGAAATGTTATTGCATATGAATTTTGATCTGGCACTTCCGATGGCAATTTCTCTGGTTGAAAATCCGCAACCCACCCCTCAATCTCCTGCGAAACCTTCTGAAACTGCGCCATATCGGATCGTTCTTTACCGCCGGTCCACCAAGATTTCGTCTGCTTGAGAAGCCGCGCCTGAACGATCAAATCCTGCTCGAGCGGCAAGGAAAATCCACTGGCATCTCCCGCCAGCCGCCTCTGATACCAGCGTCGCCAGATGTGCAGGCCTTCACCATCCAGATAGGAAACGGCATTGCGCCAGCTGTTGTGGACGGTCTTAGGCATTTGCTTGGCGCCCCACAAAGGCTGACGCAGCAGAGTCCGTCCTTGCGCCTCAGCATCAGCGCCGGGGACTGTGAGCAAAATATCACAATCTGCAACCAGTTGCTTCCAAAAGACGGCATTGGCGGCATAGGCGGCATTGGTGGCGGCATTGGCGGCATAGGCGGCATTGGCGGCGGCATTGGTGGCGGCTTTGGCCGCATAGGCGGCATTGGCGGCGGCATTGGCGGCATAGGCGGCCATATCATGGGCCGGACAACTGCGCGCGGCCCATGATATGATCATCGCCCTGATCATCGCTGCCGTCAAGCCTGGCGGGGGGCCATTTTTCGCGAACATATCCGAGTTCAACGCAATCGGTAGCACCCGCAGCGCCGAACGCAGGGCGAGCGCCTGCGCCCATCCGGCCGGTTTATCTTCCAGCCATTTTTCAAATTGTTCGCGGGTTTTAATTTTTACCATTATTCTAGAAGTATTTCGATAGTAGCAGAATAAGGCAACGGTTATTTGTAATGCTGCGATCCCGCCCCTCTTTTAAAAAGCAGGGGCCAGACAAAATTGCCTGTCCTACATCGCGCTTGTCATGATAGGCGTCCCCCATGGCCGATCCTAAATCATCATCCAAAAACCCCCCAATTTTCAACAGTTTTAGGACCGGTCCGCCTTTTTCCTTTAACACTGTAAACTTTGTAAAGTTCGGAGCCGCATGACCAACGCCCTTGTCCCCGCTGCCCGCGATATTCTCGCGACGCTGATCGGTTTTGACACCACGTCGCGAAACAGCAATCTGGAGCTTATCGCATGGGTGGAGGATTATCTGGGCCAGCATGGCGTGGCTTCGACGCGCGTCATCAATGAAGATGCGTCCAAGGCCAATCTTTACGCCTCCGTCGGCCCCAATGTCGAAGGCGGGATCATCCTTTCCGGTCATAGCGATGTCGTCCCCGTAGACGGGCAGAATTGGGATAGTGACCCCTGGACAGTCACCGAACGCAACGGCCTGCTGCACGGGCGCGGGACGTGCGACATGAAGGGCTTTATTGCGCTGGCTTTGGCCGCCGTGCCCTTGTTTAAAAACGCTACAAAACCGGTACATCTGGCCTTTAGCTATGATGAGGAAGTCGGCTGTCTCGGCGCGCCCGCGATGATCGAGGAAATGGCGGCGAAACTACCCAAGCCCGCGCTAGCGGTTATCGGCGAACCGACGATGATGAAGGTCATCACCGGCCATAAGGGGATCACCGTCCACGAGGTCGAGGTGCTGGGTCATGAAGCCCATAGCAGTCTGACCCATCTGGGTATTTCGGCCAATATGGTCGCGGTGGAGTTGATGCACGATCTCGCCGAACTGGCCCGCAATCTATGGGAGAATGCGGATCCCGCCTCTCCCTTCACCCCGCCGCATGCGACTTTGACCATCGGCAAAATGGCGGGCGGGACCGCAGCCAATATCCTGGCGCGGCATGCGCAATTTGTCTTTGATCTGCGCTGTCCTCCCGATGTCGATCCCGACACGGTGCTCGCGCCCTTCAAAGCCAAAATTGCGGCACTCGATGGCGAGATGCGCGGCGCCTTCCCCAAAACGGGCGTCACCATCAAGCAGCTATCCAACGCCCCGCCAATGACACCGGCCGGTTCGCAGGAGGCCGAGGCCTTTGTCCGTCGCCTAACTGGCGACAACAGTCCCTCTGGCGTGGTTTCCTACGCAGCCGAGGCCGGGCAGTTCCAGCAAGCCGGATTCCCCACCGTAATCTGTGGCCCGGGGTCGATCGAGCAAGTACATCAGCCGAATGAATATCTGGCGGTCGAGCAATTTGAGAAGGGCTCGGATTTCATGATCCGGCTGGCGGAGGCGCTCGCTTGAAGGGCGAGAAAATTGCCCTTCGTCCTGAGCCCGTCGAAGGATGATCGCGCACAGGTCCGTCCTTCGACAGGCGCGGGACGAACGAATCGCTGTCACTCCGGGATAACGCTACGGCATCGCCAACATTTGTAAAATCGGCAGAAAACAGCTATATTGGGGGAAGAAGGATCAGGTCATGCCCACCGTAAAAGCTGCCAAGCCCGATGATATTTTCACCCGTGAACAATGGGCGGCCCTGACCCATGTGTCACGCTGGCGTGGTCTCTGGCTGTCGCTACATGCGTGGCTAATCGTGGCTCTGATCACCGGTGGCACGGCGTTATTATGGCAATGGCACTGGCTAGCCGGACTTGGCGCCACCCCCCTAGCAATCGCGCTGGTCGGCGGGCGGCAACTCGGCCTATCGATCCTGATGCACGAAGGCGCGCACGGCCTGCTCCACCCGAAACGCAAGATCAACAATTTTCTCGGCCAGTGGATCACCGGCGCGGCAACAGGCAGCGATCTGCACAGTTACCGCGCCTATCATCTCACCCATCATCGCTTCACCCAGCAGCCAGAGGATCCCGATCTCGGTCTATCTGAAGCATTTCCCACCACGCGGGCAAGCCTGCGCCGCAAGATCATCCGCGACTTAACCGGACAGACATTCTTCAAGCAACGCAGCAACCAATTTGCAGTCGCATGGAGAGGGTTGAAAGCGATACTCTCGGGCGCCGTGGATGCCACGCCCTCAGCAAAGCGCGACACCTCCGCCGGGACACCGCTTAATCGCAACGGCGCCGCAGGGGTGGCCGCGCCGGTGGTCGATCTGGACGGGGCCAAGACAACGGCGCGAACCGTAGGGCGCTTTCTGCTAGTCCAGCTGACGGTGCTGCTGGTCAGTCTGGCGACGCTGGGCATCATCCCCTTCCTGATCTGGCTGGTCGCGCTGGCGACGAGCTTTCAACTGGTTCTGCGCATCCGCAATATCGCCGAACATGCCTGCACCGCGACCGGTGGCAATGATCCGTTCAGCCATGCCCGGACCACCCATGCCAACCTGCTCATGCGCATGGCGCTCGCACCTTATTGGGTCAATTATCACAGCGAGCATCATATGTTCATGGGCGTCCCCTGCTACAATCTGGTAACGGCCCACGACCTGCTCATCGCCAAAGGCTATGGCGCGCGGATGATAATTTCGAAAAGCTATGGCGATGTGTTGCGAACAGTCACCCGACCGATGGCGGCGGGTTGAACCGGATGGCGACTGGCGGCCATTCTATTCGCTGACGAAACGACGCGCCGAGCGATCCTTGTGCGTTTTCGCGGGATCAAAGACCTCGCCGTTCATCGCGATATAGACGCCATGCGGCAAAGTCTGGGTCGCGGCTAGGGCAAAGCCGACGTTAAACTGGGCATCGCTTACCCGCAAAGACGCTGGCTGCATCGACCCCGTCAGCACGATCGTCTTGCCGGCGATGCCGGAAAGCACACGCGCCGTATCGACCATCGTGTCGGTGCCGTGAGTCACCAGGATCTTGTCGGCATCACTCGCGGCAACCGCGTCATGGATCGCGGCCCGGTCTGCATCCGTCAGTTCCAGACTGTCCTTGCGCATCAACTGGGTCACCCGATGCGCAACAAAGACATTATTCTCCTGCAGCATATCGGGCAGCGCCGTCGCACCAATCTGATATTCCGAAAGGGCATCAAAATAGACTTTGTCGATGGTCCCGCCGGTCGTGAAAATATCGATCATTTCAAAGCCAGCGCCTCGGCAACCAATGTGCGGCTATTGGACACGCCATAAAGCGCTATGAAACTGCCCATCCGTGGTCCTTGCGAGCTGCCCAGCAGCGTCTCGTAAAGCGCCTTGAACCAATCACGCAGATTGTCGAAGCCACCTTCCTTGCCGATCGTATAGACGATCGTCTGAATGTCCTCAGCGGCCGCTTCTTCGGGTAGCGCGGCCAATTCGCTGTCCAGCCGCTCCAGTGCCGCCACTTCAACGCCTTTCGGCTTGCGCCGCTGCAGCGTCGGGGCAATGAAGTCCTTGTGATAGGCCATCGCGTTGCCGATCAGCTCATCCAGATCGGGATAGCGTTCCGGTGTCGCATCCGGCGCATATTGGCGCAAATAGCTCCAGATCTGCTCCTTATCCGCTTCGCCCATCACACCCACGAGATTGAGCAGCAGACCAAAGGTCACCGGAATCGTATCCGTCGGCACATCGCCATTGTGGACATGGTGCACGGCATTGCCGAGCCGCTTGTCCGGGGCCTGATCATGCCAGTTGGTCCGGAACTGGAAATATTCGTCCACCGCTTTGGGGATCACCCCCATATGCAATTGCTTGGCCGATTTGGGCTCGCGGAAGATATAGAAAGCGAGACTATTCTCCGAGCCATAGCGCAGCCATTCCTCTAGGCTGAGGCCGTTGCCCTTGGACTTGGAAATCTTCTCGCCCTTCTCGTCGAGGAACATCTCGTAGATCAGCCCCTCGGGCTTGCGCGCGCCGAGCACTTTGGCGATCTTGCCCGACTGCACGCCGCTGTCGGTAAGGTCCTTGCCATACATCTCATAATCGACGCCGAGCGCGGTCCAGCGCATCGCCCAGTCGACTTTCCACTGCAGCTTGGCGCCGCCGCTCAGCGCATTATGTTCGATCATTTCACCCTGATCTTCAAAGCGAATGATGCCGGCTTCCGGATCGATGACTTCAACAGGAACCTGCAGCACGTGACCGGTTTTCGGGCTGATCGGCAGCACAGGCGAATAGGTCGCCTGACGCTCCTTGCCCAAAGTCGGCAGCATGATATCCAAAATCTGCTGGTTGCGCGCGAGCACCAGTTTCAGCGTCTCGTCAAAGGCGCCGCTTTGATATTGCTCGGTTGAAGACATGAATTCATAGTCAAAACCAAACTGGTCAAGAAAATCGCGCAGCATCGCATTGTTATGCGCGGCGAAACTCTCGAACTTCTCGAACGGATCCGGCACCTGCGTCAGCGGCTTGTGCAGATGTTCGGCCAGCATATCCTGATTGGGAACATTGGTCGGCACCTTCCGAAAGCCGTCCATATCGTCGCTGAATGCAATCAACCGCGTTTTGTTGCCGGTCAGCGTTTCATAGGCGTGACGCACCATGGTCGTCCGCAAGACTTCGTTGAATGTGCCGATATGCGGCAGACCCGACGGACCATAGCCGGTTTCAAACAGCATCGGCGCCCCACCCGGTTTGGGCGCAGGGACACCGCGCTCGCCGCGATAGCGTTTGAGCAACTTACGGGCTTCCTCAAAGGGCCACGCTTTGGAATTTTCTGCTGCTTCACGATAGTCGGTCACAAACTTGTCCTGTTTTTCATTGGATGCTGCGCAAATAGTGGCCTTAGCCTGTATAGCAAGTTAGAATAGGACGAAAGCAGGAGATTGAATATGGCTATGCTGATCACGGGGGTTCTGCTGTGGAGCCTGGTACATTTGATGAAGTCGGTCACGCCGGGGCTGCGCGCCTCGGTCCAGAGCGCTATCGGAGAAGGCCCGCACAAAGGTCTGGTTGCCTTATTGTTGCTGGGTGCAATGGCATTGATGATATTCGGCTGGCGCTCGACGCCCGCAGAATTCTCTTATGATCCACCAGCATGGGGCCGCCACGCCAATATGGCATTGATGTTCGTGGCGATTCTGTTGCTGGGCGCCGCACAAGGCGCATCCCGGATACGGCAATGGATCCGGCACCCGATGCTGATGGGCGTTTTCCTATGGTCGCTTGGGCATTTGCTGGCCAATGGTGATAATAAGTCGCTGGTGCTGTTCGGCGGACTTGGCCTTTGGGCGCTGATCTCGATCATCACCATATCACGCAACGAAGGTGCCTGGATAAAGCCAGCCAAAATCGCAACCGCAGGCCGCGAACTGCTGACCATTGCGATCGTCGCGGTGCTATATCTCATATTGATTTTTATCCATCCGTGGATCGCTGGTGTACCGGTTGTCACCGGTTAAATGACCGCACCGCTCCCCTATCCTGCGCTCCATGCCAGCCATAGCGGCATCTGGATTTGCTCAACCGATGGCGAAACCCGCGCGATCGGCAAGGGGGAAGCGATTGGCCGAGTTGCGGAAACGCCGCATATATTGCTCAACGCGCCGCTATTAGGGCAGAGGCTCGGCTATCCCGACCTGTCTGGTCTCGATCTACTGGAGCTATACGCCTTCATCCACCCGGCGCAGTTCATTGTCCCGACCCCAGCTGGTCTTGCCAAGACGCTTGGGCTGACGCCACCCGATCAGGAAGCCGATATTGCCAGCCTTTACCGGCAGGCCGCAAGCCTGCTGCTAGAAGGGTTGGAAGCGCCTTTCTGGAAAGAACGGGAAGGTGCATGGAGCAGCGCACAAGCGCTCTTTCGGCTACGCTGGCCATGGGCGCAAGAAGTGGGACGGAAACTGGAAAAGCCCGTTCAGACCGAACGCTGGCTATTCTCCAAACTGGACGAATGGGAAGAAGAACCGCCACGCCCTGCTCCGCTATCGATCAAATTAGACGACAATGAAACGCTTGCTACGCTGGATGTGCTGACCGGCGAGGGATCCGAGGAACGGCAGGGCCAGAAAAAATATGCCGCCGTAGTGTCTCAGATATTCAATCCACGGAAGATCAAGGGCGCGCCCAATATGTTGCTGGCCGAAGCCGGCACCGGGATTGGCAAAACCCTCGGCTATCTGGCCCCCGCTTCCTTATGGTCGCAGCAGGCCGGTGGTGCGGTCTGGATTTCGACCTTTACCAAAGCCCTGCAACGCCAGTTAGACCGCGAAACCCGGCGTATCTATCCAGACGAAGAGACCTTCCGCAAGAAAGTCGTGGTCCGCAAGGGACGGGAAAATTATCTCTGCCTGCTCAATCTAGAAGACGCGCTACAAGGCGGTTTTGCTGGACGGGCGGCGATCCTCGCTCATCTGGTCGCCCGCTGGGCCGCCTATAGCAAAGACGGCGATATGGTTGGCGGTGACCTGCCGGGGTGGCTCACCACATTGTTCCGCCGCAACGGCGCCACCGCGCTGACCGACCGGCGCGGCGAATGTGTGTACGCTGGATGTCCGCATTACCGGAAATGCTTCATCGAGAAAGCATCAAGGGCCAGCCAGCAAGCCGATATCGTGATCGCCAATCATGCTTTGGTGATGGTCAACGCCGCCCGCGGACGCGAACAGCAGAACCGGCCGACAAGATTGATTTTTGACGAAGGCCATCATCTATTTGATGCCGCCGATTCCATGTTCGCCGCGCGGCTGTCCGGGCAAGAGACAATAGAGATACGGCGCTGGGTGATCGGACCGGAAACAAAGAACCGGGGCCGTCGCCGGGGATTGGCCGCACGCCTCGCTGATCTCGCATCCTATGACGAAGAAGGCGGTCGTGCGATCGAAAGCGCACGTCATGCGGCAGAGGCACTACCCGGGGATGGCTGGCTCCAGCGGGTTGGCGAAAACGAACCGTCCGGCTCGATTGAAGTGCTGCTCCACGAAGTCCGCGCGATGGTCTTCGCGCGCGACGAAAGCCAAAGTGCTGATGCTGGCTATGGGCTGGAAACCGAAATGACCGACGTCGAAGGCCCGATGATTGACGCAGTTGCGACGGCTGCACAAGCAATGGATGCGCTACTCAAGCCGCTAGTCCGGTTAGGCCAAAGGATCGAACATCTAATTGAAGAAGGTCCCGACTGGATGGATGCACAGGCCCGCGCACGGATGGAAGGCGCGTTGTCGAGTCTCGGCTGGCGTTGCGACACCTTGTCCGGCTGGCTCTCGCTCCTGTCGCGCATCGGCGGGCCTGCCGATCCAGACTTTGTTGACTGGCTGATGATCGACCGTTTCGAAGGCCGTGAATATGATATCGGCATTTGCCGGCACTGGCTGGATCCGACCATCCCGGTCACCGAAGTTGTCACCAAGCCCGCCCATGGCGTGATGATCACGTCGGCCACACTTAAAGGTGGTGGCAGCTGGGATACCGCCCGCGCGCGGAGCGGCGCCGTGCATCTAGAACATGCGCCACAGGAATTTGAAGTTCCGAGCCCCTTCGATTATCCCAATCAGGCCAAGGTCATCATCGTCACCGACGTGAAGCGCGGCGATATGGCGGGGCTAGCGGGTGCCTATGCCCAATTGATCGAAGCCTCTGGTGGCGGCACGCTTGGTCTATTCACCGCCATCAGGCGCCTGCGCACCGTCTATGCCCGCATTGCCGACCGGATGGCGCAAGCCGGACTGCCCATCTATGCCCAGCATGTCGATCCAATCGACACCGGAACTTTGGTCGATATTTTTCGCGACGATCCCAAGGCCAGCCTGTTGGGCACAGATGCTCTGCGGGACGGCGTCGATGTACCCGGCCAGAGCCTGCGGCTCGTGGTGATGGAATCGGTTCCTTGGCCGCGCCCTGACATTCTCCACCGTGCCAGAAAACTGGCGGGTGGCGGCAGCGCCTATGACGACCGGATCATCCGCGCACGGCTGGCACAGGCCTTTGGACGGATCATTCGCCGCGCCGATGATCACGGACATTTTGTCATTCTTTCTTCGGCCTTCCCATCGCGCCTGTTATCGGCTTTTCCAGAAGGCACGCCGATAGAACGCATGCCGCTGCAACAGGCGCTGGCGGAGATCGGCAAAGCGAAATCCGAAATGATGCAATCCGGTCTTCCAACTGAAACAAGTTTCATGCATGACGATCTGCAATGAAAAAGCTTACACTCCTGCGCCACGCCAAATCCAGTTGGGATGACCCGGTTGATCGCGATTTTGATCGCCCTCTCAACGAAAAAGGCAAACGCGCCGCTGCGGTGATGGGCCGCTTCATCCAGCGTCAGGGATTGACCTTCGATCAAATTCTCGCGTCCCCCGCCGTCCGGGTCATAGAGACGCTTGAAAATGTCGAAAGCACCTGTGGTCTGGCTATGGAACCGACCTGGGACCGGAAAATATATCTCGCCTCATCCGTCACCCTGATTGATGTATTGCGCGGTGCGAGTGGGGATGCGGATCATATATTGATGGTTGGTCATAATCCGGGGCTGGAGGACATCATCTTCGATCTTGTTCCCGATGACGGACGCTCGCCCGACCGCGACAAGGTTGAAACAAAATATCCGACCGCTGCGCTCGCAGAACTGACACTGGCTATCGATAGCTGGGCCGATACTGAAGACAAATGCGCGACGCTGGATCGCTTCACCCGTCCGCGCGACCTGGATCCGGAACTGGGACCAAATTACGATTAAGCCAGATTGTGAAAAGCCGCTCGGAGGCTAAGAATCATCCAGCGCGTTCGCCAGCCGGTCGCGGATAGATTTCAACTGCGCCAAAGTCACACCGCTATCGACGGATTCCTTTTCCGGCAATTCTTCGGTTACGGGGGACTGCGGCGCATCCTTGGCTGAAGCCCGCCCCTTGCGCCGGGATGCAGTCAAATATTTCCGGGCGCCCTTGATCGTATAGCCTTCTTCATTGAGCAGCCGGTTGATCGTCTTCACCATCTCGACGTCTTCGGGGCGGTAATGACGACGTGAACCAGCACGCTTAAGCGGCGTCAGCATAGCAAACTGGTCTTCCCAGTAGCGTAAAATATGGGGCTTTATGCTGAGTTCTTTCGACAGCTCTCCGATAGTCCGGAAAGCTCCTTCTTCCTTCGTCATACTCTACTCCCCCGGTTGTCCGGGTAAATTAACCTGCTGCGATAATCCTATCGCGCATCGTCTGGCTGGCGCGAAAGGTCAAAACCCGGCGCGGTGCGATCGGCACCTCGACACCGGTCTTGGGGTTGCGGCCAGTACGTTCGCCTTTGTCGCGCAGCACGAAGGTTCCGAAGCCGGAAATCTTAACATTTTCGCCATCAACAAGGGCATCGATCATATGGTCGAGAATCGATTCCACCATGACGGCACTATCGGCACGTGACAGGCCCACCTGTCGGTTCATCGTATCAGCGAGGTCAGCGCGGGTCAGGGTGTTGGTGTAGCTCATTACAATATCTTCCACTAAGAGATTGAAAAATCGACAAAGCCATAAACCAAATTGTGGCTTTTGTAAATGTTGATAGAAAACTTACCAGTGGATTTCAGTCGATTAGCCCGATAAGCGAGAGGAATGACCGATAAAAATCTTCAACCTGTCGCCCTTTCCAAACTACTCGATCAATGTGGCCCTGGCGGACCAGATCATCCAGTGGTTCTACCCCAAAGCTGGACACAAGGCCGCACCGCCTTCGGTGGCCTATCCGGCGCACTCGCCTATCAGGCGGCGAGCCATATCGAAGCCGACCTGCCGCCCCTTCGATCAGCACAGATAGCCTTTACAGGACCTCTGTTCGGTTCATTGACGGCAGAAACCGCCATGTTGCGTCGTGGCAAGAACACCGCATTTGTGCAGTCGGAAGTTTTTGGCGACAAGGGCCTCGGCCTGCATTGCAACTTCATTTTCGCGGCAGCCCGCGCCACTGAGGTGAAGACATCCGACATCGTCGAACCCGATTTTCCCGACCTGCCGGGTGACACCGACCTGCACAGCGGTCCACCACAGTTTTTCACCTCGAATATGGAATATGTCGGCAAGCGGATCGACACCAGCAAGAAAACCAACCGCCTGACCCGCTGGATGCGGCTGAAACAGCGGGAGGGTCTTGATCCAATGGCGGAAATCCTGTGCATGTGCGACAGTCTGCCGCCTTCGGTCATGGGACTGCTCGATAAGAATGCGATGGTCAGCTCAATGAACTGGCAGGTCAATATCATTGCCGAAGAACTGACGACTCAGGACGGCTGGTGGTTGATCGATTCCCACACCCATCACGCGGATCATGGGGCCAGCAGCCAATATATGAGCATCTGGAACAGCCGCCGGGAACTGATCGCGACCGCAATGCAAAGCGTGGCCTATTACGCCTGATGGAACCAGGCCCGCCTCACCGGAATAGACCCAGGCTTGCCGTCGTCGGCACCGGTATTGCCGGCCTTTCTGCGGCCTATTTGCTGAAAGACAAATATCAGGTCACGGTGTTTGAAAGCCAGGCCCGCGCTGGTATGGGCGCGCATAGCATTGACTATGTCAGCAACGGCATCACCCGCCGGATCGATATCCCGCTGCGCATTTTCTGCCACGGCTATTATGACAATCTGCTCGCGCTATATCAGCATATCGGCGTCGAGATATTGACCAGTGACCATGCCGGGATATTCGCGGATGAGGCGGATCGGATCATCCTGCATTATGGCAATAGCCGCTGGGGCAAGATGCGCTTTTCCCATTTGAAAGGCCGGAACTGGCTCAATCCAAAGGCGTGGACCATCGGCCTTCAGAGCAAACGCTTTTTTGCGCGGGCGAAGCAAGATATCGGTCGAGCGGACCTCGCCGACATGGATTTTGGCGCCTATTTGGAGCAATCCGGGGCCGGCCGGGAATTTGTCGAGACCGTCCTCTTGCCGATGATGTCGGTGACCTGCACCTGCGATTATCAGGCGGTACGCGCTTATCCTGCCGATATCATGCTGGGATATCTGACCTGCGGGGTCCATGAATTGGGGATTATGAGCGCGGCTAAAGGGGTCGATGATATTGTCCCGCGGATGCTGGTCGATGTGGAACTGAAGACCAACAGTCCGGTCGCGTTGATTGAACCTGCGGGAGACCAGTTGCGCGTCGTCACCAAGACGGATGAAGAACAATATTTTGATCAGGTCGTGATCGCCGCCCAAGCCCAGCAGGCCGCAGCCATGCTATCCGGATTTGATGATCGCAAGGCGCTACTGAACCGCATTCCGTTCGAATCGTCGAGCATGAGCGTGCACAGCGATCCGGACATCCTGCCCGCCCCTGCACAGGACCTGTCACCGGTCAGCTATCATATCCCGAGCGGCGGCAGTCGCGCCGAAGTGTCGGTCAATCTGACCAAGGCGATTGCCCGCTTGTCCGATCAGGAAACCGTGTTCCAGACATGGAACCCGATGCGCCGGATCGCTCCCAACCGCGAACTCGCGCGGGTCGATTTCACCCGGCCCACGGTGACACGGGACAGCCGCGACGCGGTAAAGGCGCTGCGCGCAAGCCAATATCAGCCCGGCAACAAGCTATGGCTCTGCGGATCCTATATGGCGGAGAAAATTCCCCTGCTCGAGGCGGCGGTCGATTCTTCGGTGGCGGTGGCAGAACATCTGGATGCTCCGATTCCTTGGAAAACCAGCGCTCCTGCCGCAATCTAGCCCATGTCCGAATTTCACGATCTCGCAGAATTGGCGCTGAATCGCGAAGGGCAATCCTGGGGCAATCTGGGATATTGGGAAAGCGCGACCCATTATTCGGATGCATGCCGCGCGCTCGCCAAATTGCTGGGTGAACAGGCAGGGCTGGACCACCATTCGCGAGTGCTTGACGCCGGCTTTGGCTGCGGCGACCAATTGCTGCTCTGGTGCGACCAATTTGACGTGGCGCAGATTGATGGCGTCAACCTGTCCCGCAGCCAGACCGCCCATGCGAAGGACCTGCTGCGCCAAAACAGACAAACCAAAGCCGCCGACACCATCGTGCAGGGCGATATCAACGATCCTGATGTCTGGAGCGCCGCCTTGAACGGGGCGCGGCCCAGCCATGTTCTGGCGCTGGATTGCGCCTATCATTTCCCCGACCGCCCAGACTTTTTCGCACTGGCACAGCAGCATCTTGCACCAGCGGGACGACTGGCGTTGACCGACTTCATGCTCGCCGATCAACATCGGACCGACTCCCCTATGCATCGGCTCCTGCGCTGGATGCTGAAGCGTTCGCATATCGCAGAGGCCAATATCGTCCACCGCGACCAATATCTGCGCCAGCTGCGGGACGCCGGTTTTGATGCAATCCACATTGTCGATATCAGCGAACAGGTCATGCCCGCCTTCGCCCAAGGGCTCCGCGCCTCCCGCCGGAAAAACCGCAATGGAGCGGGCCGCAGCAAACTGGGATGGTCCAGCCGGATCAAATATAACGTAACCGGCCGGTTTCTAACATGGGCCTATCGCCGCTCGATTTTGCGTTATTGCCTGATCAGCGCCACGAGAATCATCTGAGCGCGGACGGAAGAAACAAGGGGTGGAAAAAAGTGCACTGTCACCGTAATTCGGGCCTTACCAATATTTCTATTTATCTGCGAAGAGGAGGTAGTTAAATATTCTATATGTACGAAAAAACTAGAAGATTTGTGGGCTATGCTATCGGTATTGTGATGATACCGCTTGGTTTAAATTTTCTTGATTTGATGAACTACAGAAGTCATTATGCGATAAGCAGTTCAGTATATAATTTTTATGCTTTTCTTTTTGCGTCACTGGCCTGCATTTTCATTTCATGTTTCATTTTCCTGTCTTCCAAAAGAAATTTTTATTTATTTGTATTATTGAATATTTCTGGATCATTTTTATTGAGCATTTCAATTTTATATTGTGGATTTAATTATGGAGTATATAAAGCAAATAATATTCTTCATCAGAATGATGAATTGTATAAAAATTGCATAATTCAAATTAGATCTAATCCGATAAATTTTGAATGCTTGAATGCATTTTTTCTACCTTTTACTTTTCTTGTTTTATCCCCTTTGTCGGTATTAATATGTTATGCTGTATTTCGGGAATATTACTATAGATATGAGAGCCCAATCGGAAAGTAGTTGAGCAATAAGATTACGGTGATAAATTGCATTAGAATTACGGTGACAGGTGCGCCATTCCCCAATTTCCTCGATCCTTTGTCCGTTTTGCCAAGGGATGATCATTTGCCTGTGACATTGGGCCGACTAGATTTGGTTTATGGCTCGTCTTCCCCGCATGCAGACCGGTTGGTTCGTCAGAATGGATTACCGATCTGGAAGCAAGGACCGGGCACAAAATTGCGCCAGCAAAGCGCGGACGCAAGCCTAGGGGAGGACAATAAGGGAATGGTGCAACTGTCACCGTAATGTAGATTTCGTCCCTCAGAACGTCAGCTAAATGACTTTTTGACGGGGCCGGGCGACACTGCAACTTTAGCTAGAGGATTCGCCATCACCCAAAGCTGGGGTAGCGAGCTGTCGGCAACTGGTATAGGGTCGGGTGGCGTCGAAGCAAACTACTCACGCCACTACTCTTGGCGGATTAATGACTAGGATGAATATTATGTCATCACTTTTTATTCTCATAGCATTATTTTACTGTGCTGGTTTTATGATGGTGTTTAAGAAGCGATGGTATGTTTATTTGACAGATTTTGATAACAGCGAAGCTAATTTTCGAAGAAGAATGTCGGATGTATGCTTTGTAGAACACGCAAATTTTGTAGGCTGGTCACTGATTGTATCGACAACGGCAATGGTTTTAGCAGTCATATTTTTGGCTATTTAGCAATGGTTGTTAAGAAAGGACATGAATCACGGCCACAGTCACACCATCCCCAAAACACCCCTTTCCTACAACCACCCCCATCCCCTATCCTTCCCGCCGTTCTGCCACCAAGCGCAGGACCGGCTCTTTGACAATCTGGATATAGGACGAAGCCCTTTCACACGCCCGCAGGGACCAAATGCGCCGGAGTGAGACCCCGCCACAAAGGTTACACTCGCCACGCCGTTTTCAACCCAGAAAATCAGGAATTTCGCGGCTTAGCGGCAGAGGTCGCAGAAAATAAAAAGTCCATTTTCTGTCAACTTTGCGGCGCGGGATTGACGGAGTTTAGCGGAACAAAGGTTCGCCAAAGCTTCTCAGCTTCCGGCTATGCAGCGTTCCCGCATCGGCTTCCTTCGCCAGCAGGTCGATGGCGCGCAGCCCGATCGCGAGATGCTGTCCGACGCGTTCCTGATAGAAAGCGTCAGCCATGCCGGGTAGCTTGATCTCGCCATGCAGCGGCTTGTCGGACGCACAGAGCAGCGTTCCATAGGGCACGCGATAGCGATAGCCATTGGCGGCGACCGTCGCGCTTTCCATATCGATGGCAATCGCCCGGGACTGGTTCAGGCGCCGGGCAATTTGTTCGAAGCGCAGCTCCCAATTGCGATCACCGGTGGTCACCACCGTGCCGGTGCGCAGATGCTGTTTGAGCTTCGAATGATCGATGCCGGTTTCTTCCTGCACCGCCTGAGTCAGCGCTTGCTGCACTTCGGCAATGGTCGGCAGCGGGATGCTGGGTGGCAGGACGTCGTCGAGCACATTGTCATCGCGCAAATAGGCATGGGCGAGGACATAGTCGCCCAGCCGCTGGGTCCGGCGCAGCGCACCGCAATGGCCGATCATCAGCCAGACATGCGGGCGGAGCACCGCGAGATGGTCGGTGATCGTCTTCGCATTGCTGGGGCCGACACCGATGTTGACCAAGGTCACACCCGGACGGCCATCGCCACGGACCAGATGATAGGCGGGCATTTGCGGTGGCTTCGCAATGGGCGGCGCGGAGGGCTTACCATCGCTGCCGGTGATCCGGTTTCCGGGCTCAACCAACATCGTCGCTTCGCCGGATTTCACTTCCGCGAGGCCATGTTCGATAAATTCGTCGACATAGCGCTGATAGTTGGTGAACAGGATGAAGGGTTGGAAATGCTCGGGTTCGGTCGCGCAATAATGGCGGATGCGGTGGAGCGAATAGTCGACCCGTTCGGCGGTGAACAGGGCAAGGGCCGAGGCTTCCTCGCCCTGGAAAATCTGGCCGCCATCGACGATCTCGTCATTGGTTTTGACCAGATTGGGCGTGTGGAAATAGTTGGGCAGCTTTTCCTTCTTCGCGCGGTCAAGGCCAGCGCCAGCGTCGGCGAGAGCAAAGGCCAACGGAATGGGCGTGTCGGATAGCCCAACCTTGATCTTCGCGGTGAACGTCCCGGCGATGCGCTCCAGCTGATCGAGCAGATAGGCGCGATAGAGCCGGGGTTCGGTGACGGTCGTGCGATAGGCGTTGATGTCGGATAGCTGGCCGGATGTCAGATGGCTGGTCTCGGTCGCCTGCGCAGCCGGAATTTCAACGCTGATCTGGGGATATCGGCCTTGTTGCCGGTCATCCTGGGACAATTTGGATGTGGCATAACGGCCAAAGCGAGCCGCCGTGATTTCAATTTGTTCGGCGTAAAGTTTTTCAAGCAGGGCCACCGCTTCCGCGGGCGTGGCACATAAAGTAGATTCAGTTGTCATGTAGTCTCCGTTACAGTTTCAACCCTTTAACGGAAAACGGGAACAAAGGAAACTAGCTACGCGATAGGTCGAGAAAATGGGCTGCTGCTGCGAATTCTGCTTTCTTGATATCGCGCGCTGCTGTTGCCTGATCATCGCGGCCCCATTGCTGTTCCTGCCACAGCTCTTCCAGATTGACCTGCGGCCACAGGGCCTCGACATCGTGGACCTGTTCGACCAGCGCCAATGTCGCGATCAGCGAACCGGACAGTCCGACCAGCGACAGCATCGCGGCAATGCTATAATCATCCTGCGCAGCAACCACGCTGGTCAGTCGCGCAATCGTTTCGACCGGCTGCGCTTCATACCGGATACCGCAGATCAGGTTGAAGCTGACATCATAGCGTTGCTTCGCCCAATCGAGCAGCGGATCCCAATGGTCCGCCTGATAGTCGATCAGCGCCTGCTGATTAGGATCAGCGCGATAGTAGAGCATGTCGCTGTCGGCAAAAGCGGCGATACGGGAAACAATCCGGTCGCGCTCATGCTCAACCTGATCCAGCGCGCCTTGGGCAAGGCCGGTGAGTGGCATGGTTCCGGGCAGGATATCCTCACCCTGCGCCGCCCATTCTGTCGCAATCGCGTCGGCGAGATTGACATTCGGTACGGCCAGCGGGTGACGCTGCGGCGTCTTCATCGGGCGCCCGTCGAGCAAAATGGCAAAAGCGTCGCCATCGGGCGATACCGATACATCCTTATAAAAGCGCTTCACGGAACCTCCGCCTCTTCCGCCGCTTTGGCCATCTGTTCTTCGACGACACGGGCTTGCACATATTTACGGATGATCCAGACTGGCGCGACCCACATTTGCACAAGGCCCAAAGCGATCAGTACATAGCCTGCCCGAGCCGGCATTGGCGGCAGCCGGTCCAGCACGATGGCCAGCCCTAACATCACCAAGATCACGCCAAGCAGACGGATAATGCTGACGGTGATATGCACCGCCTTGGCCTGCTTCTCTTTCTCGGGGTCGGGGATATATTCCGGTTGATCGTCCATTGGCTCGCTCATGCGTTCAATATTCCGTTCAGATCGGCCATGGTTGGCGCGACTATTTCTGCTCCAGCATCAATCAATTCATGCTCGTCATGATAGCCCCAATCGACACCGACCGCCCGCACCTTGGCATTGACCGCCATTTCCATGTCGAAGCTGGTATCACCGATCATCGCCGTCGTTTTCCTCACCGCGCCTGCCTCCGCCATCGCCAATTCGACCATCGCTGGATGCGGCTTGGACGGATGGCGGTCTGCAGTCTGCAGCGTCACAAAACGGTCCAGCAAACCATGCGCGCTCAGTACATGCTGGAGCCCCCGATCCGACTTTCCGGTGGCAACGCCCAACACCCAGCCAGATGCTTCCAACGCGTCCAATGTCTCGAGCAATCCATCGTAAAGCGGCTCATGCACGCCGCCTGCCTGACGCAATTCAAAGAAACCATCCTTGTAGGATTGTGTCACCGCCGCAACGATTGCCTCGTCACCATCGGGCATTAGTTGCGATACGGCTTCGATGAGGCTGAGGCCGACAATCCGCCGGATAAGATGGTGATCAGGCGGGACAAGGCCATGCTTTGTAAAAGCATGATCCATCGCGGCGCAAATATTAGCCTGACTGTCCACCATCGTGCCGTCGCAATCGAACAAGGCAAGCTTATTGGTCATTTCTCTTCGGACTCCTGCATCAAATGTTTGCTCTCCAAGACATCAAGACCCACCCGCTCGCCGCCATTATGATGGTAATTGGCAGATTTCAGCCATCGGAAAGCGGGATCAGGGTGCATTATTTGGATTTCTTATGGAGGGCCTGTTTGACTTTTGCCTTGTGCGGCATGTTTTTCTTATGCGTCGCCTTGCCGGCATTCGGCCGCTCACGCTTGGTAGGTTTGCCTGCCTTGGTGGGCTTGCCGCTTGTCTCTCCGCGACCACGACGCTCGCCGCGTTTATCCTTACGGATCTGCTTGGCATGGGCCTTGGCCTGCTGTTTGCGGGCCATCTTGCCGCCAGGCCTTTTTTCGTCGAGTGGCAAGTCGCCTAGGCTTAGATCTAGTCCCAGATTTTCAACCGTTTCGGCAAAATGGTCCGGCAGGTCAGCCTTCACATCGACCTTATGACCGTCGGGATGGTCGATCCGCAGCCGTCGCGCGTGCAAATGCATTTTGCGACTGATGGCGCCGGTCAAGAACGCATCCTTGCCGCCATATTTGCCGTCACCGACAATCGGATGTCCGATCGCCGCCATATGGACACGCAACTGATGAGTCCGGCCGGTATGCGGCTGCAATTCGACCCAGCAAGCCCGGTTACCTGCGCGTTCGATAATCCGATAGCGCGATTTGGCCGACTGTCCGTTTTCTTCATCGACGTGCATTTTCTCGCCACCGGAACCCGGCTGTTTGGAAAGCGGTAAATCGATCACGCCATCGGCAATTTCCGGCACACCCATGACAATCGCCCAATAGACTTTGCGCACGTCACGGCCAGAAAATCGCTTGGAGAAAAAGGATGCAGCGCCCGGCGAGCGCGCCAGCAGGATCACACCGCTAGTGTCTTTGTCGAGACGATGAACCAGCTTGGGTCGGAACTTCGCATCAAAGGTTAAGCCGTCCAACAGACCGTCCAGATGCGTTGTCGTCTTGCTGCCACCCTGGGTCGCCAGACCAGGGGGCTTATTAACCACCAAAGCCGCCTTGTCTTTGTGAATCACCAGTTCTCGGGCAAAATCTATCTGATCTTGCGACAATTCCGTTCTCGCCTTCGGTACGCGGCCGGGACGGTCGAGTTCCAACGGCGGGACCCGCAATATCTGCCCAGCCTGAACGCGATCGCCCGGCGATACTCTTTTCCCGTCCAGCCGCAGCTGTCCGGTCCGTGCCCAGCGCGATACGATATTGAACGGCACATCATCCATATGCCGCTTGAACCACCGGTCGACCCGAATATCCTCATCATCGGCGGAAATAGTAAATTGCCGCACGTCGAGTGTCTTCAGAGCCTGCCTTTGCTCTTTCGCCGAGCCCTGAGGCTTTTCTTCTTCGGAACCGCTTTCTGCCGTGGGGTCAAAACCGCTCATGTCAGCGCCCTTACTGCCATCAGACCCGCGAACAACGCCAGCACCGAACCGACAACCGAAAGCAAGGCATAGCCGATGGCCATGCTCCATTCGCTTCGTTCGATCATATTGATAACTTCCAAACTAAAGGCCGAAAAAGTTGTGAAGCCGCCTAGCAAACCAACGCCAAGCAACAGCCGCCACGGCTCATCGACAAAATTACTGCGCGCCAAAACTCCCGCTAGCACACCCATCAAAAGACCCCCGGTCAAATTGGCCACCAACGTACCATAGGGATAGCCCATAGGTCCAAGGTGAAAGACAAGCCGTCCGAGATGATACCGCCCTGCGGCACCAATCGCACCGCCTGCCATGACAAGAAGGGTCGCGTTCATGGCCGTCCCTTAGTCCGCTTGCGTGGTTTTTCCAAGCAGATCATTGGTGAGCCACAAGCGGATAGCTGTCGCAAGCCCGGGCGGCTGTGCCGCTGCAATCCGTTCGACGTCTATCTGTGCCACCAATGCATTAAGCGGCAGACCGCGAAGATCGGAAGCCACTTTCAACATATCCCAGAACAACGGTTCCAAAGAAATGGACGTTTGATGCCCCGCAATCGTGATGCTGCGCTTGACCGGTGGATGAAAGAGTTCGGGCCCTTCTATATCCACCCGGACAATTCCCGTCGTACCAATTTATCCAACATATCGATGCTGGGATCACTGTCATTGAGACAGGGCAGATAGGCGAAATATTCTCCGCCGCCGGCTTCAAACTGCTCCTTGCCCCGTATCGCCAATTCTTCGCACGTCTCCAAACAATCGCTCGAGAAGCCGGGCGCAAAGATAGCGATATTCTTTTTCCCCTGTCCGGGCAGCGATTCCAAAATTGTATCGGTCGCCGGTTCGAGCCATTTCGCCCGACCAAAACGGGACTGGAAAGCAATCACCAATTCTCGCCCCATCTTCTCAGACAAGAGTCGAGCGGTCTTCTGACAATGGCAATGATAGGGATCGCCCAACTCCAGAGTGCGCTGTGGCATGCCATGAAAGCTCGCAACAATCGCGTCCGGCACAAAATCCAGAGCCGCAATATCCCGTTCGAGGCTGGTTGCCAGTGCATCAATATAGGCTTCGTCGTCATGATAGGCGGGCAGCAGCCGAATAACCGGTTGCCAGCGCATGCCGGCAATCGCATCAAATACGGCATCATGGACGCTAGCGGTCGTAGCCCCGCTATATTGCGGATAAAGCGGGGCGATCAATATGCGATCGCATCCGGCCTCTTTCATCGCTTCTAGACGGCTTTTGATGCTCGGGTTGCCGTAGCGCATTGCCCAATCCACCATCACGCCTTCGATTTTTCCGGATAATTTTTCGGCCTGTTTTCGTGTGTTAGAGGCTAATGGCGAACCGTCTTCGGTCCAGACGAGACCATAAGCTTCGGCGGATTTTGCCGGACGCGTATTAAGAATGATACCGCGCAATATCGGCTGCCAGATGATTGAAGGAATCTCGACGACCCGCTTGTCCGAAAGAAATTCTTTGAGATAGCGTTTGACGGCTTTCTTATCTGGCGCATCGGGCGTACCCAGATTGACCAGCAAAACACCGACTTTCTTGGCCGCGACCGGCGGATGCCCCTTTGGCAATGGCCCAGTTTCACGCATGATTCATGACACTTCCCCGAAAAATGGTATTTGCCGGAACCGGACCCCGGTTGCCGAGAATAATGCATTGGCGACAGCTGGCGCGACAGCTGGCACCCCAAGCTCTTCATAGCCGACAGCTTCTTCATCGCTTCTGATAAATTCAATCTGGATCGGAGGGATTTCCGCAAGGCTTGGCAAGGACAAATCACGCAACCGCTTTGCTGTCGGCAGTCCTTTTTGGAACCGGGTTGCACTACCCAACGCCATCGCCAAGCCGAATATTATGCCGCCCTCAATCTGCTGCCGGGCAATATCCGGGTGAATGACCCGACCAATATCCACGGTTGCCGAAATACGGCGAACTTCTAAGCCGCCCGTCCCCCTGCTAGCACTGGCGATCAGCGCGATATAGCCGCCGCGCATACCGTGGCATGCGATGCCCTGACCGCTGCCATCCAAGCCGCCATCCCATCCAGCCATGGCGGCGACACCCGTCAGGCATCGAGCGAGCCTCGGCTGATTGTTCATCATCTGCATGCGAAAGGACAAAGGTTCTACGCCCGCCTCCGCCGCCAACTCATCGATGAACGATTCCAGATAGAATATGTTGCTGCTATGGGCATTACTGCGCCAATTGCCCGTCGGTACGCCAACAAAAGCGCTATGGTGATCGACGGTGAGATTAGGAATATCATAGGGCACGTCTAGACCGTCTACGACTTTGATATCCGCTTCCCCGATAGAGCTACGCATCGCATCCACATTGTTCTGACCACCAAATAGTCGCTTCACTTGCTCGCGGGCCGATGGCGGAGACGCGATCTTGATTTGCATAGCTTCCACACGACCCGCTTTTGCCATGGCGGCATCCAGACGCGCGTGACTCGGTGCCCGATAATGGTCATGCATAAACTCTTCTGCGCGGGACCAGACCAATTGGACCGGGCGTCCAATCTGCTTTGCGATTTGCGCGACCTGCCCGGCGATTTCATTATCCAGATTGCGGCCGAACGACCCGCCGCTCAGCATTGGATATAGCGTGACGCGATCCTGCCCGATGTTCAAAACCTTGGCGGCTGCCCGCACCGCCGCAACAGGCGCTTGGGTGGCCATCCAAAGCTCTAAACCACCATCTTTATATTCTGCCGTAGCCGTCCGCGTCTCGATTGACGCATGCAGTGCGGCATCGGCATTGTAGCGTGCCTGGAAGATATTATCGGCTGAAAACGCGCCTTTGCTATCGCCGCGTGAGATGAAGCGTATCCCTAGTCCATTTTCCAAAGCCTCTTGCAACGCGGTATCGATCTTGTCGCTATCAGCCATATAGCCTTTGGTTTCAAAAACCGGGATCATTTGATCCAGCGCGCGATTGGCGGCCCACCAGTTGGTTGCGACTGCCGCAATCCAATTTTCGCCCTCAACAACGTCGATGAATCCCGTGATCTTGCTAGCGCCTGCACGATTAAAAGATTTCAAACGCGTTTCGCCAATCGGGCCTTGACGGATGGCCGCAAACACCATGTCGGGCAACCTGATATCACCCGCAAAATTTGCAGAACCATCTAATTTGCTCGGCAAATCGAGACGGGGGACATCCTGTCCGATCAGATTGCCTGCACCGGCTGGCCGCAGCGGCACCGGATCCGGCAACGTCTCAGCCATTGCGTCGCGCACCAGTTCCCCGAAGCGCAGCTGGTTGTCACCGTTGGAGACGATACCGTTTTCGACCGTACAGATTTCCCAATCAACGTCCCATTTGGCGGCAGCCGCCTTGGTCAACAACACCCGCGCTGCTGCACCCGCTTCCCGAAAACTTCCAGCGAAAGCTGGGATCGCGGTTGAATCGGCCGTCAGCATGAACTGGTCACGGACCGCAACATTCTGGGCGACCCATTGGATTGCTTCATTCTCGGCCAGTTGCTCCGTGCCTGCGGGCAAGAAGCTCTCTGCCCACTGCTCCATCAATAGGCCGTTGCTATAAAGCGGATTAATCGGTGCGGGCTCAACCGCAACCGTCCGCCAGTCGGCGCCTAGTTCATCGGCCAGGATTTGCGGCAAGACCGTATAGACGCCCTGCCCCATTTCGCTTTGCGGTACGACAACCGTCACCTGTCCATCTTCAGAAATTTTCAGAAAAGCACCAAAAACATGCTCATTCTCGGTCGCAGCAACATTATGCCCGTAGCTGCGCGGCCAAATTGCCCACGCAACCACCAAGCCAGCCGCGGCACCTCCCCCAATCAGAAATTTGCGGCGATCCATTCCGCGAGATGCACTTTCAACCTGCTCGATGTCCGTTTCAGCCACCATGGGGTGCTTTCAACAGGCCCAGCCGCGGGATTTCGATTTTCGGACAGCGATCCATAACGACTTTGAGCCCCGCATCGATCGCACGCCCTGCAGCCGCTTCATTGATAACACCCAATTGCATCCATACCGATTGGGCAGCGACCGCAATGGCCTCATCAACCACATTCCCAGCGGCAGCGGAATTGCGGAAGATATCCACCATATCGAGACTTCCTTCAATATCCTCCAGCGATGGGACCACCGGCACATCATAAAGTTTTTGTCCGGCAAGGCCGGGATTGATAGGGATCACATCATAGCCCTGCTCGATCAGAAATTTGAATATCCGATTGCTGGCGCGTTCGGGCTTCGCCGAGGCACCGACCAGTGCGATACGCCGCGCCGATGTCAGCAATTCGGCTATATCCTGATCGCGTTCCAGCAGCATGATATCCTTTCTCCGGGCTATTGGTTATCCAACCATGTAGCGAGTTTTTTGGCAATATCACGGAAAGCCTGTCCATGCACATCATCGCGGCAAGCCGTTGGTGTTCCGCCATCGCTTGACTTACGGATTTCGATATCAAGCGGCACTCTGCCCAGGAAAGGCATGCCCATTGTCTTTGCAGCGGCTTCCGCTCCACCCGTTCCGAAAGGATCACTCGCTTCTCCGCAATGCGGGCAGTGATAGCTTGCCATATTCTCGACCATACCGATGATCGGAATCTTGGCCTGATTGAAAAGATCCACTGCTCGGGTTGCGTCCATCAGTGCCAAATCTTGTGGTGTGGAGACAATCACCGCACCGACTGGTTTATGATTTTGCATCATCGACAGCTGCACATCGCCGGTACCAGGGGGCATATCTACGATCAGTTCCTCAACATCCCCCCAATGCGCGTTAATCAGCTGCTCAAGCGCCTTGCCCGCCATCGGCCCGCGCCAAGCGATAGCTTGTCCGGGCTTTGCCAGATGTCCCATAGACAGCACCGGCACATCATAGTCATTGGGTACCGGGATCAACTGCTTGTCTTCGGCTTCCGGCCGTTGCCCTTCGCAATGGAGCAATCGGGGTTGTGATGGACCATATATATCAGCGTCCACCATCCCAACCTTGCGCCCCAACAGCTGCATCGCAATTGCGAGATTGGTCGAAAGTGTGGACTTGCCCACACCCCCTTTGCCGCTGGCGACTGCTATCAAACGCCGCTCGACCTTTTCGGCCGTCATCGCAACATCGACTTTTTCGACGCCGTCTAACGCCAGCAAGGTCCCTTTCACGCCAATCTCGATCTGGCCGCGCTCCCGCACGTCCAATCCGCCAACGTTAAGCACCAGAGAAACCCGACCTTCGGCGAATTTTACGGCGCTAAAACGGCCCTTGGCAACGCCATCCAGCGCCGCCTCAATTGTAGTAATATCGGTCATCGGATCGACATAGTTGCACTTTTATCGGATTGACACTGTTTTTCTGAACGCGTGCTACCTATAAAGATACTATGGATAAAAATATGGACGGCGAAGCCCGCCGCAAATCGATTTTAGGCTCAATATTGAACATGGCTGGCCCCTGGGGCAATGACAGCGGCAGCGGCAATGATGGCGGCGACGGCAACGGCGGCGGTCCACGGAACCCATGGGGTAATCCCCCGGGTGGCTCTTCCGGTGGCAGTCGCAAGGGTGCTGGCTCTCTCGAAGAACTGTTCAAAAAAGGCTCTGGTGGTGGATTTAAGGGCGGTATTCCAAAGCGCCCGGGCGGGCGGTCTTGGTGGCCACTGATGGCTATTGGCTTTATCGTCCTTTGGGTTTTACTGACCAGCATCCATCGTATCAGTCCGCAAGAACGGGGCGTGGTGACTTTCCTAGGTTCCTATTCGCGGACCATGGATCCCGGCCTCCACTTTTCGCTTCCCACCCCGCTTGAACAGGTGACGAAGCTCGACATCGAAGATATTCGGACAATCGACATTCCCGAGGGAGAGACGGAAAAGCTGATCCTGACGGGTGATCAGAATATCGTCGACTTGGCTTATTCCGTACGTTGGAACATCAAAGCGCCCGAGCTGTTCTTGTTCCAAATTGCTGAACCGGAAGAAACGATCAAGGAAGTCGCGGAAGCCGCAATGCGTGCCGCCGTCGCCAATTTCACGCTGGATGACACTATCGGTTCGGAACGGACAGAGATCGAGCAACAAGTTGAGCGTAATATGCAACAGCTACTCGACGGCTATGGCGCTGGCGTTGTCATTCGCGGTATCGCGATCAAGAAAGCCGATCCGCCTGCTGCCGTGAACGACGCGTTTAAAGAAGTGTCGGCCGCCCAGCAGACCGCACAGACTTACCTCAATGAAGCCCGCGCCTACGCCCAGCAGCTCACCGCGCAGGCGCAAGGTGAGTCAGCGGCCTTTGACAAGGTGTACGAAGAATATCGATTGGCGCCAAGGGTGACGCGACAACGGATGTATTATGAAACAATGGAGCGTGTATTGTCCAAAGTCGACAAGACGGTAGTCGAGGCACCCGGTGTAACGCCGTATCTGGCCTTGCCGGAATTGAAAAAGCGGGCACAGCAAGCACCGATTTCAACCGTGGAGGGCAAGTAAATGATTAGACGGATCATGCAAAACCCCGCTGCGCTTGGTTTCATCGTCGTTGCGTTATTGTTCACCTTCCTGAACACGCTCATCATCGTCCCCGAAACGCGGCAAGGTGTGGTTGTGCGCTTTGGTGAACCGGTTCGCATCATTAACCGATATCAAAATGCGGTCCCATTCGGGCAGACCGGCGCCGGTCTGTTGATGAAATTCCCGTTCATTGAACAGGTTGTATGGATCGACAAACGCATTCGCGACGTTGAGATGGAGCAACAGCAAGTGCTGTCGACCGATCAACTTCGCTTGCAAGTCGATGCCTTTGCCCGGTTCCGGATAACCGATCCGCTGCGTATGTATATTGCGGCTGGCACCGAAGAACGGGTTTCCGACGAACTTCGGCCTATTTTGGGTTCGGCTCTGAGGAACGAGCTCGGCAAACGCCCGTTTGCTGCACTGCTTAGCCCTGAACGCGGGCAAGTGATGGACAATATTCAAGCCGGTTTGAACCGGGTTGCGCGTCAATATGGCGCAGAGATTGTTGACGTGCGAATCAAGCGGGCCGATCTGCCTGACGGCACACCACTGGACAGCGCCTACCAACGGATGCGGACAGCCCGTGACCAAGAAGCGCGGACCATCCGCGCTCAAGGCGCGAAACAAGCGCAAATCATTCGCGCCGAAGCTGATGCAAGCGCAGCGCGGACCTATGCCGAAAGCTTTGGCAAAGATCCGCAATTCTATGATTTCTATCGCGCCATGAAGAGCTATGAGACGACGTTCCAAAATGGTGGTCCGGATGATCCACAAAGCTCGTTCATTCTCTCTCCGGATAACGAATATCTACGCCAATTCCGAGGTCGGTAAGACGCTTTGAACACAAACCGCGAGATTATCGATGCCTATTATACCGCTTTGTCGGTCATGGACGTCGATGGTTTCGAGGCTCTGCACCATCCGGACGTCGTCTATCATATATCCGGCAATACGATCATATCGGGCCGATATGAGAGCTTTGCTGCACTGAAACAGATATTGCCTGCGATATTTGATGCGCTCGATTTCGAGCAGTTCCAGTTTGCGGTAAAATGGCGAGTGATGAACGACGGCCCCGACGGCGCAACCGCCATCATGGAAGCGCAAGGACTCACCAAAAACGGGCAACGCTACGACCAGCGCTATGCGCATATCTTTGCCTTCCGAGATGGCAAAATCGCTTCGGTTCATGAATTTTTCGACACCCAACTGGCTAATGAGGCGCTTGGATTCACGACGAAACCTCGGTTCGAGACTGATGGCGCATTTGAATTTTGACGGCCATGGCCCCGTTGCAGTACCACAACGACTACACTTGTCGTCTATTCTACATAGCGTCGCTTTTTTTCGACCAAAGACAGATTCCCAGCTTGCGCAAAGGCTTGGGCACACCCAAATAGGCCTATATCAAGAATATATCGCAGTTCTACGCTTAAGATCGACAGTCGAATATGCTAATATTCAATTGCCGTTCATGAAAATTGCGTCATTATTTGTACGATTTTGAACGGATCTGGTGACAAACATTCATTTGCTCCACCAGTAATTTGAGAGGAAGATAATAGTGCGTTACGCTTACGGAATTTCAGCAGCATTGCTTTTGGCCGGCAGTGCAGCAACCCTGACCGGGATTGGTTCGGCCGGAGCACAAACCGCCGCCAACGACAGCACAGTGATGCGCAATGTCGTGCCACGTGCCGGCGCGCCGATGAGCTTTGCAGACCTGACCGAGCAGTTGCAGCCCGCCGTCGTCAATATTTCGACTACCCAGCGTGTCCGCGTGAACAACAATAATCCTTTCGCAGGCACCCCGTTTGGCGGTCTTTTTGGTAATCGCCAAGGCGGCAATGGCGGTGCACAAACCCGCCAGGCGCAATCCTTGGGATCCGGCTTCATCATTTCTGCCGATGGCTATGTCGTCACCAACAACCATGTGGTGGCACCTGGCAACCGCAACGCAACGATCGAAACGATCACCGTGATCATGCCAGACCGCACCGAATATGAGGCGGAACTAGTCGGACGCGATGCGGCCTCGGATATCGCGGTTCTCAAGATCAAAGCAAATAAAGATCTACCGTTTGTGAAATTCGGCGATAGCACCAGCGCCCGCGTTGGCGATTGGGTCATTGCTATCGGCAATCCCTTTGGTCTTGGCGGAACCGTGACCACCGGCATTTTGTCGGCGATCCATCGAAATACCGGCCAGGGCGGCGCCTATGACCGGTTCCTGCAGACGGATGCCTCAATCAACCGCGGCAATAGCGGTGGTCCGATGTTCGATCTCAACGGCAATGTCATCGGCATCAACAATGCCATCATTTCACCAACCGGCGGCAATGTCGGCATCGGCTTCGCCATTCCCGCAGAGGTTGCCGTACCCATTGTTGAAACACTCAAAAATGGACAAGCGATCGAGCGCGGTTATCTCGGTGTCCAGATAAGTGCGCTTTCGGAAGATCTCGCGGATTCACTCGGTCTACCAAAGAATCGCGGCGAATTCGTCCAGCGGGTAGAGCCCGATGAAGCCGCCGCAAAAGCCGGTATCCAGGCAGGTGATGTGATCACCAAAGTGAATGGCAAACTGGTTACACCAGATCAGACACTCTCCTATCTGGTTGCTAATCTTCCCGTCGGTACAGCCGTTCCGATCGAACTGGTGCGCGATGGCAAGGCGATCAAAGTCAATGCCAAGCTTGGCAAACGTCCATCAGAAGAAGAACTGGCCGGCAGTACCTTTGATCCAGATGCGGAAGACAACGCCCTAGGCCAGAATGACAATGGGGCCAGCGCACAGGCAACCGCCGATGCTCTGGGACTATCGGTCGTCGATCTGACACCGGCCATCGCGCGGCAGATCGGGGTTCCGTCGAAGCAGAAAGGCGTTGTCGTCTCGACGGTCAATCCGAATAGTGATGCCGCCCAGAAAGGCATCAGACGCGGTTTTATCATTACCAGCGTCAATCGCCAGCCTGTGAACAACACACCCGATCTGGACAAAGCGATCAACAGCGCGAAACGCGCAAATCGCGAAGCAGTACTGCTGCAAATTCGACGCGGCGCTCGTGATCCACAATTTGTCGCGGTTCGCCTGCAAGAAGACTAAACGCATCTAAACAGATGTAACAGAAAAGGGCCAGTGCTTGACGCCGGCCTTTTTTTTGCGTCAAGTCAGGGTCCAAATATGCAATAAGAGTGAAGGGATCCGCCAATGGCCGATGCAACAGAAATTTTTCTCGGACTGGGCGGTGGCGAACAGCAAAGTCTTAACCTGTCACGCGCCAACCGGCATGGCCTGATTGCTGGCGCCACCGGCACCGGTAAAACGGTCACTCTCCAAGGGCTAGCGGAGAGCTTTTCCACCAATGGCGTTCCGGTCTTCGTTGCCGATGTCAAAGGTGATCTGTCGGGCATTTCCATGGCCGGCTCCTCTCAGTTCAAACATGCGGACAAACTAGAAGAGCGCGCCAAAGAACTCGGAATGGATGACTATGCCTATTCCGACAATCCGGCGATATTCTGGGACCTCTATGGCAAACAGGGTCATCCTATCCGGACCACTATTACCGAGATGGGGCCATTACTCCTCGCTCGCTTGATGGATCTGAACGACACACAGGAAGGCGTACTCAATATCGTCTTCCGCTTTGCCGATGAAGAAGGGCTGCTGCTCCTCAACCTCGACGATTTGCAATCGATGCTCGCCTATACCGCAGAAAATGCAAAAGAGCTCTCGGCAAAATATGGCAATGTGAGCAAGGCCAGCGTTGGGGCCATCCAACGCCAATTGCTGCAGCTGGATAGCCAAGGCGCAGGCCAATTTTTCGGGGAACCGGCGCTGGAAATTGACGATTTCATCAAATGCGACGATCAAGGTCGCGGATACATCAACGTGCTCGCCGCTGATCAGTTGATGCGTAGCCCGAAACTCTATGCGACATTTCTGCTCTGGCTACTCGCCGAACTATTCGAAACCTTGCCAGAGGTTGGTGATCCGAAAAAACCGAAACTGGTTTTCTTCTTCGATGAAGCGCATTTGCTGTTCGACGACGCCCCCAAGGCGCTCGAAGAAAAAATTGAGCAAGTCGTCCGCCTGATACGATCCAAGGGCGTCGGCGTCTTTTTCGTCACCCAGAACCCGATCGACATACCGCAGAAGGTCGCAGGTCAGCTGGGCAATCGTGTCCAGCATGCCCTGCGCGCATTCACTCCGCGCGACAAAAAAGCGATCAAGGCAGCAGCCGATACATTCCGTATCAACCCTGATCTGGATGTCGAGGAAGCCATTACAGAATTACGCGTCGGCGAAGCCCTGGTCTCGACCTTGCTGGAAGATGGGGCACCATCGATTGTCCAGCGGACCTTGATCAAACCGCCACGGTCGCGTTTGGGACCGGTTTCCGTGAAGGAACGCGCAATCATCAATTCGATTTCGCCTTACGAGGGGAAATATGATGAAGAGATCGACCGCAATAGCGCCGAGGAATTATTAGCGCAAAAAGCGACCGACGCCATAGAAACGGCCAAAGAAGTCGAAGAAAAAGGCGAAGATGAAGTTCGCAAACGCCCGCGCAAAACCAAAAGCATTTGGGAAAAAGCGTTAAGCCGTGGTGCCAAAGTCGCCATGGGGTCAGCAGCAGGCATGGCCGCATCGACAATGCTCGGCAAAAAGTCGCGGGCAAACCCGATGCGGACCGGCGTTACATCCGCGGTGGGTTCAGTCGTTACAGATCTTGCAGGGCCTGTGGCTGGCCGCTTTGTTCGCAACCTGATTGGCGGGCTGATGCGATGAGATTGATCAAGCGCTTGGCTTAATAGCTAAGCTAGCCAAAAAATCGCGCTACAATATCTTTCGCTAGGCGGGTTGGCCGCAATGTGTCGGCATCAATACAGCACCAGCTTGATTGCACTTCAGCCAGAACCTCTTCGCCACGACGGATGACAGTGCTGTAAAATGCGCGGGCTCCATGTACTTTTTCGAGTAGCACCTCGGCGATTACATCATCCTCCAGAAAAGCAGGCTTCCGATAGGTGATCTCATGCTTGATCGCGACCCAGAGATGGTCTGCGACGGCCTCGGAGGGTGCAAATTTTTGCCAATGAGCGATGACCGCATCCTGTACCCACGTCAGATAATTGGCATTATTGACATGACCCATGAAATCTATGTCGGACGGTTCGATGGCAACGTTATGATGATGTGAAATGCTGCTCATACCGGTGATATATATGATCAGCGACGGCTGATTGATAGGGCAAACTCGTTTCTATATCCGAATCTGTGCACGGTGTCCGGTATCAGCCAAGGATGAGCTTGAATTCTTCAAACGCCAACCGCTGTTCCATGATAAAATCCTGAAAGGTTGATGCGCCCTCAATCGCCGCCAAAAATTCATCCACCGCCGATTTTTCCGCATCTGACAAGGACCGATAATAGTCCAGCGGCCGTTGCAGCATCCAGAGGCTGAATGGCGGTGCGAATCTCTGTCCGGTCACACCCTCGACGGTAAAGTCCGCCATGCCCACCGCGCGCGGTATTTCGCTATCCGGATTGGCCTGGGCCCAATTGACAAGCATGCCTGCGGTCGTCTGCAAAAAGGGCATCTGCTCTGCCATCATTCTTTCCAGCACCGGAAGCAGGGTCTGCGGAATCTCGTCATCCGGCAGAAAGTCTCCGGATAAAGGCTGTTGCACATCCACCATCCGTTCGACCCATGCGGCAACCTTGGGCGCCAGCCGTTTCATGATCTCGCCCGATGCTGGATCGCGGTATAAATGCGCATAAAGCGGTCCGATCAGACCATAGTCGCCAATCGATGGGCGCGAACCGAGCAGATAATCATATTCCGAAAAATGCCGGTCGAGGTCGGCCAAAAGCGCTTCATAGCTGGCCTCGATTGCCGGAATAGTCTGTTCATTGATGCCCAATATCGGACAGAAACCCTTGAACGTCTGTCCCCGCTCGCGACCGATAGCCAGCTGCTCTTCCTTGCTGGCGGCCGGTGAGGCAACCGCGCCGAATTCACCATAAACCCATTCTTCATTATAGTTCCAGCGATAGTGCATCGCCGGAATCACCAGCCATTCATCGCCGAATACTTCCATCAGCAACGCGACCAGCCGTTGCTTGGGCGTATCGGGATAGACCGACGGCCCGCCGATCGCCGTTTCAAAATGGTCGATAATCAGCGTCGTGTCCTGCAGGGTCTCTCCGTCTTGGGTCACCATGACAGGAATGACGGGGCGGCCGACTTTGGGAACGATAATCGTCTTATAGACTTCAGTGGTGCTGAGGATTTCCTCGTAATTCACATCTTTCCAGTCGAGATAGGCCCGCGCCTTGCCCGAATAGAGCGATAGTGGGCCACCATAGAATTTATGCGGCATCAACCACGGCCCCGGTAGGGCGCAACGCCCTGATCCGGGATCCAGAGCCCCTTGGGCGGCTCACCCGATTGCCAGAATATGTCGATCGGTATCCCGCCGCGCGGATACCAATAGCCGCCAATTCGTAGCCATCGGGGTTTCATCTCATCGAACAAGCGCTTGCCGATTCCAACCGTACAGTCTTCATGAAAGGCCGCATGGTTCCGAAACGATCCGAGAAATAGCTTGAGTGATTTGGATTCCACGATGGTCTGATCCGGCGCATAATCAATCACCAGATGGGCAAAATCCGGTTGTCCCGTAACCGGGCAAAGCGACGTAAATTCCGGCGCGGCAAAGCGGGTAAGATAAAGCTCCTCTGCTCGAGGATTCGGAACATAGTCGAGCATTGCCTCTTCAGGCGAGGAGGCAATGGGGCTTTCTTTACCCAAAAATTTCGGATTTGCGGCAGAGGAAGAATTATCGGTCATAGAGAACATCTAGGGCAAGGGATGCCCTCTGTCATCACCCCGACCGCAGGTTATGCACAAAAACCACATAAGCAGCAGATTCGTGATGCGATGCGATATAGCCTCGACGGCTGGAATTAGAATCGCTAAACGGCGAGAGGAATAGCGCAAATATTTGCGGGCATGAGGAGTTAAATATGGAATTGCTGGTAACGACCGACTGGCTGGCCGACGAACTAGGCGCATCTGATCTGCGCATCGTTGATGCAACAAAATTCATGGCCGATGCAGGACGGAATCCGGCGGCGGAATATGAAGCCGGCCATATCCCCGGCGCAGTTTTCATGGACCTGGATGATCTGACCGACACCGGCAATCCGATAGAAAATATGCTCCCGCCAGCGGAAAAATTTGCCAGCCGGATGCAATCGCTTGGCTTGGGCGATGGCAGCCGCGTGGTTCTCTACGATGACAGCCCGCTTAAAAGCGCGACGCGCGCATGGTGGATGTTGACCATTTTTGGTGCGCATGAAGTCGCGATTCTTGATGGTGGCATCGCCAAATGGAAAGCCGAAGGCCGACCACTGGAAACCGGCAAGGAAGCGCTGCGTCACCGCCATTTCACGGTCTGGAAAGACGACAAGGACGTCCGGACCAAAGCTGACATTCTTGCCAATCTGCACAGCAAAGATGAACAAGTTGTCGATGCGCGGCCAGCCGACCGTTTCAGTGGCGCAACAGCAGACCCTCGCGGTGACGCTGCCTCAGGCCATATTCCGGGCTCGACCAATATTCCGCACAGCAGCTTTTTCAATGCCGATGGCACATGGAAAAGCAGTGACGAAATCAGCGCGGTGTTCAGTGACGCTGGCATTGATCTCTCCAAACCGCTGGTCACAACCTGCGGATCGGGAATGACCGCAGCGGTTGTTTCCTTTGCAGCTGCAGTCGCAGGTGCCGAGAAAACAGCGCTTTATGACGGAAGTTGGGCGGAATGGGGCGCCGATGCCGACACCCCAAAAGCAACTGCCTAAACATGCTGACGTCGCAGGAACTATAGTTGGCAGATAACGACTCTGGTTCCAGAAAACCCGCGACTCAGGTTGTCACCGGTGGTCGAAGGAAAGTCTGGACCGAAGCCGTGGTCAATCCGCCGGTATGGCGCGCCAGCACCCATTTATATGATGATGTCGCCCACCTTAGAGAAGGGTTGAAATCGAATGAGGACGGCCGCTTTTTTTACGGCCGCCGGGGTTCTCCAACCCAATGGTCTCTTGCTGAGGCGCTAACCGAAATGGAGCCGGGTGCCGCTGGGACCATGCTCTTTCCTTCCGGTGTAGCGGCCATCTCCTGTTCACTGCTCGCCATTTTAAATCCCGGCGACGAGGTCTTGCTAACCGATAGCAGCTACGACCCCAGCCGCAGTTTCGCCGACGCTTTTCTCAAACGCATGGGAATTACCGTACGTTATTACGATCCGATGATCGGCGCAGATATTGCGGATCTATTCGGCCCCAACACAAAGGCTATTCTGATGGAAAGCCCCGGGAGTCTGACTTTCGAGGTTCAGGATGTGCCCGCAATCTGCACAGCAGCGCGGGCGGCAAACATCGTCACGCTACTGGACAACACATGGGCAACATCCCGCTTTTTCTCGGCCCTCGAACATGGTGTAGATATCGCCATAATCGCTACCACCAAATATATTGTCGGCCATAGTGATGTGATGATGGGTGCTGTCACCACACACAGCGCCTATTGGCCCCGCCTCCGTCGTACCGCCCAGCAATTGGGGCAAGTGGTGTCTCCTGACGATGCCTATCTCGCCGGGCGCGGCCTCAGAACACTGGATGTGCGCCTGCGTCAGCATGAAGCCAGCGCACTGAAGATCGCGCACTGGCTAAAAGAGCGACCTGAAGTGGGCGTCGTTCTCCATCCCGCCCTGCCCGATTGCCCCGGTCACGAAATATGGAAACGCGATTTCACGGGAGCATCAGGTCTTTTCTCCTTCGAGCTTGCAGACGGTGATGACCAATCCCGTTCTGCTTTCATCGACGCGCTATCGCTGTTCGGTATCGGTTATAGTTGGGGCGGTTTTGAGAGCCTCGCGCTGCCGGTCGACCCGGGAAAATATCGCACGGCAACCACGTGGGCGGAGAAAGGCCCGCTGGTGCGGCTCAATATCGGGCTGGAAGATCCCGAAGATTTGATGGCGGACCTTGCCAAAGGCTTTGAACAGTATCACAATGCCCGACCATGATGGATAACATGCTGAAATATCTGGAATCGCTGGCTCCTGAAACGCCCGGCAACGTCCAATATGTTGAAGGCATTATCGCCGTCATATTAGCGGCACTCGCTTTGACAGTCGGCTGGTATCTCAGCAAATATATAGGACCCAAGCTACGCCACCTCTGGGAGGCGCGCGCGGGCTATGAAAGCGAGCTTGCGGGACGCCGGATTCGGGATATGACCCGCCGAGCGACCACGTTTATTCTATGCGGCATTTTTCTCGCAGCCTATCCTTGGAACCTCATCGCACAAGTCATTTTTTCGCTCACTATCGCCATAACCGTTGGCCTATTTGCCAATGATCTGATCCGCGGCGTGCGTATGCCAAACTGGCTAGGGACCATCATTGGCCTGGCTCTGTTTATCACCATTGGATCCGGTCTGGTCGGCGGCATAGCGCCGATAGCAGAGGCAATGGAGCGGGTTGGCTTTGATCTCGGGTCACGCCGAATATCTCTATGGTGGATTGTAACCGTAGCGATGACGGCGGTGATATTGCTCGCCGTAGCGCGCGCCTTGATGAAAATCGTTTCCCATATCATCGGCAACAGTCAATTGGATGGCGCGCAGAAAGTTCTGGGGCAGAAGCTCGCAACCGTCGCGATTTTGGCCATGGCTTTCGTACTGGGCCTCGATGTAGTCGGAATTGACCTAACCGCCCTGGCGGTATTCTCCGGTGCCTTTGGCTTGGCCATTGGTTTCGGAATGCAGAAAACGATCGGTAACCTGATCGCGGGAATCATTCTGCTGATGGATCGTTCAATCAAGCCCGGTGATGTCATCGCCGTCGGTGATAGTTTCGGCTGGGTCAACAAAATCGGCGTACGCGCAGTTTCGGTCCTCACCCGAGAAGGCAAGGAGCATTTGATCCCGAATGAGGATCTTATGACGCGGGAAGTCGAAAACTGGTCCTACTCCAATCCCAATATCCGGATCGGGATACCTGTCGGGGTCTCTTATGATACCGATATGGATAAGGCGATGGAACTGATGAGACAGGCCTGTGAAGATGTACCAAGGGTGCTCCATCATCCCAAGCCGGTCGCCTGGATGCTCGAATTTGGCGACAATAGCGTCAATTTTGAAATCCGATGCTGGATCAAGGATCCCCAATCAGGGGTTGGAAATTTCAAGTCAGCGATTCTGAAACGGGTCTGGGACCTGTTCAAGGAGCATGGAATCGAAATCCCCTTCCCACAGCGGGATGTCCACATTAAGTCATTGCCCGAAGGTGGGATGGTCAAGCTCGAAGCCAGCGCGAAACAATCTGCGCTACCGACAGAATCGGCCGCGAAAGAATAATATTCGTTGCGAGATAAAACGTCGATGGCGGTCCAGCCGGGGACGAAATGCTGTTTTATTAGTCACCTCAAATCAAATCCGCTTAATTTTTAAGCGACCAAAAAATGGTTTGTGGCGGCTGTGCAACATTTCACAATTATGTCACCCTTCCTGTCGTTTTCTTTCTTGTACCGCGTAATTTTATGGAGCAGCTTTCCCTTGCACGTTTAGAGACTGTTCGCGTTCGGGACTTCTGACGCAATAAAATGACAGCCAAAACAACTCCGGGAGGGGCGCACGCATTAACGAGAAAGGAATTTCCATGCGCACGTCTATTAAAAAGAAATCCACTATCATCGGCCTATCGGCTATCTTGCTGGCCAGCACGGCTACACCTGCCTTCGCTCAGGAAGATGATTCTTCCATCTCGATTTCAGGAAATGCTGCGGTAACCTCAGATTACCGGTTCCGCGGCCTGTCTTTTTCCGATGGTGATATCGCGATCCAGGGTGGCATTGATGTCGCACATGATAGCGGCTTCTATATCGGCACATGGGGCTCTTCCATCGAAGATAGCGCCACATTCGGTCACACCGAGCTCGACCTCTACGGCGGCTGGTCCGGTGAAGTCACGTCAGGCCTGACGCTCGATGTTGGCTTGCTCTATTTCTTCTACCCCAACGGTGAAGACGGCGCGGCTGGCCCCAGCGACTATTTTGAACCTTATGCTTCGGTATCCGCCACAGTCGGCCCAGTCGATGTGACCAGCGGTATCGCTTATGCTTGGAGCCAGGACAGTCTCGGCAATTCCGACAATGTCTATATTTACACCGGCTTGTCGGCTGGAATTCCTGACACTCCTATTACATTGAATGCCAATATCGGTATCAATGAAGGGTCTTTGGGCAATCCTACAGGTGTTCTTGGTGTCAACGACTATGTTGACTGGATGCTCGGTGTAGACTGGGCGGTTACCGACAATCTGACCGCTTCTCTCGCCTATACCGACACGGATGCACCAGCTGTCAATAATTTCACCGATAGTGCGATTGTATTCACCCTCGGCATATCTTTCTAAATTCACAAAAATCATGCTGAAAAATAGGGCTGCTCGGACAACCGAGTGGCCCTATTTTTAACTGGCAGCGATAAGCCTTTGTGTTGCAGGATGCTGCGGATCATCGATGACGGCTTGCATATCGCCGGTTTCAACAATCCGCCCCTCTTCCATCACCGCAATCCGGTGACATAGTCTACGCGCGGCTGCGATGTCGTGTGTGATGAACAACATGCTCAATCCATTCTCGCCCTGTAGCCGAGAGAGAAGCTTCAAAATCTCGGCCCCTACCAAGGGATCCAGGGCAGATGTCGCTTCATCCAACACCAGCAATTGCGGGGTCGCAACGATAGCGCGCGCAATCGCTACCCGTTGCGCCTGCCCCCCAGACAGGCTGGCCGGTACGCGGTCCAAAAACTCTTCCGACAAATCAACATCGGATAGGGCTTTTCGCGCCATGTCATCGCGCTCGGCCTTTGTCAGGTCAGGACGAAGATTGCGTAGCGGTTCCGCGATGATATCGCTGACATGCCATTGCGGATCGAGGCTCGCGACTGGGTCCTGAAAAACCGGCTGGATCAGCCGGCGCATTTTGAGATCGCGCTTTCGGCGCTCAGGAAGCAATCTGCCTTCCCATGTTATTTCACCCTCGGTTACCGGTCCAATAGCCGCAATAGCCCGACCGAGCGTCGATTTTCCGGAACCAGATCCACCGACCAATGCCAAGGATTCGTTCTGCCGCAAGAGGATGTTCGCATCTGCCACAGCGCGTATTTTTCCGCGACGCCAGCCGGGGCGACGAAATTCGACGCCAATGTTCACCGTTTCAAGCACCGGATCATCTGGCGGGCTGAGCTTCGGAAATGGTTCGTCAAGACGCGGTGTAGCAGCAATCAAACGCTTGGTATAATCTTCGACCGGATTCGTAAGGACAGCACGGGTCGCCCCCGTTTCCACCACTCGCCCCTTCTCCATCACCACCAGTTGGTCGGCATGACCCTCGACCGACGCAAGATCATGGCTGACCAGCAACATCCCGAGCCCTTGTTCAGCGCGCAATTCATCGAGCAAGTCCATGATCTCCGCCCGCAGGGACGCATCCAGCGCGCTGGTAGGTTCGTCGGCAATTAACAATTTAGGGCCATGGGCTATAGCGGCGGCAATCATCACCCGCTGGCGTTCGCCACCTGACAGCCGGTGCGGGAACTGGTCCAGTCGCTCGTCAGATCGAGACAGTCCAACGCGTTCCAGTTTGCGCGCCAAATTCTGGCGCGATGGCCGTGCTGCCCCGGCCTGCATGGCTGATTCCTGCAATTGAGCACCCACAGTCAGGTGAGGCGACAGAGCCGTTAGCGGTTGCTGGAATATAAATCCGGTGTCCCTGCGCCTTACATCGCGCAGATGACCGGCATCGGCGCTATCTAGGGCGATACCGTCCAATAGGATCGAGCCAGAGGCAATAGCGGGCGTAAGTCCGAACGGCGTCAAGCAGGTCAGGCTTTTGCCAGAACCCGAGGCACCGATGATCGCCGTGCACCGTCCGGGTTCGACCGTCAGATCGACCTCTTCCACCAGCCGATTGCCCGCAATATCCACGGCCAGATTGTGAATTTCATAGAGGCTCATGAGAAACGGTCTCTCAATCGTTCGCTTTCTATCGTCAGGCAGACCAAGATTACCACCAGCAGGCCGCCGGGCAGCGCTAGGCCGAGCGGTGCCATATCCATGTCGTCGGCGCCCTCCTTAACCAATATACCGAGCGAGGTCAGCGGTTCCTGGACGCCCAGCCCGAGAAAGGACAGAAAGCTTTCAACCATCACAACCTGCGGCACAGTCAGCATGAGATAGGCTAGCGCAACGCCAGCAATATTCGGCAATATATGACGCCATATGATCATGAAAGACGGCGTTCCGGCAGCTTCGGCGGCCAGAATGAAGGGCCGTTCTTTCAACGCCATGACCTGCCCCCGCACCACCCGCGCCATGGTCAGCCACTCCACCAGTCCAATGCCGATAAAAACCAGCAATATGGATCGCCCAAATACCACCATCAGCAAAATGACGATGAACATGAAAGGCAATGCATAGAGGCCATCTACAATACGCATCATCACCTCGTCAGCCTTTCCGCCGATCCAGCCTGCGGTGGCTCCCCATGCGATGCCAACAATCAAAGAGACCAGCGCTGCGGCCATTGCCACCATCAGCGTAACCCCGGTTCCTGCCGCCAGCCGGGCCAGACGATCACGACCGATTTCATCGGTACCGAAGATATGCGATCCAGTGAACGCCGGCGCACGAACGGCATCCCAGTCAATCTGGTCATAGCTCCACGGCAAAAGGAAGGGGAGCAACAGTGCCAGCGTTACAATCACAAAGACAATGAAAAGCGGGAAATGCCGTTTCAACACCGGTTCAACCCTCCCGCATTCTGGGATCAAGCCAGCCATAGATCATATCCGCAAACAGATTGAACAGGATGATCAGCGCCGCATAAAGCGTGACCACGCCCAGCACGAGCGGATAGTCACGGTTAAGCGCACCTTGCACGAAATAGCGCCCCAGGCCCGGCAATCCGAAGACCGTCTCGACCACGACCGCGCCGGTTAAGAGACCCGCGGCTGCTGGCCCCAGATAGCTTGCTACAGGAACCAAGGCCGGCCGAAGCCCATGTTTGAACAATATTTTGGTTTCGGGGAGACCTCTTGCCCGGGCGGTGCGGATATGATCCTGTTTGAGCACGCTGGCCAGACCGGCGCGGGTGAGTTTTGCGATGGCTCCTGACACGGGCAACGCCAATGCAACCACCGGCATGATCAGCCACGCAGCACCATCTCCCGTTCCCGACACCGGCAGCAATCCGAGCCACAGTCCGAAAAATAGGGCCAGAGCCGGTCCGGTAACAAAAGTCGGCAGCGCGGTCGCAACCGTTGCCAGCATCATGATCGTCTTATCCGCAGCCTGCCCTGCCCGCACCGCAGCAAACAGACCGGCCGTCACCCCGATCATCAGCGCCAGCGCTATCGCCAGACCACCCAACGTCAGCGAAATCGGCAGGCCCTGTGCGATCAGCTCCGATACGGTAAAATCCCGATAGACCAGCGAAGGTCCGAAATCCCCTTGCAGCAATCGCGAGATATATAGCCAAGCCTGCTCCCAAAGCGGTCGATCCAGACCATAAGCCTGCTGCAATGCCGCCTGCGTCGCTGGATCCAGCGGCCGTTCCCCATCAAACGGGCCACCCGGCGCCAGCCGCATCAGGAAGAAGGACGCCAAGATGATCACCAGCAGCGTCGGTATTGCCGTCGCTAGTCGCCGGATGATCAAAGCAAGCACGCGCCGCTACAGCTCCATCGCGCGGAAACAATCCCGCACTTCGGCTATGAACAATTCCGGTACTTCCATCGCCGCAAAATGCCCGCCGTTCGCAGGCTCATTCCAATATTGAAGATTCTTGAACCGTTGTTCCGCCCAGCGGCGCGAGGGGGTGATGATTTCGTGCGGGAAGATGCTGCAGCCGGAGGGGATCGTAACAGGATCGATATTGGGGGCACCGAAGCTTTCACGATATAGCCGCGCCGAGGAAGCGCCAGCATTGTTGAGCCAATAGATCATGACATTGTCGAGCAAATGGTCGCAATCGAAATTGTCATCCGGGGCTTTCGCATCATCGGCCCATCCCTGGAATTTCTCCATGATCCAGGCCATTTGCCCGACCGGAGAATCCGCTAAGCCATAACCCAGTGTCTGCGGCCGGGTCCGCTGAATTTCGGCGTAGCCGCAGCCCTGTTCTTGATAGCCGGCAAAATGCACCAGCGACGCCTGCTCTTCCGGTGTCAGGCTAGCCATGATCTCTTCGGAAGGTGGGCCGACAACCACCAGATTGACGTGCACGCCGGCACAATGGCCAAGATTTTGCGCGCCGATCACGGAAGTGACCATCCCGCCCCAGTCACCGCCTTGCGCGAAATAGCGATCATAGCCGAGCCGGGTCATCAGCGTGTCCCACGCCTGCGCAATTTTCTCCATGCCCCATCCAGTAGTAGTCGGCTTGCCGGAAAATCCATATCCCGGCAGCGATGGCACCACTAGATGATAGGCATCTTTTGCGTCTCCGCCATGAGCCGCCGGATCCGTCAGCGGCCCGATTACATCCATGAACTCAACGATCGATCCCGGCCAGCCATGCGTCATCAGCAGGGGCCGTGCATCGGCTTCCGGCGAACGGATATGCATGAAGTGGATATCCACACCGTCAATTGCCGTCAGATGATGATTATATTGGTTGAGCGCATCCTGACACCGGCGCCAGTCATAGCTGGTCCGCCAATGTTCCACGATGGTTTTGACATAGTCGAGCGGGATCCCCTGCGTCCAGTCGTCGACCGGTTCGAGATCGGGCCAGCGCACATGGCGCAGCCTTATGTCGAGATCGTCCAGCGCGGTCTTTGGAATGTCGATTTGAAAGTCTCTGATTTCTTCGCCCACAACTATCATCCTCTATCCATTCGTCCCGAGCCTGCAAAAGGACGATCGCTCTATTCTAGTCTTTATCCTCCTGAAAAATCAAGATAAATAGGCTGCACCTTACATCGTCGGAACCGGCACTTCACCCGAATAATCGTAAAAACCCTTGCCCGTCTTGCGACCGAGCCAACCGGCCTCAACATATTTCGTCAGGATCGGCGCGGGGCGATATTTGGGGTCGCCAAAGTCGTTTTGCAGCACGCGCAGGATTTCCAGCAACGTGTCCAGCCCGATCAGATCGGCCAGGGTGATCGGGCCCATTGGATGGCCGAGGCCAAGCTGCACGCCGCGATCAATATCTTCCATCGATGCCGTGCCCTCGCCGAGCGCGAAAAACGCCTCGTTGAGCATTGGCAGGAGGATACGATTAACGACAAAACAAGGCGAGTCCTTTGCCATCACCGGGCTCTTGCCCACCGCTTTGGCAAAATCGCTCGCCATAGCCGCCGTCTGATCGCTGGTGGCCAATCCGCGAATGACTTCCACCAGCCCCATCAACGGTACCGGGTTGAAGAAATGCACGCCGACAAAGCGCGACGGGTTTTTCACCGACTGCGCCAGTCGGGTGATCGAGATCGACGAGGTGTTGCTCGCCAAAATGGCCTGATGGCCCAGAACTTCTGATGCTGCCGCGAAAATCTGGCGTTTGATTTCTTCGCGCTCCGTAGCAGCCTCGATGACGATGTCGGCATTGGCCATCGGGTCGAGCTGGACGATCGGTTCGATGCGGCCCAGTGCCGTTTCGGCGGCCTGCGGATCGATCTTTTCCTTTTCGACCAGCCGCGACAGCTGCTTCGCAATGCCGGCTCTGCTGCGCTCGGCGATTTCCATGCTGACATCCGAAAGATAGACATGATAGCCCGCCTGAGCCGAAACCTGTGCGATCCCGGCGCCCATTTGCCCCGATCCGATAATGCCAATTGCTTTCATAACATGCCCTTCGTGCTGTTCGATGTGTTTGAACAAGCCACTAGCGATTGTCGGCCAAACTGGCTAGATTGCAATTATGTCCCCTATCAGTTTCATCACGGGAATATTTACCGCGTTCTTCGCGACCACATCGCTGGCTGCTCCCCAGCTTGGGGAAATCCAGACGTTCAAGGACTGGACCGTCGGTTGTGACAATCTTGGTGATTGCGAAGCCATATCGCTGGTGCCGGATGAAGGTAGAGCCAGTTTTGAAGAATGGGATGGACGTGTCTCGATCATCCGGACTACCGGCAGCGACGATATTTTCAAGATACGGATCCTGTTCGAAGCAGAGGATATAGATCGCTACCGAATGATCATCGATGGCCAATTGGTCGATACTGGACCCATCGGGCAAAGCGACTATCCGGTTGAAATTGTCGGCACGGATGCCACAAAAGTGGCCAAGGCAATGATCCACGGGAATCTGTTGACCATGCAAGGACCCGCCGGGACAGATATCACCAAAATATCGCTGGCCGGTTCGTCTGCTGCTTTACGTTACATCGACCAAGTACAGAACCGTGCCCATACCACTAGCGCTCTGGTTGCACGGGGATCGCGAATTTTTCAGCCGGTCAACAGCGATATGCCAAGAATCACCGTCGATCGGTGGGAGGAGGCAACGCTCGTGCCAGAGACTGACACCATCGTCGCGCTGGCCGAGAATTCAAAATGCAAGGACGACCGTTTCGGGTTGATCGAGGACCAAGCCTATCCAATCGGCAAACGCGACGATCTATATCGGGCGCTGGTGCTGATATCCTGTGGGTCCGGTGCCTATAATTTCTCCAGCACGCCCTATATCGGCGAATATCGCGAAGACAGTGCAGAGGGCTGGACCTTCGCTCCCGCCAAATTTGACCGTCAACCATCGTGGGGTGGCGAAGGCAACCAACCATTGCTGATCAACGCAGGTTGGGACGAAGAAGAACAGACACTTGGCAGCTATGGCAAAGGTCGCGGTCTCGGAGATTGTGGCAATGCCGAAAACTACATCTGGGATGGCGACATGTTCCGCATGATTAATGCCAGCGCTATGCCTGAATGTCGCGGAGCCTATGAATGGATCACTATCTGGCGCGCAGAATATCGCAAGCTGGAACAGGCAGCAAAACCAGAAGAATAGACCTCATGGCGCATGCTTATAAGGACGCGCTTCCGCAAGAATGAGCGTGAAATAATCCTGCTCATCGCTCCAATCATGCGAAGGCGTCCAGCCGCCCGCCCGCAGCATTAAGCGAGCATCGCGCAAGCCATATTTATGGCTGTTTTCAATGTGGATTTTCTGCCCCTTGCCCATTTCATGGACTGTGCCATCAATTGAAAATTTTACGTCGTCCTGCGCTTCCAGATAGATTTCAATCCGCGCATGAAGATCGTTCCAGACCGCCCGATGCCGGAATGTCTCGCAGGGAATATCACCATCCAATTCGCGGTTGATCCGGTGGAGCAAGTTCAACGAAAATTGCGCAGTCACACCGGCGCTATCGTCATAAGCATCGATCAACAATTGCTGATCTTTGATCCGGTCAAAACCGATCAAAAGCTGCGCACCCTCACCCAATGTCTCCCGCATGAAACTGAGCAAATTAACCGACGTACGCGCGATCATATTGCCAATCGTGGAGCCCGGGAAAAAGCCAAGTTTCGGCATGTCTGCAACAGACTCAGGCAATGCAACCCGTTTCATGAAATCCGCTTCGACCGGGTAAATCGGCAGATCAGGAAATTGCTCCTGCAACAGCGATGCGCTGTGCTCCAGAAACTCACCCGAAATATCAATGGGTACGTAGGCCGCCGGATCAATTGCTTTCAGCAAATGGGGGGTTTTGGTAGAACTGCCCGATCCAAATTCAATCACCGCCCGATTGGCGCCCGTCGAAGCTGCAAAAGCGGGACCGTTTGCTCTGAGCAGCGCCGTCTCCGTACGCGTTGGATAATATTCGGGAAGCGCAGTAATTTCCTCAAACAATTCCGAACCACGTCGATCATAGAGCCAGCGTGCCGGAATCGCATAAGTCTGATTTTCAAAGCATCGCCTTACGTCCTTGCGAAACGTGTGATCAACGAGCGTAGTGGTCATGTCCATCTAGATGGTGGTCCTTTCCATCAAAGGTCTTTTGCAAGCCGCAGTCCGCAAAACTGCCAGCGCTGGTGAGGGTAAAAGAAATTCCGATAGCTGGGACGGATATGGTCTGCTGGCGTGGCAATACTGCCCCCTTTCAAAACCGACTGTCCTGACATGAATTTGCCATTATACTCACCGACGGCCCCGTCAGCGGGCTTGAAGCCTGGGTAAGGCCGATAGGCACTGCCGGTCCATTCCCATACCGCGCCAACATTGGGCAAGCCGTTGTTCACAGCAATTTCCCATTCCGCTTCGGTTGGCAGACGCGCACCGGCCCAGGTTGCATATGCATCGGCTTCATAGAGGCTGACATGCTTAACCGGTGCCGCCAGATCCAACCTCTGATTACCAGCCAGTCCAAACTCAGACCAGTGCGGGTCCGACGATGCTTCACTCCAATATAGTGGTGCGGCAATCGCCTGCTCCTGCACCCAGGCCCAACCATCGGATAGCCAATGACGCGCCTCGCGATAACCGCCATCCTCAATGAACGCGAGCCATTCGCCATTGGTCACCGGACGACTGGCCAGCGCATGGGGATACAAAAGCACGTCATGGCAGGGGCCTTCGCAATCAAAAGCGAAGCCAGCACCATCATGTCCGATCTGATGCACGCCGGTGCCACCTTCAATCCATTGCAATGGTCCGGATTCGTTCCCCCGAACCGCTGCCCTATCGGCATAGGCAGGCTTCAGGGGGTTGCGGGAGAAAAGATGCAATATGTCGGTCAGCAGCAATTCCTGATGCTGCTGTTCATGATGGAGCCCGAGCTCCACCAGATCGAGCAGTTCTTCAGAAAAATCCTCGATGGCATCGGCCATCGCACCATCGACATGGTTGCGATAATCGATCACCTCCCCGAGCGCTGGACGGGTCAGCAGGCCACGTTCGGGGCGTGCATGCCGTGCCCCTTCTGCCTCGTAATAGCTGTTGAACAAATAGGCATAGGCTTCATCAAATATCCGATAACCGGGTACATGGTCGCGCAGCAAAAAGGTCTCAAAAAACCAACTGCTATGCGCCAAATGCCATTTTACTGGCGATGCATCTTCCATAGACTGTGCAGTTGCGTCAGCGTCGCTCAATCCGTCAGCAAGATGGGTCGAATGGGCCCTCACCACTCTGAAACGATCCAGCAAGCCGCTCGACCGAAGGCAATTTTCTGCGTCGGACGAGGCCGAGAATGGGCGTTCGGGTTGGCTAGCGATCAATCCTACTCCGGTGAATTCTTTATTCTATTCAGAACATAGAGCGAACAGCATGTAGGTCAACAGCGCATATTTACGTCAGCTCGTTGCAAAAAATCACGAATCGTTGCGAAAATGCTGCCTAGCGAGATGCGCCCGGCACCCACAAAATATCGTCTTTCCCACCGCCATTAAGCGCCCGTCCAAGCACGAATAGATAGTCTGAAAGGCGGTTCACATAAGCCAATGCCTGTGGGTTTATAGCCATTTCTTGTGCTGCCGTGACACAGGTTCGTTCGGCTCGCCGAGCAATCGCACGGGCACAGTGGATAGCCGCGGCCGCTTTGCTGCCGCCCGGCAGGATAAAGCTGGTCACCGGATCAAGATCGGCATTGGCCGCATCAATTTCCATTTCTAGCCGCTCGACTTGTGAACATGTGACCCGAAGAACCATTTCAGAAGGTGCGAAATCATCACCCTCTACAGCGGGCGTTGCAAGGTCAGCACCCAGATCAAACAGATCATTTTGGACAATCCGTAAGGCCTTCTCAAGCGTTGCATCGGTGATCTCACAAATCGCCAAACCGAGACTGCTGTTCAGCTCATCGACGTCGCCAATCGCGGCCATGCGTGGATCATTTTTGCCAATCCGCGAACCGTCAACCAGCCCGGTGGTGCCGTCATCGCCGGTTTTTGTATAAATCTTGTTAAGTTTTACCATCGGGAAAAAAGTTTAGCTCTGGCCGCCTGCCACAGCCAATAATATCACCACCAGTACGATCGCGATCGCCTGGAATTTAACCCGCGCAAACATCATTTGATTCTGCTTTTTATGTGACGCCGTAATACCGTCTGCATCAACGTCTTCCGGTTTCATATTGGCAAAAGCAATCAAGCCGCGCGCGAGGGCATAAACAACAGCGCCTGCTGCTGCGATGATCATCAATATCAGAATATAGCTCATAAATTCACCTTAAGACGCCAAAAGAGAGATTCCAACAGGGAAGTTTCCTGTCCTTAGTCTGTCCACCAACTCATGCCCGTTGTGACCCGCCGTCCGCAATACGGACAAAGAGGCAGAATCGCGACTTTTCGCCAGCTTTGTACCGCTTTCATCCAGCAACAGCGGGTGATGGTAATAAATCGGCGTGGGTAGATCGAGAAGCGCTTGCAGCAAGCGATGAATATCGGTGGAGGCGAATAGATCATCGCCACGCACGACATGGGTAATGCCGTCCCTTGCATCGTCCAGCGTCACTGCCAGATGATAGGCGACCGCCGTGTCTTTGGGGACGATCACAACATCGCCGAGCGCGCCTTCGCGTGTCACTCGTGTGCCATGCCGTTCGTCCAGCCATTCAAGTGGTCCAGTCATGGCAGCCGCCTTCGTAACATCCAGACGCCAGCTATGCGGTTCGGTTTCCGCCCGCGCGCTAGCGATCTCCGGGTCCAAATGGCGACACGTGCCGGCATAGATCGGTCCATCCGGACCCTCTGCTTGCGAACCGGCCTCCTGCTCTTGCCGCATGCTCGTCCGCGTACAGAAACAGCGGTAGAGTAAGTTCATATCCTTCAACCGTTCCACCGCTTCCGCATAGCTTGCCAATCGATCTGACTGGAAAATCACATCCCCGTCCCATTCCAGTCCAAGCCACTGCAAGTCCGCCAAAATCGCTTCGACAAATTGCGGACGGGAACGCGCGCTATCAATATCCTCGATCCGCAGAAGAAACTGGCCGCCTCTTTCACGGGCAAAATCATGCGCCATCATCGCGGCATAGGCGTGACCCAAATGCAACAATCCGTTGGGGCTGGGCGCGAAACGCACCACAATATGTCGATTCAACTGCGCACTTGACCTTATCATGCGGATATTGTTCTTTGTGTAACAGTCATGTCACGTTCTTAGGCATAAAGAGCGGGCAGTAAAGGCCAAGGGAGACAATGCTTATGTATCACCCCGACCTGCTGAGGCATCCGGAAAGCTGCCCTTCGCTCGTCCTGAACGCAGACTATACGCCTTTGTCTTACTATCCGCTCAGCCTGTGGCCATGGCAAACCGCAATCAAAGCGGTGTTTCTCGACCGGGTTGATATTGTTTCCAGCTATGAGCGCGAGGTTCACAGCCCCAATCTCGACATGAAAATCCCGTCGGTGATTGCGCTCAAAAAATATATAAAACCATCCGAACATCCGGCCTTCACGCGCTTCAATCTGTTTTTGCGCGACAAATTTGAATGCCAATATTGCGGATCACCCGACAATCTGACTTTCGACCATGTCATTCCGCGCCGCCAGCAAGGCCGCACGACTTGGGAAAATGTCACCACCGCATGTCTACCGTGCAACCTCAAGAAGGGCGGGCGGACACCGGAGGAAGCGCACATGCAGCTAGCCAATCGTCCGATCAAACCGACCAACTGGCATCTGCAAGAACATGGCCGCGCTTTCCCACCCAACTTCCTGCACGATACATGGCATGATTGGTTATATTGGGATATTGAGCTGGAAAGCTGAAACCAACCACATTGTGAATAGGAACTTGTAAGCGGCTAAAAGCCTTGTAAACAGTCATGGTAACCGCTTGACCAAATCCCTACCGCAGTGCAGCATATCCCTATGACCAAATCCCTCACCGTTCGCCAAAATCCTGACATCAAATATCTCGGCAAATTGTTGGGCGATGTCATTCGCTCCTATGGCGGAGAGGAGCTGTACCGACGCACCGAATATATCCGGTCAACCAGCGTCGACCGCCATCGCGGCTTAGCCGATGCCGATGCTATAGACCCAGGCCTTGATGCGCTAACGCTTGATGAAACATTGGCCTTTGTTCGTGGATTCATGTTGTTTTCGTTGCTCGCCAATCTAGCGGAAGACCGCCAAGGTGTGGCCGCTGAAGAAGGCGCCACTGTGGTCGAGGCCATTGAGCTGCTCGCCAAAGAAGGGGTTGACCAGCAAGCGGTCCTAGACCTGCTCGAAGAAGCCTTGATAGCACCGGTACTAACCGCCCATCCCACTGAAGTGCGGCGCAAAAGCAGTATCGATCACAAGGCTCGGATCGCAGAGCTTTTGTTGATGAAAGATGCAGGTGATGCAGAAACACCCCAGGGCGACATGCTGGATGACGCGATCATGCGCCAAATCGCTTTGCTCTGGCAGACCCGTCCGCTCCGCCGCGAACGGCTATTCGTTACCGACGAAGTCCAGATATCACAAAGCTATATGAAGGATGTGTTTCTTCCCGTCCTGCCGAGGCTCTATGCGAAATGGGAACGGACTTTGGGCGCCCGTCTGCCCAGCTTTCTAAAACTAAACAGCTGGATTGGTGGCGATCGGGATGGCAATCCCTTCGTCGACGCCCAAGCCATGGAGGAGGCGCTGTCACGCGCAGCCGAAACCGTTGTCGGCTATTATCTGATGCGCGTCCATGCTCTTGGTGCCGAACTCTCTATATCCACCGAACTTGCCGACGTGCCCGATGCAGTGCTGGCACTTGCCGAAGCGAGCGGTGATGATGCGCTGAGCCGCAAAGACGAGCCGTATCGTCGGGCGCTTTCGGGCATCTACGCCAGACTATCGGCAACCCATCTCAAACTCTGCGGCCATGTTCCCGGCCGACCGTCCCCGATTCCAGCCGAAGCTTACGACAATCCACAACAGCTGCGCGAAGAATTGGTGATATTGGCACGCGGCCTCAAATCAGCCGGAAAAGGTGTCTTCGCATCGTCCGGCGCATTGGGACGTCTGATCCGTACGGTCGAACTCTTTGGCTTCCACCTTGCCACTCTGGACATGCGCCAGAACAGCCGTGTACACGAACGTGTTGTCGCGGAACTTCTGAAGCAAGCCGGAGTTGAACCAGACTATCTAGCACTGGACGAAGCGGCGCGGGTGAAGCGGCTACGCACAGAACTGGCAAACAACCGACCGCTCGCAAGCCCCTGGATCACCTATAGCGAAGAAACCGCGAAGGAACTGTCGATCATCCGCGCGGCTGCAGAAGCACACCGGAAATACGGTCCCGAGGTGATCACCAATTATAATATCAGCAACGGCGAAAGCGTTTCCGATATATTGGAAGTCTATGTCCTGTTGATGGAGACCGGTCTCTATCATGCACCCACGGAAGATGACACAACCCCATCCTGCCCGGTCATGGCCGTGCCGTTGTTCGAGACGGTGGCCGATCTGGAAAATGCGCCCGAAGTCATGACCGATTTCTTCGCCATTCCCGAAATGCATGCGCTCGCGAAAGGCCGTGGGCATCAGGAAGTGATGATTGGCTATTCCGACAGCAACAAGGATGGCGGCTATCTCACCTCGACATGGAGCCTTTTCAAGGCCAGCGATGCGCTGACTCCGATATTTGCCAAGGCCGGTATCAAGATGCAGCTTTTCCACGGACGCGGCGGAGCTGTGGGCCGTGGAGGCGGTTCGGCCTTCGGCGCGATCAAGGCACAGCCCAAGGGCACTGTTGCCGGCCGCATCCGTATCACCGAACAGGGTGAGGTGATTGCCGCCAAATATGGCACGGTCGCGGGGGCGGAAGCCAATCTGGAAGCGATGACTTCGGCCGTACTGATCAATTCACTGGAGCCAGACCAGACGGACGGCAAAGTGCAGGCCGATTTCGCTGCAGCGATGGATGCAATTTCACAGGTTGCGTTCAGCGAATATCGCGATCTGGTCTATGGTGACGATAGCTTCCGTACTTTTTTCCGGCAGATGACGCCGCTTACGGAAATCGCCAAGCTCAAGATCGGTTCGCGTCCCGCCAGCCGCACCAAAAGCGACAAAATCGAGGATTTGCGGGCCATCCCATGGGTGTTCAGTTGGGCGCAGGCTCGCGTCATGCTGCCCGGCTGGTATGGCGTAGGACAAGCGCTCACAGCTTTTGATGATAAGTCCAAGCTGAAAGACATGGCCCAAAGCTGGCCCTTCTTTCAGGCCTCGCTCTCCAATATGGAGATGGTTCTCGCAAAATCCGACATGGGCATAGCTGCCCGCTATGCGGGATTGGTCGAGGATCAGGATATGGGTCAGGCTTTTTTCAACCGCATTCGTTCCAGCTGGGACCAGACGCGCGATATCTTGCTAGAGATCACCGACCAGCCACATCTGCTGGCGAAAAATCCGTCGCTGTTCAACAGCATCGAGCTGCGCCTGCCCTATATCGAGCCGCTCAATCATCTCCAGATCGAGTTGATGAAACGCCTCCGTGCTGGTGAAGATGACCCGCGCATTGGCGAAGGCATCCAGCTGTCGCTCAACGCCATCGCGACGGCGCTGCGCAATAGCGGCTGATATTTGGCTTCTTTGACGGCCCCGCAAAGGCAAATATTGCCTGCGAGCCGATAGACGTCTCTTCCGAGCATTTTTGTCAGTCGCCTGCATAATTTTCGACGCCTAGACTTCTCCGCAAATAGGAGAGATTCATGGCTGTCGAGACCAAGCGTAGTTTTTGCCGTTTTTGTCACGCAAGTTGCGCAATGATTGTCGAAGTGGAAGACAATAAGATCAAATCGGTGCGCGGCGACAAAGAAAACCACATGTTCAATGGCTATACGTGCATCAAAGGTCGCCAGCTCCCCGACATGCACAATCTGCCTGACCGCATGATTACCAGCAAAATTCGCCAGCCCGACGGCAGTTTCAAAGACATCTCGACCGCCGATGCGCTTGCGCTGGCCGGTGCTCAGATGAAGGCTATTGTCGAAGAGCATGGCCCGCATAGCGTCGCTGTCTATTGCGGTACCAATGCTTTTCAAAATAGCGCGGTACTGGGCACGTCCTATGCTTTTGCCCAAGGTGTCGGAACACGGAACTGGTTCACCAGCGTGACCGTCGATCAACCGGCCAAAGTCTTTACCACCGCGCGCTATGGCATGTGGATGGGTGGCGGAAATGCCTTTGCCGATTCCGATGTTGCCATGTTTGTCGGCAACAACCCAATTGTATCCCACTATTCCGGCGGCATGCCAACCGCATCTCCGTCACGTGGCATTCGGGATGCCAAAGAACGCGGACTCAAGCTAATCGTCGCCGACCCGCGCGTGAGCGAAATGGGCAAGCTGGCGGACGTCTATCTGCCAGTGAAACCAGGTGAAGACCCGGCCCTATTGGCAGGCATGCTCAATGTGATTTTCGAAGAGAAACTGTTCGATCAGAACTTCGTTGCCGCCCATGTCGATGGCGTCGAAGAACTGGAAGCAGCCGTCAAACCGATGACGCCCGATGTCGCTGCGAAACGCGCCGGCGTTGAGAAGGATGAACTGATCAAGGCTGCTCGTATGTTTGCCGGTGCCCATAAAGGCCGCGTGGTGACCGGAACCGGTCCGGAAATGGCCGGTAATGGCACGTTGACGGAATATCTAGTCGCGTCGCTCAATATCCTGTGCGCCCGCTTCAATCAGGAAGGCGACAAAGTATCAGCGCCGATGGTTTTCAATCCACTCAGCGGCCTGCCCAAAAAAGCACAGGTCGCACCCAAAATGCCGACCTTTGGCGAAGGATTTCCCAAATCCCGTATCCGTGGCCTAGGCCATCTGGGCAAAGAAATGCCGTGCAACGTACTGGCAGATGAGATTCTGACGCCCGGCGAAGGGCAGGTTAAAGTGCTCATTTCCATCGGCGGCAATCCGGAAATTGCTTTCCCAGACCAGCAGAAAGTCCGCCGTGCGCTGGACGAGTGCGAACTGTTCATTCAGGTCGATCCATGGATGTCAGCGAGCGCCAAACGCGCGGACATCATTCTCTCGCCCAGCATGTGTCTGGAACGCGAAGACATCAACAATGTCTCCGATGCTTTCACCGAAGAAGCCTATGCCCATTATACCGAAGCGATGGTGCCCGCACCCGGCGACACAATGGATGAATATGAAATGCTCTGGTGGCTCGCCAAACATATGGGCATCGAAATGGACTTTCCCGGCGGCGCAGCTTCGATGGACCAATGCCCTGACAAATCCACTATTCTCGATCTGATTACCGAAGGTTCCTTGCTCAAACCCAGCAAAGCCAAAGCTGATGCGGCGGCTCAGGAGAAGAAAGGTGCCGCGATGACCTATGAAGAGCTGCATCCGGTGATCGGACCTGCGGATTCGGACGCAGAAGAGAAATTCAATCTGAACGCGGGCGCAATGCCAAGCCAATTGCTCGACTATGCTGCCAATGATCCGGTCGATAGCGGTTTTGACTTCCGCCTGATATCGCGGCGGTCCAAGCATCGCTACAACAGCAACGGCCATCCCTTCCCGAAACTAGTAGCAAAAATGCCCACCAATCCAGCGTTTTTCAACCCAGGTGATCTTGCTGCCGCAGGCATAGACGATGGCGCGATCATTGAGATCAGCTCTCCCACCGCATCGATTTTCGGATTGGCCAAAGCAGACGACAAAGTCCGGCCAGGCGTTATCTCGATGAGCCATGCTTTCGGCGATAGCGAGGCCGGCAAGGATGATGTGATGACCAAAGGCGGCTCCACCAACCGGTTAATCGTCGACGACGCCGATATCGACCCCATCACCGGGCAAGCGATGCAAAGCGCGATTCCCGTCCGGGTAAGCGCGGCTTAGGGGGCTACGGAACAGTCAACGGCGCAGCGGATATGGTTGAGGGAGAATGGGGCTCTAGTGCCATTTCTCAATCGATAGCTTGCGGCTGCTGTCGTTAGCGGTTTTCACCGACAACAGCATCGCATCCAGTTGAGAGCGGGACAGCGGGTTTCCGTTGACGATCACCATTTCGATCGAGTCGGTTGCCGATATATCCAGCAGGGGATCCTCTCTCAGCAGCACGAGATTGGCCTTGAAACCCGCCTGAATCTTGCCGGTGTTCCATCCCATCCATTGCGCTGGCGCTGATGTTGCAGACGCCAAGACTTGAGCATTGGTCATACCGGCATCCTTCAGGGCCCGCATTTCTTCGTGCAGCGAAAACCCCGGCACCGTGACGGGGACATTGGCATCCGTCCCAGCCAGTATCGGCACGCCTTTTTCCAGCAACGCCTTGAATATGATATGCTGGGCATCTGAATAGGCCTGCCAATATTTCAGGCTATCCGACCGTTTCTGTGCATCCCATTCTTCCGGCCATCGGTAGATATTGACATCCGGCAACCAGCCCATGCCCCGCGAAGTCAGCATGATACCTTCGGTAATCCCCGGATTGGCATAGGCAAGCTGCGCCTCTTTCAACACGCCATCCAAATTGGATTTTTGGCCGGGGAAACTATCCAGCAGCGCCATTGTCGATGTGACAACAATTCCTTTTCTCAAAATATGCTCGGCCACATCCGGGCTGCGCTCGCTGACAAAGGCAAGAAAATCTTCCGCAGTTTCGTGGCGATATCCGCCAAATTCCCGATCCAGAGCCTTCATAAATTCTTCGACATGGGCAACGGCCGACTGGTTGGATTGCCAGACATCATCCAGGACAATAGCCATGGGAAGATGGCCGACCAGAGGAAGGGAATCCGCATTGGTCAGCGCGCTGATTGCCGCATAGCCCTCTTTATCCAAAAAACTGCTGGCCTTGATCGCGTCATAGCCCTTGCTTTCAAATGATTGCACAGCCCGCTCGATATCCGCTTGCGAGCGGACATTGGTTTTGCGCTGGAACCAGCTGGTGAACCAGCCGCCCGGCAGGTCGAAATTGGCTAGTTGGGGAGCAACGACAAACAGGTCCGGACCGATTCGGCCCTGTTCGATCTCCCGTTTCCACTGCAAATGCGTGTCGCTGCCATTCATTTCCCGGACCTGGGTGACACCGTTGGCGATGTAGAGTTGCAGATCATTTTCGCTTTCCCAAAGATGGACATGCGAATCTGTATAGCCCGGCACCAGAAACATACCGGTTCCGTCGATTGTCCGAATGTCGCTTGCAAGCTCAGGCTCTGAAGTGACGGAGACAATATTTCCATCGCGGATAAGAACGGTTTGATTCTCACTGAAGCGATCGGAGGTCGGGGCCAATATATTGACATTGCTAATCGCAAACACCTCGGGCCGCTGGTCAATTTCGATGGTCTCAGCCCGTTCCGTATATTTGCCGAACATAGCGTCGAGCTGATAATCCACGAAAAAATACGAACCCAGCGTTGATAGGATCGTGAAGAACAAGAGCCCGACGGCCCAGCGTTTCGGATTAAAAAAGCCTTTGATCGTCATGCCGCAATATTCCTGTCCATTTTGCCTTTTCGAGACCATCTAGTCACTGTCTAGTTATGCCAATAGACCTTATTTCTAGACACTGTCAAGTTCCAGAGTTATGCAAGCGGCATGACGGCAAGAAAACCCCCGGTAAACAGCTATCATCACGGCAGCCTGGCCCCCGCCCTTATCGCCGCAGCGGAGCAGGAACTTTCACAGGCCGGCATTGAATCCTTCTCTCTAAGGGCGGTCGCAAAGCGGGCCGGCGTCAGCCACGGCGCACCCGCGCATCATTTTGACGGCAAAAACGGATTGCTGACCGCGCTGGCTGCGGAAGGCTATCGGCGGTTGATCGACGCTCAGAATGAACGGCAGAAAAAAGCGCAGCCCGATCCGTTATCGCAACTGATCGCATCAGGAAGCGGCTATCTGGATTTCGCGATGCAAAACCAAGAGCTGTTCCGATTGATGCTCGCCTCCAGCCTGCCGGATCGAGACAATGAGCATTTTTCCGCGGTTTCAATGGCAGCATTTGACAAGCTGGCGGTTGAAATCAGAAATGTTCTTGGGACAGACCCTTATACCGATCGCGTCGCGATGACCCAGGTCATGGCATCCTGGTCGATGGTTCATGGGTTGGCAGAACTGATAATTTCTGGCCGCACAAAAATGCCGATGGATTTCACCCAGATGCCCGCTGCACAGCGTGATGCCATATTTGAAGATATTCTTTTGAGAGCTTTGAAGACAAACTGACCCGGATATCGGCATGGTCGGTGATGGCAATGAAGCTTGAGGACCTACGGTCTATCATATTTGCCAATCGACTTTGGTCCCAGACAAGCCTCTTTTCCGTTGGAGGAAGAGGACGACAACGATGCACATGACTCCAGATTATATCGATCAGATGAAACGTCTGATGGAATGGGAATCCTCCCGCACAGCGCCGCCAGCGGATTTTCCACGGCTGCCGGATTTACCGGCGGGCCGTTATACATCTCAGGAATATTATGATCTCGAGCAGCAGCATCTGTGGAAGAAGACATGGCTGTTCGCGGCCCATATTGATGAGGTCCCCGATCCCGGCTGCTTTATGAAATGGGAGCAGATTGGCGATCCGGTCATCATCGTCCATGGCATGGATGGCGAAATACGCGCTTTCTACAACACCTGCCGCCATCGCGGCGCGCCGGTGGTTACCGAGGAAAAGGGCCGATCACCGCGCCTGATGTGTGGTTATCACAACTGGACCTATAAAACCGACGGTAGCTTGGTCGGGGTACCGGAAAAGCAGGATTTCGGTCCAGATTTCGACATGTCCTGCCGCAGCCTGATCCCTGTCAGGTGCGAGAGGCTAGGCAATCTTATTTTTATCAATTTTGACGAAGACGCAATGCCGCTCAAAAAGTGGCTGGGTCCCGTCTGGGATGAATGGAAAGAATTCCGCTTTGACCAAATCAAGCTGGCGGCACGCTACTCATTCGATCTAAAGTGCAACTGGAAGGTGGCGATGGAGGCCAATATGGAGGTCTATCACGTGCCCTTCATCCATCCCGATACCGTCGCGCCATTGGTCGACAGCAAGCGCAATGTGAACACTATATACCCGAACGGCCATGCCCGGATGCTCGCGCCTGCCCCACAGCAAACCGACCGCGAGCATGTCCGTGCCATTGATAATCCACCGGGCTGGCAGGAGATTGAAGGCGTCGGCGAATTTGGCCGCACCTGCACGCAAAGCTATACGATGTTCCCGAACTGGGTGTCGCCGCTGAGCAATTATTTCGTGCCGCCGCTGATCTTCTGGCCCACTTCGCTCAATACGACCCGGATCGAGTTAGTCACCATGGCCATGGACTGGGGCGATGGTCCGGCCCCGGACCTCTGGACCGTGCCGGACGAGAGCAAACCCAATGGCCGCGATATGTCGCCGATCATCCTTGAGGACACGCAGTTCGGCGAAATGATCCAGAAATCGATGGAGAGCGACGGCTTCAAAAGCGTTCCGCTGAGCTATCAGGAGGCCCGGATATACAGTTTCCATCAAACCTGCGACAAGATGATCGGACTGAACCGCGTCCCGGATCATCTCGCTGTAGATCAGGTAATTGGCGACGATTGGGTCTATCCCAACGATCCTCGTGTGGCCCAAATGGAGCAGATGGAAGCGGCGGAATAGCGTTTAATCTAGCCAACACCGCTCCCCTTCCCTAAATGCACCAACATGCATTTCTTGGATCAAGCCAAAATATACGTCAGCTCAGGTCAGGGCGGCCCCGGTGCCGTCAGTTTCCGGCGCGAAAAATATATTCAATATGGTGGCCCTGATGGCGGCAATGGCGGCAAAGGTGCCGACATCGTCTTTCTGGCCGTTGAAGGCCTCAACACGCTGATAGACTTTCGTTATGCCCAGCATTTCAAAGCCCCGCGCGGCAAAGGGGGCGCAGGGCGCAACCGCACCGGTGCGGGCGGAGAAGCGCTGGTTATCAAAGTCCCCGTAGGCACTCAGATTTTGTCGGAAGACAAAGAGCATGTGCTGCTCGATTTCACCCGAGAAGGCCAGCGCGCGACGTTCCTGGAAGGTGGAGTCGGTGGCCGCGGCAATGCCAGCTACAAAAGCGCGACCAACCGCGCACCGCGCCAGCACCAGCCCGGTGAACCCGGTGAAGAAGCAGCCCTTTGGTTGCGACTTAAACTCATCGCGGATGCTGGACTTGTTGGCCTGCCCAATGCCGGAAAATCAACGCTGATCAATAAAGTCACCAACGCCAGCGCCAAAGTCGGTGCCTATCCGTTCACCACCATCCATCCACAGCTGGGCGTGGTTCGGCATAAGGGCCGCGAATTCGTTCTGGCCGACATACCCGGTCTGATTGAGGGGGCAGCAGAAGGCGCGGGAATCGGCGACCGGTTCTTGGGTCATATTGAACGATGCAAAATATTGCTCCATCTCATCGATGCCACGGGTGATGATCCCGTCGATGCTTGGAAAACGGTCACCAAAGAGCTGGAGAAATATGGCGGCGGCCTCTCCGAAAAACCTCAGATATTGGCGCTCAACAAAGCCGACCTGCTGGACGATGATCTGATGGCAGACATCACCGATCAATTGCATGCCGCCGGCGCGGAACATGTGCTGTCAGTATCAGGCGCAACCGGCGCCGGGCTGGAAGCGGCGCTAAACAAGGTGCTTGAAGCCGTTGGCGAGAATAGTTCAATCGAGCAGAAAAATCAGGCAACGCCCTCTTCGGATGGGGAGGACGTGACCAAGGAGTGGTCACCACTGTGAGCGCTGCCACGCCAGAGACAATTGTCGTCAAAATCGGTTCGTCCCTGCTCGTGGGAGAGGATGGGAAACCACGCCGCGAATGGCTAAAAACGCTGGTTGAGGATATCGCCAAACGCCATCAGGCGGGTGACAATATCATCATCGTTTCATCCGGGTCGATTGCGCTGGGCGCACGAAAACTTGGTCTTGGAAAAGGCGGCAGGGCCAGCTTGGCCGACGCGCAAGCCGCAGCCTCAATCGGGCAGATCGCGCTGAGCAGCCTATGGTCAGAACTGCTTGGCGAACATCAAATTGCGGCCGCTCAAATGTTGCTTACACTGGGTGATATGGAAGGCCGCAAACGTTATCTCAACGCCGCTGCAACACTAGAAAAGCTGCTTGAACATCGGGCTATCCCGGTGATCAACGAAAATGACAGCGTCGCCACCGATGAAATCCGGTTCGGTGACAATGATCGGCTCGCAGCACGGGTCGGCCAAGCAGCAACCGCCGACCGCGTATTGCTGCTTTCGGATATTGACGGCCTCTACGACCGCAGGCCGGACAGCGAAACCAAAGGGCAATTTATCGGTACAGTCGATATCGTCGATGAGAATATCTTGGAAATGGCCGATAGCAGTTCCTCTTCCGGGCTGGGTTCCGGTGGAATGACGTCCAAGCTCGAGGCCGCAAAAATCGCCAATCTCGCGGGGATCGAACTATCGATCATCTCCGGTCAGGAAGACCATCCATTGGAACGCTATGCGCTAACCAATGTCGGCACCTTGTTCAAAGCCGGAGAGGGTATCAATGCCCGTAAAGCATGGTTGAGCGGGCTGACCACCTCTGCTGGGACGATAACCGTCGACGCGGGTGCCGTTGAGGCCCTGCAATCCGGCAGCAGTCTATTGGCCGCCGGTATCGTCACCATTAATGGCCAGTTTGAACGCAGTGATGTGGTTGAGGTCAAGGATATGGATGGCCAAACCATCGCGCGCGGTCTCGCCGAATATGATGCGCTCGATTGCACGAAGATCATCGGTTGCCGGAGTTCGGAGATGGAAGCCTTGCTGGGCTACGCACCGCGCAGCGCCGTGATTCACCGCAATCAAATGGTGCTGGTCTAGTCGCCGTGGCTAGAGGCTCTCCAAAAACAATCGCAATGACCGGTGCAACCGGATTTGTCGGTAGCCGGATGCTCGATCTTTTAGTCCGCGAAGGATATGAAGCGCGCGCACTCACCAGGCGCGATCAGGACGACCGGGCCCATGTAACATGGGTGGGCGGCGCACTGGACAATCCAGATAGTCTCTCTGAATTATGTCACGACGCCGATGTGGTTCTACACATTGCGGGCGTCGTCAACGCTCCAGACCGAGCCGGATTTGAATCCGGCAATATTGCGGGCACGCTCGCCGTGGTTGAAGCGGCCAAACAAGCCGGTGTGAAGCGTTTCATCCATGTCTCGTCGCTAGCGGCCACACAACCGGAACTCTCCATCTATGGCGAGACCAAGGCTTCGGCCGAAAAAATGGTCGCGCTCAGCGAACTCGACTGGACGATCATCCGTCCGCCGGCCGTCTATGGCCCCGGTGATGGCGAAATGCTTGATCTGTTCAAAATGGCCAGATTGGGATTTGTGACCTTGCCGCCCGATGCCGATGGCCGCTTGTCCGTCATCCATGTTCAGGACCTCTGCCGGGCGCTGCTTGCGCTCCTCCCTGCACGGGAAGACTTGACGGGTCAGACATTCGAAGTTGACGACGGCAAGCAGGGCGGCTGGACGCAGGCGAGCTTCGCCAAAGCGATAGGCGTGGCAATGGACAGGAACGTCTCTACCATCGGGATACCAAAAGCGCTGCTGCGCCTTGGCGCCAAGGCCGACCGTCTCGTGCGCGGCGACAAGGCAAAGCTTACCGAAGATCGCGTGAGCTATTTTTGCCATGACGACTGGACAATTGATCCACAGAAACGTCTGCCCAGTCAGCTATGGCAACCACAGGTCGAAACGCGCGACGGTCTTAAAGACACGGCAAATTGGTATCGCAAAAACAACTGGCTGTAGCGGACAGCGAAACATGGCAAAGGCATATCGTTCATAGACATGCTCCGCTAACCCGGTATTCCGTCATTTTCCGTCATCCGCTATCTGTTTGAGAATGTGATATAACCGTCCCAATTGGGCAAGCTGATGCCGCTTTTGCGCCTTATTCACTTGCCAATAGGGCGCATCCGTTGGCAAAGGTCGAATAAGGCAATTTGGCCAGTGACACTAGGGAAGCAATATATGGCAAATCGCGAAGAAATCATGGCTATCGTCAGCAAGCTGATCGGGCCGTTTAACAACAAGGGTGTTGATCTATCGGCTGACACAACCTTTCAGAACGATCTGGAATGGGACAGCCTGACGGTGATGGACTTCGTTGCAGCGGTTGAAGATGAATTTGATATCATCATCACTATGAACATGCAGGCGGAAATCGAAACCGTCGGCCAGCTCGCCGATGCCGTTACCAAGTTAATGGACAACTGAGAAACGCGATCCACCTGGTGCGAGGCCCAGGAACACATTTGCGAACATCGCCGTGTTCCACTCTGGGTTTCGGATCAAGTCCGGGACGCGAGATGAGAAAAACATGACTGATCTTTTATCAAAATTCGACCCGCTGATCGAGGAGCGCGAGACGCTTCTCGCCACCGGCGTCAAAGACCCGTTCTCCCTCGTCATGGAGGAAGTTCTCTCACCGACCGTTGCGGTCTGCGACGGCAAGGAGACCATTCTCCTCGGCACCTATAATTATATGGGTATGACCTTTGACGGTGATGTGCGTCAGGCGGGCTTAAATGCGCTCAAGGAATTCGGGTCCGGCACCACCGGAAGTCGAGTCCTCAATGGCACCTACAGCCTGCACCGCGACTGCGAGGACGCGCTGAAGGAATTTTACGACATGGACCATGCTATGGTCTTTTCCACCGGCTATCAGGCCAATCTGGGCATCATCTCGACGCTGGCGGGCAAAGGGGACTATGTAATCCTCGATATCGACAGCCATGCATCCATCTACGACGGCTGCGCGATGGGCAATGCCGAGATTGTCGCTTTCCGCCACAATGATGTCGAAGCGCTGGAAAAGCGCCTCAAACGCCTGCCCGCCGAAGCCGGCAAGCTGGTTGTTCTCGAAGGCGTCTATTCGATGCTCGGCGATGTCGCGCCGCTGAAGGAAATGGTCCGCATCTGCAAGGAAAACGGCGCGATGGTGCTGGTCGACGAAGCGCACTCCATGGGCTTTATCGGCGAAAATGGCCGCGGTGTTTGCGAAGATCAAGGCGTGATTGACGATGTTGATTTCATCATCGGCACGTTCAGCAAAAGCGTCGGCACGGTCGGCGGCTTCTGCGTCTCCAACCATCCGAAAGCTGAAATCCTGCGACTGGTCTGTCGCCCCTATGTGTTCACCGCCAGCCTGCCGCCCAGCGTCATGGCAACGGCGAGCACATCGATCCGCAAACTGATGCGCAGCGGAAACAAGCGGGCGCATCTGTGGGAGAATAGCAAGAAGCTCCACAAGGGGCTACGCGATCTCGGCTTCACCCTTGGCACAGCGGAAGCAGAAAGTGCGATCATCGCGGTGATCATGCCCGATCTGGAAAAAGGCGCGATGATGTGGCAGGCGCTGCTCGCCGAAGGCCTCTATGTCAATCTGGCCAGACCACCCGCGACCCCCGCGAATATGACCCTGCTGCGCTGCTCACTCTGCGCAGAGCATACAAGCGAACAAGTCGACCAGATTTTGGGCATGTTTGAAGCGGCTGGCAAGGCGGTTGGGGCGATTTAGCGGGATGCAGAAAAACCTCTCGATTACCTTCCTGTGTGCGGTCATTTTTCTGTTAAGTGCCTGCGAACAAGTTACTGTTTGTGCGGCATGCATTAAGTCCGACCCGGCATCTCCTGTTGCCGTTGAAGACTATTCAAAAATTCGCTTTAGCTACGCGAAAATCTCTCTACCGGACAACGTGAATGACGTTTATTATTATGAGACTTGCGGGCTTGACTGTCGCTTTTTTGCTAGATTTCGGATGCAATATGAAGATGCTATTAGCTTTGCTGGCAATATCCGGGATATCGAGAAATTCAGGGGCTTCCGCGATCGACCCGATCCCAATGTGATTGACTGGTGGCCCAAAAAAATCCCTAGCAGTGCGATCGGTAGCAGCGGCGACATCAACGTAAAAGACGATCCTTATGTCGACATTGCGGTTGTCAAGGATGGTCAGAGTGCTGATGTTTTTCTCTATAGCTGGACGATGTAGGGAGCAGTTATTACCATGACCAATTCCATCCAAATCGAACAACGCGGCGCGATCGAGATATTGACGCTCAACCGTCCCGATAAGCTCAACACGATGAACGAAGAGATGATCTTCGCGCTGCAGGATTATTTCCGCGGTCTGCAGAAACGCCATGACGTGCGCGTGGTTCTCTTCCGCGCCGAGGGCCGCGCTTTTTGCGCCGGCCTTGATATCGGCGGCTGGAAGAATGATGGTTCGCAGGGTCAGGTCCAGCATATCTGGCGCACGCAGCGCTCCATTGCCACGGTGATGCAGCTCATGCGGCAATGTCCGCAACCGATTATCGCACTGGCCCAGGGCGCGGCTTGCGGTGGCGGATTCTCGCTATTGCTGGCCAGCGATGTCCGCTTTGGCGCGCCATCGCTCAAAATGAACGCGGCCTATATCAAGATCGGTCTGGGTGGCTGCGATATGGGATCGAGCTATTTCCTGCCGCGCATGGTTGGTGCTTCCATTGCCTCCGAACTTATCCTGACCGGGCGTTTCATCCATGCCGAACGGGCCGAGAAATACGGGCTGATCAGTGAAATGGTCGATGAAGACAAGTTGCTGACGACCGGTCTGTCGCTGGCCGAAGAGATGCTCGACACCGCACCAATGGGCCTGCGCCTGTCGAAAGATGCGCTGAACCGCAATATCGATGCCCAAAGCTTTGAAGCGGCGCTCGCGATCGAAGACCGTCAACAAGTGATGCTATCGATGACCGAAGACAGCAGAGAGGCGGCGAAAGCCTTTTTTGCCAAACGGAAACCCGATTATAAGGACCGGTAAAATATCCTCATTTGGATAAGCGGGTCATTTAATCGCGCCGCCCATGATCAACCGGGGCAGCATCACCAGCGCGCCCAATATCGGCCATTTGCGTTGCCAGGGCTTGATGACATAATCCGTCCCGGCATGACGGTTGATCTTCCATGCCAGATAATCAATGCCGCCGGCATAGGTCGCAGAGGCCTTGGCCAGTCGGGCAAGCGTTAGAATCTTGCCATTGCGCCGCAATTGCCGCCATCTTTTTTCTACCGCGTCCCGGGAGGCGACAATTTTGAGCTTCTTGCCCTGCGCTTTGTCTCGTTCGGCAATTGTCGCCATTACGGCAGGTCCGAACCGTGCGTAACGCTGAGGATCGGAGTCCACGACCGAGTCCGAACGATCTTTCCGTTCAGCCCGCAGCTCTGCGCCATAGGTCAGTTCAAAACCGCGCTTCCACAGATCCACGATGGTATATTCCGTGTCGACCGCCATCATTGGAAAGCTCATATCAAACAAGGTGATCGAAGCACCTTCTATCGCCTCCACACTCATTGCCTGCGCCGCTTCATCCGCCTGCCACACCAACCGGGATGGCTGCGCAAATCGCGCCCATACGCTAACCGCGCTGGCAGTGATCCGGTTTAACTTGTGAAAGTCTCTTTCGCTCAACACAGCCACTTTGGCGACCAGCCCGTCATGTTCCGCCGGGAACACATTCGGCGGCAAGCGCTTATTGGCGCGCGCCAGCCAGCTTTTGCCATAGGCCGCCTCATAGTCAGAAACAATCAGATAGAAATCGAGCATCTGCCCTTCGAGCTCGGTGGTCCGCAGACAAGATCCATAGAATAAGACCGCCCGCGATGCCTCGCCATATTGCGCGGCAATCGATGCTGCAAAGGCCGCAACCCGCTCATCAACAGGTTGTGCCAGTTCTTCTGCGATTAATGATTTCAGTTCGCTCACGCGAGACGTCCTAGCTCAAGCGGCAAGCCGAAGAAAGGACACTGGCTCGGTTGATTTCAGCACAATAGGCTGTCCCGGTTGAGCGGAGAATAGCTCACCGTCCATCAATACATTGCTGCCATCGCCCTCGATGCGGATCGTATCGCCACGCTCAAGATGGATGCCTTTTTGGGCATTGCGTCCCAATCGACCGAAAATCACCGATAGCAAGAAACGGACAATGGCACCCGCTTGCTGATCAATGGCCAAAAACTGCATCCGGCCGATAGCATTTTTGTTCCGCATGGATCGTTTCATCAACAAAAGCCGTTCCAGCGTGGTGACAATCAGCACCGCGAAATTGCCTTGAAACTGGCCATCACGGATCAGGGATATTTTGACAGGTGACGATCGTTTGGGCAGGAATTTCGCTCGAATACCAAATAGCACCGATGCGAGGGCGGCGAAAACCGTCAACACATGCGCTGCGGCATTGGGTAGCCCGAGCGGGTAAATCTTGTGACGGCAATAGAGGATGAACTCGGACAATCCCGCCCCGCCCAGAAACATGCCCAAGACGACTTTGCTGTCTTTCCCGCCGTCGGAAAGTGCGATCAATTCGCGATCAACCAGATGGTCATGCAGATCATGCTTAGCCATCTCGACAATACGATCCAAAGCCTTCAGCGGATTGCCTTCAGCGCCTAGATCAAGCGCGATTAAATTGGTCTTTCCATTGGGCAGAACGGCAACCGGTGGTGGCGTATCACCAAAGTGACCGCCTTGATGCAATTCGGTCAGCGCCGCCTGCACCGTCCCGTCACCGCCGTTAATCACCAGCACTTTCGGCTTCACCCGGGCAATGGTTTCCAAAGCCTTGGCAATTTCATCGACATGATCGACTTCATAGTGAAAAACATCGCTATTCTTGACGCAATAAGATCGCACTTCCGGCAAGATCGCTCGGTTTCCCGTTGAATTCGGATTGGAAATAAGTGCGACATTTGCCATGAAATAGCCTTAAATTGTCCGGTACGCTTGAAACATCACATATACTTCATGGTGATGTTTATGGATTTGACCTCATTGCCGATCGCAAATTTCGTTTTCTTGTAGCTTGGCTTGCCGAGGTTAAAGATACTGATCTTTGGATTGTTCGACATACCGCCGCCGTCACTGGTGATATTGGTCTTACCATTGCCGTCGAGGTCATGCCGCACGGCAATCGCATATTCACCTGCCTTGCTGATCGGCAGGCAAAAGGTCATTTTTTTCCCGCTCACAGGGGTTTCGATGCGATGCAGCCAAGCACCCTTCTTAAGCCATTCAGCCTTGGTGCCACGGTAGCTTTGAATGCGTACATTGCCTGCCACGGCCTTCAGGCCGCTCACTTTCACCAACACGGCGGGACCATTGCCGGATTGGCAGGGGCGAAGGTCGTTGGATATCTTTTGCCCACCGGCAAAGGCCGGAGCAGAAGATAGCAAAATACCAGTCGATAATGCGATGGATGCCGCAAATTTCAACATGACGAAGTAACTCCTAGTCGTTATACCCGCGCCATTACTCCGGCACGGACAAGAATCAGCCCCCGATCTAGCCAAGACTATGGATTTGATTTGCGGCGAAAACATGGTGATAGGGCGACAACAAGTTGAAACTGCTGACTTCCACCGACCGTTATTTAGCAAAATTGATCGCACTGCCCCTGTTCAGCACATTGGTGATTGCGGCCATGCTGCTGGTGTTGGAGAAAATGCTCCGCCTGTTTGATTTTGTCGCGGCAGAAGGTGGTCCGGTCAGCGTGGTTTGGCGGATGCTAGCCAATCTGATTCCCGAATATCTCTCGCTGGGCATACCAATAGGCCTGCTACTCGGCATATTGCTGGCATTTCGCAAACTTGCGCTCAGTTCCGAACTGGATGTCTTTCGCGCGGTCGGACAGGGCTACGGCCGCCTACTCCGCGTGCCCTATATTTTCGCAGTGGCACTGATGCTAGTCAACCTAGCGCTGGTCGGGTTCATCCAACCCTTGTCCCGTTACTATTATGAAGAACTGCGCTTCGAACTGCGGTCCGGTGCCCTTGGCGCCTCGATCAAAGTTGGGGAATTCACCAATCTGGGCAAACGAATGACCCTGCGGATCGAAGAAAGTCGCGACAATGGCACCAATTTGAGCGGCATCTTCGTCCGCGCCGAAAGCAACAAAGGTCAGACCGTATCGGTAACCGCGAAAAACGGCCAATTTCTGGCAACCGACGATCCGGACACAATCATCATGCGCCTGACCGATGGCGTTCTGGTCCATGATGCGCCCAATTACGAAAAACCGCGCATCTTGAGCTTCAGCAATCATGATTTACCCATTGATTTACCGGACATTGAAACCTTCCGATCACGGGGCGGCAAGGATCTGGAATATACGATACCGGAGCTTGTCCGGGTCGGTCTGGATGAAAAACGGCCCGTAGCCGAACGCAATGAAAGCCGTGCCAATTTTCACTTTCGTATGGTCGAAGTGGTCATGATGCTGCTGATGCCGCTGCTCGCGGTCGCGCTGGCGGTCCCGCCGAAACGCTCCAGCTCTGCTCTGGGGGTCTTTCTGTCCATCGTAATGATCGTGACCTATCACAAGGTCAACGAATATGGCGAGGATGTGGGGACACTGGGCCTCGTTGACCCGATCATTGCTTTGTGGCTGCCCTTCTGTCTGTTTGCGGCCCTGATCATATGGATGTACCATGTTGCCGCCCATGTTCCGGGCGGCCAGCCAATCGGTGCGCTTGAAAAAGCATTTTCCAAATTCGGTGGCGTCTTCAAAGGCTTGCTCAATTTCAATCGCAAACGTGCGTTGATGAAGGAATAGGCGGATATGAATTTCTTCCCTTCCCGCACACTTGCCATTTACATGGCAAAAATGTTCATCGTCCGCACGCTAGCGGTGCTGGCGCTGCTGGTCCTGGTATTGCAAGCGCTAGACCTGCTCGGCGAGAGCGGCAAAATCCTGGCCTATGAGGGCAATGGGGAAGCGGAACTTTGGACCTATGTTTCGTTGCGAGCACCGCAGCTTATAGCCCGGTTTTTACCATTTTCGGTCTTGCTGGGAACGATTATCACGCTGGCCACATTGAACCAGAACAGCGAAGTCGTCTCGATGAAAGCAGGCGGGCTCTCCGCTCATCAGATTCTGGCACCATTGATCGTCACCAGCATGGGCGTTGCTTTGCTATCCTTCATATTCAATGAAACACTGGTCGCCCCCTCAACCGCCCGTCTGTCGCAATGGGAGAAGGTCGAATTCGGCCCCATACCGGCAGAGAGCAACATACGCACCAACGTCTGGGTCAAGGATGGCGACAATCTGATCAACGCAGGTACCGTGAACGGCCGTGGCGAGAATGTGATATTGCGCGACATCACGATCTACGAGCGCACGGAAAATGGTCTGAAAAGCCTGCTGCAAGGGAATGAAGCGCGGTTCACCGATACCGGTTGGTTGCTAACCGATGTCACCGGCTTCGATGTGAGCACCGGAAGCGAAGGAAAGACAGCGGAGATGTTGATCGGCGATTCCATCCGGCCGGATCAATTCACCCTGAGCAATGTCAAAGCAGACAGCCTGTCGATCTTCGCCTTGAGCAGCGCCATTGATGAGCTGGAACATGCCGGGCGTCCAACGATGAGCCTCAAGGCGGGCTGGTGGCACAAGATATCCGGCCCGATGTCCTCGATCCTGATGCCCTTGCTAGGCGCTGTCGCTGCTTTCGGTTTGGCCCGGTCGGGGCAATTGTTCATTCGGGCGGTGCTCGGCATGGCGCTAGGCTTTGCCTATTTCGTTGCCGATAATTTCGCGCTCGCAATGGGCAATATCGGTGCTTATCCACCAATATTGGCAGCCTGGGCCCCTTTCCTTCTATTCTTCTTGATTGGCGAAACCGTGCTCGTCCGGACCGAAGAATAGCGCCCCTAGTTTCGACCGGCGCTGCCGCGCACAAGCCCTTTGATCAAAGTCCAGAGACTATCATGATCCGCCCGATAGAAGTTGGAACCGTCGGGCAACTCTGCTGCGAGACGCCGATGCGCTTCACCGAGGCTATGATAGGGAACGCCCGGCAAAAGATGGTGCAGCGCATGATAGCGCAGCCCCACCGGGGCCCACAAAGCAGGCAGTGTCGCGGGGGGCGGTACATTGACACTGTCGAGATATTGCGCGGTCACGCTCATCTCTTGGCCGTCATTTTCCCATAGGTGTGCCACCAGGGTCCGGATCTGGTTCAATACAACACTGGCCGACAACACCGCGAGATAGATTAGAAAAGCGCGCGTCGGAATGATGCCCGTTGCGACCATCGCCAACAGGCCAATGGCCCATATGCTCGCCCCGATCTCGCAGGCCAGCCAACGACGTTTAAGGTCGCCTTCCGGCGGTTTTCTGCGAAATTCAGGATTGATGATCAAACCGGAATAGCGCTCCACCACAACGCGGCGCAGCGGCGGAATAATCGCGGACAGCGGCGACAAAATGGCATAGCGGAAGAACAGCGCAATCGGCGCCAGCGCCGCAACAACAACGAACAAGGGAATGGACCAAGGTTTCATCAAAGCCAACGGCAGATATTCCGGATCTTCGACCGTGCCATATTTTTTGGTTCGGTGATGAATGCTGTGGATGCCCTCATACATGAAGGATGGGATCAGCATGGGGATGCCAAACAAGGCATTCCAGACAAAATGAAAACCGGGCAGTGCGTTGCGGCGTACATGGGTTAACTCGTGAATGAAGCTACCGGCTCGATAGAGAGCCAGAGCGGCTATTAACCCGAGAAAAATGGTGAGACCCATAGATTGGCTGAACATGGCACCGGCAAGCGATCCATAGCCGACGGCCACCGACGCCAAGAAATCGGCCCAATAAATGGCCGGTTTGGGCGTGTTCAGATCGCGCGTAGCCTTTGCAGCAGCGCGGATCAGTTCATTATCTTCGCCAACGGGCGCCGACGATACATTGCCGCGTGAATCTGCCACCGTTCCCGATGCATTTTTGGTAGAGATGGTTGTCGAGCTCATAAACACCTACATAGTGGTTGGGCCGCCTAGAGCAACATATCGTGGCGACATCATGGCAAGGGCAAGACCGCAATCACGCGCCTGCCCTTGACAATGCGCCGCGATTAACGCCACAGCCAGCCGCAAATATAGAAGGACAAAATATGGTGGCCAGTCAGGATATAAGCATACAGCCTGTTACTACCAAGGCCCAAACCAAACAGTTTGTCGACATTGGCTACACACTTAATGCCGATGACCCACATTGGGTTCCACCGCTAAGGTCCGAATTTGTCAAGATAATTACGCCGGAAAAAAATCCGTTTTTCGAACATGCACGGGTGCAGTTTTTTCTGGCCATAAGACAGGGCAAGGTGGTCGGACGGATTAGCGCGCATATCGATGAACTGGCGCTGGAACAGCCAATAGAGCAAGGCATGGGTCCCGGAACCGGCAATTGGGGCTTGATGGAAGCCAGCGAAGAAGCCGTGATGCACGCTTTGATCCACGCCGCCGAGGCTTGGCTGAAGGATCAAGGCATGACCCGTGTGCTGGCACCGCTAAGCATGTCGGTCTGGGAAGAACCAGGCCTTCTGACACAGGGTCACGACCAAAGCCCGATGATCATGATGGGCCATCACAATGCAAGCTACCAAGGCTGGATCGAAAATCTCGACTATAGCGTAGCAAAGCGCCTGAAAAGCTATGACCTGCCGGTCGTCGATGGCTTCAATGACCTGATCAACCGGATCATCGCATCGGGGGAGCGCAACAAAAGACTGAATATCCGGCGGGTCGACAAGAAATTTTTCGATCGAGATGCGGAAATCATCTTGAATATCCTCAATGATGCCTGGTCGGACAATTGGGGATTTGTCCCGATGACCGATCACGAAATTGAACATGCTGGCGAAAGCCTGAAGCCGATAGTTCACGAAGATTTGATCCGGATTGCCGAACTGGACGGAGAGCCGGTCGCATTCATGATGACCCTTCCCGATATGAACGAACGGATCAAACCGATGAAGGGTTCGCTATGGCCCTTCGGTTGGGCGAAACTATTATGGTGGCTAAAATTCCCAAAATCCGAGTCGATGCGCGTACCGCTGATGGGCGTCAAGAAAGAGCTACAGAACAGCCGACTGGCGAGCCAGATGGCGTTTATGATGATCGAATATATTCGCCGCGACGCGACGCGCGATTTTGGCACTAAACGCGCCGAGCTCGGTTGGATATTAGAGGATAATCAAGGGATGGTCGCGATTGCCAAGGCGATTGAAGCGAAAATGAACCACGAATATCTGATTTATGAGAAACCGCTCACCACATAGCGCCGGCAGAAACCGGTTCCGCGCCGGTCAGATATCCAGCTCTATCCAAGCAGGCGTATGATCGCTGGCCTTTTCACGGCCACGATGTTCTTTATCCACGCCGCAGCTATGGAAGCGATCTGCCGCCAGAGGGCTGAGCAACAGATGATCAATACGGAATCCCTGATCGCGCTGCCAACCACCACTACGATAGTCCCAATAGGTCCACAAATTGCCCTCAGGATGGGCCACACCCAAGGCATCGGTCCAACCGTCATTTAACATACGCTGATAGCCCGCACGGCTTTCCGGTTGCATCAGCGCGTCATTCTGCATCGCCTTGACCGAAAAAACATCATTATCCCGGGGGATGACATTATAGTCGCCGGCCAGCACCGCCGGCACTTCTTCTGCCCATATCTCAGCGGCACGATTACGCAGGCGCTTCATCCAGCGCAGCTTAAAATCAAATTTGGGGCCTGGGTGCGGATTGCCATTGGGCAGATAAATGCTGGAGACCCGGACCTTCGAGCCATCCTTCGCTTTGATATTCGCCTCTAAATAGCGGCTATGCTCATCTTCCGGCTCGCCATCCAGGCCGCGCTTGACCTCTTCCGGCACTTGATCCCGCGCCAGAATAGCAACGCCATTGAAGCTCTTCTGGCCATGCCAGATTGCACCATAGCCGATTTCTTCGAATTTTTCGGCAGGGAAACCTTCATCCTGCGTCTTGATTTCCTGCAGGCAGGCAACATCCGGCTTGGTCTCTTCGAGCCACTCCAGCAAGCGCGGCAGGCGCGCTCTGATACCGTTGATATTGAAGCTGGCTATTTTCACTTAGACAGAGAAACTAGAGCCGCAGCCGCAACCCGATGCAGCGTTGGGATTGGTAACTTGAAAGGCGCTACCGCCAAGAGACTCGACAAAATCAACCGCACTTCCGCGCACCAGATCGAGACTGATTTCATCCACCACCAAGGTAACACCCGATTCTTCAACCGCGATATCATCCGCCTCAATGCCATCGGCTAGGCCGAAACGATATTGGAAACCGGAACATCCTCCGCCTTCAACGGCCAACCTCAAAATGGCGGTCTTGCCTTGCTTTTCAGCAATGGCGGCCACGCGTTTTGCGGCATTGGGCGTGAGGATGATATCCTGTTCGGTGGTTGCGAGCACTTCGTTCATGACCTTAAGATAGGGAGAATAAAAAGGAGCGGCAAGCCTTAAGCTCGAACCGCTCCTTCTTGCACCCTCTCCCAAAGGTGTTAAATTCAATCTTATTCGGCTGGACCGCCCAATGCAACGCTGGAATTCAGCTTCTGCGCGATCAGAAAATCATTGGATTGCATGAATGGCACCGGATTAACCGCTTTCCCGGAAATTCGTACTTCATAGTGAAGATGGCTACCCGTCGAACGACCGGTCGAACCCATGAAACCGATTAGATCACCACGCTTAACACGCGCATTTGCTTCAACATTGAGTCGAGACATATGACCGAAGCGAGTCTGAATTTCATTGCCGTGGTTGATTTCGATATATTTGCCATAGCCCCGCACCCACTGCGCCCGGCCAACAATGCCATCGGCGGTCGCATAAATTGGTGTGCCAATTGGCCCAGCCATATCAATGCCCTTATGACGGGCACGACGGCCCTTAAAGGGATCCGAACGGAAACCATAAGAACTGGTCAGCGTGAAATTTTTAACCGGCTTTCCAGACGGAATGGTATGTTTCACCGTCTTGGCCTTGCCTTGACCGCTCCAATTTTCAAAAATCAATTTGAATGCCGGGTCCGCTTCACCAAGAGCGCTGTCTGCTGCCCCGCTTTTCAAAACGTCAACCGGAACACTCGCTTCTTCAGCCTCTTCGGCTGATGCAGCGGTAGAAAACAGCATTGCTGATCCTAGAAAAGCGATTGCTGTGATCTTACGCACAGACTTTTGAAACAAAACTACTATGTTTTCGGTCATAAAATGATCGAACCTTATATTTGCGACCCATGATTTCCATGGAAATTATTCTATGTCAGGCACTCTGGCCCGATAATCATTTACGGGTGTAAAATCATATTGGTTAATTATTCAACACAAAGATAATAATCTTGAGTTAAACCGGCAGCTTGGCGCGCTGAGTCGTTGAAAGGAGGCTTTAACCCGCCCTTAAAGTGGGTTTTCACAAGCTGTTTCCAATGATCATATGGCGGTTGATTGTTACGCCTGCAGGCATATTCGAACCATTTTGTTCCATAGGAAACATGCCGGATTTCATCATTATAGATTCGGTTTAACACTTTCGCTGTCAGATGATCGCCCTGCTGCTTGAAACGCTCCACCGTCTCCAAGGTAACATCCAGCCCGCGGGCCTCGAGTACCATCGGAACAATGGCCAGACGCGCCGACGCATCATGGGCCGTATCCTTCGCCGTGTCCCAAAGACCATCATGCGCCGGAAGCGCGCCGTAAAAGCTATCCTGCTCGCGCAATCGCCGGTCAAGCAAAGCAAAATGCATCGATTCTTCCGCACCGACACGCATCCAGTCATCAGTGAACGCCCGCGGGAATTCACTGCCGAACCGGCCGATCATATCGAAGGCGAGATCAATGGCGACAAATTCAATATGGGCAAGAGCGTGTATCAGCGCGATCCGTCGGGGCACAGAAGTCCCCGTTCCGCGTCGCGGCATATCGCGCGGGCGCAAGAGCGCCGGTTGCTCGGGACGCGCTGGCATATCCGGCATCATGTCGCTGAACTCATGAGACAGCTTGCCTAGACGCCATTCCCGGGCAGCCTGACGGGCCGCCATCACCTTGGAAGCTGGATCGGCGGTTTGCAACACGCGCAAAACTGCGGTGCCCACTTCGGATCGTTCGGTCATTTCAAAAAGTCTAAGCCGCTTGTACCGCTGCCAGGACCTCTTCTGCATGGCCCTTGACCTTCACTTTCGGCCAGGCCTGGATAATCGTGCCATCTGGACCGATCAGAAAGGTCGAGCGAATGATACCCATATAGGTCTTGCCGTACATTTTCTTTTCCGCCCAAACACCGATTTTCTTGAGGAAATCCGTGCTTTCGTCAGATGCTATATCGACGGTCAGTTCCTGTTTGTTGATGAAATTCTGCTGCCTTTTCGGCGAATCGGCGGACATGCCCAATATGGCGGCACCAGCTTTCGCAAATTCCGGCAAAAGCGCCGAGAAATCTTTTGATTCGGTCGTACATCCCGGGGTGCTGGCTTTGGGATAGAAAAACAAAACCAGCTTTTTACCGGCATAGTCGGAGATTTTCACCAGGCTACCGTCGGGTGCTACCAGTTCCATGTCCGGAATTTTATCGCCTACATCGATCAATTTATGTCTCCTAATATTTCATCGGGGTCCGGCCGCAAGTGCCTGTTCCACTCGTCAATAACGCATTGCCGTGCCTGATCATAGCCATCCAAAAGCGCATTCCAGCTTTCTTGACCCGCGGCTCTTGCAATCAACCCGCGACTGGTCTCGGGTGGAAAATCACAATCCGGCGACATCAAGCGTAAAGCGACCAGCAAGCGTGTCATAAGCTCATGCGCAGTCACCATATCTTCGCCAAGATGACCGGCAGCCGCCAGAGCCCGGACCGCTGTGCCCAATTGCGGCGACAGGGCCGCGCCGGTCTTCAACTGCAGAAAATGGACGATAAATTCCCAATCGACCAACCCGCCTTCCATCATCTTGGTATCAAGCGGTCCTTTGGGCGGTTTATGCTCGACAATGTCCAGTCGCATTTTCCGGACGGCCTTGCGTAAAGCCTCCGGTTCGCGATCCTTGCGCAGAATCTCGTAAATCTCGTTCTGCAGTTCTGAACGAGCGTTTTTATCACCATAAACCGGACGCGCGCGTGTCAAAGCCATATGTTCCCACGTCCAGGCGCTGTCTCGTTGATATTTATAGAAGCTTTCCAGGGTGACGGCGAGCGGACCTTGCGTTCCGGAAGGGCGCAATCTGGTGTCCACTTCATAAAGTGGACCAGCGGCGGTTGGCACCGACAGCGCCGTCACAATCCGTGCCGTCAAACGGTTGAAATATTGGGTAGCGCCCAAAGACCGTTGGCCATCGGAATCGGCGCTATGGTCGCCGGTAAAAAGAAAGACCAAATCGAGATCCGAAGCATCGGTCAACGCCTCTCCACCCAGCCGACCGAGCGCAAGAATTAACAGCTCGCCGCCAGCAACCTTCCCGTGCGTTTCCTGAAACTCGGCGATAGTCGCATCGGCCAACACTTGGATCGCCGCCTCTGCCACCCGTGCATAGCCGGCTGATATATCCAGAGCATCATGGCGGCCTTCGATCAGTTGGACTCCTAAAGCAAAGCGTTTTTCACCAACCCGGGCACGCACGCGGTCCAGCAATATCTGATAGTCATCACCGGGCTCCGTACGGGCGAATTGTTGGGCCAGCACCTCGACGGACGGTGGCAGGTCCAAAGCCGTCGCATCAATCAAACCGTCGAACAGTTCCGCGCGCTGCGCCAACGCATCAGCCAGCACCGGCGCATGGCTCAAAATCTTCCCCAGTAAATCGAGCAGGCCGGGCCGGGCTTCCAAAATCCGGAAAAAATTGATCGCCGTCGGCAGCTTCTCGATCAAACTATCCAGCCGTGCCAGCGCCTGTGACGGATTGGGTGCTGCCGAAATCGCATCAACCAAGTCCGGTAAGATTGCTTCAAAAGACTCCTGCGCCGCAGCCGACCGCAATGCCGTCACCTTGCCGCTCCGCCAACGCTTGATAGCCTGAAGATAGGCATCAGCTTCCGAGAGGTTTTTGCTCGCCAAGAGCGCACCCAGCTTATCCTCATCTGCTGGCAGCAGCGCGCTGTCCTCGGGTTCGATCAAGTCATCATAAATCTTGCCAACCGCATCAACATGCGGCGCAAGCAGATCGAGCATTTGCTGACCGGTTTCCAATCCGTGCAGCCGCGCTACCCGGTCAAAAGCCGCTTCTTCATCCGGCAGACTATGGGTTTGTTGATCATTGACCATCTGCAACCGATGTTCGACGATCCGGTAGACTTCATATGCTTCGCCCAGCACTCTTGCCTTGTCCGCATCAATCCGGCCAGCGGCGGCCAAAGCAGCGAGAGCATCCCGTGTCGCAGGCACGCGCAAATCCGGTTGCCTGCCACCAAAAATCAACTGGTGCATCTGGGCATAAAATTCCGCCTCTCTGATGCCGCCACGCCCGCGTTTCAGATCAAAACCCGGTCCGAATATCTGCCCTGCGGCATAATGATCCCGAATTTGCGTCGAGACCGAACCGATATTCTTGATCGCCCCGTAATCCAGCGAACGGCGCCAGATAAACGGATTGATTGTTTCGAGAAAATCCTGCCCGAGCTGCTGATCACCCGCAGCCGCCCGCGAGCGGATGAAGGCTGCCTGCTCCCACGCCAGAGCGCTTGATTCATAATAGCTGATCGCGGCCTCCATCGGCAACGCCACGGGACTCACCTCCGGCGATGGCCGCAACCGCATATCAACCCGGAAAACATAGCCATCGGCGTCGCGGCTGTTGAGCGCTTCGACCAGTTGCTGGCCGATCCGCCGCGCCGCATCGCTGGGCTCCTCCCGCCCGCGCACAGGGATTTTATCCGGATCATAGATGAAGATCGGATCGATATCCGAAGAATAGTTGAGTTCCCGGCTGCCATGTTTGCCCAGCCCGATGATCGAAAAGCCCTCCAAGGCCGCATCGGGATAGCGGGCCGCATATATATCGGCGAGCGCTTCATCCAGCGCCCGATCGGCAAAATCGGATAGCTGTGTGATGACATCGGTCAGGGGCAGCCGCCCGGCCAGGTCGCCAATGGCCAGCGTTAGAGCCAGCGCGCGTTTTTCCTGCCGCAATTTTTGTCGCACGCTCTCCGCACCGTCGCCAGCACGACGGCTATATTCCATCGCCGCTTCGAAATTTTCTGCAGCCAGAAGATCTGTCAGCTCCGGCTGCACCTGCATCGCCATAGCAAGAAAAGGTGCGTTGTCCCGGGCGCGCTCAAGCGCATTTTGCAAACTGGTTTTCTCGGGCAACCCAGCGATCATGCGCGCAAATAGCCCGCACGGAATTTGCTAGCGAAATCGGAGAACGTGCCAGCCGCAATCGCATCGCGCATGCCAGCCATCAGCGATTGATAATAAGCAATATTATGCTCGGTCATCAGCATCGCGCCCAATATCTCCTTCGCCCGAATGAGATGGTGCAGATAGGCGCGGCTATAGTTCGCACAGACCGAGCATTTACAATTTTCGTCAAGCGGCGCGAGATCTTCGGCAAATTTGGCGTTGCGGATATTCAGTGCGCCCTGAGCCGTGAAGGCCTGCCCATTGCGGCCAGACCGGCTCGGCAGTACGCAATCGAACATATCCACGCCCCGCTCGACAGCACCGACAAGATCATCCGGCTTACCAACGCCCATAAGATAGCGGGGCTTGTCGGCGGGCAATTGCCCCGGCGCATAATCGAGCACGTCAAACATCGCCTCCTGTCCTTCGCCTACGGCCAAACCACCAATTGCATAGCCATCAAAACCGATGTCAATCAGCGCCTCCGCCGAGGCGGCGCGGATTTCCTTGTCTAAAGACCCTTGCTGAATACCGAATAGAGCCGCTCTCGCTGCATGGTCTTCGCCGCTGTCGAAACCATCCCGCGAACGTTTCGCCCAGCGCATCGAACGCTCCATAGAGGCCAATGCTTCGTCCCGCGTCGCGCCATTCTTGGTACACTCATCAAAAGCCATGACGATATCACTACCCAGCAATCTCTGGATTTCCATCGATCGTTCCGGGGTCAGCATATGCCGGGAGCCGTCCAGATGACTCTGGAATTCAACCCCATCTTCGGTCAGCTTGGTGAGGTCCGAAAGGCTCATCACTTGATAACCGCCGCTATCGGTCAGGATCGGGCGATCCCAGTTCATGAACTTGTGCAGGCCACCAAGCCGCGCCACCCGCTCCGCTCCGGGGCGCAGCATCAGATGATAGGTATTGCCAAGAATGATATCAGCGCCGGTCGCGCGCACCGAATCTGGCTTCATCGCCTTGACCGTAGCCGCGGTTCCTACCGGCATGAAAGCAGGCGTGCGAATATCCCCACGCAACATGCTGATCTTGCCGGTGCGCGCCTTGCCGTCGGTGGCGGCAATCGAGAAGGAAAAGCGATCAGCCATGAAAATGGCCGGCCTCCGCTTCGAAAGCAGATTTTACGGGCTCAATTTTGTGTTTTTCTGTTGTTGGTGTAACCACTGGCTTGTCCTGTCCGAATATTTCGACATCTGTGCAGGATGGAAACAGATTCTCAAAGACCTAAATCGGGAGTATTTTATGACAAAAGCAACGAAACTTGGTTCAGCAGCCACCGCATTGATCGCGGCTGCCGCTCTTTCCGCCTGTTCCGGCGGCGCCAATGAAGCAGCCAGCGAAAATGCTGAAGCATCAAGCGGCGAAGCGACAGAAGTCGTAGCAGCAGAAAAAGAAAAATGCTTCGGCATCGCCAAAGCGGGCGAAAATGATTGCGCCGCAGGCGAAGGCACTAGCTGTGCAGGCACTTCAATGGTCGATTATCAGGGCAATGCTTGGAAATATACCGATGCGGGTGACTGCGAATCGATCGGCGGATCGCTCACCGAAGTCGCTGACAATGACCCGCCAGTCGCACCAGCAGCTGTCGAAGGCTAAACGGCCAACATTAGAATTTAAAAAAGGGCGGTTCTCGCGAACCGCCCTTTTTTATTTCACATGGCAGGCGGTTAATCGCCACCTAAAGGGACGCCTAGGCTGCCCCGCTAACCGATTTCATTTCCATGAAGTCTCTCAGACCATAGACACCGCCCTCACGGCCATTGCCGGACTGCTTATATCCGCCAAAGGGCAAGCCAGGGCTCGGCCCCCAATTGTTGACGATGACCATACCGGCTTTCAACTGTGGTGCGATAGCACCGGCTTCGGCAGGATCGCCCGAAATCACCGCTGACAGGCCATATTCCGTGTCATTTGCAATCTCGATCCCTTGCTCCAGCGTATCATAGTCCATCAATGTGACCACAGGACCGAATATTTCCTCTTTCGCGATCCGCATATCGGGCGTGACACCACTGAAGACGGTCGGTTTGACATAATAGCCGCGGTTCACATTGGTGGGCAGATCCGGGCCGCCGGTTTCGAGCGTGGCGCCCTCGTCAATCGCGGATTGAATCAGGTCCTGAATCTTGCTGTGCTGGGCCTTGTTCACAACTGGCCCCATATGTCCGCCTTCCACCGTCGGGTCACCCACTTCCTGACTGGCGACGATGTTTTTGACCACGGCAACGGCCTCGTCGCTTTGATCTTTGTGAACCAAAACGCGGGTCGGCGCGATACAGCTTTGTCCGGTATTGACCATCACTCCGCCAATAGTCGGCGGCAATACTTCTTCCAGTTTCGCACCAGGCAAGACCAGATTAGGTGACTTTCCGCCCAGTTCCTGATGCACGCGTTTGACGGTATCGGCGGCGGCTTTGGCCACCAAGATCCCGGCGCGGGTTGAGCCAGTGAAGCTGACCATATCCACATCCGGATGCGAAGAAATCGCTGCGCCAACGGTTGGACCATCGCCTTGCACCAAATTGAAAACGCCCGCCGGAACACCCGCAGCATCCATCACCTCTGCGAGGATAGCGGCACTGCCCGGACATTCTTCCGATGGCTTCAATATCATCGTATTGCCGCCCGCCAGTGCCGGAGCCACTTTCAAAGCAATCTGGTTCAACGGCCAGTTCCATGGCGTGATCATACCAACCACACCGATAGGCTCATAGAGGATGGTATTCTCACCAACCGTTTCGGAAAACTCGAAATTTTTCAGCGCTTCGAGCGTCCCCATGAACCCGCCGAGACCGGCTGGCGCTTGCGCTGCATTGCCGAGGCTGACCGGAGCGCCCATTTCGACCGACAAAGAGGCGGCAATATCCGGCATACGCTTTTGATATTCCTCGATGATCCGGCCAAGCAGTGCCAAACGCTCTTCGCGCGACGTCTGGCTGAAGGTTTTAAAAGCTTCTTTCGCTGCGGCAACAGCGGCATCGACATCGGCCTTGGTGCCCAAAACGATTTTGGTGCCGGGCTCTTCGGTCGCCGGATTAATGACCTGATGCGGCGTACCTCCGATAGAATCGACCCATTGGCCATTGATATAATTCTGCTCGTAGCTATCCATTGTCATCTCTCCAGTTGCCAGATTGTCTGTAATATTGCGTCACCATGCCCTGATTCGGCTTGGCATTCCACTAGCAACAAGGCCAGCCCGATCTTAGCGTGCCGGCAATAGCAAACTGGAATCCCCATAGCTGTAAAAGCGATAATCATGGGCGATGGCATGGGCATATGCCTCTTGCATCGTCTCCAGTCCCATCAGCGCGCTAACCAGCATGAACAGAGTGGATTTTGGCAAATGGAAATTGGTCATCAAGCCATCGATCGCGCGGAATTTATAGCCGGGCGTGATGAAAATATCGGTATCGCCCTCGAACGGCTGGATGATGCCATCTTCTCCGGTCGCACTTTCTAGCAGGCGCAGGCTGGTGGTACCGACCGCAATCACCCGGCCTCCAGCCTTGCGTGCGGCGTTCAGGCGGTCTGCGGTTGCGGCATCAATGCGGCCCCACTCGCTGTGCATCTGATGCTTGTCGGTTTCTTCCACCTTCACCGGCAGAAAAGTACCCGCCCCAACGTGCAGGGTCAGGGTTTCGCTGCCAACGCCGGCGGCCACTAGCCCGGCCAACAAATCGTCTGTGAAATGCAGCGCCGCAGTGGGTGCCGCGACCGCACCCTTTTCCCGGGCGAACATGGTCTGATAATCATCCGCGTCACGCTCATCGATCGCGCGCTTGCTGGCAATATAGGGCGGCAATGGCATGGTGCCCGCCCGTTCCAGCAGCAGTTCGACCGGCTCCTCACCAAGGAAGTGCAATATGAAACTGCCGTCTTCCAGCTTGGCTTCCGCTTCTGCTGATACGTCCGATCCGAAATCGACGACCTCGCCAACGCGTAACCGCTTGGCGTTGCGGATGAAGGCCTGCCAGCGTCGCAAATCCACCCTTTTGTGGAGCGTCGCACCGATTTTGGCTTCCCCACGCCTGCCTTGCAGTTGCGCGGGAATGACCTTGGTATCGTTGAACACCAATATATCCTGCGGGCCCAGCAGTTGCGGCAAATCGCTGACAATATGGTCGGATATTCGGCTACCGTCGACCTTCAGCAATTTCGCGCTATCGCGCGGAACGGATGGGCGCAGTGCGATTCGGTCCTGCGGCAGCGCAAAGTCGAAAAGATCAACGCGCATAGAGCGGCCTAAGGCTGGATTGGTGCGTTCAGGTCATTCACCGAAACGGGCGCTTCGGAAACGACCGTGCGGGACCCCGGCAAAACAGGCGATTTATTGTCGGCAGCAATCGATGCCTGCAATATCCGGCTGGGGTTGAGGGGTGGCTCGCCACGCTGGATCATGTCCACATATTCCATGCCGGAGGTCACACGGCCAAAGACCGTATATTTGCCGTCCAAAGAAAAGCGTGGGTAAAAGACAATGAAGAACTGGCTATTCGCACTATCTTCGCTCGCCGCCCGCGCCATCGAAACTACGCCTCGGACATGCGGAAAGGAACCAAATTCTGCTTTCAGGTCCGGCAATTCGGAGCTGCCGGTGCCGGTGCCAGTGGGATCACCGGTCTGCGCCATGAAACCTTCGATCACGCGGTGGAAAACGATACCGTCATAGAAACCCTGCCGCGCCAAGGTCTTGATCCGTTCCACATGATTGGGAGCCATGGCGGGAAACAATCTGATCGTCACCCGGCCACCGGTGGACAGATCGAGGTGTAGGATATTCTCTTCAGCCGGCACGGATACGGGCGCCGGCGCCTGCTCCTCTACTTCCTGTGCATATGCAGCAGCAGAAGCAAAAAGCAGGGCAGAGACAGTCAGAAAAAATTTACGCAGCATGGCATACTCGCTTGATATCGCGGATTGGAGAATTAACAGGCCTTTGAACGATTCTACCTTTCACTGCAATGAATTGCTCGCGATGGCTATTGATCGCCCTTGAGACCGATTTTTTTGACCCGGTCGGTGATTTCATCGGCCACCGGCGGCGTCACAAATTTGTGAATCTCGCCACCGAACATGGCGATTTCCTTCACCAGACGCGAGGCAATCGGCTGCAACGAAACATCGGCCATCAAAAACACCGTTTCAATATCGCCATTCAATTGCTGGTTCATGCCCGCCATCTGATATTCATATTCAAAGTCGGCCACAGCGCGCAGTCCGCGCACAATCACGCTAGCACCCTGTTTTTCAGCAAATTTCATCAGCAGCATATTAAAGCCGACAACTTCGACGCCGTCGCCCAGGTGGGCCGTTTCCCGCCGCACCATCGCCAGTCGCTCTTCATCGGCAAACATCGGCGATTTCGAAGGATTGGTGGTCACGCCAATCACCAGCTTGTCGACCAGACACATGCCGCGCTTGATAATATCCATATGCCCCAATGTAATCGGGTCAAAAGTCCCCGGATAAATACCGATTCTCATTATTTTTCCTTCCGCTCAGCGGTCTCTTTCGATTGTATATTCGGCAATAGCGCGAAGCAAATCCGCTTCTTCGCCATAGCCCTTCAAATGTGATTTGGCTTGATCCACCAGCATCTGGGCCTGCTCTTTTGCCCGCTCCAGCCCCATCAGACTGAGAAACGTCTCTTTGCCGGCCTCGGCATCTTTATGCAGCGCCTTGCCGGCGATTTGCTCGTCACCTTCGACATCCAATATGTCGTCAGCAATCTGGAATGCGAGACCCAGGTCATGGGCATATCCACGAAGGCTCGTGCGACCATCGCTCGGCACGCGGCCCATGATCGCGCCAATTTCAACACAGGCTGCAATCAATGCGCCGGTTTTCAACAGCTGAAGCCGGGTCACCGTCTGCAGATCAAATTTCGATTTTTCTGCCACCAGATCCATCATCTGACCACCCGCCATACCAGCCGGACCGGCAGCTTTGGCGAGACAGGCCGTCATTTCAGCGCGTACAAATGGATCGCTATGGGTACGCTCGTCCGTCAGCAATCCAAAGGCCAAGGCGTGCAGTGCATCGCCCGCCAGCACCGCTGCTGCTTCGCCATATGCGATATGGGTCGTCGGCTTGCCCCGGCGCAGGTCGTCATCGTCCATACAAGGCAAGTCGTCATGGATCAGCGAATAGACATGCAGGGCCTCTACCGCCGTGGCGGCGCGGATAGCACAGGATTCATCGACGTTGAACAATCCGGCGGTCGACATCACCAACAATGGTCTCAGCCGTTTACCGCCGCCAATTGCGGCATGGCGCATCGCTTCGTATAATTCCCGGCGGGCGTCATCCGGGACCTGCAAAAGCGCATCAAACTGACCATCGATAGCGGTGGCAATTCGCCCCATTTCCCGCAAAAGATCAGAATTGTTGTTAGCCGCCACCGGCTCAGTCCGCGTCAAAAGGTGCAGTGGCTTGCGGTTTACCATCGCGGTCGAGTGTAATTTTTTCAATTTTGGCCTGCGCCGCTTCCAGCCGTTGCTGGCACAGTCCGCGGAGCTTCTCACCCTCGCTATAGAGCGTAATCGATTGGTCGAGCGGCACATCGCCGCTTTCCAATTTGCGGACGATATCTTCAAGGCGCTTCAGCGCATCTTCAAAATTCAGCGTGGAAAGATCTTCTTTGATTTCGCTCATAGCCAATTTCAATGACGCTGCTTTCCCGCGCGGTCAAGAGCACAGCTTCACTTATTACGCAACGGAGTGTAGCCTTTCCAAAACAACGGAGAAGAATTCATGTTCATCGGTCACTTCGCCCCCGCCATGGTTGCAGCCACCCACCCCAAGGCGCCTGGACTGGGAACCCTATTTGTGGCCGGACAGCTTTTGGATTTCGGATTTTTCGGCCTCGCGCTGGCTGGCATAGAAAAGCTCCGCATCACGCCAGGAATCACTGAGATGGTGCCGTTGGATCTCTATCATATGCCTTATACGCATAGCCTGCTGGGAAGCGCGATTTGGGCCGCAGGATTTGCGCTGCTGATTTGGCTGTTCACCCACAACAGAACCGGCGCGATCATTGGCGGCCTTGTGGTGATATCCCACTGGCTACTCGACTTGCTGGTTCATGCGCCAGATCTGACGCTTGCCGGGTCACCCCCCAAATTGGGCTTTGGTCTCTGGGATTACCCGTTGATTGAGATGCCGCTCGAACTGTTGCTTACCTTTGGCGCATTGGCCTTCTTCGTGGCACGTACCCGTCCCATTGCCCCAAGCTCCAAATTTGTCTTAGTCCTTTTGGTCATATTGCTGGCAGTTTTTCAGGCGGCTAACTGGTTTGGACCCGCACCGGAAGTCGCGGATACCAACATGATGATCACCGCCCTTATTGCCTTCACCTTTGCGTCGATCGTGGCTGCCCTCGTTGGCAAGACGCGAATGTTAAAACAGATGTGAGCCGCAAAGCAGAAAAGAGACAAATATGACCCAATATATCGCCGCCTATTTCATCGCCGCCATCGTCTTTGGCATTCTCGATTATCTCTGGCTCAGCAATATGGCGGGGACCTTGTACCGGCCGGTCATTGGCGAGATAATGGCCGATGAATTTCGCAAGGCACCGGCGATGCTCTTCTATGCCATCTATTTATTCGGCATCGTCTGGTTCGGGATCAAGCCTGCGCTGGCCAGCGGTCAATGGACCACAGCCCTGCTCAACGGCGCGCTATTTGGAGGGATCGCTTACGCGACCTATGACCTGACCAGCCAAGCAGTACTAAAGGTCTGGTCTTCCAAAATCAGTCTCTATGATATTGCCTGGGGGACGTTCGCGACCGGCGTGACCGCCGCACTAACCGCCTATCTGGTGCTCCGGTTCGTCAAAATTCCGGCGGCCTAACGGTTCAGCCTTTTCGATTTCGTCGTCAGACCCTGCATTCTCTTCGGCAGCAGAGATAAGATTTCCTGCTGCCGATCAACCGTTGCGGATGCCCATTCCCCGATTTCGGACAAATTACGCCCGCACCCGATACACAGGCCGCTAGGCCGATCGATGGTACAAATGTCGTTGCAGGGTGATTTCAAGAGGACAGCTGTTCGTCTATCTGCCCCAAACGTTCTTTGCCGAAATACATCTCGCCTTCGACATATATGGTCGGAATGCCAAAAGCGCCCCGCTCAACTACTTTTTCGGTATTATCGATCAAGGCTTGTTTGATCGCCGGATCTTGGGTCCGTGCCAAAAGATCGGCTGCGTCGAAACCACCATCCTGCAATATTTTACCGAGCGTTTCGCTATCGGTCACATCCAAACCCTGCTCCCAAATGCCCGGCAAGAGTGCCTCGACAAAGCCTGCGCGTTTCTCCGGTTCCAGCGCAATCAACATCCGCAAGAGCGTGATCGTGTTGAAAGGAAAATGGGGGTTCATCTTAAATTTGCTAAGACCATGTTTTTTCACAAAACGGCCGAGTTCGAGCATTGCATATTCATTCTTACCCTTCACCTCAGCATCCCGGACGAACGGCGGCGCATTGCCGGTCAACTTGTGCATGCCACCGAGAAAGGCCGGGGTAATTTCGAGCGTCGCACCATGTTTCTCGGCAAGCGCTTTCAGCGGCTGCCAGATCAGATAGGCATTAGGGCTCACGAAGTCGAAAATAAGCTCGATAGTCTTGGACATGGTGTCTCTCCTTTGAGCCTATCCTTAAAGCAGCGACACGAAACATCAATTCCCTCTAGGCGAAATTGTCCCGCCTCGTTAAAGGGTCTGCATGACCACAGACACGCGGATTGCAGAGCCCCAGATTTCCACCGAAACCGTGCGCGAGCACGGACTGAATGCGGAGGAATATCAGCGCATATTAAACGCGCTCGGCCGAGAGCCGAATATCACCGAACTCGGTATCTTTTCGGTGATGTGGTCGGAACATTGTTCCTACAAAAGCTCGCGCCTGCATCTGAAGAAACTGCCGACCACCGGCCCGCAGGTCATTTGCGGCCCTGGCGAAAATGCCGGCGTGATCGATATCGGCGACGGGCCAGATGGACAAAAGATGGCTGCCATTTTCAAAATGGAGAGCCACAACCATCCCAGCTATATCGAACCCTATCAAGGCGCAGCGACCGGCGTCGGGGGCATTTTGCGTGACGTATTCACCATGGGCGCACGGCCCGTGGCCAATCTCAACGCGCTGCGTTTCGGACGGCCCGACCATCCAAAGATGAAGCATTTGGTCAAGGGCGTCGTTGCCGGCATCGGCGGCTATGGCAATTGCGTGGGCGTGCCGACAGTTGGCGGCGAGACCAATTTCGATCCAGCCTATGACGGCAATATCATCGTCAACGCGATGACCGTCGGCGTGGCGGATGCGGACAAGATTTTCTATTCAGCCGCCAGCGGCGTCGGCAATCCGATTGTCTATGTCGGGTCCAAGACCGGCCGTGACGGTATCCACGGCGCGACCATGGCGAGCGCCGAATTTGACGACGATAGCGATGAAAAGCGCCCAACTGTACAGGTTGGCGATCCGTTCACCGAAAAGCTGCTGATCGAAGCCTGCCTCGAGTTGATGGCTAGCGATGCGATTGTCGCTATTCAGGATATGGGCGCAGCGGGTCTGACCAGCTCCAGCGTTGAAATGGCGACCAATGGCGAAGTCGGCATCATTCTCGATATGGACAAGGTGCCCTGCCGCGAAACCGAGATGACCGCATATGAAATGATGCTCAGCGAGTCGCAGGAACGCATGCTGATGGTCCTGAAACCCGGTCGCGAAGAAATGGCCGAAGCCATCTTCACCAAATGGGAACTGGATTTTGCGGTCATCGGCGAGGTGACCGACACGCGCCGGATGGTCCTGACCCACAAAGGCGAAACCGTCTGCGACATTCCGCTCGGCCCGCTTGCTGATGATGCGCCGCTTTATGACCGCCCGCATCTGACCCGTGAAGAATATGCCGCGCATATGAATGTCCAACCGCTCGGCGACATCGCCGAAAGCACCGATATTGGCGCCGATTTGTTGAAGATGATGGCCAGCCCGGCGCTCGCCTCGCGCCGCTGGATCTGGGAGCAATATGATTCCCAAGTGGGTGCTGACACGGCACAACGCTCTGGCGGCGATGCGGCTGTCGTCCGTGTGCATGGCACCAACAAAGGCCTTGCAATCACCACCGACTGTACCCCGCGCTATTGCAAAGCGAACCCATTTGAAGGCGGCAAACAAGCCATTGCCGAAGCCTATCGCAACCTCTGCGCGGTCGGCGCAAAGCCGCTCGCAACAACCGATTGCATGAATTTTGGTAACCCCGAGAAGCCGCATATCATGGCGCAATTTGTGGGTACGATCGAAGGTATTGGCGAAGCCTGCAAAGCGCTCGACATGCCCATCGTCTCCGGCAATGTCAGCCTTTATAACGAAACCACCGGCGGCGATGGCGTGAGCCATGCGATTCTCCCGACACCGGCGATTGGCGCGGTCGGGTTGATTGATGATCTCGATAAGATGATGACCATCGGGTTCAAACAGGAAGGCGATTTTATCGCTACCATCGGATTTCACTATGAAGAGCTCGGCCAATCGACATGGCTGCGTGAAATTCACGGACGCAAGGACGGACCACCACCGGTCGTCAATCTCGAGGATGAACTCTGGGCCGGCCAAGTCATTCGCGATCTGATTGCAGAGGGCAAAGTCACCGCCGTTCACGATATTAGCGATGGCGGTCTGGCCGTTGCCTTGGCGGAAATGGCCTTGGCCGGAAATCTTGGCGCTGAAATCGACAAGATGACCAGCGCCTTTGCCTTCAGCGAAGCGCAGGGCCGCTATGTCATCACCTATCGCAACGAAGATGATCTCGATCGCGCAAAAATACCATTTGAAAAAATCGGCCAGGTGAAAGGCGATCAGCTTGTCCTGAACGAAAAGCCTGTTGCGGTCAGCGCTCTGCGCGAAGCCCATGAAGGCTTCTTCCGCGACTGGATGGAGGACTAGGCCTTCGCCTTTTCCTGATTGGCAAATGGTCGGGAGAACGGACGTTGCCTGAAATCCTCCCATTTATTTTCCACTATGGCGGACACTTCCTAGTCCCGTTTGCAATTGGCGGGCTATTCTTCCGCGCGCATTGGTGGAAAGCTGGGCTGATCATGATCGCGGCCAATGCGATTGATATGGACCATCTGCTTGCGGACCCGGTCTTTGATCCGACCCGTTGCAGCATTGGTTTCCATCCCCTGCATACGGGCTGGGCAGCGGCCATCTATGCAGCCATGCTGGCTATACCGTCATGGAAATGGCGGGCACTTGGTCTAGGGCTTCTCTGGCATCTAACGATAGATGCCGGCGATTGTGCCCTGCAGATATTCTAGGCAGCCTGTCCCATCAAATCATAGGGATCGATATTCCCGGCGCGAAACTGCGCATGAACGTCAAGATAAGCTTGCGGCGTTTTGATATGTAGCCGTTCGCGTAACTCATCCAGCGGCTGGGCGAGCAGTTCGGCAATATTTGCTTCGCTGATCGACGGGCAGGCTTTGCCCATTTTCTGGGCCTCGCGGATTGCCTTGAATATCGGCACCTTGATCTTGGACTGTTTCTTCATATTCAGTCCGGCGGCATAGGCGATGAAGATATTGCCCAATGCCGGGTTCTGGCCATAGGTGAACGCAAGCACACAGGCTTCGCCCAGTGCATCACGGCCATAGCCAGTCAAAATGTGCAGCAAATCATGTGTGTCGCGCTGGCGGAAACCATACCATTCGAGCAAGTCGCCATATTTACGCGGACTAAACTGATCATATTCGGCGATCAATCCGGCGGCGCTCAAGCCTTCCTTTTCCATGAAGTCGCAATATGCATGGGCAAGACTACCCTCTGGCATTTTGCGCAGGCGTTCATGATCATCCAGCAATTCCGACAGATGGGGCTCACTCGCTAGCAACGCCTTGCCCTTGGCACTGTCGACAAAAGCTTTGGCATCCTTGCGAAAGCCCGGGCGCGGCAGTGATTCAAAAATATGGAATACCTGTGCGGTATCTTCCTTATCCTTGATCAGCTCGCGGAAATGATGGAGCGCTTTCAGGGGACGAAAGCGGGCTACCGGGCGATCCGGGTGGATGAATGGCATATCCGAATCATGCGGCGCCGAGAATTTGTGATCAATTTTCATAAGACCTATATGTCCCTTACTAACATCCATGTCAATAGAGGATCGACGCTTCCCTCCGAAAGGTCACTCCGCTATCCACATGCTATGCTATCGGGGCCAGTCGAAAGGCTTTCTTGGCCCTAACTTTGACTAACTTTGAACGCGGGAGATGGAAATTTGAAGCCGCATGACACCCTGCCCTATACCGAACTGCCGGACTATACCGACGCAGAACGCATTGCGCGATCTCGCGCCTTTTACGAAGCCATCCAAACCCGCCGGACCTGCCGCTATTTTACCGATGATCCAGTCCCGCGGGCCGTTATAGAAAATGCCATTCTCGCTGCTGGCACCGCGCCCAATGGGGCCAATCACCAGCCCTGGCATTTTGCCGTGATCGAATCAGCAGACAAGAAAAAGGCCCTCCGCGCCGCGGCCGAAGAAGAGGAGCGCGCCTTTTACGAAAGCAAGGGCAGCGAAGAATGGCTAGAAGCGCTGGCGCCGCTGGGCACCGACGCTGACAAACCGTTTCTGGAAACCGCGCCCTATCTGATCGTGATTTTCGGTCAGCGCAAAGGCGGCATGAACCCCGGCGAGATGAAGCAGAATTATTATGTCAACGAAAGCGTCGGCATTGCCACCGGTATGCTGATCACCGCACTGCATGATTCCGGTCTTGCGACGCTGACCCACACGCCCAATCCGATGAAGTTCCTCAACCAGGTCTGTGAACGCCCGGCCAACGAGAAACCGATGATGGTACTCGTGGTTGGGAAGCCCGCACCGGACGCCACGATACCGGTTCATGCGATGATCAAGAAACCGCTGGACCAGATTTCAACGTGGCTGTAGTATCATAATAATACAGTAGGAGCTACGGAATGAGTGCGTCACAACGCTATTTGGAACTCGACGCGCTGCGCGGCTTCGCAGTGATGGGCATATTGGCGATGAATATCATCGGATTTTCAATGCCCGAAATGGCCTATATCAATCCTGCGATATATGGCGGAACCGATACGCCGGACATCGTGACCTGGTTCCTCTCCTTCCTATTTGTCGACGGCAAAATGCGCGGGCTTTTCACATTTCTCTTCGGTGCGAGCCTCATCCTGATTTGTGATCGCGCCGCCGCCAAAGGCGAAAGCCCGGCAAAAACACATTATTCCAGAATGTTCTGGCTGGCGGTTTTCGGCCTGATCCATTTCTTCTTCATCTGGTGGGGAGATATTTTGTTTCTCTACGCGGTGATCGGCTGCGTCGCCTTTAGGATGCGCGACTGGGAGCCTGCAAAATTGGTCCGCTGGGGCCTGATCATCTACGCAACAGGTTTCCTAGGCTATGCGCTGTTCACTGGCAGCCTGTTCTATTTGCAATATGCAGCCGCCGCCGCAGGTCCCGCTTCCGACATGGCGTTGGAATATCAAGAAACGATGAACGAAATCGCGCCGGGTGCCGCAGCTGTTTCCGCCGAGATTGCGCTATATCTATCAGGCTATTTCGATATTCTGAAACACCAATTCAGCGAGAATTGGTTCACCCCGATTATTCTGGTTCTAGCAAATGGCATGGAAACCCTGCCGTTCATGATGTTCGGCATGGCCCTGTATAAAAACGGGTTTCTAACCGGCGAATGGGGCACGAAAGAATATCAGAAACTGGCGATCAAAACGCTCGCTGTCGGCCTGGCCCTTCTGATCCCCCTCGGCCTATGGATCCTCTCCAGCGATTTCGACATGTTGATCACCTTGAACGCTGTCATGGCGTGGGCCATGCCGTCGCGATTGCTCATGACCGTCGGATATTTGGCCTTGTTGATTCTCGTCATTCAGCATTTTGCCAACCATCCGATTTTGCGGCGCGTCGCCGCAGCGGGTAGAGTAGCCTTCTCCAACTATCTGGGAACCAGCATTCTGATGACGTTCCTATTCTATGGCTGGGGCCTCGGCCTATATGGGTCTGTCGGCCGCACCGAACTAACCCTGATCGTATCCGCAACTTGGGCGCTTATGCTCTTCTGGTCACAGCCATGGCTGATGCGCTTTCGCTATGGGCCGCTCGAATGGCTGTGGCGGAGTCTGGCACGCGGCGAAGTGCAAAAAATGACAATCGCAAAATAGTCTCGTCACCACTGCTGTTTGCTATTGCGATCTATTCTCATTAGCGGTATACGAGTCGCGTGAGGAGCCCAAATGGTTGTTTGTGTCTGTAATGCGATAAAGGAAAAAGACCTGAGAGCTGCCGTGCGCAGCGGGGCTGACCGCCCCGGCGAGGTCTATGCGCAGCTTGGTCGCAAACCGAAATGCGGACAATGCCTCGCATTTGCACAACAGATTATTAAATCCGAAGTTGCGACCGCTTAGCATTCTCGTTAGCAAAGCATTGAAATAATTGTGTTTTTTACACAAGCCGCTCTTTCGCTTGGTGGCCCGATGCTGTATAGACTTCCCCAACTGATCCACTGACAGACGGGAAGGACTCTGCCATGAAGGGTGATACAAAAGTCATCGAGTTTCTCAACGAAGCGCTAAAAAACGAACTCACCGCAATCAACCAATATTGGCTGCACTATCGCATGCTCGACAATTGGGGCGTGACGAAACTGGCGGAATTCGAGCGGCATGAGTCGATCGATGAAATGAAACATGCGGACAAGCTGGCCGAGCGGATTTTCTTCCTCGACGGCCTGCCCAATTTCCAGTTGCTGGGCCGACTGAAGATCGGTGAGACGGTCGAAGAGATACTCAAGGCCGATCTCGAACTGGAGCATGAAGCCTTACCGATGCTCAAGGATGCGATCCAGCATTGCGAAAGCGTGCGCGACTATGTCAGCCGCGATCTATTCGCCGAAATCCTGGAAAGCGAAGAAGAGCATGTGGATTCACTGGAACAGCAATTTGACCTGATCGAGCGGATGGGAATTGAAAATTATATCCAGCTGCAATCGAAATCGGTCGAATAGCCTAATCAGGCTGTTTCAGCCGAAACGACGGCCGAATTGCTGGGGTTGACGCTGCACCACCGGGCTGGAATTTTTTTCCAATATCGCCAGCGTTTCTTCAAACATGGGGCGTAGCGCGACCACCAGTTCAAGCACCTCGTCGGGCGTCTCATGATGTTCGACGCAGGCGCGGGCGGTGGTTTCGATCGTTTCCGCCGTATCGCTCAGTTGCAGAGCACCAAATTGCAGCGCTTCCCCTTTTAGCGTGTGCGCCGCAAGTACCATAGGTGCCGGATCCTTCACGCGCATGGCTTCCTCGATCTTGCGGACCGATTGAGTGCCATCTTCACGAAAATAACCGAGAATCCGGATGAAATTCGCACCGAGCGCCGCACGCGTTGCGTTGCAAACCGTCCAATCGATCAAATTATTGTCCAATGGCGTCACCACATACTCCAGACAAAAAGCAAAAATGCGTTTCTGACAGGGAGTCTAGGCCAAAACCGGTAAAAACTTTGTTACCGGTTCAAATATAATTAACCACCACCTGCACCGGTTTCGCTATATTACAGAAGAATCAGTCTTTTTCGTGGTAAGGATTTTTTGGGGCACGGATGATCAGACGCACCGGTACACCGCCAAAGCCAAGTTCCCGACGAATACCATTGATCAAATAGCGACGATAGCTCTCGGGCAGATCATCGACCCGGGTACCGAAAATCACAAAAGAAGGCGGACGTGTCTTGGCTTGCGTAATATAGCGTAATTTGATCCGCTTCCCGCCAGGTGCCGGTGGTGGGTTTTCCGATATCGCATCTTCGAACCAGCGGTTGAGCTTCCCGGTTGCGACCCGCTGCGACCATGTCCGACGCGCTTGAAATGCTGCCTTCATCAGCTGGTCTATGCCCTTGCCGGTAAAGGCGGACACCGCAACCAGCGGTACGTCACGCACCTGCGCCAGCCCGTCGTCGAGCGCCGCACGGATACCGTTGAACAATTTGCTCGGCCCCTCTGCCACGTCCCATTTGTTGATCCCGATTACCAGACAGCGGCCTTCCTGAATCGCATGGTCTGCGATACGCAGATCCTGCGCCTCCAGGCCTTTGGTGGCATCCAGCAAAAGCACTACAACTTCGGCAAAATCCACTGCGTGCCGGGCATCGGCCACGGCCAGCTTCTCCAGCTTGTCATTGACCTTGGCGCGCTTGCGCATACCGGCAGTATCGATCAAACGCACCTGTCGGTCGGGCGCGATACCGTCGAGTTTTTCATCCTCGCTCAGCGCATCGTCATGCCAGTTCCAGTCCACAGTGATACTGTCGCGGGTTATGCCAGCCTCAGGACCGGTGATCATCCGGTCTTCATCGAGCATCTTGTTGATCAGCGTCGATTTTCCGGCGTTGGGGCGACCAACGATGGCCAGCTTCAACGGTGCGGATTCGTCGGTAGGCTCCTCAAATGCAGCCGCCTTGAAATTCTCGACATAAGGCTGGATCGCTTGAAATAGGTCAGCGACGCCATCTCCATGTTCCGCGCTAAACGGAATGGGGTCACCAAAGCCTAGTGAATAGCTTTCCAATATCCCAGATTCCGCCGCCCGGCCCTCAGCCTTGTTCACCAGCAAAACAACCGGCGTTCTCGAGCTTCTCAGCCAACGGGCGATCTCTTCGTCGAGCGGAGTCAGGCCTGCACGGCCATCGATCACGAATATCGCCAGTTCGGCACCGGCAACCGCCAATTCCGTCTGCTTGCGCATCCGTCCAGGCAGGCTTTTCGCGTCTTCATCTTCATAGCCCGCCGTATCAATGACGTTAAATTCGAGCCCCAGCAGATTAGCGGCCCCCTCTCGGCGGTCACGGGTAACCCCTGGGCGATCATCGACGAGCGCCAGCTTCTTGCCAACCAGACGGTTGAACAGCGTGGATTTGCCGACATTTGGTCGACCGATAATTGCGATATTGGGCAGCATAAAGCCGGTCCCTATCCTTCTTTTCTGATCCTCAGCGGAACGCGGAAATCCGGCCGCTGTCGTCGAGAATATAGAGCATGCCACCTGCAGCAACCGGCGGCAGCGATACGGCATCATTCAACTCGAACAAGGTCTGGCTCGAACCTTCACCCGGTGAGATCGACACGACATCACCTTCCGTGCTGGCAACAATCAGACGATTTCCTGCCAAAATTGGTCCCGTCCAGTTGATCGGGTTTTTCTTTTTCTTTTCATTCTTGAACGCCGCGAGCTGGCTCATCCAACGAACCTTGCCATTGGGCCGCGCGATGCAGAGCAGCTTCGCATCATCGGTCAGCACAAACACCCACTCGCCGGCAACAACCGGCGTGGCGATGCCCGCAATATTCAATTCCCAAATCCGCTGACCGGTCACCAGTTCATAGGCCGCCATACGACCACCCTGCCCGAGCGCAAAAACACGACCGCGATCAATCACCGGATCGGCGTCAATATCGGAAAGCGTCGAGACGGAAGTAGAAATGCTGGTCCGCGCAAGCGCATCATTCCAGAGATTCCGACCATTTTCATAGCGATAAGCCGTCAGCTCGCCTGAAGAATAGCCAGCGACCACCGTGCCCTGTCCTGCTGCAGGAGCGGCTACACCGAAAATCCCGGCCAGACCGACTGTGCCGGCTTCATTCCATTGTACCGAGCCGTCCACCATATTGAGCGCATAGATTTGGTTATCCTGCGTCATCACATAGACGTTACCATTGGAAATGGTCGGGGCCCCGCGCAACGGTCCAGCCGGGCGCACTTTCCATATCTGGCTGCCATCCGCAGCGTTAAGCGCTACAACATCACCAACGCCGTTGGTTGCATAGACAATATTGTCAAACACGCTGGCACCGCCACCAAAACGTGACGATGCTCCATCGCCTTTGACTTCAATCTGCGTGGACCAGATTTTCGACCCTGTCGCCGCATCAAAGGCGTGAACCGTCGCTTCCGTGTCCGTGACAAAGAGCCGTCCGCCGGACACAACAGGTGCCGCCGCCAGCCGTTCGCGCTTGTTGGTACCACTGATCGACGCCGTCCAAACGCGATCAAGACTGCCGTCCAGTGCGACATGGCCAATCGACTTGCTGGCATTGCCGCCAGATTGAGCCCAATCGCTATTGGCCACCGGGCTGGGCAGGATCACCGCAATCGAAGCCAGCGCAGGATCAACCTCAGCGCCGCTCTCGCCGCTTAATATCGGAGTACGCTTACCGAGCGTCGGTGTGTTTTTCTTATCATCACCATCGCCGCCGCCCAACATGCCGCAACCGGACAACAAGGACAGAGCCAATAGGCCACCGATCAGTTTCTTACCGGAAATCATTCCTTCGCTTCTCCCTCAACTGCCTCATCGGGTGCAGCATTATTATCATCACCATCCGCTTCCACAGCGTCGACGCCTTCGACACCCGCCATTTGCAAAGCACGCGACCGGATCGTGGATGGAACGCTATCGTCCTTTGCCAGCTGGGCAAATAATGGCCCTGCCAGATCAGATTTATCCAAGTTCAAATAGGATAAAGCGACCAATTCGCCAGCGCTACCGAACCAAGCATTGCCGGGCACCGCAAGCGGTTTCAATCGGTCGACCACTTGCTGGGGTTCGAGTGAGTCAAATTCAGCAGCGGTCTGGCGGATCAGCGCGAGATCACGAAACGGCTGTGGCAGACTGTCATCCGCAGCAACCTTGGCATAGCCTTCGATCGCTTTTTTCGGATCATCTTTTTCAAGAGCGATATTGGCCGACAACAATTGGGCTGCTGCCCGATAACCAACTTGCTCGGCCTCCATCAACGGCTCCAACGCTGTCGCGGCACCGTCGAGATTATTCTGACGGATGCTGTCGACCACCGCGACATATTCCTCGCTGCGAATACCGGAATCTTCATCCTGGCTATTCTGGTAGAATATCCAGCCTGCCAGCGACCCCAGTCCGATGACCAAAGCTGCCGCAAGCCAAAGCCCATATTGGGTAACGAAATTCTTCAGCTGATCCTCACGCACCGCCTCATCCACTTCGCGCAGGAATACTTCCTCCTTGCGGTCTGGTTTCTCTTCTGGTGCTTTATCTTCGTCTTTGGCCAATGTGGCTTCCTCAAATCTGTTTTGCGTACGGTAATCGTCAGTCAGACGAAGGCCTTTTGCAATCGGCTGTCCTTTAGCGTCCGGAATAGCAAAAGTAAAAGTCTATTGACCATTTCTACAGGCTGAACGGAGACAGGATAGAAAGTAAGAAAATCGCTATTTCTTCGGTTGATAGAGTTGGTCTGGTCCCGGGAAGCTGCGTTCCCGGACCTCTGCGGCATATTGTTCGGCCGCCTGATCGATTTGTTCGGAAATATTATGATAGCGTTTTACGAAACGGGCGGTGCGGTCGAACATGCCCAGCATGTCCTCAGTGACCAGCACCTGGCCGTCACATTGCGCCGATGCGCCGATGCCAATAGTGATCGCATCCACCGCCTTGGTCGCCTCAATCGCAATCGGTTCCAGAACGCCTTCCAACACGATTGCAAAGGCCCCTGCCTTGTCCAGCGCGACCGCATCTCCCACAATTTTTTTTGCTTCTGCATCATCGCGCCCACGCGCCGCATAGCCGCCAAGCACATTGATGGCTTGCGGCGTCAGACCGACATGGCCAACCACCGGAATGCCCCGTTGGACGAGAAAAGCAACCGTTTCGGCCATCACTTCTCCGCCCTCAAGCTTGACCGCGGCAGCACCGGTTTCTTTCAAAATATGGGCCGCGCTTTCATAAGCCTTTTCCGGCGATGCTTCATAAGAACCAAAGGGCATGTCGACGACGACAACGCTGTGATAGCTCCCCCGGACCACCGCCGCGCCATGATTGCACATCATGTCGAGCGTGACCGGAATGGTCGAATCCAGTCCGTAAATCACCTGCGCCAGAGAATCTCCGACCAGCAGCATATCGCAATGGGAATCCAGCAATTGGGCCGACCGAGCGGTATAGGCGGTCAGCATCACCACCGGTTCCGCCGTCACCCCGTCGACCTTGCGACCCTGGATTTTCGGCACGGACAGACGCCGCATCGGCTGCGGCCGCGGCGTGGCGCGGCTGGTGGACGTATCAAGCTTGAAGGTCGTAGACATAGGGCATGTTTAGCCTCACTTCGTGGATAAGGCCAGTATACTGTTGCCGCGAATATCCATTGCCTTGCAAAATTATTTGCGGCACACTTGATTCGTCTCGCGACTCACCAAAATCTGACCTCCAAATCATTGGAATTATTCATGCCTGTGGCCCGTAAGCCAGAGTCCATTTTGCTGTTTGTCGCCTTCATCGTATTTATCGACATGATGGGGATTGGTCTAATCCTGCCCGTCATGCCTTCGCTGATCGAGGGGATCACCGGCACCACGGTCGATCGCGCCGCCGAGATCGGCGGCTGGCTGCTGTTCGCCTATGCAATGATGCAATTTCTCTTCGCCCCGGTCATTGGCGGCCTGAGCGACCGGTTCGGACGGCGGCCGGTGTTGCTGGTCACGCTGTTTCTGCTCGGGCTGGACTATGCAATCATGGCCTGGGCGCCGACATTGGCCTGGCTGTTCATCGGCCGGATAGTGTCGGGGATCATGGGCGCGAGCTGGGCTGCGGCCAATAGCTGCGTTGCCGACGTGACATCGCCCGCGGAGCGCGGCAAATATTTTGGGATCTTGGGCGGGGCCGGCGCGATGGGCTTTGTCCTTGGCCCCGGCATCGGCGGTCTGCTCGGCGAATATGGCGAACGGCTACCGTTTATCGCCGCATCGATTCTGGCGCTGGCCGGGACGGCCGTCGGCCTGATAATCCTGCAGGAAACATTGCCGAAAGAGAAGCGCCGGCGGTTCTCTATCGCGCGAGCCAATCCGATGGGCAGCATCCTCCAGATGAGCAGAACGCCGCTCGTACTCGGCTTCCTCTCGACCATATTCGTACTCCAGCTGGCGGCGCAGGCGCAGATTGCGGTTTGGGCCTATTGGCTGATCGAACGGTTCGACTGGAGCATATTGAAAATCGGGTTGAGCGTCGCCCTGTTCGGCATATTGCTGGCGCTGGTACAGGGCATATTGACCGGCCCGCTGATAAAAAAGATCGGAGAAAGGCGCGCTGGCCAGTTCGGCTTGCTGTTCGGGATACCCGCCTATCTGATCTTCGCCTTCGCGCCGAATGACTGGTTTGTGTTTCTTGGCATCATCATCGGCGCGGCCAGCGGGTTCGCCTTTCCGGCGATGCAGCAGATGATGAGTAGCCGGATCAGCGAGGATGCCCAGGGCGAATTACAAGGATCGATTGCCAGCACGATCAGCCTGACCTCGATCATCGGGCCGGTGATGATGACCGGCGTCTTCGGGGCCTATGCGGACAAGGAGGGCTTCTATTTCCCCGGCGCGCCTTTCATTCTGGGTGCTGCGTTGATGGCCGTTGCAATAATGATCTACGTCGTGACCACCCGCCGCCACTATTCGGAAGCCGATACCGCCTGAGCCGGGTTATCGCTGAATAAGCCGTCGACACCGGCGGCGATGAAAGCACGAACTTCGCCTTGCAGATCGCCCGGATCGCGCGGATCAACGCCGCTTTTGAAATCCGTGGGCAGAAAGTAGTTTTCCACGCGGAAGGTCCATGGATGCACGAGCAGACCGGCCTTATGCGCTGCTTCCACCAGTCCGCTTGGCTTGGCCAGTTGGCCAATGGCATTCCGGTCAATCACCAGATCCTTGGATGGACCGATGCCATCGGCATAGGATGCAATTTCCGTGAGGCCATCCGGGGTCAGCATTGATGCGAAGCTCTGTCCTTCACGATCCGGCGGCCCTCCAGCGCTGGCCACCAGCTGCACCAAGCGGACGTCCGTTTTCTTGGCAAGCGCTTGTAAATTGCCAACCTCAAAAGACTGAATGAATATCGGGTCGTCCGCGCCATCAAAGCCATATTGAGTCAGCAAAGCCAAAAGCGGTTCTTCATGGGCTAGGCCAATGGATGCGAAATAGGACGGATGTTTGGTCTCGGGATAGACACCCACCCGCTTGCCGCTTTTCTTTTCGTGACGTTCCAGCAGTTGCAGGATTTCTTCGAAGGTCGGCACTTCGAACCGGCCGTCATATTGCATATTGGCTGCTCGCAACTCCGGCAGGCGTTCTTTGGCGCGGAGCGTTTTTAGCTCGGCAAGAGTGAAATCTTCGGTGAACCAGCCTTCATGTTGCTGTCCGTCAATCGTCTTGATCGTCTTGCGATCAGCAAATTCCGGCCGGTCGGCAACATCAGTGGTATCGGCGATGGCATTTTCGTGCCGCGCGACCAGCACGCCGTCTTTGGTCAGCACCAGATCCGGCTCGATATAATCCGCGCCTTGTTCAATGGCCAGTTCATAGGCGGCAAGCGTATGTTCCGGCCGCTCTCCGCTGGCACCGCGATGGGCGATGATGATCGGGGCTTGGCCTGTCAATGAGGCTATCTTCATATCCGCTTCTCCGGCTTGTTCGGCTTCTACTCCGCATCCGGCCAGCACCAGCGCCAATAGCGCAGACAAAGCAACGGTGCCGCGCATCGTCATTGCACCTCGACGCCTTTCCAAAAGGCGATCTTTCCGGCAATTTCCGCCGCAGCTTCCTTCGGCGTGGGATAATACCAGGCCGCATCTTCGTTGACCTCGCCCGCCACGATTAGGCTATGGTAAGAGGCATCGCCTTTCCACGGACAGTGGCTGGTCGTGTCGCTATGCATCAGATATTTCGACCAGATGGCATCACGCGGGAAATAATGATTGCCTTCGACCACCACTGTCTGGTCGCTCTCCGCAATCACCGCGCCATTCCACCGTGCTGTGATCATCAACTGTTGCGCGCAGTCAGCCCTGCTGCTTCATAGTCCGAAGCCTTGAAGCCGACGACAAGCTCTTCGCCATGCTCCAGCACCGGCCGTTTGATCATGCTGGGATTTTCCATCATCACCATCACCGCTGTATCGTCGCCGATATTTTCTTTCACCATGTCAGGCAGTTTGCGAAAGGTGGTGCCGCGCTTGTTGACCAATGTTTCCCAGCCAACTTGCATCACCCACATTTCCAGCTTTTCCCGTGTGATTCCGGATTTTTTATAATCATGGAACACATAGTTGATGCCGTTTTTCTCCATCCAGTTGCGCGCCTTCTTGATGGTGTCGCAATTGGATATGCCGTACATTTTGGTTTCGTTGCTCATGGGCTTGGTCCTGTTCTTGTGCAGCGCATCGGACGATGATGATCATCCTTACATTTGCCACAGAGGCTTAATCAGAATTGTCTTTCGCGCAAGAGGCAATTGCATGTCGCTTGACACCGAGGCGTTCAATCGAGCCAGGCAAAAGCCTGTTTTATAAAGGCCTGTCCATGGGCGCGTTGTATTTCGCCATGGGCCATTATCACCCGCTCCGGATTCCAATCGAGCAGCTGATCCCGCGCCGCCCGCGTGGCTTTGCGTCGGACAAAGGAAAGCCGCCATTCAAGTGGAGCATAGCCCTTCCCCTCGGTAATACCCCATGGCTTGGCGATCCAACGCTTCCAGCCTTTCCAATGTTTCGCGATAAAAGCGTCGCTGAAATTTTCAGACAAGTCACAGAGGATTGCGGTTTGCGATGCCCGATGGAAAAACACCATTTCGTCCATCACCGGCGATCCTGTGAACCAGATTTGATCCATAGCCCCCTCCCAGGCGGCGGGCGGTTCATCGGTCAACGGTGCTTCAAAGGCCAGATCGGAGCGTTTTTTTATCGTTGAAGCGGGCCCCCATAGCTTTGCGTCCGGCCATGCCGCTTGCCAATCCTGCAGATAGAGATGGTGGATTTTATTGGGGCTGACCAGATGTTTGGGCCGACCAATCTGATCAATTGCGGATTTTAGTTCCGGCGTCAGCGCAATCGGCGACCAGCACCATAGATCGCCACTGGGAAGCCGAACAATGACGCAGCGGGTCGGATAAGGAAAACCGTGAAAATCGACAATATCGCCTTCGGCAACCCAGATATCATCGGCTAGTTGTTCCATCGTTCAGCTGCTTTCCGGACCCAATTTTTTTCCAATCGTCATCACCGGTTGTACATCATATCTCAGCGCTTTGTAAAAGCCGATAGCCCGATCATTGTCATCCCGCACCATCAACTGGATTTTGGGCGCATCACGCTCGCGCAGCCATTGCTCTGCCGCTTCCATCATTTTTGTGCCCAGACCCTGTTTCTGATGACCGGGATCAACCGCCAGATAATAGACCCAACCGCGATGACCGTCGAAACCGGTCAGGACGCTGGCGACCAGATCGCCATCTGCGCGCGCCAGCAATATCGCCGATGTCTCATTCGCCAAAGCCAGACGATAATCCGCCACCGGATCATTCCATGGGCGCGTCAGTTCACACGCCTCCCAAAGCGCGATGACCTGTCCCATGTCGGCCTCACTGGCAGTAGAAATCTGCATCCTGATCGCGGCGCTAGGCCCTGACATAGCCTTCCGCCAATTGGCGGATTTCATGGTCCGGGTCATACCATGGCGCGCCATCGGACCGCCAGATATGGGCGTCAGGCCGGTCGGTAATCTCCGTATCCACACAGCCTATCCTGAGCAGCACCATCTTGGCCGCCAGTCGCTCGGCGATCAGCTGCGATCCGCAGTTGGTGCAGAAATAGCGATTCTTTCCCGGCGAGGATTCGAAACGGTTCAGAACATCTTCGCCGCTGGTCCATCGGAAAGCATCATGCGCGATCGGCATGACGGTCGAAAAAGCCGCGCTATGCGCCTTGCGACAGGTCTGGCAATGACAATGGATGATCGGCCCATTGTCGCAATCCGCTTCATAGGTAACCGATCCGCACAGACAACTTCCCTTGATCATATTGCTTCCTTTCAACCGCGAGGGCGTTTTAGATATCGACGATGATCTTGCCGAAATGCTGACCCGATTCCTGATGCCGGAATGCATCCCCCAGATCGGCCAGTGGGAAGGATTTGTCGAGCACGGGTTTCAGCCCATTGGCTTCGATCGCGGCAATCATATCCTGCTGCTGCGCCCGGCTGCCCACGGTCAGGCCCTGCACGCGCAGATTTTTCGCCATTAACATCGCAGTCTGCACCGGTCCGGCGAAACCGGTAAGCACGCCGATCAGGGCGATATGTCCGCCGATCCGCGTCGCCATCATCGACTGGTCGAGCGTGCCCGGTCCGCCGATTTCCACCACGCAATCGACGCCTTTGCCGCCGGCCAGTTCGAGCACCTTGGGACCCCAGGCTTCGACTTCCTTATAGTTGATCAGATGATCAGCCCCGAGCGCTTTCAGCCGCTCCAGCTTTTCATTGGATGACGACGTCGCGATCACCGTCGCACCGGCCGCCTTCGCAAATTGTAGCGCGAAGATGGAAACACCGCCGGTGCCCTGCACCAGCACCGTATCGCCCGGCTTCACCGTGCCATCGACAAAAAGCGCGCGCCAAGCGGTAAGCCCCGCGCAGGTCAGGGTCGCGGCTTCCGCAGCGCTATAGCCTGCGGGTGCCTTGGTCCATGACGTGGCTGCGCCAACGACCTGTTCAACCGCATATCCATCAATGCCGTCACCCGGGACACGCTGAAACCCGCCTTCGGGCGGCGTCCCGTCAATCCAGTCTGGGAAAAAGGTCGAAACCACCATATCGCCCACCGCAAATTCACTGACGCCTTCACCGATTGCGGTAACCTCGCCCGCGCCATCGGACATCGGAATACGGTTGTCGACCGTCGGGATCATCCCCTTGACCACCGCATAGTCATGATAGTTGAGACTGGACGCCCGCAGCCGCACCGCGATTTCACCGGGACCAGGCGCCGCCGGATTGGGTAGGTCGACCAGCTTGAGATTGTCGAGCGATGCAGGCGCGTGGAGTTGGATGGCTTTCATGGCGGGTCTCTCCTGAATTTAATTGTTTGATTAAATTCAGGTCTAGTATGGCGGTGGCGGGTGGTCAACAACTGCCCGCATCATAGCCGACTGATGACGATTGGCGCCGGTCGACCGGCCTTTTCCGTGGCAGCGAGACCGAAACGCAAAAAGCCCGTTCGTCCTGAGCTTGTCGAAGGACCGAGGCAGTTACCATCTGAGCCCGGCACTTGGTCTGGAAACCAGTCCCGGATTCGCAAGCTCGAGACCGGGTTGGCATGGTGCGCACCCATCCTTCGACAAGCTCAGGACGAACGGAAGAGGGTTGATGGCCTCAAGAGTCAAAGCGTATCGCCGCAAAACGCCGTTCGTGCTGAGCCTGTTGAAGCATGAATTCGCACAATCTATCCCCGCGACCGACTCCGCGCCAACACGGATATCAAATCCCAGTCCCCCGCAATCAAAGCCTGCTTTTTCGCCCGTGACCAACCCTTGATCTGGCGCTCGGCAGCCAGGGCTTCTTCGCGCGTCCCGAATGTTTCGCTCCACACCAGTTCCACCGGACGGCGGCTGTGCGTATATCCACCGATAGCTCCGGACTGATGAGCAGCGACGCGCACGTCAAGATTGTCGCTATGCCCGACATAATAATGCCCATCCGCACATTTCAGCATGTAAGTCCAGAATGCCATCGACGCACGATAGCGCGCACTCGTCCTTCGACAAGCTCAGGACGAACGGAGAGATGTGGTTGGCCGGAACAGGTAAATGCAGTTGGACTCAGTCGGCTACGAAGCGATCAGTGATTCAGCCAGAATCGCACGGCTAAGAAACCCGTTCGTCCTGAGCCTGTCCAAGGACCGCCTCATTCCCACTCAATAGTCCCCGGCGGCTTGCTGGTATAATCGTAAACCACCCGGTTGATCCCCTTTACTTCGTTGACGATCCGCGTCGATACGCGGGTCAGGAAGCTGGCGTCGAAGGGGTAGACGTCGGCGGTCATGCCGTCGGTGCTGGTCACGGCGCGCAGGCCGCAGACATTGTCATAGGTGCGGCTGTCGCCCATCACGCCGACGGTCTTGACCGGAAGCAGCACGGCAAAGGCCTGCCAGATCGCGTCATAAAGTCCGGCGTTCCGGATTTCCTCGAGATAGATGGCATCCGCCTTGCGCAAAATGTCGCAGCGTTCCTTGGTCACTTCGCCGGGGATGCGGATCGCAAGGCCCGGGCCGGGGAAAGGATGGCGATCGACGAATTGATCGTTCAGGCCCAGCTCGCGCCCGAGATCGCGGACTTCATCCTTGAACAATTCGCGCAAAGGCTCGACCAGTTTCATATTCATCCGCTCGGGCAGGCCACCGACATTATGGTGCGATTTGATCGTGACACTAGGTCCACCGGTAAAGCTGACGCTTTCGATCACATCGGGATAGAGCGTGCCCTGCGCGAGGAAGTCAGCGCCACCGACGCCGGCGGATTCTTCGTCAAAGACTTCGATAAATTCGCCGCCGATAAATTTGCGTTTCTTTTCCGGGTCCGTCTGTCCGGCAAGACCAGTCATAAAACGCTCTTCAGCGTCCACCACGACCAGCGGAATATTATAATGGTCACGAAACAAGGTCTCGACCTGCTCGCGTTCGTTCATGCGCAGCAGACCATGATCGACAAAGACGCAAGTCAGCTGGTCGCCGATCGCTTCATGGATCAGAATCGCCGCCACCGAACTGTCGACGCCGCCGGACAGACCGCAAATGACTTTCTTGTCGCCAACCTGGGCCCGGATTTCGGCAATTTTGGCGTCTTTATATTCGGCCATCGTCCAGTCACCGGCGCAACCGCAGACATGACGCACAAAATTGGCGATCATCTTCCCACCAGCCGGCGTGTGCACGACCTCGGGGTGGAATTGTGTGCCATAATAGCGGCGCTCGTCGTCGGCGATCAGCGCGAATGGCGCGCCTTCGGTGGTCGCAACGATCCGGAAGCCGGGTGCAAATTCGGTAACCTTGTCGCCATGGCTCATCCATACCTGATGCTGCTCGCCGACCTTCCACAGGCCGTCGAACAAAACGCATTCCTCGCTAATCTCGATAATGGCGCGGCCGAATTCACCGCCAAATTCACCGCCGTCACCCGATTCAACGGTGCCGCCCAGCTGATGGGTCATCACCTGCTGGCCATAGCAGATACCGAGGATCGGCAGGCCGCTTTCAAAAATCACATCCGGCGCGCGCGGGCTGCCTTCTTCGGGAACCCCGGCGGGCGATCCGGACAGGATGATCCCTTTGGGTTTCAGCCGGTGAAAGGCCTCTTCCGCGCTGTTGAACGGAGCAATTTCCGAATAGACCCCCGCCTCGCGCACCCGGCGGGCGATAAGCTGCGTGACCTGAGAGCCGAAATCGACAATCAATATGGTTTCTTCATGAGCAATGGACATGGGATGCGCTTAATGGCGCGCGCGCAGAGAGTCTATATCTTGTGACGGTCTTTGCGAAATTAGTGGGCGGCCATCAATGCAAAGCCTGGCTACCTTATTCCGCTTCTATCATATCCCGCAATTCGGTCTTCAAAATCTTGCCAATATGGCTGCGCGGCAGTTCGTCAATCAGGCGCAGTTCGGACAGACGCTGTGTCTTGCCAAGACCGTCATTGGTCGCGGTTTTCAATGCGTCGAGATCCAGCACAACACCAGGTTCAGCGACCACGAAACCGAGCGGCGTTTCGCCCCATTGCCGGGATTCAATCCCGATAACCGCAGCATCGGTCACGCCCGGCTGCTCCATCAGCGCTTCTTCCAGATCACGGGGATAGATATTGAAGCCACCCGAGATGATCATGTCCTTCGACCGGCCCATCAGCGTGATGAAACCATCTTTATCGACCCGGCCGATATCGCCCATCCGCTGCCAGCGGTCGCCATTCTCGTCATACCAGCTGGCTTCTGCCGTCTTTTCCGGCTGGTTCTGATAGCCGGACATCATCGTCTGTGACCGTCCAACCAGTTCACCCATTTCGCCGGGCGGCAATGGCTTCAGTTCTTCATCGACGGTGATCACCTCGCTGCCAGCCCAGGCGATGCCGACGGTGTGCAATTTGTCAGGATGGGCATGGGCGAGCAGAATGCAGACGACGCCGCCTTCGGTCATCGAATAAATCTCGATCAGGCCGCCGGGCATGCGCGCGATAACCTCGGCCTTCAATTCCGCCGAAAACGGCGCGCTGGTGCAATATTTATGGGTGAAGGTCGACAGATCATAATCGTCAAATCCTTCAAAATCCATCAGTCGTTGATATTGGACCGGCACCAGCATCGTGTGGGTCGCGCGATGTTTTTGCGCCAGTTCCAGCCAACGCTGGCAATCGAATTTCCGCATCAGCACCGCAGTGCCGCCATAGGCCATGGTTGCTACAAAGATACCGAGCGTGGTGTTGGAATAAAGCGGGGTCGAAAAAAGCGAGACCTGTCCGAGCTTGCCGTAACCCGAATTCTCTCCGACCGCCATCTGGTACCAGCGCATCTGACGGCTGTGGACAATGCCTTTGGGCGTGCCGGTGGTGCCGCTGGAATAGATGATATTATAAGGATCATTGGGCCCAGTGCCGGGGTCCGTCGGTGTCGCGCCTTCTGCCGCCATCCAATCGAACATCAAGGGTGCATCCTCTACCGCGGTATCCATCATGATATGTTGGAGCGGCGGCAGGTCGAGGCCACTTTCCAATAGCTCTGTGCGTTTTGCACCATCGATGAACAAATGCATCGCGCCGCTATCACGGGCCATATTGGCAAGCTGTTTCGGGGTCGCCGATGTGGTCAGCGGTGCCGCGCAGCCGCCTGCGACAATCGTGCCGAGATAGGCCAGCGCATAGCGGATCGTGGTCGTTCCCAATATCGCAACCGCCTGCCCCTTTTGCAGACCATCCGCCTGCAACTGTGCGGCGATCCGGTTCACCTGAGCAGCGGTCTCGGCCCAGCTCAGCTTTTCCTCACCATCATCCAGCGCGATCCGGTCGGGTTGATTGACGGCATGCGCATTGATGAGATCAGCCAGCTGGCCAAAAGGTTGTTCAAGATAGCGATAGGGGTCTAATTTTATCATGCGCGGTTGATTCCGCATCGCTGCAGAAAATGCAACTTACTTTAATGAGGGGAGGCGCCGCTAGGTCGCGTAGCCGTTGGCAATCCGTTTCACGCCTTGCTTGAAACTCGGCGCACCGAAATTGATCAGCAATCCCATCGGCAGATTCATCAACCGCAAATAGGTGGTGACCCGCTGGCTATCAATCGATGTCCAGCGCTCGACCGAGATAATCTCGATCAGCAGCTTCCCTTCGACCAGAAGGTCACAGCGGAACCCCTCGTCAAAACTCTGGTCGTCAAAATTAATGGAAACCGGCTTCTGCCGCTCGACCGTCAGACCGGCCCGCGTCAACCGCTCAGCGAGCAAGGTTTCATAAACATTGTCGAGCAAGCCGGGGCCAAGCGCGTCATAGATATGATAGCCGCTGTCTATCGCAGCGGTTTCCAGTTTTTGAATATTGTGATCCACGATTGATGTCGCCAATTGCCCGCCCCTTTGTCAGCGCCATTGGAAGCGCTGCAAGGCCTTTGCGGTCATTGGATGACAGATTGGATAAGGCTTTTGGTTAGCAAAAAATGAATTTGGTGACGCCATTCTCTGACGCAAACAAAGCTGCGTTCAGCCGCGGTTAAATACGCCCGTCCGATATCCAGCGGGAAGGGAGAAAAACATGCGCTCATTCTCGATTTTATGCTTGGCGGCTCTGCTCGCTAGCCCTGGTTTTGCCCAAGAGGCGCCCAAAGACCTTGTTGACTATCGGGGTTTCGAACAATTGACCGGCGAAGTCTTCGGCTACCGGGAAACCCATATGGTCAGCCTGGAAGATTTCCGCGCGCGCGCAGCAAAGCCGGATACGATCATTCTCGATACGCGTTCGGCCGCCGCTTTCGCGGCTGGTCATATTGAAGGTGCGGTCAACCTGCCCTTTTCCGACTTTACCGAAACCAGCCTTAAAGAGGTTATCGGCGAGACCACCGACCGCGAGATATTGATCTATTGCAATAATAATTTCACCGACAATGTCGCGCCGGTGCCGAGCAAAAAGGCTCAGCTAGCGCTCAATATCCCGACCTTTATCAATCTCTATGGCTATGGTTATCGCAATATCTATGAATTGCAGGGTGCCTATCAGATGCAAGATCCGGCGATCGCGTGGACCAGCCAATAAGGCGTAACGCAGCGATCAATCGCGCAGCTTGTCCAGCTTGACCCGGCCATCCTTCGGGTCCGCCGTGATCACGACGAGGCCCGCTTTCTCCATCCGCGCCAACGTGCTGGTCAGTTGGTTGATGATCCCGATCTCGTTGAAAACCTGGAACGTCAGCGGATCTTTGATGTTCACGATATACGCCTATACAAGATGGGATTCCAACGGCCAGCGGGGGCTGGGCCCAAGGGAGAATATATTGGTTCAGAACTGCTCTGACTACATCTTATCCTCAGTCGAAATTTGAGCCCGATAATGGGTATGACAAGATGTAAGGGTTGACTCGACTACACATGTAATCGAATGTCTGATCAAAATTGGAGTTAGGTTATGACCACTGTTAGAACAGTCATCGGCATTCTCGGCCTTTATTTCTTGAGCCAGTCTGCCCAGGCCGAAAAATCAGCGCCAGCGCCTGTGAGCGCCAAGCATGCGGAACGGATAGAATTGATCGAGGCTGGCTTACGGCCAACATATGGTGTCCGCGATGGCGAAAAAGAGCAGTGGACTCTTGCAGAAAGGATGCGTCACTACGACGTGCCGGGTGTCAGCATAGCGGTCGCTATTGACGGCAAGCTTGTTTGGGCGAAAGCATATGGTGTTCTGGACAAAAATAGCGGCAAAGAAGTGGATAGCGACACACTTTTTCAAGCTGCATCATTGTCGAAGCCCATCGCTAGCCTCGCCGGACTAGCGTTAGTACAAGATGGCCTCCTATCCTTGGACAAGCCTGCGAACGAGTTTCTGACGAGCTGGCAGATACCTGACAATGAATTTACCAAGCAAGAGCCAGTCACAATCCGTCATCTCATGTCGCACCGTGGCGGGACAACCATTCATGGTTTTAAAGGATATGAAACCGGTGCTGATTTACCGAGTTTGCCGCAGATACTAGACGGCGTTGCTCCAGCAAATACGCTGCCCGTCATTGTGAACCAGCTGCCGGGCAAGGAATATCGGTACTCAGGCGGCGGCTTTACTATTCTTCAGTTGGCGATAGAGGACGCCATCGGTCGCAGTTTCGCCGATGTCGTCGAAGGCAGAATATTCTACCCGGCTGATATGACTCGGAGCAATTTTCGCTATCCAGTTAATGATCCCAATGCAGCCACCGGTCATGACGGAAAGGGTTCGCTGTCGATGGCCGGCAGAGATCTTGTCTATCCCGAACTGGCCGCCGCTGGAATGTGGACGACGCCCAGCGAGTTAGTTACGCTTGGCTCGCTGGTAGCCGACGCAAGAAACACCGGCAATCTCATACTGGATACCGCACTGGCCAGACAGCTTGTGCCTAACGATGCAGAAATGCCCGGTCTTGGCTTTGGGCTCAATGATGCCGGAGATGGCCTGACTTTTGTCCACAACGGCCATAATCCGGGCTTCAGTGCTCGATGGATCAATTATGCTGATGGCCGGGCCAGTGTGGCAGTGCTCACCAACTCGGATAGCGGGGGAAACCTGATCCGCGAGATATTCAGCGGTATCGGTCATGTCTATGGCTGGAAACAAGACGCCTATGAAGTCCGCGACACTATACCTCTTAGCGAAGCAGAGTTGCGAGATATTGCTGGAAGCTATGCGTTTGGCCAAGATGACAAACAGCCCGTAGCGACAATTTCTGTCATTGACGGCGAGTTATGGATCGACGGCATATTGGTTGAACGTTCCCGCTTACATGCTCTCAGCAAGAGCGCATATTTTGTGACCAAAGGGCTTAACTTCGAAACGGAACGGAGTGCGTCAGGGCAAGTGATCGCAATCAGCGTCGAAGGAGAAATTCGCTTGGTCCGATTACTGTCAAAGGATTGAATGATAGGCGCTGCAAAAGTTAGGGCGCCAGCGTACTCTCGTCGGTGATAAAGAAGTTTCTACCCAGGCCCAAATTGCGGTGTCGCATATTCATTGGCTTAGAAAGGGGGAAGTCGATAGGGTGGCTATCACAGGTCGACAGAAACGAAAGGTTGGGACGCCATGTTTGTGAAATCCATTCTCATACTGATCACGACAATCGCCTTTGCTATTGTCCCGTTTCTGTCACCGGAATTTGGTGGATTTGATCCCGAACGCTTTCCGATCCCCCAAAGAAATGCAGCCGTTCAACCCGCTGGCTGGGCTTTTTCTATCTGGGGCCTGATCTATCTCTGGCTGATCGCTCACGCCGCTTTCGGGGTTCTTAAATATCAAGACGATAGCGAATGGGACAAAGGCCGGATCGCGCTCTTCATCTCGCTGGCGGTTGGCACCATCTGGCTGCCCGTTGCCCTGCTATCCCCCATTTGGGCGACAATATTGATATGGATCATGCTCATCGCCGCGCTGGTCTCCCTCTATCAATCCGAACAGGCAACCCCCTCTTGGATCGCGCGATGGCCAGTGGCGCTCTATGCCGGATGGCTATCCGCAGCGTCCTTTGTTTCCATCGGATTGCTGCTCGCCGGATATGGCTTTGTTGCAGAAATACCCGCAGCGGTGATCGCGCTCGCTCTGGCGACCGTCTTCGCAGGTTATAATGGCTACCGGCTCAAATCCCTGCCTTATGGCGCAGCCGTCACCTGGGGATTTTTCGCCATTGGCATATCCAATATGGGCACATCGACGCTGCTAACCGTCGCCGCTATGGCCGCCGCCATTTTTGTCTTTGGTTTGTCGGCAATGCCGAAAAAACCGCTGGGCTAGTTAGAGCCATCTGATTGCCGACATCTCGTCACGCTACCCACTGGCACTATGTAATGTCCCTATTTTCATAAGACTGCCGTCGATCCGAATTTCGCTCTTCATTCTATTGCAGCAGGTCGCAGCGGATGCAGATATGAATGGCTGTTAGATGGAAACCTCAGGCGGAACGCTGGTTGCGTATTTTTCCCAAGTGCTCATCGGTCGTTTGTTCAGCCACTGGTCTGGCACTTGTAGGGAATCCGGGTGATGCTTCTCGACATATGCCAGCAGATAGGGCGGGATATCCTGATAACCGCTTAGGCCCTTGTGGCTGAACATCCGGCCATAAAGCGTGCCGTCCTGATATTTATTGCCGCCCATCATCATCCATGGCCACCATTCCGAAACCCGCGAAAAACCGGTCATCGATCGAGCGGATGGAATGTCACGATTTTCAAGTTCCGATTTGGACACGCGAAAGGTAAAATGCTCGGAAGGAAAAATCTTGTGCCCGGTGGAAGCCTTCGGCCATTTTTCAGGGGTGACAGGATTGGTGTAGCCATGGGCATAATCCCACGCCAACAGGGCGTCATCGCCATAGAATTCAAACGGCAAGATAAACGGTATCGTGCCATTTTTTTCGATGTTCGAGCCTTCATTCATGACAGTAGGCTCGTCATCTTCGGTGCCAAAATCATAGCGCGGCATCTCTTTGGTCAAGACGCCACCAATGGTATTGAAGAAGTTAAATGGCTTAACCGTTTCACCCGTGTAGGGATTTTGCCAAGACTCCAGAACTTTTGTAAAAGCGAGGTCGGTGAAAAAGCCCGTTTCTTTACCGCGCAGATGAAGATTCCCATCCTCGTTAAACTTGGCCTGGAGCACGCCGGTACCGACATAGCCAAATAACGGCGTATGTCGCTGACCCGGAATGCGCGCGTACATAATGCCGTGGTAAGCGCCATAGACCGGTTCATCAAAACCCGCCCAGATCTTGCCAAAGGCATATAGATTGTCGGTGGGGTCTTGATAGTCCAGCGTCTGTTTCTGAATCTGAGTTTGCTCAGCCAGCGTTGATTTGGCCGCCAATCTGCTGCCACCAACCGCTACAGCCGAGCCGGTCAGCAACCCCAGGCCCGTCAGTGCTCGCCGGCGGTTCATGATAAGATCATTGATCAACGCTGATTGCATGTTTCTTCTCCAGAATGTCAGAGCTTAAGCAAGCGCCCCGTCGCGGGCTACTCTTTTGAAATTGCGATAGTCTTCAACATGCACCGCAAATGCGCCAGCCTAAGCCGCGCAGGACGTTCTTGTCCGCTTAGCGGACAAATACCCCTCTCCCGCGCTCATAGCGAAGGCTGGCTTTCAACATCCTAGCTCGGACTATCTCGGTCTTTGGGAAGCCTGAGGAGGCTCGACAGGCTTAGCCAGCCACCAGCACCACATAGGTGCTTTCGACCCAACCGCTCTTGCAGGGGCCGTCATAATTGCGTTTGGCACGCACGGGAGAGGATACGCCGCAATCGAGCGCTCCTTCTGTACCTGCTGAACCAGAGGAGGCGTCATAGACGATGCCAAACCATTGCTGGTCGTGACTGCGGGTGCAGATGTGGACCATCTGGCCAGCCGCAAGGCTGTCCATTTTCTCCGCGGCATCAAAAGGCGCGCTCAGCACCGATAGGGAATCGCTCACAGGGCCCCCCACTTCGCCCACGGACTGACAGGCATCAAAACGGGGACCACCTTCACCAATGCGCACCGGCTTAGCCGTGGTTCCGGCATCAACCCGCTCGGAACGGCCGGTCGGATTTTCCATATAGTCGCTGCTATCGGCCAGGTCATCGCTGACCTTGGTGGATTCGGAGCAGGCGGTGGTTGCCAAACCTATCAGAGAAACGGCGAGCAGGGTTCTGTTCATGGCAACAGTTTAGCGCAAGAACAGGGTCTTTGGGAAGCTGCGAATTAATGTGGCCTCAATCTGCTCCGTAGCCAGTCACAGGACGATCTGCGTTTGCGTGACCACGGCCACGAGCGTTCCGTCTTCCAGCGTAATTTTCGTTTGCCAGACCGACTGGCGTCGGCCGACCTTGAACGGGGTCGCTTCGCCATAGACGATGCTGCCCTCCGGCGCGGCGCTCAGGAAATTGGTTTTGCTTTCCGACGTCGTGGTGCCGTTCGACCCCTCCGGCAAATTGGCAAATCCGCCGAAAGCACCCAGAACATCGGCAAAGGTCATCACCGCCCCCCCATGGATGCTGGGGGTGCCGCGCCCGTTGCCAGCCGTACAAATTTCCGGCCGGACGAGCATTTCCCCGCGCACCACGTCCTTTTCCATCGCGGTGACGGTGATTCCCATGGTTTTGGCAAAGGGAACCATATCGGCAGGATTGGGCATATTCGGGTCCTTTTCGGTCGGCTGGGCGAAGAAACGGGATGTTACCCCTGTTTTGCATAAAGAATTGGGAGCGCAAAGGAATTTACAGCATCGGCGCAAAAAGAGCATTTTTGTCGCGATTTTGCCCCCCTATTCATTTTGATAATCACCGCTTTTTGCGAAAATTTTCTGCGCGTTTGAAACTTGATGGGAGTCATTGATTTTTAGGGATTTTAATATCGCAAAATCCTACATTTCCCTTGGGTTTGCGCGCGCCAGCGGCTATGGTCTGGTCATGAATGACATGAACGAAAATGAAATGCCGGAAGATGCTTCCAACTCTTCCAATCAAAACGAATATGGTGCAGATTCTATCAAGGTTCTCAAGGGCCTAGATGCTGTTCGCAAACGCCCTGGCATGTATATCGGCGACACCGATGATGGCAGCGGACTCCATCATATGGTGTTCGAGGTTTCCGACAATGCAATTGACGAAGCGCTGGCCGGTCACTGCGATCTGATCCTGATCACGCTCAATGGCGATGGCAGCGTCTCGGTCGAGGATAATGGGCGCGGTATTCCGACCGGAATGCACAGCGAAGAAGGCGTGTCAGCGGCCGAGGTCATCATGACCCAGCTCCACGCTGGCGGCAAGTTTGAGAATACGTCTGACGACAATGCCTATAAAGTGTCCGGCGGACTCCACGGCGTTGGTGTATCGGTGGTCAATGCCCTGTCGGAATGGCTCGAACTGGATATCTGGCGCGACGGCAAGGCGCATAATATGCGCTTTGAATTCGGCGAAGCCGTTCGTTCGCTAGCCGTGACCGGCGACGCACCGCCAGCAGACAATGAAACCGGGGTCAAAAAGGGTACAAAAGTAACGTTTTTTCCTTCTCCCGAGACTTTTAAAATCACCGAATTTGATTTCGAAAAACTGGAGCATCGCTACCGCGAACTGGCCTTTCTCAACAGCGGTGTGCACATTATTTTGCGCGATGCGCGGCATGAAGAGCCCAGTGAAATCGACCTGTTTTATGAAGGCGGAATCGCTGCTTTTGTTCAATATCTTGACCGCAACAAAACGGCTCTGGTGCCCGAACCTATCGCCATTCACGGCGACCGGGACGATGTCATTATCGACGTCGCGCTGGAGTGGAATGACAGCTATTATGAGAATGTTCTCTGCTTCACCAACAACATTCCGCAGCGCGATGGCGGGACCCATTTGGCGGCTTTTCGTTCGGCCTTGACCCGGACATTGAACAATTATGCCGAAAATTCCGGCGCGCTGAAAAAAGAGAAGGTCAAACTGACCGGCGACGATATGCGCGAAGGCCTATCTGCCATTGTTTCGGTCAAACTGCCCGACCCCAAGTTCAGCTCGCAGACCAAAGACAAGCTGGTTTCCTCGGAAGTACGGCAACCGCTGGAAAGCTTAATGGCTGATAAATTGGCAGAATGGCTCGAGGAAAATCCGCAGAATGCCGCTATGGTGATACAGAAGGTCATTGATGCTGCGGCAGCCCGTGAAGCCGCGAAAAAAGCGCGGGAACTGACGCGCCGCAAAGGGGCAATGGACATTGCATCGCTCCCCGGAAAGCTCGCCGATTGCCGCGAACGCGATGCAACAAAATGCGAACTATTCCTGGTGGAGGGAGACTCTGCTGGCGGATCGGCCAAACAGGGCCGCGACAGCATGTATCAAGCCATCCTGCCCTTGAAAGGCAAGATCCTCAACGTCGAACGTGCGCGTTTTGACCGGATGCTGTCCTCTAAAGAGGTTGGGACCTTGATCCAGGCCATGGGCACCGGAATTGGACGGGAAGATTTCAACATAGAGAAGCTGCGCTATCACAAGATTGTCATCATGACCGATGCTGATGTCGATGGCGCACATATCCGTACTTTGTTGCTGACTTTCTTCTATCGCCAAATGCCCGAGATCATCCTGGGCGGCCATCTCTACATCGCTCAACCACCACTCTACAAAGTTGGAAAGGGGAAAAGCGAAGTCTATCTCAAGGATGACAATGCGCTCGACCAATATCTGGTCGAAGCCGGATTGAATGGCATGATTTTGCAAACCGGAGAAGGCGCACGAAGCGGCGATGATCTTGGTAGCTTGATCGAACATGCCCGCAGAATGCGCAGCCTGATGACCTATGTGCCACGGCGCTATGACGGCACTATCGTTGAGGGAATGGCACTGACAGGCGCTCTCAATCCCGATCATACAGGGAAGGAACGACAGGCCGCCGTCGATGCAACAGCAGCTTGGATGGACAAGGTTGACGAGGAAGGCCGCTGGTCGGGTCAAGTCTCGGAAGAAGGCGGCTATCTATTCCAGCGATTGTGGCGGGGTGTTACCGATCATCATATCATCGAAGCTAAATTTCTGGAGAGCGCGGAGGCCCGCAAACTGCACCGGCTCGCTTCGGAAGAATCCGCAACATATAACAGCGGCAGCCGGCTAGTGAAATCGACATCAAATGATGCAGATACAGGCGATACGGACGACGTTGGTGCAGACGGCGCCCTCATCACCCGCCCATCAGAACTGCTGAACACGGTGCTGACTGCAGGCCGCAAGGGCCTCGCCATTTCCCGCTACAAAGGACTGGGCGAGATGAACGCTGAACAGCTGTGGGAAACGACACTCGATCCGGAAGTGCGCTCGCTATTGCAGGTGACCGTCGAGCAAGCCGACGTGACCGATGATATCTTCACCAAGTTAATGGGCGAAGTGGTCGAACCGCGGCGCGAATTCATTGTCGACAATGCGCTGAACGTCGCCAATCTAGATATTTAGTCAATTCTATAAGCGAAGGTTGGCCGAACGATCGGTCAACCTTCGCATAGACTATGACTTAGGACGCCGCAGCGACAGCGCCCATCATCAATTCCTGATCCTTGCGCGTCGGATTGCCGCGCAGACACAGTCCGCCGTTCACCTGTAGATTTTCACCCGACATGAAGCATTCGTCACTGGCGAGGAATACCGCTGCCGCAGCGATATCTTCGCTCGTACCGATACGGCCAAGCGGATAGCGCGCTTCGAATGACTCGACCAGTCCAGGCACCTGATCCACGCCCGCCGTCATTGGCGTCCGCGTGAGACCCGGCGAAATACTGTTCGCACGAATTCCTTTTTCGCCAAATTCATGCGCAACACAGCGAATGATATGATCGGTGGCCGCCTTGGTACCCATATAGGCAGCATGGTCATTCAGCATGATCGTCGCGGTAGCGGAGCTGATTTGAATGATCGACCCGCCATCTTCCATGGCTTTGATCATCTCCTGATAGAATTGAAACGGCCCCACCAGTTGCAGCGCCGACATCATTTCCAGCTCTTCCTTGGTATTTTCCAGAAACGGTTTCAGAAAGCCCAATCCGGTCGCATTGACCGCAATATCAACACCGCCCATTTTGCTTTTTGCTGTATCGCCAAGAGCCTTGATATCAGCCTCGTTCGTTAGATCGCAAAGCGCATAGTGACCACCGAGTTCGCCAGAGAAGCGCTTCAGCTCATCTTCCTTCCGCCCGGCCACCAAAATGTCGGCACCTTCATCGTGCATACGCTGCGCAATGATCTGCCCCATATTGCCTGCTCCGGCCGCACCCAATATGACGGCCCGTTTTCCTGCCAAACGTCCCACTTTCACTCTCCTTCGTTTAATATCTGTTGCGGATCACACTATCTCGCCACTCGCCAGCGGCTACTCTCAATATGGTTATCATATACAGTCCAAAAAAAGGGCCGGAAGCAGCGAACTGCCCCGGCCCAATTTGATCAACGGGAGGTTGATCAGAATGTAAAGCTGGCTTCCACAAACACCTGACGGCCACGATTCTGGGTGACGACAAGGTCATCACCAGCTGGCAAACCAAAACCATTGCCTGCTGGAGCCAAGAAAGGACGACCACCAGTGGTGTTGATCCAAATCTCATCGGTCAGGTTCACGCCAACCAGTGACAATTTCCAAGCACCATCTGGGTCACCAACCGAAATCGAGCCATCGATCGATACGTAGCTATCTTGTTTCAGATCATTCAGTGAATCTTCGTTCGTGAAATAGGATCCGCTATATTGGACATTGCCGTTCAAACCGAGTTCCAATGAATCTCCCAATGGCGTCGACCAATCAAAGGCTGCGTTGGCAGCAAATTTTGGAGCACGCGCCGCTGCTCGGCCGTCAAGATCTTCACCCGACGTCGTCACGAACGGAGCCGTAAATGTCGCATCCGTATAGGCAAACGCACCAGAAAAGCTCAGCCCTTCAACCGGGGTGCGCCATGCCCATTCGACATCCACGCCCTGGCTCGTCAGCTGACTAGCGTTAAAGGTCTGGAACTGAACAGTTGTCGCATCAAAATTCTGCACCTGAAGATCATCAAATACATAATAGAAGACAGATGTGTTCAGGGTAACCGCGCGATCAGCAAACTGCGCTTTCACACCAATTTCACCGCCGAGGCCCGTTTCCGATTTGAATTTCAGCGCATCGGCAACAGCTTGGCGGGTGGCAGGATCCGGATCATTGAAGCCCAGCAAGCTAGAAGATGGCAAGGCACTGTTATCGATGCCACCAGACTTGAAGCCCGTTTTAAACGCACCATAGATGTTGATATCCGGCGTCGCCTGATAACGGATCGAAAGTTCAGGAGAGAAATTATCATCGCTGAAATCGATCGGCCCTGAGAAGAACCCGCTCGGAATAAACGCAGGGCCTGATGACAGGAATGTATGAACATAAGGAACCGAAATCCGGCTAGTCTTGTTCTCATCGGTCCAGCGCACGCCGCCAGATACCTGCAACTGGTCCGTTAAATCCAACGTCGCACTGGCGAAAAACGATAGCGCTTCGGTTTTGGTATTCTGCTTTTTGTACCAATCGTAGGTGTTGCCAGTCACAGGATCAGCAGCAAGTAGCGAAATATTCACACCCTGTTGCGAAGTATTGAAGTCAATGTCGCGACTTTCATAAAATGCGCCGACCATGAAGTTGAACATTCCATCAAAATCGCTTGAAACACGCAATTCCTGAGTGAATTGTTCGGTCGCGTTGCGCGGGTCACTACAACCTACGCCCCCTGGTGCACCCGAAGCAAATTGTCCCACATATCCGTAGCAATCCGTATCGACAGCATCCAAGCTGAGATAGCCGGAAACCGATGACAATGTCAGCGAATCAGACAGGTCCAAATCCCATTTCAATCGTCCAAAGAAGATCTCAGTTTCACCAAACGGAATGCCATTGTTGAATCTAGGATCCCCTGCAGAGCCGTCTGGAGCTTGACTAATCAAAGCCGTTGCCCCGTCTGCATGGTGGTAAAGACCATCACTATCATTACAATCGGCGTTCGATGGAATTATTACACCGCCCGAAAGCAAGAAAATGGGATCTGCAACTCCATTCGCACCGCAATTAATATCGGAATGCGCAATTGCGCCGTCATTTTTATTTTTGACGTAGTTCAATTTCAAATTGGCGCTAAAATTATCAGCGGGATCCCACTGAAGCGTCGTACGACCAACGAAACTCTCAAGTCCTCTGGAATCTCTGATACTACCGTTTGGATTGAAAGCCGGTGTTCCTGGCGCCAACTTCACATAATCTTCTATACTGTTCAACTGAGCTGCAACTCTGATACCCAAGGTATCGGAGATTGGACCAGAAATATGTCCACTGATCGTCGTACCATTCTCTTCAAATTCATGAGAAACCTTCGTTCCGATCTCCCAGCTGGCTGTTGGATCGGCTGACCGAACCGAAAAAACGCCGGCCGAAGCACTTTTACCAAAGAATAGCGATTGCGGTCCTTTGAGAACATCAATTTGCTCAACGTCGAAGAAGCCTGCTTGTACCATCCGCATCGTGCTGACCTGAACGCCGTCAAAGTCAAAAGCCACGGCGGAGTCAAATGACGCAGAGATATTGGATGAGCCAACGCCACGCAAACTAATCTGACCACCAGAACCAGAACCACCAACCTGAACGTTAAGAGCCGGAACTCGGCTCGTCACATCGGCAATTTCGTTAACCTGGAATTTCTCCAGCGTGTCGCCACCGATTGCAGTTACCGTAACGGGCACTTCCTGCAATGTTTCCGTTTGCTTCCGCGCAATAACGGTAATCACATTGCTTTCGTCCAACTCTTCAGCATCCTGTGCCATAGCTGGCGTTGCGAAACCGGCAAATGCCAGAGTGGCGGCAGAGCCCAATAATATTGACTTTGCGGACTTGCCTCCGAAGATGGATTTACTGTGCGACATATGTTCGGTCATTGCTCTCTCCCAATCGGCCTAGTTTTTCAGCCAGGCGCTATCTACAAAATGCGGCGGTTTCCTCCGCCTTGTTATGATTTTGTCTTAAGCGTCCGTTTCCCTTGGCTCTGCTAGCCAAATTGATAGCAAATGAGGAAAACTGTGTTTTTCCCGCAACATTTGTTCGTTTTTGGCCAAAAATCGGCTGTGCACTATCGATAGTGCTAACGATAATAGGGATTGCGCAAGACAAGAACTCACCGCCTATAGTGAACATAATTGCAGCATTAGGAGAAAAGCAAAATGGGTCGCCTCAGCGGGAAAATTGCCATCGTAACGGGAGCCGGTTCCGGTCTAGGGAAAGCGATCAGCGAAACATTTGCAAAAGAAAGCGCACGGATCGTGCTAACCGACATCGATATCGAAGCTGCGACGAAAGTTGCCGATATGATTGGCGCCGATGCCATTGCCCTAGAACAGGATGTTGTCGATGAAGTGCGCTGGGACGAAATATTCGCGGCAACGGCCGATGCTTTTGGCGCGCCTCATATTCTGGTGAACAATGCGGGGCTCGTCATTCCCGGCACTATCGAGGATTGCTCGCTTGATCTGTTCCGCAAACAAACTTCCGTCATGCTCGACGGGGTTTTCCTGGGATGCCGCAGCGCGGTAAGAGCCATGAAATCCAATGACCAACCGAGTGCAATCATCAACCTCAGCTCGATGGCGGCCTTGCAGGGCTATTCCCCCTTTGTGGCCTATAGCGCCGCCAAGGGGGGCGTACGTTCGATGACCAAATCCGTTGCGTTACATTGCAAGGAACAGGACTATCCGATCCGCTGCAACAGTCTCCACCCCGCCGGCATCGACACACCGATGGTGCGGCAGGAAGCCGTTGGTGCAGACGGTGGAGAAACGCCCGCGACCGGAATGATCAAGATCGGCGATCTGGGCCACCCCAATGATGTCGCAGCTTTGTGCGTCTATCTGGCCAGCGATGAATCCCGCTTCATGACCGCCGGCGAATATCCGGTCGACAATGGTGTGCTGTACAAACCTGCCTGATCTCAGGAGGCAGCGGCACCCATTGCGGCCGCCATCTGATTCTGGAATTCCGCGAGATCAAAATAGTCTCGCCATTTGGCGATCTTGCCCTGGCGCATTTCGAACGTCCCCATTACGCGGATTGCAATCCATTGGCCGTTGATCCGAAACTTATCCGTGCGTTCGGTTAGAACCGTATCACCCTCGGCGACAATATGGTGGACAATCCATTCCGCGCCATCGGAGCCCATGCCCGATCCGTCAAAGAAAGCCCTGACCGCATCAATCCCTACACAAGGTTCCATCGGGATATTGTGATAGAAAATATCATCTGCCATCGCCGCATAGATCGCGTCATAATCCAGCCGGTTCCAGGCGTCGATAAAATCGAGAACCTGTTGCTTGCTATCGGACATGGTGGAAACTCCCTTCTATTCGTCCGGCGAGACGTCGAGGATCATCTTGCCGTGATTGCCGCCGGAAAACAGTTTCATAAACGCCGCGTAGCTGTTTTCGATTCCCTTATCGATGTCCTCGTCATGCTTGATTTTGCCTTCACCGATCCATTGCGCCATTTGCGCAATACCTTCAGGGAAACGCGGCGGATAATCGCGCACAAGGAAACCTTTGATCGTCGCCTGACGCGAGATCAGATACCAGAGATTACGGATACCGATGGGGTCCGGACTATTATATTCACTGATCATTCCGCAAAGCACGACACGGCCATGTTCATTGATCGCTGTGATCCCAGCATCGAGAATTTCACCACCAACATTTTCCCAGATAATGTCGACGCCATCGGGCGCCGCCGCCGCTATTTCTTTCTCAAGATCAGCCTGGCTCTTGCCGCGATAATCAATGGCGGCATCAAAACCATAATGGTCAACCAGCCGGGCGCATTTTTCCGCGCCACCGGCAATGCCGACAACGCGGCAACCCTTGATTTTGCCGATCTGGCCAACCAGCGACCCGACCGCACCGGCGGCACCGGTTACCAGCAAAGTGTCGCCTTCCTTGGGTTTGCCATCGTCGATCATGCCGAAATAGGCGGTCATCCCGACGGCACCAAGAACCGAAAGAAAGTTCGTTGGAGAAGGCACAAGCGATGCGTCAACGGGCGAGGTAAAGCCACCTGCCTGAACGACCGAATATTCTTCCATCGCGCCAAGCCCGACAACCCATTGACCAACTGGAAAATCGGGGTTTCTGGACTCGCTCACTCTGCCAACACTGCTGGCGGTGACCGCTGCACCTAGAGCGATCGGCGGCATGTAGCTTTCCGCATCGCTCATCCAACCGCGCTGGGCAGGATCAAGCGAGATAAAATGATTGCGGACCAAAAACGCGCCATCGTCGAGTTCCGGTAGGTCTTCTTCAACCAATGCAAAATCGCGCTCTTTGGGTTCGCCAACCGGGCGACTGACAAGCGTGAATTTGCGGTTCTTGGTCATGGATTATCCTTCATTCGCGATTTTATGAGATTTCTTGATCTTCTTGGCGAGCGACCATTTGTGGACCTCGGTGGGTCCGTCATAGACGCGGAAAGCGCGCACTTCACGGAACACCTGTTCGACCACCGTATCCTTGCTCAATCCGGTGCCGCCCATGACCTGCACGCAATTGTCGGCAATCCGGAACAGGGCTTCGGAAACGGAGACTTTGGCCATCGAGCTTTCGGTCGTCCCAAGCGCGCCGGTATCGAGGACCGAAGCGCACCAGTCGATCATCAGTTCGGCCTGCTTCAGATCAATCTGGTTTTGGGCCAGCATGAAGCCAACGCCCTCATGGTCGATCAACGGTTTGCCAAAAGCCTGCCGTTTGCAAGCATAATCAATCGCGATTTCTTGCGCCCGGTCACAGCAACCGAGCCAGCGCATGCAGTGGGTCAGGCGGGCCGGAGACAGGCGCACCTGCGCATATTTAAACCCTTCGCCACTTTCGCCCAGCATCTGGTCCGCTGGAACGCGCAGATTATCGATTTGTACGACCGAATGGCTGCCCGGCATCGAGCTGTCGATCGTGTCGAGTACGCGCTCGATCTTGATCGCGGGGTCCGGAAGATCAACGAGGAACATCGTCGCGCCTTCGTCAGACTTTGCCATGATGATCCCGACTTTGGCACCTTTTGCGCCAGTGATGAACGTCTTGCGACCATTGATCACCCAATGGTTGCCATCGGGCTTGGCGGTCGTCTGCATCATCATCGGGTCGGAGCCCGCGCCATTTTCACTAGCCGGTTCGGTCATGAAGAAGGCGGAACGTTCCCGTCCGGACACGAGCGGCTCCAAGAACCGTTCTTTCTGCTCCGGCGAAGCGCATTTGCCGAGCAGATACATATTGCCTTCGTCCGGCGCGAATGTGTTCACCGCCAGTGGCCCCAAAGGCGACAATCCGGACTTGCGCAAAACCAGCGCCGTTTCCAGATGCGTCAGGTGACTGCCATCCTCGCGGATATGCGGTGTCAGAACGCCGGCTTCCTTCGCCAGGGCCCGCATTTCCTGGACCAGACCGTCGGTCGGGCCATGGTCTTCGCAACGCTCATCTTTTTCAAAAGCAAAAATTTTGTCGCGAACGAATGTCTCCACCCGTTCGGCCATGTCTTGCGCTTCTGCGCTGATATCTTTGGTCATCGAATCTCCTATCTTTGGAGAATCGTTACGGCAGATACGCCTGGTGCGCCATAGACTTGGGTATAGCCGGTTTTTGGATCACCCGGCACTTGCCGTGCCCCCGCGGTACCCCGCAATTGCATAACATTTTCGTAGACCTGCCTCAGCCCCGATGCACCGATAGGCTCACCGCACGCAAGACAGCCACCATCCGTGTTGACCGGCAGTTCGCCGTGAATTTCTGTCTTGCCTTCGATCAGCCATTGCTCCTGATCGCCATGCGCACAGAAACCATTTTCCGCCATGTGCATGATTTCAGCACCGGCTTCGGTATCTTGCAATTGCGCAACATCAATATCCTCGGGGCCCATGCCAGCCTGTTCGAATGCGGCCTTCGCAGCCAGCTCTGTCGCCGTTCCGCCGCGCTCGACATCTATCGATGCCGCGAACACTTCAAAGGAACCCGGCGGCCGGGTCCGCATGACCGAAGTCTTGAGCCGAATCATCGGCATCCCCAATTCCTTGGCCTTTTTCTCACTCGCCAGGATCAGCGCCACTGCACCTTCTGCTGGAGAACAGAACATATATTTGTTGAGCGGGTCGGAAATCATCGGCGCATTCATGATGGTCTCCAGATCAACCTCACTGCGTCGCCATGCATGGTCAGTCTTGGCACCATTGCGGAACGCTTTTTCAGCAATCCGGCCCAATGTCTCCGTGCTAAGATTATGTTCGTGCAAATAGCGCATGATTTTCGCGCCGAAAAATTGGGTGGTCAGCATATAGCCAGCCTCACCATACCAATTTGGCAAGCCATAGCTTGCCGGGTCAGCGTTGAAAGCGCCGCGAGGGTGCTTGTCAAAACCGACCGCCATACCGATTTCATATTCGCCCGACTTGATCGCGCTCGCGGCCGCGTTGAGGGCCGAGCCGCCAGTGGCGCAGCCATTGGAGACATTAATAAATTGAATACCGGTGAGGCCAAGCTGAGACACCATCGTATCAGCCGCACCCGAAGCCGCAGATCCCCCAAAGGCAAATTCAATATCTTCCCAAGACACGCCGGTGTCTTTCAATGCTTGTTTCACCGCATAGACGCCTTGGTCCATGCCATCGCGCCCTTCGGTTCGACCGAATGGATGAATGCCTGCTCCTACAATACAAACGTCTGACATAATTATTCTCCCTGAACAGGCTTGAAGGCATGAATGAGCACTTGCTCCGATGGCGGTGCATCTGGATCAAGCGGTATCGCCGTCAATTCTACTTCCATGCCGATTTTGACATCTTCCGGTTCAATGCCGGTCAAACGCGATTCCACCATGGTCTGCTCCGGCAGGCTGACATAGGCGACAACATACGGTTTGAATGTTTCCGGATCAGCTGGTCCAGCATATGGCGTCTTCGGCGGAAAGCGTTGGACTGTATATGTCCAAACCGTTCCGCGTGAAGCCAAAGCGATGGGTTCGATATTATCATTGGGAGTCAACGGCAACGGAAAGAATATATGTCCGGTTTCCTTGTTTCGCGCACCGACAAGCGCGCTCATGTCAGAGGTGAACAAATTTTCTGCAATCGGCTGTGCACTCACGAAGTTCTCTCCCTTTTCTAAGAGTCCTATAAGGGGGAAAGCAGACAGCCAATAACTGCCAAAACGGCTAGGATAAAACGGCCTCAATAACCCGGATGTACCGCCAGCATACCGCCATCGACGAGCAGATCACTGCCGGTGACGAAACCGCTATCATCGCCAGCAAGATACACGGCTGCCGCGGCAAGATCGCTACCCTGGCCGATTCGGTTCATTGGCGACATCGAGGCCGCCATTTCGATCATGCCCGGAACGCTTTTCGCTGCTGTATCGATGATCGCCGTGTGGGTTGCGCCGGGAATCAGATTATTGCACCGAATATTCAATCCATTCTGCGCACAATGAACGGCCACCGATTTGGATAGCATACGGACCGCACTCTTAGATGCCGTATAGGTGATATCCCCCGGAAGCGCAGTGAAAGCGCTCGTCGAAGCTATATTGATGATAGAACCGCTTGAGCCGCCGGGATTTTCTTTCATCATCGCAATCGCCTTCTGACACCCCAGCATCACACCGGTCAGATTAATCCCAAGCAAATGATGCCAGCTTTCGAGATCCACATCCTCGATATTCTTGCCGATAACGATTCCAGCATTGTTGACCAATATATCAAGCCGGCCAAACTTGTTTCTGACCCGTTCCATCACGCCGCCCCACGATTGCGCGTCGGACACATCCTGCGTCATAAAAACGGCCCCTGCTTCATCCGCGACGGACTGGCCCAACGCTTCCTGCACATCGGTCGACAGAACTTTGGCACCTTCTTGTACAAAGCGCTCAACCGTCGCCGCACCGATTCCCGATGCACCGCCGGTCACAATCGCGACTTTGCCTTCCAATTGCTCCGGCATATTCATCTCCCTATCAAATTCAGCAGAGGCCTATTCTGCCTCGGCACTCTAGTTTCAACATAACGTAACACGAAAGGATGCCTGATGCTCACGCCAGAACATATGCAACAAATTGTCGACCAATATTTGGCAGCAATCAACAACGGTGACATGCAGGCGGTCATGACAATTTATGCCGACGACGCTGCGGTCGAAGACCCGGCAGGCACCGAGCCGAAGTCCGGCGATGAGATTCTGCAATTTTATACCAACGCCTTTTCCGGCGGCGCGAAGGTGGAACTGACCGGCCCGGTACGCATCTCGGCAAAAGCGGCAGCCTTTCCGTTTCGCGCCGCGATCAACCAAGAAGGCGGAGCGGTTCTGGTCGTGGAAGTGATCGACATTTTCGAATTTAACCCGGATGGTAAAGTGAGCAAAATGACAGCGCATTTTGGTCCTGCCAACGTGACGGTAAAAGACGCCTAAGCCTTTACGCCGTCGATCAATAGCCGGAATTTTTTGCCCAGCGATCACTGTGGAAACCGGCGTCGCCGAACATCTGCTGCGCAACGTGAACCCGCTTAAAATAGAGGCCGACATCATATTCATCGGTAACGCCGATGCCCCCGTGCATTTGGATTGCCTCCTTGGTCGCGAGCTGCGCGACTTGACCGGTCTTAGCCTTCGCCAACGAGCAGGTCAGCCCGGCATTGTCAAAGTCCTGATCGAGATCTTTTAGCGATTTTAGCACCGCCGATTTCATCATCTCGATCTCGGTTGCCAAATGGGCGGCACGATGCTGCAATCCTTGGAAGGAACCAATTTTCTGGCCAAACTGCTCTCGTTCCTTGAGATAGTCCGTGGTCACGCCGAAGACCTGTTGGGCGGAGCCGGACATTTCGGCGCTTAGCACGGCCCGGCCGGCGGACAAAATGCCTTCCAGCGCGCCAAAACCACCGTCCAGTTCTCCCAATATGTCGTCTCCGGTGACTTCGAGACCCTCTATCGAAATATTGGCAGCATTACGGCTATCTACCATTGGCGTATGTTCGCACGTGATTTCCGGTGCGTCAGCATCTACCAAGAACAAAGTGATGCCATGCGTATCGCCTTGCTCTCCTGATGTACGAGCAGCTACAATCAGCTTGTCAGCTACATGGCCATCGGCGACGAAAGTCTTTGTGCCGGAAAGCGAATAGCCATTGCCCGCAGGCGTTGCTGCAAATGCTATCCGGTTCGGGTTGTGGCGCGGCCCTTCATCGACGGCCAAAGCGAACAAGCTTTCACCACTGCTGATCGCTCCAAGATTTTCCTCTTTCTGCTTATCGGTTCCATATTGCTGAATCGCCGTCGCACCGAGAACGGACGTAGAGAAAAAGGGTGATGCGGTCAGGTTGCGGCCCATTTGCTCGGCTAGAACGCCAGCACCCACATAGCCGAAACCGCTACCCCCATGCGCCTCATCGACGATGATTCCGGCCCAACCCATTTGCGCCATTTCCGACCAAAGCTCGCGGCAGAAACCATCTGCGACCTTGCTATCACGAACCTTTCGAAAGGCGGCCACGGGTGCTTTTTCCGCTAGGAAACCATTTGCGGCATCCTGCAGCATTTCTTGTTCTTCGTTGAGTATCAGAGGCATATTCGTTCGCCCTATTGGCTCGGTAGTCCCAAGACGCGCTTGGAAATGATGTTAAATTGAACTTCGGTTGTTCCGCCAAGAATCGAATAGGCCCGATTGTAGAGCCAGTTATTGGCCAGGCTGCCATATTCGATACCATCTTCCCCGATGGTTGCCGCAGTCGTGCCTTCGATATCCATGCGCAACTCCGTACCGCGCTTGGTAAGCTCTGATGCGACATATTTGAGCATTGAGGATTTGGCGCCCAGACCATTGCCTGCATTGGCTTCATCCGTGAGCCGTTCGACCGTCAGATTATAGGCCCAATTGTCAAGTTCGGCCTGCGCAATATTTTGCCGCAAAGCCGGATCGTCAAGACGTCCGGATTCATCCAAGCCGATTTCTTCTACGGCAAATTTCCCAAGACTTTCCGGCCCGCTAGTTCCACGCAATGGTGACATCGTGCCGAGCATACCGCGCTCATGAACCAGCAGATTTTTCGCCACATCCCAACCGCGATTGACCTCGCCGACAACCGACGCATTATTTTCGCCATAGCTTTTGGGTATTTTGACATTTTCGAAAAATGTTTCGCAAAATGGCGAATGTCCGGAAATGAGTACGATCGGCTTCACGCTGATACCCTCGCTCGCCATATCCATCAGAATGAAAGTAATACCTTTATGTTTCGGGGCGTCGAAATCCGTGCGCACCAGACAGAATATCCAGTCTGAAATATCAGCATTGGATGTCCAAATTTTCTGACCGTTGATCAGCCAATGATCACCTTCATCTTCACATTTCATCTTGAGAGATGCGAGATCTGATCCGGCGCCAGGCTCTGAATAGCCCTGACACCATCTGATTTCACCGCGGGCAATGGCGGTCAAATGCTGTTCTTTCTGCTCGTGAGTACCAAAAGCAAGCAACGCGGGGCCGAGCATCGATATTCCGAAATTGCTAAGCGGCTTCCTTGCGTTGATAGCCTTCCGCTCTTCGTCGAGGATTTTGGCTTCGTCAGCGGAAAGACCGGCACCACCATATTCTTTTGGCCAAGTAGGTACGGTATAGCCCTTGGACAGCGCTCGCTCGAACCATAGTTTCTGCGCCTCGGACTGAAATTCCCATTGGCGCCCACCCCAGCACTGGTTTTCTGCGGTGATATCCCCATCCCGCATTTCGTTGGGGCAGTTTTCTTCCAGCCATGCCCGCATTTCAGTGCGGAAATTTTCCAGATCGCTCATGATCTAACCTCTCGTGACAACCATGTCATATGTCAGCCTGCATGATGCGGGCACTGCGCATTTAGTTAGCGAAATCATCCGCAGATCAATCCAAGCGGAGCATTTGCTTTCCGAAATTCTGGCCTGCAAACAAGCGCCTCAATGTCATTGGAATATTGTCAAACCCCTCCTGGATATCCTCCTTAAAGGTGATCTTCCCGTCCTTGATCCATTGCCGCATGCGCTTCTGTGCTTCTGGAAATTCACTCGCATAGTCGCTCACGATAAAGCCCGACATGCTTGCCCGTTTGAAAATCAGATTGAAGTAATTTTCCGGCCCAGCGGGCATATCGCCTTTTTCATAACGCGAAATGCCACCACAAATCGCAACACGGGCGTGCATGGCAATATGGGCTAGTGCATCGTTCAGAATCTTACCGCCGACATTGTCGTAAAAGACGTTGATCGACTGGGCACAATGTTCTTTCAGCTTCGCACGAACATCATCATTCTTATAATCAATGGCCACATCATAGCCGACCTCTTCGGTCAGCCAGTTGCACTTCTCTTCACCACCGGCGATACCAATGGTCCGGCAACCCGCAATTTTGGCAATCTGACCGACCATCGAGCCGGTCGCACCAGCTGCGCCGGATACGACAACCGTATCGCCCGGCTGGGGTCGGCCATGCTTTAACAGACCAAAATAGGCGGTCATACCGGTGGTGCCCAGCGCGCCCAGATTGGCGGCAAGTAAGTCATCATCGGGTATCTTGTTCAATTCACTACCAGGAACATGAGCATAATCCTGCCAGCGCAGCATGCCCAAGACCTTATCACCTTCAGCAAAATTGGGATGACGCGACTCGACGACCGTTCCGACACCCGAACCACGCATTACTTCGCCAATTTCGGTCGGTGCAACATAGCCGCCAATATTCTCCATCCAGCCCTTTTGCGCCGGATCAAAGCCCAGAATTTCATTTTTGACCAGCACATGACCTTCGGCACATTCTGGCACTTCGGTGACTATTTGTTTGAAATCGTCATCGACCAACCCGCGTCCTCTTGGGCGTCCGTTGATCAGCCATTGCCTGTTGTCGGTCATTATTTCTCTCCATTGGAAGACTTGGAAGCTTGTTAGACGGATTCTTTCGATCAACCGAACTGCCAGCTTTGATAGCTGACCGAATAAAACCACCGCTGCGCGTCGTTGGTGGAAAGATATTACGGGCATGATTGGTAGTTTTCGGCCATAGTGCCGGACGCGGGATTGTTGGACTCCTGAACCACCTATTCGTGGCTCACTCCCTATAACAATAGTGGCGAGTCAGCGGGCTCACGCTATGAAGTTTTCAACGAAAGCGTCCCCCTTAGAGGGCCGCATTATAAAGGAGCAAAGCCTTGGCCAATAGTGACATGGCGGACAAAGACGTCCTCGTCGATATTTTCACCCGCGCCGACCTGATCATGCAATCGGATATCAAATTCCGCCAGATGATCGGAGCGGGTCAGTTGCAGATCGTTTATTATCCCGTGCGCGGCCAAGAAGTCGTGTCCTCCGCAATGATGGCGGCGGTGAACAAAGAGGATTATCTGGTCACGATTTATCGCGGCCTGCACGATCAACTCGCCAAGGGCATTCCTTCCAAGGATCTTTGGGCAGAATTTGCCGGAAAGATGGCGGGCACCTGCAAGGGTAAGGGCGGGCCTATGCATATAACCCACCCTGAAACCGGGGTAATGGTTACAACGGGCATTGTCGGTTCGGGCATTCCGATTGCCAATGGCCTGGGCCTTGCCAGTCAGCTGGAAAAGGACGGCAAGGTTACGGTTTGCTGTTTCGGTGACGGCGCGACCAATATCGGTGCGTTCCATGAAGGCCTCAACATGGCTCAGGTCTGGAAACTGCCGGTGATTTTCCTATGCCAGAATAATCTCTATTCCGAACATACGCCGATGGCCTTTGCGACCAGCTCGGATTCGATCAAGCAGCGCGGCGACGGTCTGGGCATGCGATCGGTGCAGGTAAACGGCAATGATGCCAGCGCGATGTATGCGGCGGCAAAAGAGGCTGTCGAATATGCGCGGGCGGGTCATGGTCCAACGTTGATCGAGGCGATGACCTTCCGGTTCCACGGCCACCTTCTCGGTGACACCAGCCATTATATTCCGAAAGAGGAAATGGAGCAGGCGAAAAAGGATGATCCGATGCCGATTCTGCGCCAACAACTGCTCGATTTGCAGATCAGCGAAGCCGATATTGCCGCGATTGAGGCCAAAAATGCCGAAATCATAGAAGAAGCATCCCAATTTGCGCTCGATGCCCCTTATCCTCCCGGCGAGGAATATCGCATCGATGTTCTAGACGTGGAGATTGCGGCATGAGCGATAAACCAGCAGAAATCATGTTCGCTCAGGCCTGTAACATGGCCATGGCCAAAGCGATGGAGGATGACCCCAAGGTCATCATGATGGGCGAAGATATTGCCGACGAACAAGGCGGCGGTGTATTTAAGGTCACCCTCGGCCTGTCCGAGAAATTCGGCACCGACCGCGTCCGTTCTACTCCGATTTCCGAACAGGCCATTGTCGGCGCTGCAGTGGGCTCCGCGATGGTCGGCTACAAGCCGGTTGCTGAAATCATGCTGATGAATTTCATCACCGTGGCGATGGACCAGATCGTCAACCATGCCGCCAAGCTGCGGTTCATGTCGGGCGGACAGACCACTGTGCCGTTGACCATCCGGACCACCACTGGTGCCGGTACCGGCCTCGGCGGACAGCATAGTGATATGCTCGAAGCCTGGCTTGCGCATGTTCCTGGTTTGAAAGTTGTGGCAGCCTCTAATCCGGCTGACGCTTATGGCCTGCTCTATTCCTCGATCATGGACCCCAATCCGGTGATCTTCATCGAGAATACCCCGGGCTATTTTGTCAAAGGCCCGGCTCCGGCACCCGATCACACAGTGCCGCTCGGCAAAGCATCCGTCCCGCGGGAAGGCACAGACATCACGCTGATCGGCTATGGCAGCAGTATCAGCAGATGCCACGCCGCAGCAGAGAAGCTGGCAGGTGACGGAATATCCTGCGAAATTGTCGATCTTCGCACGATCGCACCATTTGACGAGGAAACCGTCCTGAAGAGCGTTGCAAAAACCAAAGCGGCGGTTGTCGTTCATGAAGCAGTGAAAAACTTCGGAGTTGGCGCAGAAATTTCTTCCCGGATTCACGAAGAACTCTTCTCAGACCTGAAAGCGCCTGTCGGCCGTGTCGGATCCGGCTATGCGCCTGTTCCTTTCTCTCCCGCGATCGAGCAAGCTTGGATGTTCAGCCAAGACGACATCGAACGCGAAGTGCACAAAATCTTAGGGTAAAATTACAATGGCTACAGAAATACGCATACCAAAATTGGGCTTCAGCATGGAGTCCGGCATTCTGGCTGAATGGATGGTCGAAGACGGCGCAGAAGTGACCGCTGGCCAGGAAATCTACGCACTGGAAAATGAAAAATCCACGCAGGAAGTCGAGTCACCGGCCAGTGGAAAACTGAAAATTATCATTCAGGCAGATGGTGAAGAATATCCGGTTGGCGAATTGATCGGAACGATTGAATAGAAAGACTATCAGCCTCCCCTAATTCCTATCATTATCGATAGGAATGTTTGGTTGACTACAAAACCAAACAACGCGACACACTGCAGATAAAAATAAATGTCGCAAGGAGTGAAGCTGGATGGCCGAGAATTTTATCGCCGAAATCCCCGAAATTGGTCGGCAACGATTTCGCGAAAATCTAGATAGCGTCACCATCACCAATCCGGCTGAAATTCGCCCGGCCGCCGAAGCACTCCATGAAATCGCACATTCTTATGGATTTAGAGTCGCGGTGTCGGCGGACATTTCGTCCAAGGCGCATCTCGTCGATGCCGACGGCAACTTGCTCAACAAAGACGTTTTCGGTTGGGTAGCCGAAGGTGAACGCTGGTGGGAAGACACCCGTCTGGCGCTTAGCTCTCCTTTACCCAGAGCCTGTCGCTATGAGAGCGAGCCAGTCTGGTGCAATGCCGAAGGATTCCACGGACATTGGTCCAATGAATATCTCGACAAAATTGATCTGAAAGATTTTTATGATCAGGGCGCAACGGCCAAGTCAGCGATCCTGATCCCCGTACATCTTCCATTCGGTCAAATTGCAGCGGTCAGTTTCACGCCGCTTGACCCGGAAATAACCAATCTCAAGGAGCCCTACCGGCTCTATTCCGACTTTTTCGCCATTGTTACCGGGCGGTTCGTAACCGGCTATGTCCTTGCGATGCGAGAGAAACACCGGATGCCTGCCAATTGTATCCTGTCCAAGCGGGAAGCCGAATGTCTGCACTGGGCCGCCATCGGTAAAACCGACAAAGAGATCAGCATGATCCTGTCGCTCAGCCATGCAACGATCCGCTATCACGTCAATCGGGCCGGGCAAAAGCTCAACAGCGTCAACCGTGGGCAGACGATATTCAAAGCAGGGCAGTTGGGATATTTGGGCGCGACGGATTGAAGCCTATTTTCGTAATATTGCGAACACCGCGCTCATCGTCATGAGCACATTATCTCCGCAAACGATCCGGCCGCTGCAATAAGCGGTGCGTTTGCTGATCCTATCTATTTGAGCACAGGCCTCTACCCAGTCATCCAGCTTCGCAGCCGCCAGATAATTGGTGTTGAGATTCATCGTCGCTACCGGAAGCGCCGGATTCTCCGCACGGTGCACCTGATAGCTAAGCGTCACATCGGCCAATGTGCCCAGCACACCACCGTGGGCGACCTTGATATGGTTGATGTGCCCCTTGTTGATACGGGTAGCGACAATGATACAGTCTTCACCCTGACGCTCATAATAAGGCCCGGCCATATCGAGGAACGGACTGGAAAATTTCGCCCGTTCAAATCCGGTCGGGACATTGTCGCTCGCGATATTATCCAATGTCAGACGGCCGCCTTCTTTGGACTTTTCGGTGCTTCATCAGAGTCGAGCCACAGATTCAGCGTCTCGTGAAAATGGCGCAGCTTCGATTCCTGATATTCCGCGAATAGGGAAACGCCGTTCGGCTGGCTTCTCACGCCTTTTTGCATGGCTTTGTGGTTGAGATAATCCTGATTGAAAATCTTGTTCAAATAGCTGCCAAACTCCGTCGCCTCAGTATAATCATCATGCAGATCTAGGAATGTGCACTTCGCTGGCTCAGGACGCTCAGCTCCTTCGGGCAGTGGCACCATGAACATGACCTCATGCAGAGACTGCTCCGGATTATCGCCGTCGGGCCGGAATCGGTAGAAGATGGGGTTAAAATCTGCCCATGGGCTGAAATTCGGGAAAACGCTGTAGAAAATGGCGTCCACGAGGTCAGCATCACTGATATCATCTACCATATCGCCCCACGCCGGACGCATTTCCTCTCGCCGCGCCTGCGCCGCTTCGTCGCGCAACGCATGGGCGGACACATCGGTATAGACCATCGGCGTGTCTTCTTCCTCGGGCGCAATCTTGCCGCCAATCCAGTTGCACATATGCGGATCAGCCGACTTTAAATCGCCCTCGATATAATTGGATTCCATATCAAACACACCGCTTTTGCCGTTGGGCAAGGAAACTTTGACACGATTCTCTTCCAATCGTTCGAACTTGTGCTTGCTAATCGGATGGATGAAACTCTGGAACGCCTTTGCATCAGGAAAGGCCGTCGGATCCGGATTTACCAGGTCGGTATGCGGACTGGGTTGACCGTGGGCAGACATCGCCCGAGACATATTGTGCCAAACATCATATTTGCTGTTCGCATCGGCAAAGGCCGGCATCAATTCCGGGTGAGTGCCAACCACGTGATAGGATTCCATGAAGGCTTCCTGCGCGATCTTCCAATTACACGGCAGCCTCTTGATCATATGCGCTGCTTTGAAACGTCGTTCGAAAGGGATTTGGAAATGGCGGTCGATATCACCGAGAAAATCTTCCAGCGGCTCACAATCGGGGTCGGGATTGATGAAGACAAAACCGCCCCATTCGCCGACACTCACTTCCTGCAAGCTGTGGGTCTCTTCCGTCACGGAGGGGAAGTCCCACTGACAGGGCACTTCCTTTAATTTCCCGTCCAGTTCCCAAGACCAGCCATGAAAGGGGCAACGCAGTGCCTTTTGACCTTTTTTATGATTGTCGCAAATAGCACGTCCCCGGTGCATACAACTGTTGGGGAATGCCTTAATCTCGTCTTCGGAAACCCGGACGATAAGGAAAGAAAGCTCAGCAATGTCGTAAACAAAGGTGTCGCCGACGTCTTTGATATCGTCCTTGTGGCAAGTCATCTGCCAAACACGCTTCCAGAGTCTTTCGACTTCGCGATCATGCTCTTCCTTGGACCAATAGCGGCTGACCTCAACGGTGGTAACGCCCGGTTCCATAGGTGATTCTTCAAGAAAAACAGCCGGCGGTGCGACTTTGTCGCCTTCCAGCAATTCGGTATAAGAAATCCCGTTCGACCGATTATGTCCGGTTAACGTCTCGACCATCATCTTCTCCTGAAAACTAAACGCACTTATTAAAATCAAAATAGCGTAATGAAGCGGCTCCGCCACTAGTGAATCTGGCAGCCTTGCCTGTTGTTTTTGAGAGGATAACCCTCAGCGATTACCTGTGTATCTTTGCAGCATATAGAGATGGAAGCGAGTCCGTCCTAAAGGAGAAATTTCACGTGAAGCTTTATTCCAGCCTTGGCCCCAATCCCCGTTTCATCCGCATGTTCATTTTGGAAAAGGGCCTCGATGTCGAACGTGTGCATATCGATATCCTGACGGCTGAAAATCGACAGCCTGAATTTTCCAATAAAAATATCCTGGGAACCACGCCCGTGCTTCAACTGGACGATGGCTTCATGCTCAGCGAAATCATGGCGATCGCGGAATATCTGGAAGAAACCCATCCCGACCCCGTGCTTATCGGGTCCACCCCACAAGAGCGCGCGGAAGTCCGGATGTGGACACGGCGGATTGATCTGGAAATAGCGGTGCCGATGACTCTCGGTTTCCGCGGTGGTGCGGGCCGTCCAATGTTCGAACCGCGCATGGATGTCGTCGGCGCAGAAGGCGCGGCTGATCTGTCACGCATGGCGGACAATAAATGGAAGTGGCTCGACGGTCAGCTCGAAGGCAAAGACTATATCTGCCAGGACAAGTTCACCATGGCGGACCTGATCGCCTATTGCTTCATCCAGTTCGGTTACACCGTCGGCTGGTCACTGCCCGAAGGCACGGACAATCTGGCAAAATTTGTCGACCGGATCGGCGGGCGACCATCCTCCAAAGTCTGGCAGGATAGCGAATGAGCAAAAAACCAGCCTCTCTCGCCAAGCTCGGCACGATCATGCAGATCAGCTATGTGCCGGACGATTATGATGCAGCGCTCGACTATTGGACGACGAAAATGGGCGCCGGTCCGTTTTTCCACACCGAAAAAGTCGAAGTGGAAAACGTCAAATATCGCGGCGCGCCATCCGACATCCAATTCTCGATGGCCATCGGCTATTGGGGCGATATCCAGATTGAACTGATCCGCCCGAATAATGATGCACCATCGATGTTCAAGGACTGGCGCGAAAAAGGATTACAGGGCGTGCAGCATCTTTGCTTGGTCGTCGATGATCTGGATCATGCGCGCAGCCTGACCGAAAAAGCGGGCGGCGAAGTGATTCAGGAAGTCAGCCTGCCCGGCGGTGTTGGTGGCGCCTTTTACGCCGATTACGGCGGCGGCCCCGGCACGATCATCGAATATCTACAAATCCCGCAAGCTGGCCTCGAAGGTTTCGCGGCCATGCGTCAAATGCATCTCGATTGGGATGGTAAAACAAACCCCGTGATTGGAAAAGAATAGATGAGCGAAGCGCCCGAACGACGCCCGGACCAGAAACCGATCAGATGCGTGCTGGTCGCCGCTGGCAAATATCATGATATTGATTATGCCCGGCTTGAAGTGATGAAACTGCTCGCCGAGGATGATCGTATCCGGGTGCGGGTGTTCGAAGATTATGAAAATCTTGAAGCCATCAAAAACGCGGATTTTCTCGTCAGCTACACCTGCGATGTACAGCCCAGCGCAGAAGCCCAAAAAACGATACAGGATTTCGTCAGCGGCGGCGGACGCTATTTTGCTTTGCACGGCACCAATGCGGTCCTGAAGTTTCTGGAAGATGGTTTGGTCGATGCACCGGATGAGATGCCGGTTTTTGCAGACACGCTTGGCACCCGCTTCCTATCACACCCGCCGATCATTCCTTTCACGGTCGACAATGCCCAGCCGGATCACCCGCTGGTCAAGGGCATTCCCAGCTTTGAAACAACCGACGAGCAATATCTAGTCGAAACCCGCGCTGAACTCGATGTCCTGCTCGACACCGAATATAATGGCACCGATGACATCAGCGGCTTTGTCCACAGCGATATCAAAAAGAGCCGGCATCCGGTTTTCTACATTCGCCGCATGGGTGAAGGGGCCGTGCTCTATCTGACCATGGGGCACTGCCGGGGCCATTATGACATGGAACCCGTACTCGACTGGTGGCCCGAAATGGACCGCTCCGGTTGGCAACAGCCGATCATCTACGATCTGCTGCGACGCGGGATCGGATGGAGCTGCGAAACAGCCATCGCCAAATTTTAACCGAATTTCACGAAACACAAAGGAGAGAAAAATGGATTTAGGACTCAAGGGCAAGAAAGTCATTCTAACCGGCGGAAGCCGCGGACTCGGGCGGGCTGCGTTGGAGCATTTCGCTCGTGAAGGCGCCGATGTCGCCTTTTTCTCACGCAATGCCGAGCAAGTCGCTGCTGCGAAAAGCGAACTGGAAGCCCATGGCGGCAAGGTTTTTGCCGAAGCTTTCGACATGACCGACGCGGAAGGCTATCCGAAATGGCTTGAGAAAGCCGCAGGCGAACTCGGCGGGTGCGATATTTTCATTCACAATGTCAGCTCTTCCGGCGCAGGCGCGACCGGCGACTGGGAAATCACCTTCCAGACCGACATTATCGGCGCGGTAAAAGCGATGGAAGTGCTCGAGCCCCATCTCGAAAAATCCGACGATGGCAGCGTGATCTTCATGTCCTCTACCGCAGCATTTGAGACCTTTGTTGCACCGCAGGCATTTAATGCGATGAAAGCCGCACTGATCACCTTCGGTAGCCAGCTCAGCCAGTCGCTTGGTCCGAAAGGTATTCGCGTCAACATGGTGTCTCCAGGACCGATCAAATTCCCGGGCGGCAACTGGTCACAGATCGAAGCCGGCATGCCGGAATTTTATGAAATGACCAAAGCGGGCTTTGCATTGGGTGACTTTGGCGGTGCCGACGATGTCGCGCGCAGCGTGGTCTTCCTCGCGAGCCCCGCATCAAGCTATACCACCGGTGCCCATCTGGTCATCGACGGCGGCTTTACCAAACGCGTTCAATTCTAAATTGAAAAGCTTCTCCCCTCTTGGGAGAGTGCAGCATCAAAGAAATAGAAAAAGCCCAGTCGCAATGCTGGGCTTTTTCTTTTTGGTAAGCCGTTAGGCGAGGGCTAACGTCGTTCACCGAGACATTATTTTCCCTTGCCCGTGAAAGCCGCAATCCGATCGTGCATATCAGGGCCGTGGCCTTCACTTTCCATCACTTCCCATTGCAGCCCGGCATCGATCGGTCCGCTATCGGTTGCCTCCAAGAGCCGCTTGTTCGCGGCATGGGAAAAACCAGAATTGGCGACAATCTTGCCAGCAAGCGCCGCGATCTCGGTATCAAATTGCTCGAGCGGTAAGGAATTTTCCGCTAGACCGATGCGCACAGCCTCTTCGGCATTGATCATATCAGCGGTGAACATCAGCCGCTTGGCTGTGGCAATACCAACGCGACGAGGCAAGCGCTGGCTCATCCCCCAAACCGGGGTCAGTGCCCATTTGGCATGGGTGTCACCAAAACGCGCAGAGTCAGCCGCTAGAATGAAATCGGCCGCCAGAGCCACCTCCAACGCACCGGTATAGCAATGGCCGTGCACCGCCGCGATCACCGGCTTGGGGAGCTTTTCCAACATGCGCAGCGTTTCGGAATGCCAGCCGGGCGACGGCACGGCTTCGCCATCGGCAATGTCACCGAGATCATGACCTGCAGAAAAACACTTCCCAGCCCCGCGCAGGACCACACAACCGATATTATCATCCTTGCGCAGATCGGTAACGTGATCGCGGAGTTCCCGGAACATCGCCACCGTCAGGGCATTAAGCTTATCCGGACGGTTGAGCGTCAAGATCGTCCAACCATCTCGATCTTCGCGAAGCACCAGAGCCGTCATATGATTTCCTTTTGCCTGTAGGTTAGTTGACGGCGCGATCCTTGCCTTCCCAATAAGGCGCGCGCAAATCTTTGCGCAAGATCTTACCCGAGGGATTGCGCGGTAGGGCTTCGATAAAGTCCACAGATTTCGGACACTTGAAGCCAGCAATCCGCTCGCGCGCATCGGCGATAAGGTCCGCTTCGGTCAGCTGCTGTCCAGCTTTGACCACCACACAGGCCTTGACCGCTTCACCCCATTTTTCATCTGGCACACCAATAACCGCCACATCTGCAACCTTGGGATTGGCGTAAATCGCATTTTCCACTTCAGCGGGATAAACATTTTCACCGCCCGAAATGATCATGTCTTTCAATCGATCCTGAATATACAGATAGCCATCCTCATCAAGATAGCCCGCATCCCCGGTATGCAGCCAACTATCGCCATCAATCGTTTCGGCCGTGGCTTCTGCGCGATTCCAATAGCCCTTCATATTCTTGGCTGAACGGGTCGCGATTTCACCAATGGTTCGTGGCGGCAGCGTTTCACCGCTTTCCGGATCAATAATTTTTATTTCAACACCCGGCAAAGGCGTGCCGACCGAACGCATCTTTTCATTCCCGTTCACATCATGGTCTTCGGGATTGAGCGTCGTTATCGTTCCGCTGGTTTCGGTCATGCCGTACATCTGGACAAATCCGCATCCAAGCACATCCATCGCCTGCTTCATCAATTCCAGTGGAATCGGTGAAGCACCATAAGTGATATATTTTAGATTGGAGAAATCGACCTGATTGGCCCGCGGATGGTTGAGCAATATCTGGATCGCTGCAGGGACCATGAAGATTTTCGAGATATTATACCGCTCTATCAAATCCAGCGCTTCGGTCGGATCATATTCCGGTAAGACTATCGCACTGCCACCGGAGAACATGACGCCCAATCCGGTGCCGGTGCCGCTAATATGAAAACATGGCATTGCCAGCAGTGTAATCTCGCCGGGTATCGGCTTTTGCCAGTCCATCAGATCATCATCCGTGACTCCTGCGCTACGCGACGAAAATATCGAACCGCTGGTCATGATCGCACCCTTCGGATGGCCCGTTGTGCCAGATGTATAGAGCTGCAGCGCATCATCTTCTTCCGCGCACGGAACTAGCGGATCAACCGCATCAAATTCATCGCGCCAGGATGGATAAGCCGGGAAGTCACCTTCGGTTTTTTCACTACCGAAAATCTGCGTCACATGATCAAGGCTGTCCATGATCTTGGGCATCAGGTCATCAAAGCCGGGGCCAACGAATAGAATTTTGGCCTGACAATCGTTCAGAATATAAGCGACTTCCGGGGGCGCCAATCGCCAGTTTACCGGCACCATCACCGCGCCCAGCTTTGCAGCGCCGGCCAATATTTCAAAATAGAGATGACTGTTCTTGCCCAAATAGGCGATCCGGTCACCCTTGCCGACACCTTTGGATGCTAGCGCCTGCGCTGCCCGGTTGCTCCCAGCATGCAATGCGGCATAGGTCATCTCATCATCTTCAAAGGTGAACACCACTGCTTCGGGTTGTTCCTGCGCATGGAAACGCACCGCATCGCCGATGGAAATTATCTCGTCTTCAGTCATAACATCATCCTCTTTGCGCGATTCTGTGATCGGCTTTTCAATGAGATACATAGAGAGGCTGCGATATGAAACAGCCTAGCAGATTGACTAGCCGCAAGTCCCGAAATCCGGTGGCATCCAAGCCTATAGCTGTTCTAGGGTTGGTTCATGCGCAAACTGGCATTGCACCAGATCACCATGTTGGATGGCGGCCCGGAAGGTCTAGTACGATTCGCTGCTGATGCCGGGCTCAATGGAATCTGCCTGTTCACCGCGACACCGCGTGATGCAAATGGTCAGAATATGTTCCCGGTGGTCGATCCCGCATCAGCTCCGGCCTTCAAACGCGTGCTTCAAGATCATGACATAGGCGTCATCAACGCCGAATATTTTCCGGTCATGCCCCAGCAAGATGTGTCCGTATATCTGCCGGCCATCCACCTTGCCGCGGCATTAGGCGCAAAACGTCTGGTAACCCATATTCATGAAACCAACCGGCAACGCGCCATGGATCAGCTTTCCAAACTATGTGCGATGGCGCTCGAGCACGGCCTGGAAGTCGGACTGGAATTTACCGGTTTTTCTGGCGGCTGCAGCAGCTTGGCCGATGCAGTCACGCTTCACCACCAGCTGAATCAACCCAATCTCACGATCGCGGTGGATACACTTCATCTATTCCGAACCGGAGGCACGCTGGAACAGCTAAAGACCGTAGATCCGGCAATCATCGGCTATGCTCAACTATGCGACGGCCCGAATTTTCAACTGTCGAACGATTATCTGGATGAAGCCATGAGCCGAATGCTTCCCGGCGAAGGCGTATTTCCTCTGAAAGAACTTGTTGCCCTGCTCGCCCCCCATGTCGATATCGACGTTGAAGTACCAAATGCAGCTCTAGTGGAGAAATCCGATAGACAAGAATGGGCTCAGCGCGCCGTTGTCGCAAGCCGCAATCTGCTTACCGACGGGAAATGATAAACTGGCGCGTTCGTGCGCAATCCTTGAGCGTCAGTTTGACAAAGCGGATGACGTCGGAAGCTTTTCCGCTGGGGGAGGATCGGGCAGCGCAAGCCAATTCTTCACCGACTGCCCATAATAGCTATCAAGCACCGCAAACGGCACATGAAAGGGCCGCCCCCAGCCACTGTTCCACATTACAACCACACCGACCCGAGCAGCCGGGTCGAAGATCATCGTCGAGCGAAAGCCATCAACCGCACCGCTATGCCCGACCAATTGTCGGCCCGTATAGGTAAAGCTCCGCCAACCCAATCCGTAGGACGGATCACGAAGAAGTCGGGCAAGATCTCCGCTGTACACGCCTCTCGTTCCAACCAAGGGAGCATGGGCCAAGTCCAGCACCTCGCTTGATAGAATATCCGCGTTCTCACCCATTTGCGCACGGGTCCAGCGCGCCAGATCAACTATATTACTGCTGACGCCCGCGGCGGCGGGAATCCGCCAGTAGGATTCCTGCAAAGCACGGACTTCATCGCCGCGATGGGGCCGCGCCCAGCTTTCAGCGCCCGTAAGGCCAGTCATGCCGAATTGCGCACTCTCCATGCCAAGCGGTTCGAACAATTGCTTTTGTACGGCGTCGGAATAGAGCGTTCCCGCAGCATGCCCCAATATCTCGCTAATCGCATCGAAAGCGATATTTTGATAGCTATGGCAGGTGCCAGGAACACATTGCAAAGGCGCCGCGCCAAGCTGCCGACGGAGCAGGCCTGGGTCTTCGCCCTGCTCCAATTTAATGTCATAGGCGTTTTTCGTGAGCCCGGTCTGATGCGACAGGATCTGTACCGGACTTATCTCTGACTCCGCCCCTCCTGGTAGCCGGAGCGATGATCGCCAGGCACTAAGCGGGGCATTAAGATCGAGCCGGCCTTCCTCAGACAATTTTGCTGCGAGCACGCCGGCGACGCCTTTCGATACCGAAGCCCACCGGAACACAGTCTGCGGCGTTACCGGTTCTCCACTCCGTTTATCCGTTACGCCGTAGGCCCCAACAAAACGGATGTCGCCATCCTCAATAATCGCCACCGCTAGACCCGCCATCTGAGGCTGGCCGGCTAGAACCGCTAAGTCCCGATTGAGACCGGCATAGTCGATTTTGCCCTGCCACTTATCGGATTCGGCAGGTGATTCCTCTTCGGGATCGGATTGGATGATCGTTGATAATGGAAAACCGACCTGCTGCTCGACAAGGGCTCGATATCCGTACCAGCCAACGAGCAACATCGCGGCAAAGCCAAATAACAATGCCAAATAGTTTTTCACGTTCAATCTTTATAGCGCGGTTTCGTACGACGCCGTGGTTTTCGCAGCGACATCCTCAGCGCTGGCACCCGGTGCCAGTTCGATCAAACGGAACGGGCTGTCATGATCGACCCGCTGAAAAACGCAAAGGTCCGTGATGATCATATCGACGACATTGGTACCGGTCAGCGGCAAGGTGCATTCAGGGATGAATTTGGGGCTGCCGTCCTTCGCGCAATGATCCATCACGACGATGATTTTCTTCACGCCTGCAACGAGGTCCATAGCCCCGCCCATGCCCTTGATCATCTTTCCGGGGATCATCCAGTTGGCAATATCGCCATTTTGCGCAATTTCCATGGCACCCAAAACGGTCAAGTCAATATGCCCACCGCGGATCATTGCAAAACTGTCAGAAGAACTGAAATAGCTTGATGAAGGCAATTCGCTGATCGTCTGCTTTCCGGCATTGATCAGATCAGCGTCAATTTCGTCCTCATAAGGGAACGGGCCGATACCCAGCATTCCATTCTCGCTTTGCAGCGTGACCTCGACCCCTTTCGGGATATGGTTGGCTACCAATGTCGGAATGCCGATGCCCAGATTCACATAATAGCCATCGTGCAGTTCCTGTGCCGCCCGAGCGGCCATTTCATCGCGAGTCCAGGGCATAATTATCCTTCTTTATCTTCTAACTTTGCGGTCTTGTCATCCGTCGCCTCCACGAGAGGAGTAGGCGTCAGAAACCAGCCGTTACCAAACATACTCTCTAGCGTGATCGCTCCATCGGGATCCCGTAAATAGTCATAGAGCTCATCAAAATCAGCGCGGTCGTCGCCCGCCATTGCGATGATGCAATAGTTGCGTGCCGCATCCCAACGCCGGACCTGTTTGCGATCTTCCCCGCCGCGGTCAAGGAAAAGAAAATCATCCGATCCATCATGCGAAAAACCAGCATCAGCGAGAATGGCCGCAATGCGTTCGGATGCGACGGCGGGTTGATCAGACAACCATATCACGCTGATTTTGGCAGCGCGTAAACTCAGTAGGGCTTCACTCAAGCCGTTTTGCCGATACAGCGTTTCCGCTTGAACCCAATCGCCGCCAGCTTTCTCATCCAAATCAATAGCAACAGCCAATGGCTTGCCAGCGCAACTGACGGTTTCGGGCTTAAAAATGTCGACCCGCGGAATCAAGACAACCGATTCAACGCCCTCTCCGGCCTCCAATCTGGCAGACTGTTGCAAAGCATGGGTCGCGAAACCGGCAAAGGGTGAATCCGCCGAACCCACAGGCCGCAGAAGATTCGCAATATAGGCAGTCGCATCCTTATCTAGGGCGACTTCAGCAACATCAACGGCGCCCCCTTGGCCGGAGAAGGCTTTTTCTGCCTCAGACATTGCATCAAGCGCAGCGCCATCCGGCCCTATCGTGACAGAACCGACCGGCATCGCCAGATCGATGGCACCGGCGGCGACCATTTCCCGCTTGGCCTTTTCGCGATCGATCTGGGTCTTTCCAATCGTACCAAGCGCGGCAAGCGGCAACAATGCAGCCACGCAGCCAGAAAGCAGCGGCAAACTGGCCAACGCTATCAGAGAGAGGCAACGTCGAGCCATTAGGCGTCTTCGCGCTCCCGGGTCATACGGAATTCAATTTTCTTATCATAGGGTGCGCCACTAATCAGGCGTTTGACATAAATACCAGGCACGTGGATGCAATCCGGGTCCAGTTCACCTACTTCGACAATCTCTTCAACCTCCGCGACACAAATCTTGCCCGCAGTTGCCATGGGTGCGTTGAAATTGCGCGCGGTCTTGCGGAACATCAAATTACCTGCTTTGTCCGCTTTCCAGCCCTTGATCAGGCAAAGGTCTGCAAAAATGCCGCGCTCAAGAATATAGGATTCGCCGTCGAATTCCTTCACCTCTTTGCCCTCGGCCACCTGTGTGCCCACGCCAGTCTTGGTGTAAAATCCCGGGATACCGGCTCCACCGGCGCGGCACCGCTCTGCCAGAGTTCCCTGCGGACAAAATTCAACTTCCAGCTCCCCGGAGAGAAATTGCCGTTCAAATTCCTTATTCTCGCCGACATAGGAAGCGATCATCTTTTTGACCTGTCGCGAACGGAGCAACTTGCCCAGTCCCTCATTGTCAATGCCGGCATTGTTTGAAGCGATAGTAAGCCCGGTGACCCCATCCTGCTGTATCGCATCAATCAGCCGTTCCGGTATCCCGCATAGGCCAAAACCACCGACACAGAGGTGCATGTCATCGAATAAAAGGCCGTCGAGAGCTGCGGCCGCATCCGAATAGATTTTTTTCATAATCGCTCTTTCTTGACTGATTTTCTCGCGTCTAGCGCAAGTGGCGCATGAGCGTCCAGAATAGAATATATCTGAAGCGTTGAATCGGTTATGCGCATATTTATGCGCCGTGTATTTGCCTGTTTGTCACTATTTTTCTTTCTCGTGCCGGTCACCTATGTGCGGGGTCCGGTGCCGCCACCAAATGACAGCCAGTATCTCGCACTGACACCGATAGTTTTCGACGCCCGAAACCCTGATCGCACCCAAGAAGGCCGCCTCTCTTTTCTTGGCGGTTGGAAGATCACCAGCGACAATGACGATTTCGGCGGAATATCATCCATGCTGGCACTGCCGAGCGACCGTTTTTTGATGCTTAGTGACAATGGTACGCTTGTCGGATTCACATTGGATGAGAGCAGCAATCGGGCGGTACGCCCTTTCATCGCGCCGCTACCCGACGGACCGGCAAAACCCAATGAGCTTGCGCGACAAAACTGGGATGCGGAATCGTTGCTCCAAGACCCGAAGACAGGCCAATATTGGGTCGGATATGAACATCAACATAGTATCTGGCGCTACAGCCCATCCTTCGCCCGCAAAGAAAGCGCCCATTTCCCAAAAACGATGCAAGACTGGCCAAACAATGGCGGCGCGGAAGCCATGCTTCCTTTGTCGGGTGGCCGCTTCCTGGTCTTTTCGGAGTCGGCAGAATATTCAAAAGGTGGCTATCAGGCTCTGATATTCGATGGCGACCCTTCCGAGGCACGCAGCAAAGCAACGCCTTTTGGATATCAACCTCCGGAAGGCTATATGTTGACCGATGCGGCAATGCTCGACGAAAACTCAGCCTTGATGCTGCATCGGCGTTTCACGCCATTCGAAGGAATTTCCGCGATCTTGTCCATCGCACAGCTAGAGGATTTTCAAGCTGAAGAAGTGGCAACATCCATAGCGATCGCGACGCTGAAGTCTCCACTGAAAGTCGATAATATGGAAGCCTTGGCCGTGACCAAAGAAGGAGATTCAACAATTGTCTGGATAGCTTCGGATGACAATTTCAACCAGCTACAGGAAACCCTGTTGTTCAAATTCCGGCTACTGAAGGGTAAAACCGCTCAAGAGCAACCTGATCCCCAGCACAAAAACGAAAAAGCCGGAGCGAGCCCCGGCTTTTCATCATTCGAAACGGATTGATCGCTTAGGCGACAGCAACCTGCTTTTTCGCGATTTCTTTTTTGAGGCGTCTTACACGCAAGCTCAATTTATCATCGGAGGTTTTCAGCAACCAATTGTCGAGACCGCCGACATGCTCCACCGAACGCAGACCATGGGTAGAGACCCGAAGTTTAACGCCCTTGCCGAGTGTGTCGGACAAAAGAGTTACATTTTGCAGGTTGGGCAAAAATGTCTTCTTGGTCCGGTTTTTGGCGTGGGACACATTATTGCCTACCAGCCGAGTCTTACCTGTCAGTTCGCAAATCCGCGACATCGCTTAGTCCAATTTTTTGTTATTGAATGATTCCCAGCGGGAAAGAGCGGTCCCCTAACCGCAATCGGGCCATGCGTCAAGCATATCGGCGGTATTTTGCATGATCTGCCTGACTATGGTCTTCGCACCGGTTCCGCGCTAATCCCAATCCATGACAGCCACAAAATATACCTCATTCATGGGCGAAGCTCTGGAATTGGCCAATGCTGCAATTTCTGTCGGCGAAGTGCCCGTTGGCGCGGTCGTCGTCAAAAATGATCAAATCATTGGCCGGGGCCACAATCGTACGCGCATCGATCATGATCCCACCGCCCATGCCGAGATCGTAGCGATTCGCGAAGCGACACAGCTACTCGGCAAGGATCGTCTGGATAATTGTGACCTGTGGGTGACGCTGGAACCCTGCACCATGTGCGCTGGGGCGATCGCCCACGCCCGGCTCCGGCGTCTTTATTATGGCGCTGAGGATAGCAAAGGCGGAGCAGTGGATAGCGGCGTGCAGTTTTTCGAATCGCCTACCTGCCATCACAAACCGGAAGTCTATGCGGGATTGGAAGAAGAAAAGTCCGCAAAATTGCTGTTGGATTTTTTCCGGAGTCGGCGAGACTAGCTTTTAGTGCACAAATCTCGCCACAACGTCCCGATAGCTCCGGCTAACCTTCACCTGAGCACCGGAACCCAAAACCAAGAAACACTCACCATTGGTATGCGGCTTTACCTCGCGCACCTGACTTAGATTGACAATCGTCGAACGGTGCACCCGCTGAAAATGCCGGGGGTCGAGCCGCTTTTCCAGATCCTTCATCGTTTCGCGCAGAATCAGACTGTTGTCGGCGGTATAGATACACATATAGTCGCCGGCCGCATCAATCCGCTCGATCGTGTCGACATCCACGCGGAAAATCTGGCCACGGTCTTTCACGTTAATCAGCTTTTCATACCGGTTAGCCGAGGCGGGTTCTTCCGATTCGTCGATATTGGCCATCGCATCCGGTGCAACTTCATTCAGCACAGATTTCAGCTTCTCGATTTCGTCAGCACCGCGTTTCTCGGTCAACCGCTTGCGTACCCGGTCGATCGCGTCGGCCAACCGGTCTTCTTCGACCGGCTTCACCAGATAGTCGATCGCTTCCGATTCAAAGGCGCGAACAGCATGTTCTGAATAAGCCGTCACAAATATAAACAAAGGCGGCTCAATCTCCATTATGCCCTGCACCACGGAGAATCCATCAAACCCGGGCATCTGGATATCGAGGAACACCAGATCGGGCTTCAATGTCTTAATCTTACGGATCGCTTCGCGACCATTGCGACAGGTATCGATAATCTCAATATCGTCAAATTTTTCAAGCCGGATCTGCAAGCCTTGGATCGCTAGCTTTTCATCATCGACTAATATGGTCTTGATCGTCATGTTTTTAGATCCTTGTGCTGAAATGATGCCATCACCGGCGCATTCACCGGTTCCCTCTGTTGGTCATCATCGGATGCATGCTCCCCAAAAATTGCTTCATTCCTTACTTGTTCGTCTGTCGCGGCGTCATCCGCCGCCTCCCGTTCGATTTGTTCCCGTGTTTCAAATGGCAAGGCGATGAATACCGAGAAACCTTCGCCCGGAGAGGACCGTGTTTCAAATATAGCGGCTTCTCCATAAGCCTGCTTTAATCGCTCCTGAATATTCCCGAGACCAACGCCGGTCGAAGCGGTTTTTTTGATCGGCGTTTCGCCTTGCCCGGGCCCGGTATCCGACACAGTGATTCTGAGTTTCCCAGCATCCAGATGCGCAGAAATCGATATATCCGCGCCTTCTTCTTGCGGAGTCACCGCATATTTTATCGCATTTTCCACCAGCGGCTGGAGCAATAGTGACGGCAACAATGCATCGCGGACGGCGGGGTCGATATCAAAACGGGATCGCAGGCGTTCCTCAAAACGCATTTTTTCGATATCAAGATAGAGATGCAGCGTTTCGACTTCCTGCGCCAAAGTCACACGACTGTGCACTTCATTGACCAATGTATGGCGCAGAAACGAAGATAACCGCGACAACATGGCATTGGCCGGTTCGGTTTGCCGAAGCAGCACCAGCGTGGATATACTGTTCAGCGTATTGAACAGGAAATGAGGATTGAGCTGATAACGCAGCATCGCCAGCTGAGCGCGGGTTGCCTGCGCTTCCAGTTGCATCAACTGATCATTCTGCTCCTCCACACGCAGGAAGAAATTAATAGCGTAATATAAAGCCGACCAAGCGCCGAGAAGCATGATTCCGAGGAACAGCGAACCAAGAAACAGCGTGACAAATGCTGTTTCTGTCGTCGGGTTTTGGATAAGAAAAACCCAGGCGTCGATGAAAGCATATAGTGCGGCTGCAACCGTCAAAATCGCTGCGGTGGCGCTCCACGTCACAATCGGGCTGCGGCGGATCAGATTCTTATAGACCACCGACAAGAGCAAGGAGATGGAATATCCGGTGATCGTGGAAATGATAACCGGTACCAAGAAGCTCAGCGGTACGCCGTTCGAGATTCCGCCTATCCCACGCAGAATAAGTGCGCCAGCCCAACCCGCAGATTGCAGGTTCCAAAAAGCGCGGTTCTTGTTGCCAAAAAACGGCTGGGAGCGGATTTCCATAACGGCCATCGTATCATGTATAGCGGCGCATTGTCGCTTGGGGAAGAATCGCCTATCATTTGGCTAAATTATGATGAAATACGGTTGGCGTTTTGCGAACCAATGGCGCTGCATCATCAGGCAAGCACTTGAAAATAGGAAGCTGTCTTCAAGCTACGGAAGATTCGCCAATTTCCTTTAGATGGCGCACGACCATGTCTTCACGACCAGCGCCATCTGCCTTCGGGTTTAATTCTGATTCATCGATCCAGCAGAGGTCTTCCATTTCCAGCACCCGGCCATCATGAGCGCGCATGTTGATCTGACCAATGGGCAGGCGATCACGCGAATCGCATAATATTGGATTGGACGGCACGCCGGTTTCCCACTTTTCACCCCATTGCCGAAGCGCAATCATGGTCGGCAACAGGTCCTGCCCTTTGTCGGTTAACCGATATTCGACCTTCCGTTTGTCATGATCACAGGGGCGCCGGGTCATAATACCCGCTTCGACCATACGGGTAAGCCGATTGGCTAAGATATTCCTAGCAATACCAATTTCGCTCAGAAAATCCTCAAAATGCCCAACACCATTGAGCGCTGCACGCAATATCATGAAGCACCAACGCTCGCCGATCACTTCCAACGAGACGGGTAGGCTGCATTCATCGCCTGGTAGGCTCGATAGATTTTCTCTGATTTTGTCCATGTTTCCGTTCCTAAACCAGTTTTTTGGCAAGTGGGAAAAAAATATAAGTTTTTAGTTGCAACTTAAAACTCATTAATCTAAGTACTGATTTGCAACCTAGATTGCAACCACAAATTTCTTCCCCTTGGTCGTCAAATGGCGACCCAGAAACTAACTGAAATGAAAGGAAATATCATGCTTCTCTCCCAAAGCCCGCTTCGCGCATCCATTGTCTTTTCCATTGCCGCGATGACATCCCTCACGCTGTTTACCGCCACCACTGCTGAAGCGCGTAGTGTACCTGTCGCCTATACAGCAGAGTTACAGGCACCCGTTGAAGCTTCTCAGGAAATCATCAGGGGCACTGTCATTCGCTGCGCTGGTACCGAATGTATTGGTCCGAAAAGCGGCTCCTCTCCCCGGACCATCTGCGCCAAGATCGTTGATGAGTTCGGTCCGGTCGCCAGTTTCGCCTATAAAGGCAAAGCCTTTGACGCCGAAGCGCTCGCCAAATGTAACGACTAACATCATCTCCCTATCCTGATCGGCCCCTCTCTCCCAAAAAGCAGCTTGCTCTATGGTCCCCGCCGATCAGTCTGAGCGCCGAATTCCAGCCTCTGTTCCGTTCCCCCGGACATAAGAGCTGGCTTCGGCGCTCTTTTTTGTTGCCCCAGCCTCGAAAGAGCGACATCTTCCAAATATGCTGAGGCAATATGAACTGGTGGAACGGGTCCGATCCTATGATCCCGATGCAGATGAAGATCTGATCAACCGCGCCTATGTCTTTTCCGTACAGAAGCATGGCAGCCAGAAACGCGCGAGCGGCGATCCCTATTTTAGCCACCCTATCGAGGTCGCCGGCCTGATGACCGACCTCAAGCTCGACCAGCAAACGATTGTCACCGCGCTCCTTCACGATACGGTGGAGGACACGCTCACCACGTCTGAAGAAATCCAGAAGTTATTCGGCGAAGAAATAGCAAGACTTGTCGATGGTGTGACCAAGCTTTCGAAGATTGAGGCGCAGACCGACAATGAGAGAGCGGCGGAAAACTTACGCAAATTCCTGCTCGCAATGTCCGATGATATCCGCGTCCTGCTGGTAAAACTCGCCGATCGCCTGCACAATATGCGGACCCTGCATTTCATCAAGAATGAAGAAAAACGTCGGCGGATTGCGCATGAAACGATGGATATTTATGCGCCCTTAGCCGAACGAATCGGCATGTATGAATATATGCGCGAGATGCAGTTGCTCGCGTTCCGTCATATGGAGCCGGAAGCCTATGACACCATCACCAAAAGATTACAGGCTATTAAGGAGGGTGATGACGGCCAGGTCGAGCAGATATCCCTGTCCATTCAGAAGGCATTGAAAAGCGGAGGTTTGGCGGCGGAAGTCAACGGGCGGGAAAAACATCCTTATTCAATCTGGCGCAAGATGCAGGAACGGCACGTCAGCTTTGAACAGCTGACCGATATCATGGCATTCCGGGTCGTTACCGACAATAGCGCCGAATGCTATCGGGCGCTCGGTATCCTGCACGAGAAATGGAAAATGGTTCCGGGCCGGTTCAAGGACTATATTTCGACGCCCAAGCGCAATGGATATCGATCCATCCACACAACGCTCATGCATAGCAATAATATGCGCGTGGAAATTCAAATCCGCTCACAGCATATGCACGAGGACAATGAATATGGTCTCGCTGCGCATTGGGCTTATAAGCAAGGCAACAGGCCTGATGGACAGGCTGGCTGGATTCGCGATCTGGTCGAAATCCTCGATCAGGCGGGAGATGCCGAAGAACTGCTCGAACACGCGCGACTGGCCATGTACCAGGATCGAATTTTCGCGTTCACGCCTAAAGGCATATTATTGCAAATGCCGAAAGGGTCGACGACCGTCGATTTCGCTTATGCCGTGCACACCGATCTCGGCAATCAGGCGGTCGGCGCGAAGGTCAACGGTCGACATGTGCCGTTGCGTACCCAATTGCAAAATGGCGATGTCGTAGAAATCCTGAAATCCAAGGGTCAGGAACCGCAGCCGGGTTGGCTATCCTTCGTCATTACCGGCAAAGCGCGGGCAGCCATCCGCCGCAACGTGCGCTTTAAAGAACGCGATGAGATGATCGCCATTGGCACCGAACTTTATGAAGAAATCATCGAACGATTGCCGGGTAAAATAGGCAAACGCGCCATGAAGGCCGCCTTGAAACGATTGGATATGCAAGAGCCTGATCAATTGATGATGGCGATCGGCACCCGCCAACTCAGCGACCGCGAAGTAATGGAAGCGATCAGCCCGGGCAGCGTGAACGACAATGACGACGAACGGCAATGGCCCGAACAGGACCGCGCCATTTCGATCAAAGGTCTCACCCCGGGCGTCGCTTTCAATCTCGCCGAATGCTGTCACCCGGTACCCGGTGATCGTATCGTCGGCTTACGACGCAGCGGCGAAAATGTAGAGGTTCATACAATCGATTGCCAAAGCCTCGCCGATGGCGTCGATGCAGACTGGGTCGATTTAAGTTGGGGTACCGAAAGTGATGGCGCCGCGGCACGGCTATGCGTGGTGCTACACAACAAGCCCGGAACGCTTGCGGAAATGGCCGGGATTTTCGGCTTTCACAATGCCAATATCCTGAACCTGCGTCTGTCCCAACGCGATGGACCATTCCACACGTTCGACGTCGATCTGGAAGTGCACAATGTCCATCATCTGATGCGAATATTATCCGCGCTGCGCGCATCAGAAGCGGTCGCCCAAGCCGAGCGAACCTAAGTTGAATTTTCAGATATTTTAGGGAGCGGGCGGTGGTCCGCCGGGAAGACCCTGCGCTTGCATCTGCGCCCGCAGCTCTTCCATCTGTGCCGCCGAGATAAAGTCGAGCAGCGTCACATCAAAAATCAGCAGGCTGTTCGACGGGACCAGTTCGCCGGGAGAGGCTTCGCCATAAGCAAGGTCAGATGGAATCCAAATCCGATATTCTCCGCCCTTCTGCATCAGCTGCAGCGCTTCTGAGAAACCGGGAACGACTCCGCCAACCGGCATCGGCGTTTGTTCATTGGCATCGAAAATCGTGCCATCACGCAACGTGCCTTCATATTTGACCAGAGCCGTATCCGTGGCCGAAGGCGATGCGCCTTCACCGGGCTTGATCACCATATATTGCAGACCGGATGCCGTTGTTATGACGCCGTCCTCGTCCGCATTGGCGGCTAGAAACTGTTCATTGGTAGCACCGTTCACGACGACATCCTGCGTTCCGGAATATGCGAGAGCCAGTGCGGCAATCGCAATCAGAGCAACCCCGATCCAAATCTTGATCAGAGATCCCTTTTTGATGGGGTGAATGGGAACCGTCGTAACAGACATCAGCAGGCTACCTTATAATCGTGGTGCCGAAGCGCTTAAATAAGACCGTCGCGTTCCATCCGCTTGCGGTCCATCTTGCGGGCACGGCGTACAGCAGCAGCCTTTTCACGAGCACGCTTTTCAGAAGGCTTTTCATAGTGACGACGAAGCTTCATTTCGCGATAGACGCCTTCGCGCTGCAATTTTTTCTTGAGCGCCCGGAGGGCCTGATCGACATTATTGTCGCGAACCATGATTTGCATAAGACTGAGTAACTCCGTTCAAATTTCGTAGCGGGCCAGAAGCAATTTCTGCTGGCCTGAATTAATGTAAAAGCCATAAAAAAGGGTTTGTAGCAGAATCAATCTGCTTCAATCTCGGGCCGCCTATCAATTTCTTGGTACGGAGGCAAGCTTTTCCACGTTTTTCTAGCACGAATGACAGGAGCTTTGCATTCGTCTTTTGGCGGCTTTGCTATAGAAAGCCAGAACAATAAGGCATCAGCCGATTCGAGGAGAGAGAAATGGCCACCGCGATCAATGTCCAGTCCAGTTGCAGCGAAGAAGAATGGAAGGCGCGCCAGCGGCTTGCCGCTTGCTACCGTATTTTCGCCTATCTTGGATGGGACGAGATGATTTTCAATCATATCACGCTAAAAGTTCCTGGCGAAGACGATGCCTTTCTGATCAATCCTTATGGTCTACATTTCAGCGAAGTCACGGCCTCCACACTGGTCAAAATCGACATCGACGGAAACACGCTGGATGGCTCAACCTATCCGGTCAACAAGGCCGGCTTCACCCAGCACAGCCTGTTTCATCGCGAACTGCCAGACGTCCATGCAATCATCCATACGCACACCACCGCAACCATGGCGGTGTCCGCCGTGGAAGGCGGGTTACAGCCGATAAACTTCTACGCCGCCGCGATCGTTCCGCGCCTCGCCTATCACAAGTTTGAAGGCATCACGGTGCATGAGGACGAAGGCCCGCGCTTTCTCGCCAGCCTAGGCAAGAAACGGATGATGATGCTGGAAAACCACGGACCGGTCGTGATGGGCAGGACGCTGGAGCAAGCATTTCTCAACCACTGGGTGCTGCAACGTGCCTGCGAAATCCAGATGCAGACCCTGTCGATGGGCAAGCCGGTGATGATCGGTGAGGACGTGATCAGGAAGCATCTCGACAATCTGTCGCAGGCCTCGATTGATCCGCTGCAGCAGGGCGTTCCGGAATTTGACGCAATGGTGCGGTTGGTGGATCGCGAAGACAAAAGCTGGCGCGAATAATATTCGAAAGTCAATCCTTTGAAACCGATTGACAGGTTGACCTATTCTGTTAATTGATCGCGCATGTTTACAGTTCAACGCCTCACGCTACGATATCTAAGTTTGTCCTGACGGACCAAAGTCCGTCTTATGGATGGGCTGGGTATGAGTGAACCCAAGAGACTGTAAATCTCCCGATTAGATATCTGTGAAGGTGCAAATTCCTTCCTCATCCACCAACGAACATTCGGCTGTAGCACATTCGACGGTGCGCTGGTTTTAGATACAACGAGTTGAAAGTTCAGACCTCCCCGACGACTCCACATTGAGAAAAACATTCCTCTTGGACAATTGCTATTAGTTTCGGCTATTCAGCGTGCCTATGACCAAATTCACCGTCAATGATCGTCCGGTAGAATATCGTATGGACCCGGCGACGCCGCTGCTCTGGGCGTTACGCGATGCATCCAATCTCACGGGCACCAAATATGGCTGCGGCACCGGTGATTGCGGTGCTTGTATGGTCGAAGTTGACGGGGAGGCGATCCGGTCCTGTCTGGTTACTATTGGCGAACTGGAAGGTCGCTTTATCACCACGATCGAAGCACTATCGCGCGATCGCAGCCATCCCGTGCAACAGGCATGGGCCGCGGCCAACGTCCCACAATGCGGCTTCTGTCAGTCCGGCATGATCATGGCGGCGGCGGTGCTGCTCAAGAAAAATTCCAATCCATCAAAAGATGAGATTGATGAAGCCATTACCAATATCTGCCGCTGCGGCACCTATCCGCGTATCCGCGAAGCCATTCAGCGCGCTGGACGCGTGGCTCGAGGAGAAACGGTGCTCAGCGCAGCGCCGCCGCCGGGCATTGATCCCGAAGATGCCGCAAAGGCAGTACCGGCGCTAACGCCCAACAAATAAAGGGCGCGATAAGCACGCGAGCCTATTGCAGAATGGGAAACCCGTCGTCAGGTCGGGTTCCACCCAAATTTCTTACCAGACTAGAACCGGCCGGTGATCGAGAAACGCGCATTGAGCGGCGCGCCCACGGTCGTCTGATGCGTGCTGTGAGAGCTCGGGAAATAGACCGTGTCGGTCAGATTTTCGATGTTGACTTGCAAGCGCAAATTTTCAGTGACATCGAAATGCGCCGACGCATCAATTCGGGTATAGGCAGGCAGAACCGCGCTATTCCCGTTGTTAACAAAACTCTCATCCTGATGGGTCAACCCCAGACCGAAACCAATGCGGTCGGATATTTGAATAGCATTCCAGATTGAAAATGTATTTTCCGGAAGCTCGCGCGGACGCAGTCCTGTCGGTCCGGTGCGATCAACTTGCTCTCCATCAAGATAGCTATAGCCAGCCGAGACAAACCAGTTTTCGGTCACTTGGCCGCGAAGCTGAAGTTCAAATCCGCGAATATCCGAATCGATAACATCCAGAGTAGAAGAATCACCATCATTTGGTTGTGGTGAACTTTGCTCAATTTCGAATATGGCGGCGGTCAAGCTCAAGCCCTGCTCAAAGTCCCATTTAATCCCCGCTTCCAAATTGGTAAATGTATCGGGGGCAAGCGCATCGTTGCTGCCATTGATATTCGCATATTGCTCTCCGCTACGCGGCAAGAAGCTTTTGCTATAGCTTGCATAGAAAGAGACATTTTCCTGTGGCTTGAAGACGAGGCCCGCCCGCGGCGAAAATTCTTCGTCTTTCCGGGTCCGGATATTTCCGGCCGGCACGTTGTTCACGGTAATGTCAAAACTATCAAAGCGCCCGCCCAGCACAACGTTCAACCAATCGGTCAATTTGATCTCGTCCTGAATATAGAAAGAGAAAACATCAATATCGACGCGCGTGTCGTCGTTGAGGATATTCGGGCTGGCAATATCGGCGTTGGCTACGGTTGGATCACCAAAGATATTGATGTTCGGACTACCATCAGCGCGTACGCCAACACCGCCGCGAAGGCTTAATGGGCGAGCGATCAAGAAGTTTGTTTGATCGGTGCGCGTTCCTACAGCGGCCTCCGCTTCCTCAGCAGTCAGTCCGGTTCCGATGAGTGCTTGAATTTCAGCAGCTCGGTCAGCTCCTTGTGCAGACCAAAACGCATTCAAACGATTCTGGTCGGATGAGGTGCTGATATACTCGCCACCAAAGATCAATGTGTGACCGAGACTGCCGGTTTCAAATTCTCCAACGAGATTACCCGACAGAATCAGATTCTGGCGCTCCGTTGTGTCCACATAACCATCAAGCGTAACCACGTTGGGCGTATTCGCCTGATCGTAGCCTGAAGCGTAAAAATTCGAGTAGACTTTATCATAGTCGCCATAAAATGCGCTAAAATTGCCTTTGAAATTGTCCGAGAATGCATGCTGCAGGTTCGCTCGCAACAGATGGGCTTCCAATTCGGTAAAGTTGAGTTCCGGATCACCGAAAACAACATTTCGCAGGGTGGAAACCGGACGACCGTCTGTACCGGTTGGAATGCCGCGATCTATGAAGCGTTCATGGTTCGCATATTCATAGGACAGATCGAGCGTTGTATCGGAATTCACTTGCAACCGGACAGTCGGGTTGAAGCCGATACGTTCACCGTCGTAAAAATCGCGATGGTTGTTCAGGCTCTCATACATTGCGTTGACGCGGATTCCGGCATTTTCACCAGCGGCGAAGTTGACGTCGCCTTGGACGCTGAATTCACCGAACGTATCGATGGCGACCTGCCCTCCGCCAAAAGTTTCGCCGATCGTGCCTTTCTTGGTAACGCGATTCAATATGCCGCCTGTGCCGCCACGGCCAAAGAGGAGCGCGTTCGGACCCCGCAATATTTCGACCTGCTCCAGATTATAAAGACCGCGATAATATTGCACATCGTCACGAACCCCATCGATATAGAAATCGGCGGTTGAACGGACGCCACGAAAAACGACCGCGTCGCGATGGCCTTCACCCTGCGTGTTATTCACACCAGGTGTGTAGTCGATGATCTGACCAATGCTGGTATACCCACGCTTCTTGATCTCGTCAGCCGTCACGATGGACAGGCTTTGAGGAACGTCGATGATAGGAGTCGGCGTCTTAACAGCATTTATCTGATTCGAATAAAGCACGTCACCCACCACGACGATATCATCGCTGCCATTTTGCGATTCCGCCTCTGCCGCATGCACAACGGTCGGAACCATCATTGTGGTGGCCAAAAAGGCGGATATGGTCTGGCTTTTGAACATTTAAAAATTCCCTAGGTCGCAATTTTTGAGATTCGCGCTCAATATAGTCGCGCTGCTAGTGAGAATGATTTGCATAAGCAACGAGATAAGGTCAAAATTTGAGATTTTCCTTGCAGTTGGGAAATGATGATGTTTTCTGGCAACAGAATTCAGTCTTTAAGGATGATAAAATGCAAGCGACTATCTGGCACAACCCCAAATGCGGCACGTCGCGCAAGACCCTGGCGATCTTGGAAGAAGCGGCTGACGTTGAATTGACCGTGGTTGAATATCTCAAACAACCGCCAACCCGTGCCAAGCTGGAACAGCTATACCGCGATGCTGGCATGACCCCGCAGGAAGGCCTACGCGTTCGCGGCTCACCGGCTGAAGAGCTGGGGCTGACGCAAGATGGCGCGACGGCCGATCAGATTTTGGATGCGATGGCTCAGGAACCGATGCTCATCAACCGTCCACTGGTCGAAACCGCCAAAGGGGTCAGACTGTGTCGGCCGCAGGAGACCGTGCAAGAAATACTCTAATATGATCCGCCTATGGCGGATTTGACGCCTATTCCGGGAAAGACCATGTCGGTAATCGCAGTATACAGCATGAAAGGCGGCGTCGGCAAAAGCTCCACGGCGGTGAATCTCGCCTGGAATAGTGCCGTCAACAGTTCCCGACGAACCTTGCTCTGGGACCTTGATCCACAAAGCGCCGCTTCGTTCCTCCTCAAAGGGAATCGTTCGAAAAAGGATCGGGCCCACGCCATGGTTGCTGGCACTGTTAAGCCAAGCAAGCTGATCAAACATACCGAGATCAAAAATCTGGACCTTTTGGCAGCGGATGTCTCCCTGCGCGGCCTGGACCGGCTCTTCTTTCAAATCGACAAAAAGAAGCATCTGGGGAAACTGCTTAAAGAAATGGGCAAAAGTTATGACCGGATCATCCTGGATTGCCCGCCAGGTTTGACCGAGACCAGCGAGCAGATCCTGCACAACGCAAAAATTGTCATTGTGCCGGTTATTCCATCACCGCTTTCGGAGCGCGCCCTTACCGACGTACAGCTATTTCTGGACAGTAGCGGAAAAAAACATGCACCCTTGCTACCGGTTTATACAATGGTTGATCGGCGGCGCACGACCCACAAACAAAGCTTGGCCCGCAAACCCAGTTGGCCCGTCATCCCGATGACAAGCGCCGTTGAACATATGGCAAAATTGCAAATGCCTATCGGCAGCTTTGCGCCACGCAGCCCCGCTGCGCAGTCCTATGCCAGAATTTGGCGCGGCATCGAAAAAAGACTGGCGAAAAACTAGACGGGATTGATGGTCCTATGCGGACTTTTTATCATATTCCTGCCGCTTGGCGTTAAAAGCGCCAAACAATCCCCGGGCATCGTCAGCAACCAATGGGCGACCAAAATAATAGCCCTGAATTTTGCGACAACCCAATTGTTTGACCATATTCACTTCTTCCAATGTCTCGGTACCCTCGGCGGTCGTGGACATTCCTAAAGAGTCGGCCATCGCCACCACAGCACGGATAATCGCAAGGCTTTCCGGCGAGTTTTTTGCAGCCCCTTGAACAAAGCTGCGGTCAATCTTGATCGTCGTGAACCGTGTTTTTCGCAAATAGCCAAGCGATGAATAGCCGGTACCGAAATCATCCAGCGACAGGTTGATCCCCAGCCCGATAATCCGATCTAGCATTTCTACGGCACCTGTGCCTTCTCGCATGAAGATACTCTCGGTGACCTCGATCTCCAATCGGCTAGGGGGAAGTCCACTCGCCTCTAGCGCCGAGACAACCATAGGAAGAAAGCTCGGTTCAACCAGTTGATCGGCGGAAACATTCACCGCAACCTTGACCGTGGATGGCCAATTCATTGCTTCCTTGCACGCCTGCCGCATCACCCATTCACCCATCGAAACGATCAACCGGGCATCTTCCGCTAGCGGTACGAATCTCGCCGGTGAAACCGTTCCAAATTGGGAACTGGTCCAGCGCAGCAGTGCTTCAAAACCAACAACGCCACCGGAATCGGCGCTAACTACTGGCTGATAGTTCAACGACAATTCGTCATTTTCTTCTGCTTTGCGCAGGGCCATTTCCATGACCCGCCGCTCTTCCGCCTGCACATGGAGTTTCGGTTCATATTGATTATAGGCTCCACCGCCCTGATCTTTGGACCGATAAAGGGCAAGGTCAGCGCTGCGCATCAACATTTCGACGGTGCGACCATCACGAGGGCCTATCGCCGCCCCGACGCTAGCGCCTATGTAGAGCGTATGCCGATCGACCTCATATGGTCGCGACAATGTGTCTATGATTTTTTGGGCCAGTGATTCCATATATTGCGTATCACTCGCGTCTTTGACGACTATCGCAAATTCATCGCCGCCCAGCCGACCACAAAGCTCATTATCGGTCATGATGGACCGCAGTCGATCAGATACGCGCGCCAAGAGCCGGTCGCCCACCGGATGCCCCAACGTGTCATTCACCGCCTTGAAACGATCCAGATCGATCATCATGAAACCACAGCGGCCGTTCCATTTCTCAACTGTTTCCAGCACATCTCCAACTGTTTCGGTCAGCTGCAAACGATTTGGCAAACGAGTCAGCGTATCAAACCGCGCCATATTGGAGATTTTATCTGCCGATTCTCGCTGCTCCGTTATATCGGATCCGACACCCCGAAATCCGTGAAACACACCACTGTCATCGACTTTGGGGGAAGCAGATAATTCCCACCACCGGTTCTCACCGTTGATCTGAACAGGCACCAATATATCGCTGAAACTATCGCGCCGTTTAAGCTTATCCGCCAATTCGTGGAGAGCGTCCGAGAATTTTCCGCTATCCCACGATTCGCCTGCAACCAGTTGCAAGAACGGCTTGCCTTCGATCTCATCCGAGGGCAGTCCGATGGCGCGGGCAAATCGCGGAGAGACATGCGTAATACGCCGTGATGTATCTGTCTGCCAAAGCCAGTCCGCACCACTATCCTCAAATTCCTTGAGCAGCAGGCTGACCACTTCACTTTTCTCGTTCAGGCTGGCTTCCGCCACTTTGCGGTCCACAAATGACCGGCCGGTCATCAGGCAGGCGGTAATCAGCAAGAACGCGATCGCCACCGAGGCCACGGCCACATGCGTGCTACCGACGTGATACCAGCCAAAAGCCAAGGCCGCACTCGAAGATGCAATGAACAAAATGCTGCTGAGCGGGATCGCCGAAAACTTGATCGCGGAGCCCACCATCAGACAGATTATAGTGGCCCATACCGGTACGATCGTCATAATATCGGTATTGAATGCAAACATCAGAAAACCGGCGCCCCAAAGTGAACCGCCGGCTAAAGAAATGAGATAGACCATCGCCGTCGCACCGCGAGTGATCGTCTTTCGCTGCCAGGTCGACTGTCTACGGAACAGGAAATGAGAATAGAGATATAGCGAGAATAGTGCCGCCATCCAGAGACCGAGGTTCAGACCATCGACCCGACCAATTCCCCACTGCACGGTTAGAAGACCACATAGGATCACCGCGACGATTTTCAGTAGACTAAACTCATGGACACTGTCGAACTGGAGTGCACGAACGCGCCCCCAATCGACCCCTGGGGGATCGGACAGGCCTAGTAAAACGCTCAACGGGATGTCCCGCGGCAAGCCGGGTTCGTTTACAATATTTTTCACCGCTCGTCTTTAGGACGAAAACCTTAGCGAAAAGTAAGTATGGACTTATATTTTTGAGCAATTCCCGATTGCTAAAAAACCAACGGGATTAGGCGGCTACTGCATAAGGCTGAATGTCGCCAGAAAGGTAGAGATTTCGGGCCTTTGCGCGACTCAATTTTCCAGAACTGGTCCGCGGCAAAGTCCGCGGTGGCACCAGTTCAATCACGCAATTCATGCCGGTAATCGACCTTACCTTCTCCCTAATCTCGTTCCACAGCCGCGAACGCTCAATCTCGTCCGAGGTCCGGCACTGGACAAGAACAGCAGGCGTTTCTTCACCGCCCTGCGTCGTAATCGCGAATGCGGCAATATCGCCAGCCTTGAAACCAGGCAATTGTTCGACAGCCCATTCGATATCCTGCGGCCAATGGTTTTTGCCGTTGATAATGATCATATCCTTGGCGCGACCGACGATATAGAGATAGCCGTTCGAGAGATAACCCATGTCGCCGGTATCCAGCCAGCCGTCGATCAGACAAGCATCGGTCGCTTCCTGATCCCGATAATAGCATTCCATAACTGCCGGGCTTTTCATCCAGACTTTACCCACGTTTTTCTCGGCCAGTACGGTTCCGTTTTCTTCACGGATTTCCAGCAAGGTGTCGCGCACCGGCTTGCCACAATTGACGATAGCCCGGAAACGTTTCGGGCGACTGCCATCGCTCTGCTTCTCTCCGGAAAGTTCGGTTTCTTCCACCAGTTCCACTTCCATCCCTTCGCCCGATGGCATCAAGGTCACCGCAAGCGTGGCTTCAGCCAGCCCGTAGCTCGGCAAAAAGGCTTTGGCGTCAAAGCCGGCGGAGGCGAAGGCATTGGTGAAGCGCTGCATCACATCTGGCCGGATCATATCCGCGCCATTGCCCGCGAGCCGCCAACGCGACAGATCGAACCGGTCGTCAACATTGGTCTGGCTGCCAATCCGCCGCGCACAAATTTCATAACCGAAGGTTGGCGAAAAGCTGCACGATGTTCCCGGATTGCGCGTGATCAGGTCGAGCCATGACAAAGGCCGCCGCGCAAAGTCCGACGTCTTGAGATAATCGGTCGAAACCTGGTTCGCGACCATTGACAGGAAGCAGCCGACCAGACCCATATCATGATAGAAGGGCAACCACGAAATACAGCGATCGGTGCTGTTGATCAGCATTCCATGGGCATGCGATCCAAGATTATGCAACAACGCCTCATGCGAAACCGCAACGCCATGCGGGAACCGGGTGGAACCGCTAGAATATTGCAGATAGGCAATATCGCTGCTGTTTGCCTTGGGTAGCTCCGTATCGGGCGCATCTTGCTCAGCGAATTTATCCCAGCCAGAAACAGGAATAGAACGGGTTTCACCGGCCGCGCCTGCCAGTTCCGCAATTTCGTCTGGAAACAGCAAAAGCGCTGGGTCACAGCTGTCCAATTGCACACCAATCTGGTCGACATAACTCTCTTTACCGCCAAAAGAGGTCGGCAATGGCAGAGGGACCGGAAGCGCACCGGCATAGACCGTGCCGAAAAATAATGCACAAAACTGAGGCTCGGTATCGGCAATAAGCGCAACCCGATCACCGGGCTTGATGCCAAATGCAATCAACCGCTTCGCCGCCGCGAGCGCATCTTCACGCAGTTCACGGAAAGGATAGACCCGAACCAAAGCGGCACGAGCATCGTGAAAGTTAAAACCCTTTTCCCCTTGGGCTGCGTAATCCAACGCATCTCCCAATGTATCAAAATCAGAGAAACGTCGGGGAAGTTCATCCAAAGTCGGGGTTGATGTCAGTTCGGTCATCCAATATCCATTTCCGGAAGGTCCAGCCTTCCTAAAAACCAATCTTCGTCTTCCGGTAAGGGAAATAGGCCTTTTTTGACCGCCCTTTAACCGCTGTTACGAACGTCTTTGATAAGTTCTGGCGTTTAAATTTCGGCCCGACTGTGGCACAAAAAGGGCAAACGTCATAATTGAAGGTCAATCCTTTGAAAAACAACGTTAAAACGTTAACTCAAGAGAGCTTGAATCGGCTCGCTTTACGCTATGTCGAACGATATGCAACGAGCCGTAAAAAATTGGCGGGATATCTACAGCGAAAAATTCGGGAAAGGGAATGGCAAGATGACGCACCTCCTGCGGTCGAGGAGTTGGTGGAACGGTTCGCTGCTTTGGGCTATATTGACGACGCATTATATGCGCAGAGCAAAGCATCATCCCTCACCCGTCGCGGCTATGGGATGCGCCGCGTCTCGCACGCGCTTTATCAAGCCGGTATCAGCGAAGCGGATGGACGCGAAGCCTTCCAGATCAGTGAAGAGAATAAATGGGCCGCCGCCGACAAATTTGCCCGCAAACGGAAGATCGGTCCATATGCCGAAGACCAACAGGAAGCCGAGAAATGCCGCAAGCAATTGCAAGCTTTTCTCCGAGCGGGTCATGATTTCGACGTGGCCTCCCGCTTTGTTTTCGCCAAGCCTGGCGAGGAAATATTAGCGGAAGACTAACTCTCGTTTGTGCAAGTGAATTGACCCACTTCATGCCCGGAATCGCCAGTTTAAGATTAATATGATATAGGCCGCGCACCGATTCGATAAAGTAATAGACTTTTGTTTTGGTTTAGTTTTGTTCGGAGATTCATCGTGGTAAGCTTATTTGCGGAACCAGCCCCTGCGGATAGTCAAACGGCCCACGTCAGTGAGGACAGTTCCTCATCCGCTGATACGGAGTTGCTGCGCACCAAAGGCCGCGTAAAATGGTTCGATAGTCAGCGTGGGTTCGGCTTCATTGTTCCTGAGAACGACCATTCCGGCAACAATGATTCAATGCCAGATTCGGACATATTGGTTCATTGGAGTTTGCTGGAGTCACTGGGCAAACGTGAACTACCGGAAATGGCATTAGTGACCTGCGAATATGTAGCCGCACCCAAAGGGCTACAAGCAACAAAAATCCTCGATATCGATCAATCTGTTTGCGAAGTGGCCAACAATCGACCAGCCGCAACAAGCGGTCGTCAGGCGCTACACGTCGTGGACAGCGATTCCGCATTTGTGGAAGCTCAGGTAAAATGGTTCAACCGCGTCAAGGGCTATGGTTTCCTTATTAGCGCGGCGCTCGACGGCGATATTTTCCTGCATATGGAAACGCTTCGTGACTCCGGTATTGAAGAAGTCATTCCGGGCCAAGATTTGCTGGTCCGTATCAAAGACAGCGATCGCGGTCACATGGCGGCTCAAGTCTGCCTGCCGCAATCAAGCTGAAGGCGAGACCTCTAATAAATGCACAAAATCTCAAAAGCGGCGGCGCTTTCCCTCATGCTGATTTCCATTGCCGCTATATCCGGTTGTCACGCCCGGACCGGCGAAACCGCAGCAAGCAATCCAAATAGCGAACTGCCGCTATCCGAAGCGGGCCTCAATCAGGTACCTCTGAATATTCAATCCTCTCAGGCCACACATGCTTTTGTCGTGGAAGTAGCAGAAAGCAGCGCTCAACAGGCCCAAGGCCTCATGTTCCGGACCAAACTTGCTTCCGATAAGGGCATGATTTTTCCTTTCGCAGAAGACCGGGTCGCAAGCTTCTGGATGAAGAATACCGTTATTTCACTCGACATTATTTTCATCCGCCGAGACGGAACCATCGAATCCATTGCCGCCAACACAGTGCCTTATTCTCTCGCGCCCGTTCGTTCCAATGGACCGATTGCAACCGTGCTAGAGATTGCGGCCGGCCGTGCCAATGAGCTGGGCATCGCACCCGGCGACACGGTGACCTGGCAACAATGATCTTTCCTTCGGCAAGTCCTGCACATTTGACATTTTTTCATTGCGGAGCCCATGGCTGCGCGGCTAAGCGAGCGGCATGAACATATTGGCGAAAATATTCACTTGGTGGGACGGTGCAACTATTGGCACTGCCCTGTTCAGCGCCCGCAATGGCGAACGCGTCGGCGAAGATGTGTTTGGCAATAAATATTTTCAGTCCAAAAAGGCTGGAAGCGGTCATCCTGCGACAAAACGATGGGTCATTTACAACGGATCCAATGACGCCAGCCGCGTGCCGCCCGAATGGCATGGCTGGCTACATCATAGCTATGATGAAATTCCCGAAAGCCATTTGCCACAGCCACGAATCTGGGAAAAAGAGCCCAGCGGAAATCTTACGGGAACAGCGCAGGCCTATCGCCCAGCCGGTGCCTTAGAAGAAGGCGGCCGCCGGGCTGCTGCAACTGGCGACTATGAATCTTGGAACCCCGCCGAAGCGGAATGACAGGCATGGCCCGCCATTGCTCTCTATTCTCGATGCTTGCGGCAACGGCACTATTAACCGGCTGCAGCTGGTTTAGCAGCGACGACGTCGATGAGAAAGCGACCGGTCAGGCTGCCGAAAAAGCCGAGGTTGCGGCAACCGATGGCGATTTGATCGCATCAGCTACAGATCAAATCGGAACGCCAATGGCAGAGCGCGTAGCAACGCTTGGTTTCCTTAACAAACGAAACGGTCTCACCCGGGATCTGGAACTTCGTCCCGGTCAGTCAATCCGTATCGGCCGCGCGATTGTTCGCTTGCGTGCTTGCGAACGAACAGCGCCGTGGGAACAGACTCCGGAACAGGGAGCCTTTGTTCAGGTCTTGGTCAACGAACGACCATCTAACCGATCCGGAGACGACGAGTGGAAGCGCGTATTTTCTGGCTGGTTGTTCCGGGAATCACCATCCTTGAATGTCGTTGAGCACCCCATTTATGACGTCTGGGTCAAAAGCTGTGCGATGAGCTTTCCGGGAGAAGAGGACGCGGTGGAAGATGTGAGCGATCCGACGGCGCCTCGGGCTTCTTCGTCCAACCCTGCCAATATTGTTTCAAGCGCGCCGAATGAAACCGATCCGGAAACGCCTGTACCCGCTGTGCCCGCGGCTCCGGCCATCGCGTCGGAACCCGCGCCCGAACCGGCACCTGCCCCGACACCAGCACCAGAAAATGCGCCCGCCGATTTGATTGGTGATCTGATCGCTAAAACCGAAGATGGTGAATGAAGGCACGCACGGTTCAGTCGTTCCAAATAATCTTCCTGACTGATTTCAATCGCACCCAATGACGCCAGATGATCTGTCATAAACTGGCAATCGAGCAGCGAAAAACCTCCCACCTTCAAACGGACTACGAGCCACGCCAAAGCCACTTTCGATGCATCGCGCATTCGAGAAAACATGCTTTCACCGCAAAACACACCACCAATGGCCAGGCCGTATAGACCGCCGACAAGCACCTCTTGACCGGTGGCATCATCGATTGTCCAACATTCGATGCTATGCGTGTGGCCCAGCTTATGCAGTCTGTTAAAGGCCTCTTCGATTTCGGCATTTATCCACGTTTCCTTGCGATCCTCTGCTTCCGCGGCGCAGATGGCGATAACGTCAGAAAAGGCGGTATCAGCGGTGACCTTGAAACGGTCAGATTTGATCGTTTTCCGAAGCGAGCGTGACATTTGAAAATTCTCGAGCGGGATGATGGCTCTGGCCTTCGGCTCCACCCAGAAGCTCTCCGGATCATCGCGCGCGTCAGCCATTGGAAATATGCCGGATGCATAAGCTTTCAGCAACAGATCGAGATCAATAGTCATCGATGTACAATAGCCTGATCAACACTATTCGCCCATATGGAATCGACAATTGTTGCTATGAATCAAGCGGTCATCAACACATGGGCTTCATCACCAATTTTCGCTGCTATCGCTGCATATTCGCAAGCGAAAACTGCATTGGTGCGCCAAGCAGCCCCGATGCTGCGGGTCGCCGACCAGCCTTCCACGTCGAGCAGTGCAAAAATCGGAAAACTAAATTGAGAGCGGCGCCACCTGAATCGACTTATTGCAGCAAATGCACTAGACAGAGAAAATAAGAAATAAGGTCGCACTTTAGAACTCTTTTTAGGAGCAATAGTGATGAACTTTATTGAATGGGTACAACGCCGCCTGATCGCCCATGGATTCAATCCCGGACTGCCCGATGGTATCTGGGGCCGCAACACCCGCGCCGCTACAATAGAATTTCAGACGGCGACCGGTCTAATCGCCAATGGCACTTTGAACAGCGCAACCGTTACTGCATTGCGTCATGAATTTGCATCCGACACAAAATCAAAGGCTCCGCCAGAAGTCGACCGGATGGAGGCTTTCCCCTGGATGGGTTTAGCGCTCCGCAAAAAGGGCCTGCACGAAGGCAAGAATAACAAAGAATTACGCAAATTTCTGAAGTCCGATGGCAAAACATTGGGCGACCCGGCCCAATTGCCATGGTGCGGAGACTATGTGGAAACTTGCATCGCCGTGACATTGCCGGACTCGCCTATCCCGACAAATCCATATCTTGCGCGGAACTGGTTGAAATTCGGCCATACCGTCGACCCATGCTATGGCGCGGTCATGGTTTTCTGGCGCGGAAAACGAAATGGTTTTAGCGGCCATGTTGCCTTCTATTATGCAGAAGATGACACAACCTACCATGTTTTGGGCGGCAACCAGTCCAATCGCGTCAGTGTGACCCGGTTGAAGAAAGACCGTTTCCTTGGCGCAAGGCTACCGCTGGTTGGTGGACCATATGAACGACTGCGGATCAATGCGGATACTGGCGGAGAGATTTCTACCAACGAAGCATAGCGCCGCACGGTAGAAGTATCGCGGCGGGATATTGATCTAGCAAATCTATCGGTGTTCGCCACAATCCATGATAGAGCGCTGCCATGAAGAGGCAATTCTATCTAATAGCCGGACTGGCTTCCTTGGCATTGGGCGGCATCGGCATTATTCTGCCGCTGCTGCCGACAGTTCCGTTCATGATCCTCGCGGCCTTCTGTTTCGCAAACAGTTCACCGCGGTTGGAATCATGGTTGGTCGAGCATCATGTTTTCGGCGTTCATATCAAAAACTGGCGGGAACGCAGGGCAATCACCCGGCGTGGGAAATGGGCGGCGACGATCGCATTTGCGGTTAGCTGCGTGATTGCGTTGCTCTTTGTCAAACTGCCCTGGAATCTCATTCCCCTCGCGGCAGCGCTGATCAGCGGCAGCTGGATCTGGACCCGCAATGAACCCGATTCCGGAAAATTGGCGCCCCCTACCCCTTCGCATAAAGAATAGTTTGCGCCGCGCGCGAATCTGATATTCTCCGCCAGAATTTAGGAGAATGAAATGTCGCGGCAGCAATTGTTGGAAATGACCCGTTCACTGGTAGAGCATGGCAAGGCGGACACCATGGAATTGGTCGATGATGTGGTCGCGGTGCCGGTGGCCGATTATATTGATGAAGACCGTTTCGAACTGGAGAAAGATCGGATTTTTAAGCGGCTGCCGTTGATGCTGGCACCATCCTGCGAACTACCCGAACCAGGCTGTTATAAAGCGATGGAAATGGCAGGCATCCCCGTATTGGTTACGCGCCAAAAGGACGGAACCGCACAGGCATTTCTCAATAGTTGCACCCATCGCGGCAATCCGGTTGCCCAAGGTTCTGGTAAAGCGAGCCGCTTTACCTGTGGCTATCACGGCTGGACATTCAAAAATGATGGAGACCTACTCGCAGTCGCATCCCCAAAAGATTTCGGTACGGTCGACAAGGCGCAATTCTGTCTCAAGAAATTCCCGACGCTGGAACGCGCCGGACTGATCTGGGCGACACTGGATCCGGATAGCATGCTCGACATCGAATCTTATCTGTGCGGCTATGATAGTTTGCTGGAACATTTCGGATTTGATGGTTGGCATTTGTTTGATCAGCGGACGATCCCGGGGCCTAATTGGAAGACAGCCTATGATGGTTATCTCGATTTCTATCACCTGCCGGTCCTCCACAAAGACACGTTCGGCTCTGACTTTTTCAACCGGGCCAACTTCTTTGCCTGGGGACCGCACCAACGCCTCTCTTCTCCATCAAAGTTCGTCCAGAAAACAGGCAGCGACGAGCAGGTTGATCTGACCCAAATGGATGAAAAAGACTGGCCGATTGATGCTCTTTTGCAAGGCGTCTGGACAATCTTCCCGCATATCTCGATCGCAAGCTTTTACGGTGGCGGGGGCCGCGGCGCGCTAATTTCACAACTCTTCCCCGGAGAGAATGTCGGCGAAAGTTACACGACGCAATTTTATGTGATGGAATATGAGCCAACCGATGACGCGGTCCGGCAAGGCGCACATGACCAATTTGCATTTCTGGAAACGGTCGTCGCAGAGGAAGATTATAAAACCGGCAAACGCCAGCATGAAGCGTTGCAATCAGGATTGATGGACAAAGTCTGGTTTGGCCGCAATGAAGGCGGTGGACAAGTGTTCCATCAATGGGTTGACCGGTTGATCAAGGCAGATGATGCGGAACTGAACGCAATATTCACGCCGCAACTCCAAGCAGCGGAATGATCCGTTCTAGGCGTTGCGATATTCTCTGACTGGCGGCAGCGCCTCTTTCCATTTGGGCTGTTCGGTACGCAGTTTTTCGAGCATTTTTTCCCAATAGGCTTCCGTCTTGCCTTTGAACTGAATGTCAAAATCTTCCTGAGTTCGGAATTCGAGTAGCTCTACGCCCTCATCTCCGATCGTATAAGTATAGGGTGTACCAGCGGGCAGAAAAAATCCGTCGCCAGCGGCCATTTCTTCCGTGCCCATCTTGATATCTCCGCTGATCAGATAATAGAGGCAATCGCTATCATGACTGTGCAGCGGCAGCGGGTAACCGGGCTTGAACCAGACATAGTGCAGTGAAAATCCGAAACCGCTGAACAGGCATTTCAAAACGGCGCCCTCACCGATACCGGCTTCACCAAGCTTCGCCGCTCCGTCCAAAATGACCGGATCGTCATCGACATAAGCCATATGTCCTGCCTCATCGAGGCTCGGCGCATCCTTTCCTCTGAAGATCCTTAAAACCTTCAGGGGCTCCGGTTCTTTTGGAAAAAGGGTGCCTGCGTCCGTCATATGTTCCTCCGATCCAAATGGAGACAAAGGTATAGCAGCGCAGGCACCATTGGGAAAAGGCGACAATATGTTAGGCGCGTCTTATTCTACCGCATATTTCGCGATATAATGATCCAAAACAGCCCGGTTGAGTAAATTCGTAAAGGCACAGCCCATGCCTTTTTTATCATGCCAGACCACTTCCGCTTCCAGCGCACCAAGACCGGGCAGCGTCAACCAGCACAATGTGCCTCGACGCACCACGAGCAGAGCGTCACAGGCAAATCCGGCAACGGATATGTCGATGACATTGACGGGAAAACTGCTGGAACCAGAAAAGCGCATCCGCGCAGAAATCGAAAGCCGGTGCCGCGGCGCGCAACGATCTTCATCGGACGCCATTGCATAGGATAATTCCTGGTCACCATCACCCGCGATAGATGATGGCAGGCGGGTGGTTGAATCTGACATATCGGTCTCCTGAATGCGGGATTCGCTGCGATGGACGCCACCCAATCCATGTATTCTCGTGTAAAAATGATTATCGTCCGTGCAGGTAAACCCTTCCTTCCTCCTCAGGGTAAACAGCAATTTGCCGATTTTAACCATGTCGTGATTTGCTCGATGTTGCTACAATCACGCTTGCCGAAAGCATCTCGGGACGCTAAGGCGCGCGGATTGGCTGTTTCGCAAGGGCGATACGGCCTGTGCAGGAGTGTAGCTCAGTTGGTAGAGCATCGGTCTCCAAAACCGAGGGCCCACGGTTCGAGTCCGTGCACTCCTGCCATTTCTCTCCTCCTATACTGAAATTCTCATGACCCAATTCATTGCAGCCGTTAGCTTGATTGTTCCTGACTATGACCAGGCCATTGCCTTTTATGTGGGGCTATTGGGCTTCGAATTGATCGAAGATACCGAGCTGTCCGAGGATAAGCGCTGGGTATTAGTGGCACCACCGGGCAGCACCGAAACGCGCCTGTTGCTGGCAAAAGCCAATAATGAAGCACAGGAAGAAGTCATTGGCGAACAAGCCGGCGGACGGGTATTTTTGTTCCTCGAAACCTATGATTTTGAAGCGGATTTCGCCCTTATGGAGCGCGCAGGCATCGACATTATCGAAGAGCCTCGAGTCGAAAAATATGGTCAGGTTGCGGTTTTTCGGGATCCCTTTGGGAATAAGTGGGACTTGATTGAACGGCACTAATAATCCGATGCCGTAGCGTCACCGCTGTCGATTGCCTGAATCCCCGTTTTCTGCCATGATCCACCGATGGACAAACAGGAAATTGCACCGGCCGATGCGGCCGTATTGGAGCCCTATTTAGGCGGCAGAAGTTTCGCGCAATGTTGGGAACAATATGACACCGACGGCTATGTGATATTTCCCGAAATCATGCCCCGGGAAGAGGTTGAGCGGCAACGATCCGCGCTGCAACCATTCATCGAATCCGATATCCGCGGACGCAATGTCTTTGAAGGCGTCGAATCCAATCGCATTTATGCAATGTTGGGCAAGGACCCGGTTTTTGCCGACCTGATCACCCATCCTTTGCAACTGGCTTTTGCAGAGAAAGAGCTCGGGAAATCTTGTCTGCTGTCGGCCTGCCTGGCCATCAATCTCCATCCCGGCGAAACAGTTCAGCCCTGGCATATGGACGATGATCATTGCCGCCAGCCATCCCCCCGTAAAGCACTAGGGGTCAGTAGCTTCTGGTCGATTGACCCGATGACCGAAGATAATGGCGCGACCGAGATCATCCCCGGCAGCCACAAATGGGGCAAGGTCGAACTGAACGGCGCCAATAGCCTCTCCGATTTCATCACCAAAGATAGCGGTGATCAGAATGTCGACCCGGGCGCCCATAAGGATGCCATAAAGGCCGTCATGCCTGCTGGATCTCTAATGATTGCCAAAGGCAATTTATGGCATCGCGGCGGCGCCAACCGGTCAGACAAATCACGGTTGATCGTGACACCGCAATATTGCCCGGGCTGGATGCGACCATTGGAAACCATGTTGCTGGCAGTACCACCAGACAAAGCAGCCGCCTTGCCGCAGCGCGCGCAGGAATTGCTCGGCTATTCGATCCATGAGCCTTTCATGGGCTATGTCGATGGCATGCATCCCGGCCGGGCATTGCCGCAGGAATAGGATAGCGTCCGGGAGACAGACCATGAAAGCCCTGGAGAGTGATGCACCGCTGATCGTCTATGTCGACATCAAGAGCCCATATGCTTTTGTCGCTATCCGACCGACATTGGCGCTGGAAAAAGCGCTCGGCCTGCGTTTCGACTGGCGGCCGCTGACGCTTGATATTCCCAGCTATCTGGGGTCAGCGCGCAAAAGCAAAGGCAAGGTGGTAGAAAGCACCCGTAGTGCCAGCCAGTGGGCACGAGTCAAATATGCCTATCGCGACGCCCGCCGCTATACCGAGCGGCAGGGCCTGATGCTCAAAGGCACCGAAAAAATCTGGGATTCGTCTATCCCCAATATCGGCATATCATGGGTGATGCAGACCGACCGCGACCGGCTGGGTGCCTATTTTGAGGCGGTCTATCCCCCCTTCTGGCGGCGGGGACTGGATATCGAGGATATTGCTGTGGTCGAGGCCTGTCTGGAGCAGGCCGGGGTCGATACGAAGGGATTTGCCGATTTTGTGCGGGGCGAGGGTCGCGCGCAGCATGACGCGTTGCAGGCGCAGCTCCACCCGAGTGGGATTTACGGCGTCCCGACCTATGTGTTCGACGGCACAATCCTGTTTGGACGTGAACATCTACCCTATGTCCGCTGGCACCTGCAGGGACGTGAAGGCCCGGCGCCCGATATCGCCTATGCGATGGATGACATCGAGGCCCTGCCATGCTGACCGTCTTCCTAGATTTCAAATCGCCCGCGTCCTTTTTGGCACTCGAACCGACACTGGCGCTGGCCCGAGACACCGGCGTGCAGATTGACTGGCGGCCCTTTTCCGTCCGCCCCCTGTCGATCCCGGCAGAAAAAGCGGACGAAACCGTCGGCGAGCGGCATCGCCGTGTCCGCGCCATCGCCCGACGCGATACCCATTTGCATTATGCAGCGGTTCAGGGACGGGACATGCATTTTTCCGACAAACCGGCGGGCAGCGACGCCGCGCTTGCGGCCTTGACCACCATTGAGGGGGATCCGGTGCCCTATATGCGGGCAGCTTTTGAAGCCTATTGGACCGGACAGACCGATCTCGACGACGAGGCGGTTGTCACGGCCCTGCTATCTGCCCAGGGCATCGCCCCACCCGACTGGAACGCGGCCCACGCGCAACTGGTTTCGATCCGGACCAGGGCGGAAGAAACGGGGATATTTGAATCGCCGTCCTACCATATTGCAGACCAGCTGTTCGTTGGTCGAGAACATCTGCCGTGGATACGGTCTTTGATCGCGGAGACCCGGCTAGAGAATCGGGGCCTGTAAAATCCCACTCTTTTCTTGCGAATCCGCGAATCTCCGGTTAAAGGGCTGGTTCTTTCCGAAATCATGCATATATCCGAACACAGTCAAGCGACTGACACCCGGAGTTTATGTGAAAACCGGGAAGGAAATTTAGGGAATCAAGCATGGCAAAAGTCAATCCAGGCGAATTCATGAATCAGGTCAAGACTGAGACCAGTAAGGTCGTCTGGCCAACTTGGCCCGAGACTGTCCGTACGGGCATTCTCGTTCTGATCATGACCACGATACTCGGCCTGTTTTTTCTGGGCATTGATTCGATTTTTAACGGGATTGTTGGCTGGCTCCTGAGCCTCGCATAAACAACCCACACAGATTTTTAGGTTATTCGCATGGCACGCTGGTACATCATTCACGCTTATTCGGGCTTTGAGCATAAGGTCAAGGAAGCCATTGAGGCGGATGCCAAGCGGCTCGGCCTGACCGAACTGGTTGAGGATATCGAAGTCCCGACCGAAACCATCACCGAAGTGAAGCGCGGCAAGAAAATCCAGTCGGAACGCAAATTCTTCCCGGGCTATGTACTCGCGAAACTGGAAATGACCGATGATGTTTATCACTTGGTCAAGAACCAGCCCAAGGTGACCGGCTTCCTCGGCAGCAGCGGTAAACCGCAAGCCATTAGCGAAGCGGAAGCGGCCCGCATTCTGAACACCAAGGAAGAAGCTGCCAACGCTCCGAAAGAACGGATCACGGTCGCTTACGAAATTGGCGACGAGGTCAAGGTTAAGTCCGGACCGTTCAACAGCTTCAACGGCATTGTCGAGGAATTGGATTTCGACAAGAACAAGGTCAAGGTTTCCGTGTCCATCTTTGGTCGCGCAACCCCGGTCGAACTGGACTTTGGTGAAGTCGACCTGATCAGTTAATTTTCACGCTCTGGATCATGTCCGGAGCAAACAGAATTTGAAACTTCGGTTTCGAATACCAGCGCGGGAGGAGATTTCGATCTCTGTTTGACCGCTTAATTTGCGGGTGCGGCAATTTCGCCAATCCCAAAAGAATGAAAGGACAGCCAAATGGCTAAAAAAATTGATGGCTATATCAGTTTGCAAGTGCCCGCCGGCATTGCAAATCCATCCCCGCCAATCGGCCCGGCATTGGGTCAGCGCGGCGTTAACATCATGGAATTCTGTAAGGCGTTTAACGCGGCTACAGACAAGCTTGAAAAAGGCACACCGATCCCGACCAAGATTACGGTCTATGCGGATCGCAGCTTTACGTTCGAGACCAAGACACCACCAGCCAGCTATCTGATCAAGAAGCTCGCCAAACTGAAAAAGGGTTCGAGCGAACCTGGCAAAGTATCAGGCGGAACAATCAAATCTTCGCAGATCAAAGAAATTGCTGAAACCAAAATGGTCGACCTCAATGCCAATGACATTGATCAAGCCATGAAAATCATCGAAGGCAGCGCGCGTTCGATGGGCATCGAAGTGGTGGGAGGATAAGAACATGGCGAAACTCTCCAAAAAAATGCAGGCGGTTAACGAAAAAGTAGATCGCGAAAAACTGTACAGCATCGATGAAGCGATCAAGACGCTGAAAGGCCTCGCATCGACGACCAAGTTCGATGAAACACTTGATATTGCTATCAACCTCGGTGTTGATCCTCGTCATGCAGACCAAATGGTTCGCGGCGTGATCTCTCTGCCCGCGGGCACGGGTAAAGAAACCCGCGTTGCCGTATTTGCCAAGGATGCGAAAGCAGACGAAGCAAAAGAAGCAGGCGCTGATACGGTTGGTGCAGAAGATCTGATGGAAGCCATGCAAGGTGGCGACCTCGACTATGATCGCATCATCGCAACCCCTGACATGATGGGCGTTGTCGGCCGTCTCGGTAAGGTTCTTGGTCCAAAAGGCCTGATGCCTAACCCGAAACTCGGCACGGTTACCCCGAATGTCGCGCAAGCGGTCAAAGACGCCAAAGGCGGCCAGATCGAATATCGCGTTGAAAAAGCGGGTATCATCCACAACGGCATTGGCAAGACCAGCTTCAAGGAAGCAGACCTGCGCAAGAATTTCGATGCGCTGGTCAATGCGGTCGTCAAAGCGAAGCCAGCCGGTGCGAAGGGCAAATATGTCAAGAAAATCGGCCTGAGTTCAACCATGGGCCCAGGGCTCAAGATTGATCTCAACGAGATTGAAGGCGCCTAATTCGCCGCAACGACAAACCAAAGATTTAGTGAAAAAGGCCGGGTGCAATCCCGGCCTTTTTTATGCGCTACAGATTGGCTTTATGGTCTAACATCGCGCGCCATTAACCCATCTTCTGTGAAGGCCGCCCCCAATTAGTAGCTAACCGGCAGATATTAAAACAGCGGCAAACCGGGTGGCCTGCCGCTGTTTTGATTCGTTGTGATTATATTTAGAATGCTAGACGGACACCGACACGGCCACCGGCGCTATCATAGTCTTTACCCGCATCAATATTGCCTTCGGCGAAGATACTAACGCCGGACTTGTCGGTCAGGTTCAGGCCGAAATCAAGTCGTCCAAATACACTATGTGCATCATTGTCAATTCGCAGTGCAGAGCTACCGCTTGCGATGTTTAGCCCATTATCACCCTCGAATTCATGGACAGCTAAGCCCGATAGATAATATTTTAAGCTACTGCCCTTTGCCACATCGGTTTCACCGCCGACGCGCAAACCTGCCATGCCGCGAAGACCGTCAAACTTGTCGAAATCAATATTAGCGCCAAGTGCCGAGAAGCTATCTAGTGATGTTTGCTGATATTCGATGCTGACAATAGGCTCGACAAAATGTTCACCGGTTTCCAGACGATAGCCTGCTTCCAGGCGACCACCATAGCTCTCGGCATCAAATTCCGTTTCATAACCAGTCGTGGCACCATCCACTATCAGATCGACAAAGTCATATTTCACCAGCAAATTGCCGAAAAAACCACCGAATTGAATGCCAGCATAGGCCCCGATATTGTAGGCTTCGTAATCAACCCGGTCGGCATTTGCGACAAAGCTCAGACGAGATTCGATATAGCCGGTGGTCAGGCCCATTACCGTACCATCGATGCCCAGTTCAAAATCATAACCCAGCTGAAAACCGGTATAATTTTGACGATAGTCTAGAGACACGGCTTGCTCGAACGTGCTTTGTTCGTTGTCAAAATTGTCTTTCCGGTCGGCTTTCCCACCATATATCTGACCCCATATTCCGGTATCACCGCTTTCCCGCTGCGCATTCATTTGGGCCGCCCAGCCATCCGCGGAACGATACCAGACCGACTGCGCGCCCTCTGCGAATTTCAGCAGGCCAAATGCCGGCGTACCAATGGACGCATTTAGGTAAAAATCATTATTCTGAGCATCAAATACGATACCATAAGCAGTGAAGCCAGAACTTGCTCCCACGAGCGTGACAGCGTCTGCCGATGTTCCGGCCCCCGCATCAACCAACAATATGGAACTACCGATTTCAGGTACGCCTGCCCCTCCGTAATTTGCCGATATCTCTCTGGTCCCGGTAAGTGCACCGACAATGATCAATCTATCTGCGCCGCTATCCGTAATATCGAGAAGCACAGCACCAGAGCCGGAGTAATCCCCCGAAATCGTCAGCATGTCTCCAACCGTCCCATCAGCCAATATGATCGCACCGTTATTGATCAGACTTCCCAGATTCGTAAAGCTAGCCTGTCCGGAGATTGCGTTGATCGTACCGGTATTGATAAATTGGTCCGTGCCAGCACCAAAGTCGCTATCCTGGGTTACATTGAACACGCCGCTATTGTTGACGGTATCATCCAAATCACTGAGACTGATGCCACCGTTGATCGTACCACTGTTGTTAAGCGTCGTAGCGGCGCCCATGGCATTGACCGCAACGCCGGTTCCAGCTTCCACAACACCGGTGCTATTGATCGTGGTGCCGACCGAACCATTATTGGTCACAGAAATACCGTCGACAACGCCATTGACGTTATTGGCATTGATGGTGACGCCCGTCGCAGTCGCTTCGTTCACCGCATCGATACCGGAGCCAGCCAGTCCAACCGTAGTGCCCAGCGCATTGATCGTCAGCGATCCACCTGCATTATTGACTGTGATACCATTGATCGCGCCGGTGGCTGTCGTACCCGCAGCCTGTTCGATCACCGTCGAAGCCGTCACATCATTGGCACTGTTAAAGGCATTCACAGCCTCTCCGGTCTCACCGGTGACGTCTCCATCAATATTGATGTTCAGACCACCCGTGCCATAGTTGCTTGCATCAATGCCATTGTCAGCCCCGACCACCGTGCCTTCGACGGTAATCGACAGGCTGGTACCGTTAGCGGAATTATAGGCATTGATACCATCGTTGGAGGTGCCGGTTATAGTACCCGTCGCAGTGATCGAAAGTACGCCGCTGCCTTCATTGAGAGCATGAATGCCATCGACACTGCCGGTGACATCATTGGCAGTGATGGTCAAATCAGTGGCGGTCGCTTGGTTCAAAGCATCGATACCGAAGCCGGCCAGTCCAACCGTAGTGCCCAGTGCATTGATCGTCAGCGATCCACCAGCATTATCCGCAGCCATGCCGTTGGTTGCGCCGGTCGTTGTGGTGCCAGCGGTCTGACTTATGAGCGTCGAAGCCGTCACATCATTGACGCTGTTAAAGGCGTTCACAGCCTCTCCGGTCTCACCGGTGACATCGCCATCAATCGTGATCGTCAGGCCACCTGTGCCATTGTTGCTTGCATCAATACCATTGTCAGCCCCGACCACCGTGCCTTCGACGGCAATCGACAGGCTGGTGCCGTTAGCGGAGTTATCGGCATTGATACCATCACCAGTGGTTCCCGTTACCGCACCCGTCGAGGTAATCGACAGGGCGCCACTGCCTTCATTTAGAGCATGAATACCGTCTATTCCGCCGCTCGTATCAGCCGCATTGATGGTTAAATCCGTGCCATTGATATTATTGCCAGCATCTATGCCATAATCGCTTGTGCCGGTTACGGTGCCAGTAGAGCTAATCGAAAGCCCGCCAGCGCCTTCATTGCGCGCATAAATGCCAACAATCCCGCCCGTTGCATCAGCAGCGGCGATGGTCAAATCCGTGCCAGCGGATTTATTGGTAACAGCAATGCCCGTAAAGTTCGTACCCGCTGCGACGCCGGTCGAAGTAATCGAAACCGCACCGCTACCGCTATTATATCCAAAAATGCCCGCGTTTTTACCCTGTGTATCAAATGCCTCGATAGTCAGATCCGTGCCAGCCGAGCTATTGGTAACAGTAATGGCGGAATAAGCAGAACCAGTTGTAGTTCCAGTCGAGACAACCGAAATTTCGCCGCTACCGTTGTTTTGCGCAATGATACCGCGTTGCCCGCCAGTCGTATCAGCCGCCTCGATAATCAAATCCGTACCACTGGAACTGTTTTTCGCATAAAGGCCATCGTCAGAAGTACCGGTCACGGTCCCGGTCGAGCTAACCGAAAGCGCACCGCTACCTTCATTGAGAGCAAGAATACCGTAACGTCCACCAGTCGTATCGACCGCATTGATCGTCAGATCCGTGCCAGCGCTATTGTTACGAGCAGAAATGCCGGATCCAGACGTGCCCGTTGCCGTACCGGCCGCAGTGATCGAAAGCACGCCACTGCCATAGTTGCGCACATAAATGCCGCGACCCCCGCCAGTCGTTTCGGCCGCATTGATGGTTAGGTCCGTGCCAGCGCTGCTGTTGAAAGCATAAATGCCATTAAAATCCGTGCCGGTCGCCGCGCCGGTCGCCGTGATCGAAAGTGCGCCACTGCCAAAGTTGCGCGCTTCAATGCCGCCATACCCGCCCGTCGTACCGGCCGCGTTGATGATCAGGTCGGTGCCAGCGCTGCTGTTATAAGCATCTATGCCGTCGTCATCCGTGCCCGTTGCCGTACCGGTGGAAGTGATCGATAGCGCACCACTGCCATAGTTCCGCGCAGCAATACCTTCATCCCCGCCCGTCGTAGCGGCCGCATTGATAGTCAGGCCGGTGCCAGCGCTGCTATTATTAGCAAAGATGCCAGCAAAATCCGTACCCGTTGCCGTACCGGTGGAAGTGATCGAAAGCGCGCCACTGCCATCATGATCCGCATAAATACCGGCATTCCCACCGGTCGTATCTGCCGCATTGATGGTTAGGTCCGTGCCAGCGCTGCTATTATCAGCATCGATACCATTATAATGATTCGTGCCCCCTACCGTTACCCTGCCCGCTACCGTGCCCGTCGCGGTGATCGAAAGCGCGCCACTGCCATAATTATCAGCAAGGATACCGTGTTTTCCGCCACTTGCGTTAACCGCTTCTATGGTCAGGTCACCCGTCCCCGAAGCACTTTGGTTCACATGGATACCATG
>NZ_JBDVHS010000004.1:0-178432 GCF_039939955.1 Parasphingorhabdus sp. | reverse complement strand
CCGCGAGACGGGCTGCGAGCATTGCAACCACACCGGGTTCCAGGGCCGCATTGGTGTGTTCGAGGCGGTGCGCATTGACGACACGCTCAGAAAGCTGATCAATGATGGCGGCGATGAAGCCCGCATTGCTGCCCATGCGTTTCGCAACCAACCCCATCTGGGTGTCGCCGCAAAAGCGCTGGTCCGCGAGGGATTGACCACGCCGGAAGAAGCGATCCGCATATCGAGGCGTGAAAGCGATGCGGTCGATGCCTGAATTTGCCTATATAGCGATTGACCCAAAGGGTCGGGAAAAGACCGGCCGGCTGGCCGCTGCCAGTGATGACGCAGCGCGCGCGAAGCTGGTCGAGCGGAATTTCTACGTCGTCAAAATGGAGGCGGCGCAGGGAAAAACAGCCAAGCAGAGCAAAACGTCTACGGGCCTGTTCGGTCCGAAAAAACTGACATCCAAGGAACTGACCCTGTTCACCCGGCAATTGTCCTCGCTGGTGCAGGTCAGCCCGCTGGAGGAAGCGCTGCGCCTCATCGGCAACCAGAATGAAAAGCCGCATGTCCAGCAGCGGATAGCGACGGTCCACGGCGGGGTCATAGAAGGCCAGCGCCTGTCCGAAGCCATGCGCCGGGAACCGAAGAGCTTTCCACCGCTTTATCGGGCGATGATTGCCGCCGGGGAAAGTTCCGGCACCTTGCCCGATATCACCGAAAGGCTGGCCGATCTGCTCGAGCGGCAGGCCGAATTGCGCGGCAAGCTGATCGGCACCCTGGCGTATCCGGCGGTGCTGGCTCTGGTTTCGATTATCGTTGTCGCGCTGCTGATGATCGCGGTGGTGCCTAAAGTGGTCGAGCAGTTCGACGATGTGAACCAGCAACTGCCGATGATCACGCGCATCGTTATCGGAATATCGAATTTTCTGGCAGACTGGTGGTGGGCGATTGCGATTGCCATCGGCGCGGCGCTGCTGATTGGCTGGCGCGCGCTCAAGGAACCACAGTTCAAATATCGTTTTGACGGTTTTCTGCTGCGCCTGCCATTTTTCGGACGGTTGCTCCGGGATTTGCACGCAGCCCGCCTGGCGCGGACGCTCTCGACCATGGTGGCCAGTCGCTTGCCGATTATCGAAGGACTGCGTCTGACCACCGAAACGATCAACAACAGCGTGCTGCGCAAGGCGTCAGAAGATATGGTGGAGGCCATAAGGGGCGGCGGCAGCCTGTCCAGCGCATTGAGGAACGCAGGCGTTTTTCCGCCGATGCTGGTCTATATGACGTCCAGCGGCGAGGCATCGGGGCAACTGGACGATATGCTGGCGCGGGCAGCGGGCTATCTGGAACGGGAATTTGACAATTTCAGCTCGACCGCCTTGTCCTTGCTGGAGCCGATCATCATTGTGGCGCTTGGCGGGTTGGTCGCGCTGGTGATATTGGCGATATTATTGCCGATTTTGCAGCTTCAGAATCTAGCCGGACTATAAGGCCGGAACAAAGGAATGAATATGACGACAGACATTGAAAATTCTTGTGAGGCCGCGGCTTCCGAGACGAAACAGCGCAAGAGGCGCAATGGCTTTACCCTGGTCGAACTGATGGTGGTGATCTTCATTCTCGGCTTGCTGATGACAATCGTGGTGATCAATGTATTGCCCAGTCAGGACCGGGCGATGGTAGAGAAAGCACGAACGGACATTGCGACGCTTGGTCAGGCGCTGGAAATGTACCGGCTTGATAATCTCAGCTATCCCGGTTCGTCCGATGGCCTTCAGGCCCTGATTTCTCCACCTGCATCTTTGGCGACGACCGCTCGCTATCGGCAGGGTGGCTATATCAAGAAACTGCCCGACGATCCTTGGGGGCGTCCCTATCAATATGACAACCCCGGCCGTCAGGGTCCAGGATTTGATCTCTATTCATTGGGTGCCGACGGCGCGCCGGGCGGCGATGATGACAATGCCGATATTTACGCTGAATAAGACGAATAGCGCGTGAACCCCGATTCTCTCTTGATTGGCTATCCGACGGCGGATGATGAACCGCTCCATTGGTGGCATGTCGCCGATGGCGCAGTGCAGGCATGGGGTTGTGATCTCGATCCATTGATGGCTTCGTCAGTCTATGGACCGGATCAAGCACAAACGGATGTTCGCGTGATCGCGCTCCTGCCATCGCATCTGACCAGTATCATGGGCCACGAAGCGATCAGCGATGCCAACGAAAGCCAGACAATCGCCGCTGCGATCTTGGCGGCCAAAGCGCATAGTTTGGAAAGCGATAAGGTCCATATTGCCGCGACCTTGGATAGCGAAGGGCGGGCTGTTACGGCATCGGTCGGTTTGGAGATAATATCGGCCGGGCTGGCCCGCCTAAAGGAACTGAATCTTGATCCCGATGCGGTCATACCGTCGGGTTGGTTGGTGCCAGTCGATCATGATGGTGCCGTTTCCGCGGACTTCGGGTTTGACCGGTTAGTCCGTGCGGGAAATATCATCGCGGTAGATGATCCCGCGCTTCGTCCCCTTCTCTTTGCAGGCCTGACCGTCAAGCCTGTCGCAGGTGATGCATTTGATGCCATGCTGGTCCTCGCCTCTGAAAAAACTGATCTGAATTTTCGAAGCGGTCTCTTTGCCAAGAAGAAACGGCGAACGATGGATAGGTCACAAAAGCGACGGCTTAGGTGGATGGTAGCGGCACTGGCCATTCTGTCGCTGGCCATTCCGCTGGTGCAGCTCGTTCAATTTCATTGGGCGGCCCACGCGGCGGACGAGGCTGCACTCGCCAAGGCGACTTCGGTTGTTGGAGAGGTTAAAGATCCAGATAGCGCCGAACGCGCGCTGGATCAGCGGCTACTTGATGAAAATCGCGGCAATATCATGTTTCCGGTTCCGGCTTCGGCTCTATATTCTGCCCTGCAACAGGTACCGAACGTATCGATTACTCGCATGAGCTATGGTGACAATGGGATAGTGTCGGCAACATTGTCGGCGGTCAGGAACGAGGATATCAATCCCGTCCTGCGTACGTTGCAGGACGCAGGCTTCATCATCACGGCAACACCGCGTACCGATGCTACAGGATCGGCGCAGGCTGATATTACGGTGAGAGCCCCATGATCGAGAATGTTAGAATCTGGTTCGTTCGCTTAAGTCAGCGGGAAAAAATATTGGTCGGGATTGCGGGGCTGCTGCTGGTCGGGCTTGTCGGCTATTACGCTATCGTCCGCCCGATGGTCGGCGCGATGGAATCTGCAGAAGAACGCTACGTTGACGCGGTTGAGCGGCAGACACGGATTGAGGCCAAAGTTGCCGCGCTCCAGCAGCCAGCGGACATGGAGGCAACCAAGTTTAACGGCGCATTGGATAGCTTCGTCAGCCAAAGTGCAGGGGAAACAGGTATTGCGGTTGCTTCTGTCACACCGCAATCGGATAGCCGGGTCAACGTCGTGGTGAAATCGGCCAAGCCGACCGCGCTATTCGGCTGGTTGGCGCGGATCGAACGACAAGGTATTGCCGTGGAAGCGCTCAGCGTCAATCCAACAAGCAATCAAGCCGTTTCCGCAACGCTGACTCTGCGATCGCAATAAGCGATCACATTGTCAAAATGCTGTGCGTCTGCCTATTCGGCAGGTTCTATATGACGCTGCTTATCGGCGGGGAACATGATGCCGCCATCGTCGGCTGACATGACTTCCGGTTCGTCGAGATTGGCAATTGGTGCTTTCACCCGCTGTTGAATCCATTCGCCTTTTTCATTGCGAATATAAGTGGGCGCTCGTTGGACGTTCCAGACCAGACCCATTTTCTCCCAAAGATAGATGATCTGACCGTTGAGGTCGAATTCCCACCAGGCAATTTGCGACGATGCCGCGCGTGGATGCTGGTGATGGTTGTTGTGCCAGCCGTCACCGAAGGTCATCCAGGCCAAGAACCAATTGTTGCGCGATCCGTCCTTGGTGTCGAACCGCTGGGAGCCAAAGACATGGCCGATGCTGTTCACACCCATGACAAAATTGAGGAAGAAGAAGTTGCGGAGCAGGCCGCCGATCAGAATCGTCCCGACGATATGTTCGGGCCCACCAAATGCCAGGGCCCAAAGAGCCGGCAAGATGATGACCGAGAAAATGGCAATCGACCAGCGATGTTTGTGGCACCACATGACTTGCGGATCGTCGACTAGGCCTTTGCCGTACACCTTCATGTCCGATGTGGTATTGTCAAACAGCCAGCCAAAATGGGCAATACCCAGACCTTTCCATTTCGACATTTTGTTGCCATGGCCGTCAACATGGGGACTGTGGAGATCTCCCACATCATCAGAAAAAGCATGATGGCGGCGATGGTCAGCAGCCCATTTCAGGACCGAATGCTGCGTGGACATTTGCGCCAAAATTCCGATCGCCAGACGCATCTTGGGTCCAGCTTCAAAAGCGCGATGCGTGAAAAAGCGATGATAGCCGATGCCCACGCCCATATTGATCAGCACGAAGCCGAACAGAAATGCTGACCATTCTATCCATCCAGTCGACTGGGTGAGGGTCCAATAAAGCGCGCCGATGGCGCCGAAGGTCATAGAAGCCAGCAAAATGCCATATTCGATGCGCTTTGCCCGCGCTGCTGGTCCGCCAATAATGACGCCATGCTGTGGATGCTTTTCCGATGATGTGAAATCATCGGGTTGAATGTCGCTAAATGCAGTAGCCATCGACAAATTCCTCGCGCTGGTTCGTTACGCAAGGATATAGGCTATTTACAATGATTACAATTATCTTAACCATTAGCCGGATTAACGGCAAAAAAGCGACGATTTTGGTCAATCGGGAACAGTGGCAGCGCTGTTTTTGGATGCAACTCGTCTTAAGTCGATAGCTGCCCTGCGACAGAAAAGCGCGTCAGGACCGGTTAGTCATCACTCATGCGTTCGGGCTGACTGCTCTCGTGTCGTGATGAAGGGCGAGACTTTCTCTCCATCCGTGGTGGCCTGGATGTTCGCTCGGGACGGGTAGCGGCGCGCGTTCGCGCTGGCTTCGCGACGGCAGCTCTTGCAGCGCGCCGCTCGGCGCGTTCTACCCGATCGCTGCGGCTGCGAACTGGCGCAGCTTGGCCGGCGTTATCGGGTCGAGCAGCTCTGACTGCCGGACGATTGTTGCCGGTACTGCCCGGTCCTACTCTATTGCGATATCCGCTGCGTCTTTGGTTTTGCGTACCATCCCCGCGCTCATATCTTTGGTTGCGCCGTTCTGCCCGTTTTTCTCGATTTCGATAACGTTTGCCGGCATGTTTCTCACCAAAATAGGCGCGCTGTCTGGCCCAATGGCGCCGGTGACGGTCTCGCATGATATGGCGTTTACCGCCGCGGTCGAAGATATGAACACCATAGCCGGGATAATAATATTGATCATACCAGCCGCCGCCAAATCCGATATTGGTAAAACCATAGCCATTGTCGCAGGCATAATAGTCGTCGAACGGTGCATAGGGATCGCAGCCATAGTCGGAATTGTTGACATAACCGTCACCATAATAGCCGCCGCCGTACATACATCCGCCCAAGCTTAACAAAGCGCCGGCTGCTGCGGCTGATTTGAACAGCCAAGCCATTTTGAAATTGGTCATATTCTTTCCCTTAGCGCCAGCCGTGCAAGTTTGCAGTGCATTTTTCAATATTATCATAGGTAAGGCGCAGCGATTGAATAGCGTATGAATGGAGCGCCTTGCTGACATTCATGAAAGTAGCTAACAAGCCATGTATACATTTGTTTAGGAGTCGTCCTTTGGCCACAGTTGCTGCAAAATCGCACGGATATCCCTATGAGGAAACCGCCAACCCACATTGGGTGAAACCGCCTAGTGATGAACAACTGGCGCATATTCCCGGCGAAAATGGGCTTCCCATAATCGGAACGACGTTGAAAGTGATCAAAGACCCGATTGGTTTTGGTCAATATATGTTTGAGCGATTTGGTTCGGTCTATCGGACCCATAGCTTTGGCAAACATAATATCATGCTACTGGGTGCCGATGCCACCGAGCTGGTGATGTTCAACAAGGACAAGATATTTTCCAGCGAACAGGGTTGGGGGCCCGTGCTCAACAATCTCTTCCCGCGGGGATTGATGTTGATGGATTTTGATCGGCACAGAGCCGACCGCAAGGCACTTTCTGTCGCCTTTAAGCCAGGTCCGATGAAACACCATTGTGAGGTCTTGGGTACCGGCATATTGGACCGCGTCGCTGAATGGAGTGGGACTGATCTCCAATTTTATCCAGCGATCAAATCGCTCTCTCTTGATACTGCGGCCAGCGCCATTCTCGGTATTCCGTGGGGCCCGGAAGCGGACAAGATCAACAAGGCCTTTGTTGATGAAGTGCAGGCGTCCGTGGGCGTCGCCCGGAAACCTATTCCGTTCACGAAGATGTGGAAAGGCGTGAAGGCGCGTGAATATCTACTGGAATATTTTACCCCTCAGGTGAAGGAGCGGCGTGCCAAAGGCGGTGAAGACATCTTCACGCAGATATGTCTTGCCACTCACGAGAATGGCGAACTGCTGACCGAAGGTGAAGTCGTCGATCACATGAATTTTCTGATGATGGCGGCGCACGACACGATCACATCTTCGGCGACCAGCATGACCTATTTGCTCGCCAAGCATCCGGAATGGCAGGAACGGTTGCGCGAGGAATGCCTGTCGGTTGCTCCCGCCGGGACCGTGCTTACGCTCGAACAGCTAGGCAAGCTGGACCTCACGGAAATGGCGTTTAAGGAATCGCTGCGTCTGATTCCGCCGGTGCCCAGCATTCCGCGCCGCGCTCTCAAGGAATTCACGTTCCGCAACTATACGATACCGGCGGGTACCAGCGTTGGCATTAGCCCGCAATTTGTCCATAAGATGGAGAAGCACTGGCCCGAACCTGACCGTTTCGATCCGTTGCGCTTCACGCCGGAAAATAGCGCTGGACGTCATAAATATGCATGGGTTCCCTTTGGTGGTGGCGCGCATATGTGCCTGGGCCTCCATTTTGCCTATATGCAGATCAAGATATTGATGCATGCGATGCTGACCCAAAACCGTATTGTTCTGCAGGATGGCCCGGATTACAAACCGGATTGGCAGGTTTTCCCGATCCCGCAGCCAAAGGATGGACTGCCGGTGCGGTTTGAACGGCTCTAACTGTCCAACAACAGCTCAGAAATTTAGTGGCACGGCTGCGATTTGGAGAAGAATATTCGCGGTCGTCACGCAAAAAATTGACAGCCCAATCCCTCCGTGCCAATCTCGGTTTTTCTCGGAGGGCAGACTATGATGCACATCCTATCAGGGCGTATACCATCCACTCAACTGCTCCGCACCGCTGCAGTAATATTGCTAGCCGGGCTTGTGACGCAGGGATGCAGTGGTTCCAATTCTGAACCCGACGCTACAACCGAAGAAACAGACAGCTTACTGCCGACGGAGAATATCACCGCAGAGAGCTTTGGCTGTATCAGCGACCTGACTGCGGTGGATCGCTTCTTTGTCGGCAATCTCAATGGCGATATTGATGCTACCGTGGCAATTGCGAGTGCCGAAGAAGGCGGCGTCTATCCAGCCGGTTCGGTGGTGCAGCTGGTGCCAACCGAAGTGATGGTGAAGCGCGAAGCGGGGTTCAATCCAGTCACCAAGGACTGGGAATATTTTGATCTTGATGTTTCGGCCGAGGGAACCAAAATTCTGACGCGTGGAGCGGATGAAGTGGTGAACCGGTTCGGCAACAGCTGCCAGGATTGCCATGTCAAAGCGGCACCGCAGTTCGATCTGATCTGCAAGACCGATCATGGCTGTGATCCTATCCCGATCAATGATGTGATGATCCGGGCGTTGCAGAAAACCGACCCGCGCTGTGAAGCGCAAGCGCTGACCAGCGAGGAAGCAGAAGGTCTGGAGATGCTGCAGGCGGCTTTGGGATTATAGGATCAGGGAATATGCCTTCTTCGAGGGAAGAAGATAATTAGGGGAATAACAACATGATCGCATTTCGCTTTGTTACCATATTGATTGGTTTCATCCCGCTATGGTTTGGGCTGAACGGTGTCTTTTTTGGTGCTGCGGAGCATATGGGCGGGGACCCGTTTACCAGTGCGGTCGACAACCAATATCGCTATCTTTCCGGTGTCTATATCGGCGTCGCGTTGATGATTTTCTATAGCGCTGGTGATTTGCGGCGCCGGGCGATGCTATTCCGTTTTGCCATATTCTTTTTCTTCATCGGTGGCTGTGCACGGGCGGTGTCCTATCTGACAGTCGGCCCGCCGGCGACTGAGCAATTTCTTGGCATGATTGTCGAACTGCTGTCGCCATTGCTGTTGCTCTGGCAGGCGAAGGTATTGCGCTACTAAGAAAAAAATTCGGGAAACATGGTCTTTATCTTCACAACAAGACCTGCGTCCATAAACCGATAATTGTCCGGAATAGCCAGGTTGCGGATCGGCTTGTCTTGCAGCAATGCGTCATATTGCCGGGTGATCTTTTTCTTGTGAACTGATTCCATCACATAGATTCTGTCCGCCCATTCGATCAGATCCCCTGACAGGGTTGTTTCTGCATCATGGTTGGTGCCTGCCGAGATCGCGGTGACGCTATCGCCTTGATTCAATACAGCTTCAGCGGTCGGACTGCGCAATCGATTGCGGGTACATACGAATAACAGCTTCACAGGGCCGCTGCTCATTTCGCTAGCATATCCTTCAGATAACCGCCGGTATAGCTGCCCTTTACCTTGGCAACTTGTTCCGGCGTGCCTTGTGCGACAATTTCGCCGCCGCGCACGCCGCCTTCGGGACCGAGGTCCAGAATATGATCGGCGGTCTTGATCACATCGAGATTATGCTCGATCACCACCACGCTATTGCCCTGTTCGACCAGCCGGTGCAGCACTTGTAGCAGCTTGCGGACATCCTCGAAATGCAGACCGGTGGTCGGCTCGTCGAGAATATAGAGCGTCTGTCCGGTTGACCGTTTGGACAGTTCTTTCGCCAGCTTGACCCGCTGGGCCTCACCGCCTGAAAGCGTCGTGGCCTGTTGCCCAACCTTCACATAGCCCAGCCCCACTTCGTAGAGCATCGCCATCTTGTCGCGGATCGGCGGGACTGCCTTGAAGAAGCTCACCGCATCCTCGACCGTCATGTCGAGAATGTCGGCGATCGATTTGCCCTTGAACTTCACTTCCAATGTCTCGCGATTATAGCGTTTGCCGCCGCATTCCTCGCAGGTCACATAGACGTCGGGCAGGAAGTGCATCTCAATCTTGATTAGCCCGTCACCACGACACATTTCGCAGCGCCCGCCTTTGACGTTGAAGCTGAACCGGCCGGGTTTGTAGCCGCGGGCCTGTGCCTCGGGCAGACCGGCAAACCAGTCGCGGATATTGGTGAAGGCGCCCGTATAGGTCGCCGGGTTGGACCGCGGCGTGCGGCCAATTGGCGACTGGTCGATATCGATGACCTTGTCGCAATATTCCAGGCCGGTAATCTTGTCATGCTTACCGGCAATCATCCGCGCGCCATTGAGCGTCCGTGCTGCGGCCGCATAAAGCGTGTCGATGGTGAACGAGCTTTTGCCCGAGCCCGACAGGCCGGTGATGCAGGTGAAGGTACCTAAGGGAACCGACGCCGTGATATTCTGTAGATTGTTCGCTGTCGCGCCATGCACGGTCAGCTTCTTGCCATTCCCCTTGCGGCGCTTGGCCGGCACTTCGATCTCCCGTGAGCCATTGAGATAGGCGGCGGTCAGTGACTTTTTCGATTTCAATATCTGCTTGAGCGTCCCTTCGGCCACGACTTCGCCACCGCGCACGCCCGCGCCGGGCCCCATATCGACAACCCAGTCTGCCGTGCGGATCGCGTCCTCGTCATGCTCGACCACGATCACCGTATTGCCAAGGTCGCGGAGCCGTTTCAGCGTCGTCAGCAGGCGGTCATTGTCGCGCTGGTGCAGACCGATACTGGGTTCATCGAGAACATAGAGCACGCCGCTGAGGCCGGACCCGATCTGGCTGGCGAGCCGGATACGCTGGCTTTCGCCGCCGGAAAGCGTGCCGCTGGTCCGGTCGAGATTGAGATAGTCGAGGCCGACATTGTTGAGAAAGCCCAGCCGTTCGATAATCTCTTTCAGGATCGGTTCGGCAATCTGGCTCTGCGTCTTGTCCAGCTTTGCGCCCAGAGCTTCAAAAAATTCCAGCGCATCGCCAACGCTCCGGCGGGAAGAAATGGAGATATCCTCGCCCGCGATCTTCACCGCCAGCGCTTCGGGTTTGAGCCGCGCACCGTGGCAGGTCTCGCAGGGGGCAGCAGCCTGGAATTTGGCCAGCTCTTCCTGCATCCAGGCGCTCTCGGTCTGCAACATGCGCCGGTTGAGATTGCCGACGACACCCTCAAACGGCTTCTTCACTTCATAGGATTTGCGTCCGTCCTGAAAGCGCAAGGTGACCGGCAGGCCTTGCGTGCCGTTCAGAATTACGTCCTGATGATGGTCGCTCAGTTCATTCCACGGGGTATCGAGATCAAATTCGAAATGCCGCGCAAGGCTGCCCAATACCTGCATATAATAAGGCGAGGGTGGATTGGACTTTGCCCAGGGCACGACCGCGCCCTGCTTGATCGACAGAGCGGGATTGGGAACGATGAGCTGGGTGTCGAAATGCAGCTTTTCGCCGAGACCGTCGCAAGAGGGGCAGGCGCCTTGTGGTGCGTTGAAGGAGAACAGGCGCGGCGCGATTTCCTCAATGGTGAAGCCGCTGACCGGGCAGGCAAAACGTTCGGAAAAGACGATCCGGTTCGGCGGCAGGCCCGTGCCTTTCATTTTTTTGCCGCTTGGCTCCGGTTTGAAATTCGCGCTGGCTTCGGCCACGCTCGGTCCTTCGACAGGCTCAGGACGAACGGATTTCTTCGATGAACCGGCGTCATCACCCACCGTTCGTGCTGAGCTTGTCGAAGTACGATTGGCAAGCGCTTCCTCAACAGTGCCATCCGCCAGATCAACAAAGGCCAGCCCATCGGCCAGCCGTAAGGCGGTCTCGAAACTGTCGGCAAGCCGTTGTTCCATCCCTTCGCGCACCACGAGGCGGTCGACGACGACCTCGATGTCATGCTTATATTTCTTGTCGAGTTTCGGCGTTTCCTCGATATCGTAAAATTCGCCATCGACCCGGACACGGGTGAAACCGGCCTTCTGCCACTCGAGCAATTCCTTGCGATATTCGCCCTTGCGGCCACGGACGACAGGAGCGAGCAGGAAGAAACGGGTCTTTTCGGGCAGGGTCATCACCCGGTCGACCATCTGCGACACCGTCTGTGCGGTGATCGGCAAGCCGGTCGCCGGCGAATAAGGCACGCCGGCGCGCGCCCACAGCAGCCGCATATAGTCGTATATCTCGGTCACTGTTGCGACGGTCGAGCGGGGATTGCGGCTGGTGGTTTTCTGCTCGATCGAGATCGCGGGCGAAAGCCCCTCGATATGCTCGACATCGGGCTTTTGCATCATCTCGAGAAACTGCCGCGCATAAGCGCTGAGGCTCTCGACATAGCGCCGCTGGCCCTCGGCATAGATGGTGTCGAACGCGAGCGAGCTTTTGCCGGAACCGGACAGGCCAGTGATCACGATCAACTTCTCACGCGGAAGCTCAATATCGACGCCTTTGAGATTATGCTCGCGGGCGCTTTTAACTTTTATGTGGGTCAAACTCATGCGCGTGCTTTGCCGAAGATGCCGGAGAGAGTCCAGCGGGTCAAAAGGACAGGGTGGTTTGCGCTATATGTTCTGTTTTTGTTCGCATGGCAAGGGGTGAGTTTTTGAGGGAGCGTGATGGGGGTCACGGGTGTTGTTGCGAGGTGTGGGCAATTGGGGAGGTGAAATTGGAAGAATAGGGAGAGACGTTATGGCCATATACGAAATAAAGCGTGTCAAATCGAACGGCATGAAACGAAATTTGGCTCAGTTTGAACGTGAAACGGGAATCCAAAATCAAAGATGGAGCCAACGTCTAGAATTCAAAATTAGAACCCTTTCGGAACCCGATTCAATTGGCGGCGTAAAACAAGTGAAATCGGAGATAGCTGAGGCGGAACTGAGAGACAAGGTACTCTACACCCTCGCTATATTTATGCGCGGCGATAAGGACGGCAAAGTGTCCTATCTGATTAGAAAAAAATCGCCCAAGCCACAGAAATTTGTTGCGTTGATTTCCAACCGGAAACTTGGTTCCAACCCATCTGACAGTCAGTTAGCTGGAGGGATTTGGGTCGGGCGGGCGAGGAAGCGCTATCAGACATAGAGCTATCAAAAGGAGAGTAAACATGAATAATAAAGAATGCGCGCTATTGATATGTACGGCGATGATTGCTTTCATTCCAAATACAGCTCAAGCAGAAGCCGATGGTGATAATACGAAGCAACTAATGTCGGCCAAATTGACTCAATCGCTTGCTAAAGTATCGGAAGACGGCGACCCTGTAACAGGTAATCTTTTTGAGCAGATTCAAATTGTCTCTGACTTTGGTAGCTCAGATGCTAAAATTACCGTAGACAAGACGTTGGATTCGACTGATGGCCTCGGTTCTACAAAATTTGCTCTCACGTTCACGGCACCCATCGACAAAAAAAGTGATCGATCAAATTTTATTACCGAAACCGGTTTGCAAAACAAGCTTGGCGTCGGATTCTCATTCTCAACCGATCTCATCCCAATTCCAGATCTAACCCAGTCAACCTCCAATGCAGCCCTAACAAGAATGGATCAACTGGCAGACTTGCAGGCAGACCGGTGCTATGCAAAGCGCCAGAAGGCTATCGACATCGCTTATCAAGAGAAGTTGTATCAAGCTGAAGTGTATCGACTGTCGAGCCAAAAATTGTACGATGAGAAGGTATTGGAAATTAAAGATACATTTCGAAAGAAAATGGACAACGCAAATATTGAAAAACAGGACCGAACGGGCGATTGTAATATTGAATATTCGCAAATTTATGCAGTGATAAAATCTGGAAGCAATGGAAAATCAATGTTTTTGGAGGATTCAGAAAAGCAAGAATTCTTGAAGCTGTGGGACGATGACGGGAAGCGCCTAATTGAACGACCACTCCTAATGGCAAATGTCTCGACTAGCTGGGGAATTGAAGATTTTACCTTCCGAGATCCAGTTACTTTTATGAAGAGCAAAAACCGTTTTAGTTCTTTTTCCTTAGCCGCATCAATTGGGTACATGCCCCAAATCAAGGACCCTTTCATCTTCTTTATTGGAGGGGAATATAAGGAGAATTATAAAGCAAGTGACAAGAAAATCCTCTGCCAGTCAAATGCGAATATCGATCCATTGGAATGTTTGAGTGCGGTTTTTGCGCCACCTAAGAAAAACAAAGATATCCGAGTTTTTGGAGTAATGCGTTGGGCCGATCCGAAGCTACCTTTTGCCCTAGAACTAAAGGGTTCTTATGATGTTGAGGATAAAAATTGGGGAATAGAAGTGCCCATCTATCTTCTAAGGAACGAAAAAAACCAGCTGAATGCCGGCATCAAGGCCGCTTATGACAGTGAAGAAAGCGATTTTAAGTTTGGAATATTCGTTACCAAGGCCTTCGACTTTTCGAAAATTTAATCTAGAAGCCTTGGCGCCCAATCTAAGGGCTAATTTTGTCTGTTTAGTTCATTTTTTTTTGATAGGTGGGCGTTTCGTACTTTATCCACCACCCTTAACCCGCCCAAAAGCCTTCCGGTACCGCTCGAAAAAACCAACCATCTCCGGCGACCTTTTGCTCTTCATGTCGCAGAAGAACTTGCGGTTCCAGCCCTTGGCGGTACCCAAGTGGATCATCGCGTAGACGTAGGCGAGCAATCCGGCAGAAAATGCGAACGCCGCGCCCATACCCGCTGCGGCCCATACAACAGCAGCGATTAGCGGGTATGCGAGTACCGGAAAACTGATCGCCTTGCGGTAGTTGAATATCCCCTTGCTCTCTCTAGTCGGTAACCCGAATTTTCCGACTAGGGTCGAGGTGAAGGGCAGGCGGTTGTGGATGATTGCAGCGGGGATCTTGATCCACCACGGCACCGGTGCCAGCAATATTGTGCCGAGCGCCAGCAGTTCGAAAAACGGGTAACGGATGACCAGCAGCGCCAGCACTTTATAGTCGTGATATTGTTTGGCGGTGTGATCGATGAGCTCGCTGACGCCTTCGACCGCATAGCGGCCTTTCTCGCGGAAGCGGAAGACATTGTTCGGGGCCATATAATAGCGCATCAAGCCCTTCTTGCCGGGCATCTCGGCGCGCGTGGGTCTGATGTCGAGCAGCTTGGCGACTTCATCGGTATAGGTGCCGTACCAGACCAGATGGTCGGTCTTTTTCGCCGGCCGGTTCGCATAATAGGTCGCGTTATAGTTTCTGATCCGCTGGTCGATATTGGCGTTGATGCTCTCGCGAAAGTCGGGCTCCGCGATCATCCGGTGGACCAGCAGGCACTGCATTTCGCTGATATTGTTCAGCCCGCCGGTGAACGGACGGGTGAAACCGATGGTGTAGATATTGTCGAGCTTTGACGACACCACGCCCATGAACTGTTCGCGGGTTTGGTAGGAAAAACCTTCCACACCGTTTTCGCCATGGACCCGGATTTCGGGGATGGCCGGTTCTTCCTGATCGCCGTCGATGATCATGTCGAAGGCCGCGCTTTCGCCGCCTTCGCGGATCTGTTTCGCGTCATCGTCGATGGTCGCGACCGACTTGTCCCACAGCTTCACATGGCCGTGCTCCAGAAAGAAGGGCAGGTCGTTGATCAGATAGCCGTCACTGATCTTCTGCTCCAGCGTCTCCTCGCAATAGAGTTTGTAGACATCGATCGGCCAATATTTGATCGCGATATGGCCGTTTTCAACCGGTGCCTTGGCCTTGAAAAAGCTGCGGATGTCCTTGTGCGGCCGGATGCTCTTGGGATGGCGCACGCCCAGGCTGTTGCGGTCGAAAATCTTGGCAAAGCCATGATGGATCAGGCCGTGGATATAGCCGCCATCGATGAAGGCGCGATAGCTCCATTTGCTGACTTCCGAGAAATTGTGACATTCCAGCTGATCCAGCGGCACGAAGCGCGGGCCGTCGTCAAAGGGCGAGAAGGTCGCGAACATCTTGTCGAGCATGATGAAGCCATTGGTGACCAGATGCACTTTTGCGCCATAAGCAACCAGCTTGGCGATCAGCAGGTTGGAACTGTCGCCGGTCGAGGTGATCGCCACATTCTTGTCGGCGAAGCTTTCGTCGACCGTGATCTGTTTGAGATTGGCGTTCATTTTCCGGCGGAACGCGGTGGCGACGACGACATGTTTGGCGCGGAACTGCTCGCCGTTTTCCAGATGGATGATGCTGTGGTCGCCATGATTATCGATGCTGTCCACGCGGCCGTTGTGAATATGGTCGGCGTAGCGCGCGGCATATTTTTTGTGGATCGCGTAAAATTCGCGCGCGGTGGGGAAATTGTCGGTGAAATCTTCGCCCTGTTCTTTCAGCATTTCCACCAGCTCGAAAGAGTAGACGCTGCTCTGCAGGGAACTGACCAGATCAAAATCCAGCGCATCGGCGGCTTCCAGCTGCTGCCAGATCGGGGCCATCGGGGACACCATAAGCCAGCTGATTCCGCTGGCATCCAGCTCCCGGATCAGCGGCATGGTCGAAAAACCACCGCCGACGATCAGGACATCAATTTCCCGTGTCTCTACCATATTTGCCCCTTACAGCGATCTGCTATTCCTTCCTTTGGTAACTGGTCGGGACAGCAAAACCAACGCTCTTTTAGCGGGTGAGGCTGATCGGGAGCGAGAAGAAAGCGCAAATAATTGTAGGAAATGTAACCGTGTCGCCATTTCATCGACGGACAATTGCCGTTGGTCGAACGGAATCCGGCACGCTGGGCCATCATGCTATCCCGTTGGTAGCTAAGTGAATATCCGAAAAAGCATAACAAGCTAACGGGTTGCATCGAAGCTCAATCACGGGGGATGGTGTCAGGATGCGGATTCGCAGAATGATTAACCGGGATATTTTGCCTACCGCATGGGCATGCTCCTATTCCCGGGACATTTGGGTTCGCGCCCGCCCCCTATTGGGCGCGGTCATTGAAGCCCTTCTGGCACCATCCCTTTTGTTGAAGTCAGCGCGGACGGGGCGTTAAACGACCAATCATTCGGCCATCAAATCCCTGACAAATCCGATCAAACCGGTTTGTCGGGCACGGCGCATCCGTTCCGTAGCGAGAATTTGTTTTACCTTCGCAAAACAAGCTTCGAGATTGTCGTTGATCAGGACATAGTCATAACCGTCCCAATGGCTGATCTCGCTTGCTGCCCGTTGCATCCGGTTGTCAATGACATCAGGCGCATCGGTGTTACGGCTTTCCAGTCGCTTGCGTAGTTCGCCGAGCGAAGGCGGCAAGATAAAGACGCGCACAACATCTTGTCCGGCGCGTTGATAAAGCTGTTGTGTGCCCTGCCAGTCGATATCGAACAGCACATCCTGTCCGTCTTCCAGGCTCTGATTGACCGGTGCCGCAGGCGTGCCATAGCGATTGCCGAATACCGTTGCATATTCGAGGAAGCTGTTGTCTGCGACCATTTCCTCAAATTCGTCGCCGCCGACGAAATGGTAGTCTTTGCCATGTTCCTCACCCGGCCTTTGGGGGCGCGTCGTAACGGAGACCGACATCGCGATCTCCTCATCCGCCTCCAGCAACATGCTCGCCAGCGTCGACTTTCCCGCTCCGGACGGAGAAGAAAGTACGAATAGCAATCCCCTGCGGTTTAATTCGCGATGATCATTGTCGATTGTCTGGGAAGAAATATTGTCGGCCATAGCGGCTATTGGCCGAGAACGGAGCGCCGCGTCAAGATGCTTGTCCTGATGTTTACCCACGCGCCAGCTTTGCGATGCAATCCTCATGATGACAGCCCCGAAAAATCCGGCTATTCCAAATGTATGTTCCAAGGACGCGTCAGTACGATATTTTACGCCGTGGGTATTACCATCATGGTCGGCTGGCTGTTTTACGTCGGTAAGGACATTATCTTGCCGATCGTCACCGCGGTTATATTGTTGCAGATTCTCTACGCCGCGAGCGCCACGGTGGCCCGTATTCCCGGACTGGGTCGCACGCCTTTGTGGCTGCGCGCGACGGTCGCCTTGATCGGGGTATTGGCTCTGCTATTTGCCATGACCCGGATGCTGGTGGCCAGCCTGCAGAATCTCGTGCCCTCGCTGCCTGTCTATCAACGCAATCTGGAAAGCTTGTTTGCAGCTTGGTTCCCGCTTCCCGCTGAAGATCCGGGCGCTTCATTGGAGACTTCCGATCTTATGGCATCTCCTGGGGCGATGTTTGACCGGGGCACCGAAGCGGTTGCAAAGGCGGTCAGCGAATTTGCCACGAGATTTTTTACCGAGATTGATATTGCCGCGCTTGCTCAGTCGGTATTGTCCTCATTGACCAGCTTTGGCGGTTTCGTTTTTATAACGATATTATACGCATCCTTCCTGCTCAGCGAGATTACCGGTTTTCCCGAAAAAGTGCGCAGGGCTTTTGGTTCTGATGGTGATTCCACGGACACGCTGAATATGATCACGCGGATCAACCATGATATCGGTAGCTATTTGGCGACCAAGACGCTGATCAATATCATTCTAGGAATTATCTGTTGGATCATATTGTTGGTCATGGGCGTGGAATATGCCGCTCTATGGGCAATCATAATCGCGCTGCTCAACTATATTCCCTATATTGGTTCTTTTGTCGGCGTCGCTTTTCCGGCGCTATTTGCCGTGGCTCAATTTGGCAGTTTGACGGTTCCAATGATCGCCACTGGGCTGATGGTGGCGGCACAGGTGATTATCGGCAATATTGTTGAACCGAAAATGCTCAGCCGATCGGTTAATCTCAGCCCGATGGTGGTGCTGGTGTCATTGGCAATCTGGAGCAGCCTGTGGGGCATACCCGGTGCGATATTGGCGGTTCCGTTCACCACCATCTTGATGATCGTGCTGGCCCGGCGGCCCGGAACAAAACCGATTGCCGCGTTGCTCTCCAGCGATGGAAATATCTAGGACCGCACGGCCTTAAACCGGCGCCACCGGCGGCTTTAGGAAAAATGCAGCGATCATCCCGGTCGCTAGCAAGCCGATTGCAAGCGTGAATGCGATATTATAGCTGCCGGTGGCTTCGAATATATAGCCTGCTCCGGCTGGTGCAGCGGCTGCGAAAGGGAGCATGATGGGCGCGATCATAGAATTTATGATCGGGAACGCACGCTCTCCGTAATAATTTCCCGTCATCGCCGGCCCCAAGACCAGTAAACCGCCGTATCCGGCACCGAAAAGCATGCCCATCGTCGAGAGGAGAAAAATGCCGTTGCCCAGCCAGAATCCAGCAAGCGCGAACGCCATCAAGGCAATGAATCCAAACACTGTCCAGCGTAGCTCGAATTGATCGCCGAGCCAGCCCGCAGGAATCCGCGCCAGTCCGCTACCCAATATCGCGAGGCCAAGGATCGATGCGGCCTCCAGGCCAGACAGACCGTTGTCGGTAAGGTGCAAGATTCCATGGTTGAGCAGGAAAAAGAAAGTGCTCAAATAACCAAGCGTCACCAACATCACGAGATAGAGCGCGGGTGTTCGGACAACCTGTTTGATCGTCCAGTCATGGCCGGTCCGATGAGTTTTGGGCCGCAGATTTTTGGCCAAGGGATCATCTTTCACAGAGTCTGGGTCTATATTGTCAGGAAACTGACCGATATCTTGTGGACGGTTAATGATGAATCGCGTGACAATTAGAGCGATGACCACCATGGCGGCGGCAACGATCCATGCGGCGCGCCAACTGTCGAACTGGCTCATCAAAGAAGAGAGAGCCGGCTGCACCAATGCACCCCCCAGAGCGCCGCCGGTCAGCACAATCCCGATGGTTGTGGATCTTTTGATGCTGAACCAGCTGATCATCGCGGTTTGCGAGCAAATCGGGCCGGTCAGGGAGAAAGAAAGGCCCATGATGCCGCCCCATATCATGATCCATTGCCATACTTCGGTAACCGCGAAAATTAGCAGCATCAAACCGGTTAGCATGACGAGCAGCCCGATGGTCAATGTCTGGCGGACGCCGTGTCGCCTGAGAAGATAGCCGGTCAATGGATAAGCTAAACCAAACATCACCAAGGCAATGGATTGCGCCAAGGAGGCCGTCCCACGGTTCCACGCCATAGTTTCGACCATCACCGGAAAGACAACCGAATAGGCGAAATAGACAAAACCCGAGGCGGCAAATTGAATGAAGAAGAACAGCCTGACATTGATCCAGCCATAGAATTTGCGGGGCGCTTGCCCCGTTTGCGCGGTGGTTGCCAATATGCTCTCCTGTACCGCTACATATTGGCGGTTTTTGAGCAAGTTACAGTAATGTCAGTGACAATCAATGATGCTTATGCTGCTATGAAGTGAGCGGGGCGGTTGCGCCTGCCGTTGGCGGATTAGCGACGTCGTAGAAAGCGGGCTATAATAGGGATTCGTTCTTTTCTGGCACCGGCCTGCCCTCAATATCAATCACCGTCTCGGATGCGGGCAGGACTTCAGCCTCTTTCGAATCATCATAGAGTTTTTTGGCGATCAGCGCCCCGCCAACCAATAGTGCGCCGGGAACGGATCGGGTCGCGATCCGAGCGGCAATCATGCCGAGGCCAAAGTGCAACGCTCCATTGCCCTTTGTACGCTTGCGCGCTTCATTTCCGACAACCGTCGTGAAGATATTTCTGACTAGCGACATCTTTTACTGATTCCCAAGCTAGTTGGCATTTCCCACCATATTCTCAGGTTTAACATGGGCATCATAGGTTTCTTCGTCAACCAGCCCCAAGTCCAACGCTGCGGCACGCAATGTCTGACCGGTTTTATGCGCGTGCTTGGCAATGGCTGCGGCCTTGTCATAGCCGATTACCGGAGCGAGGGCGGTGACCAGCATCAGACTATTGTCGACCAGTTCCCTTATTCGCGTTTCATTTGCTTCCAACCCTTCCACACAGCGTTCGGAGAAGCTGGACATGCCGATGGAAATAATCTCGATAGAGCGCAGTACATTGGCACCAATCAGCGGCTTGAACACATTGAGTTCCAGATGGCCTTGCAGTCCGCCGACAGTTACCGATTGATGATTGCCGATGACTTGCGCGGCGACCATCGTCAGCATCTCGCACTGGGTCGGGTTGACCTTGCCCGGCATGATCGAGCTGCCCGGTTCATTGGCTGGCAAGTCCAGCTCACCAAGGCCGGAACGCGGTCCGGAACCAAGAAGGCGGATATCATTGGCAATCTTGGTTAGTGACACGGCCAGCGTGTTCAGCGCGCCGGACAGTTCAACCATCGTGTCATGGGCTGCCAACTCGGCAAATTTATTAGGCGCAGAGGTGAATTTCAGGCCGGTAATCTTCGATATCTCATTGGCAATATGTTCGCCAAAATTTTCAGGTGCATTGAGGCCGGTTCCCACCGCCGTGCCGCCTTGCGCCAGCTGGAGCAATCGGGGCAGGACGCTTTCGATCCGGTCGCGCGCGGCGACCAGTTGGGCCGCATAGCCGGAAAATTCCTGTCCCAGGGTGAGCGGCGTCGCGTCTTGTAAATGGGTGCGGCCGATTTTTACGATGGCTTTCCATCGTTGCGCTTTTTGCGCCAAGGCGTCGTGCAGTTGTTCGAGCGCCGGGAACAGCTCAACTTCCAGTGCCCGTGCCGCAGCGACGTGCATAGCCGTGGGGAAGCTGTCATTGGACGATTGCCCGCGATTGACATGATCATTGGGGTGGACCGGATATTTGCCGCCACGCGTGCCATATATTGTTTCATTGGCGATGCCGGCGATCACTTCATTGACGTTCATGTTCGACTGGGTGCCGGACCCGGTCTGCCAGATGGTCAAAGGAAATTGATTGTCATATTCGCCGGTCCGTACGGCGTTAGCGGCCTTTTCAATCGCAGCCGAAATTTCGGGTTCCAGGCCATGGATGCCGTTGACCCGTGCCGCTGCTTGTTTGACGGCAGCCAACGCATGAATCAGTCGGATTGGCATGCGTTCCTGACGCGGGAAAGGGAAATTCTCAATGCTGCGCTGTGTCTGAGCACCCCAATAGGCATCGGCCGGGACTTCTACCTCGCCAAGAGAGTCGGTCTCGGTGCGAGTTTCGCTCACTTTTTCTTGCCGAAGTCCACTGTCACGACGTTGGAGCCATCATCAACCAGTTCGACTTTATCCGTCTCACCGTCATTTTCCGCTGGGTCATGGTCGTTCAATTCGCCTTCGACCTCATCGACTTGGAATTGCAGGGCAAAGTCCACCGCCGGGTCTACGAAAGAGGTGATCGCCGCAAACGGTATATGCAGCATAGAACTGATCTGGTTGAAACTTAGGCCGACTTCGAACCGGTCTTCGTCAACCTTCAGATCCCAATAGCGATTCTGGATGACAATCGTCATCTCATCCGGAAATTTTGCGATTAGATGATCGGGTATATCGACACCGGGAGCGCGGGTTTTGAAGGTGATATAGAAATGATGCTCGCCTGGAAGCCCGTCTTTCTCCACTTCTCCGAGCACGCGGCTCACCACCGCACGCAGGGCTTCCTGTACGATTTCGTCATATGGAATCAGGCTATCTAGGGCATCATCACTCATTTGCCCTAGGTGGCGCGAAGCGAGCATGGGGTCAAGAGCGTAAAATGAATTTACTATTCACCAAAGGCCGCGAAATTCTTGCCTGATTTTGCGAAGCCATTATAGGCCTGTTGCATGAGAACAGCGACAATCGAGCGAAACACCAAGGAAACCGAGATTTTTGTCGAGTTGAACCTTGACGGAACCGGTCAATATGACGTGTCGACGGGCATTGGTTTTCTTGACCATATGATCGAACAATTTTCGCGTCATTCGCTGATTGATCTGAAATTGCGGATCAAGGGTGATCTCCACGTCGATCAGCATCACACCACTGAAGACAGCGCCATTGCGCTGGGGCAGGCGATCGAACAGGCGCTCGGTGACAAGGCTGGCATCGTTCGGTACGGCAGTGCCTATTCGCCGATGGACGAGACATTGAGTCGGGTCGCACTCGATATTTCTGGACGCCCATATTTCGTTTGGAATGCCGCCTTTACGCAGGAACGGCTCGGCGAGATGGATACCGAATTGTTCAAACACTGGTTCCACAGCGTCGCAGATGCGGCTGGAATTACACTGCATATAGAGCTGCTCTATGGCGAGAATAATCACCATATCGCGGAAAGCATCTTCAAGGGCTTCGCCCGCGCGATGCGCCAGGCGGTAGAGCGCGACCCGCGCAAGGGCGATGCGATCCCTTCGACCAAGGGGCAATTGGGTGGCTGAGACTGTCGCGCTGATCGATTTTGGCGCCGGGAATCTGCACAGTGTCCACAATGCACTGATGGCGGCGGGAGCTGGGGATGTGGCCGTAACCGCCGACCCGCAGCTGGTGGCGCGGGCGGACCGTATCATATTACCAGGCGTGGGCGCCTTCGGGGCCTGCCGCGATGCTCTGGTCGGAATTGACGGAATGGTGGCTGCGCTGGAGCAGCGCGTGCGGGCCGAAGCCATGCCCTTTCTTGGGATTTGTGTCGGGATGCAGATGCTTGCGGACAAAGGCATAGAATTTGGCGAGCATGACGGTCTCGGCTGGATTGGCGGCACCGTAACAGCAATTGAACCCGCAAGCGATGCTATAAAAATTCCGCATATGGGCTGGAATGACGTGACCCCGACCGAGGACCATGATCTGCTCGAGTCCGGCGAAGCTTATTATCTGCACGGCTATCATTTTGATACCGCGCACGAGGCGGATATCCTAGCCAAGACCAGCCACGGCGGCTCACTGGTATCGGCGGTTGGTCGCAACAATATTGTCGGTGTGCAATTTCATCCGGAGAAAAGCCAGGCTTATGGGCTGGCCTTTCTCAACCGTTTTCTGGAGTGGAAACCATGATCGTATTTCCCGCTATTGATCTCAAATCCGGCGAAGTCGTGCGTCTGGCAGAAGGCGATATGGATCGCGCTACGGTCTATGGCGACAACCCGGCGGAACAGGCAGGCCTGTTTGCTGCTGCCGGTGCCGAACATATTCATGTCGTTGATCTCGATGGCGCTTTTGCGGGTTCGCCGCGCAATGCGGAAGCGGTAGAAGCCATTGTCGCAAGCTTTCCGGGCTATGTGCAACTGGGCGGCGGTATTCGCAATCGCGAAACGGTCGAACGCTGGTTCGGATTGGGCGTGGCGCGGTTGGTGATTGGAACCGCGGCGCTCAAGGACCCGGATTTTGTCAAGGATATGGCCAAGGAATATGAAGGCGGTATCGTTGTCGCGGTGGACGCGCGGGACGGTATGGTCGCGACCGAAGGTTGGGCCGATGTGTCGGATGTCAGCGTCCGCGATCTGGCGCGTCGCTTTGAAGATGCGGGTGTCGCCTCCATTCTGTTTACCGATGTTGGCCGCGATGGGATGCTGACCGGCTGTAATATCGAAGCGACGGTGGATCTGGCCCGGGGCGTCGATATTCCCGTGATCGCCAGCGGCGGAGTCAAAGGCTTAGACGACGTGCACATGCTCAGCCAATTTGCCAAAGACGGAATCGAGGGCGTGATTTCGGGGCGCGCGCTATATGACGGACGGCTGGACCTGGCGACCGCGATTGCGATGGCCAACCGGTGACCGTCCGTATCCGTGTCATTCCCTGTCTCGATGTCGCCAATGGCCGCGTGGTGAAGGGCGTTAATTTCGTCGATCTGCAGGACGCCGGCGACCCGGTCGAACAGGCGCAGGCCTATGACGCGGCCGGGGCTGACGAGCTATGTTTCCTCGACATCACCGCATCCCATGAAAATCGTGATACGATCATCGATGTCGTCCGGCGTACGGCCGAGGTTTGTTTCATGCCCTTCACGGTCGGTGGCGGCGTGCGCACGGCGGATGATGCGCGGGCGCTGCTGATGGCCGGTGCCGACAAGGTCGCGGTCAACAGCGCGGCCGTATCGCGGCCAGAAGTGGTCAGCGATATTGCTACCCGCTTCGGCAGCCAGTGCATGGTGGCCTCGATTGATGCCCGCCGGGTCGAGCAGGGGCGCTGGGAAATTTTCACCCATGGTGGCCGCACGCCGACGGGTATCGACGCGCTGGAACATGCCGTGCGGATGGCAGAACTGGGAGCAGGGGAGTTGCTGGTGACGTCGATGGACCGCGATGGCACCCGCGACGGCTATGATTTGGAACTGACCAGAACCATTGCTGATGCAGTATCGATTCCGGTCGTGGCCAGCGGCGGGGTTGGCAATCTTGACCATTTGGTAGAGGGCGTGACCAAAGGCCATGCCAATGCGGTTCTTGCGGCCTCGATATTCCACTTTGGCGAGCACAAGATCGCCGATGCCCATGCCGCGCTGCGCGCCGCCAATCTTCCCGCCCGGACCTGATCAAGGTTCAGCCCGTTTATGCGTTGCGTATAAACTTGTGCCGCTAGGACTTGACGAACAGGCGATCGGTCGCGCAAACCGCCTGTGATGACCGATATTCTGAAATCTCTCGAACTTACGATTTTGCAGCGCCGCGACGCGGAGCCCGAGCAAAGCTATGTCGCCAGCCTCCGCGCCAAGGGGCGGGCTAAAATGGCAGAGAAACTGGGGGAAGAAGCCGTGGAGGCGGTGATCGCCGCAGTGCAGGATGATAAGGCCTCTATGACTGGAGAGGCCGCTGACGTGCTTTTCCATCTGATGGTATTGCTTGCGGACATGGATCTGTCTCTGGACGACGTAATAGCAGAGCTTGCGCGCCGCGAAGGCCTGTCTGGACTGGAAGAAAAAGCCGCAAGAGGAGCGAATTGATGGCGATTGACCCGACCCTGGCTTATGATGACGATAATATATTTGCGAAGATCCTGCGCGGCGAAATTCCCAACAAAACCGTTTACGAAGACGAATGGGCGCTCGCCTTTCACGATATCAATCCGCAGGCCCCTGACCATATCTTGGTGATCCCGAAAGGGCGCTATGTCAGCTGGGATGATTTCGCGGTAAGCGCGAGCGAGGCAGAGATTGCTGGATTTGTCCGCGCGGTGGGCCATGTGGCGCGCGAAGCGGGCATGGTGGAGCCCGGTTACCGCCTGCTCGCCAATATCGGCAAGGACGGGCATCAGGAAGTTCCGCATCTCCACGTCCATATTTTTGCCGGAAAACCACTTGGCCCCATGTTGATGCGCAGCTAGTAACAGTCGTAACAAGGCCGTAACGGTCCTAGATTTTGGGGAGAATATTTCGATGGCAGGCGCAATAGCACCGGGTGGTGAGGGTTGGTCCTCGCGGACGGCATTTGTTTTGGCAGCAGTTGGCGCGGCGGTTGGCCTAGGTAATATATGGCGGTTTCCAACGCTGGCTGGCGAAAATGGCGGCGGTGCATTTGTCCTAGTTTATATCGGCTGTATCCTTCTGATTGGTTTGCCGATGGTCTTGTCCGAGATACTGATTGGGCGCCACGGCCGCAGCGACGCCTATCACAGCGTCGTCAAGGTCGCGGAAGATTCCAATGTCAGCAAAAAATGGGGCCTATTTGGCGGAATAGGCGTTCTGAACGCTTTTCTGATTCTTACCTTTTACAGTGTGGTTGCCGGCTGGGTTCTCTATTATGTCGGCGTGATGGCCGGCGATTTTCTGGGCACGCTCTTCTCCGGAAACCCCTTAGCGGGGGCGCTGGCTTCGGAAAGTCCCGATACTATTCCTGGCCGGATGACGGACCTTTTTACCAATATCCCGATGCTGCTGGGTATGCACACATTGTTCATGGTCATGACCATCTGGATCGTCGCGCGCGGTGTGACGGATGGTATTGAAAAGGCCGCAACCTATTTGATGCCGACCTTTTTTGTGCTGTTGGTGTTGATTACTATCTACGGTGCTTTTACCGGCGAATTTGCCAAAGCGGTGGCGTTTCTGTTCACCCCGGATTTTAGCAAGCTGACCCCTGCGGTTATGAATGATGCGCTGGGGCAGGCCTTGTTTTCGATGAGCGTCGCATCCGCCGCTCTAATCACATATGGTGGCTATGTATCGCGAGAAACCAAGCTTGCGCCAACCGCCGGTATGATCGCCTTCGCCGATACAGGCGTTGCGCTTATTGCCGGTTTGATGATTTTTCCGATTGTGTTCGCCGTTGGCCTAAATGCAGCGGCTGGTCCGACCTTGGTATTCCAGTCTCTTCCGATTGCATTTCACACCATGCCTGCCGGTTCTTTGGTCGGATTGCTATTCTTCATTCTGGTCTTTTTTGCAGCCTTGACCAGTTCCATTTCGCTGCTCGAGGCTGTGGTCGCTTGGGCGATGCGCAGATTTAATTGGACCCGCGGGCTTGCAACCTGGCTGATCGGCGGGATCATTTTCTTGATTGGCGTTGCTTGTGCCTTGTCGCTCAATATTTGGAGCGATGTCCGGCCGCTGGGCTTCTTCACTCTGTTTGAAGACAAGAATATTTTCGACACAATCGATGATCTGGTGTCGAAAATATTGCTGCCGGTCACTGCCTTTCTAACCGCTGTCTTCATCGGTTGGCGGGCTGACAAAAAGCTGATCGCGGCAGAGACCGGTCTTGAAGGGCCGTTATTTGGTCTGTGGCGTTTTCTGGTTGCTTGGCTCTCGCCCATTGGTGTGGCGCTGATCTTTGTCTTTGCCGTCTTCCCGAATCTCGTCGGGCAGGGCTAGCCCTTGACCGGAATGAGAAAACCGAAATGCCCTGTGTGTCGTAAGACGGGTACTGAACAATGGGCGCCTTTTTGCAGCGCCGGGTGTAAGGATCGCGATCTGCTGCAATGGCTGGATGATGGCTATAAAATACCTGGGCCAGCGGTTTCTCCTGACGAGCTTGCCGATCATTTTGCCGGGGATTCCGGCCGTGACGGGGAGGGTTGAACAGGCGTAACGAAACCGCCATTTTTAGGCTAGACAAGCGGCAATCCCCACGCCTATAGCGTCGCTTCCTAACGCGGCCCGCGCATTGCGCTAGCCCAGATGCCCGAGTAGCTCAGTTGGTAGAGCAAGCGACTGAAAATCGCTGTGTCGGTGGTTCGAATCCGCCCTCGGGCACCACCTTTTTTTGTTTTTGTGGTCTTTCTTTCGATAGACCGAAATCTGGTTTTGTCCGTATTTAGCAGTTAGTTGTTGGTTGACGAAAAGCCGATTTCTAACTGCGAATATGCAGACGATGGACAGGGCAGGCAGGATAAACAGATTCTGCCTCTGTTTCTGATAATCTATTCCCTGATCTCTCTGGACGGTGCCAGGCGCTACGTTTTTATATTTCTAGACCCCTGCGCAGAGAATAGACCCCAAGACTGTCAATTCTGGGGGTTCCTCGTCGTTCGTTCATGGGGGCATGTAACGTCAACGAAGGGTGATCGCTCATGAACATGTTAAGTCTTGAAATATTGGCCGCCAAACAAGCATGCACTGATTTGGTGTCTCGCACGGCTAGAGCCATTGATCGTTGCGATGCGCAGCTTTTGAAAGCTCAGTTTCATGAAGATGCGCATGATGATCATGGTTCTTTCAAAGGATCGATCGATGAATTTGTCGCATGGGTGATTCCGGTGCTGCATTCGATGGAACATACGCAACATTTCATCGGTCAAATATTGATCGAGGTGGATGGAGATTCGGCAAGCGGCGAGAGCTATTTCATTGCCCAGCACGCGCTGAAACAAGATGGAAATGATCAGCAGATGGTTGCCGCGGGTCGTTATCTCGATACGTTTGAGTGCCGGGATGGTGTTTGGAAAATAAGTAGTCGTACCGCTGTTTATGACTGGAATTCTAATGTCCGGAGCAGTGATGGTTGGGACCGCGAGGCTCCTGGAGACATGCAATTTGGTCGACGCGGCAATGGTGACGCGTCTTATGGTCATTTTTGCTAACATAAGCGAGGGTGGACGACATGGCTACGACAGCAGAGCAGTATGATTTGAAGCGTCCGATGGCGGACAAATCCAAGCGGCCCGAACCTGTGTTCAAAAACACAACCATTACTGCCGACCGTTATTTCTCGCGGGATTTTATGGACCAGGAATGGGAGACGATCTGGACGAAAACCTGGCAGATCGCCTGTCTGTCGAGAGAGATACAGAAGCCCGGTGATTTTGTGACGACGGAACTTGGCCGGGAGTCCATCCTTTGTACCATGGCTAATGACGGAAAGGTGAGGGCCTTTTACAACGTCTGTCAGCATCGCGGGATGGAGTTGATGCCAGACCGATGCGGTAATGCGAAGCGGCTAACCTGCCCTTATCATGGCTGGGCCTATGACATGGAGGGAAAGTTGAAATTCGTTCCTGACGAAGCCGACTTCGCACAAGGAAGCCCCTGCGGCAAACTGAATTTGGTGGAAATCCCTTGCGAGAGTTGGGCCGGTTTTGTCTGGTATAATATGGATGAAAACTGCGCACCTCTGAAGGAGTTCCTGGGCCCGATTGCTGACCAGATTGACAGCTACCCTATGGAAGAGATGATCCGCACCCATTGGGTAACGATTGAGGGGGATTTCAATTGGAAACTGGTGCAGGATAATTTTAGTGAGTCCTATCATGTTCCTTTCGTTCATCCCGAAACCAAGTTCGTGATGGAATATTCCTACAAGAATAGTCAATTTGATCATTATCCCGAGGGGCATTGCAGAATGTTGATGCCGGGGTCGATCCCGACCTCCACTCTGAAAGGTGGAGAAAATGAAACGCTCGAAATGATGAAGGAAGAGTTGGAGTTTTGGGAACTGGATCCCGATCAATATCGCTCCGGAAAAACATCAAACATGCGCAAGGATTTGCAAAAGCAAAAGCGATTGTTGGGTGAAGAAAAGGGTTTTGACTTTTCAAGCTATCATGATGAGCAATTGACCGATCATTGGCATTATACGATTTTCCCTAATCTGTCGTTCAGCCTCAAGCCCGATGGAAATATCTGGCTGCGCGCAAGGCCGCATGAATCGGATCCTGAAAAATGCTATTTTGACATGTGGTATATGACGCTGTTTCCCAAAGGTGTGACGGAATATTATTCGCAAACAATGAAGACGCTGACATCAATCGATAATCCTGCGGTTCACTGTCAAGGCAAGGCAGATGAAGTATCTGCAGGGCCGGCGATTGATCAGGATATCGCGGTTTGGAACAAGCAGCAAAAAGGTCTCCATTCGAGAGGCTATGGGCGCGATTATCTAGCGGGTCAGGAAAGTCGGATGCGCTATTTTCATGAGACGTTGGAACAGTGGATGAAACGCTAATCCTCGGCTGATGTAGAATATCCCAAACAAGATTCCGCCAATGGCGGTATTAATATTTCCGTTGAGTGGTATTGCGCGATTGAGGTTGCGAGATGACGAGCATTTTGGTTTAATCTTCGTGGCAATGAAGCCGCGGTGATTTCTCCTCCCTCATTCTCTCAAACGGAACATCTTATGGCACGACCAGAACCACGTATTTTGACTGTTATAGATAGCGTTCGCGTTACCCCCAATCTACACCGGGTCACACTTGGTGGTGAAGGCCTTAAAGGTTTTCCCAGCGGCCAGAGTGGTGGCTATGTCAAACTCAGGTTGGATGGCCCCGAAGGCGGAAAACCCGTTGTGCGGACCTATACGATAAGAAGTCAGTCAGAGAGTGATATTGATGTCGATTTCGCTTTGCACGGTTCTGATGAGGACTCGGGTCCGGCGACCAGTTGGGCAATCAACGCAAAAGCGGGTGATACGATGATGCTCGGTGGTCCTGGTGCGGCCAAACCATTGCCGGAAGGGCGCGGTCCGTTCCTGCTGGTTGGCGATATGACCGCGTTACCGGCAATTTCTATCAATCTCGAAGCGTTGCCAGATGATGCAACTGGGGATGCGATCCTTCTCGTTCGCGATGCTGCCGACAAGCAGGATATTGCCAAACCGGCTGGTGTCACCATCCATTGGTTGGTTGACGCTGATCTTGGTGCCAATCCTGCACTGTTGGTCGATGCCACTAGGGCGCTGCCATCGACGGCAGATTTGGTTTATGCTTGGGTCGCCTGTGAGTTCGAAGCGATGAAACTGATGCGCCAATATTTGCGCGTTGAACAGGCGTTTGGACCGGACCGCCTGTATATTTCTAGCTATTGGAAACGCGGTCTGATTGAAGACGAGCACAAGAAAGCCAAGCGCGCTGATGCAGAAGTGGCTCCCTAAGGGAGTGAGTTACCAAGTTGACGGATATCCACGCGGATGCTTGGTCGAACGCGGTTGCCAAGAGCCACGCCCAGTATCGGTGGCCATCTAGCTAATTCCTAACGCAGCTGCTGCCTCTCTGATTCGTTTGGCTTCTGCCCCATCATTTTTGAATGCCTCTAATCCATGCTCGAGAGCCTGTTTGGCTTGCACATCCTGTCCCAATTGCGTGCGGCTGCGGATCAGCATGATCCAGCCATTGGCATCATTGGGGTCGGCTTGCAGTCGTTTGTCTAGGCCATCGACCATGTTGGCGATCATCGCTTCCTGCTGACCGGGAGGCAGAGCGGCGGCTTCCTGCATTTGCTGACGCGATGGGCCGGGAATTGCGGCTGTGGCGACTGCTGGGCCATCGGTGGTTGTCCCTCCGGTTGGAGCCGCTGGCGTGACCTTGGCTAGGCGAGCGGCGACATCAATGCCCTCATTCTCCGCTACTTGTCCAATGACCCGGCGAATATCGGCGGCATAAGGCGCGTCGGCGGGGGTATCTTTGAGCAGCGCGAACCAGTCATTGATAGCGCCTTGATGATCGCCTGCGATGTCTTTCTGTACCGCGAGAAAATAGCGCGCGCGCGGGTCCTTTGCATCATGTTTCAGAGCATTGCGGAAAGCATCGGCGGCGTCTGGCGGTACCTGCTGTCCATCGCTTGCCATGACCAATGCCTCGCCCAGCATCGACCAATATTCCGGATTGTCAGGGTCGAGCGTAGTGGCGCGTTTCATAGCAGTGGCCGATTCGGCAAATTTCGCTGTTTCAAAATAGCTCCACCCCAGCATTCGCCAACTTTCAGCGTCGTCCGGACTCTCTTGCAGTTTTTTCTCCAGACCGCCGATCACTTCGTCTACGCTTGCAGCCTGTTCAGCTTCGTTCCCAGCGACAGGCGAGGTCGCGCCGGAGTCATCACTCGTGCCACGGTAAATCTGCACAGCAATAGCGCCCAATGCCAGTAAGGCTGCTGCAATCAGTATGATCCGGTTGAGAGTCATCGATGATTTTGAGTTCGCCATGGTCAATTCCCAAGCTGTTTTGTGACGCGACATTTCCGTTTAGAGATACGGAGCCGTCCGTTACATGACAAGCGCTGAGATGGCTGTGATATTTTGCACTGGCAATGGAATGGCTTTTTGATAAGATACTGCCAAAGTTCAATCTTTTGGGTCGCGCTACAGCCGAATAGAAAGCAGAACCAGATCATCAAAACGTATGAGGATGCGTTGGTTTGGGAAAGCGATAAGGGGAAAGCAGGCGCGTGTCGGACAAGTTTCGAGTTGCTATAGTCGGTTCCGGGCCAGCGGGCATGAGTGCGGCTGGACGCGCTGCACAGCTGAAGCTCAAGCATGTGTTGCTCGAAAAAACCGATCATCTTTCCGACACCATCTACAAATATCAAAAGGGCAAGCATGTCATGGCGACACCCAGTCAGCTGGTGTTGCGCTCGGACATGGATTTTGACGCGGGTAAACGCGAAGCTATTCTAGGCACATGGGATGAGCAAACGGCGGCCCATGGCGTGAATGTCATGCACAATGCTGAGCCGGTCAAAATCGAAGGGGACGAAGGTAATTTTACCATCACCTTGAAAAATGGCGACACAATATTGGCTGAAACAATCGTCATGGCCATCGGGACGCAGGGCAATCCCAATTTGATGCGCTGCCCTGGCGGCGACAATAAGTTGGTCCAATATCAACTTGATGATCCGGGTGAATATTTTGATGAACATATCACCGTTATTGGTTCCGGCGATGCCGGAATAGAAAATGCGCTGGGCCTTGCGGCTGATGCGGCGCAGAATAATGTTGTGACCATTCTCAACCGCTCTGCAGAATTTGCCCGAGCCAAGAAGGCTAATGTGAAGCTGCTGATGGAGGCGGGCGAGCAAGGCAAGGTAATGATCCGCAACGAAACCACGCCTGCCGAAGTCAAGGATGGAGAGCTGGTGCTGGAAACCCGGGATGGACAGGAAACGATCAAATGCGATCGGATCATTGCGCGGATGGGTAGCGCGCCACCACGCAAATTTGTCGAAGAATGCGGGATTGAGTTTACCAGCGAGGATCGCGAGGCCTATCCCAAATTATCACCGGCGTTTGAAAGCACCAAGAAGGGCATTTACGTCATTGGAGCGCTCGCCGGTTATCCGTTGATCAAGCACTGTATGAATCAGGGCCATGATGTTATCGAATTCATCAATGGCAATGCCGATCTCAAGCCTGCCGATGAACCGATACTCGAAGCCAAGTTCAGCAACCTGCCAAAAGGTCGCTCGGTTGACGACTGGTTAGAATTTTTCCGCTCCAACGTGGCAATTCTCAATGAATTGTCTCCTTTGCAGATGCGTGAGTTCATGCTCGATAGTGAACCGCAAAGCTATCGACGGGGCGATGTGATATTCGAAAAAAGTGACCCAGGAAGCTCGCTTTTTGCCATTGCCGATGGTTCGGTCGCAGTAGAAATCAATCCCAACGATCCTTCGATCACAGTTCCCATCGAGCAAGGATCTATCTTTGGTGAAGTCGGTCTGATTTCTGGTCGTCGGCGCGGCGCAACGATCAAGGCGGCCGAAGATGTTATCGTGGTCGAGATTTCGCGCACGGCTGCGCTAAAATTACAAGCATCCGTCCCTGCGGCGAAACGCAGGATAACCCAGATTTCGACTGAGCGGCAGTTGTTGCAGATGTTTGGATCAGGCCTGACCAAAGAGGATATTGCCGAGGTCGTCGAAACCAGCGAAATCATCAATGTCCGCGCTGGCGAAGCGATTATCGAGGAAGGCGCGGAGGGCAATGACATCTATGTCATTCGGGTCGGATCGATGGTGGTCGAGAAACAGATTGGCGGAAAACCAGTATTCTTATCATATCTGCCGGCTGGTTCTTATGTCGGAGAAATGACGCTGATCGCCGGTGGTTATCGGACTGCTACGGTCAAGGCGGCGATCAAATCGGAAGTCATCAAGATTAACGGCGATGCGTTCAAGATAGTGCTCGACGCACATCCCGATTTGATGCGTAAAGCGAAGAAGGAAATGGCCGCACGGCAGGATATCAACGCTTTTGTCGAAGCGAAAAAGGACAGTTTTTCGGGTGTTGTTGATATGTATTCGGGGATCGCCAATTTTCTTGTCGATAATGGCATTGGTGAAGCCACGGACGTGCTTTTGATTGACGAGAATTTGTGTGTCGGTTGTGACAATTGCGAAAAGGCCTGTGCCGACAGTCACGAAGGCCTCTCGCGGCTCGACCGTGAAGCTGGCAAAACCTATGCCCATCTCCATGTGCCGACTAGCTGTCGCCACTGCGAACATCCGCATTGCATGTCCGATTGTCCACCTGACGCCATTCATCGTGGTCCCGATGGTGAGGTGTTTATTGATGATAGCTGTATCGGCTGTGGCAATTGTCAACGCTATTGCCCCTATGGCGTGATCCGCATGGACAAGGTGCCACCGAAGAAACCTAGCCTATTGAGCTGGCTGTTCTTTGGTAACGGACCGGGACCGGGCGAGCCGGACAAACAATGGACTTCTGAGAATAGCGATCCTGCGATCGAAAAACCAAAAAAGGCTATTAAGTGCGATATGTGTGCCGGAATCAACGGTGGACCTGCCTGTGTTCGTGCTTGCCCGACCGGCGCGGCTATTCGCGTGGTGCCGGAAGACTTTCTAACCGTCTCCAAGCTTGAAGCGGAGGATATCTGATGGCGAGCCAGGCAATGTCCGCCGAATCAGGCCGTAAAAAAGTTGTGATGCACGACGGCTTCCTACGGCATGCAGGTTTCCGCTGGCTGAAAATATCTTCCGCAATCATGTTGATTTGCATCGTCAGCTATATTTTCATCGATGTCTCGCCGCGCCACAATGGCGGCAGTTGGTATGGTTATACGCTCGGAACGATCGGCGCGCTTTTGATCCTCTGGTTAACGATGTTGGGGGTACGTAAACGGGCCATGACCGCTGGCCAATGGTCCCTCAAAGCCTGGACGTCTGCGCATATCTATCTTGGATTGAGTTTGATCGTGATCGGCACGCTGCACACTGGTTTCCAGCTAGGTTGGAACGTCCACACAGCGGCATACGTATTCATGATGATCGTGATCATTTCCGGCATTGTCGGAATCTATTTCTATGTGACTATTCCGAAGGCGTTGTCGGATAATCGCGATGAAATGACGGAGACAGAGATGCTCGAGAACCTGCGATCGCTCGACCGGCAGTTGCACGAATCAGCGCAGCCGCTTTCGGCAGGGCATGCGACCTTGGTTTTGCAATCGCTAGAGCAAGACCCGTTCGGCGGCGGCTTCTTGCAGCGGATTTCCGGGAAATATTCAGATTGCGCGACCCGACAGGCACAGGCTGACCTGCGCCGTGAGCGTGCCTATCAACCCAAAATGGGTGGTGACGATCCGCTGGACAAGGTCGAGTTGCTGCTCGAGAAGAAGGAATCCACGCTCGGCCGTGTTCGCCGCCATTTGAGGCTCAAAGCGATGCTGCAAATATGGCTGTTCATCCATGTACCTATGACTTTCGCGCTGATCGCAACGCTGACCGCACATATTATCAGCGTGTTTTTTTACTGGTAGGATGGGGGAACAAGCATGAGCTTCATTGTTCGCCAAATCACAACCACGGCTGCTGGACGGGAGATTATTCGGTCCAACCCGTTTTCGTCAGATGAAATCGGAGTCGGCCGGAGCACCGAAAATGCAATCCACTTAGCTGATCTTGCGGTTAATCCGGATCACGCCGTGATCCGCAAGCGAGACGATGGCCAGATCATTGTCGAAAGTACGTCGGGTCAGAATTTCAAGCTGGATGGCAAACATCGAACATCGGTCACCATAGATCCATCTGCAGGTGCGGAAGTCGGTTTTGGTGGTCATGTCATAGTCGTCAGCGCAGAGGCCGAAGATGTTATTCTGACCGTCAAGCGGGTTGAGGCTTTGGCGGATTCCGAAGCAATGCGCAGCGAGTCGACATTGTATACGCTCAAAGGTTTGCTCCCGAGCAAAAGGCTTACTGCGTGGGGATTTGTTGCTTTGGTGCTAGCGGCATTTCTTGCTTGGCCGATATACACATGGGCCACATGGCGCGGCGTTGAGGAGCGACCAGACCAGTTTCATGCTGATACCATGTGGTCATCGGGCGCTCTGAGTAGCGCGCATCATGCGCTCGAGAAAGATTGCCAAGCCTGCCACGTCGATGCCTTTGTCACGGTCCAAGACAAGACTTGTCTTACGTGTCACGAAGAAGATGCCCATGATCATGCTGCCAAACCGCGCTTGCTAACAGCACGCGGGGCACCCGAAGGATTTGGAAAAGTTGGTGCTGCTTTTGCGTCTGCGTTTAACAAGCCGCCGGGCAGGTGTGTCGAATGTCACAGCGAGCATGAAGGCAGTGGTGCTATGGAACCCACTGCGCAAAAATTCTGCGCGGATTGTCACAACGGGATGGATGGGCGCTTGACCGACACAAAGCTTAAAAATGCGTCGGACTTCGGCATTGAACACCCGCAATTTCGGCCCGCTGTGCTGGTCGCCCCGGGCGGCAAGAATCCGCAAAGGGAACGGATATCGCTCGATCAGAAGCCAACTGAATATAATGGCCTGAAATTTCCCCATGATGTGCATCTATCCAAGACAGGAGGCGTCGCGCAAATGGGACGGAGACTGTCGGCAGATTTCGGATTCGGACCTTCGCTGGTGTGCAAAGATTGTCATACGCCTGACCCTCAGGGGGTGCGCTTTGAGCCGGTCGACATGAAGGATGATTGCAGCATGTGCCATAGTCTGGCTTTTGACGAGATCGGCAGTACGGTCCGGACTCTGCGTCACGGCGAGCCTGCCATGGTGCAGGCTGACCTCAGGGCTTATTATCGGTCTACGCGGCCGACCCGACCGATCAATCTTGGCGGGATGGCACGCCGCCGTCCCGGAGGCGGCAACGAGGCCCGCGTTGCCAGTGATTATGCTCGCGCGGTGCAGTTCCGTCCGGGCCGCGCCAATCTTGCGATTAGCCAAGTATTTTCGCGTGGTGGAGCATGTTTTGATTGCCATGGCATTACTCCACCAAGCGCGCCGGGGCGCGTCGATTATGGCATCAAACCGGTGACCCAGACGGATCGCTATATGCACAAGGGCTGGTTTAGCCACGAAGCGCATAATGATGAAGAATGCTCGACCTGTCACAATGCGCCGACATCCAAACAAGCCGATGATCTGCTGTTACCGGGAATCAAGACATGCCGCGAATGTCACGGCGGGGAGTTTCAGACGACATCTGATGTGCCTTCGACATGTGCGATGTGCCATGACTACCATCCTGATGATGGATTGCCCTGGCTGATCAAAGAACAACAAAAAGAAAAGCAGAAACGACCGGAGAAGAAGATTGCCAGCCACTAGGGTGACGGGGAAAGAGGGGGAGCGTCCATGTTGATGGCGCAGATCACGGATATTCATCTGGGCTTTGACCCAGACAATCCGGCAGAATTTAATCGTAAGCGTCTTGATCAGGCGATCAAATCGATTTGCGCAATATCTCCGCGACCGGATCTGTTGCTGGCCACCGGCGATCTTGTGGATCGTGGCGATCAGGAAAGCTACCGTAGGTTAGAAAATGCTCTGTCTGTTGTGCCTTTTCCGGTCTATATGTGCCTTGGCAATCACGATTTACGAGGGCCTTTCCGCAAGCAGTTTCCCGACGTTCCGACTGTTGATGGCTTTATCCAATATGAAGTGGATATGCCGGAACTCCGCTTGTTGTTTCTCGACACACTGGAGGAGGGCAGGCATGGCGGTGAATTTTGCGATACCCGCGCTGCATGGCTGTCGACCAAGCTTTCGGAAAAGCAAGACAAGTCAACGATCCTGATTCTGCACCACCCGCCGGTGGAAAGCGGAATTGAGTGGATGAACACCCATCCCGATGAACCATGGGTTTCGCGTCTGGCGGAAACGGTTGCCGGCCATGATCAGGTCAAGGGCATGATCACCGGGCATTTACATCGTAATATTTCAACATGGTGGGGTGATGTCAGTCTGGCAATTTGTGCCTCGACTGCGCCACAGGTGGCTTTGGACCTTAAACCGATTGATCCTGAAAATCCCGATGGCCGCAATATGATCGTCGCCGATCCACCAGCTATAGCACTGCATTGGTGGAACGGCCGCCAGTTGATCAGCCATTTCGAAAATGCAGAAGAGCATGTCATGCTGGCGCGATATGACGAGAACCTGCAACCACTGGTCCGTGCCTTGCTGGCGGAGCGACCAAAATAGCCAACTCCTCTCAATGTCGTTCATCGATAGAGAATTGCTGTTCGTCTAATATTTGATTTCCTACGCAACCTTTTTTGCCTTTCCGCTCCGCTTTGGCTAGACGGATGCCAACTGCGCCTAGAGCGCTTTGCAGAGACCCGCGACTAGGGTCCGATATTTGGAGAAGCAAAAAATGCGATTCACGATTTCCAGCCGCAAATTTTTTCTGGGCGTTTCCAGCGCCGCGCTTTTCGGCGCGACTGCGACACCGGCGTTCGCCGACAATCATGGGGAAAAAATGACCACTGCAGAATTAAACAAATTAAGTGCGATGCAGTCTGCCCCCGCTACTGCGAGCGAAAATACCATCCTTGAAGCATGGACCGGCCCCTATGATGGTGTACCACCATGGGATGAAGTGAAAGTATCGGATTTTCCGGCTGCTTTTCAGGCGACCATGGACAAGGTCAAAACGGAAGTTGTCGCCGTTCGAGACAATCCTGAACCCGCAACTTTTGAAAATTTCACCGTTCCGATGGAGCTCGCCGGCAATGATGCGAATGAACTTTTCTCAGTATGGGGTGTCCACAGCAGCAACCTCTCCAATGAAGAAGTCCGCAAGATTCAGGGCGAGTGGCTACCGAAAGTCTCGGCTTTCTTCAACGAACTGACCCTCGATCCCAAATTACTGGTAAAAACCAAAGCGGTTTATGATGGTCGGGCTGATGCAGGCCTCAATGCCCGGCAGCTGCGCCTGGTAGAACGCAATTATGAACAGCTTGTTCGCAACGGCGCGTTGTTGGAAGGCGCTGAGAAAGAAAAACTCATCGCGCTCAACACCGAATTGTCAAAGGCGTTCAACGAATTTTCCAACAAAGTGCTCGCGGATGAAGAAACCTATATCTACTTGACCGATGAAGCTGATCTGGCGGGACTCCCCGATAGCTTCATCGCATCGATCAAGGGGGCTGCTGAGGCGCAGGGTAAAGAAGGCTGGGCGCTGAAAAACACACGCTCCGTGATGCAGCCCTTCCTGCAAAACTCGACCCGCCGCGATTTGCGGGAGCAGGTCTATAACGCCTATATCAACCGCGGTGACAATGGTGACGATAATGACACCAATGCGACCATCGCCAAAATTCTCAAATTGCGCGCTGACCGCGCTAAGGTGCTGGGTTTCAAGACCCATGCCCATTACCGCATGGCCGACACGATGGCGAAAGATCCGGAAGCGGCCATGGACCTGATGATGAAAGTCTGGCCTGCCGCTGTTGGTCGCGTGAAGGAAGAAGTTGCCGATATGCAGGCAGTAGCGGATGCTGAAGCTGCTGGTATCACCATCGCGCCTTGGGATTATCGTTTCTACGCAGAGAAGGTTCGCAAAGCGAAATATGATCTCGATGCCGCAGAAGTGAAACCCTATTTCAAACTCGACAATATGGTTGACGCGATGTTTGACGCAGCGGGCAAGCTCTATGGCATGACCTTCACCGACAACACGGGAAGCGTTCCGGTATTCGATCCGGAAGTCCGGACATTCGAAGTGAAGCGCGGCGATAAGTTGATCGGCTTATTCTACCTCGACAATTATGCGCGTGAAGGCAAGCGGTCGGGCGCATGGATGACCACCTATCGCAGTCAGCACAAATTGGGCGGCAATAATCGCTATGTATTGGCGTCGAACAACAATAATTTCGTTAAGGGCGGCGAAGGACAGCCGACGCTGATCAGCCTTGATGATGCCTCAACCCTGTTCCATGAATTTGGCCATGCTTTGCATTACCTGAACTATGACATCACCTATCCGGGCCTTGCTGGCACGCCGCGTGATTTTGTCGAATATCCCAGCCAGGTAAACGAAAATTGGCTGCTGACGCGCTATGTGCTCGACAATTATGCGAAACATGCCGAAACCGGCGAACCGATGCCACAGGCGTTGGTCGACAAGATCAATAAGTCAAAAACCTTCAACGAAGGCTTTGCGACGGTCGAATATCTGTCGAGCGCGATTGTCGATATGAAGCTGCACAACCGCGAAGAGGCGGTTACCGACCCTGATGCGTTCGAGCGCGAGACGTTGGCAGAAATTGGTATGCCGAAAGAAATCGTGATGCGTCACCGCCTGCCCCAGTTCAACCACCTCTTCTCGTCAGACGCCTATTCGGCTGGCTATTACAGCTATCTCTGGTCGGAAACGATGGACGCCGACACATGGGCAGCTTTTGAAGAAGCCGGTGATGTGTGGGATGCCGACACCGCCGAGCGCTTTCGTTCGATCATCCTGAGCACGGGCAACGAAACCGACCGCAAGGAAGCCTATCGCGCCTTCCGCGGCCGCGATCCAGAGGTGAAATATATCCTCAAGAAGCGCGGCTTCCCTGTACCGGGGGAGTGAGCCGACAAGGCTAGCATCGACGACGCGGTGAAATCGGCCGCGACGATATCGGGAATTTGGAAAGGGGGCTTCTTGGCCCCCTTTTTATTCGTGTCGCCGGAGCCGGGCGATCAGCCCCTGAATTTGCAGCAACCGTTCCTCTGTCATCGAGAAGCGGAAGGCGAAGAAAAAGGCAATCAGCATCAGCGGGATGATGGCGGCGGCCCCGATCAAGACCAGAGCGTCGAGCATCGGCTGTTCGACCAATCCGGGTCGCATGCCTTCTTTCAGTCCGACGACGTCGAGCGCGAAGCCGCCATAAAGCGGCCCCACAGCGCCACCAAGCTTGGTGGTGAACTGCAGCACAGAATAGAAACCGCCCTCCTGCCGGAGGCCTGTTTCCGCTTCATGCTCATCGGTCAGGTCGGCGGTGAGAGAGGTGATGGCAACGATACGCAATATGAAGAAGCTCATGAAAACGGCGTTCTGGGTCACTAATATTGCCAATATAACAGGATGGTCATTATCCGGGATCAGGTCGAGAAACCGCAGCAGATACGGCCAGGTCAGATCAAGCAACATGATCCCGACGGCCCATTTGATGATATCATGCTTGTGCATCCGTCGACCGATGGTTTTCAGAAAAACCATCGCGATCGGTACGGCGATCACCACAGACAGGCCGAGCACCAGCCCGGTCTCGTTCGCATCCAGTTCCCAGAAATAGGTCCAGAAGATGATATTCAGCGCCACCGTGATGCCATAGGATGCGGTCGCAGCCAGATCGTAACAGAGCAGATTGCGAAAGTTGCGGTTCCGGAACGTCGAGAGGAAATCGCGCCATAATCCCAGAAATCCGGGAGTTGACGGCGCGCGTTCCGGATCTATGCGGGTGTGGCCGATAAATTTCCAGGTGCCGGCTATACATCCGGTTGCCGTGATCCAGATGATCAGCGCTGACAAGCATCCGTAGATCACGTAATTTTCGGCAACAAACCGGCCATCGCCTCCGGTGCCCTCGCCGAACAGGAAATAGAGACTGCCGGAGGGCAGCAGGAGCGTGGTGAGAAACAGAAAGGCTGTACGCTGCCCCATCAGCGCACTGCGGTCGTGATAGTCCTGGGTGATCTCTGCAACCAGCGTGTAATGCGGGATCGAAAAAAAGGTCAGCGCCGTGCGGATCCAGATCGAGCAGAGCAGCAGCCATCCCGCTAGCCATAGCTCGTTGCCCAGCACGAATTCCGGTGGCGCGAACAGCGCGATAAAGCCAAGACCTAGCGGCAGGCTGCTGTAGATCATGAACGGATGCCGCCGTCCCCAACGACTCTTGAACCGGTCAGACCAGCTACCCACCATCGGGTCTGACACTGCATCCCACAACAGGCTGATCGACAGCACAATTCCCGTCGCGGTTCCGCTGAGTCCCATGACCTGCGTGTAGAACAGCAAGACGAACATGATATATGCCGCTTCCTTGACCGCATAGACTGCCCCGCCGAGGCCGTAGGACAAGCGGTCAAGGAGAGTCAGATATTGGAGTTCGGGCGCTCGATTTTTCAAAGTATCGGCAGCGTCGCACAAATGGAGTCGGGAAGCTACTGGAATTGCGGTGACCTTGACGAACGGTCCGGCACCGGCGCGGGCTATTTATAGATGATATCATCCGGGAAGCGGGCGGCCTGGCGGAGCGCCGACAGGGCCGGGTGGTCGGCGTCATGGGTGGTGGCCGCATTCTGGCTCCAGCTCATCACCGGTTCGCGATGTTTGATCTTCCAGATATCACCGCGCTTTTCGAACTGGTCGAGATAACGGCCAAGATAAGTCATTTCGCTATCTTCGCCATCTGGACCGGCCAAATAGTGAAAGGCGACCAGATAGCTCTCCACCCGCGCTTGCGCTCCGTCGAAAGCATATATGCTGTTCGTGACGACATGATGTGTCTGTCGGAACGCCTTGATCGCGGGCACGAGCTCCGCACAAAATGCGTGGGCCGGGACCATATCCTTGCCATAAGCGGTCGTTGCATCAGGCCAGTAGCAGCTTTTCAACGTCTGCTCATCTGCTCGGTCGACGCCGCGGCAGTGCAGGGCGATGATTTCGGCAATGGCGGCGCGATCAGCCAGTTCCGCAGCGTTGGGCACCCGGCCCGGTTCCTGCGCCTTTAGATTATTCGGGCCTGTTTCATCTGACATGTAAAACTCCTGCTATCGATAACGGTAATTTACCTGATGCTTGCGGCCCCTACTATGCCTCAAAAGAACAGGAGAGAGCCGATTAGTGCAACAGAGTTAGCCGCCGTAACGGCCAATCTGGCGATCCGGGATTTGGCCGCGCTCTATATGCGCGGGCTAGATCGATTGGATCGCGATTTGCTTCGTGCGCAATTTTGGGACGACGCTTTCCTCAGCTACGGCATTTACGAAGGCGGCCCGGACGGCTTTGCCGAATTCTGCATCGATGCCCTGAAAACACATGACCGCAATCATCATATGCTCGGTCAGCATCTGATCGAGATTTCGGGCGATGAGGCTTTTGGCGAAGTCTATTATCAGGCCTATCACAAGCTGACCAATGAGGCGGGCGAGAAGCGCGATCTTTTGATCAGCGGGCGCTATGTTGATCGGATGGAGAGGCGCGGGGGCACCTGGAAATTCGCTTATCGATCAGAGCTGGTGGATTGGGTCCGCGACGATCCCTGCACCGACGATTTTCTAAGCGATACGCCCATGATTGTCGGTTCGCGAAAGCCTTCCGACCCATTGTACGACCGTAAGGCGATGCGCCGCAAATTGGAGCCACATCATGAGTTATGATCTGACAAAGCCGTCCGATCCGGCACTGGCACCGGGTGAGGCACGTTGCCCGGGCCCCTCGATGCAGGATATCATGGACGCCGACGGCGACAATCCACCGGCCGCGATGCGGGCCGAGCAATATGAATTTCTCGGCGACGAGGATATCAGCTTCGATCGCTATATCGACCCGGCCTTCCATGATCGCGAAATCGACCGGATGTGGAACCGGACCTGGCAATGGGCCTGTCGCGAGGAGCATATTCCCGCGCCCGGCAATCAGCATGTTTATGATGTCGGACCCTATTCGATTATGGTCGTGCACGGCGACGATGGCAAGATACGGGCATTTGTGAACAGCTGTCCGCATCGCGGCATGAAATTCGCCAATGAAGGCAGCAGCGACGCCAAGCGCCCGCATATCCGCTGCCCCTTCCACGGCATGACCTTCAATCTCGATGGTTCGCTCAAGGAAATACCCTGCCGCTGGGACTTCCCGCATCTGAACGCAGATAATTTCGGCCTGACCGAAATCCGCTGCGATCTGTGGGGCGGTTTTGTGTTTATCAATATGGATGATGATGCGCCGCCGCTGGCTGATTATCTCGAAATATTGCCGGACCATTTCAAACAATGGCCGATGGATGATCGCTATGTCGCGCTGCACACGCAGAAAGTCTTGCCGGCAAATTGGAAGATGGCGATGGAGGCGTTTCTAGAGGCCTATCATGTGCTGGAAACCCATTCGCAGGCGGTTTACACCGCCGGCGATGCCAATGCGCAATATGATATTTTCGGTAAGAATGTCAGTCGGTTCATGCACGCAGTTGGCGTCCCCAGTCCGCATATGAAACAGCCGGTCAGCGAGGAAAAACTGTTCGAAAAGCTTGGCCGCGATCCGAAGGACCTACCTGAAGGGGCATCGGCACGGGCAGTTCATGCCGATATGCTACGCCAGGAACATGGTCGCGAGTTTAATGTCGACTTGTCTGACGTGTCGACGAGCGAAATGGTCGATAGCCTCGAATATTTTCTCTTTCCCAATATGTTCTTCTTCCCCGGCATCAATATCCGTCTCTGCTATCGGTTCCGGCCGATTGACGTGGATCACTGCCTGCATGAGATATTGGTGCTGCAACCGCTGCCCGAGAGCGGCGAGCGTCCTGCGCCCGCCAAACCGATCTGGCTGGAGGTCGAGGATAGCTATACGACGGTAGAGGGTTTTGTCCTCGCGGAGATTCTTGATCAGGACACTGACAATCTCGCCATGCAGCGGGATGGCGCCAAAGCTTCGAAGAAAGGGGCTCAGTCGCTGGGCAATTATCAGGAGGCCCGGATCCGGCAGTTGCAGATGACGCTGGATGAATATTTGGCGTAAGGGTCGATGTCTATATGCTCCATTTCCTGTGGTTCGTGACTTCTGCTAAGCCAAGCACAAGTTGATAGGAGACTCACCATGACCATCGCCGCCCTTCGCACCCCTGATGATCGCTTTGCCGATATCCCGGATTTTGATTATCCGGTTCACTATGTCGATGATCTGCCGGGCTATGAAGGACTGCGTGCTGCCTATGTTGATACCGGGCCCATGGATGCGGAGAAGACGTTCCTTTGTCTGCATGGTGAACCGAGCTGGTCATTTCTCTATCGCAAGATGATCCCGCATTTTACCGCGACTGGCGCGCGGGTGGTCTGTCCGGATTTCTTTGGCTTTGGCCGCTCCGACAAGCCGACGGAGCTGGAAACCTATACGTTTGATTTCCACCGCGATCATATTCTGGCGCTGATCGAGCGGCTGGGGCTGACCAATATCACTCTGGTGGTGCAGGATTGGGGTGGTTTGATTGGTCTGACGCTACCCGTTGACCCCGATTTCAAGGCACGCCTGTCGCGGTTGATCATCATGAACACCGCTCTGGGTCTCGGGACAGGCGCGGGGGACGGCTTCAACGCATGGAAAGAATATGCGCTGACCGTGCCGGTCTTTGATGCCGGAGAGATTATCGCGCGGGGTACGCCACAAATGACCGAGGCGGAAACCGCTGCTTATAATGCGCCCTATCCGGATGACAGCTATCAGGCCGGTGCGCGGAAATTCCCGGCTTTGGTGCCGGTCTCGCCCGATATGGATGGCGTTGAGGTTAGCAAGAAGGCGGCGGCTTTCTGGAGTACCGAATTCAAGGGCCCCAGCTTCATGGCCATCGGCGGCTCCGACCCAGTACTCGGTCCGCCGGTGATGAAGATGATGCACGGCCTCGTAAAGGACTGCCCTGAACCGCTACTGATCGAAGAGGCTGGGCATTTCGTGCAGGAATGGGGGGATGTTGTTGCACCAGCGGCACTGAAGTCCTTTGGTGATATCTAGCTTGATTGCTGACGATAATTTCGGGCGCTGACGCCAGCGGCAAATTATGTTAGGGATGATGGCATAAAAACACCCGGGTCGCTTCTAACCGATGGAAGGAAGCCGAACGATGCCGCAATATTATTATCTCAGATATATTCCGAAAAGTGAGCGCCCGCGCGTCGTTGGTAATCTTGAGCGGCTGATGACCCAGCTTGATCGGGAAGTGCCCGACAAGGACAGTGAACAGACCTTGTTGATGGCGACCTGGAATATTAGAAATTTCGGCAAGGTCAGAAGGTTACCGGAAAGCCTGATGTATATTGCAGAGATTCTGTCCCGCTTTGATTTTGTCGCGGTGCAGGAGGTCGTGGATCTAGACGACTGGCATGCGGTCATGGACCGGCTCGGTCCCGATTATGATTTCATTGCTTCGGACAAAACCCACCACAAGCTGGGTAGCGGCGGCGAACGCCTCTTATATCTCTATGACAAGCGCAAGGTGCGCTTTCAGAATATTGCTGGCGAAATCGTGCTGCCAACCGAGATGCTGATTACCGACGACACAGCAGGCGAGGGAGGCGAGCTATTCCAAGGCAAGCAGTTCCGGCGGTCCCCGTTCATTACCGCCTTCCAGTCGGGTTGGTTCAAGTTTGATGTCTGTACGGTGCATCTATTCTACGGTTCCTCTTCGGGGTCGAAGCTGAAGCAGCGGGTCCAGGAGATTGACCGTGTCGCTGACTATTTTGGGGATCGAGCCGAGCAGGCGCAAAAGGAAGGCCGGTCACTGATTTTGCTGGGTGATTTTAATATTGTGCATCCGGATCATGAAACGATGACTGCGCTGAAACGGCATGGATTCCGAATCCCTAATGCGCTGAACCGACCGTCCAATCTCGATCTCACCAAATATTATGATCAGATCGCGTTCATGACTGACGACGACACGTTGAATTTCATCGATCGCCAAACTGATGATCCTAAAAAGGCCAACGCAGGTATTGTCGAGATATTCAAATCGGTTTTTCGCGATGGGGATACGCTGGAATATGAAAGCGAGCTTCGCAAGAAAAAGGGTGGCAAGGACAAGCAGGGTGCGGCGCTCACAAAATATTATAAGGGCATTTGGCGCACGTATCAGCTTTCCGACCACAAACCGATGTGGGTGCGGATCAAATCAAATGCGGCAGCATCCTATTTGGCGGGTTTGAAATCGAATTGAATCGGTGAAAATTAAGCTGCCATCGCGGTCTTGCTAAGATGTTCGGTAAAGCGAGGTTGCATCGGTTGGCTAGCAACCATTGCCAAGGGCAGCGCGGTTTCGCAATGGGCGCATTCTGCGCTGATCCTACCGACGTGCCAATGTGACTTACCACAACCTGGGCAGCGGTTGACGATATCGAGATGATAGAGTGGTTGATAACCACGAACGAGTTCCTGTTCGGCCAATGCATGAGCAGGCTGATTGATGAATGATCCGGGAGATAAGTACATCGTTTCTTCCTTTCCTATTGTGCCAAACTTACTTCGAACTGACTATCATCGCGTTTCTTTATCCGAGATGAACCGTTTATTTTGGTAGATGAAATGATATTCAGATCATCTGAAAATCGATAGGACATAATCGTCACTTTCGAGAGACTGTTAACACAGTTACGATTAAATGGTTGGTTTTGCGGAGGAAGGATGCACAATTTTACACCTTGATCTGGCCCACTTGCTAGGCAGCCAGATTTAGTAGAGCGCGTCGTTCAACAATCCGGCTAACCGGAGCGCTGATCGCTTTATCTGGAGCCGTGCAACAGGCACTAGAGCTGGGATTTCTTTGTTATCAATCATCGCACGTTGCTCCATCTCAGGGCCGCAGGATGGGGCATCTTCCGCGGTCGCATAGCTGTGATTGCGGGAAATTTCCCAAGCTTGCATAGCCCATAGTTCGGTGGTTCCTGAAGCCAGCGCCTCACGCTCCGAATCACTGTAGCGTCGCACCATATTTGGACCATCGGTGATGGCACGTTCGGCTAAAGGGCCGTCCCAAAGCCAATGGAGATTCATTCGCCCTTCGATAATGCCATATGCCGCGCTGACATCATTGCCGCCCCGGTCGCTGCGATCACCGCTGTGCAACGGCATATGCATGTCGCCGACAAAGTGGACGAGAAAGGCCAAGGCCTCCAGACGGATGTGGGCGGGAAGGCTTTTGTCGGCTAACAGCGCTGCATTGCGATCTATTTGGGAGGACACGCAATTGCCATTGGCGCAGGCGCTCTTCATATCAAAAGGCTTGCAGATATCGACATTCTGATAATGCCAGGGGCCGGTATAGCGCCAGCGCAACCGGTCACGACGCACGCAATCGGGCCAGACGCTGGCATCTTGGATGTTTTTGAGATCGCACTTGGGTGTGCCGAGCAGTGACGCCGATTGGAAAAGCTTGTTCATCCGGGCTTTCGCTACAGGATCCAAATTGACCTCGGCGATGTCGGCAATGGTGCGATGGGCAAATTCACCCCAAGCCAAAGCCGGGGTGGACAGAAGGGCAAGCAGCGCAGCGATCCAGAATCTTATCATGATTGATGCCTATTCAAGATTGATTGCAATTTGAGGTAAGCGGTCAATGGCTACCCAGTTTCTGCCACGCGAGATCGGCAAATTCGCACAAGAGGGGTCTTGTCTCCCGTGGGTCGATGATATCCTCTACGCTAAATTGCTCGGCGGTACGGAAAGGCGAAGTGACCTTGTCGAGCTTGGCCTTGATTTCGGCAAGTCTGGCCGCGGGATCGTCGGCGGCCTCGATATCCGATTTATAGGCGACCTCTAGACCACCGGCGATTGGCAATGAACCCCAGTCTCCCGATGGCCATGCAAAGCGATATTGAAAATTCTCCGCATTGCTCATCGCGCTGCCGGCGATGCCATAGGCGCGGCGGACGATGATGCTGGCCCAAGGCACGGTCGCTTTATACACGGCGTTCATCGCCTGTACGCCATAGCGGATGGTGCCGGTGCGCTCGGCCTCGCCGCCGATCATGAATCCGGGGTTGTCTACCAGATGGACGACGGGCAGATGGAATTGTTCGGCCAGTTTGGCAAAGCGTTCGACCTTCTCCGAAGATTTGGCATCCCACGATCCGCCAAGAAAGCTTGGGTCATTGGCGAGCACAGCCACCGGCCAGCCGTCGAGCCGAGCAAAGGCGGTGATCGCCGCGCGGCCCCACCGCTTGCCCATTTCGAATACAGACCCTTCGTCGAAGACCGATGTCATGATCTTCCGCATCGAATAGACTTGCTTGTCAGCACGCGGGACGGCGGTGAGCAGGCTTTCGTCCTTGCGGTCCACGGGGTCCCAATTCTCGGCGCGGCTGGATAGCTGATTCACATTGCTGGGCAGGTAGGACAGGAATTTGCGCGCGGTGGCAAAGGCTTCCGCTTCGCTGGCGACCTCTTCATCGACCACGCCGTTGGTGGTGTGAATGTCCGACCCACCCAATTGTTCCTTGCTGAGATCATCACCGATGGCTGCGGCCACGGCGGGTCCCGCGGCAAATATCTGGGAAAGTCCCTTCACCATGATCGAATAATGGCTGGCCACGGTGCGTGCTGCGCCCATGCCTGCTGTCGGTCCAAGCGCTAGGGCTACGACCGGCACCGTGTCCTGATTCTTTATAATATCTTCCCAACCGGGAACGGCTGGAACATAGGTGAAGCCCATATCTTCGAGCGATTTGACCGAGCCACCACCACCTGTGCCGTCGATCATCCGGATCATCGGGATGCCGAGTGTATGCGCCATTTTCTCACATTGGGTGAACTTGCGGTGGAGCGCTGCATCCGCCGCGCCGCCGCGGACTGTGAAATCATCTGCGGAGGCGACAACCGGACGTCCTTCAATATTGGCGCGGCCAAAAATCAGGTTGCTCGGCGCGAAATCCTCGAAGGTTCCGTCCTCAGCATAAGTCCCGCGCCCGGCGATCTTTCCGATCTCGCGAAAGCTGTCTTCATCGACAATTCCCGCAATTCGGGCCCGCGCATCCAGCTTGCCTCGGCCATGCTGACGAGAGACTTTTTCCTCGCCACCCATTTTTTCGGCCAACCTTTGGCGCTCAGCGAGTTCTTCGAGTTCGGGTTTCCAGGTCATTATTGGGTCCGGTTAAGTTTACAGAAACGCAGGTTTTTATTTTCGGGGATGGCTGGCTCTAAGTCAAAGAAAACTGCGGATTGAGCCATTTTTTTGATGTGCCGAGTGTAACCTTCCGCGACGACCGTTTCAATCGGACGAGAAATATGAATATTCATCATCCGATCAGCATAGCGCGACGCGTCTATGTAGGACAGGAGCATCAGAGGGTGGCCGGTTGGGATATCATAGCATGGGTTTAACCGACTGGTTAAGCTAGGGGAAGCCGGAATATCGACTGTGCATCAACGCGCACTATTTGATTGCCCGAGATGTTGCAGGGCTTTGTCCATCGCAGGATCATTGCCGTTGGCATCCCGGTCGGAAGAAGCGAGCGGCATATCGGCGATATAATCCTCGCGCGGCGTACCGTCGACATGGAAAAGAGTTTCCGTGCCCAGATCCATGCGGGCACCGGATTTTTCGAGGGTGAAATTGGATAGGCCACCAAGCAAATCCCCCATGTCGGACGCTATTGTATAGGCATCCGCGGCGGCATCCAGACCAATAACCAGTCCTTCGCCCATGCTGCCGGTCCAGCGGCCGGAAAGAACAATGACAGGGTTTTTATATTGCTGATTGCGGGGTTTGACTTGCTCGATGAAGCGGCGCGGTACGGTGAACTCCCTTTCGATGCTCGGGATTTCGTGGACCTGATAGGCTCTCGTCTCCTGCACGAAATGGCCGATGATGCTGCGCGCAACCTCGGTATTGCCGCCGCTGGGCGTATTGCGAAGATCGATGATCATGGCCTTCGTATCGGAGAGATTTTCGACGGCCTGATCAAAGGCAGCGATGAGGTCATTGTTACCCAGAGCATTGTTGATGCGAATGACACCGATATTGTCGGTGTCGCCCGCGCGGGTAATTTCCAGCAGAGGCCCTTCACGGACTTCTTTGCTATAGTCATAGGTGGGCGCGAGGGTAAGTTTGCGCTTTGTGCGATCATCGCTAAACACCAGCTCTCGCGCTTGATTGCGTAAACCACTCACCGCTAACATTGCGCCATAATTTAGCTGTTTGGGTGTCGGATTGGGGAGCAGGTCACCATAGGGCTTTGTGACTGCCTGAGCCATTGGAATGCCGTCAGCCGATATGATTTTCCACCCCGGGCGCAGGCCCGCTTTATCGGCCGCAGAGCCCGCTCGCACGTCGGCAATATAAAATTGGCCATCCCGATATTCGGTCGCAATATCCAAACCAGTGGGAATGATCGAATAGTCCGTGTCGTCGAAAGGACCGACAATGAAATGCGGGTCCGAAAAAGTCAGTGCGGTCTGGTGTAGAATTTTGCGAAATTGCTCGCGATTTGTGCTTTGGCTGGCAAATGCCTTCGCGCGTTCCAACAATGTTTCCACATCCATGTCGCTGCGGTCGGAATAGGCATAGAATAGACGAAAAACGTCTTCGAATTCTTGCCAAGCTTCTTGAGCATCGAAATTTTCTGTACTTTCGGGCTGTGATGGCGACTCTTGCTCTGCTGAATATACGGGTGCAGCCAGAGATATCGCGAGGCTGAATGCTATTGCGCTAACTCGTTGTTTCACTCGTCATCCCCATAAATTTCAACACTCTGCTCGCTATCGCTGGTGGCTCTGCCGCGGTACATGCCAGCCGTGTTGAAGCTGTAGCCTGCCTGCCCCCATGGCGTGGCGTAGATGATCCCGCCGTCGCCGCCGAGTTCGCCCAGTTCGGCGATGACATCATTTGCGATCTGCTGGATTTCTTCGTCCGGTAGCATGAATTCGCTGGCGTGGATCATATAGGTGTAGTTGCCATCTGCATCTTTCGGCACCGTTAGTTGCGCTTCATCGATAGCGATCGGCCAGCGCATCCGAATGCGGGTGCAGATTTCGTGGGCGACGCCGAGGCGGATGAAATATTCCCCGGAGCCAGTAGCAGAAATCGCGCAACTGCGGTTGTCGGCATAGGTGCCAGCACCAATGATCGGACTATCGCCGACCCGGCCCCAGCGTTTGCCGGTCATACCGCCGGTCGAGGTGCCCGCGGCCATATTGCCGTTTCTGTCCATTGCTACTGCGCCAACGGTACCGAATTTATAGTCGACGTCCGCTACGCTGATTTCTTTGGCTAGTACCGCTTCAATCTGCTTGATCCGTCGCGGCGTTGCATAATAATCTGCCGTTACCTGCTCCAGTCCTTGTTCGCGGCTGAACTGGTTGGCCCCTTCGCCGGACAACATCACATGCGGGCTGTTATCCTTGACGGCGCGGGCCAGTAAGATGGGATTTTTCGTTCCGTTGATGCCGGCTGCGGCGCCAGCGGACAGATCGCTGCCATCCATGATGCTGCTGTCGAGTGCATTAGTCTTATCCCAGGTGAATACCGCGCCTTTGCCGGCATTGAAATTGGGATCATCTTCGAGAATTATGATCGTCGCGGTGATTGCATCCATTGCACTGCCGCCATCGCGCAGGATATTGGATCCTGTCATCAGCGCCGCGTTCAAAGCGGCTCTGATCTCGGCATCTTTCTCGGGCGTGATATTCTCGCGCTTGATGGTGCCCGCGCCGCCATGGATAGCAATCGACCAGTTTTCTCCGCTATCGCTATCTTCCGCCAAGGCAGGGCTCAGCGCTGCGCAAGTGGCTAGGGTTAAACCCAATAATATTTGTAAATAGCGGGTCATCAACCAGCCCTCCCGATTGGCTCTTATAATTTCTTCGTAGAACGCGTATATGTCTGGCAAACAAGCCCTTCTGACAAGAGCAAAGATATGACCTTAAATAATCCGTCGCTGCGACCTTGGCGTGATATTGATCGGCGCACGTCCCGCCAGATCATGGTCGGTGATGTTCCGGTGGGCGGTGATGCGCCGATTACCGTGCAGACGATGACCAACACGCTGACGTCCGACGCCAAGGCGACGATCGACCAGATTCGCCGTTGTGAAGAGGCAGGCGTCGATATTATTCGTGTCTCCTGTCCCGATGTCGAGAGCACCACGGCGCTGAAACAGATTGTCCGGGCGAGCAATGTACCGATCGTTGCCGATATTCATTTTCACTATAAGCGCGGCATTGAAGCGGCAGAGGCGGGCGCGGCCTGCTTGCGGATCAATCCGGGTAATATCGGGTCTTCGGCGCGGGTGCGCGAAGTCATCGACGCGGCCAAGTCCAATGGCTGCGCGATCCGGATCGGTGTGAACGCGGGCAGCCTCGAAAAGGACCTGCTCGAGAAATATGGCGAGCCTTGCCCCGAGGCGCTGGTCGAAAGTGCGCTCGACCATATCAAGATTTTGCAGGATCATGATTTTCACGAATTTAAAGTCGCGGTGAAGGCCTCTGACGTATTCCTCGCGGTCGCGGCTTACTCTCAGCTGGCCGACGCGGTGGACTGCCCGTTGCATCTTGGCATCACCGAGGCGGGCGGCCTGATCGGCGGCACCGTGAAAAGCTCCATCGGCATGGGCAATCTGCTCTGGGCCGGGATCGGCGACACGATCCGGGTGAGCCTATCCGCAGAACCCGAAGAAGAAGTGCGCGTCGGCTATGAAATGCTCAAGGCGCTGGGCCTGCGCACGCGCGGCGTCCGCGTGGTGAGCTGCCCAAGCTGCGCGCGGCAAGGTTTCGATGTGATCCGTACTGTCCAGACGCTCGAAGAACGTCTGCAGCATATCCGTACGCCGCTGTCGCTCTCTGTTCTCGGCTGCGTCGTCAACGGACCCGGCGAGGCGCGCGAAACCGACATCGGCATCACCGGCGGCGGCAAGGGCAAGCATATGGTCTATCTTTCCGGGGTTACTGACCATCATGTGGAAGACACAGATATGGTCGATCATATCGTCAAGCTGGTCGAAGCGAAGGCGGCTGAGATCGAAGCGGAAGCGGAACTGGTTGAAGCGGCGGAGTAACGATCCGCTATTTTGTCTTGAAAAACCTTGCATTTCCCGTCCGCCTTGATGCACCGGCGCTGTTGTTCCATGTCGCACGGATGGGGCTGAATATCGGTCTTTGCGCGATCACCTGCGCGAACTCGGCGACCGGATTGAGGCGCGATATGGCCGCACCGTACGGTTTGAGCTGGCGATGAGTGCGGCGATGATCCGTAGCTTTCCGGCTATGAAGCGGGGGCTTGGTCTGACAAAAGCCTGTTCCCTTACGCCGCTGGCAGTGTAATAGACTCTCCATGAGATTTATCCTGCTTGCTCTAGCGCTTATGGCCATCGTTCCGATTTCCGCTGCATCGGCGGAACCCGCTAAGACCTATCATCCCAAAGCGACACCCTATGATCGGGAAGCCGATTCAATGGCTGAAGTTGATGCCGCACTCGCCCGAGCGCAAGAGACCGACAAACGTGTCGTGGTCGTGATGGGTGGGAACTGGTGTCATGATAGTCGGGGACTGGCGTTCTGGTTCTCAAGACCACGGTTTGCCGCGATGCTCGATGAAAAATATGAGGTGGTTTATGTGGATGTCGGTCAAAGAGACCGCAACATCGATATAGCGCAGCGCTTTGGTATAGAATCGCTCAAAGGGACGCCGACCGTGCTGGTGCTATCTTCACAAGGTCTGTTGTTGAACAGGGAATCCGCACCCACATGGCGCAATGCCGCAAGTCGTACCGGGAAAGATATCTTCTTATATTTCAACCGCTTTACCCCTGAAACTTGAATCAAAGGAAAGCAGGTGCCGCGCATTTTGATTTATTTTCTGTTCCTGCTGGCTGTGGCAGCTGCGGCGCTTTTCTTTCTGCCATTGCGAATGGCGGTCAGCATGGCTGGTCTCGAAGAGTCCCGTTTTTCGGCCAAGTCCATCAGCGGATCGGTCTGGCAAGGCCGGATTGAAGGTGCTCAGATCGGCCCCCTCCCATTGGGGAACCTGGACGCCGGCGTGAAATTCTGGCCGTTTTTGACCGGCAAAATTTTGATGGAGTTGGAACGCCCCGCGAGCGCAGAAGGGGATGAGCTCCGCGTAACTGTCGGCAAAACTGGCAAAAGCTTGCTTTTACAAGACGTGCAGGCAAATCTGAATGTCGGTTCACAATTGGCGCCGCTGCCAGCTTCCAATATCGAATTGGATGGAGTTAGCGTCGCTTTTGCTGGTGGACGCTGCCAGTCGGCCAGTGGCAAGGTCCGCATATCTCTCGACGCTAATATTCCGGGTCTAGATCTGAAACAGGGTTTGCTTGGGAATGCTGAATGTCAGGATGGCGTTCTCATATTGCCGTTGCAAAGTGGTTCGGGGATGGAAAAGTTGACGTTCAAGCTGGAAGGCAATGGATTTTATACTGCGCGCCTGTTCCTCACCGGGCATGATGGGGCCTGGACCTTATTGCTTCCTACTTTGGGATTCCGTCAGGTGCCAGAAGGATATGCGATCAAGGTGGCGGGGCAGCTGGGCAGTTAGAGAGTCTCGATTCTGGATGGTCTCAATATCGACCATAATAGCCTAAGCCAGCGGTTCTGTTTCTCCGATATGTTTTCTTTCCTGACAGCTTCTCAAACAAGGCCCGCAATATGCGGGTTGGAATTTTGGTGATCCACGCCATCAATTTCCCGACATATATGATAGTGAAGAGCGGTGGTACGAACGGGAAAATGTAAAAATGACGACGTATCACCTTTGATATAGGCGAACGCTCGAAAAACCGCACTAAAAAGGCTGAAAATAGAAAAGAAAACGAGGCATAGGCAACGGTTTCAAAAATTAAACTCGATAGGGCAGGCACGCTTCGTATCCTTTATTCATGTTCGTGGTGCGGCGCTAAAGATGGGGAAGCAACGAATCGTTGATGCCTCAAGATACGTAGGTTTACGCAAATTTACATTTATAAAAAGTGAAGATTTTGTCTTTTTTCGGATAGTGGTTGTTTCTCCGATAGTTGCTATTTTAATCGCTAGACATCAGGTCATATTTTTTAGGAGTGACGTGCACAAATGGCAGGAAAGTTGAAATTCTCGATTCTGGATCTTTCTCCAGTACCGCAAGGTGCAGATGTGCGGCAGGCGCTTGATCGGTCGCTTGCGCTCGCTCAGCATGGCGAAGCTTTGGGCTATAAACGTTTCTGGATGGCTGAGCATCATGGCATGGAGGGTATTGCCAGCGCGGCGACAGCGGTATCGCTCGCGCATATTGGACAGGGCACCAAGTCCATTCATATCGGCGCGGGTGGAATCATGCTCCCCAATCACGCACCGATGGTCATCGCTGAGCAGTTCGGGACGCTGGAAGCTCTATTTCCCGGGCGAGTTGATCTCGGGCTTGGTCGTGCGCCCGGCTCTGATCAACGGACTGCCCAAGCGTTGCGCCGTAATCTCAATAGTGATGCCAACGAATTTCCGCGCGATGTCATCGAATTGCAGGCGCTTCTGGCGGGCGATGAAAGGCTCGGTATTCAAGCAACACCGGGGCAAGGGACGAATATCCCGCTCTATATTCTTGGTAGCAGCTTATTCGGTGCACAACTGGCGGCCGCGCTTGGCTTGCCTTATGCCTTTGCCTCACATTTTGCGCCGCAAATGCTGGATGAGGCGCTTTCTATCTATCGCCGAGATTTTAAGCCATCGGATCAGCTTTCCGAGCCTTATGTCTTGTGCGGTTTCAATATATTTGCCGCCGATAGTGATGAGGAAGCAGAGTACCTCTCCAGTTCGATGATGCAGAGCTTTGTCGCGCTGCGCACCGGCAATCCGGGTAAGATGCAGCCGCCAGTCGAAGGCTATCGGGAAAGTCTACCCCCACAGGCCCAGTCGATGCTTGGGCAGGTATTGCAAGGCACCGCCATTGGTTCGCCAGACAAGGTAAAGCAGGGCGTTGATCGGTTCCTTGAACGGACAGGTGCAGACGAGTTGATTATCTCCGGATCGATCTTTGATCAGGCCGCCCGAGAAAAAAGCTATACCATTGCCGCCAATGTTCGCGATATGATTGCGGCTTAGGGCTCAATTCTCTGCATACAAGTCTTGATTTTGTAACACAGTCTGCGCATGACTTGGGCAAATCAAAATTCCAAAAAAGGCGCCCTTATGGCAGAAGAAAAAGTGCAACGCTCCGGCAGAGATTCAGCGCTACGCGACTTTCTAAGGAGCGAAGCGGCTGGCGGTATCTTATTGATGTTCGCCGCAGCGCTGGCGATGGTCGTGGCGAATAGTCCCTTATATGAAATGTACCATCATTTTCTGCACGAGCTAAAGGGTCCGACACTCTCCAGCAAATTGGGTCCGATGACACCTCACTTGTGGATCAATGACGGATTGATGGCGATTTTCTTTTTGCTGGTCGGGCTCGAAATCAAGCGCGAATTTGTAGACGGACGGCTCAACAGCTGGGATCGTAGGCGGTTACCGGTGGTTGCGGCCATCGCTGGTATGGTCGTTCCGGCGCTCATCTATCTGTTCATCGTCAAGGATGTGCCGGCTCTTTATAATGGCTGGGCCATTCCTGCGGCGACCGATATTGCTTTTGCTATTGGTGTGCTTGCTCTGCTTGGATCGCGCGCGCCGACATCGCTTAAGCTGTTTTTGGTCACCGTAGCTATTGTTGACGATATGGGCGCTGTTGCCATTATCGCGCTGGTGTACACAGCGGAGATCAACGGTGCCGCTTTGTTGGCTAGTGCAGTGATATTGGCTGTCATGTACACGATGAACCGCAATGGCATTCTAAAACTTTGGCCTTATCTGATCTTGTCAGGGTTGCTTTGGTATGCAGTGTTGATGTCCGGTGTTCATGCGACGATCGCTGGTGTCTTGGCAGCGATGGTCATTCCTATTGTGGTTACGCCAACATCTCCGGATGCCGTAAATTCACCGCTTCACCGTCTCGAACATGCGATTGCACCGTGGAGCGCGTTTTTGATCGTCCCGGTATTTGGTTTCGCCAATGCCGGTGTTTCGCTGGAAGGCATTGGTATGGAGCATATTTTTGCGCCACTGCCTCTGGGTATCGCTGCCGGTCTGTTCTTCGGCAAGCAGATCGGTATTTTCGCTAGCGTATGGATTGCGGTCAAGACCGGATTTGCCGGACGCCTCGGCGGTGCGACCTGGTTGCAGGTCTATGGTGTAGCGATGCTATGCGGCATTGGCTTTACGATGAGCCTGTTTATCGGTGCACTGGCATTTCCCGGCAATGAATTGCTGATCGAAGAGGCTAAAATCGGCGTGTTGATGGGATCGTTGGTCTCGGCCGTTGTCGGCTTCCTGATCTTGCGGTTTGCACCGCAGGCCGGACAGTCGGACACAGAGGAAGATGAGAAAGAACTGAAGGCGACTCTTTGAGACTTTTTGGCCTGCTTGCCGCAACGGCTGTCCTGTCTGGCTGTACGACCGCTCAGATTGAGAGCGCCAAAGTTCAACCAACGGAGCAGCCCCAGCCGCATCTGCCTGCTGCAGCGCCGTTGGACAAGATCGCGTCAGACTATGTTCAACTGACGTTAGCCCTAGGCGAAAAAGAACCGGGCTATGTTGATGCCTATTATGGCCCGGAATATTGGGCAGAGGCGGCAAAAACCGATCCTCGCGATATGCAAGAGCTGGGCGAAGCCATCGGTGATTTGACGCAGCAGTTAAAAATGCTTTCGGCCAGTGATGATCCGATGGCCGAGGCGCGCAAACGGTTTCTGGCGGCGCAGCTGCAAGCTGCACAGACCCGCCATGCGATGATGCAGGGCAAGAAGCTGCCGTTTAGAAACGAGGCGGAGAAACTATTCGGCGTGTCGCCTGATCCAAGACCACTTAGTGATTTTGACCCTGTGCTTGAAGAAATTGAGCGGCTGGCGCCCGGTGAGGGTCCGCTCAGCGAGCGGGTGGCGGCCTTTGAGAGTGGTTACATCATTCCGAAAGATCGATTGAAGCTGGTGTTTGATACTGCCATTGCAGAGTGTAAGGCGCGAACGGATCAATATTTTGATCTGCCCGAGGGCGAGAATTTCAAGATGGAATTCGTAACCGGCAAAAGCTGGAGCGGCTATAACTATTATCAGGGCAATTTTCAGAGCCTGATCCAGATCAACACCGACCTGCCGATTTTCATCGGCCGTGCCGTCGATCTCGGCTGTCATGAAGGCTATCCGGGTCATCATGTCTATAACATGCTGCTCGAGCAGAATCTGACGCGCAGTCGCGGTTGGTTGGAATATTACGTCTACCCGCTCTATTCGCCACAAAGCCTGATCGCCGAGGGATCGGCCAACTACGGTATAGAACTGGCGTTTAGCGGGCAGGAACGGCTGAACTACGAACGCGATGTGCTATACCCGCTCGCTGGCCTCGATCCAGACACAGCGGCGGCCTATTGGGCGCTGCAGATCGCCAAACAGGCGCTGAAAGGCGCGCGAATGACGATCGCGCAGCAATATCTGGATGGCGAGATCAGCCGTGAAGAATCGATCGCGCTCAACCAGAAATATCAGCTGGTATCGGCAAAGCGCGCGGCCCAGATGACCGACTTCACCGAACAATATCGCAGCTATGTGATCAACTATGGTCTTGGCATGGAAATGGTCCGCGACTGGATCGAAGATGAGGGTGATTCACCGGTCTGGCGCTGGAAGGCGATGGAAGCATTGTTGAGTCAGCCGATATTGCCGGAAGATTTGTTGGGCGAGATGGTTTCCGACCCAGCAAACTGATGCTGAGTCCATCAACCTGAACCCGTTTCAGGGTGATGATCGCCCATTCCGCGCGCGCCAATTTACTTTGCGCTCTAACCTTTCATTAACCAATTTCGTTCACTCCAGTTTCTGAAACATGAACAGCGCCAATATGCGCGTCACATGAACAGGGACCAGACTGTATGACAACGCCAAGTAACCGCTCCAAAGATCCAGTAGACGTAGCCATTATTGGCGCAGGGCCAGCGGGCCTGACCGCAGCCTATCTGCTTTCCAAAAAAGGCTATTCGGTCAAAGTAATCGAAAAAGACCCCAAATATGTCGGCGGGATCAGCCGGACCGTGGAGCATGACGGTTTCCGCTTTGATATTGGCGGGCATCGTTTCTTTTCCAAAAGCCAGGAAGTGGTTGACCTGTGGAATGAAATTCTCCCCGATGACTTCATTCAACGCCCCCGGATGAGCCGCATCTATTATGAAGGCAAATTCTACAGCTATCCGCTGCGGGCCTTTGAAGCATTGTGGAATCTCGGTATCTGGCGTTCGACGCTTTGCATGTTGAGCTATGCCAAAGCCAAAGTCTTCCCGAACAGGAATGTGAAGAGTTTCGAGGACTGGACGGTCAACCAGTTCGGCTACAAGCTCTATTCGATCTTCTTTAAAACCTATACCGAGAAGGTTTGGGGCATGCCCTGCGATGAAATGTCGGCGGATTGGGCAGCACAACGGATCAAGGGTTTGAGCCTTTGGAATGCGGTCACCGATGGCCTGAAACGGTCGCTGGGTCTCAACAAGAAACCCAATGACGGTCAGGAAGTGAAGACGCTTCTGGAAACCTTCCGCTATCCGCGCCTCGGCCCCGGTATGATGTGGGATGCCGCGAAAGCCCATGTCGAAGCCAAAGGTAATGAAGTGTTGATGGGCCATAGTCTGAAGCAACTCGCACAAGACGCAAACGGCAACTGGCGGGTAAGCGCTTCTACCGATGAAGGCGAAAGCATCATCACCGCGAAACATGTGATTTCGAGCGCGCCGATGCGGGAGCTTGCTACCCGTATCCATCCGTTGCCGGAGTCTTTGCCCGAAGCACGAGATCTTTACTATCGCGATTTTTTGACCGTGGCGATCATGGTCAAATCCGAAGACCTGTTTCCCGATAACTGGATCTATATCCATGATGATCGCGTGCAGGTTGGCCGCGTGCAGAATTTCCGCAGCTGGTCACCAGAAATGGTACCGGACGAGAATATCGCCTGTGTGGGTCTGGAATATTTCTGCTTCGAAAATGATGGCCTGTGGTCTTCGTCCGACGAAGATCTGGTTGAGCTTGCCAAGAAAGAAATGGCGATCCTTGGTCTATGCAATCCCGATGATGTCGTGGGCGGTACCGTTGTCCGCCAGGAAAAAGCCTATCCGGTTTATGACGACAGTTATGAACAGAATGTCGCTACGATGCGCGATGATCTGGAGAATCGTTTCCCGACGCTGCACATGGTCGGACGTAACGGCATGCACCGCTACAATAATCAGGATCATGCGATGATGACCGCGATGCTGACCGTGGAAAATATCGAAGCCGGCACCCGCAAATGGAATGTTTGGAACGTCAATGAAGACGCTGAATATCACGAAGCGGGCGACGAAGGTGCGCAGCAGGTGATTGCGGAAGAAATGAGCGAAGACCGGGTCGCTGCGCTTGAAAGCATGCGCGATGTCCCGACACGGATTGAGGAATCTGCCGTCGCCGACAAAGCCCAGAAAGCGGCCTAGAAGAATATGGAACGCAGCGGCATAGACAGACGGTCGACGATCGGCACCTGGGTGGGCAGTCTTCCGGCATCACTGGCGATACTCAATCGTTTTGCGATCACACGCTATCTGCTGGCGAGTGTCATGAGCCTCGCCTTTGATGTGGCATTGTTCATGATTTTGGTCGCTTTCCTCTTTGATCCTGCATGGGCATCAGCGGCGGGTTATAGTGCCGGTATTGTCGTGCACTGGTTCATTTCATCCAACTTTGTCTTTCCCGGCAAGCTTCGCGATGGCACGGCCCTGCAATTGCAGCGTTTCGGGTTCATCTGCACCGCCATTCTGGGGCTTGGTATCACGGTGACCATCGTGAGTGGGCTGGTTGCTGCTGGCATATTGCCCGTTGTCGCCAAAGGGGCTGCCGTCGTTGTGAGTTTCTTTGCCGTTTATCTGACCCGAAAATATGGTGTATTTCGGTGAGTTCGATGGATATTGCCATTGAAGCGCCCACAAGCCGGCATCGGTTCAGTTCAGAGTTTAAGAAATTTCTGAATTGGGCACTGGTCTGGGTTGTTCTGGCGAATATTCCCTTCATGGCGATGTGGATGGTCGGAGCACCACCGCGTACGATTCCGATTGCGCTGGCTGGCCTCTTTGGACTTATCGTCAAACGGATGCCGCGGGCTGTACAATGGTGCGCCTTTGTCGCTGTGATGATCTTTTCTCTGCTTTCTTTCGTCTCGGGCCTGTTCAGCCTGACGCTCGATTCTCTTCTTTACTCGCTGCAATTTTTTGCCGAGATTAAACCCAGCAATTCGATGGAATATATTGCCGCGACGGTGGTGATGGGCGGCATATTGATCGGCAGTTGGTTCCTACTCAAGCGCGATACGAACTTCTCCAAACCGTTGCATATCCTGCTCGGTGGAGCGTTGGTCTTTGGCCTCGTCGGTGCGGATGCCGCGGTCGGTGAAGGGATGCGCGGTCATTATTTCCGGCCAGCTCCTGTCGGTGCGAGCTTTGAATCAGCCGTCGAAAAATCCGGCTTTGCTGCGCGCGCTGATGGCAAGCGCCATTTGGTGCTGATCATGGTTGAATCGCTTGGTCTGCCCAAGAACAACCAAGCGATGGCTGACAAGCTGTTTGCCTATTATAACGATAGCGCAGTCAACGCCCGTTATGATGTTAGCCAGGGCAGTAGCCTCTATTATAACAGCACGACAGCCGGCGAGATGCGCGAACTTTGCGGTCGCTGGGGTGATTATTATGAATTGCTCAATAGCGATGACGCAAAGACAGCGAATTGTCTGCCCGTGCAGCTGGTCGAAAAAGGCTATGCCACCCAAGCGATGCACAGTTTCAAAGCGCCCTTTTTCAAGCGCGCGACCTGGTATCCGAAGATCGGTTTCCAAAAGCGCGAATTTGCTGCAGATCTTGAAAAGCGAGGTGCAGAATGGTGCGGCGGGGTTTTTTCAGGGGCCTGTGATCGGCAGGTGCCGAAAATGCTGGCTGAAAATCTGAAACGAGCACAGCAGCCGACTTTCCAATATTGGTTGACGCTGAACACCCATTTGCCGGTTCCGACCCAACAAAATCTCAACACTGGAAACTGCGAAAAAGTATCGGCTGAGCTGGCCCGTGACTATCCAATGATCTGCCGCCAGTTTTCCATATTTGATGATATCGACCAGGCGCTGATCAAAGAAATTACTGCGGACGATTTCCCGGAGGCAGATATCTTGTTGGTCGGCGACCATATGCCGCCGTTTTTTGATCGTCATCATCGTTCACAATTTGACCCCGAACGGGTTCCATGGCTTTATCTGAAGGCTAAAGGCTCACAGCCCAAGGGGTAATATTTTGGAACGCTTGCGCGGCAATCTACCATTATTGTTGATCTGGCTCGTCGTCTGCGGGGTGCTCGTTCTCGTAACCAGCGGTCAGATCATGACGGGTATTGGCTGGGATCCAGACGATCAGCTTCGCATGGTTCAACTGCGCGATTGGATTGGCGGACAGAGTTGGTTTGACACCACGCAGTATCGGATCGGTGAACCGGACAGCCAACCGATGCACTGGCCCCGCTGGATCGAATTGCCGCTGGCATTGATCTTTCTGCTGCTCAAGCCGTTGATCGGTGTGACCGGCGCGGAAACCGCAGCCATGGTCATCGTGCCGCTGGTGACCCTTGGTATTGCCATGTGGCTGATCACCAAAATTAGCGAACAGATTTTTGACCGTAAGATCGGTCTTCTGGCAGCTGCCCTGATGGCCACCGCAGTTCCTATTGTTGCGCAAATTCGACCGATGCGGGTTGATCATCATGGCTGGCAGATCGTTCTGGCACTGACCGCGCTTTGGACGATGTTCTGGCCGGATAAACGCAAGGGAGGAATGGCGTTGGGCGCTGCGCTTGCACTCTGGCTTTCGATCTCGCTGGAAGGCTTGCCTTTATCTGTTGCTTTTGTCGTTTTGCTGACGTTTCGCTGGGTCTTCCAAACCGATGAGGGAGTGCGGCTGTTCTGGACGTTGCTGTCCTTCTTGCTATCCAGCTTTGTCTTATATCTCGCTACCCAAGGTGGCTTTGATAGGGCCGTCAACTATTGCGACGCGCTTTCTCCGGCCCATCTATGGGCTTGCACCGCTGGCGCTGTTGTAATTTTGCCAGCGATAAAGCTTCTACCATCCAATATCGCTTTGCGTATTGGTGCTCTTGCGATCGCAGGAGGGGCTGCGTTGGCGGTTCTTCATGCCTCCGCTCCGCAATGTATAGGCGGCGCATTCAATACGATGGATCCATTGGTGCGTGACCATTGGCTGGTCAATGTCCTTGAGGGGCTGCCTATCTGGTATCAGCAATGGAAGACGATGGTGACCTTGCTCGGTGGTTCGATCATCGTCGGCTTGGCTAGCTTGCTATATATCCTGCGATCGCAGCCGGTTGCGATGGACCGTAGCAAACTGTTTCTGCTCGGCTATGCCTTTCTTTGGGCGTTGGTTTTGTCCTTGTTTGTTCAGCGCGCGACGGCTGTTGCTGCGGCTTACGCGTTGCCGTTCATGGCATGGGCAGTCCATCAGGCCTTCGTCCGGGCACGCACGGTCAAACGACCTGTAATGCGTATTTTGGCCACCGTAGCCATTGTGTTTCTAATCATGCCGGGACCGCTCGCCATTGGGATTTTCGATATTGTGGCTGGAGGCCATCAGCAAACCGACTCATCGGCTGATATCGCTAGGTGCAATAATGATGAGTCGCTTGCCGCGCTCAATCGCTTTCCTCGATCCAACATTGTCGCCCCATTTAATTTTGGGCCCCGTATTTTGTTGATGACCCCGCATAGCGTCCTCGCCACCAGCCACCACCGCAATGATAAAGCAATGGGTGACCAGATACGGATATTTACCTCGTCAACAGACGTGGCTCGCAACTTATTGAAAGAACACAATATCCGTTACATCGTCACCTGTGATGGGGATCCGGAATTGGAACTCTACGTGAGGAAATATCCGGAAGGATTCTGGGCCCAATTGATCAAAGGTGAGAAACCGGACTGGCTTCAATCTGTCCAATTACGGGACAATGGCCTGAGGGTCTGGCGAATAGTGTCAAAAGACTTGCGTAACAAACTGTAAAATATGATAGCTTTTGACCATTGGGCGCACAAGAATCAGAACCATGGAGATTGAAATGGCAAGGGTCACAGGGCTCGGTGGAGTCTTTCATTTGGTGAAGGACCCAGCGGCAACACGCAAATGGTATAAGGACAATTTGGGGTTGGATGGTGAATATGGTCCGATGCTCAATTGGTCAGAAGAGAAATGCGAAAAGCCGTATAGCCTTATTAGTCACTTTCCTGAGGATAGTGACTATCTGAAGCCCAGCGAGGCAAAGTTCATGATCAATCTGCGGGTTGATGATCTGGATTCTTATGTCGAGCGCCTCAAAGACAAAGGCCTAGAGATTTTGGGGCAGATTGATGAAGGATATGGCAAGTTTGCTTGGATACTGGATTGCGACGGCATCAAATTGGAATTCTGGCAACAGGTAGATGCGCCGGAAACCTGATCACTCGGCTCACGCAGGAATGAATTTCAACGCGAGACCGTTGATGCAATGTCTTTTGCCGGTTGGCTTGGGACCATCATTAAAAATATGCCCAAGATGCCCGCCGCAGCGCGCGCAATGGACTTCGGTTCGCGGATAGCCGATTTTATAATCGGTGGTCGTGCCGATCCGGTCTTTGGCGATCGGTGCCCAGAAGCTTGGCCAACCGGTGCCGCTGTCATATTTTTTATCCGATTTATAGAGACCGAGATTGCAGCCAGCACAGGCGAATACACCCTTGCGCTTTTCGTTGTTCAGGGGACTGGAATAGGCACGTTCAGTACCTGCGCGGCGCAATATCCTATAGCGGGCCGCGCCTAGTCTCTGTTTCCACTGTTCCGGCGTGCGATTGATTTTGAACGTTCCGTCAGCTCGTGCTTTTGCATCGTTAAACGGTCCTGAAAGGCCGCCAACGGTAATAGCGCCAGTAGCCACCAGCGTTCCGGATATCACGGCACGGCGATCAAGAAGCTTCATCTGCGGTCCTTTTCAATATTCCCGTTTCATTCGAAGCGGGAAGAAGAATGGTTACAGAGATAAGCCTGAAAGGGAACTGATCAATATTTCGAGAGCTCGACTTCCAACTCGCGGAAACCATGAACGAAGCAGGCATGGACCCGACGATTTTTGCCAGTCGGATTGACCTGCATCCGCCGTTTATGCATTTCCTCGAGTAATATCCGGATCTGCAATTCGGCCAAGCGGGCACCAACGCAGCGATGGATGCCATAGCCAAAGGCTAGATGACGCCGGGCATTTTCCCGATCGACAATGATTTTGTCGGCTTCAGGGAAAACTTCTTCGTCGCGGTTTGCAGAAATATACCACATGACGATCTTGTCGCCTTTTTTGATCTGGTTACCGAACAGGTCGTGATCTTCCAGAGCGGTGCGCCGCATATGGGCAAGCGGGGTCTGCCAGCGGATGATTTCCTGCACGGCATTGGGAATCAGGTCGGGGTTCTGCTGGAGCTTTTCGCGTTCTTCCGGAAATTGGCCCAGACCATATGCGACACCGGACATGGTGTTTCGGGTCGTGTCATTGCCGCCGACGATGAGTAGCACGAGGTTACCCATGAACTCCATCGGGTCCATATCGCGCATATGCTCCGAATGGATCATCATGGAAATCAGGTCTGGCGTTGGCTCCGCATCGACCCGCTCGTTCCAGAGCTTGGTAAAATAGGCGCCCATTTCATAGAGAATCTGTCGGCGTTGTTCGGTCAGGTCTTCCGCAACCGACAATTCCACGTCGCCAGCCCAGTCGGACCAGTAAGTCAGCAGCCGGCGGTCTTCCCAGGGAAAGCCGAACAGGATCGCCAGCATGCCGGTCGTCAGTTCGATCGAGACCTTGTCCACCCAGTCAAATTTTTCGCCCCATGGCAGACTGTCGAGCACTTCCTCGGTGCGCTGGCGGATCTCGTCTTCCATCCGCTTCATTTCGGTCGGCGTGAAGGCCGGTGCGACGGTGCGGCGCTGACCGGTATGTTTCGGTCGATCCATCGCGATGAACATCGGCAGCTGAAAATCGGTATCATCGAAATCAGGTTCCGCGATGGTAATACCACCATGGGAAACGTCGGAAGAGTAGATGTCAGGCAGTGCCTCGACATGCTGGATGGGTTTATATGTGGTTATGTTCCAATAGTCCCCATGGACGCCGCCCTCGACCTTGTTGATCGGCGCCTGTTCCCGCATTTCCGCGAACGGCTTGCGCCACAGGTCCTTGCTGTACAGTTCGGCGCGGCTGACATCCCAGGGATTGGCGTCGCTGTCCGCGATCGAAGGGTGGCTCTTGTACCATTCTTCCAGCGCCTCGTCGGCAGTGGGGGATGTGGTCAGATTGTCGAGGTCGATTTGCGGAACGGATGCCATAAGTCTCTCCTGCCGTTGCTTGTATCAGCAATCGGTTGCGTTTCAAAACTTGTTCAATCTGCCTCTATTAACAGCAATGTCAACGCCTTTTCGGCAAATGCCGTGAATCTCATGACTATTTGCCAGTGATTCTAGAGAACAGGCTTCTTCTGCGGGCGGCCTGTCCGGATTTCATGACGTTGCGGCGAAAGAGCATTACCGAAAAGCGGATGATGATCAGCGTGAAAAGACCTTGCCATGCCAACGCGAGGCCATGCTGCCAGACATTGTCCATCTGGGCTGCCCGCGCGATCATCGCAAAGGGAGAACTGAATGGAAAAAGCACGGCAAACCATTCGAGCGGCTCGCCCAATTTGGTGATCGAGGAATAGGCGAGAAAGAAGACAAGCAATTGTCCCATAGTCACGGGCATGGACAGAGTTTGTACCTCCCGCACGGTTGTCGCCATCGCTCCGATCCCGAGAAAAAGTGATCCTAAAAGCAGATAAGCCATCGAAAAATAGACGACCATCAAAAGGCAGAACAAGGGCCAGCCGACGGCGGGAGATGGCAAAGCGCTCCAGTTACCGCCGATGAGATAGGCCATTGAGAAGCCCATTGTGCTCCATACGGTGATACCGACCAAGGCCATGCCTAGCATCGCAAAAAGCTTGCCTAGAAATATTGCATCCATTGGGATCGCTGCCGCAAGAATCTCGATGATCTTGTTCGTCTTTTCTTCAACCAAATTGGACAGAACCATGCCCGCCAAGATCATCGTCAAGAGTATCAAAATGGCTTGGCCGGCTTGTGCGGTTAGCAGTTGAATTCGTTTGCTGGAGCTCTGGGTTTGTTTGACGAAGTTCGTTTGGACGTCAACGGTTGCGGGTTGAGAGAGCGCGGTCTCCGCAAGCAATGCGATCTTACCCCGCCATCGTTTAACGTCTCGTTCCGAGCCTGTGAGCACGGGTGAAGAAAGTGTACCGGATAGGATAGCCGTCAGTGATTTTTCGCTATCCAGCTTAGAAATAATGTCGGTTTCTTCACCGGAGAAGTCCTTCAGTATAATGAGATTTGGCATGGATTGGGAGCCGAGACTCTGAGAAAGTCGAACGCGGGCCGTCGTTAGTTTTTCTGCTTCTGCTGCGCTGAGCGAGACGCCGACAACAGGATTGTCGATATCTTGAGAAACTTGCGATCCAAGCCCCCCGGCAGCAACGCCAATTCCGAGCGGAAACAGCGGTCCCAACAAAAAGAAAAAGAAGGATTTCGAAAATATGATCGCGGTGAAATCACGGCGAGCAATGACGAAGGCTGCGCGGATTGTCTCAATCATGTGGCTGCATCCATATTGCTAGCTATGGCATCGGCATCCATTTTCTGGGCGGCGGCTTCACCAGCGATTTGAACAAAGGCATCGTGCAGGCCGGGGCGCTCGATCGACAGGGATTCAATTCCGGCGCCACCTTCTACCAAGGCATGGAGCAAGGGTTCGACGCCGCTTTCCGGTAAAGTGAAATGCCAGTTGTGGCCGAGCGGCTTGCAGTCCGCTGGGATGGCAGCGCGCCAAGGCCCATCGAGATTCCGTGTTTCGAGATGAACCTGTGGACGCAACCGATCACGTGCTGCTGATACCTTGCCTTTGAACGGGATTTTTCCGTCGGCTACAATGGCGATTTCTTCGCATAGCCGCTCAGCATGCGCGATCACATGGGTTGAGAAAATGATTGTCACTCCCTTATCAGCCTGATCGCGGATTAGACGTTCCAGTTTGCCTTGATTCAGCGCGTCGAGGCCGGAAAATGGTTCGTCGAGAATGATCAGATCTGGCTCGTGGACTAAGGTGCCGAGCAATTGTACTGTCTGTGCCATACCTTTGGAAAGCTGGCGGATTTGTTTGTCTGCTGCATCACCAAGGCCATGATCTTCCATCATTTTGCGTCCGCGCAGTCGCCCTTCCGCCAGCGGTAGTCCGCGCAGAGCCCCCATGAACGCAATGGCGTCAAAAGCTTTCATCGATTGATAGAGTCCGCGCTCTTCGGGAAGATAGCCAACCTGATGGGCCTTGGAAATTGGTTCCGGGGACCCTAGTAGAAACCGCTCCCCTTCGTCGGGATCGATTATTCCAAGCAGCATCCGCAACGTCGTGGTTTTGCCAGCACCATTGGGCCCCAATATCCCGAATATACTGCCTTTCTCGATGGTCAGGTCTATGCCGTCGACGGCCGTTTCTTCGTCAAATCGTTTGACGATATTGCGAGCTTCAATGGCAAATTCGGAATGGGGTGCGTGCATTTACGGCTTTCAAATCTGACGGGAGTGTTTGATAGAGAAACCCTATGGCGGATGACAAGTTAAGATTGGAAAAAGCGCTTGAGATAAAGGCGAAGGAAGAAGGTTTCGTCGCCTTCGGTATAGCCCCGGCAACGCTGGCACCCAAAACGCAGCAACGCTTGAAACAGTGGCTCTCGAATGGCTGTCATGGCGACATGATCTGGATGGAGAACCGCGCGGATGAGCGGTCCAACCCTACAAATCTATGGGCAGAAGCGCGCTCCGTGATCATGCTCGGCATGAGCTATGCGCCCGCAACGGATCCCTTCGCTTTGGACGATGTCTCCGATCACGGCCGTATTTCGGTCTATGCGCAGGGCAAGGATTATCACGATGTTGTGAAAGGCGCGCTCAAGCGGACCGCGCGTTGGCTGGTGGAACAGGCGGATTGTGCGGTAAAGGTATTTGTCGATACCGCTCCGGTGATGGAAAAGCCGCTCGCCGCAGCGGCGGGCCTTGGTTGGCAGGGGAAACACACCAATGTCGTCAGCCGGGATCACGGGAGCTGGCTGTTTCTGGGCGCGATATACACAAGCTTGGACCTTCCATCATCGACGCCGGGTAAAGACAATTGCGGTAGCTGTTCGGCCTGTCAGGACATATGTCCGACGAACGCCTTTTCTGAGCCCTATAAGCTCGACGCCAGAGCCTGTATCTCCTACCTGACGATCGAGCATAAAGGCCCCATTCCGCAGCAATATCGCAAGGCAATGGGCAATCATATCTATGGTTGTGATGATTGCCTGGCTGTTTGCCCTTGGAACAAGTTTGCTCAGGCGGGAGCGGCGAATAAGGCTTTCCTGCCACGGGCTGAGCTGGCGGCCCCCGCATTGGTGGACCTGCTGGCGCTAGATGATGCTGGTTTCCGGCAAGTGTTCTCGGGATCACCGATAAAGCGAACAGGCCGGGATCGGATGGTGCGCAATGCGCTTATTGCTGCTGGAAATAGCGGAGACCCGGCTTTGATAGCTCCGGTTCAGGCGCTTTTGGATGACGGTGATGATGCGGTCCGAGACGCGGCTGGTTGGGCGTTAGAAGAATTGGCGTCAGCGCAACCTTAGCGCATTGACGCAGCTGACCCGGTCAACCGCCGCACCATCGCTTCGGCGAGCGTCAATATGGGTGACCCGACTGGTCTTGCCATCTTTTGACGGATAGAGATAGGCATCAAGGATACATGCGCCGCTAGCAAATTGCAGCTTTTGAGCCGGTGGTTCGGATATATTGAGCTGTGGTTTCCCGAAAAGGCGTATGAGCTGACCAGCGGTCTTTCCCATGACAATATCCAGGCCAGCGATCTTATTGAGCGGCGAAGCGGAAACGGCTGGTAGGTTCGGGCTTCTTGTTGCTGTCGTGGTCGAGGCGCAGGCGGCCAGGGCTGGCAGGCTCAACAATATGAGATATTTGGTTTTCATGTGGACTGTTCTTCCTTTTTCCCATGAACCAGATGGGTAGCCATAGCCGCTCCTAATACCGGCGCAAGGAAATTGATGAAGGGTATAGCCAACAACAGGCCTACTGCCAGTCCGAGAATGAAGCGCTCGATCTTGGGCAAGCGCCATGGTGCGTCAAAATTCTGAAGATCAGTGATGTGGCGAGCAGCGACCATATCCTGAAGGTCCCGGCCCAATAAGATGGCATTGACCGAAAAAAAGGCGATCGGAACGCCGATACCGGTGACGAGGAGCAATATATACAAGGGTGCCGCGAGAATATTGTAGCCCAAGGCGCGGCCAGCGGAAGCGAAGCCCATCTTGATGCCGAGCATATAGCCCGGCGGTTTGGCCGTTTCCGCTCGATCCGGATAATATTGCCGTTCGACAGCATCGACAATGTTATCGGAAAAGATGTTGAGCACAAAAATCGCAAGAATTCGGAACAGCAAAAGCCCGGTCAATATGGCGATGACCGCTGCGGCCGCCGCGGCCGCAAAGCCGCCGTCCGTCCAGCCGAGCCAGGCAAATAGCCACACCAAAGCAAAATAGGCTGCAACACCGAAGATGACGAATAGCAGGAGGGTAAGCAGAACAACCCTTAGCAGGATCGCCAATATGGCTTGGTCGGTCAGTTGCGCGAGGGAACGTGAAAAGGCCTGAAACATTTGTGCTTCATGTCATGATTGCCCGGCCAGCGTCAATTCTGCTTGATGGTATTCAGTCAAACCCCTAACGCACTCGGAAGATTATACTCTGCCCCAAAAGGACTGTTTATGACCACCGAAGCCCGTTACGATATCGTCGCCATCGGCAACGCAATTGTTGATGTAATTTCTCAGTCCAACGATGATTTCCTCGAAGAGGAACAACTGGTCAAGGGCTCTATGGCCCTCATTGACGCTGACCGGGCAGAGGAACTGTACCGCGATATGGGGCCGGCGCGCGAAATCAGTGGCGGTTCCGGTTCCAATACGCTTGCCGGTGCATCCACCCTGGGGCGCCAGTGCGCGCTGATCGCGCAAGTGGCTGACGATCAGCTTGGCGAAGTCTTCGCCCACGATATCCGCGCAACGGGAATCGACTTTGATGTGCCGCCGATCGGCAAAGAGCCACCAACTGGTCGTTGTCTGATTTTTGTCACGCCGGACGCGCAGCGCACGATGAATACTTTTCTGGGCGCGTCGCAATTTTTGCCGCCAGCTGCGGTGGATGCCGATCTGATCGCTAGTGGAGCGATCCTCTATCTCGAAGGCTATCTGTGGGATGCCGACGAACCCAAGGCGGCGATGGCGCTGGGAATTGATATTGCCCGCAAAAACGGCCGGAAAGTAGCTTTCACTCTGTCCGACAGTTTTTGTATCGACCGGCACCGGGATGAGTTCGTCGGCCTGATCGACGGCGGCAAGATTGATATTCTATTCGCCAACGAAGCCGAAATCATGATGCTGGCCGAGACCGAGGATTTTGACACGGCAGTCGCGCAAACCGCCGCTAAGGTGGAAACTTTGGTGGTGACGCGAAGCGAACAAGGGGCGATTGCGGTTCGTGATGGCAAGACAACGGCGGTGACGGCTGAACCGGTCGACCAGATTGTTGACACGACAGGGGCAGGCGATCTTTTCGCTGCCGGTTTCCTCAGCGGCTATATCGAAGAACGTCCGATGGCAGAATGCCTGACCATCGGGGCCATCGCTGCAGCGGAAGTGATTTCTCACTATGGCGCGCGTCCCGAAGCCGATCTGCGGGCATTGGTGAAAAAACGGCTGGGGTAATCAGCTTTTCATTTTGAAAAGCTTCCGGTCCTCCGGTCCAAAGCCCCATTTCCAGATAACCCAGGCATAGCTGCCTAATATCATCGGTATGCCGATAATCAGTTCCGCCCATTCCGGGAGGTAGGTCGCCAGATAGCCGATGGCAGTGGCGACACCGATGGCGATTAGCAAGGTCCAGCGCCAGCCGTTGACAGGTGCATCGAGCAGCTTCGACAGGAAAATTGCTTTGACGATCGAAGCATAAGCGAGTGCGACCATCAGCGCCGCCGCGACCGCTGCTGCTTGAAACAATGGCCCCCAGCCGAGATAGACGCAAATCTGGATGAAGGCGACGCTGAGCGCGGCCTGCAGCAAGAGCATCGATAGCGAAATCAACAAATTGCGGTGACGTGCGATATAGACCAGCGCTGATTCACTGACGACGGCGGTTGCGGCCACGGCTTCGGCGGCCAGCAGAAACGCCAGAGCGCCAGTTCCTCCGACGAAACCTGGGCCAACCAGTCCCATCACGGCTTCGCCTGGGATTGCCAGAGCTAGCGCAATGCCGACTTGGGCCGCTATGATCCAGAAACCGACCTGGCTGACTTGTTGGGCAATGGCCTTCATATTGCCCGCCTCCAGATTGCGAGTGATGACGGGACCAAGAATAGGATCAAAGCTGGTTTTTAGCTTCTGCGGCAGGCTCGCGACTTGCTGCGCGATATAATAGATACCGACGATTGCGGGGGATGCGAACAGGCCTAGGATCGCCAGATCCAGCCGGCGCGAGCCCCATTCGGCGGCGTCGGCCGCGGCGAGCGGCATGTTGCGGCGGGCCATTCTGGCAATTTTCAGGGGCTCCGGTCGCCAGCCGTGCGGCAGACCGTAGCTTTTGAACAGGGGCCAGAGCGATGCCGCCAGCGCCGCGATCATTGACACAACATAGGACAGGATCAGGCCGTCGCGGAGCGAATAATAGGAGAAAAGAAACGCGGCGATGCTGATCGTCCAGGGCTCGACGATTGAGCGGGCGCGCACAGTAGAAGCAATATCGTAGCGATAGGCGAGGGCGGCGAGCGCGATGTCGGCCCCCACGACCGTGAATATGACCAAGGGTAAAAACCGGTCGAGGCCGTTGATTTCACTATTGGGAAACATGATGAACGGAAAGGCGATCAATATGCCAGCCGCGACCCCTGAAGCTAGAAAGCTGACCAGCAGGCCATCCCAGACAACATGCACATGGGGCCTTTGTGTCTTGCTTAGCTGGGCCGCCAGGCCGCGCTTCAGCCCGAGTGTTGCCAATTGAGCCGCAAATTCCACCACCAATATTGCATAGGCGAAGCGGCCAAGTGCTTCGGCACCATAGATGCGTCCCGCGATGAACAAAAACGGTAGACGTGCGGCAAGGCGCAGCAGAAAGCCGAATATATTGGTTCGCCCACCTTTGGCCAGCGCGGCGATATCATCCTTGCTTTTGTCCGCAGGCGTGTCGCCATCCGTTGGCGCTGCATCAGCCGTGCCTGATGGTTCAGGACTGTTCAAATCGCTCTCCGGCTGGCTCGCATCAGGGAAATCTGTCTATAGCAGTTTCGGGATTTTGTCATCATCAAGCCTTGCCGGTCTATCCGCGTTCAGAAACCAACGGCCTTTTCATGAGTTCGCTGACCACAGACTGAACATCAGCTTTCCCGGTTAGCATCGCGCAAACTGCGTCGACGATCGGCATGTCGACTTGGCGGGCCTTTGCATCCTGCTGAAGGACGGGCGCGGTGGAGGCGCCTTCAGCGACCGTGGTCCGGTCTGACAGTAGCGTTTCTGCCGACTGGCCCTGTCCCAATCCCTTGCCGAGAGAGAAGTTACGCGAGCTGGTTGACGAGCAGGTCAGCACTAAGTCACCGAGACCGCATAGGCCTGATAATGTTTCTGCTTTTGCGCCACGCGCGGAACCATAGCGAAGCATTTCGGCAAAACCGCGACTGATCAGCGATGCACGCGCATTTTGACCAAGGCCGGCGCCGTCAACAACACCGCAACCAATGGCCAGTACATTTTTGACTGCCCCACCAATTTCCGCGCCAATGACATCGTCGGAATAATAGGGTCGGAAACTTGCCTTGGCGATCAGCGGATTGAGCCGATCCCACAAGGCCTCGTTTTCGCAAGCGAGCGTCAGGGCCGTTGGCAGACCTTGCACCACTTCATGGGCGAATGTTGGCCCGGACAAGACCGCTAGTGGATTCTGCGGGCGCACTTGCTTGGCTACCTCGCTTAACAGCATCTGGCTTTGTGCCTCGATACCTTTACAGCATAGCAGGAGGGCTGCGTTGGAATTGGGCAGCGCCTCAAGGGTCGAGCGCAGATGCTGCGCCGGTGTTACCATCAACAACACATCACAGGCCGCCATCGCGTCCCAATTCTGCGTTGCACTTATGTTGTCGCGAAGTTGATGGTCTGGGAGAAAGGACTGATTTTCATGGCTTCTGTTGATCTGCTCAACCACTTCAGGTTCGCGGGCCCAGAGCAGGAGCTCGTCCTGATCTTCCGAAAGCACTTGTGCGAGAGCCGTGCCCCAAGCGCCTGCGCCGATGACACCAATTTTTGCGGTTGCAACAGTCACGCTTTTACCCCCGCGCCACGTGCTTTTTTCGCTGTCGGGTCGAGAGGCCAGCGTGGTCTTGCGACAAAATCCAGTGAATCGGTCAGGCCGGCAGCAAAGCGCTCGGCACCTGCCCAGGCAATCATTGCTGCATTGTCGGTACACAACCATTGCGGCGGTGCCGTGAAGACCATGTCATTTTCCTCAGCGACCTGTTCGAGCATAGCGCGGATCGGGGTATTGGCGGCGACGCCACCCGCAACCACAAGATGGTTGCAGCTGCCATGATCACGAATAGCCTTCTTCAGTCGGTCGCGCAGGCAATCAACCACGGCCTGCTGGAAGGACGCGGCAATATCTTCGGGCCGGTGCGTACCGCTTTGATGGGCGCGGACGACCGCGCTTTTCAGTCCGGCAAAAGAGAAATGCGGTTCTTTTGATTTGAGCAACGGCCGGGGCAGGGGAACAGCTTTGGCATCGCCCTGTTGAGCAAAAGCTTCGACCTTGGGGCCGCCCGGATAGCCGAGGCCGAGTATCTTGGCTGTCTTGTCAAATGCTTCGCCAGCCGCATCGTCGATCGTCGTTGCCAGTCTCCGATATTGACCGGGGCCCTCAACGCGCAAAATCTGACAATGGCCGCCGGAGACAAGCATCAGCAGATAGGGGAAGCTGAGGTTCGGATTGACCAGGCGCGGCGAAAGTGCATGGCCTTCCAGATGATTAACGGCGATCAGCGGTTTGTCCGCTGCCATTGCGAGCGCTTTTCCGGTGACTAGGCCGACCATCACCCCGCCAATCAGGCCGGGGCCAGCGGTAGCAGCGATGGCATCGACATCGTCCAGAGATTTCCCGGCTTCATCCAGTGCGGCGGAGATCAGCGGCGTCAGAATTTCGGCATGGGCGCGGGCGGCGATTTCGGGAACCACGCCGCCGTAGGGAGCATGTTCCGCTTCCTGACCCGCTAGTTTGTGCGCCAAAATATCGCGCTCAGAAGTAACTAGCGCGGCTGCTGTTTCATCGCAGCTGGATTCAATTCCCAAGATCAGGCTCATGACGCTTTTACTTAGGCGCTCAAACCATTAGAACAAGCGCTATCATGAACGAAGATGTCAAAAAAGAGATTCTAGCCGGACTAGATCGACCGCTGCGTATAGGTACGCGTCAATCACCACTGGCTTTGGCGCAGGCCAGAATGGCCGCAAACGCCCTGTTATCATTTCATGGCTGGCGCCCCGATCAGGTGGAGCTGGTGCCGATGATCGCGAGCGGCGACAAGATAGTTGATCGTTCGCTGGCAGAGGTGGGCGGTAAGGCCTTATGGACCAAGGAGCTGGATCGCGCGCTTGGAACCGGTGAAATAGACTGTGCGGTGCACAGTATGAAGGATGTTGAAACGATCCGTCCGGGGGAGTTTATTCTTGCGGCTTTGTTGGACCGGGCGGACGTTCACGACCGACTGATCGGAGCAGAATCAATTGATGCGTTGGCCGAGCGGGCGATCGTGGGTACCGCGTCGCCACGCCGTAAAGCGCAACTTTTGCGGCAAAGAGGCGATCTCGACGTGCGATTGATCCGCGGCAATGTGCAAACGCGCCTGCAAAAAATCGAAGATGGTGATTATGATGCAACTCTGCTCGCCGCTGCCGGGTTGAACCGTCTGGATATGGAAGATGTTGGAAGTGAGATTTCCGATGAAGTCATGCTTCCCGCGCCGGCACAAGGGGCTGTCGGTATCGAAGCGCGGACCAATGATGGCCATGTTCGCCGGTTATTGCGGGCGATATCGTCGGTCAGTACATTTCGCGCGGTCACGGTTGAACGGCTGTTTTTGGAACGGTTGACTGCTGATTGTCATAGTCCGGTTGCCGCATTGGCGGCGATTGATGGCAGGACCGTTCATCTGCGGGCCGAAATTTTGCTGCCTGACGGAACCGAGTCCGTCGATGGCCAGTCTAACTTCGATAGCGGAGACGTTGCCGCGCCCGGCATATTGGCAGACAAGCTGCTAGGCCAAGCCAGTGCGGCGCTGAAGGCCATTTTTGGCAGATGACCCTGCCGCTGCTGATCTTACGACCGCTCGATGGGGCACTACAGACCGAACAGCGGGCGAAAGATCTGGGGCTGACGGCGGTTGTAGATCCCTTGTTTGCGGTCGAACCGATCCGGTGGCTTGGTCCCGAACCACAGGATTTCGATGCCTTACTGCTGACCAGTGCCAACGCGCTCAAATATGGTGGCGGACAACTGGAATCCTATCGGTCCTTACCGGTGCTGGCGGTCGGCGCTAAAACAGCGATGGCCGCAAAAAGCGCCGGATTTGATGTGGCGCAAACGGGGAAATCGGGCGCACAGGACCTTTTGCGTCAGTTTAAGGACGGGCAGTATCAGAACATATTATGGTTGACCGGCGAGCAATATACGGACGTTTCCGCCAAGCAACGCCACGTGCATATCATTCCAATCTATAGAGCGAAGGCGATTGCTTTGGGTGCGCGGGCCCAATCCTGTCTCGCAGATCAGGCCGTTATTCTATTGCACTCCGTTCGTGCAGCGGAGCATCTTGTGTCGGAATTGGATCGCTTGGGATTGTCGAAAAATAGTCATCATGTTCTGGCCTTTTCTAGGAAGGTGGCGGAAGCGGCGGGGCAGGGATGGAAAAGCATCCAAACCGCCGAGCATCCGGATGACGACGCTTTACTGTCTCGGGCGAGCGAACTATGCCAATGATATGAGGAAAATTTGGTTCGCTTAGCGGCTGGACCGAGAAAAGGAACGGGAATGAGCCGGGATTATGAAAGGCTTTCGCCATCAACAGGCAAGAGCAATATGACGCGCAATGTACTGATTTTGATGGTCGTAGCCTTTATAGGGGGTGCGATTCTGACCGGCTGGATTCTATCCCGTTACAATCCGTTCGATAGCAGTGCGGAGACCGAGACAGCGGTCATTGCCAATGGTGACGCTGTTGCAGTGGCGGAACCGGATGCCGCGACTGCCCTTGCCAATCGAATTGACGCGGATGGTAGTGTATTACCAGCACCCGTGCAATCTGCAGAAGTGGCTCCTCCGGTCCTGACACCTGAAATAGAGCGAGCGCTTGCCGCACGGGTCGCGGATCTGGAAGATCGTTTATCACGGATCAATGTGCAAGCTCAGGCAGCATCGGGGAATGCCGCCCGTGCGGAAGGTTTGCTGATAGCTTTTGCCGCTCGCCGTGCTCTGGATCGCGGGTCTTCGCTTGGTTATATTGATCCCCAGTTGCGGCTTCGTTTTGGCGATGCACAACCGAAGGCCGTCACGACCATCGTCAACGCTTCTCGCCAGCCCGTTACACTAGAAGAACTATCTGCCGGATTGAACGAAATAGGACCATCGCTGACAACCGGCACAGGAGAGGCGAATTTTTGGACCAATTTCCGGCAGGAGCTCTCCGAACTATTCGTTATTCGTCGTGAGGGAACCCCTTCTCCTGCACCGCAACAGCGCCTGGTCCGGGCAAAGCGTTATGTTGAAACTGGTAATGTCGAGGCCGCCATTGCGGAAGTTGAGAAGTTGACCGGTGTTGAGAAGGATGAGGATGCTTCTCAATGGATGGAAAAGGCCCGTCGCTATAACGAGGCGCGGCGCGCGCTAGACGTTATCGAGACCGCGGCTATACTGGAACCGCAGCAATTGCGGACGGCTGAAGGCGAGAAGGTAGATCAACCTTCGCCGCTTGCTCCGGCTGCGCCGATACCGGCGCCCTAGTCTTTCAGGAACAGGTCTGCGAGGGCTGATGGGACGCGAACCGCCCGGCCTTTCTGCCTGTCTATGATTGCCCAGTTGGTTTTTGCGATAACTTTGATCTTGTCATCGGACCCGGTGAAACTGACGTTGCGCCAGAAACGCGCGCCCTTGGGCGGTTCGGAAATCCAGGTATGGCCGGTCACGGTCTCGCCGCTCCCGACATTGCCGCGATAGTCGATTTCGTGCCGGGTCACGACCCAGATATATTGATCAATGGCATCTTTTGGCGCGATTGCGTTCCAGTGAGCTGTCGCCATATCCTGGATCCAGCGCACCCAGACCGCATTATTGACGTGGCCGAGTTCGTCTATGTCTTCGGCTTGGGCGGTGATCGAAAGAGCGAAGGCCGTTTCCGGCGGTTTCACTCGGCGATCTCCATCTGCCAGAGGATGAAGGCGAATTCCTCCGCCGTTTCCTCCAGTGCATTCCAGCGCCCGGACTTGCCGCCATGGCCGGCGCCCATATTGGTCTTGAGCAGCAGGATATTCTCATCGGTTTTGGTCGCACGTAGCTTGGCTGTCCATTTGGCGGGTTCCCAATAGGTCACGCGCGGGTCGTTCAGGCCGCCGGTGATCAGCATCGGCGGATAGTGCTGCGCACTGACCTGATCGTAAGGCGAATAGCTGCGGATATATTCGAACGCCGCTTTGTCGGTGATCGGATTGCCCCATTCCGGCCACTCGCCCGGTGTGAGTGGCAAGCTCTCGTCCTGCATCGTATTGAGCACATCGACAAAGGGCACATGCGCGACAATCGCGCCCCACAGTTCCGGATCGCTGTTGACGATCGCGCCCATTAGCTCGCCACCGGCCGAACCGCCCGAAGCGGTAATCCGGCCCGTGTTGGTATAGTCTCTGGCGATCAATCCCTTGGCGACATCGACGAAATCATGGAACGTATTGGTCCGCTTCGTCAGCTTGCCGTCGAGATACCAGTTGCGGCCCAGATCATCACCGCCGCGGATATGGGCAATGGCATAGACGAAACCGCGATCCACGAGCGACAGACGCGTGGTCGAGAAGCTTGGCGGTACGGCATAGCCATAGGCGCCATAGGCATAGAGATGGAGCGGCGCGCTGCCGTCCAGTTTGGTCCCCTTTTTGTAAACCAGAGAGACGGGCACCATCGCGCCGTCGCGGGCTTTGATGGTCAACCGCTCGGTGGTGTATTGACTGGCGTCATAACCGGATGGAATCTCCTGTACTTTTAGCGTCTCGAGCGTCTTGTCGGCCAGGATATAGTCATAGACCGTATCCGGCGTGACCATCGATTCATAGCTGAGCCGCAGCGTGCGGACGTCATATTCCGGATTGTCGTCCAGACCGGCATTATAGCTGGCTTCGGGAAACGCGATGCGCTCGACCTTTGATGGATCGGCATAAGAGCGGATTTCCACCTGATCGAGGCCATTTTCACGGCCTTCGGTGACATAGAAACCCTTGAACGGCGTCATGTCGGTCAGATAAAATTCGTCCGAACCGGCGATCAAAGTCGTCCAATTGTCCGGATCGGTGACCGGTGCGGTGGCCAGCCGGAAATTCACATGATCGTCGTTGGTCAGGATGTAGAGCGTACCGTCATGCTCTTCGATGTCATATTCGCGGCCGGTCTGCCGCGCGGAAACCAATATCGGTTCAGCCAGCGGATCGTCGGTGGGTACCAGCCGCACTTCACTGGTTTGGTGATCGCCGGTCGATATCGCGATATATTTTTCCGAATGGGTCAGGCCGATGCCGACCCGAAAACCCTCATCATCTTCGCGATATAGTTCGACATCATCGACGATGTCGCTGCCCAAGATATGGAGACGGGCATTGTCGGTGCGCCATTGCTCGTTGGCGAGGCCGTAGAGCAGCATTTTGGAATCGGCGGACCAGACCAGACTCGACAAGGTGCCGGGGATGACGTCGGGCAGCAGCTCGCCGCTAGACAGGTCCTTGATCCGGGCTTCAAACCGTTCCGAACCATTGTCATCATAGGAATAGGCCAGCAAACGACCATCAGGGGAGACGGACGCCGCGCCCAGACGGAAATATTCCTTGCCCTTGGCTAGGATATTTTCGTCCAGCATGAGTTGGTCTTTGCCGCCAGAGACCGATTTGCGCCAATGCTGGCGATATTGCATGCCCTCCTCGAACTTGCTCCAGTAGAGCCAGTCGCCGTCCTTTTGCGGCACCGAGCTGTCGTCTTCCTTGATCCGCGCTTTCATCTCGGCGAACAGCGATTCGGTAAACGTTTTCTGCCCTTCCATATTCTGTTCGAACCAGCGGTTTTCCGCCTTCAGATAATCGAGGACATCCTCGTCATCGACCGTTGGATAGCTCTGATCCTTCAGCCAGTGATAGGGATCGCTCACGGTATAGCCGTGGCGTTGATAGCTATATGGCCGTTGCGCCGCGACCGGAGGATTTTCCATTTTTTCTGTCATGGTCTTTTCTGTTTCAGTTTGAGCGACGGCTGGAGCCGATGAAAGGGTGGGGGGCAATATGATGATTGCCATCAACGAAAGGAATATCTGTTTCATGACGCCTCTTTTCAGGGAAGTGGGTGGCGGAAAACGTCTAAAATACCTATGTGTTTACCAAGCAGCTAATTCAAGGAGTTTCACAGCCAGTGTTGATGTCTACTTATGAAGCCAGGCTCGCGGCCCTGCGGGAGCAAATGCAAAAAGACGGTCTCGACGGCTTTGTCGTTCCGATCTGCGACGAGCATATGAGTGAATATGTCGGTGATTATGCACAACGGCTGGCCTGGTTGACAGGATTTGGCGGTTCTGCTGGCTCTGCTGTGGTGCTCAAAGACAAGGCAGCGATTTTCACAGACGGGCGTTATACTATTCAGGTGCGCGATCAGGTGGATGGCAATCTATATGAATATGTCGGTACGGCGGATCAGAGCATCGTCGACTGGCTGGGCGCCAATGCGCCGCACGATTCTAAAATTGGCTATGATGCATGGCTGCATACGCAAGACTGGGCAAAGTCGGCTGCCGCTAAGCTAGGCAAAGCAGGTGCAAGCCTGGTGACGGTCAAGGACAATCCCCTGGATCAGGTTTGGGAAGATCAACCGGAACCGTCCTTGGCGAAGCTCGATGTCCAACCAGATGAATTTGCGGGCAAAAGTGCCAGTGAAAAACGGGCTGACATTGCGGCATGGCTCAAAGCGGAAGGCCTTGATGCCACCGTGATTGCAGCGCTTGATTCTGTTGCCTGGGCATTCAACATTCGCGGCAAAGATATCGCCAACACGCCGGTTCCGCGTGGCTATGCGATTGTCAAAGCGGATGGCAGTGCCGAACTGTTTGTGGCGCCGGAAAAACTAACCGACGATGTTCGGGTTCATTTGGGCAATGCGGTTGCGTTGCGGGACTATAGCGAATTTCCTGATGCACTTGCCGAGTATAAAGGACGAGCAGTGGGCGTCGATCCCGAGCGTTCCGTGGCCGCGATATTCGAACAACTGGCGCAGGCCGGTGCCAATATTGTCAAAAAACGCGATCCGACAATCCTTGCCAAGGCGATTAAGAACGAGACCGAAGTTGATGGTCACAAAGCGGCGCAAGCGCGCGATGGTGCCGCGCTGAGTCAATTCCTGCACTGGTTTTCCAATGAGGCGCTGAGCGGTGGCCATGATGAACTGTCGGTCGCGGCTAAGCTTGCTGAATTTCGAGGGCAGTCCGAAAAGCTCGAAGATCTGTCTTTCCGTACGATTTCCGGTGCCGGCCCGAATGGTGCGCTTTGTCATTATAGCGTGAACGAAGAAACCAATCGCAAGATAGAGGATCGTACGCTCTATTTGGTCGATAGCGGCGGGCAATATCGTGACGGCACGACCGACGTTACCCGTACTATGGCGGTGGGAGAGCCAACCGCTGAAATGGTCAAACGCTATACGCAGGTTCTGCAAGGCCATATCGCCTTGGCACAGGCCGTCTTCCCGAAGGGGACGACCGGTGGGCAATTGGATATATTGGCGCGGCAATATCTTTGGGCTGATGGCGTGGACTATGCGCATGGCACCGGCCATGGTGTTGGCGCCTATCTATCGGTTCATGAAGGACCGCAACGGATTGCCGCATTTGGCGGGTTTAACGAACCATTGGTTGCCGGTATGATTTGTTCCAATGAACCCGGCTATTACAAGACCGATGAATTCGGCATCCGCATCGAAAACCTGATCTTGGTCGAAGAACGTATCATTGATGGCGCTGAACAGTCGATGCTCGGTTTCGAGACACTAACGTTCGCGCCGCTTGAGCGTCGTTTGATCGACGTTGCGATGCTTTCGCAGAGCCAGCGCCAATGGGTTGATGACTATCATGCGAAAGTGCGAGCAACGATCGCGCCGCAGTTGGACGGCGACGCGCTGCAATGGTTAGAGGCGCAAACGACAGCGCTCTGAATCTGTTGACGCGAATCAAATGTTCTCATAATGTTCTTTTTCAACAAGAAGGAAGAAGAACATGATTGGCTATGTCACATTGGGTACCAATGACTTGGAGAGAGCGGCAAAATTTTATGACGCGATTGGCAAGGAAATGGGCGTTGGACGGATGATGGACTCCGACCAGTTTATCGCTTGGGGCGAAATGGGCGGCGCGCCGGGCATAGCAGCGAGTAAACCTTTTGATGGTCAGGCTGCTAGCGTTGGCAATGGGGTGATGGTGGCGATCGAAGTCAAAGACAATGATCAGGTGCAGCGGCTGTATGACATCGCGCTAGCCCACGGCGGCAGCGATGAAGGCGCACCGGGGCCACGTGGCGATGCAGGCTTCTATGCTGGCTATTTTCGCGATCCGGATGGCAACAAGCTCAATGCCTTTTGCATGAACGCGGGCTAAGGCGGTTGACAGTCTCATGACGCTGGGGAAAGAGCCAGCATCATGACAGAACAGAAAAATCCCCGTGATGGCTTTCGCCTGATTACCCCAATGCGTGTGCGCTATGCCGAATGCGATTTGCAGGGCATCGTCTTTAACGCCAATTATTTGGTTTTTGCCGATGTCGGTTTGACCGAATATATGCGCGCTCTGATGGTGGATAACGCGCCTCAGGGCAAAGGCGATATGCTTGGCGGGTTCATGCAGCATTTTGGCGGCGATAATTGGGTGCGCCATGCCGATGTCGATTTCCGTGCGTCTGCAAAAGCGGATGATCTTATCGACGTTGCGGTTCGGATTATCCGTTTCGGTCGGACAAGCTATGCGTTGCTGGTGCATATATTGCGCGGTGACGAGCTCTTGAACGTTATCAAGCTCACCTATGTCTGGTTCGACCCGGCCACTGAGCAAGTTGCTCCTGTGGCCGAAAAATTTATCGAAGCCGTCAGCGAGTTTGAGATTATCAAGCCGGAACGGGCGGCAGCGAACGCCTAAGCTTTTGTGTCGGAGTCGTTAGGGACCATCTGTTTCGCTTGGGCTTTGCGAAGGCGTAGATTGGCCCGCAGCTGCGCAGCGAGACGCTCTGCTTTTTCCGCTTCTTTGCGCATTTTTTCAGATTTTGACTGTGGTTTTGGCATGGCGCCTGATTGCATTATCCCATGAAAAACGCAACTCCGCTTGACAAGATGCAAAGCATTTGGTCTTAGCCCCTCGGTTCGCTGGAATATGCCTGACATGGTACCTAGTGCTAGCGCATCAAAATGGTCCGGCTGCTGTAGCTCAGTGGTAGAGCGCGTCATTGGTAATGACGAGGTCGGGAGTTCAATTCTCCCTAGCAGCACCATTTTTCTTCACGATTTCGAGCGTCTCCAATGACGTCAGTGATTTACGTATTTAGTCCCGAAGTTTCCGTAGCTTAGCTTCTGCCCGTTGTGTGAACTGCGGTCCAGAGACCATTTGGCACCCGCTGTGTTGCTACTAATAGCCGGATTATCTCGACGCCCGGAAACGCGGATTCCAGATGCGCTTTTGAAATTTGAGTGATTTTGTTCTTATGTGAACCCAAAGAGGGTGCGCTGCTCGTTACAGTCGAGAGGGATTTTACCCGCACGCAAAAAGCGTCTTCCGGTCAGATTGACAGGCTGCGATCCTTGGACGATCGCTTTCACAATATCAGGTGCTAGATAACTCAGCTTGGCAAGTTTTCTCAGATGCCTCTGGGAATAATCCGACACTAGAGGCGAGGCTATTCCATCGATCAGATAGTCTCGTGCTGCAAATGCATTTCAAAGATCGATAGCACTGTTAAATATCTGGGCGTTGAGGTCGAGGATGCCTTGGCACTTGCGGAAAATGTCTAATTCTAATGTCCGCAATCGGCCCAAAAGGGGGATGCTTCAAAATGTTGGGCGGCTAGCAGACTGTGTGTGACTTTTAATCCCGCCATTATTCCGAGTGCTTGTGTTCAATCAATGCTAGTCGGGCAATAGTTCATACGCCAATCACAAAGGGGCCGTTCTCAGCATTAATGGCGCTACTTTGCGGCCAGTTTAACGATCCTGCAGAAGAAAAGGTGAGGGAAATTGGTATCCTTATAATAGGTATATTGGTATGGAAAGAGATTGACAAGCATAGGGGAATCCGCCAGTTTCAACAATCTATTGCGCAGTATTGAATGGCAATACTGCGCCAACGGAGTGATTGGTTATGGGATGACATTGGTCGCCCTGACCGTTACAGCAAGGCAACTAAAAGGGATTTTTGCGAAATGGCTGAGCAGAGACTTTTTCATCGCGTTGCCGAGCAAATCGGACTGCTTATTGACGAGGGTGTATTTCCCCCCGGAACGCGCCTTCCCGGAGAGCGGGAACTGGCGGAGCGGTTTGAAGTTAGCCGGGTCACCATTCGCGAAGCTGAAATTGCATTGCAGGCCATTGGGCGTATCGAGATCAAGACGGGTTCTGGCGTCTATGTGTGCGAAGATCAGTCTCTGCGGCCTGGTAAGCTTCCCGCAGTAAGCGCTTTTGAGGTAACAGAGGCCCGTTCGCTGATCGAAGCGGAGGCTGCAGCACTCGCTGCCAAAATCATTTCTGATGAAAACCTGAAGAAGCTTGAGGATTTGATTTATACCATGGGCAATAGCGATGAAGAAACATCGCTGGCTGCGGATCGAGAATTTCATGCAACAATAGCAGAATGTTCCGGAAATGGTGCGATGGTCCATTCGATTGAATCCCTATGGCGTATGCGTGAAGAGCTTCCCGAAGTGAAGCATAGCTATGATGCGGTTTGCGAGGAAGATGCCGAAGCCCGTGCCAAGGAGCACAAAGATATATTGGATGCGCTAAAGGCGCGCAATCCGGCCGCTGCCCGCCGCGCAATGCGCGAGCATTTTTTGCGCCTAATTGGCACCATGCTGGATGCTACTGAACAGGAAGCACTGAAGGCAGTTCAGCAGCGTGCGATTGAGAGTCGGGAACGCTTTCTTGACGTTGCCCGCATGGGCTGAACAGGTTTTTAGGCCTGGGTCACAAATTTCAGAAAACCATTGGCTTCCTCTAGCGGCATTGGGCTGTGGATGAGGTTGTGCGCTTTTCTGATATGTCACCAAAATGTTACACACCGACATATTTCGAACAGAATGTTCAATCCGGCAAGAGTCATCGGGGTGGGTAAGCGGTTCTAAATCTGGCCTTTTTGTAAGGTATGCTAAATTGGTATGACAAAAACTATACAATAGGTTTGCATTAAAGGTTGACACCTATAACCTGCCAAGCCAAATATGGTGGAAATAGAAAAATAACAGGGAGGGGATTCGATGAATCAGATCAATATTTCTGCACATAGTAAATTTTCACGTTTTCGGTTTTCAACGGCACTTATGGCGGGCACAGCCATGGCAATGGTCGCTTCGCCAGCATATGCGCAAAATGAGCAAGTAGATAACGCCGCGGAGTCTGATGAAAACGTTATTATCGTTTCCGGTATTCGAAGTTCTTTGGCCAGTGCGCTTAACGAAAAGCGTGAGGCAGATAGCCTTATCGAAGTCATTAAGGCCGAGGATATTGGTAAGCTGCCCGATCAAAACCTTGCAGAGGTTCTCGAGAATATCACCGGTGTTCTGATCACACGCCAAAACGGCGTTGGAACCGGCGTTCAGATCCGGGGTACAGGTAGTAACCGCCTCGAAGTTAATGGTGTATCAACCGTCGGCGCGGGTAACGGACGGGTCGGTATTAACTTTGAAGATTTGAATCCATCTATCATCGCGGGTGTCGAAGTTACCAAGGCGCCTGAAGCGAGCACGATCGAAGGTTCCGTTGGCGGTACGATTAACCTCAGAACCATTCGTCCGCTTGATCTGTCTGAAACTCTCCTCAGTGTCCGCGGGCAAATGGAAGATAGTAGCCTTTCATCTGGCGGTCTAAACCCGAGGGTTTCAGGCGCGTTTGGTAAAACATGGGAAAGTTCCTCTGGAGCAGAATTTGGGTTTGTTTTGAGTGGTAGTTACACCAAATCAAACAACACCGCTTTCCGTCCACGCCTTGATCGTGATAATCTGACGGACTGTTCGGGTGCCACTCCGCCGACCTCATGCCCGGCTGGAGCGCCAGGATTCCTCGGGGTTCAGTTCTTGAACCAGGTTCAAGAGGATCAGAATTATGAAACAATCAACGTAGCGGCATCGTTTGAAGCCAAGCCGACCGATAATCTGAGGCTTTATGCTGACTATATTTATACAGACCAGACGCGAAATTTGGCAGGTTCACGAGTTCAGTTTTCTAACGTGAGCCGGTTGAATGGTGCAAGCGATAGAACCAACGGCGGTAATATTAACTTCACGGACTTTGCGACGTTCGATTTGGGCCTCGACGCCACGGGTCAAAATCTTGGCAGCATTCAAGCCGTCACGGCAGGTACTTTTACGCCGCAACAGAGAGCGGATTTTGCTACCGACGATGACTTTAGAAACGCGCGCGGTGCGCCATTCCTGCGGGTGGCCAGTGACAATGGTTCACGCGAAACTCAAAGCGATGTATTTAGAGCCGGGCTTGACTGGCAGCATGATCGACTGAGCATAGCTGCTGAAGTCTCCAGGGTATCATCAGAAACGGTCAATCCAAACCTCGCTACAACTCTTAACTTTATCAATCCGAACTCGGATATTGCCCCGAACAATACTGCTGGTACCAGTTTCCGGGACGAAAATGGCATTCCGGTCATATTTGACTTCACGAATGGCATTTCCTTCGGCATCAATTTTGCCGACCCATTTGCGCCAACAACCGCCCAGTTGCTGGATGGAAGCAACTATGTGTTTGACGGTACTCCTACATATTCCGCCAATATACAGGAAAATGAGGAACTGGCATTTCGCTTTGATACCTCTTACGATTTCACTGGCTCGGTAGGCTTTATTAAGTCAATCGATGCTGGCTATCGTTATAGTCGTCGCGAGACTCTTAGAGACAATAGGCAGGCGTCTGCTAGCGGTTCCGGCACATTGGGTAACAGTTTGAATGCGGGTGGTATCGCAAGCCTCCTCACGCCGATTCCTGATAATTTTGGGGATGGCACGGGCAGCGATTTGTTTGTCTCGGGTGTATTGCAAGTAGATCCTGGCATTGTCGGTAATCCAGAAGAGGCAGTAGCGGCGATCAATGCGGCCGCTGCGGCTCAAGGTCTCGGACCGATCTTCACCTCAGGGCTAAACTCGCTTCCAAATGCGTTCTTTGATATTACGGAAGAGACGCATGCTCTGTACGGTCAGATCAATTTTGGAACTGAAGATGATAGGTTCCGCGGAAATGCCGGTGTGCGCTGGGTTAAAACCTCGATAGCGGAAACCGCCAACGTGTTGAGTACTGGTACTCCATTCCTGAACACGAATGAAAGCAGCTACGATCACTTCTTGCCGCGCGTGAACCTCGCCTTTGATGTGACTGATGACATTGTCCTGCGGGCGTCTTTTTCTCAGGAAATCAATCGACCTAGCTTCACGAACATATCATCTGCGATATCACTCCCGAATTCACGAGGCGTCAACAGTAACGCTGTAGCTGGTGACCCCAATGTGAGACCGGAAGAGATTGCCTCTTATGATTTCTCGGCAAGCTGGTATTTTGCACCTGAAGCGGTCTTTAGCGTCGGCTATTTCCGCAAAGAGCGCGACGGGCTATTTGGAGTTGTCGTTGATGAGCCGGGTAATGCGGGTGCTCCAGGCGTTATTGCGCCTAACACACGCGACACTGTTGGTCCGGTATGTGAAGGCGGCGGGACTTTCTCTCCAGGGACGGAAGCAGGTATCTTCGGTAACGGCGAGACAGGTGTCTGTGTTGGACTTCAAACCCCGTTCAACTCGAATGGGACAACCACTCAACAAGGTATTGAAGTCGCTTTCCAATATAACTTAAGTGATTGGGAAGATAGGCTTGGCAGCTTCGGATTTCTCTCCGGTCTTGGTTTTGTGGCCAATTACACATACCAAACGGAAAGCAACGATACTGGTTTTACCGACATTTCTGGCGGCCGAGCTCAGGCAATCTTTGCACAACAAGGTTTCGATCCTGCTGTAAATCCTGTGCAGCGTGAAACCGCTACTTTGCTGAACCTGTCCAAGCACGCTTATAACCTGACAGCATTCTACGAGAAATACGGTATATCGGCGCGGGTACGTTACACGTGGCGTGACACGTTTAGAACGAACGATCTGCCTGGCACGGGTAACGTGTTTGAGCCGCTTGGCTTCCGTGGTGCTGTTGAACCTAGAGGGCAGCTAAACGCTAGCGTAAACTATGCAGTCACCGACCAGTTAAACATTGGTGTGGAGGCAACTAACATAACCAAGTCCAGCCAGAATATCTCTTGCGTGAATGATGGTGCATTGTTGTGCTACGAAGGCATCACCGATCGTAGAGTTCAGTTTGGTTTTAGCTTCACTTACTAGGCGAGACGGAATCGTTTAAAATCTTGAGCCGCAAGCTTTTGACCCTAACCTCCGGCACAGAGATGAAGGTCAAAGCGGCTCAGGCAAGTTTGAACGACAAGCTAATAGTTTGCAGTTTGTCGGTTCGAGCAAGGGATTGGCGCGGTGGGAGCTTGAACCTGCCGCGCCGATCTTGCTTAAGTTAAGCGTCGATTGGATCGCGGACAAATTGGTATGTCAATTTGGTAGTACCAATTGGTTGACTCAATTTGAATAGATTGATAGCCGATAGAAAGACAACAAGAGGATCTTTGGGGATGATGTTCAGGCTTAGCCTGGTTTTGCTGACTAGTGTGGTTGCCTCAGCTCCCACCTATGCAGAAGTTTATCTGGTTAAAGATAAGAAAAACTATGTCGCCACCGAGAAGCTCTTGAAAGCTGGCGATACGATCGTTCTGGCGAACGGCGTATGGAAAGATTTTGAAATTAAATTTTCCGGTCAAGGCACCAAGGAAAAACCAATCACTCTGCGCCCGCAAGAGGTCGGCAAGGTGATTCTGTCCGGCCAGTCCAATCTCCGAATTGGTGGCAAACATATGTTGGTAACCGGGCTGGTGTTCAAGAACGGCTACAGTCCGACCGGTGAAGTTATTTCCTTCCGCCGATCAAAAGACAATCTGGCTCATCACAGCCGCGTCACGCAGGTCGTAATCGACAGTTTCAGCAAACCCGACCGCTATGAAAGCGACTATTGGGTTGGCATGTACGGCAAGCACAACCGTTTTGATCACAGTCATCTCGAGGGCAAGACCAACAAGGGTGTGACTTTTGCCGTGCGACTTAACTCTTCCGAGAGTCAGGAAAACTTCCACCGCATCGATCATAATTATTTCGGGCCGCGTCCGGTGTTGGGATCGAATGGCGGAGAAACCTTACGCATAGGCACCAGCCACTATTCGATGTTCAATTCAAACACGACAGTGGAAAATAACTATTTCGACCGCTGTGATGGTGAAGTCGAAATCATCTCTTCCAAGTCGGGCAGCAATGTCTTTCGTGGCAATTTCTTTGATCGGTCGCGCGGTGCGTTGGTGTTCCGCCATGGTGATGGTACCCTGGTTGAGAATAATGTGTTTATGGGCGGCGGAAAGGCCCATACTGGCGGCATTAGGGTGATCAACCGGGACCAGACCATCCGCAACAATTATATGGAAGGCCTCCGCGGTACAGGGTTCGCCAGCGCACTGACAGTGATGAACGGTGTGCCCAATTCTCCAGTTAACCGTTACGTGCAGGTCGACAATGCGGTGATTGAGAATAACACGGTTGTCGACAGCACACGCATTACGCTCAATGCCGGTGCGGATACCGAGCGTTCAGCTGCGCCGATCAACAGCCGTATTGCCGGAAACCTGCTTGGCGGAACAGGCAAAGGTGAGTTTATCAAGGTACAGGATGATATCAGCGGCATCAAACTTTTAGACAATATGATATTCAATGATTCGGCCCAGCAGGAGATTGCTGGCGTCGCAAAAGCATCGGTCGAGATGGAACGGGCAGAAAATGGCCTGCTATATCCTGTTGGGGCGACCACGGGCGTATCCCGTGATATTAAGCCTCTTACCCGCGATCAGGTGGGCGTTGACTGGTATCCCAAGCCAGCAATCGGCAAGCGGTTCGGCACCGGGAAAGAGATTCCAGTCCCGCCCGGTGAAGATACGCTGACTGATGTTTTTGCGACGGCCGTCGAAGGTGACCAACTTTTGTTGGGTGACGGCGAATATCTCGTGAACAAAACGCTCTTATTGGATCGTGCGATTACAATCAGGGGGGCAAAGGATGGACGTACCAAACTTCTGTTTTCTCGACCTTCGTTGCTGGAAATCCGAGAGGGCGGAAGTGTCAAGCTAGCCAATTTGCAGATCGATGGTGCAGCGTCGCCTGACTCTGTTGGCAACGCCATGATCCGCACGACCATTTACCCGATCCAGTCGAACTTCATGATCAAACTTGATGGCGTATCCGTGACCAACCTGGATGTGAACCGTTCGTTCCACGTTATTGCGCTGGGTAAAAGTTCCATGGCGGATCGTGTTACGATCAAGGATAGCAATTTCAGCAATATTTCTGGTTCGATCCTGTTGGCTAATGCCGAAACAGAGGATTACGGTCAGTATAATGTCGAATATTTCGACGTTTCAAATTCGAACTTTGAGGACATCGGCGGTGCGCTATTCAACGTCTATCGCGGGGGGCGAGATGAAAGCACGTTCGGGCCGCATTTTTTGGTGACGAATTCAAATTTCATGAATGTCGGACGAAGCAAAAACAACCCATCTAGCTTTTCCATGATTCTTCATGGCGTTCAACATGCGGATATCAGCAACAATAATTTCCTCGACGCCGCCTCGATAAAGGTGGTGCACACCGTAGGGCGTCCACAAACGCGCATATCAAATAACAAAGCAAAAAATATGCCGATGCCGGTTCTTGAAGAGTTGAACTACGAAGGCGCCCATCGCGCCATAGTTTCCGGCAATCAGTTTGAAGGCGCAGCAAAGCCATGAGGGTTAAGATCCTAGCGATCGCACTTTGCGGAGTTGCATCTTCGGTCGCTGTGGCTGGACCAGTTCAGTCCTCCCAGACTGGGTCCTCCACGGCGGCACAGCAATATGCGCCGTTATTCCAGAACGAAATTGATCGCTCGCGGGCGTTTGTCGATCAGATGATGGAAGCCGGCGTTGTGGTCCCGTTTCCGAAAGACCCGGGCGGCGGCTATACCCACGAGCAGCATAAGCAGAATTTCAAGATCATCTATCAGGGCGGCCAGCTCTTCAAACTGACTGGCGAGCCGAAATATGCTGACTATGTGCGTGACATATTGCTGGCCTATGCAAAGCTGTATCCGACACTGGGTGAACATCCTGCCCGCAAGAATACCCAAGGCTCTGGTAGGATATTCTGGCAAGTTTTGAACGATGCCATGTGGATGGTCGACAGCATTCAAGGCTATGAAGCCATTCGCGATACGCTTTCAGAAGCTGATCGTAAAAATATCGATGATAATCTGTTCCGTAAAGCAGCAGCGTTCCTGTCCACTGGATCGGCATTGACCTTCAGCAAGATTCACAATCATGCCACATGGGCAACGGCCGGCGTCGGGATGACGGGCTATGTTCTGGATGACAAGGAGCTGGTGGACATAGCCTTGTTGGGGCTAGACAAATCAGGCGAGAGCGGATTTTTGCGTCAGAGCGAACTGCTCTTTTCGCCGGATGGTTATTATACTGAAGGCCCCTATTATCAACGCTTTGCGCTTAAGCCGTTCATTGTTTTCGCTGGGGCGATCGAAAGGAATGATCCGGCACGCAAGATTTTCGAACATCGCGACGGGATATTGCTGAAGGCGCTGACGACCACGGTTCAGTTGACTTATGAGGGTCGTTTCTTCCCGTTCAATGACGCTATTCGGGATAAGAGTTTGAAGACCGACGAACTGTTTCACGGTGTTGCTGTGGCCTACAGTAAGACGCGTGAGCCCGGGCTGTTGAATATTGCAAACTGGCAGGGGCGTACTGTCCTGACAGATGCGGGAATGTTGCTCGCCAGTGATTTGGCAGCGGGTAGGGCCAAGCCTTTTCCATTCAAATCCAAGCTGCTTTCCGACGGGCCGGAAGGCAAGCAGGGTGCGGTTGCCATCATGCGTAAAGGTGATGGCATGACCGGACAGGCGCTGGTCGCAAAGAATAGTTCGCAGGGCATGGGGCACGGCCATTTCGATAAAATGAGCTGGCAATATTATGACAATGGCTATGAGATTGTCGGTGATTATGGTGCCGCAAGGTTCCTGAATATCGAAGCCAAATTTGGGGGGCGCTATTTGCCGGAGAACGAGAGTTGGGCGAAGCAGAGCATCGCGCATAACTCTCTGGTTGTAGACGAGAAAAGTCATTTTGGCGGCGATGTGAAAATTGCCAGCGAACTGGCCCCAGAGCAACTCTACTTCTCCGACAAAATGGGAAGTCAGATCAGTAGCGCCAAAATGACCGGTGCCTATCCCGGGGTCGAGTTTACCCGGACTCTAGCATTGCTTGATGTCGAAGGACTGGGTCAACCGCTGGTCGCCGATGTGATGCGTGTGAACGCCGAGGGGCGTCATCAATATGATCTGCCGCTTCACTACAATGGTCATATCATGCGGGTTGGTTTTGATGTGAATTCTAACGTCGAGGGCCGTCCGGTGCTCGGCGAAGATCATGGCTATCAGCATATCTGGGTCGACGCGAAGGGCAAGCCTGCCGGTGCGGATACTGCTTTTGTGACATGGATCAAGGACGACAGGTTTTACACATCGCGCTGGGTGCCTCAGGCTGGCGCTGAGACCATTCTTGCCGAGAGTGGTGCCAACGATCCGAAGTTCAACCTGCGCCGAGAACAGATGCTTATTCAGCGGTTAGAGAACGGAAAGAACACCGTGTTCGCTGGGGTTCTCGAGGCACATGGCCGCTATGACGGTGCCGCTGAACGCACGACCGACAGTGATAGCCAGATCAAGACCATTCAGCATGTGCGCGACGGTGAAGCAGATTTACTTCTGATCGAAACCCTGGCCGGTGAGAAATCGGTGCTCGCGATTTCCTATGATCAGGACGAAGCAAAAAAGCATAACGCGACGATTGATGGCAAGAAGGTGAGCTGGACAGGTTTCGCAGATCATATCCGTTTGGGCGGAGGCGCCAAATGACCGACACAGCAACGCAGGCGCGTCAAAGCGATACGTTTGTTCACGCATCAGCTTCTCCGATCGAAGACCTGGAGCCCGGCATCAAGCGGCAGATATTGACCTATGGTCCAGATCTGATGCTCTGCCGATTGTGGTTTGATTCCGGCATCGCTGGCACTGTTCACCAACATCCTCACAGCCAGATCAGCTATATAGAATCCGGCCGTTTTCGAGCAATGATGCGCGGTAAGGAACGCGAACTGGTCGCTGGTGACAGCGTCGCCATCACGCCAGATACCGATCATGGAATTACATGCATAGAGGCAGGGTCACTGCTCGATATATTCAATCCCGTCAGAGAAGATTTTCTCGATGGGTGAGGGGGAACAGGAATGAAAATGACCGGACTTCGCTGGTGGGTGGTTGGGCTTGTCGCGCTGGCGACAATCATCAACTATATTGATCGCCAAACGATCAATGTCTTGTGGCCCGCACATATCGCTCCGGATTTATTTCCAGAAATGGACGCCGATGGCCATAAATATATTCTGGGTATCGTTTCCACGGTGTTTATATTTGCCTATGCGGCTGGCCAGGCGATCTTCGGGAAAATTTTTGACTGGATCGGTACTCGATTGGGTTTCGTCCTGTCGATCGGGGTTTGGTCATTGGCTACTGCGGCACACGCCTTTGCACAGGGCGTTCTGAGCTTTAGCTTTTTCCGTGCCGTTCTCGGTGTCGCAGAGGCCGGTAACTGGCCGGGCGCTACTAAGGCGAATGCCGAATGGTTCCCAACAAAAGAGCGCGCTCTGGCACAAGGGATATTCAATTCCGGTGCCGCTATTGGCGGAATTATTTCGATTCCCCTGATTGGCTACATGGCGCTCTTTTTTGATTGGAAGATTATCTTCATCCTGGTTGGCCTTGTGGGACTGATTTGGCTTGTGCCCTGGATGGTCATCGTGAAAGCGCCGCCCCAATATCACGATTGGCTGTCGGATGAAGAGCGCGATTACATTCTCACCGGACAAAAAGCTGACGACGCGGGTGGTGAGGATGATGACGGGTACAACCCGACAACTGGCGAGCTTCTGGCACGCAAGGAAAGTTGGGGCGTTATCATAGCATCCGCCGCAATTGACCCGATCTGGTGGTTGTTCATTGTATGGATCCCGACATATCTGTTCGAAGTCCATAACTTTAACGTCAAAGATCTGGTTGCGTCCGGCTGGTTGCCATATGTGGGTGCAATGTTTGGTGCATGGTTCGGCGGATTGCTGGCGCAAAACCGACTCAATGCGGGATGGACGGTCAACAAGACACGAAAATTCACCATCACGCTTGGTTGCCTCATCATGTTACCCGCGCTTTTGGCATTGGCGGGGGCATCGACACCGTGGTTGGCTTTGGGTTTAATGTTCACGATATTGTTTGGCTTCCAGACCGCTATTGGGAATGTGCAAACTCTTCCAAGTGACCTTTATGGCAAGCAGACAGTCGGCACGTTGTCAGGAATTTCAGGCATGGCGGCTAAGCTAACCGCGGCGGCATTGACATTTCTTGTTCCGATTATGACCGCTGGAGCCAATTACTTTTCCGTTTTCGTCCTCGGCGCATTTCTCGCACTCACGGCCATTGCCAGTGTCTGGGTGCTGTGCGGCGAGATCAGACCATTAAAACCGAAAACTGCAACCGCATAAAAATCTTATTATATTTATAGACAGGGGAAAACATGACTAAATTGAAAGATAAGGTAGCAATCGTGACCGGGGGCAGTCGCGATATTGGCCGGGCCGTGTCGGAGAAGCTTGCGAGCGAAGGCGCAAAGGTCGTTGTAAACTATTGCAACAATGAAGAAGCTGCGAATGAAACTCTGTCTGCAATTAGGGCAGCTGGCGGGACGGCCATCTCATATAAAGGCGACATGATGAAGCCGGAAGATGTGGATGGCATGGTCGCTGCTGCACAGGTTGCCTTTGGTGATGGCGTAGACATTTTGGTCAACGTGACGGGCGGGATGGTTCAACGCAAAGGGCTAGACGAAATGGACATGGAGTTCTTTGAGCACGTAATGCGGCTCAACGTTACCTCGACATTCCTCGCAACCAAGGCCGTGGTTCCGCATATGAAAGAAGGCGGATCAATCGTGAACTTTGCTTCCCTAGCTGGCCGTGATGGTGGTGGGCCTGGAGCAGCGGCATATGCAACTTCCAAAGGAGCTGTGATGACCTTCACGCGGGCAATGGCGAAAGATCTCGGACCAAAAGGCATCCGTTGCAATTCGCTCTGCCCCGGCATGATCGCTACGTCATTTCATGACACGTTTACTGCCGACGCTGTGCGCGAGAATGTAGCCAATTCCACTCCATTACGTCGACAGGGTCTTGCAGAAGAGACAGCTGATGCGGCGGCCTATCTGGCATCGGATGATGCGTCATTCATCACCGGGACCAACATTGACATCAATGGCGGTCTATTCTTCTCTTGATCGAAGGACGGTAGTGAAAAGAAGATGAGCATAGAACAGGATCTCGAAGCCCGGCTCGCCTCTGCGCCCGTTGTGCCGCTTATTGGCGCGAGCGATATTGGCGTTGCAGTGCAAACAGCGAATGCCTTGAGCACCGGTGGCCTGAGTATCATCGAAGTGGTTCTGCGCACCGACGAGGCTGTCGATTGCATGGAAGCGATCGTCAAGCAAACGTCTGGCCTGATAGTAGGTGCCGGAACGGTTTTAACAGTCGCTCAGGCGGAAGAAGTTATCGCACGTGGCGCGCAGTTTGTGGTCTGCCCGGGACTGGTCGACGGAGTGGCGGAATATTGCCTGAAGCAAAACGTCCCACTTTATGCGGGGACTATGACTGCGGGTGAAGTGCAACGCGCCTATGCGTTGGGCTTACGCACAGTGAAATTCTTCCCTGCCTCGCTGGCAGGCGGTGTGCCGATGCTCAAGGCGTTGTCGTCGGTATTCCGTGAAATGCGCTTCATGCCGACCGGCGGCGTTTCGGCATCTAATCTTGACGAGTTTCTGGCCCTACCATCGGTTATCGCATGCGGGGGCAGCTGGTTAACGCCCGCAGCAGCCATCGATGCTGGAGACTATGAAGTTATCACAAATTTGGCGCGCGAAGCGGTGGAAATCGCCGGCGCTGCACGACCATAAGGAAGATATCATGGCAGAATTTTTGTCATTCGGAGAAATCATGTTGCGCCTGAAGGCGCCCGGCCATGAACGGTTTTTCCAATCACCGGAATTTGAAGCAACCTTTGGCGGCGGCGAAGCCAATGTCGCGGTTGCGCTTAGCAACTACGGCTTGAATTCGGGTTTTGTGACCGCGCTGCCAGACAATGATATCGGTCAGCACGCGATTAATGAAGTACGCCGCTTTGGTGTTGATACTTCGATGATCCGCCGTAGCGGCGACCGGGTGGGTATCTACTACCTGGAATCGGGCGCGAACCAACGACCATCCAAAGTCGTCTATGACCGCGCCGCCTCTTCGATTTGCGAATGTGGTCCTAGGGATTTTGACTGGGAGAAAATCTATGTTGGTGCAAAATGGTTGCACATCACCGGTATCACGCCGGCGTTAAGTCAATCTGCCGCAGACCTTAGTTTAGAATGTGTGAAGGCAGCGAAGAAGGCTGGAGTGACTGTATCTTGCGATTTCAACTTTCGCGGCAAGTTGTGGAAATATGGAAAGGCCGCACCGGAAGTGATGACGGAGCTGGTCAAATATGTCGACGTGGGCATTGCCAACGAAGAGGATTGCCAGAAGTCCTTGGGTATCAGTGTCGATGTCGATGTCGAAGCCGGCAAACTTGACACCAAGAAATATGAAGCACTGTCCGAAAAAGTTCTCGAACTTTATCCTGATATGTCCACAATCGCGATCACATTGCGCGAAAGCATGAGTGCCGATCGCAACGGCTGGTCTGCCTGCCTGCGCGAACGCGGGAGCGATTTCAAATTATCTCGTCGCTATGAAATCACCGATATCGTCGACCGGGTCGGCGGAGGCGACAGCTTTGCTTCCGCGTTGATATACGGCCTCAATGCTTATGAAGATCGTCAGCAATCGCTGGAATTTGCGGTGGCGGGCAGTTGTCTGAAACATTCCATTCTTGGTGATTTCAACCGGGTATCGGTAGGTGAAGTTGAAAAACTAATGTCCGGTGATGAATCCGGCCGGGTTCAAAGGTAAGACGTGTATGTCCCCAACTAGGTTCCTCGTTACCGTCGGCCGTTCGGCAGGCAAGCCACAAAAACATGGCTATCCTATCGCGAATGACAATTTGTGCCGCGAGCAGGAGCTTTTTGAAAAGTGCGTACAACGTGAACTGGGTGGATTAGTCAAAGACAATAACAAGAAAAACAAGTGACCAAGACAAAGTCCCCTTCCAACCTTATCGATATACGGACGGCGCTATATGGTTGCATCACGATCGCAGGGTAGGTGGAAAACAGCATTAGCGGCATTCCTACCCGGAATTTTCCTCTTAGGTTTCAATATCGGTACTGGCAGTGTCACAACCATGGCGACTGCGGGTGCCAATTACGGGATGACTCTTCTTTGGACTGTGTTAATCTCGTGCGCAGCGACCTATCTGATGATCGCCACCTACGGCAGATTCACTTTAGTGACAGGCCAAACTGCGCTCGAGGCGTTCCGTAAACATATTCATCCAGCTGTCGGCATATTCTTCATTCTTGCGCTTGGCGTAGGTGTTTGCGGCAGTGTGATGGGCGTGATGGGGATCGTGGCTGAAATCAGTTATGAATGGTCAAAAACCTTTATAGAAGGCGGTGTCGGGCCGATCTATTGGGCGGCGTTTTTCTGTGCGATTGCCTATTTCATCTTCTGGAGTGGACGCACGCAAGCTTTTGAACGGGCCCTGGCCGTGATTGTTGCGATCATGGTTGGTTGCTTTGTCCTCAACTTCTTCATTCTGATGCCGCCGGTGGCAGATATGGCGGCGGGACTAGTGCCCTCTGTGCCGGAAGTGTCATCCAACGATACAGGGCCACTTCTGCTCATCGCATCGATGGTCGGCACAACGATTTTCTCCGGTTTGTTCATCATCAGGACCACATTGGTCAAGGAAGCCGGCTGGACAATCGAACAGGACAAACAGCAGCGGCGCGACGCAGCTTTTGCCGCAATCATGATGTTCGTAATCAGCGCTTCAATTATGGCAGCGGCGGCAGGCAGCCTTTTTGTCGAAGGAATTGGACTAGACCGCGCGTCACAAATGATTGGCTTGCTGGAGCCCCTCGCTGGCCCGTTAGCGGTTACAATCTTCGCCGTCGGTATCATTGCCGCAGGCGTTTCATCGCAGTTTCCAAATCTGCTTATGGTCCCATGGCTCCTCTGCGACTTTCTTGGCACAACCCGTGACATGACCTTGTGGAGATATCGGATCTTTGTGTTTCTAATCTCACTTCTCGGTCTTATCGTCCCGTTGTTTGACGCCAGACCCGTCTTTGTGTTGATCCTGTCACAAGCTTTTAACGTGGTACTACTACCGTTGACGGTCGCGTGTATCTTCTATCTTGGCAATCGCGCGGACCTGATGGGAACACATCGCAATAGCTTGCTTACCAATGTCGGTCTGTCGGGGATATTCCTGTTTTCGCTGGTAACGGGCTATATGGGATACCAAGGCCTGACGGACATGCTGGCAGGCTGACTGAGGAGAGAAATTAGTGCGTGAATCCTGGCGATGGTTTGGTCCGAGCGACCCGGTCAGCCTGGCTGACATCCGCCAGACCGGTGCAACCGATGTTGTCAGTGCACTTCACGATATTCCGATCGGTGATGCTTGGCACCAGGATGCCATCAAAGCCCACAAGGAATTGATTGAAGAACATAATGACAAAATGACGCCGCTGCACTGGACCGTGGTAGAGAGCATCCCCGTGCACGAGGACGTCAAACTCGCGGCACACGGGCATGAAATATATATAGATAATTGGATTGTGACACTGAACAATCTGGCGGCAGAAGGTATCAAAACGATATGCTACAATTTTATGCCGGTCATCGACTGGACGCGCACGGATTTGAAGTATCAACTGCCAAACGGTGCATACGCACTGCGCTTTGATCAGGACAGGTTTGCGGCGTTCGACCTGTTCATCTTGCGGCGCAAAAATGCGCAAGCCGATTACACGTTGGACGAAGTAGATCGCGCCGAACGTGTTTATCACACGATGTCTGAAGATGAACAGGGCGAACTGACCCGCACAATCATTGCCGGCCTGCCGGGGAAAATGACCGACGCTTATTCGCTTGAGGATTTTCGCGGGGTGCTAGAGCGTTATGCCCATCTTGACCATGACGGGCTGCGGCAGAACCTGTTTTCGTTTTTAGCACAGGTCCTCCCACACGCGGAAAAAGCGGGCGTCAAATTGGCCATCCATCCCGACGATCCGCCTTGGGACATGTTTGGTCTGCCACGTGTCATCTGCACACCTGCCGATCTCGACAAGCTGTTTGGAGCGTTGCCCAGCCCCGCCAATGGTATCACTCTGTGCGTCGGCACCTATGGCAGCAGGCCCGATAACGATCTACCGCAAATGGCCCACGACTATGCAGAACGCATCCATTTCGCCCATCTGCGCGGTGTGATCCGCGACCCTCAGGAACAGCGTTCCTTTTACGAAGCTAGTCACCTGGACAGTGATATCGATATGATACGGGTTATTCGGCATCTGCTGGAAAACGAGCAGCGCCTGAAGCGGGAAATATTCATCCGCCCGGATCATGGTCATCTGATGATGAGTGACATTAACGGTGATAGCAATCCCGGCTATTCTGCGATCGGACGAATGAAGGGACTTGCTGAGATTCGCGGAGTTGTAACGACTTTGCTGGAGTCCGCTAGAAGTTGATTTTGCGTATCCAATGCGCTTTGGGCACAAGAGCCGATATTACACTTTCGAAGCCTTGCGGTGCTCATCTCACACGTTTTAACTGCACGCGGAAAAGCAGTTGCGCCTTTCCGCTGGCGATACGCTCTACATTTTCTATTGATTCTCCGGGATCGAGATCGCGTCGCAAATTTTTTGCTTTGAGCAACAGGCTGCTTTTGTCGTTCTTGAGATCCAATGGCCCGAGCAGATCGTTGAGCGTTGTGTAGATCACAAAATTGGAAAATCCATCCTGCTCTGGCGGAACGGCGATTCTAAGCGATCCTTTTCCATTTGCATCGTGGCTGAGTGTTTGCCTTCGGGAGCCCTTTTTGGTGCAACGGACATCGAAGTTGCGATTGCCGGAACGAATTTCCTTTCCTTCAGCATCGGTCACACTGAGAGAATAATATCCGCGATATCGTTTCCTCAGCAGTGCAGTCCCGTCGCATGATATGACATTAACATAAAGATGATACTCACGGTCCTGCTCTGGGGTTATTGGAGTATCGTCCGCCGGGAGGTCATCGACCACGGGATTTTCAACATAATCGACCGGGATTAACTTGTAGCGCACCGGACCTAACGCGCCGGCCACTTTAACGTCGAGCACACCGTCAGCCTGACGAACAAATGCCGCCTGACCTAATAGTGGCAGATCATCAGCAATGAAACGATTAGGCGCTGCCTGTCGAAAATTCCGCATAACCACCATATTGGGCTTTACCTGTAAAACTAGCGCATGGACCCAGGGATCAATTGCATAGGCACGGCCATTGGCAATGGTGATGCGCTTGTTAATGCTCGAAATTCGGTAGGTGCCGTCCACCGCACTCGGTTCGCCTGCAGCAACCTTCTCCTTCATGGGTAAAAAAGCTGATATCTGGGCTTGTACCGGCGAGATCCAGATCGCTATTGCAAAGGAGAGGATCAGGCCGGCGCATTTTTTGAGAAAGCGGTTCTTCATTAAGTTGTTCCGGAAGAGCGACTGGAGTTCAGCACTTCTTGTCTTTCTTTTTTGACCGGAACAGATTGCCGATGCCGCATTTCGTTTTTTTGCCTACGGCTTTAGCATTGTTGATATGATGCTCGGCTCGACCTTTTGCGACTTGAGCAACAGCCTTTACCGGCTTTTTGCTCATTGCCGCCGCTCCGTAGCGCTTTCTGACATCACTCCCACGTTCCAATGTCAGGCCGGTTTTGTCCTTGATTCCTGTACGAACATTACGATCAAATCGATCGACCTTCACCGCCGTTTTTCTGATTTGCGCACCCTTTTCCTGACCGTATGTACTCAGATTTTCTTTCAGCTTGCCTTTGGTCGTGAAAGTCTGGCCAAGCTTGCGGAAATTCTCGCGGTGATGCGCCCGCCGCTGTGCAGCGACGTCGCGCAAGGAGACGTCCTTGTCAAAAATTGCAGCTCCATATTGAAAGCCGGTGCTGATTGGATCCTGCACCTCAGCGCCAGTAAGAGCTTTCACACTTTCTTTGCCGGCAATTTCCGCTGCGATAACCACTGCTCCAACGCCGGTGCCAGCCAACGCAGCACGTCCGCCTTTGCCGATTTTCGCTGCCGTCGCTCCAACTTTGGCAGTCTTGGCCAGTTTTGCGGTTTTTGCCATTTTGGCAGCATCAGTCGCCTTAGACGCAGCTTTCAAACCACCAGCACCGCGAGCGACCTGTGCCGAACGGCCCGCTTTGTTCAACTTCGAGATATCGCCGCCTTTATTGGCAATATTGCGTACTACCTGTCCTTCATTGACCATTCTACCGCGAGCCACCTGTGCGGCGTCTCCTTTGCGGACCAGACGCGCAACGTCGGCATTTGCACCTTTGGGACTAATGAGCTTCCGTCCGAAGCTGTCCGCCCCTTTGGTCGAGAGTTTCGACGGCGCTGGTTTTGCCCGAACCTGATCCCGGAAGGTAACCTTCATGCCGTTACCCTTGCGAGCCGGTGCGGTTTTATTCAGCCTTGCATTTTTCGCAGCATTGCCGCGACGATTCAATTCGGTGAGATCATCAGCTGAGCCAGCAACGCGATTGACGCGGGCACGTTGGGCATTTTCGCCCCTCTCTATCATGCGCGCAAGATTGGAATTTGTGATATTGGCCGGGCGAGCTCGGGGCGCGGTCTTTACCTGACGTGCACTCTTTGCGGCGTTTCCGCGACGCTCAAGTTCTGCCATATCGTCGGCTGACCCTGCAATTCTGTTTGCGCGAGCGGCGCGCGCCGCGTCACCACGCTGTTTCAACTGTTTGAGGCTCGTTGGACGTGATTGGCTTGCGCTTGATTGAGAGGTCTTTGAAAAGCGATTCATCTCCGCCTTGGAAATCTTACGCATTTTTGGCTTGGGGTCTGAATGTAGCTTTGTTGCAGCTGCCGCCAAAACGCCGCCGCCGACAATCACACCAATTTGCGTTTTTTCTTCGTCGCTCAACTCATCATCGATCGCTGTGTTGGCCGATTGCTGGGCACCTTGAGATGCCTGCGCAAGTATGGGCGTTGAAGCCATCGACATCGCCAGGGCGGACGCGCCCAATCCCCAAAACATCTTTGAATTTCTCACAGTCCTGCTCCTCGATCCTTCGTAGCGGCCCGCCAAATGGGGTCCCTTGGCATTTTGTGTAGCCGAGACACGATAAGTCTAGAATGAGGTGAATACCCCAATTGTCAGGATGGGAAAATCAGGCGGCCGCCAAAATGATCCGGGCGATCGTTCCGTGACCTACCGTTGATGTAATTAAAATCTTAAATCCATGGCGGACTGCCAGTTCGTGAACAATGGCAAGCCCCAGTCCATCTCCCTGTGAATCTTCGTTTTTTGTTCCGCGCTGCTGCGCTTCTTCCAATTGTTCAGCATCCATGCCGCAGCCGTCATCCGATACTTCGATGATGCAGTGCTCCTCATGCAACACTGCAAGCGTGACATGTTCTGCATCGGCATGGCGTAGAGCATTTGCTACCAGATTGCTTGTCGCCCGGATCAAAGCTAGCGCTGGTAGCTGGGTGCGACATGGAGCGCGATGTGTTTCAAGCGAGATGCCGAGCTTGGCTGCTTCCCCGCTGAACATATCATCGACCGTCTCTACGATTAGTTCGAGCGAATAGGCGTCTTCCTCGATCTCGTGCAACGCCATCGCTGACTGATCACGGTCGCTATATTCGTGCGTTAACTCCTCCAGATAGTCGATGGCCTCACCAAGCCGTCCCTGCAGGCCCTGAGAGAGATTATCAGCTTCTTCGCGGATTGCGGCACGCAGTCCCATCAGGGGTTGGCGGATATCATGGCTGGCAGAAGCAAGCTGCTGTTTGCGCATCCGGGCGGTATCGCGTGCACGGGCGTAGCGACGCTCTGTCACAAGAAGCCGACGATCAGACTCGGACTGCGCTTTCAGGGCATCAATGCGTTCGTGGGTTAACCGGTCGCGTTCTTTCAGATTGCGCTGGATATCGACAATGACAATCACCAGCAGAGTAGCCGCGATGATCAGTCGCATCATGTCTCTGACGAAATTTGAAAATAACTCGGGGACAACCGTGCCGACCAGAGCTGGTTCGACCAATATTATCGCGACCGAGCCAATCATTATGGCGGCGACCGCGATCCATCTCAGCCTTTTCGTCGTCTCTAGCCGGAATGCGATGACCGCAATCAATCCGAGGACAAGAAAATAGAATACCGCGACCAGCTCTGAGTCCAGTCTATACCAGAAAAGTATGCCTAAGCCCGCGAATGGTAGTAAAATCAAAAAAGCCTGAGCAACTCTGCTAGTTGCGGCGGCTATTTTTTCCCAAAAAGCCGTAAAAATGATGGCTGTCAGTGAACATGACACAAATGTGATGCAGCTGCGCCATACGAGACGGGCCTGCTCAAAATCATTGGCCAATATGGTTGTAAACAACGAAACATCACTTTGAATGGCGGCCAGTGAAAACCCGACGGCAATCAATATGGTCACCCATCTTCTGGCCAATATCCCAAGGATGATAAGTGAAATGCCAACCGCCAGAAAAGTTATGATCACTCCTGCTTTCAGGAGCGTTCCGATAATCTGATTTCGGCCCAGTTCACCCTCACGAAACAAGCCGATTGATGGACGATCTACCCCGGCGAGATTGATCAGTATCAGTTCCGATTGACCGGGATCCAACTCAAAGCTTGCCGAATGGAGATAAGTCAGCTTGCGCGGCAACAGCTCACCGCGCCTACTCGCCAAACCCCCAAGAATTTTCTCTGAGTCACTAGTTTGCCGTGCAATATAAATCTCAGGAACAACATAGAAAATTCCGCCGAGGCCAATGCTACGACGAATAGATCCCTGGTTGGTGGACGCGGCCTTGATCGGGAGTGCAATCCAAAGATCACGTATCTCTTTGATTTCCGATCTTTGCGGACGAAACGAGGTCGAAAATTTGCCATTTTTATAAGCAGCAAACGCCTCTTTGACATCGACGGTTTGCTCGTGAGTGTTAGAAAAATACAGCGCCTTGCCTTCCACCTGTTCGGTCGGCTGTCCTTCATGGACAATGACAGGGTCGATATCGGAAGGTTGTGCAAAAACAGCTGTTGGGGCAGCATCGACTGCGCACAAAATGATCCATAATGCGAACGCTCGCCATATTATATGCTGACTTGACATCATGTTATGTTTACACATCTTTCCGATCGGCAGAAGGGGGTGTGGGATATGCTGGCTTGGATACGATGAGCTTTGATCGCAATCGCACTGCTATAATCGCAGATGATCACGCGATAGTTCGAGATGCGCTGTCCCAACTGCTTTATAATGCGGACTCGCTTGACGGATATAATTTTACCATTTGCGATAAGGTGTCGGATGGAATCCGTGCGATTGGTGCCATGCGCAAGCATCAGCCTAACCTTCTGATGCTGGACGTGACCATGCCGCATGCTGGCGGGACGGAAGTTTTGATTGAAGCCCGGCGATGGTCGCCTGACACCAAAGTCATAGTGTTTACGGCAGTTCAGGCCAGCGGAAAAATAGCCGAACTTGTTGAGGCCGGTGCGGACGGCGTGTTTTGCAAATCCGATGAGATGGATGAACTGGCAGATGCGATCCCAAAAATCATGGAAGGCGCGCGCATTATTTGTTCTCGCTTTTCGCAGATGCTTGAGGCTGTCGGCGATGTCGAACCATTGACGGCCCGCGAACGCCAAATCTTGAATCTGGTGGTTTCCGGGCAGACCAATCGCGAAATTGGCGAAACTCTTGGAATCAGCGTGAAGACCGTTGATCGGCATCGCACCAATGTGATGCATAAAGCCAATGCCCGATCGGCGGCGGAACTGATCGCTTATGCGCTGCGGGAAGGGCTGGTGGACCCCAGCGTTTCTTAAGCCAAAATCTGACGACCAGTGCACAAAAGACCTATTGCAGATCTTCGACGCTGACCCAGCCCAACACACCATAAGCGTCTTTGACGGGCAGAAAAATGCCGTTCAACTCTCCTATTGGTATTAGCGCAACACCGGGGCGGATTGCTCGGATAGTTTCCGCCTCGCGCGATGGCTCCAGATAAAGAAAGGAATCTGCCGCCGCGAGTACGGGAGTTGGTCCTTCTTCAACTGTTGAAGTCTCTTCAATTTGCTCGTCCAGTTTTTGTCCTACTCCAAGAGCCCTGGCCTGCCGGACCATGTTGTTATAGGCGATGACAAAGCTCTGAACCATTTCCCGTCCGGACTCCTTCTTGGTATAGCGCAGTTCTGCGGATGCTGTTTCAACACCGTGCATCCAATAGCCTTCCGGCGTTTGTGCCATGGCATCATCGTCATCGTCGTGAAATTTGAGTTTGGTCTTTTGAACCAGTCCGGTTCCGGCAGCGATAGCGCTACTTTGCGAGGTTTCAATCAATGTCAGGCCGGTGACCACGGTGTTCTTCTTACCAATCCCGACCATCCCCGCCAGGCCGTTTACAACGGCTCCGGCGAGAGGAACCACCCCTGCAATATCGCCAGCGGTTCCCATCCCGCTGCGATAACTGCTGTTCTGCGCAAGCGCAGCGGCATTGGCGAATCCCGCGCTGTTCAAATTGGTCGCTTTTGCGACTTCAAACCTATCCCCTGCTACGACAGTCAGTAGAAAATTTGCCGCTTGTGCGCTATTGGGGTCATAAAGAGTAAAGCAGCCTGACTGATTGATCAGGGCCTCGATAATCGCTTTAGGGCTACCCAGATTCTTGTCGACCCAACTGCGGGCCTCTCCTTCGATAACGGCAATCGTGCCCAGCGTATCCTTGCACTTGACCAATTCTATTGGTCGGTGTTTCGATCCTGCACTGACGGGGGTTACAGCCACGTTCGCACCGCATATAATGACGGCTGCAACCAGGCCTGTAAAACGGTTCAACATCACATGCTCCACCGCTGATTGTTACCATAGAAACAGTCCCAGATGTGAATTCTTCCGCCGTTACGTTTTGATTCAGGACCGTGGGCATCAAGGCAGCGTCCGGTGGACTTATGGACAAAGGCGATACCCCCCTCAGAAGTCTCTCGAGCTTCCCATATTTGCGTCTCTTTGCCATCGCAGCCAAAGGCGCGAACAGGGGCTCCTTTGTCGGGACCGACGGCCTCCAGGCACATGCCGCTGGCGGCGACCAATAGCCCATTATCGGGCAGAAAGATAAACCGCTGGTTCTCGCTGCCAAGGCATTTCCAGACCTGGATCCGGCCACCTTGCTTGCCGACGTCGGGATTATGCAGGTCTAGGCACATGCCGTCTGCGCTGGTAACCGGGCCAGTGAAATCAAGGTCAATCTCAAGCCGATCTGGTCTATCGGCAAGGGCGAAACCATCGGGCGTGAGCAGCAATTCGTGCCCCAGTCGAACCGCTTCGAACGCCTCCGGATAAGAAAGCTCTACGGGTTCAAGCGAGAATTTCGGTGCAAGTAGCCCTTCGCCACCGGAGGCGAAAATCGTACCATCTTCCCGAACGGTCCATTCCATTTGGCGCTTCAACAACGCGTCATAGGCCGTCAGCTTTTGCCGGTCGGTTTGACGCAGTCTGGTGGATGTGACCATGCCGGGTTCGACGGTCCAAATGAATAGATGCGTCCATCCTTCCAGTGCGAACACATGACCATTTTCAATAGCCACCTGCTTGTTTAACTCGCGAAGTCGCCAGATACCATCGATCGGGAGTGGTTGCTCGGGGTCTACTTCATCAATTTGAACCAGATCCGCCAACGGACGGCCATCCTGCGCCATGGCGGGGCCTATTTGCCCAATCAGAAGGGCAAACAGAAGAAACAATTCAAGACAGAACCCGAACCCACGCCCGCTTTTTTTTGCAAATATCATCAATCAAACTCCCGAGATTGAAGCTTTATTGCCTGATACAGGTCCGGCAGAAAATGGGGTCTATCCCCCAAATTCCAGCGACAAGCTATTGCGGCAGGGATTCTTCTATAGCTCGCATGCCATTTTGGGCATGTCAGGCTTGGCTTGAGGTTAGCTGTCATTCTTGATCAAAAGCTGATCGCGCGACCGGAACCTAATAAATGCCGAGCTTAAGTCCCTTTCTGCGCCCGAGGCAGTCAGAACTAGACTGTCCGCAATCGGCCCAGTTCCAGACTTAACAAAATAGGATTATCGCCGCCCTGACGTCCGCTATGTCCCGAAAGCAAAGGTCTGTTGATCAATCCGCCCAGACTTCCAAGTGGTTCTTCCGTTCAACTCGGCGGCTGGTTTTCAGGTCCAGAATTGCTTCAAGGTCGGTTTCGGCAAAGAGCGCTCGAACGGACCGCTGATCTGCCTCGCCCAGGCCTTCGACCCAATCGGTCAGGCGCTGGAGCAGGAAGAAACGATAGGGCATGACCGCTGTGGTAATCTCATGCCGCGCCAGTCAAAGCTGGTCATGGCGATGCCGCGGTCCAGTCTCCATTTGCTGGGGTCTAGGAATCCACATGGAGTGCATTGCTCGCGGAATTTTGACGTTTAGGACGTCGGTGCAGCTTGGATTTATGGGTGATTGCGGAGTTTTCCCTGCACATTCCCCGATTAACGGAGAAATTTACACCTGAGACCCGTTCTCAACGATCTGCGTCGCGCACCATTCTGTCTCCTTTGAAAACAACTACTTAGATTTGGAGGGGATGCCTGAATATTGTCGCGCAATGTTCGTGGGTTGCGCGCCGTTGGTTCAATGGCTCGGGTGCCAGAGACGCTCTGGCAGCGACGGATATGCTGGCTTGTTGCGCATCGGCTGCTTGCCGCAATTCCCATTGCCTTTATCAGACGTCGCGTGGGTTACAGATCACTTGGGGTCAAGCGGAAACGAAGGGTCAGATTGGTTCGAAGATACCGGTTTGCTTCCGATTTCTAGTGGAGTCGAGGGCCGTCAATGACACTGATCCCGACAATGATATCCTGACAGTGATTCGTGCAAGCGGACCCGGAGTTTTGGTGACGATAAGTAACGGACCGACATTGTTTTTGACCAATCTAAGTTTTGACACCTCCATCACCCAATACCGTCCGTGATGGAGACGGCGGCACTGATACAGGGATTTATCTGTCTACGTCTCTTGTGGCTCCTTCTGTTGAACTCTCTCACCATGATGTCGCGTTTCGACAATGCGCTTGGGGTCGAGCTGTGACGCTAAAGCGTGAAAACCAGACCTTGGAAAGCGGTAAACTGATATTCGATATCAAGATATTGCTCAAAAACGAAGATAACTGTATCCAGATGATTAAAATGCAGAGCCAACTGACAGGTGCAGTGCGGAAATGGCCATGCACAGACTTTCGTTAGCGAAGCGGACTACGGCCTTTATCTCAGTTCGCTCACTAACTAAAGTTGGGGTGGTGGCTTGCCATTTCAGGGTAGTGCTTGTTGTCCAACCCAGGCCGGTCAGCCGACAAACAAACAAGAGGATATCTAATGAAAAATATCTATGGAATGATAGCCGTGCTAACAATGGGAATGACATTCTCAACGCAGGCGATGGCAGTCGCCTACTGCCAAGGACAGGTCACTAATGTCTACACAACAGCCAACGGCGACGTATATGCGAGATTTAGCTATGCTAGCGACTATACGCAAATCTGTAATTTGCAGGCCGTGTGGAAGGGTGTGGATGTACAAGCTTGCTGGGGTTGGTTTGCGCAAGTCAATAATGCTCTGATGGAATCCCGGAACGTGCTTGTAAATTATCCGACAATCCCTTCTGGTCAATGTAGTACAATCCCATCGTACGGAAATGCACCGGCTCCGGGGTATGTCATGTCACTTTAGCTGAGTGACCACTCAAAATGAAAATTTGGATTGTAGAAGCAGCCCGGTTCACCGCATTTTGGCGACGCAGATGATCCTGTCGAACCAAGCCGGCTCAGCCCCCGAAATGTTCGCGCCATGGATTTCGTCCTGAAAATCAATCATTCTGGTTTTAAGTAGAACCCCAAAATATTGCAGTCATCCCATTGTCCTGCATTTGGATTTATTGTGTCAAAAATCACATGGCCACGGATTCCACCAGTTCCGATCATCGTCAGGATTTGCGCGTAGAGCTGATCAAAATTTGGATGGGACTTCCACAGGTAACCCCCACTATTATTATAGCATTGCGGCATCGTGCCGGCTGGAAACGAGACGTATACGGCGGGGCCAGTTGTGTGATAAATCGAAGCTACCTTTAACGGCTCTGCAAGGGGACCGGTGGTCGTTGCTGCGGCGGTACTGCCGGCCAATCCCAGAAATAATGTGATGAATTGCATTAACTTTATCATGGTTGGAATCCCTATATCTTTGCACTAAATACATCATACATTGCGACGAGAAACCGAAGAAGAACGGTGCTTCCGGTCACGCGTCTTGTCGAAGCGTTAATAAAGCATGATATAATAGGGCGCCGGCGCGTTGCTGTAGGCCGGCAAAGTACCGCAAGTCGCTGATGTGTCTTGATAGGAAACTCGGAACTGACGAGACTCAACAACGGCATTATTGGCCTGCGAAAACCAACCCCAACAAATATCCTTGGATATCCCTTTCCAGTCAGTCTTTATATTGCAAATCTGAGTATAGCTTGGCGCATAGCTTGGCAGGATAATGACAGCCCCAGCGTCATTGAGATATACATTAGTTAGTGTACCTAAGCACTGTAAAGCGAAAGCTGGAGCCGCAGTGGCAAGCAAAATTGCTCCTGCGGTTATTTGTAACAACCTCTTTTTCATTTAGTCCCTCCTTTGTGCAGCTGGCCGCTGCGTTGGTAAAACCATTTCCTTCATCCTGATGCCCCCTCCTATTCAGGAGTTGATGTCCGAGCCGCCTATTGGTTCCAGATTCGACAGCATCGCTGGTCAAATCAACAGCCTCAACCAAAATTGATGGCTGGCAACTTGACGCCGTCCTGCTGCGACCATCGCCTGCTGGCTAGCTGCTTGCCAACGACTGCATTGCGCACAAAAAACTTCACCTGCGCCGATGCCGTACCGCCGATAATCTCGGCAGACAGCACCATCCCCTCGCTATCAACGACAACAGTCAGTTCGACGCTTCCCTTAGCCCGAGGAAGCCGCCGTTTTAAACCTTCGACGAGCTGTTCAAACGCGCTGGGATCAATTCCTTCCTCGCCCATACCAAAACCAAAAAATCCAGTAACCTGCTCGACCAAAGATGGCTGCTTCGGCTTTCCGCTACGCCTGGCCAGCTCTTCTTCCGGCTTACGATTGGGTGCGGCTCCCGCGAAGGGATCATATACCCCGCCGCCTTTACTGCCTCCATCGTCGAAGCCCGAGCTATTTCCATTCACGATATCGGTACCAGGGGTTACCGCAATCGCCCGTGGAACCCGGATACGACCAACAGACCATTCAGCTGGTAGCTCAGTTTCAATAGTTGTATCGATATCGCTCGGGATTTGACTGGCCGGCGCCGGTTGGCCGTTTCCTCCGCCTGCGGCCGACTCAGGCTCAGGAGAATCTGCCAAGCTGTTTCCCAATTCAATCACCGTGATTGTATTTTTGTCACTATTTGTCTGCACCTGCCCCTCATCATAAGCGCGGTTAAAGGCAGCGGTGATCAAAAAATAGAAGAAGAGACCATTGAACAGGATGCTGAAGCCGCCGCTCAGCGTCTTTAGCAAATGATTACGATAGGGCATTTCAGAGGGCAGGGATGGCAACCGGTCAAGGTTCATCGCCGGTAGAAAAGACCGTTCAACCTCCCATGTTTCCACCGTTTTAAAGGCCATATTGAACGCCCAATTGCTGCTTCCGCCGATATTACGGCCATGCTGTAGTCTGACCAATAACTATCAAATAGTTCTTTAGCAAAATCTACACCAAAATTCCCTGGAATAGCATTGCAAAAAGAAGAGATTCAGGCGAGTATCAGTTATTAAGGGAGCTGGTGTTGACGAATCTTGCTGAGCATCTTTTGGCGGAACAAATTATCGGTTCGGGAGAACTGGATCGGTCGCTGGAAATAGCAGCCGAAACCGGCATGCGTTTGCCTTGGATTTTATCGCAGATGGGTTTGGTGAGCGACGATATTTTGCTCGACTGTCTGCAAAAAGCGAGCGGCTGCGCCATTGCATCGGACGAACTACTGACAAAGGAGCCGGCCATGATTGAAGGTCTGAGCACGGCGTTCCTCAAGAAACACAAGATAGTGCCGATTGAGTCAGATTCCCACGGCTTGCACCTGTTAACCAGCGACCCATTTGATGAAGTCGCTCTATCAGCCATGAACTTTGCTTGCGGGATAAATTGTGAACCCCGATTGGCGCGCCTTGGCGATATTGAAGACCGGCTAGCAAGTTGTCAGGGCTCCGATTCCCTTGGTGAATTGAATAATGAATATGGCACAGATCTGGATGAAGAACTGGGACGCCTGCGTGATGGCATTAGCGAGGCACCGATCATTCGCCAAGTCCATGAGATCTTGACCGGGGCCGTTAAACGCAAGGCGTCGGACGTACATTTAGAACCTATGGCACGGCATCTCTCTGTGCGATACCGGATTGATGGGCGGCTTAGCGAAGTTGGGCGGCATCCCGTGGGTCTTGCCGAGCCGATTGCGTCGCGGATCAAAGTCATGGCAGGCCTAGACATCTCCGAAAGCAGGCTGCCGCAGGATGGCCGCATCAAGTTGACCGTGCGCGGTGAGGACGTGGACATCCGCGTCTCAACCTCTCCGATCGCCAGTGGTGAAAGCATTGTTTTGCGGCTGTTGGGCCGTGCAAGTTTGCCATTGGAGCTGAATTCCTTGGGATTGCCGAAGCTGGCTTTAGAAAAATTACGAGAAGCCTTGCAAAAACCGCACGGGATCATTTTGCTGACCGGGCCAACGGGAAGCGGAAAAACTACCACGCTCTATGCGGCGATGAATGCGCTTCGAGGTCCTGAAGTAAAAATACTAACCGTAGAAGATCCAGTCGAAGTCATGCTGGATGGGATTAATCAGGTTCAGGTCCATCCAGAAATTGGTTTAAGTTATGCAAACAGTTTGCGGGCATTTTTGCGGCAGGACCCGGATATTATCATGATCGGAGAGATCCGTGATGGTGAAACAGCAGAGATTGCGCACCGTGCTGCTCTCACCGGCCATCTGGTCTTATCGACCCTCCACACTAATAGTGCGTTGGGAGCTTATACCAGGCTCAATGATATCGGGGTGGAGCGATTTTTGGTCGCCTCCACAGTCATCGCGACCATAGCCCAGCGTCTGGTCCGTAGTCTTTGTGATGACTGCAAAATCGCTATGGATATAGGCGCTGATGAGATTGCACTATTTGCCGCCTATGACCTCCAATCCCCATCTGTAACTTATCGCGCCAATGGGTGCAAAAACTGCCATCAAACTGGTTATGCCGGTCGCCGTCCTCTGATTGAGATCGTTAACGTTGACGAAGAACTGCGCACCAAAATCCGTGAAAGCAGTGCAGAGAGTTACGAACTCAATCCTTCAGAAACTCTGCTTGGTCATGGATTGACCTTGGTCAACGAGGGCGCGACAAGCCTTGCAGAAGTGCAGCGCGTGGTCGGCTTTACATGACCGAATATCGCTGTCTCACCATTGATGGATCAGGTCAGAAAAAATGGCGGCAAGTTGAAGCTGCCAATGAGCAAGCATGTGTTCAGATGATGTTGAGCAGCGGACTTACCCCGCTTCAAGTTACTTCCGGCGCTATGACCTTGTCGGAGCGCCTAAATCAACCCATGCATCTTTCTATTGGTGTAGGTCTCAACGAACAAGCGCTGATGCTCAATCAATTGGCATTGCTGGTCCGCTCAGGATTGCCGGTCGATCGATCAATCGATCTCTTGCGCGACCAAGCCCCCAATGCGCGTCAGAAACAATTGCTCGCCGATATTTTGTCTCAGATAAAGGATGGCCGAGGACTTGCAGTAGCATTGGAGACTTCCAAAATTTTTCCAACATATGTAGTCGGTGTTGTCCGCTCTTCTGAAAAAAGTGGGAGGCTTGGTGCGGCTTTGACTTCTGTCGCACAGCGTATGACCAAGGCAACGGAAACAAGGCGCAAACTAACTACTGCTCTTACGTATCCTGTAGCAGTGCTGATCGCTACCATGATTGCATTGTTCATTGTGTTGACAAATGTCGTACCACAATTCGAACCTATCTTTACCGGTAATGAAGACAAGCTACCTGCGCTGACTAATTTCGTGCTGTTGCTATCCGGTTTTGTCCGAAACTACGGACTGATGATCATGGCCGCCGGGTTGATTATCATCCTTATAGTGTGGCTGCTGTTAAAATCTGCTGCATTGCAAAAAATACTTTCGTCCGCAGCGCACTACTTTCCCGGCATGCAATTGCGTAATCAATATCTCGCTGGTCAGTTTACTGGAATATTGGCCACGCTGATAGGCAATGGATTGACCGTGGTCCAAGCGCTGCCACTCGCACGCGAAACACTTTCTAGTAGACGTTGGCAAATAGAACTGTTGAAAGTGGAAACGCAAATCCGTGAAGGTAGTCGTATGTCATTCGCTTTGGAAAAAACTACAGTTTTTCCCCACACGGCTAGCCGCTTGATCGAAGTTGGTGAGCGCACTGGCAAGTTAGGTGAAACGTGCGGGCATGCTTCTGAAATCATAAGCGAGGCCGCGGCAGCGCGGATTGAACGGATCGTATCGCTGGTTAATCCAATAGCAATCATTGTGCTCGGCGGAATGGTTGCGATGTTAGTCGCTGGTGTCATGCTGGGCATATTTGCTTTAGGAGATTTTGTAGGGTGATAATGGACAAACACAAAAAAGGTGGCACCTCAAAGGGGAAAATTAATCTGCAGCGGGAAAACGGCTTTACGTTGATGGAAATGCTGGTGGTTTTAGTTGTGATTGGATTGATTGCTGCAGTAGCAATTCCGCAAATCACAAATCTGCTAGGAAGCGCGAAATCAAAAGCTGTCAAAATTCAATTGGACACACTATCGGCGAGCTTGCGCTATTTTGAGTTGGACACCGGCGCGTTCCCTACGACCGAACAAGGTATACAAGTGTTGTGGAGCATGACCAATCCTGATCCGGCGTGGAATGGCCCTTATGTTCGTCAGGAGCGACAGCTGAAAGACCCGTGGGGCTTTGACTTCATCTACCGCTCGCCCGCTGAAGGGCAGCCCTTTGAACTGATCACCTATGGCGCCGATAACAAGGAAGGAGGCACTGGCGAGAATGCTGATCATGTCGCAATTCCTTAAAGCCGATCAATATACCGAAAAGACGGACGGCGAGTATGGCTTTACCTTGGTCGAACTCCTGGTTGTGCTGGCGATTATGTCGCTTGCGGCAGTGCTGTTTGTTGGTGCTAGTGGCAGTAGCACCGGCGCGACCGCAAAAGGCGATCTTGCGAAATTGGAAAGCGCGATAGCTTCTGCGCGACAGCAAGCAATTTCGTCTGCCGCAGTCCAGGAAGTGATCGTTGCCGACTACGCCCTCGACCTGCGTCCGACTATTGGGGGCGCTTCTAAGAGCTTGATCTTTCATGCGGATGGATCGAGCAATGGCGGTGTTATATTACAAGCCGAGACACAGCTATTCACAGTCCGCTGGATCGATGGGCGCATCACCCAATGAAAATGCAATCTGAAAACGGCTTTACACTCATTGAGGTGCTTGTTGCGCTAATTGTCACATCCTTTTTGGTCACGATCCTTATGGATGGAGCGGTGACTGCAAAGTCTAGGCAGGTAACCCAGATATTGCATGGCCAAGCCCTCGCCATAGCGAAATCTCACATTGACGATCTACGTGATATATCTGGAGTTCCCTCGCGGCTCGATGGAACTGAGAATCATTTGACTTGGCAGTTACAGGAAACGGAAATTGCCCGTGATCCGAGAGGGGCCTTCGTGCTAGTTGAAGTCAGTATAAGCGCTGGGAATCAAGATAAACCAGCGCTAGTCACGCTGCAAAAACGCTATCTCAAAAATTTGACTTTGCAATGAATGAAAAAGGCTTCACTCTTGTTGAAACGCTTGTGGCACTCGTTGTAGGTGGCCTGCTGCTTGGGTCTATAAGTTGGGTAATCGCAGGATTAAGCAATGATTTGAAGGTGACAGAACAGTCTGATCGAGACTTTCAAACATCGATAGTCGCTAACTTGCTTGATGATCTCCTTGCGGACGGGCGCTTTTCAGATGCGTCGTCCAGACCGCTTTTACGCTCTCCCCGAATTCTAGAGTTTCAAATGCGCGCGCCCCTTTCAATTGGCCAGAGCGGGTATATCGATGCGCGGCTAGTAGTGGAGCGGGACGCGCAAGGAGAAAGTCTGAAATTGGATTTTCCGGGGCAGGAAATATCGGAAACCGTTCTTTTGTCGGAGATGGAAGAGATAGTATTCCATTACGCAGTGGATCAAAGCGCGAATGTGGAACTCATATTTCTAAAGAAAATCGAAATAGCAGTTGATGATTCTAGTGGGTCTGAGCCGCAAATCATAGTCGTTCATCCCCATGTAAATGCTCTTGGCGCTTGCGTGTTTGATCTTATTTCTCAGCAGTGCCGAACATGAAGGGCAAAGCCGCAATAGCCGGTCAAGCGGTCTTTGCTTTCTGGGCCTGGTGGAGCGATCAACTGTGTTCAATCCTTCCTGAACGTTGGAGAGGAGGAGCAACTGAGCGAAACAGGTTGGATCTGTTTATATTGCCTGAGGAAACCCTCGTAGAGTCAGTGGATAACGGCTCCGGTCGAAAATTGCGCGAAGCATATGCGTTAGAAAATCTTCCTGCCGAGAGCTGGAAGCAAGTCGCGGCGTTATCAGATGTTCGGAAAGCCCGTTTGTTCCTGGGTGAACACGACTTACTGGTGGTTCCGGTTAAACTCCCTCGCGTGGGGGGCGGGCAGATTCGTTCCGCGCTAGAGTTGCAATTGCCAAGCTTGGTGCCGTTGGATCCGTATTTGCTCGAGTGGGATTTTATCGAGCTGAGCCGCGACGCTGCTCATATTCAACTGGTGCTGGTGATGGCAAAATGCGCGCGGCTAGATGTCCTTGAAAGCCTGTTCGCACAGCATGATCTTATGCCGCCTGCCTTTTGCGTGCGCCTCGAAGGCAAAGTACTAACCCTTCGGAGACCGCTAGAGATATCGCACAAGCCGTTAGAAGAGCGCAAAATGCAATTTGCGATCCTGATCGCGGCGATGCTGGCCATGATACCGGCGCTGACCATAGGTGGCGCCAAGATGATGACTTCGATAGAAAACGACCGTGCTGAAAGTTTAAGACAAGAACTTGCGCCCCGCTTTGCCGTCGAAAAAACCATTGCCCGGGAAGAAATGATCCGGCGCGCCGCCTCTCCTCTGTTGAATATGCCAAGTGCAAGCAACAGGTTGGAGAGTCTTGCACGAAGTCTCCCAGAAACGGATTGGACTGTTTCTGCTGCCCAGCAACCAGATGGGAGCTTTGAGTTTGTGGCCGACATGCGGGACCGCGAAAAAGCGGAATCAGCGCTTAAGCAAATACCAATTCTATCGCGGCTAGAGCTGGCAGAAGAATTGGAAAGCGAAAGTCTGCGCTCTCGTATTCGTTACAGGACATCGCGATGATGGCATTCATTTCTCAATTCTCGCCGCTCACGCAGAGGTTATTCGCGCTTGGCTTCTTGATGCTCGCGCTCCTTTTAGTGTGGACGATGATCCTCTCACCCATTGTGGCACAAATGGAAAGCAGTCTCACTGAATTGGAAGATGTCCGTTTTCAGCGTGTACGGTTAGAAAAATTGCAAGCGCGGCCAGAACCAGAAAGGGCAGAGGTATTGCCTGCGGATGTTATCTTTGGCTCAAAAACCCGGGAAGAGGCGGCTGCTGGATTTGAAGCCATTATATCTGGTTTAGCAATCCAAAATGGGCTTCAGGTTGCCAGTATTACCGCTCGCCCGGGTCAAAAAGGGGATAAAATGCTGGCATTTGATCTGGCGCTGATCGGTGAAGAGGTTTCAGTGGCTCGGTTCATCAATCAAGCAGAACTTGGGTCGCCGATGATCCGGTTTCGCAGCTGGCAGATTACCGCGGGTGACGCGGGTGACCCGAATGTTCAATTTTCAGGACAGGCCGTGGGTGCCTGGATTAAGCTATGACAGCTCAGATAAAGTCCGAGTGGATTTGGTTAGCATCCATTGCTGTATCGATGATCGTCGTGCCATGGTGGTTGCTCACAGGCGAGCCGGACCACATATCTGAGCCGCAACCCCTTTTGATTACTCAGGTGCAAATCCAAGAGATCGGTGCGGTCGATACATTTTTAGCAAAACCAATATTCAATGCAGAACGCGCGCCCCTAGCCTTTGCTGACGAAGTGATTGGACAAGAACCACAAGAAATCGAGATCGCTCAACCAGTCAGTCCAATTCCTACGCTGGTAGGCTTAGTATCGAAAAGGCGCGGCAAAGCCGTTGCAATTGTGAAAACACATGACGGTGAAACCAAAACCTTAAGCGCAGGCGATAGCAGTGATGGCTGGCGGCTCATCAAGGTTGGAAAAAATGACGCGACATTTGCGAACGCAGGTCAGCAGAGGACCATTGACCTCTACTATGGCAACAAAGCCATCGGAGGTCCCTCCAACTCGCCTGTTGCCGTATCAAATATTCAAGACAATTTTATATCAGATGGAGAGCCGAATTGATTTTTTATAAATATAGTGGCGATCAATCAAAAGTCATCCGGAAGGGGTATGCTCTAAGGTTGAGCGCGGCCCTGCTGTGCACAATTGTCGCAGTCGGGCCAGCGGTCGCGCAAACGCCAAAAAGTACGCGCATACAATATGACGAAACCAATGGTTACTCATTGGCTTTTGTCGAAGCGGACGTAAAACGAGTGGTTGAAGCTGTAATGGGTTCGATGCTGAGGGTAAGTTATTCGGTTGACGGCGATGTTTCTGGCAACATTACCTTACGTACTGTCAAGCCTGTAACGGAAGCATCTTTAATACCGCTGCTGGAAGAGGCCCTTACCAGCATTGATGCCGTGATAATCAAACAGGGCGACACATATCGGGTAGTGAACCGTTCAAAAGCAAGAAGCGTGGCACCTATAGATACATCTCGCATTACTTCGGCAGGCAATCTTCCGATTGATGCTTCGATCGAACAGCCAAGGCGCTTCGCACCTTCGGCGCCCGGCTTTACGACTGAAGTAGTCACTTTACTATATGGCAGCGCTGACGAAATCGCAAAACTCATCGAGGGGTTTTTAGGTGGCAAGATTGTTGAACCCTCCAATGATGGACGTAATCAGCTTTTGATCGCAGGGAGTGCCAGCGAACGCGATGCCGCAAAAAAACTCGTATCACGTTTTGATGTCGATACCTTGGCGGAGATGAATTTTGAAATCTATAGGCTCGAAAACGTTGATGCTGATACGGTTGTTGCAGAGCTCGACAAGATTTTCGAGCCGCCTTTTGACATTATCGGCTCGCGTATAAGGCTGGTTCCGTTACCGCGCTTGCGTTCTGTATTAGGAATTGCCAGCAGCCGCACTGACCTAACACGCATCGAGCCTTGGATCAGACGGCTTGATGCTGGTGGATCGGGGAAGCGGAAACTCTATAGTTATGCAGTACAGAATAGTCGTGCTGCCGAAATCGCAGCTTCGTTGCAACTTGTTCTCGGAAGTGGTGGAGGGAGCACCGGGCCGAGCCCTGAAACGTCGACGGTAAATGTGGGTGGTTCAGGAGGCGCTACGCAAGGCGAGGGTGAACAAGATCAAAATGCGTCGGTCAGTCAAAGTACGTCCGCCTTCTCCTCTCGCGGATTACGGATCGTTCCGAATGCCCATAACAATAGCTTGCTGATCTACGCGAATGGCGAAGAATATGGTTTTCTACGTGATGCTTTGGAAAAGCTTGATCAACCGGTAGCGCAAGTTCTTATTGAAGCGACGTTGGCCGAAGTTACCCTTTCCGACGATCTTCGTTTCGGCGTGGACTTTTCAGTTTTTCGCTCAGGCTCAAATGGTTCCAATACAATCACGAGCAGCGGAACGACTGGCGGTACTCCATCTCCTAGCTTTCCCGGGTTTTCTGTATCTGTGATCGGATCAACCGCATCTGCTGTACTCAATACACTGCAATCGAAAACAAATGTACGGGTTTTATCGGCACCGAAAATTTTGACGCTAAACAATGAGCCAGCCACGCTACAGGTCGGCGATCAGGTGCCCATAGTGACCCAACAATCACAAGGCGTTGTATCGCCCGGCGCGCCTATCATCAACAACATCGAGCTACGCGATACCGGAGTGATCTTGCAGGTCACACCGAGGGTCAATGACAGCGGGACAATTATCCTCGACATCTCCCAGGAGGTCAGCGACGTCGCCGAAACATCGACATCTGGTATTAACTCTCCGACGATTCAGCAGCGCCGCCTTGCCAGTACCGTCGCCACACGCTCGGGGCAAATGATCGCCTTGGGCGGACTAATCCGCAATCGCCAGACGCGAATCAAATCTGGCATTCCGTTGCTTAGCCAGATACCCGTCATTGGCGGTTTGTTTGGGCGAAAGGTAGATACCGGGTCGCGTACGGAATTGATCATCTTGATCACACCGACTGTGATCCGCTCACCGGAGGAAACAAAGGATATTGTAGAAGCGTTGATTGATGGCCTAGACCTGACTAGGCCGTTGGTTGATCAAGCGGTAGCTGGAGAAGTTGGTGCACGGCTTCCCAGACCATAGAAATACCGAGCTATCAAAACGGCAGCTTTACATAAAGTCCGGCGAGCGTGGTTATATATTGATCACTGCGGTTTGGATGCTGTTGCTAGGGGCCTCGATTGTCGCGGTCATCATGATCCACAACCTTCGAAAATCCGAGGAACTGTCGTTTGAAAGAGAGCAGATCCAAATCAAATATGCCCAGGAAAGCGCGCTTGAAACCGTGGTAGCGGATTTGTTGTTCAACGGTCCGCGGAGCGAGTTGGCGCGTCTGCCGACCGAGACCAGTTACACGATTAACGGCATCGCAATGCAGGTGCGTGTCAGTAGTGAAAGCGGGAAAATTGACGTCAATCAGGCCGACCCGGCTTTGATGGAAAGAGCGCTGAGAGGTTTTGGTATATCCGGGTCTCAGCGGCAGAAATTTTTGGCAATTGTAGCAGGCGAGCGAAGCGCGAACCGATTGTTCCAGTCTCCTGCCGATGTGGCAGCCTTAATGCATCAAGTCGGTATAGCGGTCGGTAGCGGGTTCTGTCCGCATAAATATTTTACGACCTTTTCAGGCCTTGGTCAGCCCATCCAAGGCCAAATGGACCCTGATCTCGCCAAGGCCATGGGCCAACCAAACTTGCCAACCGAAGCTCAGGCTAGGCCGGGAACAGCATTGCGGCTTGCGATACAGGCAGACCGGGCATCGCCGCTGATCGCTATCATTCGGATCAGTGGGCTAATTGGTCGTTCTCATAGCGTGCTGGACTGGTCAGATCGAGGAGGGTGTGAAGTTTAATGAAGCAACAACGTTCACTGAGGTTAATAGGACTGAAAAAGAACATGAAGAAATTGCTGCTGACAATATACGAAAGGAAGCAAAAATGAGACGATTAAGATATGGCATAGGTCTGGTAGCGCTATTCGCGATTTCTATAGGCGGATCTGAGGAAGCAGGCGCTGTTTATACATCCAACACCAGTTCCAAGATAACCCAAATACTGACATATGCTGGCACGAATTTAATTCTGATTGAATTGGAGAATCAATCCATATGGAGCGCTCATCCGTGCAGCGCTTCTTTCTTCGCGATTGATTCAACATTGCCGTCAGACCAGATAGACCGAATGTACTCACGAGCAATGCTGGCCTTTGCATCGGGCACCCCGATCAATATCGGTTTCGATGGCAATGGAAGTTGCGCTGACGGATACATTCGAATACATCGGATTGGCTAGGTTGCTAATCACCATCATTGGATGCGGTAGAAAAAGAGATCAATTCGATGGCAAAATATATCATCCCAATCACTGCTTTTTTGCCTTCATTCTAGCCTCAGCGCATGCCGCCATAGTCGGCTCAACTACTAACAAGGTTACAATCACCGGATTATTTTCCTACTCGGATTATGGTGGTGGCGATGTGATTATTACCACTGATAGTGATATTTCCGGTTGTGAAGCAGGCTATTGGCTGCGGCCGACCGATGATGGTTTTGAACAAAACTTCGCCATCGCAATGAGTGCCAGTCTCGCGAACCGGCCCGTTATTGTGATGGCGCATAACGATCAGCTCTGGAGTGGCTCAGCAGGAAAATATTGTCGCCTGGACCTGATCGCCTTTTGATGGTGGATTGGCGGGAAACATCGGGAGACGTCTGCGGTTGTTCTAGCGTCAACGAACCAGTGGATTACCTCACCACCAGATATTTGGAGCCACGGATACTGTTATAACTGACCCCGTCATGCAAAGTGCAGCCGTCAGAGTAACCAGAGACTTTCTTGCCGGTGGAGTAGGCTGTCAAAAGCAATGCAAAGGCTTTGTCATAATTTGAATCTGTTGCCAGCAACATTACACCAGCAGCAGTGTCGCAGTTATTGGGGTTTGGCCAACCGTCTGCATAGATAATGAACCCATTTTGCTGAAACGAAACATGAGTGATAATCTGGGGTGGTTGCAGCACACCACCGGCATTCGCTGCTGAAGAAAGACCAATGCTAGTCAACAACATCAAAATGAACATCCTAAAAAATTTCATATTGCTGATCCCCTGTATAGATGTCGCTGCTATCCGTTGTTGTAACGCTGTACTGATAGTTATCGTCGCCAGTCCCTTTTGGCAAGCAGCCATCCTAACAGCCAATTTCATTCGAGCCAAACGGCGGGATTGCTGCACGCAGACCTCATCGTGGCTTTGATATATTCGGTATAGCGCCGGTGTGCATCGGCGAAGGTCGCGCGCAACCCGTCTTCATGGCTGGGCATAATGATGATATGAACATGGTTGGGCATCAGGCAATAGCGCCAGATATCCGACCCCGCCTTCCCCGCGGCCTCGCTCAGCAAATATTTGTAGAGCGCATAGTCGTCATCGTGGAAGAATGTTGGCAGGCGACGGTTGCCTCTCTGGGTCACATGACGGGGAAGCCGAGCCATCACTTAAGACTAGTCAGCAGCTGCCGTGCGGTAAATGGGAAGGACTTGTCAGTAACGGCCAACAACCAACATGGCCTGCGCTATTTGGGGATTAAGTAAACTGTCACCGTAATCGTTGTTCAAACTTTCCAAGTGCCTTTCCTGAGTTTGCCGCAGGATCGGGAGAAACAAAAAGCTATGGGCTTGGGTGTAGGACACTGTTTTTGGGAGGTGAAATTGGGGATTGTTGCACCTGTTACCGTGGTCCGACTGAAAGCCTGATTATTTCCAGATTATATTGCTTCGCATATGCGAATGCTTGTTGTTGAAATAGCAAACAGTCTTCACTCGTTATTACATCACTTGTGCCTTCAATCACGCTATATCCGTTCAAATTGAGGTAGTTTTCTCTTTTGTCTAGGTCCATTTCATCTAATCCAGGAAACGACAAAGAATAGTCATCTATGCCAAGGAATTTCTTGTTTCCTAATTCCCAATTCGATTGGGCCTCATTCGCAGGAATTTTGTTTTCAATCTGCGGCAAAAAAGCAGTACAATCGATTGAATCTTCACCAAGACCATCGGATGGAGGTGCCTGCGTGCATGAAAAAAGAAAGAATCCGACAACAATTATACTTTTTTGCATTTTACTCGCCTATCGGTTTTCTGGGTTTCTGTGATCGGTTCTTAAGGGTTCTCTCAACTCTTCTCTAATTGGGTTTTCGTTTTCGTTGATGTTTCTCGTCTCGTCTCTTACTTTCATAATTGCGTGCCCAAATTCATGACCGACCACAGCCGCATCACTTGGCGTCTCAACACCTTTTTCTGTGTTGGCGCGAAGCGTTCTACTGGGGTCGATAATTGTCTCGCCGTTAGCCGGGTTGCCGCTCACGATCCCTGTTTCGGGAGATATTGTTAACGTTTCCGTCTCTGGACTTTTCAAAGCTGCCGCTTTCATTTCGGCCCCTCGCGTTGTCGCAAAAACAATTTTTACTGCCTGTTCGTATCGTTTCCGATCTGCACGCGTCCCTCCTCTTATTGTAACCGGACCAACTTTAGTTTGAGTTGATGCTTCCACTTGCCTTTGAATTTTTGCGAATTCCTTAAGAGCCATATCTACGCCTTTTGCCATCTGCCTCCCATCCGGATCCACCGCATTCATCGGATCATTCCCGACATAAGCATAGAGATTAAACTGATCCTCATACCCAATAGGATCAGTCTGCAGGAACCTTCCCAGATAAGGCGAGTAAGCCCGCGCTTTATAGTGATAGATACCAAGCTCAGGGATCATGATCTGGCCGGTATACTGGAACCGTCCCAGATTGGTCTCATTTGGGATGCCATAAGCATCATAGCCATTGGCCTGCACCATCGCACCTGCGGAGTCTTGCACCGCAATAATGCTACCTTGCCAATTGGCCTGCAGATGGCGGCGTGTAGCGGCACCGACGGTGGCGCCATTATACCAGATGATCGGATCATCAACACCGCTGCCATGGACGTAGCGGTGTCTTAAGACACCTGAATCGTCATATTCCGCGACTAGCGCATCGCCGTCATAAAGAAATGTTGTGGTAGTCGCAGCGCTATTTCCGATCGTCCGGAACAGTCGACCATTAGGATCATACACCATCGTTGCTGTCTTATCGCCCGAGGCTCCTATCAAGCGGTTTTCCACATCATAGGTAAAGTCGACATCGCCATCGGTGGTCAGATTGCCGTTTTCGTCATAACCAAAACCGGCTCCCGTAGAGGTGGCGGTATATTGGTTAAGGCCATTGATGGTGTAGCCACGATCAATATTGTAATGGGCGGTCGAGACATATAGACTATTACTAAGGGTGCGACTTTTGATCTGGCTGGCTGGATTATAGGTAAAATCAAAGGTCACGTCATTGATGGTACCAGCAAGATTACGGACCATCTGATCCAAACGTCCTGCGGTGTCATAATCATAACTGCTGCTGGCGACGGTGCCGCCCGCGTCTTGCTCGCCATTCCTACGACCATTTTGATCATAACTGTATGTTTTAAGCGTCGTAGATCCTTTTTCCTTGACCGCAATCAACCGATTTAGGTCGTCATAGTCATAGGTGAAATAGTTGGCGCTAGAATCTGGATGAGCGATGCGGGTGCGATTGCCGTTGGCATCATATTGATAGCTTAGCGTCCGGCTGGTTCCGCCCATATTGATGCTTGAGCTAATAGGTCGGCCAAAATCATCATAAGCAGTGGTAATGCCCTGTCCGGTCGTGCTTGCAAAGCGCGCATACATCTGAAGATCGCGGCGATCATAGCCATAATAGACATCGGCTGTGCTGCTGCCAGGAATATTTTTGAGAGTCATACGATTTAAGCGGTCATAAGTATAGTTTATGATGTTGGCATCGCGCTTGCGCAGCGTCAGGCGATTGTTGTTCTTGTCATAGGTGTAGGCTTCATAGTCGGAGCTGCTAACGGCACCCGCGCTGGCCAATGCTGTGACCGGAGTTGCATCATTATAAGCCGTTGGAGCGGTTGTGGACGGAAAGGACCAGCGGGAGAGACGGTCGAAGCCATCATAAATCTGCTCCGCCTTGTTGCCATTGGCGTCGATTACAAGCTGCTGCTTGCCGTTGTCACTATAACTATAGGTCACTTCCCCTTGTTCTAGCGGCGTGCCCACTGCGCGACGTATCTGCAGCACTTGCCCGGCGGCATCATAGACATTTTGGGTAATCCGATCTGGGCCGTCTGCACCCGGTGTATCATGGATACAAGCATCGGTTGGTAGGCTGTTAAATTGGGCAGGGTTCATGCGGACTGCAGTGCAGACCAATCGATCGTTATCGTCATAACTATATTGCGTCACACTGTTGATCGTCCAAGCGGATGACCCGGTGTTTCGGCCCGAAACCGTCAGCCTAGTTTTGTTGCCGACAGGGTCATAGGCGAATTCGGTTTTCTGCAGTATGGTCATCGCGTTGAACTCAGCGCGAGAAACGCCGGTTGCGGTGCCCGTCTCCGTTCGGATCAATTGCCCATCTGCATCATAAACATAGCGGGTAGCGGGACGGAGAAGCGGGGCCGATTCATCAGGATCAGGAGCGACCGAACCAACCAGGCGCGTCGCGTCCCAGTAATAGCTGGTTTCAAAGGCACCGCCGGTTTGCGCCGAAACTGAATTGGGTTGTACCAGAAAGCCGATGGCCAATCCGAAAAATGCCGCCGTGGTCAATCCATGTCCGGTCCTCGTTTTATAAACAAATTTTTGCGTTTGTTGCTTCGTGGCTCCGGTTGCTGAACTGATTATTGGCATGGCAAGCCTCCTGGAGGACACTCATCGATAGGCGGTGGAGTAGGAGTAGGAGTAGGAGTAGGAGTTGCCGATCCGGAAGGGCAAGCCGTCAAGCCGGCATTCGGTTCGGTTACACTCACTGGATTTCCGCCGGCATCAAATTGGTAACAGGTCCTCAGTGATTGGCCGTTGCCATCAACGATTTTGGATCTGAGGACATATTTGTTGCTCGTATCATATTCGAACCTTGTGGTCACCGAGCGGCTGGCATCAATCTTCTCGACTATGCTAGCTGGCAGATAAAATGTCGTACCGTCTACGCCAGTGAAGCTGGAATAGGTATAAGTCGTTTCCGGACATTCGTTGGCTGTGATGCCACAAGTTCCGTTACTAGTTAGACCTGACTTTTTAGTCAAAATGCCGCCATGGACGGAGGACCATGTCATGTCGACCCGATTGCCATTCGGGTCTATTATATATGCGGGCTTGTTACAGGTCAGTTGAGTGACACATTCCGTGACCGTTGGAGCTTCTAGATAGGCCCATTGCGTAACCAAATCTGCCAGTCCGGATCCTGGCTTTGCGATTATACGCTCTTCGATTTTATTGCCACGAAGATCGTATTTCGAGGTGACGGTTACGCCCTCCGGATTGGTCGAGCTTAATTGTTGGCCAGTGTTAGTAAAAGACGACTTTGTCACCCTATTCAATGGATCTGAGGATTGAATGATTTTGCCGAACTGATTCCCGACAATTTCGCTTTTGTTGCCCAATGGATCGACCAAATCTCCGAATTTGGTAGCTTCACCGAAGAGCGAGGCAGCATAAAGCTCTGAACGACGACCCAGAGCATCTTCAGAATATTCTACACGACCCAGATCATTATATTTTATTTTCAGGTCCGGTAAGCCAGTGTTGGTTTCTGTCCGGATCGTTTCAAGACCGAACATATGGCTGGTAGATGGATCGTATGCATCATAAGTAAATTCCTGCCGGACCTTTCTAGCCGTCAACACCTTATCGAGGGAAACGGTGGGATATGGCACGTTCGTGGGCGGAGCTAGGCCAAGATAGCCGGTCAGCAAGCCTGATTGATAACCAGCAAATTTGCCATCATCCGTTAGCCAGTATTGCCCAATTCCGTTCTGGTCTATCTCATCCTGAATCTCCGGGGGGAACGGATATATGGGCTTGGACAAAGTGCGACCCAAGCTATTCTTAATTTCGGTAATTGTTCCGCCCTGCTGCCAATTGGTGTTTCCGCTAGAAAGGTCTGTTGCAGAAGGAGGAACCGTCGCTGTGAGAGTAAAAGTTACTTTAGGGTCTCCAGCCTTTTGCCAAGATGTTGCCTTGAATCGATTCGCCTCGACATTTGATCCGATAAATGTTGCGCCCGAGGGGGCATCAGGCGACGTGCCGCCGAAACCTCCAAATGCAATACCGCCTTTCGTAGGGGTTTTTCCGCCGAACTGTTGGTAGGTTGTCGTCGCGCCATCAGAACCAATGTGCTGGAATCCTATGCCACCGAAATCATAAAAATTTAAATCAAGCCACGCATCTTTCAAAGGTTCTGGCCCAGTCTTTATCAGTTGTTCCGATGACCAAGGTTCCGCCAAATAGCTGATACCGTCAGCCGCTTTCAAAAATAAGGATGAACTGTCACCTTGGCTCACTCGAACCGCATTTAACTCCAGTTGATCCGAGAGTGCCTCTGCACCAAGCGCTAGCGCCAACTGGCTACCAATGGAGGGGGCAGTCGAGCGCGCCAAGTGAGACAGGCCAAGTACAGCTGAAATTCTGGGTGCGGCGTCCAGTGCGCTAAGTGATCCAAAAGCGCGATCAATGTCGGAAGTTATTTCTGCTTCCCAGTTCCAGTTCGTTCGCCAGCCCGGGGCTGAATACATGCTATCAGTGCTCGGTTCCGCATAAATCCAATAGTTGGTGATTCCAAGCATTCCGCCACCAATATCCTTGCGGATGCAGGCCTCAGGGCCGTGAGAATCGCTAGAATAGCTACGTTTGATGCTCAAGCTATGAGGAAATTCGCCGGAACCAGCAGTGATGTCGGCAGGAAAGCTGATATTGACTCGACCTGTAGTAGCATCGAGATCAGGCGTAAATAGCGCGACACGTTTTGAAGTTGGTGCTTTTATGGCTTGGTCAACCAATTTCACGGGGTCGAGATTTTGAGAAGAACCCGCTCCCTTGCCCAATAAAAAATCTATTGCGGCAATTCTTGTCATCCCCGCTTTCCAAGCGAAGAAACCAGATCGAGGATCGGAAAAATTGTAACCATTGATGGTTCCGGTCAACGACGCGTTCTGCGGAATAAGGATTGTGTAGCCATTTGCGATATACTGGCCGACAAAATTTTTCAGATCACTGCTGTATCCGGTAAGTTGTGATTCCACTGAATTCCAAGTTGTGGCGTTTGCAATATAAAAACGTCCACCAGACTGTGCTCTGAGTTTAAGTGAATCTCCAGCAGTACCTGATGTCCATAACGCTTCCATCTGCTCAATAGCACTTCCTTCAATAGAAGCGAAAAGGGCTCCGATAGCTCCTGATGCGCCGCGCTCAGCCGTCTTGTCAAAATAGGCGGAGCTCATCGAAATGCCGCTGACAATATTTGTCGATTTCAGCTGACCTGCATAGGCATTGGGAATGTTTGGATCTGAAGGCGGAGTAAAGGCCGAAGTGTCCGCAAAATAGCCAATCGAATGGTGTATCTCAGACCTAATAAAATTGATATCGCTGGCTAAAGCGGTGGCCTGCGAGAATTCGGACGCGAACCGCGAACCATAGGCTGACTGCGCTCTAAACGGATTTGTTGTGCCACAGGCAGGAATGCCTTTGTCCGCTGGACCCCATTTTTCAGCACCTGCAGGCGGGGATATTCGGAGCGGAGCCTTTATTAAATCGGTTGTGAACGCGACAGAAGCAGGGCTTGCTTTCCCCGCCTGTAAAATCAGACTGTATGCTTGCGTACCTCCTTGATTGCCCTTCTTTACATAGATATTTAGTCGCGAGCTCAGTGATTCAAAGTCATCCTGATAGCTTCCATTTGGCGCGCCAGATCCGAGTTCTATATTGGGATATGGGTGGTCCAGAGCTATTTGTATCGGCAGTTCCGGTGCGTTGACATTCCGGGGCACTGTGCCCTGGGCAAGCCGTAACTGCTCAAGCAGCAAGGTGAAACCCGCTACCGGCTTCGTCCCGTCTGAATTATTTGGATAGCTGGCCTCAAGTTCGGCACCGGTTACAAGTGCCAAACGGCGGCCGGCAATTTCGTCTAGATAGACCATTTTCGTAAAAGCACCTGGCACCGCTACAGTTGCTTTTGTTCGAAACTGATCTGGAATATCGCCGGTCCAGGTATATTGTGCGACGGCAGAATATGGCAGTGAGGTGTAACCTTCTACGTTGGGTCGTATTTTTCTACCGCCGGTAAATTGTTCGCGAGTGATGTGCGAGACTTGAGTACTGGAAAGCGTGCGAATCCGATGCTCAGCCGCTTGAGCTTGTGTTTTCATCGACGCTACCAAAGCATTGAAGTTGGGGTTTTCAAGATAATTGGATGAAAGTGACGCGCCTGATTGGACTGCAGCGGTTAAAGTACTTCCACAGTCCGCCCCGCCACATGTTGTTGTAATCAGCGCATTGTCTTGCTGCCATAAATCATGGATTTTGTATGATGGATCATATTGTCTCCCATTTGCTGAAACCCAGACATGGCCGAAAGAAACTGCACTCAAGTTTCCCGAAACGGAAGCGCATCCACTTGGGGATCCGATTGTTGCTGGTATTCCTCCATCCGCTAGGACTTCGCAAGCGGCACGCGCATCAACAGTAAATGAAGAAATCAGATTCGTGGAATCGGCGGAAGTCGGTTTGACCAATCCTGACCAGCGACCAAACTGATCTGCGGTCATTGTCGCTATTCCAACATTGTAGCTCGCTGCAACGTTTCCCTCTCGAAGCAGTTCAATCATCAGATGAGCCTGATCAAAGGGAGTACCCGATTGATCTACAACTGCACCTAGCCCGCCCTTAGACAAACCGAAGCGCATTTCTACATTCACGTTGGATTGAATGTAGCGGTTGACCGCATCTGCATACTCTGACGCGGACAAACGTCCTGCTCCTAAACTTCTGGCCAGCGCCTTTATCTCGTCGGGTCGTTGCGTCCATGCATAAGTGGTTGAAGTATTGATAGTACCATTACCAAAATACTGCCAAGCCGCGGATGGAGTAATAGGCGAGCCGTGCCTCGCTCGAACCGACGGAAGCTCGGCGTTCGCCGTCTCAGGCGTCTGAAGCATTGCAACTGTTGATAGTAACATAGCTTTCAGAATGTGAGAACGAGGCAACAGCGTTTTTGGTTCGTCTATTTGCATTCGTTTCATAGCATTATCCTGCTTTCCAGTATTCAAAATGTGAACTATTCTATTTCTAATTTAGGCAATGCCTTGATGCCCCACTTCTCATTTATAGAGCCAAATTCGGTCGACCTTCATGTATCCGCCAACCGTCTGGCGCATTTGTATTCCGACCGTTTTGTCGGCTGCCAATGCTGTGAGTGCAGTTGAGTAAAAATATTCAGCAAAGATTGGATTCACCGCCGCGTTATAAGACACCGCCGTTCCCTTGGTGACACCGGTATATCCAACCGAAGCGGGCACAGCGATGTCCGCAGCCTGCTCCAAATAGAAAAGCATCATGTTGCCTTCATTTATATAAACGCGGCTGAGTTTTCCGGTATAACTACAATAGGGAGTGCCACTTGATACCGCACAGCTAAAGGATTGTGCATTTGCAATGCTCGACACCGCTCCGAATGCCAAGACCCCCAGTAGAAATTTCAAAACTGTTTTCATGCTAAACTTTCCTCATTTTATCTAGAAATATAAATCGCGCCGCTGTTGGAAAGCGTATTCCAATCGCCGCCGTGCCAGCCAATTGCCGTGCAACTATGGACATAAGCCTGCAATTTTAGCTGCCCCGTGACCGCAGTTAATGCCGTCGACAACAATTCCTTATATTGCGAATGTTCTATGAGGACCCAAATTCCACTTGAGGTAGCACATGGTGTCGCTCCGGGATCACCATAGTCCCCCAAGATCATGAAGCCCTGAGATCGAACGATTTCAATTTTCGTCGGTGCAACATTATTGGTCCAGCCACCCGCTGCATATGCGGTGGCGGACAGAGATAGTAACGCCGCGGAAAGTAGTATTTGGTGGCCTTTACTCATTGTCCGAGCAACACATAATAGGGAGCGGGAGCACCACCATAAGTTGGCATCGTTGCACATTCAGCTTGATCCAGTCCGAGGTAATGAACAGTTAACGGCTTGTTTTCCGTCACCGCACTGCTGGCATGAGAAAACCAAATGTAACAGACTTCAGGTGTGACACCTTTCCATTCTTCCTTCACATTGCAGATTTGGGTCCAGTTATTGCGCCAAGTGCTACGTATCATAACACCTCCATTCACATAGGTTAGTGTGTGCGTGACCGTGCCGCTGCAAAATGCGTTTGCATTAGCGCTTGAAGGCAAAATCAATACCCCGGCCGCTAGCGCAGTCAAAATAGATTTTTTCATTCTAATCTTGCCCCTACTTGTCCGAAAATTAGTAGCTAGATCCGTTGATTGGGATCACAAGAAATCCGTTGATTGGCAGAACAATAATACGACTTGGCCCACCCGGTGCGCCACTACTGCCCGTCACTTCAACCCGCTTCCGGTTTCCGGCTGCATCATATTCGTAAACTTTATCAAGGCCGTCATTCGCTCCTCCGCTAGTAGTCGTACCAATCAGCCGCCCCAGTGCGTCATATTCATAAGTGGTCGTTCCCTGCGCTGAGGCGGGGCTCGCCATGCAGAAGGTTGCCGTAATTAAAGATATGAGGAATGCCATTGTTTTGGAATGTTGCATTATGGAGGTCCTGTCTGGGCTTGGAGCGCGTTATCCTGATGTCGATATATTAAGAATAACGCACCCGCTTTTGCTATAGTCTATCGTTTCGAGTTCGTTGTATTTAATCTCCGCACGGCCTGATGAATTAGCGAACATTAACATCGAGGCCATCGCGTAATAATGGCCAGCTGTTGAACTGATGCCGGCCAAGATAGGTCTGCCTGGGTGCGGGGCCGGAAGATCTTTCAAACATCCGCTGAGACCATGATTTGCATGTGCGGCATCAAGATCGATTGGCGCCGCTTTGCCTGAAAATGAGCTATCCCATACTAAAGCGGGCATGTTGAGGCAGGCCAAAAAAGTAACAACCAGAAGCCGGTATGCTATCATCACAACGACCTCGTTTGGTAAGATGCAGCGCCGATCAAGTGATTGAAGTCGCCGGGCGGAGTCGGAGGCTTGAGACGAAAGTTAACTTACTCGGCATAAGCTTTGTGAAATGGTTCGCGGAACCGATCATAGTCGAAAATAGCATGTAGCCCCCTATTGATATACTAAAGCCTGTCTTTTTGGCCTCAACTTGTCAATGCCTGTAAAAAAATTTCGGGGCGCCGATGCTGTGTGCAGCAAAGCCGGAATGATAAGGCTCACAGCACCATATTGCCAAATCAAAGCGTTGTGCATGCAACGGACAAGATGTGCAAAACTGTCAATGGTAGGGAATAGCGCGCGAAAGATTAATCGAACGGCACTATTCCAATAGTTTCACAAGCTCTACCGTAACAGATATTGAATGCTAATTGGCTAAACACGGCCCGTAGCACGCGTTCAGAAGCCCAAAAGATAATTGCTTATGACATCGAACATGCAGATATTAAGTGACTACAGTTTAAACCACGAATTGGACATTTTTGTTGAATGTTCTGGTTCAAACGGCGGGAATGGTATCTCGAGTGTTCGTGGAATGCAGGGCTAATAGGGTAGGACATTGTCACATCCACTTGTCCGAAGCGCAAAATTTTTAGTGTCTCATCTTTGTAGTAAACCCGCCAGTTTATAGTAGGTAAGAGCCTTCAGCCCCAAGCAATGAACCTACCGGCATCAGCGGGTTAGTGGTTCAGCAATGGAATTACCCATTCTCAGAAATTATGGTGACGGCGCACTCGATATCGCAAACCGCTTATGTGACTTCGACCTACCGCAAATGGCCCACGATTATGCGGAGCGCATCCATTTTGCCCATCTGCGCGGTGTGACCCGCGACCCTCAGGAACAGCGTTCCTTTTTCGAAGCCAGTCACCTGGAAAGTGATATCGATATGATACGGGTTATTCGGCATCTGCTTGAAAACGAGCAGCGCCTGAAGCGGGAGATATTCATCCGCCCGGATCATGGTCATCTGATGATGAGTGACATTAACGGTAATAGCAATCCTGGCTATTCTGCGATCGGACGAATGAAGGGACTTGCTGAAATTCGCGGAGTTGTAACGACTTTGCTGGAGCCAGCTAGAAGTTGATTTTGCGCATCCAATGCGCTGCTTGATTTGTACCAACCAAATGAGAAAATCACTGATATAGGTGGCGCCAACAGGCGGTTGAATAGGCAAAGGATCGACAGAAAAATACTTAATCTATATGGTGTTTAGAGGGTCAGAAATTCAGAGCTTTTCAACCGTAGATTGACTCACTATGACTGACATTTAGAAAATATGATATATTATATCATTGTGTAAAGACGTGCAGTGTTTAGAATTCTTTGGGAGATGATCATTGATTAAACCGAAACACGTTGGGATTGGTTTGGCTCTTATGCCACTTTTGGTTTCTCCCAGCTGGGCCAAAGAGGGGATGTTTACCCCGGATCAGCTTCAGCAAGTGAGCGGCGAACTTAAGGAAGCTGGGATAGATATTGCACCCGATGCTCTGGCAGACCTTACTGGTTTTCCCATGGGCGCCATCGTATCGCTGGGCAATTGTTCGGCCAGTTTCGTCTCGCCTGAAGGGTTGGTGGTTACCAATCACCACTGTGCCCGTGGTTCGGTGCAATATAACTCAACAGCTGATAAAAATTATCTGGAAGATGGTTTTCTAGCAGCCAAAAAAACTGATGAACTTCCTGCCGCACCGGGCTCCCGCGTGTATGTTACCACGCAGGTCACCGATATTACCGACCGCATTCGGGCAGGGACAACCGATTTTGATCCGCTTGAACGCTTTGCTGCAGTTGAACAACGCAGCAAAGATATCATGGCTGAATGTGACAAAGATGCCGGATATCGTTGTCAGGTCGCGAACTTTTATGGAGGCGCGCAATATAAGCTCATGAAGCGCCTGGAAGTTCGAGATGTGCGCCTAGTCTACGCTCCAGCCGATGCGATCGGGAAATATGGTGGCGATATCGATAACTGGCAATGGCCGCGTCACACAGGTGATTTTGCTTTTTACCGCGCCTATGTCGCGCCAGACGGATCCGCAGCGGATTTCGACGAGGCAAATGTTCCTTACCAACCCAAACACCATCTGAAGGTGAGCGCTTCGGGTCTAAAAGATGGTGATTTTGTTATGGCCGCCGGATATCCCGGCTCGACCAACCGCTACACGTTGCTTGCCGAAGTCGAAAACACATTTAACTGGACCTATCCGACCTTCGCGGTTTTGTTACAGGACTGGATTGGTGCGATTGAGGACTCTGCTCCGGAAGGGTCGGATGCAAGGGTCAAATATGAATCGCGCTTGGCAGGACTTAACAATTTTGAGAAGAATCTTCGCGGCCAAATGGAAGGGGCTCGTCGGGTAGGGTTGGTTGATCGTCGTCGATCTCGGGAAGCCGAGTTGGCTAACTGGATCGCCGATAACAGCGCGCGTGCCGAATATGGTGAAGCGATATCATTGCTAGAAGCGCTTTCGGAAGAAACCGCAAAAGCTGCCCGGAGTAATTTTTGGTACAATAATGTCTCTCGTCCGCAGCTTTTTTCGGCCGCTCGCAGACTCTACCGGCTGGCAAAGGAGCGTGAAAAAGCGGACTCAGAACGTGAGCCTGGCTATCAGGATCGTGACATGGCCTTTTTCCGACAGAGAATGGAGGTTATTGATCGGCGATTTGATCCGATTGTCGATAAAGCGGAATGGGCGTTGTTCTTGAAAGGCTATTTGAAACAGCCGCAAGCGGAACGGGTGAAGGAATTCGATTCCGCATTGGGCTTGTCCGCCGACACCAACCCGGAAGAGTTTCCTAATATTGTCGAACAATATTATGCAAACACCAAGCTGGGAGACGGTAACGTACGCTTGTCGCTGATGGATACCACTGTGGGGCAATTGGAAGCGAGCGACGACCCGTTCATGCAACTCACCGTTGCGATGTACGAATATGACCGAAATCTGGAAGAAGAGAGTGAAGAACGCAAAGGTCGCTCGCTCGCACTGCGGCCCGCCTATATGGAAGCGATTACCGAATGGCAGCGTGAACACGGTCAGCTCACATATCCCGACGCCAACAGCACTTTGCGCATCACCTATGGGACAGTTCTCGGCGGAAGCCCGCGTGACGGGCTTGCCTATCTGCCTTTCACTACTCTGGAAGGAGTTACCGCCAAGGATACAGGCGAGGATCCGTTCAATTCTCCCGCTCGGCAGCTTGAATTGATTAACGCCCGTGACTTCGGCCCCTATGCGCTGGATAGTCTGAATTCCGTGCCGGTAAATTTCCTTTCCGACCTGGACTCGACCGGCGGCAATAGCGGTTCAGCGACACTCAATGCGCGCGCTGAACTGGTTGGGTTGCTCTTTGATGGAACATTTGAAAGCGTCAACTCAGACTGGGATTTCGATGCAAGAACGACCCGCACGATCCACGTGGACTCCCGTTATATGTTGTGGGTGATGGACAAGGTTGATGGTGCGAATGCCCTGATCGAAGAAATGGACATCGCGCAATAGCGCTTACTCCCAAGATATTGAAGGAAACTGTTTTGAGAATTATCGCCTTTATCTCGCTTCTGCTGATCGCTTCGCCTGCGTTTGCTCAAGGTATTGAACAAACCAAAGGCAATTTTGAGGATAAGTTCAGGCAATTGGATGAAGTCCTGCCTGATGCCAATGTCTATCGTAACGCGTCTGGAGCACCTGGGCATCAATATTGGCAACAACAAGCAGATTACCGGATTACGGCCGAACTTGATGAAAAGAAGCGCCGTTTAACCGCGCAAGCGAGCATAGGTTACACCAATAATTCACCGGACACGCTGCCGTGGATCTGGCTGCAGCTGGATCAAAATATCTTCCGCGAGGATTCGATGGCGGAGCTCACCACGACCTTTGGCGGGCCTGGGCGCCGCGGACCGAAAGTCGAGCCTGCGAAGGGTGACAAGCCGGCAAAGCTGTCGCTTAAAGAACTGCGTCGCCAACAGGCCATGGCCGACAATGAATATGGCTATGATATTGCCAATATTCGCCTGCTCGACGGTACGAAGCTGGATCATGTGATTGTCGGTACATTGATGCGCATCGACTTGCCGACACCGCTGAAGCCCGGAGAAACCTTGGATTTCGCCTTTGATTGGGCTTTCAATATAGTCGAAGAGAATACGATATTTGCGCGGTCCGGTTATGAGCATTTTCCGGATGATCCACGTAAGGGTGGTAATGATATCTTCCTGTTTGCGCAATGGTTCCCAAGGCTGGTCGCCTATTCCGACTATGAAGGATGGCATAACAAAGAGTTTCTTGGCCGCGGCGAATTCACGCTGGAATTTGGAGATTACGACGTCACGATGACGGTGCCGGATGATCATATCGTTTCGTCCACAGGTGTCTTGGCCAATCCTGAACAAATATTGACAGCGACGCAGCGTCAACGGCTGGAAAATGCCAAATCTGCAGATAAGCCGGTGTTCATCGTTACACCGCAAGAGGCTGCAGCCAATGAACGTTCCGGTCCAACCGGGACCAAGACTTGGCGCTTTACCGGTAAGAATGTCCGTGATTTTGCTTGGGCAAGCAGCCGGAAATTTATGTGGGATGCGCAGGGTCATAAACAACCGGGCGCGGAACATGAGACGGTAATGGCAATGTCCTTCTGGCCGAAAGAAGGCGGGGACCTCTGGCGGAAATATTCGACTGCCGCTGTGGTGCATACGATGAAAGTCTATTCGCGGTTCAGTTTTGATTATCCCTATCCAACCGCACAATCGGTCAACGGCCCGGTTGGCGGCATGGAATATCCGATGATCACCTTTAACGGACCGCGTACCAACTTGAATAGTGATGGAACCCGGACCTATTCCTTGTCGGAGAAGGTCTTTCTGGTTGGCGTGATCATCCATGAAATTGGGCACATCTATTTCCCGATGGTCGTCAATTCCGATGAGCGGCAATGGACATGGATGGACGAGGGAATCAACTCGTTCCTCGACAGCGTCGCTGGCTATGAATGGGATCCAGATATGCCTTGGACACGCAGTCTGGCCCGCGATCTCATTCCTTATATGACATCGAAACAGCAAGTGCCGATCATGACCCAATCTGACAGTGTCCTGAATCTGGGTCCCAATGCATATGGCAAACCATCCGCAGCCTATCATATTCTCAGGGATACGGTCATCGGACGCGAACGCTTTGATTTTGCTCTCCGGGAATATGCCCGGCGCTGGAAACATAAAAGGCCGACACCAGCAGATTTCTTTCGTACTATGGAAGAAGCTTCGGGAACCGATCTTGACTGGTTCTGGCGTGGTTGGTTCTACACGACTGATCATGTCGATATCTCGCTCGACACAATCCATAGGATGCGTCTTGACACGAAAGATCCGGATATAGATTTGCCGCGCCGCCGCGGAGAGCTGGCCGATGACCCGGAGAAAGTCGGTGTTCGTCTAAACCGGGAAGAGCGGGTGCCGATCTGGGTACTCGAGAACCCTGGCATCGAGGACTTCTATGACGATAATGACCAGTTCACGGTCACCGCTAAGGATCGCAAGACCCATGGTGAGTTCCTGAAGTCATTGGACGAACCATGGATGCGGAAGACTCTGGATCGAGCGCTTGCTGAGGATGCTAACTATTATGTGCTCAGCTTCACCAACAAAGGCGGTCTGGTCATGCCGATTATCCTCGATCTGGTTTTCGCCAATGGCGAGAAAGAAAGGATGATGATCCCGGCTGAAATTTGGCGGCGCAATCCTCGTCAGGTCAAGAAAATGCTGGTCTTTCCAAAAGGCAAGGAGCTGAAGGAAGTTGTTGTCGACCCGGATTGGGAGACGGCCGATGCGGATGTGGAAAATAACCACTATCCGCGCCGTATTATCGATAGCCGCGTCGAGGCATTCAAAGCACCGGAAAGCAAAAAACGTGTGAATCGCGATCTGATGGGCGAAGCACGGGGAGCAGAGAAGAACAAGGCAGGGAAGAAATGAGGTTGCTTGCCCTGCTGATGGCGCTTTTTTTTGCAGTTCCAACAATGGCACATCAGCAGAAAATTGCGATCTCAACCATTTCGCATAATCCTCTGACCAATTTGCTGGAAGTGGTCCACCGTGTACCCCTCCATGACGCAGAGCATGCCCTGAAATCAAGGGGCGCCAAAGCGTCCGATATTGTGACCGATATCGAGACGAGGCGTATGTTCGCGCGTTATGTGGGGGACCGTTTTTCTATCAGCCGGGAAGTTGGCGCCGTTGATCTGCTGTTGCTGGGCAGCGAAATAGAAGGTGGCTATATCTACATTTACCAAGAGGCCGCCTCACCAGGACCGGGCGAAGAGCTCCTGATATTTTCCGGGATCATGACCGATATCTGGTCGCGTCAGGAGAGCCGTGTCAATATCGGCTTGGGCCCCAATGTCGACACGTTGATTTTCCAGCCAGGGGATCAACCCAAAACTGCAACTCTTCCCTAAAAAGGCTGCTACCTTTTGCTTTTCTGGCGTGGGAGTTAATCGGGAGGTTGCGTTCATAACGTCTATATCTGCCGAGGGTAAAAGTGGCTCTAGTTAGACTGTTGGGTGTTTCGAGAAGTTTGATCATTCATAAATTTTCCAACTTCAATTCTGAACCGTTTCTAGAAAAATTGCTTTGTAGAATTGAGTGACCCAATCCCTCTACATAAAGCCATGAAAATTGGCGATTTGGAATGGCTCTGTATGCCGGCCCTTATAAACCAGCAATTTTGTCTATTCAGGGACGGTGATCAACCGGTTGGTTTGGCCCTATGGGTAAAATGCAACGCGGCAGCGGAACAGAAATCTACCGGGCTCCTGCATTTCCAAAATGAGACAATGCTTAACGTTGAACCATCAGCATAAGTTCAAAGAAATTGGGTGCAGCGGCCTATCGGAAGCGATCATGTGCGATCGGCCGCTGCGTTTTTGTTTAAGCAGAAAAAGCGTTCGCGGCTTCGACTGTGTTCATAAAGTCCCTAAACCGAAGCCATTTTCCATCTGCCACGGTAATGACATGGGCGAAATCGGACTCGATCCCCTTGCCGGTTGATTTTGCCGTGAGCCTTAGATGGCCGGTCACAACCACTTTATTGCCTTCGCAGATGAACTCCTCCGGATCAAATTGGTGGATGTCGACCGAAGACAAAACCGTTTCGAAAAATTTGCGAGCCTCTGGAAGGCCCTTCCAAGTGCGCGCATAAGGAATGACATCGGGGCCATAAAACTCGACCTCGATGTCCCGGTGTAGCCATTGGACGATCGTATCAACGTCATGGGCACCAAAAGCTTCGAAGACATTTTTTGTCACATCAATTGGAGCGATCATAAATATTCTCCCTTTCCATTGTTTTTGGCTTTTGACTTAGAAGTTGAAACGCAGATCAACGCCGTAAGTGCTGGGTGCGCCGAGCGGACCGACAAATTCCGCACCGTAGAAGCCACCGGTCAGGATCTGGTTGGTGAAATAGGTCTTACCCGTCAGATTGTCGCCGAACAGGCGGACGCTCCATGTGTCATCCGCGCTGGTGAAGCCAAGGCTGGCGCGGAGCAAGCCGTAGCTATCTTGGGATGCCGCATCGATGTTAAATACGGTGAAGTAGATTTTGCTTTGCCAGTGATATTCTGCGCGCGCAATGATATTGCCCGCTTCGCCGATTGGCTGTTCCACTTGCCCAGCGATGCTTAACTTCCAGCGCGGCGCGCGTGGCAGTCGCAGCCCATCGAGATCGGTCTGCAAAGAGCCGGCTAGTTGCGTTGCTGGGGCTGGGCGCAGGCTTTCCGTCAGCGTGCCTTCGGTAAATTGTGCATCGGCATAGGTGAGCGCGCCTTCCAGTCGGAAAAAGTCGGTCGGGCGTGCTACGGTTTCGACTTCAAAGCCGCGTACGCGGGCTTTGCCGACATTGCGGATCAGCGGCTGGTTACCGACGCTGTCCTGTGCTTGTAGATTGGTATAATCATACCAGAACGCCGAGGCGTTGAGCAGCAATGCGCGGTCGAGCAGTTCGGTGCGCGCACCAATTTCATAGGACCAGATTTTTTCCGGCTCGAACGGATCGCGCTGGCTGCTGCCTATATTATAGCCGCCGCTTTTGAAGCCGCGCTGTAGTGAAGCATATAGCAACACATCGTCGTTCGGTTTGAAATCGATACCCAGCTTGGGCGTGAAGGCGCGAAAAGTCGACGGTCCGTTAACCGGTCCGATGTTGAACCCGAATGGATCGGGTTGCAGCGTGTCTGGATCTTCCGACACCGCGTTCGGGAACAGCGCCACGTTCGGTCCAACGCGAATATCGGGAAGCATCACTAGATCGAAATTCTGCCGGCCGTTGCGGGTCTCCTCGCTATAGCGACCGCCGAGCCGGACGGTGAGCTTGTCCGAGACATCCCATTGCGTATCAAGATAGGCGGCCCAGGCTTTGGTTTCCTGTTCGCCACTCAGATGCAAATCGCAGCACAGATCGGAATCTGGGAAAACAATGGGGAAGGTTGGAATTATCCCGGCATTCTGCAAATCGGTCAACCCCTGGATGAGAATAGGCTCCCAGAAATTGCCAAAAATATCATTGTCGATGATATTCCGTTCTTCAAAATAATAGGCGCCTGCGATCCATGAAAAAGGTTCGTCGACAGGCGAACTGAGCTGCACTTCGCCGCTCCATTGCCAATGATCTTCTTCACGTCCCACAGAATTGACATAAGCATCCGACAGATCGAACTCGTTTTGGGAAATCGGGTTGGTGTCCCGATAGCTGCCGATGACTTTCAGATTATAGTCGGCGATATCCCAGTCCAGTGTCGCGCCAAGGCCCCAGTTTTCGACCTTGTTGAAATATTCCGTATCGGCAAAAATATCCCGTGAGCCCGCTTCGGATACGCGTCCGGCATTTTTCATCGCAAAATAGGCAAGGGTCTGCGCGCCTTCGCGGCTGCTATACCAGTTCGGAATCTCGTCTCCGTAGCCCGCGCTGGCGTAGAAATAGGCGTTGGCCTTGTCATTCGCGCGGTAATAGTCGCCATTCAGGATAAGAGTGGCTTCGGGAGAGAGGTCGGCCTCCACCGTGAGCCGGATGGAATAATCTTCCTTGTCCTCGACCCGCTCTGTGCTGTCGTCGGGTCGGGTTACGGTCGCATATCCACCGCGATCTTCCCATTGGATGGCAAGACGGGCCCGGATATTGTCCGTCAGCGGGCCGCTCAGAGCGCCGGCCAGACGGAAGCGGTCATAATTTCCGGCAGTCAGCTGGATATTGCCCTCCAGAACATCAGTCGGACGATTGGTGACAATGTTCACCGCCCCGCCGGTGGCGTTGCGGCCATAGAGCGTGCCCTGCGGCCCGCGCAGAACCTCTATCCGTTCGATATCGAAAAACTGCGGACCTATGGCTGCGGGCCGGCTGATATATACCCCGTCAACATATGTCGCGGTGGAGCTGTCCGTGCCAGCAATGATCGAGGGCGTGCCGATACCGCGGATGAAGATCGACGTGTCGCCCTGATAGGTGGATATCTGGACGCCGGGTGCGATCGCTCCCACTTGCTCAATGGAGGTGATCGACCGGTTATCGAGTTCGTCGCCACCGAAAGCAGTGATAGCCAAAGGAACGTCTTGAATGGATTGATCGCGGCGATTGGCTGTGACGATGATGACGTCGCCAGCGTTTTCTTGCGCCTCGTCATTTGCATTCTGCTGGGCATATGCGGGTGTCGACACTGTCATGATGGCGACCAAGCTTGCTGTCGCTAATATTGCCTGCTTTTTGTTTTTCATATCCATCTATTCTCTCCCTGATTTGTGATGTTTCACTAACTATTTGTTTTTATGAATTTATCTTATTTTTAGGTGCGACCGCGAAAGACCACAGGATTATTGGCCAGGCCATGATTGAGCAGGCTGACGTCTTGCCAAACAGCCTCGCCGGCCCGTTCGATATGGGTGTATCGCTCGCGCAACATGCGCGCAGTGGATTCGGCCTCCAGCTGTGCCAAAGGTGCGCCTAAGCACCGATGGATGCCGTAACCAAAGCTCATATGGCGGTTGGCATTTTTCCGGTTCAGTCGAAACTCATAGGGTTCGGGGAACGCTTCCGGATCATAATTGGCAGCGCCGAAAAAGCAGGCAACCCAGTCGCCGCGCTTAATATCAGCATTTCCGATTGTAATGTCCCGGGTCGCAACACGAAACAGGCGTTGTGGGGGGCCATGAAAGCGCAGGGTTTCTTTGTAGATCGGGTCGAACAGCTTGGGATCATCGACGAAACCATGCCAAATATCGGGAAAGTCCGCGAAGACCGTGATGAGGTTGCCGAGATAGAAGGAAGTCGTCTCTGCCCCGGCAACGGTGGCGGTCATGCAAAAGCGGACCACCTCTTCATAGGATAGGCTTTCTCCGTCCACCTCGGTGCGAATGAAAGCGTTGAGCAGCGGGCCAGGCGTTTCCTTACCCTTTGCGATCAAGTCCATCCGCTCTTTGACGTGCTGTTCAAAGAACGCCATGGCTTCTATATTATACGCTTGTCGTTCTTCAGCGCTAATGTCAGCGGAAAGCATGAAAGCGGTCGCCCAGTTGCGGACGTCGCGGCCCATTTCAGCAGGCATACCAAATAGATAGGCCATCACTTTACTCGGCAACATCGCGCAATAGTCGGCCATGACGTCAACCGGCTGATCCGGAACAAAGAAGTCATCCATACAGGCGGCAACCAATAAATCTACCTCAGGTGCCAACGATTTGATCGACGCTGGTTGAAAGGCCTTTGCTGAGATTTTGCGCAGTCGCGTATGTTCCGGCCGATCGTGATTGACCAGCATCAAGGAAGGCGCGGAGGATTCCTCTTGTAAGCTATCGCGAGAGGAAAAACTTTCGTGATCCCATGCAACTGCGGACACGTGATCAAAATTTAGGACCACCCAAGAAGGCTTTGGCTCATCCACGCCCGGCATCGTGCCAGGCGGAAAGTCGCGGTATCCGAAAACCGGCGATTGGTCTCGCAGCAAATCATAATAAGGATAAGGGTTACGGACCACTTCCGGACTGCTTAATTGGTCGACGCTAAACGTGGGTTTCATCAATCCTCAATCCCTACTGATTTAATATGTCTTAACGACATTATTTCTTAAAGACATAGTAGGGATTAGACAGTAAAGTTGTCAACTGGCGTCGCGAGATCGCCCATCATTTTCATTTAACATATTGAACAAAATGGATATAATTCTGAAGAAGATGAGTGGTCAAAATAGGGTCAGAAGTCTGAAATATCGAATCTTGGACGGCGGAATCAGAAATCTTCGATCAGGAACAATAGACTTTCATGACATATTGGTTCATCGAGTGTGATGATTCATGGACGATGAAGCCAAGCGCATATCCCAACGATGGAGTATCGAGTGAAACAGCAGTCTGATTTCGGCATTGATTACCCGATAAAACGGGACACTGCTCCGCAGAATTTTCTCAAGCTCTTTTATCCGTTCCACTATTCGGTCGGTATGGCCGTTGAAAAACAATTGAGCGGGTCCAATCTGACGAGGCATCAAACGGTTATTCTGTGGATCATCCATTCTAAAGGGCAAGATGGTCATACAATTCATCGCAAGACGATCGAACGGTTGATTGGTGAGTGGTATGAATTGGGAAGTCCAGCCATCTCCAAAGTCTTGCGCGCAATGGCAGACAAGAAACTCAATCTGATCTCGATCAAGGAAAGCAAGACCTCAGCGCGCGAAAAAGTCATTCGCTTGACCAAAAACGGTCAGTCAACCGTGGACAATATGATGGAGAGAACAGAAGCCTTCATCAAGTTGATTTCCGACGAACTCACAGATGCAGAGATTGAAAAAGGAATGGAGTTCATGAGCAGAGTCGGCGCGATTGTTGAAGGCGGGATTGCCGAATAATGAAGACGCGTGCTTTGCTTTCGCACCCGCTTCATTATCCGGAGCATTTTGGTTTCGTTAGAAAATCAGCGTGATGCATCCCATTGTGCGAATTGCTCGTTGCCAACAAAACCGACCTCTTCAACGCCCGCCCGTTTGATCATCGCCACTAGCTGATCAAAACGTTCATAGCGGGCACGGGCATCGCTTTCAAAATGGAGTTGCGGTTTTGCTGGGTTGCGAGCCATTATTTCCAATCGGCTCCGCAATCGGTCGCTGTCCATTGGGATGTCGTTCCAGATTGCTGTTCCCGCTGAATTCAGAAATAATTTGTTGATCGTGCGTGCTTCCGTCCCTGTGCCTCCGGTTGGCAGGTCTACCGGCACTTTATGGGTTACAGCTGGTATGGAAAGCATCAGCATCACGAGTAGGACCAGCAATACATCGATCAGTGGCGTAATGTTGAGTTCCCCAAAAGGTCTGTCCGCATTCTCGTTAGCCGTTTTCTGGCGAAGATATAGTTTTCTGCTACGCATATAACCTCTCCTACAATTGCTGAAAAATGATATATCATAACATTCTGTCGATTGCAAAAATGCCGCTTGCCTTATTGATCGAATAAGCCAAAACTGTGCCACATGTCAGACGAACTGGAAGCAATGGGAACAGCCGTAGAAGGTGGCTTGGTGGCCAAAACACTCGAAGAAGAGCGTTTTGGAGCTCCAGAAGGGAAGGGTGGTGATTGCCTGAATTGTGGGGCCGTTGTGACCCGAAGCTATTGTGGCAATTGTGGCCAGTCACTGCATATACGTCGCTCCATCGGAGCCTTTTGGCACGACATTGTTCACGGCGTGCTACATTTTGAAGGAAAATTTTGGCGAACCTTGCCGCTATTGTTCTGGAAACCGGGAGAACTGACCCGTCGCTATATTCACGGGGAACGCGCAAAGTTCATATCGCCAATGGCGTTATTCCTATTGTCTGTTTTTATGATGTTTGCCGTGTTCTCTTTTTTAGAAAACCCATTTTCCTCGGTGACGGATGCGGACGAAAATTCCGGTTTTTCGGCTGAAGTAAAAGCAGAATCGTTAGAGCTGGAAGAGAAATTACAAAAGAAAATCCAGGAACTCGAATCAACGCGAGAAGAAGACAAGGCCGAGCTGCGCGAAGAAATTCTCGATATGAAGCGCTCCAGAAACATCATGGCAACCATGACGATGAGTGAGTTGCCCTATCCGGAATCGGGCTTGGGCAAGCAGGGGGTCGGGATCGGGAATTTGGATGGGAACAAAGTCAAAGCTGCTCGAGAGACTCTGGACGTTGGCAATAGTGGAAGTGTCGTTCAGCTAAATGGCGACTCTGAGTTTTGGTCAAAGGTGGAGAATAGTTCCATCGGCAGAAAACTGAAAAATGGTATAGAAAGCGCCAATACAAATCCGTCTCTGCTCTTCTACAAGTTAAAAGCCAACGGATATAAATTTGCTTGGCTATTGATTCCCATATCCATTCCGTTCGTTTGGCTGACGATGATCGGTAGGCGTGGATATCATTTTTACGATCATGCTGTTTTCGCGACATATTCCATCGCTTTCATGTCGCTGTTGTTCATCTCTTGCGCGCTATTGGCGGCGATGGGTGTGTCAAAGTCGTTCTGGGGAGTTTTGCTGGTGTTTTATCCGCCATTCCATATCTACAGGCAGCTCAGACATGCCTATAAACTGTCCCGGCTCGAAGCGTTGATCCGAGTGTCATTCCTGCTGGTGTTCACTGTCATCAGCTTGTCTATATTCTTTGTTATTCTGCTCACTCTGGGTATTTTGGGATAAAAATCATGACCGTGAATATTGATCGTCGCCAATTGATGGCATTGGGAACCTTCGGCCTTGGAGCGCTCAGCGTGCCAGCTTCGGCATCTTTGATGGGAGCCAAAGGGTTTACCCATGGGGTTGCCAGCGGAGAGCCGTCGGCAACCTCGGTGCTACTCTGGACACGTTATGCTGGCGGCAAGGACAGCAAGTTGACCGCGGAGATATCGAGCAATGCCGACTTTGCGGGAGCACAAATGGTGGGCGAAGTCGATGCGAAGGCAGAGCGGGATTTTACCGCCAAAATCGTGGTTGAGGGGCTCAATCCCAATCAATGGTATTTCTACCGCTTTGTCGGGCCTGATGGTTCGAAATCGGTGATTGGGCGTACCCGGACTTTGCCACAAGGCCCCACTCAAAAGTTCAATATCGGTGTTGTGGGATGTTCCAACATGCCGTTCGGCTATTTCAATGCCTATGCGCATGCGGCTCAGAATACTGATCTTGATCTCATGATTCACACCGGAGATTATCTTTACGAATATCCGATCGGATCCTATCCATCGGCAGAGGAAGCTGTGCCCGGTCGAGTGATCGACCCGGCGCATGAGATGGTTCAGCTTGCCGACTACCGGTTACGTTACGCGGCCTATCGCAGTGATCCCGATCTTCAGCGCATTCATCAGGTTTTGCCTATGATACCGTCATGGGATGATCATGAATTTGCCAATGATGCCTATAAAAATGGTGCGCAAAACCATGATTCAAGCGAAGGCGATTGGGAGGTGCGCAAGCGGGTAGCGGAACGTGTCTATCGCGAGTGGATGCCGGTCCGTGACATGGAATTTGGCAGCCCGCGTTGGAATGAATATCAAATTGGTGATCTGGCGACCCTGTTCTTTACCGAAAGCCGCATTGGCGGGAGGGACAAGCCTGCTGATCTTGTCGAAGCGATCAAAGGGAAGAGCGATATTAGTGCAGCTCTGACCGCGTTTCGAGATGATGTTTGGCAAGATCCAGAACGTTCCATGTTGGGCGTTGCTCAAGAAGAGTGGTTCGGTGAGGCACTGCGGAAGTCAAAGACATCGGGAACGAAGTGGCAGGTCTGGTCGCAACAATGTGTGATGGGTGAATTGATGCTGCCGCAGGATGCAAAAAATTGGGTACCCGATGATGCGCCTCCCTTTGCCAAGGCGCGCATAGCGGTTGGCGCGCTTGCAGCAGAAATTGGTTTGCCGATCAATTTTGACAGCTGGGATGGCTATCCACAGGCCCGTGAGCGCTTGCTTGCAGCGGCCCAGCAAGCAGAGGCGGATTTGATCGTTCTGTCAGGCGACAGCCATAATGCCTGGGCTTTCGACCTTGCGACGCAGGATGGTGCCGCAGGCGTCGAGTTTGCCGGACATAGCGTCAGTTCTCCGGGTTTTGAGGCCTATACCAAAGGCGTTAACCCCGACGCCGTTGCCAAAGCTGTGATTGAAACCAATGACCAATTGCAGTGGGCTGATACAGAGCATCGCGGCTATATGACCGTGGCGCTGACGCCGGAGAAAGCGACATCAACTTGGAATTTTCTGGACACCATCCGGACCAAGTCGACCGTGCTGATGGGAAGCAAACGCCAGACCGTTTTGCATGGAGCGAACAAGCTTCAGGCGTGACGGATCCATGCTTGTTGCGGGGCTGATACGAAACAATTGGGGTCTACTTTTAGTGTACCGCATCAAATGCGGCGCATAAAATTCTAAAACTGCCCTCAATCGCTCGACATTCGTATCAAAATTACGCAAAGCGGCCGCTCCCTATAACTTAATGTAAGAAACGACCAATAATGTCTGAAGAATTCCACCGCATAAAACGCCTGCCGCCATACGTTTTCGCTGAAGTAAACGCGATGAAAGCGGAAGCGCGAGCGCGCGGTGAGGATATTATTGATCTTGGCATGGGCAATCCCGACGGGATGCCGGCGCAGCATGTGATCGACAAGCTGTCGGAAACGGCAAATAATCCCAATGCGCATCGCTATTCGGCGTCCAAGGGTATCAAGGGGCTGCGGCTGGCGCAGTCGAACTATTACAAACGCCGGTTTGACGTAGACGTGGACCCGGAAAGCGAAGTCATCGTTACGCTGGGTTCCAAAGAGGGGCTCGCCAATCTCGCGCAGGCGATTACGGCGCCGGGCGATGTCGTTCTTGCGCCCAATCCGTCATATCCCATCCATACTTTCGGGTTCATCATTGCTGGCGCTGCGATCCGGTCAATCCCGGCGGCGCCGGGGCCGGATTTCTTCACCCGGCTGGAATATGCGATGAGCTATACCGTGCCGAAGCCGTCGGTGCTGGTCATGGGCTATCCGAGCAACCCGACTGCCTATGTTGCGGACCTAGATTTTTATCAAAAGGTCGTCGACTTCGCGCGCGAGCATAAACTTTGGGTAATCAGCGATCTCGCTTATGCGGAAATCTATTTTGGTGACACGCCAACGCCATCAATGCTCCAAATCGAGGGCGCAAAAGATTGCGTGGTGGAATTTACGAGTATGTCGAAAACTTATTCCATGCCAGGTTGGCGCATGGGTTTTGCGGTGGGTAATCAGAAATTGATTGGCGCGTTGACCCGTGTGAAATCCTATCTCGACTATGGTGCTTTTACGCCAATTCAGGTTGCTGCGACGGCAGCGCTTAACGGCCCGCAGGACATTATCGACGAAAATCGCGCGCTATATAAAAAGCGTCGTGACGTAATGGTCGAGAGTTTTGGCCGCGCCGGTTGGGATATCCCGCCACCGGAAGCCAGCATGTTCGCTTGGGCCCCTATTCCTGAGCAATTTAAGGAGCTGGGATCAATGGAGTTTGCAAAGCGGCTGATCTCAGAGGCTGGCGTTGCAGTCGCTCCTGGGACAGGCTTTGGCGATGAGGGCGAGGGATTCGTTCGGCTGGCACTGGTCGAGAATGAACAACGAATTCGGCAGGCGGCGCGAAGCATCAAGAAGTTCTTGGGTAAATAGCGATTAGACTGCACGCTGTGAAGACCATCACATGAACGGCTGCTGTTTTGGATCAATCAACCGCTGATCACTATGCTCCCATTACGAGCCGCCGATTGCGACCTGCATGAATTGGGGCGGGCTGGTCGGTTGCGACGAGTCTTGGACCAACGGATAATTTCCGGGAGGCAGGGCTGCGAGTGGCATGCCTGCGGCGCACAGATCATAGGGTGATACGCGGTGGCGCGTGCATAAACGACCGGCACCGTCACAGACCAAAGGGGTTTCAAATTCGGCATCCAAAATTGCTTCGTTGGATTGAGTCACCGTACAAATCACCAATTGTCCGCCACCAAGATCCAGGACAAGTTTAGTGCCCACCGGAACACCCAATATCCCTTCGAACCTTGCCCCGGATTTTGAAAGGTCACGCATCACAACATCATATCTATGATCTTCATGGATGGCGCCAATCCGACGAAACACAGTGCGTCTGTCGGGTTGATATAGTTCCGGTCCGTCGGGCTCAATCTTGAATTCTCCGCTACCCAATTTCTCTTCAATTTCAACGATCGGTATCGCTTCGGAGTAGATCCACCCTTGGATATATTGAGCACCTTTCGAACAAACGAGATTCAACTGGTCAAAAGCCTCGACGCCCTCAACGGTGGTTTCCATCCCAAGCGCTTCGGAAAGGCCGATGATTGCTGCGATAATCTTGGTGCTATTTTTGTCCTGTTGCGTGCAGGTGTCGACAAAGCTTTTGTCGACCTTGATCCTGTCAAAAGGGGCAGAGCGAAGATAGCTGAGTGAAGAATAGCCAGTTCCAAAATCGTCCAGCACCAATCGCACGCCAAGATCTTTCAAAATATTGAAGGTTCTGTCGATGGTTTCGTTGTCACCCGTGAACACGCGTTCGGTAAATTCGAGTTCCAGCCTGTCTGGTTCCAAACCGCTGTCCGACAACGCATTTTTGACGACTTCGGGAAAGCCACTATTGGCAAATTGCACGGCAGACACATTGACAGAAACGCGAACCGATTTTGGCCATTGTAAAGCATCTTTACACGCACGACGAAGGGCCCATTCACCGAGCTGATTTATCAAGTTCAAGTCTTCTGCCATCGGGATGAATACGGCGGGACTAATTGCGCCTCGTTCGGGATGAACCCAACGCATCAGCGCTTCAAAGCCGACTACTATGTTATCATCCGTACGCACGACCGGCTGGTAGTGAAGCTCAACCTGCTCATTTGCCAGCGCGTCTCGCATGTCTTCGATCAACAGACGCCGTTCTTCTTCCTCATTTTTTAAATCGGCAGAATAGAAACGGAATTGCCCCCGCCCTGAATTCTTAGCTGCGTAGAGAGCAAGGTCAGAACTATTAATAAGCTCGTCTTTTTCAATACCGTCATAGGGCGCAATGGCGATACCGATCGATGTACCAATGGTCGCACTTTTACCATTAATGGGATAGGGGTCAGAGATGGTTTTGACGATTTCTCCAGCAATCTCGCCTAATTTTCCTCGATCATCAAGGTCTGGGAAAATAACTTGAAATTCATCCCCACCCAAGCGACCAATTTCACCAATGTCGCCGACAACAGAGCGCATCCGCTGTGCAACTTGTCGAAGCAATTCATCCCCGGCGGGATGGCCCATGGTATCATTGACCTGTTTGAAACGATCCAGGTCCAGCATCATGATTGCGCAGCTACGGTTGGCGGACTTGAAGGCGCCAAGCATTCCGGTGAGCTGACTGTTCATGCGATGGCGGTTCGCCAAACCTGTCAATGCGTCAAACTCAGCCCGCCGCGAATCTTCCAGCTTGCGCTGATATAGTACGGACACATCTTTTGCATTGCCGCGATAGCCCTGAAATTCTCCCGCATCATCAAATTTGGGATGGCCAGAGATCATCCACCATGTTGGACGATCTTCGGGGCTGAGGGTTTGTGGTACACGGCGAACGATTAGATCACTGACCTTGCTGCGCCTGCTCATGTGGTATTTGAAAGGGCGGTCGGACTTTTCGTCCGGGTTGTCGGGATCATTTTCAAACAGGGCAGTCATTGGCGTAGCCAACAACTCGTTGATCGGTTTGTTTAAGTTTTCCGCTGCTTTTTCTGAAAGATATACCAGATGACCATCTGCATCCGTTGCCCACAGCCAGCTTATTCCTGCCTGCTCAAAATCATCAAGTATCTCTACGCGTCGGGCGTAGTCATCCGACGTGATGACGGAAACGGATTGCTGTTCCGCTTCACTAGAGAATGCCTGTAAGAAACCTGCTGCCACGCCTAACTCTGATTTAACCTCGCCTTGTTGAAAAGTTACAGTGGCATACAATGGTTAATATGGTTGTAATAAAATTGTAAATAGATGAAAAATAGTCGTAATTTTACGATGATTATTGCCATAATCCGTAGCGGAAATGAAAGCGAGGGGTGATCGGGCAGGGAATGGGGTTGATCAGATGGGCTTTGATGCCGCGACTCTGACCGTGAAGACGCAGGAGCAGACGATCAAGTTCCGCCATCCAATAGAAAACACCTGGCGCGATATTGCCTGACAGCACACCGACGAGGGTTTTGCTCCCCGCCCCAACCAGCAAGCGGAAGATCGATAGTCTATCCGTCCGCTTTTCTTGTCACCGACGCAGATATTTTCAGATTTTGCTGTCCTAACCGGCAGCTTTTGTGCCACGCTGCTGGTTTATGTCTATTGACCCGAAATACGCCCTTTTTTCTTGCCCGCGGAGGCTGGAATTGCCCCGCCAGGAATTTCAAAACATAACACTGTAAAGTTTGTAAAGTTCGCGAGAGATGGTTTGCGCTTATGATTGATCTATATTTTGCTCCTACACCCAATGGCTGGAAAATATCCGTCATGCTTGAGGAATGCGGGCTCGACTATAATCTTAAATGGGTAAACATTGGGGCAGGCGAACAGTTCGAGCCGGAATTTCTGGCGATCAGCCCCAACAACCGGATACCCGCGATCGTCGATCATGATCCTGCGGATGGCGGAGAGCCGGTGTCGGTTTTCGAAACCGGTGCAATACTGCTTTACTTGGCGGACAAGGCAGAACAATTTCTGCCGCATGATCTGCGCGGACAGATTGCCGCAACCGAATGGCTGATGTGGCAGATGGGCGGGCTGGGGCCGATGATGGGACAGCATGGCCATTTCAAACTCTATGCACCGGAACGGATCGCATATGCCACGGAGCGTTATCGCAACGAAGTGCTGCGGCTTTTCGGCGTGATGGACCGGCGGCTGGCAAACCATGACTATCTTGCAGGCGAGGACTATAGCATTGCTGATATGTCCTGCTTTCCGTGGGTGCAAACCTACAAGCGCCAGGAGATTGATCTCGAGGATTTCACCCATGTAAAGCGCTGGTACGAGACGCTGAAGCAACGCGAAGCTTTGCGCCGCGGCATGGCTGTTGGCCGAGACAAGATTAATCGCAACCCACAGGACGATGCGCAGGCGCGAAAGACATTGTTCGGATTGAAGGAATAAGGCGAGTGTCCGATTCTCTGCATTTCATAGGGAATATGGGAATGATGAAGGGACTTTATAAATGACTACAGTAGAATTCTATTTCGATCTTTCCTCTCCGTGGACGTGTCTGGCGTTCCACAATATTCAGCCGATCATCAAAGACAATGATGCGGCGATCATCTGGAAGCCGTTTCTGGTGGGGGGCGTGTTCAACGCCGTGAACCAGGCCGTCTACGCGGCGCGAGAAAATCCGGACAATCGCAAATTCGTCCACAGTTTCCGGGTGCTCAAGGACTGGGCAAAAATCGCCGGCTTGCCGATGAACTTTCCTAGCGAACATCATCCGGTGAAGTCGGTCCATGCGATGCGGTTGTGCTGTGCCTTGGAGGATGACCAAGCTGCACTACACAAGTTCGCGACTGCTGCATTCAACGCTTATTATGGCGATCAACGCAATCTCGATGATCCGCAGGTGCTGATCGCCATCGCCGATGAGGTCGGTCTGGATGGTGAAGCTCTGGCTGCGAAGACGCAGGAGCAGGCGATCAAGGACCGACTGCGCGCCAATACCGAGGAAGCGATTGCCCGTGGTGCCTATGGCTCGCCGAGCATATTCGTGCCTTTTGGCGACGGTGAAAGAATGTATTTTGGTAATGACCAGTTGCCGCTCGTTAACTGGGCGATTAAACAGGGCGCATAAATGTCCTGCGAATCCAACAAACCGGAGCCAACTATGTCAGAGCGCGTCACCATTTCCGTCAAAGACCATATTGCCGATGTCCGGTTCAACCGGCCGGACAAGATGAACGCGCTCGATGCCGCGCAAATTGACGCGATTGTAGAGGCTGGGGAAAAGCTGGCAGCAATGGAAGGCATCAGAGCGATTGTCCTGTCCGGCGAAGGCAAGGCTTTCTGCGCCGGTCTCGACATGGGCAGCTTTGCCGCATCGGCAGCATCGGCTTCGGAAGAAAATAAGGATGGCGAGAAATCGCCACTCGCCAACACTCTGACCGATCGCACCTTTGGCAATGCCAATAAATATCAGCATATCGTGCTGCTATGGCGGAGGCTGAAGGCTCCGGTCATTGCGGCGATACACGGACCGTGCATTGGCGGCGGGCTACAATTTGCCAGCGCTGCCGACATCCGTGTGGTCGCCCCGGACGCAAAAATGTCGATCATGGAAATGCGCTGGGGCCTGATCCCGGATATGGGTAGCTACACGACCTGGCGCAGTTTTGTACGCGACGATATTCTGCGCGAGCTGACCTATACGAACCGCATCTTCACTGGAGAGGAGGGGCGTGAACTGGGCTTCGTCACCCATCTGTCCGACGATCCCCACGCCAAGGCGATGGAAATCGCTGCCGAGATTGCCAGCAAGCACCCGCAAGCGGTCCAGATCGCGAAAGATCTGATCAACAAATTGCCCGATATGAACGAAGATGAGATATTGATGACGGAATCCGTTGGGCAGGACAAGGTAGCCCGGACACCGAATCAGGTGGAGGCGGTGATGGCATTCATGCAGAAGCGCGCTGCGAATTTTACCGATTAACTCGCTTGTAGCGATGGAGAACGAACCGCAAGGCTGATGCGCAGGCGTCAGCCAGTGGTCCGCATTTTTTCTAGCGCGTCAACCACTGCCGGACGCAATGGTTGGCCTTCGCCATCGGTACGACAGACAATGACGGAATCGCAGGTAGCAATACATTGGCCATTCTGGAACATTGCTTGGGCGATGACATAGCTGGATGTGCCGATTTTGCTGACGCCGGAACTGACTTCTACATCATCGGGATATTGGCCTTCGCGGAGATAGTTGATGGCGACCGACGCAACCATGCTGCGTTCGTTCTTCGGCCGGTCGGCCCACGGTCGCAGGCTACGGTTTAGTCGAACCCGGGCATTCTCGAACATTGCCGCAAAGGCGACATTGTTGAGATGCCGATTGGGATCAATATCCTGAAACCGCGTCTGCATGACTACCGACACCGGATAGTTTGCAGCAACGAGCTGCCATGGTTCAGGTCGAGCCATAGATGAAATCCACTTTTACTTAAGCCAAATGGTAATGATCAGTCCATTTTTGCCAATAGGTCTTTCTGCAAATGCTTGCAAAGCCATAGATAGGCAAGTCCGGAAGCGCCGTAAATCATCGCGGTGAACCGCAATGCATCACGGACGCCTTCGCCCGTGGCTTCGCGGCAACCATCTAGCATCGCCTGGCTTCCGACGGCCAATATGTTGGCATCGGTCCCCTTGCAGAGTTCCAGTGTCATTTGGGCGCTAGTCGCAGCGCTGCTAACGTATGATTCGGAGAGGAAATCGCTTATCGCACCGATGAATAGTGGGCCAAGACCATATCCGATTAGATTGACTACGAAGAGCAATATGGCGATTGCCGTAGCGCGCGCTTTCACATCGACCACGCCTTGCGCGATCGTATATTGTGATCCGAGATAGGTGTAGTGGAGGAAGCCGGCAATGATCAGCATCATCAGCGCCGTTGATTGACTGTCGGTGGTGAAACCAATCCAGTAGAGCGGCAAGGACGCGATTAAGGACCATCCGGGAACCCAAGCGACGGCATTGGGGAAGCGGCCGCTCAATCGTTCGATCGCAAAGCCTCCGCCAAAAGTACCGGCTGCGGCTGCCAGTGATATTGGCAGTACCAGTTGCAGCGCGACAGCGGAGATGCTCAGGTCATGTACGCGAACGAAGAAGGAAACCTGGAAGCTTGAAATGCCGTAGCCCACAAAAGCAACGATCGTTGCTGCCAGTGCATTGATCCAGTAACTCCGATTGCCACTTAGCTTTTGCAGTGTTGCGGCAAACCCCAGCTTTTCCAACTGTGGTGTACCAGGAGGGTCGGAATAGCCACGCGGTGGTTCTTTGATCGTGAACAGAAGGATCAGGCCAATCACAACACCGGGTAGGCCGAGGATGATGAATGCTTCGCGCCATGAAAAAGCGTCAGCGATAGGACCGCCGAAGGCCGCGGCCAAGGCACTGCCAAGCGTTACGCCCATTGCGTAAATCGCTAGCGCTCGTGCTCTGCTCCTTGGCGGGAAATAGTCTGCGATGATCGAATTGGCTGGCGGCGTGCAGCCTGCTTCACCAATTCCAACGCCAACACGAAACACAAGAAGGGCTATGAAGCTACCTGCTATTCCGCAGAGAGCGGTCATGACTGACCAGAGAATGACGCTAAACGCTATGATGCGGACCCGATTATATCGTTCTGCAAATCGTGCGATTGGAATACCGAACAATGTATATGTTAGAGCAAACCCGAAGCCGGACAGAAAGCCAAATTGTAGGTCCGTTAGTTGGAATTCCTGAATAATCGGTTCGGAAACGACCCCAATCAGCGCGCGATCAATAAAGTTCAGTGTGTACACCACGAGCAATGAGAACAATACGTAACCCCGATACCCACTGGTACCGAACGCCTGTCCGGTATTGGTGACGGGCGAATCTGTTGCCGATGTTGCGGTCATAGTCTCTCCATATTTTTCTTTGACTGATGGCCTGAACCGGAGACCAAGTCCAGCATACTTTGTGTTTCAAATGCAGCTACCGGATCGACCAATCTTCAATAGGACTCAAACGCTTGCACAGCTTCCCAATAGTATTTCACCATTTTCGTTGTATCTGTTACTGTTTCGTTAAAAGGCCGTAGAGTTAAGCGCAAAAATTTGGGGGTCTGAATGGCAATAGGATGGTTAATACCAGTCATATTTGAACAAGATCGAACGGTGGTTCACACTTGGTCTGGTACTTTTGATTTTCCTAGAAACCGATTCGATTGGTTTCGTTTGCAATGACACAGTCCAATATTGAGAAATTGAATGATGGGCAGCGGGATTGTTTGCGGCTGGTGTTGGCGCATCTCAATTCCAAAGAGATTGCGCGGGAACTTGGAGTGTCTCCGCACACTGTGGATCAAAGACTACGTACCGCTATGCGCATTTTGGATGTGCAGTCGCGTTTTGAAGCGGCGCGAAAATTTGCCGCAATCGATACAGAAAACACGTATCAACCATTGATATATCAATCACCGACTGTTGAGCTGGAGCGCGAAAACGGGAAACTGAATCCATCAACGGCGAGGACCGGAAGCGATAAGGTCGGCTCGATGGATGATGTGTTACATGCGGATAGTAGCGTTACCGCTGTGCCGCTTGAACCATCTGAAACTGGACGCAGACGGCTTCCTATTCCGCGCTACCGTGGCGAGAAAAATACTCTTGGTACGGTCGAACGGTTGGGGTGGATATTGGCGATTGCGATTGGGTCTGCTTTATCTTTTGGCGGGCTAATTGCGGGACTGGAAGCGCTCTCGCGGCTGACAGGGTAGTCGCCTTCTGCGACCTCTCCTTTCGTTCGTTGATTTTGAAACTTTGGATGATGCGAGATGTTGATATCTCGCAAAAGGAACAACCATGCTAAAACAACGACGGGCTGCCGCTGAAAATTTGACAGAGAGACTGTTCGCAACAGAGCAAGCCATTGATGACGCGATAAGCAAAATGGCAGAGTTAACAGGATATATGCCCATAGCCAGAGCCAACGCAAATTTGTCTGCGGTTGTTGGTCAAGATGCGATTTCTCAGGCAGCGGAAACCTTGTCTGCGTTGGTCGGGGTCAGAGGACAATTGGTCGCAACGCACAACCGACTAGCAGAAACTCGGGACCAAATCGGATTGCAGGCAATGGCCATGGGGAATGACGACACAAAACCACCGCTGCTTGCGAATGAAAAGGATGAAAATATCGTCACTTTGATAGAACGCGCTAGCTAGATACCAGCGACTCTGGCTATTCCGTCCGTAGCTGAAACGAATTTAGGGAAAGCCATGGCGCTGTGATCTTCAATACGTTCTGGGCCTATATCTACTATATTTTTCTCATCGTTTGCTGCGGATATGCAATTTTTCGCGGCGCACGTACCGAGCATATTGGGGCGGCTATTATGATAATTGGATCGATATCTACGGTGGTTGTGGGTCGGACGTTCGGTACCTCGTGGACGGGCGTGCAAGTTGGTATATTTGCGATAGATATCGTCGCACTGCTAGCGCTGATTCACTTGACCCTCCAATCGGACCGTTTTTGGCCGATGTGGGCCACAGCGTTTCACTTGCTTGCGGTGACTGTCCACACCGCGATGATGGTGGCGCCAGAGGTAACCCCTTGGGCGTTTGCAACGGGAGCGGCTTTCTGGGCCTATCCGATGCTGCTGGCACTAGCGATCGGGTCCTGTGAGCATGTGTCGTTGGAACCGGATCGCAAAATTGATCCTAGCTAGCGGTTAGCTGCAGCCAACCGAGCTTTTTCAACAATTCCTCCACTTCCCGCAGAAGCCTTGCTTTTGTGAACCCCGGAGTACGACCATGATGAGTGACTATATTCTGCCGTTTCTGGACTTCCTTCAAAAGGAAATGCTGCTTTTTGCGAGCCTGTTTTTTCTGATTGGTTCGCTCGATGATCTCATTTTTGACGGATTATGGATTTCTCACCGGCTGAAACGTAAGTTGTTTGTTTACTCACGTCATAAACGGGCGACAGTAGAAAATTTAAGCGGCGCTGCGCCGGGTAGTCGGTTAGCAATATTCGTTCCCGCTTGGAAAGAGGCCCCAGTTATTGGCGCGATGTTGGTTAGATGTTTGCAGCAATGGACTTCTAGCGCATATCGCATTTACGTCGGTTGTTACCCAAATGATGCCGAGACCATTGCTGCTGTAGCAAATGCATCATCCGGCACCGAGAATGTCCGGCTTGTAATTTGCCATCATAACGGGCCGACGACCAAGGCAGATTGTCTCAATCATCTTTGGGATGCTTTGTGTCGAGACGAAATCGAAGAAAACGCCAAATATGCTGCGGTCGTTCTGCACGATGCGGAGGACCTTGTTCATCCCGACGCGCTGAAACTTTTTGAACATCTGATCGGAAGGGCGGCATTGGTGCAACTGCCAGTGATTCCTCGCCGTGCGAAGGGGTCTCGTTGGGTTGCAGGCCATTACGGCGACGAGTTTGCCGAATTGCATGGGAAACAAATGGTGATGCGTGAGGCGTTGGGCGCTTCAATTCCTTCCGCTGGTGTTGGTTGTGCTTTCGCCCGAGATAATCTGCAAAGCTTGGCTTCTCGAACACAGGGGAAGCCTTTCGACGCGGAAAGTATGACCGAAGATTATGAACTAGGAATCAATCTGACCGATGGAGAGGCTCGCGGTATTTTTGCGAGGCTACGAGACCAGAACGGGCAACTCGTCGCGACACAGGAATTTTTCCCGGAAAAGCTTCAAGATGCCGTCCGTCAAAAAAGTCGTTGGATGGCAGGGATTTCCTTGTCCGGGTGGGATAGACTGGGTTGGAAAAATAGTTGGCGGGAAAATTGGATGCGGCTGCGTGACCGTAAAGCTAGTTTTTCAGCCATTGTCTTGGCTATTGCCTACGCCGCAGCAGTTTTGACTCTGATACTCTTGCTTGCTGATCTGTCTGGTGTTTACCAACTACAACCAGTTTCTGAGTTTCTGCAAACATCACTTTGGATTAATACTGGCTTTTTGGCGTGGCGGCTGATGGTGAAAAGCTACTTTGTTTTTATACTATATGGTTTGCGAGAAGCACTTTTGTCCATTCCACGGACCGCCGTAGCCAATTTCATCAATATTCTGGCGGCTTGGCGCGCCATTGGTCACTATGTTGACCAGCTTGCTGGTCGCCCCACAAATTGGGAGAAAACCCGTCATTTTTATCCGGATTCTGACAACGTCCGAGAACTAAAACCAAATTACCCCTTCAGTGAAAGGAGGCGATAAGATGGGTAGTAAGACAGTCGGTGCGCCTCTCCGTGTCATTTTCACTCTTTTGTTCCTATGGATATTCGCTCGGCTCATCGCCTGGAACCTGCCGTTAGATCCGACTACGGATCCGGTCAGTCTGGCTAGCGGCAGTGCGCCAATTCATAACATCAACGCGACGGGCGGTGATGAGGATCGTTGTTTGACTGAATGTAACCGTGCTGGACCAGCTATTCATCAGAAAAACAAAGATAGAAAAATGGCGGTTTTTGTTTTGTCTCCATCTTTTCGCGGAAAAACTGATTTAAAACCTACCGATTTTCCAAGCTTAGACACTCATCAATCGTCGTTAGTCTTGAGACCAATGGAGGAAAGCGCAGAGCATTCGCTGGATGCTTCTTCTATGCGATCTCGAAACCTTCCGAGGGAAAACGAGGTGGAAACGTTGCCTCCACAAAATTGGATTGGTCAGGAACAGGGCAGTAGACTTAGCGGTTATTTTTGGGCTTTCTATAGGAACGACTCTCAAGTTGATGAGATGGGAGTGCGGCGGGGTGTGGTGATATCTAACGGCCAATATGGTGGTAGTCAGATCGGTGGCATTCTTTCCTATCCAATATTGTCTAAGCCGAACCACAAACTGTCGGTTTACGGTAGGGTCACTGCTGCATTGGCACCGTTGGAACAAGAGGAAGTCGCTCTCGGGGCGCAAATTCATCCTGTGCAGAGCGTGCCGTTTTCAATCTATGTCGAACAGAGACTGGATGCAGGTTCAGGCGATGATCGCGGGATGACTTTTTATGTGGCTGGGGGCACAGGGCCCGATCCGGTTTTTGATAAAATTACACTTAAGACATATGCGCAGGCGGGTTATGTTCTGGGAGATAATGAGAGCTATTTCTTCGATGGATCAGCTACGTTGCAGCAGCCAATAGAAGGGTTTTCACTAGCTGAGCTTTCTGCTGGAGCGGGTATTTGGGCCGGAGGGCAACGTGATATCTATCGAGTGGATATCGGGCCGCGTGCGGATATCAACGTCCCACTAGGTGCTATGTCTGCGCTTGTCTCCATCGATTGGCGCGTTCGGGTAGCTGGCAATGCAAGGCCGGGCAATGGTTTGGCTATAACCGTTTCGACCGGTTTTTAAGCGGACGATATCTCGTACCTGGTCGTCAAACAGTGTGAATTTGCGACTTCGAAGCGGTAACGCCCTTTATCCCGCAACAAAAAGAGATTAGTCCATTGGTCATATGGACATATACCTGCCAATCGCCAATCTCTCGGTTAATGCCTTTGTCATCGTCCTACTGGGCGGGCTGGTTGGGATTTTGTCCGGTATGTTCGGTGTTGGCGGTGGTTTTCTGACCACTCCGCTGCTTATTTTCTATGGTATACCGCCTACGGTTGCCGCTGCATCTGCATCTACTCAGGTCACCGGCGCCAGTATTTCGGGCGTTGCCGCCCATATGCGCCGCCATGGAGTCGATTTTCGGATGGGCGCGATATTGGTGGTGGGCGGTATTGTTGGAACGATTATCGGAACCGGGCTGTTTCAAATTCTTCAGCGATGGGGTCAGATTGATACCGTTATCAACGTTCTTTATGTTTTGATGCTCTCGAGCATCGGCGGCTTGATGTTCAAAGAGTCTTGGCAGAGTGTCAGAGCCTTGCGCGCTGGCAAACCAATGCCTGCTCGAAAAAGACGGCACCATCCTTTGGTTGCCAATCTGCCATTTCGCTGGCGCTTTTACCGATCTGGACTCTATATTTCTCCGATCGCTCCATTCATACTTGGTTTGCTCACCGGCATTTTAACGATGCTGTTGGGTGTAGGCGGCGGTTTTATCATGGTGCCGGCAATGCTCTATTTGTTGGGTATGGGCGCGCAAGTGGTGGTTGGCACCTCCTTGTTTCAGATATTATTTGTGACTATCGCGTCTACAATGATGCACAGTATGACCACGCGTGCAGTTGATATTGTTTTGGCCTCATTGCTTTTGCTCGGTAGTGTAACGGGTGCGCAGTTGGGAGCAAAATTTGCGCAACGGATGCGCCCAGAATATCTTCGGTTAAGCCTGGCATTCATGGTATTGATAGTCGCTATCCGTATGGCGCTAGGACTGGGTTTCCAGCCGGATGAGATTTATACGGTGCAGCCATTGTGAAGCGGGTGTATTCCATCTTGATCCGTTTGTTGGCGGTTTTGGGTATCGGCATGATAACGGTCGGTGCGACACCGGTTTTGGTCCCCGAGGTATCGCAGGATCGCATCAGCATCAGAGGTGACTTTAACGGAGCGCAATTACTGCTTTTTGGGGCGATCACCTATCCGCCGGGCGCTCGCAACACCGATCGGGCTGATATTGTTGTTGTCCTCAAGGGGCCGGTGGAATCCATCGTAGTTCGCGAGAAGCAGCAGATTGCAGGTATCTGGATTAATGCGGCGAGTAGCGAGTTCCGTTCCGCACCCGGTTTCTATGCGGTCGCCTCGTCCAAGCCGATTGAACAGATTGTTGATGATAAAACAGCAGATATCTATGAATTGGGTTTGCACCATTTGCAGCTTTCTCCTGCTGGCGCGATCGATAGCCGAGAGCTCGACCGCTTTGTTGGCGGGCTGGTGGATTTGAATTCCAGAGGGGAGCTTTTCAAGAATCTGCCGAATAGCGTTCAGATCACCAATAGCGTGCTATATCAGGCGCGGATCAATCTGCCAGCGAGCGTTCCGGTCGGCGACTATACGGCGGAAACATTTCTGGTTATCGATGGCCGGGTAGAGGCTGCCGAAATCAAGGATATCACCATTGAAAAAACGGGGATGGGACGTTTCATAACGAATCTTTCCCAAGAATATGGGTTTCTCTATGGTCTGATTGCAGTGTTAATATCGATCTTCTTTGGCTGGACTGCTGGCTATCTTTTCCGCAAAATGTGACCGATTTCTGCGCTCGTCCTAGCTCTCTGAAACACCAGTAAATCTTCCTTAACGATGTTCGATTAGTTCGGTGTTTTGATAAGCAAAACAGGAAAGCCGGCAATGTCCGACATGGGTTCCCATAATTTTCCCGCAACAGAGCCTGATCGGGCTTCTGAACATGAAGCACAGGTCAGCGCCAACCACGGTGTTGTTTCTAAGCGCGGCGAAGACCATCAGATCGGTGAAGTCATCGAAATTGCGGGGTCTGGATCCAAAATTGTTATGGATAGCGCGGTCCTGGCTGGATTGCTGGATCACCCCGATTCAACCGTCAAAATGGCAGGTCAGGTGGGTAGCCAAATCAAAATTCGTGTCGGTGATACATGGTTGCTTGCCAATATCCGAACTCAGAAGCTGTACGAAAGCCAGTCGGGGCTCGTGATTGCTGGGGTCGATTTTTTGGGTGAAGGGGACGAAGAGCAACTGACGGGGCGTATCTATAACTTCCGCCGTGGTGTGACTCGGTATCCGACGCCCGGATCTATCGTTTACGCAGTGACCACCGAAGACCTGAAACAGGTTTATGCCTCGGATGGTCGCGCGAATGTTGAAATTGGTACGGTCTATCCATCTAGCGACATTCGCGGCGCATTATATGTGGATGCCATGCTCGGGAAGCATTTTGCGCTGTTGGGGTCAACCGGTACCGGTAAGTCGACTTCGGCTGCGCTCATTCTCCACAAGATATGTGATTTGGCGCCGGAAGGTCACATCATCATGATCGATCCGCATGGTGAATATTCCGCAGCCTTCAAGGACAATGGCGAACTATTTGACGTCAATAATCTGAATTTGCCTTATTGGTTGATGAATTTTCGCGAGCATTGCGAAGTGTTTGTTCAATCCAAAGGTGATGCGAAGCAGATCGACTGTGATATTCTAGCGAAATGCCTGTTGGCAGCGAAAGCAAAAAGCCAAGCATCTGCGGGTGTTGCAAAACTGACGGTGGATTCACCGGTACCGTATTTGCTGTCGGATCTGACGATGATCCTTCAAAATGAAATGGGTAAGCTCGACAAGGCAACCAACACCGCTCCCTATCAGCGACTAAAGACCAAGATTGAAGAGATAAAAGCCGATCCGCGTTATAGCTTTATGTTTTCCGGCATGCTCGTGGGTGACACGATGGCGGCCTTTATCGCCAAGATTTTTAGATTGCCGTCAGAATCTAAGCCGATCTCGGTTATCGATGTTTCGGCGATGCCATCCGAGATCACACCGACCGTGGTTTCTGTGCTTAGTCGCTTAGTGTTCGATTATGCCATATGGGCGCGTGACGAGTCTCCGCGACCGATGCTTTTGGTCTGTGAAGAAGCGCATCGTTATATTCCCAACGATGATGTCGCTGAGGAAAGTAGTGTTCGCGATATCCTGGGACGGATCGCCAAAGAAGGCCGGAAATACGGCGTTTCCTTGGGTTTGATCACCCAGCGACCATCTGACCTGGCCGAAGGCGTCCTCTCGCAATGTGGTACGATTCTGTCGATGCGCCTAAACAATGATCGAGATCAGGCTTTCGTGAAGGCGGCCATGCCGGAAGGTGCGCGTGGCTTTCTCGATTCCATCCCGGCATTACGCAATCGAGAAGTTATCTGTTGTGGCGAAGGCGTTGCCATTCCGATCCGAGTTTCCATGGACACGCTAGCGGAAAAACGTCGTCCGGCGTCAGAAGACCCAATATTCTCCAACCTGTGGCGTGAACATGGTGGTGAAGATGAGATAATCCAGCGAGTTATCAAGCGCTGGAGATCACAGGGCCGGTAACTTTCGACATAACCCTGTGCCTATCTCCATTCTAGTGGACAGCCAACTCTAGCCCAGACGCGATATCGCCGCCTGCAGTCGTTCGGCTTCCGCTTCTTTGTCTGCCAGGTCCGCTCGTGCTTTTTCGACCGCTTCCGGCTTGGCCTTTTCTACGAAATTTGGATTGCCGAGGCGGCCGGAGAGAGACTTCGCTTCCTTTTGCGATGCTTCCAGCGCTTTATTGAGCCGCGCCTTTTCTGCATCAATATCGACTGCACCAGCGAGAGGCAGCACATAGGTCGCACCGTCGACAACGATCTGGGCCGTCGCACCGTCTGGTGCAGTATCAAAGGAAAAGCGCTCCAATCTTCCGACGCGATCCAGTGCAGAGCTTTGCCGTTTGATACGTTCGGCCAATGCAGCATTGCCATCGCGGACATGGGCTGACATTTTGGTTCCCGGTGGAATGTTGAGCTCGACTTTTGCCGTGCGGGTTGCCGAGATGAGGCGAATGAGCCAATCGACTTCTGCCTTCGCTTCTTTGTCAATTTCTGCCTTTGGCGCAGGCCATTTGGCTACGATCAGATCATAGCTTCTGTCGCCCATACTATGCCAGAGTTCTTCCGTAATGAACGGCATGAACGGGTGAAGCATGACGATGATTTGGTCGAGCACCCAGCCAGCAACTATACGGGTCTCGTCCGCCGCGTTGGCATCATTTCCTTGTAAAAGCGGCTTGATCAATTCGAGATACCAGTCGCAGAAGCGGTCCCAGGTGAAGTGATAGATAGTATTGGCCGCCGCATCAAAACGCAGATCGGTGAGAGCCTTGTCGAGCGCTTGCTGTGTCTCGACGACTTCCGAAATGATCCAGCGGTTGACGGGTAGGGTGGCTTCCGGAGCCGCGAGTGTCTTGCTCGCGCCAATGCCATTGGTTTCACAGAAGCGCGACGCATTCCAAAGTTTGGTCGCAAAATTGCGATAGCCTTCGACCCGCTTGTCATCCATCTTGATGTCGCGGCCCTGGCTTTCCATCGCCGCCATGAAGAAACGCAACGCATCGGCGCCATATTGCTCGATCAGGCCAAGCGGATCGACAACATTGCCCTTGGACTTGGACATTTTCGAACCATCTTCGGCGCGGACCAGCCCGTGCAGATAGAGGCGCTTCCACGGCACTTCCTTCATGAACTGGATACCCTGCATTGCCATTCGTGCGTCCCAAAAGAACAGGATGTCGAAGCCGGAGATCAGCAGGTCATTGGGGTAATGGCGTTCGAGATCTTTGGTCTGTTCCGGCCAGCCAAGCGTGCCGAAGGGCCAGAGTGCGGAAGAGAACCAGGTGTCGAGGACGTCCGGATCGCGGGTAAGCGAAACGTTGGCACCTGCCTGAGCCTGTGCTTCGCCTTCGGTCATTGCGACATAGATTTTGCCGCTTTCATCAAACCACGCCGGTATTCGGTGTCCCCACCAAAGCTGGCGCGAAACACACCACGGTTGGATATTCTCCATCCAGTTGAACCAGGTCTTTTTCCAGCTCTTAGGCACGATTTCAATGTCGCCATCGCGCACCGCTTTAATCGCAGGCTGTGCCAGCGTCTCGGCATCGACATACCATTGATCGGTCAGCCATGGTTCAATCACAACGCCGCCGCGATCACCAAAAGGTGTCGCGATGGTGCGCGGTTCTGCATCATGTTCTACTTCTTCGCCGTCTTTGTTTTTGGAAACATGCGGGATCAGGAAACCGAGATCCTTCATCTGCTGGACAACCAGCTCGCGCGCTCCGTTGACGCCATCGCGTTTGAACCGGTGCAGCCCGATATATTCGTCCGGTACCAGCCCATCTTGGGTTTGACAGACATTGGCTTCGCCATCGAGCATATTGAGCATCTCGCCAGCCGCAAAGCCCGCGCGTTTGCCGACTTCGAAATCATTGAAGTCGTGGCCCGGGGTTATCTTTACCGCGCCGGAGCCTAGTTCGGGATCAGCATGCTCGTCGGCGACAACCTTGAAACGGCGTCCGGTGATCGGTTGCTCGATTTCCTTGCCGATTACGCTCTTGTAGCGTTCATCACTGGGGTGAACGGCAACCGCCATATCGGCGAGCATGGTTTCTGGCCGCGTTGTTGCGACTTCAATATAATTCTGTCCGTTGTCGAGCGTCACGCCGTCAGCCAGCGGATATTTGAAATGCCAGAAGCTACCCTTGGTATCTGTGGTTTCGACTTCCAGATCGGAAATCGCGGTTTTCAGCGCTGGATCCCAGTTGACCAGGCGTTTGTCGCGATAGATCAGGCCATCGTTATAGAGATCGACAAAAACCTTGAGCACGGCTTCGTTCATGCCCTCGTCCATGGTGAATCGCTCGTTCGACCAGTCCATCGAACAGCCCAGACGGCGCAGCTGCTTGGTGATCGTGCCGCCGCTTTCCTCTTTCCATTCCCAGACTTTCTCGACAAATTCCTCGCGCGTGAAGTCGGTGCGCTTTTGCTGGCGCTCGTTCATCTGGCGCTCGACCACCATCTGGGTAGCGATACCGGCGTGATCCATCCCGACGACCCACAGCGCATCCTTGCCCTTCAGCCGTTCGTGGCGGATGATGATATCCTGCAGTGTGTTGTCGAGCGCATGGCCAATATGCAGGCTACCGGTGACATTGGGCGGCGGATTGACGATCGTGAACGGCTCACGATCATCGCGTTCCGGACGGAAAAGGCCCTTGTTTTCCCAATGCTCATACCAGCGCGTTTCGATGGCGGCGGGGTCGAAATTTTTATCTAAGGTCATGCTGAGCCTTTGGCATTGGTTTTGGTGCGAGACAACAGTCTAATCGCCATCCATATATCACGCTGTACCAGTTTCAGCATCTACCGGCTTGTTTGATCTTGCCACAAGATATTGAAACAAGTTCAGGATGCCGATATTTTGATGCAGCCGATTAACCCAAAATAGCGTCTATCTCTGCATTGGCTTTGGCACGCAATTGCCGTTTGCAGGCCGCAAAACCAGGTTGTTCGTTTAGTTCTTTTACGCGTATCATGGCCTGATCGATCAACTGGTCCGGTGCGCAAAGCTCGTCTGCCAGTCCAGCGCTCAATGCCTCAACTGGCGTCAGTAAATGGGATGACAGAGCTAGACGTCGTCGCCAGACAGGGTCGAGCCAGTGATCTAGGATTGCTTGCGGAACAGGAGGGAAGGGCAATCCAGCCTTGGCTTCCGGCAGACCAATCTTGTAATCGCCTTGCGCTGCTACAATCCAGTCCGCTGCGAGTGCCATGATTCCGCCCGCACCAATGGTGTTGCCATTGAGAGCAACCACTAGAGCACAGGGCAGACGATGCAGGGCCGCCGCAAAAGCGTCGATTGAGGCAACAGCCCGCTTCTGGCCAGCTTCGTCTAAGGACGCTGCGACCTTCGTGTCCATGCCACAGGTGAAATGCTCGCCAGCACCGGTCAGGATGATGCCGCCTTTTGGACGGTTCTCAGATAATTCCCGGAAGATGTCAGTCCCTTCTTCGAGTACCTCTAGGTGGAGCGTATTGCGATCAGGGTTGGTGAGCGTGACGATCACTGTATCATCGCGAACTTCGGTTGGGAAATAGCCCATCATTCTTCGCTTTCTTGGGCGTCTTCAGCCGTCCATTTGTTCAACCAGTCAAACACTGACTGATGCCATTGCAGGCTATTCTTACCCTTGAGTACCCAGTGGTTCTCATCCGGGAAGACCAATAATTTGGAGGGAATATTCTGTTCCTGAGCATAGGTGAACGGCATGATTGACTGTGTGTAAGGAATACGAAAGTCCTTCTCGCCGTGAATGAATAGGGTCGGTGTCTTCCAATTGTCGATATGGTTGATCGGATTCCATTTTTCTGGATCAGCCCGCTTCCACCATGGGCCGCCATGATCCCATTGGTCGAACCATAGTTCTTCTGTGCTGAATGCGAAGCTCCGTAGGTCGAAGATTCCGGCGTGGTTGACGAGACAATCGAACCGATCGGGCCAGTTGCCCGCGATCCAGTTCATCATATAGCCGCCATAGGAGCCCCCAAGCGCGCATGCGCGCTCACCGTCAATCTGCCGGTCAATCTTTAACGCTGCTTCATAGCCCCGCTTCAGATCTTCCAGCGGCTTGCCGCCCCAGTCTTTGTTGATGCTGTCGGTGAATTCCTGTCCGTAGCCAGCAGATCCATGAAAATCGATTGTTACGACGGCGTAGCCTTGCGATGCCATCACTTTAGGATTCCAGCGGGTGGACCAGCTATTGCCAAAGCTACCTTGCGGTCCTCCATGAACCAGAAACGCCATAGGAAGCTTGTCCGTCACACCTTGCGGTTTGAGTATTTGTCCCCAAACTTGCTCTCCGTCTGCACCGGTAAAGTCAAAGCGCTGGATATCAACTTTGTCGATGGCTTCCAGTTCATCGCCATTGATATTGGTCAGCTGCCGGACGGATCCGTTTGCGGCGCGGCGATATAGATCGGTTGGCGCTTGCAAGCTGTTCATGGTGTAGATGAGCGAGCCGTCTTTTAAAGGGATCGTGCTTCCGACATTGCCGCCCGCCGTCAATCGTGTGACGTTGCCCGTCTCAACATCTACCGCGAAGGCGGGATGATCGAGTACTTCCTGCGCGGTAACTATGAGATTCTTATTATCGCGAGTCCAAACGATTGAGCCAACCGACCGGTCCCAATCCTTCGTCAGAGCAATAGCATTGGCTTCACTGGTGCCTTTTTTGCGTAATTTCACAACAAGGCGATCTGCTTCATAGCGTGGCCGCTCCATCGCCGCCCATGCGAGCCATTCACCGTCGGATGAAAAGGCTGGAAGTGTATCTGTAGCTTCGTTTTCAGTGGTGAAATTGGTGGTGTATTGGCCGTTCGCCCCGGTGGCGTAAATATCGAGATTGGTGGACTTGGGTTCATTTTGATCGGCTGTTCGAAGCGTGAAAACGACGCCTTCATCTCCCGGCACCCAAGCAATTTCTTCGCCACCGCCAAACGGCTTTGAAGGACTGTCGCCGATGAGGTCACCGTCCAGCGCGGCACCTTCGCCCGCGATTTTTCCATTTTTCAGGTCAAATGCAAAAATACGACTGTAATTTCCCGGTGTTTCCCAACTAGACCAGTGGCGGACGAAAAGTTCGTCATATTCGCGCCCGGTCCCTGGCCCCGGTTCTGCTCGATTCCCGCTTTTATCGCAGCCGAACGTCGGGCAGTCGCGAGCAATGTCGCCCCACAGTGCGATTTTTCCACCGGTTGGCGAAAGCTTAAAGCCTGCAATATCGGCTTTCAATTCACTTGTTTGAGCAGGTTTTTCAAGAACAATACCCGTTGCCATATTCGCATGCCAAAGCTGCTCTGAACCGCTGGCATCGCTAAGGTAATAGAGGCTGCCGTCCGGCGCAAAAGAGGGACTATGTTCGCTTTTTCCGGCCTTGTCTAAAATGCGGGTGGGAACGGCATCGACTGTCTCAAGGTCCAGCAGATATAGTGCGCTGGTGCGTTCGTAACTGTCTGGATCGGTTTCCGTGACATCAAAGACAGCCCATTTCTCATCGGGAGAAACGGAGACTGATCCCATCCTTTTTAGTGTAGCCAAGTCTTCGGGGGTCATCGGTCTTGCCGATGCGAGTGATGATATTAGGACAGTGCCTGATAGTAGCAGGGCAGCGGTGCGCATTTTGGATAATATTGTCATAGCCAGTGGTTTAGCACGGCTATTCAACAAGGCAATTGGGATTAGGCGTGTGCGTCTATTTGGCGTTTAGTCGTTGGATTTCTCGTGCCACCAATTCTTCGACAAGGGCTGGTAAATTCTGATCTAGCCATTGTTTGATCATCGGCCGCATCAATTCACGGGTCATATCTTCCAATGAAGTTCCGCCGGTTTGATGCAGTGGGGCGCTTCGTTCCATCGCTTCTTTTTCGACTAAAGCCGACAGCGATTGGCGCATGCTATCGAGCTTATTGTCATCGATCAGCCGCTCTTCCTTGCGTCGGTCGCCAAAGACACCTTGGGCAGATGGATTTTCTTGTTCGGGCAACTCGTTGGTCAGTTCGAGCACTTCTTCAACTTTATCTGCTGGCGTTATATCCGGAACGGCCTGAAGAGTTGGTTTTGGGTGGGCTTTGCGGCGGGGCAGGGCGCGTTCTTCATCAATCGCTTTGTCTTCAGCGATGATGCGTTTGATTGATGAGAGGATTTCTTCCATCGACGATTCTCTATTCTGTTCTGCCATTTTCGAAATCCCTAAAACTTGCGGCCTGTTTTCCGAGCCAATTGATGCCACTTCCTTCACTGGCGTACCGGTGTCTCGGGCAACGGCTCTATCTCCGCTTTTTGTGCTTGAGTGTCAACGGTTCTGGTCGCTTGTGGCTCCGGATTTGGATCGCTTTGATAGTCATAGAACATATCGTCAACCCGGTCATAATTGACTTCTGGATCATAAAGCGTACCGCCTTCTAATCCAAGGTCACGCGCTTCTGCCCGGCCCATTGCGGCAAGCAGAGAAAAGCCAGCAACATAGCTATTGCGACGTGCGGTCACCAATTGCACCTGAGCGTTTAACAGTTCCTGTTCGGCGTTAAGAATATCCAAAATGGTGCGGTTGCCGACAGAATTTTCTGCGCGTACGCCTTCGAGCGATAGGCTCGCAGCGGCGACTGCCCGCTCCGAAGACTGGATGACTCGTTCCGACGCGCGCCAGCTCGAGTAGGAGGCACGGGTTTGCGCAATCACATCTCGTTCTGTCGCGATCAACTGTTCATAGGCTTGACCGGAGCGTGCCTGAGCTTGGCGAATCTGTGCAGCTGGTCGACCACCCTGATAAATAGGCATGGTTGCTCTAATCCCGACTTCGGCTGTAGACTGTTCTTGAATGAACGTCGTGCCTGCAGCATTTCCGCCGAGCGTGCCGTGGTAATTCAAATAGCGGCCTTGTGCATATGTGGAAACCCGAGGTTTGTTGCTTGCTCTAGCTGTCTTTATGTCAAATTCGGCGGCCTGGCTGCGCTCTTTGGCGGCGAGTAGGTCTGGATTATAGGTCAGAGCCAAGTCAACGGCCTGATCAGGCGTGGCCGGTAAATTTGGTAGAGGTGGAGGAGGCTCCAAATCACCCGGTTCGTGGCCGACCAGCGCAATATAATTTTCTTTGCTGCGGATCAGATTTGCTCGTGCTGTTTCCAGATCGCTTTTCGCAACTTCCAATCGGGATTCAGATTGCGCAACGTCGGTCCGGGTCAAGTCGCCGATTTCAAACCGGTCGCTAGTCGCTTCGAGATTGACGGAAAGAATGCCGACATTGGCGCGATTTAGTTCGACAACCGCTGAATCGCGAATGACATCCATGTAAGTAGCAACGACATTGCTAAAGATGCTCGCTTCTGTTGCGCGAAGGTCAAACTGGCCAGCTTCCACCCTGGTTTTAGCGGCGCGGACGGCGTTTTTTACGGCACCGCCGGAGTAGATTGGTACATCGACCGTTCCCCCCGCAGTCGATTGGCGCAGTGGCGCTGTGAAGCTGTTCGCGCTCCGTAGAAAGTTTTCCTGAAACCCGAAATCACTGGTAGCATTGGGGCGGCCATCGGCTTTCGCGATAGCAACGGTTTCATCCGTTGCGCGCTGGGCAGCACGGGCGCCGGACAGGGTTGGGTTTGTTTGATAAGCGGCCACTAAAGCATCACGCAAAGTATCTGCTTGCGCTGGTGCGGATAACGCCACCAAAACGGCTGCTCCCATTAAAAGGCGGCGTTTGCTCATTTTTCTAATCTCCCAAACGCCCTAAAAATTAAAGCTCTGTGCTTTTTCACATCCAGGCAGCGGAGCTGCCCCGCAATCGGCAAAATATTGATAGCCGATATGGTCTCCGGCCTTACGCCCCAAGGCAAGACGCGATACACCATCATTCATCACGGCTGCGACAATGCGTCCGTCGGATGCGAGTTGATCGATCACGGTGGTGGGAATCTCTTCCACTAGCCCGTCAACTACGATCAGGGAATAGGGCGCTGACTTAGCCAAGCCGTCACTATGGTTACCCGTCTCAACATTGGCGTTGGCAAAGTCCGTCAGGTTCTTCTTAGCCAGACTCGCTAGCTTACTGCTTTGCTCGACTGCCGTTACTGATGCAGCGAGTTGCGCGAGAACAGCAGCTGTATAGCCGGTTGCCGCACCGATTAGCAGGACATTATCATCCTGCGTTACGCGCGCCACATTCAGCAAACGTCCCGTCGTAAGCGGAGGATTCAAAGCGCGACCTTCGCCGATTTGGACGCCGCGATCTGCGTAAGCGAAACTGCGCTGAGCCGCAGGCACAAAATCCTCTCGGGCAATGTGGCTCATGGCGGCGATGACGCGTGGATCGCTTACCTCAGTTGTACGCAGTTGGCTAACTACCATAGCTTTGCGCATTTCTTTGAAATTTTCCTGGCCCAAGCGTCGATCCTCGTAATGAATATTTTATCGTCCATGCCATGTCTGTATTATTTACACAATACACTATGGAGGAGAATTGTCGCTTCTAGCTTGCCTTGGCACGTGCGCCAAGATGGATTCCTGCGAATTTGTTCCAATTGCGTCTTTTGCGCGACAATCGTCGTATTTTCTGGATTTTGAAGGGATAGAAACGGAAGAGACAAGTTTGGGTTGACTTTCAATGCAAAGCGAAGCAATTCGCGCCCTCTCTCTGGCCCGATGGCGGAGTGGTGACGCAGCGGATTGCAAATCCGCGCACCCCGGTTCGATTCCGGGTCGGGCCTCCAGAGACCATTCCTAACTTTATCGGATGCTAAACACAGAAATGTCCCTTTTTGGGTATCTTTTGGTGCCGCCTCTGTAAGTCATTTTCCTCCAATATCCGCAGAACGCTCGATATTCTGCCAATCGGGCCCACCTTGAAAAATATCCGTCACAATTGAGTCTTCGAAGCGTCATGCAAAACGCATCGCAGGGTCATCTCCTATCCCTAGTTCCCTTCCCCGAAGGCGATGGGGGCGGTTGATTCGAATCCGCATCGTTTGATCTGAAATTTTCAAATCAGTTTTTTGCGGAGACTAACCCTATGTTGAATAAGCAAATTCGTTCTGTCCTTTTTGCAGGTGTCGCGGCTGTTGCCGTGACCGCTTGCGGTGCCGATGATGTTGCGTCACCAGGCGAAGGCAATATTGTCGTGCTTCCGGCTCCAGCGCCAGCGCCAACTCCGGCACCAACGCCAGCTCCCGCCCCTACGCCTGCAGGCACACCTGCGACAGACTGTCCGACCGGCACAGCCAATGTCGGAACGATAACGACTGGCAACGGGGAAGAAGCTCGCAACTGTCAAGTTTCAGGTGTTATCCAAGGCAATCTGGTGCTTCCGAAAAGACCTGATACTGAGAATACAGTCTATTCTCTTTCCGGCGGTCTTGAAGTCGGTGTCGATGGCGGTGCGCAAGGCATTCTGACAATCGAACCTGGTGTCACAATCTTCGGTTCTTCCGGTGGTGACTTCTTGTTGGTTAATCGCGGTTCTCAGCTGTTCGCAGAAGGAACAGCGTCCGACCCTATCATCTTTACCTCGCGCCAGAATATTATGGGCACGGCGGGCGTTGATAGCATTGGTCAGTGGGGCGGTATTGTCATTCTCGGCCGCGCGCCAATTTCCGATTGTGCAACGGGTGCAGCATCCAATCCAGGTGGAACCCGCACCGATTGCGAAGCGATCGTCGAAGGCCCGTCAAACGCGGTTTATGGCGGAACATTGCCAGCGGACTCTAGCGGCCGGATGTCCTATATTCAGGTGCGATATCCCGGCTTTGAAGTTTCGACAGGCAATGAGTTGAACGGTATCACTATGGCTGGTGTGGGAAGTGGGACATTCTTCCAAAATATCCAGGTCCATAACAGCTCTGATGATGGCGTAGAGTGGTTTGGAGGTCGGGTGAACGGCAAGAATCTTGTCATGACCGGTATCGACGATGACTCGGTTGATTCCGACTCGGGCTTCAAGGGCCATAACCAGTTTGTTCTGGCGGTCCAGCGCGCCAATGGCGGTGACCATGTGATGGAAGCTGATTCCAACGGCGATGAAGATGCCGAACCGCGTCAGGATCACAAGCTCGCGAACGTCACCTTTGTCTCCAACGGCGGAGACCACGTCATCCTGTTGCGTGGTGGTGGTGATTATGCCTTCTATAACAGCGTCTTCAATAGCTCTGCTGCCTGTATTGATATCGATAGCGCCACGACGGTCCAAACCACTGGGCCTGACGAAAATGGTCCGCCGGTGTTTGAATCCTTGTTTATGAGCTGCGGCACATCGTTTGTGGATGATGGAAATGTGACCGTTGCCCAGATTCAAACGATCTTCAATGCCGGCACGAACAACATAGCGGCTGGTACCTCGAGCATGGTCAATGTCGCTGCGGCATTCCCGTTCATCAACGGTGCCAATGAAAATGGCGTGACTCCTTTCGCAGTCAGCGGCATCGACAGCTTCTTTGAAGATGTTCCCTATATCGGTGCCGTGCAGGATGCGAATGATACGCGTTTCCAAGGTTGGACCTGTGGCCTTTACGCCAATGATTGTGTGACCGCTCCCACGATTGGCTAGGCGCCCACATGATTTTGAGATGGCGGTCTCCCCGGCCGCCATCTCATTTTTACTATCAAGAAGGAAAATCCGATGACGAAGCGGACAGCGACGATCACCAGCCTGCTCCTTAGCACTGCATTGGTATCACCTGCGGCATATGCGCAGACCACTGCTATCGACGATCAGGTGGCTGCAGTATCACAACCTGATAATGCTCCCGTTGACGATACAGACGTTGATATTTCGGCGCCGGGTGGCGGTTTTGGCGGCGAAATTGTTGTGCGCGGAAAGTATATTCCTAACCCTATTCGGGCAACGGCGGAGGTGGTTTCTGTTTTGGGTGAAGCGGAAATTGCCCGGGCAGCTGATGGTGACATTGCTGGTTCGTTGCAACGTGTCACTGGCTTGAGCGTTGTTGGCGGGCGTTTCGTATTCGTTCGCGGTCTTGGGGAACGCTATTCCCTCGCGTTGCTCAACGGTTTGCCTTTGCCGTCGCCGGAACCGCTTCGCCGGGTTGTGCCTCTCGATCTCTTTCCGACCAGCGTGATTGCTTCGACAGTTGTGCAGAAAAGCTATTCGGCAAATTATCCGGGAGAATTTGGCGGCGGGGTGATCAATCTGACCACCAAATCGACGCCCGATGAACCGTTTCTTAAAGTTAAACTTGCTGTTAGCGGAGACAGCGATACGACCGGAAAACTAGGCTATAGCTATGATGGGTCTGACACCGATATTATCGGCTATGATGACGGTGTACGTGACGTTCCTAACGGCCTTGCCGACGCGCTTGCTAAAAACATCCCGATCTCTGTAGGTACGGACTTTTCAAGCATGGATTTGCAGAATTTTGCGGCCAGCTTGAACAATGCGGAAACCAATCTCATCCAGCGGAACGGAGATATTCCAGCAAATTTCTCTGCGGAGATTATCGGCGGAACGTCATTTGATGTGGGCGATGCGTTAGTTGGTGTTGTTGCGACCGCCGGCTTTGACAATAGTTGGCGTACCCGAGGCGGTGTCCAGCAAACCTCTCAGGGCATCGTCAATATTGACGGTCAGCCGGGTCTGCTCCCCGATCAAAATTTCAATTTCGTGACCACCGAAAACCGCATTATCGTCAATGGGTTGCTCGGTCTTTCGGCGGAAGTTGGTGAGCATAAATTGCGTTTTACCAATTTATATATTCACGATACGTCGAAGGAAGCTTCGATCAAAGCTGGCGTTGACGCCATTAATGTAGATGAAGAAACTCTGCTGAACCAAGGTCGTACGAGCTGGTTTGAACGGCAGCTATTCACCACGCAATTTGTCGGTGAATTCAAATTTGATCAACTATCCTTGGATGTTCGCGGTGCTTGGGCCAATTCCAAGCGGGATGCGCCCTATCAGAGAACCTACAGCTATGCGTTTGACACTTTGGTTGCGCAGGATTTCGTCAACGATCTGACGTCCCCTGGACAATCGGCGCGCGTCCAGTTTAGCGATCTCAACGATGATGTTTACGGCGCCGGCGTTGATCTGGGCTATGAGACCAATATCGGTGTGCCGGTAAATCTGACCGTCGGATATAATTATTATCTCAATGACAGGCAGGCCCAGCGCCGCGATTTTCGCTTTGTCCCCGCTAATGGTTTGCCCAATCCGATCGAGCAGGAGCGGATCGATTTTCTGTTGTCCGATTTTAACGTCTTCACACATGAGATTGAATTGCGCGAAGTCGCTGCCCAAACGTCGGTACCCGCCTACGAAGCGCAACTAGAGATGCATGCGGGATACGGCCAATTTGATACTGAATTGACTGAAGGCCTGCGATTGAACGTTGGTTTGCGTTATGAGGATGCCATGCAATCGGTCACTCCGATCTTGTTGCAAGGCGGAGCAGCCAATACCGCGACCAATCTTGCCAATGATTATTGGTTGCCGGCGGCCACATTGACCTGGAATTTTGCCGACGACATGCAGTTTCGTTTTGCTGCATCTAAAACCATCGCTCGACCGCAATTCCGTGAACTTGCACCACAGCAGTTTCTCGATCTCGATACCGACCGGACATTCATCGGTAACCCGTTGCTAACCGATAGTGAATTGCTGAATTTTGAAGGGCGGTTTGAATATTATATCGGACGTGGCGAGCGTATAACTATCGCTGGTTTCTACAAGGAAATCGATAACCCGATTGAAAATGTCGCTTTTGTGCAAGGTGGTGGCACATTGTTCACTGGTTTCTCCAATGCCCCGACTGCCGAACTTTACGGGGCAGAGATTGAACTGGTAAAATATGTTCCTCTAAGTGACCTTGGTGGTAGTTTCTTTGATAGCCGTCGTTTGCTGTTCGCTGCCAATTACACCTATTCCAAGTCGCAGATAAAGGTAGCTGCTGGCGATCAGGCAATTAATCCGGTCACCTTGTTGCCGACAGATGCCGCCAATTTATTTACTGATGGTGATCGGCTAACCGGGCAATCAGCTCATGTGGCTAACCTGCAATTTGGTATGGAACGAGAAGATGGTCCGCTGTCGCAGCAAACACTGCTCGTTACGTATAACAGTCCACGCGTTACTGCACGCGGCCCTCAAGATCAGCCAGATTTGATCGAACGAACGGGGTGGCAGCTGGACTTTGTCCTGCGCGAGGAACTGAAAATTGCAGGGCAGGATTTTGAACTGAAATTGGAAGCGCGAAACCTTCTCGGCACTGATTACAGTGAGTCACAGACTTTGGGTGCCACGCAAATTCTGAACAACGCTTACGAAGTTGGTACGCGCTTTTCGATGAGCATTGGCATGAATTTCTAGGTCAGAATCTGTAATCTATGTGTCAAAAAGGAGTCGCCGCTGCGTCACATCACTTCCTTATCCAATATGTGGATGGCAACGGAAGGAGCTTGTGATGCGTGGCGGATTTCCACTGACTTCTGATCCACCCCCTTTACTGTCATTACCCTACACTTATGCGCGTGATCATGGTTTGTTGCTTTGCGCGATGGCTGGTGGCCGTGCGTCTGTGGTGATGCGGGCCGGTTCTGATCCATCCGCACTGCTGGAGGTTCGTCGTTATCTGTCTCTGCCCTTTGATGTGGATCTGGTC
>NZ_JBDVHS010000003.1:0-256748 GCF_039939955.1 Parasphingorhabdus sp. | reverse complement strand
GACCAGATCCACATCAAAGGGCAGAGACAGATAACGACGAACCTCCAGCAGTGCGGATGGATCAGAACCGGCCCGCATCACCACAGACGCACGGCCACCAGCCATCGCGCAAAGCAACAAACCATGATCACGCGCATAAGTATATGGCAAGTCTTCGACAGCCGCTGCCTCAACGGGACCATCATCCGCTTCGGAAACAACCGCCTCTGTTCCCCGCGCGATCTCCATCATTCGTTCCCGTTGGTCTCACTGACCCCAGGCGCATCGTCTGGAGCATAGATGATCTGATCATCCGGCCGCGACGGCACGGATGGCGGGACCGTACCAAGATAATCGCGCACCAATGTGTCGAGCGACGGCTCCTGATCCGGATTTTGCAGCAACTGACGACCGCGAATATAGCCATAGCGGCCACTTGAGAAACGCCGTGCATCATTAGGGTCTTTCAGGATCGTCGGACGGATGAAGACCATCAAATTGGTTTTGACCCGTGACCGTCCACGCGATTTGAACAATTCACCGATGAGTGGAATATCGCCGAGAAACGGTATTTTCTGGATCGTGCGGCGCTCATTGTCATCAAGCAGGCCGCCCAACGCGATAATCTCTCCATCACCCACGGTCACGGTAGTGTTGATTTCCCGCTTGTTGATAATCAACTCGTTGAAATCGTCGGACACCGGTCCGGCAATCGAACTGACCTGCTGGCGCAATTCCATCCGCACTTCATCGCCCGCATTGATCTGTGGGGTTACCTCCAGCTCAATCCCGACATTCTGCCGCTGGATCGTGCGAAAGGCATTGTCGAAATTATTCGATAATGCCTCTCCGGTCGACACCGGAATTTCCTGACCGAATAAAATGCTGCCCTTCAGATTGTTGTTCACGGTCAGCGAAGGCGTCGACAATACATTGCTATCGGTATCGGACTGCACCGCGTTGATGATCGCGCCGAGCACGGCGCTGCCCCCCAGGCTGGTCGCAAAGCCGCCAAAACCACCGCGAGCACCGAGCACAGCGTCCGCCGCATTCTGGCGCAGCGCGTCACCAACCGAACTGTTCGTGGTCACCGTGGTGGCCGTATCGGTCGTGGTGGTTGTGGTTGTGTCGAACTGATCGGCCAGCAACCCGCCGGCGACGTCGACGATATTCGGCGAGGCGTTGGAGAAGTTGGTGACCGCAAAGGGCACGTCTTCGCCGCCAACAAGCCATTGAACGCCCAGTTCACGGGCTAAGGATTCGGAAATCTCGACAATGATCGCTTCAACCACCACCTGTTCCTGACGGGTATCAAGCTGACGGATCAATTCGCCTATCATCCGCTGAACGTCAGGGTTCGCGGCGACAATGATCGCATTGGTACCTTCCAAACGGGTGACAATCGCCGGACCACGGCTTGCGATGCCATTGCCACCAGCAGCGGATGTGGATGCGCTGCCACTATTCCCAGCGGGGACAACCTTTGCGGAACCAACGCCCGAGGCTTGGCTACCCAGTAAATTTTCGATCACCGGTAAAAGATGCTCGGCATTGGCATAATCCAACCGATGGACGCGTATTTCGGTTCCCGATTCCGCGCGTTGGTCCAGTTCCCGCGCCATTTGGGCAAAGCGCGACACCGCTCCGGGATCACCGCGCAAAGCAATACTGTTGCTGCTGTCGATCGGCACCACAGTCACCGGTGCGCGCGACCCTTCTCCGCCGCCTTGCTCAGCAAGGGCCTGAAGCGAAGTTGCAATTTCCCGCGCTCCGGCATTTTTCAAATTGATGATGGTGCTCGCCGCACTGTCGCGGTCGATTTCTCCCACCAAACCGCGAATCCGACGAATATTGTCGGCATAGTCGACAATCACCAGACTATTGGCATTGCGGTTGGCGGTTATAGAGCCCTGTTTGCTGACCAATGGACGCAATGTCGCCATAGCCTCACTCGCTACGATAGATTTGAGCCGCACAACCTCCGTCACCAACTGGTTGGCCGCAGCACCACGCGATCCCATCCGGGTCGGCTGCGCAGCCGCTCCATCGGCCGGCTGCACGCGATAGGCCCCGCGGGCGGTGGGGACCGCCACCAGATTATTAGCGCGCAGGGTCGACAGGAAAATCTCGAAATATTCCGACCGGCTGAGCGGGCGATCGGTGACCACAGAAACTTTGCCCTGCACACGGCTGTCAAGAATGAAGGTGCGGCCGGTGACTCGCGCAGCATCCTGAACAAAGGCGCGAATATCGGCATCACGGACATTGAGCGTATGCTGCGCAGCAACCGGCGCCGCGGATAGACCGGCGCACAGAGCAAGGACCGCTATGATCCGGGCGAATAGGCTAGACATTATTGGGCTCCCAGATTGACGGCGATCGGAACGGTCTTGGCTCCGCGTTCAACTTCGACAGAAAGGCGTGCGCCGGGCCTGACCTGGCTCCTCAACGCTTCGATATCACCGGTCGAGCCAACCGGGTTTCCATTGATAGACACGATGATATCACCATTGCGAAAACCAGCGCTCTTGAACAGCGCACCATCTCCCAAAGGAGAGACCAATATGCCTGTGATACGGCCTTCTTCGTTACGCGGTGCCAGAGAGGCCACTCCCGGAATTTCTTGATCGGCTGCAGCAAAGGAATTGCGTGCGACGAGATCATCGCCACCGACAGTTTGTGCGGGGATCGACTGATCGAGATACAGACTCTCCAAAACGCCACCGCGATCAATGACCACATGATCAAATTCGACGCTATTCAGCGTAACACCCGATTGTATCTCTTCGCCCACAAGATAATTACCCTGCACGCCGTCCGAACCCGATAAAATGGCAGAACCCAGACCAGATGCCTCGTTCATGCGAATGCCAAAGAGCGTCAGCTGCAGCGAGGTTACGACATTGGCGCTCTGCGCCGCTCCATTGCGGAAGAAGGGATCGAAGCTGCTGAACAAGGTTAGACGCGATTGCGGTGACAGGACTTGCAGATCATTGGCACGATAATCACCAACCGGACCCAAAGGAGTCAGGATCAACCAGATCAATCTGATTGCCTGAATCAGCAACAAAACCGCCAAGAGAAGAGCCAGAACAGGGTAGAGACCCTGCTGACCAAACCAGCGGGTCATAGTGCCAAATCTTTCCGAAAAGCTGTTACTCACGAATCCCCACAAGCTTGCACCCCCGTCGCGCTATAGCGATTTCACGACCTTTCGACGACTCATTGATGACAAAAAGATTACAAGTTTACTCGGCTCTACAAGCGATATCAGGGCAATTGTATATTCAACAAAGCACCCAGTTCATCTAGCGCCTGCTGCTCTGCAGACACTTTGATCGCTGCCATACCCAGAGCCGCCGCTGGTTTGCAATTGATCCCAAGATCATCAAGATAAATGCATTGCGCCGGATCGACATTCAAAGCCTCGCACATCATCTGATAGATGCGTGGATCGGGTTTGCGGACACCCGCCTTGCTGCTCTCTATAATATGGTCAAAACGTTTCATAATCGCAGCAACCGCCGCCGCTTTTTCATCATTCATCGCCATGCCCGCGCCTTTGCCGGCCGGTACATTGTTGGTGATACAGGAAATTGCAAATCCTTCAGCTTTCAGGCGATCCAGCGTCGCCACCATATTGGACCGCACGTCGCCAGCCAGAACAGCCAGCACATCGGCGCCACGCAATTCCAAACCTAGGGCTTTGGCCTCTTGAGCAAAGGCTTCGTCAAAACCCGCGCCATCCAGCTCCGCCCGCTCGAACTTGGCCCAGGCGTTATCGTCGGGATTGGCGCTATTGATCCGGCGCACACTGTCCTGCGGCACACCTTTCTCGGCCTCCAGCCGGTTAAATGCTTCAAATGGCGACGAGGTAATAACCCCGCCAAAGTCAAAAATTACTGTGGTATATTGTGTCATTCATGATCCTTTGATTTCCAGCGGTACCGCATGTCTGGTTGCTTTTCTTCGTTCCGCTCACCGTTAGTCATTTCTTCCATCACAAAGCCAGCGGCCTCGTAAAATGCTCGTGCGCGCTGGTTAGCCTGAAATGTATAGAGTTGCAGATCAGTTTGTTCGCCTTTGGCATGATCGAGAAGCCTGCGGCCAATTCCTTCTCCTTGACGATCCACATCAACATACAGATGTTCAATCCAACCGGGTTCTAGCGCTATATGACCAAGAAGCTTCTGTTCCTCAAAAGCCCCCCAGATCGTCCCCTTGCCATAGGCTTCGTTGTAGAACTTATATGTCTCATCTAAACTATGTAGAGTCGGAACAAACCCCGGAATCAATGCACCGGCGCTGCGATGCTGACGGGCAGCAGCAGCTGTTTCATCTTTACGCAAGCGCCGAATTTGCATCAACTAAGTCAATTTCATTTGTTCAAATATTCCAATTTCATTCCGGGCCGTTTCCAGCGGGTTTTTACGAGTTTTCCTGTTGCCGACAGACATATCCAGGCGTCCATCATATCATCGCCGCCAAAGCAAATATTGGTGGTGAAGATATCCGGCGTCTCGACAAATTCGACCAGTTCGCCCTCTGGTGAGATCACGCTGATCCCGCATTCGCCGATGGTGGCAACGCAGATATTGCCGCATTCTTCCATCGCCAGACTGTCGAAAAACTTATAGCCGGAAGGACGATAGAGCGGGATGCCCGGGCCGCCGGGACCTGCGTCGGGGGCCACTTTGCCCGGCGCGGTAATGTTGAATTTCATCAGGCGACAGGTGAAGGTTTCCGCAGCGTAGAGCGTATTGCCATCCGGCGAGATGCCGATGCCATTGGGGTTTTGCGACGGGAAGATCACTTCTTCCAGATGGCTACCATCTGCCTTGGCATAGAAGATACCGACAATGTCGTGACTGCGTTTCTCGTAATCGGTCTTGCCATGATCGGTGAACCAGAAGCCACCGTGGCTATCAAACTGGATATCATTGGGGCCACGCAAGATGCAGCCGAAATCGCCGTCATTATAGAGCGTCTCAACTTCCCCCGTGTCAGGATCGACCCGCTGGATGCTGCCACCGACATAGTCTTTGGCGATACCGGCAGGGGTCAGGAATCCATTCTCGTCCTGATATTCAAAACCACCATTGTTGCAGACATAGATTGTACCATCCGGGCCAAGGGCGGCACCATTGGGACCACCGCCAGTTTTCGCAACCAGCTGTTTGGTGCCGTCCGGCAAGACCCGGGTGAGCTGCTGCGCCTCGATCTCGACCAATATGACGCTGCCATCCGGCATCGCAATCGGCCCTTCCGGAAAGCGCAGGCCTTCGGTAACTATCTCCATCACTTTATCCTCTCAAACTTTGTTACAGTCATTGCGGGAATTCGGTGACAAGTCTAGTAACAAGACAGATGGTTTCAGGAGCAACTATGTCAGGTGAATATCCCAAGAAATTGCAACTTCATATCGATGGTGAATGGATTGATGGCGCGGAACGCGATGTTCATCAGGTTGTCAATCCGGCGACGGGAGAGACCATTTCAGACCTACCAAAAGCAACCAAGGCTGATCTCGACCGGGCGTTAGCCGCCGCCGACCGCGCCTTTCCGATCTGGCGGGACACTCCCGTGGGCGAGCGCGCCGTCATTCTGCACAAAGCCGCAGAGCTGATGCGTGAACGGGCACCGGAAATCGGTCGTCTAATGACCGCAGAACAAGGCAAACCGCTGGCACAAGCAATTGGCGAGGTCACTGCGTCAGCCAATCATTTCGACATCATGGCGGAAGAAGCCAAGCGCTGTTACGGCCACGTTCTTGTGCGTCCTGCCGGACAGAATAGTTTCGTGAAATATCAACCCGTCGGCCCAGTAGCCGCGTTCAGTCCGTGGAATTTCCCGATATTCACGCCCGTACGCAAGCTGGCCCCTGCGATAGCCGCTGGCTGCTCGATCATCCTCAAACCGGCGGAAGAAACCCCGGCGAGCCCGATCGAAATGGTCCGTTGTCTTGTTGACGCAGGCCTGCCGTCCGGCGTGGCGCAAGTCGTCTTCGGCGATCCCGCAGAGGTCTCCAGCCATCTCATCGCCTCGCCCGTGATCCGCAAGATCAGTTTCACCGGCTCGGTCCCGGTTGGCAAGCATCTGATGAAGCTCGCCGCCGACGGGATGAAGCGCACCACGATGGAACTGGGTGGGCACGCGCCAGTGCTGGTTTTCGACGATTGCGATATTGAAAAGGCGCTCGATCTGACGGCCATGCAAAAATATCGCAACGCCGGACAGGTCTGCGTTTCGCCGACCCGCTTCTATGTGCAGTCCGGGATCTATGACCGGTTCGTCAAAGGTTTTACCGAGCGCGCCGCCAAAGTTGCGGTCGGGGATGGCTTCGGCGACGGAATTGAAATGGGGCCCCTTGCCAATCCCCGCCGCCCGAGCGCCATGGGCGCGATGATCGAGGACGCCCGAACCAAGGGCGCAGATGTGCAGCTCGGCGGCGAACGGCGCGGTGATACGGGGTTTTTCTTTGATCCCACCGTTTTGTCCCACGTTCCGCTCAACGCAACTATCATGAACGATGAGCCTTTCGGCCCGGTCGCCGTGATGCGGCCTTTTGACACGCTGGACGAAGCCATCGAACAGGCGAACCGTCTGCCGCTCGGCCTCGCGGCTTATGCCTTCACCAACAGCCTGCACACCGCGAACATGGTCGGCGACAGGATCGAGGCCGGAATGGTCGCGATCAACAATCTGACCGTCAGCCCCGGCGATGCGCCCTTTGGCGGCGTGAAGGAAAGCGGCCATGGATCAGAAGACGGACCGGACGGGCTCAAAGCCTATATGGTGACCAAAGCGATCCATCAGGCATAAGCAGTTGGCGCTTCGCATCAGCTCTTTTCCTGAATACCCTGCATCGTCCGCAACCGCGACAGCATTAAAAATGATTCGCACGAAGACACTAAGGCACAAAATGGATTTGGGGACATGTTTCCTTCGTGGCTTTGTGTCTTCGTGCGAGTCCTATAAACCAATGGCGCAGCTAAAGCTGCGGGTGAGATATCGAGAGGCTTGGACATGAACAAACGCACCGGCGCGCAAATTTTGGTCGATCAACTGGTCATCCAGGGCACTGACCGTATTTTCACCGTTCCGGGTGAGAGCTTTCTCTCCGTGCTCGACGCGCTCCACGATTGCGGCACCATCCAGACCATCTCCACGCGGCAGGACGGCAGCGCCGCCTTCATGGCCGAGGCCGATGGCAAGATGACCGGCGCGCCCGGCATTGCCTTTGTGACAAGAGGTCCCGGCGCGACCAATGCCAGCATCGGCGTCCACACCGCGATGCAGGACAGCACCCCGATGATCCTCTTCATCGGCGATGTCGCCCGCGATGACCGCGACCGCGAAGGCTTTCAGGAAGTCGATTTCACCGCCATGTTCACCCCGCTCGCCAAATGGGCCGCGCGGATCGACAATGCCGCGCGGATTCCGGAATATATCGCCCGCGCCTATGATACCGCCCGTTCGGGACGCCCCGGTCCGGTGGTGCTGTCCCTGCCCGAGGATATGCTGCGCGACGAGGTTGAAGCGCTCGACCGGCCCAAGGTGGTCGCCCCGGCCCAGCCGCTCTGCCCCGATGCCATGACCACGCTCACCGATATGCTGCGCGATGCGACCGATCCGATCGCCATCGTCGGCGGCGCGGGCTGGAGCGACAAAGCCAAGCACTATTTCGCTCAATATGCCGAACGTATCGGCCTGCCCGTGGCGGTCGCGTTCCGGCGGCAGGATAACTTCCCCAACGAAAGCCCGGTCTATGCCGGCAATCTGGGCTACGGGCCCAATCCGAAGCTGGTACAGCGTATCAAGGACGCGGATCTGGTGCTGGCGGTCGGCGCGCGGCTCGGCGAGGCGACGACGGATGGCTACACTTTGATCACCCCCGATCATCCCGATCAGATTCTCGTCCACGTCCATCCCGATCCAGACGAGCTCAACCATGTCTATCGCATCGACCTGCCAATCTGCGCGGAGATGGACGAATTTACCGAACAGGCCGCGCTTTGGCAGGATGATCTGCTCAGCTTTGACGCTGGCAAGGCGGCGCATGACGATTATCTCGCCTGGTCCACGCCGCAACCGACGGAAGCGAAGCTCGATCTCGGTCCCTGTGTCGCGGCGATGCAGGAACAGCTCCCCGCCGACGCCATCATCTGCAACGGCGCGGGCAATTTTTCCGGCTGGTGGCACCGCTATTGGAAATATGGCGCCTATCCCAGCCAGCTCGCCCCGACATCCGGCGCCATGGGCTATGGCGTCCCGGCATCGGTCGCCGCAGCCCTGCGCTTCCCCGACCGCGTGTCCGTGGTCATCGCCGGCGATGGCGACTTCATGATGAACGGTCAGGAGCTAGCCACCGCGATCCAATATGACGCGAACCTGCTGGTGCTGGTGATCGACAATGGCAGTTTCGGCACCATCCGCCTGCACCAGGAACGCGAATATCCGGCGCGCCTATCGGCGACATCGCTGAAAAACCCCGATTTCGCGGCCCTAGCCGAGGCTTATGGCGGATGGAGCGCGACCTTGGAAAGCACGGAAGAATTTGCGCCCGCTTTGACGGAAGCGATGAAACGCAAGGGTTTGCGGTTGCTGCACCTCAAAACCGATGTTGAGTTTCTGACCGCGGCTGGCGCGACCGTCAGCGGGCTGCGCAGCAAATAGCATCAATCAGGCTGGAGCCAATTATTCCCTGCCCATCTCCAATATCGCCTGCCACTCGCTCTCCGTCACCGGCGCCACCGACAGCCGTGACTGCTTGATAATCGCCAAATCCTCGAGCGCCGGATTCTGCTTCATTGCCTTCAGCGACACCGGCTTGGCCAGCTTGCGCACCGGCTTCACCTTGACCACGACCCAGCGGTCCGGATCGGTTGTCACATCCGGGCTATGCTCTTCTGAAACCTCCATTATGCCGACCACTTCCAGCCCCTGGCGTGAGTGGTAGAAAAAGACCTGATCGCCTTTCTTCATCGCTTTCATATTGTTGGAAGCCTGCGCGTTCTTCACGCCATCCCAGGTGCCTTCGCCCTCGGCGACCAGATCGTCCCAGCCATATTCATCCGGCTCCGATTTCATCAACCAATATTGCGGCATATTTCGCTCCTTCTCTACGAAACGGAGTGTAGCCGACACGCATCCAACAAAAAAGGCCCCGCTATTCAGCGAGGCCTTGCTTGTCGATTGATATCCTAACCTATTTGGCCATCAGGACATTGTCGATGATATGAAGCGTTCCGTTGCTGGATTCCACATCCGCTTGTGTCACATTCGCTTTGTTACCAGCGCCATCTTCCAAGACAATCGTGTCGCCATCCAATGTCGCCTCGATCGCGCCACCTTGCACGGTGGTGATGCTTGCGGTTCCGTCACCATCGGCAATTGCTTTGCTAATATCCGCAGCTGTCATGCTGCCTTCGATCAGACCGAACTTAGCGATACTCACCAATTCTTCCTTATTCTCAACCGTCAACAGGCCACTGAGCCGTTCGGCATCCATTTTATTGAACGCGTCATTCGTTGCGGTAAAAACTGTATAAGATCCATCATCTGCCAGTTCAGCACCAACGCCTGAAAGAGCAATTAATGTACCCGCAGTCGTGAGGTCGGGATTGTCCTGCACAATGGCGATCACGTTGGTTGGTTTTTTCTCATCGGCAATACGCGCGTCGAGGATTTCCTGTTCCTCTTTGCTGAGTTCCGATGAGCATGCCGGCACCATGGCTAACAGGGTCGATGCCAGAATAATTTTGGGGGCGTTGAACATGAATTTCCTTTCGTTGATTCAATTCGTTGCCCACACCATGCAGCCAACGAATGGCGAAATTCCGAGGCGGAATTAGCTAAGTCGGCAGGCGAAAGTAAACCCGCAATTTTCGATAATTGCAAAAAAACCCTGTCATTTTTCGGAGTAGAAAGGCGAAGCAGTTTAATCCTTGCCGAGATGAACAAAATCCCGGTCAAAACTCTTCAAATTGGCTCCGCCGTCGACATAGAGAATCTGTCCAGTAATGGCTTCACCGCTGGCCAAATATAGCACCGTATCGGCGATGTCGTCGGGGTTCGGAAGCCGGTCTAGCGGCATCATCGCCGTAATATTTGCCATCTGCTCTTCGCCATATTCCCCGGCGGTCAGAGTCAGGCCCGGTGCAATGCCATTGACGCGAATCCTGTCGGCACAGGCAACCGCCAGAGTTCTGACCGATCCTGCAAGCGCCTGCTTGGAGAGCGTGTAGCTCAATTGATCGCGATTGGGGTTGCGGATACGCTGATCCAATATGTGAATGACACAGGCCCGATCACTATCCACCGACCGACGTTGATGGAGAGCCGTCGTCAGCAGCACTGGCACGAGGCTATTGACCCGCAAATGATTCTGCATCTCCTCTTCGCAGATCGTATCAGCATCATCCTGGCCGAATATCGAAGCGCTGTTTACGATCAGTTCCGGTGTCCGGCCAAAATGACCAACGACTTCATCCATCAAGGATTCCGCCGCGCCTTCAGCCAGAAAATCCTGCTGAAAACAGAACCATTCACAGCCCGTTTCTTTCAACTTCTCGGCAAGCGACTCATCCGGTGTGACATCGCTGTTGCCATGCAGCGCCAGCGCATATCCTGAATCGGCCAATCGCGCCGCAATGGCGGCACCAACCCGTTTCACGCCGCCGGTGACGAGCGCGAGCGGTCGGGTCATTTCCTGCCCCGACTAAGCGTGATGCCAATCTGCTCCCCTTTTTCCGAGATCAGCAGCTTCACAATCTTCACCGTGACGCGCAGTATATTCTCATCCTGTAGAAACAACGTTTCAATGATATGATCCGCGACCGCCTCGATCAGCTTAAAATGTACACCTTCAGGCAGCGCATCGGTAGCGGCATGTTTCAGGTCCATATAATTTTTGGAATGATCCAGCGGGGTATCCGCGTCATAACGCTCCTGGACCTTCAGCTCCGCCGCGATTGAAATGCGCAACGGCTGCGGCAAATGGGTTTCTTCGGAATAAATCCCGGTGAGCACGTCAACATCCAGGTCGTTGACTTCCAAAAGCAATGTGTCTGTCATATCTTATCTCTGACCATGTTCCTGCCCAAATGGCAAGTCAGGCGGACCAGCGGGCAAATATGGCGGTCGGCAAAAGCAGCCCCCGCGTCTCTTCACGAACTGCCAATTCACCGACCTCGATCGTCCCGCCAAGGTGCGCCAATTTTTCATTGAGTAACGAACCAAGCGCCAGCGCCGACATGCGCACGGCATAGACGGTGAGGAACAGACAGCGGCTGTCGGCATCAAGCAGCTTTCCGCAATTTTCAACCAGCCCCGCTAGATGTTCTTCCAGCCGCCAAACCTCTCCATCCGGTCCACGACCATATTTTGGCGGGTCGAGCAGGATCGCATCATAGCGACGCTCGCGCCGAACTTCGCGAGCAGTAAATTTCGCCGCATCGTCGATAATCCAGCGGATCGGACGATCGGTCATACCCGACAAAGCGGCATTGTCCCGCGCCGCCGTCACGGACTTTTTGGACGCATCGACATGCACCAAATTGGCCCCGGCGGCTGACAACGCTAAGGTCCCGACGCCGGTATAGCCGAACAGATTCATCATCTGCGGCGATTTCACATCCTGAAGATTGCCGCGGAACCAGCGCCAGACGGGGTCCATATCCGGAAAATAGGCCAGATGCCGAAACGGCGTACATTGAGCGGTGAAGCGAACTTCTTCCCAATCCATCTGCCATCCCTCTTTCGGGACATTGCCGTTCAGATGCCAGCGTCCTCCGCCATCATCATCGGAAGCGGGAATAAATTCGCCATCGGCCTGCCAGCTATCACTGGACGGTGCCCACATCGCTTGCGGCTCGGGCCGGATGAAATGAAAACCTCCATAGCGCTCCAGCTTGCGGCCATGCCCGGAATCGATCAGCGCATAATCACTGCGCGGATCGCTGATCATCAATAAAGGAGCCGGACTAATCTCAGCCATCGGAAGGCGTCGCATTGGACATGACGAAATCTTTTACCGAATCATAGTCGCCGGGCAGCTTGGTATATTTCTCTTCCCGATCAAACAGGTCGCCAACCCGGCGCGGCAATTGCGGCCGGATACCGGTGGCCCGTTCGACCGCATCCGGAAATTTCGCCGGATGCGCGGTAGCCAATGTCACGACAGGCACCGACGGATCGATATCCGTATTTTGCGCCGCCGAAAGACCGATCGCGCTATGCGGATCAATCACTTGGCCAGCCTCTTCATGGGCCCAACGCATAGCGAGCGCCATTTCTTCGGGATCAACACGGTGGCTGGTAAAGATGGAAGCCGCCATTTCCCGCATCGCCGGATCAAGCTGCATATTGTGGGTCTTTTCAAAGGCCGCCATGCGCGCCTCTGTTTTGGCGCCATCGCGACCTTCCAGGTCAAATAGCAAGCGTTCGAAATTGCTGCTCACCTGAATATCCATTGATGGCGCAGCGGTCGGAGTTACGGTTCCCGTGGAATAATCCCCGGCGCTCAGCGCCCGGTGCAGAATGTCGTTGACGTTGGTCGCCACGATCAGCCGTTCGATGGGAAGTCCCATTTGCGCTGCAACATAGCCGGCAAAGACGTCACCGAAATTGCCGGTTGGCACAGAAAAAGCGACCTTGCGATGCGGTGCGCCCAATTGGCAGGCGGCATAAAAATAATAGACAACCTGCGCCATCAGACGCGCCCAGTTGATCGAATTTACCGCCGATATCGAAAAGCGGTTGGTTACTTCCTGATCCGCAAACATCCGCTTCACCATCGCCTGCGCATCATCAAAGCTGCCGTTGATTGCGATATTATGGACATTGGGCGCGCGCACTGTGGTCATCTGCCGCCGCTGGACGTCGGATATCCGCCCATCAGGGTGGAGCATGAAGATATCAACCTTGTCCCGCCCCGCCAGCGCATCAATCGCTGCTGACCCGGTATCACCGGAGGTCGCCCCGACCACGGTCAGATGTTTATCCTGCCGGGCTAGAAACTTTTCGAAAAACAGGCCGAGCAGTTGCAGCGCCACATCTTTGAAAGCCAGTGTCGGACCATGGAACAGCTCAAGCAACCACTGCTGTCCGTCAAGTTGGACCAGAGGTGTGACTGCCGCATGGGCGAAACGGCCATAGGCCTGTTCACAAACATCCCGCAGTTCTGCTGCATCCAGTGCATCGCCTACGAAAGGCTGCATCACCCGGACGGCGCATTCGACGTAGGAAAGGCCCGACATGGCGGCAATGTCATCGGCGCTAAAGGACGGCCATGATTGCGGAACATAAAGCCCGCCATCGCCAGCCAGTCCAGCCAGAGTTACTTGTTCAAAATTCAGTGCAGGCGCATCGCCGCGGGTCGAGATATAGTCCATGATGGCGAGCGGGTTAGCGGTCACATCCGATCAGGGCAAGAACTATGCTTTGACCGGACGCTTTTGCGAATTTTGTTCCAGTTGTTTTTTGAGTTTATCGAGCCGTTCAACAGCTTGCGCCGCATGCGGTCCGATCCAGCGTTCGTGAATCGCGTGGATGGGCAGCGGATTGAGGTAATTCCAGCGCTCCCGCCCCTTCCTCTCGGCGATGATCAGGTCAGCCTTAGCAAGAACCTTGAGATGTTGCATGACCGTGCAGCGATCCAGTCCGGGAAAATGGGCGCACAACATACCGGTGGTCAACGGCTGATCGCGCAAATCGTCAAGGATCTGGCGGCGCACCCGGGACGCCAGGGCTTTGAATACCCGATCCTGTAGATCACTGATTGACATGTTATGTTTTTATAACATATAAAGAACATATGCAAGGAGATTCGGGATGGACTTAAAATTTAGCGTGGCAGCACGGATCGCAAAGCCGGTAGAGGAAGTCTATGAGGCAGTCGTAAATCCGGACCAATTGTCAGGATATTTTACGACGGGCGGAGCCAAGGGCCGAATAGAAAAAGGCGCCACCGTCATGTGGAGCTATCATGATTTTCCGGGAGAATTTCCGGTTCAGGTTATCGAGGCCATACCCAATGAAAAAATCGTTCTGGACTGGGAAGCAACAGACGAAGCAGGAATTGAGGTTGATAAGCCAGGAGCCGGATATAACATTAGGATGACGATGGAATTTAAACCGCTGGAAGATGGAAGGACGCTGGTGACGATCAATGAGCGCGGCTGGCATTCAGACCAAGACGGACTCCAATCCTCCTACGGCAACTGCGAGGGCTGGACCCAGATGCTTTGCTCGCTCAAGGCTTGGATGGAGCACGGCATCAACCTGCGCGAAGGATTCTACCAATAACCGCGGGCAGTTAGACAGCCTTACGTCTGCCCCTCAGTGCCAGACCGGAGATAATCAACGCAATGCCCGCGAAAAGGAACCATTGAACCGCATAAGACAGATGGTTGTTCGGCACATCCTCTAGCGCGGGCGGTTGGCTTTTTTGTAATCCCGCCACCGGTTCACTCGCAACCAAGCGGATGATATTTTGGCTATCCGGGGCGATGATTCCATGGACGATTCCGCCGCCCCATTCTGGATGATCCGGCCGAGTCGACCAGCCTGCTACAACCTGCGCGCCGGGCCCTTCTACGCCTCCGGTCCGGCATTGGGCGATATGCGCCCACCCCGATGCCCCGCTGGCACTGCGTCCGCTAGTCGAACGCCAACCGACAACGGCAAGGCAATTGACGGAAGATTTGCGGAAATAGGGTACATCATCCTCGCTCGGTACCGCAGGGTAGACGATAGTCGGCATATCCGATGCCGCTGCATATGTCTCGAGCAGGCCGTTCTTCCATTCCGCGCGCTGTAATTGCCATATACCAAGGCCAATCATGGTCGCGACCGCAGCCAAAACGAGAATCGCACCAAAGATCGACAGGGCTCTTTTCATTGATCGCTCGATTCGTCGATGCTGCCCTCATGAGCCTGATTGCGATGCTCCAGTATCAGCAAGATCGCTTTACACAGTCTGAGCGACCCAACGACCGCAACAATGGTCAGCGGGAACCAGAGCATGACGTGCACCCACATAGGAGGGTTGAAACTCAACTCCACGGTCAGCGCCAAGCCCAATATCAAAGCTCCGACAATCAATGTCAGAAAGGCCGCCGGTCCGTCCCCGACATTATAGCGGCTATAGTCGAGCCCGCAGCCAGCGCATTTTTCAGAAAATTGGCTAAGATGAGAAAATAGCGTCTTTTGCCCACATTCAGGACAAAGACCAAAAAGGGCAGCAGGAAGAACATCCGGCTGCCCTTTTTTATTTTGGGTTTCTATCAACGCAATGGCCTAGTGAACCGGTGCGCCCCAGCCGCCCCAGATATAGACGACGATGAACAGGAACAACCATACGACATCGACAAAATGCCAATACCAAGCCGCCGCTTCAAAACCGAAATGCTGTTTCGGGGTGAAGTGGCCCTTATAGGCCCGTGCCAGACAAACGATCAGGAAGATCGTGCCGACGAGAACGTGGAAGCCATGGAAGCCAGTCGCCATGTAGAAGGCCGAGCTATAGTTGATGCCCGCGAATGGGAATGGTGCAACGCTATATTCATAAGCCTGAATAGCGGTAAACACGGCACCCAAGATGATCGTCAGCCACAGGCCATTGATCAGTCCTTTGCGATCACCATGGATCAACGAATGATGCGCCCAGGTAACGGTCGTACCAGAACATAGCAAAATCATCGTGTTCAACAGTGGCAGTTCAAAAGCGTTGAGCACTTCAACACCCTTGGGCGGCCATTGCAGCAACGCCGCTGCGCCATCTTGCCCAATATAGTTGCTGACAACGCCATCCACCATTTCCAGCGGCTGAGGGAAGAGCGCGAAATCAAACCACGCCCAGAACCAACCGACAAAGAACATCACTTCCGAAGCGATGAACAGGATCATGCCATAGCGTAAGTGGAGTTGCACCACAGGTGTATGATCGCCCGCATGCGCTTCCTTGATCACATTGGACCACCACGCAAAGAAGGTCAGACCAACAGCCGCGAAGCCGAGGTAGAAAATAAGCGCGCCGTGCGACATATCGTGCATCCAGCGGATACCACCGATTGCCATGACAAACGCGGAGAATGAACCAACCAGCGGCCAGATATCTGGCGGCAGAATGTGATAATCATGATTTTTGGCACCGGCCATATTAATTCCCTAACCTTCTCTCAAATTTCTCTTAGCTATCGCCTGCACCGGCGTCTACCGCCTGCTCGTTCTTGGAACGATAAAAGGTATAGCTAAGCGTGATTTCCTTGATATCTTTTGTTTCCGGATCTTCCAATATCGCCGGATCAACATAATAAAGCACCGGCATCCGCATCGTCTGACCCGGTTTCAGCAATTGCTCGCTAAAACAGAAACACTGGACCTTGTTGAAATATTGGCCGGCCAAAAGCGGTGTCACATTGAATGTTGCCGTTCCCACAACCGGTTGGTCACTATTGTTCGTGGCCAGAAATATCGCCATGTCGCGAGCGCCAACGCTAACCCGGTCCACCGCTTGCTCCGCCTTGAAGGACCAAGGCAGCGCAGAATTGACGTTGGAATCAAAGCGAACCGACATCATTTGACTGGTCGCATGGACGGTTGCCGCCTGAGCCGCACCGACGCGCTGGGTGGTGCCACCATAGCCCGTCACACGACAGAAAACCTCATAAAGCGGCACAGCTGCAAAGCCGAGTGCCAGCATCCCAAGCCCCATCATCGCGGCCATCACGCCGCTGCGACGATTTTTATTCGTAAGAGAGGTGGACGTAGCCGCCATCAGGAACTCGAACCGATTTTGACGAAGGTGATCAGGTAGAATAGCACAACCATGAAACCCAATATACCGGCCAAAATCACCGAACGGTGCTTCTGTCGTGCCTGATAGGCTTTCTGCTCTTCGGAACTCATCGGAGCCTTGCTCTCATCAATCTCGCTCATGCGACAATCATCCGGTCTGCAACGACTGCCGCGAACAAAACAAACAAGTAGAGGATCGAGAATTTAAACAGCCGTTTTTCGGCGACCATATCCTCGGGCACGGTCGTTTTGCTGCGTGCAACAGATACCGAAAGGGCACAAAATACAACGCTCAAAACAATAGCCGCAACACCGTAGACCAAACCAGTCAGGCCAAGCGCAAAAGGCGCTATCGCAATAGCTGCCAACACCAGACTATAGCCGAAAATCTGATTGCGAGTTGATTGCCGACCGGCGACCACCGGCATCATCGGCACACCGGCTTTCGAATAATCGCTATTCATGAACAGCGCGAGCGCCCAAAAATGCGGCGGTGTCCAGAAGAAGATGATAGCGAATAGCAAAACTGGCATCAGCGTAACATCGCCGGTGACCGCAGCCCAACCGATGGCCGGCGGGAAAGCACCGGCAGCGCCGCCAATCACGATATTTTGTGGTGTGCTACGCTTCAACCAGATGGTGTAAACCACGGCGTAGAAAAAGATCGAAAAGGCCAGGAATATTGCGCTGAACCAGTTCACCGCCACACCCATCAAAAGAACCGAAAAAACCGATAGTCCGACCCCGAAATGCAGCGCGGTTTCCCGGTCCATCCGGCCAGCCGGCAAGGGCCGCTCACTCGTCCGCTTCATGACGGCATCAATATCGGATTCATACCATTGGTTCAGCGCGGCCGAAGCCCCCGCCCCCAAGCTGATCGCTAGGATCGCGGTAAAACCGATAACCGGATGAATTGATCCGGGTGCCGCCAGCAATCCGCACAAGGCGGTAAAAATGACCAGCGACATCACGCGTGGCTTGGTCAGCGCAAAGAGATCCTTCGCGCTGGCCAGGCCTTGCATAGTGTGTGACGCAGTGGTCATTTTGCTTTCCAACCTAAAGACTGGTTCTCAGATCACTTGATCTGGGGCAGAGTTTCGAACTGGTGGAACGGCGGTGGGCTGGACAAGGTCCATTCCAGAGTCGTTGCGCCTTCGCCCCAGTAATTGCCTTCCGCTTTACGGCCAGCCAGCATCGACCAACCGATGTTCACGAAGAAGATCAATACACCAACCAGCATGACGGCATAGCCAAGCGAGCTGATTTCATTCCAATAAGCAAACTGCTCCGGATAGTCGGCGTAGCGACGTGGCATACCTTGCTGTCCAAGGAAATGCTGCGGGAAGAACAGGATGTTCACGCCGATGAAGAAGATCCAGAAATGGAGCTGCCCCAGCAGTTCGTTGTACATCCGGCCCGACATTTTCGGGAACCAGTAATAGAAACCGGCGAAGATCGAGAAGACCGCACCCAGCGACAGCACATAGTGGAAGTGAGCAACCACATAATAGGTGTCGTGAAGGTTGTCATCGATACCGCCATTGGCCAGCACAACACCGGTCACGCCACCAACGGTGAACATGAAGATGAAGCCAAGCGCCCACATCATCGGTGTTTTGAAGGTCATCGAACCGCCCCACATGGTCGCGATCCAGGAGAATATCTTAATCCCCGTCGGCACCGCGATCACCATCGTGGCTGCGGTGAAGTACATTTTCACATTCGCCGACATGCCGGTAGTGAACATATGGTGCGCCCAAACCACAAAGCCGACCACACCGATAGCAACCATGGCATAGGCCATGCCGAGATAGCCGAAAATCGGCTTGCGGCTGAAGGTCGAGATAATGTGGCTGACCATGCCGAAGCCGGGCAGGATCATGATGTACACTTCAGGATGTCCAAAAAACCAGAACAGATGCTGATACAGCACCGGATCACCGCCACCGGCAGCATCATAGAAGGTCGTACCGAAGTTGCGATCGGTCAACAGCATGGTAATCGCCGCAGCCAGCACAGGAAGTGACAGAAGAAGCAAGAAAGCCGTAACCAGCACCGACCAAACAAATAGCGGCATTTTGTGCAGGGTCATACCCGGCGCGCGCATATTGAAGATCGTGGTGATGAAGTTGATCGCCCCGAGAATGGATGAGGCACCCGCCAAGTGAAGCGAGAGAATCGCCATATCCACCGCTGGTCCGACAGACCCGCTGGTTGATAGCGGCGCATAGACCGTCCAGCCCGTTCCGGCACCATTGCCGGTACCGCCCGGGACAAAGGATGACCCCAATAGCAGAAGAAACGCAGGGACGAGCAGCCAGAAACTGATATTGTTCATCCGCGGGAAAGCCATATCCGGCGCGCCGATCATCAACGGCACAAACCAGTTACCAAAGCCGCCAATCATCGCAGGCATGACCATGAAGAAAACCATGATCAGGCCATGAGCGGTGATCAGGACGTTCCAGAGGTGATAGGCCTGATCCATCGTTGCTTCGCCGCCGTTGGACATGCTTGCCCAAGCCTGCAGATACTGGATACCGGGCTCAGCCAGCTCCAACCGCATCAAACCGGAAATACCGCCACCGATGATGCCCGCAAGAATCGCGAAAATCAGATAGAGGGTACCGATGTCTTTGTGGTTGGTCGACATGAACCAGCGCTGGAAAAAGGCCGGCTTATGGTCCGCATCATGTGCGTGATCGTCGATATGACCGTCGGCTGTGATTGTTGTCATTACTCTAACCCTCAGTTGGTCGCAGCGGTTGCATCCGCAGCCGCAATTTCGGTTGTCGTTTCAGCGTCGTCAGCGACAGCTTCTGCTGCCGCGTCGTTCACCGTACCGCCATTGGCGAGAATCCAGTTATTGAACTTCTCTTCGGAGAGAACCTCAACCGTGATCGGCATGAAGCCATGCCGCGCGCCGCAAAGCTCTGAACATTGGCCATAATAGACGCCTTCACGGTCGATCTGCATGACCTTTTCATTGATCCGTCCTGGAACCGCATCCAGCTTGAACCAAGCTGCCGGTACAGAGAAGCTGTGAATAACGTCCGCAGCGGTGATCAAAAGTTTGACCGGCTTACCCACTGGAATAACCATCCGGTTATCGGCAGCCAATTGGAACGGTTCGCCCCGTGCATCGGCTTCTTCTTCCGTGAGCATGTTGGAAATGACTTCGAAATCGCCATTGTCAGGATAGCCATAGCCCCAATACCACTGATATCCGGTCACTTTCACGGTCAGTGCATCTTCTGGAGCCGGTTCAAACTGCTCCGCAAGCAGGCTGATCGAAGGCACCGCTATCACCACCAAGATGAGAACCGGAACAAGCGTCCAGACAATTTCAATAAAGGTGTTGTGGGTTGTTTTGGATGGCTCTGGGTTGGCGCCGCGACGGTAACGAACCACGACCCAGAACAACAGGCCGAGAACCAGAAGGCTCGTTCCGACCATCATCGGGATCAGGATAGCATTATTGATCCAATGCGCCGTTTTACCGGTTTCGCTAAACTGCTCCTGAAAATCAATGCCGCCGTCGACAGGCATACCAATGCCCGGCGTAGGCTTCATCGGGGTGTATAGTGCAGGATCCAGTCCAGATGCGGTTGCGGTGGCCGCAGCCTCTTCATCCGTTACTTCAAGCTCGCTGGCCGCCGCCGGTTCTACAACAGGCGCTGCCGGCAACGCTTCCTGCGCCGACAATGCTGCCGGCGTGAGAATCAAGCCAATGGCCAGAATCCATGCTTTCACAAAATGAGTCATATATCGCTCAACCCTATTTTAACCCCAAGTTTCGGTAGTTTTTCAGCAGTTAGCCCGACAATAGGAATCACCGAGGCCGGTCTGAAATAGTCCGATTGCGGCGGCTTATAGGCATGGTTGCGGCAAGCCTCAAGCTACCGATTGTATATTTTTTCAGTTTTTTGACTTTAATTTTTCTGGCAATGTCATCGCAACATGCCCATCTGGACATATAGAAGTGAAACAGCCCGGGATGAAACATTGACAGAAGACGAGATTTTAGCCGAATTCCGGAGAAGTGATGCACTGCTGGAGGGCCACTTCGTCCTTTCATCCGGACGCCACAGCGACCGCTATCTACAATGCGCACGCTTGCTGATGAACCCGACGCGCGGATCCCGGATGGCAGAGGCCCTGGCCAAACAAATCCCTCAGAATATTCGGCGATCGATCGATATCGTCGTCTCCCCAGCCATGGGCGGCGTCATTATCGGCCATGAAATGGGCCGGGCGCTTGGCACGGACGCGCTGTTTCTCGAACGGCCCGACGGCACGTTCGAACTGCGTCGGGGATTTCGGCTGGAACCGGGTCAAAAAGTACTGATGATGGAAGATGTGGTCACCACCGGCCTTTCTTCCCGCGAAGCCATTCAGGCGATCCGCGATGCTGGCGGCGATGTTATCGCGGCCGGCGCCCTCGTCGACCGGTCCAACGGTGCCGCGCAATTTGATGTGCCGTTTTTCCCATTGGTGACGCTCAACATTCCATCCTATGCCGCCGATGAACTGCCACCCGAACTGGCAGCCATTCCAACCACCAAGCCCGGCAGTCGTGCGGAGCCATCATAAGCGTGAGCGGTTCCCGCCCCCTTAGGCTCGGCGTCAATATCGACCATGTCGCGACAATCAGGAACGCGCGCGGTGGTGATCATCCCGAACCCGTGCGTGCGGCTCTCGTCGCAGCGGAAGCGGGTGCCGACGGCATCACCGCCCATTTGCGCGAAGACCGGCGCCATATCCGCGACGATGATCTACTGGTGCTGATGGACACGCTGACCATTCCGCTCAATCTGGAAATGGCGGCGACCGACGAGATGCTGGCCATCGCGCTACGTCACAAGCCACATGCCGCCTGCATTGTTCCGGAAAACCGCGAGGAGCGGACGACCGAAGGCGGGCTGGACGCAGCGGGCATGCACAATAAGCTCGCCGATTTTGTCGGCCAGCTCAAAGAAGCGAATATCCGCGTCAGCCTGTTCATCGAGCCCGATCCACGCCAAATCGAAGCCGCCATCCATCTCGGCGCGCCGGTCGTCGAATTTCACACCGGCCATTATGCCGAGGTCACGGGCGCCGCTCGCGAAGCCGAATTGCGCCGGATTGCCGATGCTGCGGCTCTCGCGGCCAAAAATGGCATTGAGCCCCATGCTGGCCACGGCCTGACCTTCGACAATGTCGTACCCATCGCTGCCATCCCGCAGCTGGTGGAGTTGAACATTGGCCATTTTCTAATCGGCGAGGCGATTTTCAGCGGCCTTGACGGCAGCATTCGTCAGATGCGCGAACTGATGGACGATGCGCGGTGATCATCGGTCTCGGTTCCGACCTCTGCAATATCGAACGGATCCAGAATTCGCTCGACCGCTTTGGTGAGCGGTTTGAAAATCGCGTCTTCACCGAACTCGAACGCGCCAAGGCTAGGCGCCGACCGTTCACTATTGCCGGAACCTATGCCAAACGCTTCGCCGCCAAAGAGGCCTATTCCAAAGCGGTCGGTACCGGCTTTCGTGCCGGTGTTTTCATGAAGGATATCGGCGTCGTCAACGCCAAGAGCGGCGCGCCCACGCTCGCCCTGACCGGCGGCGCGAAAAAACGGCTCGACGCGCTGACTCCGGCGGGATATGAAGCAATCGTTCATCTCACACTCACCGATGATCATCCATGGGCACAGGCATTCGTGATCATTGAAGCCCATCCGCTATAGGACACACGCTTCCCATGAACCAAGGGACCAAAGACAAGATTATGGCTATAGAAAATGCCGCTGGCGGCGGTTCCGTAAAAAAGCCGGAAAAAGAAAAAACCGACTGGATCGGCGAAATCAAGAGCATCGCCTTGCTGTTGCTGGCGGTTCTCACCTTCCACAGTCTGGTGGCGAAACCATTTTATATTCCATCGGTATCGATGATGCCCGGCTTGCTCGTCGGTGACCGTTTGGTTGTCAGCAAATATGCCTATGGCTGGTCCTGGGTATCACCAACTTTTCACATTCTCCCGCGTATGGAAGGTCGCCTGTTCGGTAGTCTACCGGAACGCGGCGATGTCGTAATCCTGACACCGAAAGATCAGAGCAGCGACTATATCAAACGGGTGATCGGCTTGCCCGGCGATACGATTGAACTGCGTGGCGGACAGGTTTTTCTCAACGGGGTCGGCGTCAGCCAAGATGTGCAGCCTGACCTGCAGCTTCCTATTGATGCCAACTCGCCGTGCGGAGAAAATGAGTTTCCCGGCGCACGTGGCACCGATGCCGACGGCAACCCCGTCTGTAATCTTCCCATTGTGCGCGAAACGTTACCCAATGGCGTGAGCTATGACATTATCGACCTCGGCCCGCAGTTTACCGACGAGTTAGCCCCGGTCATAATTCCGGAAGGCCAAGTCTACCTACTCGGCGACAACCGCGATCTCAGCGCCGACAGCCGGGTCGCCAGTCCACTAGGTCTGGGCGGTACGATCCCATGGGAAAACATCGGTGGGCGGGCCGAATTCATTACCTTCTCGCTGGATGGAACAACCACGCTCAATCCGCTGAGCTGGTGGGGAGCGCTCCGCAGCGGACGGGCCGGCACCAGCCTGCGTCCCGACAAAGCAGCACCCGCTACCGACTGATCGGGCCTAGAGCCGCAATCCTGCAGTTTCGTCGAGACCGGCCATGATATTAAGGTCCTGAACGGTACTGCCAGCCGCGCCTTTGCCGAGATTGTCCAGCCGTGCGATCAGACGCACTTGGTCACCGCTCGCATTACCAAAGACAAGCAGTTCTAGCCTGTCGGTCGGAGCGTCATTCTCGTTGAGCAGCAATTCACCCATACCGGCACCGTCCTTGACGCTGACGACCGGCGAACTTGCATAATGGTCTTGCAATTTTTCGAGCAATTGGCTCGCAGTCGCGCTGACACCCATCGCCTGCAAGTGCAATGGTATTTCAACCAGCATACCACGATAGGCGCGGATCACGGCCGGCGCAAAAATCACATCATATTTCAGGCCCGCGTGACGCTTCATTTCGGGCATATGTTTATGCGCCAGATCAAGGCCATAGTCCCGCATGCCAATGTCCGGTTCCTGCTCAAAGCGCTCAATCAACGCTTTGCCGCCACCGGAATATCCGGAAACCGCATTGACCGAATAAGGCCAGTCCGCAGGCAGCAAACCGCCCGCGATCAACGGGGCAACAAGCCCCAGAAAACCGGTAGGATAGCAGCCCGGGTTGGACACAAATCGCGCACCCGCAATCGCTTCGCGTTGACCGTCGCGAAATTCGGCAAATCCAAACACCCAATCGGCCGCTGTCCTATGCGCCGAAGACGCATCAATCACGCGCGTTTTTTCATTCTCGATCAGCGACACCGCCTCTATTGCCGCCGCATCGGGCAAGCATAGGATCACAAAATCGCTGTCGTTAATTGCTTCGCGCCGTGCATTGACGTCTTTGCGTTGCTCTTCCGGCAATGTGACCAGTGCAAATTCGCTCCGCCCGGAAAGCCGTTCGCGAATCTCTAATCCGGTGGTCCCCACCGCACCATCTATGAAAACAATCTGCGTCATACTCCGCCTCAGGTCAACCGTTTCCGGGCCAATATCGGCTGATCCGATGTTTTGGCAAACCGGGCGACCACGTCCGCCAATGGTTCGATTGCCACCTGCATCCTATGCGAATTGCCATGGATGATCCGATCCTTGTCGACCATCAAGCCCACATGATCAGGGAAGAAAACCAAATCGCCGCGCCGAAGATCTTCGTCTTCGGCAATATCTTCGCCCAGCGCCGCCATCTGTTGATCGCTGTCACGTGGCGCATCAACACCAGTCAGCGTCAAAACCATCTGGACCAGGCCCGAACAATCCAGACCATCCCCGCTCCGGCCACCCCAGAGATAAGGCGCACCAATCAGCTGTTCGGCAAGCGCCGCGGTGCCGTTGCTGCCATCGAACACCACTTTCGTGCCAATCGGCTGCACATGTTGCACATGGACATAGCCTTTGCCGGTTTTCAGGAAAGACCCGCATTCACTGACTTCACCACAAGCAATCCGTGAACCCATCGGCAAGCGCTTCATCACACCTGACTTGAAATCCGGTTCGATAAATATCAGCGCTGCACGCACATGGATCAAATGGGTGGGCTGTGGTGTCTTTTTCTGATGTTGCAGCGCATGGACCGGAACATAGCCGACATAGCGATCATGGCCGCAATAGCCCCATGCCCAATCACCGGCAATATCCAGAACATGAAAATCTTCGCCGTGCAGCAATTCAGAAATTGCTTCGTGATTTTTGCCGCCTTGCTTGCGGATCATCGCCTTTGGGGCGGAACAGCGCATCGGCATCGCCACCGCATAATGGGGCGAAAACATCTTGCCGGCCAATTCTATATCCGCCAGATCGCCGCGATGCGCGGTAATCCGGGGATCAAATGGTTCTTCCGGGCCGTCTAACACAAAATTCGCGTGCGCGGCTGTATCTGCAGCTTTCATATCCATGCGTTTAGAAGTCCCAGTTGCGATCCAAATTGTACATAGTTTGCGGCGGAAACGCCATATTACAAAGCGATGACAATCGGCCGCCTTTAAACGACCTCGGTGGGGTTAATCAAGCGCAGTCGCAAATGCGGCTTGTGGTTGTCAGGAATGACTGCTTCATCCCGAAAGTGGACATTGGTTGTCCAAATCAGTCGTCGCTCAGATCAAACAGATAGGCAGAACCCGATTCTTTGCCACTGTCATCACTTCGACTAGCCGCGATTAGCGCTGTGTTTTGAGACATTGCTGCGCTCCAACCGAACAAATCATCACTCTCACCATCTGCAGCTGTCAGCTTGTTCTGATATTTCCAGACATTGTCAGAGCGCTCGAATAGATAGGCAGCACCCGAATTATTGCCTCGATCGTCGCGATGCATTGCACCTATTAGTGCCACTTTACCGTTGAGCGCAACGCTGCGGCCAAATCTGTCATCCGCAGCGCCGTCTGGAGCTGTGAGTTTTGCCTGTTGGTGCCATGTTGTACCAGCCCGGGCGAAAATATAGGCAGAGCCTGCATCCACGCCCATTATCTCGTCATCATCCCGGCGTGCCGAGATCAAAGCGGTATCCTCGTACAAGGCAACCCGAACGCCAAATATATCTGTTTCTGCGCCATCCTCAGCCATTAATTTGGCTTGCTGAATCCAGCCATTTCCAGATCGAACGAAGACATAGGCAGCACCCGCATTGGTGGCTCTTTCATCGTTCAAATCGGCACCGATCAAAATCGTATCCTGATAGAGCGCAACGCTGATACCGAACAGGTCGCCTGCTTCTCCGTCCGCCGCTGTGAGTTTAGCCCGTTCTGTCCAAATCCCCGCGATACGTTTGAAAATATATACGGAACCCGAACCATCACCGTTATCATCATCATGCGGTGCTCCGATCACCATGGTATCGCGGTGAAGTGCGATGCTTTGACCAAATGCATCACCTGTCGCGCCGTCGGTCGCAGTGAGTTTTGCTCGCTGTTCCCAGATTTCTCCCGAACGGACGAACACATATGCAGCACCCGAATTGTCGCCGTTTTTATCGTGGCCAATTGCGCCCGCAGCAGCAGTATCACCGGAAATCGCGACGTTGCCTCCAAGCGTATCATTGGCCACACCATCGGTAGCGGTCAGTTTTGCCTGCTCGCGCCAGATGTTACCGGATCGCGCAAAAATATATGCAGCGCCTACATCTACACCCTTAACTTGGTCGTCCGCTTTGAAGGATCCGACAATCGCCGTGTCGCCAGAAATTGCGACATTAAACCCAAAAGAATCCTCCGGAGCACCGTCGTCAGCGAGAATCTTTTGTTGCTCAATCGGTTGAGATGCAAATGCCGGAACGCCTACCAACATCAGCAAGCCAGCAATGCAAGCAATGCAGTGGCTCACATTTGCGCGTGATTTTCGACCGATTACCATTCCTGCCCTTGAAGTCGCCTACTGCCCGTAGCGCTGCTGCAAATAGCGCCAGCTCGCCCGCAGGCCCAGTGCTTCGCCGCCTTTCGGACGTCCCGGCTTGCTCGACGGACGCCAAGCATAGGTATCGAAATGTGCCCATGGCACAGATTTGGGAGCAAATTTCTTGAGAAACAGAGCCGCGGTCACGCTACCGGCGAAACCGCTGGCTGCGCTATTCAGGCAATCGGCAATCGTGCTTTTTAACATGCTATCATAGCCAGACCATAAGGGCATGTGCCACAGCGGATCACTCTCTTGCTCACCAGCCGCCAAAAGGCCTTCCGCCATTTCCTTGTCGTCGCAGAACATCGCGGGCAGATCCGGCCCCAAAGCAACACGGGCCGCTCCGGTCAGCGTCGCGAAATCTATGATCAGCTCCGGTTCTTCCTCACCAGCCAGCGTCAATGCATCGCCGAGAACCAGCCGCCCTTCGGCATCGGTATTGGTGATCTCGACGGTCAATCCCTTGCGGCTGTTCAAGACATCACCCGGGCGCAGGGCATGGCCATCAACCGAATTTTCAACGGCAGGTACCAGAAGATGGAGATGCACCGGAAGCTGGGCTTCCATAACCATCTTCGCAAGGGCAACCGCATGGGCAGCCCCGCCCATATCCTTTTTCATCAGCTTCATGCCATTTGGCGATTTCATCGAAAGGCCGCCGCTGTCAAAGGTCACCCCTTTGCCGACAATCGCAATTTTCGGATGATCCGCCTTGCCCCATTTCAATTCGACGAGACGCGGCGCATGGGCGCGCATCGCCGCCTTGCCAACGCCGTGGATCATCGGGAAATGCTCTTCCAGAGTATCGCCGCGCGTCACCTTCATTTCGGCGCCATGCTTTTCGGACAATTTGTCGACAATATCTTCAATCTTGTCCGGTCCCATATCCGCAGCCGGAGTATTGACCATGTCGCGGACCATCGCGGTCGCTTCGGCCTGTCGCACGGCTTCATCCCGCTGGCCGATAGCATCATTGACGACCAGAACGCTGGGGCCTTGTTGATTCGGCAGCTTCTTGTAGCGGTCAAATTCATGTTGCGGGATCAGCCAGCCAAACAGGCCGCCTTTGGCGCTGGCCCCTTGCAGGCGATACTGACCTTCGGGCAATCTGCCACCCAATTTGGCAAGTGACCAGGGATCGAGCTGTTCGTGATTGGACACACCAGCGACCACCGAGAAATCGCTCTCTACCGATTTGTCATCATTCTTACCCCCGACTGGCGGAAGTATCAGATAGGAGGACGGGCTTGCCTTGAAGCGATAGGCCTTCACAAATGCCCTGATGCTCTCTGGCTGGCCTTTCAGCCAGTCTTCAAAATTGCCGGAATCCAATATCTGGATAGTCCGCGCTGCTTGGCCGGTATCGGCCTCGATCAATGCCGTAAAATCTGTCATTCGCCGACTATAGCGCCAGATGGAACCGAGCGCGAGAGTCTATTCAGCAGCGATGGCTTCTGCCGCAACCGGTGTTTCCTGATTGACCGCACCACCGACGCGGGCTTTGGAAAAGACCATGACACCATCGTCCACGGTTTTGTGCCGCAGGTTGATGATATCTTTCGGATAGTTTTGATTCAGACGCCACGGTTTGCGATCGCCCTGTTTCGGCAGATCCTTGATTGCCCGCTGGACATAGCCGGAGCTAAAATCAAGCATCGGTTCGGTTCCGATCGAACCATCAGATGGCAAGGTCGGGGTAGCGATCGGCGTTCCGTTCTGCTCCATGAAATTGACCAGACGGCAGACATATTCGCTCGTCAGGTCGGCTTTCAGCGTCCAGCTGGCGTTGGTATAGCCCATGGTCATCCCGAAATTCGGAATGCCGGAGAACATCACGCCTTTATAGTTGATTTTCTCGCCGAAATTGACCGGCTGGCCATCGACAGAAATGGCAGCGCTACCACCGGTAAGCATTTTCAGGCCGGTAGCGGTCACGATGATATCCGCTGCCAGCGTCTTCCCGGATTTCAGCTTGATACCGTCTTTGGTGAAGGTTTCGATATGATCGGTGACGATCTCCGCCTTGTTCGATTTAATGGCGTCAAACAAATCGCTGTCAGGCACCAGACAGAGCCGCTGATCCCAGGGATTATAGCTGGGCGTATAGTCGGTCATATCGACGTCCGGGCCCATTTCATCGCGCACCATTTCGAGCAGCCTGCCCTTGAAGGCCGCAGGCTTTTTGCGCGCCAGATTGAACATGAAAATGCCAAGCAGCACATTTTTCCAGCGGGTCAGCAGATAGGCGAGCTTGCCCGGCATCACTTTGCGGAACCGCAAGGCCCATTTATCCTCACCCGGCCGCGATACGATATAGGTCGGGGAGCGCTGCAACATCGTCACATGCTCCGCCGTTTCCGTCATCGACGGGACTAAAGTAACCGCCGTCGCGCCGCTGCCGATCACCACGACTTTCTTGCCCGTATAATCCAAATCTTCGGGCCAGAATTGCGGATGGACAATCGGACCATCAAATTCAGCCTTGCCGGGGAAGTCCGGACTATGGCCTTCTTCATAGCTATAATAGCCCGAGCACATATGCAGGAAATTGCACTGAACCGTGCTGAGCGACCCGTCGCCATGTTGCAGGCTGACCGTCCAAAGCGCCTCTTCGCTCGACCAGCTGGCATCGACCACCTTCTGATTGAACCGGATTTTGTCGTGCAGAGCATATTCGTCGACGGTTTCGTGGAGATATTTCAAGATCGATGGCGCGTCGGCAATGGCTTTGCGCGCGGTCCATGGTTTGAAATTATAGCCCAATGTATACATGTCGCTGTCCGAGCGGATGCCGGGATAGCGGAACAGATCCCAGGTCCCGCCCAGCCGTTCTCGCCCTTCGACAATGGCAATGCTCTTACCAGGGCATTTCTCGGTCAAATGAACCGCCGCGCCGATACCGGACAGGCCAGCACCGACAATCAATACGTCAAGAATCTCATTTTCCATAGATACTTACTACTGACATGACTGTCAGTTGGCAAGCTAGTGGTTTTGAGGAGCTATTCGTCGATCCGGGTCAGGCGGCGAAACAGCGCGTGATCGAGCGATTCGTCGAAGCGGCAGCCGATTTGGCCATCTTTGCACCAGACAGTAGAGGCGGCGACCGGGTCGCTGCCATCAAAGCGCAGCCAGACGCGGGTCCCCTCTGCAAATGTACTTTCGCTGGACACCCGGCAGCCATAGATCGAAATATCGACCAGCTCGGCGGCTTTAACGGTTTTTCCGCGTTGTTTGATCGCGGTCCGTTGAATTTGGACGGGATGACGATAGGCTTGCCGATGCTCGACGAGCGCCGCCCTCACTGTCCGAAATTGTGAATTCATATATGCCATCCCCAGTCCTTCGCCGATGGGACTAGCGAATACTGGTCAACAAACCGTTAATCAAGTCAATGTAAATTCCGTGCAACAGATTGACACAATAGGATTATTCAGCGGCTTCCAATGTTGGTTCGCCGTGATCCGCAGTCCGCTGCGAATTGGGGCCGTAAAATTGCAGCACCCCGTCATCCACCGGATCGTTCAGCAGGATATTCTTGTCATAGAGATAATCCTGATTGAGCTTCCACGGCATGGCGGTGCTGTTGCGTGGCAATTCGTCAATCGCCCGCTTGATATAGCCGGAGGAGAAATCGAACAATTCTTCCTGTTCGACGTCCGCTGTCAGCACCGGATTGACGATCCGCGTCGATGTCGCATCCATATGGTTGAGCAGACGGCAGGTATATTCCGACACGATATCCGCCTTCAGCGTCCAGCTGGCATTGAGATAGCCGAATACGATCGCCAGATTGGGAATGTCGGAGAACATGCAGCCTTTATAATAATAATGATCGGGCCAGTGGACCGGCTTGCCATCGACCTCGAAGGCGACCTTGCCAGCGACCGCCAGCTTTAGCCCCGTTGCCGTGACGATCACATCAGCATCCAGCGTCTCGCCGGATTTCAACTTGATGCCGCTGCCGGTCACCGTATCGATATGGCCGGTTTTGAGATCCGCCGTGCCCGCGGCAATCGCCTTGAACATATCGCCATCGGGGACGAGGCACAGGCGCTGCTCCCACGGGCCGTAAGGCGGCGTGTAGTCTTCCTTCACATATTTATCGCCCAGCTCTTTCTTGAGCGGTTTTTCCAGCTTGCGGATGACCTTCTCCGGATTGTCGCGGGAGGTGCGGAAGGTGACGTCCTGCATCCACACATTTTTCTTGCGGATGATCGCATAGGCCCATTTGTCCGGCATGATCTTGCGCAGGAAATTGGCCAGCGCGTCCTTTGCCGGGCGCGCCGCATACCAGGTCGGCGTGCGTTGCAGCATCGTCACATGGCTGGCTTTCTCCGCCATCACCGGCACGATCGTCACCGCGGTCGCGCCGCTGCCGATGATCACGACTTTCTTGTCCGTATAGTCGAAATCCTTGGGCCAGAATTGCGGGTGGATGACATCGCCCTTGAACGAGTCCAGCCCCTCTATCTTGGCATCATAGGGATTGTCATAATCATAATAGCCGGCGCCCATATAGACAAAATTGGCGTGCATCACGACCTGCGACCCATCGGCCTTTTCCGAGGTCACGGTCCAGCGCGCCTCTTCGCTCGACCAGCTTGCGGACAGCACTTTGTGGCCAAAATGAATATGCTTCTCCAGATCATTCTTATTCTTGATCCGGTGGAGATATTTGATGATCGAAGGGCCATCGGCAATCGATTTTTGCTCGGTCCAGGGTTCGAACTTAAAGCCCAATGTGTGCATGTCGCTGTCGCTGCGGATGCCGGGATATTGGAACAGGTTCCAGGTCCCGCCAATATCATCGCGGCGTTCGACAATGGCAAAGCTTTTGCCCGGACATTTGTCCCGCAAATGCACCGCCATGCCAATGCCCGAAATACCCGCGCCCACGATCAACATATCGACCGATGCTATTGCTGCGCTACCCGTGTCCGCGATCTTTGCCGCGCCTGTCTGATTCGCCATGCCGTCTCTCCCAGCTTTTTACATCTATGCCATTGACGAAGAAGAGTTGCAATTGGCAATTTAATTGGCCGGTTAAGGAAAAGCCGTATCCGGTGCGGGAGACGGCTCTTAACAGCCCAACAAAAGCATGTTAGCGCCGCGCCATCGAAAGCTATTTTCTCTTGATCGGCCTGATATTGGCGGGAGCGGGACTGGCGCTGATGCTACGCAGCGATCTGCTGTTCATCCGCAATGGCACCCGCCGCGTGCCCGCCCAGATCGTCCGCCATCAACGCGCAAAGCGCGGCGGCGCGACCATGTATAGCGCGATATTGCTGGTCCCCGATGAACGCGGCGGCTTTATCGAGGTCCGCGACCCGCTCTACACGCCCTTTCCCACGCCGGTGATCGGCGAGATGCAAACCGTCGTCCACCCGATCGGCTACCCCCATAAAGCGCGCATTCCCTATCCGGTGTTCCGGGCGGGGGTGTACGGAGCGCTGGGCTATGCATTTGGGGTTTGCTTGTTGGGTGTTACGGGGTTGGGGTGAGGGCTTTGCTATTTCGGTCAGACCTTGCATCGCGACCGAAGAAGCACGATACTGCCAAACGACAGGCTCCGAGGAAGGCACGTCATGACAGGTTACCGCGCAGAATATGAAGCTGCCCTGCGGCTATTCGCGAAAGTCAGCAGGGCGATGAAGGCCAAAGGCCTGCGGGCACCAGTTCTGGTGGGTGGCGCAGCAGTTGAACTTTATTCAGGCAGCGCGGTCACGACCGGCGACTTCGACATTGTCACACCACGCCAGTCAGAATTTGAAGCTCTGCTCCAGGAATATGGCTTTGTACGTCCTTCCGGCCCCGGCATCGCAACGCGCGGATGGATTCATCCGGAACTTGGCTTGGGCTTCGAAGTCGTCGGCTCTACGGTGCTCGATGGCAATAGTGATGCCGAAAGGCTGCAACTGATCGACGCCGGCCAAGATGAAGTTGCCCAGGTGATTTCTGTTGAGGATATTATCGCCGACCGCATGGGCCAGTTTGCTTCCGGCACCGCGCCAGAAATGCTGGAGCAGGCGCAAAAGCTGTTCGCGCTTTATCCCGACGCCGACAAGGTCTATATGGAAAAGCGGATCAGACAGGAAACGAATGGCTCCCATGGCGTCGAAAATCTTGAAGAATAAACGCAAGCCTGTGCCGCTCGCCATATTCGCACGCGATGTCGCACGCCGCAAAGCCGTGTCCGGCATAACCGATCTGCCGCAAAATTCCGGCAAACGCCGGACGGAGAGCAAGAAAGCGCTTTTGAAAGCGGTTGATGCCGTCGGGAAAAGTTGGTCGGTTAGATAGGAAACAGTGGCACCTGTCGCCATCATTCCACAATTCGAGGACGGTGATAATCAAAAATATGGATAAAGATATTGCCGATCTTAAACTGGATGACGTCGAGAAAACCGCAATTCAGGTCCATAGAAATTATTCAAAGGCATTTCAAAGACGTCGAGCGGAACTGATTGATGAAGAAACTTCACAACTAGACTTTGACTATGATCACTTCGAACTGGAGCTATGTCAGTTGGAGAGTGCTTCGATTGAAAATTCGATCCTCGCCTGTATTGCAATTGCTGACGAACTTTTGAAAGCAATGTTCCTGAGAGATGACCGCGCTCGACTACAAATTAAAGCTCTTTTGGGGCCTTTGGGGCCCATCGGGGATTTCAACAAGCGACTTAAGATCGCATCTTTAGCCGGGTTTATTGACGAGAATGACTTAGTTTTTTTTGATGAACTTCGAAAGATGCGGAATCGTATCGCACATTCTACGCAACCAAAACCACCCAAACCATCTGAACTGGAAAAAATTAGCAGCATCTCTTCGGAATGGCTGAGTGCGTTGATCAAAGAAGGTGAAATTTTGGACAATTTCGATCACAATTCACCACATGTTTTCAGATCACTTATGCTGGTGCAGTTATCAAAATTAGCCTGGGGAACGCTCCTCAGACCATATGCCGTAAAAGCGCAGGTACCCTTTGAAATCATTATCGAGAAACAGCCGAGTGTTTTCAAGAAATTGAGTAAGCTTGGTGTAAAGCGAGCAATCAATATTCTCTCTAACAAATAATTTCCGTTGTCGCGGTTAGCTTCCAATCGGCACACCTCTTTCCTACACTACACCAAATAGGTTATATTTGTTCCATTTAGCAAACCATTTCTAACCCGCCGCACCGCTGTGCTGCGGCCAGAATGGTCCCTTAAAAGGAGTAAAACCTATGACATTTCAGGATGAATTTATTCACCGCTTGCGGGTGGTGCGGGGTGAAGCGACGGGGGACGGTGGGGAGGATGCTCCGGATAAATCCGTTCGTCCTGAGCCTGTCGAGTCGCAGGCCACCGCAGGTGAACGACTATGTTCGGACGATAGAGGTCCTTCGACAAGCTCAGGACGAACGGATGGGGATGGAGTAAAGTCCTCGCTGTGCTCCGCGCCTGACGCGGAGCCCTGTGGCCCGGGCACCGGCGGTTCTGCGGACGCGCAGAGCTCCGCTTCAAGCGCGGAGCACAACCCCACCGGCCGTCACGATGGCTGGCACCGGGAACTGCGCGTCAAATTTCTCGAGGCCCTCGCGCAGACGGGCAATGTCGGGGCGTCGGCCTATTTTGTGCAGCGGACGCGGCAATCGGCCTATGCGCTAAAACGGCGCGATCCGGATTTTGCGCGGGCGTGGCTGGCTGCGCTGGTGCTGGCGCGGGAGGAGGCGCAGGACAAGTTGCAGGAACGGGCGATTGAAGGCGTCGAGGAAGAGATTTTCTATCATGGCGAGGTGGTCGCGACGCGGCGGCGCTATGACAGCCGTTTGCTGCTCGCGCTGCTGGCGCGGCTCGACAAGGTCGCCGAGCAAATCCCGGCACAACGCGGCGCGGCGCGCTTTGGCGATATGCTGAATGCCATTGGCGCCGGCGAAGACACCGCGCCGCTAATCGCCACGCCGACCGAGGAGGAGCTGGCGATACGGGCCGCCGAGTCCGAGGCGCGCGGAGGGCCAGTGCAGGAGGATGACGAGGAGGAGGAAGGCGCGGAATTTTACGCGCTCACCTGGCCAGACAATGACGGACCGCCCGACTATTACCGCATGACCCCCGAAGATGCCGCCGAGATGGAGCGCCAAGTGCCCGGGCTCGTCGCCAAAGCCACCGGCACCACCGATGATGCGCTGATCTGCGCGCTGGTCGACCGCGCCGAAATGGCCGCCGACATCGCCGCCGTGGGCGCGCTGGCGGCGGGAAAAGGAAATGAATCTATGACTGTGTAAACTTTGTCAATTTCGGGTGGGCGATGGGCGTGATTTTTATGAACAACCCATCCGCAAATGGTCTTTCACCTGCGGTGGCCTGCGGCTCGACAGGCTCAGGACGAACGGATGATGTTGAACGGCTCCTCCTAGGACGCCGCAACCCCGAACAGATCATGTTCGTCGGCATCTTCAATCGTCGCGTCGATGATATCGCCGACGGACAGATCGGCGCTAACATTGCGGAGGAAGACATTGCCGTCAATTTCCGGCGCATCGGCTTCGCTACGGGCGGTGGCACCAATATCGCCATCTTCATCCGGCGCGCCAATTTCGTCGATGATGACGGGCAGAGTCCGACCGACTTTGGCGGTCAGCTTCGCGGCGCTGATCCGGGCGGTCACTTCCATGATCCGCTGATATCGCTCTTCCTTGACCTCTTCGGGCAAGGCACCGTCAAGCGCATTGGCTTCCGCTCCTTCTACGGGTTCAAAGCGGAAGGCTCCGACACGGTCGAGCTGCGCTTCTTCGAGCCAGTCGAGCAGATATTTGAAGTCGTCTTCCGTCTCGCCCGGGAAGCCGACAACAAAGGTCGAGCGGATGGTGAGATCGGGACAGATATCGCGCCAGTTTTTGACCCGCTGCAGCACCTTGGCTTCATTGGCCGGGCGCTTCATCCGTTTCAGGACATTGGGTGCAGCATGCTGAAAGGGAATGTCGAGATAGGGGGTAATCTTGCCCTCGGCCATCAGCGGGATGACCTTGTCGACATGGGGATAGGGATAGACATAGTGGAGCCGGGTCCAGATGCCCTGCCCCTCTGCTGTCCGCAGCTCACCCAGCGCGGCGGCGAGATCAGTCATATGGGCGCGGACGTCGCGGCCCTGTCCGGTCGGGCCATTCCATTGGCGCGGCTGGTGCCGGATATCGACACCATAGGCCGAAGTATCCTGGCTGATGACGAGCAATTCTTTGGTGCCCGCCGCGACCAGCTTCTCCGCTTCGCGCAGGATCGCGTCGGGACGGCGGCTGACCAGATCGCCGCGCAGGCTGGGGATGATGCAGAAGGAGCAACGATGGTTACAGCCTTCGGAAATTTTGAGATAGCTATAATGGCGCGGGGTCAGTTTCAGACCAGCCTCGGGGACCAGATCAACGAAGGCGCCGCGTGCCGCCGGAGCCGCTGCATGGACCGCCGTGACGACATCTTCATATTGATGCGCGCCGGTCACCGCGAGCACATCGGGGAAGCGATCCATGATCATATCGGCTTCATTGCCCATGCAGCCGGTGACGACCACGCGGCCATTTTCGGCCATTGCTTCGCCAATGGCTTCCAGGCTCTCTTCCTTGGCGCTGTCCAGAAAACCGCAGGTGTTGACCAGCACGACATCGGCACCGGCATAGTCGGCCGACAGGTCATAGCCGTCCGAGCGCAGCTGCGTCAGAATGCGTTCGCTGTCGACCAGGGCCTTGGGACAGCCAAGCGAGACCATGCCCACTTTGGGCGGAGAAGGAATTTCAGTTGCCATATTGCGGGCGCTTTAGGCGTGTTTTGCCAGCGAGTCACGCCAGATATGACAGCTGCGCCATTCGTCGCTTTGCCCCCAAACTTGTCGAATGGCCGATCCGGGCATATAAATGACGCTGATCCGCGGAGCATGCTCCCACAGGTGCAGCATCCCCGGACCGAAACAGGAGGAGGATGATATGGATATTTTCGATGTGAATTGGATTGCAGTGGTTGTCGCGGCGCTGGCAGGCTTTCTGGTCGGTGGCATCTGGTACGGCCCCGTCATGGGCAAGAAATGGATGGGCGCAGTCGGCCTGACCGAAGACCAGATCAAAGAAGGCAGCATGGGCAAGATTTACGGCGGAGCCTTTGCTTTCAGCCTGGTCGCTTCCTGGACATTGGCCCATACATTCGCGACCTATGCCGTGGACCTGTCCTTCACGGTAAAAGTGCTGACCGCCTTTGGTGTGGCGCTCGGTTTCATCGTGCCAGCGATCGGGACCAACTATCTCTTCTCGCAAAAGAGCAAGACCCTGTTCTTCATCGATGCGGGCTATTGGCTGCTCTTCTATACCGCAATGGGCGCGGTCCACGCCTGGCTGGGATAGGGAGCACCGAACCATGGCGACACCGGAGGAAATGGCCGCAAGCATGATCGCGAATATGCCGGAGAAGACCGGCAAACCGCTCGCGGACTGGCTGAAAATCGCTGCTGCATCGGGCCTTAAGAAGCACGGACAGATCGTCAAGATGCTGAAAACCGAGCACGCCATGACTCATGGCTTTGCCAATCTCGTTGCCCATCATGCGTTGAACGCGGAACCGGTAGGTGCGGACGATCTGGTGGCCGCGCAATATGCCGGGGCCAAGGCAGCGCTTAAGCCGGTACATGATGCGATCATAGCCTATGCGCAATCTCTGGGCGACGACGTAGAAATCGCGCCCAAGAAAACCTCGGTCAGCCTCCGCCGGTCAAAGCAATTCGCATTGATCACCGCTGCGACCAAGACCCGGATCGACCTTGGCCTCGCGCTAAAGGGCGAAGCGGCGGCGGGGCGGTTGGAGAGCTATAACACGATGTGCAGCCATCGCGTCCGGTTGGAGACAACGGCGGATATCGACACGGAGGTGAAGGGCTGGATCCAATTGGCCTACGACCGGGCATAACAATGCGATGCCCGCTTAGCCAATGCACAAAAAGCAGGCCTGACTCAGGTCTTTAAGGCGGCCTCTTTATCGGCTTTGTCGGCGCCATTGCCAGGGATGATCTCGACGATCACGTCCCCTGCTTCGAGCTTCTTGGCTTCCGGCTCCCAAAAGCCGATCACGGCGTCGTCCCGGTAGATCCGGACACCCAATCCGGTGCCGACGACGTCGCTCATCGCCATCCCGACTTCCGCCTCGGTGACGGCCCGCTGGATTAGCTTGACCCGGCCGGTAGCGGAGGCAAGGTCGCTGAGATAGTCGGAAATCTTGGCCCCTTCGCAACTGCCCGCAAGCAGCAGGCCTGCAAAACTGACCGGGTTTATAACGGTCGTCGCCCCGGCCTGTCGCGCCAACAGCTCGTTATCCGCAGCCTTGATCGATACGCTGATCGGCAGATGATAGGCCAGATGCCGGGCGGTAAGGACGATCAATATGCTGGTGTCATCGCGACCGGCCGAAACGATCAACGAGCGCGCGCGGGATATCTTCACGTCCATCAACGCATTGTCGCGGGTGGCATCTCCATTGATCACCGCACAGCCAAGCTTCTCCGCCTGCGACAAGGCATCATCCGACGTGTCGATCACGACAATCTCTTCCGGATTGGTACCGCGTGCGAGCAGCTCTTGCACCGCTTCGCTACCGCTCGTCCCATAGCCAGCGATCACAATATGGTCGTGCAAATTGCTTTGGATCAGTTTCATGCGCCAATTGTCCCAGGTTCGTTTGAAAACAAAATTATAGGCCGTGCCGACAAAGATTAGCACGACGAAGATGCGAATAGGAGTCACAACCAGCGCATCGAACATCCGCGCCCGTTCGGTGACCGGTACGATGTCGCCATAGCCGGTCGTGGTGATAGAGATCATCGTGAAATAGAGGACGTCCAGAAAACTGACGTCGCCGTCATAACTATCCTGCAGACCATTGCGGTCAAAATAATGTACCGCCACCGCCATGCCCATGAGAGCAAGGACAAAGAACACCCGCCAGGCAATATCCGCCCATATCGGCAAGCTCGGTCGCCTCCGAAGGGTGAAATAGTCTGAAAATTTGCGGTTGTTGCTGTTTGCCATAACCAATTCAACCCCGCTTCGGCAGATGAATTTTCGGATCAACCGGCTTGCGGTCCTTCCGAATCTCGAAATGCAGCTGCGGTTCTTCAACATAACCGCTTTCACCGGCAAGACCGATAACCTCACCCGCCTTGACCTCTTGCCCACGGGTCACATTAAGCTTGTCGGCATGGCCATAAGCGGTAACCCAGCCAGATCCGTGGTTGATCAGGATCAAGCCGCCAAATACGCCAATTTCGTCTCCACTATATGCAATCACCCCGCCAGCAGACGCCCGTATCGGGGTACCCTTGGCAACACCGATGTTGAGCCCGTCATTGACCTTGCCACCGCCTTTGCTACCAAAGCTCGATATGACGCTCCCATCCACAGGCCATAGGAACCGCCCGGAGAAACCAGCCGATACGACAACAGTTTTATTGGGTGTGATCGCTTTCCGCCACTCGGATGGCTCTCCAGTGTCCGCACTATCAGCCAACGCTGGCTGACTACCGGTAACAATATCGTCGATATCCAGGGAAAAGGCGGCAGCACGTTGTTCAATACTCATATTAGAAGGGTCGATAGGCGTGGAATCCGGTAGCAACAGCTTCTGGCCTACTCGCAGAATATAAGGTTCTTCGAGAGCATTTAGCGCCACCACTTCACGCCATGGCGCGCCATAGGCCTGGGCAATCGCAATACCAGTCTCCCCGGAATTGACCGCATGATAGCGCCCACCGGTAATTTTGAGACGTTGGCCGGAACGTATAATATAGGGGGCAACCAATCCGTTGGCCGCTGCAATAATCTGGGATCCCGCACCGGTCTTGTTGGCAATTCCCCGCAACGTGTCCCCAGGCTGCACAATATATGTGCCTGATTCCACCCGCTGGGCATCAGCCGTCGCGGGTTTCGACTGCCATGTCGACAGCGGTGCCTGTTCCGGAACAGTGCCAAGAACAGCAGGGTCTGTCAGCAATTGAGGTTGAGGTGGCGGTGGCGCATAGTCATCGCGCGCAGGAGGAATACAGGCCGTAACACCTAAGAGCAACATCAGGATCGCAATATGACGCAGACATGATCCCATTAACCAACTCTTCTCCTCGGTAGAACGCTATTAGCAGCAAAATAACAGCTTGCCAGCCCCTGCTCAAAACAGGCCAGATTCGAAGCACAAAGGTTCGCCATCAGGGATAGAGTTTTTTCAGACCATCCATAGACTCATAGTGGGTCAGGTCTAAGTGGAGCGGCGTGATCGAGACATAGCCGTCAGCGATCGCTTCCAAATCTGTGCTATGCGCTGGCGTTTCCACCATGGGGCCCAGACCGAACCAGTGATATTCAAAACCACGCGGATCACGGTTACTGACAATCTGCAGACGACCGTAGTCGCGGATGCCTTGCGATACGACCTGCACGCCCTTCACGTCACCGGCAGGAAGCGCCGGAAAATTGATATTCACCAACGTCCGGTGGTCCATGCGTTCCTTGATCAGAGGGCGCAGCACCCGCTCTCCCCATTGCAACGCAGCTTCAAACGGCACATTGGCACCAATGTCCTCGCGCGCATAGGCTTGGCTGAGCGCAATTGATGGAATGCCGGCCAATGCGCCTTCCATTGCAGCCGAAACAGTGCCCGAATATGTTACATCCTCACCCAGATTGGCCCCACGATTGACTCCAGAAAGGATGAGGTCAGGCGGGCCGTCTTTCATGATCTTGGCAACCGCCATCATCACACTGTCGGTTGGCGTTCCATCAACCGAATATTGTTGATCGCCCCGCTTGCGGATTCTCAAAGGACGGGTAAGCGTCAAAGAGTGACCGGCCCCGGAATTTTCATCCGATGGAGCGACAATCCAGATATCGTTGGAAAAATGCGACGCGATGTCGAACAGAATTTTCATGCCCGGCGCGTCGAACCCATCGTCGTTGGTCAACAATATACGCATCACGCGGGCTCCAGTTTTTCAATGCCACCCATATAGGGTAGCAACGCAGTCGGAATTGTGACGGAACCATCCGCTTGCTGATAATTTTCGACAACTGCGACCAACGTCCGACCGACTGCCAAACCAGAGCCGTTTAGCGTGTGGACAAATTGCGTGCCCTTGGACTCCCCTTCTGGCCGGAAACGCGCATTCATTCGCCGTGCCTGATATTCTCCACAGACCGAGACACTCGAAATCTCTCGATAGGTATCCTGTCCCGGCAACCAGACTTCCAGATCATATGTCTTACGCGCCGTTGCTCCCATATCACCCGTGCAGAGCAGCATTTTTCGATAAGGCAGTTCAAGCGCCTTGAGGATCGATTCGGCAGCCTCGGTCATCCGGAGATGTTCGTCATCGCTGGTATCGGGATGCACAATAGCGACCATCTCAACCTTCTCGAACTGGTGTTGACGGATAAGACCTTTGGTATCTTTCCCTGCAGAGCCCGCTTCGCTGCGGAAGCAAGGAGTGAGTGCGGTCAACCGGATCGGCAACTGCCCTTCGTCCAATATCTGCCCGCTCACACTGTTCGTGAGACTGACCTCTGCGGTCGGGATTAGCCAATGGCCTTCGGTCGTCTGAAACGAATCTTCAGAAAACTTTGGTAGCTGGCCGGTACCAAACATAGCATGATCGCGCACGAGCACAGGGGGTGCGCACTCTTGAAATCCGTTCTCCATGGTCTGCTGATCAAGCATATATTGACCAATTGCGCGCTGCAATCGTGCCATCTGCCCGCGTAAAAAGGCAAAGCGGGCACCAGACATAGAAGCGGCCGTTTCGAAATCCAGGCCGAGATCAGGTCCAATATCGCTATGCTCCCGGACCGGAAAATCGAACACACGAGGCATTCCCCAGCGTTCGACCTCAACATTTTCATCCTCATCATCGCCAATCGGCACGTCATCAGCCGGAAGGTTCGGCAACGCCCCAAGTATATTCTGCAATCGACCAGAAACTTCCCGCTCTTGTTCCTCGATCTCTGGCATTTTACTTTTCAGTTCCGCGACTTCCGCCATCAACGCCTGCGCGGTTTCTTCGTCGCCCTGTCCCTTGGCTTTGCCAATAGATTTGGACGCCTCGTTGCGACGGGCCTGGCCATCCTGCAGTTGGGTTTTCAGCGCACGACTTTGCTCGTCAAGCGCCAGCAAAATCTGGGCAGCCGGTTCAGCTCCGCGTCTTGCAAGTGCAGCGTCAAAAACTTCCGGATTTTCGCGAATATATTTTATATCATGCATAGCAAATGCCTATGCCGAGCGTATGTTTCACTTGCAAGACCGCAAAGAAAAAAGCGACCGGAATGCACCAGCCGCTTCTTCATATCTAGAATTTCAAGCTGCTTAAGCGGAGGTCGCCTTTTTTGCTTTACGGCGGCGGGCAAACAGAGCGGCCGCTGCTGCACCAAAAAGCAAGACAATTGGCGGCGCCGGTACATCCATTCCGCCAGTCGAGCTACTCGTAGTACCACCCGACGAGGAACTGGTGCTCGTACTCGTGCTAGAAGATGAACTCGTAGAACTGGATGTACTGCTCGAAGAACTGGTTGACGTGCTGGTACCGCCGAAACTGGAAGAACCATAACCACCCGTGGAACCGGTCGAACTATATCCGCCTGTTGAACTATATCCGCCCGTCGAACCGCCGGTAGAGCTGCTGCCCACATAAACCGGTGGAGGTGGTACGACATAGGGTGGCAGGGGAACAGGCTGCGCAACTGTAACCACCGCCGGTGGACAAGCTGTCACAGTTTTGGTCACCGTACGCCGAGTGCGTTTTATCTTACGCGGTTTGCTTTGCCGAACAACGCGAGCCCGAACCGGCTTCTTTTTGTTGAGCTTCTTAACATAAGGTGCCTTGGGTGCCTCGGAGACATGCACAGCACCACCGCCAATCAAGGCTCCTGCGCCAGTACAAGCGCATAATTTTGCTAAAGCCATCCGTACCGACATAATTTAATCTCTCATTCACTGAGCATGTGATCAGTAAGCCAACATCAAAACGCTAGTCTGCCCTTATCCGCTTTGCCAACATAACCGGAAAGACAGAAGAAATGGTAAACTACAATTACATTTACATTGTTTCTTCGTGTAAAATACAAAAAAATCTTAACAAATCGTTTCCAATCGCGGTTAATGTCCCAATTTGGAACCACCTGCGATTGAATTCCTAGTCAAAACCCAAACAAAATCACCCTATTTCAATATTCGGACGAAAGTCCTGTTCCGTTCAATCCCGCTGCGATAAACGTTTCTGCCAATTATTTATACCCCAAATTTCACTGATTTTGAAATATTGAATAATCCGTCATTTTGCGCCTTGTTTCCAATAAGTACGCTGGGTATAGCCCCGCCGTGTAGATGATCACGGCCGCCCGGATTCGGGCTGGGCAGATGTTTGGAGAGTATGTTGGCATCCTCGGTAAAGAAAGCATCGACAAAAAGTAGCGCAAATGGTGCAAACCTGACCCTTCCAGAAGGTTATGATCCGAGCGAGGACGAGGAGTTCATGAACGAACGTCAACTCGTCTATTTTACGCAAGCCCTGCAAAAATGGAAGCAGGGGATTATCGAAGAATCGAAAGAAACCCTAGCTCATCTGCAGGATGGGCCCATTCAAGAAGCTGACTTGAATGATCGAGCATCCAGTGAAACAGATTGGGGCCTCGAGCTGCGAACCCGCGATCGTCAACGGAAGCTAACCTCCAAAATTGACGCAGCATTGCGGCGCATTGAAGAAGGTGAATATGGTTATTGCCAAGTCACTGGTGAACCAATTTCCCTCGACCGGCTGAAAGCCCGTCCGATCGCTACGATGACCGTCGAAGCACAAGAGGCGCATGAACGGAACGAGAAAATCTCGCGCGACCAGTAGCTTCCGATATAAATAAAGCTTACATTTTGAACCATCTTTGAGAACGGGGCGATTACCTCGCGACCGGCTCATATTATGGGCGCTAGAAATCTGAGACATTAACCAAATTTGCACGAATTCTAGCTTATACTCTCCGTTGAAAATATGTTTTGCCTAAAACACTGCGGGAAGCCCATGAAAGAAACTTTTGACGATAGCCTAAAAATGAATAGCCAGGCCGTTGAGCATCCAAAGCGCGCGCTTGACCGGGACAGCCTGTTTCTAAAAGCAGAGCTACGCTTCATTGATGGCGACAATTGCGGCGAAGTACGAGTCCGCAACCTATCCGCAGGTGGACTAATGGCAGAGGCATCGGTACTCGCCAAACGGGGTGACAAAGTGCAAATGGAATTACGTAATATCGGTCTTGTAACCGGACATGTCGCTTGGGTCGCTCAGGGCCGATTAGGCGTCGCTTTTGACCATCCGATTGATCCGAAGCTGGCCAGAAAGCCGGTGGGACAAAAAAAATCGGAATTGCCTCGATATCTGCGGCAACCGCAACAAAAAACCTATCCTGTGCGATAAAACCGCCACTTCCGCTCCACTGCGGTACCCACGTCAACATTAAGCTTGATTAGAATTCTTTCTCTGCATAGTGCCGTTTAATCAAACGATTAAAGAGGAGCAGAACATGGCAGGGCCACTATCCGGTATCAATATCATTGAATTTGCCGGGATCGGTCCCGGTCCCTTTTGCGGCATGATGCTTGCCGACCAGGGTGCCACGGTTACCGTTCTGCACCGTCCTGGCAGTCCGCCGGACCCGCGCCTCGCCCTCTCTCGCTCCCGGAATTTGGTCGAAATTGATCTGAAATCGGACGAGGGAATTGAAAAGGCCCGCAATCTGGTAAAAAATGCCGATGGATTGATCGAAGGCTTTCGACCCGGAGTAATGGAACGCCTCGGCCTAGGGCCGGATGTGTTGCTCGCGGATAATCCCAAACTGGTTTACGGTCGGATGACCGGGTGGGGACAATATGGTCCACTCGCTCCCGCCGCAGGCCACGACATTAATTACATCTCGATTTCCGGTGCCTTGCATGCTTTCGGGCGGGCCAATGAAAAACCAACCCCGCCAATCAATATGGTCGGCGATTTTGGCGGCGGCGGCATGATGCTCGCATTCGGCATGGTTTCCGCACTTCTCCACGCCAAAACGGGCGGCACCGGTCAAGTGATCGACTGTGCCATGAGCGACGGTTCTGCCGCATTGATGGCCATGATTTTTGACTTTCACAATATCGGGCAATGGCGAGACGAGCGCGGCGTCAATCTTTTGGACACCGGCTCGCATTTCTACGACACCTATGAAACATCCGATGGCAAATTCATCTCTATCGGATCAATCGAACCACAATTTTATGCGCAACTTCGACAGGTAATGGGCCTTTCCGAAGACACGGATTTCGACGCCCAAATGGATCCAAGACAATGGTCTGCATTGAAAGAAAAACTAACCGGACTGTTCAAAACCAAGACGCGCTCCCAATGGTGTGAATTGATGGAAGGCACAGACATTTGCTTTGCGCCTGTTCTTTCGCTGGCCGAAGCAAAAGAACATCCGCACAATGTCGAACGACAAAGTTTTGTTGATGTCGACGGAATGATGCAACCCGCTCCGGTCCCCCGTTACTCCGTTACGGTTTCCGATACACCCAAACTGCCGGCCTGATCCGTGCCAGTGACGCGGTCCGCATAGCGCGGGCCGATAGGCAATTGGCTGCCATCATGCAGGATGATGAATCGCTTGCGCCCTTTTCGGCGCACTTCCGCTATGCAATCCCGTCGCACGATCGCAGAGCGATGAACACGAACGAACAAATTGCCCGGCAATTGATTTTCCAGCGAACCCATCGATTGGTGCACCAGATAACTGCGACCCGATAGATACAACCGCATATAATCTCGTTCCGCCTCGATCCATTCAATATCGGCAACCATCAACTGCAACGCGCCAGCTCCATCTTGCACCCAAAGCCGCTGGGAGACACTCGAATCGTGATCTGTGTCATCCCGCGCGATATTAAAGCTGGCACGGGCGATAGCCTCACGCAGCAATACCTCCTTGACCGGCTTTAAAAGATAATCAGTAGCGTCAAGCCGAAACGCCTGAACAGCATATTTACTGTGTGCAGTCGTGAATATAATCTCTGGGATTCGTACCAATCCAGAACAATATTTCGCTACTTTAATCCCGGACAAATCCGGCATATCGACATCGAGTAGAAGGATATCCGGCTTTGATTGCCTGATTTTCTCTAAGGCCTGGTGACCACCGTCGGCCAATTCAATGGTTTCAAAAAGAGCGGTACGCTCACAAAGGGCTTTAAGGCGCGCGCGCGCGAGGGGTTCATCGTCGACAATCAGGACAGATAATAGCTTTTCGGCCATCGTCAGATATCCTGAAATATCAAGGACGAGTCAGGCAAGACTATCGTTGCAGTGGCCATCCCATCCTTATTATTGGCCAGAAGAAAAGAGGCATTTTGGCCATATAATACTCTCAACCTATCCTGAATATTAGTGAGGCCGGTGCCGGTACCGGAAGCTTGGTCTCGCGAATCTCCCGACAGGTTTTTTACCCTCCCGTCATTGGTAACGCTAATACGCAGGCGATCTTCTTCGATCTTGACCGAGATAATAATTTTAACGGGCTGATCGGTGCCCGACATGCCATATTTCACAGCATTTTCAATCAGCGGTTGAATGATCAACGCAGGGATACTCCAACCAATTGCACCCGGCTCAATATCGACAATATAATGCAGTCGTTCAGGAAAGCGCATCCTCTCTATCTCAAGATAGCGGACCTGTTGCGCAATTTCCTCCTCGACCGCAATCATATCCTGCGCGCCGCCGGTTAATACCGCGCGCATATAGTCCGCGAGATCATCCACCAGTTTTTCAGCTTGTTCATTTTCCCGATCGATGATCAAACTGCTTACAGAATTCAGCGCATTAAAAACGAAATGCGGGTTTAATTGGTAACGCAATGCGCGCAATTCACTCTCTCTATTCACCAGCTCCATCTGCCGACTTTGCGCGGTCATCCGCTGCACATCCTGACTATGGGCAAAAGCCAGATATAAAGCGCCCCAGCTGGCCAAAATGAAATAGCGCGTGAAAGCTTCATCCAGAGCATAAGCCCAATCGAACGAAGCGAAGTCCGGCAAAGCAAAAAGATAAGTGAAGTCAAAAAGAGCGGCATCATGATCGAAAACAATTTGATCAAGAATGGCGATCAGATTGGCAAAGATCATTGTCGGCAGGAAAAGTACAAATATTGCCGCCCCCATTCCGCTGCCGCGCACGACAACGAGCATACGATAGAGCATCCAAGTGAAGAAAATGCAGATGCTGGTCATCAAAATGCGTTGAACGAACAAAGCATCGGCGTTGGTCTGTGTCACATATAAAAACCGGCTGCTCACAAATAGGAAATATGCGCCCCATATCCCGAACATCGATTTAGCTGCCAAATCCCGATTGACGGGAAATATCCGATCAATCAGCGAAACCGCCGGGGCCTCTGCATCATTGGCCGATCGAAGAGCCGATTCCGCTGTCACGAGGCCGGATTGCCGCCATCTTCGTCAATACCTCTACGGGTACGCCAATAGGTCGCAAAACTGGCTAGCCAGTGACTGCCAGAATAGTGCGGCGTACGCACCGACTCCTCTCCCGAATTTCCGTGCAGCATCGCTGATGCAAGGAGCGATGCACGACGCGCATCATCTGCCGGCAGCGCAGAAGCAATACCTTCCAGCGCCCAAGCGCGGGAAAGATTGAGGCCATCGAGATGCACCAATTTCCCATCCGTTGGATCGTTGACTATCCCAACATCTAGCCAGTTGTCACTGCCATCCGACGGGATAGCGGGTAAAAATTTCGACAACCAATCAGCATATTCACCATCATCCATAACCCGCCGCATCAAGTCAGCGACCATGAAGCAAGAAGAAAGAAAATCCTCCCCGGAAGGTTCATAAGCCATAGGACAATTTTGGTCATTGCGATGGAATTTTCGTGCCTTGTCACGCACGAGATTGCCCATTTCGACGTCACCACTACGCACGGCCCAATCAAGGAAAAGTCCAAATGCAAAGGCGGACTGATTGTGCGTTCCCAGCCGGATCGGATAGGCCAATTTCGGTAACCAGTCTTTGATATTTCCAACGATTACCGCTTCTAAGGGCTCCAGTCGAGCAAGCCAGACCTTGGCTTGCTCCGCTTTCCTACTATTTCCATCCGCAATTTCACGCAATTCGGCGGTCAGTTGTAGAAACCAAGCAATTCCATAGGGGCGCTCAAACGCTTTGCGGCCTTCGCCATTAAAATAGGCCAGTTCACCAGCGACTTTTTCGGTCGTAAAATTGGCTGCCAGTGCTGCCGCAATCTCATCATCCATTTCCGGGACCAGATCCTGCCCCCATAAACGGGTCAACAACCAATGGCCGTGAACCGCGCTGTGCCAGTCAAAACAGCCATAAAAAACGGGCGTCAACTTTACCGGCTCCGCAACATCATCCGCGCTGTTTAGAACATGGCTGATCTTGTTGGGATATTGTTTGTTGATACAGTTGAGGGCGATCCGTACATATGCCTGTTCCGCTCTGCGAGGTGCCAGGCGATTATCCGCCGGATCAGGTGCAGTATTACGCCGTTCGAATACATCCCGTTCTTGCGGCGATTGTTGTTGCTCTTCATCCGCAACCGAGCAACCTGCCAATATCACGATGATTAGCGCGACCAGTCCTTTTCTATAGATCATCCAACGCCCTCCAAATGCTATTTAATACTAGAGATCAATTGACCCCTTGGCAAAAGGCTATAGTGCAAAACAACTCTTTAGCCATCGCCATATCCGGCTAGGCGACTTGCAGTGGAACCGATGATATCACGACGCAACCCGCCATCTTCCTGACCGGTAGCCCGTTGCGGCATATCACCACAATGGCATTGACCGCCAGCATCGGTATGCTGACCATGTTCTTGGTCGATTTTGCCGATCTATTCTATATTGCACAGCTCGCCGACAGCGCATTGACAGCGGCAATGGGCTTTGCTGCCACAATCCTGTTTATCGGTACCGCCTTCCATATCGGTCTCATGATCGCCACCAGCGCGCTTGCCGCTCGCCATATCGGTCAAGGTGACCCTGATCGTGCACGACGATATCTGACCAACATATTGGTGCTCAGCACAATCATGATATTGCCCTTGGCCCTGCTGTTCTTCAGTTTCGCGCCTGAAATTCTAGAATTGGCCGGTGCCGACGGAACTGCAAATCAAGCAGCGACGAGCTACATTCGTATCGTAGCCCCGTTCATGCCCTTCAGTGTGGCAGCAATGGTCTGTTCAGGCTTCCTGCGCGCCCATGGTGCGGCCCGGCGCGCTATGAATGTGACGCTCAGCATGGGGATCACCAATGCTATTTTGGATCCGATTTTTATCTTCGGTTTCGAATGGGGCATGAATGGTGCCGCGATCGCCAGCGTCTGTGCGGCTGTCATTTCAGCGATGGTCGCTATATGGTCGATCATGAAGCATTACGGTGGTTTCGACCGTTTTTCACTTCCAAATTTTCGCCAGGATATAAGCCCGATACTAGCAATTTTGATTCCGGCAATCCTCACCAATGTTGCAACCCCGATCGGTGGGTTCATTTCCTATCGATTCGTCGCCGACTATTCCGACGATGTGATAGCGGGTTTTGCGGTCATAGGGCGGATCGTGCCGGTTGCTTTCTGCCTGATGTTCTCTCTTTCCGGCGCTGTGGGTCCGATCATCGGTCAGAATTTCGGCGCATTGAAATTCGACCGCGTCCGCACGACGCTCCAACAAGCAACCCTGTTCGCCTTCGCATACACCCTGATTATCTGGCCTATTCTATATCTTCTCAGCGGTCCGATCAGCGATGCATTCCATCTACAAGGCGAAGGCCGCCACGTATTCTGGCTATTCACCGCGCTTTTGACCCCATTATTCTTCTTCAATGGTATGTTGTTCATCAGCAACGCCGGCTGCAACAATCTTGGTCATCCCACATGGTCTACCGTAATGAACTGGCTGCGCAACACAGTCGGGCTTCTCCCCTTTCTCTGGATCGGTCGTGAACTATATGGACTGGATGGTATCATTATTGCCCCGGCCATTGGCGGCATAGTTTTCGGCATAGCCGGATATGCCGTTGCCCAATATCTAGTGAACGTGCAGGAACGCAAAGCGACGTTAACCTATTAATTTATCGGCAAACTGCGTCCCGCGATAGAACAACAGCTTTTGCCCCTTACATCACTTCACAAAATCGCCTATATTGTAGGTATTTCGCCCCTTTGATCCAGATCAGGTATATAAACCGTGCGCGTCCCTCCCCCATATGTCCCGCCATTGAGCCGCCATATGCCTGACTATGGTCAAGGCGACGAGGCCGTCGGACCGTTATCTGTGGACCGCGAAACGTCGCCGCACGGCGAAACAACACAACAAGCATCGCACTCCGCGCCATCGTCAAACCCAACCCAGCCTCTATTTTTCGAAAAGCTCACCATCCGGGAACGGGTGCTGGCGGCATTTTTCTTGATCGCTCTGATCCTGATTCCGGTGAGTATGTTGCAATCAAGCGTCGATGCCCCACAATTCAATCCCAGCGACCCTGGATTGCAATCGGTCGAACGCGCAGAGGAAAATTTTGCGGGATCTGCCTTTTATTTCATCGATGCTGGTCCTCTTGTTCCACCGGGAACTGAATCGTCAGATGAGGGAGGAAATCGTGATTTGATGTCGCCAGCTCACTATATCCCTCAAACTGCCTTTCGCGGTTCTGCAATCGACAATAGCCGCGCGCTGCATTGCCTGACCCAAGCAATCTATTACGAGGCGGGCATGGAGCCCGATGCTGGACAACGCGCGGTCGCACAGGTCATATTGAACCGAGTCCGGCATCCTAGCTATCCAAACACCGTTTGTGGGGTGATCTATCAAGGCAGCGAACGCGCAGCGGGTTGCCAGTTCACCTATACTTGCGACGGTTCTCTACGCCGCAAAGCAGCCCGCTTTCATTGGGATCGCGCAAAAACAGTCGCTGCCGCAGCACTGTCCGGTAAAAGCTATACGACTATCGGTACAGCCACCCATTATCACGCCAGCTATGTCTACCCCCGTTGGGCACCAAGCCTGCGATTCCTTGGTACGATTGGCGCGCACCGTTTCTACAGTTGGAAAGGCAATGCTGGCAGAGCTGCAGCCTTCAGCCAGACGTATCGCGGTAATGAACCCTCGCCGACGCCAAAACCGCGCCGCCATAATGTTGCCAATGGTCCGAATTCCTCGCTCGACCCTGTTGCGCTGGAAAAGGCTTATGAAACGAACCGACGCAAGATTGAAGCTGAAGCCGCCCGGTCGGAAGCAGCAGCGCTAATGGCTGACAATATTCGCCGCAATAGTCAGCTTTCTCCGGCATTAGATGTTGGCTCGCCGCAAACCTACAAAACACCACGGTACAGTGCCGAAGCAAAAGCCAAAGGCGGTGATCAAGCCTTTGCGGGGCAAAAACTGCCCAACGCCGGCAAAGTCAAACCTGAATTCCGCAACAGCGGTAGTTGGAAGAAAAGACCCGAGGGTTAGATCAAAGCGGCAGTTTCCCGATAGTTTCGTTGGCAACCAATCAGGGTTTTCCTTGCCATCGCCCTTGACTCCCGCCTAAAGGCTCTCGATTTTATTGGAAACGAAGCGGAGCGCTCTAATGGCGACGAATTGGACGGCAAATAGTTGGCGGGATTTCAAAGGGCTGCACATGCCGGAATATCCCAATGCCACCAAGCTGGCGGAAACAGAAGAACTGCTCAGCAGCTACCCGCCACTGGTCTTTGCCGGCGAAGCGCGCAGTTTGAAACAAGAACTGGCCGAAGCCGCAGCAGGCAAAGCATTTCTGCTGCAGGGCGGCGATTGTGCGGAAAGTTTCGCGGAATTTCATCCCAACAATATCCGCGATACATTTCGTGTCATCCTGCAGATGGCCGTAGTGCTGACCTATGCATCGAAACTGCCCGTCGTCAAAGTCGGTCGCATGGCGGGCCAGTTTGCCAAGCCACGCTCCTCTAATGTTGAAGTGCAAGATGGCGTCGAGCTGCCAAGCTATCGCGGGGATATAATCAACGGCATCGAATTTGACAGCGGTCGCCGCGATCCCGATCCTGACCGGATGATCCGAGCCTATAATCAGGCGGCTGCGACCCTGAACCTGCTCCGCGCTTTCTCGACCGGCGGATACGCCAATCTCAAGGAAGTTCATGGCTGGACGCATGATTTCATGGCCCGCAGCCCCTGGGCGAAAAAATTCGAAGAAATGGCTGACCGGATCGGGGAAGCCCTCTCCTTCATGGAAGCGTGCGGGATCAACCCCGATACCGTCCCGCAATTGAAAAGCACCTCATTCTACACCAGCCATGAGGCTCTTTTGCTGCCTTATGAGCAGTCTCTGACGCGTCAGGACAGCCTGACTGGAGAATGGTATGACACCAGCGCCCATTTCCTATGGATCGGCGATAGAACCCGGTTTGAAGGTTCCGCTCACGTTGAATTTCTGCGCGGAATCGGCAACCCGATCGGACTGAAGTGCGGTCCTTCACTGGAACCCGATGCGCTTCTAAAAATGCTGGACACCCTCAACCCTGCACGCGAAGCCGGCCGGATCACTCTGATTTCACGTTTTGGACATGACAAGGTCGAAAGCGGCCTCGCACCACTCGTCCGGGCCGTGAAACGGGAAGGCCATCCTGTCGTTTGGTCCTGCGATCCAATGCACGGGAATGTCATTAAAGCGGACAGCGGATATAAGACCCGGCCGTTTGATCGCATTCTCTCCGAAGTACGCGGTTTCTTTGCTGTTCACCGAGCCGAAGGCACGTTTGCAGGCGGCATTCACTGTGAAATGACCGGTCAGAATGTTACCGAATGCACGGGTGGCGGCGTGGCCATCACCGACGCGTCGCTCGGCGATCGTTATCACACCCATTGTGACCCGCGGCTCAACGCTGCGCAATCGCTAGAGCTCGCCTTCCTCTTGGCAGAAATGCTCAATCAGGAATTGTCGGACCGCACAAGGGAAGCTGCCTGATCATGGCTGAAAAGATACGCCCAGAACGGATGCGTCCGGAAGATTATGCACCCGGCGAATCGCCGATACGAAAAGGAGCCACCTACGTGCGCAAGGAGATTGTCAGCAAGGGTGTCGGATTCGGTAGCGCGCTGGCGATTGCCATCAGTTTCACCTCACATAAGTCGATTCTCTGGGCAATCATCCACGGCTTTTTATCTTGGTTCTATGTGCTTTATTACGCTCTGACGCGATAGCCACTTTCACATACACCCAATTTGCGTGACTTCTTAAAACCTTCGGGCTATCAAAAACAGAATGTAAAATCGGCTGGAGAATGTGATGACCAGATCACTTTCGTGGATATTGGTAGGCGCGACGATGGTTTCAGCATGTGCTGGACCGATCGAGACCCGCGTTGAAACGCATCAGGCGATAGCGGCGCCTGAACAAAAACAGTTTACGATGTCGGCAAACGAACCAATCGAAAATCGCGATTTGGCGCTCGCTCGCAACATGGTCGCAGAATCTTTGAGCCAGAGAGGCTATCAATCTGCTGAGAATGCATCGATATTGGTCCATGTTGCGCTCTCCAATCGCCCCGCAGACATTTCGGTCAATGCAGGTGCGAAAGACGCTGAACAGACAATATCTGCCGCAAAAAGCCGAAAGCGGTTCCAATCCTGCAAGGACAGAGAACATCGCATGACGATCAGCCTTTTCGATCAGGCACGCGGATCTAAATTATATTCCGGTAACGCAGCCGAATATCACTGCAATGGCACGATAGCGCAGTCCCTGCCCTTTCTCGTCGATTCAGCCTTGTCCGGATTGGACACCGAGGCCAGCGACACCCCGAGCAGCACAATCAAAACCCGCGAAGGCATTGAATAAGCCTTCCGATCTATTCTTTGATTTCCGGAGCCAATGGTAAGAGTACGGTAAAGCAAGCACCGCCATCTCGGGAATTTTCCCCTCTGATATGGCCACCATGCCGTCTGATCACTTTCGAAACAAAATTGAGGCCTAGCCCCGTTCCTTTAATGGATGAATGCGCCATTCTGTCATCGCTGGCGAACCGTTCGAATAGCTGACCGAGCATATCTTCCGATATCCCCGTGCCCTGATCGGCGATCGCTACGGACACAAAGGCTTGCCCATCCAATTCGGTCAGCCGGATCCCGACGGTCACAAGCCCGCCTTCCGGGCTGTATTTGATTGCGTTATCGATCAGGTTAACGAACGAACGATAAAGGCTCGATGGCTCGCCTATGATGAAGGCACCACCCGATCTGTCATCGACTTCACATCGAATGCTCCGCGCCTTACCCAATGGCCAAAGGCTATCATTGGCTTCCTCGACCAATTCCGCCAGCAATAAGTCTTCGCCGACAAATTCGCTGGAGTCGATCCGTGCCAGACCGACAAAATTGTCTGCTAGCGCCAATGTACGCCGTGCATGCCCCTCGATACGAGCTGTCGTCTCGTCAGCCTTCTGACTGTCAAGAAGCGCCAAAATGGCGGCTTGCGGCGCGCGCATATCGTGCGAAAGCAGTTGCAGCACCTCTTCCCTTTGCTGTGCAGCATTGGCGACTTCCGTGATATCCGCAAGATAGTGGATATGCCCCTTCAATAGGCCTTCATCCGACACCACAAGCGCCCGGCGCATCGCGAAAACCTTCCCATCCAATGACGTGAAATCGACATAATCATGGGTTTCCGGTCGATTCTGCAAATAGAGATAATCCTTAACCTCCTGAAGATCATCGGGGGATACAAAAAGGTTGAGCATATCATCGAGCGCAAGATCCTGTGCGCCGTCTTCCATCCCAACCTCTGCCAGATGGTTGACGAAGGTGACCTGGCCATCCAAATCGGTGATAAACATGGGGTCGGGAAGATTCCTCAAGGCATCACCAATGAAACGCCGCAAATCGCGAACGTGTGCAATTGCATGGGTCAGCTGTTCTGCTTGACCGGTAATGACATCAACAGGGCCAAGGTCTGGCCGCATGATTGGAATGTCTACGTTGGACCGATTGAAGTTCTGAAGCTCTCGATACATGAAATCGCTTGTCGCCTGCAGCCGCCGCCAGCCCCATATAGGATTGACCAAAATGACGCCCAAAAGGGCTGCGCCAGGCGCGAACCAAAGCCCAGACCGCATCAAGAGTGTGCTGACAGCCAGAATGATCAACAACAGGGCGAAAGAAACGATGATGGTCGTCCGCGGACGCCATCGCCAAAAGCCGATCAACAATATCCAGACGGGCAGTAGCGATAACAGCAGTTGTCGCGTAAAGGTTACCGGGCGAACAAAATCATCGCGCGCGATCGCACCATAGAGATTGGCCATGATCTCGACGCCCGCGAGAGTGCCCCCATCGCCGAGCGGAACTGGATATTGATCTCCCAAACCGTTGGCAGTGGCACCGATCAAGATGATCTTATCCTCCAAAAAGGCGCGTGGGACTCCTCCGTTGGCCAAAGCCATATAGGAGATAGAGGTAAAGCCTCCACGCGATGCAAAAGGCATTAACAACCGCTGATCACAAGCTTCCAAACGCTCGAAAGCGGCCGATGGCTGGCCTTCCACTGATCTATAAATTTGCTCCATCAAATGCGGCCAGGCTTGCCCGGAGGCCTTGTCCCCAAAGCACAGAGCGGCACGACGCACGACCCCGTCTTTGTCAAAGATGAGGTTCACATGCCCGATGCCAGCCGCAGCCCTTTCCAAGGGCAATATCGGCTGTTTGACATCATATTCCGCACCATCGCTGCCAGGAAAAATAAAATGGAGTGGCAAGAACAGGTTGGAATTGGCGGCCATCGCCTCAGCAAGTTGCGCATCGCCATCGGGCTCACCGGGCTCGCTAAGCAGAATATCGAAGCCAATCGCTTTTGGATTGCCATTGGCTAGCTGTTTGAACAGCTCTGCATGGCGTTCCCGTGGCCAAGGCCATTTCCCAAAAGTGGCAAGACTATCCTCATCAATTTCAACGATCAAAATGTCAGAATGCGGAGCGGGTCGCTCGATTTCAGATAACTGATCATAGACCAGATTATCGAAACGGGAGAGACTTTCCCAATAGGACAGCGCCACAACCACACAAGTTGCCAACAAAGCCACAGCCAGCCATTCAATGCCCAATCGCTGGCGCAGTCTCATCGGTGATTGTGCCTCTGCAGAGAATCGATCAAAAGTTTGGCCAAAGCAGCTAGTTGGCTACGGTCAGTTTTTCAAAATCGGTCCATTTTTGAATGGCTTCCGGATCTTCTGGATCAGTCGAGAATTGAATCACGCCTACGCGCCAATAATATTCTCCATCCATCAGATCCGATAGGGTGATGGTGTCCGTTGAAAGACCCACTTCATCAATAACTGGGATCGCCGTTTTGCTATCTTTCAGAATTTGGAGACGATAGAAACGCTGTCCGTCGCCTTCACCAAACCATTTGAACCGATAGCCGAAATCACCGGCATCGGCGCTTCCCCCCAAAGTACTGAGTTGACGCTTGAAGGAATAGGTCGCCGGCATGCCCTCGAAGCCATCAGCAGCCAATGCGGTCACTTTAGCAAAATAGCGCCCGTTGGGAATCGGCGCCAGATCAAGATCTGTGCCTTGTCCTTGGGTTTCCGACACGACATCAACAAATCCTGCGTCAGACGCCACCACGAGTCGATGACCGCTCGCCGCATCACGCGATACGATAGAAAATTGCAAGTCCGACTCCGACTGTACCTTTGCGGGATCCAGCAGTTCTGGCGGAGACAGCAGATCCGCTTTCGCAAGGCCGCCCGTTGCTGACGCCGCAGCACCGGTGCCTGCGGGTACGGAAATTAAACCACCGGCAGTAAGGCTATCTCCAGCCGCAACGACAATCGTACCTTCAACGGTTTCGGAAAAGGCAGTCCCTGATGCTTCATCGACTCTCGTGCGATAGTCCGTACCGCGAACCGCAGAGACCGCTACCGGCGTCCGAACGCGGTAACGATCGGCTTTCTTATCCAACGGCGCTACTTTCGACCGGATACGCCCCTTATCAACCGCAATCTCATAATCGACACTATCGGTGAGCAGAATATGGCGCAGACGGGTGATGGTGACCCGGCTGTTGGATGGCAAGGATACGCGCGACCCGTCTTCCAATTCCAACGTCAAAAAACTCCGGGCAGCTGTTGTCAGGCGACTCCCTTCACCAATATCCAGGCCAGCGACAGGCGTCAGATTCTGACCATCTGAGGCGATCGAAACCGCACCACGAAACGCGCTCAAATTGGCCTCGCTGGGGCGAAATTTCAACAAGTGAAACGGAATTCGAACCGATTTTCCTACCGGAATCTGCCGGGGGTTCTTAATGCGATTGATGCGCTGAACCGCGACATAGTCCGACTGCTTGCGAAAATATTTATTCGCTAGGCGAAACAGAGTATCACCGGGCTTGAAGACATAAGAAACTTGTTCGGATTCCAGTGTCTGCTGAGCCGTTGCTCCTGTGGGGGCAAAGGCCAGCACACAAATCAAAGAACCGACCAAAAGGCGTAAGCCCGATGATGAAATACGATCCCGAAAATCTTCCGACACAGTTACCCTCCGTTGCCAAGCGTCTCCAATCTGTAGCCATAGCCGAAAACGGTGAAAATCCGAAACCCGTTTTCGGGCTTCAAGGATAACTTAGATCGAATGCGCGAAACATGCATGTCGAGGGTCCGAGTCGCAAGATGTGCATTCGTCCGCCAGACCGTCTCCATAATATATCGCCGGGACAGGGTCCGGTCACGATTACGGAACATCAAATCGGTCAGTTCAAACTCTTTTGCAGTCAAAGCGATTTCTTTATCGCCATGCTGAACTGTCTGTTCGATGCGATTGAACAGATAGTCACCATATTGCACTGTTGTCTCCATGACGGAGGCACCACTGTTTCTGCGCAACAACGCATTGATTCGGGCTGCGATGACATCTTTGTCTTCCGGCTTGGTAATATAGTCATCAGCACCAGCATTCAGTGCATCACTAATATCCTGTTTGGCGGTACGACTGGTCATCATGATCACCGGCGGACGGTCTTCAACCGCGGTTTTCATCCATTCCAAAATTTGCATGCCGGTCTTGCGTGGCATGTTCCAATCTAGAATCACCATGTCAAAAGTATCCCGCAGCAAGGCATTGGTAAGGGACATACCATCCCCGTAACCTGCATATACGTGCCCCAAACCTTCAACAATTTTGCCGAGGAATTCAATTATCTCTGGATCATCATCCGCTATAGCTATCCGCATTTCTGTATCTCCCATCAATTTTTCGACGTTGGCCCGTCGAAAAACTGTATTTCTGGTCATTTAGTGATTGCGTTTTACAATCAATTGCACTGAGATTACCAGAAATACGACAAGTTAGTTACAATCATTTACAAATTGTAATATTCATTCGCATTAAGGATGTGCCGAGCCAGCTGTCTGGCCCCACTAACATCCGCAGAAATCAAAGGAAAACGCGTTCGATTTTGTGCATTTGCAAAATTTGGTTGGGGTGGCAGGATTCGAACCTGCGCATGGCGGCATCAAAAGCCGCTGCCTTACCACTTGGCGACACCCCAATATTGGCCGACCGTTCATTGTCAGACCGCGCCGTTGAACGGGCCTATTATCCAGTTTGCCTGCAAGGGGCAAGAGGCAGTTTATCTAAGATTCGAATAGCCGTTTAACCCAGCCATGATCATCGGGTGCGACCCCTCGCTGAATATCACCCAGCCGCCGCCGCAATTTCTCGGTCAGCTGACCTGGTCCGCCACTGCCAATAGTAAAATCACCATCACTAGACCGCACAGTACCGACGGCTGTAACAACCGCAGCGGTACCGCACGCGAACGTTTCAACCAGCTTGCCGCTAGCGGCATCCGCTTCCCATTGGTCAATTGCATAAGGTTCTTCGGCAACCGTCAAGCCCTCTTCCCGAGCAAGCGTGATGATCGACTCCCTTGTAATGCCTGGCAGAATCGTTCCACTCAACGGAGGCGTAACAAGTTTTCCATCGTCCATTACGAAGAAAAGATTCATGCCGCCGAGTTCTTCAACCCATTTATGCTCCGCCGCATCGAGGAACACGACCTGATCACATTCTTTTTCGATGGCCTCGGCCTGCGCGACCAGACTAGCGGCATAATTGCCGCCGCATTTGGCCGCACCGGTGCCGCCCGGCGCTGCACGGCTATAATGTTCGGACACCCAGATACTGATCGCCGACGCGCCGCTTTTAAAATAGCCGCCAGCGGGAGATGCAATCACCATGTAGAGATATTCTTTGGCGGGCCGGACACCCAGGAACACTTCACTCGCGAACATGAACGGACGCAAATATAGTGATCCGCCTTCAACGGACGGGAACCATTGCCGGTCGATATCAACCAATGATTCAACCGAATCGAGAAAAAGCGATTGCGGAAGTTCCGGCATCGCCATCCGCCGTGCCGAGTCCTGAAAACGTTTTGCATTTTCGTCCGGACGGAACAGCGCCGTTGCGCCGTCGTCCAAGCGATAAGCCTTCATACCTTCAAATATTTCTTGCGCATAATGCAGCACCGAGGATGCTGGATCCATCGATATCGGCTTTCTCTGGGTAATCTTAGCATCATGCCACCCGTCCGCTTCGGTATAGCGGATCATGGCCATATGGTCGGTGAACAGCGACCCAAAACCGGGATTCTCAAGCAGTTTTTCCCGCTCGCTGTCCGGCACGGGAGTCGCGCTCGGTTCCACGGTGAATTCAAGGTTTGTTACATCTGACATATAGTGCCGCTTTCGCTGAGAATCATGCCGACCACTGGAAGGATTGGAAGCATAATCCAATTGTCTTGCAATCCCCTAATCAGCCTGTCAAGATACGTCAACATGACTGACGTATCTCGCCCCTCCACATCTCCCGGCGCATCGCCGCTTTTTCTGCGCGAAGACGAAATCCGTCGCGGGATCGAACTGCTCTATTTTGGTTACACCAGACTGACCAATGCAATTGATCAGGAGCTTGCAAAGCAGGGTTTGGGCCGGGCGCACCATCGGGCCTTATATTTTATCGCGCGGCAGCCAGACCTGACCGTCGGAGAACTGCTCAAACTGCTTGCCATCACCAAACAATCGCTCGGCAGGGTGTTGAAGGAATTGCAGGATCGGGACTTCATTTTGACGTCGCCAGGCATCGTAGACCGGCGACAGAAACTGCTGCGCCTAACGGAGAAAGGCGCAAAGCTGGAAGCCGAATTATTCCGTCAATTGCGCGAAAAACTGTCTTCCGCTTATGTGTCGGCCGGACAGGAATCGGTGACCGGTTTCTGGCATGTTCTGGAAGGGCTGGTCCCCGAAAAAGACCGGAAAATGGTCTTTGATCTGCGGAAAGATCAAACTTAGGCTAGCGCTTGGCTTCTTCGGCCATTTCGATATTGCGATCCATCGCCGCCTTGAGCACATCATAGAGCAATGCATTGGCCCGGCCGTCGCTATCCATCACGTCCAGACCTTTGCGGGTTGTGCCACCTTTACCGGCAACCTGGTTCGCCAAAGCACCGGGATTCACCTCGGAAGACGCCGCCAAAGTCGCCGCACCATCCACCATCGCCAGTGCCAAGCGCGCCGCCTGATCAGGGTCCATTCCCAGCTCTGTTGCCGATACCGCCAGGGCATCGATGAAACGGAACAGAAAGGCCGGGCCCGAACCGGACAGGGCCGTGGCAATATGCATCTGGCTTTCATCGTCCAGCCATTCTGGTCCGCCCAGAGGAGAGAAAAGGGCATTCATCTCCTCCTGCAATGCTGCATCTTCCTCGTCGGCAATCAATATCATCGGCGATTTGCCGACGGTGACCGCCATATTGGGCATGAGCCGGACAATCGCACCGGATTTTGGTAGATTCTGCCGCAAAATGTCGATTTCTGTACCCGCCAAGACCGATATGATCCTGCTCTTGCCCGTAACCAGCGGCGCAAGTTTATCCGCCACCTCGCCAAGCTGATAGGGTTTCATGGCGAGCATGACCAGATCAGGCGCTGGGCCATCCGGATATTCCGATTGTGATTGCAGTCCACCCGGCAGTGGTGTTTGATTGGGTTTGATAACCGTGATGTTGTCGGCGGGCGCGCCGTTGTCCAGCCATGCCTGCAGGATTGCTCCGCCCATATTCCCGCAACCGACGACCCAGATACGTTCCGGCCAGCGCATTACGCTTCGCCAGCCGTATCGACCATGGCATGTTCAATCGCATCCTGCGGGCTCTTGTCGCTCCACAAAACAAACTGGAAGACCGGATAGAAACGTTCCCATTCCTCAATCGCCAGATCGACAATCGTCTGTGCCTGATCAAGCCCCAGCAACCCGCTGCCACCCAGCAGAGTTGCATGGCGGAACAGCAGAATATTATTGTTCGACCAAAGATCAAAATGGCCCAGCCAGAGCTGTTCGTTAATCAGACCCAAGGTTTCGTATATAACGGTCTTCTTGTCATCCGGGACGCGCAGTTCCGGCAAGAGCAGGATCTGCAGTACGTGATCCTCGTTCCGCCAGATGGCGCGCATCTGATAGCTCGTCCAATTGCCCTTAATCTCGACCGACAGCTCGTCTTCGCCGACATGATCAACCGACCAGCCGCGCGCCTCGAAAAAGGCCGCCAGCATGTCTACGGGCGGTGCTTCATCCTGATCAAGCTCTTCCCATTGGTCGTCAAGCATCGCGGTTCCAGATCCTTTGCAGATGTTAAGCCTAGTGGCCCACTCACCGGATCAGGGCAAGGCGGCGAAGGCCCCACCTTCACATTGTTTGTGGGAACGCTGTGGATAATGAACGGTGATCAATCGCAGATCAGAGTAGCGACTAGCGACCTGTTTTCGGAGCCGTGGTTTTACGCGCAGCGGTTTTACGCGCGGCAGGCTTGCGGGTTGTGGTGCGCTTGGCGGCAGGTTTCTTGGCCGGCGCAGCAGCGCCTTTCTCAAGAGCATCCAGACGCTTCTTCAAAGAATCAGCTTCCGCCCGTGCGTTGGCGGCCATTTCCTTCACCGCTTCAAATTCTTCACGCGACACAAAGTCCATACCGCCAAACCATTCTTTGGCGCGTTCCCTTGCGCTGGCTTCTGCTTCGCGGCCGACGCCGGCCACGGTTCCGGCCACGCCATTTAAAACTTTGGAAAGATCATCGAAAAAGCGATTTTGGCTCTGCATGTCATTAAACTCCGTCACTGGCCCTAAGGACCGGAAAAACTATTCCCTATATCTGGGTTCTCGCAGCAGGAACCACAAGGGTTTCCGCACTCGGGTTCAACCATTCAATCTGTTTATTGAGGACCGCAGCAAAACATAGCCATGCGAGATAGGGGATCATGAGCCATGCAGCGGCCTTTCGGATTCGTCCAAAGACCAGCGTCGTACCTAGCGCCAGTACGAATATAATGACCAAAAGCCAAAAAGAAGCGGCGACTTGATGCATGCCGAAAAACAAGATCGGCCAAAACAGATTCAGCGCATATTGCAGAAGGTACAGGATGATCGCCGGCCCACGCAGCGGCGCGCCGCGGGCATGCAGCACCATCGCGAAAGCAGTCCCCATCATTGTATAGAGCAGCGCCCAAGCCGCACCAAAGACCCAACCGGGTGGCTGCATCGCCGGCTTGGTCAGTGCCTGAAACCAGCGATTTTCTTCACCGGAATTCGCAAATTGGCTGAACGTAAAACCGAGCAGCACGGTGATAGGAACGATGAACAATATCCACCGCAGCAAAGACATCCGCAGCTGACCTTTTGAAGCAATCTGGTTCACAGCAGCATCCTTGATCAAGAAATTACACGAATCATCCGGATTGAACTGCTTCCGGAACCCCAATGCTTTTAACAATTTCTAGTCATTTGGCCAGCGTTATGCCGTGGCGTTCCAGTGCTCGCGAGACGGAATATAATTGTCCATGCTCTTGGTATTTCTGTCCATCATCGCCATGTTCCCTAAACGGGGTGTTCCGGCGGAAACCCGAGCAAACCTTTAATTGTTAGACACAGGACCGACTGCTAGATGCCCTTCCATGACCGATAAAAGCAATTCCAGCGAACCAGACAACCCGCAAGCGCCGCTCAAAAAAATCGGTAACTTACGGATGGTGTTTGATCGCGCCATCAAATATCCGCGGCAGATTGCCTTTGCCCTGCTCTCGCTATCGGTCGCAGCGATGGCGACGCTGGCGATACCCGCTGGCTTCAAAACCATAATCGACAAAGGCTTCATGGCGGGCAATGGCGATATTGCACCCTATTTCCAGGGCCTCCTTGGCATTGTAGCAATATTGGCAGTCGCCACTGCCTTTCGTTTCTATTTCGTCAGTTGGCTCGGCGAGCGCGTCGTCGCCGACATCCGACTTGCGGTGCAGGGCAATTTGTTGCGTCTCGCTCCGGGTTTTTTTGAGGAAAACCGGCCATCGGAAATCGCATCGCGCATGACCTCTGACACCGCGATTATCGAACAAGTGGTGGGAACCACCGTGTCGGTGGCGCTCCGTAATATCGTAATCGGAATTGGCGGGATTATTTACCTGTTCACCTTGGCCCCTACCCTGACCGCCGGGTTACTGCTGGCCATTCCCGTTATCATTCTCCCGATCGTTTTTATCGGCCGCAAGTTGACCAATGTGTCACGCACCAGTCAGGACCGGGTTGCGGACGTCGGTGCCATGATCGCCGAAACCCTTGGCGCGATGAAAATCGTTCAGGCCTTTGGACAGGAAAAGCGCGAGCACGACCGGTTTGGCGGCGCGGTTGAATCGACTTTCGATACCGCCAAACGGCGCATCAGGCTGCGGGCGGCGATGACCGCCATCGTTATCGGCCTGATCTTTACCGGCATCACCATGTTGATGTGGCGTGGCGCTATCGGCGTTGCCGAAGGATCAATATCCGGCGGCACAATTGCTGCTTTCGTTATCACCGGCGGTCTGGTTGCCGGTGCCTTTGGTGCCCTGACCGAAGTCTATGGTGATCTTCTGCGCGGCGCCGGTGCGGCGGGTCGGCTGGCGGAATTGCTTTCCGAAAAACCGACTATTGCATCTCCGGAAAATCCAATTGCACTGCCAGAGCCGTCGCGTGGCAAAATCGCCTTCGACAATGTGACCTTTGCCTATCCCACCCGTCCCGATACCAATGCCCTGCGCAATTTTTCACTGACAGTTTCCCCCGGAGAAACAGTGGCGGTGGTCGGTCCCTCCGGTGCCGGGAAGTCAACTCTGTTTCAACTCGCCCAGCGCTTTTATGATCCGCAGAACGGGTCGGTACGCATAGACGGCGTCGCCCTACCCTCCGCCGATCCAGCAGAAATCAGACAGCGTATGGCGCTGGTGCCGCAGGAAACCGTATTATTCGCAGCCTCCGCACGCGACAATTTACGATACGGCAGATGGGATGCGACAGACGAGCAGATATGGGAGGCCGCACGCGCCGCCAACGCCGAGAAATTCCTCCGCGCTTTGCCGGAAGGCTTGGACAGCTTCATGGGTGAAGCCGGTACGCGCTTGTCCGGCGGTCAGCGTCAACGGATCTCTATCGCCCGCGCCTTGCTCCGTAACACACCGATATTGTTGCTCGACGAAGCGACATCGGCCCTGGATGCAGAAAGCGAGAAGCTGGTGCAGGATGCGCTCGACCATTTGATGCAAGACCGCACGACAATTGTCATTGCCCACCGTCTTGCGACCGTCCGATCCGCCGATCGCATCATTGTGATGGATGAAGGGCGGATCGTCGAACAGGGCGATCATGACAGCCTAATCACTCAGAACGGTCTATATGCACGCCTTGCCGACCTGCAGTTCAGCAGCACGGAATCGAGCCGGTCAAAAGCAGCGTCGTGAGGGCCTAGCCTGTTTCCCGTGATTTGCGCAGTCGGCGCCATAGGATATAGGCAAACAGATTGATCACCAGCATACTGGAAAGCGACGGGACGACCGCCGCCATGCCTGCTGCTTCGCCGAAGGCAAGGCTGACGACAATTTTCAAAACGGTGCCGATATTGATCACAAGCAGACCATATAAGAGATTGCGCTGCCAGAAGGCGTAAAACAGGAAAAATAGAAATATCAGGACCGCGGCGACCAAGGCAACCAGCGGCAGCTTGCTTTCGTTGGTCAGAAAGAGGTCAGCCTCCCATTGCAAATATTCCTGAATCGCCGGATCGGCTGTGCCAGGGGCCGCAAACCAGAACAGGCTGGTCGCGAGCAACAACATGAAGCCGATCACATGCAGTGCCTTTCGCCGGTAGGCATAATAAGCAGCGGGAATGATGAACAGGGGACGGGAATACCAGGAAAAGAGATTTTGGTGCCGTTCCCAGATCCACGTACCCATGTCCGTTCCCGACCCATAGGCCGATAGGAATATAGCGGCGGAGTAGGCCAATATCAGCCCGATGATCCCGAGAATAAGCAAGTCCATTTTTTCCAAATTGGTCTGTTTCATCGGTGGCTCTCTATACATCTGGTGGATGGAGTTAACTGGTAGGAGACTGCATTATAGGGTCGCCCGCTGCCAGACAAAGCGCGGTGTAGGTTTGCCGCTTCTTACCAAAAAGACAAAAAAAGGGCCGCGATAAACTATCGCGGCCCTTGCTGTTTCTATCGTCCGAACCTAGTTCGGCGCACGGCTTGCTTTATTGAAGCTGCCATATTGTTCATTGCCTACAAAGCCGAACTTGCTGACGCCGCTTTCCTTAATCACCGCCAATGTACGGTCGGTGGTCAGATAAGCGCTCAGCGGATCAGGCTGGAACTGTAGCTCAGGCTCTGGAACCATTGATTTGGTCTGGGCCAAATATTGCTTCACCTGATTCAGCGTAACCGGACTATCGTTCCAGATAATCTGGTTGGTTGCCGTAATCCCAAGGCGGTTTTTAATCGGATCGACAAAATCTGGCGGTGGCGGACTATCATCCGGAACCGGCAGATCGATTTTAACTGCATGCGTTTGCACAGGGATTGTAATGATGAACATGATAAGAAGAACCAACAAGACGTCGATGAGCGGCGTCGTGTTCATCTCCATCATTGGCTCGCCATTATCTTTTCCGCCACTCATTGCCATTCGTGCGTCTCCTTAACCTTAAAATAACTCTAGTCGCCGGTCGAAATTATTCGACGACAATTGGTGTGGACAGAAAGCCTACTTTAGCGAAGCCAGCGCGCTGCATCGTATAGATTGCGCCGCCAATGCATTTGTAAGGCGTGTTAATGTCACCGCGAATATGAACTTCCGGCATATCTTCCGGCTCCATATTCTCGACCCCACCGAATGCGTCAATCTGGTCTTCCAGCTGTTTGACGGCTCTTGTAACCAACTCAGTGGAATTAACCGGTACGGTGTTCCAATAGACACGGCAATTGCCGCCGGGAGTGGCACCTGAATAACCTTCTGCACCCGGGTCACGTCCTGCGGCATCCGTTGTGGTGATCGACAGCAGCACATTCTCGCGCTTAGTCGTGGTCACTTCAAAGGGAAGTACAGGAAGCTCGAGCTCTACGGTCTGGATAACCACCGGAACCGCGATCAGAAAAATGATCAGCAGGACCAGCATAACGTCCACGAGTGGGGTTGTATTAATGTCGGATAGAGGAGTTTCCTCGCTGCTACCGCCCCCAACATTCATCGCCATAGGATTTCATCCTCTCAAAACTAAATCATCTGAAGGGAGACAGAAAGCTCCCTTTTTGTGCGTTGGTCGGGTTGTTGCGGCAAGAAGCCGCATGCAACCCGACCCCCGGCTTATTTTTTCGCGGCTGGTGCGGCCGGCTTAGCTTTTGCAGCAGTTGCTACAGCGGCTGGCTTAACGCCACCGTCCGAAGCCATATAGCCCAGAACGTCGTTGGAGAATGCACCCAGCTGTTCGGAAATACGCTTGTTGCGTCCCTGCAGCCAGTTGTAAGCCAAAACAGCTGGAACAGCCACACCAAGACCAAGTGCGGTCATGATCAGTGCTTCACCAACCGGGCCAGCAACAGCATCAATCGATGCCTGACCAGCGATACCGATTTTGATCAGTGCGCGGTAAATACCGATAACCGTACCGAACAAACCGATGAACGGTGATGTTGCACCAACGGTTGCCAACCAAGGAAGGCCGGTTGCCAGCTTGGAATTGATCTGATCTTGCGACCGTGCGATCGATCCGTGCAGCCAATCATGTGCTTCAACCGGGTCGGTCAATTTGGCGTGATCTGCATCCGCCTGGATAGCATCATCAACAATTTGACGATAAGCCGAATTTTTTTCCAGTTTTGCAGCGCCTTCTTTAAGCGAACCTGCACGCCAGAAAGTCGAGCGCATCGATTGGCCCTGCTTCATGACTTTATTCTGTTCGAACAATTTCGAAAACAGGATGTAGAAAGACGAAACAGACATGATCGTCAGAATTGCCAGAACAGACCAAGCGATAACGCCGCCCTGTTCCATTGCTTCCCAAAAACCGAAAGCATTTTGTGGAGCTGTCGGACCAGCAGCCAAAATTTCAATCAACATTTTAACATTCCCCTCAGGATAAACTAATTGCAAAAAAACTGTTGTGGGAAGGCCATCTTGCGATGCCCCTCCCAATTTTCATTATTTGGGTATCTGCCAACGAACGGCGTTAGAATAATATCCGGTTGTCGGATTTCCGTTCGCGTCCAGAGAAGGCCTGAACCGCGCACGTCGTGTCAGGTTCTTACAGGCCGCAGCATCCAGATCAGCATGGCCACTAGAGCCCGTGATTTGACAGTTATCAACCCGACCCTTGCCATTAACGGTCAACCGGAAACGTGTCGTACCTTCCCGTTCCTCGCGAAGTGCCCGCGAAGGATAGTCATTCGCATTGGCCCATCGTCCAGGATTACCACGCGGCTCCGGATTCGCCCGTTGTGGCGGAGGTGGAGGTGGCGGAGGTGCCACAACCGGTGGAGGTGGCGGTGGCGCGGTTGGAACCGTCTGAATCACCGGCCGCGGTGCAACCACAGGCGCCACGATGGGTGGCGGTGTAACTACTGGTGGTGGTTCAATCGGCTGCTCCGGCGGTGGTGGTGGCGGTTCCTCCGGCTCTTCCGGTGGTTCTTCCTCTTGAATGTCAATCATATCCAGCTGCGTCGCAACCTTCTTGACGGCATTATAGGCTAGTCCGGTGACCAGCGCATAGCCAAGTAACATGTGGATGATTACGACAAGACCGATTGATACAATCTTGCTCGAACTCATCTCTTGGTCAGCATAAGCCATTCAGAAATGTAACTCCTTTTTCCCCATCTTTATGGTAGGCTGCTTCATCGCTGAAGCACCAGACAAGGGACGTGACAATAAAAACCATCGCGACCCTTGATATCCCCATGACAACTCTTCGTTTGCTTGAAAGCTGTCTTAAATTTGTTTTAACGTGCTAGTCCCAAGCAGGCAATCGCTTTGTTGGTTCAGGGTCGATTAAGCTGTCAAAGACCCACAATAGGGGCTAAAAACTAGCATCCTGAAACCCTATCTCAGAGAAAATTATGCGCCCGTTATTGATGTTCATTTCTGCCCTATTTTTCACTCAAATAGCGGTGTTTCCAGCTTTTTCACAAGAGCCGCATGATAATGATCCATTGCAATATGCCGACCTGGCGGACTTGAGCGCGAGCGCTCCGGTCATCGTTCATGCAATAGTTAAGGAAGCGATCAAAATCGACCCTGAACGAGCCCCAAATGCCCCTCCGGGAACGCAACGTTTTTATATTATTGCATCAACAAATGCCCTGATTCGCGGCCAAGGTGGGGTCGGAGAAACGATTCGCTATGTCATTGATCTGCCCCTCGATGATCGCGGACGTGCGCCAAAAATCAAGAAAAAGCCCTTCATCATATTTGCCCGGCGGCCAGCAGGCAGCGCTAGCGACGATATCCAACTGGTCGCCAAGGACGCGCAAATTGCATGGACGCCCAGCCGCGAAAAACGGGTCCGTTCGGTGGTCCGCGAGTTGGTCGCACGCGATGCAGCCCCCATAATCACGCGAATCGCGAGCGCCTTTCATGTGCCCGGCACTATTATCGGCGAAGGCGAGACACAGATATTCATAGAGACGGAAACCGGATCGCCCATTTCCATCACCGTGCTGAAACGGGATGGACAACGCAAATTCTGGGCAGTCTCCCTCGGCGAGATTGTCGATGAGGCCGCACGCGCCCCAATCAGGAACAGCTTGCTCTGGTACAGGCTGGCTTGTTTCCTTCCGAGCCAGTTGCCTTCTGCATCTTTGAACAATGAGACACCGGCCAATGCGCGGCAGGCACGAAGTGATTATCAGATGGTGCTGAACGACCTGGGCAGCTGCCCAAGATCACGCCTGCAATAAATAGCCAGAACTAGTTCTGGCATTCGGCCAAGGCGGCGCTAATAAGGCGCCATCTATCTCACATAAAATCCAAAGAGGCTAAAGATCATGACTGCTCCGCTTCGCATCGCGCTCGCTGGACTGGGCACCGTCGGGACCGGCGTTATCCGGCTAATCGAAGAAAATGGTGCAATGATCGCACAGCGGGCCGGTCGTCCCATCGTCGTCACCGCGGTTTCTGCGCGGGACCGGTCCCGCGACCGCGGTATCGATCTTGCAGCATATTCCTGGTGCGATCAGCCAGAAGAACTTGCCACCCATGACGACATAGATTGTGTGGTCGAGATGATTGGTGGTTCAGAAGGCACCGCACTTGATCTTGCTCGCAAAAGTCTATCGGCCGGCAAATCCTTCGTCACTGCCAATAAGGCGATGATCGCCCACCACGGGATGGAATTGGCGCAAGCAGCCGAAGCTGGAAACCTGGCCTTAAAATATGAAGCGGCGGTCGCCGGCGGCATTCCGGTCATTAAGGGACTACGCGACGGCGCCTCGGCCAACCGGATCGAACGTGTCTATGGCATTCTCAATGGCACTTGTAATTATATTCTCACCGAGATGGAAAAATATGGCCACGCTTTTGATGACGTCCTGAAGGACGCGCAAGAAATCGGCTATGCCGAAGCGGACCCAAGCTTTGACATCGACGGTGTCGATGCTGCCCACAAACTGGCCATATTGGCGGCACTGTCGTTCGGCAAGGCATTGGATTTTGAAGGCGTAGAGGTCGACGGCATCCGCAATATCATGGCGGCAGATATCGGCCAGGCCAAAGCATTGGGATATCGCATCCGCCTGCTCGGCATGGCCCGAATCGATAATGGGAAGCTGTTCCAGCGGGTGAACCCCTATCTGGTGCCCGAAGCCCATCCACTGGCGCATATCGAAGGGTCAACCAATGCGGTGGTTGCCGAAGGCAATTTCTCCGGCCGCCTGATGTTTCAAGGCGCTGGCGCGGGAGAAGGTCCAACGGCCTCTGCAGTGGTCGCCGACCTGATTGACATTGCGCGTGGCGATTGCGGAACCGTATTCGGCGCACCCGCCAGCGCAATGGACTCATGTGAGCGCGCCGAGAGCGGAAACCGGACCGGCAAAAGCTACATTCGATTCATTGTCGCGGACAAACCTGGTGTTTTGGCCGAAATTACTGCGGCCATGCGCGACGCCCACGTGTCGATCGAGAGTCTCATCCAAACCGAAAAAACCGACGAAGGCTCAGTATTGATTTCGATGGTTACGCACGACAGCAGCGAACGCAATGTGACAAAGAGCCTTGCAGCTCTGTCCAGTTCGACGAGTTTGCAGGCTGCGCCCGTTGTGATGCATTTGCTCAGCGATCAGGACTGACTCAATCAGCGTGTTTACTCACGTGGCTTACTCACTGGGCGCAGGCGACAACGGCTGAGTCATTGCCTGCCGCACATAATCTTCGTCCGGCACATCCGGTTCAATGACTTGCCAAAACCGGCCAGCTGCACCACCTACGCCTCCCTCTGCCCCTCCAAGGCTTACGCGCAAAATCGGTACGCCCTTGAAGCAATTTCGTTCGGACATTGTGACATAGCAGCGACCTTGCTGAACGATTTCGGCATTGCCTTTCGGAAGCGGTTCCCGAATCCTTTCGCCGTCAATTGCCGCCAATTCAGGAAATGGTAGTCTCTGAAGCCGGTCAATTTCGGGAATACCGCACACCACGATCTCGTCGCTGGTGCGATGAAGAAGGCAGCCGTCAGCATCTACCGCGACCAATTTCCGGGCGTTCTCTACCAATTGAGTGATACGACCTTCTGGCAACTCTGTCTGGGCGATCGCCACAGACGGTATCAACAAAAGGATCAGGAAAACCAGTCTCGACATTGCAATATCGCTCCTCTATCGAGAATTCAAATTGGCCCCTTACAGAAGGACTAACCTACAATATGCCCGAAGCAAGCGATATTTTGGACCGCGTACTGGTAATGGAGATGGTACGTGTGACCGAAGCGGCTGCCATATCGGCGGCGAATCTGATCGGCCGCGGTGATGAGAAAGCAGCGGATGCTGCTGCCGTGGAAGCCATGCGGGCAGCATTGAACAATTTGGACATCTGCGGAACAGTGGTCATCGGCGAAGGCGAACGCGACGAAGCTCCGATGCTTTTCATTGGCGAGAAAGTCGGGCGTGGCTGCGAAGGCGAAGCGCCTGCCATTGATATTGCGTTGGACCCGCTGGAAGGCACAACCATCACCGCCAAAGCAGGTGCCAATGCGCTGGCCGTGCTTGCCATTTCTGAAAAGGGCAACCTGCTCAACGCGCCGGACGTCTATATGGACAAGCTGGCTGTTGGCCCCGGCTATTCACCAGATATTATCGATCTCAACAAGTCGGTTACCGAAAATGTCGAAGCCGTTGCCAAGGAAAAGGGTGTCGAACCTGCAGACATTATCGTCTGCGTCCTCGACCGACCCCGTCATGACAAGATTATCGCGGAATTGCGCGGTATCGGTTGTGGCATCATGTTGATTCCCGACGGTGATGTTGCTGGCGTCATCGCGACATCCGACGAAGATACAACGGTCGACATGTATATGGGTAGCGGCGGTGCTCCCGAAGGCGTGCTCGCAGCAGCAGCGCTGCGCTGCGTTGGCGGACAATTCAAAGGACGCTTGCTTTTCCGTAATGATGATGAACGTCAACGGGCCTATAAATGGGGCATTGAAGATCTCGACAAAGTCTATGATCTGAAAGAACTGGCCAAGGGCGATGCGATTTTCGCTGCGACCGGCGTTACCAACGGCTCTCTGCTGGAAGGTGTCAAGAAGCTGCGCGGCGGCAAGATGACCACCGAAAGCGTGGTCATGCGGGCTTCTTCCGGCACTGTACGCTGGGTGAAGAGCGAGCATCGCAACAGCTGAACCGGCGATGCTTAACCTTCCTCTGTTGAAGCGTTTAGCGTCGAAAACCAAATGGGCAGTATTTGCCTTGCCTATGCTGGTAGCGGGATGCGTAACGCCCGTCGATTATGGGAAAATACCACATTCCGATTATGTTGCGCCCGCGCGATGCAATCCCGCGCCGGCGACTCAGGTGGATGGCAATGACAAACCCTTTTTCTTTGTCACAAGCCGTCTGCCGAACTGCCTGACTGACAATATCAGTCTACTCAATCATCGCGCTGATAAATTGCGCTACGGCCGCTTTGCCGGACCGCGTGACGTCGAACGGAAGCCGGGCAAGACCGTCCGCACCATTCCCCTGGCCCTCTCTCATTCTGAGCAATGGTGGAGCAATCTCACCAGCAGGATGAAAGCGGCAGATGGGCGCGTGTTGCTCTACGTGCATGGCTATCGCGAAACCTTCTTCTCGACTTCACGAGATACCGCCCAGATTGTACGGTTAGCGGGCTTCACCGGACCAGCCATCCAATATAGCTGGCCTTCGCAGGGCGCACTGCTCAAATATCCGGTCGATGAAACCAATATGTATTGGGACGAGCGGAACTTTCGCAAGTTCCTGATGCAGCTCGCACAATTGCCATCAACGAAAGAAATCGTGCTGGTTTCGCACTCACTCGGCGCTAGGCTGGTCATACCGTCGGTAGAATATGTGGATGAGAATGTTTCCGACGGCGACGCGAGCGTTATTTCGAATATCATTCTCGTTTCTCCGGATGTCGACACGCAGGATTTCGAGCGCGACATTGCTGAAGAAATACTATCCGACCGGCGTGTCCGGAACGACCGCAGGATCACGGTTTATGCGTCCCTGAAAGACCGGGCGCTGTCATTGTCGGACAGTGTGCACGGCTATCCTCGCCTGGGTTATCCGCGGTGTTTCAACCCGTTTGAAGCAGCCGATCTAAAGGCCAAGAACCTTCCCGAACGCTGCTACGCGGTGCATCCCCAATATACGCAGGCCGTGGACAAGACCGCACTGACTATCGTCGATACGACCGCGGTTAGCCGCGGCAGAAGCGGGCACAGCAACTATCTAAAGAGCGCGCCTGCTTGCAAGGATTTCGCGGCGGTGGTCCGTGGCAACAGACATCCCGAGGGCCGCCAATCAACACATCTCGATCATGTCTTTGTCCTGCCACCCGTTCCCAAAGGTGAGAAGCCCGATCATCTGGCAATTTGTCGCCGGACAGAATGAGCGGCAAGGAATCCGAGCCGCTGACAAGCCTACTCACACAGGTCCGCTCCTGTACAATCTGCTCCGGCTTACCACTTGGTCCAAAGCCTCTGCTGCAAGCCTCGCCACAGGCCAAAATTCTAATCGCCGGTCAAGCGCCCGGCAGCAAGACCCATGAGAAAGGCCGACCATTTGATGACGCCAGCGGCAAAAGGCTGCGACAATGGCTGGGCGTCACCGAAGATCAATTTTACGATTCGCACCTCTTTGCCATCATACCGATGGGTTTTTGCTATCCCGGAACCGGCAAAGGCGGCGACCTGCCGCCACGGCCGGAATGCGCACCCGCATGGCGCGAACCACTATTGCAGGCGCTGCCGCGGATTGAACTCACGCTGATCCTGGGTCAATTTGCGCTGGATTGGCATCTCGGAGACCGAAAGTCCCGAACACTGACGGACACGGTGAAAAGATGGGACACATTCTGGCCGGATCATCTGCCCCTGCCGCATCCCAGTCCCCGCAATATCCGATGGTTCAAGGCCAACCCATGGTTTGAGGATGCTGTGATCCCCGTCCTGCAGCAACGCGTCAGCCTGCTGGTCTAAAAGACACCCATCGCCAGACCCGTCGACAGCGTCACCCCAACCTCGGCGCATCGCGCACGATCGGTTTCTGTAATCGTCTTGGGGGCCAATATCTCCTCCTCGGTCTGCGCATGGGTAGAGACGATCAGACTATCGACAACCTTCTTCAGCCGCCAGCCAGTGGCAATCCGTTCCAACTGCCGCTGCGCATTCTCTCCATCCGATCCCGCACAGATCATTGCTGCATAGGGCCGCCCCTCGATCCGGCCGAGCAAAGGATAGTAGCAGCGATCCAAAAAGGCCTTCATCACTCCGGCTATCGCCGCGAGATTCTCCGGCGTCGCAAAAATATAGCCATCAGCGGACAGCATATCGTCGGGCTGGCAATCTTCGGCCCGAATGACCTGTAATTCCGTGCCATCCTCGCCTTCGCCGGCCCTGGCAGCGGCCTCGACCATCTGGGCAGTGCCGCCGGTATAGCTATAATAGACGATCAGAAGCTTTTTCATCGCCCGCTCCCTACCAAACAACTGACCGATTGTCAGCGCCGCTGGATTCACGCATAGTGCGAAGGATGAACGCTGTATTGAATGTTGAAAAATCCCTGTCCGGTCAGTCATGGCAATGGCGCAGCACCAGCGCCGACGCGCGCGACCCGGGGTTCCAGCCCGATGACTTGGTCACCCAGTTGCTGCTTGCTCGCGGTGCCAGTCGCGAAACCTTGGCGATCAATCGCGAACCGACGATCCGGGGCTTCATGCCCGACCCGTCCGTCTTTCAGGACATGGACGCGGCAGCGGACCGGTTGAGCCTTGCCATCAAAAATCAGGAAAAGGTCACAATATTCGGAGACTATGATGTCGATGGCGCGACCAGTGCTGCCCTGCTGATTCGCTTGCTACGCGACCTTGGGCTTGAGGCAGGCTATTATATCCCGGACCGGTTGATGGAAGGCTATGGCCCATCCGGCGAGGCATTGGTCAAGCTTGGCGAGCAAGGCAGCAATCTGGTGGTCACCGTCGATTGTGGCGCCATGGCCTTTGATGCCCTTGATATGGCGCATCAGGCCGGTGTCGAGGTGATTGTGGTCGACCATCATAAATGCGCGGCGGAATTGCCCAAGGCCCTAGCGCTGGTCAATCCCAACCGATTGGACGAGAGCGATGCCAGCGCGGAACATGGCCATCTTGCCGCGGTTGGCATGGCCTTTCTATTGGGTGCGGCTCTTGTCAGGACCCTCCGGAAACAGGGATATTTCGAAAACCGGACAGAGCCGAAATTGCTCGAGCTTCTCGACATTGTTGCTTTGGGCACGGTGGCCGATGTCGCTCAGCTGCGCGGCCTCAATCGCGCCTTTGTAGCGCAGGGCCTCAAAGTGCTCTCTGGGCGTCAGAATATTGGTCTGTCGGCGCTGATCGATGCCAGCCGACTCAAACGAGCGCCCATATGCTCGGACCTTGGGTTTGCTCTCGGTCCCCGCATCAATGCTGGCGGACGGGTCGGAAAATCGGATTTGGGCGTGCGATTGCTGACCACGCAAGACCCCGAAGAAGCCCAGGCCATCGCCGCTGAACTCGACCATTTCAACCAAGAACGCCGCGCGATCGAGGCCCATGTTCTGGAAGAAGCGGAGGCCATGTGTTCCTCACAGCAAAATCAGGCAGTCGCGGTGCTATCCGCCAAAGGCTGGCACCCCGGCGTGATCGGCATTGTTGCAGGCCGAATCAAAGAAAAACTCAATCGCCCCGCCATCATTATCGCGGTGGACGAAGACGGGACAGGAAAAGGGTCGGGTCGCTCTATCTCCGGTGTCGATCTGGGAGCCGCAATCATCGCAGCCAAGGACAGCGGGCTGCTGATCGCCGGTGGCGGTCATGCTATGGCGGCCGGAATCACGATCGACGCGGACAAGGTCGATGCCTTTTCGGAATTTCTCAACGACCGGCTCGCAGACAATGTCGGCAAAGCGCAGGATGGCAAGGCGCTGCTCCTAGACGCGCTGCTTTCGCCGAAGGGCGTCAATCCGATGATCGTCGAAACCATGGACGGTGCAGGTCCCTATGGCATGGGCTGGCCTGCCCCTCGCATCGCTACGGGTCCGGTGCGGATCATCAAATGCGATATTGTCGGAACCGACCATGTCCGGATGATCGTGGGCGGCGATGACGGCGCATCGATCAAGACAATCGCTTTTCGCGCTGCCGAGAGCGATCTCGGCCAGGCTTTGCTCAGTGCTCCGCGCGGACGGAAACTGTGGATTGCAGGCCGTGCGAAGATCGACGACTGGGGCAGCCGGCCGTCGGCCGAAATCCATCTGGAGGACGCCGCCTGGGCCGATTGAGGGCGACGGGATATCTTGCCAAGATTGCTTCAGCAGCAGCATCACCGCTATATTGGCACCGCCGTTCACGACAAAGAAAGCAGCAAGCGACCGACGCTCTGCTACAGCGCTCAAAAATAGGCTTCAAATCGGGTGAAAAGAGGGTTGACCAAAGGCGAGCACACCCCTAATGGCCGTTGCTCGCTGACCAGCAATTGGTATGGCCCCTTCGTCTAGCGGTTAGGACGCGGCCCTTTCACGGCTGAAACACGGGTTCGATTCCCGTAGGGGTCACCATCTTTTCTATCTTTCCATATCCAGAATTGAATGGGCCCTTGCGGCCGGTTTAGTCATGGCTTTTGCACAGAGACTGCGCGCGTGCTTGCACATAGGTTCATTTGAGCCTTGGCAAATACAATCAACTGTGCTGAACAAAAATCATAGTCATAAAAATAGAGTGGAGATTTCAATATGCGTGAAGCAGTCATCGTATCCTATGCCCGTACCGGACTGGCCAAAGCTGGTCGCGGTGGCTTCAACATCACGCCTCCTATGACCATGGCTGCCCATGCTATCAAACATGCCGTTGCCAAATCGGGCGTCGACGGGGACTTTGTTGATGACAGTTTAATGGGCAATGTGTCACATGGCGCGCCCAATATCGGTCGCAATGCCGCGCTTTTGGCAGGTCTTCCGAAAACAACGGGCGGCGCAACGGTCAATCGCTTCTGCTCCTCCGGCATGCAGACGATCGCGATGGCGGCAAATCACATTCGCGGCGATGGAGCCGATTGCGTTGTCGCGGGCGGCGTCGAAAGCATCTCGATGCAAGGAACACGCGCGCCGGAAGGCAGCATCGACAATGAAATTCTGAAAATCGCGCCGGCGATCTTCATGCCGATGATCGACACTGCGGATATTGTCGCCGAGCGTTATAATGTCAGTCGCGAATATCAGGATGAATATTCCCTGCAATCGCAACAACGTATGGCCAAGGCTCAGGAAGCCGGGCTTTTTGCCGATGAAATCGTACCAATGCAGACCAAGATGAAGCTGGTCGACAAAGAAACCAAGGAAGAAACCATCGTCGACTACACCGTCGATCGCGATGAGTGCAATCGGCCGACCACCACGCTGGAAGGCTTGGCCAGTCTGAAACCGATCATGGGCGAAGATAAGTTCATCACGGCCGGCAACGCCAGCCAGTTGTCAGACGGCGCGGCTGCGGTCGTGTTGATGGAAGCCAAAGAAGCAGAACGCCGCGGACTGGAACCATTGGGTCGCTTTGTATCCTGGGCTGTTGCCGGATGTGAACCCGATGAAATGGGCATTGGTCCGGTATTTGCCGTTCCCAAGCTTCTCGAGCGCCAAGGCCTGACGGTCGACGATATCGACATCTGGGAACTCAACGAAGCCTTCGCCAGCCAATGTCTGTACAGCCGCGATCGCCTGGGTATTGATCCGGAGAAATATAACGTCAACGGCGGCTCGATCTCCATCGGTCACCCATTCGGTATGACGGGCGCACGTTGTGCCGGACATCTGTTGCAGGAAGGCCGTCGTCGCGGCGCCAAATGGGGTGTTGTCACCATGTGCATTGGCGGTGGTCAAGGCGGTGCCGGACTGTTCGAAATATATCCCTGAGCCGCACGGCCATCCGGATATGATAGATTTTAAGGAATAGAATTAACTTTGGACCAACTTACAGACGAACAAGTCGAGCGGCGGCTAGCCGACGCTTTGGCTCATCGCTCCTCCGTGCCTGCCGAGAAGCTAATCGCCGGATTGCTCCGGACCTTTAGTCTTTCGGCGGACGGGGACGATGAATTCATATTTCCGGCACTAAGTTCAACCGCACGCGAACGGATTTTCGGCGGACAAGTGATCGCCCAATCGATCGTGGCGGCGGATCGCACGGTCGATGATGAAAAGAATATCCACTCGCTCCATTCCTATTTTCTGCGGGCCGGAGATGAAACCAAGCCCCTGCATTTTCGGGTGCATCGCGACTTTGACGGGCGCAGCATTTCCAATCGCAGGGTTGTTGTCCGTCAGGATGATAAGGTCATATTCAACCTGACAGCGTCCTTTCAAAAACCCTCTGAGGGTCTCCACCATCAGCTAGATATGCCTGATGTTTTGGCGCCAGAAGACTGTATGAGTGCAATGGAGCAAATCGCCCGCAATCCGCAAGTTTCGGACAAGCATATCGAGCGGATGAGCATGCCGCGTCCTTTCGAGGTCCGCAGCTTTCGCCCCGAAGGTAAAACAAAACATGCGCGTCAATATCAATGGTTCAAAACCGTCGCGCCACTGCCCGATGATCCGCTTACGCATCGCGCAACTCTGGCATTTGCTTCCGACATGGGCCTGCTCTCCACGTCGATGATCCCGCACGGATTGCACTGGACCACGCCCGGATTATTCTCCACCAGCCTCGACCATGCCATGTGGTTCCATGACGATTTCAGGATCGATCAATGGATCTGCTACGTGATGGACAGCGACTGGACCGGCAATACGCGCGGTCTCAATCGCGGTTCGCTTTACCGGCAAGACGGCACTTTGATCGCATCCGCCGTACAAGAAGGCCTTATCCGACTGATAGAACCAAAAGACTAAGCGCTAGAAAAGCGCCTTCAGGTCCTTTTTCAATATCTTGCCATTGGCATTTCGCGGCAGGCTTTCGGTCCGGAACAGAACCTTTACCGGCACTTTGAAATTGGCCAGCCGTTCGCGCACCCATTGCTGTAGCTCCGCTTCATCGGCAGTCTGCCCCGGAACCAGCTGCACAATGGCGGCCGGCTCTTCACCCAATGTCTTGTGGTCGATGCCGATCAGCGCTGCATCCATGACAGCCGGGTGATCATAGAGGATATTCTCCACTTCGGATGAGTAGATATTCTCCCCGCCACGAATGATCATGTCTTTCGCGCGGTCGACAATATGGCAGAAGCCTTCATCATCCAATCGCGCCAAATCACCGGTCCGAACCCAGCCGTCGACAAAGGTTTCAGCGGTGGCGTCCGGACGGTTCCAATAGCCTTTGACCACCATTGGCCCCCGGGCCCATAGCTCACCCACATCACCGATGGGCATTTCCTCACTGCCATCTTCGCGCATGACTTTCAGGTCTGCTGCCGCCACCGGCGGGCCACAGCTGGTCGGGCGATTGAGATAATCCTCGGCGCTGTGCGATGTAACCGTCGCCATTGTTTCCGTCATGCCCCAGCCATTGCCGGGCAACGCACCAAAGACTTCATAGATTTTCCGGGCGAGTTCCGGTGCGGAAGGGGCACCACCATAGCTGATGGCATCGATAGAACTCAGATCATATTTTTCGCGGTCCGGATGCTCAATCAACTGCCATGCAATGAATGGCACGCCGCCGGTTGCATTGACCTTTTCCCGCTCGATAATTTCCATCGCCTGCACCGTATCCCATTTGTGCAGGAAGACCATCTTGTGGCCGCCGTGGACGGTGGGCATCATGATCGCCGAACAGGCCGTACAATGAAACATGGGCACCACCGTCAGGCCAACGCGAACCGCAGGTTCAGGAAGCTCATCACCGCGTCGCAACGCCGATGCCGCGCCGGAATAGCCGACCGAGATAGCATTGGTTGTCAAGTTGCGGTGTGAACCCAGCGCCCCTTTGGGCTGTCCGGTTGTCCCGCTGGTATAGAAGATCGTCGCCGCATCATCGGGCGCAATGTCGACCGCTGGCAGGCTTTGATCCGGTAAATCAGCATAGTCATTGGGCCGACCGATAATCTCTTCCAGAGGCCGAGCCGGATCTGCCAAGGCGCTTTGGCTACGCGCCACGATGACATGATTCAAATCGGGTAGATCCGCCATATGGGGGCCAATGCGATCCCATCGTTCGGCGTCACAGAGCAGCACGCTGGTCTCTGAATTCGCCAGTCCGAAGACCAGCTCCTGATCCGTCCACCATGCATTGAGCGGAACAACAATCGCGCCAATGGATGCCGCGGCAAAGAATATCACCGGCCATTCGGGCAAATTGCGCATCGCCAGCGAGACCCGGTCTCCCTTGGACACGCCCATATTCTGCAGTTCGACGGCAAGAGCGGCGACAGCGCGATACCAATTTTCATAGGTCACGCGCTCATCTGCATATATCAGAAATTCGCTGTCACCATGACCACGCGCATGTTCCGCCATCGCGGCGAGCGTGGGATGGGCATTTTTCCAGACCCGTGTGGCGACCCCGTCAATATCCACCATTTCCATTTCAAACGGCTGGTCGGGCGCGCACAATAAGGCTTCTACTTCTTTGCGCGACCGTACGGGCCATCCAGCGGGCGGCGTCCACTTTTCCAGTGGATCTATTGCTTCAGCTGACAAATTTCTCTCTCCTAATCGATAAAAATACTTCTATTTGTTGAACTTACCTCCAGCGGCAGCTTTTTCCTGAAGCATGTTCGCAACCGGTAGGCCGTGTTTTTTCAAGCCGGCGACGATATTGTCGAGCCCAACCGTATCGGCCCAGAACATCGGACCACCGGTATAGAGCGGCCAGCCGTACCCATTGATCCAGACCACATCGATATCACTCGCGCGCTGCGCCATGCCTTCTTCCAGGATTTTGGCACCTTCGTTGACCATCGGATACAGCAGCCGCTCACGGATCTCGTCTTTCGAAATTTCGCGCTGCTCTTTGCCCGCTTTGGCTGCGAATTCGGCAATGATAGTTTTGACCTCATCAGAGGGCGTGCGTTGACGCGCCTGATCATAATCATAAAATCCCTTGCCGACTTTCTGGCCCCATCGGCCGGCCGCACAAAGGGCGTCACGCAAGGTTTCGATACGCTCCGGATCGCGATGCCAGCCGATATCCACACCCGCCAGATCGGACATCTGAAAGGGTCCCATCGGAAAGCCGAATTCGAGCAATACATCGTCGACGTCCCAGTAGTTGGCGCCTTCCATGATCATCAAGTTGGCTTGCTCCTGACGCGGGCTGAGCATCCGGTTGCCGATAAAGCCAGGGCAAACACCCGACACGGCAGCCACTTTGCCAATTTTCTTGGACAGCTTCATCGCCGTCATCAACACATCGTCGGCAGTTTTCTCGCCGCGCACAATTTCTAGCAATTTCATCACATTGGCTGGTGAGAAAAAGTGCAAGCCGAGTACATATTCCGGCCGCTTTGTTACCGCTGCGATCTCGTCAATATTCAGATAGCTGGTGTTGCTCGCGAGGATCGCGCCCTGCTTCACGATGCCATCCAGCTTGGTGAACACTTCCTTTTTCACGTCCATATTCTCAAACACCGCCTCAATCACCAGATCGCAGTCGGCAAGATCATCATAGGACAGGCTGGGCGTCAAAATGCTCATGGCATCTTCGACCTGCTGCTCCGTCATGCGGCCGCGCTTGGCTGTGTTTTCGTAATTTTTGCGGATCACGCCAACGCCGCGATCGAGCGCTTCCTCTTTCAATTCGACAATGGTCACGGGGATACCGGCGGACAAAAAGTTCATGCCGATGCCGCCGCCCATTGTCCCAGCGCCCAAAATGCCGACCTTCTTGATCGGAATAAGATCGATTTTCGGATCAATGCCGTCAATCTTGTTGGCTGCGCGTTCGGCGAAGAAATAGTGCCGCATCGCCGCTGACTGGGTGCCGGTCATCAGCTTCGTAAACAGCTCACGCTCTTTCGCGACACCCTCTTCATAGGAAAGCTCACCGGCCGCTTTCACCGCCTGGATACCGGCTTCCGGCGCTTCAAATCCGCGAATTTTCCGACCGTTTTTCTGCCGGAATTCGTCAAATATGGCGGGATTTTTCACACCATCTTCATTGGCTGTGCCTTCGGAAGAGCGGGGTGGTTCCTTGCCAATCTGCTCGCGGGCAAAGGCTATGGCATCGTCTGCCAGACTGTCTTCGCCAACCACCTTGTCGACCAATCCGATGGCATTGGCTTTCTTTGCCGAAATCGGATTGCCAATCACGACCAGCGGCAAAGCCGCCTCTGCGCCAACGACCCGCGGCAAGCGCTGGGTCCCGGCCGCGCCGGGGATCAGGCCCAATTTGACTTCGGGCAATCCCATTTTCGCAGAGGGAACCGCAACCCGGTAATGACAGGCCAGAGCAACTTCGCAACCACCGCCCAGAGCCGTCCCGTGGATCGCAGCGACCACAGGTTTGCTGCTCGCTTCCAGTCGATCAATGGCTTCGCCGAGATTGGGGCCCTTCATCGGTTTGCCAAATTCGGTGATGTCGGCACCGGCGAAAAAGGTCCGTCCGTCACAGCGGATCACCACCGCTTCCACTTCATCATCGGACAAAGCCTCTTCAATACCATCGACCAGCCCCTGACGAACCGCCGCGCCAAGCGCATTTACCGGAGGGCTATTCGAGACGATGACCAAGATATTTTGATGTTTTTCGGTGGTAACAACAGACATTTTTTTCTCCTGCGAGATGATGCGTGAGTGGCGAAAAATACGACACAGCATGAAAGAAAAGATCGAGTATCACAAAGAATAACGATTGGAAATCAAGCTTTTGCCTCAACGGAATCGCCCTTGACAAAGGGATGTCCGATTTGAGCGTCGGTGTAAAGGCAGAGCTGCATCAGAATATACCAACACCGATGTCCGCAGCTCGTCTCTGCCTGCTGTTTTTCAGTACGATCCAGCCTTTCTCATTGGAGAGAATAATGGCCATCATTGTTATTGAATTCGCTAGGTAAAATCAGGGCGATTTGGTTGCAAAATACCGATTATTAACCTAGAAACTAACCGACCGAAAAGCACCGCATCGTGGAACCGAATCTTACAATGAAAACGAGTATATCCGGATAATGTCAGATTCCAAAAAACGGGCTACGATTGTTGATGTTGCAACTGCTGCAGGTGTCTCAATCAAGACTGTTTCAAGAGTCTTCAACGATGAACCACATGTCCGCAAAATACTCCGTGATAAGGTTCTAAAGGTTGCGGAGGAACTGGATTACCATCCGAATATAATGGCACGCGGATTGGTCGGACGGCGCTCCTTCCTCCTCGGTCTCATTTACGAAAATCCCAGTCCCAACTATGTGGTGGAATTGCAGCGCGGCGCGCTGGATCGCTTACATGGCGAGAGATATAGACTACTCGTGCTGCCGGTCGAATCCGTTGATAAAGCAGCCGGGAAGATAATGAGTATCTTGCGGGCTGCCGCACTTGATGGCGTAGTCTTGACGCCGCCAGCATCCGATCATCCACAAATCATCAGCGAACTCAGCCGCCATAATTTTCCATTCTCGCGGGTCGCCCCCACCCAGTCTCTGGAAGTGGGTCCCAGTCGCACAACCGATGATGTGGAAGCCGCACGGAAAATGACCAGCTATTTACTCGAGCTTGGGCATAGACGTATCGGGGTCATCAAAGGCCATCCAACCCACCCATCCAGCGGAGCAAGACTGGATGGATTTTTGGATGCCTTGAAGTCCGCCGGCGTATCCCACTCGCCGGATCTGGTGGAACAAGGTTTCTATACCTATGAATCCGGTTTGACAGCAGCCCATAAACTGTTGGACCGACCGGATCGGCCCACTGCAATTTTTGCACAAAATGATGACATGGCGGCGGCCGCAATCATGGCGGCGCGTGATCTGGGCCTGACAGTGCCGGATGACGTTTCCATCGCTGGATTTGATGATAGTGCCATTGCGCAAATTGTGTGGCCCCGCATTACGACGGTTCACCAACCGGTCTATGACATGGCGCGAGATGCGACGGATGCCCTCATCGCAAAGCTCGAAGACAAACCCTATACAATGCTCGAAACGCATGCCTGTGAATTGATTGCTCGGCAGTCAACCGCACCGCCTGCTCCCAACCGGTGATCAGGCGCGGCGAACGCCTGAGCTATGCTGCAGGCGACGTTGGTTTCAACCTGATCTGGCAGTCGATTGAGCTATATCTACTCTTTTTCTATATTCAGATTCTGCATCTGCCGCTTAGCGTAGCGGCGGGTATTTTTCTAATCGGCGCTGTCGTTGATTGGCTTTTTGATCCGGTCATCGGGGCCATCGCCGATCGCAAAGCAGCCCGATATCCGATGAAACTATGGGTCTTGCTCAGCGGCCCGGTCATCGCCGTGGCTCTATGGCTGGCGTTTCGATCGCCCCCTCTCGAAGGATTTAACCTCGCCATCTATGCCGCCGTCACCCATGTCGCGCTGCGATTTGCATATGGCTGTGGCAATATTCCTTATGCGGTGCTGACCGCGCGGATAACCGATGATCCGTCAGAGCAGTTGAAGCTGACAGGCCTCCGAATGCAAGGCGCAGCGCTAGGCGGTCTAACCGCCGCCACCATTTATGCGTTAACATCCGCCAATGACTCTCCCTTTTTGATCGGTGCCTTGATTTTGGGTGTGCTGGCGCAACCATGTTTCATCATCACCTGGCTCGGCGTAAAGGAACGGGTTGCTGCGCCGCCTATGCCGCAACTATCCACGGCCCAGGAAATCTCGCACTATTTCTCACTATTCGGAAGAACGGCGGCGCTGCGCCGTTTGCTGGTGACCATCGTAGCTGCCGGATTGAGTACGACGGTCACAACAAAGTCGATCCTATTCCTCTTCGATCGCGATCTCGGCAATTCCGAGTGGGGATATTGGGCCGCGCTGCTGCCATCCGCAGCTTTGTTGATCACCGCGCCATTTTGGGTTGCCATATCGTCGCGCATCGGACTGGTCTCGACTTTAATCTGGGCAGTTTTGTTGCACACAAGTGCGCTGGTGATTCTAGCGATATTTTACGCCCATGGCCTAGAAGTCGCCACGGTGATCCTCGCCATAGCGATCACCGCAACCTGCGGGATGTCCATCATGTTCTGGTCGATGGTGCCAATCGCTATTCGCGATCTTGAAACTCTGCCCAACGGGACCGGATGCGCGGCCCACGTCTATGCATTGTCCAATGTTGCCCGCAAGCTTGGGCAAGCGCTTGCGCCACAAATCATCGCCTTGAGTCTAGCGCTAACCGGAGGCAGCGATGCCACCGCCAAGGGAGGAGCCGTCTTGCCGGGCATGATCTTAGCGGCGATAATCTGTTGTATCGCGGTGGTTCTCTACCGCCCCACCAGCGAGCGTCGTTCAATCAACGAGTCCCGTCAAAAATCCTAAAAACTAACGATGATATGGGAGAGCCTTACCGCCCAAAGCCGGATTTCGAGGGTGCATGGAACGCCGGGCGGCGATGGTTTCCCGGCGTGATCAAGGCTTCGAGAAACTGATCATGGGTAGGAGCGGCATTGGCAAGTTGGCCGACCGCCGACCCCACCTGCCCCATCACATCGCGGACATCATCAAAATCAGGAATATCCACCAACGGATCATATCCCTTTGGCACTAGCCCCATCCCGCGCGCTACAAAAAACCAGCTCAAATCGTGAAACAGTTCACGCCGCCGCGATATGATCCGACCGTTATTCTGAAACATCTCCATTTTCTCAGCGAGGCTATCGGGGAGCGGCGCTTCTCGGACATGATCCCAAAAGGGCTCTCCGACACGTTGGTTGGGATAATAATGGAGCAAGAGAAAATCCCGAATATGCTCATATTCAGTGAGGGTTTCGCGGTTATAGGCCGCTTGCAGTGCAGGATCGAAATTCCGATCCGGGAAATAATCGAGCAACCGGTTGAGGCCAGTGACAATCAAATGGATGCTGGTTGATTCCAGCGGTTCCAGAAAGCCGGCTGACAATCCGATCGACACGCAATTGCCTGTCCAGAATTGCTTTCGGTGACCTGCAGTGAAGCCGATGACGCGCGGGTCGGCCAAAGGCGCGCCGTCCAGCGAACTAACCAATTGGTCTTCTGCATCGGAATCATTGATGAAAGCACTGGAATAGACATAGCCGTTACCCACCCGGTTTTGCAGCGGAATACGCCATTGCCATCCTGCCTCTTTCGCCGTGGAAATCGTATAGGGCGTTCGCGGTGATACCGCTTCGCTTTGTACGGCAACGGCCCGATCGCAGGGCAGCCAATTGGTCCAGTCTTCATATCCCGCGTTCAGGCTCTGTTCGATGAGTAAACCACGAAACCCGGAGCAATCAATATAGAGATCGGCCGACACCTGAGTACCGTCTTCGCATTGAAGCACATCGATATGACCACGGTCATCTAAGGTCGCGCCCGCGACTTTACGGTCCAGACGAACCACCCCAAGCCCTTCGGCGACCTGCCGCAAATATTTCGCGACCAGCCCGGCATCAAAGTGCAGCGCATAGGACAAGGCGCCGGCAGGAAACTGGCCATCGCTTGGCGGGAATAGAAATTTATTCTGCCGCGCCAACGCGATGGAAGGGCAAAAATCCGCCACGGTTTCATCATGCCCCTTGGCCTCATTCTTCCACCAATAATGATGAAAAGGCCGACGATCGATGGTGACGCCAAAATTACCAAATGGATGCCAATAGCTATGGCCCACCTTCAGCCAGTCCCGAAATTCTATCGCGAGTTTGAACGTCGCTTGGGTTTCTTTGACAAATGCAACGGGGTCAATTTCGAGCAATTCGAGAAATTCAAAAATCGGCGGTATGGTCGCCTCGCCAACACCGACGGTGGGAATATCCGATGATTCAATCAAAGTGATTTCTGTATCATCTTGCCCAAATATCCGGCCGAGCAAACAAGCGGCAGACCAACCGGCCGTACCTCCCCCTACAACAGCAATTTTTTGGATTTTAGGCGATTCCGTCATGACACTTACCGCGCATTTCTATGGACCAAACCGGTGCTTAGCAGCTGGAGAGTCCGGAAACAAATAGGCAAAAAAAACGGGCCGACATCTGCGATAGATGCCGGCCCGCGATAAGGGAGCTTAAAACTTAAACTTGCCACCCACATAAATCCTGCGAGAGCCGGATTCATATCGGAAGGGCAATTCCGGGAATTGCAAATAGGCAGATTGATTTGCCTTGGTCAGATTGATCCCTTCGACAAACACCCCGAAATTGTCGTTGATGTCATAGGAAATCTGTCCATCAAGCTGGCCATAGGACCGCTGGTAGATACCAAGCGTGCGGGTTACACCGCCGTCACCAAAGCCAAAGTTTCCGACAAATTGCTTCGAACGCCATGTGTAGGAAGCCCGAGCCGCAAAACCGTCTCTTTCGAAATAGACCTGAGTGTTCAACGAGTGTTTCGATACGCCCGGCAATGGCAGGTCGGTATCAAAGTCATTAGAGCCATCGGTCTCGGTATCCGAGAACGTATAGTTCGCGGTGAAGCCCAAACCAAAGTCAAAGGCATATTGCCCTGCGATTTCGAAACCGCGGACCCGACCACCCGTACCATTGGCAGGCTGATTAACCGGTCCCAATCGGCCGCCGCCCTGATCGTTCACAAATACCGGTACGGTTTCTGTAACGATGAAGGAGTCGACTTCTTTCCAGAATGCACCGACCGACAGCAGACCCTGCCGACCAAAGTACATTTCATAGGCCAGATCAAACTGATAGGCGCGGAACGGGTCCAGTTCGGCATTGCCGCGTGACCCGTTGGTAAACAGGAACAGGTTCTCGGTTGGCGAACCGGCCGTGGCGTCTCTGGTAAAGTTCGTCGAGAAACCGCGACCAAGATCATCAAGCTTTTGCCGGGCAACTACACGCGCAGCAGAGAAACGAACCTTCTTGCTATCATCCACATCAACGACAGCGTTGATGCTTGGCAAGAAGTCCGTAGTGCTGCGAACGATCGTATCCGTCCGGAAATCACGCAAGACACCGTTCCAGCTATCTGTACCCCAATAGCTTGGATCGGCATTGGCTGGCTGGTTCTGATCAACCCGCAATTTCGTGTTCACGATCCGCAAACCGACATTGACATGATAGGGATCATCTTCGCCACCCATATCAGCCATTATATAGCCTGATTTTGTTTCCTCTTTAACGAGATAGGCTCGCAGTGGGTCTTCGTAGAAGTCGAACGGTGTTTCAGGATATAGAGCCTGTATCCAAGCCAGTGCATCGGTCATCTGAGCCCGGTCCTGCACTGAAATGCTATTGCCCGGAATGTTGCCACCACCGGCAAAATTTTCGATGGTCTCTACACGCTCGGGGTTCGACAAGAAGGACTGAAACGGCGTCATAACGGCCGGTGAGTTACCAAAACGGCTACAGCCAGCAAATGCCGCAGGCTTGTTCACCTCTGGCAGATCACAGACTTTGAAACCAATCGCGCCATCCTGGAAATAGCCAAGCGGTGTCCAGTTATACTGGAAGTTGGCAACACGTTCCGCTTCCGGAATCGCCGTCGCATCCAATTCACCCTTGCCGGAATAGTCTGCAAGATAGCGGCCTGAGGCAAATTCTACCGTGCGCTGACCATAGCGGAAGCCGGCGCTCAATGTGATGGTATTGTCATCACTATTATCGACGTCATATGCGAAGTCGGCTTTGATCGAATGGCCATCCACTTTCGAACGATCGCCGAAAGCCCAATGGGATTTGAAATAGCCATTTGCCGGGTTGGTGAACAGATCATCGGATGTGCCGGCACCAAAGCCAAAGGTCGGGAATCGGCCGTTTCCATATGTAAAGTTCCAGGTCGCTGGTGCAGCCGGATTGCCAGCCACCCCGCCGATCAACGCTCCACCAGGATCGGTGGCCCGCACACCATATTGGGTGTAGCGAACGTCGGCATTGGCAACTTCACGATTGAGGTCAGCGGTTGAGTAATTTGCCGCGATATTGACGCGCAAATTGTCGCCATTGTCCCAATCAACGCCAAATTGCAGATTGTCCGACGTAACATTCGTCACGTCCACAAGGGAGATAACCTCAGCCGAATTGGCCTGGACCGTGCCACTTTGCAAAACGCCGTTGGAATCAATCACGGCATCGGCGTTCAATTGTAGCAACTCGCCTTGCCCGAACGGGAGTTTGAGCGAGGCTTCGCGGGTGTCTACTTTCAAATCGGAATGAATGTAATTTGCACTCAGCTCCAGGCCATCGACCGGGCGATAATTAATGCCGAGTGATGCACCCCAGCGCCGGCGATATTGATCGCGGTCGGTGACATAGCGATATTCCGGTGCATAATAGTTGGTCGGCGTCGTTGCCGTGTCCCGGCGTCCGGCCGCAAATGCCCAGTTCCCGCGATTTTCACCGCCGAGTACATTGTGATGGTCGTTGGTCTTATCATAGCTGAAAGAGGCGATGATACCGAGCTGGTCATTGAAGTTATAACTAGCAACCAACGCTCCGCTAGGTTCCCAGCCGCCGATTTCAGTCCCTTTGTTCATACGGGCGTTACCAGCAAGGGTGAAGCCGTCTTTCATATCGAGCGCGCTGCGGGTCTTCAGATTGACGACACCGCCCAGGCCACCTTCGATCAAAGAAGCATTGGGAGATTTAAAAACTTCGACGCCGCCGATGAGTTCCGATGGCACGCCTTCCAGCGAGTCATTGCGAACGAAATTGCCCTCACCGACTTTGAATGTTTCTTGTCCGCTCACGAACAGATCCCCGTTCAGAAGCGTCAGATTTTGCTCAAGTCCGCGGATACGAACTTTCGTTCCCTGGCCATTTTCACGATCGATTTGAACACCAGGAAGCCGTTGCAAGGATTCCGCGATATTCTGATCGGGGAATTTGCCGATATCCTCTGCGGTCACCGATTCAATGATTAGATTGGAGTCGCGCTTGGCAACCAGAGCGTTTTCCAACGAAGCGCGAAAACCGCTTACGATGATAATATCATCATCCGCTTCAACCGCCTCCGCAGGAGCGTCTTGAGCTATGGCAGCGCCAGCGCTTCCCATGGCATATAAGGATGCAGCAGCCATTAAACTTCGCCGCGATATATTGTTCCGACCGATCATTCTGATATCCTCCCAAATGTAACGCTTGCTCGCGAAATCATTCATAATAAATCATCTGCGGCCATCGCGACTCACAAATGTAAAAAGGGCGAAAATGCGCGCCCTATATGCGCCAATGGACCCAGACAGTTCCACCTCGCATTCTGATCTGCAAGAAATTGATAACGCTGTCAATGTAAAAATGACAAGGTTGTCAAATTTTATTGATAACGTTGTCAAAAATATGTATTGGCCAAATTCAGACGCTGCCGTTGTGTGGCGCGGACATGGTGGAGGATATAGAATTGACCTTATATATGCGGCACAAACTGGCCAGCTCTTTACTGGTGTTGACGATGACTGCGGCATGCGTCAGCACACCCCCATCTGCTAGCAGCGCAACCGAATCAACGGACAATCTGACCGCGATTGTCCATCCTGAAATTTGGCCTCAGGCCGATTGGCCTTATGCCAAAGATGCCGCAGTTGAGACTCGAATCGACTCCATAGTAGCGCGCATGTCGATCGAGGAAAAAGTCGGCCAGGTCATTCAAGCCGACATCGCCAGCGTCACGCCGGAAGAAGCAAAGCGCTATCATCTCGGCTCCATCTTGAACGGAGGCAATTCCGCTCCGGGTGGCGACGAATTTGCGGCACCGGACAAATGGCTCGCGCTTGCGGATGCCTTCTATGATGCTTCCGTTGACACCAGCGGTGGTCGCACCGCTATTCCGATCATCTGGGGCACAGATGCCGTCCATGGCCATAGCAATATCGTGGGAGCAACCTTATTCCCGCATAATGTCGGCCTTGGCGCGATGCGCGACCCGGCCTTGCTGGAGCGGATCGCCCAGGCCACCGCATTGGAATTGCGCTCGACCGGGATGGAATGGACATTCGCGCCCACCATAACCGTGCCGCAAGACCTGCGCTGGGGCCGTGCCTATGAAGGCTATTCCCAAGACCCCGCTTTGGTCGCCAGCTATGTCGGCCGTTTCATCAAAGGCCTGCAAGGCGCGCCAAGCGACAAAGCCTTTTTAGACGGCCCCTATGTCCTTGCCAGCACCAAACATTTCCTCGCCGATGGCGGCACCGATGAAGGCCGTGACCAAGGCGATGCCAAAATCAGCGAGACAGAGCTACGGGATATTCACGGCACCCCCTATGTCCCGGCAATCAACGCGGGCGTTCAGACCATCATGGCTAGCTTTTCCAGCTGGAACGGTAAAAAGATAACCGGCCACAAAGGCCTGCTGACTGACGTCTTGAAAAAGCGGATGCGCTTTGGCGGCTTCGTGGTCAGCGACTGGAATGCCCATGGCCAGATATTGGGATGCACCAATGCAAGCTGTCCGGAGGCGATTAACGCCGGCCTCGACATGTATATGGCCCCGGACACGTGGAAGCCTTTATATTACAGCCTTGTGGAGCAGGCCAAGGACGGCACCGTGCCAATGGCGCGACTTGATGATGCGGTCAAAAATATTCTGCGGGTTAAGATTCGCGCCGGGCTTTTTGAAGCCGGACGCCCTTCGAGCCGCCCCTATTCCGGACGCTATGATCTGATCGGTAGCCCGGACCATCGCGCGCTTGCGCGGGAGGCGGTTCGCAAGTCTCTCGTACTGATAAAAAATGACAATCAGATCCTGCCGCTCAACCCCAAGAGCCGTATCCTTGTTGCCGGAGATGGCGCCGATGATATCGGCCGGGCTTCCGGCGGTTGGACCCTGACCTGGCAAGGCACAGGCATTCCCAATGATAAATTTCCGGGAGCAACGTCGCTTTGGCACGGCATTAAAGATGCCGTGAGCTTGGCCGGCGGTACAGCTGAACATGCACCCGATGGCAGTTTCACCGAAAAACCCGATGCCGCGATCGTGATATTTGGCGAAACGCCTTATGCAGAATTTCAGGGCGACCTCAAAACCCTTCAGCTCAAGCCGGAGTTGAAGGGACCATTGGCAACCATGCGCAAACTGAAAGCGCAGGGCATCCCGGTTATTTCTGTTTTCCTGACCGGTCGTCCTTTGTGGACAAACCCGGAAATCAATGCATCCGATGCCTTCGTTGCCGCTTGGCTTCCGGGCTCCGAGGGCGGTGGTGTCTCCGACATGCTGTTCCGCGACAAGAACGGTGAGGTCGCATATGACTTTAGCGGGAAATTGGGCTTCAGTTGGCCAATGACCGCTGATGCCCTCGGACCGAAATTATTCGATCTGGGCTATGGCCTGACCACCGATAGTGTTTCGACACTGGCGACCTTGCCTGAAATATCGGGTGTAGAAAGCCAGGAAACCAGCGCCGGCCTGTTCTTTGACAAGGGCCTTCCAACCGCATCTTGGTCGCTGATCGTGTCCGACGGCCAGTCGGATCGGACGCGCATCACCACAACGCCGGCCGAGGCTGTCAAAGGCCGGGTGCAGGTCAGAGCCGTGGATCATCTGACGCAGGAAGGCGCCCGGCAATTCACCTCGGATGGCAGCGGCCCTATGCTTGTTGAACTTGTGACCCATGCACCGATCGATATCAGCCGCGAAACCAACGGCGACGTACTCTTGCTGGTGACGATGCGCTATGAAGAAAAAGCAAGCGCCCCCGTCACATTCTCTATGAGTTGCGGTCCAGACTGCGGCGGCGAGATCACACCGGGCGGACTAGATGCTTTGGCTGTGGGTGAATGGCAGACGGTCGGCGTATCGCTCAAATGTTTCGCCAATGCCGGTGCTGATGTCAGCAAGCTCGACGCACCTTTCCAGATTTCAACCAATGGATCGGCAAAATTCAGCTTGTCCCGCGTGGCCGTGGGCACGGTGGCCGACACCATATTAGGCTGCGAATAGAAATTCAGATAACGATAAAAAGACAGGCAGGAGAGAGACAATGACTAGTCAAGCAACAGGCGCCGACAATGCCGGACCACCAAATGGTTCAAAGTTTGAGACGCGCGGCATATTGATATTGGTCGTTGCTATATTTTTTCTTTTCGGCGGGATCACCAATCTCAACGAAGTACTGATCCCAAAGCTGAAAGGCCTGTTTTCGCTCAACTACGCACAGGCCATGCTGGTGCAATTTGCCTTCTTCACCAGCTATGCCATTTTCTCGATTCCCGCCGGTTTGATCATGAAACGCCTCGGCTATTTTCGCGGAATCGTCCTTGGCTTCGGAATCATGGCCCTCTCCTGCCTGCTATTCCTGCCCGCTGCCTATTCGGGACTATTCGGTTCTTTCCTTGTCGCTCTGTTCATGCTGGGCGGCGGGATCACCATGCTGCAAGTGGCGGTCAATCCGCTCATTCTCTCGCTGGGCAGTCCGGAAACCGCTCATAGCCGTTTAACCTTCGCCCAATTTTTCAATTCGGTCGGCGTATTTCTGATGGTTCGGTTCGGCGCCGAAATCATTCTCGGCGAAACATCGAAAACCGACGGATCAACCCTAACCGGTGAAGCGCTCAAAGCCTACCGGGTCGCGGAAACCACGATAATCGGCCACAGCTATATCGGTCTGGCTATTGTACTGGCTTTGATCGCCATATTATTCTGGTTTGCGCGAGACTTCATCCAACGCCAAGAGGTCGAAGAAGTGAAGGTGAAAGGCAGCTTCGCCCTGCTTCGCACCAATGCGCGTCTGCGTTTCGGGGTCTTGTGTATTTTCCTATACGTCGGCGCAGAAGTCGCAATCGCCAGCATCATGATCAACTATTTGGGCGATGAAAGAACGCTCTCGCTTGATCCACGATCCGCTGGGATCATGCTCTCCTATTATTGGCTGGGCGCTCTGATCGGACGGCTGATGGGCGGCTTTTTGCTCCGTCTGGCGAAGCCGGGGCTCTTACTCGCGCTATTTGCCGCCGCTGCCATTGTCCTGAACGTCATATCAGCCGTCTCGAGTGGTGAACTTTCCGCTTATTCGCTGATCGCGGTTGGCTTGGCCAATTCCATCATGTTCCCGACCATTTTCAGCTTGGCGACAGAAGGACTAGATGCCGAGGCTCCTCAGGCATCCGGACTGCTCTGCACCGCGATCGTGGGCGGGGCCATCATCCCGCTGCTGACTGGTATGGTAGCAGATATCGGAGGTTTGGCGACGGCGCTGATCGTTCCAATCTGCTGCTACGCGGTGATCGCTTGGTATGGGATTTATGCCGCGCGTAAATAGCGGCCTGAAGCTCCTCTGGGACAAATATTATCCGCCCGATCCATAAGCGCGGACAACATCTGATATACGGAACGCAATTGTGGCCCACGCTACGGAAAATACTGGAATATCATCCCGCCTGCTGCTCTTCGGCGCGACCGGGGATCTCGCGAAACGCATGCTGCTGCCGTCGCTTTTTGCGCTGCACGAAGATGGGTTGATTGCAGCAGATTTGCGGATTGTCGGGACCGCGCGCAGCGTCATGTCAGATGAGGAATATCGGGAACTGGCAGCCCAGTCCCTGTCCGAATATCTGCCGGAGGATCGCAAGGGCAATGGCCAGCTCCAGTCCTTTCTGGAACGCCTGTCCTATCAGCCGCTAGATGCATCCCAGACCGATGGATTTAATGCGTTGGCGCAAAAACTAGGCGACATATCCGGTGGGCTGTCCATCTTCCTTTCTACAGCACCGTCCCTGTTTGAAGCGATGATTGCCGGACTAAAATCCGCCGGACTGACCGGAGAGAATGTCCGGATTGGCCTGGAAAAACCACTGGGCAATGATCTGGGATCATCGGGCGTTATCAATGACGCCGTCGCCCAAGCCTTTTCCGAACAGCAGACTTTTCGGATAGACCATTATCTCGGCAAGGAGACGGTGCAGAATCTGATGGCGCTGCGCTTTGCCAATATGATGTTCGAACCGCTTTGGAATTCCAATGGTATCGATCATGTCGAGATTACAGTGTCGGAGACGGTCGGTTTGGAAGGCCGGCACGGCTTTTACGATGATACCGGGTCGCTCCGCGATATGGTCCAGAACCATATGCTGCAGCTGCTGGCACTCACTGCCATGGAGGCTCCGGCGAATCTTGACGCGACATCCGTCCGTGATGAGAAGGTAAAGGTCCTACGCAGCCTGCGGCCTGTACAGATGGAAGAAATGGTCCGCGGACAATATGGCGAAGGCGCGGTCAAAGGCGAGGCGGTGAACAGCTATGCCGATGATCTGGGCGATCAGTCCGACACGGAAACCTTCGTCGCGATCAAAGCCCATATCGATAACTGGCGCTGGCAGGGTGTGCCCTTCTACCTGCGCACCGGCAAGCGGCTCGCCGAGCGACGCAGCGAAATTGTCATCCAGTTCAATGCTGTGCCGCATAATATATTCGCGGAGCGCGGCGGCAAGCTCAACGCCAACCGTTTGGTCATCCGGTTACAACCCGAGGAATATGTGCGGTTGCAGGTCATGGCCAAGGAACCGGGCCTTGACCGGGATGGCGTTGTTCTGCGCGAGGTGCCGCTTGATCTATCCCTTTCGCAAGCCTTTTCAAAGGCGCGCAAACGCATCGCGTATGAACGCTTGCTACTGGATTTGGTCGACGGCGATCCGACATTGTTCGTCCGCCGCGACGAAGTGGAAGCGCAATGGCACTGGGTGGATGCTATTCGCAAAACCTGGAACGAGAATGACATGGAGCCCAAATCCTATGGCGCGGGAAGCTGGGGACCAGCGGCGGCAATCGCGCTCACCGAACGTGACGGGGTCAGCTGGCATGAATGAGGTTAAAAATATGACTGCCTCCATATGCTGGGCAGCAAAAGCCGACGTAAATGCGGTGGCGGATCATGTGGGCGCGATCATCTGTCGGCCCGGAAACCACTGGTTTGCTGTTCCCGGCGGCAAAACGCCGCTGCCTATTTTTGACATCCTGTCCAGACGCACCCTGCCATGGGGCATGGTGTCGTTGATGTTGACCGACGATCGCATTGTTCCCCCGAACCACCCGGCGAGCAATCAGGGCAAGCTGGAAGCCGCCTTTGATGCAACACCCGCACATATTGCAAAATTGGAAGTCGGCTCGCCCTTACCCATTTTTGATCTGGTCTGGCTTGGCATGGGTGCAGATGGGCATATTGCCTCGCTATTTCCCAACATGAAACCGACCAGTCAGTGCAGCCCGGCGGTTATCCATACCTGCCCGGACCCGTTGCCACCGGAAGCTCCATTTGAACGGCGCTCGCTCAATTTAGCGGCATTGACCCAGGCCAAAGAAATCATGCTGGTTGTGCGTGGTTGCGACAAGAAGCGAGTGCTCGATGCCGCGATTGCGGGTGAGAATGATCTACCAATCACCCGATTGTTCGCCGCCGCACGCTGCCCGATTACCATTTTCTGGAGCCGGACATGAGCCTGCATCCCGTTGTCGAGAAAGTCACCGCGCGGATCATCGTCCGGTCAGCAGCCAGCCGAGGGGCCTATCTGGATTTAATCGATCGGCAGAAAGGCGCGGGCGTTCACCGCCCCAACCTGTCCTGCGGCAATCTCGCGCACGGCTTTGCCGCTAGCGGTGATGACAAAGCCGCTATCCGTGGCGGCAAAGCGATGAACATCGGGATTGTCACCGCCTATAATGACATGCTTTCCGCGCATCAGCCCTATGGCCGCTATCCGGAGCAGATCAAGATATTCGCGCGTGAAACCGGGGCGACGGCACAGGTCGCAGGCGGTGTTCCGGCAATGTGCGACGGGGTGACACAAGGGCAGGACAGTATGGAACTGTCGCTGTTCAGCCGCGATGTCATCGCAATGAGCACATCGGTTGCACTGAGCCACGGCATGTTCGAGGGTGCCTTGCTGCTTGGTATCTGTGACAAGATCGTACCGGGCCTGCTGATCGGTGCCTTACGCTTTGGTCATTTGCCAACGATCCTTATCCCGGCTGGCCCGATGCCATCGGGTCTCGCCAACAAAGAAAAAATACGCGTGCGCCAGCTATTTGCCGAGGGTAAGCTTGGCCAAGAGGAATTGCTCGAGGCCGAGAGCGCAAGCTATCATGGCGCGGGGACCTGCACCTTCTTTGGCACCGCCAACTCCAATCAGATGATGATGGAGATGATGGGCCTGCATATGCCGGGCAGCAGCTTCGTCAATCCGAGGACAAAATTGCGACAGGAACTAACCCGCGCGGCGGTGCATCAGGTCACGAAAAACGGCTGGAACAAAGAAGCAGAAAACAGCAACGAGCCCTATCGCCCGCTCGGTCGCTGCATCGACGAAAAAGCGATCGTAAATGCCATTGTTGGTCTTCTCGCGACGGGGGGGTCGACCAATCATGTGATCCACCTCCCCGCTATCGCCCGCGCAGCCGGTATCATGATCGACTGGGACGATATGGATGAACTGTCGACCGCCGTGCCGCTGATCGCCAGCGTCTATCCCAATGGCGCCGGTGATGTGAACCATTTTACCGCAGCGGGCGGCATGCCCTATGTCCTTCGCGAACTGATCGGCGCGGGCCTCGCCCATGATGATATTATGACCATATATGGAAGCAGCCTGTCAGACGGTGCCAAGCAACCGATGTTGGAAGATAGCGCCCTGCGCTTTGATGATGCCCCGGAACAATCAGCCGACGAAACCATCCTGCGTCCCGTGAAGGGTCCGTTTCAGGCCGATGGCGGGATGAAATTGCTGCAGGGCAATCTCGGGCGTGCAACGATGAAGGTCAGCGCGGTTGATCCTAGCCGCTGGACGATTGAAGCGCCTGCCGCGATATTTCATGACCAAAATGACGTGATCACCGCGTTCAAGGCCGGAGAGCTGGACCGCGATATCGTTGTGGTCGTTCGCTTTCAGGGCCCCGCCGCAAATGGCATGCCCGAATTGCACAAACTGACATCGCCGCTCGGCGTGCTGCAGGACAAGGGCTATAAGGTGGCCTTTGTCACCGACGGCCGGATGTCCGGTGCCAGTGGCAAGATACCGTCGGCAATCCATATCTCTCCGGAAGCCTTCCACGGCGGCCCGCTTGGCAAGCTGCGGGATGGTGATATGGTTCGGGTCTGCGCGACGAAAGGTGAGCTCACGGCATTGGTCGATGAAACAATATGGAACGCAAGAGAACAGGCCGCAACGCCGCCTCCCGTTTTGGGGACTGGCCGCGAGCTGTTCGCAATGATGCGCCATCATAGTGATCCCGCTGAAAAAGGTGGATCCGCGATGCTGGCAGAGGCAGGACTGTAAAGATGACCGAGATCGTAGTAGCTGATATTGGCGGCACCCATGCCCGCTTTGCCATCGCAGAAATCGAAGGCGGCGAAATTGCGTCGCTTTCTGCACCGGTAACATTGGCAACAGCCGACCATCCAAGCTTCCAGATTGCCTGGGAAGTCTTCGGCGAGCAGCTCCGGCGTCCACTTCCCAAAGCCGCCGCTATCGCGCTGGCCGCGCCTATCCAGTCGGATATGATCAATCTCACCAACAATCCATGGATCATTCGACCACCCCAAATCCCGGCCAAATTGGGCGTCGACCGCTATACGCTCGTCAACGATTTTGCCGCCGTTGCCCATGCGGTTGCCTTGGTCGGTGAAGACCAATTCATGCCGATCACCGGACCAGACGCCCCCCTGCCCGCATCGGGCGTCGTCAGCGTGATCGGACCGGGCACCGGCCTTGGTGTTGCCGCACTGGTCTGTGAGGGCGGCAAGGCTCAGGTTCTGGCAACCGAAGCGGGTCACAATGATTTTGCACCCCATGATGCCGTTGAAGACCGCATCCTGCAAGCGCTCCGGACGAAACATGGCCGTGTATCGGTGGAGCGGGTCGTATCGGGACCCGGCCTGCGCACAATATATGAAATATTATCGGCAATGGAAAACCGGGCGATGCCAGCGGGCGACGACAAGCTGCTGTGGCAGATGGCATTGGCGGGCGAGGATAGCATCGCGATTGCGGCGCTGGATCGCTTCTTCTTGACCCTCGGTTCCTTTGCCGGGGATATTGCACTGACCCATGGCGCGAAAGCCGTCGTGCTGGCCGGTGGATTGGGATTACGGCTAGCGGACCACATCAAGACATCCGGTTTTGCCGACCGATTTGCATCCAAAGGCCGCTATCGTGGCTTGATGGAAAGCCTGCCCGTGAAGCTTATCACCCATCCCGAACCCGGCCTGCTCGGCGCGGCATCGGCCTTCATACAGGAACATGGTCCATGATCGATGGGATCAAGCCGATTGAACAGATCATGCGCAGCACCTCGGTCATTCCCGTCCTGGTGATCAACGATGTTGCGCAAGCCAGATCCACTGCCGAAGCCCTCGTTCAACGCGGATATCCGATCCTGGAAGTCACCCTGCGAACCGAATGCGCACTAGAGGCCATTGCCGAGATGAAAACGGTCGCGGGTGCCACCGTCGGCGCAGGAACCGTGACCAACCCGGATCAACTGCATGCGGCCCTTGATGCGGGCGCAGAATTTATCGTGTCACCAGGCTTGACCGAGCCATTGGCGAAAGCAGCCCATGCGGCGAAAATTCCGTTTCTTCCCGGCATTGCCAATGCCGGGGATATCATGCGCGGACTAGATTTAGGCTTGCATCATTTCAAATTTTTCCCCGCCGTTGCCAGCGGCGGCATTGCTGCGCTTCAATCCCTTTCTGCTCCATTTGGTCAGTGCTTTTTCTGTCCGACAGGCGGGATCACAGAAGCCACAGCACCCGATTGGCTGTCACTGGAATCGGTCCTTTGTGTCGGCGGCAGCTGGATAGAGACTCCCCGCTGACCCACCAGCGCTAGAGCAACTTCAGCAACTGCGCAAAGTCCCGTACATCCTGCAACATGGTCGCAACCTGAAACAGAAAGAGGAAAAAGACCGGATAGAAAAATGCGGGGTGGGACATGGACCAGCCAACAATCCGTTTCAGGACCTTGCTATTCCGCAACAGCCAGATACCGGCCAGCGCAAAGCCTATGCCAATGATCGCGCCAATCACGATGTCGCTGGTATAATGCAAGCCGAGATAGATGCGCGGAAAGGCAATAAATATACTGCTGTATAGAAAGGCAAACAGCCCCCAGCGCCGCGATACCATGAAGATTCCCGTTGCCATGGCGAAGAAGAGGATCGCATGATCGCTCGGGAAAGAGCTGTTCGCTATCATATCGGGCGCGAGAGCCTTCAAACTATCCGGCACCTGCATATCCAGCGAAGCCTCGAGAAAAGGCCGCAGACGAAAGGAGGAATAGTTTGATAGAAAACGCGCAAAAATTTCGCCGAAAACGCTGGCGACAAGCGCGGCCAGAATCGTCGTCCGATTGCCTATGATCCGATCCTTTTTCTCCGCCTCGATATCCGCGGGAACCCAAAGCCAGGCGAACAACATGATCGCGACCAACATACCGCCTTTGGCGAGGTGGCTTGAAGAGAGAGTCAATATGAAACCATCAAACAGCTGGGACTTGCCCAGCAGGTAATTCATACTCTGTGAGATTGCTGCATCCATCTGATCATACCTTTCCTTGCGAACCGGGAGCGGTAACCCTGCCCCGATGTACAGATATCCGTTTAGACCCTTTCAACCAATAAACCTGTTTGGGCACATTGTGAACTAGGATGGATTTGCGGTGATTTTCCTGACCGATACAGACAAGCCGCTCCCATTCGCGTGGCCGACTCTGTTACCATCTGGATAAGCAGGGAATGTTGCGGCTGTTACCGTAATTCTGAGGATGACTAACTCAATTACGCAACTCCACCGTGATTACATATGTGCAGGAATACCATTTGTTTCAAGCTGTATCATGAGTTCTTTGGCCGCATTCTTCAGCTCGATCGGAATATCTTGGATGCGCTCAAAGTGAAGCGTGTTATCAGAATCACGGTGAGTTTCTATCCACCTACTCAACATCTCGGCAAAATTGTGGGCGAATGTCACCTCATTTTCAAAAATAATAACGCCAACACTGACACTAGTTTCTCTGTCTAGATGATATATGTCCAAAAACAAATTTACACTTCCGTCCAAGGCGTTGTATCGCTCTCCTTTGCCCAAGGATTCCCAAGATATTAGGCTCTGTACAGCTAAAATCAGTTCGGCTCTCGCGGACGGAGCTTGGGATAACTGATCCCATCTTCTTGGATATATAAGTTTCATATTATCAATCAATAATTTTTGGAATTACGGTGACAGGTGCAATAACCCCCAAACACCAACTATTCTAGGTTTTGGTCCCCGTTTTGCCGCCGTCAGTTTCCTGCCAATCTGTCGCTCCATTGCTGCAACCCAGGCATCACTTCCCGCCGGGCGGACCATATGTTCTGCTTTTCTCAATGCCATAGAGGCCGCTGCCTGATCAAATTCTTGATCGAGGAATTTGTCAAATCCACCATAGCGTTCCAGCACTGGCGCGACTTTCACGACGTGATCGTCGGTGCCGGACAGATGCGCATTGACGCTTGACCCGAGGGGGATTGGGACCGAGTCTAACTAAGTAGTTTAGCGACTTTGGCGCTCCAGATGAACTATATGATGCTGGAAAAGAAATAGAAGATTTCTATCGTCAAAATTGGAACTAAATTACGGCCACAGTCACACCAATCCCCAACACCCCTTTCCTACAACAACCCCCATCATCTATCCTTCCCGCCGTCCTGCCACCAAGCGCAGGACCGGCTCTTTGACAATCTGGATATAAGACAAACCCCTTCCGCACGCTCGCGGGGATCAAACAGGCCAGAGTGAGACCCCGCCACAAAGGTTACACTCGCCACGCCATTTTTGACCCAAAAAATCAGGATATTCGTGGCTTAGCGGCAGAGGCCGCAGAAAATAAAAAATCCATTTTCTGTCAACTTTGCGGCGCGGAATTGGTGGAGCCAGCGGCCTGATAGGCAGGAGATATGGTTCCAGTATCGCCAATTCCCCAATTTTTATGACGGAAAAACACAAATTTTCCGAGCATCAGAATCTGGTCGCCAAGCCTATGCGATTTGCTATTGGTCCCTCATGTGCATCATTTCACTTGCGTGGCAAGCGCACCCACATTGGAAGCTTATCGCCATTGGCAACCGCGATGAAATGCATGGCCGGTTGGCCGAACCGCTCGCACGCTGGAAGAACCACGAACACCTGTTGGCCGGGCGGGATGCGGTGGCAGGCGGGACTTGGCTGGGGGTGTCTGAACAGGGTCGCTTTGCCGTCGTCACCAATGTCAGCGGCTATGGAACACCCGACAGCAATCTGCATTCACGCGGTGACCTTCTGAAAGACTTTTTATCGGGTGATGGTCGGTGTTCCAATCTGGATGCCATATCATTTTCGGACTTCAACCCGTTCAATCTGATCACCATTGCGAACAACCAAGCCATTGTGCATTCCAATCGACCGGACAATATCAGCAGGCCCCTGGAACCGGGAATCCACGGCCTTTCCAATGGTCTGTTGAAAAGACCGTGGCAGAAGGCAAAGCATCTCAATGCGGCGCTGGAACAATGGCTCCACAATGGTTCGAAAGACCCCGGAATATTGCTAGATGCGCTCGCCAACCGGACAAATTATCCCTCCACGAAGGACAAAGCTGTCCAGCCGCCAACCCAATTTGAGCCGGAAAGTTCCGGGATATTCATCCATAATCCTGTGTATGGAACACGTTGCAGCACGATTGTCGCGATCGATCATAAGGGCAATGGATCGATCATCGAACGACGCTATGCCGCTTCCTCGGAAACGACCGGTGAAGATCGTCTATCATTTTCCTGGCCCGCCTAAGCTATCGGGACCCGTTATTTGCGCGACTGGCCGATGAAAGACTTGATCCTCAAAAGCCGAAATGACAGATGGGGCCTTCAATCGGCAATTCGATAGGAAGATAATATGGTTCGGATGAAATCAGCAGCGGCCATAGCCGCTATATCGCTTTTGACGGTAGGCTGTTCGGGCGGTGGTTCGGAAACCGAAAAGCCCGCGTCCAATACGACCGAAGCTGCTCCATCCGCCGATAGCGGCCCACCGGCTGCTGATGATGTCACAACGTTAAACGGTGTAGAATATGCAAGCCTGACCGGTGATGCGGCCGCTGGTAAATCTGCCTTCATGCAATGCCGAACCTGCCATGTGGTCGACCCTGGGATGAACCGCGTCGGCCCGTCGCTAGCGGACATTGTCGGCCGCGACGCCGGCTCGGTGGCCGGCTTCAAATATACGCCCGCCAACAGGGATAGCGGTATCGTCTGGACGGAAGAAAAACTGTTCCAATTTCTCGAGAAACCCCAGCGGGTCATCCCGAAAACCAAGATGATTTTTGCCGGCATGCCCAATGCGCAGCAACGCGCAGATGTGATTGCCTATCTTAAAAATCCGAACTGATCGGTGCATCAGCCTAAGAAACGATCAACAATATCAGGCTTTCCAGCATCCGGCGAGATGGTCGTCGGTCATTCCGATCGCCTGCATATAGGCATAGATAATCGTGCTGCCGACGAAGCTCATACCGCGTTTCTTCAGGTTTTTGGAGATGATATCACTGACCGGAGAGGTGCTCGCCATGTCAGAGAAACGCTGGGGACGGTTGATCGGTGCCGGACCATCAAGATGACCCCATAGCCAGCTATCGAAACTGCCGAATTCTTCCTGAATATTGAGAAAAGCCAACGCATTTTTGCGGACCGAATATATTTTCAGCCGGTTGCGAATAATCCCCGCATCATCCCGTAAAGCTTCCAGTTCACCATCGTCCATTGCAGCGCAGCGTGCGATATCAAAACCATGGAACGCGCGGCGATAGCCATCGCGTTTGCGCAAGACTGTCTCCCAGCTTAAACCCGCCTGTGCGCCTTCGAGGATCAGATTTTCAAAAAGCAACCGGTCATCATGGACCGGTACCCCCCATTCATGGTCATGATAGTCACCGTAAAATTCCTTGCCCGCCTGTCCGCCGAAGCACCGGTGCTTCCCGTCTGATCCAACCACTGTCATGGCGCTTGACTAGCGTCTACGCCCGATTTCGACAATGCTATTCAGCAAGCTAGACCCCCGGTTTGCGTCCCGGGTCTGCCGGCCACCAACCGATCTTCCGCTTGCCCCAATTCAGGAGCCGGGGGATCGGTGCATTGCGGTCCATCCACTCGGCATATTCCTTATATTTGGGGTCGCTGAGCAGATGCTGTTCTTCGGTCTTCGCCCGCCAATAATAGACGCCGCTGACCACGGCCATCAGGACCGTGTTGCGCACAAAGTCGGTAAAGCTGCCCGAAGTCACCAGAAACGGCATGGTCGCAAGCCACCAATAGGCATTTTTCGCGATATAGGCGGGATGCTTGGTCCAGCTATAGGGGCCATGGGTCAATATCCCGCGATGGGTGAGATTAGAAAAGCGCAAGCCAAAGGCCACGGTCGCCCATGCATAGACAGCGGTGAGCAAAATCAAAATGCCGCCCCAAATCCAGAGAATAGTCTCATGACCGTCGAGCCAATGGGCCCAATCGGCGGTGTTGACATGATAGTTGAGCGGGCCGTTTTCTCCCATCAATATGAACGGCGGATAGCAAATCAACGCCGCGACCCATCCACCGAGATAGGGATTGGCGGTGCGGATATGGGCATCGAGCGGCTTCATCGTCAGCAAATATCCGATGGTCGCAAATTGGACGTCGACGACAAACATCGCGATAATCAGCCAGCGTGCAATCGCCACCGGATCTCCCATGATTTGATCGATATCAAGCCGGACGAGATCGCCAAAACCACCGGGCACGATCGAGAGCATGAAGGCGAGGAAAAACCCCTTCACCGCCCAAGCACGCAGATGGTGATATATTTCCTCGCGATCAAACGCGCCCTTCCTGCCGGTCAGCAACTGGCCAAAATGCCACGCACCATCACGCGGTTCCATGGCAAAACGATCCATGAATAGAACATAAGGAATGGACAATAGGAACAGACAGGGCGCTGCTATCTCCATAATTTGCATCGAAAATTGATATTGCCCCATCCAATACCAGCGTCCGACACAATAAAAGATCGCGATAATGCCCCAGGTTGCCCATAGGCCCGCCAGCTTCACCCGGCTGACATCAAATGTTTCCTTAAGGGGCTTCGGATTGCGCCAATCCATCCCTGTGGAAGGGCGCAAATGCACCTTGTCCATCAGGAGCGACCAAATCACCATCGGCACCGCACAGGCCAAACAAGCCGCCAATGCAAAATAGGCGCCGTCCAGACCATATTGCCGCGCGATCAATATCCAAGAGGCCAATCCGATCAAGCCGGCCACCCCCACACCATGGGAGACCGCCGACTGCGGACGCGGGTCATCACTCTTGGATTTTCGTCCCAACATTGTGCCTCCTTTAACCAACAATCGTAAGCATCCGGTGAATAAGGCGTCTCTTGGGGAATCTTCCTTGGATTGGTCTAGGAATTTTACCCCAACTCCCTTATGCTACGCTCTAAAGGCAGATGGAATCAATTTAATGATAAAACACGGGAATCTCATGAAAAATATCGGGCTTTCATTCTCAGCCGCACTTCTGATGGTCGCTTGCACCAATGGTGACGATGCACAGGCAACGGGCAGCACGTCGGAAGAAGTGCAAAAGCTAACCGATATTTCTCCGGTTGACCGCAAGCCATTTGAAACCGATGAAATTGCTAGCTTTGATGAACCATGGGCGATGACCTTCCTTCCCGATGGCCGCATGTTGGTGAGCGAAAAAGCAGGCAAATTGCAACTGGTCGATACCCAAGGACAGAAAACCGAGATCAGCGGCATACCCGCAGTGGCCTATGGTGGTCAGGGCGGCTTCGGCGATATCGTACTTGCTCCCGATTTTGCCACCAGCAATATGGTCTATCTGAGTTGGGCCGAAGAAGGAACGAATGACACGCGGGGCGCTGTGGTTGGCCGCGCCAAGCTTGTTCTCGATGGTCCAAAACCGGCGCTCGAGAAGCTTGAAACCATCTGGACGCAAACGCCCAAAGTGACCGGCAAAGGGCATTTTTCTCACCGCATCGCCTTTTCGCCCGATGGCCAATATCTGTTCATTGGTTCGGGTGACCGGCAAAAATTTGATCCCGCGCAGGACATGGCAGCCAATCTCGGTAAGGTCGTAAGACTCTATCCGGACGGCAGCATCCCCAAAGACAATCCGTTTGTCGATCAGGAAGGCGCGCTTCCCGAAATCTGGTCTCTGGGTCACCGCAATATTCTAGGCTTGGCCTTTGACGGAAAAGGGCGGTTGTGGAACCAGGAAATGGGGCCGCGCGCTGGCGATGAGCTAAACCTTGTCAAACGCGGCACCAACTATGGCTATCCGATCGTTTCCGAAGGCGATCATTATGATGGTCGGAACATTCCCAATCACGACACCCGTCCGGAATTTGAAGCGCCAAAAGTCTCTTGGGTGCCAACCATCGCCCCGGGTGGTTTGATCTTCTATTCCGGTGATCTGTTTCCCGCGTGGCAGGGCAATGCTTTTATCGGCGGTCTCGCCAGTCAGGCACTAATCCGCGTCAGTTTCGACGGCGACAACGCCAAGGAAGCCGAACGTTTCCCGATGGAAAATCGCATTCGCGAAGTGGAACAAGGGCCCGATGGAGCGATCTATCTGCTGGAAGATGGCGAAGGTGGCCGAATGCTGAAACTAACGCCAACCGGCTAAGCTTTTCTCAGCAGGTCTATTGCGACGCGGTGGTTGTTCCCGACAAATCGCTCAAAAACTGGCGGATGCGTTTTGCATTCATTCCGAGATCATGCGCTCCAACGCGGCTGACCGACCGCATGTCGATGATGCTGGCCGCCCCATTTTCGGCGGCACGCGCTCTGATGACAATATCTTCCTTAAACCGGAAGAGCGATACAGTGTCGGTCGCTTCCAAATTACCCGCAGCCGGATCGACGCTGATAATTTTCCAGCCACGGCCCTCTGCCAGTCGCTTGGCTTTCTCGATGACCACGCCCACCGGCTGATCGATACGAACCGAGCGGATATCGGAATAGGCGTCTTGATGTGCGGTCGCCCAACGCTGGCGAGGGTTCATACCGCGCATATCACTGTCATCCGCACCCGGAATATCATCCCAATTGTCGGCGCGCAGAGTCAGAGCGGTAAATTGCGGCGGATCGGCAAGATCAGTGGTAATGTCGTGGATAGCAGGAAGGGTCACATAGGCGGTAGCGTAAGGCATTAGATAGCCCAGAAAACCAAGAGTTCCGAGCACACCCAATCCCAAAAGCGGCCAGCGCGTCTTGCGGCCTTTTCGTCGGTTGAACACGACAAAAGCTATCGCGAGAATAAGCGTGAGCAAGGCGGTTAGAACAATCCATGGCACTGCCGCCAGACCTTCTTGCCAAGCCCAAAAACCAACAGCACTTCCGCCTGCGGCGATGACATAGGCAAGCGGTGTACCCAAGCCCAGCAGCGCAACAAGCCAACCTTTGGGATCTCGCCGCAACGAACCAAACCGTCCCGATTTCACCGGTGCAGACACCGGAGGTGCTTCACTGGTGGATGGCTCGCTTGTCTGATTTTGATCGGTCACACACAAACTCCCTTATCAGATCAATCTTTTAGCTGGCGCTCCACGATCATGCAAATGCAACCTAAGTGGCTCGACTTTTAGTGTAAAGCGGAGTAGCGCGCGCTTTTCCAGATATATGAGACACATGACTTGACCAGCATCATTCCTCTTGCCGAAATCGATCCGCAACTTGTCGACGCCCTGCTTGACGCCGCCTTTGGTAAGGACCGGCACGACCGCACCGCCTATAAGTTGCGCGAAGGCATGGATATGCTCGAAGGCCTGTCAATCGCTGCCGTGGACGAAGAAAAGCACGAGCTTCTCGGGTCGATACAATGTTGGCCCATTGCCCTGACCGACGATGACGGCAAAATGCACCCGATGATCATGGTCGGTCCGGTAGCGGTCTATCCCGATTTCCAGCGCGAAGGCATTGGCCGGGCGATGATGGCAGCCCTTCTTAAGGAAATTCAGCCCAATGATCCGCTCCCATTGGTGATGATCGGAGACCCGGAATATTATGAGCGGTTCTTCGACTTTACCGCAGAAGCCACCCAGGAATGGACGCTGCCCGGGCCATGGGAACCCTCGCGGCTATTGGTGCGCGCCAATCCCAATGTTTCTTTGCCGAGAACAGGTACGCTAGGCCCTTGGCCAAGATAGCGCGTCTAAAGCTTTACAGAAATGGCGGCGGGCAATAGGCCAGTCCTATGCCCTATACGCCGCCGCCCGAACTTGCCTCACTCTCCCTTGCGGAAATTGCCGAACTGGCTGAATCCCAGAAACTTCCGCCCGTAGATCAGTGGGACCCGCAAGACACCGGCGATAGCGAGATGCGTATAGCCGCAGACGGGACCTGGTATCACCAAGGTGATCCGATCCAACGGCCCGCAATGGTCCGGGCTTTTTCCACCATCTTGCGGCGTGAGCCGGATGATAGCTACGCGTTGGTCACCCCCTATCAGAAATTGAGCATCGCCGTCGATGATGCGCCATTCGTCGCTGTGGAATTGGAAAGCGATGGCAAAGGTACCGAACGAACATTAGCATTCCGGTTGAACACCGACCATCTGGTGATCGCTGGTGCCGAGCATCATCTGCGATTTGGCGCAGATAAGCCGCAACCCTATCTACACGTGCGTGGTGGTCTGGAAGCGGTACTCGCCCGTCCGGTATATTATCAGCTTGTCGAACTGGCACTGGCGGAAAATGCCGACCCAGTCGGCATATGGTCTGCCGGTATTTTCTTTCCGATGGTGGCTCAACCATGACGCTGCGCGATCAACTGGAAAAGGCGCTGGTACAAGGACATGAAAATGACCTCGATCATCTGCTCTACAACGAGCGCGACCATATTGATGACCAGAAGGTGCTACGCGATGCAGCTGTGCTGATCGCAGTGACCGACCGCCCCAATCCGGGCGTGATATTCGTCCAGCGACCCCAGCATATGCGCAACCATCCCGGACAGGTCGCCTTCCCCGGTGGAAAGATTGACCCCGGCGACACGGATGCCATCGATGCGGCGCTGCGCGAAGCACATGAAGAAGTCGCACTGGATCGCAGCCATGTGGATATCATTGGCATGACGGACCGTTTCCAGTCGGGCAGCGGCTATAATATCCAACCGGTGCTAAGTGTCATCCCGCCTGATCTGCCTTTTGTTGCAGACCCGAGCGAGGTCGAAAGCTGGTTCGAGGCACCGCTCGATTTCCTCTTCGACCCTAAGAACCGGACCGTTCATGAAGGCACATGGAACGGACGCAAACGGCATTATTACGAGATATACTGGCAGGATTACCGTATCTGGGGAATTACCGCCGGTATTTTGAACAATCTGGAAAAAAGACTAGGCTGGGCGTCATGAGAATGCCACCTACAGACTGGGCCAACCGACGGGGCCTCGCGGCTCTGATCGCCGCTCTGGATCAAAAGGCACGCTTTGTCGGGGGTGCTGTGCGAGACACGTTGTTAGACCGAGAGGTAAAGGACGTGGACATTGCTACGCCCCTGCTACCGGACGATGTGATGGAACGTCTCAAGGCCGCGTCGATCAAGGTTGTTCCGACCGGAATCGCGCATGGCACGGTCACCGCTGTGCTGCCCGACGGACCCGTCGAGATCACAACCCTACGCCGCGATGTTTCAACCGATGGACGGCGAGCGACAGTGGCCTTTAGCGATGACTGGCAGGAAGATGCCGCGCGCCGGGACTTTACGATCAACGCGCTCTCTGCCGATCCACAGACACTGGAAATATTCGACTATTTCGATGGACTAGACGACCTTGAACATCTCCGGATCCGCTTCATCGGTTCCGCCGGGGAACGGATCGCGGAAGACCATCTCAGGATCATGCGCTATTTCCGTTTTCTGGCACGTTTTGGGCAGCAGCAGGTCGACGAAGAGGCATTTAATGCCTGCACCGCCGCTGCAGAAAAGCTTGAAACCCTGTCCCGTGAGCGGGTGGCGGACGAACTGTTAAAGCTGCTCAGCACGACAGATCCGAAATTTGCCATCAGCAAGATGCAAAGCACCGGGATTTTTGACCATATTGTCGAAGAAATTGACGAACATGCGGGAGATTTTCTGGACCAGATCGTCGCGCGGGAAGAACGACTACAGATTAAGCCGACTGCAATCCGCCGACTGGTTGCCCTGCTTCCCAAAGACGCAGAAAAAGCCAGCCGCATTGCCAAGAGTCTGAAGCTTTCGAAAAAAATGCAAAGGGCGATCGCCGAGCGCCATATACCCGATTTTAGCGTGGGCGCAGAAAAACGCGGTGCCAATCTAGCGGACATCCGCGCCCTTGCTTATCGCACCCATTTGGGCGCGGCTCGCGATATCGCCCTCCTCTTTGCCGATGACGGGGCTCTGCCCGACCTTCTCGCTCAGCTCAAAGACTGGCAAGTGCCAACATTCCCGCTCACAGGCGGCTATTTAATCGAACGGGGCCTGACCCCCGGTCCGATTGTCGCTCAGACTTTGGCAAAAATAGAGGCGGCATGGATTGCGCAGGGTTTTCCGGATGAGACGTGGATCAAAAAATTTGTCGAAGAGCAGGATTTAACCTCTCAGTCATAGGCAATAGTGACAGGATTGATATTTGCGGCGGGGAAACTATCCCGAACAAGAGCCGAAACAGGAGATGACGGACAATGACGAACAGTGCCGGGACAGACAATGCGGGACAAAAGGACTTGGTCGAGCTGATCGCGTCACCGCGCAACGACGCATCCACCCATTGCACATCAGCGGACTATGACCACCTCTATCAGCAAAGCATCACCAATCCTGACGGCTTCTGGTCGGATCAGGCGGAGCGTCTCGATTGGCTGACGGCACCGACAAAAATATCCAATTGGTCATACGATCCTGTCTCCATCAAATGGTATGAAGATGGCGTGCTCAACATCTGCCACAATGCGGTGGACCGTCATGTCGCCGCCGGCAAAGGCGATGTTACAGCGCTGACCTTTGAGCCCGATGATCCGAAGTCTGCTGGCCGCACGATCACCTATGCCGCGTTGCTGGCAGAGGTCATCAAAATGGCCAATTGCTTGAAGAAACTGGGTGTCCAAAAGGGCGACCGGGTGACCATCTATATGCCGATGATCCCCGAAGGCGCGATTGCAATGCTAGCCTGTGCCCGGATTGGTGCGATCCACAGCGTGGTTTTCGGCGGTTTCTCTCCCGATGCACTGGCTGGCCGGATCGAGGATTGCGACAGCAAGTTCGTGATCTGCGCGGATGGTGGCCTGCGGGGTGGCAAGCCAGTCCCGCTCAAGGCCAATGTCGATGCCGCCTTGGAGAAAGTATCGGTCGATGCGGTGCTGGTGATCAACCATACCGATAGCGATATCGCGATGACCGCCGGGCGCGATCATTATTATCATGATCTACAGACAGATGTGCCAGCGGATTGCCCGTGCGAACCGATGAATGCAGAAGACCCTCTCTTCATCCTCTACACATCGGGATCGACCGGCAAACCCAAGGGCGTGCTACACACGACCGGCGGCTATGCCGTCTGGGTCGCGACCACCTTTCACTATGTATTCGACTATCAACCTGGCGAGGTTTTCTGGTGTTCCGCCGATATCGGCTGGGTCACCGGACACAGCTATATCGTCTATGGCCCGCTGCTGAACGGCGCGACCGAACTGATGTTCGAGGGTATTCCCAACTATCCCGATTTCGGCCGTTTCTGGGAAGTGGTCGAAAAGCATAAGGTCAATATCTTCTACACGGCCCCAACCGCCATCCGTGCGCTGATGCGCGAAGGCGATGGACCGGTGAAGGCGCATGACCGTTCTTCCATCCGCTTGCTCGGTACGGTCGGTGAACCAATCAACCCGGAAGCCTGGCGCTGGTATTATGATGTAGTCGGCGAAGGAAAATCACCGATCATCGACACCTGGTGGCAGACCGAAACCGGCGGCGTGATGATCACCACCCTCCCCGGCGCCCATGGCATGAAGCCGGGCAGCGCCGGCAAACCATTTTTCGGCATCCAGCCGCAGCTCGTCGATGGCAACGGCGGTGTTCTGGATGGTGCAACGGATGGCAATCTTTGCATCACTGCCAGCTGGCCGGGCCAAGCGCGCAGCGTCTATGGCGACCATGAACGGTTCATCCAAACCTATTTCAGCACCTACAAGGGCAAATATTTCACCGGTGACGGCTGCAAGCGCGATGCTGATGATTATTACTGGATTACCGGACGGGTAGACGATGTCATCAACGTCTCCGGGCACCGCATGGGCACCGCAGAGGTTGAATCCGCACTGGTATCCCATCCCAAGGTCGCAGAGGCTGCCGTCGTCGGCTATCCGCATGATATCAAGGGACAGGGCATTTATTGCTATGTCACGATGAACGCGGGCGTTGAGACGTCCGATGCGCTGGTTGCCGAGTTGCGCGGCCACGTCCGCACAGAAATCGGCCCGATTGCTACGCCGGACCATCTCCACCTGACACCAGCACTGCCCAAAACCCGTTCCGGCAAGATCATGCGGCGTATCTTGCGCAAAATTGCCGAAAATGATTTTGGCGCGCTGGGTGACACATCGACACTGGCAGACCCGAGCGTGGTTGATGCGTTGATTGAGGGGCGGTTGAACCGCTAGCCGTCAAAACCGACGAAAACCGCTGCTTCCTGAACCGGCTTGCGTGTCGACACCACCGCGTTTGCCGGAAATGTCTCATCCGGCCAACCAAGCGCGATGCTTTTCATGATCACCTGATCATCGGCAATCCCGGCATGTTCCCGAACCACGGGCGATTGCATGATACCCTGGCTGTTGATGACGGTACCCAGGCCGCGTGACCAGGCCGCATTCACCAGAGCCGTCGCGACGGCACCGCAATCGAACGGCGTATCGTCACTGCCGTCCAGCACTTTATCGTAGGTGATGATGACGCATACCGGCGCATCAAACTGACGAAAACCGCGCATGACCCAATCCTGCCGCGCGTCCTTGTCATCACGTTCGATCCCCATCGCGCCAAAAAGCTGTTTTGCCACGCCAATTTGCCGCTCGCGATGCGCACCGGCAAAAGCTTCACCCGTTCGAAATTCCCGCGATTGCGGGACACCGGCCAACATCCGCTCAGTATTGCCGGCCCGGATTTTTTCCAGCGGCTCACCGGTGATGACATAGAAATTATAGGGTTGTGTATTCATCGAAGATGGCGCGCGCATCGCCAGCTTCAATATTTCCTCGATCAGCTCTTTTGGTACCGGCTTATCCAAATATCCGCGCGTACTGCGGCGGCCGAAGATAACATCATCAAACTGCATCATTGGGTCCCTTTTAAAATATCCGTTGCTGGCTAGCGGAGAAGCGAGATCATGCAAACCCCACTTTAGACAAGATCAAAAACTGCCGTTGCCATCCATCCAACGCTATATCGGGTGCATGAAGGCGATAATCTGGTAAGCGGGGGCCATGAAAGAACATTTCGAACGCCATAAACAGCCTTGGAACAGCGAAGAGATCCAAAAGCTTCATGCCTTTGCGAAAAAAGGAATGACCCTCAAAGCCATTTCCAAAGCCCTGACCCGCAGCGAAGAATCAATCAAAAAACGCGCCAAGTCGGACAAGCTCAAAATTGCCAAAAAACGCTGACTTTTTGGGTCATTTAAACCGCTAACTGCTCCGCGGTACCCGGATATTATCAATCAGCTGACCGATCTCCTTCGGTGGACCATTGGTGAATTTCGCGACCGCAATCGCCACCACGAAATTTAACAGCATCCCAATCACACCAATGCCTTCGGGTGATATCCCGAACAGCCAGTTCGCCGCGACATTGCTTTCCGGCGACCAGAGTTTGAACCAGCCGATATAGAGGAAGGTGAAGGTCAGACCGGTCACCATACCGGCAATCGCGCCTTCGCGGTTCATCCGTTTGGAGAAGATACCCATGAAGATCGCCGGGAACAGAGATGCGGCGGCCAAGCCAAAGGCGAAGGCCACCACCTGCGCGACCCAGCCGGGCGGATAGATGCCCAAATAGCCCGCCACGACAATCGCTGCGGTTGCCGCCAGTCGCGCGGCCAACAGCTCTCCCTTTTCGGTGATCTTGGGCCGGAATGTTTTCTTGAGCAAATCATGGCTGATCGACGATGAGATAACGAGCAGCAGCCCCGCCGCCGTTGATAGCGCTGCTGCCAGCCCGCCCGCAGCGACCAATGCAATCACCCAGCCGGGCAGATTGGCGATCTCCGGATTGGCAAGCACCATGATATCGCGGTCGACATAGACCTCGTTCACATTGTCGTCCGCCGCCTCATTCTGCACGATCCGTTCGCCGTTGGTGCCGGCTTCTTCGGCAAATAAGGGTGCACCTTTGAAAGGTTCACCCTTACCCAGTTGCATTTTGCCATCACCATTTTTGTCGCGCCAGGCGATCAGGTCATTGCTCTCCCAATTTTTGAACCATGCGGGCGCCTCGGCATATTCCGTATTCTGTACGCTATCGATGAAGTTAAGCCGCGCAAAGGCGCCGACCGCAGGCGCGGTGGTGTAGAGCAGCGCAATGAAGACCAGCGCCCAGCCTGCCGACTTGCGCGCGTCGGATGCTTTGGGAACGGTGAAGAACCGGACAATCACATGCGGCAGACCAGCCGTCCCGATCATCAAAGCCGCGGTGATACAGAAGACATCGATCATCGACTTGCTGCCATCGGTATAGGCACCAAAGCCCATATCCTGCAGCACCAGATCGAGCTTCTGCAGCACATAAAGTCCCGAGCCGTCATTGACCGTGGAGCCCAGTCCCAGTTGCGGCACCGGATTGCCGGTGATCAGGAAGCTGATGAAGAAAGCCGGGACCATATAAGCGAAGATCAGCACGCAATATTGCGCAACCTGCGTATAGGTAATGCCCTTCATCCCGCCGAGCACGGCATAGACAAAGACAATGCCCATGCCGATGATCACGCCCAGGGTAATCGGGACATCGAGGAAGCGGGAAAATACAATGCCGACGCCGCGCATCTGCCCGGCGATATAGGTGAAACTGATGAAGATCAGACAGATGACCGCAACCACGCGGGCGGCCTTGGAATAGTAGCGCGTGCCAATGAAATCGGGCACCGTAAACTGGCCGAACTTCCGGAGATAGGGCGCGAGCAATAAGGCCAGCATCACATAGCCACCGGTCCAGCCCATCAGATAGACCGATCCGTCATAGCCGGAAAAAGCGATGATCCCGGCCATGGAAATGAAGCTCGCCGCCGACATCCAGTCCGCCGCTGTCGCCATGCCATTGACCACCGGATTAACCCCGCCGCCCGCGACATAAAATTCCTTGGTCGAACCGGCCCGCGACGCTATGGCGATACCGATATAGAGAGCGAAGGACAGGCCAACGAAAATATAGATGAGTGTCTGGGTTTCCATATCAGCCGCGCTCAATCATCAAGATCATATTGGCGTTCAATCCGCTTCATCCGGACACTGTAAAAGAGGATCAGCAGGATGAAGACATAGATTGATCCCTGCTGCGCGAACCAGAAACCGAGCGGATAGCCGCCAATCGCAAATTGATCGAGAAAGTCGCGGAACAATATGCCTGCACCAAAGGAAACGACGAACCAGATGCTCATCAAGGTCCAGAGCAAACGGATATTGGCCGACCAATAAGCCTTTTCTGCATCACTGGTCTTCGCGTCCTGTTCGGGCGCGTCTGGACTATTATCCGACATGCTAGCCTCCCCCTTTTTTTATTGCCGATCAGGCTAAGGCGTAAGGCAGGATTGCGCAAACATGTTTTGATATTGCTACTTGGCAATATCTCGAAATGTCGACGCACTCTCCCCTTCACAGCGAAGGGAACAGCTATCAATCAAACTTGCCGTTCTTCGGGAATCCGGTTGGTGGCAAGCGCCCAGCCGCGCCGCGCGCAACCCGCCACATGGTCAGGTCATTCTCGGTCCTTGTGCGGCCGCTGTCGCCGCCCATTGCCCAGCTAAGGCCTTCTTCCAATTTGAACACCGTCGCATCCGACAGTCCGCCATCCTTATAACGTTGCAACATCACGCCCTGCCCCTTTGCCATTTCGGGCATTTCGGAGAGGGAGAAGACGACCAGTTTGCGGTTTTCGCCAATGGCAGCCACATGATCCGCGCCTTCGGGAACCGGACGCACAACCAAAAGGCGCGCATCGCCTTTGAGATTGGCGACCTGGCGGCCCTTCTTCGTTTCAGCAACGACATCGGCAATATTCGCCACGAAGCCGCGCCCCCAAGTGGAAGCGAGCAATAGTTTTGCCTTCATATCCGCGACCATCAGGGCAATCGGTTCAGCGCCAGCCTCCAGATCGACCATAGATCCGACCGGTTCGCCAAAACCGCGCGCGCCAGGTAACTTGTCGGCACCGATGGTGTAGAAGCGTCCATTGTCGCAGCACATCAACAGCTTGTCGGTCGTCTGCGCATGGAAGGCATATTTCGGACCGTCGCCTTCTTTAAATTTGAAGCTGTCCGGCGCAGAAAGATCGGCATGGCCTTTCATCGCCTTGATCCAGCCGCGCTGCGACATGATCACGGTCACCGGCTCTTTCTCGATAAAGGCTTCCAGCGAGATTTCTCGCGCCGGTGCTGCCTCTATCAGCATCGTGCGCCGGGCACCCAATTCTGTATCCTCGGCGTAAAGCTTGCGCATCGCGGCGAGATCTTTTTTGAGCCGCGTCTTCTGGCGCGCCGGGCTCTCGATCAGTTTTTCCAGCCCATCGCGTTCCTCAAGCAACTTGTCCCGCTCGTTGCGCAACTCCATCTCTTCCAGCTTGCGCAAAGACCGCAGACGCATGTTGAGGATCGCTTCTGCTTGACGGTCGTTCAGGTCGAACTCGTCCATCAGCATCGGCTTGGGTTCATCATGATTACGGATAATCTCGATCACCCGGTCGAGATTGAGATAGGCAATGATATAGCCTTCGAGCAGCTCAAGCCGGGAATCGATCTTGTCGAGCCGATGCTGCGAACGACGAACCAGCACTTCAATCTGATGGACAATCCAGTGCTTCAGCACTTCACCGATACCCATGACTTTGGGCACTCGATCCTTGTCGAGCACGTTCATGTTAAGGGAAAAGCGATTTTCCAGATCCGACATGCGGAACAAGGCGTTCATCAAATCATCGGGATCGACCGCGCGGTTTTTGGGTTCGAGAACAATCCGAACCTGTTCATCGGACTCGTCGCGAATATCGGCGAGAATCGGGAGTTTTTTGTCGGCAATAATCTGGGCGATCTGCTCGATCAGCTTGCCCTTCTGCACCTGATAGGGAATTTCGGTGACGACAATCTGCCACGCGCCACGTCCCTCGGCGTCTTCTTTCTCCCATTTGCAACGCACCCGCATCGCGCCGCGTCCGCTTTCATAGGCGGCATCGATTACTGATTTGGGATCAACCAAAGTGCCGCCCGTCGCAAGATCGGGGCCTTTGATAATCTCCATGATCTCGGAATGTTCAGCCTTGGGGGAATCGATCAGCAGCGTCGCTGCATCGATAACCTCGTGGACGTTGTGGGACGGAATGCTGGTCGCCATGCCCACCGCAATCCCGCTGGCACCGTTGGCGAGCAGGTTCGGGAATAGCCCCGGCATGACCTCGGGCTCTTCGTCTTCGCCATTATAGGTCGGTTTTAGATCAGCAGCATTTTCATCCAGACCGTGCATCAGCTCGATCGCCGTGCGTGTCAGCCGGGCTTCGGTGTAGCGATAGGCCGCAGCATTATCGCCGTCGATATTACCAAAATTCCCCTGCCCGTCGACCAGAGGATAGCGCAGCGAGAAAGTCTGAGCGAGGCGGACCATCGCGTCATAAACCGATTGATCGCCGTGCGGGTGATATTTACCGATCACATCACCGACCACACGGGCGCATTTCTTGTAGCCTTGCGATGGGTCAAGCTTCAGCAAACGCATCGCCCACAAGAGGCGGCGGTGCACTGGTTTCAGACCATCGCGTAAGTCCGGCAACGACCGCGCAGTGATCGTCGACATCGCATAAATCAGATACCGCTCGGAAAGCGCCGCATCAAACGGTGCTTCTACAATGGCATCAAATTCATCTTCAGGCTCTTCAGGTGGAGCTTCGGTTACATCACTCATGAGCAAGGCGATAGCAGGGTGGATTCAGGGTTGGTAGAGGGAAGTTTGAGCGTGTCTTCAAATTCTGCTATTTATCGACAATGATGCAGCAATCGACATTTCTAAAAACCCTGCTTCTTACCCTGGCTCTGCCGTTCGCTGCGACCATGGCCCATGCAGAAACATGGCATGTGGTTCTCCAACACGACAAGGATGGCGATGTGATCGCCGGCCACAATTATGGCCTTGTTTCCGCAATACGCAATGGGTGCCAGATTCGTATCGGATGGGGCGCAAGGCGCAGCAGCGACCCCAGTCAGACCATCGAGCATATTGCAACACCGGTCTGGGTGGCGGTCCGTAATGGCAATATCGTTGAGGCGCAGCTCTCCGATTTTGTCATCAATCTCGATGTGATGGGGGAAGCAGCAGCGGATCATCCGCGGCGGGAACGCTTTGGCGGCACCGAAAAAGCGGTCAGCTGGCGCGCCACGTTAAAAACCGACGGCAGTTTCAACGCGGTCTGGTATAGCCCAGCAACGGGCGCGTTCATCACTCGCGTACCACAGCGCCATCCGATGAAATGGTTTGCAGATTGTGCTCCCCTGGCCTCCGAACCATATTTTCCGTCGGTGGAATGATCCGCTAACGGCTGGAACCATCGGTGACGGGTTGTTCGCTGCGATAGTAGAGAAATGCAAACCATAAGGCGACGGCACCCAGTACATGCCAGATCGCATGCCCCTGCAACAGGCTTTCAGGCGCACAAAGCTGGCCGTTCTGGTCGAGATTCCATATCGTGAAGGCGACGGTGTTTGCGATCAACCCGGCGATATAATAGCCGGTCTGGACCTGAGGGCGCAGAGGCCTTGCGAAAACAAGTTCCAATAGGATGGCCGCCATAAGAACGACGGCGAAAAGCCAGCGGCGTACCTCCGGCATCATATATAGAATTGCGACAAGCACCGCGCAAAGCAGCGCATAATAGATCATTGCGCGTCGGTCCGGGATGTTGCGCCATTTCGAAAGCGCGCTGATCAAAAAGAACCCGCTGATCAAATACATGCCCAGCACGTCGAAAAACTGCCCCCATAATGTCAGCGTCGCGTGAAGCATTAAGGAACCAATTCCAACAATGATCGCGGACACCCCGAGTATTTTTGCCGACAAGGGCGGAAAAGCCGACCACCAGTCACGCGACCGGGCCAGCAAGATCATGAGGAAACCGGCGAAGACAAAGCCAAAAGAAGACAGACTATTGGCGGGCTGCAACAATATTGTCCCCGGCCTTGGTATTTCGCAGAAACATCTGGTTTCCATGCAACTGGCTGGAAGGAAGCGCGTCCAGCTAGGACCTGCCAGGCTCAGCAAGGCCACGGTGATTGTCGCCATCAGAGCGGTTAAGGCCGCCGCAGTGACGATTTTTCTGGCATATTGGGTCATCGCGCTCGCATTCATTCCAAGAATTCGGTTGCCCCATCATGAAACGGGATTGATTGCGCCGCAAGCCGCTTTCGCATATAGGAAGGCTCGGTTGCCCCGGTCCGTTCAATCCACCATGATTCGAACAATCGGGGCATGATTTTTTGTCGCACTCTTTGCGAAGTGGAACCAAGCAATGTCCCGTCGTCGCCAAATTTATGAAGGCAAGGCCAAGATACTCTATGAAGGCCCAGAACCCGGCACCATCATTCAATATTTTAAGGATGATGCCACGGCTTTTAACGCCGAGAAAAAAGGCACGATCAACGGCAAAGGCGTGATCAACAATCGCATCAGCGAGCATATTTTCACGTTGCTCGGGCATATCGGCATCCCCAGTCACTTCATCCGGCGCCTCAATATGCGGGAGCAGCTCGTCAAGCAGGTCGAGATTGTTCCGATTGAAGTGATCGTCCGCAATGTCGCGGCCGGATCTCTAACCAAGCGTCTCGGCATTGAAGAAGGCAAGCCACTTCCGCACACTTTGCTGGAATATTGCTATAAGGATGATGCGCTCGGCGATCCGCTGGTCGCTGAAGAGCATATCGCCTGTTTTGGTTGGGCCAGCCAAGAGGAAATGCAGGATATTTCCGCAATGGCGATCCGGATCAATGATTTCTTAGCCGGAATGTTCGCAGGCATTGGCATTAAGCTGGTTGATTTCAAACTTGAATTTGGCAGAATTTTCGAAGGGGATTTTTCACGGATCATCCTTGCCGACGAAATTAGTCCAGACGGCTGCCGTCTTTGGGACATTGAAACCAACGAAAAGCTCGACAAGGACCGGTTCCGCCGCGATCTCGGCGGCGAAGCCGAAGCCTATCAGGAAGTTGCCCGCCGTCTGGGTCTGTTTCCAGAAGGTGTCAGCGAAGTGCTCGACCTGAACAGCGAACGAAAGAAGCGCGGAAAATAGTGAAATCATAGGGAGGGCGGGCGCACTGAAGGTCGAACTCTGAAAGCTGACGACCAATTCGCTAGCCACCGAATATGGCCATGCGGTACCAAACGGTGGCCTAGCTTTTTCAATTTTCGTTCTTGCTCTTGCCCCGGCTAATCTTGGCGCTATAGCAGGGCGATATTCACGGCGAACAACGCGAGGGCGCAAGGATGAAAGTCAGAATATTTGTAACGCTGAAAAATGGCGTATTAGACCCTCAGGGCAAAGCCATTCATCATGCGCTGGAAAGCCTGGACTTTTCGGGTGTGAATGACGTGCGCGCCGGCAAGCTGATCGAGCTAGATGTTGATCCCGCGGTCAGCAAAGAAGAAATTGAAAAAATGTGCGAAAAGCTGCTCGCCAACACCGTCATCGAAAATTATGAAATCGAAATATCCGACAAGGCTTTGGAGACTACGTCCTGATGCAATCGGCAGTGATCGTCTTTCCTGGTTCCAATTGCGACCGTGACATGGCCGTCGCTTTGGAAAGTGTTTCGGGTCGAAAGCCTCATATGGTCTGGCACGGGGATAGCGAACTTCCGTCTGACCTGGATGTCATCGCCATTCCTGGCGGCTTTTCCTATGGAGACTATCTGCGGTCCGGTGCCATGGCTTCGCGTTCCAACATCATTAAACCAGTGATTGAAGCCGCGGAGCGTGGCGTCAAGATATTGGGAGTGTGCAACGGGTTTCAGGTCTTAACCGAAACGGGACTATTGCCCGGAGCGTTGATGCGGAACAGCAACATCAATTTTGTCTGCAAAGATGTCCAGCTTGATATCGCCAACACGGACAATATCTTCGCATCCCGCTATACGAAAAATACATCCATTTCGATCCCGGTAGCCCACCATGATGGAAACTTCTTTGCCGACAGTGAAACGCTGGATCGGTTGGAGAATGAAGACCGGGTGGTTTTCCGATATCGGAACGATATCAACGGATCTTCGCGGAACATTGCCGGTATCATCAATGAAGCAGGGAATGTCCTCGGGATGATGCCGCATCCCGAACGTGCCATCGACAGCAAACATGGTGGAACGGATGGGCTGCAATTGTTTGAAAGCCTGCTGAACTAAAAATCAGAGAATATTTTGACCGGGTAGCTTTTTGGACACCAAGGCACGATTTCGTACGCCTATAGTGATACCGAGATGTCCGCATAGGGTTCACCAATCTTGTAGATAGAACGATCCGTTGCTCTTTTGACGGCAGTATCGTTGCAGCTTCTCAGGCCGGGCATTTCATAAATTTTCTTGAACAACGGCCAAATGGCAATTCATTCGGTTCAGCCTGTTCATCTAGACCGGACAAAAAAAGGGCCAGTCCGAAGACCAGCCCTTTTTCAAAATTTGATCGTATGTTGGTATTAGTTACCGGAACCAGGTCCGTACATAACTTCAACACGACGGTTCTGCGGTTCGCGAACGCCGTCTGCGGTTTCAACGCGTGGACGCGATTCACCGAAGGCTTCACTCGAGACAGCATCGTCGCTGATGCCGCGCGATCCAAGATACGCACGTACAGCTTCGTTACGACGCTGAGACAGACCGACATTGTAGCTGGCAGAGCCAGATTTATCAGCGTGACCAGCCAACATGACCTGAGCCGAACCACAATCGCCATATGCGGTAACCGCATTGTCGAGAACCGAAGCCGCTTCCGGTGTGATATCCGACTGATCCCAGTCAAAGAACACAATGTAAGGGCCAGGCGCACACACTGCCGCTGGTGGCGGTGGTGGTGGTGGTGGAGGCGGTGGTGGTGGAGGCGGTGGTGGAGGCGGTGGCGGAGGTGGTGCCGCTGGTTCGCCGCCGAAGTTGTAGATCAAGCTACCCAAAAGAGAGTGGGTTGTCAGATCGGTTGAAACATCACGACCGATCGAATCGACCAAATCAACACCGGATACTTTGAAGAAACGATACTTCAAGCCAATATCCCAGCTACCGCTCAATGGAGCGCGAACCCCAGCAAGGGCCTGCCAAGCAAAACCAGTATCAGAATCATCCAACCAAGGACCTTCAATCACATTGGTAAGTTCTGCGCGAGCAACACCAACGCCGCCGCCAACAAAACCCTGGATTCCATCGTCATCGCCAAAATCAACCAAACCGTTCAGCATGAAGCTGAGCGCATTGACGTCGCCGTTTGTCGGGAAATTATAGCCAGCATTCCCAGGATTTCCTAATCCAGGGATCGGCGCTCCGCCGGTTACAGGGCCAGCGCCAACAATGTCTTTAGCGCCGGCTTGTTTGTAGCCAACTTCAGCTTCAAGCCGGAATGATCCAAAATCATAACCAACTATCCCATCAAAATCATAACCTGCGTCATGACTAATAGACGCAGTGTCAGTAATTCCAGCAATGTCGAGATCGACGTCTTGGACGACCATCGCACCACCCTCAACACCAACATACCACTGGTCATCACGAGCCAGAGCAGGTGTTGCGAGCGCTGTGGAGGCAAGCGCCATTCCTAAGGCAAGCTTCCGCATTTATATTCCCCTTCTCATTTAGGTTCTAAATTCACGCCGCTTTCTAGCCCCTCGCTCCAATCAGTGCAAGCAGCCAAATCGCAGAACTGTTGCGAAAATGTCGCCATTTTCGGGATTTGGCTCTAAAAATATCCTTGAAACTCGATTGAATATGTAAAATCGTTTCTCCAACAGTACTTTAGAATCAATTTCATAGGCCAGACTTTAAAGAATCCCTTGTGTTTGAAGAACATCCAATATCGAATCGATAGCCGCCCGCGCTTCACTATCAACGATAGTACCTGCCAAGGGGCTTTCGACCGCTTCTGCCAATTGCCAGCCACCGCGATAGATCGCAAATTTATCCATCGTTTCAATATAGACCTGCATCGCCGTCAGGGGCGGAATAAAGAGCCAACCATTTCCCGACCAACCCGCAATCTCATCATCATGCCCCAACCAATCGTTTGTAGCATCTGTTCCTACCAGCCAAGATTGACCAGAAACCGGCGACAATGCCGTCGGATCGGTCTCGATCGCTTGCGCTATGGGATGAGCCAGAAAATCGATGCGTGCGAGAGCCTCATTGTGAAATAACTCCTTATGTGCCTGTCCGACAGCAAGCAGCGGTAGTTCAAACCTTGGAGTCTCTAATATCGCCATGTTTCTTATTCCCTATATATTCCAGAATTTGCATTGGGACGGTTTCAAATCGAAATTTCAAAGGCCAGCGCCTCTGAAAGGCCATAAGCACCGGTTTGGTGGATTTTGACATTCAAGTGATTGATATCACTCAATAGAAGCGACTGAATTTGAGTAGAAGTCGCTGTGACTTTCCGTACGTTCGAGACCAATGAAATCGGTGTTACCGAACCATCCTCCGCTGCCAGCTCGATGCGATATTTCTCGGCCTCTTCCGCCAACGGCACCTCGACATGGTCGGGCCAAATGGCTCCCGCGCGAGATCTTCTGGTCCAGCCGAGCTCAAGATCTCCATTTTCCAGAAAATTCCAGGTCGGATGCACAGGAGACCATGGCATCAAGGCTCTCCCAGGTGACGCAATTGTAGCTGCAACAGGCGTAAGATCATCTCGCCCCAGCGCATAGATCGTCGTGGGAGAAAAAGGAGAATAGACGGCAGAACTGACCTCCAGCATGGAAGCCGCATCGAGTAAGACAAAATCTTCATCACTACTATGTCGATCTATCGCAGCCTCCGTGCCGCCAAGCCCGCGTATCAATCGAGACAAGCGAAAACGGCCATGTCCAAGCGGCAAGGCGCCAGAAAATTGGACGATTTCCATACCGATCAAGGCGATATTGCGTCCCGCCAACAGTTGTGAATCATTAGCATGCGTCAGCACCATCGAGTGATTCTGCAGTTCCACATCGATATGATTAACCTGATCAAGCAAAGCTGGATTTGCAGAATCAAGCGCGCCCAAGGTGAGCCCTATGATGGTGGGAGCCGGTATCTGCCCAATAAATTCTCCGGGCGTGTCATCTGATCCCAGTCCAAATAGTTGCGCGCTTCGCCATCCGGAATCGCCAGCGGCGGCGGCATAGAGCTTAGGCGAGTCCGGCACAGCCGTCGGCATATCTATAGCAAATGGCAAATCAACCAACACGAGGCGCGTCAATCCCGCACGCAGATCGGAATCCGACACAATGCGACCCTGTTCCGAGTCGATTGAGGCCGGGTTTTTGCTGGTGCTTGCTCGGGTGAGCAGAAGTTGCGCGATACCAAGACCAATTTCGCATTCCCGAATGCGCCAAAGACCAGCAAAAGAATCAAATTCGACCAACATATTCGGTCGATAGGAACGGCTGCCCATCGGCACGGAAACATGCAAAGTCGAGCGCTCGTCATATTCAGACCATAAGGCCACTGCGGCCATTTTCTTGGCTTCCTCCGCTGAAATCGCTGCCGGAAAATCTTGGACAAGGGCAATCCGCCCGGTTCCGGGACGCAGCGCCGACTGGATACCAGTCTGATAGTCACGCAACGGGTCATAATAGCGGATCGACACGTGCCGAGGAGCCAGCGCGACAGATGCCGTGCGCCTTTCGGGCGCAGCGGCTTCGCGCCGGTCAGCCATTCGGACAAAATCACCACCAATTGTCAGGGCAGAGGAAGCATCTGCGCAAGCACGCACTTCTGCTCCAATACGGTCAATGGCGACAGGATCAGATGAGAATGACAACGGGATAGAGTCCGTCAACGGCCGCAAAGCCGCCTGCTGATCTTGTCCCCCAGCAGCATATCCAATCACCGTTTCTTCCGATGACAACGCGATCCTCTGCCCCGAAACATCCCGAACCACATCGGCAATTGTCACCGAACCATCGTCGGCGATCACCTCAAAGGTCAGCGACGGGATCCGGTTGCCATATTCCGTCAAATCCATGTCTTCGAAAACCGCCAGCGCCAGACCGCGATAGGCGGGTGTCCCGTCAGTCGCCTCCGCACTAGCCATCAGGCCGTCGACAAGCTGCCCTTCGCCACCGGGATGAAAGGCAAATCCCGTTTCCGTCTTGAAATCTCCGGCGGCTCCCCGGAAAATTTTCCCGTCCGCCCATATTCGGCCGATGTTTTTGATCTCACGACTAGACAGAGCAACAGCGAAACAGGCGGAATAGCTATAGATAGCCGTGCTCGGGCGTCCCTTGCCACCGCCCTCGCGGCTGCGCGTCTCTTTAAGGTCTGTTGCCCAGATCACGGTCCCGGCGACGCGCATCTTCCCGTAGATCCGGGGAACTTGGGAGCCATAGCTCGACGTCTGCACCGCCAGTTCCTGCAACCGTGGCCCCTCACGCCCTTTTGGCTTGAACAGGATATTCTGGTCGACTTGCTGGCCGATAATGGCCCCGATAGTACCGCCTATTGGCCCGCCAACCGCAGTGCCAACGGCGCTCAAAACCAAGGTCGCCATTCAGTCCTCCATCAGCCTAAAAATCGCGGCAATCGGCCACGGCGCTTCGCCGGGGCAGAATACGACTTTGCTTAGACCGGCATGGGCATGAACGAAGCCGTCCTTCGCCCGGATCAGGAAATGCCATTGGACCGGGCTGGGCCGGACCAGAATAATATCCCCTTCGCATAGCTCCGATTCCGGCGGGAAGCGGGAGAAGCCGGTCTCCGTCATGAAGGCGCTGATTGACTGCTCGGACCCGCCCCGGATCGAATAGCCATTGGGCGCATCGCACTCGAAATCGCCCGCTATCAGGCATTGCAGCGCCAGACCGATACAATCCAGCCCGATGTCCTCATCGCGCCCATGCAGGCAAAAGGGCGCACCACAAAGGGACACAACTTTTTCCGCCATTTTTCGGGATCCTTCTCTGGCTGGCGTCATGCGCCGGGATATCTGGTGAGCAGATCATTGCCCGGCAAATAGGGCTCTCCGCGAAAATTGATGCTGTTGGTAAAACGGTCCCGGCAGGTCGCGAAATTCTTGTTGCACCCCTCGGTCAGCAAAACTCTTGTGCCTGCAACGACGGCCTGGACCGGCAGATCTGCCAGCCTGACAACACTCCCGTCCCCCTCGACGATCGCATTGCTGAGCCCGCAATTCGAGCCATCGAGAAAACGGAGCGATCCGAAAGCAAATCTGGCCGCCGTACCGCCCAGCCCCTCGATTCCAATCTCGTCACCATCGACCGATATTATCCGGCCTTCCTGCTGATAGCGGTGCAGGCTGAGCTTGCACTGGCGGTCGCCAAATTCGGCGCGGCAGGTTGGCGACGTCAGCGGAGCTATCGGCTCGTCCAGAAAGGATGTCGCGCCGAGCATCTCGACCGTGAAACTGTCACCGGACCGTATGATCTCACCGAACTGGCCGCAAATCAGCGGCAAAGGCGCAGCATCCGGCTGATCCCAGTCGACCAGCGAAATATACAGGAGCGCCCCGTCCCAGCGTCCGGCATCCAGATCGGCTTCGGCTATCGCGGCGCTGGTCATCGCCCCTGCAATTTCGATATTGTCGATGTCCAGACTATCGGACAGCGCGATCGCAGACGGCACCATGCCCGGCGCTGCCCTATAGCGCAGCCCATCGATGACCAAGTCGCGATCGTGCGAGGTAAAGCCGAGCGCCACGCCGTCCGGACGTTCCAAACGCCAGAGATAGGCGCTCGTCGTGACCTTCCGGTCCAGCCAGTCTAGACTCATGATGGTTCCCGGACCTCAAGCAGAAGGACTTCCGGAATGTCCCCCGCCAGAAATGTAGCATGGTTCACGTGCAATTGATCGCTGGCAAAGCGCACCGGCACATCGAAAAGAAACCCGGCGGTGATATCGCTGTCTTCTGCCGGAGGCGTATCAAAGGCGATCATCCCAGCGGGGCCGAGTGACCAATTGCTCTCCAATTGGCCATCAATGGCGATCTCCAGCGTGTCTGGATCGGGCCGTGTGATTCGCCTCTGCTGCGCTTCCTCGACTGGGCCGCCATAATTTTTCACAAGTTTGAACGCGGTTTGTTGACCATCACCCTTGCCGAGATGCTGGTCGGTTGGCGCCGGTTCCCCGACCATGTCACGCGAACTATGGTCATAGGGATCGCGGAAGCGAAAGGCTTTCGCGGCACCCCGCCGCGCTCGGAAAAAGGCGATCAATATCCGCAATTCTTCCTCGCTCCGGACGCCCGGTCCGACATCAAATTCCAGGCGCGCATCGGCCCAGTCGCTATTGCGTTTCTCGTGACCGGAGATGGTCGTGACAATATTGGTGGAAAATCCCGGCGACACGCTGGCCCCCTGGCCGATAGCGATCGGGAAGCGCACGTCATCAAAGGCGTTCACATCATCATCCTTTTCCTGAAAATAGGTAAATCCGTCCCGCGCCACTTGCGGCAGCGCCCAGACGAAAATCCCGGGCGTGCCTCGCGCGCGCGCATCCTCCACCGCCTGCACCATATTGCTCCAGATAAAGCGGTCCGCGGCCTGCAGCACAAAGCCGGTGAAATATTGCTGTCGCTCGACCGGATAGCCCAGCTGATCGGCCGCCAGGGCAATGCCGCGCCGCGTCGCGGACCGGTCTCCGGCGATCACCCAGTCATAATCTTCCAGTTGCAATATATCGAAAGCGGGACTGGCCCACCCAATAGGCAGATTAGCGCGCCGCGCTTCAGGCGCCTCCTCATCCAAAATTGTCGGCAAATAGGCGAGCAAGAGAGACTCGACCGGCGTTGCCCCCGCTTCCGCCTTCACCGCATCCAGCAGATCGGCCGTCGACTGCGCCAGAATCGCACCGGCCTGATCCAGCATGGCATTTTGTGCCGCTGTCTTCGGGCCATCAATGCTGGCTATGCTGACCGCGTTTGCGCCAAAGACTGCACTGGCCGCTGCATCATAGAGGCAAATACGCTTGTCCGGCATGATCCACCACCAGGGTTCCCCCACCTGGAAACGGATCCCCGCGCCCGCATCCCGGGCAATCGCAGTGAAGGCCCGCGCCACGGCTTGCAGATAATTCATCGCATTGCCGTTGGCGGGCGAAAGCAGGGTCGAGGGCGGCTGCCAGCCGGTCAGCGCCGGATCACCATTTTCCGCCCGCTGCTTCCAGTCGTTCCAGCAATGCGCATCGAAAAGCTCGTAGGACAGCGAGAGGATCACCGAAAAGCCCATCGTTTCCGCGCGAGCGACCAGATCGCGATGCCAGACCGCTGCCGGCTGGTTGATTGCGGCAAATTCCTCGCCAGCCTGCGGCGCGGACAGGCTGACATAAAGCCCGTCACCGAGCGTCTCCAGCCGAAAATAATGGCTCATCCCCAGATAGTGGTTGATCGCCCCGCGATAGCCCAAAGCCCGCGTCATCCGCAGCAGGCGTTCCGGCGTCTGGTTGAAACTGTCATCATAGGCAGTGGCCATCGAAAGCCCGTTTTCCGGCACCATGATGTCGCCAATCTCCAGCACCGCGCCCCGCCCATCGGTCCGGATCGCGCTCATCTCAACCCAGCCGATTTTCGGCGTGGCATAGCGCGTGCCCTGCCCGTCATAGTCCGGCGGAATGATCGAAATGAACAGCCGGTCGATATCTTCGGGAAAAACCGGGTCGGCCTCGCCCGGCAACAGGAAACCGCCATCGATTTTTGAAAATTCTATAGAAATCCGGGCGTCGGTCGGCGTGCCGCTGGCGTAGTTCCACAACCGCACATACCAGGATTTGGGATTACCCGCCGCATCGCGGCCTTCGATCGTCAACGTCGGGCCGTTGATCGCATCCAGCGGCATGATGCCCGACGACCGCCAGTGAAACTCCCATTGGAGCTGCGCATAATCACGCTCCGTTTCATAGGCCAGCAAGGGATGGTCGAGCCTGTCTTCGCTTTCCCAGATCAGCCCGGCCAGATCATCGCTATTATAGAAGACCGCATCCACCCGCAGCGCATTGGCGGCAGTGGTCACCACCGAGGCCATCATCGGGCGGGGGAAATTGATCGTCCAGAAGCGGGGATCGAAACGCTGGATGAAGCTGCTCTGTTGACCGATTCTTTTCTCCGCTAGCCAGAAACCCATGATCAGCCTGCCTTCGCCGTCAGCGCATTGCGCACTGCCCGCGCCACCTGTCGGCTCGACCGGCGCATCTGATCGGGCGCGCTGCCCTGGCCATGGTCGGATATATTGATCGTCAGTCTGATATTGGGCGCACCGCCGACCGACGCCGGCTGCTCGATCCGCCCCGCCGCGGTTGGCACGAATAGCTCCGGCCCACGTTCTCCAACCATATAAGCGCGGCCGCCCGTCACCGGGCCACCCGTTGCCCGGCCCGGTGCGCCCAGAAAGGCGCTGAGCAGGGACGTGCCCAGATTGAGCAGGCCGCCGCCAGAACCAGCAGAGCCATCGCCAAATAGACTAGGCAACCCGTTGTTGATCGCGGCGCTGGCAATATCGTTCATAACCGAAAGGGCCACGCGGCGCAGATCCTCAAAATCCAGGGAGCCCCGACGAATGGCGCGACTGAGCGTATTCTCCAGAACCGATCCGGCCCGCTCCAGGCCGGATGCAAAGGGACCGTCCAGCTGCCCTTTCATATCCGCAACATCTTTTGCAAAGCCAGCGGTATCAGCGCGCACGCTGACCACCAGCCGTTCGATTTCTTCATCCATCGGGGAACGCCTCTTTCAATTGTTCAAATGTGGAATGATCAAGCGGCAGAGACGAACCCAAACCCGTTTCATGATCCTCGAGAGACCGGAACAGACCGGTCAGTTCCTCCGGAGTAGCGCACCAAAACTGATCCGGCGTCCAGCCCAGAAGAAGGGGAACAAGGCCCGCGAGATGTTCTGCGGATGCACCGAAAATATTCGCCATCAGCTATCGACGGGCTGGCCCTGCAATATCTGCTTAAGCAGAATTTTGAGCGCCGGTGTCACGCCGGTGAGACCGAGCGCGGCAATGCCATCCCCCAATACATCTTGCGTCAAATGAGCCGGACGATCCCGGACACAATGCCAGAACAAGATCACAATCTCGCTAAGCTTAAGCTGTCCGCGTGAAGCCCGTTCGACAAGATCGAAGAGCGAACCCAATTCGTCTTCTGCTGCGACAAGAGCAGCAAATGTCGGTCGCAACACAATATGTTCATCGCCGATCAGCAGACCGGTCTCGCCGCGCAATCTATTCGCCCGATCAGACATTGATCACCGGACCAGAGCTTTCGAGGCTCAGCGTATAGCTGCGCTCGCCATTATAATCGCCGCTATAGTCCAGCCGCGCGACCAGAAAATCGCCTTGCATCCGCTCGCCACCTTCGAAGCTAAGCTCGTAGGAATCGAGAATGCCGCCCAGCGCATGGGCTTTCATCCTTAGTTCCGCGTCGGATCCGGTGAAGACCCCAGCCCCGGAGACCGATACGGAGCGCACACCGGCACCCGACAGCAATTGCCGCCAGCCGCCACTGTCCTTGCTGGTAATCGCAACCGGCTCTCCGTTCACCGACATTTGCGTGGTCCGCAGGCCCGCAATGGTCGTGTAGCCGACAGGGCTCTCGCCATCGCCGATTTTCAAGAGAAAGGCGCTGCCTTTTTCTGCTGCCATATTCTGGTTCCTTTATGTTGTGGTGTTTATTTGTCTCGAGGCTAATTCAAACCTTCAAAACCCTCGCCCGATATTCAATCAACCCGCTCCACGGGCTAACCGCACTGCGCAAAACACGCGTCCGGCGAAAATCGAAGGTGACGATCTGCCACCCAGCCGGATCGTCCAGACCCGGCTCGAGCGCGTCTTCAACCAGCGCCATCACCCGGTGCAGGCGCGCCGCGGTGTCGCCGTCATCATGCACCGTCAGCGCGAGACTCAATTCGCGGCCAACGCCACCCTTGTGACTCCAGTCCAGCGATGCGCCTGTCGCCAGAGCGATATAAGGAAACGCGGCGCGCGGCGGCGGGCCGTCATAAATTCCGCTGATCAGCCCCATCAGTGGTGCGTGACCATCCAATCCTATCACCAATTGCCGCTGCACTGCTTCGAGCGCACTGCTCATCGGACCGCTCGCATCAGGAAAGCGACATCGCGCAGGCTGCTATTCTCGATCAAGCGTTCGCTCAACCGCCGCGCTTTCAACTCGACCCCCTCGGCCGTCTCGATGATCTCAACGTCGCCGGGCAGTTCTGCCGCCAGCGCCGATTTGATTTCGGATCTGGTGTCGAGCAAGCGTTTCTCGGCCAAGGCCTCACCGCGCTTCTGCAAATTTTCCATCATCTCTTCTCTTCCGCCTGCAGGATGGTTTTCGGGATCAGGCGATGTTCCAGAATGACGCTCGATATCGTCATCACATGCTCGCCCCAAAGCAGCCGGTCACCGGGTTTGATCGCGCGTGTCTCCCGCAAAATGAAACGCCATCGGTTCATGGCCGACCGGCTCTCCGCTTCACTCGCTGTGCCGCCTCGCAAAGCCTCGGCCGCGGCCCAGAAGACGCCAATAGTCATATATTGCGGTTCGGCGGAGGCCAGCGCATCGCGCCCGGGGGCCTGCCGTTCAATCGATATGCGTTCGCGCAAGATGCCGGAAAATTCCTGTCCCATCAGCCGATCCTCATCCGCCGATAGGGCCGCCACAAAGCCGTCACCGCACTCGGCGGCCCGCCCGCATCGACCCCGTCGCGATTGGCATAGAAATAGCCTGCCATCCGGACGATTCCCTGGCGCAAACCCGCCGGCAGATCGCCCCAATCCGGCGCCACACCGGCGCTGTAGGCCACCCGAATGCGCGAGCCGCCGTCGCCATGCTGCAATTTGATCCAGCCGATACCGTCGCTGTCGATATCAACGGCATAGTCCTCGACCGCCAGAATCGACGGGTTTCCGTCCGCCGCAACACGCTCAACCGCACTGATCGATTGCACCGGCAGCCGCTTCAGCTTTTGCCAGACCTGTCGCGCCGGCAACATATCGGTCACCGATCGGGCAATCAGCATCTGGCCGGTGAAATCCTCGCACAAGGACGCGGCGCTGCGCAGAAACGCATCTATGGCGGCATCATCGGCCTGATGATCAATCCGGATAAAATCCCTGACCTCTGCGATCAGATCTGCCGGCACATCGGGCCAGTCTGCAATGGGGAAGCTCACGGTCGCGGCATCCTTTCAATAAATGTTCGAAATATGCGCCCGCGCCGGATCGAGGGGGAGCAACCGGCGCGGACGCGCTGCGCCGAGGCGCAGCAAGGGCTTTAAGAAGCGCTGAACTGCATCAGCTTGATCGCTTCCGAATTCATCACCTGACCGCCAACCCGCTTGGTCGCATAGAAATGGACGAACGGCTTGTTGGTGAACGGATCGCGCAAGATGCTGGTCGCGCTGCGTTCGGCGATCAAATAGCCGGCGCGGAAATTGCCGAAGGCGATCGACAGGCTGTCCGCCGCAATGTCGGGCATGTCTTCGGCCTCAACCACCGGATAGCCGAGCAGGGTCGCGGGCTGTCCACTGGCGAGCGAAGGCTGCCACAGAAAGGCGCCGTCCGCCGTCTTGAACTTGCGAATATGCGCCAGCGTCGAGCTGTTCATCACGAAGGACGCGCCCTGCCGGTAGGCGGGACGCAGCGTGTGGACGAGATCGACCAGCACATCTTCGCTGGCAAAACTACCGCTCGAACCGGACGGCACATATTGCAGCGATCCAAAAGCGCGGACATCGTCACTCTCGTCAGTCACCGAAGCGTTGAGAAAGCCGCGCGGTTGATTGACGCCCGACCCGCCGACAAAGGCTGCGCCTTCAGCTTGCGCAAATTCGCGGGCAATTTCGTCGGCGAGCCAGGATTCCACATCAAAGGCCGCATCATCGAGCATCGCCTGCGACGCCGCCGGATTGGCATAAAGCTCTCCCGTGGGTGGTGCGATCTCGTTGAAATCCGGCGTATCGGTTTCCGGACGGCCCGCCGTTTCACTGACCCAGCCGGAGGGCGTGCCACCGGTCGTCACCAGCTTGCGATAGCCGGCCGTCCCGGTCTGCACCACCGTCGCAATCGAACGGATCGGTGAAATATCCTTCAGCGTAGCGCCGATCAGCACGTCAATTTCCTGTGGCACGGCAAAGCCGCCTTCCGGCCCGGATGCCCCGGAGAAGCTTTTCATCTCGATGCCGCTCTGGTCTCCGCGCCGGAGATATTTGGTCACGAAATCCTGCGCTGCAGCCGAAGACGGAATCCCTTTCGCGCCATCCAGCACCGGTCGCGCCGAGGCCTTGGAGATATCGGTCATCTGACTTTTGAGACCGTCGACATCGTTGCGCAGCGACTTGATCTGGTCGCTCTGGCTGGCGACATCCTCGGCCATCAGCACCGCGTCAAAAGACGCTTCAAGCGGATCGGCCTTGGTTTCGAACTTGGGGGAATCTGTCATGGTTTTCCTTTCCTGTGGGCAATAAAAAAGCCGCCCGGTGAGGGGCGGCTCGGGGTTGTCAAAATGTGCTGCTCTATTCGGACAAGGCGTCCGTGGCCTTGTGCAAATAGGGCATGGCCGGTTCCAGAACATAGCCTGGCGTTCTCTCGACGATCTCGCGGAGCCATGCGCCATGACCGCTGCCGTAGACCACGATCACGCGGTCGCCCGGCTCGGTCACCTGCACCAGCTTGTTGAAAATCTTGGCGTTGCGCATGAACCAATAGGCCGCGAGTTCCGCGCCGGTTTGCTTCTCGCCTTCACCGATGGTCATCACATCCCAGTAAAAATCATCCGGAAAGCGATCACTGTTCCAGAATTTCAACAGCTCGGGAATCGATTGGCTCTTTTGCTGCTCTTCAAATTCCGCAATCAGCACGCCATAGTCCGACATTTTTTCGAGACGCTTGGCATCGCCCGTTTCCTTTGCCTGTTGATGGACGCGGTCATAAGGAAAATAGTCGGGCTCCTCCTCCGACGACCGTTCATCAATCGCATAGACCCGGTCGACATCAGCGACATGGGCAACCCGATATCCGATTTGCACCGTTTCGTTGCGTATCTTCGTCAGGTCCTCCGGTTTGAAATTGGCAAAGCCGGTGTCCGCATAAGGCGGCTTGGCCGCGGCTTCGACCGCGACAGCCGTGGGCACGAATGTCTTCAGCGTCTCTGCGAGAGCGGCCAGTTCCTTTTGCCGCCGGGGCGTCAGCACATCATCGGCCTCGGCGTTGTTCAGATCAGCGCCCGGATTGGCAAAATGATAGGCGCCCAATATCAATACCCGCACGGGCTCGCGGACGTCATCGGCTCCATCCTCCGCAAGAGCAGGTTGAGCCGCGAAGCAGAGCGCGAGCAAGAAAGCTGCAAGATTTTTCATTAATGCCTCCCAAGTGTATTGCTTATCTAATACTCTTAGTCAGGCCGGTATCAAGTTAAATCGGCCGGTCCATCCAAATGATGGACACGCGCCCATTGCTGCATCGGATAGGTGACCAGCGATATTTCTGCGACATCCAGGTCGATCAGCTCGCGCGGCTTTTGGCCGGATGAGCGGTTCACGCGATAGCCGAAGCTCAAGCCCTTCACCGCGCCGCTCGCCAGACCGGCTGCGGCGTCGCGCCCGGCCCGCGTAGCGGTCGATATCGAACCAATCACCCGCAATCCACGCCGGTCTTCGCGCACATGGTCGACCCGGCCAATCTGCTGGCGCGGATCATGTTGCCACAGCAGCGGCAGGGATTTGCCCTCCGGAAAGGCACCAAAGGCACCCGGCCGAATGATATCCCCGCCCTTGTCGATGCGGTTAAAGATCGCGGCATAGCCAGCAAAGCGGAGGGCGTTTGCGTCTCCCGTTCGTGCTGAGCTTGTCGAAGCACCTCTTGCGGCGACAAACCCTTCGACAGGCTCAGGGCGAACGGATGTATCCCCGTTCATAACACCAGATGCCCCAGGCCAAGCCGCATCGCGATCCCGACCAGCAGCAGCGCGAGCGCCCCGCGAATGATCCAGCGGATCGCTGCTTTCCACGCGCTCGCTTTTGCGTCGCGCCAGGCGCGGAGCAGCTCGCGCAGCTCGTCGATGTCATCCTCCGCGCCGGGATCGGACAGCCCCAGGCGGTCAAGCACCCGCACCGCGCCGCTGTCGGTCGCTTCCTCGACAATCGCGCGCAGGGTGACAAGATCGGCGCCATCGCCTTCCGCCTGCGCCATCAGGCGGGCGAGCATTTCGTCGTTGGTCATTGTATTTAAAACTCCGTTTTAACCTCAAGCGCCGGGCGCGGGCATCCGCCCGCTTGGCTTTCGCGCCATAAGGCGCGGCGGACGCCATTAGTTTTTGGCGCCCTTGCCTCGCTGCGCTCGGTGATAAACTAACCACGATTGGGAGTGCCAAACCGACGCGAAGCGGAGGCAAGCGCGACCGCGCGCCCGCAGCGTAGCGAGGATAGCCAAGCGGGCGGATGCCCGCGCCCGGCGCCTGAGGTTCAATAAAAAACCCTCACACCCCCAGCATCGCCCTTTTCTCTTCCGGCGTCAGAAAATCGGCCTCGCACACCTGCTTCCACAGCCGTTCGCGATCTTCCGACAGGGCCGGGATCTGGTCGCGATCCACGGCCAGCTTCGCGTCCGGCCACCACGCAGCGAGCGCGGCCGACAGGCCGTCCAGTATCTTCCCCGCCAGCGGCAGGATCGTCAGCCGCCACAAGGCGCGGTTGGCTTCGCGATAATTGGCATAGCTATTGTCGCCGGGCAGGCCGAGCAGCATCGGCGGCACACCGAAAGCCAGCGCAATCTCTCGCGCCGCCGCTTCCTTCAGCGCGACAAAATCCATATCCGCCGGGGTCATGCTCATAGACTGCCATTTGAGGCCGCCTTCCAGCAGCATCGGTCGCCCGGCATTGCCCGATCCGGCAAAGCTCGCATCCATTTCGGCTTTCAGCCGGTCAAATTGCTCTCCGGTCAGCGCCGATCCGTCGGCACCGGGATCATAGACCAGAGCGCCCGAAGGCCGAGCGGCGTTGTCCAATATCGCCTTGTTCCATTTCGCCGCCGCATTATGCACCGCCACCGCTTTCGCTGCCGCGCCCAGACAGCCGAGACCATAATGATCATCGGTCGGGTGAAAGCCCTTGAGATGAACAATCGCCGGACGGCCCATCGCATCCTGCGCGGCAAAGCGCGTCCGGTGTTCGCCAGCGCGATAGACATAAGCCACCGGCCAGCCTTTGGCATCCGGCTCAACCGTGATCCTGTCCGGGCGCAACACATAAAGCTCCGCGGGCTGGTCCTCGTCCCCGCGAATGACCTGCACATAGGCATTGCCATGCAGCAGCAAATGCGCCGCGATCGTCTCGAGCAGGGTCTGGCTCGCGCCGCTCCCGTGAATCAGGTCCGCGATCTTGTCCTCTGCCGGCAGCAGCGGCGCGCCGCCAACCCCTTCGGCGACAATGCGCACCGCCCGCTGGGCAATGGCATTTTCGACATAGGCTTCGCGCACCCGACCCTCATATGAAAAGGGCGCGTCCCCCGAAAGAGCCGCGCCACCGTAGGTGCCGATATAGGACCGCCCCAAAGGCGGCCGCGATGGTCCACCCCCGCCCTTGAAGGCGAGGGATATATTTTCCCAAAATGTCATGTTGTTTCCTTCGTTACCCGTGCGTCGACAGAGGCGAGTTCATCTAACCCTCGGCTCTCGCCTTTTCCCGAGCATCAACTCCGTCAGCGCCCAGACCAGAGCATCGGCGCGGTCGGGCGAACGGCCCGGTCCTTCATATCCGCCACCAACCAGCAATCCGCACATCTCGTCCTCCAGCTGTGGAAATGCCCCGGCATGATGCACGCGTCCATTCTCATAGAGCGCCGCTACCGGTTCCGCCCGCGCGACCTTGCCGCGGGAGGCGTGAACCAATTTTACCGGCAGCGAGATTTGCGCCGCGTGCAATACCGATTTCACCATCGCGCCGCCCTGATTGGCTTCGGCAATGATACGGTCGGCTTCGAAACGATCCGCTGCGTCCGCCACCCGGCGGGCCCAGGTTTCCGGGCTGGCCCTTTCGACGCTACAGTCACCCAGCACATAGGCTTTGCCGTCCGCGCCCAGACCGGCGACGATGATTCCACAGGCGTCTCCCGTTTTGGATGCCGGTGGATCGACACCGATAGCGATTCTGGTAAAACCAACATCCTGTTCGTCACGCCTGATCCGGCACCCATCAATCATCGCCCGCGTCCACAAAGCGCCTTCCAGTTCTTCGATCAGTTCGCCGTCCAGCTCCTGACGCCCCTGCCTGGTGCCGCCATAATCCGCAGTCATCGCGGTCAGAAATGCATGGGGCAGATGCAGGTCATTATCCTGTGTCCGGCCCGTCGTGATCGCCACCCCGTCACCCGAGACCAGGGACCGAACCAGCGGTACCGGCCGCGGCGTTGTGGTCGCCACCAGTTGCGGCCGGAAACCGAGGCGCAGACCCATTTTCAGATTGTCCCAGACCGCTTCCGCCTGCCCGGCATTGTTCATCCATTTGGCAATTTCATCGCACCAGCCGTGGCTATGCTGCGGCCCGCGCAAGCCTTCCGGTTCGGCGGCCGAATAGAGATGTGCCTGCGCGCCATTGTCCCATGTCAGCCGCTTCAGCGATGGCTCCCAGACCGGTCGCTGGCTCGGCGGCGCGATCGACAGCAATCCGCTGTCCCCTTCGACCATCACGGTGCGGGTTTCCGCATAATTGGCACCGACCAGAGCGAAGCGCGCGCTGCCGTCGCGTTCGGCAATATGGCGCACCCATTCCGCCCCGGCCCGGGTTTTGCCAAAGCCGCGCCCTGCCATGATCAACCAGATCGACCAATCACCCGCCGGGGGTCTTTGTTCGGGCCGCGCCCAGAAATTCCAGCGATATAGAAAGGCCTGCTTCTCTCGCTCGCTAAGCCGAGAAAGAAAGGTTCGGCGGTCTAATGCTGTCCACTCTGCAAAGAATTCCGTTACGGCAAAATCACTCATCATGATCAGACGGGTTCACCTTCGCTTTGGCAAGCGCCCGACGGCGACGAAGTTTTGCGCGCATATCTTCCAATTTCCTATCAAGATCAGCGCCAACTTTTTCAGGAGTCAGTTCATCTTCCGCCGCGCGGGTCAACGCCACCATCTGCTTGTGCGCAAATAGTAATTTGACCGCTAAGCCATCATTATGTTCCCGGACCGTCGCAACCTGCTCGCCATTCCGGAAAATATGTTTCTCTGCGCCATTGCGGGCACGGTCGAGCAATTCCATTTCGAGCAGTTCGTAGCCATTGGCCAAAGCCCGCATCCAATGATTATAGAAATCCGGGTCCCGGTTGCGCCAAAGATAGACAGTGGAAAGTGAAACCTTCGCCGCCTTTGCCGACGCTGCCACATGTGAGCTGATGGAAAGAGACTTCAGGAATTTCAGCTTGCGCTTGTCGTCATAACATCCCCTGACTTCTGATTTTGGCATAAGATACTCCGAACCGAACCGGCGCGAACCGACCGGACATAAAAAAGGGCCTTCCGGTCAGAACGGCCTCGCCTATCTGGCGGGGTCCTTCAGAGCCGGTCGGCCCGAATCACAATTTCGCGATGTTCCTGATATGTACCTAAACAGCGTGACGATGTCAACTAGTTTTTACCTATTTGGTTATAGCCCTTTAGATATCAATCGTCGGAATGACATGCTCTCCGATATAATCCGCCGCCATTTCCGCCAGTTCCCGGCCCAAATGCCAGTCCAATATCTGCATGTCCGGAATGATCGGCGGATTCACCAATATGTCCTGCTCGCTCAGCATCTCCTTGGACGCCATGCGGCTGGCCACCACCATCGAACGGGACATGATCTCAACGATGGACGGAAATTCTGCCTCCCGTTTGCGCCGCAGGACCATGTCCCGCAACAAGCTCCACCGTCCGCGTACATCGTCATAGAGAGCATCCGTGCGCCAGATTTCATTGGGATCGCCCAAAGATACGACGATATTAGGTCCGGCTTTCAGATCGTGCATGACCTTGACCGGCACATTATCCAGCACCCCGCCATCGACCAGGATATTCCCGTCCTTATCAATGAACGGCGGCAATATGGTCGGCAAAGAACCTGAAGCGCGAACACATTCCCACAATGGCCCGCGCCGGTGGATATGCAGGCCGTTGGTCGACAGGTTGGTCGAGACGCCAAAGAAATTGATCGGCTGATCAGCAATATCCTTCGTGCCGTAGCGACTTCTAAGTTCGCTATCGAACACCGTCGGATCGAGCAGGGAATAGACCGGCAAGGTCAGGCGCTTCATCGCCTTGGCCTGAATGAACATCGCCTCCATCTGATCGAGCGTCTCATCGACGGTCATGCCGCGTGCGATCGCCCCGCCCATTGCCGCGCCAGCACTGGCCCCGCCGATAAAGTCGATCGGGATATTGGCCTGCCGCAATGCCTTGATCACGCCAAGATGCGCGCAGCCGAGCGCCCCGCCACCCGCCAGCACCACGCCGACCGCCCGACCGGTTAGAAAACGCGCGACCTTGGTAAAATCTGCATCATCGTTAAGCGCCATATGATGGTGCAGCTTTGGATTGCGTGGATCGATCCATTCGCTGCTTTTGCTGATGATTTTGTCGCTGCTCTTGCGCAGGAAAAGCAAGCTGCGCTGCGGTTCTGCAATCCAGCCCATCGCCGCTTTTTCCATCGCATTGGGCTCGGGGTCCGCCTGACCGGGACGAGCGACCATCACCAGTGCATCGGCATTCCGGCACACCATCTGTCCCCAATCTTCCGGTCCGCTGCCATCGATCAAAATATAGGCGCCCTTGGCTTCCTGTTCCGCCAGCCATGCCTGATATTCGCCGGAATCCGCTACATCGCTAGTCGCACGGTCCACCGGCACCACTTGTGTGCCCGACCGAACCACCGTTTCAAAAGCCTCGGCCATCCGGGCCAGAAATCCATCCGGCAATGTGCTGCTTCCGGCGGGTAGCATAGCAATCACCCGTGGATTTTTCGACGAAATGGATGACGTGCGCGCGGTCGCGACCGCCAGCCGTTCGGAAACCAGCTTCAGCATCGCCGTGTTTAAATCCGGGTGGCGCGACGTGATATCGTCAAAGGCCTGACGAGAGACCTCCCGCACTATGGAGTCGCGCGTGGCAATCACATCGGCGGTGCGTTTTCCGCCGGCAAAAAAGGCTAGTTCTCCGACCGCTTCCCCGGCTTCGATATGGGCAACGATCCGCGTCTTGTTAACCAGCACACGGAACCGGCCGGACTCGACGAAATAGAGCGCATCCGCATCATGACCCTGATGAACCAGCGCTTCACCGCCCGCGATCTGCCTCTTGATCGAAGCGGATTGCAGCGCTTTCAGTGCTTCCGGCGCCACATCCTTGAAAAGATCATGGCGTCCCAAATCCGGCAGTTCTGTTGGCTCAGCCAAACTGTTTCCCCCATCGGTGCGACCCGCCTTCTGCTATTATCCTTCTATATCCCGTCACAATCAAGTGTTCGTGGCCTTAGGCCAAATGACACATCAAACCACGGCTCGGCGCGACTTCATTCGCCAACATCGCGAGATAGGCCGACTGCAGCGCCTCATTTCCTTTCAGATCCTCAATCGTCAAATAATCGCTAGCACCGGCGACAAAGGCTGCAAATTGCGTATCAACCTTTGCGCGGAACTCGACCGGACCAACCTCTTTGATCAGGACTTCGGCAGCGGTCGGAGCGAAGAACATTTCCGGCTTCGGCCCCGGCAGATCATCGGCACCGCCGCGCTCCGAAATATGGGTCACGCCGACCAAGGAGCTGAATTTGAGTGCATCGCCCCATTGGCTGTGAATGGCGCCCAGCAGCTGGCCATTGCCGGCGAAATCCACTGAAACTGTTGGCGTCGCTGCATCAGCGGCGGACAGATTGTCATAGGTCAAAACCTCGTCATAGAGACCGGATTTCTCGACAAATTCCTTGTTTCCTGCAGATGTCAGGCCAATGCGCTTGACCGTCGGGCTCAGGCTTTTCGCGACCATCGCCAGACCCAGCGAGGTTTTCGATGAAGCACTGGTCATCAACAATGTGTCGGCCCCGAACCAGTCGTTCGAGCGCATGAAATGTTCGATCAGGAAGCTGGTCGTAAACAAAGGCTGGAAAATCGCCCGTTCCGCTTCGAGCGCGCCTTCATCCATGCCCAGCCGGTTATACTGGTTATAGATGATCGCCAGTCCCTGCCGGTGGGCAGCACCGTCAACAAAACCGCCATCCGCCACATTGGTTGGCGTGACCAGCAAGTGGCTGGCCATCGGCAAATAGCCATAGACCCGCTCGCCAACCGCAATATCCGCGTTCTCCGACGCCACGACCTTGGCAAAGCCCCAGACCGGAACGATGCCCCATTGGTCATCACCGGTCGGGAAGAAATTCCAATAGCCAAAGCCGTCACCAACCGCCGCATAGGTAATATTATTCGCCGTCAGCGCGTATTTTTCGACTGCCAGTAATATCTGGCCATCCGCCAAAATTGGCGCAGCGCTCTCATGCCATTCGGACTGTACGAGATTATCTTTTTTTACCCACAAGCTCTGCATCATTCGGACTCCATCCTCATATTTTCATTTGCGATCAGCATAGGGACTGGGAGCCAGATGGCAAAAGCATTTGCCAAAAACCATCCGCCTGCTAATCCTGCCATACGGGATAGAATATGCGCCCTTGCGCGCCATCGGGGAGAATTTTTGTGAGCACAGCACCTGTTTCAGGTCTCGAAGCGGCAATCGAGCCAATCACCAATATTTCAGATTTCATCTGGGGCGGCAGTTGGGCCGGCGAAGAAATTCTGCCGATCCCGCCGATGGTAGTAATCTTGCTGGGCGCCGGTATTTATTTCATGATCGGCCTGCGCGGCTATCCGTTGCGTCGCCTTTTTCCTGCTCTTGCTGGCCTGTTCAAAAAATCCGAAACCAAAGGCGCCGGTGAAATTTCACCCTTCGCAGCGCTTTCAACCGCTCTATCCGGACAAGTCGGCACCGGCAATCTCGCGGGTGTGGCCACAGCAATCACGCTCGGCGGTCCGGGCGCTATTTTCTGGATGTGGGTGACGGCTCTTTTCGGCATGGCTCTGGCCTTTGCCGAGGGTTCTCTCGCGGTCCGGTTCCGCGCGCAAGCCGAGGACGGCACCTATCGCGGCGGACCGATGACCTATATTACCTATGGCCTTGGACCCAAATGGACATGGCTCGCCGTTCTTTTCTGTCTCGGAGCGCTGTTTTCGGCGCTGGTTACCGGCAATAGCATTCAGGCCAACAGCCTGGGCGATTCCGCCAATGAACTGTTCGGTGTTGCCGAATGGGTTGGTGGTGCCGTGGCGGCTGTGGCCGTATTTGCCGTCATCATCGGCGGCATCAAGTCGATCGGTAAAGTCGCAGAAACCATCGTCCCATGGATGGCTGGCATCTATTTGCTAATGGCGTTCGTCGCTCTGATGATCAACCTGCCTTACTTGCCGGAAACTTTCTCTCGCATCTTTACCGGTGCCTTTGGCTATGACGCTGCTGCCGGTGGTTTCTTGGGCGCAATGATCATCATGGCGATCCGCGCCGGTGTAGCCCGCGGCCTGTTTTCGAACGAAGCCGGTCAGGGTAGCACCCCCATCGCCCACGCCGTTGCACAAACCAACGATCCGGCGGCACAAGGCCGCTTTGCGATGATGGGGACGTTCATTGATACGATCGTGATCTGCACCATGACCGCTCTGGTCATGCTGACGGTCGCCGGCGACTTTACCGTGACCGATGCCAATGGTGTCGTTCAGGCGGTAGACCATGCATGGCAATCCGACCTCAATGGTTTTGCGATGACTTCGGGTGCTTATGCGGCGGCATTCCCCTATCTGGTCTTTGGCATTCCCATTGGAACGCTGATTGTATCCATCGCGCTCATTCTGTTCGTCTTCACCACCTTGCTCACGTGGAGCTATTATGGCGAGCGGGCGATCACCTATCTCTATGATCTCTTCCCGGGTTCAAACCTGAAGGGTGAGCAGCGCCTTCACTTCCTGTGGCGGGTGCTCTGGTGTGTTGTAATTTTCTTCGGTTCCTTCGCACCTCTGGAGCTGGTCTGGCGTCTCGGTGATATTACCAACGCCACCATGACCTTCCCGAATATTATCGCTCTGATGGCTCTATCGGGTGTCGTCTTCGCTCTTGCGAAAGGCAATCGCGCCGCTGGCACCGACCACGGACGGGAAACACCCAAGGAATTGCTGGAAGAGGTCACCGGCGCGCCGGGGCATTAAGGTGAGATTCTCGTTGGACCTCAAGCGCCGGGCGCAGGCATGCGCCTGCTTGGCTTTCCTCCCCCGGATTAAATCCGGGGTCCGGGCGCGCGGTCGCGCTTGCCTCGCTTCGCTCGGAATTGACCCCAACCAACCGAGCGAAGCGAGGCAAGGCCGACTGGCCGCCGCGCCTTATTGGCGCGAAAGCCAAGGGCGCGGATGCGCCCGCCCGGCGCCTGAGGTCTAAAAAAATGCTCAAAAAACTCTATGAATGGATGCTCGACAAGGCGGGCCATCCGCAAGCCACCAAATGGCTGGCGGGGATCAGCTTTGCGGAATCCAGCTTCTTCCCGATTCCGCCCGATGTCATGCTGGCGCCCATGTGCCTGGCAAAACCAAAACGGGCCTATTGGTACGCCCTGATATGCACCATTGCGTCCGTGCTTGGATCACTGCTCGGCTATGCCATCGGCTATTTTGTCTTTGAAACCGTCGGCATGCCGATCCTTGAATTTTATGGGGTCACCGACAAATTCGATGTCTTTGCCCAGAATTTCAATGAACAGGGCTGGATTGTCGTCCTCCTTGCCGGCTTCACGCCCCTGCCGTTCAAGGTGATTACCATCGCCGCGGGCAGCACCGCGATGCCGCTCTATATATTGATCGGGGCAGCGATCATCGCCCGTTCCGCCCGCTTTTTCCTCGTCGCCATACTGCTCCGCTATTTCGGGCCGCCGATGAAGCTATGGATCGACAAGAATTTTGCCTTGGCCACGACAGTCGGCGGAATCCTGTTCGTCGGTGGGTTCGCAGCGATACGCTGGCTGTTGTGACAAGTAACAAAAGCTATCAACGGAACAGCTTTTTTTCAGTGGCAACGCCGCCGATCATTTTCTAAGGCCAGACTATGAGCACCAGACAGGTTTCCAGCAACGCCGATCCTGTGATCGAAAATGTCAGCCAATTGATCGAGCCCATGGTCAAGGGAGAGAAACCCAAAGATCGCTGGAGGATTGGCACCGAGCATGAGAAGTTCGTCTATTGCACATCCGACCATCACGCCCCCAGCTATGAAGAACCCGGCGGCATTAAAGATCTGTTACTTGCCATGCAGGAGTTCGGATGGAAGCCGGTGGAAGAAAATGGCAAAGTCATTGCGATGACCGGCACCGATGGCGCGATCAGTCTGGAGCCAGCCGGCCAGCTGGAACTATCCGGCGCGCCGCTCGAAAATCTGCACGAAACCTGCAATGAAACCGGGCGCCATTTGCAACAGGTCAAAGCCATTGGCGAAAAGACCGGCAAAGGTTTTCTCGGCATGGGCATGTGGCCGGACAAGACCCGCGCCGAATTACCGATCATGCCCAAGGGTCGTTACCAGATCATGATTGATCATATGCCGCGGGTCGGTACGCTTGGTCTCGACATGATGCTGCGTACTTGCACGATCCAGGTCAATCTCGACTATTCCAGCGAAGCCGACATGGCACAAAAATTCCGCGTCGGGCTGGCGCTGCAACCACTGGCCACCGCGCTGTTCGCCAATTCGCCCTTCACCGAAAGCAAAGCCAACGGCTACCAGAGCTTCCGCAGCCACATCTGGTCGGACACCGATCCACACCGCACCGGTATGCTGCCCTTCGTGTTCGAGGACGGCTTCGGCTATGAACGCTATGCGCAATATATGCTCGACGTGCCGATGTATTTCGTCTTCCGAGATGGCAAATATATCGACGCAGCGGGCCTGAGCTTCCGCGATTTTCTCGAAGGCAAGCTATCGGTGCTGCCAGGCGAGAAGCCGACTATGGCAGACTGGAACGATCATCTCTCCACCGCTTTCCCCGAAGTACGTCTGAAAAGCTTCCTCGAAATGCGCGGTGCGGATGGCGGGCCGTGGAACCGTATCTGCGCCCTGCCCGCTTTCTGGGTCGGCCTGCTCTATGACCAGACGGCCTTGGATGCCGCTTGGGACCGGGTGAAGGGCTGGAGCATGGAAGAGCGTGAGGCCCTGCGCAACACAGTACCCAAGCTCGGCCTCGACACGCCGATCCCCAATGGTCAGACGTTGAAAGATCTGGCGGCCGAAATTCTCGACATATCCTCCGCCGGCCTGACCGCGCGCAACCGCCTGAATAGCAGCGGCGACAATGAAAGCGGCTTCCTCGATCCGCTCCGCGAAGTGGTTGCCAAGGGCAAATCACCGGCGGCGCAATTGCTCGACCGCTATCACGGCGAATGGAATGGCGACGTCAGCAAGATTTATGACGAAATGAGCTTCTGAGGGTCTGCGGCTGATCGCCGATCAGCTTTTCAGTTTCAACACCCGCAGCAGCCTGCTGGTCAGATAGGCAGCCGCGATTCCGATACCGAGCGCCACCGGCGTCAGCCACCAGCCCATCAGCTCGTGGGTACCCGCCGGAACTTCCGTCAAAGCGCCGATCACAACGGATTCACCTGATTCATTGGCCCAGAATCCGACCGCATCGGGATCGATCAGCTTGTAGAGACCGACAATGATCAGCGTCGCCGCCGTGACATAGCCGACCAGAGCCGTCGCATAGCGCAGCCCGCTGGTCGCCCCCCGTTTCACGCTCTGGATCGCCTTGAAGCCTCTAGGCGGCGGGGCACCCTTCAGAATATGATCGACATATTGGCTGGCAAGATCGCGCGGCTGGCCGAAGCCTTCCAATATGGCCGATGCATCGATTATCTGCCCATTTTCTTCGCGCATCTCCATCACGTCATAGATATGACTCTCTATTTCGCGCAGCACGTCATCGGCATCCTCCCGGTCGAGGCGGGACAGGAACCGCATCAACGATTGCAGGTAATTGTGGATCATCTCGCGGTCTGACATATCAGTCTCCTTTCGGGCGGATTGGTCCCGGCCCCGGGTTATGCAGTAAAATTTCGATATCTTGGGTGGATTTGCGCCAACGGGTCGTAAGATCCGACAATTTCCCCTCTCCCTTCATGGTGAGTTGATAATATTTGCGGGGCCTTGTTTCGCCTTCTTGCTGCCAATGGGCATCGACAAGCCCATCCCGTTTCAACCGGTCCAGCAACGGGTATAAAGTACCCTCTGTTATCGCCGTCGTCTCGAGAGATTGCAGCTGTCCGAGCAGCTCAAGCCCATAAAGCCGTCGCCCTTTCAGCGCCGCAAGAATGACCAGTTCCAGCGTTCCTTTGCGCAACTGGGCATCCCATTTGGACTCAATATCTTTTGGCAGTTCCATCATATAACCTTGCTTAACATTGTTGATATGTATTGCAAGGTATAGTCTATAGCAAGACTAAATTTCCGATGGCTGTTCGCTAGAACTCAAATGCTGCCTGATCTGCTGCATCCGGCTCCTCGTCATTTGACGATTCCGCGCCTTCGAGATTGGCAAGCGTCAACCCGAGCAGCCGCACGCCATTTTCAACCGGCATGATGCTAGCCAGCAAGTCGCGACCAATGCTCGCGAATTCATTCTTGTCCGCGACATAATGATCCACCGAATGGGAGCGCGTCACTTGCCGGAAATCGGCATATTTGGCCTTGAGCGTCACCGTCCGGCCGCGCGCTTCGCATTTCTCGATACTGTTCCAGACGATATCTATGATTTTCTCAAATGCATCCTGCATATCGGTTTCGTTCACCAGATCATCGCCGTAGGTTCGCTCTCCTCCGACCGATTTGCGGATACGATTGGACCGCACTTCGCGGTGGTCGACGCCACGCGAGGCGCGGAACAAATAGCCGGCCGACTTGCCGAAATGCTGGCGCAGGAAATCCTGCGATTGCGCGCGCAAATCGGCGCCGGTGTGAATATCCAGCTTTGCCATCCGCTCCGCCGTCTTTGGCCCGACACCAAAGAACCGCCGTACCGGGAGCTGGGCAACAAAATCCGCGCCCTGATGCGGTTTGATCACGCATATCCCGTCCGGCTTATTCTGGTCAGAGGCGATTTTGGCGATGAATTTATTATAGCTCACGCCGGCGCTGGCCGTGAGGTCCGTCTGCTTCTTGATCTCGGCGCGGATCATCTCGGCGATACGGGTCGCGTTGCCGATACCCATCTTGTCCTGCGTCACGTCAATATAGGCTTCGTCCAGCGACAATGGCTCAACAAGATCGCTGTGCGTGCGAAATATCGCGCGAATCTGCTGCGAAACCTCGCGATAGACTTCGAACCGGTGTTTGACGAAGATCAAGTCGGGACAGCGGCGCTTTGCGGTGACCGACGCCATCGCAGAACGCACCCCGAATTTCCGCGCTTCATAAGAAGCCGCCGCGACAACCCCCCGCTTTGCTGATCCCCCCACCGCCACCGGCTTGCCACGCAGCTCCGGAAAGTCCCGCTGCTCGACGCTCGCAAAAAAAGCATCCATGTCAATATGGATGATCTTGCGCTGGAGCAGATCGGGAGCGGAATCGGACATGGGGCCAGTCTAACGACTGTTTCTTCAATTGGGGAGCAGCTACATTTCTTCGTTTAGCGATTTTCGATAGCGTTCAATCACCGCATCTCTTGTTTCTACACGGAGCACCTCTGAAAAGCTGGCCCGCATGCCGCAGCTCATGAATTTTGATGCATCAGGATATTTTTTATAATCCGGTCGCCCATTGGCAAATATCTCCAGCCGGTTACCGAATATCCGGAAAATCGGGAGCGCTGCCTCTTCCGATACCGGTATATACCAACCCGTTTTTCGATCGAAATAGAGATGCCATGCATAGAGGCTACACAAGTGGGCGTTGGCACCGACCGCACTGCCCTTGATCGCATAGAGCCCGTCTTCTCCACGCTCGACCAATATCTCCGCCATCGAAGCACCGACCAAACTAGGGGCAATTTTTGAATATAGATCCGTGCCGGTAAAACTCTCGGGCAACGACAGAAGATCATCAGTGAATAGGGCTGCTTCGCCGCGCGCCAGCCATTCCGTAGGCCCCAAGACGACGAGCAAGGCGCCGATACGTTTGCCATAGGTTTCCCGGAGGCAATCCGCTGGATATTCAGAGCCACCACAACCGTTCCGTTGCTTCAACCATGCCCGCTGGCTTGCCTTGATCGCTGGATCAAACGCCTTAGCCTTTTTGTAGAGGCTCGACATTTTACGATCCATCGCACGAAGATCATGGCTATATTCTCCACAAATTTCCTGTTCAACCTTGCTCGCTGCTTTGGTACAGTCAAAGGCAGGCTGTGCCTCTACCGACTTTTGTTTGGCGTTTTCCGTCAATAGCCTAAGCGCCTCTTCTGAAGTCAGTCTCACATCGCTATCGCCGCCGCGCAAAATGATATCGCCGCGAAAATCAGCGTTGATCAGATGAGGAAATTGGCGGGGTCCAATTATCGTTTGATTGAGAATAGCGCCGGTCAAATCGACATTGTAAAGCCCGAAACTATGTAGCGTGGCACCGGAAAATTCCGTTCCCTTGGCGCTCATTTCAGCCCCGCCCTGATAGAGCGGACAACCATCCGAAAGCGTGATACCGCATTCGAACGTGAAACCGGTCATATTGGCATCGTCAATGTTCCAGCCTTCGATACTGCCTTCGAACCACCCCCCACCAAATCTTCCCCACGAAAGATTGGCACCGCGGGCATCCAGACCCTTCAAATTGCTATTGTCAAAATAGACGTGCGCTATATCGGACGCGCGAAAATTTGATCCCTCCAAATTGGTCCGGACAAAGGCCGCCCCTTGAAGGGATGCCTTGAACCAGATCGAGTTCGATAAGTTGGAATCAACGAAACAAGCCGGAGCCAGTGACATGTTGGTAAAGTCCCAGCCCTGGAAATCCCCGCCGACAATGATCGCCGCTTCAATGCCGTCGGCATTGATCTGGGCTTGTAAGGAGCCGACATCTGACACCGTTGCGCCGTCAACATGAACGACATATTTTCCCGCTTGATCGGTTATTTCCTCCCGTGCGCGATCGGCAGCAACAACAAGGTCGGCACAGCGTAGAGGTGGCGACGTCGCATGCGCCGGGATGATGATAAAATGTGCCGCCAACAACGACAGTATGGATTTCAAACCGATCAATCTCGTTTCCACTCCAAACCCCTAATATATCAATATAGCGTATAGCCACGCCCCCATGATCTTGCCATAGCCCGTAGGTGGAAAACAAAGCCCTTCCTTTTCCGATTGGTCGCGTAGAGCTCATCATCATGGTGGCGGGCTTGATGTCGCTGAACGCGCTGGCCATCGATATGATGCTACCAGCATTGGGATTGATGTCGGATGACTTCGCCTTACCAGCTGTCAACGACCGCCAATCCGTCATAACATCCTATCTATACGGCATGGCCATTGGTTCGATCATCTATGGATCACTGGCCGACCGCTACGGTCGCAAACCGATCGTGTTGATCACGACTGCCGTTTACGCGGTTTTCGGCATTTTATGCGCCTTTGCCTGGGACTATGACCTGCTTTTAATCGCCAGGTTCATCCAGGGCCTGGCGGCCTCCGCGCTTGGCGTGCTGGTCAACAGTATCATCCGGGACCGCTATGAAGGCGATGCAATGGCGCAAGCCATGTCCACGATCATGATGGTCTTCTTGATCGTCCCGATTACCGCACCCCTGCTCGGACAAATGGTTTTGCTGGTCGCGCCGTGGAAGGCGATATTTGTCATCCTGTCAGCCGCCGGTGTGGCGTTATTCCTTTGGGTATGGGCCCGGCTTCCCGAGACGCTACACCCGGATGATGTCACACCAATCAGTCCCAAGGCCATTGCCGCAGCATGGCATCAGGTCCTCTTCAATCGCAACAGCTTTGGTCATGTCATGGCCAGCGGCCTGATGATGGCGCCCCTATTCGCCTATATTGCATCCGCTCAACAAATATTCTTCGACCTGTTCGATGCAGCGGATCTTTTTGCCTATTTCTTCGCGATCAATGCCGGGGCCATGTCACTGGGCAGCTTCGCCAATTCCCGAATCGTCATGCGCTTTGGCGCGCGCCGGGTGTCACAATCGGCCCTGCTATTCTTCATTCTGGTGTCCATCATTCACTTTGTCCTGGCGCTGATGGACGGCATCAATATCTGGACCTTCACCGCACTGGTTGCGCCCTCCATGGCAATGGTAGGCCTGACCGGCGCAAACTTCAGCTCCATCGCGATGCAGCCTTTCGGCAAAATCGCCGGCGTTGCTTCTTCCTTCCAGAATTTCTCCCGAACCCTGTTGTCGGCCTCGATCGGTGCAGCAATCGCGCTTCAGTTTGACGGAACCATCATGCCGATTGCCGCAGGCTATCTCGTCTGTGGACTGGCATCTCTAGCCCTGATCTTCTGGGCCGAAGAAGGACGGCTATTCCGGCGCGTTCAGATTGGCGTAACCAGAGACAAGCTAGCGAAGATTGACACATTATAAGCAAAAAGTTCAAATGTCGGTCATCAAGATGGAGAGCTTACCATGGCACTATCGCTTCTTACGCCCATGAAAATGGCCCTTGGCCTGATCCCCGCCGCTATGATTTTCGTTACGCCCGCGATGGCCGCCGATTCCATTATCGGCAATTGGGTCACCCAGGATCGGGATGCCATCATCAAAATTTCCAAATGCGGTACAAGCGTTTGTGGCCGGATCTACAAATATCTGGTGACCCCGCCCAATGGCGTTGGACAGAAGGATATTTACAACCCGAATAAGAAGCTACGCAATCGAACGATCCTCGGCATGACAATTTTGACCGGATTCAAGCCCGACGGAAATATCTGGCGCGGCAAGGTCTATGATCCGAAAAGCGGAAAAACCTATCGTTCGGAAGTCAGGCTGAATTCGGCAAATAGCCTGAAGATGAAAGGCTGTATCGCTTTCTTCTGTCAGGGGCAGAACTGGACCCGCGCGAAATAAGGCTAGCGATCTACGGCTTTCGCTCCATCGCGGCCTTCTATCCACCGATCCTGCATGGGCACATCTACCCAGTGATGCCGTTCGCTTTCCCAGACGCTGCGCGACGGGGGTGGTAGATCATCTCCATCAAAACAACCCGTCGCGATACCAACGCCGTCGGGGTGAAAAGGCGTCATCCAGTACACGGTGGTACCGCAGTCCGGGCAGAAACGATTTTCCAAATCTGATCCACTAGTGCCCGCTCTGATATATGGGTTGGATTGTCCGACAATTTTGCAATCACTCAGCTTGAAATAGGCGCCAACGCCATAGGGCGACCCGGTCCGCTGTTGGCAAGCGCGGCAATGGCACATCACCACCGCATATGGTTCGCTGGTCGTTGTCACTTGCAATTGGCCGCAATGGCAATGCGCTTTTCTGGTGGTCACGATTGGTCCTTACTCCATCTCCGCAATCCACTGGCTGAGCAAAGCGACGCCCTCGTCATGGACGATCGAACGCCCCACTTCCGGCATGGAGACACCCGGATCAAGGCTGTTCAGGCGATAGATCAGGATACTGCCATCCGGATCGCCCGGGGCGATGTCGAAAGCGTGGGTGCCACTGCCCCGTCCGGCTGCAACCGGACGCTTGTTGATGCCGATACGGACCGGCATTTTCTCTTCATAGGTCAGGAACAGGCCGGAGTTGCTGGCCGAGCCGTTGACGTTGTGACAATGGGCGCAATTGACGTCCAGATAACCCCGTGCGCGATCATTGAGCGGCGCGCTGGTCTCGCCCCATGTCGGGACGCGATATTCAACCTTCGGGGTCCGGTGGATCAGGCCCAGTCGTGCAAAATCCGCTAGCTGCCCATCATGGGTTAGGTTGCGGGCCTTGGGGCCGATGGGTGTTACTGCGTCCGAAAGCCCGTGGCATTCCTTGCACTGGTTCTTGTTGGGCACGGCATAGCTGGTCGACCGCTCCTGACCCGACGGATCGGTGAAAGTGACCGCTATGCGCGCGCCGGCGACTTTCAACTTGGCCTCGGTCTGATCTTCGTTCCACACATAGGGCAGCGCCAACCAGCCATCGGCACGATGCAGCAGCACTCTCGTCTCGAGCAAGCGCGGCTTGCCATCCAGCTCATAGCCAAAGCTTTTGATCAGGGCCGATCCGACGGGAAAGTCGAGCAGACCGTCCCCCTTGGCCGATGCCTGCTGCCCTTCCGGCACATAGATATACCGATATTTATCGGCATAATCGGTGAACAAAGGCATGTTCAGTTCATAGGGCACAACCCGGTCATTGGGTTGCCAGCCCGACGCATCCTTGAAAAAGCGATAGTCGGACAGGCTGCGCGGCAGACCATCGGACTGGATCACCATATCGGCAACAGCGGCAGGTTCACGCGCGCCGACCGAAAAGACCAGCGCCGCGATTGCACAAGCAGACGCCAGTAACCGCATTAGTTGACCGCGTCTTCCATCGCCTGGGGCAAGGTGATCGGTTTCAGCTGCCGCCCATCAAATGGCTCCGTTCCTCCCGCGGCGAGCGCAGGTTGCGCCTCGGTCAGCGGCTGACCGGGTCTGGTCAGACCCAATGTCAGGATCGCGACATCATCGCCGACCCGGATATTCTCGCCCGTGCCATCCTCGATAATCGGTGGAATCGCTCCGCCAAAGGCGGCCTTCAGCAAATCACCGCCGGTAAAGACCGGATTATAGCCGGCCCGGCCATGGTCATTTTCAAAGACCCGCACGCCAATAGGCTTTGGGTTATAATTGGGGTCATTCTGTTCCTTGGTATAGGACACGATCAATATATTGCCGGTGCCATTTTCCGCGAAACGGTTTTCAAACACTTCCACTTCATAGTGAGACATCACCATCACGCCCATGCCAGCAGGGACATCCGCGACGATATTGCCTTCAGGGGCAAAATTCGGCGTGTTATTGTCGACCACAATATTGTCGAACACGCGCACATTGCGACCGCCCTGTTTCGGAATATTAGGAAGGTCAAAGACCAATATTCCGCCGGTGTTGTTGACTGCGACATTGTTATAGACGTCTGCTCCGACGCTATTTTCAATCTCGATACCGGCGACGTTAAACTTGGCGACCGAATTGCGGACGATGATATTCTCCGATTGGCCGACGTAAATGCCCGCGTCGGAAGAACCAATTGTCGTCACACTGTCGACCAGCACATTGCTGCTTTCCACCGGATAGATGGCATAGGCGCCATTGTCCTTATGCGGCCCGCGGGTCCATTCGACCCGCACCTTATAATAGACGATATTATCTGCGCCCTTCGACTTGATGCCGTCGCCCTTGCTGTCCTCAATCGCGAAATCACGCAATATGACATGGTCCGAGGTCACCAAAAGGCCTTCGCCCGCGCCTAATTGTCCAGCGAAATTGAGTACGGTCTGGTCCATGCCGGCACCGCGTACGGTTACATTATCGACATCCAGAGACAGGCCATCGACTAGATCAAATCGGCCGGCGCCCAGTTCCACCACATCGCCGGGTTCGGCGAGAATCAAGGCTTCCTGAAGCCGTTCCTGCGCATCGGCTCCCGGCGCGACGGTGATGGTTTTTGCCAGTGTCGGCGCGCTCAAGCATAGCGCGGTGGCAACCAGTAGACTGCGTATCATCATTCTCTCCTACAAGACGGAAAGACAATGGCGCAAAACCGGCCCTATGCCAAGCATTGACATTAATGTCAGTAAAATCACGAAGTTAATGGTCTTGGAGACCGCGAAGCTAGGCGTCGGCCAATATCCACTCTATCGCTGCGTCCGCATGAATCTCGGTGCTGTCATAGATCGGCAGGATATTCGCCTTGGTATCGACGATCAGATCCAGTTCGGTGCAGCCGAGCACAATCGCTTCAATCTCTTGCTTGGCGATATTGGTGATATAGGTTTTCATCGTCCGTTCCGAATCCCGCTTGGCTTCGTTGAACATCAGTTCCTCGTAGATGATCCGGTCGATTTCCTCGACCCGTTCTTCATCGGGCGGGGACAAGGTAATCCCTTTGCCGACCAGCCGCTTGCGATAAAAACCCTCGGTCATCACGTTGCGGGTGCCAATCAATGTCGCCGATGTGATTCCATCAGCGACCATCTTGTCACCGACACAATCGGCGATATGCAGGATCGGCACACCGACCTCGGGTTGCACCTGATCATAGATTTTGTGCATCGCATTGGAGCAGATCAGGATCGCCGTCGCACCGCTATGCTCCAGACGCTTTGCCGAACGGGTCATCAGACCCGCCGCAGCATCCCAGTCATCATCCGACTGCAACCGGGCATAATCGTTGAAATTGACGCTCTCTATCAGCATATGCGGACTGCCAAAGCCACCCAGCCGATTTTGAACAATCCTGTTGATCCGCGTGTAATAGCTGGCGGTCGACACCCAGCTCATCCCGCCAATCAGCCCAATTTTCCGCATTAAAGTTACATTCCCTGAAATATCCGAAGTCGGCGTCTAAAGCGCCTTTACAATTTCTTCGCACATTTTCTTCGCGTCGGAAAGTAACATCATCGTCTGGTCCATATAAAAGACCTCATTATCAACCCCGGCATAGCCGACGCCGCCCATCGAACGTTTGATGAAGAAGATCGTCTTCGCCTTGTCCACGTCGAACACCGGCATACCATAAATGGGCGATCCCTTGTCGGTTTTTGCGGCTGGATTGACCACGTCATTGGCACCAATGATGAAAGCAACATCGGCCTGCGCAAATTCGCTGTTAATATCTTCCAGCTCGAACACCTCATCATAAGGCACGTTCGCTTCGGCAAGCAGAACATTCATATGGCCCGGCATCCGGCCCGCGACCGGGTGAATGGCATATTTGACCCCAACGCCAGCCTCTTTAAGCATATCGCCCATTTCACGCAAAGCATGCTGTGCCTGCGCCACGGCCATGCCATAGCCAGGAATGATGATCACATTTTCTGCCTGTTTCATCATATAGGCGGCATCTTCAGCAGACCCGCGTTTCCATGGCCGGTCAATCTTGGTCGCGCCTTCCGTTGGCCCGCTATCGGCACCAAAGCCGCCCGCGATCACGCTGATGAAGCTGCGGTTCATGGCCTTGCACATGATGTAGGACAGAATTGCACCCGACGAACCAACCAGCGCACCGGTGATGATCATGGCGGTATTGCCCAGAGTGAAACCCATGGCCGCTGCTGCCCAGCCGGAATAGCTGTTCAACATCGACACGACCACCGGCATATCGGCGCCGCCAATTGGAATGATCAGCAAGAAACCAATCAAGAAGCTAAGCCCGACAATGGTCCAGAAAATCGGACCTGTGCCAATGGTCGGCGCAATCGCGAAATAAGCGGTCAATCCGATAATCGCAGCCAATACGCCGAGATTGATGACATGCCGCAGCGGCAGCATGATCGGCGCGCCCGACATATTGCCGTTGAGTTTCAAGAAAGCGATGACCGAACCGGAGAAGGTGATCGCACCAATGGCAACGCCAAGGCCCAATTCCACGCGACTGACCGTCAATATTTCACCGGCCCCGTCCAAAATGCCAAAGGCACCCGGATTAAGATAAGCGGCGATACCGACCAGAACTGCGGCCATACCGACCAAAGAGTGGAAGGCTGCCACAAGCTGCGGCATATCGGTCATGGCGATCCGGCGCGCGGTTACAAAACCGATGACGCCACCAATAGCGATAGCACCGGCAATTTCCGGCAAGCTGGCGATACTGTGGGTCCACAAAGTGGTGACCACGGCGATCAGCATGCCAAGCATACCATAGCGGTTACCCGCCCGGCTCGATTCCGGCGACGACAAGCCACGCAGGGCGAGAATGAACAAGACACCCGCGATCAGATAGGCCGCAGCAACCCAAGGATTTACCGCTTCACCAGAAGCCGCCAATGCCGGGGTCGAGAATAGAAGCGCGGATGCGCCAATCAATGCGTTCCGCATTATTTGCGCTCCTTTTTCTTATACATTGCGAGCATGCGCTCGGTCACGGCAAAGCCGCCAAATATGTTTACGCTGGCCAGAACAACGCCGACGAGACCCAGCCATTTGGCGGTCTGCCCACCATCAGCCTGCGATCCCGCCGCCGCCGCGATCAACGCGCCGACAATGATCACCGAGCTAATCGCATTGGTCACCGCCATCAAAGGCGTGTGCAAAGCCGGGGTCACCGACCAGACAACATAATAGCCGACAAAACAGGCCATCACGAAAATTGAAAGAATTGAGATAAAATCCATTGCTAACCCCTATTTCGCCAGAAGGCGCTCGTTCACAACCTTGCCATCTTTGGTCAGGCGTATGCCAATTGTTACTTCGTCATCGTCGGGCAACACTGGCCGCTTCGCTTCTTCGTCCCAATAGGCAGACAGAAAATTGTAGAGATTGCGGGAGAACAGAGCCGAGCTGTCTGCCGCCATGCTGGAAGGCATATTGTCCGCGCCCAAGATTTTGACACCGTGTTTTTCAACAACCTTGCCAGCAACAGCACCTTCGACATTGCCACCTTGTTCCGCCGCCAGATCGACAATCACACTGCCGGTCCGCATCGTCGCAATCTGCGCATCCGAGATCAGACGTGGAGCCGCGCGACCAGGGATTAATGCCGTGGTAATCACAATATCCTGCTTGGCGATATGGCTGGAAACCAGTTCGGCTTGCGCCTTCTGATATTCCTCGCTCATTTCGGTGGCATAGCCGCCGGTGCCTTCGCCCTCGATACCTTCGACGCTTTCCACGAAAATCGGTTTTGCGCCGAGCGATTGAATCTGTTCCTTGGTCGCAGCCCGCACATCGGTTGCGCTGACCTGTGCGCCAAGACGCCGGGCCGTTGCAATCGCCTGCAGTCCGGCAACGCCGACACCCATGACAAAACATTTGGCAGCCGATACCGTGCCAGCAGCCGTCATCATCATTGGGAAAGCGCGTCCGTAATGCGCGCCCGCTTCGAGCACGGCCTTATAACCCGACAGGTTCGACTGACTCGACAGAATATCCATGGATTGTGCGCGGGTGATCCGCGGCATGAATTCCATCGCCAGCGCGTCAATGCCAAGCTTGGCATATTCATCCACCCGCTTGCGCTCGCCAAAAGGATTGAGGCTGGCAACCAGCCAAGCGCCTTTTTTTATGCCCTTGAGCGATTTTGGGTCCGGACCCTGCACCCCAAGAACAATATCCGCATCTTTTAAGACCACGGCCCGGGTACCGACGGTGGCCCCCATATCCTTATAGTCATTGTCAGCAACCGACGCAGATTCGCCAGCGCCCTTTTCAATGGCCATAGAAGCACCCAAAGCGATGAACTTCTTAACCGTTTCCGGCGACGCGCTAACACGCTTCTCGCCGTCGGCGAGTTCTTTCAAAACCGCGATTTTCACAAGATATTCCAATCAGTTAGGATATAAGAACAACCACCAATATTGTAACGAGGGTGGACACAATCATCCCGATTTTCAACAGTGACAAAAAGCCAGCATATGATTCCTGTGCTGGACCCAAATTATTATCCGATGCCATGATATCCCCATATTTTCGTTCAAAACAGGCGCGAGGTGTAACCTTATATTGCGCACTGCTCAAGCCCTTCACACCGTCAATTTGGATAGAATATTTATCCGGGCCTTAATCGGCTCTTTACCGGTTGCCAGTATGGATATGGCTCATTCTGGCACAATCGGGACAAAAATGGCACAAAACGGCACAAAACTACTGCTGCTTATCGATGATGAGCCGGCCCAATGCCGACTAATTTCCGCGCTGGCTTCGCGTGCGGGATTTCGGACGATCTATGCGCGCGATGCAGAAACCGCGATCGCGACGCTGGGCACACAGGATGGGATGATGCTCGACGCCGTCATTCTCGATCACTGGGTGCCGGGCTCCGAAGCCACCGAGCTTATCACCGAGTTGAAATCACGCCGCCCCGCTTTGCCGATCCTGATGCTCACCGCCGTTGGATCGATTGCCGAAGCGGTTGATGCCGTTCGCGCCGGTGCCACCGACTATCTAATCAAGCCGGTTGCTCCGGAATTGATGCTCACCGCGCTTAACGCGGCGGTCGAATCATCCAAGGATGATGGCGAACTGCGTCCGCTCTCCGAGAAAATCTCGGCGCCGCTAGAATTTGAAGAAATTGTCGGGGCAGCATCATCCTTTCGCGCCGCGCTGGCGATCGCCGCCAAGGCTGCCCGTGCACGCGTTCCGGTATTGATCGAAGGCGAAGGCGGGGTTGGCAAGGAAGTCATTGCCGATGCCATCCACGCCGCTAGCCCGCGATCCAAACAACCGATGCTGAAACTCAATTGCGGCGCGGTTACCGGCAATTTGCTCGATTCTATCCTTTTTGGTCATGAAAAAGGTGCCTTTACCGGCGCATTTGACCGCAAAATCGGCCTGCTCCAGCAAGCCGAGGGTGGCACGATTTTCCTTGATGAAGTCGACCAGATTCCGCCGGAAACCCAGGTACGTTTGCTGCGCTTCCTGAAACAATCCGATATTCAGCCTTTGGGAAGCCCGAACAGCTTCCAGCTCGACGTCCGGGTTGTCGCTGCAACCAATCGCAAGCTGCTGAGGGAAGTCGAGCAAGATAATTTCCGGGAAGACCTCTATTATCAAATGAACGTCGTCCAGCTAACCATTCCGCCGCTACGCGACCGGACCGGCGACATTCCCGCCTTGGCACGGCATTTCCTCGCTCGCCTAGCCCTCCAACCGGGCCTGCGCAGCCTGGGCATTACCGACGAAGCACTAAATCTGCTGCGTAGCTATCACTGGCCGGGCAATGTCCGGCAATTGCAAAGCGTGCTCTTCCGCGCCGCTGTCATGTGTGACCGCAATGCCCTCACCTGTGAGGAATTTCCGCAGATATCATCCTTTGTCGCCGAATCCGACGATACCGAACCGCATCTCACCAACAGTCCGGAAGGCATCGGCATCACGCTCTATTCCGAAGATGGCAATTTGCGACCACTGGACGAAATCGAAGCCGATGTGATCCGGCTCGCCATCGGCCATTATCGCGGCAGGATGACAGAAGTCGCGCGTCGCTTGGGCATTGGGCGCTCAACTCTCTATCGCAAGCTGGCGGATCTGGGCATTGATAACGCTGCATAATTTCGGCGGTGCTTGTTGGATTTTCTGTTGAATTTGACATTTTCGGCCATTTTGAGAATCAGCAAATCCGACCAAAATCCAACATCGCCATTGATGTTTCGTACCGCTGGTCTTAAGTCTTGGCCCTATGAAAAACATGCTTCCAACTCTTCCATTCGGCGCTGCCCTCACGCTGGCACTGCTCCTTTCAGCCTGCGGAAAACAGGAAGCGGTCGGCGACGTTCCATCAAGCGACGAACTCGCGCAACAAGCCGATGCCGCCAGTCAGGCGATCCGGGACGAGGCAGAAGCTGCGGAAGGTACGGAAAACGAGGCGGCAATCGATCTCACCACGATGGAAAGCTATACCAACAGCTTGCGCGGTTACACGATCATGGTGCCGGGCGGCTGGGAAGTCGATCAAACGGCCAGCGATGACAATGGCCAAATATTTACGGACAAAGAAAATGGTTCAAAACTGGCTGTAAGCTGGGTGGAAAACCGCGAAGATGCAGCTTGGAGCAAAGCTGTCCAGGCGGTGGAAGATAGCGGCGATGCGATGCAGGGCGCTGCTGTCGGAGCCAATGAATATCGCGCATCCGGGCTTTTGGCCGACGGCCAGAAATCCAGTCAGCGACTGCTCCGCAATCCTGATGGCACGATGGTACAGGCGGAAATCACCTATGCCGCCGATCAGCCTGAGACCACGGATCTGCTAGCTTCAACAATTTTGGATAGTTTAACCCAGCAATAGGGTTGATTTAGCGGTCAAACTTGGCGCCCAGGAAGCTGGGCATCGGGCCGTTCCAGCTACCGTCAGCCTCATCATCATTGCTGTCCTGTTTTACAGGCGGTTTTTCATTTTGTGCCTTTGGAGCGCGCGCCGGTTTTTTCGGTGCATCATTCTGCCGCGGTTCTTTCGCCTTCACCGGATTCGGCTTTGACGAGGCTGATTTTTCCGACTTTTTCTCCGCCGGTTTCTTGCCGCTATTGCCTTTGCGTTCTTTGCGGACCGGTATTTTCATGCCGGTCAGTTTTTCGATATTCTCAACATGCTCGGAATCGCTGCGGGTAATGAAAGTAATTGCGACACCCTTTGCGCCGGCACGGCCGGTACGACCAATCCGGTGGACATAATCATCGGGATGCCAAGGAATATCAAAGTTGATCACATGGCTAACACCCTTGATATCAAGCCCGCGGGCCGCGACATCTGATGCACATAGGATGTTGAGTTCACCCGATTTAAAACGGTCCAATTCCGCCAGACGTGAAGTTTGATCCATGTCACCATGAATCTGCCCCGCATCAAAGCCATCTTTACGCAAGCTTTGACAAAGGTCACGAACCTCGGTTTTCCGATTACAGAATATGATGCCGGTTTCGACGCCTTCATTGTCCAAAATATCAACCAGCAATCTGCGCTTGCCCTTCGGAGCAACCTCAATCAGCGATTGATCTATCGAACTATTCGCCGTTGCAGGGCGCGAGACCTCAATATATTTCGGATTGGTGAGAAATTGATCCGACAACTTCTTAATCGGCGGCGGCATCGTCGCAGAAAACAGCATTGTCTGCCGCGTCGAGGGCAGTTTCGAGCAGATCGATTCAATATCGGGAATGAAACCCATATCCAGCATGCGGTCTGCTTCATCAATCACCAGCAACTCGCAACCGGACATCAATATCCGTCCGCGATCAAACAGATCCATCAGCCTGCCGGGTGTAGCGATCAGAACATCGACGCCTTTTTCCAAGGCCTTGATCTGATCTCCCATAGAAACGCCACCGATGAGCAACGCCATGCTGAGATTATGGTTCTTGCCATATTTCTCGAAATTCTCGGCCACTTGCGCCGCCAATTCGCGGGTCGGCTCTAGGATTAAAGACCGCGGCATACGAGCCCGCGAGCGACCGTGCGCCAAAATGTCGATCATCGGCAACACGAAACTTGCCGTTTTCCCGGTACCGGTCTGAGCAATGCCAATGATATCTTTCATCATCAGCACAGGTGGTATGGCTTGCGCCTGAATCGGCGTCGGTTCATCATAGCCAGCATCAGCTACGGATTTCAGCAGTTCTTCAGACAGGCCGATATCGGCAAATTTCATAGTGTTTCCGGAAAAATATAGGATGCACCCTTGCATCCTGTCTTAGCCTCTTGAGCTGTGCCGGGCAATGATCGCATATCCCAGATTTGTCAAGTTTTCTCGCTTGGTCTAGCGTTCTGGGACCAGTTCGCGGAAGCGATCAATTTCACATTTGGCCCCGGTGCGCGAGTGCAAGACATCTCGGTCCGCGCACATTTTTCCGTCTTCTGATTTTTCCATATAGAATCCGGAATAGAAGCTGCGCGCTTGGCATTTCTTGTCCAGCCGCGCTCTGATCCGCCTGCGATCGCGCGTCACCAGATCCAGGAAACGGTCCCCGAACATCTGCACACCCAATATGTTGTTCATTGGCAGGCATTTGCCGATTTTCTTCTCCCGATAGACCTGACGTGGCACTTCCTGCGAAAATCTGACCCGTGGCGCCAACGGATTCGGACGGCGTCGAGGTACACGGATAATCACCCGCTTTTCGATTCGAAGCTGCGCAAAGACAATGGGGCGGGCGGGCACATACGTCGTGACCGTGCCTGGGGATGAAGCATCCACCTGCTGCATCTCGTGCATATCCGGCACAGAAAGCAGCAATATCGCTGTAAGTGACAGGCTCACCGAAATCCCTTAACTAACCCTTATTGTCGTTATATCATCGACTATTGAATATTGCATGAACTGAGAATTTGTCATCTACAATCCTATTCGACGAATTTTTCTGCCGCAGCCCCTCCCTGTCGGCAAGTTCGCGAAAGAGATAATGTGTAGCGACACGACCGCACGGGAATATTGATATGGCAAAATGGTTAGAGCAAATGCAGTCGATTGTGGGCCCGAAAGGGTTCACAACAACCGACAACGATATGGAACCATGGCTCACTGACTGGCGCGGTCGCTATACCGGTGCAGCAACCGCCATGGTCTCTCCCGCAACAACACAGGAAACAGCGGCAATACTCCAAATTGCAAATGAAAATGCAGTGGCCATCGTTCCCCAAGGCGGCAATAGCGGTATGGTTGGCGGCGCAACCCCCGATGGTAGCGGCCAATCGATCCTCTTATCGCTCCGCCGCATGAATCAGATTCGGTCCGTCGAGCCAGATGACCAGATGATTGTGTGCGAAGCTGGCGTAATCCTGCAGAATCTTCATGAAGCCCTCGCTGCCGAGGGACAGCGATTCCCATTGACCTTGGGAGGCAAGGGTTCTGCTACGGTCGGTGGCCTCGTGTCCACAAATGCAGGCGGCACCCAAGTCTTGCGCCACGGTACGATGCGCTCTTTGGTGACCGGAATTGAAGCCGTACTGCCCGATGGCAGCGTCTTTGACGGGCTCACCGCACTCAAGAAAGACAATCGAGGCTATGATCTCAAACAACTATTCGTTGGCGGCGAAGGCACATTGGGGATCGTTACCGCAGCGACATTGAAAACCGTACCAGCTCTGGTTGATCGCTGCGTTGCCTGGGCTGCGGTCGATAGCACGAATGCGGCCTATCGACTGTTCCAGTATCTCAATCGACGAACGCCGCAATCACTGGAAGGCTTTGAGATCATCCCGGCGACATGCCTCAATTCTGTATTGCGCCATATCCCCGGTACCCGGCCACCTTTGGCAGGCACATATCGCTGGCACGTGCTCATTGAAATCATACGCGATCAACCCGATGCACAAGACCCCAAGTCCGTGACCGAAAATCTGTTAGCGGACGCGCTGGAACGGGGATTGATCGAAGACGCAACCCTCGCCGCCAGCGAACAGCAAGCCGAGGATTTTTGGAAGATTCGGGATTCAATCGCTGAAGCGGAGCGCGCGAGCGGCCCAGCGCTGCAGCATGATATAAGCGTTCCGATCCCCGCTATGGCCCAATTTATCAACGACGCATCACCGGTTATCGAAGAAAAGTTTTCCGGCACAAAAGTCGCCGCATTTGGTCACATGGGGGATGGCAACGTCCATTTCCACGTCAAGGCACCGCCCGGTGCGCAGGCGAAAGACTGGATGCGGGACTATGCAAAAGAAATTACGCCGCTAGTCCATGACCTCGTCATGGCAGCCGGCGGCTCAATTTCCGCTGAGCATGGAATCGGACAAAATAAGCGCATAGAACTGGAGCGACTGTCATCCGATGCAAGGCTCTCAATGCTGCGCGCAATTAAAACGGCGATTGATCCAAAAAACATTATGAACCCCGGTAAACTCGTTCCCCTTGCGTCAGGCCAATCTGGCTCTTAAAGCGCAAGATAACAATTCGGACGCAACAGTAATTTTTCGGAGAACCTGACTATGGCGAGCACGCCTCAAGCACAAGCATTACCAATGTTCTACAATGACTTGGTTCCTCTCAATTCGAATGAGCACGCAAACTGGAAAGTCAAAGGGCTCGACAATGCGTCTTTCATGCAATCACAGCACGCTATTCCAATCACCACCGATGAATTCGCCAATGCAGCGCGCAACTATCCAATTGTGTTTTCAGTCGGTGAAAATAGCGTTCCATTGATTCTCATGGGTCTCAACGAAGGCGTAAACACGTTTATGAATGACGAAGGTCAATTCAGCGAACCCGCTTATGTTCCTGCCTATGTCCGGCGCTATCCGTTCATGCTCGCAAAATTGCGTCCGGATGCTGAAGAACTCTCGCTGTGTTTTGATCCGACAACCGATGCGATCGGCGATTATAAGGATGGCGATACCTTATTCGACAAGGATCAACCAACTGAAACCACCAAGAATATTTTGAATTTTTGTGAGCAATTTGAACAAGCGGGCCAACGGACCGGTCAGTTCGTTAGCGAACTGGAGCGTTTGGAATTGTTGATGGATGGAGAAGTTTCTATCCAGCAGACCGACGTCGAGAAGCCCTTCGTCTATCGCGGATTTAAAATGGTCAACGAAGAGAAATTGCGTGACATGCGCGGCGATGAACTCCGTAAAATCAACCAAAACGGAATGTTACCGTTGATCTACGCCCATCTGTTCTCGCTACAGTTGATGCGCGAGGTCTTCGCAAAGCAGGTTAGCGCGGGCAAAATGCCGCAGGTAACCGAAGCGCCTTCCGTCTAGGCAAGACAACCACAAAATCGCCGGTCCGTTTCAGTCGGATCGGATCGGCGGCTATTTTACAATAATTCACGGACTGGGACTTGCAACTCGTCCGAATAACGCCCACATTGTGGGTGCATGGGTTCGCATCCCCCGATCGGATCTATGCGGGCGTTTCTCTGAAATGCCACCTCCCTGAACCTTGGCCACCTCGCCGCTATGGCGAGGTGGTTTTTTTATGAGAAAAGGGTCACTCCGCTGCCTCCAGTTGAGGGCCACCGGACAGTTGCTCCGCAAGCATGACACAGCAATTATGGATCAGTCCCGCAATCGCTCCTGCTGAGTCGCTCGGCTCTCGCAGGCTTTGATCCAGATACAGCGCCCGATCCACCTCAAGCTGAAAGGCATGGATATTGCGTTCCGGCCTGCCGTGCCGCTCCAACATATAGCCACCAGAATAGGGATGATTTGCTTGAACATGATGGCCATGCATCCGGAAATGAAGCGCTGCTAGTTCCGCATATCGCGAATCACAACTACGGCCAAAGCGGTCGCCAATCACAAACTCTATCTGCTTCCGATTTTCGTCGAATACAGATGGCATGCTGTGCAGGTCCAAAAGAAGCGCGCATCCATAATCCGATCGTATCCGGTCCAGAAGATGCTCAACCATCACATGATAGGGTTCGTGATCTTGCTGAATCCGATCCATCACATGCTGATGTTCCCATTTTTCTCGCCAAAGATTGCCCGCGCCGTGCAAACGGCGCGGCAATATACCCAAACCGCCTCTAACCTTTTTACTCATCTGCGGTGTTTGTGATGGATCCATACCGGCCACCATGTCCGGATCAATTTCTGTGCGGCTACGATTCAGGTCCACCCAAGCCCGCGGTTTGCGCGCGACAATTGCAGGAAAACCCGCAGCAACAACCGATGCAGCAAGCCGGTCGGCATAACGATCTTCCAATCTCAGTAGCTGGGAAGCCGGCACATTGAGATTGTCGAGAAGCTCAGGCGGATATTCTCTACCGGCATGGGGTACACTGACCAATATCGGGAATTGGAACGCGTCAACATTGGATAGAGAATAGCATGCTGTTGTGGACGAATATTCATCCGTATCGGGACTAACCATGATCATCCCTCCACAAAGCTCCAGGCACCGTCAAAAAAGATACTGATCGCGATAGAAAATTAACCGATTTGCACTTATATGCGTGCCTCGGCATAACGGACCATCTGCATTCAGGCATATTCGGGAAGGCGCGACAAATGATCAGGATTCTCCTTGCGGAAGATGAACAGACGATGCGTGAACATCTTACACGGGCTCTGGAGAAAGCCAACTATGAAGTCGTAGCTGTAGATCGCGGAACTGCAGCAGTTCCTTTTCTGGAGGCAGAGAAATTTGATCTGCTTTTAACCGATATTGTAATGCCCGAAATGGATGGAATCGAACTGGCGCAACATTGCGCCGCGGCCTGCCCGGACACCCAGGTCATGTTCATCACCGGTTTTTCCGGCGTAACGTTGCGCGCTGGGGAGACAGTTCCGAAGGCCAAAATATTGTCAAAACCCTTTCATTTGCGGGATCTGGTTCTAGAGGTCGACCGGCTGTTTGAACCGCACAGTATCAGCGACCTGAATTAGGCCTTGCGCCAGCCGAACGGGCTGGCTAGACGGCCTCCAGCGTGGGCGTATAGCTCAGTGGTAGAGCACTTCGTTGACATCGAAGGGGTCGGGAGTTCAACTCTCTCTACGCCCACCATTTCACAGAATATTGTAACGGTCAGGCAGCAAGCGCCGTAGCCGCACAAGCATCCTGGCTTGGTGGATGACCATACCAGCTTGTATAGGCGCGGGTGAAGGCGCTTAGCTCGCTATAGCCCAGTTTAGCGGATATCTCTGAGAGATTCCGAGTACCCTCCAGAAAATAGAGACGGCAGGTATCTCGCCGAACCTGCTCCAGCAATTGACGATAGGACATGCCTTCTGCCACCAACTTTCGCCTCAATGTCCGTTCGGCCATACCAAAAGTAACAGCTGCCGCCTCCAGACTGAGGCCAGATTTGTCGAGAAGATATAGCAGATATTCATAGGTAAGCTTCGCGAGATTTTCGCGCTCGAATCTGGCTCTCGCAAAAAATGATTTTTGCTGGCCTCTAGCAGAAATAATCGCAGGATTATGACGCGGCACTGACTTGGTCATCACATGGCGATGATATTCGAGATAAGTGGATGGTCGATTGAAATAGCAGGGTATCGGGTCTTTGCTAGAACTCCCTCCTGGGAACCCCCTGAAGCCATCTGGTCGGGGATGCGCGAAATGCGCTGCCTTCACGGTTTTAAAGCGATCATCCGCGAGCAATTCACCACAATGGTAGATAAGTGCAAAAACGATTTGCACTAGGTCCGGCGAAACCGTCATCTCATGGTCCCAAACAAGCCGATCGCCAGATGAAAGTGGCATGAGCTTTACCACCGGCTTTTCGTCACCCAATCTTTGTTCGTGTACAAGCCGCAGCAACGCTTCACCAAAATTGGGTTGGAACAAAGCAGTAAAGCCAAGATCAGAGAACCCACGCGGGACCATATTCTTGCCAATTTCCGAATGGATATCCGTCAACTTGAGCTCTTCCTGAGCCGCTGCACAAAGATTGGTGATCGATTCATCACCCAATTGAAAGCAAGGGCCTCGTAATTCGGATTCGGAACATTGCAATGCACCCAAAAGCTTCGGCTTGCGCGCCTGAAGAGCATGACAACTTAGATAGACGCGGTACAAAAACGGCGCCGAAACTGTCAGATTTGTCGATGCAGAATAGTCCATCCCGACAAGTTAGGGCGCGGAATAGGATTTCCTCAACCGGCTTTCGACAAAAATGTAAATTCGACGATAAAGATGTAAATTTGGTGATATTGGCGGTGATTTCAGACAGATATTCAAATGAAACCAAGATATTCAGTAGCGGATAACCGACGCTCCCCAAGTAAATCCTCCGCCCATCGCCTCGAGAACCAACAAGTCTCCAACCTTGATTCGACCATCGCGCACGGCGGTATCCAATGCCAGTGGAACCGATGCAGCCGAAGTATTAGCATGCATATCGACGGTCTTGATGACTTTCTCAGGTGGAAGGCGAAGCTTTCTGGCCGTTGCATCCAATATCCGGGCATTCGCTTGATGCGGGACGACCCAATCGACATCGCCGACACCTTCTCCCGCCTCTTCCAAGACTTCCTTCAGAACCGTAGACAGATTGACGACGGCATGCCGAAAAACTTCAGGGCCTTTCATGCGCAACTTACCAACGGTACCCGTAGTGCCCGCGCCGCCATCGACATATAATAGCTGATTATGCTCACCGTCAGCGTGCAATCGGGTAGCGAGAACACCATTTTCGCCCTGTTCAGCGGCGAGGACGATCGCTCCGGCTCCATCACCAAATAGAACACAGGTCCCGCGATCTTCCCAGTCGAGGATGCGGCTGAACGTCTCCGCCCCGATCACCAGCGCATTTTGCGCGCTACCAGCCCGGATCATACTATCCGCTACGGACAGAGCATATAGAAAACCCGAACAGACCGCCGCGACGTCAAATGCAACGCAACCATTACAGCCCAGGGCATGCTGGACAATAGTAGCGGTCGCCGGGAATGTTTGATCGGGAGTCGCCGTCGCTACGATGATTAGATCAATATCCGAACTACCAAAGCCAGCGGCTTGCATAGCTTTTTCAGCGGCTTCTATGGCGAGGCTTGATGTTGTCTCGTCATCCTCAGCGATATGACGGAATCGAATTCCGGTCCGCTCTACAATCCACTCATCCGTTGTATCCACTCGCTCGGCGAGTTCGGCATTGGATACGCGGGTTCTTGGTAGCGCCGAACCAGTCCCTTTGATGACGGCACGTCTTGCAGCCTTGACGCTCATTTCGCTGCCACGGGCTCTGATGCCGATGGGCTGATTGTTGTCAAATCTTCACTGATACGTTCCAAAATACTGTCCTCCACCAGCCGGGCTGCAACTTCGACAGCATTGGCCACGCCTTTTTCATCCGCGCTGCCATGGCTTTTTACCACAACGCCATTCAGCCCCAGAAACACAGCACCGTTATGATTGTTGGGATCAAGATGATCGCGTAGCATCTGTGTTGCCGGCCGAGAAATCAGGAAACCAATTTTGGAACGAAGGCTGCTCAGGAAACTTTGCTTTAGCAGATCGGTGACGAAGCGCGCAGTCCCTTCGAGCGCCTTAAGCGCAACATTACCGGAGAAACCATCGGTCACGATCACATCAACCTCACCAGTCGATATCTTGTCTGCTTCGGTGAAACCTTGGAAATTTATGTGCAAACCAGCCGCTCCTTTCAGAGTCGCTGCCGCCTCCTGAATCGTGCCGGTGCCTTTTACATCCTCGGTACCGATGTTCAACAGCTTCACCTTGGGGCGTTCGAATCCGTGCATGATCCGGCTGTACGCAGCTCCCATCACCGCAAACTGGACCAAATTCCGACTATTACATTCGGTATTTGCGCCCAAATCAAGCATCACGACATCCGTGTCTTTCATTGTCGGAAGCAATGCCGACAATGCGGGACGGTCAATGCCGGGCATCGTGCGTAACGCCAATTTGGAGATAGCCATGAGCGCACCGGTATTACCAGCACTGACCGCAGCGCTGACTTCTCCGCTTTTTACGGCATTGACCGCCATACCCATCGATGTTGTTTTGGAACCACGCAGCGCTTGTCCGGGCTTATCACCACCCGAAACAACGTCTTCCGCATGTAATATGTCAGATGCTGCACTGAGATTGGGGTGACTCTTAAGCGCTTCACGAATCTGCGTTTCATCGCCGACGAAAAGAAATTGAAAACCTGCGTGACGTTTCCGCGCGAGTGCAGCACCCGCAACCATCACGCGCGGGCCTTCATCTCCGCCCATCGCATCAATCGCGATTCGCGGCCTCATTCCCACCGGTTATTCCCCTTGATTACGCGTCAGAAGCCGAGAGGCTAGCCGATTAAAGATCGGTGGCCAAGACTTCACGGCCATTATAATGGCCACAAGCACCACACATATGGTGCGGGCGCTTCAATTCGCCGCAATTCGGGCATTCTTGATAGGCTTCGACTTTCAAAGCATCATGAGACCGGCGCATTCCGCGCTTGGACGGCGTAGTTTTTCGTTTAGGTACAGCCATTGCTAAGCCTGTTCTTTAAATTTCAAATATCATCTGTCCGCACAAATAAGCCAAACATCATGATCGAACAAGCTTGGCTCTGAAATTCTGCAGAGAATCACTCGTTCAATCGTCAGCCAATTGCCCGCGAAGGGGCGCGTATAACGAATTTCCCGTGCGTTGCAAGCATTCTACTCCTATAGTGGTACCATAAAGATAACATCCAGGGGAACATCATGATTTTACCGATTACACTGACCATTGCGGGAGCCGCAGCACTGATCAATATCTGGCTGATGATCCGCGTCGGACAAGTTCGCACAAGCGAAAAAGTCAGTGTCGGTGATGGCGGGAATGACAAGGTCATCCGCCGCATGCGGGCCCATAGCAACTATATCGAGAGCGCACCATTTGTGATACTTCTGGTTGGCCTGATCGAGCTGGCTAGCCCAAGCTCACCCACATGGTTGTGGATCGTCAGCGGCGTCTATCTGCTTGGCCGGGTCGCGCATGGCATTGGTATGGATGATGGTAAATTTGCGAAGGGCCGGATGATTGGCACGTTGGTGACTATGCTGGCGCTACTCGGACTGGGTATTTACGCAATTACCATTCCGTATCTATCGGTCTAGGCAACGGGTTGACGATCAATGGGGCTGTTCGGAACCAAAAGACCGCTCGATGCAGACGAGTGGGATTGGCAGCTTGCCAGCTTCAAATGGCTGACGACGGAATTTGGCGGGTTCGAGAGACATCCCGCCAACCGGCTGGTGCTGCCTGAGGAGACATTTTTCCCTAGAACGAGTGCCGACCCGTCCCGGAAAGCCGAGGAAATTTTTGAGCAGGTAAAGATTTTGTCTGGCATGAACGACTGGCCAACAAAGCTGGTGCAAGGCGAGCACACGCGCGAGATGGTTCTTGAGTCGGGCCAAATGATCAAACATGATAGCCATGCACCAGCAGGAGAATATCGACTCCTGAAAGCCGATGACGGACAAAATTATGCACAGATCAGTTACAATCCCGCCCATCTTGGTGATCCTGCAAAACTGATCGCGACCTTTGCCCATGAACTGTCTCATTATCTTATGAGCACGGCTAAAACAGCACCTCCGGGTGGCTGGGAAGTTCACGAACTGACAACCGATCTCTGTTCAGTCTACCTAGGATTTGGTATCTTTATGGCCACTAGCGCATGGAATTTCGCGAGCAACAACGAAGGCTGGCAATATGAACGACAGGGCTATCTGAACGAACGGATGCTGATCACGGCGATGGTAATTTGGGAAACTCTGGCGGAGCGAGATCCTCTCAAAGCGCTGCCTTACCTGAAGCCCCATCTCGCAAAAGACACAAAGATGGCCAATAAATTTGTTCAGAAACGCGATCTGCTCGATGAAGTCATGTCCATCGACTTGTCTCTATTCGCCGGTGGTGAGGCCGCAGCTAACGACAGCAGCAGTGCCTAGCGCGCTGCCAAAACATCATCGGCGACAAACGCGTTCGTCTTGCGCTCATAGCCAAATTGGCTGGTCGGACCATGGCCAGGAATGAAGGTTACATCATCGCCCAGCGGCCAAAGTTTTTGAGTGATCGCATCGATCAAATCCTGATGATTACCGCGCGGGAAGTCGGTGCGGCCGATTGAGCCTTGGAATATAACATCGCCAACTACTGCCAATTTTGAAGGCTGATGATAGAAAATCACATGGCCTGGCGTATGACCCGGACAGTGGATGACGTCGAGCACCAGATCACCAACAGTGACCTGATCACCGTCATTCAGCCAGCGATCCGGAACAAAGCTCTTTGCTTCCATTCCATAGCGCGCACCATCGCCATCAAGCTGATCGATCCAGAAGAGATCATCCTTATGCGGTCCTTCGATAGGAAGCCCCAATTCCTCTGCGAGCATGCCTGCCTGCCCACAATGGTCGAGATGACCATGGGTGATGATGATTTTCTCAAGATCAACGCCATGCTCTTCGACCGCCGCTTTTAGACGACTCAAATCGCCGCCGGGGTCACTGAGCGCGGCCTTATTGGTTTTGGTGCACCAAAGAAGCGTGCAGTTTTGTTGAAGCGGGGTGACCGGAATTATCACGGCTTTAAGAGGTGCATCTGTCATATCAGGTTATTTGGCGACAACGCTGACAAGTTGCAAGCGGCCTATTGATAGGCCAGTCAAAGCCGCCTTCCCGTCCAGACGACCCGGCCAATGATATTGACGTTTTCTAAACTTACATCCTCCCAATCCGGATATTGCGGATTGTCGCTACGAATCGACAATTTCCCCGAGGGCCCCATTGCAACGCGCTTGACCAACAAGACATCATCCATCCGCAACACATATACACCATCGCGCAATGGTCGGGAGGCGGCACTGTGATCAACCATGATATCATCGCCATCACCCAAAGTTGGATTCATCGAATCGCCATCAACAGCAATTAGGGACAGGCTCGCCGGATCTGCGCCCAGTCTCCGAAGCCACTTGGGTCCAAAACCAATGGACCCAGCATCTTCGTCTTCCGCCAATGATCCAGCACCAGCAGAAGCGCCAACCTGCAATTGCTTGATTCGCAACAACCCATCACCCTGCAAGGACTTACTGGACCCACGAGCTGTCCGTCTCGCAGGCGCGCCGAGCACATCTTCTTCGACTCCATAAAATTCCGCAAGCCGACGCCGGTCTTCCTCATCCAATTTTCTCGGTGAGCCACGCCGGATATATTGCTGGATATAGGCAGGGTTTTTGCCGAGCATTTTCGAAATCGCAGCAAAATCATGTCCGTTTTTCCGGATCAGTTCTTCCAAATTGGCGCGCGGGTCTTGGGTCACAATGGAACAAACATAGCAGCTTGGCCGAAATAGGCAATAGGATTTTTCCTAGACATGTAGGAAATCACATTTCAAATAGGAATTTCCCTATTCAACGAGTCGCATTGCACGCGACCAGCAGCGAGAAGGAGATTATTGGTGCCATTGTTACGGAAAATTGAGATATTCCTAAACGAAACCGACATGTCTTGGACGAAGTTCGGCCGACTATCGGTACGCGATCCACGCTTTGTTCAGGATTTACGCAACGGTCGCCAACCCGGCAAAGCCGTTACAGAGCAAGTTGAATATTTCATGCACTTGTGGCGAGCAGACCATGCTGGTTGAAACAGATCGCTTCAAAAGCGACGTGCAAGACCCAGGTCCAATGCTTACCAAGCAAATCAAAGCGCTGGGTGGAGATCAGGCACAGGTTTGCCTCAAGCGCAAACGCCCTTGGGCAAGCATTACTTTTTCCGGGACGCGACATAGTTTTGCGGTTATTTCGACAACGGCTCCCGATTCGAAAGTGATAGAAGAGCTGGCGAGAGCATTGCCAGACCATGAATTTGCAATCCCCGACCATTTTGTCGCAGATATTTTGATCACGGAACAAACCAAAACGCAGCTACAGGTCGAGATCCTCTCGATCATCGATCCCATCAACTAGCAAAGATCAACGATCGGTGGTCATTTTCTCCAAAGTACCCAGCGCCGCCTTTAGGGCTGCATCCATATCTGCTTGTCGATTCTCAAGCGCGTCAATTTCGGTTTCGTCGGTTGCCGCTGATTGCGGGTTGACCACTGCCTCTGACAGTTTGTCGTGCCCGACCGATGAAACAACAGCTTCCGCTTTCGGTTCAGATTGCGCTACCGCTGGGGATGCTGTCGTTCGATTACCCAGTTCGAGCGCTTCGAGACGCCGGAGGCCGGATTCCAGACGATCGGCAAGCTGGGCCAGAGACAGGCCGGACAAATCCTCGCTCGGAGCGATCGGCTCTTCTTCTTGCAGAATATTCTCAACCCGAACCAACGCGGGCTCCTCTTCCGACAGCGGCTCCGGAATTTCTTCCACCGCGAACGGTATCGGCGTTACGTCCAGCGATGCTGGCTGCTCCGCTGTGTCGGTGACATCATCCTCTACATCTGGTTCCTCAAATCTCTGAATTTTCTGGGCAAGCGGCTCGCCCAGGTCAGAGGACGCAAAAATCGGTTGGCGTGCCGGCGCATCCGGATGACGATCCACAGATCGAACATCCGGGAGATCCTGCAATTCGGTGACCTGGCCCGGTGATTTTTTCGGCTTCTTCAGAAACTTGGTCAATGATTTTGCCGATAGATTCAGCTTTGGCATCGTGAAGCCACGCTTTTCTTCTCGGTCCGAATCGATTGAGTCTGCTGTGATATCGTTGTGAATTGCAAAGCCCATGTCAGAGCCTCCTCCAAGAAATTTTGGTTTGTGATTTAGGAACATATATATTGCCGAGGCGGAGACGAGGCCCGCAGCCAAAGCAATCAGGCCGCGCGCGGTATTACCAAGCGGCGGTGCCGCAGCGGGTATGATTTCCGACAGCCCCGTCGCTCCCACGGCATTTTCTAGGTAGACGTGCGGCAAAGTGGCAATCACCAAAGCCGCAGCAATACCGCCGGCCACAGCCATCGCGGGCTGTTTGAATCGAGCCAAGTCCTGCTCCATCGGGTCCACATCATTCTCCACGATCTCAGGTCGAGCGCTCGAAAGATTTCCGGGCGATCAACCTTTGGTAAACAGGATTGTAACGCAAAATGTTTGATGACCAGTTACGATCTGCCTCAACAATTTTCTTAGCTTTCTCAATAATTTGTGGCCAAGACGCCGAGTTATCCAGCATCTGGGTTAACTTTTCGGCGATTTTTCCTGGTTCACCAGCCGGGAAAAGTGTGCCGGTGATACCATCGACGATCAGTTCCCGGTGACCGCCAACATCCGACGCTGCCACCAACCGGCCTTGCGCCATCGCTTCAAGGGGCTTGAGCGGGGTCACAAGATTGGTCAACCGCATAGCCTTGCGTGGATAAACCATGATATCCATCAGGCCATAAAAGCGTTCAACGTCACTGTGCGGCACGCGTCCGGTGAAGGTCACCGCAGATCCGACACCCAGCTGCTCAACCTGTGCCTTCAGGGCGTCCTCCATTGGACCACCCCCGACCAGCAACAGATGTACATCTGGACGAGATGCCTGAAGGATGGGCAGAGCAGCGATGAGATCGTCGAGTCCCTCATAGTCATAAAAACTGCCAATGAATCCGAGAACGGACTTGTCCGTCAAACCCAGTTCCCCCAAAAATTTCTTGTCGCGCGCTGGCGGCGTGCCAAATAGATCGAGATCCACACCATTGGGCGAGACAATTATTTTGTCTGGATTCACACCCCGGGCGATCAAATCCGACCGCAAGCCCTCGCAGATCACCGCAATTGCGTCGGCACCATGAACAACATAGTTTTCCAGTTGCCGTGTCAGCCAATAGCGCAGACTATTCTCCCGCCCCGTACCATTGCCAACGGCCGCATCTTCCCAGAAAGCCCGAATTTCATATACGAGGGGCAGTCCCAACTTTCGCGCGACACGGAGGGCAGCCAAACCATTGAGCGCTGGCGAATGGGCATGCAATATATCAGGCTTCTGTTCTTCAATGACTTGTTCAACACGTCGCGCCAGCGCCTTCACTTCCCGCAACTCCCGCAACGGTGATATCCCGTGAACTTGAGTCGGAGTCCGGTAGAATTGGAGGCCGTCGACCTCCTCCTGCGCTGCCGCAGCGACATAATCATGTTGATTTTGCCGAACTCCCGTTACACCCGCCACTGTCAGACCACTGGCAATTTGGGCCTTCATTATGGCCCGCGTCCGAAAACAATAGCCGCTGTGCAAAGGCAGGCTGTGATCGAGAATGTGGAGAATTCTGGTCATGGCAGAAAACCTTACAAAAAAAGGATTAACGTCCCGTCAACCTAAAACCTATACCGCACAATGGTAGAGATGATAGAAGAGCGTGTTTTCGCCGCTCATATCGGGATGAACTGGGTAAATGATAGACAATTTTTCTATCGCTTTGACGCATGGCTTGCTGTTGATCGCCGCTTGGCGTCTGCTTCACCGAGATGATCTCGATGTAGAAGCCCCGCCAGAACCCGACAAAAAACCAGAAGGTTTTACAAAACAAACACCCAACGGGGGATCACAGTCCGATGCGTGATCTCGCCTTTGTTGGATATCTCTTGGCGCTGTTATTCATCGCCTTCAAACGTCCGTTTCTATTCACGCTGATCTATGCCTATATCGACATCGTGGCGCCGCAGCGATTGAGCTATTTCATGCTCAATTCCATCCCGTTGTCATTGGTCGTCTTTGCCCTAGCGTTCCTCGGCTACATATTGGCAGACAACAAACAGGACAGTCGTTTTTCGATCCGACAGGCGATGATGGTCCTGCTGCTCGTCTATTGTGGATATACAACGGTACAGGCCGAAGTTCCCGACGCCGCGATGGAGAAATGGGACTGGGTGTGGAAAGCTCTGGTCTTCGCCATATTTCTACCACTCACGCTCAAAACCAAATTGCGACTGGAAGCGCTAGCACTTTTCATGGTGCTGTGCGCAGGCACATTAATCATCACGGGCGGTATCAAGACCTTGGCCTCGGGCGGTGGATATGGCGTTCTGGTGCTACTCGTCGATAATAATAGCGGCCTATATGAGGGATCGATCATATCAACCGTAGCCATCTGTATCATCCCGCTAATCCTCTGGCTCTCCAAACATGGGACCATTTTCCCATCGGACTGGCGAGTAAAATCCTTTGCATATGCTTTGACCTTTGCTGCCCTGCTCATTCCTATTGGTACGCAGGCACGCACGGGTTTGGTCTGCATCGGGGTCTTGGCAGTGTTGCAATTGCGTTTTGCCCGCTATCGGATGATATACGCAGGCCTTGCGGTGGCCGTAGGCCTCTTTTCTATTCCATTTCTACCACAGAGCTTCACCGAACGGATGGCCACAATAGAAAATTATGAAGCTGACCAGTCGGCTTCGACCCGTATCGCGGTCTGGCGATGGACAATAGACTATGCCAACGAGCACCCATTTGGAGGAGGATTTGACGTCTACCGTCTGAACAAATTGACTTATGAACTATCGGAAGTGGACACCGAACAATATGAGGATTGGGGCATTGATCCCGACGATGTAGACGCGCGACTTGTCGAAGATGAAGCCCGTGCATTCCACAGTAGCTATTTCGAAATGTTGGGGGAACAGGGCTATCCCGGCCTCATTCTATGGCTGATCATTCATGTCGGAGGCCTCTGGCGGATGGAACTGCTGCGACGAAAATATTCTAAGTCCAAAAAAGAAGGCGAGCAATGGGTCGCCCCCCTCGCCATTGCTTTGCAAAATGGACATATAATCTTCCTGGTTGGAGCGTTGTTCGTGGGCATCGCTTATCAGCCATTCGTCTATATGCTGGTGGCCCTGCAGATCGGTCTAGACACCTATATGGCGCGCCGGGCATCCGAAGCCAAATGGCGACCGATTACCAAACAGGTTGCCGGTACGGCAAAAACAGCGACTTAAACGCCCGCACATCGATCCCGACAAATAGGGTGACCCTCTCGATGCTGCGCCGTAAAGGTGGACTATGACGCTTTCTGTTTCCGTTACCGTCGAACGATGGCCCGTCGATGGTTCTTTCATCATCAGCCGCGGAACGAAGACGCATGTTGATATCGTACTATGTACGATATCAGACGGCCTTCATGTGGGAATAGGGGAAGCAACGCCCATATATTATGAAGGTGAAAGCGCCGACAAATGTGCAGATGATATCTCACAATTTGTGGCTAAACATCCAAAGCTTGATCGTGCGATTCTGCTCCAGAAGATGCCGCGTGGCGCTGCCCGCAACGCTCTCGATTGCGCGCTTTGGGATCTCGATTGCCGAAAAAATGGTACATCTTTATCACAGCACGCGGGATTGCCTGAGCCGAGACCATTGATTTCCGCTTTCACGATATCACTCGACCGCCCGGAGATTATGGAAACAAAGGCGCGCGAGGCGGCGCTGAACGGGCATGGGTTGCTGAAACTGAAGTTATCGGGACAGGATGATCAGGCGCGCGTCGCCGCCGTACATCGCGGCGCGCCTGCTGCTCGCCTGATCGTCGATGCCAACGAAAGCTGGAACGATCTGGACATCGCAGCCGAAGCGGCGCGATTGGGCCCATATGCGGTCGAACTGATCGAACAACCAGTCAGTGCGGGACAAGATCATCTGCTCAGCGGCGTGCGATCACCGGTTCTGCTTTGTGCCGACGAAAGCTGCCACACCAGCGCCGATGTGGAACGGATTGCCCCTTTTTACGATGCCGTGAATATCAAGCTCGACAAGGCGGGTGGGTTGACCGAAGCAATGGCGATCGCTCACGCAGCGCAGGCGATGAACCTGAAAATAATGGTTGGCTGTATGCTGTCCACATCATGGGGCATCAGGCCAGCCTTCGCTCTTGCGCAGCTGGCGCAATGGGTCGACCTTGATGGCCCGCTGTTGCTGGCTAAAGATCGACCCGTTGGTTTCCGTTTTGATAGCGGAACGATAGCGCCCGCTAACTGGAAGGACTAGATTCCGTCCAGATATTCAATGACAGGCGCTGCTGCCATACAGGGCGCAAGCTTAGGACCGCTGGCGCGAAAATGATCCGATTTTCCATGTGCTTCCAGCGCCGCCTGATCAACGTAGCGCTCGAGCACTTTATATTGCTGAGGGTTGTCCTTGCTCTGAAATACGGAGTAAAATTCGTTACCCGGCTCATTGGCACGCACAGCGGCCATCAATTCGGAAAATGCGGCTTCAAAATCGGCATTTTTGCCTTCGGCCACGGTTAAAGTTGCGACTACGCCTACTGCAGACATTTTATGCTCTCCCTATATAAAAAAAGGGCCGGCGATTTCCCGCCGGCCCGAAAAATTGAGGTTTCTAGAAAATTTCGAACAGTCCCGCTGCACCTTGACCGCCGCCGATGCACATGGTGACCACCGCATATTTCGCGCCACGTCGCTTGCCTTCGATCAGAGCATGGCCGGTACAGCGTGCCCCGGTCATACCATAAGGGTGGCCGATCGAAATTGAGCCCCCATTGACGTTGAGAAGTTCATCGGGAATGCCCAGTTTCTGCTGGCAATAAAGCACCTGTACGGCAAAGGCTTCATTCAGTTCCCAAAGGCCGATATCGTCCATTTTCAGGCCAAATCGCTCAAGCAATTTGGGGATCGCAAAGACCGGACCAATACCCATTTCGTCAGGCTTGGTACCCGCAACCGCCATACCGACATAACGTCCCAATGGGTTGAGCCCAGCCTTTTCTGCAGCCTTTGCTTCCATCACGACGCTCGCAGCGGAACCATCTGACAGCTGGGACGCGTTGCCAGCAGTGATGATATTATCCGGGCCAACTACAGGTTTCAGTCCCTGCAAGCCTTCAAGCGTGGTCGAAGGACGGTTGCCTTCATCCTTGTTGATCGTGACTTCGACGCGGGAAATCTCTTTGGTTTCCCTGTCCTGCACACCCATGGTGGTCGTCACCTCGATGATTTCTGCGTCAAAATGGCCGGCTTCTTGAGCCGCCGCGGTGCGCATTTGAGACTGCAGGGCATATTCGTCACAAGCGTCACGGCTGATGCCATAGCGTTCGCCAACCACTTCAGCGGTCTGAAGCATCGGCATGTAAATATCGTCATGCATTTTGAGCAATTCGCGGTCTGGTTGCACCCGCATCTCTGGGGTCTGAACCGTCGAGATCGATTCCTGTCCACCACCAACAACCACATCCATACGGTCAATTGTTACTTGCTTGGATGCCGTCGCAATCGCCATCAGGCCGGAAGAACATTGCCGGTCAATCGTCATGCCCGGCACTTCGATGGGAAAGCCGGCACGCAACGCCACTTGACGGGCCAGATTGCCACCCTGTGAACCCTGTTGCAGCGCGCTGCCCCAAACGATATCATCGACCATGGCAGGGTCGATACCCGCTCTTTCGACCGCTGCTTTTGCGGAATAGTGGCCGAGGGTGGCACCGGTTGTGGTGTTGAAAGCACCCTTATAGGCGCGTCCGATAGGGGTACGGGCGGTTGAAACGATGACTGCGTCACGCATGTGCAATTCCTTCATGATTTGAATCGGAGTCGAATTTGATGCGCATTGTCCCTATTAATCGACCAATTAACAAGGCATTTTTTCTGCGGTCCGCTGCCGCTACGGAACGCTAGTCCTTATTCGTACGAGCGCCAAAGCCGCCTTCTGGATAGGGCAGAATCATCTCGCCGTTTGGCGCAGCCGTGAAGGTCGTCTGCGTCGGATAGGCAAATTCCAGCCCCTCTTCATTGAATGTCTGTAATATAGCCAATCCAATTCGATGGCGCCCCTCATAGACAATCTCATATTCGCTGCTCATGATATCGAAATCGAGTTCGAAATTGATCGAGCTATCGCCAAAACCAACGAAACCCGAGCGGATGAACACCGCGTCATTATCTTCAACAATTTTTTTGAGAATATCTGGAATCCGGCGCGCCTCATCGGGCTTGGTCTGATATATGACACCAATCGCAAAGCGCGTCCGTCGTCTGGCCAAGCGGGTGAAATTCACGATTTCCTTATCCAGCAAATTGGTATTGGAAATAATGACTTCCTCACCGGTAACCGCACGCAACCGCGTACTTTTAAGGCCAATTTTTTCGACCGTTCCGATTGTATCATCATAAGTGATTGTTTCGCCTCGGCGGAACGGCTTATCGAAGATGATCGACAATGCCGCGAACAGATCCGAGAAAACACCCTGAGCGGCGAGACCGATCGCAATGCCGCCAACACCGAGTCCCGCAATCAGGCCAGTCACATTCACGCCAAGATTATCAAGAATCATGATCGCCGCGATTGCGAAAACTACGAAGGTAACCAGCACCCGGATCAGCGTCATCGCATTTTCGAGCGTTTCATGCTGATCGGGATCCTGTGACGTCCGACGAATGATCAAGCCAAGAATGATTTCCCGGAGCCAGATTGCAACCTGTATCACGATCGCAATCGTGAATAGAACATGCATCACCCGTTCAAAACTGGCTGGTGCATTTGCAAAACTGACTATGAGCTGGGCCGATACCATCAACATGAAAAATTTGCTCGTGCGGGCAATCGCCGTGACAATGATCTTCCGATATCCGATCAAATCATCATTATTCCGAACATAGCGTGCCGCGAGACGCTTGATCGCACCCAGTAGGAAAAAAATGCCTGCGCCGATCGCGGTCGCTATTATCAGTTCTACATAGTGGTTGGTCAGCCACTCGGCCCCATCCAGAAGCAAACGATGAATAGATGCGCCAATATCCGGCACGGTTGGCATTAAAGCTGTTTCGGTTGTTTTCGTCATAGCTGCCCAGCTAAGGAGAAGAACCGAAAATAACAACCCGTATGATAGAACAAATTGGTGACGTCGCCGCTGCTGTTTTCAGTGCTTCCGAGCGCCGATCAGAAACTCCACATTGCCCTTTGGCCCGGTGATAGGACTTTCGGTAATCCCCAGAACATCCCAACCGGATGCGCCCAACCAATCTTTCACTTTTTCACATGTTGCATGACGAACCGCTTCGTCTCGAACGACACCACCCTTGCCGACGTCACAACGCTCGGCTTCAAATTGCGGCTTTATGAGCGCAACCAGCATCGCATTTCCCTTGGCAAATTCCATGGGTCGTTCGAGCACTTTGATCAGCGAAATAAAACTCGCATCGCAAACAATGATATCGACCGGCTCTGGAATATGCTCATCCGTAAGAATTCTGGCACTGGTCTGCTCATGCACAATGACCCGTTCGTCCTGCCGCAATTTCCACGCAAGCTGATTGGTGCCGCTATCCACTGCATAGACTTTTTTGCTGCCGCCGGTCAGCAGCACATCGGTAAATCCGCCAGTACTGCTACCGACGTCCATCGCGATCATATCGGTGACATCAATCCCGAAATATTGCAGCGCATGGTCAAGCTTTATGCCGCCACGGGAAACCCATGGATGATCTTTGCCTTTCAGTTCAATCGCTACATCATTCGCCATCTTATGGCCTGGTTTATCGATTTTCTTACCTGCGGCCGTCACCAAGCCGGCCATGATATAGGCCTGCGCCTTGGCTCGGCTTTCGGCGAGACCGCGATCCGTGAGTATCTGATCAACGCGTTGTTTCACGGCTTTGGATTCGGACTGAGACATTACAAATGAGGACTAGCCTAGCACCACGCTTTTGGCCATATTCCTTTGCAATGAGAATCACCTATAGCCTGCTCACCATTCCGTTCATCTTGCTTGCCTTCAACGCTTGCTCAGCCGCACCGTTGAATCCAGCGCCCTTGCCGGAACCGACGCCCGTTCCGGTACAGGCCAAACCTGTCACGCCGCTACCACCGGCTCCCGTACAGCCGCAGGGTGATTGGAGTGACTGGCCGATCACAGTCGGCGCATGGGTATATCGCGAAGACGCTCGCGGTTCGCTGGCCCTGTTTGGCCAGCCCGATGAAGACGCGGTATTCATCATCCGCTGCAATCAATCGGGACGCCAATTGTTTCTATCCCGCGCCGGTTCGGTCCGAAATGGAGCCGCTATGCTTCTACGCGCCAGCGCCGGCCTACAATCCTATACTGCCCGCAATAGCGGTGGAACGCCGCACTACGCAGCCGTTTCAATATCAATCGACGATATAATGCTGGACCGTATTGCCTATAGTCGCGGCCGGTTTGCCATTGAGACCGATGGCCTACAATCAATCGCCATCCCTATCGCGCCGGAATTCAGTCGTGTGGTGGAAGATTGCCGAGGCTGACCCTCAGACGGGAACGCGCGATTGTGACAGCAAAATAGAAAAATTCAAGACTTGTTCGCAAGTCCAACTTGATTCACATTTCGATTGTCGAACAGCGGAGAAATTTCAATGCAACAGTTCGTATTTTATTCACAAGCGAAAGGAGGTGGTCCGATGTCTCATGGTTCAGCACAGGGGTCGGAAAAATCCGTTCGGGGGGCATATCTGATTTAGCGATCAGGCAACCCGGCAGCGGCACTTCCTACCGCTGACCCATGTTCAGAGGCTGTCGGTCCAAACGGGCCGGCAGCCTCTTTTCATTGTGCTCTATCCGGTTTTTCGAGATATTCTTCCCGGATCATGAAATCGCGAATACCAATTCGCACTTCCCGAAGAAATTGAACGAGCGCTATCGAGAGCAGGCTTATTGCAACAACAAACGCCCCGGCTACGGCCAAAGAAAGGTCCACGCCCGTTAGTCCAGCGATGAACAGCATTCCGATCAGCGCACAGGTAATGATTGCGCTTATGACGCTCAGAAATATGGCGCTATTGACGATCTTAATCCGCAACTGCAAATCACCAAGTTCGGCAATCACAAGATCATGGTCCCGTCCAGTGGTGGACTTATGTTGCTCCTGGAGATCACGCGACCGATCAATGATCCGCGCGAGGCGCCCAGCAAATAATGCAAGCATGGCGCCAAGGCCGACCAAGAGAAAGGCCGGAGCCAAGGCGTTTTGTAGCGCCGTCAAAATATCAACATCGGCTATTTGGGAAAATCCGTTCATATCTTCATCCTGATCCGTAACGCCAATCCGGTTGTCGGCTGCTCATCCCAAAGCGAGAGGGTAAAGCGTTGCGCATCAGCCCGAGCGCGGTCCAATATCTGTTCCGGCACGTCATCGCTCGCAAAAATCTGATCCGCTTGTCCCAACCACCGCGCCTGTCGAAGCGTCAGATCATCGGGATCCGTGCTGGCCAGTTCAAAATCGATAACCTGCGATCGGGTTTGCCCATGCGGCTGTGCAAGCCAGGCATCCACATCCTCCGGAGCATGATCGGTCATTACGTCGAGAGCACAGTGGGGATCGAACACGGCGTCTATTGCCTTTCGCCGCGCTGCTGCATCTGGCCAGATCGTCTGCATCCGCTCTCGCGCGGCAAGCAATGCACTAGCCAAACCCCCTAGGCTGGCTGGCAGCAGCTGCTCTAGCCGTTGCCGCAACGCTTTAGCGAGCCCGGCAGAAGTCCCACCTGTACCAATAGCAATCAAAACGGGGTCCCTGTCGATAATCGCTGGCGTGGTATAATCACACAGCGCCGGCCGGTCGACAGCATTGACCAGCAACCCTTCAGCTTTCAGCCGCGCCACAGCCGCAATAGCTTCGTCGTCATCTTCCACCGCTACCACGGCGAGCACCAGTCCGTCGGCGTTTTCATCATCGGTGATGACCGCTCCGGCACGCTCGTAAAGCCGCTTCTTGGCGTCGGCCATTTCGCCACGACCCAAGAGAAGAATCTTGCGATCCTTCAAATTAACAAAGATAGGCAACTGGTTCATCGCATTCACCTATATATCTGGCCAACCCGCCATTGCGGGTATGGCTGCTATTTCAGCCAGTCGGGCACATGTTCCGCAGCCATGATGGTCGCTGGTTCGATCCGTTCGGCCACCACGGCATAGCGGTCGCCATCAACCAGTACTTCCGGCACCAGCGGACGGCTGTTATACGTATTCGCCATGGTCGCACCATAAGCGCCAGCTGTCCGGAATATCCCGAGATCGTTGGTTTCAACGCGATCAACAGTCCGCTCTTTGGCAAAAATATCGCTGCTTTCGCAAATTGGTCCGACGACCGAGGCGACCATCGTTTCGCCACTGGGCTCAACCGCGTCAAAATCATGCCACGCGTCATAGATGGCTGGCCGCATCAGATCATTCATAGCCGCATCAACAATGACAAAATCGCTGTTCACGCCCGGTTTGATCCGGATGACTTTGGTAATCATGATACCGCTGTTTCCGGCAATCACGCGACCGGGCTCAAACATCAGCGTAACATCCCACCCCTTGGTTACCCGTGCGACCATGACGCCATAGTCGGCCGGGCTGGGGGGCTTGTCCGCGGGCTTGTAGGGCACGCCCAACCCGCCGCCCAGATCGACATGAGTAATGGCATGGCCGGCACTGCGCAATTGCGCGACCAGTTCGCCCATTCTCGCATAGCATTTTTCAAGCGGGTCAAGGCTCTGTAGCTGGCTACCGATATGCACAGCGACGCCGCGCAGGTTCAATCCTTCAAGACCGGACAGCCGCGCATAGATATCCGGCGCAACATCGATACCAACACCGAATTTATTTTCTTTCTTACCCGTTGAAATTTTTGCATGCGTGCCAGCATCAACGTCGGGATTGACCCGCAGGGTTGCCGACGCTTTCTCGCCACGAGCAGCCGCTATTTCGGCGAGCATCACGCCTTCTTCCTCCGATTCCAGATTAAACTGGCCAATGCCTTTTTCGAGGCCCAGCGTCAGCTCTTCACGGCTTTTTCCAACACCGGAGAACACAATGTCCTCCGCCTTCATACCGGCCGCCAGTGCTCGCTGCAGCTCACCGCCCGACACCACGTCCGCGCCATAGCCCTGATTAGCCAAGATCCGAAGCACCGCGAGATTGGGATTCGCCTTCACGGCGAAAGCGAGATGAATTGTCCCTGCGTCTTTCAGTCCCTCGCGGAACACTCGCGCATGGCGCTCGAGTGTCGCGCGCGAATAGACATAGACGGGCGTACCGACTTCTTCGGCAATCTTCGGCAGCGGGATATCTTCCGCGTGCAATATTCCATTTTTGATCTGGAAATGGTCCAATTTCTTATACTTTCAAACGTGTGGAAAAGGTTAGCCGGGAGGCGGTAAATCGAATTCGTCATCCTGCCGTTTTTCCGACCGGCGCAACAGTTCATCACTACGGTGCGGCATGGCCTGGCTTGACGGCACCAGCAATTCTTCGCCGCTGGGCGTTTTCATTTCACCGTAGACAGGAGCGGGCAGCGCCTCGCCTTTTGCCGGTTGCAATGCACCGCGATTGCCGCACGCCGCCAAAACCAGCGTCGCTCCAGTGAGCAGTAAGATCGAACGGATTTTGCTCATTTCAGCTCTCCAAGTCCAATGCTTTACTGGCCTTTGCAACCTGAACCCTTACTTGATCAGGCGCGGTGCCACCATAGCTGGATCGGCTAGCAACCGAGGCATCGACGCTCAATACGTTGAACACGTCAGCATTGATCCGGCCATCGATCGCTTGGAACTGTTCAAGCGTGAGGTCAGCAAGACCACAGTTTTGTTCCTCGGCAAGAGCGACCACCGCACCCGTGACATGATGCGCTTCACGAAATGGCAGCTTGGCTTCGCGGACCAACCAGTCAGCAAAGTCGGTCGCGGTCGAGAAGCCAGCTTCGGCTAACCCGCGCATACGGTCCCCGTTGAATTCGACTTCAGCAACCATACCGGTCATCGCGGCGATCGAAAGACCCAGCAGGTCATGCGCTTCGAACACCGGTGGCTTGTCATCCTGCATGTCTTTTGAATAAGCGAGCGGCAGGCCCTTCATCGTGATGACCAGCGCGTTCATCGCCCCAGCAATCCGTCCGCAGTGGCCGCGCACCAACTCAGCCGCATCGGGATTACGCTTCTGCGGCATGATAGAGGAGCCGGTGGAATAGCTGTCGGGCAGTTTCACGAAACCGAAAGGCTGACTCGCCCAGATTACAAATTCTTCTGCCAGCCGCGAGAGATGCAGACTGCACTGGGTCGCCGCCATCAGATAGTCGAGCGCAAAGTCCCGGTCGGAAACCGAATCAAGACTATTGCCAGTCGGGCCGTCGAAGCCCAGCGTCGACGCCGTCTTTTCCCGATCAATCGGAAAACCTGTGCCGGCCAGCGCCGCAGCACCGAGCGGCGATTCGTTCATCCGCTTCCGCGCATCGCTAAAACGCGAGCGGTCACGCCGGATCATCTCATAATAAGCCATCATATGGTGGCCGAGGCTGACGGGCTGGGCCGACTGCAAATGGGTGAAGCCTGGCATGATCGTCTCGGCATGTTCTTCGGCGCGATCCACCAGAGCTTTTTGCAAAGCGCCCAGAGCATCGTCGACCATGTCCATGGCATCGCGCACCCACAGCCGGAAATCGGTCGCGACTTGATCATTGCGCGAACGGGCCGTGTGCAAACGCCCTGCAACGGGACCGACAATCTCCGAAAGGCGTGCTTCGACGTGCATATGGATATCTTCAAGGTCGAGATCTTCGACAATACCATCGGCTTCATATTCCTGCGCGACCTGGTTCAATCCATTGATGATTTGCGTCGCATCTTCTGCTTCGACAATCCCTTGTTCCGCCAACATCGCGACATGGGCCAAGCTAGCGCGAATATCATGACGCCATAATTTCTTGTCGAACGGGATCGAGGCGTTTATCTCGCGCATTATTGATGAAGGGCCATCGGCAAACCTGCCGCCCCACATGATATTGGAATTTTTTGTGCCTTTTGTGATGCGTACCGTCCTATTCATCGTCCTGATAATGAGCCTCGCGGCCTGCGATAGAGGCTCCAGCGAAGCGGAGCAAGAATTTGCTGATGGCAAGGCTCAGGAAGATGGCGAAACCATAGAAAGCGGCAAGGGCCTCGTCGGCAAGCTGGACATTTCCCAGCGCGGTACTGCGATGATCGATACGCCGTTCCAGGCCCCCGACGGAAGCAGTGTGCGATTGAGCAATTTCACTGGCCAGCCCCTATTGGTGAATATCTGGGCAACATGGTGCGCGCCTTGTGTCGTTGAAATGCCGATGCTCGATACGCTTGCAGCACGCGAAAAAGACCGACTCAAAGTGCTAGTGGTATCGCAGGACATTCAAGGCACCGAGAAAGTTGCGCCATTTTTCGAACGCCGCGATTTTAAAGAGCTCGAACCTTATGTCGACCCGGAAAACGGCTTGAGTTTCGGATTCGGCTCGGGCCTGATGCCCACCACCGTACTTTATGATGCACAAGGCAAGGAAGTCTGGCGAGTAATCGGAGCCATGGACTGGGACGGCGCCAAAGCCGCAGCATTGTTGGAAGAAACTTTAAACCAAAGCTGATTTCATCTCGAAATAATGGTGGGCGATGACGGGCTCGAACCGCCGACATCTTCGGTGTAAACGAAGCGCTCTACCAACTGAGCTAATCGCCCCCATGACACAATGCGCTTAAGCATCGTTGAGGTCAGGCGAGCGCCATTGCCAAATCATGGTGCCTTTGGCAAGTCTATTTGCGCTAGCTTGTTACGAAGAGCCCCATGACGGATTTCCGGTGCCAATCTTATGTCGACCAATATCGAAATTGTCGGAACCAACGCTGACTCCGCGATTCGCTTGTTGTACCTTGTTATCCACAGAATATATTCGTTATTATTCAGTGTGTTAAAAAGATATATAGAAAAAACTAGAGCTTGCCGCTGTCAACCGAAATATTTCACTTTTTTTACGAAGACGCTCTTGCTCGACTCACTCGGACCGGCTTACAAACGAATCTCGGCTGGCGGCCCCGGATGAAATTTCCAGGCCTCACATGAAAATAAAACTGACCGTTGAAAACGTGTTTTCAGCATGAGGTTCTTCGCGTCTAATGAATTCCCGTGGCTGGACATGGCGAATAGTTCGACGCTCGAAATCTGCAGTCGAATATTCGGTACGCTATTGTGCGTACCAAGGGGATGATGTCGGGGGATGTTCGTGAACGAAAGCATATCTGATCAGGTTGGCGGTCTGTCTGAAAATAAGTCGGGGACAATGGAGGACAATATTTCAGCGGATCTGGAAGCTATCTGGCAAAAAATCTGTGCCGGTCTTCGGCGCGATTTGGGCACGCAGATTTTTGGTCAATGGATCAAGCCGATCAAGTTGGCTGCTTTTGATTCAAATAGTGGCATGTTGTCGCTGGAGCTCCCATCGGAATTTTCTGCCAATTGGGTCCAGGATCGCTATTCGGAACGTTTGTCGCTTGCTTGGAAAGCCCATCAGCCGGCAATCAAAGGCCTGACTTTCGAAGTTCAGTCGGGCGCGGCCAAAATCGCGCAAACATCTCCTTTCAATGGCACGGCAGCACAGAATCAATATAATGTTGCACCCGAAAGCAAATTCCGTTTGGACCTTGATCCACGGATGACCTTTGATCAATTTATCGCAGGCCATTCAAATGTTCTCGCGCTCAATGCGGCACAGCGGACCGCTGCTGCCGAGAAACCGCTTTTCTGCCCGCTCTATCTTCAATCCTCGACGGGCCAGGGCAAAACGCATTTGATGCACGCCATCGGCCACGCCTTTCGCGAAGAATTTCCATCCTCGACCATTATCTATATGTCCGCGGAACGGTTCATGATTGAATTTGTCTCTGCGATGCGCCGCAATGAAGGAATGGAGTTCAAAGCATCGCTGCGCGAAGCCGATCTGCTGATGATCGACGATATCCAGTTCATCGTCGGTAAAAATTCCACCCAAGAAGAGTTTCTGCACACAGTGGATTCTCTGATCAGCCAAGGCAAACGGGTTGTCGTGGCAGCAGATCGCCCTCCTCAGGCCCTTGATGGCGTCGATCAGCGGCTGCTCTCGCGTCTGTCCATGGGTCTGGTTGCTGACATCCAATCTGCAGGGCTTGAGCTGCGCCGTGATATTCTGAATCATCGCTTGTCCACCATGCCGCACCAGCAGGTATCTGAAGACGTGGTAGAATTTCTCGCCCGCACGATCAGCCGCAACTTGCGCGAGCTGGAAGGCGGCCTCAACAAACTACTCGCCTATGCGCAATTAACCGGTCGCGAGATCAGCCGCGAACTGGCCGAAGAACAACTGTCCGACATATTGAGCGCCTGTCGCCGGCGGATCACGATCGATGAAATCCAGCGTACGGTATGCGAATATTACCGGCTCGACCGGAATGAAATGTCATCGAAACGCCGCGCGCGGGCCGTCGCACGCCCCCGGCAAGTCGCAATGTATCTCGCAAAGGTGATGACGCCGCGCAGCTATCCCGAAATCGGACGGAAATTTGGTGGCCGCGATCACAGCACGGTTATCCATGCGGTCAAATTGGTCGAGCAACTGCGCGGTGAAGATAGCGAGATGGACAATGATGTCCGGATGCTGCTCCGTCAGCTTGAAAGCTAATGCGAGCCGCGACTATTTCTTCTCAGGCGCCACCGAAATTCGAACGCGTTCGCCGCTGTTTCCGGGGAAGTCAGTAAACATCGCTTCGACCAGATTGGGCACGAGATAGGTCAGGTTCTTTGACCGCGACAATGCTTCTGCTTTGCCTTCGAACAAGCGCTCACCATCAACGGCACGATCAATCTTCAGGTCCAGCTCTGAGGTGTAGACCGTAAAGCTGCGCACACCGTCATAGCCAGAGAAGCCGTAGCCGCCGTAGAGGAACGGGTCATGAAAACCATAGCGATAGCGGTGACGCCCATAATATCCTCTGAATCGGGCGGACGGATAGAACGGATCATATTCAGCCACCACTTTGTCACGTCCCTTGTCGATTTCATAATCGACGCTGACGATCAGTTCTGCGGCGGCAGGGTCTTCGCTGCGTTGATAGCCCAAATCGAGCATGCGCTTCTCGACCAATGCAGCATATTGGCCAAATTCAAGGCCACCTGACAGATCGGGATCCGCCGCGACAACAGCGAAGCTTTGTCCTGTGGTATTGGGAAGCGCGACGAAGCGCTGGACATCAGCGCGGAACGGTGTCGCACAAGCGCTAAGTGTTAAAAGAGCAAGCGGTGCAAACACCGAAAACCCTCTGCGATTAAAGCCGTGCTTGGCAAGAATAGTCATGTTGTTTCCTTCAAATTGCCCACCATCATATCATGCATGATAGAGAAACTAGGCTGAACCAGCTTTGAACGACAGCAGATCAACGCCCCGCTGCAAACCTGCACCTTTTCAGATCATCTGCACAAGTAAAAACAGGCCTCTCGATATATCCGGGCCATGCAATCGTGGATAATCCGCAATTGAGTTTGCCTTGATGGACCCGAATCAAAAGCGTTTGCCCAAAAGAAAACCCGCCACAATCGGGCGGGTTTTTCTGTTTCAAATTGTCAGGCTTATTAAAGCGCGGCAACCCGCTTTGTTAGGCGGCTGAATTTCCGCGAAGCGGTATTTTTGTGATACAGGCCCTTGCTAACACCGCGAGCCAGTTCTGGTTGAACAGCTTTCAAAGCCGCAGCAGCCACAGTCTTGTCACCAGCCTCAACAGCCAAGTCAACGGCCTTAATCTTGGTCCGAATCTGGCTCAGGCGATTTTTGTTAATCGCGGTGCGGCGCGTGTTGCGACGGATACGTTTTTTTGCTTGCGGCGTATTAGCCATGAAAAACCCTCAAAATCTGAATTAAATGCCGGGACGTTACGTATAGCTTCCGGCTCAAGACGGCGGCCAATAGCGTGGGAGCTGATTCCCGTCAATAGCTTAGTGAACCGCTTATTTCTGGCATTGCGAACAGTAAAAGGTCGACCGCCCACTATCGACTCGGCGGCGCACGGGCGCGCCGCAACGACAGGCCTCCCCCTCACGGCCATATACCAGCCAGTCTTTGGCAAAATAGCCTAGTTCTCCATCCGGTTGGGCAAAGTCCCGCAGAGAAGAACCGCCAGCCGCGATCGCGGCAGTCAAAACCTGCTTTATCGCCTCCACAAGCCGCTCATAGCGGGGCTTTGAAATCTGATCGCCCTTTTTGCTAGGAGATATCCTCGCCATGTGCAGCGCTTCGCAGACATAAATATTACCGAGTCCGGCAACTGTCCGTTGATCAAGCAACAGCTGTTTGATCGGCACCTTCCGTCCCTTGGTCGCCGCTTTCAAATGAGCGGCCGTAAATTCATTTCCAAGCGGCTCCGGCCCCATCGACACAAAGGGCTTGTAGCTGTCGAGCTGATCGGCTCGCACGATATCCAACGATCCGAATCGACGGGGATCATTGAGCACCATCCGGTCACCCGCATCAGTCTCCATCAACAGATGGTCATGTTTTTCAAGCTCCTCCGGATTGATCCGCCAGCGACCGGACATGCCGAGATGGAAGATCATCACGTCGCCACGATCGGTTTCAATCAGTCCATATTTTGCGCGCCTGCCGAGCGAGGTGACCATCGCCCCGGTCATCCGTTGCCTTAAATCGACGGGAATCGGCCAGCGCAAGTCGGCACGGCGCGGTTCCACAAAAACGAGGCGCTGCCCTTCGAGCACAGGCCGCAAACCGGCGACGGTCGTTTCAACTTCGGGCAGCTCGGGCATAACAATCCTCATCCACTATGGTCCAAAGGGCAGCTACAGAGTGATTGCAGTGCTGCCAAGGCTGGTCTACTTGGGAATTTAAAGAATAATCAGCACAGGCAAAAAATGGCTATCGAAAGCAAAACCGTCTCCTTCGGCTATGAAGAGGTCGATGAGAGCGAAAAGACCGGCAAGGTTGGCGCGGTTTTTTCCAGTGTCGCTTCCAAATATGATGTGATGAACGACGCGATGAGCGGCGGAACCCATCGGCTGTGGAAAGACCGCTTCGTGCGCCGGGTCAAACCGCGCGCCGGTGAGACGATTCTCGATATGGCAGGCGGCACCGGTGATATTGCCTTCCGTATGGTCGACAGCGGCGCCGATATTACCGTTTCCGATATCAATGCAGACATGCTGGCGGCTGGTGTCGAGCGGGCGGTCGAAAAAGGCGAGACGCGGTTGGTTTGGAGCGAACAGAATGCCGAAACTCTGAACTTTCCCGATTCTCACTTCGATGCCTATACGATTGTCTTCGGTATCCGCAATGTGACGCATATCGACCAAGCTCTATCCGAGGCCCATCGGGTGTTGAAATATGGCGGACGCTTTTATTGTATGGAATTTTCGCAAACCAATTGGCCCGGTTTTGACAAAATATACGAAACCTATTCTCACCATATTCTGCCCAAAGTGGGCAAAGCGGTAGCGAATGACGAGGCCAGCTACCGCTATCTAGCCGAATCGATTGCGAAATTCCCGCCAATGGAAGAATTTCGTTCCATGATAGAGGCCGCCGGATTCAGCCAGACAAAAGTCGAACCGATGATGGGTGGACTGGTCGCGATCCATAGCGGCTGGAAAGTCTGAGCACCTGCAGCCCATGACCAGAGCCCGCACTCATATCTTTCGCCTGCTCAAATGGGGCCGCACACTTGCCAAACACGGCGCATTGCGTGACCTGGAAAAGCATAAAGCGACGCCGCCGCAGGTACGGCGCTTGTTTCGTATCGCGAGGCTGGGCACGATCCAGCCCAAAACCCCGAATTATTCGGCGGCCCTGCAAGCCATTGGTCCAGCCGCAATCAAACTCGGCCAGACGCTGGCAACCCGCCCCGATATTATCGGTGAGGCAGCGGCCCGGGACTTGCTCGAATTGCAGGACAACCTCCCTCCTGTAGCATTTGACAAAATCAAGGACGAGATTGAAGCCAGCCTTGGGAAGCCAATCGAAGAGCTCTATAGCGAGATTGATCCGGACCCTGTTGGTGCTGCCTCAATCGCACAAGTACATCGCGCCAAGACCGTTGAAGGCAAAGATGTCGCAGTCAAAGTCCTTCGCCCCGGCATTATCAAGAAATTCAATCAGGATATCGAGACCTACGAGTGGGCAGCCGCCCATCTGGAAGCATTGGGTGGCGAAGCCAAACGGTTGCGCCCGGAATTGGTGATTGCCAATTTCCGGCGCTGGACGATGCGTGAACTGGACCTCCGCCGGGAAGCCGCTAGCGCTTCGGAGCTGGCGGAGCATATGGCCAATGTCGATCAATTCGAAATACCGACGATCGACTGGGACCGCACCTCGGGCCGTGTACTGACTCTCGACTGGGTCAACGGTGTCAAAATCTCAAAACGAGACGAGTTAATCGCCGCGGGACATGATCTCAATGAGGTCGCAACCAGGTTAGTGCGCACTTTTCTGAAACAGGCGATCGAGGCTGGCTATTTTCACGCCGACATGCATCAGGGAAATCTGTTCGTGAAGGCAGATGGTACCATTGTCGCCATCGACTTTGGCATCATGGGTCGGATCAACAAGAAAGCGCGCTTCTGGCTTGCGGAAATTCTCTATGGCCTGACCACTGGCAACTATAAACGCGTCGCGGAGATTCACTTTGAGGCGCAATATGTGCCTGACCATCACAGCATGGAGGATTTTGCAACCGCGTTGCGCGCGGTGGGAGAACCAATGCGTGGCAAGCCGGTTAGCGAGCTTTCGGTCGGCGATATGCTAGACGGGCTGTTCGCGATCACTCGCGATTTCGACATGGAAACCCAACCGCATCTTCTGCTGCTTCAAAAAACCATGGTTATGGTCGAAGGCATTGCCACCGATCTCAACCCATTAATCAATATGTGGGATGCCAGCGGTCCCTATGTGAAAAACTGGATCCGCGGCGAGCTTGGGCTCGAAGCAGCGATTGCCGACCGCATTAATGATGATGTAGAAACGCTGATGATGCTACCCGACATTGTTCGACGGCTTGACGCACAAATCCCTCGCCAAGGCGGCGCCCCCCCTGCTCTGCCTGTAGCCGAGATTGAGTTGATGTGGGATCGCAATAAAGCCCGGAAAAGCAGTGGATTTTGGCGCTATGCAATAACGGCATTGGTTGCCGGAGCGACTGGAGCAGGCGCCATATACTTCTGGGGATGACCACCTTCTATCATTTGGAAATATGATTCCAAATGATCAAATAGAAGGTCTCCCGTCAGTCATTACCTACTTGGGCATCTCCATTTTTCGCTTTTTTGGCACGAACAAATAAGGTGATTCCACCGACGATGATTGTTGTCAGAAGTGCCAAAAGTGCCACGGAAAAATCATCAAGAATTTTCAAAAAGCCAGTCGCCCAACCAACGTCTTCTTCGAGGTTTTGTCGCTTCTTTCGTATTTTTTCGCGCTCAAGCGCAGCGCGCTCGGATTCTGAAACAACAACAGTGACATCAATGACCTCGCTGGACTGGTTGTCGAGCACAGTCCCGTCTTCCGCCAGCACCGTGATTTCAGCAGACAATTGATGACTGCCGGCACGACGCGGAGTCACATCCCAATTCCACACTTGGCGTCTATTGCGCCCCATGGCTTGATCGACCGGTTCATCAGGATCAATATCGAAACCCCGTCCCTTTAACCGGGCCCGCATTCTTGCGCCAATTTCAATCTCCGCCGTCTGGGCTCGGCCTTCACCGCCCGCTCTGCTTATTATACGCTCTCGCTCCTCTTCCGGTCCAATTGCAAGTCGGACTTCGGTGGGACGATCTTTCACCATATTGCGGTCAGGGTTGAAAGCTGCGACACCGGATCGCAGATCTGCAATCTGTTCAGCATAATCATTGCACTGTTCCTGCGGCAGGCGCCTACCGACCTCTGAACACCAAATCAGCCGATTTTCTGTCGGCTGGTCCAGAACACCGGGCTCGTCGGCTCCAGCAACAATGGGGACTGAAGCAGGGCTCCGGCCTTCATCGGCGATCGGCGGCTGGTCATATTCCGCAACCGGCGCGCTCACTTGATCTTCCAACGCCATATCAGCGGCGGGGGACTCATCAGGTTCTCCTATTTCCATAGGCTGTTCGATCGCATCCCCTTCGGCTTCTAGCGACTCCTCCGCCACCGCATCTGCGTCAGATGCCGCCTGGCAAGCCATGAGCGTAACAGTCAAAATCAACACTATGGATAATTTGGTATGTTTTCGCATATTCATCGCCGCTTCCTCTATCTTTTACCCGTGAAGCGCGACCCCGGTATATTTTCCCACTTCAATAAGCCTTTCTCAAACAAGAATCAAATGAGACACATGTTGCTTGGCTTTAGGCTCGCTTGGCCCTAAATTGGATGGGATGGAAAATTCCAAACATATCCTGTTGATCATTGGCGGCGGTATAGCGGCCTATAAATCTGCAGAACTTATTCGTCTGATCAAGAAAGCGGACATGACAGTCCGCTGCGTATTGACCGATTCAGGCGCGCAATTTGTAACACCAATGACACTAGCGGCGCTCTCCGAGAATGAAGTCCATACAACGCTATGGAGCCTGAAAGACGAAGCTGAAATGGGACATATCCAGCTCAGCCGTGAAGCTGATCTTGTGGTAGTCTGTCCTACGACCGCCAATCTTTTAGCCAAAATGGCGGGTGGTGTTGCCGACGATCTGGCAACGACTTTGTTGCTGGCAACCGATACACCGGTGCTGGTGGTTCCAGCGATGAATGTTCGCATGTGGGAACATGCCGCGACACAGCGCAATATCGCGCAACTCAAGGCGGATGGCATTGATGTGATGCAGCCGGATGAAGGCAATATGGCTTGCGGTGAATTTGGACCGGGCCGCTTGCCTGAACCGCCAGCAATATTCGCGGAAATTACAAACTGCCTGGGCAATAAAGCAGGTGCTTTCGGTCTTGTTGTTGAGAATGAGCTGGGTACAAACCCGCTCGACGGCCAGCCTGCCTTTGCTCCTGATCGGCATCGGCCATTGCACGGCAAACATGTCCTTATCACCGCGGGCCCTACTCATGAACCAATCGATCCGGTTCGCTATATCGCCAACCGCTCTTCTGGACGACAAGGTTTCGCAATCGCCGCTGCCGCTGCCGATGCTGGCGCACAGGTGACATTGGTAGCAGGCCCCGTGCATCTCGCTACACCCGCTGGCGTCATGCGGGTTGATGTCCAAACCGCACTCGAAATGGAAAAGGCGGTACACGAAGCCTTACCGGCCGATGTAGCGATCATGGTTGCAGCCGTGGCCGATTGGCGCGCCGACAGCCAGTCTGGTCAGAAAATCAAGAAAAAGGGTGATGCTCCGGCGCCGCTCAAACTGACAGAAAATCCGGATATATTGGCGGGACTTGCCCAAAATAAACAACGCCCTGGCCTGCTGATCGGCTTTGCCGCCGAAACCCAAAAGGTTGCCGAACATGCAACAGCGAAACTGAAGAAAAAGGCCTGCGACTGGATCGTTGCAAATGATGTGTCTGGTGACGTGATGGGCGGCACAGACAATAGCGTCCACATCATTACCAAAACCGGCAGTGAAATCTGGGAACGCCTGCCTAAGTCAGAAGTGGCACGGCGACTGATAGCCAAAATTAGTAAGGAAATTACCTGATGTTCGAACCCGTCGATATTGCCATCAAACGACTGGATCACGCAGGTGACCTTCCCCTGCCTTCCTATGAAACCAGTGGTTCGGCCGGCATGGATATTCGCGCTGCGGAAGAACTGACCATTGCACCGGGAAAGCGCGGGCTAGTTGGAACGGGCTTCGCATTTGCAATCCCTGCGGGATATGAGATTCAAGTGCGTCCACGATCCGGCCTTGCGCTGAAAAAGGGCATAGCGATTCCCAATGCGCCAGGCACCATCGACAGCGATTATCGCGGCGAACTGAAAGCTATATTGATCAACCATGGAGAAGAAGATCTCGTCGTTGAGCGCGGTGATCGGATTGCCCAGATTGTCGTCGCCCCGGTTCAACGGGGTATTCTTGTCGAGGTTGCAGATCTCGACGAAACGCAGCGGGGGTCTGGCGGTTTTGGATCAACTGGAGTATAGAAAATGGTATTTACAAATCTAATCTTGGCTGCAGCGCTACAGACCGGCTTGACCGCCAATGGAGACATTCCCCCGATTCCTGATAACCTAAATGCCGTGAGCGTTGCAGAATTCAAACGTAAACCGGAATATAGTTATAGGGAGTCGCTCAAAGCACGCAAACTCACCTCAGGCTGCCAACCTACACAAAAGACTTCCGGCGGCGCCAATTACTTCGTTCAAGTCCTGCTACTCACCGATGGTAAAGGTAGTCTCCGTCAAGTTACGCCTATCTCCATTCAATGTCCGGCTTTGGAAGAATATGTCGGCCAATATTTTGCTCGCGAAGGCAAGAACAATATGGTGCCTACGCCTGATAACAAACCCGCTTGGCGCCGTAGCGTCCTGAAAATTTACTGGTAAGCTTTTGGAACTCACTGACAAACAATTGGATCGCTATGCTCGCCATATCGTGCTCAAAGATATTGGTGGGGTGGGGCAGAAGAAGATTCTCGACGCGCATATTTTGATCATCGGGGCGGGCGGTATTGGTTGCCCGGCGATACAATATCTCGCAGCGGCCGGAATTGGTGCGCTGACGATTGTTGATGATGATGTGGTGTCGCTGTCAAATTTGCAGCGTCAGGTTTTGTTTAGTGAAAATGACGTTGGAAAATCGAAAGTTGAAGTTGCCAAAAGTGCCGCGCAGCATATCAATCCGGACGTCATAATAAACCCTATTAATCAAAGGCTTACTGAGGTTGGTTTCGTGGAGGATGTCGCGGCTTTTTTCGCGCCTTTTGATGCGATCATCGACGGGTCGGACAATTACCAGACGCGGCTTTTGGTCTCCGATCTGTCGGTCGCGCATCGCGTGCCGCTCATTTCCGCGGCGATCGGCCAGTTTCAGGGGCAGCTGGGCACGTTCCGCGGCTGGGAAGCGGACAAGCCTTGCTATCGCTGTTTCGTCGGCGATGCGCTCGACCCGGATGACTGTGACGATTGCAGTGAAGTTGGCGTTCTCGGCGCGATGGTCGGCCTGATGGGCAGCTTCGCAGCGATGGAAGTGATCCGCGTGGTCACCGGTTTCGGCCAAGACCCCGCCGGAAAACTCCAGCTTTTCGATGGCCTGGCGCCAACAATGCGCAGCATCAACCTGCCCAAGGACCCCTATTGCAAAAGCTGCGCGACGCCCCTGCAAACATAGGCGGCACGGCCAAGCGACCCAATCATTCGGCCGTGAAGGTCACCGTCAACGCATCACTATATTCGCCCGCAGCCGGCAGTCCGACGGGAGCAGGCACCGCTATCTCTAGTGGCACGGCCCGCTCCGTCCGGCTGGAGCCATAGTTGAGCCGGCTCGACGACGCCGCCGCGGAAAGATCGATATCCTCACCCTTGAAGGCCAGATTATAGGCAATGCCCGGTGCGCCGGCATGATGTGCCAACTTGCCCCGATTGGCAGACTGGAAAGTGACGGATACATCCGCATTGCTCATGATATTGAAATCAACCGCGGTCCGGGTGGCGCGGGACAGATCGCCCAGATCGATGGACGTTTCCCGAATGCCTTGCGGGAAATCGTCCGAACGGATTTTCAGGACCGAAGCAACCGGAGCCAAAATTACCAGCGGTGCCTCCGCAACCAGATCCTCAATGCCGTCATCGGCGCGAAACAGCCGCACCATCACCTGCCCGCTATAGGTTCCACCCCTCACAATTTGATGGGCCGGGATCGAGACAAATAAGGTTGCCCCCTGAGCGCCGCCGCCTGCCGAAAACTGGCCGGCAATTCGCGATGTTTCCGTGCCTTGAAAATCGGTGCTGAGAAATGATGGTCCACTCGAGGTTTTGAGAATGTCATAATAGAGCGGTTCACCCGGACCACTCAGAACATTCTCGCCGCCGCCGGACACCGGCGCTGCGGTTAGAAAGAAACGACAAGCCGCCCCTCGGTGGCGGACCGACAGGGCCACGGTTTCAAACGACTCTGCGTCGTCAAACACCTCATAGCCCCGGCCATAAAGGCCCCGCCAATCGACGCTATTGTCCACCGTGAGTTCCAATGCGCACGGATCATTCGTAAGCATCATATCGCCTTGCGCAAAGCCAGGTGTGCTGTGGAACAGCAGGCTTGCTCCGGTCAAATAGATGAAACGTTTCAAGTGCAGACTAGTCATCTTTCTCTCCTTCCGCTTCGAAATCCAGATCATATGCCAAAATGGCTTTCAGTTCATATATCCCGGTGACATCTTCCGGGATGGCGACAGCTTCCGTCGCCGTTTGTCCATCAGCTGTGACGGTGATGTCATAAGTTCGTCCGGCTTCGACCCCTTCGAGGAAAAACCGTCCCTTGGCATTGGTGAAGATTTGGACCGTCTCGGCATCTTCCCCGACAAGCGACGCATCGCGGGCCAGTCCGGTTACAAATATCAGAGGATCGCCATCGCGGTCCACCATATTGCCGACAAGGGAGACATTCCGGGCGCTGCCGACTTCAAGATTATAGCCGCTGCGATAGCCCGGATTGACCGAAAACACCTGGCCGCCCAGCGAGGTTCCGGCGGGTGCATCGGGCGCATCGACCTGCAGCGACCGGTTGAAATAAGGCGTTATAGTGGTCACGACAGCGGGACCCAACGCCCCGCTATAGGCAGAATAGCTCGTGTTGCTCGAACCGAATCCGGTTCGGGGCTCGACGGCAATTTGATAGTCGCCGGCTTTCTCATTGGCTTTGAAAATGGCAAAACTGTTACGGACAGGGCGGCTGATTGCGAACTGACCGTCCGCCATGACCAACGCCGACCCGAATGTCACTTCGGTACGCAGATCCCGATCGCGCGCACTGAAATAATTGCTGGCGGTCTGCTGAACCGACGCTTCAAACCGGTTGCCCATATAAGACGCCCGACCGAACTGGCGATCAGCACCATCGCGCCGCTCGGCACCCGCGCTAAAGCCGAAGCTATTGGCACCCACAGACGCAAGCCGGTTATATTCGACCCGCGCCACATTATTTTCGGTCGTATAAGATGACGTCAGCGAAGACCGTCCCAGCGGGATAGACAAAGCCACCCGGAAGACAGGACCACTGCCTTCGTCGCTCCTGCGATATTCCGCGCTGGCCGATATCGAACCGAAATCAAATTGGTGCGAATAGTTGGCACCGGCATAATAGCTGTCCCGTTGGCCGTTGCGAAATTCGTCATAACCGCCAAAAAACTGCAACCGGCCTTCGGGAGAGATTTTCTGACCAATCCGGAACCGGGCCTGTTTCGAAATGAACGACCCGGAGAAAATCTGATTCAGCGTCCGGTAATTCTCGCCGGTCAATATCAACGACGCATCGACGGATCGATCGCGCACCACGTCCGCATCGCGCCAACGATATTGCAGAGAAATCTGGCTATGCTCCGGCTTCGGATCGCGGATATTGGTGGAGGAGCTAACGCCAAACGTGCCTATCGGCGAGGCCCATACCATTTCTGCACCCAGCAGATCAAAATAGCGGTCTCCTTCCCAGTTTACCCCGACGGTGAGCGCAGAAGAAAGACCGTAACGCAGATAGGCGGTCCCGTTGTAATTATTGTCATCATAACGGCGCAGTCCATTATCGTCCCGATAAGGCAATCCCATATTGGCCGCAAAATCGATCAGGCCAGGAGCCAGCAGCTCGAGATCATAAAAGGCCGGATAGGAACGCAGTTCCGTCTCTCCGCTGGCGTAGGTAATCCGTAACTCAATGTCATTGCCCGCCGAGGGTATCAGCGGAAAGTCCCGCAGATTATATCGGCCGCTGCGCAAGTCATAGGTTCTGACCGGCGCTCCGTTCAACAGAACCTCGACCCGCGCCGGCCGGTCCAGTTCAAATGACTGTTCGGGCGAGGGGCGAATGTTGAGATAGGGATCGATATTATAATTTCGAAAGGCCGATATCCCGGCAATGCGTGGCGCGTTTTGAAATGGCCTGCGGCCGACGCTAAGGTCTCCGACCTCGTAGCGGATCAGGCTATCACGGTCGTCATAGGTGAGCCGCGCGTCGCCACGGGAAAACTTCCTGTCACGGCTGTCATCATAGCGCAGTTCCAGCTCTGCCGCGACACCGTGAACATTGACCGCAAAGTCCATGTCGGCGACAAAACGCGAGAAGCCCTTGTCCAGAAAGCGGGAATCTTCGACGATCGTGGTCCCCGCCCGCACCGAGGCATATGCGGAAAAATCGCTTTGCTCGGCCAGTTCAATATTCGTACGATTCCGCAAAGATCGCAGATTCAAATTTCTGACGGTACGGATGGTTGCAGGCACCTCAATCCGCAGCACCAGCTGGGTATTATCAAACTCGACCTGCAATCCCAATTCACGCAACTGGTCAAATCTTACGCTCTCGCTGCCCTTGGCAAGCGACCGCAACAAATCAACGCTGTCATCAACGACAATCGGAGCCAGAACCGTGCTCACGAAATCGGCTTCGACCGATCCGGGCTGACCGCCACTGTCCGGGGTCACCAGATATTCGCCAACATTAATGCCTTCGATCAGCACCGCATAGACATCTTGGCCAAGCGCAGGACGGTCCTTGCCGAAAACCTGCTTGAAGATATCATCAATCGAGCCTTCGGGCTGCCTAGGGGGCTGTTCTTCGACCGGGACATCAGCGCTAGGCTCATCAACATTGGGTCCATCTACATTGGGCACTTCCGCGCTTTCGCTCTCGTCGACTGGCACAGCGGCCTGTGCGACGCTGCCGGCAAAAATCGTCGCGGCTAGTGCAAAGCAAGAGGTCCGGTTGAGAAAAGAAACACGCATGACGGCCAATATGGTCTAGTTAAAAACCGTGTAGGCGGTGCGCAATTCACCGTCGACCGGACCAGGTGCTAACCCGTCTGGCCACGGCAGGCGAACCACCCTCTCATTGCCAACCAGAATATTCAAATTGGTCAGATTGGCCATCTGCTCACCTTCCAATGTAACCGGCGTACCGCCATTTTTCGGACTCACGACCAGGATCGGATTATCGAGGATGGCACGCCGCGTTCCGTCACTCAGAACCTTTAGCTCCAACCACGTCTCGCCATTCTCGTCCTTGACCGGCGCAATGGCAGTCAGGCGTGCGGAGGGCTTGGACTGGGGAGGAACCACATATAGCGCGGCTTCATAGCGATAGTTCATGCTGACATTGACAGACACGTCATCCTTTTTTTCGTCTCGGAATTTGATCGGCAACTGGCTTGAGACCAGACGGAAGGCGATTTCCTTGTCAGGCGCGGGCTCACCGATCCAGCGGACCTTGAAGCTCTGGCTGGCCTTGGGGGCAATCACCATCTGCGGCGGTGTAATGATCAAATCATCATCTTCCGGAGCGCGGTTCTCTGTTCCATCGGGGTTTTGAGCGCGCGTATAGGCACGCACTTCAATCGCGATCGGCACATCATGGGTGTTGGTCAGCACCACCGATTGAGTGGCACCGGCCCCAGTGGGCGCAAGCTGGATAACAATCGGCTTCATGTCGTAGCTAAAGGCGGGTGTAAGCGCGACGAGCATTGCCGCAGTCACAAAAAGAGCCACCAGTTTTAAAAAATTGGACATCTGAATTTCCTCCACCGAAAGTAAAACAAGTGGCCGGAGCGCCAACTGCACGCCGGCCACTTGATCTTATTTAGAACAAACCGATTAGTAGTTTGCTGCGAGCGTGATGGTCAGCTCGTCTTCATAGGTGCCGGCAACGGCATATTCGCTGATGCTATCAAAGCTCAGGTCGAGGTTGCCGGTCCGTGTGCCGCCATTGAGCAGGATGTTGGCCCAGTCATTGTCGGTAACGATCACAACTGGTGTTCCTTGCATGGACGCCGAGTTTGTCGTCGTCGCACCAATGCCTATGCCCAGGAAGCTCGCTTCAACATCATAGTCGATGTTAACAGCGCCACCGCTTTCCTGATGCTCCATACCGCCATTGGCTGATTCCAGCGAAACGGTATATGGCGAGTTGCAGCTATAGACGATGGTCAGCGAACCCTGGTTGCCAGTGTTCAGCATATCCACAGCAAAGCTTCCGCTGCCTTCAGGAATCAGTTCACAGTTACTGTCAACCGAACCACTCAAGCCCAGCACGTAGGATTCGCTATCCTGCGCAGCGGCAGGTGTAGCGATCATCAGTGCTGGAACGGCAACTGCTGCAGCTAGTTTTACAAAGTTTTTCATTTCAATTCTCCGTTTTGTGGGGAACATCCCCGATTGCGCGATTTCCACCGTGAAAACCGCTCTTAACGGCCGGAAAATACAGCAGCATCGACCGGCCTCGAATGCTGCCGACGGGAATTTGGGAGTTGGAGAAAGGCGTTCAGCCGCGAATCAGAGCAACAATCGTTGCCTAAGTCCGGCCACCCTGCTAAAATTAGTAGGGTGAGCTTGTCTCACAGTTCGGTCAGTGTTCCCGTGAACCTGTCCGTTCGGCCTGCCAGCGATTTGACACTAATCATGGTCGCTGGTGGGCCCCCTTTTCTTGAAAACACGGTCACCCGGTTTCCAAAAAACTCATCTAATGATTGGGCCTATCCCTTCTTTCGCCTGATGTGCGAGATTTCAGAATGGAGGGGGTTGGGCTATTGTGAACCAGAAAGTGGCGGCGGGTCGCAAATGCACGTCCACTTCCTGGATCAACAGGTCGGCTCGGTTGATTCAATTCAGGCAGCACTCGTGCTGCGCGAGCCAGACGCATTTTCATATTTGTTACCGCATGAACAGCGCATTTGGATATTTTCCAAACAATCCTATCCGAATATACGGTCGCTCCATTGAATGGGAGCGGGTGAAAAATTTCAGTCGACACTGCAAGTCTCCCCAGCATGCATTTTTCAGCACGCCTCCTGTAAACCTGCGACCCCTTTTACAAATCTATTGTCGATACAAAGAAGGCTCAACAATAGGTTCCTGATTCCTGTTAAAGTTAATACCTAATTCATCCTGTCCATTGATCATCCACAAAACATATGTCTTGGCAAGTAAATCAAAAGCCGTGTTTTACTATGCTGATAGACAATGTTACAAAATTCTCTTTTGAATCAATGAAGAAAGTCCAGCATTGGGACATTTTCTTTCGGTAATTTGGTATCTTCTATTAATATATAGATGTCGAATCCATACAATTTTCGTTAATTTTATTGGTTAACTCCAATGAGATGACGGCAAATTTAACACCCGAGTCGCATTCGGCTTGAGACCTTATTGCTTTCGGTTTTCGGCACCCGGATTCACCCCATGATCGGAGCAGCGAAAAGAGCGCAGATCGACAGCACCCGACATGATCGGTGAGACAGAAGCGCCGCGCCTCTGAAATTTGCCATTACGCCAAAATCGGTTAGGATATTCAAAACAGAGAGGAACATCATGACATTACCCGTAACCGGCCTCGCCGCCGCCATTTGCGCATTGCTGCTCATCTATTGCGCTTATGCGACCGTCAAAGTCCGCATCGCCAGCCAGATTGGCTTTGGTGACGGGGATAATCCCGATCTGCTCGCCGCCCGGCGCACCCATGCCAACCTGTCGGAACATGCGCCCATCTTTCTGATCATGCTCGGCCTTTTGGAAATGGCCAACGCGCATCATCCCACTATCACGATCATTGCAGCGATCTTCTTGGTCGGCCGTGTCCTGCACGTCATCGGCATGAAACAGCATCACAAAGGCGGCTCCCCGCGCTTTCGCCAAATCGGCGTGCTGACGACCTGGCTGACAACCATCGCGCTGGCACTGTGGATCGTCTATCTGTTCGTGACGCTGCACCTCTAACGGCGCTGCAGCTTCTCTATTAGATCCAGCACAATATCCGGATCGCCAACCTGGTTGATCAATGCAATGATCAGCTTGGCGTTTACTATGCGGCTGTCTTCTTCCGACAGGCCATCGTGCAAGGCGACAAGCTTTTCGTAAATATCATCGTGCCGGCTGAGTTTGATTTCGGTGGAGGCCTTGGTCATCATCCATTCCCAATTGCGCGTTGATAGGCGGCATCAATAGCCCCCGCCGATGCGTTTTTCCAGCGGGCCGCAACGACCTGGTCGGGTCGCACAAGATAGGTGGCGCCATCCAGGGCGTCATAGCGTTCGGCCGCCAACCGGCTATCGGTCTCGACGATGATCGGCAGATCACTCTGCGGCGGATTGGCTCCGAAATGGAGCAGTTTGAACGTGTCGCCCAACTGCTGCAGCAGCCAGCCATTGTTGCCGCCATCGCTGATCGGCGCATCGATGCAGGGGAAACCGGGTTGCGGGCCATTGCGCCACTCATCCCCATCGGCCGTCGATAGCGGGCTGTCATAATAAGGCGTCGGGGTCGATAGCCTTCCGGAATTGATGAACGGGCGGGCGAATTCATAGTCGCTCGACAGCTCTAATACCGCATCGCGAAAGGCTCTGGATTGATCATTTTTTGGAGTCATGAAGTCGGTGGAACGCGTGCTGTTCAGGATATTCTCGTCCGCGCCCATGACCCGTTCGAAATTATAGCTTTCCAGCAGCGCCTTCGGAGCCTCGCCGCGCAACAGCTTGTCCAGTTTCCACGCGATATTCTCCGCATCGGCGAAACCCCCATTGGCCCCGCGCGCGCCAAAGGGGGACAGCAGATGCGCGCTATCGCCGACGAAGATCACCGGACCATGGACAAAGCGATCCATGCGGCGGCACTGAAAACTGTAGACCGAATACCATTCCTGCTCGAACTGCACCCTGTCACCGAGCATGCCCCGCACATAGGGTTCGACATTTTCCGGCTTGATCACCGCGGCGCGATCGATGTCCGGACCGAGCTGGAAGTCCAGCCGCCAGACATGGTCGGGCTGTTTGTGCAGCAAGGCCGTGCCCTCGGGGCAGAAGGGTGGATCAAACCAGAACCAGCGCTCGCTAGGCCGCTGGTCCGCATCCGCACCGGTAAATTTGATATCGGCGATCAGAAAATTATCTTCAAAGACCCGCCCGTCAAAGCTGAGCCCCATGGCGTTGCGGATCGTGGAATTGGAGCCATCGCAGGCCAGCACATAGGCGGCCTCCATCTGGTAGGAACCGGCATCGCTCACGACATCCAGGGTCGCGCCCTCTGAATGCACGGCAATATCGACGATGGCATTGCCCCAGCGGATATCGACATTGTCCATCGCTTCCAGCGCGTCGATCAGATATTCTTCCACATAATATTGCTGTATATTCACAAAGCCGGGATTTTTCTGATGGCGAACCGGCAGCATATCAAATTGGTAAATCGGGTCCGGCTGATCCTTCCAGAACAGCTTGCCGACATTCCAGATCACGCCTTTGTCCAATACCCGCTCGCCAACGCCCAGCCGGTCCAATATGTCGAGACTCTGTTTCGCAAAGCAGATCGCCTTGGAACCCGAGGCGATAAAGTCGAATGCGGTCAGCAGCGTGACAGAATGGCCTTTGCGCGCCAAATCCAGGGCAGTTGCCAGACCGATCGGACCCGACCCGACAATGACAAAAGGATAGAGCCCCTGATCGCCGCCAGCAATTTCCGGCGCGACCACCGCCTGCTTCCGCTTATATTTCGGGATGTCTGCAAATCTGGTCATGCATCGCCCCTTCAGTCTTGCAGCTGATCCCAGACTTCGCGGTCGCGTTCCATCGTCCAGATGCGCGGCCAGTCGAGACCGTCCAGCTCATCCCAGAGCCGCTGGACATTGAAGGGCAGACAATGTTCAAAGATCGGCCAATGCCCGAATTTCGGGGCCAGCGCCTTGTGGGTAGCCTCAAACGCATCTTTCAGACTGCCCCCATTGCCATGGGCGGCGCCGACATGGGTGATCATGCCGTTCAAAAATTCGCGGGTTTGCTCGACCGCTGCATCGCACGCATCATTGCCGATGGCGACCGCGCCGCGACCGCCGACAAGATTTTCAGACCGAAAGGCTTTGACCTGATCGAGCGTATCGCTGGCCCAGTCCATATGGAAGGCGTCTCCGGTATAGAGCGCGGCTTGCGCCTCGACCAGATCACCGGCGAACAGGGTTTTCGACCGGTCATGCCAAACAACGATATCGCCAGCGGTATGACCGCGACCACAAAATTGCAGATCAAGATGCCCGCGATCCCCGCCCAGCTCGATCGTCATATGATCGTTGAACGTCAGATTGGGCCGCGTCAGACCGGGTATCTCTTCCGGTTCTTTGAACAGGCGAGGCATTCTGCCAAATTCGCTGTCCCAATCCTGCGTCCCGCGTTCGTTGATCAACCGCAACGTGGTATCGGACGTAATGATCGTTTCGGCATCAAAAGCGCTCGCACCCAAGACGCGCACCGCATGATAGTGGGTCAGCACCAAATATTTGATCGGCTTATCAGTATGCTCGCGCAATTTGACCAGCCAGTCGCGGGCGGCGGCGGGGGTGGCCCGTGCCTCTATGCAGACCAGAAAATCCTCTCCTTCAATAGCACCGACATTGGGGTCGCCCTCCGCCGTCAGCGCGTACACGCCGTCGCTCAGCACTTCCAATGTTTCGGTTTTTTCCGTCAGATCTTCCGAAGATGCAAAGGGTTTTGCCATCCGATATTCTCCTACCCAATATCCGCCGTGTCCCATGGGGCCGGGATCGCGACCGCGTTTATAGCATCTTCTTATCGTTGATCTGGACCAGCCCCTTGTCTATAGTTCTACATACAAAAAGAGATGGGAATAGCCATGACGATTGCATTGGCTCCGCCGCTGGATGCTGAAATTGGGGCACAGCTGGTCGAAGCGGTCGGGACCGATGATTTCGGCCGGCTTTTGCTATCGATCGCCGGAGAGATCGCCCATGTCGATGAACTGTTCGGCTATATTGTGGTCGACGGCCAAGAGCCGCGCTCCATCATATCAAACAGCCTGCTGGCCGGGGCCGATGAACGCGTCAAAAGCTATATGCACCATTTTTACCGGCATGATCCGGCGGTGCAACACATGGGCAAAATCAAAAAGGGCCATAGCTTCGTCCAGCGGATCGGCCTGAAAGATATCATCCCCTATGATTATCGCGAACATTGTTTCGCCAAACCGGGTTTTTCGGAAAAGCTCAGCTTTGGCTGGCGGGGTGCCGGCTATCTTCTGGTGCTCAGCTTTTACCGGATCCAGTCCTCCGATCAGGAGGTTCTGGGAAAATTGGCAAGCCTCGCCAATCTAACGCTCGCAATCATGGTCAAACGCCATGCACCAATTGACAAGCAAAGCTTTGTCGACACGATGGAAAGACGATTGCAACGCTCTTTTGCCGCCTTGACCCAACGCGAACGGCAAGTCTGCGCCCGATCCATCGCGGGCCATAGCGCCAAGAAAATCGGACTGGAATTGGGCCTCTCGGCAGGCTCCGTCCTCACCTATAGACAGCGCGCCTATCAACGATTTGATTTCAACCGGGCCAGTGATTTTCTACCCGCCTTGATCGATTGAAACCCATTGGGAAAACCAATTCAGAATCTATGTCGACAAAAAATAGGCGATGGACAGACAAGCCCGGCGCAGGTGTTGCTCCGGGCTTTTTGCTGTGTGCAATACTTGGCTTGATCGAAAACTATTCCCGCTGAGATTCAACCGACCGGTTACCAATGGCTGCTATATCCCGAAAGCGGTCATTCCAACTGATCGGCTGACTCATTCATTCTACGCCAACGTCGCCAAATCAAGAATACAGAAACCAGAATTGCAGACAGCCCGATTGCTCCATAAGCCATTGAAGCATCGAATGTATGTTCTACACGATGAGTTGCAGGGATCGTCTGAAGAACAGGGCCGGTTCTAGGAACCAGATTATCGTAAAGATCGATTGATTCCCCTTGCAAAATTCTACGCACATTTTCCGCGCTACCACTTGCATAAGGTAGCATGAAGGCGCCTGCGCAAGGCGCTTGAAATACTTGCAACAGGTCCGGGCGACGGCTTGGAAATATCGTTGCGCTCGAGCCTCGAAGTGGAAGGGAATTCTCGCCCGGAGCAACTACCGCGAACAATGCTGGGTCCGTGAGGTTCAGCTCTTCAGGCATTCCGAAAGTGGAATTCCACCAGTAGAGTTGGACGTCTCCCGCAATGTCGCCCTTTAGGCTCTCCTCAACGCGAACTTTGATCAAACCATAGTCTTCCAGCGTGCCTGGATTACTTGAAGAGACAATTTCGTAACTCAAAACGCTACCGCTGAAAATGGCGTCGGCTTGTCTAATGTCTTCCACCTCAAATTCCGCAAATTTCATGCACGCATCTGCAGTATGCGGTACCAAGACCAGCGCCGAAAAAAGACAGCTGCAGAGCCATTGTCGCAAGTTGGGCAAACTTATTTGCATTGAAAGTAGATCAGGCAATTTTACTACCTTACTTTGGGAAAGTAAGTTTAATTGAAAAGTACAAAGACCGCAATTGGATCGTTAGCGGAATTTCTGGTTGGATATTTTTGTGTCCGCTTTTGCGCGATAACGGACATTCGGGGCGTTCAAAATGACCAAATATTGCGGTAAGCACAGGCTGCCTCAACCGGGCCAGTGATTTTCTACCCGCCTCAATCGAAGACTGTTCCCGCTGTGATTCCCCCGACCGGTTGCCAATGGCTGCTAGATCCCGAAAGCGGACGTTAGGACACAGCAGTATCCCAAGAAAAATCGAGCGATTTTTCGCTTTGGTTCCAAAGTTCAACAGCATCGCCCTAGTCTAGGGTTGTGTCGGCTTAACCGAACGTAACCCCCGGACCATGCGCTTCACCGTCGCTTGCGCATGGGCAAGGGCCGTTGCTTGGTTTTTCGCCGTCGCGATGCCATGTGCCGCTTGGATGATGGCCCCCAAAACCGTTTGCGCGGCCAGATCCGCGTCGGGCTCGTCAATCACGCCCGCTGCGGACAATTCGCTCACAGCATTTCGCATGACACCAAAGGCATATTGGACTTCAATCTCTCGCCACTCGGCAAGGCCGATCACATTTGGCGCATCCTGAAAAACTATTCGTTGAATGTCGGGGCGGATACAAATCTCCAGTGTCACTGCAATACCCGACTCGAATGCATTCCATGGATCGCTTTGAGGTGGTAATTTTGCAACCTCGTCCAGTATTTCCTTTTCCAGAGATTCGGCCACTGCCTTGAAAAGTCCTCGTTTGTCGCCATAGTGATGGTAGATTGCGCCTGTGGTGACATCGGCTGTGTTGACGATCTCGGCCAGAGAAGCTCCAGCAAATCCCTCGCGCGCGAAGATATCGCGCGCAACATTTATAATGCGCGCCTGTGTTGATTCACTACGGCTTGTTCTTCCTGCCATTTATCTCCCAATCAGATTGGCTTCACCATCTATCTGTCAGCATAATTTAATTACGTCTATTGACATAACATAATTATGTTATGTAATTGAAGCGCGAGATAAGGAGATAACTTATGGCAAGCGAGATTGATTTTTCCGTCGATGCGCGCGCGCAGGTCAAAACATCATTTGGTTCGACGGCATTGGTCGATGTTGGAAGGGGACTTCCGACGGTTTTCATACATGGCGTCGGCCAGAGTGCATACTTCTGGCGCTATCAACTGGAAGCTTTCCAAGATCAACGCCGCTGCATTGCTGTGGATCTTATGGCGCATGGGTACACAGAAGCCCTTCCCGATACAGACGTAAGTTTTAGGGAACAGGCGAACATGATTCTCGCTGTGTTGGATGAGATGCATGTGGGGCGTTTTGACCTCGTTCTTAATGATAGCGGGGGTGCTGTTGGGCAAATCATGGCGGTCAATGCTCCAGACAGGGTCCGTTCAATTGTATTTTCCAACTGCGATGTTCATGATAATTGGCCGCCGGAAACTCTCAATGAAATTCGAACGGCAGCACAGGAAGGGAAATTCGCCGACCAGATCGGAAGTTTCCTCAACAATGTAGAAGGGTTTCACACAACAACAGCGCGGCTTCTTTACAACGATCCTACCTTTCCGACACCAGAAGCGCTTCAAGCCCATGTTGCTCCGATTGTCAGTTCACCGGAGCGCAAAGCAGCGTTCAATCGCTATGTCGGCATGCAGGATCATTTGCAGCTTGTTGAGATAGAAGATAAATTGCGTCAGCTTCAGATTCCAGCATGCATTGTCTGGGGAAATGCCGATCCATTCTTCCCGATTGAGTGGGCGAACTGGCTCTACGATGCGCTCCCGCTTGCACAAGATGTTATCGAACTGGATGGTTATATGCTCTTCCATCCGGAAGAGCATCACGATATTTTCAACAGCCACATAGGACGCTTTTGGAGCGGTTTGAAATGATAGCCATCGTCACAAATACAATATTAGCGATATTCGGACTGTTCTTTCTCTACACCGGTGTCATCAGTATTCGTGATCCGGTTGGTTTTGCGCGTTCGCTGTCGCTCGAGACAGTTGGGTGGTCGGGCCAAGTAGAGATAAAAGCGCAATATGGCGGTTTTTTTGTTGCTGCAGCGTTCAGCCAGTTCGCACCGCTAGTCGGAATGCTGAACACTCAGGCAGCTTTGGTTGTTTCATTGGTCATCTTTGGCGGTTTAATCTCAGGGCGTCTTGGCGCCTTAGTGGTGTCAGCGCGAGATGAGCCGCTAACATCGATGATTAAAAGCCTTTACTATATCGATGGTGCCGGAGCTTCCGCATCTCTAGCGCTGTTATTTGCGAATGGCGCTTTCTGATGACAGGTTTGACCAACGTCAAATCTTCTTAAGGTATGAAGTGCGGCCGATTGAAGCCCGATTTCATAAAGATAGTCAGGCGCTATAAATCCGTTAGAAATAGTGCGCTGTTAAGGAAAAAAGATGAACCCTTTTGATGTAATAAAATCACAGCTTTCCAAAACTGTTCCATATGCAGCCCACACGGGTATTGAATTGCTATCCGTAGCTGATGGTCGGGGTGAAGCGCTACTTCCGTCACAAGAAACAACCCTCAACCACATCGGTTCGCAGCATGCTGGCGCTCTGTTTACTCTTGGTGAAGCAGCCTCAGGTGCTGCAATGGCAGGAGGTTTTCTTTCCGTACTGATGACGGCACGCCCTGTGGCAGCCAATGCAAATATTCAATATTTAAAAGTTGCAAAAGGCCCCATCCGGGCATTCTCATCGGTCTCTCAACCAACTTCTAGCTTACTGAAAGTACTTGAGGAAGCCGGAAAAGTTCAATTCACTGTAGATGTATCCATGCGTGATTTAGAAGATATGGAAGTAGCAACCATGCAGGTGGATTGGCATGTTTCGAAAACGGCAACTTGATGAACTACACTCTATAGCGGATCCAATGCCTGCATAAATGCATCCCTTCAAGGACTGTGGACATCACAAGAGGAATTTTCAAAATGACGTCAAACCTAGCGAATTCAATGCCCTTTTCGAAGATGATGGGAGTCACAGTAACCAGCGCTACTCCAGACAAAATAACTGGCACACTGAAAGTGCGTGAGGACCTTTGCACAACGGGAGGGATTTTGCACGGAGGTGCCATCATGGCATTTGCGGATGCCCTCGGCGCAATCGGTGCGTTCTTAACATTGCCCGATGGATCAAATGGAACCACAACAATCGAGAGCAAAACCAATTTTTTGGGTCCTGCACCTATAGACAGTGTGATTGAGGCTGTCACAAAACCTGTAAAAACTGGCTCACGCCTATCAATTTGGCAAACCGATATTCGACAAGCGTCCGGCAAACAAATTGCTCTCGTTACGCAAACGCAACTTGTTTTGTAACTCTGTCAGCAACAAGCAGATTGAAGGCCATCATGTTGCACGTCGCCGATTTGATTTTGAATATTCAAACCGCCAGTGGCGTCCCTTAGATATATCTAAGGGTGCTCGACGGGAACGATCAAGGAATGGAGGGTTTTGCGCCATTGAAGTTGGCGTACCATAAATCGATAGATCCAATATATTGCAGCCGTTTAGGTGAGTTAGCAATTCGACGATTGGTCCGGGCAGAGGAAAGTCGTTAACCTGCTGATATGTGGCTAACAGCGCGCGTTTCAGTGGGGGAAAGATTGTGATATTGTAGGCGTGAGTTCCAATGTCTGGTCGATAGCCTGCCAAAAGCGCTCCACTATCCTCTTCCAACCACACTCCTGTTTTCGCGATATTGCTTGCCATCGCTGCAATTGGACTAAGAAAGTCCGGTAAAAGTGCTATTTGATTGGCGGCATCCTCCCAACTTAGCAGTGTTCTTTGCCAATCCATTCTACACTCCATCTTCTTTGATCGCCCAAACTATAATGTTGGCTGTTAAGATATGAAACGACCTAAGGCAACGACAGCAAGTGGGGCACCAATCAACCGAGAATTTCTATATCTCTAATGTCCGCTTTTGCGCCCAAAGCGGACATTCGGGGCATTTAAAATGATCAAATATTACTCTGAGCACAGGCTATCTCAACCGCTTCCTCAACCGGCGGCGCGGGGCGCTGGGCTCTGCATTTTTATCCGCTATGCCTTGCCGCCAAAAATCTTGTGATAGCTTTCCACCACCTCGGCCAAGGTCGACAAGGCCAAGGTTGCCGGATCGCGTGTCGACGGAATTAAACCGATTGGCGCGGACATGCGGGCCAGCGCTTCCCCGGAAACACCAATATCTTCCAGATATTTCTGCCGCAACGCGTGGGTTTTGCGGCTGCCCATAGCGCCGACATAGAAAGCAGACGTGGACAAGGCCTGCTTCATCAAATGCGCCTCCCAGTCATGATCATGAAAATAGAACACACAAGCAGTCCACGGATCAGGGTCAAGCAGCGGCGTCGCCTGCGGCGTTTTCAGCAGGTTGACGGTGCAGGCAAAGCTCTCAACGCTGTCGATCACGGCCTGGTCAGGCGATAACACCGTGCAATCGATGCCATAGCTGGCAGATAGCCTAGCCAGACTTTCGACGGATGGGCCATGTCCTAATATGACAAGCTTCGCGGCGGGAATATGATGGACGAGATATTGCGAATCAACACGCTCCACACCTATCTTGCTCGATATTTGCGCTTCGCAACGAATGTCTGCTTTTTCCCTATCGAGAATGATCGTCAACGGCTGGCGCTTTTCGGTCCGGTCAAAAACATCAAAAACCACCGCGCTATCAACAATCGGTGTGAAGAGCAGGTCAATACTGCCGCCACAGGGCAAACGGATATCAAGATAGGGGGAGTCCGCACCAAATCTTATTGCGCGCGGCCTTCCCTCTGCGATCACATCCAATGCCTCGGCCACCACCGCTGTCTCCACGCAACCGCCCGAAAAAGAACCGGACCATGATCCATCTTCCGCAACAGCCATATGCGTGCCCGGATTGCGCGTTGAGGCCCCCGTGACGGCGACCAGCGTAATCAAGACTATTTTCTGGTTCGCTTCCGCTTTTGATCGCAGAAAGCCGAAAATTGGCAAAATATTGTTCAAACGTGATGATCCCGCCGTTTACCCGAGTGGAAATTCCAGAATCTTCCATGCCTTAAACAGGCATAGCGGGCAATCGCCATCGAGCGAGACAGAGAAGAACCAATCGCACATTGGTCGCCCCAAAATACCAGATGCGGAAAGCGATATGGCCCGGAAATCAATTCGCAAAATAGCTGCTATTTTTGACAACAACTTGCATTCGGACGGCTGCGCATGGAATCCAGTAGTTGATAAAAAACAACGCTTTTGTGTGTCACAAAGCAGATAGAGAGAGAGCAATGCCAATCCGATCACTCCACCACGTTTCCTTCACCGTCCCCGACCTGGAAAAAACACGGCAATTCGCCGAAGATTTTGGTCTTCTGACGGTAGAAAAGAGCGACGATCATTTTGTCATGCAAACCGGTGGCGGCGACGCATGGTGTTATCAGGCTCATCGCGGAGACCGTGGCTTTTCCGGTCTGGGATTTCTGGTTGAGAGTGAGAGTGACTTAGAAGACGCCATCAAAAACCATGGCGCAAGCGCGATCCGCAAGCTGGAAACGCCGGGCGGCGGCCTTGCCGTGACCCTAACCAATCCGGAAGGCCTCAAGATCGATCTGGTATACGGCATCGACGGAGACACGCCGCAAGAAGTACATCCGGAACTCCGGCTCAACACGCCTGCATCTCGCACACGGTTCGGGGAGCCACAAAGCACGCGCCCGTTAGGTCCGGCTTCACTGTATCGTTTGGGGCATCTCGGCCTGTTCGTAAAAGACTATAAGACAAGCGCGGAATGGTTCGAAAAAACACTCGGCCTCAAGGTCAGCGATTCCATGCATATTCCCCACAACCCGGATAAAACGGTTGTTGCCTTTATGAGAATTGATCGTGGAGAACATTGGGTCGATCATCATGCGATCTTCTTGGCGCAGTCGGACAAAACCGACCTACACCATATCTCGTTTGAAGCGCAGGATTTCGAAGCACAGGCCCGCGCACATCGCTGGCTTCTGTCGAAAGGTTGGGAACCGAACTGGGGCATTGGTCGACACCCTCTGGGCTGCCACGTGTTCGATGTCTGGTTTGATCCTGACAGATATAGGTTCGAAACCTTCACCGACACGGATCTGCTAAATCACGACCATGAGACCGGCCATCATGACATCTCCAAGCACGAGATGGATGCCTGGAGTTCAGATCCACCGGAAAAATATTTTGAATAATCGCCCAAAAGGCCAGCCGCAGGGTGCACCAGCATCGCCGCGATATTAAACGAGGAATTATCGATGACCAATTTCAATCCCGCAACGGGCCTTGCAGAAGGCAGCTTCGGCATCGGCACCTATGAAAGCGCCGATGGCAAGCAATTTCCTGGCATCGTGCTTCCCGACGGCACCGTGTTCGACCTTTCGGACAGCTATCACGATACCCATGCCATTTTTGCAGATTGGGATCGTGCCGTAGACGGATTGAACGATCTGGCCGTCAAAAAAGGCAAGGCCGAATTGCGGTTTGAAGAGCTAAAGGCCCTGCCGGTCGTCGCGCACCCCAATATGATGTGCGCCGGTTCCAATTATCGTGCGCATGTCGCCGAGATGATGACGCATAACAAGTTTAATCAGGACAAGCGGGAGCCTGGCGAAAGCGACGAGTCATTCTATGCCCGCAATCTGGCCGAAGTGGACCGGCGCGCGAAAGAAGGCATGCCGTTTTTCTGGACCGGTCTGCACTCGTCCCTTTGCGGTGCGAATGATGACATCATTCTGCCGTTGATTGGTGAACATCCGGATTGGGAACTCGAATTCGGCGTGATCACAAAAAACACCGGGCGCTATCTAAATGCCGAAGAGGCTGATGATGTTATTGCGGCCTATGTCATGTGCAACGACATTGGCACGGTCGATGAATTTCGCCGCGCAGACGTCAAATTTGCCTATGACTGGATCAGCAAGCACCAGCCCAATTTCAAAACATTGGGCCCCTTTGCGGTTCCCAAAGAATTTGTGGATCGCAGCAAGGTCCAAATCAAACTGAAACTAAGCGGGCAAACCATGCAGGATTGGCCGATCAGCGACATGATCTTCCCGCCCGAAAAAATTCTTTCTTACGCATCGGAACGGATCAAGCTTACGCCGGGTGACCTTTTGATCACTGGCTCACCTCCGGGCAATGGCGCGTCTCATGGCAACAGGTGGATGCGGCCAGGAGACGTCGTAGAAAGTGAGATCACCTATCTCGGCCGCCAGGTGAACAATGTTGTTGCCGAAGAAACCGGTGGAAGAACGCCGAACTTTGGCCCTTTCATCACGGAATGGTAGGATAGAAGAAACATCCTACTCTGGTTGATATTTGATCAGAAGTTTCATGATTGCCGCATTCTGACATTGGTGTTAGCCTAGCCGCGCTATGCGTTTCGAAAAACTTGATCTTAATCTATTGGTCGTTCTGGATGCTTTGCTGGAGGAGCAGAGCGTGTCGGCTGCGGCTGAGCGACTCAATCTAAGCCAGTCTGGTGCCAGTGCGGCCTTAAGCAGATTGCGTGAATTTTTTGAAGACGACCTGCTCGTGTCTTCGGGACGCACAATGACGTGCACACCGCGGGGCGACGCCTTGATACAGCCGGTGAAGGAAGCGCTGGCACTGATCCGCGAAACCATATTGACGCCAGATGCGTTCGACCCTTCTGTATCCGACCGGACCATTTCTATCGCATCAATTGATGTCGTCGCACATGTCTTGCTAACCGAGGCTGTGAGCATCTTTTCCACTGAAGCACCGCATATGCGCTTCCAAGTGCTGCCGCTGACCGAAGAACCCGTCACCATGCTTCAGCGCGGCCAAACAGATATAATCATCGCGCTAGATTTTCTCGTCGATGCCAATTTGCCTAGCGAATTTTTATATGAAGAAGACTTTGTCGCTATCAGCTGGAACGAAAATCCGCATATCAAAGATGCATTGACGATGGAGCAATATAATCAGCTGGGCCATGTCTCCGTTCGTTTGAACCACAATGCACGGGGTTTCGATGAAACGGCTCTACGACGCATCGGGATTCATCGGAATATAGAAACTTTCGCGCCCAGCTTTGCATCGGTGCCGCGCTTCATTATCAAAACCAATCGCATCGCGACCATCCATCGGCATCTTGCCAATCAAATTAGCGATACGCTTCCGGTCACGATATTCGAACTACCGTTTGAGTTTCCCAAAGTTCGCGAAGTCGCACAATGGTCTGCCAAAAACACCAACGACGAGGCGGTCCGCTGGGTAGTACAGCGGCTACAGGAAATAGCAAAGAAGCTAGAGAACCAGACGGCAAACCCCTGACCTCACTATGGTCTAGTCGTGCTTTTGGACCTCTAGCCCCAGCAGGTCGGCCGCATTCAGGCCCAATATACGCGCTCTGTCTGTCTCGCTCAACTTGTCATGAAACGGCACTGGATCAGGCTCGGCCATATCGAAGGGATAGTCGGAACCCAAGCATAGCTTGTCCGCACCATGCGTTTTGACAAGGAAATCCAATTGGTCCTGATCAAATACCAGCGTGTCCAACCATATCTGCCGGAGATAGCTGGAAGGTTCGCGACTGATATGTTGCCGGCAATCTTCCCTCGCGCGATACGCATGATCCATGCGGCCCCAATAGCCCGGTAGATACCCACCACCATGCGCGACACAAAGCTTCAGTCCGGGATAACTATCCAGCACGCCGCCAAAGATGAGATGGCTTAGCGCGATAGAAGATTCCAGCGGATTGCCGATAATATTATCGAGATAATGTTCCGCCAGCCGCTCACCGTGGGAAAAGCCTAGAGGGTGCATGAACAACAGAACATCCAGTTCTTCGGCCGCGGCAAAAAACGGTCGCAAACGTTCTGCTGCCAGTTCTTCTCCATCAACGATCGTTCCAATCTCGACACCGCGGAGCCCCAAATCCTTCACACAGCGCCGCAACTCGGCAATGGCCATGTCCGTATTTTGAAGCGGCACTGTACCAAGGCCGGTTAGCCGGTCCGGGTGCCGACCGACAGCGTCGGCTATGCCGTCATTGATCGCCTGCGCTGCGTTGCGTCCGAGTTCGGGTGGAGCGAAATAATAATATTGTCCCGGCGAAGGGCTGATCGCCTGCATGTCCACGCCCAGCCGATCCATATCAGCGATCCGGTCATCGACACCATTTAGTTTTTTGCCGATTTCACCAAACATCGCTCCGTTCACCTTCATCGATGCCGGCGACATGAAGGCCATCGGATTGGGCGGGTTGGGAATTTCGGCACGGATCATTGCATCCGCCGCCGCGACATTCAAATGAGCGTGGATATCCACCACCAAATGCTTGCCGCGCTTTTCAACGGGGACGGGTTTCAGTTCATGACCGCATGTTGAAATAGTCTCGCTCATGCGTCTTGAGTGGCTTCGGCATCAAGCATCGCCTGGATCATCTTCCTGACCTTCACTGCACCAATGTCCGACTTAACCAGCAGCTCTTGCTGCAACTGTGCTGACGCGTCCAACCGCGTTTCAACGGCCTCGATGGCGACTTTATCTTGACCACGGATTTTCACATCGGAGTGGAATTGAAACTCGTCCAGAGCCTTGTCGCCAATACGGAAATCACGCGTGGAAAATCCGAAATAATGCACGGAATTCTCGGTTTCCGGTGTGATGCCGTGCAAAATGTGAATGGTGCCAAGTTCCGGTGGAACATTGGTGTCGCCATCAATGGATTGGATCGTACCAAGACCAGTCCGAATGAGTTCCGGTCCATAAACAGCGGTTGCATTTTCAACCCGCGCTTCACCTTCAAAGGCCGCATCTTTGCCGTAAATAAGCTCATGGAAAGGATTCCAATATAGTGGCATCTCCCGAACCACATTGAAAAACCCGTTCCGCTCTTCTTGAGTCAAAGTCGGGTCCTTCATGCCCTCGGCGCCTTTGATATGGTGATGCACATAAGGCAAATGGGTCAAGTCCATCAGATTATCGACCAGCAATTGTGGACGTCCCTTGATGCGACAATAATTGTAAGAGCTATCGTACCAACCGGGCTGATCTAGACCGAAATCCTCATAGGGCGGGATCAACGCCGGATCACAAAGATCCTGATCACCCATCCATATCCAGCATAATGTTCCACGTTCTTCGACGCGATAGGATGGCTGACAAAATCCGGAACCAGTTCCTTGCGAAGGGATATCTATGCACTTGCCGTTAAAGTCGAACTTGAATCCATGATAGCCGCATACAATAGCATCACCTTCCACCTTACCTTGCGCAAGCGGGAAATAGCGGTGCGGGCAGATCCCGTACATTGCAACCGCTGCACCTGCTTCGGTGCGATAGAAGACTACCGGCTTGCCCAATATAGTCCGTTCCATGGGCTCGCGTGTGATTTCATCGCTGAAGGCAGCGATATACCAACGGTTGCGGACCATCACCTGATCGGAAGAAAAAGGGTAAGCCAAGTCACTCTCCATTATTTTTATAGCCACCCCGTCAAAGCAGGGCGTTCAATTGGTTTTTTCAACTAGTAGCTGCTGACTCCAATCCATCAAAAACCTTTTAAGTCATAAGTCACATCAGGTGAATTCATAGACTAGCGCGAACAACTTTTTGATAGATCACACCAAAAGGTGAAGAGCCGTCAAGTCCGCGGCCTTCCATCCTTATCCGATCGCCAAAGGCCATGAATGGCGTTGTCGGGGCTCCCTTATCACGGATCATTTCAATCGCGCGGACTTCGGAAATACAACTGGAACCAACCTCAGCATAGTTGGGATTGGAAACGGTACCGGAACCAATGATTGTTCCAGCGACCAAGTCCCGGGTCAACGCGGCATGAGCCACCAATTCATGGAAACCAAAATCCATCGCGGCGCCATTGGCTGAACCAAATTTATTGCCGTTCCAGTCGATGTCGAGATCAAGACAGACGCGTCCATCTTTCCACCCTTCACCCAATTCATCTGGTGTCACGGCGAAAGGTGCCATCGAACAGGCCGGCTTTGCCTGAACCCAACCGAAACCGGTTTTCATCTCAATCGGTGCAATAGCACGTAGAGACCAGTCGTTGATCTGGACGATAAGCTTGATGTGCGCCATCGCATCTTCCGCTGACGTGCCCATTGGCACATGATCAACAATCACGCCAAATTCACCCTCGAAATCAATGCCATGTTCTGTCGATGGGAGCGTCACATCTTCGGTCGGGCCGAAAAACTTGTCCGACACCCCTTGGTACATAAGCGGTCTGTCGGAATCGATGGGATCTAGGCCAAATGCAATTTGCATAAGGTCGCCATGGGTTGAGAAAGCCGAACCGTCGAGCCACTGCCAACTGCGCGGCATCGGTGACGCCAGTTTGGACATATCCAATGAAGACCCATCACCGTTTGCAAGTTGATCGGATATCGCCAGCAATTGCTCGGCTATCCTATCCCAATTTTCAGCGGCGCCAAGCAGGTTGGACACCGGGTCCTCAATTTTCAAACAACGTTTGTGATCTTTGGAAACAGCAATCAACTGCCCATCCGGTCCATCCGCTTTCAAAGTAGCAAATATCATTTCATCGTCCTTTGTTAATAGGAAAACTGCCAGTGAAGCCAGTCACCCCTCATCACTTTATCCACGCCGTTTCCGCTAGACGGTGCGCCGCATATCAGCCCTGCAATTCTTCGGAATAGCTTCCGTCGATCAAAATGAACGCAATCCGGCAATTCTTATCGGTGCGATTGGCCCAACCATGATTGGTACCGCGCTGTACGATGATGTCACCCGCGCCAACGGTCGCTTCGCCTTCGTCCATGATCAAAACAAGCTCGCCTTCCAAAACGATCCCGTAATCGATGGTTTCGGTACGATGCATATGGGCGTGGCGCGATTCTGCGCCTTCGAAAGAAGAAGCATCCGCTGCTCCGATCTCGGCAAAATGCGCTTTCGCTTGTTCCGGAGTCATCTCATCCAAGCTATCGTCATCCGGTGGAATATCGAGAACCCGGATTCTGGTGCCATTCGACGGTGGAGCAAGAATGATACCCTCTTCCGGCGGTTCGCCAGAGGCCGGATCAATCGGAGCGGGCGTGGCACGGGTGTTCCAAACTTCGTAAAACATTGGCCCGGTATCTCCGCCGATCCTCTGAATGCGCGGAACAATGCCATCTTCCTGAATGATAGCTTGTCCATTGGCATTATGGCCAGTGACGACGCGTCGGATTGGTTTCTCATTCATAGCTTGGTTTCCTTCTTTGTTCGGTCATCAATCGTTTCCGACGATGGGAATATCATTGGATCAATTGTTTGGCTTTGGCGGCGCAAAATAACGGAGAGGCGGTGAACCGGTCATGCCGAACTTTTCACTGCGCTCCCGCGCGCCACGATCAGCGCGACTATTGCTCCAGCCGCTATCACAACGCCATAGGCCATGAACGCCTGTGCAAACCCGCCTGTGATCGGAACGATAGAGGCCGTAACCAACGGCGCGGCAAATTGACCGAGGAAGAAGGCCCCGGTCCACATACCCATGCCGCGTCCCCGCATTTCGGGGGGCAGGTTGCTCATTGTCCAAGTCAACATATTCGGCAGCAACATCCCGGCGCCGATGCAAGCGACAACGCTAAAGGCAACCAAAGCATAGAAGTTTGTTGTTGTGCTTATTCCAACATAGCCGATCGCCGCCAGAACAAGGCCGGCGGTAAGCAGCCGCAGACCAACATTTTTCTTCAGCTGGTTAAAGAGAATGGATCCCACGGCGACGGACAAGTTGGTCAATGCTCCAATCATCCCAATAGTTGCCGGAGACACTTCACCCGAGAGCCCCAAAATCGGTCCAAGCTGGACGACAATGGAGTAAAATATAATCCCGACACCAATGGTCGTCAGGATCAACGGCAACACGGCCTTGATCGGGAACTTCACGCGCTCGCCATCCGTCTCCGTCGATTTGACGGTTGGCTCAAACAATATGATCGCCGCTGCCAGCGCAATCGGGATTGCCAGCAGATATAGCAAGAAAGGGCCCCGAGATCCCAGAACCTCGCCAAGGGCACCACCGACCGCGATCAGGATAATTGCAGCAACGCTGCCAAAACCAACTTGCAGGGCAATCCATTTCTCTCGCCGTGCACCTTCGAAATAATCTCCGATCAATACGGTGGCGACGGTCATGATCACCGCCTCTGTAATGCCGAGTGCGATACGCGCGCCAATGATCTGGAACAAATCGGTCAGAAACCACGGAATGATTCCAAAACCCGCGTAGAGAAGCAAACTGCCTACCAGCAGATATTTGCGCCCGACCTTATCCGACAACCAGCCCGCCAAAGGCGAAAAAAGCGCTACGCACAGCGCCGGAATCGTGAGCGCCATTGGCACAAAAAACTGGCTACCGCTGACATTGCCAAATTCCTTGAACAACAGGGGCAGGACCGGAATAAGCGACGTAATCGCCATGATCGGCATCATCGCCGCGAGAAGAATGATGACCCCATGGCGCGTATCGCCCCCATAAGCTGATCGCTCGGCTGTCCCCTGATTCATAATCGCATCCTCTTCCTTATCCAACCGCAGGCTATTTTAGCCCATTCTGCTATCCGACTTGCCCACCCAATGTTTCAGCAAACCAATCGGAAAGCAAATCCCGGCCATAAGACATGTTATCCGCACCGACATGTTCCACTCCGCCTTCACGGTCGGTGAAGATCACCTTCTCGCGGCGCGGGCTATTGATGAGCTGATCATAGAGATCATGGGCGTAGTTGACGCTGATTTGCCGATCATTTGCCCCATGGGTGACAAGGAACGGAACCTTGATCCCGTCCATATGACCATTGAGGTTCATGGCGGATGATTTTTCCAGAAAATCTTCCTGATCTTTCGCGCCAAAAGCCCAGTGCACATGCGCCCAATAGTGCGGCACAGGATTTTCACCTTCGCGCTCCATGCGCTGATCCTGCACTTCACGCCAATTGTGGTTGGCGCCCCAAACAGCACCGCTGGCAAAGCGCGGTTCATAAGCAACCGCCCGCGGCGCGAAATGCCCGCCCAGGGAAATGCCGGTCATACCGATTTTGCTGCCGTCCACATTGTCTTGCGTTTCCAGCCAGTCGACCGCCTTGGAAGCCCAGCTTTCAGAATGGGGATCAACCGGAAGGCCCTGCAGTCGCAACGCCTCACCCGTTCCGGGTTGGTCAACACAAAGTGTAGAGATGCCCCGCCGCGCCAGTTCCTCTGGCAATCGCGTCCAGTATAGCAGTTCTTTGTTGCTATCCAGGCCATTACAAAACACCACCGCTGGCTTGCGGCCTGCGCCCGGCGCCTTTGTCCAAATCGCTGACATGGTTCCGGTATCGAGTGGAATTTCTACCCGCTCACGATTGAGCGAACCGAGCGATGTCGATCGATCAAATGTCCTGCGCGCCTTGGCAAATGTCTCCGTGCGCCCCGGATGACCATGTCCCTGCATGCGCTCTGCTGTGAACAGATAAAGCGATGCGCGCTCCAGCTTGTTCGAGGCAGAGAAATTGCGGCCTTTGGCTTCATCCTCAGCCGCCAGTTCGATTAGCTTTTCACCCATCCCTACCCATTGCTTCATAAATTGCGGCAGGCCGGCTTCCGCGCCATTTGCCGACGCATCTTTAATGGGTTGGCACATATCGATGACTTCACCGATTTGCGCACCACTTTCCATCGCGATCGCAACAGAAAGGTTCCAGATATAATTGGGAAAATATTCAAATAACGCCATGTGGCTAGACCTCAGAGGGTTGGAAGAGACAAGGATCGGCTTCCGGCTTGGGCATGGTTTGCGGACCACCCACCCCGATGCCCCATTGGTCCATTATTTGAGGACCGGGTTCGTGGATGGTGGGCGTTTGCTTTTCAAAATCCACCTCTTCAAGCTCGGACGTATATTCCACGGCAAAGCCCGCCGGGGTTGTGAAATAGCTGAATGTATTATTGCCCGCAGTATGGCGTCCAGGTCCCCATTTAATCTCGGTGCCCCGCTTACCCAGACGGTTGGCGCCGCGCATCATGTCATCCAAGGTCAGCATGTCATAAGCCACATGATTGAGGCACGGTGGTCCCGGTAGAAACGCAATCCGGTGATGCGCGTCGTTGCAGCGCAAGAAGCACATGAAATCACCCAGCCAGTCACTGACCTTGAAGCCCAGAACATCGGTGAAAAACTGAACCGCCGCCTTGTGATCGGGCGAATGCAAGACAATATGGCTGATCTTCAGCGGCATGCCTTCCCAACGTTCCATCGGCCGCTGATCGCCACGCGCAACGTCAGCAGAAATTTCAAACGGAAGCCCGTCGGGCGAAAAGAAGCGGAAACCATAGCCGCCGCCCGGTGCGTCGAGATCGCGTGGTTCGTGAATGATCTTGCACCCCGCATCCCCGACCTTCGCCCGTAAAGCGTCCACATCCGCGCGACTGTCCGCGGCCAGAGCCATGATCTCGACACTATCGTTTTCACGCCTATGCAAGCGGACAACATGATGCTCGTCATGGCCGTGGGTTTTGAACCAGGCCATGTCGTCCGTGCTTTCCACTTCCAACAGCCCCCAATCGTCCGCATAGAATTTGCGTTCGGTGTCAAAATCTTTGACACCATATCCCACATAGCGAATTTCCGTTACTCGACTCATCAATTGGTCCTCAAAACTGGGCGTTAAATAGGTTGTGAGACGATACCGAACATCTCTCCGGTCGCTGCGGCTTGATCCACAAGCGGCCCCTTGCCAATTTGCCCGTGACAAATGGCGAGTGATTTTTCGACGATATATTTACACCGTTCAAACCGGCGATCGCGATAGGCTTTGAAGGCGTCGTCAGGCGTGTCATGGTTTGACAATTCATCCGCGAGAACCAGACTGTCTTCGATTGCCATGCCGGCACCTTGGCCGAGATGCGGCGTCGTTGCGTGTACGGAATCGCCCAGCAATACGACGCGGCCACTATGCCAGTCACCATAGAGCATCATCTGATCCATCGGCCGATAAACCACTTCATCATCTTCGGTAATTCGAGCGGCCAAAATCTGAATCTGCGGTGGCGCAGCGGACAGTTTATCGCGCATGGTCTTGGCGATACCGTTGGTTTCATAAAATGGCTTACCCGGTTCCGGGGTCGTCACATACATATACATCAGCGCTTCGCTGATCGGCACCAATCCAATACCAATCGGGCCATTATAGGCGTGCAGCGCATTGAGATCGGCGGGGCGTTCAAAATTATAGCGCCAAACCGCTTGTCCGGTAAATTCGGGCTTTGCCGCATCGGGCATGATTTTCTTCCGCGTGTCTGAATAGACGCCGTCCGCGCCAATCACGACATCAAATTCTTCCGTCTTGCCATCGGAGAAGCCCACGCGGACTTGCTCACCCAAATCATCGATGGAATTGGCAACAACGCCAAGACGAACCTCCGCTCCCGAAGCAATTGTCCGGTCGCCCAAAACCTTGTGCAGGGCGGGTCGACCGATCCCGACATTGGCCGGATAGCCTTCCACCAAACGCGGTGCAGGGACTTCAGCCACCTTGATACCTTTTGGCGTATGGATCGCGACATTATCAAAGGGCACACCGGCAGCCAGATAGTCATCCAGAAGGTCCAACTCGTCCATCGCGCGAATGACGTTGGACTGCTGGATGATCCCGACGCCATAGACGGCCCAGTCCGGATCCTTTTCGATCACGGTGACTTTGTGCCCCTTGCCTCTGAGCGCTATTGCAGAAGTTAGCCCGCCAATGCCCCCACCGATGACAAGAATATTCAGATCATTCATTGATCAATATTCATCCATGTCATTAGCGATAACCACTGGACCTTTGTAATATTCTGAAATCGTATTCAGATATTCAAAGAACTTGGGATTGTTGGGTTCAGCCCCGGCAAAATGGGTCACGACAACGGCTTTCACACCGGCCCGAGCAGCCAATTCCCCGACATCTTTGGGTAGCAGATGATGTTTGGTTAGATGGGATTCCATGTTTTTTGCGGCTGGCGCAGGCAGTTTAGGATTATTGCGCACAACCGCCGCAACGATAAGTGGCACGTCCATCATTTCGACAACCAGCAGATCAACGTCCTTCGCCAATTCCTCTACTGCTTCGCTGGGCCCGGTATCGCCGGTATATACGATTGAACGCCCGGGCATATCGAACCTGTAGGACAAGGCTTGAAACCGTTTTGCCAAATCGCTGCCAGGTATAAAACTATAATGCGTATTGCTCCGCACCGACAGTTTCATTCCATCAAAGTTCATTTTGGCGCCATCGCGTAGCTCCACTACCTCAATACCAGCCCGGTGATCCTTTGGCGGAGCGCCCGGCACACCGTAATTGGCCGTCGCCCCCGGTGTCATCGAGTCCAGAAGACCATCGACCAATTGCTGCGTTCCGGGAGGACCGTAAATAGTAAAGGACTGCGGAGCATTCGTCTGAAACCGCAGGCCTAAAATTGCCGCTAAACCGCCAGTATGGTCAAAATGCAAATGACTTATAAACACACCATCCAGCATCGCGGTTTGCATATTTGCTTTTGAAAGCTGACCAGCGGCCCCATCCCCAACATCAACAAGATATTTCTTGCCGTTAAACATTAGCAAGTTGGCTGGCTGGGAACGCGTCGGGATGGTTACGGGACCGCCGCGCGTGCCCAGCGTGATCCATTTGCCAGCATCAACGGTTGTGGCCTCTTCACTTGGCGCCTCTGCGTGATGCTTAGAATGGCCAGGGGTGGCAGCCAGTGCAACTGCACTGGCTATCACTATTTGCATTAGACGCATTTCCATTTCCTATTAAAACTTGAAGCGGACCGAGGCGCCCCAGTTACGCACCGAGTTCAGATCCCAGCTCTGGAACGTCGAAGACACGCCACGCTGCGCAGCATCGCCGGCCCATATTGTAACACCGGTCGGACGCACTTCATCGAAGCAGTTGCGGCAGAAAAGTGAGAAACGCACGGACTCTGATTCAACACCGATGCTGGCACCAATATAGTCTGTCGACGGGATTTCCGTTGTCGGATTGTTGCTGACATCAAAATTCAGCGATGAACGATGATACCAGTTAGCACTGACAAAACCATCCAGCGCGTCACTCACTGCAAATTGATATCTGCCCTGAATCGTTGACGTGAAGCTTGCTGAAGCCGGCAGTGGTTGACCCGATGCATCAAAGGTGTTGTCTGGTCCACAACCGGGCTGGGCCGGGTAACATTCAGCACCAAGAAACTCTTTGTAAACCGAGTCCAAAATTGATGCATTGGCATTGATTGTCAGGCCGTCGGCAGGACGCAGAGTAAGCTGCGCTTCGACACCCTTACTTTCGAGCGAACCGGCATTTTGCAGCAAGAACGTCTGGAACTGCACGTTGAACGATTGCGCCTGATAGTCGTCATACTTCGTCAGGAATGCGGACAGGTTGAAGGTAACCAAATTGTCAGCAAAGTTGCTCTTGAAGCCCAGTTCAAACGTCTCTGCGGTTTCCGGAGCAACCTGGTTGGGAACGGTTGCTACAAAGACGTCGTTGAATGCAGGACCTTTATAACCAGTCGCATAATAGCCATAGAGCATGACATCATCACTCACGTCATATTGTGCGCCAAGCTTATAACTGAAGTTTGTGTTCGACGCCTCTTCGACGAATGTCCCCGGGTCAGCAATGGGCACGAAGTAATTGAGTTGCTGCTGGACAGAAGTGATGTCGATCGTGTCTCGGGTGACACGGGCACCCGCAATCAACGTCAAGGCATCGGTAACATCGAAATTCAGCTGGCCAAAGGCGGCAAAGCTTTTAACGGTGAAATCCGTCGACGTATCTCGGCCGATGAAGAAGTCATTGCTCACATTGCAGTTCGGCGGACCCCCGGGGCTCACAACTGGTGGATTTATACAGAAAGGAAAACCCGGGAGCGCTGGAGCCGGGAGGTTCTGAAAGCCTCCGAGCAGACGGTCATCAGTCTCGTCAGCCTGATAATAATAAAGACCAAGCTGGCCGTGAACTCTGTTTGTGTCAGGAATAGAAAGCCGCAATTCATTCGAGAATTGGGAGAAGTCTGAATCGATCCGGTTGTTATCCAAATAGGTTCCAGTGGTTCGATCAGAATCCAGGTTCGAGTTGGTTTTCAGATTTTTATACGCTGTCACGTTGATAATTTGCCAATCGTTGGGCAACGTATAGGCAATTGTTCCCTGAATACTGCTGATTTGAGTATCACGAAAAGAACTCGCATTTTGCGCAATGAAAAGATTCTCGGGGCCGGCAGTAATGCCAGCGGCAGTTATCTGATCAACGACTCTACCGGCCGGATCAGCGAGACGATAGCTGTCAAGAAACCTCCCGCTTGTTTCAGCATATTCACCGATCAGATAGATTTCAAGATTGTCGCTCGGTTCAACAAGCAGCTTCGCCCGGATGCCCCAATCTTCCTTTTTGTTATCGGACAAGTCCGCCCCGACCGCCTTCACGATGCCGTCTTGATGCGTGTAACGGGTATTGATCCGCAACGCCGCACTTTCGCCAAGCGGTGCGTTGACGGTGCCGCGTAAAATAACGCCATAACCGTCATCGGGCGTGGTGTCGCGCAGATTGAGTTCCGCTTTGACAAAACCTCCAAATTCCCCAAGCTCAGGCCGGCGGGTTACGATGTTAAGCAGGCCGGCGGAAGAGTTTTTGCCAAACAACAAACCCTGCGGTCCGTTCAGAACTTCGACCCGCGCCACATCGTCAAATGCACCAAGGGCCAGAGCGGTCCGACCGACATTTACATCATCGACTGCAAAACCAACACTTGATTCTACAGTGGGAGTGAAAGCTAATGTACCGATCCCACGAACCGAAACGTTGTCGTTGAGGCCGGAAATCTGGACCGTAGGAGCGGCGAGGAATATTTCCGAGGCAGTATTGATATTGCGATCTGACAGAGTGTCCGCGGTAACCGCTGTTAACGACACAGGAACATCCTGGATATCTTGTGAACTGCGCTGAGCAGTCACGATGATAATATCAGGATCATCAGCTTCAGCATTATCAGCATTCTGAGCCGCTGCCGGCGATGCGAACATCGCAGAAACTAGAGCGATTGAAAGTGCTGCCTTCGATGCAGATGCATTACATTTGTGGAACTTCATTATTTTCCTCCCCGTAAATATTGATTTCTTGCTGCGTGTATGCCGCCGCTTTTTACCGTCCCATGGATAATCCAGAGGCATGGATTGGAAAAATCAATTTCACGAATAGTAATAACCATTTTGGCTAATAGCGGAAATCATTTGTTTTTTAGGTTTATCATAAATTTGATTTATGGATAAAATGTAGGATTTATCAAAGGTTTCGGACCGTCACGCCCAATCGCGCAGCTTTTACCAAAGCCGAGCAGGTGCAATTCATCGATCTTATGGCTAAGCCTGCGTCGAATTTTGTGCGACTTGCTTCAGCTTGCGGCGCAACCAAATTACCGCTTCATCCATTTCACGGCTAGGGTGAAATTGCATCATTTCCTGCATCACCGGCAAATCTATCGGTGGTTCGGCGATCGTCAAAGAAGCTGCAGGAGCCACTATCCGCGCCAATCTTTCATGCATCAACGCCAGGCGCATCGTGCCGGGAATCAGCCATGGCGCTTGAATGAAAGACGGTGCCGTAATTTCTATCCGCCGTTCTTTCCCGTAGGTTTCCAATGCACGCTCAATAAAGCTGTTCCGATGGTCTACCTGAACAGCAACATGCCCGCTGTTAAAAAAGCCGTCGGCCGTCAAAGGCCGTTGCATGAGCGGGTTTCCAGACCAGCCAACGACTACATGTCGCTCCTCAAAAAGGGCTTCCCGCGGGTGCTCCGCTTCCAGAAACTCTTCCGGGCCTAGCAGCAGGTCAAGCTCGCCATTGGACAATAGAGCCCCTGATTCGTTGGTCGGCAACGATATATCTAGTCTGATATTCGGTGCTTCGCGCTGCAATATATCAAGAAACGGAACAACCAGGACAGTGGTAATATAATCCGACGCGGATATCCAAAAGCGGCGATCCGAAGTCGCGGCATCAAAGCCCCTGCCGCTCGAGATCAGACTCCGAAGGTGCAAAATCATCTCCGACACCCGTGGCGCCAAATCGATCGCATGAGCCGTAGGCACCATCTTCTTGCCGTGCTGGGTCAGAATATCATCCTGGAACGAATCCCTCAGCCGCTTCAGAGATGCGCTCATAGCTGCCTGGGTTACATTGAGACGTTTGGCGGCACGAGTTACATTGCGCTCCTGCAACAACACATCAAAAGCCACCAACAGATTGAGATCAAAATTATCCAGCCGCATACAGGATAGATATCAGTGATCTTAAAATAGAAAAACAAAAAATTGTGTTTATGACCGCTTGACCAGGACCTCACCAAATCTGAACCAGGCACAAAAAACCGCCAACCTATCGGGCAAGCTGCTTTCGGGCTGGTTACGGCGGGAGGATTTGAACCTACGACTTTCAGGTTATGAGCCAGCCAGCTCCCCCCTGAGCTCGCCGATGAATATTCGCAATGCACTTGATCGCATCATTTAGCACCCGTCCCGTTCGATCTGAAATTTCAAGCAGTTCGGCACCGGTCGAAAATGCCGCTAGTTTTATACTCGGCCTAATCGGCGAGCTGATCCTCAGCTACATATTAGAATTGCACAATGGGCGACTTTTCGGAGGGCTAAGCCCCTTGGTTTTCGAAGCTAGGGTGACGCAATGGAAGACAAGTGAATGCAACTAAACCATTACGAGTCCAGTTCCTCCTTCACCGCCGCGAAAGCTTTGATAGCATGCTCGATCTCGGAAAGCGTGTGCGCGGCAGAAATTTGACATCTGATCCGTGCCTTACCTTCGGGCACCACGGGATATGAAAACGGGGTGACGTAGATTTCGTGCGCCAACAATGCCTCGGCAAAGGCGGATGCCTTGTTAGCATCGTACAGCATGACGGGAATGATGGGATGGTTGCCCGGCAAAAGATCGAAACCGGCTGCTGCTAGTCCTTCCCGAAAGAACGACATATTCTTTTGGAGGCGATCGCGCAGCGCATCTCCCTTGCTCGCAAGATCAAGGGCCTCAATAGCGCCCGCAACGAGCGATGGAGCGACCGTATTGGAAAACAGATAGGGCCTTGACCGCTGACGCAACAGTTCCACAATCTCACCTCTCGCCGAAGTAAAGCCGCCACTTGCGCCGCCAAGCGCTTTGCCCAGAGTCCCGGTCAGGATATCGATCCGGTCCATACACTCAAAATGCGCTGGCGTACCCCGCCCTCTTGGTCCGATAACGCCCGTTGCATGGCTATCATCAACATGCACCAAGGCGTCATATCGTTCCGCAAGAGTGCATATTTCATCGAGCTTCGCGAGCGAGCCGTCCATAGAGAACACACCATCGGTCGTTATTAGTTTGAAGCGAGCGCCCGCCTGATCTGACGCTTTCAGCTGCGCTTCAAGATCCTCCATGTCATTGTTGCGATAGCGATACCGCTTAGCCTTGGACAAACGAATCCCGTCAATGATCGATGCGTGGTTCAACTCATCGGAAATAATCGCGTCTTGGTCACCTAAAAGGGTTTCGAACAGGCCTCCATTAGCATCGTAACATGATGGGTATAGAATTGTGTCTTCCAGACCAAAAAAGGCTGTGAGGGACTCTTCGAGCTTTCTGTGGACACTTTGAGTCCCGCAGATGAACCGCACCGACGCCACGCCGTAACCCCATCTGTCCAACCCTTTCTTTGCCGCATCTCTTACCCGAGCGTCCTGCGCCAGACCCAGATAGTTGTTCGCACAGAGATTCAGTAACGTTTCTCCCGAAGAGATGCCAACCTCGGTGTTTTGTGCCGTGGTAATGACGCGCTCGCGCTTAAAAAATCCGGCCTTTTTGATTGCGGATATTTCCGCTTGAAGATGATCTTTGAATCCGCCGTACATACTAAATTTCCCAGTTCAGAACGACCTTCCCGGAATTTCCGGAAAGCATGGCATCGAATCCCTGTTGAAAATCAGGATAATCAAACCGGTGCGTGATGATCGGGTCAAGGTCGAGGCCGGATTGCATCATTACAGTCATTTTATACCAAGTTTCAAAAATTTCTCGTCCATAGATCCCTTTGATATTCAACATATTGAATATCACCACATTCCAGTCGATCGCGACATCGCCCGATGGAATCCCAAGCATCGAAACTTTTCCGCCGTGACATATATTGGCCAGCATATCACGGAAAGCATCGGCGCTTCCCGACATTTCAAGCCCGACATCAAATCCTTCCGCCATACCAAGCTCGCGCTGAACGTCGGCTAGGGTCTCCCTCCCGACATTGACAGTGCGGGTAGCGCCAACTTTCTCGGCCAATGCGAGACGAAAATCATTGACATCGGTTATGACGACATGGCGAGCACCTGCGTGCCTAGCGATCGCAGCTGCCATCGCGCCGATAGGACCAGCTCCAGTGATGAGCACGTCTTCTCCGAGCAAATCCCACTGAAGGGCGGTATGAGCGGCATTCCCGTAGGCGTCAAAAAAACTCGCGACGTCGAGGTCGATATCATCAGAATGATGCCATACATTGGCATTCGGAATAGTAATATACTCTGCGAAAGCGCCGGGACGATTGACTCCAATGCCGCTGGTGTGCGGACAAAGGTGGCGCCTGCCTGCCATGCAGTTGCGGCAACGCCCGCAAACGATATGGCCTTCGCCAGAAACAATCATTCCCACAGAATAATCGTTCACGTTTGATCCGATATCGACAATCTCTCCCACAAACTCATGGCCAACGATCATCGGCGTCGGAACTGTTTTCTGCGCCCAGTCATCCCATTTGTAGATATGAACATCGGTACCGCATATCGCGGTACGCTTCACCTTAATGAGGACATCATTCACCCCCATTTCCGGCTCCGGGACATCTTCCAACCAAAGCCCTTCACCGGCCTCCCGCTTTATAAGTGCTTTCATATATGCTCCTGCTGACAAAGAGATATCAGTAATTTATATAATGAATTCATCGGATTATCAGCCCCGCAGCGAGAAACCCCCCATCAACCGCAAGAATATGCCCATTCACATATCCGGACCGCGGTGATGCGAGAAATAGCGCGGCATGCGCGACATCATCCGGAGTGCCGTAACGATCAGCCGGGATCGCCGCTCGATAGGTTGTCCGTGTTTCGAGAGAATGCATCTCTTGCACCAGTTCGGTCTCGATAGCCCCGGGCGCGAGACAGTTGGCGGTGATGCCCTGATCTGCCAACTCCACCGCGAGAACGCGCGTCAGCATGATAACGCCAGCCTTTGCAGCGCCGTATGCTGCGCGCCGCGTTCCCCCACGAACGCCGGCGGTAGATGAAATAGTGATAATCCGGCCATAGCGTGCAACCGCCATGATGCGCGCTACTGCGCGCAGCACGAGGAAACTGCCTGTTAGATCAACATCCAGAATCCGTTGCCATTGCTCATCGGTCGTATCGACGAACAAGGACTCCACTCCTATTCCCGCGCTGTGGACCAGTATGTCGATCCCACCAAGAGCGGTGCTCGCACCTTCAACAGCCTCGTTAACTTGTTGAGCATTGGAAATGTCTACGTCAAAAATATGTACCTCCGCCCCTTGGGAACGGAGTATTTCCGCCAGCGATGAAAGTCTGGAGCCTTCGATATCGATCAAGGCCAGCTTGACACCTGCAGCAGCGAAGGCCCGGGCCGTAGCCTCTCCTATGCCACCCGCCGCACCCGTTATGACCGCCCGTTGCCCGGTAAGTGCATTGACAACATACCGATCATCCGCACGTGTTTGGTCAGCAGCATGGGTCAATCTTCACCACTTTCGCTCCAGAGGACGAAGATGTCAGCGCCGTCCCGGCGCGTGTCGTAGGTTTGCAATGGTTCCGTACAGGGCAGTGCTTTGGGTGCACCGGTTTTGACGTCGAACAAGCCTTGATGAACCGGACATTCGATTAAACCGTCTTCGAGGAACCCGCGTGAAAGTCGGGCAAAGCCATGCGTACAATAGTCATCGGTCGCAAAGATTTCCTCATCGACTTGGTAAAGAGCGATCCGTGAACTGCCAATCTTCGCGCCAAAAACACCGTCTTCACTAAAATCGGAAACCGCGCCGACGCGGACCCATTCCTTTGTCATATTCTTGCCCCTAGATCGGATAGATAAGCGAGTTTGAGATCATCTCGGTATCGAGCACACAGACGCGCTTACTGAAACGCATATCTGGGCCATCAAGTCGAATCCGGTCGTAGCTGACACCGCAATATGCGACCTGGGACTGCCGATCAGGAAGCGTCTCTAGTACAAGAAAATTGGATCGCGTTTCCACTTCGATGCCCGACCGGTCCAGAACAAGAGTACCGGACTGGAAGCGCCTGTAGGCGCGGGGCGTGTAGGTCATGGATGTCTGGATCGCTACTGCACGATCCCGCATCATTCCCACTCCTTCACAAAGCACCGTGGACAGAGGATATCCGCCGTCCCAATTTTCTCTTGTGGTTATCCGATACAATCCGTCGTCGGCGAAGAAATTCGGCCACTCGTCGAGCAATCTATCATCAAGCGCGGCATCGTATCGGTGGTAAAAGCGCAATATGGCTTCGGACACGGGATCAGTTTCTGTCATCATCATACCGCCACCTAGAAACCCATGATTTTTTTGTAATAGGCATACATGCCTCGAATTGCGGTCTCGGTGATCATATAGTCAGTGCATTCAATCTCATGCCCACCCATTTCTATCATTGCGTTCTGGCTTGCATTGCCGGTTGCGCCTTCTTGGCAATATTCGATAACCTCTCCGTCTTCTGCGGAAACAATGCCCGCGGGGCCAAATAGGTTCGCTTGCAATAATCTGCGCTGAGTCATCTCTTCATCGTCATCGGCATAACCAAAATGGGTCCAGACGAAATCGAATCCGCCAGCCCCCTTGGGGATGATCTGGCGCGTTGAGAGCGAGTTCACTTGTTGCTGAAGAATGGCGGACGGAAATACCGTGATCATCCCCACCGTCTGCGGCGTGGACCACTCATGCTCATACTCGATCAGCCGGGTGTCAGAGAGCTCGAGGTCTCCGTCAAAAGAGCGGATCGAACCGCTGACGTCATTGAGTTCCTGCTCACCCTTGCGCGAGATAAGAATGCCGTGCCTGCCAGTATCATCCAACTCTGTCGCCGATTCCTGGTCGGCGCGAAACAGGCCAAAGGTGCTGAAGAAAACATGTAGCAAGCCCGGGTGATAGGAATCCTTGATATTCTCCATCATCATTTTCCAGTTCGCCGGAATGTGCTGTCGGTTGTATCCGAGCACCTTCAGGGGACGGCCGTCATATACACGCTGATAATGAGCGTACATACGCTCCCCCAGATACTCCTTAAAGTCCGGCGTTTCCTGAGAGAATGTCGCCCAAATGATACCATTTTCACACTGGACACGCAGGCGATTGAGCCCGTTGTCCTTCAAGTCGAACGATTCAGGCATGCCTCCCTTGCGCCGCACCCCACGTTGAAATGGCACGGCTTGGAGTTCACCCTCAAGCGAATAGACCCATTGATGGTAAGGACATGCAAATTCTTTCGCCTTGCCAAACTTCTCACGACAAAATCGTGCGCCGCGATGCGCGCATCGATTTTCATGGACGGCAATTTCATCGTCGCCAGTTCGCACGACGATCACGGAACGCTCTCCTATAAAAGTTGTCTTGTAATCGCCAACTTCTGGAATTTCAGCCTCTAGAGCAACGTAGGACCAGTGATCGCCGTAGAAAATACGTTCCATTTCGTCAGCATAAACAGATGGATCCGAGTAAACCCACAACGGGACGCGCGAGGCTTCTTCGGGCCAACAGCGCCCTGCCTGCTCCTGCTTCAAGCCGTTCATATTCGTCTCCGTCATTTCACAATATTATTTTAATATACAATATTTTTTATAATGGACAATATTAATTTTGAATAAATTGGAATCTTATGCTGCCACACCGACGGCGCTCGGAATTAGCGATTGGCAGAAAATGCAGAAAACTATGGCGCTGCATCCCTGAACGCGGGAATGTCCTGCAGCACACGATCAATCTCGACCAGTGTAGAAAAATCGTCCAACGGCACGGAAAAACGTCGAGCGTTAAACATTTGCGGCACAAGGCAGACGTCAACGGCCGTGAGTTCGTCGCCGAAGCAGCGCGCTCCGCCACTCCGCGCAGCCACTAACGCCTCAAGACCAGAAAAGCCGGCGCGCACCCAATTGGCATACCAGGCTTGCCGCGCTGCCTCGTCCGCGCCCAATTCCTGTTCCAGATATTTCAGGACACGCAGGTTGTTCAGCGGATGGATATCACAGGCGATGGTCATCGCCATTTCCATAACCGCAGCCTCGTCTGCAACATTTTCGGGGAGAAGACGAGGCGACGGATATAATCGATCCAGATACTTCATGATCGCCATAGACTGCGAAAGTCGAACGCCATCATCGAACTCTACAAACGGGACAAGACCACTAGGGTTTACCTGACGATAACTGGGCGCCATCTGATCGCCGGTCGCAAAATCGACTTTGACCGTTTCATATTGGCAGCCTTTGAGATTGAGCGCGATACGGACGCGAAAGGATGCAGAAGAGCGGGGAAAGTCATATAGTTTCATATAACCGTCCTGCCACTCAGTTCCGCGCCGCAATGGCGACCGAGATGTCAGGCAATCCGTCGATCTGCCCTACGAGACTGTCTCCGGCGGTGACCGGTCCCACACCGGCAGGAGTACCCGTCATAATGAGATCACCCGGTGCTAACACATAGAGCTTAGAAAGGCTTTCTATGATCTCGTCGACATTCCAGATGAGATCTCCAATGTCCGCTTCTTGGCGGGTTTCACCATTTACTTCGAGCAAGATCCGAGCTTTTGAGAGCTCCCCTGTTTGCGAAACCGGGACAATTTTTCCAATCGGAGCAGCCTGATCAAAATTTTTACCCGCATCCCACGGTCTGCCCTTTTCGCGCGCCACCAACTGTAGATCACGCCGCGTCATATCGAGCCCCACTGCATATCCGAATATATGACTGCTCGCATCCTGCTGCGCTATGCAACTCCCACCGCGGCCGATGGCAACGACCAGTTCAACCTCATAGTGGTAATTTTCCGTTGCCGACGGATAGGCGATCACGCTGCCCGAGGGGACATAAGTGTCCGCCCATTTGGTAAAGAAGAAAGGAGGATCCCGATCATCCCCATGGCCCATCTCTTCTTTATGCGCCGCATAGTTCCGCCCGACGCAGTATATCCGGCGGACTGGATAACGATCATCTGTTCCATGCACTTCAGCGTAGACCGATTCGGGTTTATTGTGGGTCAGTGACATAATATTTCCTCAAAACAATTCTTCAAACCAGAGAGACAAGCGATCCTGCACCGCCTTGTCGGAAAAACTAAAAAGGACGAGATCCTCGTCCGCCGAAAAGCTCAGCGGGTTCCAGGCTGGGACAACAAAAACATCCTTTTCGTGAACATGAAAATACTCCTCCCCGATCTTCACCGAGCCGCTCCCGCTGCACACCACAAATACTGAGCTGTCCGTGCTTCGCTTTGCCTTTGTATCCATGCCCTTGGGGACCAGCTGACAAAATGCCGAAAGCGTTTTCATCACGCTGCCACCCGTGACTGGATTGGTAAATTCCATCCGTATGCCATCATGAGGGTGCGGCGCCTCAGAACGGGCGATAACATCGAGAGACTCGCGCCATTCGCTAAACGGATAGTGGAACAAAGGTTGGTCCCTCAGAGCGTCGTCAAACTCAACGCGCCGCGCCGGACGAAGATTTTTTCCATATCGAGCCAGCGTATCACCCGGAGGCCGGGTTTCCGGGTGGCTATACTCATCCAATTTTTCAGCATAGCCAGACGAAAGATGCTGAAGTAGCGGAATATCCAGACCATCAAGCCAAATCATCGGCTCCGAGGATTCGTTGGCATGGTCATGCCAAAGCCCGGAAGGCGTCAGAACTAGATCAAAGGGCCGCATTGCCACCTTTTCGCCATTGACCGCTGTGGTCCCTCCCTCGCCCTCCATGACAAAGCGCAAGGCACTTTGCGCGTGGCGATGACAAGGCGCGACCTCTCCGGGCAGAACGAGTTGCATCCCCGCATAGAGCAACGGCGTGATTGCGGATTCCCCCACCATGTTCGGATTTTCGAGAATAAGAACCCGCCGCTCAGCCTGTGCAGCAGAAATCAGGTCGCCGGACCGCATCAAATGCTCGCGTATGACAGAAAAATTCCAAAGTGCTGGGCCAGCCCGGCATCCAGGCTGACGCGGCACTAGATCATGCAAAACTTCCCACAATGGAGCCAGGTTATGCTGAACCAAATCGTCGTAGAACGCGCCCAATCCGTCGCCTGCATCGCGATCAACTGCGTTCATATTGGCTTCCTTCATATTTCACCATTGTGTAATATATTACTTATTGAGACACAGCACTACTCAATGGGGCCACGTATTGCAACCCGTGATTTTGGAGGAAGCGCTTGACAACGCGCCAGCGTCATGAACATTCACCATTTTCACCAATGGGCAAAATAAGGGACCAGCTTTGAGCAGAAGAGGAAAGCCGCCATCGGCCTCAGAAGGCGAGCGACGTGGCATTCAATCCGTCGAGGTCAGCACCAAGATACTTTTGGCCCTGGCCGGAGCTGGCACTGCCGTACCCTTGCGTGACCTAAGTCAACTCACCGATATGCCATCGAGCAAGACCCATCGCTATCTTTCTAGCTTCATTCGAACGGGATTCGTCCGACAGGATCCCAAGACCGGCCGTTACGACTTAGGCCCTGCGGCCCTAAAGTTAGGCCTAGCCGCGCTGTCTCGTTTCGACGTGATTGACGTCGCACATGATGCGATGCGCGAACTGACTGCCGAACTGGGCTATACGAGTCTCCTGTCAGTCTGGGGGCCCCAAGGACCAACCATCGTCCGGTGGCATCGATCAGCCGATTCTCTGGTTACGTCGCTTATGCTCGGATCCGTTTTTCCGTTACTTTCTTCTGCTACGGGGCGTGCTTTTCTTCCATTCCTGCCGGATGGCCTAACATCTGCCCTCATCACCAAGGAGTTGGCAGCCAACAAACGTATGGTCGGCCAAACCCATCTGCCGGTCAAAAAAGCAGACGTCCAACAGCTGAAAAATGAAGTGTGCGATGGTGGATTCGCGACGATCGATAGCACGTTCATCCCCGGCCTTTGCGCTATCGCCGCCCCCATCCTCGACAGCCAAGGGGAAGCGCAAGCCGTGATCACGCTGATCGGTGCAGAACATTTGCCACTGCTGGAAGACGAAGCGACTAAAAAGGCGCTTGCCGAAACCTGCAGGTCGATTTCGCTGTCCGAATGAAGCTGGCTATTGTCACGGCTTGAGAGTCGCGCCACTTCCCAACAACGATGAAATACGTCAACCAAATGGTTGTCCCGCTCGCCAATGCGATTCTAGTTCACTCGGCCCCAGCCGTCGGTCGGCAGGCGCCCTGCGAAACCAAGCGACCCGATACCTGCTGCCGCAAACAAACCGCCGTTCTGAATCACCAGCGCGTGTAATTCTTGACGATGACGAAAATCAAATGTTATTATCTTTTAGTGAATTCATTTGCATTTAGGTAATATTATTGTAACCAAGGTGACAGCCGGTTTCCGGTAAAATTGAATAGCAGGGGGCCCAAATGGACCAAATTACTAAAGCAAAACACAATTTTTCGTTTGTAGAAAACCCAAACAACAGTCTTGTGAGACAGTCACTTATTTCACATGGACGTTATGGCAGTTTGTGCCTTGCAGCTTTGGCTGCTTCCGTTCCAACGGTTGCCCATAGCCAAGACGGCCAAGAAGAAGTCGACAGCAATGTCATCGTTGTTACCGCTCAAAGACGCGAACAATCGGTGCTGGATGTACCGATCAGCGTTGCGATCTTCGACACAGAGATGATAGAACGCCAAAATCTGGATGAGATCGGTGATTATTTTGACCTCACGCCAAATGTCGCCTTCGTCAACGAAGGCTCAAAGCTCAGCAACAATGTATCGATCCGGGGTATATCAAATATCGGCGGCACCCAAAATGTGGTCGGTTTCTATGTTGATGAGTTCAACGTTGCGCCGGTCGTCGAAAATGCGACCTTTGACCAGCAGCTTGTCGACGTGGCACGTATTGAAGTGCTACGCGGGCCGCAAAGTACGCTGTTCGGCCGTAATGCATCAGGCGGAGCCATTAGTATAACGACCGTGAAACCATCGGCGGATTTCGGGGGCCACGTTTCAGCAGGGTATGAACGCTTCAACACCTTCCGACTTTCTGGGGCCGTAAACGTTCCGTTGAGCGACACGGTATTCGCCCGGTTTAACGGCTATGTCGAGGACAGCGCTGGATTTCTGAAGAACGAAGGGCCAAGCAGCGGCACCAACGACCATACGAGTTACGCGTTTCGTGGTGCGTTGAGGTTTCAGCCAGACGACCGATTGACCGTGGACATTACCGGCTCCCACCAGCACCATGAGCAGGGTTTTCTCAACAGTGTCCCAACAGGGATCCAGGGAGACACATTAGCCGCTCTCGGCTTTCCGATATTCACTCTCGATGCTGGATTCTTTCCTGATAATCGGAACACCATCCAAACCGACCGGAATAGAGATATCGATGCTGAAACATCGATCTTCACGGGACGCGTCCAGTATGATCTCGATAATTTTTCGATCATATCGGTAACCGGGTATATCGACCATCACTCAACGACCAACGGCGAAGCAGATCAGTCAGGCCTCGATTTGTGGAACGACGAATCATTCGCCGACCTGGAAAGCTGGAGCACCGAACTTAGGCTTCAGTCGAACGAGACAACGGGTTTGAACTGGATGTTGGGCGGCGTTTATGCTGAAGACAGCAGTACTCGGTTCCAGCGCCGCCCCTTTTCGATTGCGTTTTTCAGAGATCTGCTAGGTCTCCCAGCGGCGGCCCTCCCACCGGCCGGAACGGAAATCACCCCTATCAATGATCTCCTCACGGCGGACGTTACCTCTTTTGGCATGTTCGGTGAAGTGAGCTGGACCAGTCCGGATAGTGCGCTGACGGTTAGCGCAGGACTACGATGGCAACATGATAAGGTAGCGACGAGCTTCTTCGCGGAACGCAACGCCGTGTTCCCGCCCTTCACTGCAGTTCCGCAATCCCAAGCCGGTGAAGCGTCGTTTGACAACTTTCTGCCTCGTTTCGCAGCCAATTACGAAATCGCGGACGACATCAACATATACGCGACGGTCTCCCGCGGCGGAAAACCGGGAGGCTTCAATTTGGCCACAACCACTTTTCCAAATCTGGGGCTGCCGTCAACGTTCGACAGCGAAACGCTTTGGAACTATGAAGTCGGCGTCAAATTGGCATCGCCGGACAATCGCGTCCGTCTAGACGCATCGCTTTTCCTGATCGACTGGACAGACATTCAGGTTTCCAGCTTTTTCATCGATCCAGCGACATTTGCGAGCGGAACAGTTACGCAAAACGGTGCCGAAGCGACGTCTAAGGGTATTGAAGTTAGCTTGATGGTTGAACCGGTCGATGGGCTCGTATTAGAGAGCTCATTTGGCTATCAGAATTCGCGCTTCGGAAGTTTCCCAAATGCTATCATCGATTCAACGGGCACGACCGCGGACGCTTCTGGTAATCGCCTTCCACTCGCACCGGAATTGTCCGCCAGCGTATCTGCCCAGTATAACCACTCGTTTAGCAGCGGAAGCGATGCCTTTCTCCGGCTTGAATATGTCTTCCGCGACAGTCTCTTTACCGACAATGAAAGCCGCGTGGCAGCCCCGGATTTCGTGGATGAGTATGATTATGTGAATCTCAGGGTTGGCTTCGATATCGGATCATTCGAAATGCTAGCTTTTGTCGAGAATGTCTTCGACGAAAACTACGTAACCGGATATTTCACGCCGAACTCGATCACCGGTGTTTTGGCGACCGTTAATCCACGCCGATATGGGATCAGCGGAACTTTCAGATTCTAGCTCATCAATGAACCTCTAAACTCTCTCCTGGATCGCGTGCCACGATGGCAGCTCGATCTAGGAGAGAGTGTTGCCGACCGATGTCGGTATTCCAGCAAGGCCTGCTACAATCCAGGGCCTCGATCACAAAAATCGACTGATCATCGATCCTCGTCAGACCAGATACGCGTCTCGACCTTTCCGGACACTGCAACGTGACCAGATATTTCGCCCCAAACTCGATAATCGGTGTTTTGCCGACCGCTATGCCACACCGATATGGCATCCGCGGACCTTTAGGGTAAGGGCCAATCAATGCGATTGTAAGCCGTTCCCTTGGATTGGGCGCTACAATGGCGGACCAATCCAAGGAAAAGGTAATGCCGGCCAATACGGATGTCCGTGTAAGGCCTGCAGCAATTCGAGACCTTAATCAGATAATTTAGTTGCTCGTTGATCCTGGTCCGACAAGACACGTATCTCGACCGTTTCCGCTTCTACAGCATCTCGGTCAAACGGAAAACGCCATAACGACTGGTCAGAGTAGCGATCAATTTGGTCGAAATAATGGGGTGATGCCGGATCGCTGGACTGGCCGTGGGCAAGCACAACATCAGCCTGCACGCCCGCGTCATCCCAACGCACAAATTGAAGATAAGCTGTTCCGGCTGCGATCTGGGCATAACCATCACTGGTAAGGCCAACACCGCCCAAGGAATTGAGGACACCTGCATCAACATTGCCGCCATGCAGTGGCACCGCGCCTTCGGACGTGCTCGCATGGCGCAACACCGAGCCCCATGGAGCATCAATCTGCAGCCCCGCCGATTCTATCACCGTGACGGCTTCCTTCAAAGCAGCAACAAGGACTACCGTACCTTGGTCATCAAGCGACAGAGGCGTATACACAAACGGCTGCGCAGGATCATAGGCAGGTCGGATTGAGGGATTGGCGAATATCCGCGACCAGAGTTGTTGAAACAATAAAGTCCCGCGACTGTCCCTATCGTTACGCCGGTCCCAACCCGCGAGAACCACGCAGGCGGATCGCACTTGCTCGTCTCCGTTTGACTTACAAACTTCCAGAATCTGATCGAGCCAAGTCTCCGCCGCGAAGTTGCGGTTGTCCATGACAACAGCGCGCGCTTCGTCAAATGATACCATTTCGTCTGCGACCACCTCCCCGAGCCGGCGCTCGGACATCTCCAACCTCAAGTCCGCTCGTCCAGCGCGGGGATCGCCGAAAAGCACAGAGCGCGGTTCCTGCACTATCCCATATTCGGAATGAAGATAGCTGTTGTTCGTATTCTGAACGATCCCGCGTGAGACAATAGTTGGAAACCCGTCCTCCTCCAATAGGTCCGGCGCTCCGGATTGCGTGCGCAAACCACATGCCGAGCGCGTGCCATCAAGGATATTTGGTGCGCTGACACTACTCAAACGGCAATCTTGCAAGCGCTGATCGGAGACCGCCAGCATGGGACCAGCCTCAATGTACAACACGCCTCCACTGCGATCTCCGGCAACGACATGAGCGCCCAGCCCTCGATTGTCGGCAATGACGTCTCTCGCCTGATCAACATTGTCAGCACGTGAAAGTCCTAGAAACTGATTATACGCCCCAGCCGCGCTTTCGCCAGCGTCCGTCACGGTATACCATCCCTCCGGGCGGCCCGGACCTTCGGGGAGCCGATAGACCGGGGACCCGCCGGCCATTGCAAACTTAAAGGTCTCGGTTTGTACGCTACCATTTTCGTCTGCTACTTCGATATCAATATCGCGAAACGAAATCGGGAAGCGCTCGCCGTCGACAACATAAGTCGGATTTGATCCTTCGCTATCAACCTCCCTTTTTTGCAGAACGTAAAAGCCTACCGTTGATGGCGCCTGAATGCTCCAGGCCATATCTTTGGTGAAGCCGACGACGGGAAGCGGCAGACCCAAAAAACCTGCGCCCGCAACGTCGATTTCGTCAGCGATTGTAAGGTGCATCTGATGCAGTCTCAACCAATGCTTCCCCCAACGAGTATGAGGATTGGCGATAACGAACGCCCCGTCACCTTCAGCGACGACATCGCCGCCATAAGCCCATACGTTGCTGCCGATACCGCTTGGAATCACATCCTGCACAGGGGGCGTCACCGCCGCGACCTGATCGGATTGCGCGCCCCAGACAGACGCTTCCGTGAACGGAGCGACATGAAAAGCGTTCCAAATAACTCCGACTGCCAACGCAGCACGAATAACATCCGATTCCGTAAACTCCGGCTCAAAAGACAAGTTGCATGATTGCCCGACATTTCCTTCCGAGTTTTCGGTCACGAAACGATTGAGTCCGGCGGCATATCCCCTTGCTAATTCGCGAGCGTCAGAGTTCAATTGCGCAGCTGCGCGATCCGTCACAGCCTGCGATAATTGCAACCGGTAGAATAGGTCCGCATTGATATTGGTGGTTGGTAGAAATCCGACGGTAGCCATCCCGTCCCGGCCGAAATGTCGTGATCGCTCGCCGCGCAGCGTAATGAGATGGTCGGCAATCAAACAATATTGGTTTTTTGCCGAAGCATATCCATAGCCATAGCCGAGCCCCGCGTAATCCTTCGCCCGTACATGCGGGACGCCATATTCAGTCCAGCGAATTTCAGCCTGCAATGCCGGTTTGGCTGATACGGAAACGGAGCCGACAAAAAGCGCGGACATTAGCGTGCCTGCCATGGCGACGGCCTTCGTCTTTCCGAAACAGCGACGGCGAGCGGCAGAAGATAGGATTTTCGGTGCATTTTTTTTTGACATATTGACTTTTTCCTACGGTGAAGGCCTGTTCGTTGACCATGGGTATAATATCATTTATTAGACAATATATGTGTTAATGGGTTATATTCGATATGGCTAGAGTTATATCGCATATTCGATTCGGTGTTTGGACTAAATTGCCGATGGCCAAAAAAGGGAACGCCGTAATGCTGAAGACAGATTTTTGTAGATTGGGGTTTTAATGGCGCAAGGACAGCAGATAGATATTGCGAAGCGGATCGATGCGCTTCCCCTTGGCCGGTTTCAGATTAGGGTCGTCGCACTATGCTTTCTTATTGCGCTACTTGAAGGATATGACACGCAAGTCATCGCATTCGTGGCGCCAGCGATTGCCGACGAGTGGGGCGTGGAACGCGCAGCATTGGGGCCGGCCTTTTCATCGAGCCTCCTCGGCTTGATGGTTGGAGCGATTGTACTAGGAGCCTGCGGCGACCGTTTCGGTCGCAAGACCATCACCATCGCGTCCTTTGCTGCCGTCGGCTTTTTTACGCTGTTAACCGCACGCGCCACGGACATGAATGAGCTTATGTTATATCGCTTCCTGACTGGAATCGGCCTCGGCGGAACGATCCCCAACGCAATCGCATTGGTTTCTGAATATTCACCGAAACGACTGCGTTCGACGATAGTTGCCGTTATTTCAGCGGGTTTCCCTTTGGGTGCTGCATTAGGCGGTATCGCCGCCAGTCCGCTAATCTCGAACATGGGATGGCGGTCTGCGTTCATACTCGGGGGCGCCCTCCCGCTGATGCTGACCATCGTGCTCATCCTGTTCTTACCGGAATCGATCCGCCTGCTGGCAGACCGGAGGACGAACCTGATCAAGGTCGGAAGGTTACTCGCGCGCATCGATCCAACTCATGACATAGATGAGAAAGACGAGTTCATCACAGCGGAAGCGCCAATGCAGCATGGCTCGATCCGTAGCCTTTTCCTAGACCAAAGAGCAATCGGGACGCTGCTCCTGTGGCTGTTGTTCGCTCTCAACCTTATGATGCTGTATCTGATGCTCAACTGGTTGCCGACTATTCTCTCAGACATGGGTTTTAGCTTGCAGAGCGCGATCTATGCGGCGGCGTTGTTCAATGTCGGCGGGATTCTCGCCGGAATCGCCCTCGGCAGGAGCATCGATACCGTGAACCCCTATAGATCGATTGGCATTATGTATCTGTTGGCGGCGGTTTGCACACCGCTATTGGCGTGGAGTGGGAGCATGGTGGCCGCTGTCTTCGTCTTGTCGGCACTTGCCGGAGCGGCCATTCTGGGGCCGCAGCTGGCGATCAATGCGCTGGCAGCGAATTTCTATCCCACCAGCATAAGAAGTGCGGGCGTTGGGGCCGCACTATCGGCAGGAAGGCTGGGCGCAATCGTAGGCCCGATAGCAGGCGGCTTGGTCCTCTCCCTTGGCTGGGCGCCTTCGCATGCCTTCTATTTTCTTGCCATTCCGGCGGTGCTCTGCGTCATATGTATTTACGCGTTGCAATTTTACTCTAGAAGCGAGGACTAATAAGATGCAACCGATCCGCGAATTTGACCACTTGATGTGCGGCGTCCGGGATTTGTCCCAAGTCGGGCGGTCGTATGAACGCCTTGGTTTTACGATCGGGCCCATCACGCCGCTTGAAGGGGTCGGCGTGGCTAACCGCCGTATCCTTCTGACGCCGAACGAACCCGATTGCGCCAACTATATCGAATTCATGCAATTGGGCGGCGCTGGTGGAGAAATCCCTACCTATCTCGAGAAATGGCTGAAAGGCAGCCGAGAAGGGCGGGAGGGCGCGGGTTCCATGATCATGCGGACCGATGATGCGCACATGGCATTTGATCACTTTATGCAGCGGCACGACAAAGACCCGAAACATGGCTTCCGGCCTATCTTGCTGGAGCTGGAGTTTGACCAATTCGGCCCTGAAGATGAAACCTATCGCGTCGCTTTCAGCAATTGCATCATGCCGGATCTTGATCCGCCTCTATTTCTATCAACCTCGCAAATCACCACGCTCGACTTTTATCTCAACGATGTTTGGCGAAAGCATCCCAATGGTGCCCAATCGTGTACTGCAACAGTCGCGATGTCAGACGACCCACTAGCGACCGCGCATGCCTTATATGATATTTGGGGTGGGACTGTTGAGGAATACGGACCTGGCTGCATAGCTGCCGCTCCCGGGCGGATTCCATTGTTCATCTTAGAGCAGTCAGCCTTTATCGAAAAATATGGCGAGCCTGCTCGTGACGGTACACGCCCACTGCCCTTTATTTCCGGCGTGCATCTCACGACATCAAATTTTGAAAACACCCGGATTTATTTTGAGAAAAACGGGATTGAACATTCCATCATTGGCCAGCGCCTGATTCTTCCGCCAAGCGAGTGCCACGGACTGATGATCTGCTTCGAGCCCGCGCTCACCGATTAGGACATTGCGAAGGATAGCGTTAAATGAGAGATGAAGTTTCCCCGGCTCAGTTTTTTGCCGACAATTCGGAGGCGCATGTCGCCGTTAGGCGGGATCTGCACCGTCATCCCGAAACAGCGTTCGAAGAAGAACGGACCGCTGGCGTCGTCGCCCAGCAGCTTGAATCGTTTGGACTGGAAGTACATCGCGGCTTGGCCCGCACAGGTGTCGTTGGCGTATTGACAGCGGGCCAGTCAGACCGGGCGATCGGTCTGCGGGCAGATATGGACGCACTGCCGATTCAAGAACGGAACAGCTTTGACCATTGCTCCGCAGTTGATGGAAAGATGCATGCCTGCGGCCATGACGGACATACTGCCATGCTGTTGGCTGCGGCGCAGTATCTCTCCGAACACACGGGATTCGATGGAACAATCTACTTCATCTTCCAGCCAGCCGAAGAAAATGAGGGTGGCGGACGGGTTATGGTCGAAGAAGGTCTGTTCGAAAAATTCCCCATGTCCGGCGTATACGGGATGCACAATATTCCCGGCATTCCGCTCGGCGGTTTTGCGGTAAGAGCGGGAGCAATGATGGCAGGCTATGACCGTTTCGATATAACGATTTCAGGGGTAGGCGGGCATGCAGCGATGCCCGACCAGACAGTGGACCCGGTTCTTATCGCAGCACAGCTCGTTACTGCGCTGCAATCCGTTGTCTCAAGAAACATCGATCCGATGCAGTCAGCAGTATTATCCGTTACCCGCATTGAATCTGGAGACACATATAACGTCATACCGGAAACGGCGACCCTCGCCGGCACGGTTCGCTATTTCGATCTGGCTGACCAACAGTTGATCGAAACACGTATTCATACGCTTTGCACGGATATCGCCAAGGCCTTTGGGGGTACAGCCGAAGTGAATTATAGATATGGCTACCCACCGACCATCAACAGTAATGAAGAAACCGACCTATGCCTGAGCGTCTTGCGAGACACATTTGGCGATGCCGCCGTCGACGCAAATCCCACACCATTAATGGCAGGCGAAGATTTCGCGTTCATGCTTCAGGAAAGGCCGGGTTGCTATATCTGGGCAGGCAATGGCGCGGAAGGCCCGCATGCCTGCATGGTCCACAATCCCGCATATGATTTTAATGACGACCTGATTCCACTCGGCGCCCGATATTGGGTCTCGCTGGCCCGTGCCGCCTTACCAAATAAGGCAGCCCCGCCCAGCTAGCAATCAGCTACTATAATATATTGTATTAGCATATATTTTGTCTTATGCGTAATATTATGAGTAACACCGATCTTGCATATGAAAAGTCGCACTCCCGGTCAGTAGCCAAAGAGCCAGAGGATGTCTGATCGGGGGCTGGCCGAGCTTGCTCGCAAAACGATCCGCAAAATGGCAAGCGCCCATTATGGGATATTGCGCACATCAATGTCGCTGCGCGGCCAATCCGAAATCACACCCGGCTATGCCTCCCGCCTAGCGACCCTCGATTCAGCCATTCTACGCCTATCTCGGGGGAAATGGCTATATGGGAGATCGACCGGCGAACTCGCAGATTTCGCTACCAGAACCAGTTCTGAGAACGATCTCGCCAAAGCATCGGACAGCTTCGACGAGGCCAACGCGATTGCGCGAGCAATGATGAACGACGACACGATTCATGGCGTCGATGACCGCTATTCACTGACCAAGCGGAATGGTCTGATTTGGTTCGATGACACACCGATCGTTCCAAGCATCTGCCCTATAGTCATATTGTCGGGATCATCTTTCGATATGGGCCGTCAATATGCGCATCAGTGCATTGATATTTTCGGCCCCTTCGTTTTTGAAACCGCGGCTGGGAAATCCTTCAGCGCGCTGGATAGGGATCACCTACAGGCATGGATCGAGCAGGCATCACGTCTTACACCCGAAATTCTTCAAATGGCGGAAGGGATGGCGGCTGGCGCGACCCGGCAGGGGGTCGCCCTTGATGCCGATCATGCTTTTGCTCTTTGGGTGGGGACTCTCGCGCCAGCAACCGAACCGGCGCCGATTGGCGTTCTTGACGCAGACGGAGGCGGCGTCATGGGCGCTTATTTTGGCGATCACCAGATCGACAGTAATTCAGCTGATATCGGTGAAGGCATGTGCAGCGCAGCGGCGGCTTGGGGTCAGGCCACCCGAACCGGTGAACTCTGCTTTTCTTCTTCGACCGATCACGACTGCACCTTTCAAGCCACTATCATCGCCTATCCGGACGAGGGACATCCGTTCATCTACACCCCGTTTTCGGTTAATGGCTCAGTGCCCGGCGTCGGCCGGTTCGGTTTCGCCGGACATCCCGGTTTCAATACGGCAGGCCTAGCCTACGTCCATCACGGCGGAGGAGGCGCGTGCACTGAAAATCATTCGGAATGGGGACATGGCGTTCCCCGAGGGATTTCGACACTCCATAATCTTCGTTTCGCAAGCTCCGCAAAAGATGCGATTGATCGCGAGGTGGTTTTGCCGACGGGCGATGTTGGGCACGTGCTCGGCGCACCCGGAGGTTTTTATGCTGATGATAAGGGCGGTTATGTGCTGGAATCGCGGAATCGCCCCGAGGCAGCCATCCGAACTCACTCCGAAAGCCCGTCCGGCGCGGTTCATGACTTTCTGTACGCGACAAACAACGTAATTTCCCAGCATATAGATTCGGACGTTTTCCCGCCTGGCCCAAATACACGATGGGACGCCATTCAGGGTTGGGAGTATATGGGTGCCAACGCCGAGGCTGATGGCGTGGGCCTCTTGACCAGACGATTCTGGTCCACATCCTCGGTATCTCGGAACAGATATTTCTATGATCGATTGATCGAGAAAAATGGCCAGCTCGATCTGGCCGCGATGCTTGACCTCTTCCGCAGGGGACCAGATAGAGGCAACGTTACATGGCCGGAAGCCGAACAGGCTATGGCGAATGGCGGGGATCTTCACAGGCCATCCGCAGCACACAGGCTCAATGCCTTCGTAGCAGCTGGTGAACCGTCGAGGCGATCTTACATGGCAGCGATCGGACCAATCACGCACCGTTCTGTTTCGCCAAATCGGCCCGGACACGGATATTTCCTGTATGACGAAACAAACGCGTACTGGCAGGTCGAACTAGCCGACACGATCGGGGGACTTGTGAAGCAGGCCCGCGACGATGCAGCCAATCTCATCACCTCGGCGGAAAAGGCACTCGGCGAGTGTAATCTACCCAAGGACGGGGAAGACAGGCTTCGAGGCTTTCTGCTGGACGCAAAACATTCCTTTAGCACGCCGATCCCCGCGCTCACTGCCGAGAAGGCGAAAGATGATGAACTGGCAGCGACCGCTCGCGCGCTTCGCGGGTTCACCCGCGCACAAGTTCGCGCTCGCCAAATTCTTCAGGCGCTCGCCCCTCCCGAGGAGTGGGATCACTGTCTGGCACGCACCGAAACTTAACGAGAGGAATTCCGATGCAATTCGCTGACATGAACTGGAAGCAGATGGAAACATATCTGGCGCGTGACGACAGATGCATCCTGCCGCTTGGCTGTGTCGAGCAACACGCTTCACTTTCACTTTGCGTTGATGCGATCCTAGCTGAACGCATGGCAATCGAAACTGCAAAACCACTGGGCATACCCGTTTGCCCAGTGCTCGCTTATTCTGCAACGCCGTCGCATGCAGCATTTCCGGGCACGATATCGATCCGCCTCGAAACTTTCCTTGGCGTCGTAAGAGACATACTCACTTCGCTGATGAACGGGGGGTTCAGGAGAGTGCTGATCGTCAACGGACATGGCGGCAACAGCCCCGCGAAGGTTGTTGCGCAGGAGGTTCTCTCCGCATTTCCAACCCATTCCATAATTTTTCACAACTGGTGGCAAGCCGAACGGACGATGGAGAAAGCGCTGGAAATAGGGATCAACCCAAACCATGCTAACTGGTTCGAGAATTTTCCCTGGACGCGTATCGAAGAACAAATTCCATCGACCAAACCAGCGATCGACGAAATGCATCTCGAAGCGTCATCACCGGTTGAGGCCCGCGCATTGCTCGGGAACGGAAGCTATGGCGGGCTGTCCCAAACAGCCGACGAAGATATGCTCGAAATGTGGCTCACCGCTATATCGGAAACCCGCGAAATCCTCGAGAACGGGTGGCCGGCATACTCCCGGAACCACACGGAAAATAGGGGATAAATCCTTGCGACGGATCTTCCGCATTTATTTCGTCCCTGGCCTCGTGCTGCAATCCGTCGTGATCGGCGGGGGCTACGGAACGGGACGAGAGATCGTGGAGTTTCTTCTATCCCAAGGAGCGGTGGGCGGACTTTTGGGTTTGCTTGTCGCCACTATCGTATGGAGCACCACTCTCGCAGTCAGCTTCGAATTGGCGCGAATATCAGGGGCCTACGACTATAAGACATTCATAAAGCAACTGCTTGGACCTGCATGGTTCGTCTTCGAACTTGTATTCCTTGTGGGTCTGTTGCTGGTCCTATCGGTAGTCGGGGCTGCATCGGGCGAACTTGTCCATAGTATGACCGGCGCGCCCAACATCGTTGGGATCATAGTCGCAATGATTGCTATCAGTTTCATTGTGTTCAAAGGCAGCGATTTCATCACCAAACTGTTCGCGATTTGGGCCATTTTTATCTATATTGGTTATGCGGCACTAATTATCTTTACACTCAGCTACTTCTCAGATGACGCGTTAAGCCATTTCGGGCATGCGAAAGACACAGGAAATTGGGCGTTCAACGGCGCGAAATATGCCGCCTTGAATGTCGGCATTGTTCCCGCAATCCTGTTCAGTGTTCGTCACCTCAGGACCCGACGGGAAACGCTGATAGCAGGCGCGCTATCCGGGCCAATCATCATGGCACCGGCACTGTTGCTCTTTCTGTCATTGCTGAGCCTGTACCCGGGCATCCTATCCGAGGCGATCCCGACCAACGCCCTTTTGGCGGCGATAGATATTCCCTTTTTCACGATATTCTTTCAGATTCTTTTGCTGGGAACGATTATCGATACTGGCGCAGCCTTCGTACATGGTTTCAACGAACGGCTTGCTCAGTCCATTAAGAACCAAAATCGACCCTTTACTGCCTTACACCGTGCAGGCTTAGGACTTATAATTTTTGCGATTTCCGCATTCATAGCTGAACGGATCGGTCTGATCTCTCTGGTTTCGCATGGCTATGGTGCATTCACCCTCATTTCAATTGCGGTGTTTCTTGTGCCGGTGCTCACTTGGGGAATTTGGCAAGTCATAAGAGCTGAACGCGACCAGCAAGCCCAACAATCTATCGCGGCCCCCAAAGGATAAGCTGATGCACAAAGCCCCACCCGCATGCGAGCCCGGCGATTTGAGCCCGCTCGCTTTCGAGACGCCACCCAGGAAGCGGCGGTTCCGCTCGAGCGATAATCGTAACCTGATCGCCCTCGACAACGAGGTGGAAACTCACAGAACATTCATTCTTGTTCACGGTCTTTTTCAGAACAGCGAGGTCTGGTGCAACCAGTTTAACGGCCAGCTAGGAATATCTGCAAGGTTGATCGCGCCTGATCTCAGGGGACATGGCGCGTCGGCGAAGCCGGACTCAATACATGCCTATGAAGATGGCAGACTCTGGGCCGATGATCTGCATAACCTTATCACTGCAACTGGAGCCCAAAATCCGGTGCTCGTCGGCTGGTCTTTCGGAGCCCGGGTAATCATGGATTATCTTCGTCACTATGGTGACGCTTCGGTTGCTGGTCTTGTCTTTCTCGGCGGTTATCTGCTGGAAGACCCTGCCAATCTGGGTGCGGAATTGCTTAATTCCTTTCCCAAAATGCTGGATGAAAATGTCGAATTGCGCGGCGAAGGAGATGCGGCCTTTGTCAACGCAATGTTCGCGGAACCACCGAAGCCACCGCTGCTGGACGCTCTCAAATCGGTTTGTGGAAACATACCATATATCGTGCGGCGGAATATGGTTGGACGCATTCTCGACTACGAAGATGTTATGGCTGGTCTCCGCAAGCCGGTTCTATTGCTCCACGGAGAGGAAGATGCCCTTATGCTGCCCTCAATGAGCCAGAACGTCAGTACAATTATTCCTCATGCCGAGCTTAAGCTTATTTCCGGTTGCGGGCACGCACTCTTCATCGAGGACGCAGAGCGCTTCGATCAGCATTTGCAGAGCTTCGTAGCCGGTCTTGAAACTGGCTACTAGATCGGAGGCCTAAATCACTTACGCTCGGCGCCCCGTCTGAAAAGAGCACCCGTCCCATTTTGCGGGGTTAGCTGGCCAAGATGCATAGCATGCCACGCTAGCGCATGGGTACTCGTCGTAATCGGTATGCCCAATTCATCTTCTAGCTCATTGATGATATCGATCGCCCGTAAACTCGTGCACGACATGAATATTGCGTCGCAAGGCCGGGCTTCGGCGATACGTTTTATCGCATCCCTGACCGACGCAAGGTCAATTTTCGCGACAATATTGTCGTCGGCCTCGCAGAACGAACCCATCGAAACAACTTCGTGCCCCGCCGTTTCAAATCGCCCTCTGATCACTTCATTCAACTCTGGAATATAAGGGGTCAGTAATCCGACCTTCCCTGCACCGAGATATTTCATAGCTTCAAGACCCGCTGTTATCGGGTCAGTCACGGCGCAATTCGGTCGTACCTGCCGGATTTTCTCACTTACAACATCCTCACCGATTATGAATGCAGCCGATGTACAACCGAAGGCAACCACATCCATCTCTACTCCCGGCGGCAACATTTCGACGGCAGACAAAATTTCATTTTCCATCTTGCGCAACGTCGCGGGCGTGACGTCCGGTACACTCCGGATGCGCGTGCAATACACCCCGATGCCTGGCTCCATCGTCAGCCGATTAAATTCGTGCTCAATCGTCTGGTCATATTCAAGAGCGATTAGCGCAATGTTCGCCCGGCTGCCCACACCTTCGTCTGTTTGGAAATCAAAATTGCCGAGATCAACGCCATCCGTCACTATATTACCTCCTGAGATATCCATCTTGCCTCGAAACTCGATACGGAGATCACTCACAAATCGGGTCCCGGCTCATCCGCTGATACCGCCGATATCCCTGACTGGCTATCTTTTTATTAGCTAATTGCGAATTATTTACGTATTAGATAATATATGAATTTTGGCGGAGGACAAATGGTTCATAGAAAAATGCCCGGCGCGATCGGTGAAAATTTGGTGCGACTGGTCAAAGAAGAGCCGCTTGCCTGGCTCACATCGCCGTCTCCTGCACACTCCACCTTATTGCCGATGATACCGGTCTTCGGGGATGGCGGAGACCTTGTTGCTATCGAAGGGCATATGGCGCGCAGCAACCCGCACATCAATGCAATCGAAAGCGAAAAAAATGGAGTTATTCTCTACAAAGGTCCGGACGCCTACATCCCCACCGCGTGGCTTGCCAACAAGTCTCTTGCACCGACCTGGATGTTTGCTTCCGCCACTTTCCATGTGAATATCCAGTTGATGCCGGACGCCGAAGATACCAAGGCCCATCTGTCACGCCTCGTCGCGTGCATGGAAAAACGTAATGGAACTGCTTGGAAAATAGAGCAAATGGGCGACCGTTTTGAAATGCTGTCGAATCTCGTCATCGGCTTCCGGGCCGAAATCCTGCGCACCGAGGAACGCTTCAAACTGGGTCAGAATGAAGACTTAGCGGTCCTAGAGGAAATGATCGAAGGACTGGAAGAAACGGGCCAAGAAGCCTTGGCCGTCTGGGTGAAGCAAGCCAATTCGCAAGCTCTGAATAGCCCCTAATTTTCTGGACTGTTTCGGTTTTCATTTTGTGCTGCCGTTCGAACTCCGCGGATGACAGGGCAGTCATTACTAAGGCCCACAATCAGACAAAAAATTGTGCCAAATCCAAAAATAAAGGGGCTAGTCTTTCGACTAACCCCTTTATTTGTTTGGTTGCGGGAGTAGGATTTGAACCTACGACCTTCAGGTTATGAGCCTGACGAGCTACCGGACTGCTCCATCCCGCGCCAACACACCAGATCGTCATTTCAACCGATCTGGAAATCAAAAAAGCGGCCGGCCCATATTTGGGACAGGCCGCTTTTGAAAAAGTGAATGGGTTATTTCCTCGTGACTACATCTCCATGCGCCTGCTGCAATGCCTGGCGACGTCCTACTCTTCCATGCCTTAAGACAAAGTACCATCGGCGCAACCTGGTTTCACGGCCGAGTTCGAGATGGGATCGGGTGGGGCACAGGCGCTATGGCCACCAAGCAATGAAGCAAGCGCATAAGCTGTAATCACGGGTCTTTTAATCGATGTGGTAAGATCATGCTCGGAATAACGCCCAAGCGGGTGAAATCCGTGCATGTTGACCATGGGCCGAGCTTAATTGTCCGTTCATCGACAAAAATGCTTTCCAACATTGTTGTTGATGGCGGGATTCTACAAGCGCGAATTGAGTAATTAGGACTGGTTAGCTTCACAGGTTACCCTGCTTCCACACCCAGCCTATCAACGTGGTGGTCTTCCACGACTCTATGATAACTTATCTCGAGGGAGGCTTCCCGCTTAGATGCTTTCAGCGGTTATCCCGTCCATACATAGCTACCCAGCAGCACGCCTGGCGGCATGACTGGTACACCAGAGGTATGTTCAACCCGGTCCTCTCGTACTAGGGTCAACTCCTCTCAATTATCGACGCCCACGGCAGATAGGGACCAAACTGTCTCGCGACGTTCTGAACCCAGCTCACGTACCACTTTAATTGGCGAACAGCCAAACCCTTGGGACCTGCTCCAGCCCCAGGATGTGATGAGCCGACATCGAGG
>NZ_JBDVHS010000002.1:0-595595 GCF_039939955.1 Parasphingorhabdus sp. | reverse complement strand
GACTATCGTCAGGTCCGCGCCATCCTCGCTATTATAGGCGTAAATACCGGCAGAATAATATGTTTCACCACAGCCTTCCGCTGATGCCGTGCCCGTCGCCGTGCCGGTCGCGGTGATCGAAAGCGCGCCACTGCCATAGTTGCGCGCATAAATGCCCCTAACCCCGCCAGTCGTAGCGGCCGCATTGATGGTCAGGTCCGTGCCAGCGCTGCTGTTGATAGCATAAATGCCGTCATCATCCGTGCCTTCGCCCGTTGTCGGGCCCGTTGCGGTGATCATAAGCGCGCCACTGCCATAGTTGCGCGCATCAATACCGTCATCCCCGCCAGTCGTAGCCGCCGCATTGATGGTCAGATCCGTGCCAGCGCTGCTGTTATTGGCATTTATACCTTCTCCAAGCGTCCCCGCTACCGTGCCCGTCGCGGTGATCGATAGCGCAGCGCTGCCAGTGTTGTGCGCAGAAATGCCGCGAAACCCGCCAGTCGCACCGGCCGCATTGATGGTCAGGTCCGTGCCAGCGCTATTGTTACGAGCAGAAATGCCGGATCCAGACGTGCCCGTTACCGTACCGGTCGCGGTGATCGAAAGCGCGCCACTGCCATAGTTGGCCGTATCAATACCGGTAATCTCGCCGGTCGTAGCGGCCGCATTGATGGTCAGGTCCGTGCCACCGGTACTGTTGAAAGCACTAATGCCGTCATCATCCGTGCCCGTTGTCGTACCCGTCGCGGTGATTGAGAGCACGCCACTGCCATCGTTGCGCGCATCAATACCGGCATACCCGCCGGTCGTATCTGCCGCATTGATGGTCAGGTCCGTGCCAAAATTTCTAGCACTAGTGCCGTCATCATCTGTGCCCGTTGTCGGGCCCGTTGCGGTGATCGAAAGCGCGCCACTGCCATCGTTGCGCGCATCAATGCCGTCACCCCCGCCAGTCGTTTCGGCCGCATTGATGGTCAGGCTGGTGCCAGCGGTACTGTTAAAAGCATAAATGCCGTCAGCATACGTGTTCTTGCCCGTTGTCGTGCCCGTTGCGGTGATCGTAAGCACGCCACTGCCATAGTTGCGCGCATTAATGCCGCTTATCCCGCCAGTCGTATCTGCCGCATTGATGGCTAGGTCCGTGCCAGCGCTGCTATTATCAGCATCGATACCATTATAATACGTGCTCGTTACCACGCCCTCTACCGCTACCGTGCCCGCTACCGTGCCCGTCGCGGTGATCGATAGCGCGCCACTGCCATCATTATTAGCAAGGATACCGTGTTTTCCGCCACTTGCGTTAACCGCTTCTATGGTCAGGCCACCCGTCCCCGAAGCACTTTGGTCCGCATGGATACCATGTTCGTCGATGCCCTTTGCCGTGCCGGTGGAAGTGATCGATAGCGCGCCACTGCCGTCATGATCAGCAAAAATACCGTTCTTCTGGCCATAGGCATCATGCGCCTCAATGGTCAGATCCGTACCGGAAGAATTGGACGCATAAATAGCATCGCCATTTTTACCTTCTACGCCGCCCGTCGCGGTGATCGTAAGAGCACCACTGCCATTATGATCGGCAAAAATTCCGTTCTTCGCACCGTACACGTCAGCCGCCTCAGGCGCACCGATCCCCGCGTCCGATATGATGGTCAGGTCTGTGCCATCGGCACTATTTTTAGCATAAATGCCATCGCCATCTTTGCCCTCTACGGCACCGGTTGAGGTGATCGAAAGCGCGCCGATGCCGTCATTAACAGCAGCAATACCGCTATCCCCGCCAGTCGTGTCGGCCGCATTAATGGTCAGGTCGGTGCCAGCGCTGCTGTTGAAAGCATTAATGCCGCCTTCAAGTATGCCCGTTGTCGTGCCCGTCGCGGTGATCGATAGCGCGCCCGTGCCATCATTATCAGCTTTGATACCGATACTGTTACCAGTCGTAGCAACCACATTGATGGTCAGATCCGTGCCAGCGCTGCTGTTATCAACAAAAATGCCGTATCCATGCGTCCCCGCTACCGTGCCCGTCGCTGTGATCGAAAGCGCGCCACTGCCATCATTGTCTGCATTGATACCGTGATCCATGCCGGTCGCACCGGCCGCATTGATGATCAGAGCCGTACCATAATTTCTAGCAAAAATGCCGTCTTCATCCGTGCCCGTTGCCGTGCCCGTCGCAGTGATTGAGAGCACGCCACTGCCATCATTGCCTGCATTGATACCGTAAGCCCCGCCAGTCGCATCCGCCGCATTGATGGTCAGATCCGTACCATTGCTGCTATTATGAGCACGAATGCCAACGCCGTAAAACGCGTTAATGCCCGTTGCCGCGCCCGTCGCGGTAATCGAAAGCACACCACTGCCCTCGTTGCGTGCATCAATACCGGCATATATGCCGGTCGTAGCGGCCGCATTGATGGTCAGATCCGTACCATTGCTGCTATTATTAGCAAGAATGCCAACGCCGTAAGTGCCATTGCCCGTTGTCGTGCCCGTCGCGGTAATCGTAAGCGCGCCACTGCCATCATTATCAGCAAGAATACCGTAACCCCCGCCAGTCGTATCGGCCGCATTGATGGTCAGGTCCGTGCCTTCATTTCTAGCAAGAATGCCGGTCCCATCACCCGTTGTCGTGCCCGTCGCGGTGATCGAAAGCGCGCCAGTGCCGTCATTGTCTGCATAGATGCCGTTATCCCCGCCGGTCGTAGCGGCCGCATTGATGGTCAGGTCCGTGCCACTATTATCAGCAAAAATGCCGTCATCATACGTGCCCGTTGTCGTACCCGTCGCAGTGATTGAGAGCACGCCACTGCCAAAGTTGCGCGCTTCAATACCGTTCTCCCCGCCGGTCGTAGCGGCCGCATTGATGGTCAGGTCCGTGCCACTATTATCAGCAAAAATGCCGTCTTCATCCGTGCCCGTTACCGTGCCCGTCGCGGTAATAGAAAGCGCGCCACTGCCAAAGTTGCGCGCTTCAATACCGTTATCCCCGCCGGTCGTAGCGGCCGCATTGATGGTCAGGTCGGTGCCATAATTTGTAGCAAAAATGCCCTCTCTATCCGTGCCCGTCGCCGCACCCGTCGCGGTAATAGAAAGCACACCACTGCCATAGTTGCGTGCATCAATACCGTCATCTCCGCCAGTCGCATCCGCCGCATTGATGGTCAGGTCCGTACCATTGCTGCCATTATCGGCACGAATGCCAACGCCGTAATACGTGTCAATGCCCGTTACCGTGCCCGTCGCGGTAATCGTAAGCGCGCCACTGCCCTCGTTATAAGCATTAATACCGTCATAACTGCCGGTCGTAGCGGCCGCATTGATGGTCAGGTCCGTGCCAGCGCTGCTATTACTAGCAGAAATACCGTCGTCGTCAGTGCCCGTTGTCGTGCCCGTCGCGGTAATCGTAAGCACGCCACTGCCATAGTTGCGCGCATCAATACCGTCAGTCCCGCCAGTCGTAGCGGCCGCATTGATTGCTAGATCCGTACCATAATTTTTAGCAAAAATGCCCTCTCCATCCGTGCCCGTTGCCGTGCCCGTCGCCGTGATCGTAAGCGCGCCACTGCCCTCGTTATAAGCATGAATACCGTATTCCCCGCCGGTCGTAGCGGCCGCATTGATGGTCAGATCCGTGCCAAAATTTCTAGCATAAATGCCCACGTTATCCGTGCCCGTTGCCGTACCCGTCGCCGTGATCGTAAGCGCGCCACTGCCCTCGTTATAAGCATGAATACCGTCATCCCCGCCGGTAGTAGCGGCCGCATTGATGATTAGGTCCGTGCCAGCGCTGCTATTAGTAGCATAAATGCCGTCTTCAAACGCACCCGTTGCCGTGCCCGTCGCCGTGATCGTGAGCGCGCCACTGCCCTCGTTATCAGCATGAATACCGTAATCCCCGCCGGTCGTAGCGGCCGCATTGATTGCTAGATCCGTGCCAAAATTTCTAGCAAAAATGCCCTCTCCATCCGTGCCCGTCGCCGCACCCGTCGCGGTAATCGTAAGCGCGCCACTGCCATTGTTGTCAGCATCAATACCGTCATTCCCGCCAGTCGTAGCGGCCGCATTGATGGTCAGATCCGTACCATCGCTGCTATTACTAGCTCTAATTCCGTCTGAAGCCATGCCCGTTGCCGTGCCCGTCGAAGTGATCGAAAGCGCGCCAGTGCCGTCATTGTCTGCATAGATACCGTTATGCCCGCCAGTCGTAGCGGCCGCATTGATGGTCAGATCCGTACCATAATTTCCAGCAGAAATGCCGTCTTCATCCGTGCCCGTTGCCGTGCCCGTCGCGGTGATCGAAAGCGCGCCACTGCCAAAGTTGTGCGCATTGATACCGTTATCCCCGCCGGTCGTAGCGGCCGCATTGATGGTCAGATCCGTGCCATAATTTTCAGCAGAAATGCCATCACCGGTCGTGCCCGTTGCCGTACCCGTCGCCGTGATCGTAAGCGCGTTCTGGAAAATGTTGAGCGCAGCAATGCCGGCATCACCCCCTTGAATCGCCCCGCCATTCTCATCCTGGATGAAGATAATACCGTACACGCTGGACAGGACAAATCCCTGATCGCCTAACGTGTCAACCGTCACGCTGTCATCCACATTGACCACCAGATCGTCGCCCCCAAACAGTGACTGCACGGAAGTGGAAGGACCGGCACAATTGTATATGCCTGGATCCACTTCGGTGCAAATAGACTGTGCTGCTGCCGGAGAGGAAGTCATCACAAGGGCGACCGCCGCCACAGAGACCGAACCAAATAATTGCCCCATGACCGGGGCAATGCTTGCTGCCTGCCCCCTCAACTTAGTCAATCGCCCACCACGGACAGTTCCATAACCGCACTCTACTGTTGCATTATTCGCCGCGATCTTATTATTCATAATCTGTACTTTACTCTAATTTGCAAATTAAATCTTGGGAACTTTGTCTATGCTTTCGGTGGCTTATCTATTTTCGCCTCCGGCGACTTCGCATAGGTAATCAGATTCGCGATTTCCGCGGAAACCGGGCTGACCGACATCATGCAGGCAGCGCCTGGAATGACCTCAACATCATAAAGTTCGGAAACAGCGCCATCGATGCGGAACCAATCAACACAACTATTCTTGGTCAGGTCGATCACCTGCACACCGCACCATGCTTCGCTGTCAGCATCTTTCAGACGCTGGTCCAATGCCAGACCTTCAAACCGTTGATAGCGGGGCTTGGACAGGCCAACAAAAGCATGGTTGCCGTGGAAAGCCAGACCCCGCAAAAAGCCGGGGCAGAAAATGCGGGGGACAAATTTGCCCTTGCCGCTGGCCGCGCCTTCGACCACGCCCAATTCGCCCGTGCCGGCATTCAAAATCCACAGCTCGCCATTGTGCAGCCGGGGCGAATGCGGCATCGAAAGCCCTTCGCAGACTATCCGATTGTTCTGGACATCGATAACCACGCCGCCATCGCTGCGCCGGTCACGCCAGCCGTCAATCGTGTTCGATTTGCTAACCGCCGTCACATAGGCGGGCTTGCCAGCATCCATCGCCAAGCCATTCAGGTGGCAACGATCCTCACCAATCAGCTCACTGATAAAATCAGGCCGCCAAATCTCTCGAAAGCTATGGCGCGGGTCAACGGTGGCAAGGCAGTTAAAGCGGGTGTTTACAAAAATCGGCTGGCCGTCTTCGCCCAGACCGACATCATGCGCATCAAGCGCTCCGGTAATATGCATGGTGCGCGGCACAAAGCAGCGATCGAACATATTGTTAATCTGCTCATCGGGGGCAAGAGCATCCTCAAGCCGCATGATCTGATAGCCGCCAGCCAATGTGATACGGCCGTCGCCTTCATATTTGATGCCCATCGGTTTGGGCATGGCACATTCATGCAAATGCAGGCCGGTTTTGGGGCTGCTGCCCAGCAGATAAAAAAGGCCCGACTGATAGGATGTGATCGCCAGAGAAATATCGAGCGACCGCATCAGGCTGAGCAAAGATCCCGATTGAGAATAGGTGATCGTTGACGGCGAACTCTTGTCCGCAACGACCGCCTTATCCGCAGCCTTCGTGCCCGCGGCAGATGCCGTGCGAGACTTTGCGCCGGCCCGGCTTTTTTTAGCCGCAGTAACCTTGCCGGTCTTTTTTCCTCGAACAGCCCCAGAATCAGCCAAATCAATACTCCACTATACAAACAACATTTGGTGCGACCCAACAGCTGCAAGAATCTGGACATAATATTTCGGGTGAATTGTGGACCTTGCGAACAGTTACCCCCCCGAGCAGATATTTGTAATCTAATGTAAAAGGGATTCGCGGTCAAATATTTTGTAAATTAATGTAAATACGGGGGAAACTCGAGCCCTCTGACCTATGGAATCAGGCCCGCCCAATGATTAACGACGCTTTTCAATCGCGCAGCATGATGGGCAGCAGATCAGTCTGCATCGGCAAGGATGACTGCTCGTCAAATTGGTGCGGGCTAGGCCTCAGGCACTGCGTAACAGTCGCGGTAGGAGGTCAGCTTGCCATCCGCGACCTTGTACAGGCCGACGCCTTCAATATCGCCATCGGGGCGTTTCCACAGCCAGCGCGACCAGGCGACCGTTTCATCGCCAGCGATCTCCAGCACTTCAAAATGCATCTTCTTGTCGGCCAATTCCTTGGTGAGGTGGTGCAGCAGGGCGGAGATCGCCTCGATGCCCTCGACCCGTCCGATGGCGGGATCTTCAAACACCGCATCATCGGCAAACAGCGGGATCAGCTTGCTATAGTCATGGCCGTCCTGAAGGGTCCAGAATCGTTCGATCAGCTCTTTTGCCTGTGCCATATCTATCCCCTCACTCGCTCATGATCGCATTATATTTCAGCGTCTGCTTTTCCAGCGCCGCTTCAAACGCCTGCTCTAGCTTGCCGATCAAGACGGGAAAACCGCTGTCGTCGACAAACGCCAGAGGATCGCCCGCGGCCAGTCGTTCCTGCTTCGCGGCCATACCGAAAAACTCGGGATGGTTGGACAGAAAGACATCCGGTTTCCAGTCCTTGGTCATCGCGAACGTCTTACGATAATCTTCGACAATCCCTTCATATTGCGGCGGCCCGACCAGACGGTTTGCTGCGACCGTTGCGGAGCAGAAAAACAGCGTCTCATAGCGCTTGCCCCCTTGCATGATATCGGTCGTCCAAGAGGTGCAGCCACGCGAGTGACCGGGCGTGATATGCGCGGTGAGCGTCACATCGCCGAGCGTCACCGTCTCCCCGTCGGAAATGATTTGATCCACCCTGACCGGCGGTGCGTTCATCGAGGCCTCGTCCTCCGATCCAAGATAAAAACCGCCCTCCAGCGCCGATCGATCGCCTTCACTGGCGATAAATTTTGCGCCGGTCAGCTGCTTCAATTCGGCAAGGCCACCGCTATGATCGAGATGGGCATGGCTGTTGAGCAGAATTTTGACATCGGCCGGATCATAGCCCAGCTTCTTTATGGCTTCGGCGACATAGGCGCCCTGCCCCGGCATCCCGCCATCGATCACGATATGGCCGTCTTCCGTGGGGATGAAATACATGCCCAGCCCCTTGGTGCCGACATAATATATCCCCTGACCTTCGCTACCGATCACGCGAAACGGTTCGACATTTGCAAACCAGGTGGGAAATCGTTTCTGTGCAGCGGAGAGCGCGGCGCTATCATCGGCACGCTCGTCGCTTGCCACCTGCCCGCCGGATCGACCGGTGCCATCATCGGACACCACTGGCGCGCAGGCCGCAAGGCCCGATAATCCCAACAGCAAACCCCATTTTATCGCGCGCATATATTTTCTCCCTCTACGCCTCTTATCTATCGGGGACGCGCCATGCCAACCGCTATCTTTCGAAATGCTGAACCGTTGCTTCGTCCATCGGGAACATCAGTTCGATCCGTGTCTCGCCCGCCTTGATATCCTGCACCGAACCGAACTGGGCGATGACGGAGAAGAGCGACAGGCGGTTTTCGCCGATCCGGAAGATTGTCGGGATCACCGCCTGATTGAGATTGATCGATCCCAAATCGGCCTGCCGGACCCGTTCATGGCCCGCCAGCCGGCTGGCCAGCGCGGAGAGCCTATCATCCCCGCCCAGCTCCAGTATCTCGGTGCGCAGCCGCGACAACGAAAGCACCGCGACCTCGTCCCAATTTTCGATCAGGTCGAGAGCCGCGCTTTTGATCAATAGGTCGATCAGATTGGCCGGACCGCCGGGGCTCGCCAGCGCCAGAATCATCTGTGCGCCCTTATTGCTGCTGACGATATTCCAGTGGCGGTCGATGGCATAGCCGGGAAAAGGATCATGATGGTCGAGCATCGCGCTGATCGCCTGCTGGACCGGAGCCAGTTCGGGCGCGTCGTCGGAAAGACTGGGATAGACCGGCGCAAAGCCCGCGGCATGGAGCGCCTGATTGGTGGCCGGGCGCGGCAGATGGAGCGCTTCGGACAGGCGCAGCACCATCTCGCGACTGGGATTCGATCGGCCGGATTCGAGAAAGCTCAAATGGCGGGCCGACATTTCGGCCTCGAGGCTGAGATCAAGCTGGCTGAACCGCCGCGTCTTCCGCCAGTCCTTCAATATCGCGCCAAATTCCGACGGCATGGTCGCCTCCCTCATCCTGTGCCTGACCGGACCGACAGATAGCATGAAATGCGGCACATGCACTTACCCGGCAGGTAATTGTTTTGATGACCGGCCTGTGGTTTACCACGAACATCTAGGAATGAGGAGCAGATCATGTCACCACAAGCCGCTGGCCGCTATATCCGCATTGTCGGGATTTTTTCGATTTTCGTCGCCATATTATTCGCCTTCGCCGGGGTGAATGACTTTACCGGCGCCAATGATATATTCTTCCACCTCGCGTCCTCCGGCGGCAATGGCGTAGCCGGTCTCGACACGCCGGAAGCAAAAATGGCGATGGCGATCGCCGGCGGTGTCTTTGCCGGCATGATGGCCATGTACGTCTTCATCACCGCGCCGGGCATAGAACAAGGCAGCGATCTGATCCGTAAGGGATCGATCACTACATTTCTGGTCTGGTTCGTGATTGACAGCGGCGCATCGGTGGCATCCGGAAATGCGCCAAACGTCATCCCCAATGCCATATTCCTGATCGTCTATCTGACGCCGCTGCTACTGGTGAAGCGGACCGCCTGAAAAAACCGTGCGCTGCACATCGCAACGCTAGGTCCGGCCGTTCACATCCTTGACCCATGGGCCGAAGGGAGAGGCGCCCAGCATCGCAACCTGTGTCTGGGCGCTGACCTCGTTGATACCCAGCTGCGGTTTGCCGCCGGGATGAACGGGGAGACGTAATGGTCTTTTGCCCGGCGCCTTCGCGATGACGTCGGCGATCGCGCGCGGCACATCCATCGGATCGGTCGAACCGCCACCATCACGCAAGGCACCAGCGACCAAAGCCTGATAGGCGGCCTTGCGCGCATCATCGGCACGGTCCAGCATCGGCGCGGTCAACTTGTTGCCATTGTCCCAAATTTTGGTCGGGAAGCCGCCTGGCTGGACAATGGTGACATCAACACCATGTGGGACCAGTTCATAAGCCATTTGTTCGCTCATCGATTCCACTGCAAATTTGGTGGAACTGTAGAGCCCCATGCCCGGCACCATCACCCGGCCAAGCTGTGACGACACATTGATAATCAAACCGGATTTCTTCGCACGCATCTTCGGCAGAGCGGCGCGCGCGACCCGCTGATACCCCATGACATTGGTATCAAAGAGCAGCTGCATCGCTTCCATATCTTGCAGTTCCACCGGAGCGCCCGTGCCGATCCCGGCATTGTTGATCACAACATCAAGCGCGCCGCCATTGAGCCGTTCGGCCTCGGCGACCGCATTGTTCACGGACTCATCGGACAGGACATCCAGCTCAAGGATGGTGATATCCAGCCCGCCATCTTTCGCCGCCTGTTCCAGCGCTGCGCCTTCGGCGCGCGGCAGGTTGCGCATGGTGGCAAACACTTTCGCGCCCTGTTCCGCATAGAGTATCGCACCAAGATAGCCGAAGCCGGAGGAACAACCGGTAATCAGCACCGACTTGCCGGTCAGATCCGCCAATGCATCTGCAGAGGCATTGGCGGAACAAGCGGTCAGCGCAACGCCGGTTGCAGCCGTAGCAGCGAGCAATTGGCGGCGATTGATGGACGAATATTTGCTGTCTTTTGACATCGAAGGACTCCTAAATTTCAAAATCGCTGTTACACTATCACAAAATCCGTTCCGAGGAGAACGGGATAATCGGGAGAGCATGATGCAGATTTCAAAAGCCAGCGAAGCGGTGGGCGCCATTGTCGAAAATGTCGACGTCACTGCGTTGACCGACGCGGAATTTGCCGATGTCCATCAGGCTTTTCTCGACCATGGTACATTGTTTTTCCGTGACCAACATCTGACTCCCGAAGAACATATCGCCTTTGCCGAACGCTGGGGCGCTATCGACTTCAACCGCTTTTTCAAACGGCGCGACGGCTATCCGGAAATTGCCGAGGTGCTCAAAGAGCCCGATCAACAGCTCAATATCGGCGGCGGCTGGCATACCGATCACAGCTATGATGCCGCACCAGCCATGGGGTCCATCCTCTATGCGCTGGAAATCCCGCCCAGCGGTGGCGACACATTATTCGCCGGAATGGCCGCAGCCTATGAGGCGCTAGATGACGCCATGAAAACCCGGATCGCCGGTCTGAAAGCGCGGCACGGCAATGCGCATATTTTCGGGGAAGAAAGCGAATATCGCAAAGGATTTGAAGGGCGCTATACCAATGCCGATCAGGCTGGGCAGACGGCGGTACATCCGGTCGTGCTGGCCCATCCCGAAACGGGCGTGAAAGGGCTGTATGTCAATCCCGGATTCACCCTCGAGATTGTCGATATGGAAGCGCAAGAGAGCCAGGCCCTGCTGCAAGAACTATATACCCATATCATGCAGGACCGGTTCCATCACCGGCACAAATGGCATGAAGGTGATCTTGCGATGTGGGATAACCGGTCGACTTGGCACTATGCAATGAACGACTATCAAGGGCATCGGCGCTATCTGAACCGGATTACCATTGAAGGTGTTCCGTTAGGCTAATCTGCCGATCGGGAATCAGCCCGCCAAACCAAGCGCCACAAAGGCCACGGTTCCAAGCGCCAACGAAACGAGAGTCTTACGGCGATAGGCCTTGGCCAACAGTCCCACAACCAATCCACCGACGATGACCAGGAACAAAGCGATCCCCGCAATCAATTGATAGGTCTTAAAGATCGCCGGACCATGGCCTTTGTGCAACTCCATCATCGAATATTGGAAACCCGGCTTGTGCAGAGACGCCTGCAGGCCGTCCGGCGTTTGGTTGATCCTTGCGAAGGTACGCGAAGTCGGTCGAGTGGTCATTTTACCACCACGGCTGCGGACGCTTTCAATGTCCAGATCAATGTTCTGGGCGGCAAGAATGGCGGTAATATCCTGCTTCAACGTCGGGCTATCCGGGTCGAGCTGGGTGTCGGCAGGCAAAGTCAGATCAATATCCACTATCGCAGGATCAACACCCGCCAATTTCAGCGCGCCCGTCGTGCCGACCAGCAGGAAGGATGGCGCCAGAAAGGCAGCAAGGAACAGGTGAACCAATATCAAAAGGTTCCTGAGTTTCGGCTTGTTCACTGAAAGATTCCTTAGCGTTTAAATCGGCTCGCAAATTTTGTGAAACCAAGGTGCAATTTCTGCCTGTCGGATCGACCGATCATTTCCCCCAACAATCCATGAAAATGCTCCGACTGATCTTGCACAACTGACGTAACCAGATCAACAACCAACATTTCATCATAGCTTGTCTGGGAACAGCACGGGCGATGTACCGCCATCGGTTCAGGCCAACATTCATTCATGATTTCGACAATATGCGCAAAATGCCCGGCCGCGATTTCATCGCCCAATTGCTTGGTCAAATAGGGTTTTGGGTCTTGGCGTTTCTTCCACGCCAAGACAGCGATCCGCATCGCGACGACTACCCGCATTTGCGCAGCAGGCATGGCCGATAGCTTGGGGGTAGCGGCCAGCGACTGCGCAAATGCGGATATTGGTTGTCTCATCAATATTCTGCTGATGTAGCGGTTTTCTTTGCAGCAGTTTTGACAGGACGTTTAACAGTAGCCTCTCGGATAAGGGATTGCGCTTCCTTGACCGCATCGGCCTCTGAAAGCTTGCCCTCGGAGATTTCGGTACCCATGCCCAAGAGCCGTGCACTGATCACGGTTCCGGTATGCGCTTCTTCTTCAACCGTCACACCGCCCGTTGCGGCGATAGCGGCATCCCATTCGGCACGGACTTTTTCCCAATATGCTTGGGTCTTTGTCCAATAGTCATCGGCAGCGCTTACCGTATAGCCATCGAATTTCTTATAGGTGTTGAGCACCGATTCCTGAACATAGGGGACGGCTTTGCCATCAACCATCTTCATCTTGGTATTGTCCTGCCAATGAATCCAGCCACCGGGCATCGGCTGATGACGGTTTATAGCCTGATAATGGTCATAGACCGGATTGCGTACAGCATCGCGGCGCGCCAAAGGCCGAGCGGTCCAGTCGCTCGTCCAGCTGCGGACGCCGTTGACCGTTTTCCATTTCCCCAGACCACCATAGCGGGGACTGTCATCGACCTGCCATACCGTCTGCGACCAGCTACCGGAACGTTCTGATTCCGGAACATCCTTGTTCACCCATTTTCCGGCATCTTCATAAACCAGCACATTGCTAGGCTGGTACACCCAGTCTTGCCGCCAATGTTTGATAACAAATGTATTGCCTTCATGCTCCGCCACCAAAAGATGCTGGAGGACGATTTCGGTGCCCGTGTCTTTGATGACCCGCACACTTTCATGACCACCGGAAATCTTGGCTTTGATAGGCTCATAGTCATCGCGCCATGTCGTGGTTTCCGCCATGTCGAATTTGACTTTATAGTCCCCGGCCATCGCCAATATGTCGGCACGGTCCTGTTCAAAGGATGCCTGCACTTCGGTGGCAGCCATTTGCCTTTGATCACCATTGGCCAAGGCCGGTGTCGTGGCCATGGCCAGTGCGAACAAGGCCGCACCAAATTGTGTTTTCAATTTCTTATTCATAGTAACTTCTCCCCCAAAAAAATTAGAATGATACGCTCAGCGAAACGCTCGCGTTGCGGCCCGGCTGCGTGAATGCGTCCGTTATATTCGAGGTTTCAGCAACCCCTCGGACGCTGCTCCACAACCAGTATTTCTTGTTCGTAATGTTGAATATTCCAGCCCGAATTTTGAAATTATCGGTGACCCGGAAAAATGCGGTAGCGTCGATAATCGCGGATTCCTGAGGCCGGAAACAGTCAGCAGAACATACACCAACTGTCTCATTGGCTTCCTTCTGCGCATTGTAACTCAGGACCACTTCACCGCCGAATGCGCCCGTAGGTTCACGATAACCCAGACCCAAAATTGCATTGATAGGATCGACAGTACCCAGCGAGGCAGACGGATTGTTTGGCGAATTTACGGTACCATCGGCAAAAGCAATGGCAAAACGCGCGCGGAAACCATTGTCGGCTTCATAGCTGGCTTTCGCTTCCACGCCTTTGACGCTGACATCATCAAGATTGACGAATTGATAGACAGCAGGGTCACCAGGAGTGAAGCTACCGCCAACCACTTCCTGACTGATGAAGTCAGAATAGTCTGCGGTAAACGCCGTCAGCGACAATTTGACGCCGTCGGTCGCATAGCGAATGCCGGCCTCAAAGCTGTCGCTGGTTTCCGGACCCAGATCCGGATTGGCAAGCGATGTGTAACCAAAGGCAAGATTTTCGAAGAAATTATTGACCTGACTAGGCGTCGGCGCCCGGAAACCGCGGGCATAGTTACCGAACAAACGGACATCGCCCAATTTGACGACCGCACCCAGTTTTGGAGACAATTTCGAACCGTCCTGTCCGCTTGGCGTGAAGCTCGGCAGCAGCGGATCGTCGGTTGGATTCAAGTCGTAGAAGTCGTAGCGGAGTGCAGGATATAGGGTGACCACACCATCTCCAAATTCAATGGCGTCTCCGACATAGAAACCGCCAAGCGTGAAATCCGTTTTTGGAAAAGCGCGGGTGGGAAAAACTTCTCCAAAAGGGGGCTCTGTGCCATCGCGCAGACCGTCTTGCTCGGTCTTGCTGATGTCACCGCCGAAGGTCAGCGTATGCTTGACCGAACCCGTACTAAAAGTTGACCGGAAATCTGCGACCGCTCCGATAACTTCATTATTGAACGTGTTCAGCCTTTCCCTATCCGGGCGCGGAGTGGCAGAAGTTGCCGTGCGCTCTTCAAAAGCAAATTGCTGATCTTTACCATCCTGCCAATAAGCAGCAAGATGGGCATAATCGATAAAGCCGGAACTCTCTTCGCCAGCATCATAGGTATAATCAATCGAGGCGCGACCCCGTTTGGTTTCATCCTGTGCTGTCAGATTATCAACGATCCAGCTGGGGTTCGGGCCAAAGAGGAAAACCGGGCCGCGACCGGAAAGAACCTCTGAAGCAACTTCACGCTCCAGATATTCACCGGTCAGGCGCACTTTATGAGAACCGTTTTCCCAGAACAGCTTACCAAGAAACGCGTTTGACTCGCCATCCTGCGGGTTGGGCGTTGTACGGCTCGCATCTTCGGCGTCGATGGTGCCCTTGTTATCAAGCTCTTCAAAATCGCGGCGCGAATAAGCCAACATGGCAGAAAAATCGCCTGTCTGTCCGGCCAGCGCCACAGTTTCGGAAAATTCCTGATCCGCGGAACTATATTGCGCCCGGGCGAAGCCGCCAAAACTATTGCCATCGCTGATGAAATCAACCGGATCGGAGGTGATGAAGCTGACCGCCCCAGATAGGCCATCACTGCCATAAAGGGCCGACGCCGGGCCGCGCAGAATTTCTACCGACTTGATCAGACCGACATCCGTCGCATTGCCGCGCCCGACTTGCTGGGCGCCAAATGTATAGCCTTGTGGAGAGCGGATGCCATCGACCTGGATGAGAACACGGTTGCCGCCAATGCCGCGAATATTGAAATCTTCGTTCCCGGCCCGGCCCGTCGTGCCAAGAGCCGCACCAAAGCGTGCAGGCGCGCGGCGAACCGTTACACCTGGCTCAAACCGCACGATATCGCGAACATCCGTCGCCAGTTCATCGGCAATCCGTTCCTGATCAATGACCGTAACCGTTGCAGGCGCGTCTTCGACTTCAACCGGTGCGCGAGTCGCCGTGACCGTGATGGTATTGTCATCCTCAAAACCAGCTGCCTCATCAGCCGCCATTGCCGCCTGAGAGAAGCCCAGTGCAAGAAAACTACAGGTGACGGCCATGCCCCGATGCCGGAAGTTCGATTTCATTGATTTAAGTTCCTGATTTAATGATAATGAGAATGATTCTCATTCGTAGGTAGTGAATTGGGAGTGAGTCTGTCAAACACTAATTGTAAAATTGCAGAATCTGGCGCGCTCTGGCGCCTTGTCCGAAGCGTGCGCCACTGACAACAACCGCCGCGCAGGGTGCAAGCAGCTGTTTTCTCAATCGAATCAAACGATGTTAAGGGGACAGGATGATATTCAAACATCCGTCAGGGCGAGCAGCTATCACACTGCACCACCCACCCCGCACAACGCAAGTCATGCGGGGACAAAGCCCTTGTGCGGGCTATTTCAAGACAACCGGCTGTTAGTGGGCAATGCCATCCGCACGCAGCGCGGCAATTTTTTCCGCAGTGAAGCCCAGCGCATCCAGAATTGAATCCGTATCGGCGCCATCCTCTTTCAACATGGCCGGCGCCGAAGGACGGGCACCGTTCATTTCAATCGGTAAAACAGGGAGCTTGGTCGTCGTTCCATCGGACAATGTGACATCTTCCAGTCCCCCACTCGCAACCAAATGCGGATCCTCGAACATATCTTCCGGCCGCGCTATCGGCGCAAATGGCAGGCCAGTACCATCCAATATAGCGATCAGATCGTCGCGCTTATAGGTTGCTACCAGTTCGCGGATTTGCGGCATGATACGATCGCGCGCAGCCACGCGATTGTTATTCTCGCGGATGCTTTCGTCGGCCCATAGGTCGTCGAGCGCGAACAGCTTGCAGAATTTCTCCCACAAGGCATCGGTCACAACGCCGATGAAGATCGGATCATCCTTTGTCTGAAACACATCGTAGATAGCCCAGGCCGAAATACGCGCAGGCATCGGGTCCGCGGCTTTTCCGGTGACCGCTTTCTGTGCCATATGCTGCCCGATCAAATAGACGGTCGTCTCAAAGAGGGAGCTTTGCACCTTCTGTCCCTTGCCGGTCCGGTGTCGTTCCTCGACCGCCGCAAGAATGGCGATAACACCGAACATCCCGCCGGTTACGTCGATGACACTGGAACCCGCACGCAGGGGCTGTCCCGGCGGGCCAGTCATATAGGCAAGCCCGCCCATCATCTGGGCCACTTCATCCAGCGCCGTGCGGTTTTCATAGGGACCGGGCAGAAAGCCTTTTTCCGAACAATAGATAAGACGATCATTATTCTCGGACAGCGCGTCATAGCCAAGGCCCAGTCGATCCATGGCACCGGGCCGGTAGTTTTCGACCAAAATGTCAGCATCGGCGACAAGTTTTCTGGCAATATCCAATCCCTCGGGATCTTTGAGGTTCAGCGAGACGCTCTGCTTATGCCGGTTGTACATCGGAAAATAGCCCGAGCCGGAACCGACCAAATTGCGGGTCCGGTCGCCGCCAATGGGCTCGATGCGAATGACCTCTGCGCCGAGCGAGGCAAGAATGGCGCCGACAGCGGGGCCCATGACCATATGGGTGAATTCAACGACCTTTAAACCGGCCAGGGGAGTAGTTTGGGTCATGCAGCTGCTTTCTCAAATCCAAGGGGGAGACCGGCGTCAGGTGTGAAGCCGTATAGGGGTTCACCGGGGAGCGCTTCGGCAACGATATCCCGGACTTTCAGTAATTTTTCGAGATTAATACCGGTGTCGATGCCCATCGCTTCCAGCATGAAGACCAGATCTTCCGTCACGATATTGCCCGACGCGCCGGGGGCGAAGGGACATCCGCCAAGGCCGCCCAACGAACTATCAAAGGTAGTGATGCCTTCGCTTAGACCAGCCATGACATTGGCCAGCCCCAAGCCGCGTGTATTGTGCAAATGCAGCGTATTGAGCTTATCCTCTCCGATCGCCGCTTTGACCTTGCGCACCAACCGCGTCACGTGCGCGGGGTTAGCATAGCCTGTGGTGTCGGACAGGCCGCATTCGGCAACACCGGCTTCCATCGCGGCTTCGGCTAGGCGAACAATCTGCTCATCAGATACCGGTCCTTCGAGCGTGCAGCCAAAAGCCGTCGACAGACCAACTTCGAAATGCGGTCTTTGATCTTCCGGCTGCTCAGCCACCAAGTCAGCAATGGCCTTGATCTCGGCGATCATCTCCGGATGGTCTTTGCGGACATTGTTGATCGAGTGGGTTTCCGACATGGAAAAGGGAATCGACATCTTGTCGACACCACAAGCGATGGCCCGCTCGGCGCCCTTGAGATTGGGGATCAACGCGACCACATCCAAATTCTCTATGGTCTTGGCAAATGCAACAATCTCTGCCGTGTCGGCCATTTGCGGGAGCAATGCAGGCGGCACAAAACTGCCCACTTCAATCTCTGTCACGCCGGCTGCAGCCTCGGCCGCGATCCAAGCCTTTTTGGCTTCTGTCGGCATCACGCGATCTACACTTTGCAGGCCATCCCGCGGTCCGACTTCGCTGATTGTGACCGATTGGGTCATGCATTTGCTCCTAAATATATCCATGGGCGAGCGGCGCGGTCAGCGCTTTGCCAACGCGTAATTTCATCCGCCATCTTCAAACTGAGGTCGATTGCATCCAAGCCTTCGAGCAGCATGGATTTGGCTTCTTCTTCGATCGGGAATGTCCAACACTTGCCGTCGGCGGTTTTGATTGTCTGCGACGGAAGATCGATTGTGATAGGCTCCGCCAACCGTTCAATTTCCGCAATTGCGGCAGGGTCCAGCACCGCAGGCAAGATGCCGTTCCGAACGCAATTTCCAGCAAATATCGGCGCGAAACTGGGCGCGACAACAGCACGATAGCCGAATTCGGCCAGCGCCCATACGGCATGTTCCCGGCTCGACCCACAGCCAAAATTAACTCCGCCCAAAATGATTTGGCTGTCGGCATAGGTGCCATCATTCATCACAAAATCGCTATTGGGTTCGCGACCGCCAATTTCTGTATAGCGCCAGCCAGCGAACAGTCCGTCGGCCAACCCGGTCTTGCCCGTGCTTTTCATTTCACGCGACGGAATGATCTGATCGGTATCAATATTGTCCCGGATCAGCGGCATCGGCAACGAAGTGAGAATGGTAAAAGGTGCGGCCATCAGATCGTCTCGCTTTCCACAAGATCCCGAGGGTCGGCAATCACGCCGGCAATGGCACTGGCAACCACCGTCTCCGGACTGGCGATATGGGTTTTGACATTGGGCCCCTGACGGCTTTCGAAATTCCGGTTGGTGGTCGAAATCACCCGTGATCCTTCGTCAAAGCTTTCCCCGCCTGCAAAGAAGCACATTGAGCAACCGCTTTCGCGCCATTCAAATCCAGCATTTTTGAAAATCTGATCAATGCCTTCCGCCTCTGCTTCGCGTTTCACCCGCGACGAACCGGGCACACAGATGGCCTTGATGCCCACGGCAATTTTGTGACCCTTTAGCAAAGCAGAGGCACGACGGAGATCGGACAATCGGCTGTTGGTGCAGCTACCGATGAAGGCGGCGTTGATCGGCACGCCCTTGATCGCCTGACCTTTGTCCAGCGCGATATAGTCGAGCGGCGATGCGGCAGCATCTTCGGGAACCGCAGCATCAACGACAATGGTCTGGCCTGGACTAGTGCCCCAACTGACCATCGGCGCAATGGTACTCGCATCAATTTCTATTTCCTGATCGAAAATGGCTCCGGCATCGGTGGCCAGACTGCGCCAGCTTTCCACCGCCTGATCCCATTCAACACCGCGGGGCGCATAGCGCCGGACTTTTAAATATTCGAACGTCTTTTCATCCGGCGCGATAAATCCCGACATGGCTGAAAATTCGGTCGCCATATTGCAGAGCGTCATGCGCCCTTCCATATCGAGCGCGGAGACCGCATCACCGGCAAATTCGACGGCATGGCCTTTGCCACCCGCTGCACCATATTGAGCAAGCAGCGTAAGGATCATATCCTTAGGCGTGATAGAGCCGGGCAGCTTTCCTTTAAACGTCACCCGCATTGACTTTGGCTTGTTCAAACGAAGCGTGCCAGTTGCCATCGCATGCTCGGCTTCCGATGATCCGATGCCCCATGCCAGCGCGCCAAAAGCGCCCTGCGTACAAGTATGGCTATCAGGCGCGATGAGAGTGCAGCCGGGTAAGACAATGGCCAGTTCCGGCGAGATGACATGAACAATCCCCTGATCGGGATCATTGACATCGAACAGGGTAATGCCGGCCGCTTTTGCTGCCGCCCGTGTCTCCGTAATGAACGCCTGACCACCCGGCATGAGCGTCTGGTCCGTCCGCCCCGGCCGGGTATCAACAATATGATCGGTCACGGCAAACACCCGCGCGGGATCCATCACTGTGCGGCCTGCTTCGGCCAGCGAATTTAACGCAGCCGCGCCTGTCCGTTCGTGCAGAAACACCCGATCAATAGCAATAAGCGCGCCGCCGCCGGGTAAATCGGCGACAACGTGGCTGGACCATAGTTTGTCAAAAAGAGATTGCGGCTGATTCAGATTACATGTCCCATTTCTTTGTCGATCGCGCGCCAGTCTTTGGTCACGAATGTCTCCTGTATCGCGGTGCGTGTTTCCAGCTTACCGTCGCGGATCCAGTGCCAGGTGCGGCACCGGTTTTGCCCATCATCACTAATCTGGATTTGCTCGTACAGATAGAGAGAAGGGTCGCCAGTGCGTTGCCAATAGAGCATCACGGTACGATTATATTCATCGAGCGGGACTTCCGCAGCCCAGCCTATAATCAAATCATTATTCCACCATATACGATTGTCCCGATATTCGGCGGGAAATTCACGGATTTCGGCTTTCCCATCAGCCCATGTATAGTGATTGGTCTGGTGATATGGCGCTTTGCTTTCATCATCCGGAAAGCGGCAAAGCAAGCGCGAACCATGTTCGTCGATCTTTTCGTTTTGCGCGTTAAAATAAGTATATGTGCCGTCCCAAACGCCTTCATGGCGAGCCAAAAGCGGCATATCTTCGCGAATTCCCATCATTATTCCTCGGGTTGATTGTCTATCTAGTCTGTAATGCAATATGATATGCTTTCGCCGCTCGCGCGTTGAGCCGCTCCAGATGCCGTTCAGCCAATATGTCCGGTCGCAACTGATCTGGATCAAATGAAATAGCATGGGCGGTCGCGGCCTCATACCATGGCTCAAACATCACCGTTGCACGCACGATCTGCCATGCTTTGGTGAGATAATTGCCAAAGCGGTCGGGCGAAAGATCAGGGTAGAGCAATTTGGCGTCGCCAACCGGCAGCGGCTCGTAATCGATCCTATCGACATCCAATTGCGTCGCACATGCGGTAATGAGCTTTGACCAGCTCGCCCAATCCGTCGGGGCCTCGCCCATCCAATCGTCCGACAGGCCATGTCCGGCAAGATCGATATATAGCCCATCATCATCACCGCATTTGGGCGCAGCTTTACCCGGTGCGTGCACGGATAGGGTCGATGCCGCCCTGTTACCACGCCAGTGGATAAGGCCGTTGAAATTCTCAATTTCAACAGCGATAAATCCTTCATCCGCTGTTTCTTGCAACGCCGTCACCAATTCGGTTTCAGTCGCTAGAAGATGTTCCAGACTAGCAGCCTGATGCTCGTCAGGAGTGGCGACCTTGCGGGCCGACCATGACGGCGGCATCGCACCGAGACGATCGATATGTTCCTGCAGCGGATCGCCATCATAGGCACTGATCAGACAAGGCGGCACTGGCGCGTCCGCCGCCGGGATGTCACGTGGTGCGCGCAGGACCGCGCCATAGCCTGACTGATAGGCATTGCCCGCATCCAGCATTTCCCGAACCACAGCATCAACCCGCAACGGATCATCATTGGCCACCGAAAGCCGGTGCTCGTCGTCGGTGGCGAACCAAGGGAAAAACCAGCTCTGTTCCAATATCCGGTTCCACAGCCAGGCCAGATGCTCGCCATATTGTGACGGATGAAATTCAGGCAGATATTTGTCACTGAACAGATTCATCTCTTCCGGCGTCCAGATTGCATAGCCGCCGATCGCTAATGCGGTGAACCGATTCGCATGCCGTTTCACCGCGGTCACCAGAATGATTCCGCCGCTATGAAAACCATAAGCCGCGCATTTTTCTATGCCGAGCGCATCCACCAATTCTATCAGAGCATCGGCATATTCATTAATTTCCGGCTTTCCTGACAACGCATCAGATTGCCCAAAACCCGGCGTGTCCGGCGCGATGCAGGTGAAGTGATTGGCCCATTTCTGCATCAACGGTTCATATTCTTTTGAACTGCGCGGACTCTGATGAACCATCAACAGCGGAGGGCCTTTGCCCGCCAAGCGATAATGAACGCGGCGTTTATTGCCGTTCGTATCGACGTCTATAAAATGGCGTGTAATCATAAACCCTAATTTGTCCGGACAAATTTGTCTCGACAAGCTTTTTCTTGTGATTAATGTGCTTTTATCGATTCCGGAGTAAATAGACTATGACGCTAATTGGTACCAAAATGGTTGAAGATGGCCGCACAGCGAGAGAAATTTTCGCGGAACTCATCAGCAACCCGGCGCGGAAGAAATTCGGTTTTGGCGAAAAGCTGGCAATCGTGAATGTTGATGTGCAGCAAGCCTATACCCGCACCGACTTATACAAAACAGCATATGAAACGGATCCCCATCAGATTGACTATATAAACCGCATTTCCGCCTTGGCGCGGGCAAAAGGTATGCCGGTGATCTGGAGCCGCGTAGCGTATAAGGATGATGCCGGTGATGCCGGAGTCTGGGGCACCCGCACGGATACAGAAGATTCTCTGCAGAATATCAAATATGACAGCGAACGGCATAAGCTCGATCCGCGCTGTGAGGTCGATAGCAATGATCTGCAATATACCAAGCGCATGCCGAGCGCCTTTTTCGAAACGCAGCTGGCCAGCTATCTGACCTGGCACAAAGTGGATACGGTCGTCGTCACCGGCGGCTCGACATCGGGATGCGTACGGGCCACGGCCGTCGATGCCCTGAGCCATGGCTATCGCGCCATTGTCCCGATCGAAACCTGCGCAGACAAACATGAAAGCTATCATTTCGCCAATCTGACTGACTTGCAGATTAAATATGCAGATGTCGAACCGGTGCAAACGGTGATCGACTGGCTGGATGCGCAATGATGAACGACGCACAGAAAGCCGACCCCGGCCTTTATGATTATCTGCCATATCGGAACCGGCCAAAGATTACGTGGCCGGACGGCAAAACCTGTGCCGTCTGGGTTGCGCCCAATTTAGAGTTTTACGAACTCGACCCGGCGATCAATCCACACCGCAAAAGCTGGCCCAAACCGCATCCCGACGTGGTTGGCTATGGCCACCGCGATCATGCCAACCGGGTGTCACACTGGCGCATGGCGGAGATGATGAGCAAGCACGGCTTCCCGGGATCGGTCAGCCTCTCGGTTGCGCTGTGCGACCATATCCCTGAAGTCGTCAACGATGCCAGCCAGCGCGGCTGGGAATTTTTCAGCCATGGCATATATAACACGCGCTATAGCTATGGGATGGACGAGGCGCAGGAACGCGCAATCATCGAAGATAGTATCGAAACCGTGGAGCGCACGACCGGCCAGCGGATCCGAGGCTGGCTCGCACCGGCTCTCACCCATACACCCCGCACGCTCGACCTCATCGCCGAATATGGCCTCGATTATACATGCGACCTCTATCATGACGACCAGCCGACCGATGTGAAGGTCAAATCAGGGAAGCTGGCCGCCATTCCCTATAGTCTCGAGGTCAACGATCACTATGGCTTCTTCATCTACAATATGTCGCCACGCGAATATGCGGATACGCTGATCCGGCAATATGACCGGCTTGCCGGCGAAGGCACACAGTCGGGAACCGTCATGTGCATCCCGCTGCACAGCTATCTGATTGGCCAGCCACACCGCATCGGCGCCTTCGAATCGGTGCTGGAACATATTGCTGGCGACGGCAGAGCCTGGATCACCAAGGCCGGCGACATCGTGGATCATTTCCGGGAGCAAATGGCATGAGCTTGGACCCGAGCTATCTCGAATATCCCAAACGTGGCCGCGGGATGGACCATGACTATTATCCCTATTCGCAATTTTTCGAACGCAAGCCGCTGCAATGGCCAGATGCGAAGAAGTTGCTGATCTGGCCGGTCATCAGCCTCGAATATTTCCCGATGATTCCGGAGGATGATCCATTCCGGGCGCCGGGCCATATGGCGACCGCCTATCCCGACTATCGCCATTATACGGCGCGGGAATATGGAACCCGCATTGGCATTTACCGCCTGCTGGGCGCATTTGAGAAAGCCGGTGTACAAATATCGGTCGCGACCAACAGCGCCATTGCCGAGCGCTATCCCGAACTCATTGCCGACATCATCGCGGGCGGGCACGAGATTATCGCCCATAGCACCGACATGAACGGCACGATTGCCAGCGGCATGAGCGAGGCAGACGAACAGGCCTTGATCACCGGATCGCTCGACACGCTGGAGCAAGTCACCGGAACGCGGCCACGCGGCTGGCTCTCCATTGCCCGGTCGCAAAGCTTTAACACCGCCAGACTGCTTGCCGAGGCAGGCGTCGACTATATGTGCGACTGGGTGAATGACGAACTGCCGTATGCGTTCCAAACGGAGGCTGGTCCTATCACCAATCTTCCGCTCAATCATGAGTTGTCGGACCGCCAGATCGTCAATGTGCAACAGCATTCCGTGGATAGCTACGCCCAGCAAATGAGAGACGCAGCGGATTGGTTGCTCGGCGAATCAAAAACATTTGGCGGACGGATGATGCCAATGCATCTGACGCCTTACATCATGGGCCTGCCCTACCGCATCGCCGCCTTTGAGGCGCTGATCGCCAGTTTTGCCGACAGACCGGACATCGGTTTTGCCCGCGGCGATGCCATCATCGACAGTTGGAGCGCACAACAGTGAAAGTCCGCAACCCCCGCACCGGCGAAATAGACCATATTTTGGAACCGGTTGACCGTGCAGGGGTGGCTGCTGCTGCTAAACGCTTGCGGAAAAACCAACCGCGCTGGGCCGCCATGTCGATCAGCGAGCGCAGCACAATCATGCTGCGCTGGGCCGATGCCATCGAAAAACATGCCCGTGCCATTGTCGAACAGCTCACGGTCGACACAGGCCGCGCCGGGATTTCCGCGATTGAAGTCGGCAGCCTACCCGACACGATAAGACGCTGGGCGGCGCAGGCGCCTGATATCATAGCGCGCCATTCGCCATCGAACGTTGCTTCGGCAAACCCCACTGTCGAGTACAGCACGCAACTCGTGCCATTTCCCCTATTTGGCGCCATTGCGCCGTGGAATTTCCCGATAATCCTCAGCACTATCGATGCCATTCCAGCGCTATTTGCCGGCTGTGCGGCACTGATCAAGCCATCTGAAATAACACCGCGATTTGTCGATCCATTGCGCGCCAGCATAGCCGAGGTTCCGGAACTTGCCGACGTACTGGAGATTGTCCTTGGTGATGCGGCCACCGGTGAGGCACTCGTTGCCCATGTCGATTATGTCTGCTTCACCGGCTCGGTCGCAACCGGCCGCAAGGTCGCGGTTGCCGCAGCAGAGGCATTTATCCCCGCCAATCTTGAACTGGGTGGCAAGGACCCGATGATCATATTGGCCAGCGCCGATCCGGTCGAAGCCGCGAAAACTGCTCTCCGCGCAAGTATATTGGCAACCGGCCAAGCCTGCCAGTCGATCGAACGACTCTACGTGGCGCGCGAGATATATGACCGGTTCCTGGAAACACTGGTCACCGAAGCGGAGAAAGTCCGCCTCAACTATCCCGACATGAACCAGGGCGAAATCGGGCCCTTTATCTTTGCGCCGCAGGGCCGCAAGATTGGTGAACAGATCGCCGAAGCAAAGGCAAAAGGCGCCCGTGTTCTGACCGGGGGCACGGTCGAGACGCTGGGCGGAGGAACCTATTTACGGCCAACAGTGATCGCAAATGCAACGCCGGATATGGCCGTCATTCGGGACGAAAGCTTCGGGCCGGTGCTGCCGGTCATTGCATTTGACAATGTCGAAGACGCCATCGCGCAAGCCAATGACTCAATCTATGGTTTATCTGCCGCCGTTCTGGCCGGAACGGCAGAAGAAGCAAAAGCCGTCGGCGAGCGGCTCGAGGCCGGGGCCATTTCAATCAACGATGGTTCGATGACCGCAATGGTCTGGGACGCGGAAAATTCCAGTTTCAAAATGTCGGGCATGGGACCGTCCCGCATGGGAGAAAGCGGCCTTACCCGTTTCTTCCGTCAACAGGCGTTCATCGAACAGACCGCGGCACCGGCCCGCATTCAGGATTTCGCTGAAGAGAATTTTGCCGGAAGCAATGGCCAATGACCGGTTGGCGCGTTTTGATGACGGAGCATATGCCGAATATGCTGGCGCATGAGGGCCATTGGGATGGCATCTACCGTCATCAGGACGATGAAGGCAATATTCTGGACGAGCATCGCACCCTCACCCATTGCGAATTTCCGGATGATGGTGACTTTGCCTATATCCAGCATAATGATTTGATCTGGGCCGACGGACGCAAACAGCATTTTGAATTTGGTGGCGTCTACCGCGATGGAAAGCTCCATTGGGATACCGACCGGTTCTCTGGCTATGGCTGGGAGAGCGACGGCCTGATATTATTGCGACTTGACCGAAAAGATGCGCCGGGCGAACGCTATACGGAGATGATCGAGATCGCCGAAGACGGCAGATCAAGAGCGCGCACTTGGCAGTGGTTCAAGGATGGCGCGCCATATCGTCGAACTTTATGTGACGAAAAACGAGTGACATAGGAGTGTGAAAAATGGGCATTGAATTGCAACATCCAATGAAGCCGAACCTCAACCCTGACGAAGCAGCGAGGGGGCATTTTGTATCAGGCATCCGTTCGTTCATTCTCAATGATCTCGCAGGGGATCTAAGGACAGCCTATGACAAGCGCGCAGCTCCCGCCTTTGCCCGAAAGACAGGTCGCGCGCCGGAAACCAGCAACGAAGCACATCAGGCCCTGCGCGGTGACACCGCCTTCAATATCTATTCCGCAATGCGGGTCCAGGCACAGAAGATGGTCTGGAATGCCGCAGGCGCCGTGGTGGAACGCGATATCGACCGTATGGAAGCAGAGGCCGTAAAGGTCGACAATGCATCCGGTTCGGTGACGCTCGATCCCGATCTTGATATCCCGCGCAACGTGGATGCCATTGAAGTCCACCTGATGCCGGGAAGCTATACCAGAGGCGGTGAATCTCTTGAGGCCGGCGCGGTTTATGATCAGGGGCTAGCGGTCTTTTCTATGGGCCTGATGGGCACGAATCTGGATGATATTGGCCTGTCCATGGCCGCCTATGTCTCCGGAAAATTCCCGGACTTCAAACCGGAACGTATATTAGATACCGGTTGCACCATTGGTCACAATACCCTGCCATGGAAACAGACCTATCCGGACGCCCGTGTCGAAGCCATTGACGCGGCGGCAGGCGGGCTGCGCTATGCCTCCGCGCGGGCCAAGATGCAGAATCAGGAAGTCCACTTTAAACAAATGTCGGCCGAGGCGCTGGACTATGAAGACAATAGTTTCGATCTCGTCTTCTCGTCCATGTTCCTGCACGAGCTTTCCAAAAAAGCACGCGCTGCGGCCTTCAAGGAAGCCTATCGCGTCCTCAAACCCGGCGGCATGTTGCTGCACATGGAATTGCCGCCCAACGGCCAGATGAATGCCTTTGATGGCTTCTATCTCGATTGGGACAGCTGGTATAATAGCGAGCCTTTTTACAAGGGCTTTCGCGACGAAGACCCCAAGAATCTATGTGAAAATGGTGGCTTCGGGTCGGATGACTATTTTCAATTCGTCGTGCCTAGCATCGGTATTTACGGTGCCGATGCGGTGACCGATGCAATTGCCGATGAAGATGCCAATGCGGTGGATAGCGAAACAACCGGCAGGCTGGCAGAGGGCATTATGTGGTTCGGTTTCGGGGCCTGGAAACGATAATGGCTGAACCCGTTTTCAAACCCGACGATACGCCAAACGATATCTATGGCGCCGATGGCAAGCCGATATTTTTCGACGATCCCGGTATGGACCGTTTCGTTGCCGTCATCATGAACATGGCACAGGAAATGTGGGTTCAGGAGGAACGGCTGATGACATTGGAAGGCCGAGAACCGACACCTGAAGACCGGGAAGCCAAAATGAAAGTATTTATAAACCGTATTTTTGCGCCACTGCGCGAAGGAGCATAATTGATGAAAGTTTGGGAAATTGGTGCGCGCACCGGAATTGATGGTTTGCGTATCGCGGAACGTGATGAACCCACGGCCGGGGCAGGAGAATTACTGGTCAAGACAGTCGCGTCCGGCCTCAATTATCGCGACCTTATGGTGCTGCGCGGTCACTATGGTAACGATCTTCCGGAAAATCGCATTCCTCTTTCCGACGGTGTGGGCGTGGTGGAAGCGGTTGGTGAGGGCGTATCCGGCTTCAACGTCGGCGACCGGGTCATAGCGCCCCATTTCCTGAACTGGCTCGATGGGCCTTATAATTTCGGTATATTCGGTGCGGATCTCGGCGTTACCGCTGATGGCTGGCTGGCAGAGAAAATGACGCTTCCTGCTGCTTCCACCATAGCCCTGCCCGCTGCAGTCGATGATCAAACGGCAGCATCTCTGGCCGTTGTCGCGGGCACCGTCTGGCACGCAATGGTTGCCTTCAGCGCGGTCAAACCCGGCGAGCTTGTGCTAGCCCAAGGGACCGGCGGTGTATCAATCTTCGCTTTGCATCTGGCAAAAGCACTGGGCGCGGACTTCGCGATCACTTCATCCAGCGACGAGAAGCTGGCGCGGGCAAAAGACATGGGTGCAGACTTTGCGATCAACTATCGCGACCGCCCCGATTGGGCAGCAGCCTTGTGGGAACAAACCGGGGGGCGCGGCGCCGATGTCGTTGTCGACACGCTGGGCTTTCCTGCCCTTGCAGAAACGGTTGCGGCATCGGCGGTGAACGGCCGAATTGGTACGCTGGGGGCATTGTCGGGCACACCACAAGCAACCGCCAGCGCCAATCAGGGTGATATCATTGGCAAGAATCTGACGATCAAGGGAATTGCCTCTGGTAGCCGCGCAATGATGGCGGCGGCGGTCGCGACAATCGCGGAACATGGCATCAGCATTCCGGTCGATCAGGAATTTGCTTTTGCGGATGCACCGGCCGCTTTTCGCCATCTTGAGAGCGGCACGCATTTTGGAAAAATTCTGATCCGCATGGATTGAATGATGATGTTCTAAATGGTCGCGGTCACCGGATTAAAAGCCATCATTTCCATATTGTTCATCGGTGCAGAGGCCGGTTTAAACTTGTCGGGATCGATCGCCTGCGTCACTTTTCCCTGAATGATCGATGCCGCATGCACTTTTTCGGTGCGCGGCTTTCTCGCGCTTTCATAGCGGGCAAGCGCCCCATCGATATCGGAATCCAGTACCAGAGCCTTGGCTAGAATATAGCCATCTTCAATCGCCATGGCGGCACCCATGCCCAGAAACGGCAGCATCGCGTGCGCCGCATCACCCAATAGGGTCGTCCGTCCCCGCGACCATTTCGCGAGCGGCTTGCGATCATAAAGCCCCCATTTGATGATATTCGAGCCATGGCCGATCAGGCCCACGACATCTTCATGCCAACCAGCAAATATTTCTGCCAATTCACTTTTTGATGCCCCCGTGGACCAGCCCTCTGGCACCGGTTCCTTCGTCTCCGCCAGACCTGCACAATTAACGATCTCGCCATTGCACATCGTGTAGCGGTTGAAGGTCCGCTCCGGGCCAATGAATATAGCGCTGCGGCCCAGTTGCATGAACGGATCAGCCTCGCGCATCGGTACCAGAAAGCGATAGGCAACATGATCCGTGAAGCGTGGTTCGTCACCGGGCCTGAGCATCGCACGAACCGCAGACCGAACGCCATCGGCGCCAACCAGCAAGTCTCCTTTTGCTAGGGCGCCATCGGCAAATCTCGCGGTGATCTGACCATCCGCTTCATCGAAATCGACCAATTTATGCCCAGTATAGATCGGGCCACCCAATTGCTTCAGCGCGTCAATCAGCACCTGCTGCAGGTCCGCACGGTAGATATGGCGTATAATGTCGGCTTCGCCGTCATCTGCACGACCATCACCATGATCAAAATCACCCATCAACAGGCGGCCGTTCTGATAGTGGAGAAAGGGCAGAACACCCGCCGGGCAGGATCTCGCGGCAACGGCGCCCTGAACACCGAGCGCGCGAAAAACATGCTGCGCGCCAAGGCCAAGGGTCAGTCCGGCGCCGGTTTCTTCTAGCCTATTCGCGGCTTCATGAACTTCAACATCAATCCCCTGCTGCCGCAGAGCAATTGCAGCGGTGAGCCCCCCAAGACCAGCACCGATGATCAATATTTTCACAGCCTATGATCCCGCCCTAGCGCTTCAATTCTGTCAGTTCATACCAAGTCATCATATAACCGCCGACCCCGCCTTGAACGAAAATACCATCGTCGTCGTCGGTGATCCAAACGTCATAGGGTGGGTGTTCGCCAGCCATGCCGCCCGTCCCCGGTATGATGCTGGAGTCATCGATGAATTGCAGATGCTTGCACTGGAAGGTTCCAGCCGGAACGGTGACCTTTTCCTTGCCAAGATATAGCGCGCCGATTTTCACCTGTGCAATCTGCGGCGGTGTGGCGCCGCGGTGGTCAGGCGAAGGCAGGTAGCAGTTCAGGAGTCTTTTATCCTGCGCGTCCCAATCCAGTGTAGAGAGCATATAACCGTCAGACACAATTGGGTGCGTCCCAAAGCCGGTCAGCGGCAATTCTGCCTCCACCCGCTGCGACAAGCGGCCGATAGAAGGGCCATAGCTTTCCATCTCGATATGACTGCCATCGAAGCGCATCCAGCCAGACCCCATGAAAGCATCACCCACGGTCAAGCGGACATGAAGGTCCATCGGTTGATCATGCTCGTCCAGCGCATAGATGATATCGCGCATCACGGTGGGTTCGGGCTCATAGATCTCACAATGGGCACGCATCGTCACCTTACCATCACCGTGGCGAGTGAACATGAACGTCTCAAAACCCCGGTTCTTCCCCTTCATCTCTGGCTTCCGGGACGTATATTCTAGCCGCCCTTCGATCACTCTATGCTTCATGCCAATTTCTCCTTGTTTTTGTCATGCCAGCCGATTATCCGAATGCCAAGGGGAATTTGTCCGGACAAATTAACTTCACTGTTTTTGGCGATAGATGGAACGCAGGCTATGGAATTTCTGACCACAAATGAACTAAGCATTTTGCGCTGGGTACATATATTGGCGATGGTCTACTGGCTGGGCGGTGAATGGGGCGTGTTCCAGACAAGCTATAATGTCACCAATCGCGACCTCTCACTGGAGGAACGCCGGCGGCATATGGAAACCGCCTATCGCATCGACATATTGGCACGCACCGGCATTGTCCTGCTGCTCCCGCTGGGGCTCCATATGGGCAAGCTTTACGGTTTTGTCCCGATGCTTGATGGTGCCGGGATATGGTGGATGTGGCTGTTCTTTGCAATCTGGCTGGCAATGACTTGGACCGCGTTTCTCAAACGGGAAACCGATATCGGTGTGAAGGTCACCATGTTGGAAGAAAAATTACGCTATCCGCTAATCCTCTCGCTGTTCATCATTTCCTTCCTCGCCTTTCAGGGTAGCGGCCCCATTGAAACCGGTGAAGGCAGCCATTGGTATCCTTCCAAAATCGCGCTCTATGCTTTCGCCTTGTGCATCGGCCTTTTCCTTCGGCTGGTCATGCGCCGCTGGACGGAAAGATTCAGGGTTTTGGCTCAGGGTCCGGATGCTGCGCAAGAAGCGGCCTTGGAACGGGAAATCGCGCAGGCACGCTTTGCCGCCTATATCTACTGGATCACGATTTCCGGTGTCTGCTTCCTTGGAGCGGTGAAACCGTTCTAGGGTCAGAACCCCGACCCTCGTTCATTCAAATATCTTTGAGTTCCCGGCTGACGTCTTCCACAGGCGGTTCTGCCTGCTGAAGCTCTTCGACCATCTGCTGCGGGCCCCGCATCACCCGATAGATATATTCGCGGATCATCACGCCGCGCTCGTAAGCCGCCTGCTTGTCCGGCACATAGCTCTCGATATCTGCTCGGGAAATCGTGCCTTTGGAGTCCAATAGGCGCTCGACCGTATCCATACGTTCCCGCAACACTGATACTTCGCCGACGACCGCCATCAAGATAGAAAGCAGACGTTCGTCCTGAGGATTTTCGAAATATTCGGGGCGCTTGCCTTTTGCCTTTTTGTTGGCCGCAGCCATCCAATCAAATGCTGCGTCGCTCATTCTGCTGCCTCCTGCATTTGTTCGGAATTCTTCCAAGCACCATATGCGTGCCAATAGGCTGCCCGGCCATGATCCTCATCCTCGCCGGTCGGCGCTTCGGGAAAGATTTCCCGGTCAACCACAGCGCGCACGCCGGTTTCGAACAATTCTTCCCGGCCAAAGCCCGCAGCGACCATCTGCCCCTTCATATCGAGACTGTGCATCGACGACCAGAAAGGCTCATTATTGTTAAACGCATCCCAATCGCGCAAAAATTGCTCGAATAAGGGCATGCCATCATGATATTCAGGTTGTTCGAGATGCAGCATCAAACCGTCATCGGCGAGCACGCGATAGCCTTCGGAGAGGATTTTGGGCAGCGCCTTGCCGCTGGTTTCGTGCAAGAACATCGTCGTCTGCACCCAATCAAATGTCCCGTCTTCCCAGCGCGACAAATCTTCGGCATTTGCTTGAATAAATTTGATATTGGTCGCCCCCAGGGACTGCGCCCGGGCATGGGCATAGCGCAATATCGGCGCCGCCGTATCAATCGCGATGATTTCGCAATGGGGAAAAGCAAGAGCCAGCGGAACGATATTGTGGCCGATGGTGCAACCGATATCGAGCACCCGGCGCGGTTCCCAGCCCGGACGTTGCTTGCCGATCCAGTCAACCAAAGCCTGCCCGCCGCCGTCGGATAGCGCACCCAGACCACCAGCCGTGGTCGCAAATATCCCGCTATCATAATTGGCACCGGCGGAAACGTCACCCGGATGCTCTTCACCATGATAGCTGCCCGGCATACAATGGATATCAACGGCATTTTGATAGCGGGGAATCTCGACCTCTGGGTTGAGTTCTAGCGAATCCCGACCTTCGTTAAACTGCCGTGCCTTGGCATTGAGCTCGTCTATCTGTCGCAGCACCAGAGCGCGACCATTTTGCTGGCGCATTTCCATCGAATTGCGTTTCAGCGCTGACCAGAATTGATGAAACGGATCCTCATTCATCGCATGGCGGATTTCGAACCGGTCCTTCGGTTCACGCCCATGGGTTTTTTCAAACTTCGGCAACACGCGATTGTCATAGGCGAGCTTGTTGCCGGGACCCAGAGCACCAGAAAGGAATTTGTTGAAATTGGCGAGAAAATCAAAGCGGGCGATTTCATCATGCGATGCCACTGGTGAAACGCCATGCTGCGCAACGGCGTTATATGGAGGCGCTACATCGAGCTTTTCGTCGCTGCTCATATCAGGTCATCCTTGATCATACGTTCAATCACTTCTTCCTGAGTCCGCAGAAAATAGTCGCGGTCAGGAATCTGCACCTTTCCATCCTTCATCAAGCCGTTGGCACCTTGTATCTCAATATCTCCGTAGGTCGCGGCAAAAAGCTCGAGTCTCTGACGTGCGAGAAAATTTGTCATCGCCGGCTTCCGCCGCGCAGCCCGCAAAGCACCCAGATCAATGTCCGCAAAAGCGGTAAATGTCTCACCACTATTGGATTCGGACAGCACCCTGCCCTTATAGTCGACAATCATACTATTGCCGTCGGCAGAGGCCAGAGGCAGGCTCGTATTCTCGATCCCTGCGGTATTGGCCGACACGACATATGCCATATTCTCCTGCGCGCGGGCGCGCTTGCCAATATCCTTTGGCGTGTCGAGTGGAGAGCCGATTTCGGAGCTGCTATGGACGAATATTTCCGCCCCGCGCAACGCATGGGCACGCGCGATTTCGGGATAGAGTATTTCTTCAGACGCAATAGCTGCCAAATTACCAATTTCCGTTTTCGCGACCGGAAACACCCCGTCGATCCCGTAAATATCGAGATATTTCGACCAGACATCATGGGGCGTTGGAGCGAACATTGAATTCAGCCGCCGATAACGCAACACAACATCACCGGACGGCGCTACAATGAAACTCGTTTGGAAATAGAGGCCGGGAAAATTCTTATCCACCTCATAGGCATTGCCAGCGACATGCATTTGGAGCCGCTGTGCCATTCCGCCCAGCGCGTCATATTCCGGACCATCTACCTCCAACGCAGCCTTGTCCGCGAAATCGGGAATAGAAATACGTCCGGGATAGCTGGTCAAAAGATATTCAGGCAGAACCGCAAGTTTCACCGGATTGCCGGCATATTGCTTGATGAAGATGGTGGCAGAATGAATTTTGCTTTCAACATCACCAATCATCGCCAGCATCTGGGCACGGGCAGCGGCTTTGTCCGGTGTCTTCTCCACCGATTTCGCTGCGAGTTGCATCGCCACCGCTGCATATATTTTGCGATCTGTCATGCTCTCATCACCACCATCTTTCGCTATCGCCGCAAAAACTGTTGTCGGCGTCGAAGCGCATATTGCCCCCGCCAACATCTGTCTGCGATCAAAATCCATCGCCCGTCAGAAACCCAGAGTTCCTGGATTCATCAGCCCCTTGGGGTCCAGGGACTTCTTGAGATCAACCAACAAAGCATCCGCCGCCGGATCAAGACTATCACGATAGCGATAGGCCCTGCCAATCTGGAAATGCGTTGCGCCCTGGTCAAAAAACAGATCAACCAGCGCCTGCTTCATTTTCTGCGCGAACGCCCAAGCTGCGGGATTGGCAGGTAATTGTGGCAGCTTCGCTAAATGGGCATCTTCAACGCTGTCCTTGTGGAGCGGATTGGCGGCATCAGGCCAGTATAGACAGGGTTCGATGATCGCGCCCGAGCCACTGACTGACGACACCAATGTACCGGTAGATATGCCGAGGCTGTCCATTTCTTCCTGATGGTCGGCAAACAGGGCTTTGATCGCATCATAACATGCGATCGCCTTGGAATGCGGCAACAGGCCATGTATCGGCGCCCATCTTTGTCCCTCCGGCCCCAACATTGAATTCAGCGGACCAAATGGGTTGGCGCGGATGATTTTGGGAATCGTATTTTCCGTCTCGGTGGCACCGTGGGCCAGTGCCATTTTCCGTGCGCGCCCTAGGTCATCATCTGCCGCCACCTGGAGGCGCGCTTCGGTCAAGACGTGCAGAGAAAATTTGGCTTCGTCCATGAAGTCGCGTCCGGCTGCAACTACCTTGGCGCCTTCTTTGATCGCACCCCAAACCGAGCCTTGTTTCTTCATCATCTGGCCCAGCGCTTTCGCGTCGCTGCCCAAGCTATCCCGCTTCATGCGGATGGCATTCAAGCCGGGGTCAAAGCCAAAACATTCGGTCGAGACACCGGATCGTTCAATCTCTGCCAATGCGGCGAGCGTATCTGCATGGCTTTCAAAACTGAAACTTGCATAGCCATGGGCCTCAGCCTCGGGGATCAGACGCAGCGTGATCGTCGCCTTCATGCCTAAAGCCCCAGTATCGGCCAAAAAAATGCCAGTCAGATCGGGACCATAAGGTCGGGTAAAATTGGCACCCGTGTTCAGGATCGTGCCGTCCGCCAACACCACTTCCATTGCGAGGCATGTTTCTACTGCCGTGCCATAGCGGCCCGATCCCCAAAACACGCCATTCTGGCTCATACCGCCACCGATAGTGGCTTTCAGGCCCGACAATGTGCCCCAGAACGGCGTCCGCAGGCCTTTTGCTTGCAGAGCCTCATAGAGAGTGGCCCATGTACAGCCAGCCTCAACCGTAACCGTCATATCAGTTTCGTTGATTTCCAATATCCGGTCCATCGCCGCCAGATCGAACAGCACTGCGCCTGGCTGATCCGATGTATATCCACCGGTATAGCTCATCCCGCCACCGCGCGGGATCACGGCGATATTTTGCGCAGTGGTCGCCGCGATAGCCGCCGCCAGCTCATCCTTGTTTTTTGGCCTTACCACTGCGAGCAAATCCGCACCGCGCTGGTAAATATCATGGGCATAGAAATCGAGCAGGTCGGCGTCCGTCAAAACCGTTACACCGGTTTCAGCAATATGGTCGGTCGCGCTCAGATTAACATTGGTAGCCATTAACTTGCCTCCATTGCAAGATTTCCAGTGGTCGGTGTTTCCGCTTCTGGCAGGTTGTCGGGATAACGGCCAAGCAGCAGCAGAAGCCCCCCGCCAATGAAGAACGCGAACATCGCCACGGACAATATCGGATCATAGCTTCCCGTCGTGTCCCTGACATTGGCATATATGATGGGCGACAAGGCGGAGAAAAATCCGAAAGGCATATATAGCATGCCGTAAACCTTGCCATAGTTGGCCATGCCAAAATAGCGGCCGGTCAGATAGGCGATAAGGTCGCTTTCGGCTCCAGCGGCAAAGCCAAGTAGAAAACCAGCGACGGCCGCCATCGGGAAGGTGATATTGTCGCCGAGCAAAATATAGCAGGATAGCGCCGGTAAGCAGAGCAACGGGAAGGCGACAAAACCGGCCCAGAAACGATCAAGCAACATTCCGGTTATGATACGGCCAGAAAAAATGCCGATTCCCAAAACGCCCATGACCGACGCAGCGGTTTGCGCCTCGAGCCCGCGATCAGACAACATGGTGGGCAAATTGATGAATGCACCGCCAAAGGAACCTGCGACAATCGCGATGGAAACCCAGATCAGCCAGAAACGGTAATCTTTCAATGCAGCTTTCAGCGTCACACCGGTTAGATTGCCGCTCGCCCCGCCGATCGCTTTCGGCCGCTCGTCCGTTCGCGGTTCACGGAACAGAAAATATCCGATCGGCAGCGCGATGATCAACGGCAAGGTCGCGACGATCGCAAACATCGAACGCCACCCGTAATTTTCGATCCCCCACACAGCAAGCTTTGGCACGGAAATCGCGGCGAGGCTTGTACCCATCAACAATATGCCCAGCGCCAGACCGCGATGCTTGTAGAACCAGAGGTTGATTGCCCGGCTCCAACTAACCGGAGTAGAACCGATACCCACCAGTCCCACCAACACCCAAAGCGCGTAATAAATATAGAGGGTCGAAGTCACTTGCGCGGTGGGCGTCAGCGCAATCATGCCAAAGGAAATGCCGAAAGCCAGCAAGGAATAGAGCGCGACTTTACGGACGCCATATTTATCCGCCAATGAACCGAAAAATGGTGCCAACAAAGCAGCAATCACCCCGAAGATTGTGATGGGCATTACGATCTGGGTTCGGGTCCAGCCAAATTCGGCGATTAGCGGTTCAACGGTAAAACCGATAACATTGAAGGGAACCGGAGATGCACCGCAAGCCACACCGATTGCGCTCGCGAACAGCACCTTCCAACCAAGGGCAAATTCGCCGCGTTCTTCTGTGCTTGCTTCCATATGTCCTCACTGAAATAATTTGTCCGGACAACTATACCGTGGCCAGTCTATTATGCCAGAACAAAAAAGGCGAACCGAAACGGCTCGCCTTTTTCAACAGATGGATCTGATTGCTATAGATTTAGAAGGCGAACCGCCCCTTGATCAGGAAGGTGCGCGGCGGGTTGAGATAGCTGTAGTTGGCAAGCGCCGATTCAATCGCTTCTTCGTCAAAGCAATTTGCACATTCAGCAGACAGCGACCAACCCGTATCGCTTTGCAGGGTGATATTGCCATTGACGATCCAGCGGCTGTCGCTGAACGAACCAGTGATAAAATCACCGCCGAACGGGTTGGACGCAAACGTCGTCCCGGTAGAACTGGTGATCGATCCGCTGTACAGGCTGAACTGGCTTGTCCCCACTTCACTCTTGTCACGCCAGCTCGCGTTGACCGACGGGATCAACGAAAGACCGCCGCCAAGATCTGCCTCATAGCTACCGCCGATTGCCAAGTTGAATTTCGGCGTCCGGACCGGTTCTGCCAGACTGCCGTCCGCAGCCACGATACCCACGCCGCAATTGGATGCTTCCGCCGGGCCGCCACCCGGAACGAGATTGGCTGCCAGTTGCGCAAGACATCCCGCCTGTTGGCTGGCAACGGAACTGACACCAAATGCATCGAGTAAGGGTGCATCGGCATCAATTTTATATTTGTCGTCCTGATAACCGAATGATGCGAACAAGTTCAGCCCATCAACCGGCGCCGCGCTGACTTCCAGTTCAATGCCCTTATTCTCATAATCCGCAAAATTACGGGTGATGAAGGCAATAGAACCATTTGCTCTGGTGAACGCGGACGGCGTTTGCAAACCGGCCACGTCCAGCAAATAGGCCGTCAGATTGACACGCAGCCGGTTATCCAACAATTCCGATTTGATGCCAGCTTCGTAATTCCAAGCGGTTTCCGGTCCGAAAGGCAGCAGCTCGCTCGGCGCCGTGCCACGCGCATTCCAGCCGCCAGATTTGAACCCGCGTGTCGCGGACGCAAAAAACAGCATATCGTCATTGGCCTGAAAGTTGACGGCAAATCGAGGCGTCCAGATTTTGGTTGTCTGAGTTTGCGGGATCGCCACGCCATTGGCTGCCGTGAGGTTCCGGTCGTCAATACAGCTTGCCTCGAGCGAGCCATCGTTACAACTTGCCCGATTGTCACTGATACTGAACTTTTTGGTTTCATCGGTATAGCGAATACCGGCGGTCAATTTGATCCGGTCGGTAACGTTGAGATCGCCTTGCAAATAGCCTGCATAAGCTTTGGTCGAATTACGCAGAGTGCGATCCGCCAAGATCAGAGGGAAGCCGTCAGGTACTACGGTAAAAGGCGGAAATGGCAATGTTGCAAGAGAAAACTGGTCGCCAAAGTCGCTGTAATTATCCTCTTCGAAATAATAAACACCACCAACAAGATCGATCAATCCGTCACCAAGTGACGCATTGACTTTGATTTCCTGTGTGAACTGAGAAAATTCGCCTTCATTGGCGATGGTAAATCCGCCAAGAAGATAGCCCGCGACCGGCGGAGTATCATTTGAGAGGCTGGGCAAACCGCGACCATCGGCAAAATCAAGCGCATAATCCTGCGTCGTGTAGACATAGCCGGTGATAATATTGACCGAAATATCTTCACCGCTACCAAGTTCCAAATTGGATGAAACGAAATCCATGTCCGTCTTGTTGCCAAGCCCGAAATCATTTTTCTTGCCGGTGAAAAGGCCTCCGAAATTCCCGCCTTCGGTATAGCCGGTGGTCACAAAGCGACCATCACAATTGGACGGATTGGCCGGATCGCAATCGAAATTCAATATGTTCGCGCCCTCAGAACGGGTGTGCATATAGGAACCGGTCCACCGGGCTGTGTCAGACAGTTCGCCGCGGAAGCCGAGCCGAACGCCCCAACCATCACTCTCGTTGACCCGCTCACCCGTGGTCGTGTTCTGGGCATAGCCTTGGTCTTCCTGAAAATATCCGGAAACCTTGACCGCAAAGCTATCTGCCAAAGGCAAGTCGATGGAACCACGCGCCATATATTTTTCGTAGCTGCCATAGCCCGCTTCGACAAAACCGGCGAATTCATTGCCGGGTTCCTTCAGGAATACATTGATCGCACCACCTGTTGTGTTCCGCCCGAACAGAGTCCCTTGAGGACCACGCAGCACTTCCAGCCGCTGCACATCGAATAATGAGAGGTTGTTGGCATTTTGCCGACTCAGATAAATGTCGTCGACATAGGTACCAATCGGCGGATCGAATGTCGGAATCGTCTCGCTATTGCCGACGCCCCGAAGATAATAAGAGTTCGCAGAACCCAGGCCCGTATTGTTCAAACCAACCAGGTTGGGGACAAACTGCGCCACTTCCAATGCATTGGAAACACCTCTGCGGAGCAGCTCCTCCTCATCGAATGCACTGATGGAAATAGGAATAGTTTGAACGCTTTCCTCACGGCGCTGGGCCGTAACCACGATAATGCCAAGGCCACCTCCATCGGTGACTTCGTCTTCATTCGCAGACTGCGCGAACACTGGAAAAGAAACTGTGAGGCTGGCTAATGCCGCTGATGCAAGCAGTGATTTTTTCACGATATCAAACTCCCGGACCATTATTATTTGTCCGGACAAATTTACATAGTGTATACAATTTGGCAAGAATTTGATTCGCTACCTATTCATTTGGGTGATTATCTGTGGCAAAAAGAGCGCATTGGGGAATAATATTATGGATTTCATGACGGTCAGTTTTTATCAGCTTTTGGTTTTCGTACACATAATCCTGTTCGTGTTGTGGCTGGGCGCCGACGTTGGCGTGTTCATGCTAGGACAGCATTTTCGCAAACGCGACAAATATGACCTGCCACAACGGCTGGTATTGCTGCAGCTCCTGGTCAATCTTGATATGGTTCCCCGGACGGCTTGGGCCTTGATGGTGCCGTTAACGCTGACCATGGTTGATGCAGGTGGCTGGTGGGTTTTGCCGGGCTGGGCACTCGCCGCGGCATGGGCCGTCGGCGGATTTTGGCTATGGTTAGTCTGGGATGCACATAGGCATGAACAAACCGCAAGAGCCGCACGCGATAAGAAAATTGAATCTTATCTTACGATCGGCCTGACGGTCTTCTACATCGGTCTGGGCATGATTTCACTCACCCAGGGCGCGCCTCTTGCGCCGCTCTGGCTAGCCACCAAGGCGTTTATGTTCGGACTTATCTTTGCTGCAGCGATCATGATTGATGTCGCCTTCAAACCGGTTGGGCCGCAGCTCGGCAAACTTATCGCGGACGGTTCTTCCGACGAAACCGAAATCCCGTTGCTCCACACCATGAACCGAACGCGGATATGGGTGTGGATCGTATATCTGCTGCTGGTCGCGACAGCGTTTCTGGGCAACATCAAACCATTTTGATCAGCGCCGACGTCGTCGCGGCAAGCAGATCGCGGCGACATCCCGGACAAACCGGCCTCCCCTGAAGTTTCTCGTCCAGCGAATAGGACGGATTAATTTCACTTTCGGGTTGACTTTATATTTGTCCGGACAAATTTAGGGGCTGCGTAACAATCTACAATATTGGACATCATGATCAGCTTTACCAATTTTCTCTTCGTGCCGGCAAATCGCCCAGAACGCTATGAAAAAGCGGCTTCCAGCGGTGCCGATATGATCTGCATTGATCTCGAAGATTCCGTTCCGGCCGATCAAAAGGATACCGCACGCGAATCCGTTCTGGCTGCGCTTGCCAATCTCGATCGGCAAAAGACAGCGGTCCGGATCAACGGATTGAAAAACGCTGCCGGTCTTGCGGATCTTTTGGCATTGGCCAATGCCGACCATGCGCCTGCGCTTGTTTTCATGCCGATGGTCGAAAGCCCGAGCGAAGTGGAAATTGCCGATGATATCCTAGGAGACAAAGTCGCTGGGCTGGTTCCGCTCATCGAAACCGTTAAAGGACTGCGCGCTGGCGATCCCATTGCGGCGAGCCATGGTGTAACTGCGATGATGTTCGGTGGCGGCGACTTTTCTGCAGAGCTGGGAACGAAGCTAGAATGGGAACCGTTGCTTGCCGCAAGAGGCGCCTTCATCATGTGCTGCGCCTCGGCAAAGGTGATGGCGATTGACGTGCCTTATATCGACATGGCGAACGAGGCTGGCCTAGCCGCCGAATGCACCAAGGCAAAGGCCATGGGATTTCACGCCAAGGCAGCCATACATCCCAAACAAATCACCGCCATTCAAGCCGCAATGCGCCCCAGCGAGGCGGAACTTGCCGAAGCGAGAGAAGTGTTGGCGGCCTATGAACAGGCAGGCGGCAAACCCATTAGTCACAATGGCCAGATGCTGGAAGCACCGGTCATGGAACGATATCGGCGGATCATACAATCCGTCTAATTTGAACAATATGCAGACAAAGGAAAAACAGCATGCGTGATGGAGTTATTGAAGTCAGTCCCGGACGTTTCCGTGAAACATTTGGTCGCTATTTTGAAGATTTTGAAGTCGGCCATATTTACGAACATCGCCCGGGCCGGACGATTACCGACACCGACAATGTGCATTTCACCCTGCTGACAATGAACACCCATCCGGCACATTTTGACTATGAATTTGCCAAGAAGACAGAGTTTAAAAAGCCGCTGGTTTGCTCGCCGCTAACGGTCGCCTTGATGGTTGGCATGAGCGTCTCGGACACCAGCCAAAAGGCCGTTGCCAACCTCGGCTGGGACAAAATCCGTCTCACTCATCCTCTATTTCCCGGCGACACCCTCTATGCAGAGAGCGAAGTGCTCGACAAAAGAGAGTCTTCATCTCGTCCAGAACAGGGCATCGTGATGGTCAAAACCATCGGCAAGAATCAGGATGACAAAGTGGTGTGTACATTTGAACGCACCATGTTGATCTGGAAACGTGGCTTCGGCGGTGCGGACGATTAAAGTCCGCTAACAAGGAATTTGAAAATGGCTAGTGCCGTAAACGCAAATCAAATCAGAACAATCGATCCGGATGACGAGCGCGCTTTCCTGGATGCGATCGAGAAATGGGTCGAAGGCGAAGTAAAGCCTGTGGTGATGGAACATGATCACGGCGATATCTGGCCCGAGAAGCTTGTCGCTCAAATGGCTGAAATGGGTCTATTTGGGGCCACTATCGGTGAGGAATATGGTGGCCTGGGTTTACCGGCCACAACCTATGCAAAGATCATCGCCTATGTTTCCTCTTACTGGATGGCAATCACCGGTATCGTAAATTCACACCTGATCATGGCGGCAGCGGTCGAGCGTTTTGGTACCGAAGAGCAAAAGTCAAAATGGCTTCCGAAATTTGCTAGCGGCGAAATCCGCGGCGGACTGGCGCTGACCGAACCCAATGCCGGGACAGATTTGCAAGCGATCCGGACAACGGCAGTTCGGGATGGCGATGACTATGTTATCAACGGCACCAAGACCTGGATCTCCAATGGTATCAAAGGCGAATGTTTCGCATTGCTGGTGAAAACCGATCCGAAAGCAGACCCACGATATAACGGCATGAGCTTGATGATTGCGCCAAAAGGCGAAGGCTTTGGCGTCGGCAAAAAATTCGACAAGCTCGGCTATAAGTCTATCGACAGCGCGGAATTGATGTTCGACAATTACCGCATCCCGGCTGAAAACCTGATTGGCGGGGTCGAAGGTAAAGGGTTTTTCCAAGCCACTGGCGGCCTTGAACTCGGCCGCATCAATGTCGCGGCGCGGGGCGTGGGACTGGCCGAAGGCGCTTTGCGACTGGCCACGGAATATGCCCAGCTGCGCGAAACCATGGGCAAGCCGATTTGCGAGCATCAGGCCATCCAGTTGAAACTGGGCGAGATGGTGACGCGTGCGCGCGCTGCACGGTTGCTCACCCTGGACGCCGCAAAAACCTATGATCGCGGTGAACGATGCGACATGGAAGCCGGCATGGCCAAATATTTTGCCTCCGAAGCCGCTGTCAGAAATTCAGAAGAAGGCTTACGCATTCACGGCGGCTATGGTTATTCGAAAGAATATGACATTGAACGCTATTATCGCGATTCCATTCTGATGTGTATCGGAGAAGGAACCAATGAAATGCAGCGCATGATCATTTCGAAACAATGGGTAAAAAGGAATCCCGCTTAATGGCATCAAACACCGCTCTCCTATCGTCGACGGTCTTGCCGTCATGAGCGTAAAACAACCTCTCAAGGGCTTTCGCGTCCTGTCGGCCGAACAATATGGCGCTGGTCCTTATGGCACGATGTTTCTCGCCCAGCTGGGCGCGGACGTTATCAAGATAGAACCTCCCAAAGGCGGCGATACCGCCCGCCATGTCGGGCCGCATTGGTTGCGCGATCAGGAAAGCCTCTATTTCCAAAGCTTCAATCTGAACAAACGCTCTTTGACCTTGGACCTTCGTACGGACGAAGGAGTTGAGATTCTGCACAAGCTTGCCAAAGACGCGCACGTCATGGCGAACAATTTGCGCGGCGATGTCCCGGCAAAAATCGGGCTTGATTATGAATCGCTAAAAGCGGTCAATCCGGCGATCGTCTGCGCCCATGTATCGGCTTACGGGCGCGACAATGAACGCGCAAAATGGCCTGGCTATGACTATTTGATGCAAGCAGAAGCAGGATTCTGCGCACTGACCGGGGAGCCCGACGGGCCACCCGTCCGCTTTGGCCTGTCGATGGTCGATTTCATGTCCGGCACGCAAATGGCGGTCGGCTTGCTCGCCGCCTTGCTTGATGCACAAAGATCTGGCGAAGGCTGCGATGTCGATGTCGATCTGCTGTCCGCAGCGGTGCACCAGACCAGCTACCCGGCGCTCTGGTATATGAACGAAGACGACGTGACGGGCCGTGCTCCTCGCGGCGCGCATCCCTCGGCCACACCGAGCCAGATGTTCAAGGCCGCAGACGGCTGGATGTTTGTCATGGCCCAGTTACCCAAATTCTGGACCATATTATGCGAACGGATCGACCAGAAAGCGCTGTTAGCCGATCCCCGCTTTGATACGCCGGCCAATCGCCTGACCAATCGCGCAGAGCTTTCCGTGGTGCTGGATGCAATTTTCTCCGCACAACCGGTCGCACATTGGTTGCAACTGCTGGAAGGGGCTGTGCCGGTTTCTCCGGTCTATGAACTCGACCAGGCGCTTGATAATCCTTGGCTCGAAACCATCGGCATGCGCGACACCATCAGCCATCCTGACAAATCCGAAATGGATGTGCTTTCCAGTCCGATCAAAGTGAACGGCGAACGGCTGCCCAATAAGGCTGGGCCTTTGCTGGGTGCAGATAGCGACGCCATATTGGGTGAAATCGGCTATGATGGCGATGCCATTGCAAAGCTCCGTGCCGGCGGAGTGATCTGATCTGATGGGGAAGTTGTCCGGCATAAAAGTCGTCGATCTGTCATTGTTCCTGCCGGGTCCGATGCTGACAATGATGATGGCCGATCATGGCGCTGAAGTGATCAAGGTTGAACCGCCAGCGGGCGATCCTGCGCGGGGAATGGAACCCGTCGAGGCTGGTCAATCGGTCTGGTTCCGCAATCTCAATCGCGGCAAGCAAGCGCTCGCTCTGGACCTGAAATCAGACGATGGCCGGGATCAGCTTTGGGCATTGCTGGCGGATGCGGATGTAATGATCGAAGGTTTTCGACCCGGCGTTATGAAGCGTCTGGGCTTCGACTATGATGCGGTAGCCGCCAAAAACCCATCTATCGTCTATTGTTCCATTTCAGCCTTTGGTCAGGAAGGGGAGATGGCGCATCACCCGGCCCATGATCTGGCGGTACAAGCACTTTCCGGTTTTCTATCAGTCAATGATGGTCCCGATGGCATGCCGGTTGTGCCCGGCGTACCCTCTGCTGATATGGCGGCTGGCCTGAACGGCCTCTCCGCCGTGCTGATGGCGTTGCTCGGTCGCGAGAAGACCGGGTGCGGCGATTATGTCGATATCGCCATGTATGACTCGATGCTGCCATGGTGCGCCCATATTGCGGGCGATGCGATACAAGGCGGCCAGTCCCCATCATCCCAAGCGCAGCGTTCGCTGGGCGGGGCGGCATTCTACAATGTCTATCAAACTCTGGATCACAAACATGTGGTTCTGGGCGCGCGCGAAGTGAAATTTGCAAAGGTCCTGCTCACCGCGCTCGACCGGGTCGACTTGCTCCCGCTGGCCGAAATGGAGGCCGGGCAACCGCAGCAGGCGTTAGTGGAGTTTCTCCGCAGCATATTTGCGACCAAAAGCCGCGATCAATGGGTTCAATGGTTCGCTGATAAGGACGTCGCATTCTCTCCGGTGCTCGATTTCCGCGAAGCGCTTGATCAGGATTTTGTGCGAAAACGGGGATTATTGGTCGAAGCAAATGGTTCGCACCAGATTGCTCCGGCTTTCAAATTTCAATCCGAAGAGAAATGGCAGCCGTCGGACGCGCCGGACCTTCCCAAATGAAACACTCAGTCGACCTCGATATGCATCGAATAGGCAAATCGTTCGCCGGGATGGTAACTAGCGGAAATTTCAAACAGCCGGTCATCCTCGTCAAAATAGCAGCGCAAAATACGCAAGATCGGATCGCCTTCCTCAAGGCCCAAATCCGCCGCGAACTTTTTCGATGCCGCAATGGCTTGAATATCCTGCGTAACTCGCCCGACGCTCACATTGCCATATTCTTCGATCTGGCCAAAAAGAGTGGCGCCATCGATATCGATCCGGTCAACGGCATCGGCAAAATCGGGATGAATCCAAGCGACGGTCACCGCGATCGGGCGGTTACGCCCAGGCTTCCGTCTTTTGCCGTGGAAAACAAACCACTTTCGTTTCGGGGCTATGCTAATCTGCTCCGCGATTTTGGCCGGGATTTCCTGCGGCGGCAATTTTTCAAAACTGATCGTCGTGTCGCGCGCATATTGCAGAATCTCGCCGACATTGCTCAGCGGTTGATGCAAAGCGCCAGCCCGGGCGGTCGCCGGTTGCACAATGGTTCCCGATCCCCGCTTCCGAGCGATCAGGCCTTCGGAAGTCAGTTTGCGCAGCGCCTCACGAACCGTGAAACGGCTGACATCGAATTTCTTGCAAAGCACCGATTCAGTAGGAAAATCGCCGGGGTCGGGATAGTCACCGCGCAAAACCTCCTCGCGCAGTTCGTCCGCAAGCTCAAGATAACGCGGCTTCTTTTTTGGAGAAGGTGCAGGTTTTTGTCCGGCCATCCCTTAGCCTTAAGACGGGTGGCGAGATGACGCAAGAGAGCCTGACCGAGAAACTCGCAACCCATTTGATGCGCCCCGTCGATGAGGCCACGCGGCAGCGGGCACGATTGCATTTGCTGGATTGGCTCGGGTGTGTTGCAGGCGCGCGGCAGAGTGAACTTGCGAAGCTAGCCATCGACAAAAAGATCGAAGGTGACGCCGTTGGTTTTGCGACGTGGCTCGGCAATATTCTGGAAATGGACGACATTCACCGGACGTCAATTCTGCACCCGGGGCCTGTAATCTGGCCATCTGTTTTGGACCCTATCGACAGCTTTTCAGACATTTTGGACGGTGCGGTTCGTGGCTATGAAGCGACCATTGCCGTTGGTTCTACCTTTGATGCCATACACTATGGCAGTTACCATAATACTGCGACGGCTGGTTTCTTCGGCAGTACCGCCGGTCATTGGAAATATGGACAAGCGGGAACCGAAGAGGAAAGTATCGCCAAAGTACAGCTAGCCTCTGCCTTTGGATTGGCTGGTTCTGTTAGCGGTGGCCTGTGGCAGATGCGGCACGAAGGTGGGAACACCAAGCAATGGCACATCGTTCATGCCGTCAATAGCGCTCTCAACGCTTCATCTTTTGCTCTCGATGGCATCGTCGGTCCCCGCTTCATTCTGGAAGGCGAACAGGGTCTCTACGCCGCCACCTGCGAAAACCCCAAACCCATGACCTTCCCTGATCAATGGCGTATTCACGAGGTCAGCTTCAAACCATGGGGCGCTTGTCGCCATGCCCATCCGGCGATTGATGCCGCGCTGGAACTGAAGGCAAGGCTTGGTTCGCTGGATGGCGATATCCATGTTGAAACCTATGCTGATGCGATCAGCTTTTGTGACCGGCCTGACCCGCAATCGGTGAATGACGCGAAATTTTCGATCCAGCATGCGGTTGCAATTGTCGCCACGAAAGGCGTGCCGCAACTCGCGGATTTTGAACCGGATGCCATTGCCGCACTGACCGAAGCCCGAAGCCGCATCACGGTCGCCGAGGCATCCGACATCACCGATCGCTATCCCGAACATTATGGCGCGCGGATCGCCTGTGCGGGCGAAACGGTCGCGCTTGTCGATACGCTGGGCGATCCCGAGCGGCCGCTGTCCAAGGACGGCATAATCGACAAAGCCCGGTCACTCATCGCTTGGGGTGGATTGTCAGAAAAAGAAGCGGACCGCGCGGTTGATCTGGCGCTCAACGGCGATGATGCTGAGGCAATAGACAAAATGTTATCGGACTGGCTGTCATGAGCGCGACCCAGAAAATACTGGCCTTTGCCGCTGCCGATCACATGTTTCCGGACTCTGCGAAAGCGGCAGCACAATATTTGCTGAGCGACACCTTGGCGGGCGGAGCCGCTGGTGCGGCATCGGATGAAGCGCAAGAGATGCTGCTTGCCGTCCGGAGCTGGGGCTCAGGGGATGCTGCACGCTTGCTGGGCTCGAGGAGCCGCCTGCCCGCACCGTCCGCAGCCTGGTTCAACGGTTTTGCGATCCACTGCCTCGAATGGGATGCGGTGCATGAACCGGCCGTGGTCCACGCCCTATCTGTGGTCACCGCCGCCCTGCTTGCGTCGGCGGACAGATTGGGCGGCTGCGATCAAGATGATTTTCTAACTGCCCTTGCGGTGGGTGTCGACATTGCCAGCGGTATCGGTGTGGCAGCGACCGGCGCGATGCAGTTTTTCCGCCCCGCGACAGCCGGAATTGTCGGCGCCTCATTAGCGGTGGCACGGCTAGAGGGACTTTCCGGTGACCAATTCCCGGATGTTCTGGGCCTCGCTTATTCACAAGCCGCGGGAACGATGCAGGCGCATGTCGAGGCATCGATCGCGCTGCCATTGCAGATAGCCAATGCATCGCGTGCCGCTATCACAGCCGTCGATCTGGCCAAGGCTGGCATGGACGGACCGCATGATGCGCTGGATGGGCCGTTCGGCTATTTCACCTTGTTCGAACCGGGTGACCTGACGCGCTATACCGATGATATCGGCAAAGACTGGTTGATCAAAAATGTCAGCGTGAAACCCTTTCCATCGGGCCGGGCCAGCCACGGCATATTGGGTGCGCTAGACGATATGCTGCGCGACGGCGTGCTTGATCCCACGCAGGTTATTGCCGTCGATGTCGCTGCCCCGCCCTTGATCCATCGTCTGGTCGGACGCCCCTATAAAACCGACATGACTCCTAGCTATGCGCGATTATGCCTGCCGTTTCTTGTGCCCTTGATGCTGCGCGACCGGATCATCGATCCACGCTGTTTCACGCCGGAAGAATTTGCCAATCCCGAGTTGGTGACACTGGGCGAAAAAGTCACTGTCCGAATTGACGACAACCCCGATCACAATGCGCTGGCACCGCAAAGCCTGACCATCACTCTATCCGATGGCCGCAAGATAGAACGGACAATCACCGACAATCTTGGCAGCCCGGATTCGCCAATGTCGGACGCACAAAGCCGATCCAAACGCGACCTGGCCCACAGCCTCGCCGATGCCGATTGTGACCCCCGAATTTTTGATGACCCTCTAGCTTATGCGACGGAGCCCCAATGACTTTCCCGACTTATTTTGAAGCTTTTGACGCGAAACAGATGCTCGACCAATATCCGGTCGGCGATGACTTCGTCCGCCGCTATACCGCCATGTCGCGCGATGAACTTTACGCGGTTCAGGACAGGCAATTCCAGAAACTGATGCAGCGCGGCTGGGAAATTCCCTTTTACCAGCGCCTATGGGGCGAGCAAGGCATTGAAGCCGGTGACATCAAAGGCCTTACCGATATCACCAAGCTTCCTGTCTATGACAAGTCCGACCTGATGGCTTCGGTCAATGCGCATCCACCTTATGGCGACTTTGACGGGCGGGGTGATGATCCGGTTATTTTCCATACGACCAGCGGCACCACAGGCCGCCCGCAACCGCTGATGTTTGGTCCGAAAGGCCGGGAGGTCACCAATCTTCTGGTCGGGCGCATGTATCGCTGGATGGGTCTGGGCCGCGATGATGTGGTCCAGTCGGTCTATGGTCATGGCATGATCAACGGCGGCCATTATATCCGTGAAGCGGTAACCCATTTCACCAATTCCCTGTTTCTCAGCGCGGGTACCGGCATCGAGACGCGATCGATCAATCAAGTCAATCTGATGGCGGATTTCGGCGTCACCTGCATGGTAGGCTTTGTCGACTATGTCCGCAAGCTGGCGGATGTAGCAGAGGCGGAAAAGCTGTTTGACCGGATTGATCTCAAAATGATCATCGGCCATCTCGGCACCGAGGACCGGGCTTCAACCGAAGACGCTTGGCATGGCGCCAAAGCCTTTGACTGGTATGGCGTCGGCGATACCGGCAGCATCGCCGGCGAAGGACCCGAGCGCGACGGCCTTTATGTCTGGGAAGATGCCCAATATCTGGAGCTGCTCGATATTGACAGCGGCGCGCCAGTCGCCGCCGGCGAAACCGGCGATATGGTTGTTACCTGCCTGTTCAAGGACGACATCGCGCCCTGTATCCGCTTCAACACCCATGACATTACCGAGGAACGCACCGACAGCAATGCCACCGGCATGGTGTTCAAACGGATCACCGGTTTCAAAGGCCGCAGCGACAATATGGTGAAGCTGCGCGGGATCAATATCTTTCCCCATGCTGTCGGTTCGATCATCGAAAACCGCACCGATCTCACGGGTGAATATGTCTGCTATGTGACCCGCGATGAAAAAGGCCGGGATGAAATGAAGGTCGCACTCGAAAGCCGCGGTGGGTCGGACATCGGCCTGCTCTCCGAACTGCTGCGCAAGGGGCTTGGCATAGATGTCGCCATTGATCTGGTCGATGTGGGCGGAACCGCCGCAGCAAGCCAGATTGATGTCCGGCAAAAGCCAATCCGCCTGATTGATGAGCGAGGGCTATGATCTGATCGATGATCCAGTGGGACGATCTTGAAACGGCCAATGCCGCGCTAAACGCCTTCGTTGATTTTGACGAAGACGCGCAATTTGGCGAAGGCCCGCTGGATGATATGACCATCGGGATCAAGGCGAATATCGCGGTTGAAGGCCTGCCCTGGACCGGCGGGATCGAAGCCTATCGCACCCGCATTGCGAGCAAGGATGCGGATGCGGTCGCCAGACTTCGGGCGGCGGGAGCCGCGATCATAGGCACCGTGAATATGGAAGAGGCGGCGCTCGGCGCGAAAACCGACAACCCCTTTTTCGGAGCCACCCAGAACCCCCACCAAATCGGCTATACGCCCGGCGGATCGTCCGGCGGCAGCGCGGCGGCCGTCGCAGCCGGACTGTGCGATGTGACACTAGGCACCGACACCATGGGATCGGTTCGCATACCGGCATCCTATTGCGGCATATATGGATTGAAACCAACGCATGGAGCGATCAGTCAGGACGGGCTGGAGATTGCCGAAGCGACGCTGGACAGCATCGGCCCGATGGCCCGATCACTGGAAGCATTGGAAGCATGTTCGCGTGTTTTGATGCCGTTGGGTAAAGAGCAAGTCATTGATAATATTATATTGTTGGAGAATCTGGGTGATGTCCAATGCGAAGCCGCCGTGTTGGAAAATTATGCAAATACATGCCAAGCCTTAAACGCCGTGGACAATTTTTCACTGCCTTATCCGCTTACCCGCATCCGCTATGCAGGCTTCATTCTTACCTCGCTTGCCTTGTCCGAAACACTCGGCGCGCTGATCGAAACCAAACCAGAGGGACTATCCGACAGCCTCAAATTTCTACTAAGCTTCGGCCCCCAACGCAGCCCGTCTGACCTTGCCGAAGATCGAAAAATCCTGGCCGAGGTCAGCGATGTGGTCAATGCAGTCGTCGCCAAACATGGCGCCATCCTGATGCCCACCGCACCACAGGCCGCCTTTAGCCACGCCGACAAGGCCCCGGCCAATCAGGCGGATTTCACCTGTCTGGCCAATATCGCCGGCCTGCCAGCCATCAGCATACCCGCCGGACGGAATGCCGAGGGACTGCCGGTTGGCGTTCAGATCATCAGCGCCGCTGGCAATGAAGCCGGCTTGCTGAAACTTACCAAAAAACTCGACGGCCAATTATCGGCCTATCATCAACCGCCCCTATTTTACCGACAATGAAGGAGAGAGACCGTGCGCATCATCGTTTTGTTTAACCTGAAGGCGGGCGTCGATATTGGCGAATATGAGCAATGGGCGAAAACCCGTGACATTCCAACTGCCAGCGCGCTGAGCTCGGTCACATCATTCACTGTCCACAAAGCAACCGGCCTTTTCGGCTCCGACGATCCGTCGCCTTATGAATATGTCGAGATTATCGACATCACCGGCATGGACGCCTTTGTCACCGATGTATCCGATCCTGCTTTTCAGGCCATGGCGGCTCCGTTCCAGGACTATGCAGACGGCCCGCAATTCATTCTGACTGAAGATCTCTAATGTCCGGAAAATTCGCAGGCAAAACCATCGTCGTCACCGGGTCCGGCAAACAAAAGGGACTGGGACAAGGGATATTGCAGCGCTTTGCCGATGAAGGCGCCAATTGCGTGGTCTCCGATCTTACCATCGGCGACGAGGAAGAGGCTGTTGCAGAAGAACTGCGCGGGCGCGGGGCGAAGGTCGCGACCATTGCCTGCGACGTTAGCGATGCGGCACAATGTCAGGCGCTCGTCGCGCAAGCCGTTGCGATATTTGGAGCCGTGGACATTTTCGTCAACAACGCAGGTATCGGTTTCATGATGAAGCCTTTGCTGGATGTTGATCCGGCGGACTGGGCAACCGTGATCGGTGTCAATCTGTCCGGAGCCTTTTACTGCACCCAGGCCGCCGCCAAGGCGATGGTGAAGACGGGCCAAGGCGGGCGGATCATCAACATCGCTTCTCAAGCTGCAAAGACCGGTTTCCCGCATCTCCCGGCCTATGTCAGCTCGAAACATGGGATGGTCGGCCTGACCAGAGCAAGCGCGGTCGAACTCGGCGCGCATGCTATTACCGTGAACGCGGTTTGCCCCAATCATGTGACCACCGGTCTCGGTGCGCAGCAGAATGAATATTTCTCCAAGCTGCTGGGCTTTGAAACGGTCGAAGACTATCTTGCCAATATGAGCACCAAAAACCCTATGGGTCGCCCCGGCCTGCCGAGCGACACGGCCGCCGCCTGCGCATGGCTGGCCAGTGATGATGCTTTTTATGTGACCGGCGAAGCGATCAATGTTTCCGGCGGGGAGGAAATGCACTGATGCAAGAAGAACGTATGGACTGGCCGGACGGCGCGAAAATGGCGCTGAGCATTGTCGTCAATGTCGAGGAAGGCAGCGAGATGACGGTCGCGCGTGGGGATCGCGGGATGGAGCCGGTTGATGAACTGGGCATTCATATCAAGTCGCCGATCCGCAACTATGGCAATGAAAGCAATTATCTATACGGCATCAAGGCGGGTGCACCGCGTGTCGTGAAGCTGCTCAAGGATTTCGATATCTTGGCCAGTTGGACGGTGGCTGCGATGAGTCTGGAGAACCATCCCGAGATTGCCCAGGCCATTGCTGATCTGGGGCATGAACCGGTCAGCCACGGCTATCGCTGGGTCCATCAATTCAAGATGGATGAAGAGAAAGAACGGGCGTTCATCCGCAAGGCTGTCACCTCTATCGAGAAGACCGTGGGTGTTCGTCCCTATGGCTGGTTGTCGCGCTATTTCCACACAGACAACACCAGACGGCTGCTGATCGAAGAGGGCTTTGCCTATCATATGGATGACTATTCGGGTGATATTCCGTTCTGGGACAAACAGACCGTTCCCGGAAAACCGATTGCGATCACACCCTATCAGCTGGATAGCAATGATATGAAAATGTGGACCGATCCGGCAATGACACCGCAGCAATGGCTGGACTATGCCAAGCGCAATTTCGACCAGATTTACCGCGAAGGCGAAGAAGGCAATCCCAAGATGATGTCGCTCGGCCTGCATCTGCGGATCATTGGTCGCCCCGGCCGGATCTGGGCTTTTGAGGAATTTCTCAAACATGTCCGCTCAAAGAAGGACGTCTGGGTCACCACAAGACATAAAATTGCTCAACATTTAGCGAAAGTAGACCCTGCATGACCCTGCGCCTCGAGAAAAATGGCAAGATCGCAAATATGCTGATCGATCGCCCGAATAAGCGCAACGCCTTCACCCAGGAAATGTGGGAACTATTCCCCGAACTGCTAGCCGACGCCATGGCGGATGAGGCCGTTCGTGTGCTGCTGGTTCATGCCAGCACCAAAGACAGCGCCTTTTGTGCAGGGGCCGATATTGGCGAATTTGGCGAAGGATCGACCGACCCCAAATGGCGCGCCAGAAATCAGGCAGCCATCGGCAAGCTGCAGCATGATCTGGCGCAGGCCGCCAAACCCACGATCGCTGTGATTGACGGCGATTGCATCGGCGGCGGCTGTGGCATTGCCCTGGCTTGCGATATGCGCATTGCCGGTCCGACAGCCCGCTTTGGTATCACACCGGCAAAACTCGGTCTGGTCTATCCGTTGCACGATACCAAATTGCTGGTGGATGCGGTGGGACCATCACAGGCGAAACGGATTCTATTCACCGGTCAGATCATGCCGGCCGCAGAAGCTTTGCGCATCGGATTGATCACCATCCTTGCGGATGATCCCTATGGCGAAGCGACCCAAATGGCAGAAACCATGGCATCGGTCTCCTCGCACAGCCAACGCATGAGCAAGCAGATTGTTCAACGCATTCTGGACGGTCAGGCGGATGATGACGAAGCCTCCTCTGCCCTGTTTGACGCCGCGTTCGAAAGCAATGATTTCAAAGAAGGCGTGAGCGCGTTTCTTGCCAAGAGAAAACCGGAATTTTGATATGACTCACAAGCTGCAACATGGTTCGATACTCGGCGGCGTTTCCGCCGTGCCCGATCTTGAAGCTGCCCTGCGCGACTATCGCGATATTCTGGGCATGACCGTAGTCGAGCAGGGCCCTCTGGCAGCCGATATTGCAGCAAGCTGGGGCTGCCCACAAAATGCGGGATCACCTGCGGCCACCCTGCAACCCGTCAGCGGCGCGGACTGTCATGTCCGTCTGGTGGAACAGCCGAACCATCCCGATTTCAAACCGACAACCACTTATGGCTGGGCGGCCTTCGAATTTTCCGTGCAAAATGTCTTCGATCTGCCGGATCACTTGCAGGGCAGCGGCTTTGATATTGTCGGTCCGCCCAAGGAACTGGAAGCATTGCCGTTCTTTGTGCCGATGCAGGTGCTCGGAACCGGGCGCGAGATGGTCTATCTCAACGAGGTTCGCGAGAATACACCGTCCTCCGACCTGCCCAAAGCGCATTCGCCCACCGATCATATATTCATCGTCATTCTGGCTACACCTGATCGCGCCGCCACGGTGCAATGGTATTGCGAGCACATCCATCTGACCGAAGCGGACACCTATGTGCTGGAATATAGCATGATCAACGAAGCGTTCGAAAAGCCTGCTGGCACGACATCTGCTCTGACGATGGTGCAAAATGGCCGCCTGCCGATTGTCGAGGTCGATGACTATCCCGAAGAAGCCACCGATCGCCAGCGTCACCAAGGCATGTTGCCACCCGGCAACGGTCTGGTCAGCCTCGCCGTCGACAATCTGGACAAGATTGCCTGCGACTGGATCACGCCTCCCGAAAAGCGCGATGCAGCACCATATAGCGGCCGGCGCGCGGCGACCACCCTGGGCCCTGCCGGTGAACTGCTGGAACTGATTGAGATCGGTTAACTGGCCGGGGCTGGTCTGCCTTCGGTTAGGATATCGGGTGCTTGATTGTCGATGTCGCGCCACAGACGCCAGCTATCATCTGCACCTTTCTTATAGACCAGAAAAGAACGCCCCATGACATCGATGACCGAACCGGACGGGATTGTAATCGTCATCCAATATTTCGCGGTCAGATAAGCGCGATCCTTGTCGATGACAATTTCCTCATTGGCGAAATCAATGGTCACCGCATTGCCCGCGGTCTTGTTGCGGGTGAGAAATGCCAGAATTGCATCGACCCCGACTTGCGGCGGGGAGCCGTTGGACATCAAGATCGCATCCGGTTCGTACATATCGCGCAATGGTTCGATGTCGCCAGCCTCAAGCTGTCTCTTCCATTTGACGCCCCATGCTTCTATTTTCTGCGTATCCGTCATGGATGCAGAAACGTGATGGGCCCTCGCCAGTATAGACGTCGAAGGAATCAGGGCGACCAGAGCAGCCGCTATGAAAATAGCCCTTTTCATTGGTCTTTCCGATGCTGTCCCGCCTGCCATTGGTCAGGAGAATAAAGCGCGGATGCAGACTCAAACGGTTTGTCTTCCAGGCCGGTCGCCAGCGTATCGTTCCAGCGGTTCAGAAATCCGAACATGCTAATCACGGCCATGATCTCGGTTTTTTGCCGTTCATCGAAATGGCCATCCAATGCTGCAAAATGGTCGTCGGTTGCCGCATTGGGGATCTGTCCTGCAGCAAAAGCCAGATCAAGCGCCGCGCGTTCGGCATCGCTGAACAGATCGCTGGTCTGATAGTCCCAGACGGCCTTCACCTTTTGCTCGTCGACACCAACGTCGCGCGCGCCAAGCGTGGTATGCGCCATGCAATATTGGCAGCCGGCCGCAGCGCTCACGACGGCCCCGATGAGTCGCTTGAGACCGTTATCAATCGCGCTTTCGCCATAGATAGCCGATACCAACCCGCGAAAGGCTGCCAGCAGCTCTGGCCAATGGGCCATGGTCATCACCGAATTGGGGACATAGCCCATCAGGTTTTTGGAAAATTGTAGTGCGGCCTGGGTCTCTTCAGGCAATTCTTCCATCGACAAGGGTGTGATGCGGGTCATATTTTAGCGCCTCTTGCTTGGTCCACACGCTTGTTACCATATCTTGCCGCCAATCCAATCACCTGCTGCGGGCATGAATTGCGTGACCCGAATATCAGCCCAGATGTCGGCAGCAAAATAAGGGTCTGCTTCCAGATATCCGCGCGCTTCGGTGACGGTCTCTGCTTTTACGATCAGCAGCGAACCTACCGTGTCGCCTTGTTCATCGAGAAGCGGACCGGCGATGCAGAAATTGTCGAGCGTTGCCTCAATATGGGCAAAATGCGCATCGCGCGCATCAAGTCTTTTCTGCGCAGTGTCCGGTTTGTCCGTGCAGTAGATCGCAAAAGTTTTCATGAGACAGCCTTCTCTCTATTGGGGGAAATTTCTGATGCCGCCGCCTGTGTCATTTCGTCAAGCTACTCAAAATGCTATGATCATCTCCGTCCCATTGAGCCGCTCGCCTTATCATGCAGACAATGTCTCCAGCACGACCCGTTCCGCCGATGCCAAGGCACCTTCGACACCTCTGGATGTCGTTTCGGTATGCTCACCACAGAAACCAATGACGCCCGCAGGCTTTGCAAGAACATTATGCAGGCTCGTTGCTTGACCCGGGCCATAATAAGCCCATGCACCGCCAGAAAATTCATCGGCGGACCAGCTGTGATAATGGCGCGCTTCAAGCTGGCCTTTTGCCGCCGGCCGCAAAGTCTCAATATCCGCGACAACCTTCGCCAAGGCCGTTTCGGCCCCAAGCTTGTCCCATTCAAGAGCCCGATTGCCGCGTGCTTGCACCATCAGGCCCGTGACTTCCTCTTCGGTCGCTCCATATCGCTGTGGAATCACCGTGCTCGAGAAACCGTCGCTCCACATGCCGGGGGCAAAGCCATCCTCTTCCCAAAATGGCGCCTTGGCCGTCAAAAAGGCGATCGAGATCGGTTGATAATTGACTTGCTGAACCGCCTTGGCCTGCATCTCGGAAAGGCTTGACGTAATATCGATGTTGCGCAACGTAGATAGTGGCAAAGAACAGACCAGCTTTTCGGCCTGAAAGCGCGATCCATCGCGACAAGTCACGGTGGCGCCACCGGCATTTTGTTCGATAGCAGCAACCGGTTTGCCCAGGATAACATCGCCCTTCAATTGTGCAGCCATCGCTTCCGGCAATTTCGCATTGCCGCCTTTCGCCGCAAAAGATTCTAGTCCCGCCGCCATTTGGTTTTGCACGAAGCCGCTGTTGAAGCTCATCATTAACGTCGAAACGTCATGCGAATCCCGTCCATGATATGGCGCAAGGTCGTAGCTCAACCGGATGGCTTCTGCATTTAGTCCTTGTTGCGCCAGAAATTCGGCAAAAGACGTGTCCAACTTGGCATTTGCCGGATCAGACCATTTGGTCCAGTCATCAATCGGAGAGTTTTTCCCGAGCAATGCAAAAGCCAGTTCGGCAGGCATGACCGATTTAAGCGATGCCGGGAATGGGTTTTCCGGATGGCGCGTCCATTCTTCACGCGAGAGATGCTGTCCCTTGAAATACAGACCTGTCGGTTGGCCATAGCGATAGCGATGCCCGACTTCGACAAGTTCAACGCCCGATTTTTCCGCTAGGTCCAGACCACGACCATAGCCGGACCCCATGGAATTAAAGCCCATTTCAGGATGTCCGGGAAGGTCCGACAGCGTCAATATCCTGCCACCAACCCGGTCACGGGCTTCGATGACGGCAACCGTCAGTCCGGATTCTTCCAGAAGCTGCGCCGCCCGCAAACCGGAAATCCCGGCGCCCAAGACGATCGCGTCATATTTTTTCGGTGTTTGTGACCCGCATCCCGCCGCAAGCAACGTGAGGCCGAGGCCCGCCGTTCCCATCATAAATTTTCTGCGATTTAGTGACATTGAGATCTCCATTTCCGGGCGAAGGCACAGACCGTCCTATCTGCCAAATAGAGGCAATATTGGCCAATGATAAAAACCGGCAAGGCGTGGATGCCCGCCAGTCGGATAGCCATATTCACCCGGCAATCTGGTCCCAATATATAGCCATAGACAAATATCCACCGCGACCTTTGACCGGCCAACGATCAAACATAGGAAGCGGGACGACTCCTGATGATATTTCACAGAAGCCGATGATGAACCACAGGGCGAGAAAATCAGGCATGACGACACGCAGATCAGAATTTTCTCTTGGCTGGAAAATTCTTCTGGCCGGGCTCATCGGCATTGCCTTTGGCGCGTCACCCATCCCGTTCAATACATTGGGTTTCGTCATCGGGCCCATTCATGATGAAATGGGCTGGAGCTTTGCAGAAATCAGCCTCGGTTTCACAATATTCGGGATTGTCGCGTCGCTTCTAGCGCCAGTCTATGGATGGCTCGCCGACCGATATGGCGTCCGCATCGTCGCCATCCTATCGACCTTGGCCTTTGCCATCACCTTCGCCATGGTCGGCCTAACCCCGGCGTCTATTCTGATATTCTATCTGGCGTGGTTCCTCGTCGGGCTGGTTGGCATTGGCTCCACTTCGGTGACTTGGAGCCGCGCGGTCAATATGTGGTTTTTCACCAATCGCGGTCTTGCGCTCGGCATTCTGCTACTCGGCACCAGCCTGTCGGCGCTGATCGTGCCACGGATCGCGGTGTGGTCGATCGCAGAATATGGATGGCGCGGCATGTATCCCGTGGTTGCTTTGCTGCCGCTCTTGATCGCGGTACCTTTGGCCATTCTCTGGTTCCGCGAACCACGGCCAGAGGAGGCCCCGGAAGCCATCATGTCCGGCGGAGCGCTGACCGGCATGACTCTGAGCCAATCCCTACGGGATCGCCGTTTTTGGACGTTGTGGATATCCATCGCCTGCATCGCTTTGGCTTATGGCGGCGCGCATGTGCACATGCCGGAGATCATCAAACAACATGGTATGGATGCAGAACTAGCCGCTGGCGTGATGGCCACTGTCGGCATCTCCATTTTCGTCGGCCGTCTATTCACCGGCTGGCTGTTCGACCGGCTATGGGCACCGATGGTCTGCTTGCCGATATTATTAGTTCCCGCCCTCGCCTGTTTCTGGCTGCAAGGAACCGCAACCGATGAGGTGAAAATCTATCTGTCCGCTATCATGCTGGGCTTTGCAGCTGGTGCAGAGAGCGACCTTATTGCCTATCTCGCCAGCCGCTATTTCGGCATGGCCCATTATGGCAAGATCTATGGCATGCTCTATATGCCCTTTGGAATTGCCGCCGGTGTCTCTCCCGTCTTATATGGCCGGGTGCGCGATGTGACGGGCAATTATGACGGGATGTTGCAAGCATCGATGATCTTGTTCGTTGTCGGTGCCCTGTTGCTGCTGACGCTCGGACGCTATCCCGACTTCGCCGGCAAAACGGTGCTGGACAGTCCCAAAAAGTCGCTTACGGTCTAACAATCAGCCATGATCACCCGCCACTTTCTGACCATTCCCGCAAGCGGGGCAAGACCAAAACGGGTCGTGCACTATCGCCGATGCGGCTCCGGTCCTATTTTGCTGATGGTCCATCAAAGCCCCCGCAGTTCGGCCGAATATGAAGAATTGATCCGCAAATGGTCGCGAAGCTTCACCTGCATCGCGCCCGACTCTCCCGGTTTCGGACAATCCGATCCACTGCCGGGCGTGCCGGAAGTCGGCGATTTTGCCGATACCGTCGTGGCCTTTCTCGATCAGTTGGGCGTGAAGCGCTGCGCTGCATATGGCTTTCATTCCGGCGGCATAATCCTCGCGCATCTTTTAAAGCGCCACCCGGACCGGCTGTCTGCTCTCGCCATCGGCGGCTATGCCATTTGGACCGCGGAAGAAATGCGCATCTTCGGCGAACAATATATACCCGAATTTCATCCCCAACCCTATGGCGAACATCTCGCCTGGCTGTGGAACCGTATATTGGAACAGAGCTGGTTCTTCCCTTGGTTTGATCCACGCGATGAAACCCGCTTGTCGGTTGCCCATGCCGATCCCGAACGCTTAAACGCCATCGTTATGGAGATGCTGGACGCCGGCAATGCCTATCGCTTTGGCTATCGTGCGGTGCTGCTGGCTCCCGGCGAAGTCCCTCCACCCGACGCGGATACCGCCCCGGTCCTCCTCAGCGCCTATCGCGGCGACCCGCTTGGCGCCCATCTCGACCGGATTGACCAGATGCCGAAAAACTGGCGTGCGGAAAAAGTGGAAAGTCCGGCTGATCACCAAGACCTCAGCTTCGCCTTTCTATCAGAACATGCCGAGAATAGTCCCCAAAAACTCGCAGAAGACGACAGTGCAGGCTTCGTTGCGGTCGGAGAAGGATTGATCCACTGGCGGGGAACACGCGGCGCGGAAAATATGTTGCTACACGCACCGGGCGCCGAACTGGCAGAACCATCAGCCGGAGAATTGGCGATTGATGTTCCGGGCCATGGCCTTTCCAGCGACTTTGAAGATTATGGCGCGGCAATCGAAGCCGCACGGATCGCACTGGGCGCGTCGAACCTTCTGTGGCCCGCCATACCGCCCGGTGATCCGGACCGGCTCTACCCCGATTTAACCCCGGACCGTTTCGGCAGCTATCTGCAACGTGCCTGGTCGGTGGCACGGGCCTCCGCGATATTCGTGCCATGGTATGCTGCGGACGAATCCCATGCGATAGCGGTCGACCAAAGCATGCTCACCCCCGCGGCAATCGCGCTGCGGGCAAGGGCGTTGCTCCGCGCGGGGAAATCCGCCGCGAAATGGCATCAGGAAATCATCTCACACAGACAATGAAGCCCAGATGGGTCTGTATCATGAAGGCGGAATACTGCTTTTAAAATTCAGCGAGCAAACGGCCCAGACCGTTGATTTTATCCTGAATGCCACAAGCACGCAGAGCATGCCAATAGGTCGCCGCATTGATCGCAATCACCGGCTTGCCCAAACGCGCTTCGGTCTCGGCTGCTAAATCAACCATCGAAAGATTGGTGCCAACCTGCACCAGTGCATCGACATCCGGACCGTCTAATTCGGCCAGCACTTCGGTCAGCTTTTCCGGGGTTACTTTTGCAATGTCCGTCCAACATTTACATTTCAGCGAGACATCACGCACGACCTCAAAACCGGATTCTTCCAGATAGTTTCGCACTTCAGCATTGGCGGCGGGGAAATAGGGGGAAACAAAACTCACCCTTTTGATCCCGCCATAGGCTTTCAGCGCCGCAACCAGAGATTCCGAACCGATACTGACATCGATCCCGGCAACCTCTTCGACTTGCTGTTTGAATTGTTCACCGCCAGCGATACCGCCGTAAAATGTGACCGCCGACATGCCCATCACAAGATAGTCCGGTTTGCATGTAATAACCGACCGCACCGCGTCCATCGTATTGTCCGAAATCGCCTGCGTACCCGCAAAAAAGTCTTCGTCGGAAAGCGCCACCGGATCGGTCACGAAAATCCGGGAATAGTGGTTTGTGATTCCGTTTGGTCGCATGCGCTCCATATCGGGCTGCACCACCGTATTGGTTGACGGTCCGATCACACCCATCACCTTACGTGAGCCTAGAACATCAACCATTATTCTCTCCGGTCTAAACGATCGCTTCTGCTTGAGCCAAGCTCTCATACATTGACTGACGCATGAGATATTTGCGGCGCAGAACATCGTCCTGCTGTATTGTAAGCATTTCCTGACGTTTGCGCTCATGCGCATTGCCTTCATTTCCGCCGCGCATGAACTTCATATTCTCGATTGTCTGGGTCTGTGTAAAACTATGGGTGACTTGCCGCCGTTGGCGGTCATAAAGTTCCAGGTTGCCGTTCAACGTCCCTGATTTCAGGATCGGTTCCAGCTTCTCAAAAAGGTTGAATGCATCATGCACGCCTGAGTTCATCCCAAAACCACCGAGCGGGTTGTTGAGATGCGCAGAATCGCCAATCAAGATCACCCGGTCCTCGACAAAGGATTTCGCGACTCTCTGATGCACGCGATATAATGTGCGATGGCGCGTCTCGACAGCGGCGCCATTTCCAGTCAGTCGATCAAAAATCTCGTTCTTCATTCTGTCCGAGCGCAATTCATCGTCGCCCAGCGTGCCATCCGTGGGCACCAAAACGCGCCACAATGACGGAACGCGCAACAGAACCAGCCACTCCTCTGGATCAGAAACATAATTGACCGGAGCCAGACCCGGCAAATGGGCCACAAGATCCTCTTCCGTCGAGAGACAGAGGAACCTCTCTGCATAAGTGAAGCCGTCAAATTCAATGCCCAGCCATTTTCGGACGATGCTGTTCGCCCCGTCCGCGCCGATCAGATAGTCGGCGCGCAGATGGTCGATGCCCAACGCAGTTTCAACTGCAATATCCACGCCACTGCCATCCTGTTCAAAGGACAGCAAGCGGTTGCCAAAACGCATATCGGCATTGTCGAATTTTTCCAGACCATCGGCCAAGGCACGAGACAAATGATATTGTTCGCACTGGATTCGAAAAGGATAGCGCGTGACATCGGATAGTTCGGACAGATCGAACTCAATGAATTCACCGGATTGACGATCGCGCCAATGATATTTTGGGGCTTCCAAACCTTTATCAAGCAACATCGGTGTAATGCCGATTTGATCCAGCATTTCCAAGGTCGGCGGATGGAACGTGGAAGCCCGCAAATCCTGAGCGCAATCCGCGCCCGCTTCCAGTATAACGACATCAACACCAATTTGTGCCAGCAATGTTGCCATTACTGTACCAACCGGACCTGCTCCAGCGATTACAACCTGACAGCGTTCCCGCTTCATTTAAGCATGTCTCCAATATTTTCAATCACCTGAGCTCTATGGACGTAAAATTGGCATTTCTAATCAAACTGCTAGCGAAGTATCCGCCTTGCGGTGATTACGGGTAGAAGAGACATGACTATAAGCTGTTCTGTGCACATATGATCGGCAACGGGAGATGGCCTTTGTTTCAAAATTTCAATGCTAGAATTGCGCTGCTTTTCTCAGCCTGCACGCTCGTTTCATGCCAGCATATTGCGGACACGTCGGACGCCGAAGTGCGCCAAGGCAGCGAATATGAGACTCGCTTTCAAACCTTTCTCCGCGATCCCGGCAACTATGCCTATGCGCCAATGGAAACCATCGCCGGGGCTTCTGACTATTTAGCTCTGCCTGCAGGCGGAGAAGAGAGCTTTGCGCCAGAAGCCCTTGCCGAAGCGCAAAACTATGCTGCCGCCAATCGATCCAGCGCCTTCCTGATCTGGCATAATGGCAAGCTGGTACGCAGCTGGTATGCGCCGGACACTCAGGCGGATACAGTGCTCAATTCGAAATCTCTGTCCAAGCCGTTGACCGCCATTGCAGTCGGGCGGGCAATTGCATTGGGCAATATTCGTGACCTTGATCAACCGCTGTCTGAAATCGTCACGGAGCTAAAGGGGAAACCCAAGGGCGACATATTGGTCCGGCATCTATTGGATATGCGCACCGGATTGCTGGATCAGGGATATAGTCTAGATCCAGCCCACCCTTTTAACCGCGCTTATCTGGATCCCGATCATGGCCAATATATCCTGGACCATTATCCGCTGATCGACCCGCCGGGATCACGCTATACCTATAATAACGCCACTGGCGATTTGATCGCTCTGGTTATCGAAAAAGCCACCGGCCGACGCTATGCCGAATTTATTGGCAGTGAAATTCTCTCTCCCATTGGTGCCCAGGGCGGCGAAGTCTGGCTAAACCGCGAAGGAGGGCTCGCCCATTCGGGCTGCTGCATGAAATTACCGGCCGAAAGCTGGCTGCGATTGGCCGTACTGCTGGCGCAAAAGGGAGATTGGGATGGCAAGCCATTATTGCCCGCAGGCTATGTCGAGGAGATGCGGCGCGGCACAGCGCAAAATCCTAGCTATGGTCTCGGCATTTGGTTGGGTGAGCCCTATCGCGAAAAGCGCGGATTTGGTGCTCCGGGAACCATCGGCCTCACCGTATATCAATCCGAACCCTTTCTAGACCCGCAGATATATATGTTCGACGGCAACAGCAATCAGACGGTGCATATTTCCCCGAAGCATAAGCTTGTCGTTTTGCGGATGGGCGCGACGCCGCCCAAGGACCCGGTCTGGGACAATGCTGCACTGCCTAATATTTTGATTCGCGGCCTGCGCCAATCAAACTAGATCGGTCGGACTAGACAGCCGCGCAAACGGTTTTCCATTCCAGATAATTGTCCATCGCCTGCTTGCCGCTATCGCGACCCCAGCCCGATTGCTTAACCCCGCCGATGGCCAGCGATGGATCATACATGGCGTGGCAATTGATCCAGACCGTTCCGGCTTTGATATCGCTACTCATCCGATGTGCGTTGGACAGGCTTTCCGTCCAGACGCTGGCGGCCAGACCAAAATCACTATCATTGGCAGCAGCGATGACGTCATCCACATCGTCGAATTTCTGAACCGCAAGCACCGGTCCAAAAACCTCTTCGCAGACAATTTCCATATCGGGAGACACGTCCGCCAATACGGTTGGCGCGATGAAGGTTCCAGCCTCCCCGCTGCGCTCGCCGCCTGCCAAAACTGTGGCGCCCGCGGCCTCGGCGCGTTTGATAAATCCTTCGACACGCTCTGCCTGACGCACCGACACCAGCGGCCCCATCTGGGTTTCAGGATCCAGACCATGGCCCATTTTGAGCCCGTTGGCATATTCCACAACACCCGCCACCAGACGGTCATAGATCGCACTATGCGCATAGAGGCGCGAACCGGCGATACAGACTTGCCCGCCGTTAAAGAAAATCGCGTTGGCAACGCCCGGAATGGCCAGCTCCAGATCAGCATCGTCCATAACGATACAAGGCGACTTGCCGCCCAGCTCTAACGTGACCCGTTTGAAATTTGTCTTCGCTGCATCCAGAATAGCGCGGCCTGTTGCGGTCGAACCGGTGAAGGCAATCTTGTCGACACCGGGGTGTTTGGCCAGAGCGGCACCGGTTTCGGCACCATAGCCGGTGATGACGTTCAACACACCGTCAGGCAATCCCGCTTCGTCCATCAGCTCCGCGAGGCGCAAGGCAGTGAGAGACGTGTCTTCCGCAGGTTTCAAGACGATCGTGCACCCGGCCGCCAAGGCAGGCGCCAGCTTCATCGCGGTCAAAACAAGTGGTGAATTCCAGGGCACAATCGCGGCAACGACACCGACAGGTTCGCGAACCGTCCACGTCCGCATCTGCTTCCCTTCGGGTTGATAGTCGATCGAGCTTTCCAGCGTCTGGCCTTCGATATTCATGGCCTGACCGGCAAAGAAGCGGAACTGGTTCACCGCCCCGGGGATTTCGGCCCAGCGCCCGACAAAAAGCGGTTTGCCCTGGTCGAGGCTTTCCAGCTCTGCCAACGCGTCAATATTGGCCTCTATAATATCGGCAATGGCCCACAAGATTTTGGAGCGATTGACGGGGGTCGTATTCTTCCAACCCGGCAGGGCATTCTGGGCAGCGGACACGGCTTCATCGACGTCGGCCGACCCTGCCAACGCTAGCTTGCCGGTCACTGATCCGGTTGCGGGATCCACCGTATCAAAAGTTTTGCCATCTTCGGCGGTTTTCCACTGGCCATTGGCTAGCAAGCCTTCGCCGCCGGCTCGGCGTGCGAGGAACTGCTGATTTTCAGGATGAAGCTTAGTTAGATCAAAACCCATGGCAAATATCTCCAGAATGTATGCCTGTACTGACTCGCTAAACGCCGAAGCGCCATGCTTAGCTACTCAAAAATTCGCTTGTCGGATAAGAATATCCGAAAAGAGCCTAATCACTCTGAGTTACGCTAGCAATATTGCCACAACATTGCCTTTGCGATTCCCGCATTTGGCGTAAATTAATTGGGGAAGCTATGTCCTATCGTTTGGGAGTAGACGTGGGTGGCACGTTTACGGATCTTCTGTTGCTGGACCAGCAGAGCGGAAACTTCTGGCGACACAAGACACCATCCACGCCACATGACAGCTCGCAAGGCATATTGAACGGCGTCACAGCCATTTGTCAGGAAGCGGGCACCAGCCCATCGGCAATCGAATTTTTCCTCCATGGCACCACGGTCGCTACAAACGCGATGCTGGAAGGAAAAGGGGCCCGCGTTGGCCTCATCACCACCGTTGGTTATCGCCAGACCATGCAGATCGCCCGCAGCTTCGTGCCCGGCGGACTGGCCGGTTGGATCGTATGGCCCAAGCCCGAACCGCTTGCCGCTTTAGAGGACAGCTTCGAAATTAGCGGCCGTATCGATGCGCAAGGCAAGGAAATTGCTCCAATTGACGAAGCCGAAATCCGCAAGATTTTGGAAAAATTGAAAGAATCCGGGATCGAAGCCCTGACCGTCAGTCTGATCAATTCCTACCTGAATGGCGGACATGAAAGCCGGATAGGCGCGCTGGCCGCCGAGATCATGCCCGACATTCCATTCTCGCTAAGCCATCAAGTGCTTCCCGAAATGCAGGAATATGAGCGCACATTGACCACGGTCGCCAATGCGTCCGTTCGCCCGGTTGTCGGAAAATATGTCCGCAATTTGCGCGACAGTCTGCGGTCCTGCGAAATGAACGGATCGCTTTCCCTGCTCCGTTCCGATGGCGGCCTGATGTCTTCGGAAAAAGCAGAAGACCATCCTGTCTCCTTGTTGATGTCCGGACCGGCGGGCGGCGTAACCGGCGCAATATGGGTCGGTCGCAACGCCGGCATCAAGAATATCCTCACACTCGACGTTGGCGGCACATCTACCGATGTTGCCCTGATCGAAAATCTCGAAGCGCGGCGGCAGCGAACAACAGAAGTCGGCCACCTTTCGGTGCGCGCCTCGGCTCTGGATGTCAAAACCGTTGGCGCTGGCGGCGGCTCCATCGCCTATGTGCCCGAACTGACCGGCGCTCTGCGGGTTGGTCCGGAATCAGCCGGCGCAGTGCCCGGCCCCGTCGCCTATGGCAAAGGCGGGGTCCAACCGACCGTCACCGACGCCAATGTGGTGCTGGGCTACCTGCCCGAATCTCTGCTCGGCGGATCGTTCAAGCTTGACCGCGAAGGCGCGGAAAAATCCATCCAGAATATCGCCGACACGCTAGGAATAAGTCTGATGGAAGCGGCCCGCGGTATCATCGATATCGTCAATGAAAATATGTTTGGCGCCTTGCGGATGATCTCGGTTCAACAAGGCTATGATCCGCGCCATTTTGCGCTGATGGGCTTTGGGGGTGCTGGCCCGCTGCACGTCAATGCCGTGGCCCGACTAATGGATAGCTGGCCGGCCGTCTCACCGGTTTCTCCCGGTGTGCTTTGCGCGCTCGGCGATGCGACGACCCGGATGCGGACAGAAACCGCCCGCAGCTTCTCTCGCCGGTTCAACGAAACCGATGAAGCAGAAGTAATCGGCCTGCTCCAAGAAATTTCTGCGCAAACACGCGCCGAATTGATGGAAGAGGGCATAGCGGACGAAGACATCACCTCACAGTTTGAACTTGATGTCCGCTACGAAGGGCAAGCGTTCGAAGTGCCGCTCTCGATTGACGAGAAAACACTGCTAGAAGATGGCTTGAAAGGCGTCACCGACCGGTTCGATGAAGAACATCACCGCCTGTTCACTTTCAATATGGAAAGTGCCCATGAACTGGTGAATGTCAGGGCCGTCGCATTGGGCCCTGAACTGGACCTGCCAGCCCCGACGTTGGAAAAAGGCGATGGTGACCCGTCTGCAGCGAAGATACGCGACCATCAACTATGGGCCGACGGCAAGATGCAAGCAGCGATCATATATGATCGCGCGAAACTATTGGCCGGCGACGTGATACCCGGACCGGCCATTGTCATCGAAATGGACTCCACCACTCTGATCGAAGCGGACTGTATCGGCACCGTCGATCCGGTCGGCAACATTCTAATCAACCTGGCCTGAGGAGGGATTTATGCCTGCACAGATTATTCAGTCTAACGAAACACCCTTCAACACGGTGGCAATTGATCCCGTCACGCTGGAAGTGATCGAAAATGCCTTGCGGAACGCGCGGATCGAAATGGACGCCACGCTGGTGCGCACGGCAATGTCTCCGGGCATCCGCGAGCAGGGCGATGCTTTCCCCCTCATCGCCGACAGCAAGGGCCGGATGATTGTCGGCCAGTTCGGTAGCTATATCGGCCCGTTCCTCGAAGGATTTGACGGCACGGTCGAAGAAGGCGATCTGATTTTCCTGTCCGATCCCTATTCGGTCGCCGGCGCGATCAGCCATTCCAACGACTGGCTGGTGCTCATGCCGGTGTTCAAGGATGGCCGTCTGATCGCTTATACGTCCATGTTCGGCCATATGTCCGATATCGGCGGCAAGGTTCCCGGATCCATGCCGATCGATGCGACAAGCATCTTTCAGGAAGGCGTCCGCATCCCGCCCATCAAAATCTGGAAAAGCGGCGAATATAATGAAGACCTGATCAAATTGATCATGCACCAGACCCGCACGCCGGACTGGTGCAAAGCCGATCTCAACGCACTGATCGCATCGTGCCGCGTTGCTGCGCGCCGGGTGGTCGAGCTGTGCGATCGATTTGGCGAGGATGTCTATGCCTCTGCCACCGACCTGCTGCTCGAACGCAACCATCGTGCGATGCAAAAGCTGATCGAGACGTCGGTGAGTGAAGAGAAAGTCAGCTTCGAAGATTATATCTGCGACGATGGCATGGGCTATGGGCCCTACAAGATCCGCTGCACCATGTGGCGCGAAAACGGTCGGGTCATTCTGGATTTCGAGGGCACCGATCCGCAATCCAAAGCATCAATCAACTTCCTGTTGAACGAAAATATGATGAAGATGTTCTTTGGCATCTACATGATCATGGTGTTTGATCCGCAGATTCTGTTCAATGACGGTTTCTACGATCTTATCGACGTTCGCATTCCGGAAGGCTCGCTGCTGAAACCGAAATTTCCAGCAGCCTTGTCCGGTCGGACCCATGCGCTTGGCCGCTTGTTCGACATCCTCGGTGGTCTGCTCGGCCAGAAGACACCGGAGTTTCTTAACGCCGCGGGCTTCTCGTCCTCACCGCATCTTTTCTATGCCGGGACCGACAAGAACGGAAAATGGTTCCAACTGTTTCAGATCGGTTTTGGCGGCATCCCAGGAAGGCCTTTGGGCGACGGACCGGATGGTCACTCGCTGTGGCCGGGCTTTACCAACGTTCCGAACGAATTTCTCGAACGCTATTTCCCGTTGCGGATCGAGCGCTATGAAACCGTATCGGATTCCGGCGGGCCGGGCCTCCACCGCGGCGGCAACGGCATCAACATGGTCTATCGTTTCCTCGAGCCGGGCGTCATTGCTATCCATGATGACCGCTGGTTCGTACCGCCTTGGGGCGTCAATGGCGGCGAACCCGGTGCCCGGGCGCGCAAGCTGCTGATCAAGAATGACGGCACCGAAATCGTGCTCGGCAACAAGCTGGAAGATTATGAAGTGGAAGCCGGTGATCAGCTGCATTTCGTCACCTGGGGTGGCGGTGGCTGGGGCGATCCGCTCGAACGCGAACCCGAATTGCTTGCCGTCGAGTTGGAGAAAGGTCTTGTGACCGTCGAAGGCGCACTCCGCTATGGCGTTGTGCTGACCAATGGCAAAGTCGATCAGTCTGCAACCGACGCGCTGCGCACGAAAATGCGCGATGCCCGGGATGGCGATTTGCCCACGTTCAACTACGGCCCCGATATCGAAACGCTGCGCGCCAATTGTCTGGCAGAGACCGGACTTCCGGCACCGAAGCAGCCCCAATGGCAGACGGCCGAATAACAAACCCCGATTTTCAAGGACAGACACGAATGGCAAACCCTATCCTGCGCGAGAAGCTTGCGGCTGGTAAATTCTTTGTAATTCCTGGCATCCAGGACATGATAACCGCAGTAATCGCGAATAAAGTGGGCTTCGATGTCGTCTACGGCACTGGATATTGGTTGACTGCCTCGGCCTGGGGCCTGCCCGATGCCGGCATCGCAACCTATACCGAAATGCGCAATCGGATGGAGACGCTGGCACGGACCAGCAACGCTGCGGTAATTGCCGACGGCGACACCGGCTATGGTGGTCTGTTGAACGTGCATCACACGGTGAAAGGCTATGAAGCGTCGGGCGTTACCGCAATCCAGCTGGAAGATCAGGAATTCCCGAAAAAATGCGGGCACACCCCGTTCAAACGCCTGATCCCGCTGGAAGACATGGTCGAGAAGATCAAGGTCGCAGTTGACGCCAAAGAAGACGAGAATTTTCTGATCGTCGCGCGCACCGATGCCCGGGAAAGCGAAGGGATGGATGGCGTCCTACGCCGTCTGGAAGCCTATGAAAAAGCCGGCGCAGACGTAATTTTCCCGGAATCACTGACCAGTGAAGAAGAAATGCGGCGGGCCTGCGCCAATTTTGAAAAGCCGGTCATGGCCAATATGTCCAATGGCGGACTGTCACCGGTTCCCAACGCGTCGATATTGGCAGAAATTGGCTATAGCTTCGCCATTTATCCGTCTTTGACCAGCCTTGCCGCCGCCTCTGCGATGGAGACGGCTCTGATCGGCCTGAAAGAAGAGGGCATCGGACAACCGGATGGGATTTTTGACTTTAGCGAATTCTGCTCTTTGATCGGATTTGAAGATGTTTGGGAGTTCGAGAAGAAGTGGGCACAGGACGCAAAGCCATCCAGCAGATAGCTATTCCGCTCTTCGGATAAAATATCCGACTATCGGATAAATGATTCCTATTTGCGGACATTTGACTTATTGATGTCACCTTTCTGTCATCGGCATAGAGAGGTTCAGATAGTCATGGAAAAAGGCGTACCGATTCGATCCATTACGCGAGCGTTTTCTGCGCTGCGGGCGATAAACCGTCATGGCTCCATGACGATGATGGAAATAGCGAAAGCCGCAGAAGTTCCCTATCCAACGGCCTGCCGCATTGTCCAAACATTGCTCTATGAAGGCCTGGTCGAACAGGAACCTGCGCGCAAACGCTACCGTCCCACCGCTTTGGTCCAGACACTAGCCACCGGCTTTCAACATGAAGACCAATTGGTGAGCGTCGCGCGACCCCATATTGTCGATTTGACCAAACGCGTCGGATGGCCAGTGTCTATAGCCGTCCGCGTAGGCCGCAACATGATGCTGCGGGACAGCACCCACGCCAATTCCTCGCTGACCTTCGAACATTATTACCCCGGTTTCACCGTTCCTATTCTGGATAGCGCTTCGGGAAAATTGTCCATGGCCTTTGCCCAGGATGAAGACCGCGAGATGATTCTCCGCTTCATGCGTATTTCACAGGAGATAGATATCGACTATCTCTCGACCGCGGAAATCGGCCTGAACGTCGACCAAATCCGCGAAGAAGGCTACGCAACACAGGGGCGCAACCATTTCAACCTCACGCCGGGCAAAACGTCGTCAATCGCAGTTCCGATATTCAAAAACGGCCATTTTGAAGCTGCGATGACGATGGTATTCTTTGTTGCAGCGATGAAGTTGAGCGATGCGCTAGAAGATTATCTCGACGATTTGTTGAAAACAGCCGCTGCGATCAGTCACGGGCTTAGCAACAATTAACGGCCCGTTCCCGTAATATCGACCGAAACGGGAACCCATCAAACGGGTTCCGACCGACAGTCATAATGGAACAGACCGAGAGACTCCTCGTCCTTCGCCTTGCCGATACCAAATAGGTCGGCATCCTGTCCTTGCATGCGATCAGCATTGGCGTTGGATTCGGATTGTATCCAAGTGGCCCGTTCATGGCGGGCGGCTTGATAGCGCGACAGCCCTTCGGCAATATCATCAGAAGCGGCCAATGCGCGCGCCATGATGACGGCATCTTCGATACCACAGGCGGCGCCATGACCAAGAAATGGCGTCATCGCATGGGCTGCATCTCCGATCAGCGTGACAGAATCATCGATGATCCAGTCGGGAAGCGCGCCCCGGGCATTTATCGCCCATTTGAACATCGGTTGTTCACAAGCCGCTGCGATTAATTTCTGCGCGTCATCACACCAATCGGCATAGATTGCCTCAATCTCGGCAGGGTCAGCGGCAATCGCCCACCCGTCATCGGTCCAGCCATCCTGCCGCGCAAAAAACACAAGGTTCATCGCAGCGCTGCCCCGAATATTATAGCGCGTAATCATTGCGCCCGGCCCAATTATGATGCCGGGAAAGTCAGACAGTTCCTGAAGTTCCGGCGTTACCGGCACCAAGGCGCGCCAGGCAACATGGCCGGTAAAATGCGGTTCGGTCGGTTCGAAGCGCTGACGAATGACCGATTTCACACCGTCAGCACCGATCAACAAATCACCGGTTACGCGACTGCCGTCGGCAAGAATTGCGGTTGATCCCTCGCTATCGACAACGGCGCTATTGGTGCGCATATCGACACCTGCTGTACGTGCGGCAGCGGTCAATAAATCGTGCAGATCAGCCCGGTGTATGGTCACGTAGGGCGCGCCATATTTCTCGCGTTGGGTAGACCGGTCCATCGTGACGAGCGCCCGGCCATCTTCCCAATGCTGGATGCGTTGGCGGGATGGCTCAACACCGGCCGCAGCGACCTCTTCACAAATACCGATGAAGTCCAAACCCTTCATCGCATTGGGCGACAGCGTCACCCCGGCACCAATTTCTCCAAATTCCGGAGCGGATTCCAGCAGGGTCACCGCAAAGCCTTGATCAGCAATCGCGGCTGCAGCCGTCATCCCGGCGATACCACCGCCCACAATTACAATTTTTTCAGGCCGGCTCATCCCAATTGACCTGGAATATGGCTTTCATGATTATCCAAATACCACGCCGCAATTTCTTCACGCGTTGCCCACCAAACGCCCGGCAGCGACTTGGCATGTTCGATAAATTCGCGCAGCGCCCGCACCCGATGAGCGCGACCGGATACATGGGGATGGAGACCGACGTTCATGATCCGTCCGCTGGTGGCACCCTCTTCATAAAGGACATCCAATTCTTCAATCAGGGCGTCGCGGAATTGGTCCGTGGTGAAATTCTTGCGCGTGATGAAGGTGAAATCATTGATCTCATTCGAATAGGGCACAGACACGATCGGACCGTTTGGCGTACGCAGCATATAGGGCTGATCGTCATTCATGATGTCACAATAAAACGTGCAGCCATTTTCAGCGAGAATATCGGCTGTTTGCAGCGTGCCCCGCAATGAAGAGGATAACCAGCCTTTCGATTTTCGGCCGGTGAATTTTTCAAACTGCTCCAACGTCCGCAAGACTATTTCACGTTCTTTCTCAGGATCGCCCGCAAAATTGGTCAACAATTCACCCTGCTCCCAATTGTGGGTCAGCAGTTCCCAGCCACGCTCCAAAACGGCATCGGTCATCGCTTTGCGTCGTTCAAAGGTCACCGCATTGGTCGTGCAACTGGCCTTGACGCCGAGCTCGTCAAACAGATCGAACAGGCGCCAGATACCAACGCGCTGGCCATATTCGCGCCAGCTATAATTTGGAAAATCTGGTGTGTTGCCAGGCAAAATATCCGGCAAGATAGATGGTCCGCCCGCATAATAAGGCTTGTCCGTATCTTTGGTCAGATCCCATGTCTCCAGATTGAAAGTCAGGATCAAAGCGACCTTCGCACCATTGGGCCATTTTAAAGGCTGACGCTCTGGCAAGGGGACGTAATCATATTCCATTTAATCTACCTGCTTGTGGCTGACTTCAACCGGTTGAAACATATTCATCATCTCCGCCCCAGTCTATTGCTAGCCCTTGTCCACCGTTCGGACAACAGCTTGAAGCAACAGGGCTGGGTTGCGCTTTCCGTCAATTTCGAAACTTGATAGCCTATGGTGAGCGGACTCCCCACCAGTCGGATATTTGCCGTAGCGCTTTAAGCCCAACCGGTTCAAATCATGTAGCAATAAAGCTTGTCAAAAATCGGCTGCATCCTGCATCCTATGGACCGATGACGAGCCGGCCGTAATGCCCAAAGACATGCAATGGAGAAAACCCAATGTTCACCAATCGATGGTCCCCGAAAATGACCTTAGCCTGCGCTGGCGCGGCAATTTTGGCAGCGATGCCGGCCTGCTCAGCTGCGCAGTCAGGGAAACCGGCCACATCGGCATCTGTCGCAGCTCCATCAGAAGAAGCGCAGCCCCGCCTCACCATTGCAGAGCTACGTGAGCGTTACGGCGACGAGCAGAGCCGCTATGCCAACATCAAGGGCGTTGAAGTCCATTATAAAGACGAAGGCAGTGGACCGGTGTTGCTGATGGTCCATGGATCGGTCAGCTCGACACGGACATGGGATCGGATAACAGAAATCCTGAAACCCAACTACCGGGTCATACGGTTCGATATCCCGGGCTATGGACTGTCCGGCCGCGTATCTGATGAGGCCGCAGCCAATATTCAGCCCATCGAAATTGCCGAAGAGCTTGTGGAAATGCTCGGCGTCAAGAAGCTCACCTTCGTTGGCGTATCCAGTGGTGGCACCATGGGCATGTATCTGGCCGCCAAACGCCCCGATCTGGTGGAACGGCTGATCATCTCCAACACGCCATCGGATCCGGTTGATACGAGCCATTTGGTGATGCCCGAAAGCTTCCTCAGCGCAACTGCAAAATCCCGCAAAACAGGCTTTTCAGATATGACGTTCTGGAATGAATATTTGACCTATTTTGCCGGCGATCCTGCGCGGATCAGCGAACAGACGCGCAAGGAATATTATGATTTCAACCGCCGGACGCCGGAAAAACACCCGATTGCTTTGGTTGCGCGGATTGGTGACGGTGTGCAGGCCAAAATCGAAATGAAGAAGATCACGGCACCGACATTTCTGATCTGGGGCGGCGCGGATGCCCTGCTTCCCGAAAGCGCAGCAGATGCGATCACCGGCTATCTCGGGTCGGCGCAGATATCCCGTGTGATCATGCCGGACGTCGGTCATTATCCACCGCTGGAATCGCCCGATCGTTTTGCACAATGGATTGCGGCCTATGTCGAAGCCGGCGTGATTTCCGATGCTGAAGCAACAAAACCATGATGGTCAAAGCGTGTCGGAAGGTTTGACTGTGGCAGGCGCTAGGACGCTCTATGAAAAATTGTGGGAGAGCCACCGCGTCTGCGATCTGGCTGATGATGAAGCCCTCATCTATATCGACCGCCATCTGGTGCACGAAGTTTCCAGCCCGCAAGCTTTTGCGGCCTTGCGCTCCAGCGAACGGAAACTGCGCCGCCCTTTGACCCATTATGCCGTTGCGGACCATGCGGTACCCACGCGCGACCGCAATGCGGCGATTGAAGACCCGCTGGCTCGGGCGCAAGTGGCCGAGCTGGAAGACAATGTCGCCGCCTTTGATATGCCTTATGCCGCCTTGCAAGGCGCAGATCAGGGCATCGTCCATGTCATTGGCCCGGAAAGCGGTTTCACCTTGCCCGGCACCACCATCGTATGCGGAGACAGCCATACGACCACCCATGGCGCCTTTGGCGCCTTGGCTTTTGGTATCGGCGCCAGCGAATGCGGCACCGTCATGGCCACCCAATGCCTGCGTCAGAAAAAAGCGCGGACGATGTTGGTGCAATTGTCGGGAACCCCATCGCGCCATGTCACTGCCAAGGATATTGCCTTGGCGCTGATTGCACATATCGGCACCAACGGCGCTGCCGGCTTTGCTGTGGAATATGCGGGCCCGGCTGTGTCGGCCATGTCGATGGCCGAACGAATGACCTTGTGCAATTTGACGATCGAGGCTGGTAGCCGGGTCGGTCTGGTCGCACCGGACGCAACCACTCTAGATTTTGTAAAAGGCCGCAGGCTCGCGCCAAAAGGGCCATCTTGGGACCGGGCTGCGGCTTACTGGCTAGGCCTGAAAACCGACAAAGGCGCGCAATATGACCTCATGGTCGAGCTAGATTTGGATAAGATTGAACCACAAGTCACCTGGGGCACAAGCCCCGACCAGAGCGTGTCTATTGGCGGCGCTATTCCCGAACCAGCGATGCACGAAGATATGGCCGCACGCCGACAAGCGGAAACCGCCTTGGAATATATGGACCTGCAAGCCGGCACATCGCTGGAAGGGACAGCCATTAGCCACGTCTTCATCGGATCATGCACCAATGGTCGCATCGAAGACCTACGCGCCGCCGCTGCCGTCGCGGCCGGCTGTTCGGTTGCATCCGAAGTAACAGCAATCGTCGTCCCCGGTTCGGGCGCCACGCGCCTTCAGGCAGAAGCCGAAGGGCTGGACAGAATTTTCTCCGAGGCCGGTTTTCAATGGCGGCATCCGGGCTGCTCGATGTGCGTCGCAATGAACGACGACCGTCTGGAACCGGGAGATCGCTGCGCCAGCACGTCCAACCGCAATTTTGAGGGTCGTCAGGGGGCCGGAGGCCGAACCCATTTGATGAGTCCCGCCATGGCTGCTGCCGCCGCCATCACCGGCTGCATCACCGATGTTAGAAAATTAGCACAATGAAAGCTCAGCCCTTTAAGACCTTGTCCGGCATCGCCGCTCCTCTCGAACAGGACAATATCGATACCGATATCATTTTCCCGGCGCGTTTTCTGCTGATTACCGCGCGCGAAGGACTGGGCCGCTATGCATTTCATGATCGACGGTTCGAAACCGATGGCCAAGAAAACCCGGATTTCATCCTCAACCAAAACCCCTTTCGCGAAGCCCCCATCCTTCTGGCAGGTGCCAATCTCGGATCGGGATCAAGCCGCGAACAGGCCGTCTGGGCCTTGCTTGGCTTTGGTGTCCGCGCGGTCATCGCCCCTAGTTTCGGGGAAATTTTCCAAGCCAACTGCTTGCGCAATGGCATATTGCCGATCACCCTGCCGGATGAAACCGTACGAAAATTGCTCGGCCGCGCAAAAGATGGCCTGAATTTGACCATTGACCTGGAAAGCCAGACCATAGCAGTGGAGGATGATGTTCGCTTTGACTTTGATATCGCGCCAGAACGGAAATTGGCTCTTATCAATGGCTGGGATGAAACTGCGCAAATCCTGAATCAAAGAGTGAATGACATTAGCGCCTTTGAAGCAAGGCAACGCCAAGACCAGCCTTGGCTCTATGAAAGAGAGATGACTCCATGAGCGAAGATGACCTGCTTGAGAATTATCGCCGGGCCTATGACACCAGAGTCGGTTTCGGTCAGCGGCCCGCCCTGATCCTGATCGATTTCTGCCAAGGCTATTTTGACCCCGATTGCGATCTATATGCGGATGTAGATGATGCACTGGCTTCGGCCTTGCGTGTACGCGAAGTGGCTCGACAAGCAAAAATACCGGTAATCCTCACGGGCGTATCCTATCACCCGAGTACGATTGACGGCGGACGTTTCTTCGAAAAAGCCGCACCGCTGCGTTATTTTGTCGAAGGCAATCCTATGGGCGCTTTTGCCGAGGGATTGGACCCACAGGATGATGAATTGATCATCACCAAACAATATCCGAGTGCCTTTTTCGGAACCTCCCTGGCCTCCACCCTGACGGCCATGGGCGTCGACAGCGTGCTACTGACCGGACTGACCACCAGCGGCTGTGTGCGCGCGAGTTGCATCGATGCCATGTCACACGGGTTTCGCACAGCGGTCGTTGCGGAAGCCTGCGGCGATCGACACGAAGCACCCCATGATGCCAACTTGTTCGATATGAACGCAAAATATGCGGATGTTGTCAGCGAAGACGAGACCGTGAAATTCCTTCAGGGTCTAGGCTAGGCCGTTACAGCGCCTAACCGCTAGATTGTCATGGGTTCCAAGGCTTCCAGTCGGACACCCCAAGGCGTTATAGCCGCCACCGCCCGACATTTTCCGTGCAGCGCCCAGTCCACAGGAACAGGACCGATGGTTTTACAGCCGCCGCTCTCCGCACGGGACTGAAAATCGGAGATGCTGGAAACCGGAAAACGCAAAGCCCCCCAGCCCCGCTTTGGCGGACAATCGGCAGAAAAATCCAGTCCGTCGCAACCGAATTGAATGATCTCGACCGAACCTTCCATCAGTCCATTGGCTTGATAGACGCCAACCGTGACCAATATATCCGGGGCCAGACCCGCAGGCAGGCCCATGCAATTGCGCCCATCGGGATGCGTCCAACTGGCTTCCTGAACCACCTGCCATCCCAATTGTTCGACATAAAAGTCGCGGGCGGCAGAAAAATCGGACACCACCTGCGTGGCGTTGAACAGCCACGAAGCTGGTCCGCCAACATCTTCAAATCCAGAGAGCGGCGGCTTTATCCGCTCCATCAGGGCAAAGCATAATCCGTCACTATCGCGTTCCAGAACTTCACGGACGGAAACCGGATCAAAATCAAAGCCGGTGATCGGAGCGGGAGACACAAATCCCTGCATCCCCATTGCATGGTGCAAATCATCAATGGATTTCAGCGCTCTTATATTGACGTCGAAGAGCCCGCCCGTGTCCCACGCCTGCGCTCCGTCGCGCATGATAGCGTGCGATTGCTTTTGCGACGACAGCAAACGAATCTGACCGCGATCACTGGTCGGATGGGACAGCACAAGTTCCTGCACAGCTTGCTCGTCCTCCATCCCCAGCAAAACCAAAGCGGCCTCGGGTGCCTTTCCCCGATAGATTTCGACAAAGCCCAAAGCCGCCGCAATACGCTGCCCGCTGCTATCCAGGTCGTCGACAATCCCGACCGCTTCCTGAAACCCGTTATCCATTGCAATCATTTGCAGACAAACCTTTTGAACCAAGAATATGATAGACCAGCACAAACCTTCATCCGCGCGGCGATCAGGCACGCTGCTGACCGACCAACGGATAGATCGGGAAGCGACATAGGAAGTGACATTTTTGATCCGCATCCATAGACTGGATCAACGGAGCCAAATGAAATGACCGGTATTAAAAAGCCAGCAAGCCTAGTGAAACAGATGCAAAAATTGCTGGGCGCGGAACGCGTGCTTACCGAGGCCGATGATCTTTCCTATTTTTCCAACGATGTATATCGCTCGGGTGGCGAACCGCTGGCAATTGCGAAGCCTTCATCGGCAGAGCAAGTCCAGGAAGCAGTGCGGCTTTGCGCCGCAGCGGGCGTAGCAATGGTGCCGCGCGGTGGCGGTGCCTCTTATACCGATGGCTATCTCTATCCTGCCGGTGGTCATCTTCTCTTTGATCTCGGTGCGCTGGATGAGATCAAAATTGACGCCGCAAATTTACTGGTCACCGTTGGCGCCGGCGCCACATGGGCGAAGCTGAAAGAAGCGCTCGACGCGCAGAAATTGCGTACGCCTTTCTGGGGCCCGTTTTCCGGTCTTGCTGCCACTGTTGGCGGTAGCATGAGTCAAAATACGGTCAGCCACGGCAGCAGTGCCCATGGCGTATCGGCCCAATCCGCACTTTCGATGGACGTCGTGCTTGCCAATGGAGAATTGATAACCACCAGCGCCGCCACATCTACCCGCAACTATGGCCCTGATCTGACCGGGCTATTTACCGGAGACTGTGGGGCATTCGGACTAAAGACAGCGATCACGCTGCCCTTGATCCGGACGCTGGACCATTGCGAACCAATGAGCTTTGCGTTTGATGATTTTGAATCCTATCATCGGGCGACACAAATCGCTCAGGCGGAAAGACTGGATGACTCCCACTTCGGTCTGGATCTCGCTCTGTCACAAGGACAAATCGGCCGGCAAGAAGGCATCGGCGCGCGATTAAAAATTGCGACGGAAGTGATGCGCAAGGCGCCGCGCAAATTACAGGGCCTCGCCCAATTGATGCGCATGGCCATAGCCGGTGAAGACCCGATGCGCTCCGGTGCCTATATGTGCCATTTCATTGTCGAGGGATTTGATCCCGCTGATGCCGCTGCAAAAGCGCGCCGTTTGCGCTATCTTCTAGCCGATATCGGTCGGGAAATTGCCAATTCTATGCCGACCTTTGTCCGGGCAATGCCCTTTGCGCCGCTGACCAATATTCTAGGCCCCGGTGGCGAACGATGGGTGCCGGTCCACGGCATATTGAATCATGATGCCGTTGTTGCATTCAACGCAGCATTTCACGCCCTGATAGCCGAACAGCAGGTGGAGATGGACCGTTTGGGCGTCTGGCTGGGCACGATGTTCTCGCCCGCTGGTCCTGCCGGTTTCCTCTACGAGATCGCGCTCTATTGGCCCGACAAGCGCAGCAGCTATCATCACGAAACTCTAGGTGCGGATCACATCGCCAGCATTCCCGCTTTTGAAGAGAATGTCGAAGCCCGCGAATATGCCAATGTTTTAAAAGAAGCGATCATAGCGCTATACCAGAATTTCGGTGCAGCGCATTTCCAGATCGGTCGTGCTTATCCTTATCAGTCACGCCTTGATCCGCAGGCGCTCAGTCTGGTCAAGGCCACGAAGCAGGAACTCGATCCGCGCGGATTGATGAACCCGGGCGCTTTAGGCCTTTAATCAACACCCCAAAATGCAGGATTGGCAGCACCCAACCGGCCGCGCTTTGACCCAGGATTTGGACCAAAACGCGGCATAGGTCTCGTGACGAATGCTATATTCTACCCGCTCTATCTAGGAGGGAAACCCGCTGGTGCTTCAGGTGCCTTGGGTGGCTCCCAACCTTCTGGCACGGGCGCCGGTGTTTGTTCGCGTGCATATAGTTCCAAGCTGGACAGGGATGGACCATAATCTTCAGTCGGAGCACTCAACCATTTCTCGTCCATGTCCCGCGCCGCTTTCACAAGATGGGCTGGCAAACCGGCAACCCCTTCGGGAATTGTCTGAAAATGGGTGAAATAGTTGATCTGCCCTTCGGCCGCTCCCATCAACATCCACGGCAGCCACGGCGTAACCCGCGACCAAGACCCAATATGGGGAATATGGGTCAGTTCCGGATTTTCAACGTCCTTCTGCTCGACAACATAGATAAAATGTTCGGACACCCGATTCATGACACCGGCAGATTCGCGAACCCACTTGCTTGGCTGCAACGCGTTTGGATACATGAGATCGATCCCGTTGTTCAGGATCATCGTGCCATTGGGACCATATTCCCAATCCTGCAAAAACGGTTTGGGTTTGCGAAGGTCTTTGTTCAACCCGCCATAAGATGGGCCTTCCGGCAAAAATTCGCTGATCGTGAAATTGAAAGGATCATTGGCGATCGGAACCACTTTTACGGTTTCGTTGGAATAGGGGTTCTCCCATTCGGTCAAGACTTCACCGGTTTCCAAGTCCGTATAGAATACGATTTCACGAAGCATCCGACGGTAGCTGCCGTCCTCCAGTTTTTTCATCCGAACAAAGCTAAAACCTTCGACGCCAAATAGCGTGCGAACTTTCTCATTTGGCCGCACGCCCATCGCCTTGCCCTTGATCCAGCCGCATTTTTCTTTGGTCGGATCAATATCCCCGTCGATCCGCGCATAGACATCACGGTTCCACTTGGGATCTTTGAAATCAATCTTCGTCACGAAGTCGATACCAGATTTTTTCTTACCCGCATTGGCAACAGTTGGTACCGCCGCCATGCCGGTTGCTAGAGCAGCAAGACCCAAGCTTTCTCGGCGACTGAGGTTAAACTTGTCCATTTTTATCTCCAGCTTTGGCTATCTATTTTCAATATGGAGTCACTTGTTCTCCATTCCTACTACGTTCAGCATCAAAATGCCTTCGTTGTCCGCCTGCCGGATAGCAGCACAAGGTGCTTATTGCCCTATAAGCGGTGAACTTGCATTGCTATATAGAACGCGCCCAACATGGAGTCAGATTGATGCTCAATACATTTCAACAATCTCATCACGCAGCCTTGCCACAAGCCACGCATGATGAAGCGGCGCGACAGGAATTCACCAAGAGTTTCAAGGGCTTTATCCAATCCACTCTGCTGCCGGGCCTGACCCCGATCTATAATGAGCAGGTGAAGCCAGCGTTTCAAAAAGAGCATGGCCGCGAACCAGCCGACCGGCGCGACATTCGATCGGCCATGGTGAAAAACCTCTATTTTCAACATTATGCCTCCGCCAATCGGGTGGCGCAGGAAATTTTGTGGGAATCGGTCAACGTCTCGCTAGACCGGCAATTGCCCGAATTGCTGGAAACCGCAAAACAGCTATCCGCTGCCAGCAAGGCCAAGCTGGATATTCCAGAAGATTTTACCCCGCCCCGCTATATTACCGCGCTCGACATTCACTGCATGCCCGGCGGCTATGCAAGCGAAGTCGCGGAGCAGGACATTACTGCCGGCGCCCTCTATGACCGCGGCGTCTATCTCTATTCCATGGGGTATATGGGACCGGAAAATGACGACATGGGCCGGTCGGTCTGCAATTATCTACGCCGGAACAAGCCGGATTTCAAACCCCTTCGCATCTTGGACATGGGCTGCACCGTCGGGCATGCCACCCTGCCCTATAAGGAATATTTCCCGGATGCCGAAGTCTGGGGCATTGATGTCGGTGGGCCCGTGGTCCGCTACGCCCATGCCCGCGCTGCGGCGATGGGCCATGAGGTCAATTTTGCCCAGATGAACGCTGAGGAAACAAGCTTCCCCGATGGTCATTTCGACCTCGTAGTCAGCCATATTCTGCTACATGAAACCAGCGGGAAAGCGATGCCGCGCATATTCAACGAATGCCATCGGCTGCTATCGCCCGGCGGCATGATGATCCATGCTGACCTGCCACCCTTTGACCTGATGGACCCGTTCACCCAGTTCATTCTCGACAATGAAACCTGGTATAATAATGAACCATTTTGGGGCGCGATGCGTGAAATGGATCAGGTCGATCTAGCCAAGTGCGCTGGATTTAACGCCGAAGCGATCAAATTTGACAACGCACCAATGGCAGTGATGGAATTTGCTGGCGGGTCGGATGGCTATAGCGAAGAAACCGCCAATGAAGTGGCTGATCGCGAATTTACCGCAGGCGAATACGCCCCCGGAGGCGGTTGGGAAGTTCTGGTCGCGGAGAAAGAACTAGCCAAGGAGATGGCAGCATGAGCTTTGACGATATGCAAGACGATCGCCCTCATGTGATCCGCGATGCGCGGGGAAAGCGCCCACAATTCTATGACACACCGGGCATGGATCAAGTCATGTCGATGATCATGGTCCTGGCGGGAGACCTATGTGTCGTCCGTGACCGGTTGGACTCAGCAGAGCGTGTGGCCAAAGCCAATGGAATCGATCTAGCCGCCGGTATCGAAGCACTGACGCTGGATCAGGATGCCTTAGAGGAACGCGAAGCCCGGCGTCAGGACTTGCTGACGCGTATGTATTCCTTGATGCGTAAAGAGGCCAATGAAGCGGCCCAGCAAGAGAGCGCACGCGGCTATCACGAGACGATTGAAGAAATCGCCAAACAGTAGATTATTTGCCGAGTAAACGAATGGGGAGCCGATCCGTGATCCGCTCCTCAAGACCCTTGCGCGCACCATTTTGATTGAGTCCATGGGCGCGCAAAAACAGGCTCGATAAACTGACAGCCGCATCCAGCTGAGCTAGCTGCGGCGGACCGGCTTTGTCATAGTCGCATATAGCGCCACCGAAATAATGGTCCACGCCCGCTAACACCAGACCATAGCGGTGCCCGCCCGCTGCCGCCGCGTCATAGGGCACCAGATGCCCTTTCCAACCGTCTTTGCTATCATCGGTAATGCCTGGCACAATATCCAATGTTCCGGTCTGAATGAACGCGGGCACGGAGATTTCAGCATAGCCTTCACGGGTCACCAGCACGGGGATCGGAGCCGGTGGAGAGAAAGCAACCACGGCTTGCACCTTGTCATCATGAAGCGGTCTGGTCACCCCTTGCGGTGGGATGGATTGGGCGCCGCCCAAAGTGAGCGCGACCAGCCCGCCATAGCTATGACCCGCAGCCACATAATGCTCTCCGCCCAGATAGGCCGATAATGCGCGCAAATCCTCTAACCGCGTCTTCCAGCTTGCCAAGCCGGCATAGTTTCCGGTGTCGGGATGATCTCTGGAGTCCACATGCAGGGGTGCCAATACGCGCCAGCCTTGCATCACCCAGGGTTCGATCAAACGCGTATATTTGTCGGGTGAAGATCCAGCGCCATGGGAAAAGAATATGGTCCCGACGGCGCAGCGCGTGGGAGACCAATCGAAGATAGTGATCGCACGGTCATCATCCGCCCTAAGTGTAATTTTCGTCACTATCGGCGCACTTGATCCGAGCCGGCTTTTGTGCGCAACGGCGGCGCTAGCCATGGTCCCGAAACCCACCAACGCTGCACGCCGCGTCAAAGTCAACGCCAGTTGCGGAATATTGCCTGCTCTACCCTTACCGTTCATGGGGCCTCCAATTTCCTGATCAACTTTGCCTGAATTCAACCATAGCAGACGTCAGAATACGCTATAGTTTAACCAAACAACCACGTTTAATTCTTGCCAAAGCTGTTCACTGCTCGGACATATGTCGATCCAACATGCATCATTGCCTTGTGATTTTCATAGAAGAAATGTCCCCTCTGCGGATATTTTTACCCTAGGATCATTCGGCTGACAGGGCCGGTGATAATGGCCAAGAAAAATAGGAATAGTTCACAATGGCAATAGCTTCAAAATTGGTCAACACCATCGCGGCTTGTGCCATGCTCGCAGCATGCGGCAGTCCGCAAGAAAACCCATCCGACACCGGTTCAAACAAGGAAACCGCGTCAAAAATGCCCAAAGCGGTGCCCGGGAAAACGCTGTTCATGCAATGTGCTGCCTGTCATTCGCTCGATGCCGATGGACCGAAAAAAACCGGACCCAATTTGCACAATGTGGTTGGCCGAAAGGCAGGTTCGGTTGAGGGTTATAGGTATAGCAAGGCTCTCGGCGCAGCAGACTTTGCCTGGACCAGAGAAAAGCTCGACGAATTTATCACCAAGCCCTTTGCAACCGTGCCGGGCACAATAATGGCCTTCTCCGGCATAGCGGATTCCGAAAAACGCAAGCAGTTGATCGACTATATAGAGTCGACGGATAGCCCAGCAGCGGATTGACCGATTCTGGTGATCGGGAGGGAGGCTAGTCTTCTGCCACGATCATTTCGGCCCAAGCCAGAAACTGCTCTGGCCAGCGATCAGCGGTTATATCATTCTGCACCACACCAAAAGCATGTTTTCCTCGCGCATATAAGTGCATCTCCGGCCGATATCCTGCCGCGAACAGCTTGTCATAAAAGGCACGAAAACCAATCCCCACGGCAAGATCATCCTGGGCCATCGCCATGAACATTGGCGGCAGACGATCTGGCGCGGGCGTAACCGGTGGCTGCAACCATGGTTCGCTCGGCGTTCCTTCCGGATAGGGAAGATTGGCAGGCGGAATATCCGGCCCCGGTTCACCAAAAGGCATGCCATAGATCATACCGGTAAAATTCGGACGTTCTGCTAACGGGCCAAACATCGGCATGGCCGCGATATGACCGCCAGCGGAGAAGCCGATAGTTCCGACCTTCTGCGGATCAATACCCCAGCGCGCCGCATTGGCGCGAACGATACGTAGCGCTTCCGCCGCGTCTTCGGACCCGGGAACGCCGCCGATACCCGGTGCCAGAGTGGCCTGAACGCGCGCGCGCATTTCCTCGTTGCTTTCACCCGGGGGCGATTGGATCAACCGATATTTGAGGACAAAGGCCGCGACACCGCGTTTGGCAAACCAGCGAGCAACACGGCTCCCTTCGTGATGGATTGCCAGCAAACGAAAGCCACCACCGGGCGCAATGACAACCGCCATGCCGTTTGCCTTGTTCGGATCCGGAAGAAAGGGTTGCAGCGTCGGAACTGTAACATTCCATGCTTGCTCATCATCAGCCCGTAGCTCTTCCTCTACCGGAACATTCGCAAGACCGGGCCAATCCGTCATCGACGGGACGCCTTTCGGCCAGACCGGCATGGGCTCCAGTTCTTGGATATAGGTGGCAATCGTCGAAGGGGGAGATGCCAGTGCCGGCTGTGTAGCTGCAAATAACAACGCCATCAGGGCGATCAACTGTTTCATCGGACGCAATCCTTTGCGAGAAAATTCAAATGCCTAGCCGTCTACCAGCGTGACGGTCACATCCGCCAAGTCATCGCGCAGCTTTTTGATTTCGGCATATTCCGGTGAATTCCAGAATCGCAAAGCAGATTCACGATCCGGCCATTCAATCACAACCGCACCGGCTCCGTCTTTGTCATTTCCCTCCATCACTTGGCCGCCTCGTCCACGGACAATATATTTGCCGCCCATTTCGCCAGCCAGTTTTGCTGCTGCGGGAGAATAGACATTCACGAAGGGCTCGCGATCGTGAACATGAGCGGTAATTACAAACCAAGCGGGCATAAATATCTCCATCGATTAATGCGATCAGTGCCTAGGACAGCGCCATCCCTCATTTGCCTTGGCCGCTCGACCTGTCCGACCAGCGGACATGGTCGCACCGGCAGACGCGGGCGAAATCATCAAATGGTAGCACATGGAAAAACAGCCGTCCCATCCTAAAAAGGAGTTACCACCATGTATGATCCCAATGATGAATGTTCATTGCTAAGCCGCAGAACGATGCTGGCAGGTGGCGTATCACTTGGCATAGCGGGGAGCCTGGCGAGCGGCGTTCGCGCTGCCACAAGCACGGATAACCAACCTGGAACCAGCGGGCTGTTGAGGGAACAGGGAATTCCTACAGACACAGCGAGCAGAGTGGCCATGATGCGCCGGATGCGACTTCGGTCAGACGCCGGGCCGGTTTTCTGGTATTTCCGTGGCCGCAACTATGCACAGCAGGGCGCTAATCTCATCCCGATTTGCGAACTGGTTTTTGGTGCTGTCATGCTCGTCAAGCCCAATCCCGATGGCACGATGAACGTGGTACAATATGAATTGGGCTTCCGTTCCCAGCTCGACAGCGCGAAACGGACAGACCAACTGCTCAACCCGATTACCGGAGAGATGATCGACCTTCCCTTTGCGCCTGTCGGACCTACGCATATTAAATATGATGTGAACAACACGTTGCAATTGCCGTCAAACATCGGGGGGTCCACTTTTACCCTCGAACATGTTCCAGAGGTTTTCTATCGCGTCGGCAACACAATCACGTTCCAGACCCATAGCCGCGCTACGGCCGAAACGCCGGGCCAAGCCACACGTGTCTTGAACGATATGAGCATGATCAGCAGCCCCGATCATGAAGCACTTGATCCCAATGTACATTTTGCCAGCGCTATGGCCTATGGTGGTGATGTCACCGACTATGCCCGTTGGCTCAAAATGCCCCCGGGCGCAGGAACCCAGACACTGCGTAGCGTCGGACAGAAAGTCAGCCGCTACTCGGACATGCCGGAAGACTGGCGGACGATGCTGGCCGAAGCGGACCCGGAAATGGCCGCCGACCCGATTGCCGGACTTTCACGCGAAGCGGCCGAATATCGGAACTAGATAGGTCCCGCTAGTCTATTATATGGATGAATAGCAGGGTTGGCCTTAACCCTGCTATTCCGTTCTCGCGGTGCGATCCAGAAAGGCCACGAGATCAGCGGTAAACCGGTCCGGGTCTTCCCACATGGGGAAATGCCCTAGGTCTTCATATTCAATCAGTTCGACCGTCGTATTGGTAAAGCGATCGACAGATTTCTGGGCTGTTTGTGAAATGACCGTATCATAGGCACACCATTGCAAGAGGACAGGAACCCGAACCGTTTCGGCGATCGCGGCAACGTCGCTTGTCTGGAATAGCTTGGTGTTGGAATCGATATAGGCCTTCTGCCGAGCCACTGCGCCAGGCAGGTTGTTCATATCATACATTTGTTCGACCATCTCCGCCGTCGGTTCAAAACTATCCGGCGTCGTGTCTTCCAAAATCAACCGATACCATGAACGCGCATGCCAACCGGGCACCAGATGTTTGTGAAAGGGCATCATCGCGCGCAGCCGCCAGTCGATCTCGCGGGTCTGGCTCGGTCGCTCAAGCGGCAATACTGAAAATGCCATGACCGATGCATTGCCCGGATATTGCCGGTTATATTCAAGCGCAACATTCGCGCCGTTGGACGTCGACACCAATGCAAATTCTTCAATGGCCAGCTTCTGCAATAGACCGTTCATCAATTCGGCAGCGCGCGCCGTTGTGTAAACCCCTTTGGGGTCCGGTCCAGAAAGGCCATAAGGGGGCCAATCGAACCGGACCACGCGGAAACGGCCCTTGAGCCGCTCTGCAACAGCGTCCCATTCGTGCAGGTTCAAGATGCTACCATGCAAGAGCACCACGACTGGTCCCACTCCCTCGTCGCGATAGTGAATAGGAACATCATCGATCGAAATAAATTGTGACGGATCGTCACCCCATTTCGCCGTCACTTGCTCCCGGTCAGTATTCCACGCCCCCGACCGCATCGAGAGAACCAGGCCACCCAAAACCAACAGGAGTAAGGCAATCGCAACACCAATACGCCGCAATATAGTCATGCCGCTATCCCCATCGTATCACGCAGGGTCGGCCCGGGATATTCCAACCGCAAACGGCCAGCTTTCTGGAGCAAGGGTACAACCTGATCGACAAAGATCTCCAGCTCGCCCGGCATATAGGCCGGTTGCAGAGTGAAGCCGTCGCAAGCGCCGGAATCAATCCAATCGATCATCCGGTCGGCCAGTTGCTGGGGTGTACCGCGGAACACCGTATGCCCGCGCGGGGTGCGCACATGGTTGGATGCAAATTCGCCAAGCGCGATGCCGCTTGCCGCCGGTTTTTCCAACATGCGGGTAATATCAGCGACCGGAAATTCCGTGCCGGCAAGAATATCATCAAATGGAATTGGTTCCTTCGGATCGTGACCGCCTAGCCAGAAGCCGATCGATTCTCCGAGATATTCAATACACAAGGCTTCGTCTGCCAAATCCAGTATCGCTTCGTCTTTGGCGATTGCTTCCTCTTCTGAATCCGCCAGTATGAAAGACAGTCCCGGCATGATCTTGACCGCTTCCGGATCCCGACCAGCCGCAGCAATGCGTTCGTGCATATCATTGCGGAAAGCAATGCCGTCTTCCTTGGTCGGCGCAGGACAGAAAATCGCCTCCGCAGTCGCTGCTGCAAAAGCACGACCGTCCGGAGATTGCCCTGCCTGCACCAGGATCGGGCGTCCTTGCGGCAGGACCGGTCCCGGCATCGCGGCGTCCATCCTAATATGCTTCCCACGATATTGAACCGGAGTGGCTTTCCTGTCCGCATCGGCACTATCCCAAAGCTCGCAAGCCGCATCGACAAATTCATGCGCGCGTGCATAGCGCGAGGATTTCTCCGGCATTTCGTCTTGTCCGAAATTCCATGCCGAGGCCGGATGCGCGGTCGTGACAATGTTCCAACCGGCACGCCCCCCGGTGACCCGGTCCAGCGTAGCAAAGCGCTCTGCCACAGCTTGTGGTTCAAAATAGGTCGTCGATACGGTCGCGACCAAGCCGATATGATCGGTAACCGCGCCCATCGCCGCCAGAAGAGCAATCGGGTCTAGTGTCGGAATAGCCACCCGTTCCGGCGTATGCCCGTTCGCGCCGCGCGACTGCAACTGGTCACCGAATACGATCGAGTCAAAACGCCCGCGCTCGGCGAGCTGTCCCACGGATTTATAATAATCCATGCTGAAGACATCCTCGGGTTGAGCATCAGCATGACGCCAGCCGCTTGGATAATGTCCGATGCCCTGAAGAAAGGCCCACAAATGTATCTGTTTGGTCATGCGAACGCTCCTTCGGAGATCAGTTGGTCGGCGAGGGGAAGGCATAGCCTTTCCCGCAATGTTGCATCGGGCGCAGCCGTTTGTCTGAGATGAGCAACTGCCTTAGAAAATTCAGCAATCTCCCGAATGTCCTCGCCCGGATCATCGAGGGTCCAGTGCACACCGGCAATCTCGCCCGCTTCAAATGCCGCAACCAGCGCTGCAAGATCGGCACGGCTTCCGGCCCGCCTCAGACAGTTTGTGCCAGAAAGCGGGGCCTGCCCTTCCTCCACTATCACGAGGTCCGCCGCCGCGACATCAAATGGCTGGGAAGCATCACACAGTAGCAATGGATGTCCCTGCAAAGGCCGAGCAGCGTTTAGCGGCCCTCTCACTTTGAAATGCGGACCATCATAATTGCTTAGCCGCACTTTGGATGCATCTAGATAGCGACCGCTTTCTTTGTCGATAATCAGCGCATCACCGGCCCAACCGTCCCATAAGCTACGGGCCGCAGCCACCATATCAGCTGTCACTGAATCGTCATGCCCATCCCCGGTGACCGGGTTCCAGGCCGCCCGTCCCGATGACAGGAAATCGATCGCAGACAGGGATCGCGCCGCATGAAACGGATGTGCAACTGCAGTGGATACGCAAGGGACCAGTCCGATATTTTGCGTCATCGGCGCTGCCCATGCAGCAATCACCATCGGATCAAATGGCAACGAACCGGGTGCGCCAAGCACGACAAGATCGACCCCGGCCCGCTCTGCCGCCCCCAACACGGTTCCTGCCCATGCAGGATCATTGAGCTCGGGCTGCGCGATTGTAGCCGATAGTATAAAATGTCTGTTCATATGATTATCACCGGTTCGTGTAAGGAATGAATGGGTTCGGCGCCGTCCGCCGTGATCAGCATCAGGTCTTCGCAATGGGCAGAGCCGCCGATGCCTGTATCCAATACCGGGCAATCAACGCTGATGATCATCCCCGGCTCAAGGATCAGATCCGGCTTGCGGTAAAAGCCGCCCGCCAGCTCTCCAGGTTCGTCCGTGTGTGCCAGTCCGACACTATGCGGACCAAAGCCGATCGTGACCCCGAAGCCCTTTTTGGTGACAGCTTCTTGTCCCATAGCGACGATCTCGGAATAGCGGAGACCGGGGCGCAATTGCTCGCGGATGGCAGACCAGCCAAAGGCTGCGGCCTCTGCCGCACGGCGGGCAGCGGCTGTCGGTTCACCGACAAACACCGTGCGTGCATAGTCACCATGATAGTTCATGAAATGGCTAACGCCGTCGAGGAACAGGGCCTGCCCGTCCTTGATCGTCTCCCCGAAGAGTTCAGAGGAAACGCGATCGACGTTTAAAAAGACTGCTTTATTACCCCGAGCAGCCGTCTCTGCGAGATATAGTGCCTGCAAGTCGCGGTGAGTCGCACCGGCACGAACCGCCGCACCGACCGCGTTCAGGGCATGGACATTGGCCTCTGCCGCCCGCCCCATCAGGGCAATTTCGAGCGGCGATTTTATCAAACGAATTTCGCGCAGGATATTATCTGCCTGAACCAGATCACCGGGCATCTCATGCCGCTGGGCAACCTCGTGGATGACCGCATCATCAAAACCGATCCGGCCCTTCCACAAGCCCATATCCTGTATCGCCCGCACCAGCGCCGCGCCCGCATCGTGAAAGCTTTGCCGTTGCTCCAATCCAGCATCAAGCGCGGTTCTCCGGTGACTCTCTAGAGAGCTTAACGGCACGGCCTGCTGGTCAGCGCAAAAATCATAGCGCGGTGCCGGACTGAAATCGCCGTCGTCTCCCAGGCCATTATAGAGCCATGGCTCAACGTCTTCTCGCGCACGCCCGTCGGACCAGGTGTAGAAATAGAGAAAGCTGCTGGTGACCAGTCCGATATGTTCGATATTCCGCCGGGTCAGCACCGCGAATGTACCCGGGGGCTGGCCGATACGCGTCCGCGCAATCTGTGGCCAATGCCCGGTTACGTGAAAGACATTTTCCGGCGCACCGACGACAATCCCGTCCAACCCGTGCGCATCCATCACGGCCAAGGCCCGCTCCTGATTCATCGGCCCGCGGCTTTCGAGCGCACGAAGCAATCTGGCATCATCGGATTGGAGCGATTTGGGCATAGCCTGATCTCGCACTTACCAGATCGACGTTGGAACATGTCTCGACGCTATCCGCCTGTTGGATAGGATCCGCGCGATCAGATTTCCGACCGCGCAACGCTCTACTTTACCTTCATGACAGACACAAAAATCCGCCGTGCATTCGTTAGTCTTGATGAAGGCCAGCTCCATTTGAGGATATGGGATGGAGACAAGAATATTATTCCCATCATCCTGCTACACGCTTCACCCGCATCCTCATGGTTCATGCAGGATATGATGCGCGAACTAGTCGAAGCGGGGTTTCGCGGTTCGATTATCGCCCCGGACACACTTGGCAACGGAGACTCCGACGTCCCGTCGCCAGAGACACCCGACATTCCTTATTTTGCCGATTCCATCAAACGGATGATGGCTGAGTTGGGACTGGACAAGGCCCATATATATGGCACCCATACCGGGGCTCGGATTGCCTGCGAATTTGGCGTCGCCTTCCCCGAAAATACCGGCACGGTCATGCTTGACGGGATTACCGAATATGAAGACGAATTGCGCGAGCAGATCATCGCCAATTACGCGCCGAAAGTGGAACCGGACGAATATGGCCGCCACCTGACCTGGGCCTTCAACTTCTGTCGGGATCAAGCGCTATATTTTCCCCATTTCCTGAAAACGCCAGAAAACAGGTTATCGGTGCCGATGCCACCACCAGAGATATTGCACCGGATCACGCTGGATGTGCTGAAGGCGTTGGACAGCTATTCCAAGCCCTATCTGGCAGCCTTCAACTATCGCGCTTTCGAACGGATGCCAGAGTTAAACGCACCGACGCTCCTGCTGAAACCCGAGGGAGAACTACCAACACTGAAAGCAGCCGTCGAAACGGCTCTCGATCTTTTGCCTTGCGGCGAAATTGTCAGCATCGCCCCCGGCCCGGGTCTCAAGGCGTCCGCCATTGCTGCCTTTATCGACCGGAATATCGACCCGGCATAAAGACCGCTCGCCCTCACGCGACGCTGGAATAACCAACTTTCCGGCCCGTCACCGCAGCGACACCACAGATAATCGCGTAGCAGAGCATCGATACCAGCAGTCCGAACAGCGAAGGAATCAGTTGCTCGGGCAGCGTCAGAAGGCCTTTCAGATGGGCATAGGCGAAAAAAGCGCCCGCTAGATATGAGGCTATCGCGACCCAGTTCCACCGGTGCAATCGGGGCAGATCGCTCGCGTCATATTTGCCTTTATGCACCAGATAATAATCGACAATCAGCGGCCCGACTAGCGGTGGTACCAGCGCGGCAAGCAAGTTGATCCAGTCAAGAAAATATTGATAGAGACCTAGGCCCAGGACCGTGCCCAATAGTCCCCAGACGACGACCATCACCCTTTTGGGACGCCGCATCACCGCGGAGGTCTGGATTGCCGGCAAATAGAGATTGGCATTGCCGGTGGTCCAGAGCGCCAGGCTCATACCCAATATGCCCAGTCCGGCCACGATCATGCCCTGATTGAGAAGATAGGTCGTAAAATCGGGTGAGCCGGATACGACCGACCCCATGGCCCCGACGATCTGCAAAAACCACTGGGCGACGATCATCACGATAAACGGAATGGCGATGGCCACCCACGCCTTTTTCGCAAAACGCGCATATTCCGCCATCACCACAGCGCCGACCACCCATGATCCGACGACCAGATTGACCGCGGTGGGAAAAGACATCGGGGTCTTCGCTGCTGTATCTTGAGACAAGGCGAGGAAGGCCGATATGCCACCTGCATTACCCACATTCAAATAGATGGCATATAGCCCAACCAGAACCAGCACGACGACCGATGGGACGCTGACCTTCTCGATGCCTTTGACCCCAAAATAGGCCGTAGCGGTAAACAATAGGCCCCCGAAGATGGCCACCGCATAGAATAGCGGGGTTTCAAAACTCTGAGCGAAAGTAAAACCGAAGGCGCCAACGATGATGGCCTGCCACCCGGTCAGCAGCAAGGCGACAAAGATCACCGGCAAATAGACCCCAACCCGCCCGTAAACGAACTGATAAAGCAATCCGGAATTGCAGGCGGTTTTATAGGCGATAAATGCGACCAACGCACCGATCACAAAGTTGATCAAATTGCCAACGAAGGTTGCGAGAATGAAATCGGGCCAGAAAGAAAGCCCGGATCCGATCTGACCGCCAGCGATTAAACCGGTGATCAGAAAGCCCCAACCAAAGGCCAAGGCCAGCATCGGCGTGGTATCCTGCCGCTGATCGGCGGTCACGGGCGCAAAGGGATTGTCAGCCGATTGCGTTTCCATGGCTTCGTCCAGCGTCCACCATTTTTTCAAATCGAATTTCATCAGCGCCCCCTGTTTTCGATTGTCTATCGATAGTTGCAGGAGACCATGTTTGACGCTCAGTGGCTCAAGCAAACTTCGCCTTTGCCCGCTGTTCGGATAATATTGAGATGATCGTGTCGGAACGAACCATGATATCACGCCCGAAATTTTCCGCACAGCGGTCAACGTCGCAATCCTGTCCATGCCAAACAGGGACTATATTAGCCTCCGTTGATGGAACAAAATCTGTCTTTCGGTCTTTCCGGTCATACAGCCCTGATTACCGGTGCCGGACTGGGCATTGGCAAAGCCTGCGCACTGCATATGGCCAGTCAGGGCGCGCGCCTCGTCATCGTTGACAAGGACCGTCAACGGCTAGCGGAAACCGAAGCGCTTCTCACGGAGGCCAAGGCGCAACGGCTCTCGGTGATCTGCGATGTTACCGATCAAGATGCCGTCACCGCGCTATTCACTGAAGTGCAGGATGCCGGCTTCACTCCCGATATATTGTTGAACAATGTCGGCGGCGGGCGCTCCGGGCGGATATGGGATATGGATGTAGAAGACTGGGACTATACCATGCGGCTAAGCCTGCGGTCGATGTTCCTCTGTACCAAGGCGGCGCTTCCAGCGATGATGGAGCGAAAATATGGTCGCATCATTTGCCTGTCGTCCGGCGCTCGCAATGGAACGGTATGGAACGCTTTTCATACGGGAGCTTGCGCCTATTCCACCGCAAAAGCCGGCGTGATCGGCTTTGTTCGGGATATGGCCATCGAGCTCGCCGATCACGGAATCACCATCAACGCGGTAGCGCCCGGACCGATTGATACCGAGCTGGCCGGGCCTTATTTGCGCAAGATGCACAAAGACGGATTGGAGTATAGCCCGATCCGGATGGTGCCCATGCACCGGCTTGGCACACCCAAAGAGGTCGCCAGCGCCGTCACCTTCCTCGCATCACAAGAAGCAAGCTATATTACCGGTAGCACGTTGGACGTCGCTGGCGGCCGATAGGGTCAGGGCTGCTCGGATCAGGGTTGCGGCAAATCGCGGGCCACACGAAAGCCAAGATGATCGTTGCGAGCTTCTGGTGGATCACCAATGCGCTGGGCTACACGAACGCTCCATCCTTGAAGGCTCCAGCCGCCGCCCCGTACATTCCGCAATTTGCAGTCGCCGGTCAACCAGGCAGAGCCGTCTGTCGGCGCGCCGACATAATCATCATGATGACAATCCTGCACCCATTGGGCCGTATTGGCTGTCATATCATACAGTCCGAAACCATTGGGCGGATAGCTACCGACCGGTGTCGTGCGGTCTAGATTATGACCATAATTTGCTTTGTCCGGATCAATGCTGTTGCCAAAGGGATACCATGTATCGGTACCGCCCCGGCCCGCATGTTCCCATTCGGCCTCGCTCAACAGCCGATATTGCTGTCCCGTCCTGTCGCTTAGCCAGGATATATAGGCCTGGGTATCGGCATAGTTTACGTTGATCACGGGACGACGGCCCCTTCCCCATCCCGAATCATCGGGAGAATAGCCATTGCATCCTCCGTCCGCCACACAAGCATCCCACTGGTCGAAGGTGACAGAATAGCGCCCCACCGCAAAATAATAGTCGATCGACACCTTATGCTGCGGCGACTCCATTTTATCGAACATATCCATCACACCCAGCGTGTCGCGCTCTTCCTGCGAGGACCCCATGACAAATTCTCCGGGCGGGATCACCACCATCTCCGGACATTCAACGCATTCGGCAAAAGCGGCGCCTCCGCGAACCGGTGGCAAGCTCGGCGGTTCCATCACCGGGCCTGCTGCGGTCGACGCGACGAATAATATAAGGGACATCAATTCTTCTCCTCTATGCTCGGCGAGATCACATCCACGCTATTGAGCAGCGCCTGTTCACGCACGCGATCGATCAGTCCAATTAGCCGGGCGGCATCATCCCCCGTCGGACAGCAATGGGGTTCGCCTCTAATGGCTTTTCCAAATTCCGCTAGCTGGGCGCTAAAATAGTGGGACAGGTCACGACCGCCCATTTTGCTGCTGTCCGTCAATATTCCCGCGGCGGGCTCCACCAGCAGTTCATTATTCCAGCGCAGCAGCTCGCCATCCCGGATTTCGGCGACACCCTGATCAAAGAACAGCGTCTTGCGATCATGCACGTGCGGCTGGTTGTAGGATATATGCACGCTGACCATTTTCCGGTCCGGATAGGCAAATAGCATCATCGCTTCATCTTCCGCCTGCCAGCCCGACTGGTGGCGCGCAGCCTCTACATGCAGGCGCAGCGGATCGTCGCCCCCCATCACGAGCTGCACGAAATCCAGCGCATGCGGTGCGAACAACGACAGGATCAAACCCTCTTCAGTCGTTCGATCGGCCCACCAAGGGGCTTGTGGCCCATCCCAGAAAACGCATTGACTGACTTCGACCGACAAGAGTTTCCCGAAGCTTGGCAAGCGCTCCATCAATGTCCTCACTGCCGGGCCGTGCCGGAATGTGTGCCCCGCAGCCAGCACCACGCCAGTGGCAGCCGCAGCCTCGCTCAGCTCCAATGCCTGTGCGCCGGTTTCGGCAATTGGCTTTTCGACCAGGACATGTTTGCCGGCCCCAATGGCTATCTTCGCCTGTTCGAAATGCTGGCCATTGGGGCTGGCAATCAAAACCGCATCCACATCCAATTGGTCCAATGCCTCGACCATCGAGGCAAAGCTCTTGGCGCCAAATGGCTCTGCCGCCGCGCGTGCTGCCGTTAAATCCGGATCGACGGTGGCAACCAGCCGGAACAACGGGGCCTGATCGATAACAGCCGACAGATGGGCCGCGCTTATTCTGCCACAACCGACCAGCGCGAGGCCGATCGGTTCAACCTTCATCGACAAAACTCACGGGCGCAGGTTTCCCCAAATCATCGTCCGGCATGAATAGCCAGATCAGGAAGGCGGTAACAATTTTGGCAATACCGGGCAGAAAGGCATAAGCCAAAACTATGCCCTGAATGGCGTCAACGCTCTGCGCAACACCCTGTTTCGCCGCTTCGGTGTCAAAGCCCGTATAAGATAAAATGCCGCCAACCACCAAGGTACCGCCCGCTGCAATACCTGCCTTTTCAATGATCGACCAGACCGCTGAATAGGCACCGGCCCGGTTTTCACCTCTTTCTTCGCGAGACCGCGCAATGGCATCCGACAGCATCGACAGGATGATCAGCCCCCATCCTGAATTGAACAGCGCCAGCAACCCCGCCATGACATAAGCAAAATACATAGGACTGTCGGCAAACGAGCCCCAGCAGATCAGAACCAGCCCGTGACAGGTTGCGGCCAAGATATAGGTACGTTTCTTACCGAGCCATTTCGCTGCATATACCCATGTCGGTGCACCCAGCATGACCACAACGGCCATGATCGTAGAAATGATGCCGATCTGGACGAAGGCATCGCTGCGCCCCATGGCAAAAGTGACGAAAAAGGCAAAGCTGGCATAAGAAATGCCGGCTGCCACCGTCATGATCACAGCTGACAGGCAAAGAATAACAAAGCGCCGATCGGAAAAAACCTTGAGCAGTTCCTTGAATTCCAATGGACGCGCGGTGTTTTTCCGGTCCGAAATTTTACCGGCGCTATACCAGGCGATGAACAAGGCGGCAGAACTGATCAGTCCGATTATCCCGATTGACCAGATATAGGCAGACCGTCCGCCGCCCAGAATATGAATGAGTATCGGTGTGCCGGCGGAACCAAGCAATACGCCCATGCCGGTAAAACCATGCTTCCATGCCATCAATTCGGTCCGTTCGGCTGGACTGTCGGTCATTTCCGCAAATTGCGCGAGATAGGGTACGGAAAAGGTGGAAAAGACCGCCATGTAAAAGCTGAAGCTGATAAAAACCCAAGCCAGCTGTAAAAATTGGGAGCCTTCGGGCACGGTAAAGGCGCCTAACATGGCAAAAGGAGCCGCAATGGCTCCGATTAGCAACCAGCGTCGACGCGCAAATTGAGCGGCATAGCGATCCGATACCAATCCTACGGTGAGATCAAAGCCCGCTCCGAACAATACTTTCGGAATGAAAATGACCGCTCCGGCCAGAGCCGGTTCGATCCCCAATATACTGGTCAGATAGAATAGCAGCAGCAGCGAAGGCGCATCGCGAAACAATTGCCCCGCAATCTGTCCGACGCCAAAACCGGCCTTGGTTTGAACGGCCAAACCGGAGCGCTGAGAAAGCTCTGCATCCGTATCTCGGGAGCTGATCATATCTACGAGTCCTTCACAGCTTGTTCGATAAATTTTACATCATATTGTCATCTATTTGGACCGTTCACTGTAAAGAAGCGGCCAAACACCGCCAATTGACCGCGTGGTGGATAGTGAGTGAAACGAGATTGTAACAATGCCGCTCGCGCAAGAGTAACGGCATTCAGTTGAGGTCAGCATGATCCAACTTGGATAGCGGGGTGGAAGTAGACCAGCGTAACCGCTTACAGATTAAATCCAAAGGTTCCATCGAAGGACCAGACAATATCGGGAAGGTTTCAAACTATGAGATATCGCACAATGACTAGAAAGATGAATTGCTCACTTGCCGCAATTGCCGTTGCAACAACCAGCTTGGCATTGCCGAGCGGCGCGGCTCTTGCCCAGGAAACAGAAACGGCATCTGACGAAAACTCAGGCGTTATCGTGGTCACCGCCCGTAAGCGAGAAGAAGACCTGTTGAAGACGCCAATCGCGATCACGGCTTTCACCTCGGAAGCGATTGAAGCCAAAGGCATTACATCGATCAATGATCTGGTCGAAAACACACCGGGCATCAACGTTTCCAACATCAGCTCCGGCCGAAATGACCGTTCGTTCCAGCAGATTTCAATGCGTGGCTTCACGCCATCCATTCCGACGTCAACGCTAACTGCAACCTTTATCAATGGCGTTCCTGTTTCGTCAGCAACAGCTGTAAACGCAGTCGGTGATCCAGCGCGGATCGAAATTCTAAAAGGTCCACAGTCAGCCTATTTCGGACGCAACACATTTGCCGGCGCGGTAAACGTGGTTACTAAAGCGCCAGCAGATACATTCGGCGGTTCAATCAAGGCATCTGGCGGCTCGCGGAGCAGCTACGATCTTGCCCTCTCCTTGGAAGGCCCGATCATCGAAGACGTGCTGAGCTTTCGGGCCACCGGCCGCGCTTGGGGCACCGATGGATCTTATGACAATGCAGCCAATCCAGGGCAGACTTTGGGAGATCGTCAAACCCGCACAGGCACACTTCAACTAGACTTCACGCCAACTGACAGCTTGAAAATCGCCGGCTTTGGTCTTTATTCTGAAGACAAGGATGGCCCATCCGCACAGGGTATGCTTTCTGCCTATGAAATACGGTCCGATAACGGCGCGTTGAATATTCCGTTCAATTCCGGAAGCAACGCCGGTGATATTCTTGTTCCAAGCCTTTCTAACTGCAACCTGGTCGGATTGAGTGCAGGCATTTCTGCAACAGAAACCGCCGTCACACGTCCATATATTTGTGGCGCGGCACCTGCTCTTCCTAAGGGTTTCAGCCCAGCGCAAAATACAACCGAAGATTCTCTCCTAGCGGGAATTTTGAACAATTACGATCAGCGGATCACTTCACCAAGTACCGGTGTTCAGGGATATGGCCTGGTGAGAAGATTTTATCATCTCAATCTCACAGTCGACTATGAAGTCGGCGATACCGGTATCACATTATCGTCTTTGACGGGCTATAATAACGAGATTTACAGCCAGCTAGCTGATCTGGATAATTTCGACAGTGATTCGATCGCAAATGGTGCCGCGGCCTTCATTCCAGGTGCCAGAACGACATATTCTTTCCCATTCTTGGTCGAACGGGCTAACCGCGACTTCTCGCAGGAGTTCCGCGCCTCGTACGACGATGGCGGTCCATTGCAGGCCATGTTGGGCGTAAGCTATCTGAACGCCTATTCCGAAAATGACTTGGTAAGCGTATTTGCTGAGGAACAGTTCTTGGCACCTCGCAGCGACGGTAGCCTTGGCCCTCCAGGCAAAGCGGTCACCAAGAGCATCTTTGGTGGCGTAAGCTACGAAGTAATCGAAGGTTTGAAGATCAGTGCCGAAGGCCGTTATCAGCAAGATAAAATCTTTGCTTATGCTGGCGGGCGAGGATTGACGGTTGCATCAGATAACCTGTTCGGACTACCAGGCGGTACTTTCGGTCCAACCGAACAGTTCTTTTCGAAAAAATACAACAATTTTCAGCCGCGGATAATCGTAAACTACGATATCACACCTGATATCATGATCTATGCATCATGGGCCAAAGCTGCCAACGTTGCCCTCAGTTCTTTCAATACAAGCTTTCTCAGCGGCAGCGCAGGAGAGGTTGCTGCGGCTGCTTCCATTGGCCTTGAGGTTGTGACAGAACCAGAAAAACTCACCAACTATGAAGCTGGTTTGAAAGGCTCGTTCTTGGACGGCGCGGTACTGGCCTCCTTTGCTGTCTATAAAGCCGATTGGAACGGCCAGTATAACAACCGCTCCACTGTGTTTAACGACACATCTGTGAATCCACCTGTACCATCGATCATCAGCGGGCTTGCAAACTCCGGTGATGTCAATCTGTGGGGCACGGAGCTGGATTTGTTGATCAACCCAGTTGAAGGCGTGACCATCACCGCAGCGGGCGCAATCAACGATAGCTCAATCCAAAGCTTCGCGGACCCGTCGATCTCGCGTTTGACCGGCAGTATTGATGATGACTTCATTGGCAACCAGTTGCAGCTCGCTTCAAAATACTCAGGGACATTGGGCGTCGAATTTTATGGTGATATTGAAAACTGGGATGATGCCGGTTGGTTTATTCGGACAAATCTGAACTACAAATCGAAACAGTTTGTAGATGCCGCAAACCTCACCTGGATCAAAAGCCGGTCAGTGGTAAATGGCCGGATCGGTTTCACCAAAGGCGACCTATCGCTTGAACTGTTTGCGAACAACCTGCTGAACAACACGCGATATACGTCTATTGCGCAGAATGTGATCTTGACGCCTGACTTCTCGTTGACCGGCGCCAACTCATACTTGAACGTTGGACTTCCGGACAAACGAACGATCGGTATCAAAGCTGGTCTTAAATTCTAAGCTAGAAACCAAGCTAGACAGGAGGGGCGGCGCGCGTTTGTGCCGCCCCTTTTTTAATGGGCGACTGCTACCCGCTAGTCGGTTAATCATCAGCCCAGAATACCAAACCACCATGTCACGCGTCATGTTAAGGTCGAAATCATCCATCCATAAGGCGGTCGTTTCTCATGTACAAAATCATCGCTCTAGCGGCTGCTTGCATCGCTTGCCCGGCTGCTTCGCAGGAAGCGGGATCGGCTTGGCCAAGTGCAGAGCAGGTCAAAATGGTCGATGAACGGCTTGCAAACTTCCCTATTCAAACCTCGGTCAAAGATATTGACTGGTATCAACCGCAAGAAGCGGTAGTCGGCGGCAACGCCGCAAAATTGCAGCCAACCCACAAACCGACAATCAGCGCCTCCGCAATTGAAAAGGCCGTTGCTTTAGCGGAAAGCGAAAAAAGCTACGCCTTGCTCACCTGGAAGGACGGCGAGCTGCAGTTAGAAAAATACTGGTACGATTTCGGTCAATCGTCGCGCTACACGACAGCTTCTATGGCGAAGACTGTTGTTGCCCTAGCCGTCGGAACCGCAGTCGCCGAAGGACATATTGGCAGTGTAGACGACCCCATTTCCGACTATATTTCGACGATGAAGAACACCCGGCGTGGATCCATGTCGATACGCGCCTTTCTAGAAATGGCCAGCGGCATGCAGACACCGGGGGGCACCCGGACCACCGATGGTCCCTATTGGCAATATAGTCTCGGAGATGACATTGGCGAAGCCACCGCCCGTTGGCCGGATAGCTGCGTTCCCCTGAAAGAATTTTGCTATGCTAACGGCAGCACAGCCATGTTGGGCTGGGCCATAGAAGGCGCTACCGGCATGCGCTACGCGGACTGGCTATCGCGGACAGTCTGGCAACCTATCGGAGCATCGGATGCTACTTTATGGCTTGATCGTGAAAATGGCTCACCGCGCTATTCCTGTTGCCTATTAGCCAACGCCCAGGATTGGTTGCGCGTCGGCTTGTTATTCCTGAACCAAGGCCAGGTCGGCAAAGACCAGATCGTCCCGCAAGACTGGATCAAACGAATGACCGCTGCTTCCCCGGCAAACCCCAACTATGGCTGGCAGGTTTGGCGCGGCAGCCCCCATGCGCCGCAGCGTAGCTATGGCAAAGGCATTAACGCGAAAGTAGCGGCTGCCGAGCCCTTTGCGCGGGATGACGTCTATTATCTCGACGGTTCGGCCGGACAGCGTGTCTATATCGTGCCATCGGAAAATCTGGTCATTGTCCGCATTGGCGCACCAAGCTTTACATGGGATGATTCCGCTCTGCCCAATATCATTTTGGCAGGAATCAACTGAAAGTTTCGCGCGCCTATACCGAATGCCGATACGGGCAAATGCACTACCGGTTCGCCGGGCCGGATCAACCGGCCAAGCCGGTCTTGGTCTTATTGCATCAAAATCCGTCGTCCTCATTTGAATATGAACAGTTGATGGCTGCTGTCGCAACGGATCGACAGGTGTTTGCCTTTGATACGCCCGGCTATGGCATGTCCGATGCACCGCCCGAACCGCTCGATATGGCAGGATATGCGGCCAGTTTTTCAGATGCCATTGATGCACTGAACATAGATGGCCCTATCGATGTGTACGGCTTTCACACCGGCGCGCTGCTGGCGATAGAACTGGCCCTGTTGCGCAGCGAGAAAGTGGGCCGCTTGGCTCTAACCGGCATTCCAATGTATCCGCCTGAAAAGCGAGCCGAACTTCTTGCTCAGGCAAAAGACGGCCCGGCCCCGAATGAAAGCGGAGAAGTCACATTGTCGCTTCTCACCCGCCTATGGGACTATATCGTCATCCAACGCGATGCCCGTGTCCCGCTTGATCGCGCGATGCGGTCCTTTGCTGACAAGGCAATGGCCTTGGATCGCGCAAGCTGGGCCTATCTCGGTGTTTGGTCTTATGACTATTCGCGATTGGACGCGCTCAAGCTGCCCACGATATTACTGCAGCCAGACGAGCAGCTGAGAGACGCCTCGCTCGCTGCGGCCCGGTTGATATCCAATATCAAAATACATGAATTTCCAGACTTGGATCGAGACATTTTTGAATTTGCACAAGAAAGAATAGCCAATGAACTACACAAATTCTTCGATTAGTAGCGACCTACCGGTTGCCCAGATTTCACACTCGGTGGTCCACCCCGATTTTATCGCCAGAGAAGTTGCGGCGCGCTATCCCGTGTCGGGGAAGGTCGAGGCCTGGCTTCTCTATCGCGGCATGAACGATGTCTATCTGGTCCAGGATGAGAAAACCAAATATGCTCTGCGCGTCTGGCGCAAGACTTACCGTGATGTTGACGATGTCGCGTTCGAACTGGATTTTCTAGCCTTTCTGAAAGACCGCAAATTCCCAGCTTCCGTGGCAGTGCCACAGCATGACGGCAGTCTTTATTTCAAGGCCGCGTCACCGGAAGGCGACCGAGCTCTTGCCCTTTACGACTGGGCACCCGGGAAAAAATTCGGGGAAATGCTGAGCGAGGATACTGCTGCCAGCATCGGAGCCCAATTTGCGAAAATGCACTTGCTCGGCATCGAACATGCCGGTGCGGACCATAAGTTCACCACGGAAACGGCCTGCGACTATAATATCTGCATGCCGGCCTTGCTTGATTTCGTTTATGATCGCCCGGACGATTTGCGCGACTACCCTATCATTGCATCCGCGCTCGACAAAAGACTGCAGGAACTAGCCGACGCAGGCGTTCCAATGGGCATCTGTCATCGCGATTTCCATCCGAGCAATGTCCATGTCGACGAAGCGGGCACGATCACCTTCCTCGATTTCGACGCCGCGGGCGAAGACTTCCTGATGCAAGACGTAAAAAATTACGTCTGGGGCAATCTATTCTATGACTTCTCGCCCGCTTATGGAGAAGCGTTCGAAGCCGGATATCAATCGGTCCGTCCTTTCACCCAACTCGAGACTGAAAATGGTGAATTGTTCATGATGGCCAAGGCATTCCGGCTTGTCGCCGGCATGGCGCATAGCTCGGTATCGGTGGGACGAGGGACATTGCGCTTCCGCAATCTCGACTGGCTCGGGGACTATATCAAAACCCGCGCCCGCGATGCGGGGCTCCTATGACCGGCGGCGGCGCTCCTGTGACATGGCCGCGCACCGGTACGGCCTGGTGGATGGTCAGCCTGCTGTTTCTGGCCGGCATTTTTTCGGTCATTGATCGGGCGATCCTCAATATTGTGGTCGACCCGGTGCGGCTCGATCTCGGGATCACCGATGTTCAGATCGGCCTGCTACAGGGTCTGGCTTTCGGTGTTTTCTATGCCTTCATGGGCCTGCCCATGGGTCTGCTCGCCGATCGAACCTCGCGTAAACGCCTGTTGATTGCAGGCATATCCATATGGAGCGTAGCCACCATAGCAAGCGGCTATGCCACCAGTTTCGGTGAACTATTTGCCGCCCGCCTGATGGTCGGGCTGGGCGAAGCCGCCTTGGGCCCCTGCGCAATCTCCCTGATTGCCGATATGTTCCCGCCAGAGAAACGCGGCCGCCCGATCAGCGTCTATATGATGGGTCAGGGACTGGCCAACGGCATCGCCATATCGGTTACCGGGATCATCATCAGCGTCGCCATCGCAGGCGGTTTTGCCGCTGTCCCGCTGATCGGGGAGATGGCCCCATGGCGCACGACTTTCCTCATTTGCGGCGCGCTCGGCCTGCTTGTCGCCCTTGGTCTCATGACAACCCGCGAACCGGCGCGGCAAAATGTCACCGTAACCAAACCGTTGAAATCGGCGCTGCCCGGCGTTGCAGAAGCGCAATTTTTCTGGCGCAACCGCGGCGTCTTACTGCCGCTATATTTCGGTTTCGCTGTCGTTTTCCTCGTCGCCTACGGGGCTGGCTCCTGGGCGCCGGCGATGCTGATGCGCGGCTTCGGAGCATCTCCCGCCTTTCTCGGTGCATGGCTGGGCCCCTTTTCTATCGCCTTTGCCGCCGTCGGCCCACTGATCGGCGGGTTCCTGCTCGATCGCTCGATGAAGCAGGGGAAGGTGATGAAGCGGTTCGGAATCTTGTCGCTGACACCGTTGCTGGCCATTCCTTCCGCGCTCGCGGTCATGGCGGACAATGTCTATGTCGCGGCCCTGCTGGTCGCATCCAGCGCCGCCATATTCTCGGTGATCGGAACGGTGATGTTTGCCACTTTGCAGGCGATCGTACCGCCGCAGATGCGCGGCAGCTCCATTTCGCTGACGCTGATCCTCAATACCATGATCGGTGCCGCTTGCGGACCGCTGCTGATCGCGACCGTTACCGAACATATATTGGGCGATGCCACGCAGGTGGGCTGGTCGATCGCGATCGTCTCCATCCCCGCGCTCATCGTCGGTGCAGCGCTCAATGCGCTGGCCTGGCGCGGCATGAAGCAAGCGCGCTTAGCGAAAACCGAAACGGCGCTGCTCCTGGATCCAGAACTTGCGGATCCGGCCTAGTCAGGCCGGATCCGGTTCCACCAGATCTGCTTCATTGAGTTTATAGCGGCTGACGATCAGTCCAGCACAAAGCATGGCAACAAATGGCACGATGGTCAGGCATATCAATATAGCATTGACCGCGCTTTCAGGCTGGCTCGCATCCGCCGCCTGCGTGGTCGCGGCATAGCCTCTATACTGCAGGAAAAAGCCCATTAGCGCTATGCCCGCCGCAGCGGACAGCTTGTCTAACAAAGTGGTGAATCCGGCAAAGGCGCCTTCCCGTCGCAGGCCACTGCGGATGTAATCAAAGCGCACCGCGTCCGTCATCATGGAATAGGATGTCAGGATCATGCCGCCCGCTGCAACGCCGGTCAGAAGCGCGCGCAGGCCCAGCAATTCCATTGCCTCGCCCTTCGTCGCAGTGAACCAGAGAAGATGCATCAGTCCATAGGATGTCATGGCAGTGATATAGGCGCTTTTCTTACCGGCTTTGCGTGAAAACCAGACCCATGCCGGCATCGTGGCGACCGACCCAATCATGGCGACCATATAGTATGACCCCAGATAGCTGTCCGGTAACTCCAAGACATAGCGGGTGAAATAGGCACCGGCAGCTGACGTAACCGCCGTTCCTGCCAGAACGAACATATGAGCAAACGCCAGCAATCGGAACGGCTGATTGTCCCAGGCCAGCTTGACCTGATCCTTCAATCGATAACGTTCCGTCTCGCCATCAGGAACGGTGCGCGGCGCATTTGCCAGTGCCAACAGAGTAAGCACCGTGGCCAGCGCAACGGCTCCGGCGACAATCATCGACATGCCGGTATGGCCCTGCCGTCCTGCACCCCAAGTGACCAACAGCAACGCCGGCATAGTTGATCCGATAACCACTCCGATAGAATTGCCAAAAACGCGCCACGCCATCAGACTCGTACGGGCATGATAATCTTTCGATGCTTCAACCAACATGGCAAGCCCGGGTATCGTCAATGCGGTGTAACCGCTCGCATGCAATAGCAGAGCAAAGCCCAAGAATATCTGCAATAATAGGGGCGATGCGATATCGGGCGGCGAGAATATCATCAACACACCCCCCACCATCATAACGCCACCAGCGGCCACAAATGGCAGTCGCCGGCCCCAGCGGGATTCGAACCGGTCCGTCCATGCGCCGACCGCCGGGTCAAGCAACCCGTCATAGACTTTCACAATTGCAAAGAGGAACCCGGCCGCTGCCGCCGATATTGCTAGATTATCCGTGAAAAAGCGGAAGGCGAGCAACGTGACGACATTAAAGCCTGCAGAATGGGCAATGGGCAGTGTGACAAAACCAAATTTTACCCGCCAATCGACGCCACTGGCCATGTTAACTGTCACCCCAAGCAGATTTCAAAAATGCCCCCGGGTCTTGCAAGAGCTCCGGACGATGTACTTTCGCTCGATCGATCCAGGCTTTTGGCACTTCCGCAAAACGCGACCCGGTGCGTCCGGAGCCAAAGGCCGAAAGATGGCCCGGATGGTCCGCTGGCATTTTCAACCAAGGGCGCCATCCAACAACATTGCTATATCCCACTAGGCTCGGCACTTGTTTTGCTTCAGGATCTGCCAAAGCCTCTGCGTTGGCGTGATAGGTCGAGACATCATTATACCGGAACGGCTTGGTCGCGCCGGGGAAAAGGGCCTCTGACTGGACGCGTTCGGTCAGCCAAATTTGCCCGTCGGATTGATAGAGCGGTGATATATGGTGATCCAGCGTCATGCCGGGGATCGGCTTTTCCAGCCTTTGTTCAAGATCCGCGCCGATCAGCACAACCGAGGGTGGATAGCCGCCGTCAGGAATTGTGACGGTTTCCCCGGTATAAGGATTGTCAAACGTATCGATTACCGTTGTGCCTTCATGATCAGTGAAATAGCCCAGCTCATAAGACACACTGCGATAACCGCCGCCCGCTGTCGGCCGACTTTGTGTCAGCACGACCGAGGCAACGCCAAATAGCGGCGTCATTTCATCTCCCACCATGCCGAAATAGCGTGCCTTGGCCCAGTTCACGACAACCCGCTCATCCAACGCGTGCCGGATAAGCATGAACGTCCGCAAACGACCTTCCGGACTTTGCAAGTCCAACGGCACCGCGGGAGTATGGCCGCTCGCTTGAGCAGGCAGGGCTACTGCTGCCGCAGACGCACCCATAATTTTCATCGCATCGCGCCGTTTCAGGTCCATGGTTTTTCCTTCAATTGATTGGCCAAGCTGTCATTTTTGAGCCGCTATACCACAGGTCAGATATGACTATCCGCTAGCCGGACAAGAATGAGTATCATGGCGCATCCCACTACATGATCCATAGATTTCCAGGTTCTTATTTGACGGAGTATATCCATGCGGTTTTTCAAATGGGCTGGCAGCCTCATTCTCATCCTTATTCTCGGGGCGGCCATTATTCTGGGTACCATGCGCTTGGGCTGGTGGAATCCGAGCTATGAACAAGTGAAGGCCGAATATGCGACACCACCGTCTGAATTTATCCAGGTTGGCGATGCTTCGGTCCATATCCGCGATGAAGGCGAAGGTCCGGTCATCATCATGCTCCATTCGTCCATGGCGAATTTGCGCCAGTGGGACGACTGGGCCGACCTGCTGAAAAAAGACTATCGGGTCATTCGGTTTGACTGGGCGCCTTATGGTCTCACCATCGATCCCAATCCCCCCACGGGAATGCCCGGAGCAGTACAATTGTTGGAAGCCGTCGTTGCCCAGAAACAACTGGAGACATTCACACTGGTAGGCAGTTCCAGCGGGGCCACGGTTTCCGTGCTCTACGCATCTGCCCATCCGGAGAAGGTTCGCGCCTTGGCGCTTTCGGCCCTGCCGCTCAAAGCACCACCACCGACCGACTTCAGCCAGCTAACATGGGGATTGATCTGGGTTCACCAGAACCTCATCCCCAATTATAACTCTCGTCTCTATTATAGACAGACCATGTCCGAGCTTTACGGCAAGCCGGAACGGCTAACGCCTGAAGTGGTGGATTGGTATTATAAGACCAACACAATACCGGGCGGCTATGCCCGTGTGCGGGCTTATTACGAAGCCAATAAAAAGGCCGTATGGGCCACGGGCGCAGGCGATTACGCCGCCAAGGTGCAAGCGCCGATCCTGCTGCAATGGGGAGACCGTGATCCGGTGCTGCCGATCGATATGGCGACAGATGCGGTGAAACAATTTGCTGGTACCGACGTCACGCTGGTCCACTACCCCGATACAGGCCACTATCCTATGCTCGAAAATAACGTCGAAACAGGGGCCGACCTCAAAACATTTTTGGCGAAAGTTCATGCGAATGAGACAGGCCAATGACCAACATTTCAGGCAGTTGGGCGATGCATGGTATCGCGCTCGCACCCGATGGTTCAACGATGTACGAGTGGGACGCCGACATGCAGATCGACGCCGAAACCGGTACAGAAACCGGGCACGCGAAGGTTGTAATGGAAACATCGGGCATCAAATCGTCACGCTCTATCAGCTATGCTGAAAAGCTGGTCATCCAGCCGAACGGAGAAATCCAGCTGCGCTATGGCTATGAAGCCGACCCGGACCATGAAGCGACACAGGATCATGATTTTTTCGGTCTGTCACAACTGACGTTTGCGCCCGACGGACAAACTGCCCAAGGCACATCCTGCAACTACAACGGCCGCTATGTAATCATGCAGATTGAACTGAAACGGGCCTAATCCGCATTTCTTCAAACGGAGATTGCATTCTCCTCGTCGCGCGCGGCAACTTTTGCGCGTAGCAACGGGATCAGATCACGGCCGATAGCAATGACATCATCTACCGGATCAAAACCCCGGAGAATGAAAGCCGAAACCCCTGCGTCATAATAATCCATGAGCGCATCACTCAGCTGTTCAGCTGTGCCCACCAAAGCACCGGAATTGCTTTGGCCACCGCGCAATTGGTTGATGCCGTTCCAGAAGCATTTTTCCAACCGGTCACCGCGCTTGGCAATCTCTTCTGTACGCCGGAAACCAGACGCTTTTGCCGCAGCCGTGTTCACGTCTAGATCGCCAAGGTTGCCGGCGATTGTGTCACGCAGTTCATCAGCGCGCTGCCACGCCGCTTCTTCCGTGTCGGCGATGACAATACGGATCGACATCAAGAAGCGCGGGTCACGATTGTGAAGCTTTGCATTGGCGCGCACCTTGTTGACGACTTCGGTCATCCCTTCGACGGTATCGCTGAGCGTCGCGAAAACATCCGCACATTCTCCGGCAACATCAAGCGCTGCGGGTGACATGCCGCCGAAATAGATCGGGATATCGGACCGCGTCGGCTTTACGGCTGCAAAACCGCCATCGAAACGAAACCATTTTTCATCATGATTGAACGGCTGAGGATTGCTCCACATTTCGCGCAATATCCCGATATATTCTCTGGCGCGGTCATAGCGTTCGACCTTGGAGACATAGTCGCCGTCGGCTTTGACTTCCTCGTCACTGGCCGCGGTAATGATATGAACACCAATCCGTCCCGGCATCAATTGATCGATTGTCGCCAGCATGCGCGCCGCCATCGTCGGCGGAATGAAGCCAGGTCTGTGCGCGAGCATGACGCCCAGCCGCTCCGTAGCGGCGGCAACAAAGCCGGCAAGACTGATATTGTCCGGCATCACCGCTGCATTGGCTAGCAACACTTTATCATAGCCCCAGTCATCGTGCAGTTTGGCCATCCGTATAACGCCATCGCGATCAAATTGCGTGAAAGGAAGGGGATGGGTCTCGCTGGAAATATTGTGGTTCAGCAACCCGTTGATTTCGACTGGCATTGGTAATCTCCCTTGATGTGGGAGAAATAGTAGTGCTGCCGGAGTAGCTAGATAGCAGCCGTGGTCCGCTTATCCGACAGGTGAAGCTTGATCCTGAATCTGCATCGGCACGCGCCTTTATCCGTTCTGCGACCAAATATGTCCGAGAGTCAGAGAGGCTCGATACGGCCTGTAAACAATCGGCTTATAGATAGGCGAACCCAATGATCGACGATGTACGCGGAAAATATCTCCAGTTCTTTAGAACCATGAGCAGACAGACACGCATTTTCTGGCGCGGTTTCTAGAATGAGCAAACCACAACATATCAATCCGGACGGTACATCCGATCCAAAACTACCTCTAAGCGTATGCCTTGGGTTCGGGGTTGGCACCGTCGGCGTGTCGATCATGCTCAATGGCGTCACCACCTATTTCCCGGCCTTCATGTCCACGGTACTCGGCAAGGATGCGGAGGTCGCGGGCTATCTGTTGATGGCATCAAAGCTCTATGATGCGATAGCCGATTTCGTAATCGGTTCGATGAGCGACAAGACCCGCACAAAATGGGGCCGTCGCCGGCCTTATCTGCTGGCCGGCGCATTGGTTTCAGCGCTCTCCTTTTTCGCGATTTTTTCTCCGCCGTCCTTGGCCGACGAACATATCTCGCTCTATATGTTCCTGGCATTGATCCTCTATTCGACCGGCTATTCACTGTTCAACGTGCCCTATATGGCCATGCCATCCGAAATGACCGGGTCGAAATATCAGCGATCCCGATTGCTATCGTTTCGGACCCTGTTCGTATCCATCGGCCAAGTGCTTGCTATGGCCGGAACTGCGGCCCTGATTTCCTGGGGCGGTGCCGATGCCAATGGCTATATGCTGATGGGCTGGGTGATGGCTCTGGTCATTGGCTCCGCTATGCTGGCATCCTTCTTCGGAACCGGCAGCGCGCCCCATATCGAGGCATCGAAGGAACCAGAACCCGCATTGAGTTGGGAAACGGTCAAGCAGATATTACGCAACAAACCCTTTGTCGCGATCATTGCTGCCAAAATATTCCAGTTTCTTGCCTTCGCCAGCCTCGCGACAACAGGCCTGCTGTTCCACTTAAACGTGTTGCTCATTGGCTATAGCGGGCAAGTGCAACTGGCCTTGGCACAAAATATCTCGACCGCTTTGTCGATGCCGCTCTGGCTTTGGATGGAAAGACGAATGGGCAAGCGCAACGCCTATATCATCGGCCTATTTCTGATGGCGATCGGTTCGCTTAGCTGGCTAACGACCGACAGCTCCATCACCACCTGGGGCATCATCTGGCGTGGTCTGATCAGCGGGATCGGATCGGGCGGCATGATCCTGTTGTCTATCTCTATGTTTGTCGACAGTCTGGCGCATGATCGCGAAGTCACAGGGCTACGCCGCGAAGGGCTGCTCTCCAGTGTCATCGCGATTATCGAAAAGACCACATTCGCGCTCGGTGTTGCTGCTGTCGGAGCCTATCTCAGCTTCGCCAACTATCTGCCGACAAAGGGCGGTGAGATCGTTCAGCAGCCGGATTCTGCTGTTTTCGCCCTCTACTTCTGCTTCACGATATTGCCGGTCATCTTCTTTGCCTGCAACGCTATCTGCATCAGCTTCTACAAGATTGGCGGGCGATATCCGGATAGCAATGCGCCGCGCGAATAACCGGCAAGACGGAGGGTCTGAGCCAGCTTAAGCGGCGGCAGCGGGCTCTTCCTGCATGAACTTCCCATAGCGGCGCAGGCAGAACAGGCTCAGCAGGACAATTGCTGCCGGAATAGCCGAGTAGCAAAGGATCACACCGTTGATCGCAACGTCTGTCTGCGCAATCGCTCCACCGGTCGATGAAACAAAGCCGAATATCGACAGGACCGCGCCGCTGATCAAGGGGCCGATCGCAAAGGCCAATTTCTCGCAAGCGGACCAGACGCCAGAAAGGCTGCCTTCCTGCGGTGCCTGCCCAGGTTTAACCCCGTAGCTCAATGTATCGGTGAAGAGTGAAATGGCTAGCAAGACGAAACCGGAGTTAAAAACACCGATTAATACGGCCCGCACCATGACAAGAATGACTTCTACACGGATCTCTCCGAAGAACGGCATGGCCCAACTCATGTCTCCAAATTTTCCCAAAGCCAGCCAACTCAATGTCACCAAGCACCAAGCAATGCAGGCCAGAACAAACATCGGCAATTTACCAAAACGTTTTGACGTGGCCAGCCAGACCGGCTGGCTGAGGAGAGAACCCGCAGTCATGGCGAGCATGAACGGCCACAGCAGAGAAATGTTCCCGATCGAATAAATGAATATCAGGCCGACGACCGAAAAGGAGCAAGCCGAACCGATATTCTGGAAGAAATTCGTCAGGTTTATCAACACAAATGGCTTGTTTCGCCAAGCACGCTTCAATTGTGCCATCAGGCCAACCTGCTCTTCGGCCACCCGATCCGCGCGGAAACTCCATAGACTGAGTGCTGTCGTCAACATGGTGAAAGCGCATATCATTCCCAGCACACCGCCCATTGCCATCCAACCGATCCGGCCACCGCCAAACCATTCGGTCAACGGTTGCGCGGCTCCGATGCCAATGATCAAACCAATCATCGTGAAGATCATGCGGTAGACCAGAATTTTGGTCCGTTCATGTGTGTCCTTGGATAGCTCACCAGCCAGCGCCAGATAGGGTACGGAAAAGGCACTGAAACCGGTTTGTGCAAGCAGAAAGGTCAAAGATACGATCGCTGCGGCAAGCCAGGGCGAACCAAAATCTGAAACGGTGAAGAGCGCAAAGAAGCCCAGCGAAGAAGCGACCGCACCCAAAGCGAGCATCGGCGAGCGGCCAAACCGGGATTCAATACGGTCAGAAAAAGAACCAACCAAAGGATCGAAAATGATAACCCAGAGTTTGGGAACCATGATCGCCAAACCGGCAAGCCAGGCAGGTATGCCCAGCATGGTGATCATGAAAATCGGAAGCAGTACGGCGGGCGTATCGCGGAAAATCTGCGCACCCAGTTGGCCGACACCATATTTGAGCATCACTCCTTGCGATACCGGCGCGTCTGCTGGTGCAATTGATTCAGCCATTAAGCCTCCTGGGTAAACAAGTCTCTTCCCTCATCCCAATTGATCCGCGCATACGCTATGTTCCGTTATCCGCTAGGTGGCCAGATGGATGGATGGATTGGCCCGTTCGTTTTCGACCGCTTCTATGGTAATCCAGAATTATTCACTGAGGTACTGTATATAATGAGCGTCAATATAAACCCCATGGCTGCGCCGTCCCCCCAAGCAAAAACCCTGAAATTTCTTGAGGCAAACCATGAGTTGCTGATTGATGGCAAATGGCAAAAAGCGCAGGATGGCGCGACACTGGACGTCGTCGATCCTGCGACCGGAAAGCCGCTGGCGACAGTCGCCTGTGGCGGTGCGGCCGATGTCGACATTGCCGTCACTGCGGCAAGACGGGCCTTTGAAGGTGAGTGGAGCACCAAATGCGGCTTCGACCGCGCCGAAATATTGCGGAAACTTGCGCGCATTGTCGAAGAGCATAGCGAAACGCTTGCCGAGCTGGATACGGTCGATAACGGCATGCCCATCATGCTGGCACGCATGATCGTCGGAAATACGAGCAGCCTGTTCAACTATTATGCCGGCTGGGCTGAAAGAATTGAAGGCACGACGACGACACCGCCTTCCATGATTTTGGCCGAAGCGGAGGCCTTTACCTACACGCTGAAAGAACCGGTCGGCGTGGTTGGCATGGTGCTTCCATGGAATGTACCGCTATCCATGGCGGCGCTGAAACTGGGTCCGGCCTTGGCTGCAGGCTGCACGGTGGTGTTGAAACCAGCCGAGGATACGCCCCTCGCGACCCTGTATCTCGGGCATCTTCTGGAAGAAGCAGGCATCCCGCCGGGCGTCGTAAATATCATTCCCGGACTGGGCCACACCGCCGGTGCAGCATTGGCCGCCCACGACGATGTCGACAAGATTGCCTTCACTGGTTCAACAGCCGTCGGCGGAGAAATCGCGCGTGCCGCAACCGGCAATTTCAAAAAAGTTTCGCTGGAACTGGGCGGCAAGTCGCCTGTAGTTGTGTTCGCCGATGCCGACATCGATCTGGTGGTGCCGGGCATCGCGCAGGCCGGTTTCTTTTTGCAAGGGCAGAATTGCATGGCCGGTACGCGCATCTTTTTGGAAGACAGCATACATGACGAAGTGATTGAGCGGCTGGTAGCGCATGTGAAAACGCTCAAGATCGGTAACGGGCTGGATCCGGAAACACAGATTGGGCCCCTCATCACCGCGAAACACCGGGAGCGGGTCTTTGCCTATATCGAAGCAGGTCTTGCCGAAGGTGCAACCTTGGCAGTGGGTGGCGACAAGATCGATGGACCGGGAAATTTCCTGAGCCCGACGATATTCACGGACACCACGCCCGATATGAAAATTGTGAGAGAAGAAATTTTCGGACCGGTGATTGCCGTCCAGCGGTTCAAAGCGGATGATCTGGAGGAAGTAGCTCGGCAGGCAAATGACAGTATTTACGGCCTATCCGGCAGCGTTTGGACACGCGATCTGTCCCTTGCCCACAAGATGGCGCGCCGCATCCGGTCCGGCCATGTATCGGTGAATTGCCATGGCGCGGTCGGCCCCAATATTCCCTTTGGGGGTTACCGGCAATCGGGTTGGGGCCGCGAGTTTGGCCGTGAAGGGTTAGAGCTCTTTCTTGAAACCAAAGCGGTTACGGTTCGACTCTAATTTCCAGATGGAAGCGCGCAGATTGTCTGCTGCGCTTCCATCCAGTCGTTCTTAATCCTTGATAGCGGAACAGGCGTACCAGCTACCCAGCATGGTGCGGCCTTCGGGATGTCCTTCCGTGAAAAAGTCATCACGGTCGACCTTTAGTTCCGGCACGCCCTTACGATAGCCCACCAAGACCTTGTCGCGTTCAAAGCCTGCCTTTTCTGCTACTTCGACCCAATCGGTGCGAGCCAGGGATGTCATGAAAGGCTCATTATTATAATGCGATTCAAAATCGCACCGCATTTGATCCCAGAGCGATAGATGCTCGTGCCGTGGCGGCACTTCGACGTGGCACATGATCCCGCCGGGACGGAGCAAGCGATGACATTCGCGCATGATGGCCCGCATGCCTTTGGCCGAAGTTTCATGGAACATCGCAGATGATGTCACCATATCAAAACTACCGTCTTCAAAATTGGTGCATTCCGCATTCTGTTGACTGAAATGGATCGGGACGCCCATGGATTCGGCTCGGGCATGGCCGTAGCGCAACATCGGCGCGCCCAAATCAATCGCCTGGATTTCCGCGTCGGGATAGGCATTGGCAATAGCCGTGGTGCTCTGTCCGATCGAACAGCCAAGGTCTAGAATGCGTTTGGGTTGAAAATCGGGATAGAAATCCTTCACATGGCTCGCCAGAGTATGGCCGCGCCCATCATTTTTCCAACCACCATTCATGTTCCGCAAATAGGTGGATGAGAAACGGTCGTAGAGAGCGCCAGCCCGAAAATCGTCTTCTGCTGTGTCGACTGTATAGCTACCTGGCATCCGGTGATGATCGAGCGCACCGATATAGCGCGGAATCTCGAGATCGGGATCCAGTGTCAGACTGCCCTTAGGCGCCTTGCTATGCTGTTCCACTTTTTCCGCCAGGTCGTCATATTGACGGTCGATAGAACCATCGATCGAACGCCAGATACGGTCCTGATAATGGAGCGAAAGCGTGAGCCAATATTGATGCAGCGGGTGCGCTTCCAACGGTTTGCGAACATGCGCGCTGCTGGTCGGTTTATTCCCGGTTTCCGCTTCTGCTTCCGGCACGATGACTTCGTCGAGCAAACGCCGGTCAAGCGGATCGACATTGCGATTGGTCCAAGCCCGCATCGCCAGAAAATGGTCTTCCATTGCCTGTTCATCATGCGTCGCCTGCGGCATGATCGCATGGCCAAAATGGCTGTGGTTTAGCTGCTTCTGCATTGGGTATTTCCTTTCAGACCAAATTTTAGTCGGACGCCACTTCGTTCAAAACGCCGTCATAAGCCGATTGCTCGGTCAGCGATTCTGGCAACAACCGTTCAAGGGCCGAACCGAGAACACGGTCATAGATCGCTTGCCGATACGCGCCACGATGCTGATTCACGGCCATATCGGGCGTAAACCGGTCTACGTCCTCTGGACCATGCAGACCCGCTGCCTGCAACATCCGTTCATTTGCATCAAGCCGGTCCTTGAGAACCATGACTTCGCCCAAAAGCGACAAGACCATCCCGGCCAGTGCATCCTGCCTTTCGTCCTCGAAAACGATAGGCTGACTGCCTTTGGAGCGACTTGTGCGTTCCTGATTTTTGCGTTCAACCATGACTATGCTCCGTCAAATCAAATTGGAATAATGTGCCCGTGCGCGCCGCAATATCCTTCTTGTCCAGATCGGGACCGAAGGCTTCCTCGGTCACAGCGTCCTTGGCTTTCAGGTCATAGCCGGTTTGGCTAGAAAGCAGAACTATCATCTCTGTTTGGGATTCAAGCGCAAAGGGAAATTCATGCCAGGTGCCCAGATGCAGCTGGAAACCGGCAGATCCGTCAAACAAAAATGCCTGAACGGACGAAAGGTCTGGCAATTCGCCATCATTCGGTGGGGCCATAACCGCCACAAACGGCTTTCCACCGAGCGGAATAAACGCCTGCGTATGCTGAAAATGCCGCTCCATATAGCGCACTTCGCCTGGCCGTCTGTCAAGATTGGCAAGCGACACTTCAACCGGATGCTCGCATTCAAACTTAACCGGGTAGGACATTGCAACCGCGCCCTTATAAAAGTCGACCGCAACCGGTTTCACGCCACTGGCGCTACCGATAATCTGCCCGAACGGCGCCAATGCTTCAGCGCTGGCTTTGATCAGGGGCAGGTGGATAGCTTTATGGTTACTCATTTTTTCATTCCAAACATTTGCCGCAGCACATCCGTCCAGTGCAGCCATCTCGCGGTCGGGTTCCATGCATTGGGTTGCTCTTTAGAAATAGCGAAATTCTCAAAATCTACAATATTCTGGATAGTTAGGCCATGATTTGGCTTGATACAGCCCGCCCAGCCCGCCTTGTCCGCTCACCGGATAAACAAGCATCTGTCACCCGAAAATAATGACGGGGCTGCGGGACGCACAGCGTTAGCGGACTACCGATGTCATCATCGCATAAAAAACTCGATCGGAACGGTAAGCTCCAACGAAATTCCAGGCAGGTCTTGCGGTGGCTTAGGAAAAGGCGCCGCGCGTTTTATGGTTGCTAACGCAGCCTTATCCAAGCGTCGCGAGCCAGAAGACCTGGCAAGCTGCGCGCTTATCAGCTGCCCCTGCTTGTCCATCGTAAACCGTATATAGGCTATGCCCTGTTCGCGGCGGGCCTTTGCGCTTGCCGGATAGCGCCGGAATCTCTCAAGATGCGCAAGCAACTGGGCCTCCCAACTTGCTTCTACATTGCTGTGCTGCGAAGCTGGCGGGAGGGGGCTAGTTTCTGGCGCGGTGGTCTTCTCAACCGGCGGGCCGGGATCCGGGATCCGTTGACGCATTGCGACCGGATTATCGCTGACCAGCTGAATTTCAGGTGGTTCGATATCCCGCTCGACCGGTTCGGGCTTTGGTGTTTCCTTCTCCACCTGCTTGGGTCCGGGGGGCACTTCGGTGATTGGTTCCGATGGAGCGGCCGGCGGAGCAACATTAAACACTGCCAATGATGGGGTTTCACGCTTCACATAGGTGACACCCCATTGAATGAGAAAGCCGCCCAAGAAAAGCGCATGAAACGCCAGCGTCAGCGTTAAAGCCACCGAACGGTTGGCAGGGGACGTGCTGCTATATTGGCCGCGCTCATGGTTCGTGCTGGACTCTATAGCTTCTGACCGGTCCGAGGCGAAACTCGCGGCCGGCACAGCTGCTTCCCGCCCTATGTCCAGCAAGCGCATATATTTCATTATTCCCGGACACTCGGCGCTGCGCCGCTGGACAGTGAGCGACTGGGAAGTGGCCGACTAGCGATCCAGAGCGCGCACAGCAGCAAGGCAACGGCGACACCGACGGCGACAAGCGGCCTAGGCTGCGCGCCCAATAGGAACAATCCAAAGCCCACGGCCATGCCCGACCATGCCGCAATACGCGCTTTGCGGGAGATCGCGCGCTCTTGTCGCCATGCCCGCAAACCGGGACCAAAACGCGGATGGCTGAGAAGCCAAGATTCCAGCCTGGGCGATGAACGAGCAAAACAGGCCGACGCTAGGATCAAGAAAACGGTGGTCGGCAATAGTGGCAGAAAGGCACCTAAAAATCCCACACCCACCAATAGCAAGCCCATTATGGGCCATAAGGTTCGGGCTACCGCCCCACGCTTCCGTAGGTTCCCTTTACCGGCTGAGGTGGGTGTGTTCTCAGCCAAGGCAGGCATAGGCCAAATCCTGAACGCGGGCGAAAGCAGACCGCGCACCGCGCACCACCGAGCGTTCCTCCTCATCAGTGAAGCACGGGGCATCAAGCGCAGCGGTAAAATCCCGCCAATGCGCCGCTGGACCAGCGGCGGTGGGTGCTAGATGCCGTGCGCCATGAATATCCGAAAGGCCCAATTTTGCAGCTTGTTTACGGAGCAAAGCTGCACCCATGTTTGAACCTTCTGCTACATAGAGCCAACCTAGCGCTGCGGGAAGGCTGACCACCTCTTTCGTTGCAAAAATGGGGCGGCTCTCCACTACGGGCGGAGCAAGCCCGAGGTCCACGAGATCCAACCCGATCAGCGCCAGTCGGCGCCTATCCTGCAGTCCGGGCAGGACTGCCTGCAGCCGCTCGTTATCATATAGCGCATCAATGTCGCGGTGGAACGCCCATTGCATTTGCGCGAAACGGCCATAGCCTTGCAAATCGTCAAAACTGGATGCTTCCATCACGGACTTGTCCAGCTTGTCATGCACCTCGTGCGTCAAAGCCTTCAGTCTTTTAGCCCGTGATGCCTCAACCATGTCGATCGTCTCAATCATTATCAATGTCTCCGAAAGGGTCAGAAGCGGAAGGAAAGGCCGATTTTCAGCGCATGAACGTCGGCCTTGCTGGCTGCCCGGCGGCCATTTTCGACATCGGAGGTGCCGACCTGCGTGACTTGTTCGTAGATCGGGTTCGGGATTTCGATGATCCCGATTCCCGGAATATCGTAGATGATGGGGGGACCAAATCCGACAATCTCGTCATAGCTGAAGGACTTGCCCACACCGGACCGGGCCTCTTCAAACAGAAAATCCTTCTGCCCGAATCTTGCGTAGCTATACTCGCCGCGCAGCGCGATATTCTTGCCGAGAGCAATTTCCGCACCGCCGCCGAGTGTCCAGCCAGTCCGCGTCTTGCTGTCCGTTTCGGTAAAGGAGAGCTCGGTCAGATAGCCGTAGGGATTGGCTTGGGACAGGTTGCTCACCGAATAGGTGTCAATATACTGGCCGCGGGTCTGTTCCTCTTTCAGGAAGGCGAGACCACCGGTTCCGTAAAATAGGGCCCGGCCGGTTGCATAGCCGATCCGTCCGCGCGCTGTAGCCATCCACTTTGAATCATAGGCCATGGATGCCTGCGCTTCCTGATCGATGGCAAGCTCATATAATTCGTTCGCGGCGGTCTGGATTTCTTCCGAGAGCGCATAGCGCATGGCATTGCCCTGCATCAGGGCGAAATCGGCCTCGACACCGGCCACCCAATTGCCACCAAGATTGAAATTATAGCCCGCGAACGCGCCCCATTGCATGTCGCCATGGCTCAGATCGGCGCTTTCGGTGGCGGCCACGGCATCTTCAATGCCCGCGCCGTCGGTGGTCGTGCCTTTTCTGGAAATATCGGCATAGCCTGCGGACGCGCCGAGATAGAAGCCACTCCAGTCGCCGTCAAACGAGCCGGCCGCTGTTTTTCCGAGCAGATAGGATTCCATCGCACGCTGGCGCTGGCTGTCGGATTCCGCTTTGGCCGGGCCGCCAAACGCCCCGGTAAAGCCGAGCCGGAAGGTCCGGCCTGGCGAAGGCATGAGGCCCAATGTCAGCGCGTCCATATAATAGCGGTCGGTAATATTATCGATTCCGAATTCCACGCTCATCCGGTCATCGATCCGAAAATCCCCGAACAGATCGAACACATCATAGGGTTCCCAATCGACAACCGTTGTCGATCCGCCGAATGTGTAGATCGTGTTGCCGCGATCCCCCATATGGGTATAGCGCCCGCCGACGTGCAGCCGCTCATCGAACAGCCGCGCGCCCAGCGTCGCCGAAAGGCTGTTCTTGGGCGGAAGATGGGAGGGAATATAGCTGTTGGCGGTTCCACCTTCGCGGCAAGCACCTGCCTGGGTGCAGAACTCTTCATAAGTCAGAACAGAACCGGCCAGTTCGGCATAGACGCCGCCCGTGTCATAGCGCAGCGAAAGCTCCGCACCCTGAAACTCGGCGCTGTCGATATTGATCACCGACGTGAGACCATCGCTGCTACCGCGTGTCAGATAGTCGTCCACATGGTTGGAATAATAGCTGATCCGCGCCTGCAGGACATCGTCGGAGACAATCAGCGAATCCGTCTGGTAGTTCAGGCCGATCTCGCTGTTGCGCGACCGCTCGGCCCGCGCGCGATTGTCCGGATCGGGGTAGAAAGAGAAACCGGTCGTCGATTCAAACAAGCTCGGCGCGCGTATCGCTTCGGCATAGCGGGCGAAAAACTGCAATCCTGGCAGCGGCTCCACGATGACCGAAGCGATGGGCGAGAAGCCGCTGTTATTCTCGTCATTATAGCCGATCACGCTGTCCCGCTCGCCAGCAGATCCGATAGACACGTCGACCAGATTATTGTCGTGCGATTTCACCTTTGTGTAGCGCATCGCTGCATTGAGCGTGAGCCAATCGGCCGGTTTGAGCTCACCGGACAGATAGGCGCTATATTCATTGCGCCAGCCGTCGCGGGGTTCGACGAAATCACTATAGCCCGAATTATTCTTATAATCTTCCCATCCGGGCGGCGGCTTCAACCGTTCGCGGGTATAGGAACCGCCATAGCTCAGCGCGAGCGCGCCAATCCCGGTATCAAAGCGGGAATCGTTCCAGAGCCGTAAGCCCCAGCGATTGGATTGGCTTTGAAAAGCCGCATCGTCGTTGCGCACGGTCCCGTTGGGTAGGTCAAAGCGATAGAGCGTTTCGATGCTGGTAAAATTATCCGTTGCCCAGCTGTCGAGATGCAGATCAACAAGGTCGTTGTCGGCGGGATCCCAGCGCAAGCGTCCGGTATAGGTGTTCACATGGGTCCGGCTGAGCGGTGCCTGCAAAGCGCCACCGAAACGGACGATCTGCGACGGCATCATTTCGCCAAAATCGCTTTCGTAGCGCATATAGGACAGGTCGAGAGCAAGATCGTCGTGGGGCCGGATCACGCTGCGCAACAATATGGATGTATTGTCCTGCGAGCTGCTGAGCACTTCCTCGCCATGCTGGTAACGGCTGCTGCCTGCCGGCACTTCACCATGTTCGCCTCCGAAATAATTGCCGGTCTTGCGGCGCGCAAAGGCGCCGACGAGATCAAATGCATCCGAGCGATACGCGGTGGCGATACTGAAATTATAACCGTTCAGGTCCAGCATGTCGGGCCGGGCATAACGCTCGTCGGAACCATTGCCGGTGCCGAGCGTGCCCACTGCCGGAATATCGACATTATTGCCCTGCAATCCCGCCTTGAAACGAATGCCGAAATTCTTGTCTTCGGCCACCAGATCATTGGCGCTCAGCGTATTCGCCCGCACCACGCCGCCGGTGGCGCCGACGCCGTCTGCTGCCGCGCTAGGCCCTTTTTCGATCGAGATACTGCCGACCAAATCGGGATCGAGATAGGTCCGTCCGGCGACACCGGAATAGCCGCGATAAACGGTCGATTGCTGCAGCGATCCGTCAATTACCACCGGCACGCGGTCCATGCCCTGCATCCCGCGAATATTAACGTCCAGCGCACCGGAGTTACGATTGTCGCCGTTCAGGACACCAGGAACACCGCGCAGGAAATCGCCCGGCGATGTACCGCGGTTCTGCTGGATCTGCTCGGCGGAGATGTGGGCGGTCGAGGCGGCGCTGCGATAGGGCGCGTCGCGCGAAGCAACAGCATCGCCGTCATTGCCGCGTCCGGAATGCTTCCCGCTACCGGACGCACCGCTCGTTCCTTCCACCTTCAAAGTGGGTAGCTGAACCGTGCCATCGGCGACGACCGGTGCCGGTTCGATGACCACCGAGCCATTGGTTAGACTGCGGAAGGTAAGACCGGTTCCGGCGAGCACAGCGGACAAGGCTTCGTTCACCGCCATGGTGCCAGACACGCTTGCCGAACGCTTGCCGTCCACTTCCACAGCTTCGAAGCCGACCTGGATATTGCCCTGCTGCATGATTTGGCGAAGTGCACCGCGTAACGGTTGGACGCCGATGCTAAAATCATATTGCGTAGCAGTCGGAGCAGCGGCCTGCTCTTGGGCCACTGCAGGCATAGGCATGGCGAGGTTCATCGCCGTACCGACCAACATCATATGACGCACAACATTCAGTATCCGCCTATCGCAGCCAACATTCGAAATCATTATCCTGAAATCCCTTCAAAGCATTCGCAGCACCAAGTCGTTTGGCGCTCCTATTATCGCTAATGCGAGTCAATCGCACTAGATGTCAGAAGGTAGACTGATGTCGAGGGGCTTTTCCCAACGGTGGCAGCAAATTTATTTTACATCGGGCGTATGAGTACAGCGCCGCCGGGCAATTCAACCAGTTGTAAATCCCGCATGCCGGCTATTGTTTCCAACGCCTCGTCGGGCCGAGAGATCAAAAATACGCCGCTGACCGCGGGAAGAGCGTCGAAGTCGCCGAACAGCCAAACCGGCGCAGCGCGATAGCGGGCAATTTGATGAATGGCATCATCCACGCGCTGTTGGTCGAGCATTAGCTCACCATTGCGCCATGAAGCCAATGCCGCAACAGGACGAGAGGAGAGCGGAACCACGCCCGTATCCGTGTAGCGAGCCCGTTCCCCAGCCTTAAGGGGAAGGGCCACATCAGCAGCTTGGCCCTGCACTTCAACGGCGCCTTCGGTCACGGAGACTTGGACCGTATCTTCGGCTCTCTGAACTTCAAAGGCAGTGCCGATATCACGTGTTAGCCCATTCATCGCTTCGACCAAAAACGGCCGGGATTCATGTTGCACTTCGAACCATGCACGCCCTTCCAACAGACGCACGACACGGATGTCCTCTTCCAGGTCTACGGCAATTGCAGTCGCGCTATCCAGCACCACGGTCGAGCCATCCGACAGCGCAATATTGCGCGTCTCTCCGGCCGCCGTACGGAAATCGGACTGCATTTCGATCAGCAATGTCGGGCCCAAGAACAGAGCGAAGACGCTAGCGGCCAGCGCTAGGGGCACGACCCGAGCAAGGCGCCGGCGGGAAAGGCGCGGACGCCTCTGCCAGGCAGTCGAGCGCACATTGGGCGTTGATGCCTTACCTTCGTTGGGACTATCGGCGGCAACATCCAAATCCTGCCACAGCGCACGCTCTCGAGCAAAAGCATGGGCATGACTTTCATCTTCCGCCAGCCATGCTTCCAACTGTTCCAGCTCCGGCTTGTCCATTTCCTTCGAAGCGAGGCGAACAATCCAATATTGCGCGCGTTCGCCTAAGTCAGACCGCGCGTGTTTGATATTTGGTTCGGATATGGAAATGGTCTGCTTCTTCATTGCTGATTATATATGGATCTGACAGCGGCCCTATTTCGGGATGCCTTAAACATTAGACGGAACCAACCGCCCTTTTCCCAAGCTGCTTTCGGAATATTTATTGCTCGTCCGCCTCTCCATCCCGGATACGAGCGAGTTGCGCCAACGCCCGGCGCAGGTGATTTTCAACCGTCGTAGAACTTACGCCTACACGCTCCGCCGTCTCACGCTGGGTCAGGCCTTCCATGCGCGTGAGATGCAATATGGTGCGTGTCGGTTCGGGAAGGTTCGCCAAAGCCTCTCGGACACGCTGAAGCGTTTCGCGCGATTCCACAATACGCTCGGGACCCAGTTCATGGTCCTGCCCCCATAGCAACGCTTCCGCATGCTGAGCCACTGCCGTCTTCCGCTGATCGCTCTTGATATGGTCAACAGCGACGTTGTGGGCGAGCCGCCGCAAATAGGCGCGCTTGTTGAGAATCGGTGAATCATCTCGAACCGCCTGCACCTTCAGCCATAATTTCTGTGCGACATCCTCCGCACCATCCCGGCCAACCAGCCGGCTGACCTGTCGGAGCAGAGATTGGCGTTCTGAAAGCAACAGACGCGACAAGGCATTGGAGTTTATAGACATGACTGATTGACCACATAGTCATTACAGCAGTTGCGAATGACTTGCAATAAGGACGAGCCCTTGTTTGCTTATATGACCGTAGGCCGGATGAACCGCCATCCGCGTCGGATCGCTATTTCATCAGATTGGGCAACGCCATCGACAGAGAAGGAATATAGCTGATCAGCAAGAGCGCAAAGATCAGTGTGAGGTAGAAGGGCCAAATTGTCCGCATCGTTTGTTCGACGGAAATCTTGCCAATGGCCGCACCAACAAAAAGCACGGATCCCACCGGTGGGGTTACCAATCCGATCCCAAGATTGAGCATCATGATCACCCCGAAATGCACCGGATCAATACCCAGCACACTGACAATCGGCAGGAATATCGGCGTGGTGATTACGATCAGCGGCGACATATCCATGAATGTTCCGAGCAGAAGCAATATGACATTGATCAGCAGCAACACCAATATGGGATTGTTGGTCAATGAACTGATCAGGCTCGCCAGATCGGTCGGCACTTCTAATATGGCCAACACATAGCCGAAACTGCCTGCCGCGCCGATAATCAACAGCACCATGGCGGTAATCCGGACCGACGAAATTGCTGATTCAACAAATTTCTGAAATCCGATCGTCCGATATACCAGAACGCCGACCATGATCGTGTAGAGCACTGCCACAGCGGATGATTCCGTAGCCGTAAAAATACCGCTCAATATCCCGCCGATGATAATCACCGCGGTCAATAATCCGGGAAGCGCGAAAAGAACGGCGCGCAGGAACAGGCGCCATCCCGGAAATATACCTGCTGGATAGCCGCGCCTTCTGGCCACCAGCCATGCCACCGCCATCAACATGCCGCCGGTCAATATGCCGGGGATGATGCCAGCCAGGAACAGATCACCAATGGAAACACCGGTTCCCGACGCCGCCGCATAGATAATCATATTATGCGATGGCGGAATGAGCAGACCGACAATCGCGGCCGTGATATTCACATTGGCGGCATAGTCCCGATCATAGCCGCGCTGTTCCATGAGCGGCGAAATCGTCGATCCCATCGCAGACACATTGGCAATGGCAGACCCTGATACCGAACCGAACAGCATCGACGCACCAATATTGACTTGTCCAAGCCCGCCCCGCGCGCGACCCAGTGAAGCCTCGGCAATATCGACGAGCCTGCCGGCGATGCCCGAACGATACATGAGATCGCCCGCGAAAATGAAAAAGGGAATAGCCATCAGCGAGAAGACGCTAATCCCCGCGGCCATGCGCTGCAGGGAAACCGCAAGCGGAATATCGAGCGCGAGCAAAGCCGCCGCGCTTGCCGTAAGCAAAGCAAAAGCAACCGGCACGCCCAAGGCCAGCAATAGCAGAAGAACACCGAGCAGAATGAATAGCTCCATCAGATTTCTCCTTCGCCGTGCAAGGCGGATTCAATCGGTTTCTCCGCCGTCCAGCCGGGCCGCATCAATTCCCCGACAAATCGCGTGGTGCAGAATAATATGATCGCGGCGCCCGCAATCGGTAGCGGCAAATAGGCCCAGGAACGGGAGATACCCAGTGAAGGAATGACATGGCTGGAAATGATATTGGTAAGTTCAATGCCCCATATCAGCATCATGAAACCACAGCCGATAACAACCAGCTCGGCAATCAGACGCATGATCCGGGCAACATTTTCGGGCAGCGCATTTTGCAAGGCCATGATCCGGATATGAAAGCCTTGGTTAAATCCGGCGGCAGAAGCGAGGACGACATACCATATCATTAGCAAAAGCGCAGTCTGCTCCGACCAGCTGGGGCTGGCGTTCAGGATATAGCGTGCATAAACCTGCCAGCCGATAATCAAGGTCATCGCGACTAGCCCGGCAGCGGCTACCCATAAAATCACCCGACTCAATCGCGCGTTAAACGCTGTAATATGATCAAGCATGACCCGCCCCCATTTCGGTTATTGCGTCGACGAGATTTCGTTCGGCCGCTGTTCTGATATATTGGCTCCACACAGGTTGCGCCCGTTCGACAAAGGCCTGCTGATCATCCACCTCGTTGACCTGCACACCGCTGGCCCGGATCGCCTTTTCCGCTTCCAGCGTTTTTGCGTCCCATAATGTGCGCATATAGGGCACGGATTCTCGCGCGGACTTCTGGACAATTTCTTGCTCGGCGGGAGAAAGCATGTCCCAACGCTGTTTCGACATGACCAGCACTTCCGGCGCGATAACATGACGAGTCAGACTATAATATTTTGCCGCCTCGAAATGCCGTCCTTCATAATAGGATGGCCAATTATTCTCCGCTCCATCGATCACACCTTGCACCAGCGACTGGTACACTTCGCCCAATGCCATGGGTGTCGGATTGCCGCCCAATTCCTGGATCAGCGAGACATAAAGATCACTGTTCTGGACCCGGAATTTCATGCCCGCCATATCGTCCGGCGTTCTAATGGGGCGCTTTGTGTTGTAGAATGATCGCGCGCCTGAATCATAAAAGCACAGGCCGATCAGACCATGGGAATCCAGCGCACGAAGCACTTGCTGTCCCGGCGCTCCGTCCATTGCATAGCGCATATGGGCGACATTATTGAACAGGAAGGGAAGGCCCAGAATATTGGTCATAGGCTCTATCGAATTGAGCGGACCCAGGCTGACCCGATTGATATCAATCCCGCCAAAGGTTGTCATTTCAAGCGTGTCCCGTTCCGCACCCAATTGGCTACCGGCGTAGAGTTTCAGCGAAAGCTTGCCGTCTGAATAGCCTTCCATCAAGCGCCCCATTTCGGTGATCGCCATGGATGTCGGATAGTCTTTTGGATGAAACTCGGCCGTCCGAAACACCATGCCCGGCTCTTTTGCGCAACCGGAAAGTACCGTTGCTGCCAAGCCAGTGGCGAGCAATTGCCGCCGCGAAAAACCGCCCTGCTGCCCCAGCGTCAGGAACCCGGCCATCTTTTTCTCTCGGTAACGCACTATCGCCCCTCCCTTCGGCTACGCAAAGCAGCCTTTACTCACCGCTTCCACAATCAGCGTTGCACTCTTCCCGAACCATCCCCAGCCATCAGCTTCTCGGCTTCATCGACGCTGACCCGATTGAAGTCGCCAAGGATACTATGCTTCAGGCAGCTTGCCGCCACAGCAAATTCCAGCGACTGCTGTTTGTCATCATAAGCGTTTAGGCCATAAATCAGCGCCGAGGCAAAACTGTCGCCGCCGCCAACGCGGTCGACAATATCGGTAATCTCGTAGTGACGGGAAAGCTTGAACCCTTGCGCGCGGTCACGCAAACAGGCGGACCAGCCATTGCGATCGGCGCTATGGCTTTCCCGGAGTGTGATCGCAATGGTGCGCATATCGGGATAAAGCTCGAGAACTTTCTCCGACAGCGCTTCATATTTTGCCGTATCAAGCTCACCGGTCTCGACGTCGACATCAACGCTGATGCCGAGCGATTTCTGACAGTCTTCTTCATTGGCAATGCCGATATCCACATATCGCACGAGCTCAGTCATCACTTCCGGTGCTGTCTTGCCATATTTCCAAAGCTTGCCCCGAAAGTTGAAATCGCAAGACACCGTCACCCCGGCCTTCTTCGCTTCTTTGACGCATTCCAGACTCAGGTCGGCGGCAGACTGGCTCAGCGCAGGCGTAATCCCGGTAATATGCAGCCATTTTGCGCCCTGAAAAATCGTCGGCCAGTCAAAATCGCCCGGACCCGCTTCGCAAATCGCACTGTGTGCCCGGTCATAGACCACTTTCGACGGCCGCTGATTTGCGCCTGATTCCAAATAATAGATACCAACCCGATCACCGCTGCGCCGGATCATCGAAGTGTCTACGCCAAAGCGTCGCACTTCATTGATAGCGTGCTGCCCGATAGCATTATCGGGAAGCGCCGTTACAAAAGCAGAGGACAGACCGTAATTGCTCAGCGCGACCGCCACATTGGCTTCACCGCCACCGAAGGTCGCTTCAAACGCGGGAGATTGGAAAAAGCGCTCATGCCCCGGCGACTTCAACCGCAACATGATTTCACCAAATGACAGAAATTCAGCCATATCTCTTATCCTTCCTTATGCTCGCGTCCGGCGGGCGATTTCGACAGCTTCCTGCGCCAATCTTGTGATGGCGTCATAATCACCTGCCGCGATAAGATCCTTTGGCGTCAGCCAACTCCCGCCGCAGGCAATGACCGATGGCAGTGCCAAAAATTCTGAGAGATTATTGGCTGATACACCACCAGTCGGCATGAAATGCATGTCGCGGAATACCGAGCTGAGCGCCTTGAGCATCGGCACCCCACCGGCAAGCTTTGCGGGGAAAAATTTCACGGTCCGCAATCCCAGCGCATAGGCCCGCTGGACTTCGCCAGCGGTCATAGTCCCTCCGTAAAAGGGCAATCCGGCCCCGATACAAAATTTAGCCACCTCATCCACCAGTCCTGGGGATACCACAAATTGTGCGCCGCGCGCTTCGACCGCCTTGGCCTGCTCGACTGTGAGGACAGTGCCCGCACCAACAATGATATCCGACGTTGAGGCGATGATAGCGGACAAACATTCCAGAGCCGCGTCCGTTCGCAGCACCAGTTCGACCACGCTCAATCCGCCAGCATGTAAAGCCTTTGCGGTGGCAATGGCGACGTCAGGATCGCTCGCTTCGATCAGCGGTACGACTGGGGCAGCAGCCAGCCTAACATTCAACTGCTCGGCAATATCCATGCTCATTTCATCATTCCTGTCTCATGTCGGCTATCTCAAAATATGGGCTCAGATGGGGCGCGATATATCCAAAATACCGCGCAACATCATCACCGCCAGCCAGCCCCTTATTTGCCCTCTAGATCGCCACCAATTTGCAGGCAGCTTCCAGATCATCTCCAAATTTTGCTTTGACGGTCTGCCCGCTCGCGACGTCATGCACCCCGGTAATGGCACCTGCCGAAACCCAGATGCCCGGGGTGATGACGATGTTCCGTTTCTTCAACAGTTCGAGCAGAAAAACGACCGAACCAAATGGTCCGTCCAGCATCTCGCCCATATTATTGGAACCCACGGTTTCCCCGTCAATGTCCAGACTGACCGGCATCGCGAGCAGATCCGCGTCGCGCCATCCCGGTATCGAAGCCCCGAGAACAATACCCTTGTTATTGCCAAAATCAGAGACTGTTACCGCCGGCCCATATCCATTGATTCCCGTAAAAGGCGAGCTAGCGATTTCAATTCCGACCCGAACATCATCAATATATTGCCCGATCGTATCAATGTTAAATTCTCCGTCAGGCACCGACCCCAAGCGCAGCAGAACTTCGGCTTCAGCGGCAGCAAATCCGTCATCGAAAATCGGCATCTCGGGACCATCACCATCCGATTCATACGCAATTTCATCGACAAAAATCGGTCCCGACAACCGCTCGGCAGCAAATTTCTCGACGTGATTTGGTGGCACGCGCCCGACTTTCCAGCCGCCGATCTGACGGCCATCGAGGGCAATTGCGATATCCTGAATAGCATAGCCATCATCCATCGATTGCGGAATGTCGCCGGGATAGGAGTGCAATATGGACGCCGCCTTGCGCGCTTCAACAAAAGCTTTCGCGATAGATTGATGTCCCAAATTTTCTTGCATGGCGATATTTCCTCTTTGCCCTATTTTCCTTAATAGACACCGGTGTCAAAAACAAGTATGTTTCGTTTCTATTGGATTTCAACAAGCTGTCGACGAAATGATGGCTTTGCGCTATGCCGCTGGAAATATACGCTGGAAATTGCCCTGTCGGTTTAGAGATACGAGCCGATCAACACACGGATTTTTCTGAATGCCCACAAGAGCGAACCGTTCGAAAACAAAGCAGCCGACGATCAATGATGTTGCCGCCTTAGCCGGCGTATCCAAAAAGACAGTCAGCCGCGTTATCAATGAATCCCCTCTGATCAGCGAAAAGACCCGAGAGAAAGTCAAAAAGGTCATTGATAAGCTGGGCTTTGTCCCAAACCCGCAAGCGCGGGCCCTGGCCTTTCGACGAAATTTTCTAATCGTACTGCTGCATGATAATCCGAATGCGCAAACCGTGCTTAATTTCCAGAATGGCGTTCTGGATGCGATCAAGGATAGTGATTTGGCGCTTCTGGTCCGACCGGTCAATCGCGGCTCGGATGATATGCTGGAAAATGTTAGAGTTTTTCTGGAGAAGCAGCGGCCGATCGGCGCTCTTCTGTTACCGCCCATTTCCGAAAATGATGATCTGACCGAATTGTGCCAATCTCTGGGCGTCCGCTATGTCCGGATCGGCTCTGCGACGCTCGATGATCCCGGGCGATGCATTTCTTCCAACGACCGGGAAGTGGTTGAAAAAGCCTGTCGGGAATTGATCGATCTGGGGCATCGCCGCATCGGTTTTGTTCGGGGACCACAGGGTTTTCGATCGGCAAAAGAACGCGAACTGGGCTTTCAAGATGCCTTGGCAGCAGCGGGCTTGACGATGCCGGACGAACTTATTGCGCAGGGCAATTATCGTATCGATTCAGGGACTGAGGCAGGCGAAAGATTATTGTCGCTCAAAGACCGACCAACCGCGATATTTGCAAGCAATGATGAAATGGCAGCAGGTGTCATGCAAGTCGCGCTAGGTAACGGCATTTCGGTACCCGAACAATTGTCGATTATCGGCTTTGACGATTCCCCGACGGCCACCCACATCTGGCCTCGCCTGAGCACCGTGCGTTGGCCGATACGCGAAATGGGCGCGCACGCAGCCCATATGCTGGTTTCCGATTTTCTACCGCCGGTTCCGGATATCAAAGATCCCGAATATGCGATGCTTCCTTCCAAGTTTATCGAGCGACAATCGGTAGCAGCGCCAAAAAAATAGCGCCTAGAGCGCAGTACATATTTACGCGCCCACATTTATCGACAGAGAAACTACGAGCTCCGGACAAGGAAAAGGCCGATTTCCGGAAGAGTGGAAATCGGCCTCTCGCTGACGAACCAATCAATGGCTTTTTGAACTGGAGCTATAAGCTTTGATCAGTTCGTAGAACTCTAGGAACCGGGAAACTTCCTAGAAATTATACCGTGCTCCTATCAAAAAGTTGCGACCCGTATGATGGTAGAGCGTTGGCAGCTCTAACTGGTCGAAGGTTTGATGTTCAAACTCGTCGGTAATGTTGATCGCCTCAAATGTGACCGACAGTTTTTCGGTTACCTGATAAGATGTCGAGAAATCGAGATTGAAAGTGGATGCAACACCGCGTTCTTCCCGACCTTCCGTTCGGCCACTCGCATTGGGACGCCGTGTTTGATATTTGTCCCGATAAGCCCCCGTGATCCGAGCACTAAATTTATCATCTTCATAATATAGCGTCGTATTGAGCGAGTGCGGTGAGAAGCCGATGATGTCATCAGATTTCACATAGGTGTAGTTTGCCGTCACACCGAAGTTTTCGAACAAGCCTGGCAGAAAAGTGAACGGCGTTTGAAATACAACTTCAAAGCCCTCAATTTTTGCATCACCGCCATTCACGCGCTGATTCACATCAACACGGGGATCCAATCCATTCGCGAGATCGATACCCAGAGGGCTAGTTGGTGAGGCCACATTGTCTGGCAAGCCCGTCTGACTGAACGTCGTTTCAATGGTATCGCTCTCCACGAAGAAAGAACTAACGTCTTTCCGGAACAACGAGAGGGCCAAAAGACTTTCCGGCTGGAAATACCATTCAAAGCTCAAATCATAGGTCCAAGCCCGGAAAGGATCGAGGCCCGGGTTACCCAGATTCAATACATATGGAGGACCATTGAAAGAATCGATCGAACCGCCTGGCGTCAGATTGCCCAGCGTTGGCCGCGCCATAACACGCGATACACCGCCACGAATAACAAGATTCGAAGCAGGCTCGATCACGAGATTCAGCGATGGCAACCAGTCGTCATATTTACGGTCTAAAGTCACATTCGTAGAGCCCACAAAACCCGTCGATGACGTTTGGGTTTCGACATAGCGCACACCCAAGTCACCGCGCACCGGCAAGGAACCCAATTCAAAATTAAAGTCGGCTTGAACATAACCACCATGATCTGTTTCGACCACGCTGCGGGTATCTTGAAGGCGTTGAACCGGCTCAATGCTGAACAGATCAATCAAAGCGACAGCTGCGTCAAAATTCGCCGACACCCACGAATTATCAATGCCAGAAACACCAAGGCCGCTGCCGTAATCGGTCACCAGTCCAGCGATCGCATCCGACACTACGGGAGCCGCCGCGAAGCCGGCCAAGCCATCAACGCTGCCTTCTGCCCGTCCTTCGAAAGTGGAGAATTCGAACTTCTTATAACTATAACCCGCTCTCAGCGTGATATTGTCATTGGCTTCCCAAACGAGGTTCGGCTGTATGGTATCATAGGTGTTTTTCACACCCTGTGGACGGTTCCGAAACTGCGTGAACAGGAATGATGCCGGGTTGGTAACGTCAAAGTCACCAAAACCAATCGCGGGCGTTTCAAGACTGCCGGTAAAGTCGTAGGAATAACCATTGACCGGGCTGGCAGCGTCAAAGAATATCGTCGCCTGTTGTGGCACATTGAAGTCCGATACGGAAAGCCCGCCAAGAATATCAAATTGCAGACTGTCGGTTACATCATATTTGACGCGGCCGGTAATCTGATAATATTCGTTGGACAATCTATCCTGACGATGTTCGCTGCGGATCGGCACAAGACCATTTCCGGCATCGGGTTGAACATTCGCAACCAACCGCGTGATCACGCCGTCGGAATTGATATCATAGGCGGTCACATCAAAATTATCTGTGTTACCCCGCACGAATGCTTCTAGAAATTCCTCATCGCGCACGCCGTTGAATTTCGAATAGAGTCCGTCAAAACTCACGCTCAGACGGTCGCTCGGATTAAATTCCAGCGAACCGGTAAGACCGAGACGTTCTTGCTGATAATCCAGCCGTCCATAGCGAGGAATACGCGCATAATAAGCGTTGCGGAGTTCTTCACATGCACCGCCTACGGGATTGCCTGCACAAATTTCACCATTGGCAGACCGGAACGTTCCCAAATCATCAAACCGAACCGATGAGAAGCCCTCTTCGCGAATGTTGCGGTCAGAATATGCAACCGAAACAAGCGCGCCGAATGTTTCATCTTCATTTGTGAAGGACAACAAGCCTGCAATCCGGGGACCGAGATCTTCAGAAAGATCATTGTAGAAACCCTGCGCCGAAATCGCGCCCGTGAGGCCCGGACCATAGTCAGATGGCCGACCGGTATTCAGTTCCACATTGGCGCCCAGCGAACCCTCTTCGATAGAGGCCGACTGGGTTTTGCGCACTTTCAACTCATTGAACAGTTCCGAGGCAAATGCGTTGAAATCGAACGAGCGTGTGCGGTTGGTTCCGCCCGACGCATCCGAACCACCATTGGTAGAGATAGCTTCGAGGCCGTTAATCCGGACGCGTGTGAAGTCACCGCCCAGTCCGCGAACCGTAACCCGTCGTCCTTCGCCTGCTTGACGGTCAATCGCGACACCGGGAATTCTTTGCAACGACTCCGCAAGATTTAGATCAGGGAAATCCGCAATATCTTCTGCCTTGATGACGTCGACAACGCCTGTTTCGAGGCGCTTTTCGTCCAGTGCCGCGTTCAGGCTACCGCGGAAGCCGGTGACGACAATAACATCATCACCATCCGCATTCTGCTCACCGTCCTGTGCATAAGCCGGAGTTGCGAGCAAGCCGGCAATCGAGGCACTGCAAGCAAGCGCAGCGGCGACTTTACGGCGGGAATTTGCAAAACCATTTTTCATAATATATCCTCCCAAAACTTTCCTACCCATAAGTACCAGCCTAAATGACACCGGTTACTTCTTTGGCAAAAACAACTGTCTGGCTGTAATGAGTGACAGTATTTCTGCGATAAACAATGGTCGTGTGTCGTTGAAATCTTCTACGGCCCATACCGGAACTTTTATGGTAACCGGTGTCATTCTTATTGCTGCTTTTGAAAACTTATGTCAAGAGAGAATTATAGGAGATGTAAATTGATAAAGATATCACTGCAAATTTTGCTCGTTTTGGCCGGAATAGTCAGCTTTCAGGCCTCCCCTTCTTTCGCGCAAAACCAGGTCGCTTTCCCCGGCGCGGTTGGTCCGGCGGCGCAAACCATTGGCGGCCGAGGCGGTCAGATCATTCGCGTCACGACGCTCGCCTCAGACGGTCCGGGGTCATTAAAAGCAGCCATCGAGACACAGGGGCCGCGAATCATTGTCTTTGAAGTTGGCGGCGTGATCGACATGGAAAGAAACAATCTGACAATCGCAGAACCTTTTCTAACGATCGCGGGGCAGACCGCTCCGGGACCCGGCATCACGATCATTCGCAGCGGTATTGACGTGAGAACACATGATGTCGTGATCCGCCATTTGCGGGTCTACACAGGTGTCGACGGTCAACCGAAACGAAGCGGTTGGGAAGCCGACGCCATTTCAACCGTCAGCGCTAAAAATGTGATTGTAGATCATTGTACTTTACTATGGGCGGTCGACGAAAACATGTCCGCTTCCGGCCCTCGCTTCACCGGCAAAACGTTGGAAGAATGGCGCGCAGGTACCAGTCGCAACATTACCTTCTCCAACAATTTGGCCGCTGAAGGGCTGGCCGATGCCAGCCACCCGAAAGGCGAGCACAGCAAAGGATCTTTAATCCATGACAATGTTACTGGCATGGTATTCTACCGGAACCTTTGGGCGCATAATGTTGAGCGCAGTCCGCTGATAAAAGGCGGCGCACAGGCATTGATGGTCAATAACTTCATCTATAATCCGCAGCATCGAGCGGTGCATTACAACCTTATGAATCTCGAATGGGCCGGCCATGAATATGTGGCCGGAGAGATTAGTGCGATCGGCAATGTGATGCGGGGCGGCAATGATACCAATCCCCGCCTGCCCTTTCTGATGCTGGGTGGCGATGGCGATCTCAAATATTATGAAGAGGATAATATCGCCGTTGATAGACAGGGCGAGCCGCTTCCGATGTTTGGACGCTATGGAGAAACCCGTGCCGAACTGATCACCGTTCAGGAGCCAATGGCATCGACTAGCGATATGCAGATTCTGCCCGCGCGTGACGTAGAAACATCCGTATTGGCAAACGTAGGCGCAAGACCGTGGGCCCGTGATAATGAGGAAATCCGGATATTATTCTACGTGGCCGAGGGCCGCGGCGAGATCATCGACGACGAGAATGAGGTGAGCGGCTATCCCGAAGTGACCGCTCCGGTGCGGATGCCATTTGATGAAAGCCAATGGGACATTGCGACGATGGAACCCTTGTCCGGTCTTTATCCCGGCCAGTCCGCTCCAGCGCCGCAAGAAAGGCTGAGCGATCGGGATGCAGCCATGCGCACGACGAAGCAGTAGGGCGATGGGATTACGAAGGCGCGACCTTTTTAAGGCCGCGCTTCTGACCGGTATAGCGAGCCTTGTCGTCCGCAATGACTCGCTATACGCCCAACTTGCTGATCGTTCATCCGGTCCAACGACAAGATGGAATCGGCCCGCCAATATTGCGCCGGATGAAATTATATCCCTATGGCCCGAACACCACCTGACCATTCCAAAAGGCCTGTCAGAACAGATCGTGCAGCGCAGCGATGATCCGCTCGCTAGCGACCGCATCGCTCAATATATAACCAACCCGAGGCTGGAGATCTTTCGACCCGCCACGCCCAATGGGGCGGCTGCCATCATCGCGCCCGGTGGTGGGTATCGCTACTGCGTGGTCGACAAGGAAGGTTATGAGCTGGCCCGGCTGCTGCGCGAACGCGGTGTTACCGTCTATGTTCTTTTCTACCGCTTGCCCGGCGACGGCTGGGCAGATGCCCATGATGTACCGCTTGTCGACGCACAGCGCGCGGTTCGCATGGTCCGCGCACGCGCGACGCAAGACCATATTCACCCCGACAAAATGGCCTTCATTGGTTTTTCGGCTGGCGGCCATGTCGCAACCAGCCTGCTGACGCGTTTCGATGCCGCCGTCTATGATCCCGTCGACCTAGCGGATGGTGCATCCGCTCGCCCGGATGCGGTCATCGCCATCTATCCGGTCGTATCAATGGACCCGGCTATCACCCATGTTGGTAGCCGCGATCGCTTGATCGGGGCACACCCCAATCCTGCCATGACCGAGCGATATTCGCCCGAACAAAATGTCCGGGACGATATGCCACCCCTGTTTCTGCTGCATGCCGAGGACGATGACATCGTGCCTATCGCCAACAGCAAACGGCTGCACGAAGCCGCGAGCGCCATCGGAGCTGCGGTAGAGGCCCATTATTTTGCGCAGGGTGCGCACGGCTTCGGGCTCATGAAAACGGCAGGTCTACCCGTATCTATTTGGCCAGAATTGCTCTGGAACTGGCTGCATGCAAACAAGCTGACTTGAAAACAGCAGCCGTTCGCCGTCAATATTTCCAGCGTTCCGTCAGCATTTCAGCCTTGCCGTCTTTCACCGCAATTTCTGCAGATGGTTCTTTTGGATTTCCGTCTTCGAACAGTTCGTAAATGATCGTTCCGTCCTGCTGCACGCTCTCGATCACGCGCACCGGGGCGAACAGACCTGAAGGGGCAGCGGCACGGGCATCTTCCGGCACATCGGTCCATGCTATATCGCGCTGCACTTCGACCACCACATAGCCGTCATTTTCCTCCAACATATCCAGCTCGACCTCGCTGCCATCGGGCCGCGTTCCTTCGACATCGTAAAAGACCATGCCGTCGCGTTCTTTGCGTTCAGCTTCCAGGATCACCATCCCGGGAATTTTGGACAAGGCGGTGGACCGCACCGCTTCGGGAACATCGTCGACTTTGGTAATCGTCGCTTCTGGTCCTGCATCCAATATCGCGGATTCGCCCGCATCCTGTTCTGATGGTGAACAGGCCGCCAATGCTGCGCAGCCAATTGTCATTGTGATCAGATATTTCATTCTCTCTCTCCTGTTATCGCACTATCAAATTGTGAACTCATGCCGCTTCAGCTTCCCGGCTGAATATAGGGAACCGTCGCAAATATTTGCCTTTCCCATTTTCGTGGGTCTTCCTCGACCCGGCTATTCTCATCAAAAATCATCGTCTGTCGTGATGCGAGATCATAAGGCGCCCAGCCGGGGTTCCCGGTTCTCGCGAACCGCACGAAGGCTACCATCATCTTGTCGCTCATCGCCTGTTGCTCGGCGGTGGGGTTGATCATGGTCCCGAAAGACAGCGCAATATCATCGGTATGTTTGGCCTGCGCAAAATCCAGCTGATAGACAAAGGTACGATCAGCGGACGGCGCACTAGGTCTTGCCCGCGCTTCCGCCTCTTCCACCTGCCCACGCCAACTGCGCGCCGCGGTAACAATGCGATGGAATAGCTCAAGTGGCTTTGCCTCGGGGTAGCGGTTGCGAAATTGTGACACCACCCAGTCGGGCCGTATGTCGACCCGCATCTGCGGCGCAATCCGCTCGGCCAGATTGTCCATCGTCAAGTCGGCGATCGGCGGTTTGTTTAAACGATAGAACGCCCGGCTTTCCATGATCGTGTTGCCCAGCATCATCGGAATATGGCTCGATTGCGGCGCGGCATCTGGCCAGAACGGGTGGCGCATCAAATGCCGCATATCCAGCACCGGTCCCATGTAAAGGCGACCACCCAATATCGGGTCGGTTGCGGATAGCGCGCGCATCAATCGGTCAACGGCGGCCGTTTCTGGATCCACATCTTCACCCAGTGCCGCGAGAAACGCAGCACTGCGCTTCCCTGCATTCAGTGGGCCCGAAGCGGTCACCTGCTGGCCGGACATGGTAATGGCTTTGTGGAACAGTCCCTTGGCCGCGGGCATAGCCATGAGCGTTGCGATTTTTGCGCCACCACCAGACTGGCCGAAGACCGTAACATTATCGGGATCACCACCAAAGGCGTTGATGTTGCGCTGGACCCATTGCAGCGCCGCGATCAGGTCCAGCTGACCATTATTGCCGCTGCCGGGAAAACGATCAGGCCGATAGAGATAGCCCAGAACATTGAGCCGGTGATTGACCGTGACCACCACAACGTCACCTTGTGCCGCCAAATCGGTGCCGTCATTGACGGGATCAGTCACGCTTCCCGACGCATAAGCGCCGCCGTGGAAATAGACCATGACCGGCCGCGCTTGGTGAGAAGCCGCAGCGGGGGTCCAGATATTCAGGAACAGGCAATCCTCTGATTGCGGCTGATATCTCTGGCCACGCTGGGGGCATACCGGACCAAATTCTCTGTCCGCTGTCTGCTCGGCAACCAAGACCGGCTGCGGCGCCCGAAAGCGGTCCGCGCGGGCATAGCGTATGCCGACAAAACGCCTGACTTTGCTTTTTGCTGGCTCAGCGACGTCATATGCGAAACTTCCGACATAGCGGCCAGCCGGCGCTTCTATCATTGGAAAAGCTATTGTCGTTGCCTGGACACCGCTAGCGGTCAGGACAGCGGCCCCGATCCCGCCAAGAACAACCCGGCGGTTCGGACGAAATCTAACGCGCGAGCCAACCACCGTCGACCGCGAGTATGTGCCCCTGCACATAGTTGGATGCATCTGATGCCAGGAAGATGGCGGCACCACCGACATCCGACGGATCGCCCCAGCGGCCCGCCGGTATCCGCTCCATAATCTGGCGGTTGCGATCTTCATCCGCTTGCAAGGCGGCCGTATTGTTGGTGGCGATATAGCCCGGCGCAATAGCGTTCACACACACGCCCTTTGCAGCCCATTCATTTGCCAGAAGCTTGGTCAGCCCACCCACGCCTGATTTCGACGCCGTGTAGCTGGACACGCGGATGCCGCCCTGAAAAGTCAACATGGAAGCGATATTGATAATCTTGCCGATACGACCATCGCTCTCATGCGCGGCGATCATCTCACGCCCTGCGGCCTGGCTCAGGAAGAACAAGCTCTTCAGGTTCGTGTCCATCACCACGTCCCAATCGTCCTCGGAAAAATAGACGGCATCGTTCCGGCGGATCGTTCCGGCATTGTTGACGAGAATATCAATGCTGCCGAATCTTTCCTTGGTCTCATCGATGATGCGCTGGACCGGCTCGGTCGATGACAAATCGGCCGAGATAATCTCCGCATCGGAACCAAGCGCCTTCGCTTTTTCGACGGTCTCGGTGGCCGGCGAGCGACCCACAGCGGCAATATTCGCGCCTGCCTCGGCAAGCGCCAGCGCAATGCCCCGACCGATGCCGGTATTGGCGCCGGTTACAACGGCTGTTTTCCCGGTGAGGTTGAACATATCCATTATTTCAGCTGACAAATGTCGAGAACATTCATGTCGGTATAGTCGAGATTTTCACCGCCCATTGCCCAAATGAAGGCATATTTTTTGGTGCCAGACCCCATATGGATCGACCATGGCGGGCTGATCACCGCTTCTTCATTGGCGATCACGATATGCCGCATGCTTTCCGGCTCGCCCATATAGTGGAAAACACGGTCGCTTTCTTCGGGCATGTCAAAATACATGTAAATCTCGCTGCGACGGTCGTGCAGATGCGGCGGCATGGTGTTCCACACGCTGCCTTCTTCCAACACCGTCAGGCCCAGCAACAATTGCGCGCTTTCGCAAACCCCGGGAATGACCAGCTGATAAATGGTCCGCTGGTTCGAATTGGCGAGATCCCCCCGGTCTAACGGGTTGGCCTCCTGCAATGTGATATGCTTGATCGGGCAAATTTTATGGGCGAGCAGCGATGCCAGATAGAAGCGCGCACCATCTCCTTCAAAGGTCACATCCTTGGACCCCATCGGAATATAGAGGCATTCCTTATTGCCCATTTCAAAAATCTGGCCATCAACCGTCACCTTGCCAATGCCGCCGATATTAACGGCAGCCATCTCGCGGCGTTCCAGAAAAGGATGGCCCGCCGCTGATTCCGGTTCGGTCTGATCGGGCAATTTCAGCGCACCACCATTGGGCACGGCTCCGCCAATGACAAAGCGTTCATTATGCGAATAGTTCAAATTGACTTTTCCGTCCTCAAACATGTTCTGCACCAAATGCCGATCAACAAGCGCATCATTGTCGACAGATTCCATCATATCTGGATGGGTTGCATGATAGGTTTTCTGGAACATATTTGAGCCTCGTAACTATTGTGTGGTGCCGTCGATAAGATGCCGTTACGCAATTAGGTAACCGGTGTCAATAGAAGGTTTCGGTCATATTTCCGGCAAACATTCTCTCCCAATTGCAATGATTGAGTGATAAAATTTTCAGATTACAAGTAAAGCCCAACACCGCCAGAAGATGCAGCCGGCTGGTGAATATGGGGCGTAAGCGGCTGTGAACGATATGCTGTTGTCAAAGCAGATAGCTTGAAAAATGGCTTGCTGATTTGATCATACCGCGATTCCTGTTATCGTGATGTAACATCGCAAAGAATGGATTTGAATGGACATTACTGATCGCTTAGCGGCTCTTGAATCTTTTTTTGCATGTTCGCAGACCGATGCAGAAAAGCTTAATGCCGCTATGTCCTTTGCTACCTATCGTCACAAAGACATATTGATCCATCAAGGTGACATTGGTGCAAAGCTTTGGATCGTGCTCCACGGACGGGCACAGCTACAGATCATCGGGATCGATGGCCAAATCCAATTGCTTGCTTCCCACGGCCCAGGCGAGCTCTTTGGTACTTTCCCGCATGAACAAGCCGTAATTTCCGATATCACCGCGCAAGACCGATTGTCCGTGCTCGAGATTCCAACCGCCAAGATGACAGCACTATTGCAGGAAGAAGCAGGGATTGGCAGCGGTCTATCCAAAATATTGGGGCGGCAATATAATGCTGTACTCGACCGTATGGCCGCGCGCATCACGCTGACCGCCAATGGCCGCGTCTACGCCGAATTACTGCGCACAGCGGGGGAAGAAGGTCGAATATCCCCGCCACCGGTAATCGCGGCGCTCGCTTTATCCGCCCAGACTACGCGGGAAACCGGTTCGCGAGCGATTAGTGCGTTGGAACGCCGGGGTATCATCCAACGCGATGAAGAACGGCTAAAGATCGTATCACGCGGCTTGCTCGAAGAACTGGTGATCTGAACCGCTGCCGTTTAGGCAACAGACCATAAGGACAACGGACCATGAGCGGTTTGCAATTCGCCTATCTCCTCAATCACCTGCTCAGCAGATTGCGACCGCAAGACCATGGCGGATTTATAGTCGGTCAATATCGATTCCCCGCGTGAAGCCCGCGCCATATCACTGGCCTGCTCCAGCAAAGAGGCCGCAGGCTGGCGAGGGTCCATAATGTCGATGAGTAAGCTGACGCGGCGATCAGCATCATGATGCAACAGCGATAGACCGGTTGACAATAAGGCCGCTGGATCGGTTGAAATCTGATAATGTGCATCCCCAGCTGATTCAAAACCGTCGCCAGCCCCAGGTGCTGATGACAGCCCATCCTGATCCAGACCAGCGACCCAAAGAATCGCGGAAATCTCTCTGGTTTCTTCATTTGAGGGCGCGGTGACCGACTGGTGATCCACCTTGCGGGCAACCGATATAGAAAATTGATCATGGCCCGTATCGGCCCAGACCAGATGCTGGCCACGCGGTTGATCGCCAACGCCGGTAATCGTCAGCGCCTTGGGTTTGCTTTGCAACACTACGGCGTTGCGGATAGATTGGCCGACGGCGACCAGATCAGCCAATTCCACCGCAACCGCAATCGACGGCTCTTCTTCATCCGGCAATTCGGTCAACACATCCAGCTTGGCGGCCACCGCAATCAGCGCGTCAAAGCGAGCAACCCAATGGTCCCCAAAAGGCGCAACCGACAGATCGCGAAAGCGGTCCACCGGATAGGGCAATATGACATGGAGCTCCGCGCCCGCCTTGTGCAGCGCCTCGGCAATCAATATGTCCGCCCCCGCCGCCAGCGCGCCAAAGCCGAAGCCTGGTTTTTCGCGCGCGATAATCTCATCGATATCCTGAAGGATGGCCGGATCTGTCTCATCCAGCCCGATAATACCGCTAAAATAGAGACTGGGTGGCGGACGATGCCGGTCAAGCCAAGTAGCATCTTTGCCCTGCTCCGCGAGTATCAGCGCAAACTGGCCGATGGTCGCGGCATGATCTTCCCAAGCCTGCGGTAATTTCGCGATCCCGTCTGCGAGCGCCGCACGGGCACCCGTTTCGTCCCCCAGCAACAACAAAGCCTCCGCCCGCGTCGCCGCGCGCCAATAGGCATTTTCGCCCTGATCGGGATCGCTCTCCAGCAGCGCCAGGGTTTCTTGCGCAAGCGACCGCGCCCGTTCTGGCTTGCCGCCAAGCAGCGCCAGCGCCGCGGCATTGATCAGCGGATAGCTATCCCGCTCCAACACAGCAGCAGCCGCATAAGCCTCCGCCGCTTCGCCATAAAGCCGGGTGCGCTCGGCGCCATCAGCAACCTTCGCCTGATCCTTGAGCAGGCGACCTTTTAGAGTGAGCGCTTTGCGGTCATCGGCGCGCGCGTCCCAGCCAGCAGACTGAAACAACGCCCAAGCCCGCGCGGGGTTACCCGCGCGGGCTATGGAGAGGATTTGATGGAGAGGGGTCATAAAAATTAGTCAACCGCCACTATTACCGCCAGGGTGTCCAACATCTGGATCGATTATGATGGGAATATATCTGGCCAGATCATTCTTGTCGTTGATTTCGACATGAATATTAAACCGTGCCACAAACTTCCCGTCCTTGTAGAAATTTCTTGCTTCCGCGCAATTGAACATGAAGCAAGCCCAATTAGTGCTCTCATAGGGTTTTGCGCCTATTGGGAGCTCATCATTGAGCGGTATTTGGGGCGCAAGCCTTCCATCCTTCAGATACAACAGCTGGGTATCCGAGAACAGCTTATCCATTATCGAACCCTTTTCACCAACGGTGATCGGAGAAAAAATCGTAGAATATCTCCACTTTATTCCACTATGTTCTCTACCTGAGGCCAGCTTTATTACATACAAACACCGTTCGGATATTTCTATTTTCGGTTCAGTGGGAGACGGCGGCTCCTTATTAGTAGGCATTCTTAGTGCAAGTGGGCTTCGATCTCGATATCCATTAGGTTTAGCGCTATCCCAATGCGGCAGCACCCGGCTTCGATGCGAAGTTCCATGTGGCGGGAAATTGTCTACTCTCATTGACTCTGCAATCTTCTGGTAAGCCTCTGGCCAGTCAGACACGATTTCGATCGCAGAATCTGTATATTTGAGAGATATACCGTCGACAATATCGAAGTCCAATTCAAAGTAGCGAATCATATCGGGCGCTAATCCGGATACTGTAGTTGTGGGGCGTAAGGTCCCACTCGAAAAAACTTGCACACCTAAGGTTGAAAGTCCAGATGCAACTTTATTTGTAAATGTTTCTATAAACATACTTACCTCTTGTTCATTGTGGGCCTATTTATGAAGTTTATTCTCTAATTCTTTTATTCTACTTAACCATATATCCCATCTTTTATTGTCAGGGTCCTTGGAAACTATCTGATAGGCAAGCGACAATGCTTGTCTATTCAAGTTTTGAGCTTCTTTAAACTGGCCATTTTTTTCTAACGCTTCCGACAGAGTCATTTTGGAACGTGTCAAGGCGTCGAGAACAGTCATATTCTTCGGTTCTTGCTTCAAGACTTTTGACAATAAGTCATCCTGACGTCTGTACCAGACAGTCGCTTTCGTTGATTGGCCAATGGCACCGAAAGCATCACCCATGAAAGCAAAGCGATTTGCCAAATCTATTTGGGATTGGGTATCATTTGAATAGCCTTCGGAAACCTGCTCAATAGATTTCAAGGCAGACATACAAGTTTCTATCGGGTTAGTTCTCTTGTCCTCCCGCTGTAAAGCAAGCGTACACAAGTTACCGTCTGCATAGCCCGCTTCACGAAGCCAACCCAAATTTGCACTGTCCTTTTTAATCAACTGATCAGCAAGCAGTTTATATTGCTGCCAATGGATTTCAGTCGTCCCCCAGTCTTTCAGCAGATAAGCAATATACCCAACCCAATATTCACTCTGCGCATGCCCGAAAACCCGGTCCGGATTCTCCGGATCCCTCTGCAACAATGCCTCCGTCACCCGGTGCGCCTCGGAAAATTTCTCGAGCGCCCTATGCAGACCCCCGCGCTTTTCATCATCCTCACCCATAGCGTGCAATATCCGCGCGCGCCGCTCTAGGCTTTCGGCCGGCATCTCGGACAGGTCGCCCTGGTCCTCATAATAGTCCATCGCCCGTTCGTTGACCTTGGTCATCACGTCGAGCCGGCCGACGCCCTTCAACTCGGTTCGCAAATCAGTCAGCATATATTCGACCAGCCCTTCGGCTTCGGCTTGCTGATGCTGCGCTTCGTTGCGCGACTGGAGTGCGAATACTGTCATCCCGATCATGGCTAGCAGCGCGATCAGCGCGCCGCCCGTGACCGCCATCACGCGGCGGATCCGGCGGGTGGCGTCGCGTTGGACCAGCGCGTCGAGCGGGACACCGGCAATGCCCGCGACAATCTTCAGAAAGCCCAGCCGCCAGCCATCGCCTTCCTTGCGCAGATCCGCCGCCAGCGGCTCCGCGCCTTCTGATAATGCTGCTGGGAAGGCCTCTTCGGGTTCGCCACGTACTAGCGCCGCTAACACCGGGCGCTCCGGATGGAGCGAGCGGAACAATGAGATTTCCTGCGCCACCCAAGGGGAAGCCTGCGCATCGGGCGAACAGAGTACGATCAGTGCTTCGGAGCGGGACAGTGCATCCTTCACCGCCTCCGAAAGATCCTGCGCGGCGGGCAAATCTTCGCGATCCCGGAATATCTTACCAAGCCGACGACTGGCCAGCCCACCACCCGCCGTTTCCAGACCATCGGTGATCCGCGCGGGCAGGCGATAATTTTCTATCTTCCGGTGAAGTCTCCGCGCCACCTTGGCGTCCGCATGGCTATAGCTGACAAACGCCCGAAAGCGATCAGCAAATATTTCATCATGCGCGGAAGACCCCGACTCCATCAACACCCCTCATGGGTGCAATAGTAATCATATTGTAAACTATAATTCAATCGGAGATTATATTGTCTATTTACTCAATCTTTGAATATCGAATAATTATAATGACGGACCCCGTTTTAACATGGTGATTTCATGAAATATTTCTAAAATTTAGTTCGCGTAAGTATCGTGAATGATAAACTATTACACCGGAACAACTCGTTTGGAAACAACGGTTGGTGATTGGCAGGCCGCTATAGAATTTTAACTTCTCATACATCAAAAGGCGGGCCGTTGGGGTCGGCTACTAGTTCAAGTCCCAATGTACTAAAAGCTGAGCTAACAATCAGAGATTGAGCTCGCGCGAAGCGCTAATCAAACAGCACGAGTTCCTGTGGTGGTAATGATGGGTAGGCCCGGCCCGCTGCTTCTGGCCTTCATACAATTTTTCAACCATGCCTGAATACGCCCAGCGCGACCCGTATCTTCTCTTCCCGCACGCTGCTTTGCCGTCATTTTAGGAAGTCCTGCACTATCCCATCTGTTTCTGAAAGCGCTCCCAAGACGAGCTGCGCCAACTGTTCAGTACAGGCCACCACAACCTAACGGTCACTCCCAGAATCTGCGAGAAAAGTCCCAACATCATTCTGCGGAATGCACTATGATGGGTCCGATGAAATGCAATGAATTCCAACAGCGCGGTGTGAAAAACCATCCGATTAGCCGGGTCAAAAAACAGACCTCTATTACGAACCAAGTCCACGGGATGTCCGAATAACTCTTCATAGTCTTGGGCTGACTGATGGAGAGCGGTCGTGATGTCATGGCATATATGTGTTTTGAGAGCGGTGATGATGACAAGTAAATGCGAAAATATATTGCTGCGCATCGATAGTTTCCGGGCATGTATAAAATAGTCGGACCAGTTGCCGCCTTCATTACACCGATGCCCTTTCATGACATCGACGACTTGCCTAAAATATGCGTCCAAGAACCGAGCCAAAAACAGTTTTAGAAACTCCGAATTCTCGTCAGTATTTAGCTTGCTGATCCAACATTTGGTATCATAAAGATAGAGCCGGGCGAACAGGCAATGGACCCGCAGACCCGGATCATCTGGCTGACATTCCAGCCAATCAACAGCCCTTTTCAACTCATTATAGGCTTGTTCTGCGGACCGATCACACGTCCGTGACCGATCAGCATCGGTCGGTGGGATTACGGAGAGTGCCAGTGCATTCATCCTTCCGTCTGACTTGTAACAACCCGCTCTTGCTGCACGACGGCTTGAGTATTCTCTCGGTGAAGGCGCGCCATGGCACCAAGCGATATCGGCACCATTGTCAGCAACGTTACTAAGGCAATCTCGAAGTAAACAGTTGTCGATATCGTTTCAACACTATGCAAGTTTGCATTGCCTAAAGCCCTGGCAAATACAGGGTTCAGCAAATATTCCATGGGGAATGCCAGATACATCAGCGGCACGGAAAGCCAGTATTTTGGGTTGTCGACAGATATTCGCGATGGCGCATTGCGTTCGGCCTGACAAACCAACATCGCAAAAATCTGGAACATGAACCAGGTGACGAAAAACCAGCCAAGAAAATTTGTCAGCGGGATACCAAAATAGGAGCCACCATCATGCCAGTGCCAACGCTGTTCAGCAATGGCGCGAAGCGGGTCCATTGACAGGTCCCAAACCACCATCAAAATGGCACCAATGACCGGCACCCCAACCATAAAATTACGATCCATCGGGCCATTGATCCGCCTTCGGAGTAGCAATGCTAGTGACCAACAGACATAGGCCATCACCCAATATGCCGGCATGACCGCAACCGGGACATGGCCGAAAAAGGGCCACATAATGTCGCCATACGTGTAATTACCAAAGGGGAAACCCGTGTTGATGCTAACGGTCTCAAAAAACCAACCAACACAAAATATAGTGACGGCAAAAGAGGCAACGCGCCGCCGTCCCCATTGATGGCTACCATGCAGAATGACAAATGCGATCATCGCACCAGCCACCAGTGCAGGAGAATATTTCTTTAACAAACCATCGGGCGCGCCCCAGGCGTAAATGGCGTTACCCAACCAAGCCAGAGCAACCAATATAAGACAGATGTTACCGAGACGGTTCACTGGCTTCGCTTGCGGCGATCGCGCGGGACCGCTCAACTCCTTTGTCGCGGCCATATCAGTTTTTCCGTATAAATTTGATGCTACCGATCGTCGACGGGGTCGGCGTCATTTGATCGGTATGAATGGAAAATTGAGAACCACCTAGATCCCAGCGATTTCTGAACGTTTGTTTTTTTCCCGATTTCCTATCTTTTGCCTGAAATTCAAAACTCATTCGATTGGACCGCCTTGTCCCGGCAATATTCATCGAACCGATTCCATCGGGATTGACCCACCGACCAGTGATCCTGCCGGTTTTTGGATAGTCGGCAAGATGCCCCAGCAATGTGAACGTCCGGCTCGCAGAAGCACATTTTCCACTGAAAACTAATTTACGCGTCGCACTGCGATATTTTGCCTTCATACGGCAGCGGACCGCCTCCCGCGCAGCAAAACTATCGCGCTTTCCCCAACCAATCCCAGACCATTCCCCAGCGATTTGCGAAAGCGGTATCTGTACTGCGCTTTTGGCCTGGCTATCCGAAAACGACAGACTGGTTGTGAGAAGTAATACGAGCCCCAAAATCGACCAGCGCAATATTGGACGACTGGAATATCTGTATGACAATTTCACAACATACGCCCTATTTTACAAGAATATGCGACCAAGGCTTGGGTTAGGGCGACACCTTTGCCGGCGATATACGAATAACTGCGTATATTGCATGTAGCGGCCTCCTGATAATCGATAGGCCTGCGATCAAAGAGGCTGGGACAATTTTGAAGCTCAATCAGATTCTACAAAACCTAGCTTCATTCATTTTTGCACACGGGAAATGGTTGGCGATGCTGCTGGCCATTTTATCTCTTGGTGCAGCTTATGCAGCGACCCAAATCCAGTATCGCGATGGCACGCGGAATGTCTTTGTTTCTTCTGCTTCCGAATATGCGCAGTATCAGCGCCATGTTGAGAGCTTCCCCCAATCGGACACTGATATACTAATATTCGTCCGGTCACCGGCGCCTTTTAATCATGCACAATTGAGAACACTGCGAGACTTTGTCCTCGAAGGACAATTGATCGAAGGTGTCGAAATCGCCGTCTCCATTTTCTCGCAACAAGATTTTGATCGCGAAACGGGCGAATATAAGACGCTGATTACCGACGACCTTTCGTCCTATAAGGATATCGCGCATCCCATGCGCGCCGCGCGGGATACCGATCTAAAACTGGTGCCGCTGATCAACGAGAGCCTCAACGAGACGGTGATCCTGTTTTCCGTCGAAGACCGCATGACCGATCTGGATAATGCAGCACCACTAATTGCAGAACTCAACGAGCTTATGGAGATCGCCTCGATTCAAGGAAATATGTCACTTGCAACAACTGGGCTGCTACCAATGCGCCATCGTATCGTTTCCAACCTCGCATCGGAGCAAATCTTTATCAGCGCCGTGGGCGGCGTTTTGGGCTCGCTAGTCACACTTATCATGTTCCGTAGTATCTTGATTGGCGCACTAAACGGCGTGGCACCGACATTTGCGCTGCTTTTTACCCTCGGTAGTTTTGGGATTTTCGGTTTTGAAATGAACGTCATTTCAAATACGGTCACGGTGCTGATTCTCGTCTTAGCGATGGCCGACTGTATTCATATGACCCATGAATTGCGAAAAAATGCCGCCGCCGGAATGGGGAAACGCGAGGCCATAGGTTCAATGATACGCTCTATGGGACCGCCCTGCATATTGACCAGCCTGACCACAATCATCGCGCTGGCCAGCCTCCTCTATTCTGAATCAGAGATGATCCGCGGCTTTTCCATAGCCGGTATATTGGGAATGCTCATCGCCCTATTCTGCGTAATCATTATCCATCCGCTGGTTTACGCGCTGGCATGGGACTTTGCTGCGGTGAAAAAAGCAATGACAAAAAAAGCGCAGCCGCAAACGAAGCTAGCCGATGGTTTTGGCCGAATGACAAAATGGCTAGCGACGCGAAAATATGCGGTGGTGGCGGGCAGTGTCATCCTGTGCTCCATATTGCTGGCGTTGTTCCTACCAGTGCAAACAACCCACAAATTTAGCGAATATCTGCACAAGGATGACGTGATGCTTCAGACATTGGGTCAGGTCGAGAAGATTGCCGGGCCGGCTCAATCTCTCGATATTGTTTTGCAAAAGACCGACGATGGAATGTTGCTCTCAGAACAAAAACTGAAGGCGCTCGCCAAGGCACACAACATGCTGGAAACGAAATTTCCAAACCGAACGATAATCTCGCTGACTAGTTTCCAGCGATTGCTACTGAAAAACAATCCCGATGCGACCGTCAGCGACGTGAACAAAATTCTGCAGCAGTTACCAGCGCGCGCGCGTGACGATCTGATCGGCAGAAACAGGGATGGATTTAAAATTCTCATCTTGGTTCACGATAACCCGTCCTCACAAACCAACGCCCTTACGGCGGAAATCAACAAAGAAATGGCAAATTTGAACTTGGCCGGATTGCGGGTGGAACCCGTGACCGGTCTCGCCGCCCTCGCGGCCATCCAATCGGATCGGATGATCAAAGAACTGACGATCAGCTTCCTCATCGCGGCCTTCGCCTGTTCCGTACTGATTGCATTCTGGTTCCGCCAGTGGCGCTACGGTGTCGCCGCGATCATTCCCAATATATTGCCGATTTTGATGGTCGGCGCTTGGTTGATGCTCAGCGGATGGACATTACAGTTTACCAGCGCGCTAGCCCTGTCCATCGCATTTGGGGTTGCGGTTGATGATAGCATTCACGTGCTCAACCGTCTTCAGATCAAGCGCATTAACCACCCCAAAAGCTTCACCGTACATGATCTTCATCACATCATGCAGCATGTTGCACCAGCCCTTATCACAACAACGCTTGTGCTTTCTGTTGGCCTGGTAGCGACGCTTTTCAGTATCATGCCAACCGTCGCCTATTTCGGTGCGCTTTGTATCTTGATCTTTATTCTAGCACTGGGCGCCGATGTGTTTTTTCTATTGCCGATGATAGCGGTTCTGGGTTTTGGTAGATCATCATCGGTGAAGACCAAATAGTTCTGCAATAGTCGACTTTTCATCTGACTCTCCAGCCAGTATCATCCATTCAGACACAATATTCCGGTGCTAGCGTATCGCGGCACGCCATATGCCGGTCGGCCCCGGTCCGCAGGTTGCCGTTCCCGATCCTCGATAAGGCCGACCATTTGTCACATCGCGCGTCGCATAGGTTCCATTGAGGCTGAAAGGACAACCGGACGGCGTACCGGGAACAGGGCGCACGGCTATGGTTCGGCCATTTAGCGATACCGTAACCTGGCCTTGGGAGGGTAAACCTCCGCCTGACGTCGGCCTCAAAGAGAAATTCCATAGACTTGCTGGCGCGCAGGTTTGCCGCCGCAACTCAAAATTATAGTAAGCAGCCCCGATTTGAACGCTGCCAGTCCAGTTTGATCCCCGACTATCGCAGGGCAAAGCGTGGGCTGGTGTTGCGGAAAAATGGATCGCGGTCGCCGCCCCAATTAGGAAACTTTTTCTCATAACCATTTCTTCCTGATGTCGGTTTTGATATCGTCACTCCAAATGACTGCGGATGACGATGACGATAGGGAACCAAATGGCGCGCCGTATATTCGCATATATGCGTATTTCAGGATGGAAAAATTATCCTATTGATCAAAATAGTCGCAATCCTTGAAGGATCGTAAATGAAAAAATACCCTGATCTTCGAGTATTGGTTGCAGAAGACCAGGCGCTTGTTCGTCAAGGAATAGTCGCGTTGATAGAACATGAGGTTGGCGAAGTAAGGCAATGTGCAAATGGTGGCGAGGCTTTGCATTTGATCAAACAGAAGAAAGTTGATTTGGCTCTGTTAGACATTGGCCTTCCGGAACGTACGGGACTAGATATTCTAACGGAAATCAAAAACAGGGAATTGGACATAAAGGTCATCGTCCTAACCGGCGATACCGCTAGCTATTCACCGGCAAGCATTTACCGATCCGGCGCGGATGCATTTCTTTATAAAACAACCGACGCCGAAAATTTTCTCGACATTTTCAATGCAGTTGCCGGCGGACGGGTCATACCTAACGAACAATTGAATGAAGGACATAACGCTCAATCGATTGCAGAACTGCGGGAGACGCTGACCGACCGGGAATTACAGATAATCAAATTGGTGGTTGAAGGTGCGAGCAATCAGAAAGCTTCAGAGGCCCTGTGCATCAGCGAGCATACCGTTCGAAAACACCGCGAACATATCAATCGCAAACTCAAGGTCCATTCTCCCGCGTCGCTGGCCGCTTTTGCGATCAAGGCATCACTGGTGTGACAGCAATCGCTTAACGCCGAACACTCTCCAGCAATTCGTTCAGGAATTTGGAATCCAAAGGCTTCGAGAGAAGCACAAGACCGCTTTCATCAATCTTCTTCAAAATAGCGGACTCGGTCGCTCCCGTAACAATGGCAGCAGGCACTTCACAATCAAAGCGCGATCGAATGTTCTGGATAACATCTATCCCATTTTCTCCGAAGAGATGATAGTCGACAAGCAGAAGGTCTGGCGTAAATTCATGCGCCATAATCTCGATCGCTTGTTCGCTATTGCGCGCTGCCTTAACGACACACTCCCAGCTTTCGAGCAACGCCGTCATGGCCTCTAGAACTGCAATCTCATCATCTATAAGCAATATGGCCATACCAGCCTGCAAACTATGGCGATGTGTCCCCTCGGGTTCGGGCACCATCGGATGATAGCCGGCTGGCTGCGAAGGAAGAACGAGCTCAAAAATGGTTCCTTGCTGCCTCGCGGAATGCACTTGGACCTGACCGTCCAATGATTTTACAAAATTTTTGACGACGTGGAGACCAAGCCCATATCCGCCTTTATCTTTTGCGTCAGGCTCCCTTAGACTCACATATGACTGGAATATGCGTTCAATATCTTCCTGCGCGATACCAGCTCCATCATCTTGAACGGATATCGTCCAACCATTGTCCGATATTTTGGCCGTCAATACGACATTGCTCTTGGCCGCCTTCAGAGCATTATCGAGCAAATTGCTGAGAACCCGCTGCAACATTTGTGCGTCTGACGAAATATGTCCATGATCGGCTTCGACAATCAAGTCGATCTCCTTCGCGGCAGCCTCCATCTCAAAACGCCCGGCAACATCGCGGAGCATCCCATCGAGTTGGAACTGTGACCAGCTTGGCTCTTTCTCGCTAATTTCTGCTCGGGCCGCATCCAAAGTATCTTGGAGCAAGTTGCTCAAATTGCCGATGGAGGCTTCCTGCTTTCCAACTAGTTCTCGCATTTTTTTATCGCGCACTTGGTTTTTGAGAGCGTGATTAAACAAGGCGAGCGCATGAAGAGGCTGACGCAAATCATGGCTCGCTGCTGCAATAAATTGTGCTCGGTCAAGCGCACTATTCTCCGCCTTCGCCGCCGCAGCTTCAAATTCCTGCGTGCGATCATGAACCTGTTTTTCAAGGCCGAGGTTGAGCTTCTCAAGCTCCGTTGATGTTTGGCGTGCGGCTCGGAAAGTAGCTTGCAGCCGCAACAGCAAGGCATAGGAATATCCGATGCCAAGGACCAGTACTCCAAATGGGGTTAAGTCAAATCCATTACCATTGTCGGTATATATGACCGCATCATTCAGAGCCGCACCCAGAAACACGGTATTTGAAATCATGACTATTACCGACCCGGGTTGCTTGTCCAACAATGCCTGAGATGTGAACAGCAAGCTATACAGGATAACAAACACATTCATCAGGATCGAAAAATTACGGAGTTGGGTATAAAAACTCTCGGGCGTGACGAGCACGATCATCGCAAAGAGCACGTTTATCGCAATGACCGCAGAGGTTAAACGCTTCGGGAAATAGTCAGGGAAGAGCAATCTGAAAAATAGGATGTAGACAGCCGGCGCCGCAAAAAGACTAAAATAGGGGAACCTCAGATCCGACCAATAAGCGGCTTCCGGATAATATATATGGAAATAGGGAATGACTCCCGAAATCCGAAACACCATGATGAAACATAACAAACTAAACCACAGATGGACCGGCCCCTGTTCGCGATGCCTCCTATCGGCCAAATAGAAGATTAGGTGGAAAACCCCGATTGCAAGTAAGACTCCGAGTACAACGACATAATAGAGTGAGAGCAGCCCCAACGTCCTGAACAGGCTTTGTGTATCCCAGATGGTTAGCGGATGCCCAGGACCACCAAAAGCATGGGTGTAATTCGCAACCTGCAGAATGATCTCGCTTTTGCCTGGATAGGCGGAGAAAACCCGCGAAGTATAGTGAGGTTGGTGCTCACCCGGCAATTCGGAAACAGTCCCATTACCGCCGATCAAGAAGCCATTGGCGTAAATGCGCCAAGCAGAATGCGGCGAAATCTGATGGAAAGAGAGGTCTTTCTCATAATCGGGCAAGTCCAATCTTGCTCGAAATGTTGCCGCTCCATAGGCTCCGTTCATGGCTGGGTGATCGACCGCATTCCATCGGTTCGGAATGGAGAAATAGTCGCCGCGATATTCTGCGTCAAATTTTCCAGGGGATACTAGCTTCCCCCAAATTACCTCCCATTCTCCTTTCAACTCCAAAGGACGGCCTTTGGAATAATCCCATTGGTCGGAAACCAACTCTCCCTTTGTTAACTGCACGCCGCTATCGCTCGTACGTAAGTATAGGATTGAAATAAGGGCCGCCGCAGCCAGAAATATGGTCAAAATGCCAATGGCACCTGCAGTTTTTGATCCACTAAACTTGCGATCAAGCAGCCCTGATCCCCACCATTTCACTGTATAGTCAAACAAGTTTGGGGTGCGACGAAGCACAAAAAGAATCGCGTCCGGCGGCCGTCTGCTTTCACCCGAAACATTCCTTCCATCTTACCGGACATCCATCTTTTGAAATCATAGCGGACAATTGGGCTTTGGGCTAGCTAGCCGCAAGAATGGTACAGAGGGAACATATATTTCTTGGCGGCGTAGCTGTATTTAGTAAGCCCTCGTATTCCATGGCCCCACGTAGTTGTTTGAACAACGATATCTAGGCGATATTCACAGCCGTTGAGATACGCAAACTTGCGTATTTGACCGATTTTTATGCAGCTGGCGCAATTTGGAGAACAGCCCAGAAGGCACTTCAAAAACTTAGCTTGCGAACTAAGTTGTATATTTCAATGCCTTAAAAGCATTTCTGGTGCCCAGAAGAGGACTCGAACCTCCACATCCTTGCGAATACCAGCACCTGAAGCTGGCGCGTCTACCAATTCCGCCATCTGGGCCCATGCAGGTGATATGATTGCAATACCGCCTGATAGAGGCGCGCGCCTAGCCGGTTGGTGGTTCCGCTGTCAATGATTCATATGGCAAAATGCGACTTGGTCACCGGGTTTCTTCGATAGTGCGCCCGGTCGGGGCGCTGACGGGTAGAATATGCTAAGCCATGTCAGGAATCGACGGTTGATTCGTCCGCCGCGCTCGGGCAGAGGCGAGGCGAAAACCAAGCTAGGTGTAGAAGATGAACATGGATCTCGACGGACAATTGATTTGCATATTTGGCGGAGGCGGTTTTCTGGGCCGCTATATCGCGCAAAACCTGCTGGATCGCGGTGCGCGCCTGCGCGTTGCCGAGCGTAGCATTAATAACGCCATGCATATTAAACCGCTCGGCAATCTGGGTCAGACGCAATTTTTAAGTGCTGATGTGACCAAGGCCGACAGCGTCGCTCGCGCGGTCCATGGCTGCGATGCGGTGGTCAATCTGGTCGGCATTTTAAACGGCGATTTTGAAGCCACCCATGTTGAGGGCGCGCGCAATATCGCCGAAGCCGCTTCCGCTGCCGGTTGCGGCGCTCTGCTCCACCTGTCGGCCATTGGCGCCGACGTCGCCTCGCCGTCCCGCTACGGCAAAAGCAAGGGTCTCGGCGAAGCAGCGGTTTTGAAAGCCTTTCCCAACGCTATCATTTTGCGGCCGTCCATCGTCTTTGGTCGGGAAGATCAATTTATCAATCGCTTTGCTTCGATGATCACGATGCTCCCGGTGGTGCCAGTCATCGGCAGCGACACCAAATTCCAGCCGATCTTTGTCGGCGATGTTGCCGATGTCGCAGCAGAAGCCTTGAGCCATCCCGATCTCTATGCCGGACAGACATTTGAACTGGGTGGCCCCGAAGTGATCAGCATGGGTGACCTGAACCGGCGCATCGCATCAATGACCGGGCGCGAGAAGGTCTTTGTCGAGGTTCCGGATTTCGTCAGCAAGATATTGGCCATGCTGCCGGCCAGTCCGATTACAACCGACCAGTATAAGATGCTGCAGAAAGATAATGTCGTCGGACGGCGCGCCAAGGGGCTGGACAGCTTCGACGTTGCGCCGACCCCGCTCGCAACAGTCGCAGGTGGCTGGATGGAAAAATATACCGCCCATGGTCGTTTCGGCGCGCGCGCGAAAGCAAGCTAGTCCTCGCCAGGAAAAAATCGCGTTAGAAAAAGGCGAGCAACGCGGCGCCCATTGCCACCCGATAGATGACAAAGACCATCATCGATGCCTTACGCAGGAACTGCATCAGAAATGCCATGGTCGCGAGCGCGGCTATGAAGGTGAGCACACCGGTGATCAGCGCTTCTTTCAAAAGCTCGCTGCTGGCACCCATCAGATCGGGAATGATCAACACGCCAGCGCCGGCCACAGCGGGTATCGACAGCAGGAAGGAAAAGCGCGCCGCCTCTACTCTGGTATAGCCGAGGAAACGGGCAGCGGTCATGGTCACGCCAGAACGGCTGGTACCGGGGATTAAGGCGAGCGCTTGCGCCAGTCCAACGATGATACCGTCTTTCAGCGTCACATCCTCAAAAGATTTGACCTGCTGTCCAAACCGGTCGGCGATACCCAGCAACACACCGTAGATGATAAGATTGACACCCACCAAAGTGGTGCTGCGAAATCCATCCAGATAGCCGCCGGTCTTCAGGAACAGGCCCACAATAACCGCCGGGATCGTGCCGATGATGATCCACCAGAATAAACGCTTCTCAGCCGGCGCCGTGCCGATACCAATGGAAGCAAGACCGCCCTTGCCCAGACTCCATACGTCTTTGAAGAAATAGGTGATGATCGCGAGCAAGGAACCGACATGCACCGCGATATCGATCATCGGCCCCTGATCGGCATAGCCGGTGAACACGGGCAAAAGGATGAGATGCCCGGAAGAAGATATCGGAAGAAATTCGGTAACGCCTTGTACAATCGCAAGGAGCAGCATTTGAAGGAAGGTCATCGGCAGCCTGTATATTTGGTTTGAGGCGCAATAGCCTCTTGTACAGAAAATGTCGTGAGGAAAATATAGGTCCGATATGATACTATTTGCCATTATTGGCCTCCGCGCCACTAGCGTGCGGCTCTGGCGAATGGTTTTTAGGACAGATTAGCTGTCCTTTATTGCAATTTTTGCGTGACTCTCCGTTCTTTGTCAGCTAATTCGTTGCCCGTGCCTGCACAGACAGGCCAATAGCGACATTCAAAAATTACAAGAAACGAGCATCTGGCATGGCAAAAAGCCCGCAGAAATTAGACATGCTGAAATTTGTTGAGGAAGGCCAGTCCTATCCCAACAAGCGCGAACCCAGCCTTCGCGCGGAAGATTTTCAGGAAATCGCTGACCGATATGCACCCGATGAAGCAGCGGAACAATCGTCACGCTGTTCCCAATGCGGCGTGCCTTATTGCTCGGTCCATTGCCCGTTGCACAACCATATACCCGATTGGCTGCGCCTCACCGCAGAGGGTCGGCTGCGCGAAGCCTATGAGATGTCCAACCTGACATCGACGATGCCGGAAATCTGTGGCCGTATCTGCCCGCAGGACCGCCTGTGTGAAGGCAATTGCGTGATCGAATTTTCCGGCCATGGTGCGGTTACCATCGGATCGGTTGAAAAATATATCACCGACACCGCCTGGGAAGAAGGCTGGGTCGAGCCCTTGGAACCAGGCGCACCGCGCGGACAATCGGTTGGCATCATTGGCGCTGGCCCGGCCGGGCTGACGGCCGCCGAATATCTGCGTGTCGCCGGCTATGACGTTCATGTCTATGACCGCCACGATCGCGCAGGCGGACTGCTGACTTATGGCATTCCCGGCTTCAAGTTGGAAAAAGAAGTGATCATGCGTCGCGTCCAGCGGTTGAAAGATGGCGGCATCCACTTCCACGAAAGTTTCGAAGTCGGCAAGGACGCGACACTCGAAGAATTGCGCAGCAAACATGATGCGATCTTGATCGCAACCGGCGTCTATAAAGCGCGCGATATCAAAATGCCGGGCGTTGGCGCACCGGGCGTGGAAGAGGCGCTCGATTTCCTGATCGCGTCCAATCGCAAAAGCTTTGGCGATGACGTGCCGGAATTCGAAAATGGCCGTTATAATGCCAAGGGCAAGAATGTCGTGGTTATCGGCGGTGGCGACACGGCGATGGATTGTGTCCGGACGTCCGTGCGTCAGGGCGCGAAGTCGGTAAAATGCCTGTACCGCCGCGACCGGGCTAATATGCCGGGCTCCCAGAATGAAGTCCGCAACGCCGAAGAAGAGGGCGTCGAATTTGTCTGGCTATCCGCCCCGAAAGCGATCGAAGGCACCGACCATGTCACCGCGGTGAAGACGACCAAGATGCGGCTCGGCGCACCCGATGCCAGCGGCCGCCGGTCTCCAGAGGTCCAGCCGGACAGCGATTTTACCGTTGAAGCCGATCTGGTCATCAAGGCTCTGGGCTTTGACGCAGAGGAACTGCCAACATTATTCGATTCCCCGGATCTCAGCGTCACCCGCTGGGGAACGTTGCGCGTTGATCACAAGTCGATGATGACCAATCTTGAGGGCGTGTTCGCCGCAGGTGACATTGTTCGCGGCGCCAGTCTGGTTGTCTGGGGCATCCGCGATGGTCGCGATGTGACCGAGCATATGCACAGCTTTTTGAAAGAGCAGAAACAGACGAACAAGCAGGCGGCATAGTGCCTGCCGATCGGAGCATGAAGATGAAGAAGATATTTGCTATTCCTATGGCGCTGGCCATGTGCGTTCCTGCTGCTGCGCAAGAGACAAGTGCGCCTGGCACCACGGAAGAAGCGACCATTGATCCCGCACGCCTTGCCGTGGCCGAAACCACCGTCGACCATCTGTTTCCCATCGGCACCTATGAGCGGATGATGAAAGGTACGATGGATCAAATGCTGGACGGCATGCTTGCCGGATTGGGCGGCATGACCATGGAAGAAATGGGTGGCACAGTCAGCCCATCGGGCGAGGATTATAGCGCAGAAGACAAGGATAAAACCCTTGCTGAGCTCATGCAGGAATCTGATCCCAATTTCGAAGAGCGTATGCAAATATCGACGCGCGTCCTCATGGACGAAATGACCGATTTGATGAGCGCAATGGAACCACAGGTCCGCACAACGCTTACCAAAATCTATGCCCGCAAATATAGCATTGCGCAGCTCAACGAGATGAATGATTTTTTTGCCACCGACACCGGCAGCGCCTTTGCGCGCGACTATATGATGGTCTTTGTCGATCCGGAAATGATGGAATCGATGATGTCCATGGTGCCTGAATTGATGCAGGCCATGCCGAACATCATGAAGAAGGTGGAAGACGCAACGGCACATCTTCCGCCGGTCGGGACCGCGACCGAAACACAATCCCAGAAAGACGACGAATGACGCACCATTTCCCAACTCCAGAACATGAACGCCTCGCTCGCGAAGGCATGTACCGGCCCGACTTCGAAGGCGACGCCTGTGGTGTCGGCCTTGTTGCGGCAACCGACGGAAAACCGTCGCGGCGCGTAGTATCCTCTGCGATTGATGCGTTAAAAGCAGTCTGGCACCGGGGCGCGGTCGATGCCGATGGCATGACCGGTGATGGCGCTGGTCTGCACGTCGACCTGCCCGCACGCTTTTTCGATGATGCAATTGCCGATAGCGGTCACAAGGTTCGCCCGAACCGGCTTGCCGTCGGCATGATCTTCCTGCCGCGGACCGATTTGGGCGCGCAGGAAACTTGCCGTACCATTGTCGAAGCGGAAATCATTGAATCGGGCTATACGATTTATGGCTGGCGTCAGGTGCCGGTCAATGTGTCGGTGATCGGTCAGAAAGCGCAGAACACCCGCCCCGAAATCGAGCAGATCATGATTGCCGGCCCGATGCCGGACAAGCAAGATGCCCGGGAATTTGAGAAGAATCTCTATCTCATTCGCCGCCGGATCGAAAAGAAAGTCATCGCCGCACAGATTCAGGATTTCTACATTTGTAGCCTGTCCTGCCAGTCGATCATCTACAAAGGTCTGTTTCTCGCAGAATCCCTGTCGGTCTTCTATCCCGACCTGACCGATGATCGGTTCGAAAGCCGCGTGGCCATTTTCCACCAACGCTATTCCACCAACACTTTCCCCCAATGGTGGCTGGCACAGCCGTTCCGCTGTCTTGCCCATAATGGTGAAATCAACACGATCCGCGGCAATAAAAACTGGATGAAGAGCCACGAGATCAAAATGGCGAGCCTCGCCTTTGGTGACTATAGTGAAGATATCAAACCCGTGATCCCTGCTGGCTCTTCTGACACGGCGGCATTGGATGCGGTGTTTGAAACCATCTGCCGGTCCGGCCGCGATGCGCCGACCGCAAAGATCATGCTGGTACCAGAAGCATGGCAGAATGACCCTGATATCGATCCTGGCCACCAGGCGATGTATGAATATATGGCCAGCGTGATGGAGCCTTGGGATGGTCCAGCCGCCCTCGCGATGACCGATGGCCATTGGGTTGTTGCGGGTGTCGATCGCAACGCTTTGCGACCACTACGCTATTCGCGCACCGCCGATAATCTGCTGATCATCGGTTCCGAGTCAGGCATGGTCGTCGTCCCCGAAAGTCAGGTCGTCGAAAAAGGGCGCCTCGGCCCCGGAGAAATGATTGCAGTCGACCTTGATGCAGGAGCCATGTTCAAGGATCGCGAACTCAAAGACCGGATCGCCGCCGAAGAACCCTATGCCGAACTGGTCAAAGGATTCCAGACCGTCGACGATCTGCCACCAGCGCCCAAAGTGTCGGGCATGGGCTTTTCCAAAGAAGAATTGACCCGTCGCCAAACCGCCGCCGGGCATACGCTGGAGGATATGGAAATGATCCTCGCGCCGATGGTCGAGGATGCCAAAGAAGCTATTGGCTCGATGGGTGATGATACGCCGCTGGCGGTGATCAGCCTGAAGCCTCGGCAGGTCAGCCATTTTTTCCGGCAGAATTTTTCGCAGGTCACCAACCCGCCAATCGATAGTTTGCGCGAACGTCATGTGATGAGCCTGCGCACGCGCTTTTCCAACCTGGCCAATATATTGGAACAGGACAGCCAGAATGAAGATGTTCTGGTGCTGGACAGTCCGGTGCTCAGCTGCGGCTTATGGGAGCGATTGAAACTCGGCTTTGACAATACAGTGGCGCAGATCGATTGCACCATGAGCACCACCGGCGGTGCTATTGAACTGCGCGATGCGCTGGCACGCATTAGAGCGGAAGCCGAGCAGGCCGTGCGCGCGGGCAAGACCGAAATCTTCCTCACCGACGAAGATATTGACGAAGACCGGCTGGCAATCTCGATGGTGATTGCAACCGCCGCGGTGCACACGCATCTGGTTCGCAAGGGATTGCGGTCCTATGCCTCGGTCAATGTCCGGGCAGCAGAATGTCTCGACACCCATTGCTATGCCGTTTTGATCGGTGTCGGCGCGACCACCGTCAACGCCTATATGGCGGAAGCCGCCATTGCCGACCGGCACGCTCGTGGTCTGTTCGGTGACCTGACCCTCGACGAATGCCTCGCGCGACACAAGAAAGCGGTCGACGACGGCCTGCTCAAGATCATGTCGAAAATGGGCATTGCCGTCATCTCCAGCTATCGCGGTGGCTATAATTTTGAAGCGGTCGGACTGTCGCGCGCTTTGTGCAACGATCTGTTCCCCGGCATGCCCACCAAAATATCCGGCGAAGGCTATGCCTCCCTGTTCATCAACGCACAGGAAAAGCATGAAGCGGCTTTCGAACCAGCGATCGTCCGCTTGCCGGTCGGTGGTTTCTACAAACAGCGCGATGGCGGTGAAGCCCATGCCTATAGCGCCCATCTGATGCATCTTCTGCAATCAGCGGTCGCCCATGACAGCTATTCTTCCTATCTCCAATTTTCGCAGGCGGTGCGCGAACTGGAACCCATTAATCTGCGCGATTTGATGGAGTTCAACTATGCGCCGGAGCCGGTATCGATTGACGAGGTCGAAGCGATTACCGAAATCCGCAAGCGCTTTAACACGCCCGGCATGTCGCTGGGTGCGCTAAGCCCCGAAGCGCATGAAACGCTGGCCATTGCGATGAACCGTATTGGCGCGAAATCCGTTTCCGGCGAAGGCGGCGAAGAGAAACGGCGCTACACACCATTTGAAAATGGCGACAATGCATCGAGCCCGATCAAGCAGGTGGCCTCTGGCCGCTTTGGCGTGACATCGGAATATCTCGGCGCCTGTGAAGAAGTCGAGATTAAAGTAGCCCAAGGCGCCAAACCCGGCGAAGGCGGTCAGCTGCCGGGCTTCAAAGTCACGGAATTTATCGCCAAGCTGCGCCACTCGACGCCCGGCGTCACGCTCATCTCACCGCCGCCGCATCACGATATCTACTCTATCGAAGATCTCGCGCAGCTGATCTATGATCTCAAGCAGATCAATCCGCGCGCACGGGTTTGCGTGAAGCTTGTGTCATCAGCGGGTATCGGGACGATTGCTGCGGGTGTGGCCAAGGCGCATGCCGACGTTATCCTGATCTCCGGCAATACCGGCGGCACCGGTGCGTCACCACAAACCTCGATCAAATTTGCAGGCACCCCATGGGAAATGGGTCTGACCGAAGCCAATCAGGTGCTGACCCTCAACGGCCTGCGCCACCGGGTGAAATTGCGGACCGATGGTGGTCTGAAGACCGGTCGCGATATTGTCATCGCGGCGATACTCGGCGCCGAGGAATTCGGAATCGGTACGCTCAGTCTGGTGGCCATGGGCTGCATCATGGTGCGGCAATGCCACAGCAACACCTGCCCCGTGGGTGTCTGCGTTCAGGATGAGAGTCTGCGCGAAAAATTCACCGGCACGCCGGAAAAGGTGATCAACCTGATGACCTATATGGCCGAAGAAGTGCGCGAAATTTTGGCCCGTCTCGGCTATCGTTCGCTGACCGAAATTATCGGTCGCACCGAATTGTTGCGTCAGGTCAGTCGCGGTGCAGAGCATCTGGATGATCTGGATCTCAACCCGATTCTTGCCAAGGTCGATGCCAAGGATAGCGAGCGCAGCTTCAACATCGACACCCCGCGCAATGAAGTGCCGGATAGCCTTGATGCCGAAATGATCAAAGATGCGAAACCGGTCTTTGAGCGGCGGGAGAAAATGCAACTCACCTATACGGTGCGCAACACCCACCGTGCGGTGGGCACGCGTTTCTCGGCGGAAGTGACTGCCAAATATGGCATGAGCAGCTTGAATGAAGATCACGTCCATATTCGCCTGCGCGGATCGGCGGGCCAATCGCTTGGCGCCTATCTCTGTCAGGGGATTACGCTGGAAGTATTCGGCGATGCCAATGACTATGTCGGCAAAGGTCTGTGCGGCGGCAAGATTGTCATCCGCCCGATGGTCAGCTCACCGCTCGACAGCAAAGAGAATACGATCATCGGCAATACCGTGCTCTACGGCGCGACCAGCGGGCAGCTGTTCGCGGCTGGACAGGCGGGCGAACGGTTCGCCGTGCGCAACAGCGGCGCGGATGTCGTGGTCGAAGGCTGTGGTGCCAATGGCTGCGAATATATGACCGGCGGCAATGCCGTTATCCTGGGGTCGGTCGGCAGCAATTTCGGCGCGGGCATGACCGGCGGCATGGCCTTCATTCTCGACACCGAGCGCAATTTCGAAAAACATGCCAATGGTGACAGCATCATCTGGCAACGGCTCGACAGCGCATATTGGGAAGGGCATTTGCTGTCCCTGATCCAGCGGCATCAAAAGACCACCGATAGCAAATGGTCCGAATCCATCCTGCGCGACTGGGATCGCTGGCGCGATCGGTTCTGGCAGGTCTGCCCGAAAGAGATGATCGACCGGATCGAACATCCCTTGTCGGACAAGGAAGTGATCGAAGCGGCGGAATAGTCCGAAGGGCTGTTGCATTTGTTTACATCGATGCTGATCCGGTTCAGGCCGGACTCAGCAGCGATATTCTATAGCAATTGCAACAATCATAACGGACGGAGTTTCTTATGCGCCCTATTTTCATGTTGCCTCTGGCATCGCTGGCCCTTGGCCTGGCAGCCCCTGCTATCGCGCAGGACAGTCGTACAGATATCGAGATGGTCGAGAAGCTCAACGATACGGCCTTTCAGGACAAGATGGTTTCGACAATGACCGGCTTTATGACGGCGATGATGGATCTCCCGATCGGCGAATTTGTGCGTGTTATAGACCAATCCATCCCACCGGAGATGCAAGGAGATGGTAATTTTTCAACCATTGATCCCGATGCCACTCTGGGTGACCTCGCCGGGCAAAATGACCCGGATTTCCACCGCAATAGCGAAGAGAAAATGCGTCAGGGCATTGCGATGATGGGAGCCATGGCTTCCGAATTTGGCGCGCTGCTTCCGCAGCTGCAGGCGTTCGGCGAAAAGATGAAACGCCGGATGGAGGCGACACAATAATGGAGCGTCCGGCGAGGCGCGGCGCAACCGGAACATACTGCATCAAAGCTCTTCCACAAAAACCCAATCGCGACTAACAGCAACATTATGTGGCAGCTGTTCCAATTCCCTCTTTGTCCCTTTTCTCGCAAAGTCCGTTTGCTGATGGGTGAGAAGTCGGTCGGCTATGAGCTGATCCGGGAATCGCCATGGGAACAGCGCGATGAATTTCTATCGATGAACCCGGCGGGCCGGACACCGGTCATGCGCCACAGCGAGCGTGACATCCATCTGGTCGATAGCGTCGCCATTTGCGAATTTATCGAGGAAACGGTCGAAAAGACCCCGATGATCAATGGCACGGCCGTGAACCGTGCCGAGATCCGGCGTCTGGTTGCCTGGTTTGACGAACAATTTTACGGCGATGTCACCGCACCGATGCTGCACGAGCGGATGCACAAAAGACTGGTCCGGCGCGAACCGCCCGATGCCAAAATGTTGCGCGAAGCGATGCGCCGGGCGAATTCACATCTGGATTATGTCGACTATCTGATCGACCATCGCAGCTGGCTGGCCGGCGCGACGATGAGCCTCGCCGACCTTGCCGCAGCGGCGCAGATTTCGGTGGCGGATTATCTCGGCGCGATTGACTGGGCCGGGCATGAACAGACCAAAGCCTGGTACAGCATGTTCAAATCGCGCCCGTCCTTCCGGCCATTGCTGTCCGAACGGATGGAAGTGATTGCCCCGCCGGCTCATTATGAAAAGGTCGACTTTTAGAGCTTTAGGTCAGGGTTTTGATCATCTGCACCTTGTCCATACCGGGTGCAAAGCCGTCTTTATCGACCTGCGCGATCGCAAAGCCCAATTTCTCGAAAAATGGCGCCACTATCGGCGTGGTGAACAATTCGACTTCAGCATAATCGCCCGCATCGTCCATTGCGCGCAGTCGATATTCGGCCAGCAATCGCCCCAGACCTTCACCATGATGACGGTTGCTCACCATCCCCCAGGTGAAGCGGGCCTGCCCACGATCTTCCTTGGCAAAGCCGCCGCAACCGATCACCGCACCCTCTTGCTCGACGATGAAATATTCACCGTCCGGACCATCCAGAAAGCCTGCGAAGTCCGGCCGTTCCGTGGAATCAAAAAAATCCGGGACATTACTATCGAATATCGCGAGGCAGGCCTGTTTGTCCGACAGCGCATAAGGCCGGACATGGGTCATCAGGCCCGAACCACCGTCATCAAATAGTTGAGTGAGAGATTGTCGGACAGAGTGAAGCCTTTGGACGGGCTATAGGACAGACCGGTCGTATCTGTGACCGCAAGGCCGACGTTGCCCAATAGCTTCTCCAGTTCATCCGGCGTGATAAATTGATCATGATGATGGGTACCGCGCGGAATCTGCCCCATACCTTCGGCCAGATCGACCAGCAGCAATTTCGATAGCGCCGTACGATTGGGCGTCGAAACGATCATCAGGCCATCATCTGCCAGAGCATCGGCAAGACCCTGCACGAAGCCTTGCGGGTCGTCGACATGTTCGATTACCTCCAGCGAGGTCACCAGATCAAAATTCTTCCCGCCGAAATCCTCCACCGCCTCGTTGCGATAATCAATATCCAGCCGCTGCGGTTCCGCATGGGCCTTCGCCACCGCGATATTTTCCGGCGCCGCATCCAGTCCGGTTACATGGGCACCCAGTCGCGCCAATGGCTCGCAAAGCAGACCCGCACCACAGCCGACATCCAGTGCTTTTCTGCCGGAAAGCGGCTTTAGCAGGCTGCTGTCGCAATGGAAATGCAGGTCAATCGCGTCGCGGATATAGGCAAGCCGCACAGGATTCAGACGATGCAGCATCGCGGAAGACCCTTTGGGGTCCCACCAGTCCTCTGCCAATGCGCCGAAATGCGCGGCTTCTTCGGGCTTGATTGTGCTACTTGCCTTTGTCATGCCCCCTCTTTATCAGGCTTTTCAATCCTGTTCAGGCCCTTTTTATTGAAAGTTTTACCGACAGCATCATGGCACGCATAGTGATGAAATTTGGCGGCACCTCGATGGCCGGAATCGAACGTATCCGCCGGGTGGCGCAGATCGTCAAACAGCAGGCCGATGCCGGTCATGACGTCGCGGTGGTCGTGTCGGCCATGGCGGGCGATACCGACCGGCTGGTCAATTTCTGTCGCGAAGCCAGTTCGCTCTATGATCCGGCCGAATATGACGTGGTGGTCTCCTCTGGCGAGCAAGTGACCTCGGGCCTTTTGGCCATTGCGCTGCAGTCGCTAGGGGCCAAAGCGCGCAGCTGGCTGGGTTGGCAAATGCCCGTCCGCACGATCGAAGCCCATAGCAAGGCGCGGATCGAAACGATTGACGCGGACAAGCTGGCCTCGTCCATGGCGAGCGGCGAAATCGCGATCATTCCCGGCTTTCAGGGCGTCAGCGACGATGGCCGGATCACCACATTGGGCCGCGGTGGTTCCGACACCAGCGCGGTTGCCATTGCCGCAGCCGTCAAGGCAGACCGCTGCGACATTTATACCGATGTCGATGGCGTTTATACCACCGACCCGCGCATCGTGACGCGAGCCCGCAAACTGAACAAGGTGACGTTTGAGGAAATGCTCGAACTGGCCAGCGTCGGCGCGAAAGTGCTGCAGACCCGCTCGGTCGGCCTAGCGATGAAAGAAGGCGTGCGCATCCAGGTGCTCTCTTCCTTCACCGATGAAAATACCAACTATACCGCGGACGACCTGCCCGGCACGATGATTGTCAGCGAAGACGAAATGGAGACAAAAGATATGGAACGGCAACTGATCACCGGTATCGCCCATGACAAGAATGAAGCGAAAATCACCCTGACCCGCGTGCCCGACAAACCGGGCGCGGTTGCCGATATTTTTGCGCCGCTCTCGGACGCGGCGATCAATGTCGACATGATCATTCAGAATGTCGGTCGCGAGAAAGGCGAAACCGATGTGACCTTCACCGTGCCCGCCGTCGATCTCGACCGGGCGATGCAGGTCCTGGAAGGCGCACAGAAAGACATCGGATACAATCGGCTGATTCCCGATACCAACGTCGCCAAAATTTCCGTCGTTGGCGTCGGCATGAAAAGCCATGCCGGTATCGCCGCCACCATGTTCCAGGCGCTGGCCGACCGCGGCGTGAATATTCAGGCGATCACCACCTCGGAAATCAAGGTCAGCGTGCTGATCGAGGAAGATTATACCGAACTGGCATTGCGCGTGCTGCATACGGCTTACGGGTTGGATGCAGAGGATGCGGCTTGACGCTAAACAGACCGTTCTTGACGCACCATCGCGTCGAACGTCTATTGTGAATAAGGATCTAATATCTTGAGCGATCTTCAAAGCCTAATGCAACGCGGCACCGATTTCCTCGGCTGCGAAACCGCGATCATGTGCGGGGCGATGTCCTGGGTATCGGAACGCAATCTCGTCAGCGCGATTTCCAACGCGGGTGGCTTTGGTGTGATCGCCTGTGGCGCGATGACGCCGGACTTGCTCGACACCGAAATTGCCGAGACCAAGAAACGCACCGACAAGCCATTCGGTGTCAATCTGATCACCATGCATCCCGATCTGATGGAGCTGATTGCCATTTGCGGCGAACATCAGGTCAGCCATGTCGTGCTGGCGGGCGGACTACCGCCCAAGGGTAGCCTCGAAGCGATCAAGGAAACCGGCGCGAAAGTCATTTGCTTTGCCCCCGCCATGGCGCTGGCCAAAAAGTTCATCCGCTCCGGCGTCGATGCGATTGTTATCGAGGGCATGGAAGCCGGTGGCCATATCGGTCCGGTCTCCACGTCCGTTTTGGCGCAGGAAATATTGCCTGAAATCGCCGACCAATTGCCGGTCTTCGTCGCCGGCGGTATCGGCACGGGCGACATGATTGCCGCCTATCTGGAAATGGGCGCCAGTGGCGTTCAACTCGGCACGCGTTTTGTCTGCGCCCATGAATCCATCGCCCATCCCGATTTCAAAAAAGCCTTCATCCGCGGCAATGCCCGTGATGCGATCACCAGCGTGCAGGTCGATCCGCGCCTGCCGGTGATCCCGGTCCGCGCGCTGAAGAATAAAGGCACCGAAGAATTTACCCGCAAGCAGATTGAAGTCGCCAAATTGTTGGATTCGGGCGAGATAGAAATGGGCGAAGCGCAGCTACAAATTGAGCATTTTTGGGCAGGAGCGTTACGAAAAGCGGTCATTGACGGCGATATTGAACAGGGCAGCGTTATGGCCGGACAATCGGTTGGCATGGTCAAAGCGGAAGAATCGGTGGCCGAAATTATCAAAGCGCTGGCCGAGCAAGCCGAGACCGCTCTCGCCCGATAGGCAGAGCGCCGCTGACAGTAGTGGATCTGTCTTGCCTTGGTAACACAGTTTCGCCATAATCGCGGCATGTCCGAACATGCTTCCAATCCTTCCAGTCCCGATCCATTTGATGCAATGGAATCGGCCCTATCCAGCAGCTATAATCAGGGCCTGACACCGCTCCATCCACCGCAGAAAAGTTTGACCCGGGTCAATATGATCCTGCGGGCGCTAATCCTGCTGATAGGGGCGTCTGTCGTCGAAACCCTGCTCTATATGCATCATCAAGTGCAGTCGGGAATGGTGCTGATTCCGGCCATATTCTTCGCCATTTTGCTGGTCTTCGTCCTGCCCCATCGGATCTATCGCCGTTGGGGTTATGACATGGGCGACGAGCAATTGCGGGTGCTACGCGGTTTCCTATGGCGCAAAGATACGATCGTTCCGTTCAACCGGATCCAGCATATCGATGTCGCGCAAGGTCCGCTGCAACGGATGTTCGGCCTATCGACTTTGATCGTGCACACCGCCGGAACGCACAATAGTATCGTCACCCTGCCCGGCCTCGCCACCGCCGATGCGGAGCATATGCGCGAGACGATCAAGGGTCATATTCGCCAAGACATGATATGAGCGACGCCGCAGAAATTCCCCCACCGCAGGACGGCGCGCCTTTCCAGCGCCTGCACCCGCTCAGCATCATCCTGAAATCCTTGTCGATGATCGGCCGGAATATCGTCGCGATTTTCGTCCTGCATTTCAGCCTGTTCGATCAGAATATCTCCTATACTCTGCTCGCTGCTTTGGCGTTGATCTCGTTGGTCGTCGGGGTCATCGCCTTGATCTGGTCGCGCTTCACCTATCAAATCACGGAACGTGAAATCCGGATCAAAAGCGGGCTGCTCAACCGCAACAATCGCTCCATTCCTTTCGACCGGATACAGGATGTCAGTCTGGAACAAAAGCTGGTCAGTCGTTTGCTTGGTTTAACCACGGTCACGCTGGAAACCGGTTCAGGCGGCGGCGAAGATGGTCAGCTTGAAGCGCTGGCCCGATCGGATGCAGAACGGCTTCGCGACACGATCCGCGACTATAAGGCCGGCTTGAATATGGCCGACACCCCGTCTCAGAACGCGCCCGACACAGAAGATGTCCCGCCGCTATTTGCGATGGATAATCGCCGCATATTCATTGCCGGACTGTTCAATTTCTCCTTCGTTCTGCTGGCAGTTCTGGGCGCGATTGCACAAAATCTGGACTTCCTGCTGCCCGATGGTTTCTTCAATCCACGCAATTGGATCGAAGCTTTACCGGATCAGGATCTTATCAACGGGCTGAGCTTCTGGGTACGGGTTGGCGGCGCGATGGCCGCGATTATATCGCTGGTCATGATTGGCTTTGTCAGCGGAATCGTCCGGACTTTCATCCGGGAATATAGCTTCCGGCTCGACCGAGCCGATACCGGACAGCCGGGCTTTCGGCGACGACGCGGGCTATTCACTCTGACCGACATGGTCATGCCGATCCATCGCGTACAAGCAGCAACCTTGCAAACCGGCCCCCTTCGCGCGCGCTTTGGCTGGTATCATCTCAAATTCACGTCTCTGGCAGGCGATGCTAGCGGAGAAACCGATCATAGCGCGGCCCCCTGTGCCACGCTTACAGAGATCACGCCGATCCTCAATGAATGCGCAATCCACCAAGCAGCACCTGACCTAAAATTTCAGCGGGTCAGTTCTGCCTTCTGGTGGCGCCGTGCAATCATTGGCTGCCTGTTGCTGGCGGGCATCGCTCTGGCAACCGGCTTAATCCTGCATTCCGGTTTTTTTGCGCTGATCCTGCTCGCGATACCACTCAGCCTGATCTTCTTTCTCAACTGGCGTCATCATCAATATGCCATGACGGACAAGCAATTATATGTCCGCTCTGGTTGGTGGCGACGCAGGTCGACCATTTTGCCATTGCGCAAAATTCAAACCGTTGATGTAAGCCAGAATCCAGTCGACCATCCGCTTGATCTGGCATCCGTGACCATTGCCATTGCCGGTGGTTCCGCAATAGCGCCGCTAAAGATCGCGTCGATTCCCTTGCCTACTGCCATGGATTTACGCGCTCGGCAGCTGGCCCTCCAAAATCTCACTTGACTAAAACCACCGATCATCCACGATAGTTGCCAGAGATATTATCAGGCGATTTCGGGAGAAGATGATGCGCAGAACATATTTAGCCATGCTGGCCCCACTGACGATGCTGGTCAGCACGCCCACCTATGCGCAAGCGGATGACGGACAGCAATCAACCGAACTGCATGCAATCATCGACTCCTATTGGGCCTATCAGCTGGAACAATTTCCCGAATTTGCATCCTCTCTCGGAGTCGACGATGTCAAAGGCCGGGTTAGCGATGCCAGCCTCGCCGCCGAAGACATGCGAGTCGAAAAGGCAAAAATCTGGCTCGCGCAGCTGGACGCTATGGATAGGGATGCACTGAGCGAAGATGACAAGACCAACTTCGGTATCTTGCACCGATCACTTGCCGAGCAAATCGAAGCCAATGGCTTTGGTCAGCGCACGATCAATTTCACCAATAGGGGCGGCTGGCACCAGAGTTTTGCGAGCATGCAAAACAACTTACCATTCCGCGATGCGCAGGATTATCAGACATATATCAGTCGCCTCAAGCAATATGCCAAGATCAATGATCAATCGATAGCGGTTGCCAATCAGGCGCTTGCTGGCGGCTATGTCCAACCCTGCGTCTCCATGGTCGGTTATGAAACCAGCATTTCCGGCCTGCTCACCGACGATGCAAAACAGTCGCGTTTCTATCAACCTTTTCTGCGCAAGCGGCCGGAGACAATTGACGAAGCGGCGTTTGATACTTTGGCCACGGAAGCAGCCGGGATCATCACAAGCATCATCAACCCCGCGGTGCAGAAGCATCTAGACTGGTATATGAAAGACTATGCGCCAAACTGCGCCAAAGCGCCTGGCGTTTCGGCACAGCCCGGTGGTGCGGACTATTATGATTTTCGTATCCGGCGGATGACGACAACCGACAAATCCGCGGATGAAATTCACAATATTGGCGTGAGCGAAGTCGCCCGCATTCGCGCGGAGATGGTGGAGGTCGCGAAAGAAGCGGGCTATGATACGCGCGAAGCATTTATCGAGCATCTGCGCACCGATCCCCAATATTACGCCAAAACACCCGAAGAGCTGATGGAAAAGGTCGCCCGGGTAACGAAGATCATCGATGGCAAGATGCCATCCATCATCGGAAAACTGGCGCGGCTGCCTTATGGCATCAAGGAAATCCCGGCCGAAACCGCAGAAGGCACGACCACGGCTTATTATAATCCCGGATCACCGGATGTTGGCATTGCGGGCTTCTATTATGTCAATACATCGAAGCTCGACCAACGCCCCTTCTGGGAAATTCCAGCGCTGAGTGTACATGAAGCGGTTCCGGGTCATCATATGCAGATCGCCCTTCAGCAGGAACTCGACATGCCCGATTTCCGCAAACATGGCGCCTTTTTCACCGCCTTTGTCGAAGGCTGGGGCCTTTATTCGGAGCGGCTAGGAATCGAGATGGATCTCTACGATACCCCAGCCAAAAATATGGGCCGCCTGTCCTATGAAATGTGGCGCGCTTGCCGTCTGGTCGTCGACACTGGCATCCACAGCAAAGGCTGGAGCAAACAACGTGCGATTGATTTCATGACCGACAATACTGCGCTCAGCACCGCCAATATCGAAGCCGAGGTAAACCGCTATATCAGCTGGCCCGGTCAAGCGCTCGCCTATAAGATGGGCGAGCTGAAAATTCGCGAGCTACGCCGTAAAGCGACCAGCGAACTGGGCGACAAGTTCGACCTGCGCGAATTTCACGATGTCGTGCTGGGTCAGGGCGCGGTCCCGCTCGACATGCTCGAAGCGCAAGTGAACCGTTGGATAGAAGACAAGAAGGCTGACTGAAACACTAGCCATCGGAACCAGATCCAACGCATTTGGGATAGTTATCTAAAAGGAAAGACTATGAAAGTTTTTGCAACAGTCCTGGCCTCGTTAGCGATTGCCGCTCTCATGTTGATGGCCCCGCCGGTTCTCGCTCAGGCTACACCTGCAACACTGGCCAATGATGTTCTTGTTTCATATCAGAACGGAGACGTTGACACATTTTCTGAACTCGTAACGGCTTCTCCATTGCTTGATAAAACCACCACGCTCACCGCTCAAATAAAGACCAATGTCCGAACATTGTTAGATATTTACGGACCCGTTGAGGGATGGGAACTGGTGAAGGAAAAGTCCGCGTCCGACAGATATATTGAAAATAGCTATGTCATTTTTCAACATGAGTTTGCAACGCGCCTAGAGCTATCATTTTACAAGCGTTCTTCGGGATGGATCATCACCAGCTTCAAGATAGACGATAGCACTAGCAGCTTACTGGAATAGGCAAACCGATCCGACCCTGCCGGGAAACATTCAGTCGTCTTTTGCGGGGTCTTCATCCGCTCCCGGCGGCACCGCAAGATCATTAGAAGCTTTCACCGCTTCGGCATCCTGAGCAACAAGCCGCTCACGCGCTGCTTCCGCAGCGGCGTTACGTGCTTCCCGTTGGGCTTCGATTTCGAGCAAGCGATCTTCAACCGCTTGGGCTTCTGCATCGATCCGGGACAGGCGTTTCTGGCGCTCTTCCTCAATCAACTGACCCCAGTTGACCGTGTCGTCTATGCCCTTTTCTGCATAAGCCTGACGCAGTAACGCCTGCGTGCATCCGGTGAAACCACCTGCGCCCGTAGGAGAACAACTATTGGTGCCTGACGCCCCGACATACTCATAGGATTTGACGCGTTCCGACCAAGCTTGATTTTTGGCTTCGCCCAATCCTCCACCACGCAGGGTTTCTGGAATGCGATAGCGCTCACCTTCATCTTTACGGGCACAGACGACAATCTCATCGGCGCTGCTTTGCGGGCATGGATCGTCGCCATAGATGACCAGCTGATTGACTCGGTCTCCGGCCTGATCCTGAGCAAAGGCCGGGGTAGCCACCATCGAAACGCCAGAAATGGCAACGGCAGAGAATAAAATTTTCTGTATCATATCAAATCCTTTGTATCCGTCGTCCTGAACGGGTGCTGAAGCCCATCGGGATTCCTAAATACGTTTCGACAACCCAATAGCAACCCGGCACCCCAGCCTGATCGCGGCACTCAAGGCCGGATAGCCCGGTGTTTCCTCAGCTCCCGACGCAATCGCAGTTGCCTTATGCTCCAGTTCCTCTTCACGAAACTCGGCAATCATCTTGGTTAATTCGGGATCATTTTCTGACTCCAGCGCATCAAGCTGTTCCTGATAATGCTGATCGATCTCGGTTTCCACCGCAGCCGTGCAGGCCATCGCCGCTCGCGGCCCCATCGCCGCCGTCGTTGCGCCCAAGGCATAGCCAGCAATTTTCCAGAAGGGTTGCAAAATGGTTGGTCGAACGCCGCGCTCGGCAATCATCTGGTCAAAAGCATCGAGATGCCGTTGCTCTTGTTCTGCCATATGATGGATTTCGCTGCTTTGCGGCGCATCATCGCCCATCACCGCCAGCTGGCCTTTATATATTTGCGCCGCGCCATATTCACCGGCTTGATTGACGCGGATCATCGACGCGATATCGGCTCGTGTTCGTCCCAATTTGGTTTCAGCCATGATCTGCATCCTTTCGTCCCGCCGCCAGCATGACAAAGATAAGCAGCGCACCGCTCACCGACCAGAGAAAGTTATAGCCCGCCAGCGAAATACCGAACAGTGACCAGGGTGCCACATCACAGCGGGTCAGCGGCGCATTCATGATTGAATCCAGCATATTGTCACCAACGGGAATATTGGTGGCGCAGGAGGTAATGCCTTCCCACCAACCATATTCCACGCCGGCATGGAAACCGCCGATCAAGCCGCTAATCAATATCGCCACAGCCGCGGCAACCGCCAATAGGATAGCACCGCTTTTGGAACGGAGCATCAGGGCCAGCAGAGCCAGAATGATAGCGATGAGATGTGGCCACCGCTGCCATATACACATTTCGCAAGGATAGAGTCCGAAACCATATTGACCAATCAACGCGCCGCCGAGCAACGCAGCCGGTAGCAGGAGAGCTAGCCAAATAGCATTGCGGATAGAGCGCATCAGAAGATCCTATTTCTTCGCCATCACGGTATTCTTACCGGCTTTTCTTGCGGCCTTGTTCATCGCAATTTTCAGACCGTCGGGACCAAGCCGCCCGATAGTCTGCAGCGCATAGTGCAGTTGGAAATCGGCGACACCCTGTTCCTCTAATTCTTCGGCGGTCTGCGAGAAACGTGGATCATCCTTGCTATCTTCTTCCAGCACATCATCTTTAAGTTCAACTTCGTTGACCAGATGGCGACGCAAGTCGGATTCACGGAACCGCGGCCGGGTCTTATAGTCCGGATCGGAAAGCTGCGGCACGTTGATGTCCGGCTCAATCCCGCCTTCTTGCACTGATTTGCCCGATGGCGTGTAATAGCGGGCTGTGGTCAACCGCAACGCACTGTCATTCGAAAGCGGCAGCAATGTCTGCACCGAACCTTTGCCGAAACTGCGTTCACCCATGACCAAGGCCCGATGATGGTCCTGCAAAGCACCGGCAACAATTTCCGAAGCCGAAGCCGAGCCCGCGTCGATCAACACAATGACCGGTAAACCGCCAGCCGCATCGCCACTTTTCGCGAAATAGCGCTCGATATCAGATTTTTCACGACCACGCTGCGATACGATTTCACCGCGTGACAGGAAGACATCGGATACCGACACGGCTTCATCCAGAAGACCGCCAGGATTGGAACGCAAATCCAGTACATAGCCGAGAGGCTTCTGCCCAAGAGACTTATCAATACCGGAAATCGCCGCAGCCACGTCGGCCCCGGTATCATTGGAAAAGCTGTTAATGCTGATCACACCGATCTGATCCTTAACCTCCCAAGTCACAGGTTTAAGATCGATGATCGCACGATCCATCGTCACATCAAAAGGTTTGTCGCGGCCGGGGCGAACGATCGTGATCGTGATCGGTGTGCCCGGCTTACCGCGCATCTCCTCAACCGCTTCATCCAGCGTGCCGCCGTAGATTAATTCGCCATCGATATGGGTGATATAGTCACCGGCTTTCACGCCGACCTTATAGGCAGGTGTGTCCTTGAATGGCGCAATCACTTTTACAGCGCCATCTTCCAGAGTCACCGAAAGACCCAAGCCACCATAGTTGCCGTCGGTCTGGGTCCGCAAATTGTCAAAATCCCGGGCATCGAGAAAACCGCTATGCGGGTCGAGACTGGCCAGCATGCCATCGATGGCCCCCTTGATCAGATCAGCATCATCGACCTGATCGACATAGTCATTTCGCACCCGGTCAAAGACGCTCATAAACTGTTCCATCTCGCGATAGGTATTGGCGTCAACGGCGGAAATAGCCGAGGTCGTGGCAGGCAAAAGCGCAACGGTCAAAACAAGAGCGGCGGCTTGCAATACGGGCTTTTTCATCAATGCTGTCCTGTGTGTCTAGATCGGTAACAAATATAGGCGGGAATCACCTGTAAAGCCAAGCAGCTTAACCAAAAATGACGCGACGCTTCGATAAACGACTATTTTTCCAAACTGTCTGAGTGGCTTTCAGCCAATTAGTGCCGCAATATCAATGGGCCGGCCATTGCGGCGCAGCTCAACGGTAACGGTAGGATCGTCGCCCCCCGACCGACCGACCGGCGCGCCCTGCACCAGCCGATCGCCAACCGCAACGCTACTCGTTGCCATATTGGTTATCAAACTGGTCCAGCCAGCATCATGTTCAATGATCAAAATTTGCCCATAGTCCCGGTAACGGCCGGAATAAGCCACCCTGCCGGCGGCCGGCGCAACAATCTGCGCACCAGCATCGGCAGCAATGGTCAGGCCACGCGAGCGATAGCCGCTATCGGAAATTTCGCCTAGACCCGTGACAATTTCGCCAACCACGGGGAGGCGATAGGCCTTGACAATATCTTTGTTCGACGGCGGCACAGGCACCGGTTCATCTTCACCCTGGCCAGGCCTCAGCACCGGCCCATCCAATGCCGTCAATGCTTCACGAACCGAACCGCTTTCGCGAATCTGGTCCATCAAATCCAATATATCCCGCGCTTCTTCACCCAAAGCGAGCGCCCGGCCCTGTTCAATGCCTGCATCGTCAGAAAATCGGGCGGTTTCAAAGCGTTTACCGGCCTTCAGACCAGCCAATTGCCGCCGCCGTTCGGTCAGGCGCTGCTGGCTTTGATCCAGCGATGCACTTGCTTGATCAGCCTGCAACCTCAGCTGTTCACCTTGTTTGACTTCATCGCGCAGCCCTGCCGTCCGCCGTTCGATCTCCGGCATCACCGCCGACATAATGGAGCGCATATAGATAAGCTCGTCGAGTGTGCGCGGTTCCACCAGAGCAAGTGCGGTGGGTTTGCGAGTCATCATTTGTAGAGCGGCAGTCAGGCGGACCATTGGCCCCTGCTTTTCTGCTAATCGGGCGCGCTGGCGTTCCTGCTGCTGGGCGACAATAGCGATACGGGTTCGGGCAGCCTTGATATCGGCTTCTGCCGCCTGAATGCGGGCAGCCAGTGCTGCGGCTTCGCTGTCGAGCCGGTCCGCATCATTGTCGGCTGCTTCTGCTTGGCGGCGCAAGGCATCACTGCGCTGCAGGGCACGCTCGGATTGCTCACGCGCTGCCAACAAACTGCGCTGCTGCTCCGAAAGCTCTGATTCCGGCGTCTGCGCGGAAAGCAAAGCCGCCCCGCCGACCGCAAAACCGGCAATTCCGATCAACAAGAAAGCTGAGCGCAACAACTCTATCACCCTTCTCTATGATAAGGATGGCCGGCTAGGATCGACGTGGCCCGGAACAGCTGTTCTGCAAGCATCGCCCGCGCCATCATATGCGGCCAAGTGGCTTTGCCAAAAGAAAAGAAATGATCCGCACTGGATCGTTCGTCAGCGCTTAAACCATCCGCGGCGCCGATCAGGAAACGCGCCTCGCGTACCCCGTCATCGCGCCATGCTGAAAGGGAATCCGCAAATTTCTTGGACGTCCAGTTTTCGCCGGTTTCATCCATCGCGATGATTTTGGTGATACCGTCAAGCTTCGGGGTCTTCCCACCCTGATCGGGTAGCTCGCTGATTTTCACGTCCCAGCCGATACGCTTCACATAACGATCCACAATCTCGGCTTCCGGACTGCGTCCGATCTTTCCGCGGGCGAGAATATGTAGTCTCATCGCCCCGGCGTTTCAGGCTTCGACGACGTCGGCCGCGTCATCATCCTCGTCGACCGCCCACATCCGTTCGAGATTGTAGAAACTACGCACTTCGGGCCGGAACAGGTGCACGATCACATCGCCGGCATCGATCAACACCCAATCAGCATTGGCGAGTCCTTCGATTCGGGCCGTACCGCCTGCCTGCTTGACCCGCTCGGCAAGCTTTTGAGCAATAGACGCGACCTGTCTGGTCGAACGCCCTTCAGCGATCACCATATGATCTGCGATATTGCTTTTTCCGTCCAGCGGAATGGAAACAACATCCTGTGCCTGATCGTCGTCGAGCGACTTCATCACCAGTGCGTGAAGCGCATCTGACTCAGCCTTCCCTTCCTTGGAAGTGGCAGATTTCAGAGCTTTTACCTTCGGTTTCGTCAACTTAAGTCCTAATCTTCTGGGCCAATCAACCTATGGGTCACTGCATCACGAATGCAGCGATCATCATATTGCTGATGCCAATGGGGCCGGGCCATCCGGATCGCGGTGGCCGAGCGAGGGTCGGGACGATAGCGCAAGAATGTCAGCGCCGGCGTACTCCAATTGGTCCAGTTACCACGCTGGCTTGCGGGGTGGACGAAGCGCCGCAGCCAAGCCATTGCGGGAGCCGCAAAAGCATCGTCATCATAGCCGGGTCTCGAAATAACTGCAATCGGCAAAAGACGGGCAATTTTTCGCCAATCTTTCCAACGATGAAACTGGGCCAGATTGTCTGCCCCCATGATCCAGACAAATTGCCTTTTCGGGTAGCGCCGCACCAATGCTCTCAACGTGTCATATGTGTAGCGGGTGCCCAATTGCTGTTCGATTGCAGTGGGTTGGATTGGACTGCGCCGTGTCATTTTCTGCGCCGAGGCCAAACGGGCAGACAAAGATGCCATATCCTTGGCGCCCTCTTTCAGAGGGTTGCCCGGCGACACCAGCCACCAGAATTCGTCTAATTCAAGTGCCTGCATCGCGAACAGGCTGACCGACCGATGGGCGCCATGGGCCGGATTGAACGATCCACCGAGAAGACCGGTTGTTTTCATATAATGATGCTCAAGGCCGCACTTGCCCGGTGCCCCGCACCACCCATTTATAGGTCGTGAGACCTTCTAACGCCACGGGGCCGCGGGCGTGCAACCGTCCGGTTGAAATGCCGATTTCGGCGCCCAGTCCAAATTCTCCGCCATCGGCAAATTGGCTCGAAGCATTGTGCATGACAATAGCGCTGTCCGCACGCCGAATGAATTCATCGGCTATGGCAGAATCTTCGGTGACGATTACATCTGTATGGTGCGAACCATGTTCGGCGATATGCGCCACAGCTTCCTCCATATCCCGCACCATCTTCGCAGCGACAATGGGCGCCAGATATTCTGTATTCCAATCGTCAGCATCAGCGGGGACCGTGCGGGGGTCGAGCTCCATGATCATATCATCGCCACGCACTTCACAGCCGGCATCGATCAACGCACGTAAAAGAGGCCCGGGCGCGGGATAATCCTGATCAATCAGCAATGTTTCCATGGCACCGCAAACGCCGGTCCGCCGCATCTTGGCATTGACCGCGATAGCAATGGCTTTGTCCTGATCTGCATCCTTACCGATATAGGTATGGCAAATGCCATCAAGATGCGCGAGCACGGGTACCCGTGCTTCGTCTTGCACCCGCTTGACCAAAGACTTGCCGCCCCGCGGAATGATGATGTCGATCAACCCGCTTGCTTTCAGCATAGCTCCAACCGCTGCCCGGTCGGTCGTCTGAACTAGCTGAATGGCATTTTCGGGAAGCCCTTCTTCGGCCAGCCCAGCAGTCATGGCCTCAAAAATCGCGCGGTTGCTCTCTATCGCTTCCGATCCGCCGCGCAAAATCACAGCATTGCCAGAACGCAGCGTCAATGCTGCTGCATCGGCGGTAACATTGGGGCGGCTTTCATAGATTATCCCAATCACACCCAGCGGCACCCGAACGCGCTCCATCATCAAACCATTAGGCCGCTCGCTACGATCAATGATTTGCCCCACGGGGTCGGGAAGCTCAGCCACATTTTCTACCGCCGCGGCAATAGCTTCAAGGCGGCTTTCATCGATCATCAACCGGTCGAGCATGGCGTCACTCAAGTCGCGATCCCGCGCACTTTCCATATCCCGCCCATTGGCCTCCAATATCGTCGCCGCTCCAGCGCGCAAATGCCGAGCGGCGGAGATAAGAGCGGTAGATTTCTGCGCATCGGTCACGCCAGATAGCGTTAAAAATGCAGCGCGTGCCTTATTGCCCATATCGGTGATCAGTTGTGCCGGATTTGTCATAATTCGGCTGCTAGCATGGCAAGGGTGGCAATTTAACCCAAAATCGCGAGTTATTATGGGCAGGAAACTTTTCCATCCCACAACACTCGATTCGTGAGAATCAACAAAAACTCGGTTACTTTTCTATGAATTACGCAACTCATCGCACGACTCATTCGACTCGTCACGAGTCGTTCGCTTGTGATTCGCCACCTTCGCCCCCCTCTGTTAGCCCATAATCGGGGATTACGAATAAACTAACGGCGGGTCATGCACAAAGAAAGTACCAGGAAAGGGCTAAAAGCCCGGCTGGACCATATGTTTACGGATCGCGAGTTTTTCATGCGGTCACACGGACAGGTCCGCTTTCTCACCGTCTCTGCAACATTGCAGAAACGAGTGGTCTATTCTGTCGCAGCGGCGCTGACCATCTGGCTGATCGTCACACTCGCGATGATGATCAGTCAGCTTACAGTCTCCGGCGAACGCATGGCCTTGGCTGAAAAAGAAGCCGAAGTGAACAGCACCGAAAGCCGCGTGGCAAGCTACAAAGAATCGATTGATGGCGTCGCCGCCGATCTAAAGCTACGCCAAGATACGCTCGATCAGATCACCGAGCAATTTATCGGTGAACAGCTAGAAGCTGTTGATGCCGCAGACCAGAATCAAGCGGATGATCAGCTATCCGAAAACGTCAAAGAGATTAGCGCGGCCTTTCCCGAAGCGGCCGAGCTAGCACAGCTGGAAGCTCGGCAGATTGCATTTGCCCGGCGCTTAACAAAAGCAGCCAATCAGCGCACCGAACAAGTCGCTGCTGCCATTCGGAAATTCGGACTTAACCCGGATAAGCTGGCCAAAAATTCTACCGAAGCAATGGGCGGTCCGTTCATTCCCTTCTTTAAGGACAAGGAGGAACAGCTACATCCGACGCTTGAACGGCTTAACCTTGCTCTGCAACGAATGGATACACTGGAACGCAGCTTGATCGCTATACCGTCAGGCATGCCGGCCAGCGCTGGGATGATGTCGAGCAACTATGGGTATCGGCGAGATCCCTTCACCGGCCGTGGCGCCATGCACAACGGGATCGATTTCAAAGGACCATATGGTCAACCGATTCTGGCAGCTGCCGGTGGTATAGTCACGCATGCAGGATGGAAGTCCGGCTATGGCAAGACCGTAGAAATCACGCATGGAAACGGATTGATGACACGCTACGCACATTTGTCAAAAATTGGTGTGACCGCTAGCCAAAAGATAGAACAGGGACTACAATTGGGGGCTATGGGAAGTACGGGACGCTCGACTGGCACTCATCTGCATTTTGAAGTGCGGATGAACGGCCAGGCGGTTAATCCCCGGCCATTTTTGGAGGCGAACACAGATGTTCTCAAAGTCAAAGCCATCGCACGACAACGCACCAGCACACCGAAGCGCCCCAAGTCCGGCGCCAGCCATGACTAGAAGCAACGGCGGCAGCGCCCCGAGTTTCTCGGTCATCGGCGATGGAATCATTATCACTGGAAATATCGAATCGAAAGTCGATCTGCATATCGACGGCGAAGTCATCGGTGACGTCAAATGCCTGTCGCTCGTGCAAGGTCCATCGAGCAAAATCATGGGTGCGATCGTCGCCCAGAACGCCAGTCTATCAGGCGCGGTCGAAGGATCGATCGATGCGGGCGATCTAAATATCGCGTCGACCGCCCGCATTGGCGGTGATGTCACATATGAAACGGTGACCATCGAACAAGGTGGCCATGTCGACGGCAAGTTTAAACATCGCAGCAGCAAGTCACCGAATCTTGCGAAATCGACCGTAAATGCGCGTGAGATAGCGGCACCGCTAGAGCTGACAGACGGCGACAAAGCGGCTTGATTTTGCCTTTGGGCACGAGCTTGGAATCAGTCGTACATTTACTTTCTGAGCGCGCGCTCCGTCCTTTGCTGACACCAGCGATCGAGGCATTTAACCATTTTTGATCATGGCCTTACCGGTCGCGACGGTAGAATTTGGTCACAACATCCTGCGCAACGGTTTGCAAGAAAACCGCGTCTTCGCGTTTCACTTCTCCAAAATAGTCATAGCTATTGCCGACCGGCGACTGGCCATAGATGCTGGCAAAGACAGTCGCGGCCGCTAGATAAGTGCCCAAGATATCAGGGTGGCTACCATCAAAACTTTTGTGCAAAGATATTTTGGGCTGGCGGCGGTAAGCCTCTTCAAATGCAAGTCCTACCGGGATTACGAGCGCATCAATTTTGTTCCCGGCCTCTATATATAGAGAAGCGATTTCGGCGATCATTCCAGGCCGGTAACGGCGATGCGGATCGACATAGGCATGAGTCATATAAAGGATAGGCTCTCCTCCTGCCTGCCGTATCTTCTGGGCATAGTCTGCCGCGGTTTCGGTAAAGCGTTTACGCCTTATGTCTGATAGCGCCGCCGCACTGCCACCTTGCAGAAGCACGATGTCGAAAGGTTTTGTGACTCGTAAATTATACGGATCAAGCAAATGGTCGATATTGTGATCGAACAAAGCTGCTCCGCCGATTGTTGCAGATTTATAAGACAAATCGGAAGGCTTGAACAAACCAGCCGCAACCACCATGCGTTGCACGTGATTGTGCAAGCTATCATTATAGTAGAAATAGCTGTTGCCCACGAATAGAATATGTGTGGGCTTAGCGATGTCGATCCTTTTGACCTTCGGTGCAGGCAAGTGGGATAAGGTCGCTGAATCGGAAGAGGAAATGGCAGGTGAGGACAAGGATTGTGCGAGGAAGATCGCTACAATAGTCAAAATGAGATTACTGCCCAATTTCATACGCTTCCTCGTTACCCCAAATATAGCGCCATTTTGAATGATGATATCAGCAAATAATATATTCGATTGATTTCCGTCATTCATCTTTATGTGCCAGAAGGGTCTCCATTAGCGCCATTGCGGCTTCTCGGGCTACTTCTACAATCAATTCTCGGTCCGTCTCATCGCCCATTTCGTAAGTTACCGTCGGAACGCCGTAGCGTTTGTAGACATAGTTTTTAGAATTGGCCTGAGTCAGGTTAGAATTTGCGCTACGCTTGACCTCATAGTCCGGCATACGTTCTTGCAGCAGTCCGAGCCAGTTTTTGATCGCAAGAGGTGGTGTTGTAGGAAATTCATCTGGGATAGTGTAAAAAATGTCATTCCGGGTTGAATGAAAGTCAGCGAAAAAACTGAGCTGCTTGTCCGGATTATTCTCGATCTCAGTTAAAAGGCTATCCATTAGCTTCGTTTCCGGCTGCTCAAAAGGGCCCCAGTCACGGTTGAGATCGGTACTGCCGGTATTATGCCGCCAATAACCGTGTTCGACGCCATCGGGATTGAGTATTGGCACTATGATCGTTTCGAACCGCGCCCGGTATTTTTGGGCAAGCGGGTTATCTGCTAGCAATGTTTCGACAAAAGGAAATAAGGCCAACGCACCGGTCACTTCCGGCGGATGCTGACGCCCCACAAGGACAACATGTTTTTTGGGAGTGCTCCCGGGCGCCTTGATCGTCAATGCCGGAATATCCCGACCTTCGGCGGATTTACCTAGCAGGAACGTCTCTGCCTGCGCTGATTGCGTCAAACCATCGATCCACGACCGATAGGTTCCGGGAACGACAATTTCCTGCCCCGCTACAAATATGGGACGATCGTCCAATTCGATTGTGATACTAGCTTGCTTTACCCCATTTACCTCAGTGATTTTCATATCTGTTTTCGGCAGATAATCCCAAGATATTCCATCGACACTGGTTTTTGGCCAATAGCGGTGACCGCATGTTTCATAGTTGAGGTTGATGTGAATCTTCTGCGATTCGGTTACGGCGCTGTCCGGGGTCACCCGGAATGCATACCATGCGCTGCAATTGATTGGCGGAGCATCTTCCGGCTTTAAAGATACCGTAAACTCATTGTCGTCACTGCCCTGGCAAGAGGCGACATTACCCGAAGGGAATTTCGTATCGAGCGTGGCACCCTCAACTGAGCAGCTTTTTGCTAGCTTCGTACCTGTATTTTCTGAGACCGTTGCAGTGGCACAGCTGGCAAGAAGCATGCTGGTTATGACAGGCACGATTATGGGCTTAACGACTGTCATCAAACAACATCCCTTAAAAATAGATGAGGCGACAAGCCGCCGCCTCATCATATGAGTTTAGAATTTCTTCTGAATTTCAAACGTAAACTGACGGCCTCGAGCACTATGCAAGTCTCCATAATAACCATAGCTTTCATCAGCAATCGGTGGTGCTTTGTCGAAAATATTGTTGAAACCAAACTTGATGCGTGTGCCATCTAGCCCGGTATCATTGTTGATCGTATAACTGATATTTGCATTCATCGTGAACCAGTCATCGACACGGAACAAGGCACCTGTCGTGTCTTGCGTCACGCTCGGATCATATACACCACCAACATAACGGCCGAACAAGCTGAACCTTACGGGGCCGTTTCTTAGATTCAAAGAACCCGAAAGCCGCCATTTTGGGCGCCCATCTATTTCAAGTAATTCGCCAAAGCCTTCGGCTGCCAATGTCGCGACATCACCTTCTGAAAGTTGAGGAATAGCTGATAAAACGTCTTCGAGATCAGCCAGCGGCGCACCCGAAGCCCCCGGTGATTGGTTGAAACCAATAAGACGGGCAGCGTTAACTTGGAATTTCAAATCACCAAATGGTGTACTTCCAACATCATAGATCAGGCTGAGGTCGACGCCTTCTGAGACCCGGCTATCAAGGTTTTGATAGGGGTTTAGAATTTGGATGACGTCGCCAGCAGGATTGATTCCGGTGCCGGCATAGAGCGCCAATTGTCCGGCATCTGGCGCGGCGCGAATGACATTCGGGTTGGAACCACCCTCTAGTCGTTGAAGCAAATCAAGATACAGAGCATTTTGGTTGCCAAGAATACCGACGATGCCATCCTGACGGACACGCCAATAGTCTGCGGTCAGTGTCAATCCAGGCAAAAACTCCGGCGCCAAAACCACACCCAGATTGATGCTTTCAGTTTTTTCCGGTTTCAGGTCAGGGCCACCGGTTCGAAAATCAATCAACCCTCTAGTGCCGCAATCCGAAACATTGGTTTCAATGCCTTGAATAATCTCTGCCACACATTCGACCGCTGGAATTTCTGAATTTGAGCGGGTGGTACCTTGATCATTGACTTGAACCAGATTGGGTGCGCGGAAACCGCGGGACCAGGCGCCACGCAAGATGATACCTTGTACCGGCGTCCATGAAGCTGCGGCGCGAGGTACAAAAGTACTGCCTGAATCAGAGAAGCTCTCAAAGCGGCCTGCCAGTTGCAGGTTCAGCTCGCTGATCAACGGGATATCCATGTCTTCAGAAACCAGGGGCACAAAAGCCTCGGCATAAGCCGAATAGACCTCGCGGTTACCACTTGTGTCTGGCGATGGGCTTGAGCCGACAACGTCACTACCGAATGTGTCACCATTGACCGCATTTGTGAATGTAATGGTGCCATCAAGACGGGGATCACGGTCATCGAGAAAAGTTTCCCGCCGGAACTCTACGCCCGCTGCGATGCCAACATCTCCCCCCGGCATTGTGAAAACATCGGGCTTGGAGACCTTAAAGTCTCCAAGTGCTAGGGTAGTCTCACCTTTACGGACTACATCAATAGAAATATCCTGCAGAGTTTGTGCGTCACTAGGCGTGCAGTCGATATTGTTGGCTGTAACAAAGCTTGTTCCCAAACACCCACCGTTAAACGGATTATATGCTGTTGGATCGTTGCGGTTGATCGCATCCTGCAACAATGTTCCTGAAATACGGTTTGCGGTGAAATCATTGGTACGGGCTCTTGAATAGACAAGTCCAGTATCAAAATCCCATCCCCACAGATCTCCTCGGAGACCACCGACAAAGCGGAATGTGTTTTTAGTAACGGTTCCCAAGCGCGGACCGACATCTACAAAACGATAGTCTTCCATTAGCAAATCACGTCCTGCGTCGCTCACTCCGCTACCGATTCCATTGGTCACCCGATTGGGGTTCGCAGACCCATCAGCCAGCGTAGTGGCGCCCAGTGGATTATAGTATGCCGAGGCCAATATACCGATTGGAACCGCGCTCAGCATAGTATTCTGTTCACGTTGTCGGCTAGATTTTGAGCGGTAATAGGATCCTTCGAAATAGAATTCGACGGCGTCACTCAGTTCATGATTAAAGAGCGCCTGCAAATTGTAGCGGTCCTTTTTCGAATATAGGTCCCGGTCCGATGCAAGGTCATGCCTCAAATCGCGATCAATCGTTCCGCCATTATCAGCGCATAGACCATTGCCCAAATCGATAAACCGGCCATCACTTGGCTGCCCACTGGCACCAAAGAAACTGCAGGGTTGAATGTGAAAATCGTCATCGCGTAAGTCGGTTGTGTTCGAAGATGTTGCGCTAGAGCCTTGAGTATCAAACGCTCCGAATGGCGAGTTGATTGAGCGATTATCAAATTGCGTGTCCCCCTCAAAATCAGTCCCGACAAGAAATGGCCGTAAATCAGAACTGCGGGAATAATCTCGTGCAGAAGCGGGCGCTCCATTTTCATGAAAATAGTAGCCGTACAAAGTCAAATTACTGCGGCCTTCGTTGAAATCAAAGCCGATACCACCGCGGACGCTAGCGCTATAAAGCCCAGTACCGGTAGAAGCTCGATAGTTGCTCCTTACAAAACCACCATCCAGATTGTTTTTGAGTTGTGTGTTTACAACGCCTGCGACGGCATCTGCACCGTATAGCGCAGAAGCTCCGTCACGTAACACTTCCACTCTACGAATCCCTCCCGGTGAAATTGTGTTAGTATCCGGCGACACAACGGGAACGAACAATTCTGTCTGAAAGCCAGGATTGAGAACCATACGACGACCATTGATCAACAACAGAGTGTTGCCAGTGCCTAGCCCACGAAGGTTGATCGATGCGATATCGCCCCGTGCACCATTCACGCCACCCGTCGTGCTCTGTTCATTGAAGGCCACAGCCCCGGCCTGTGGAATGGATCGAAACAATTCGTCTCCGGACGCGGCATCCGTGGTTTCGATCGCCTCTTCATCGAGAACAGTGACTGGCAAAACATCGTCAATCTTTGCACCAACAATCTGCGAACCTGTAACAACGATGATTTGTTCATCTTCAGATACGACATCCGAATTACCGCTCGTTTGCGCAAGCCCGGTCCCAGCCCCCAACGCAGTCAAGGCAGATGAGCATAATAGTGCACAGACATTATTCTTAGTGATACGCATGACGACCCCCGTTTTTTCTCGGGCCTTTGACCCGTTTGGCGTAATATTTGATCGCACTTTGCGGCGACTTCGAAAGATTGATGCCGAAAAGTCAGTCCAATTGCAATCCACCAATCTAGACTAGGCCCAAGGGAAGCCATAAACATTGTTCATAGTGGTAATGGCGCAACTATCGTTGCTTGAAGCTATATGTCTTGAATAACCGCAGCAATCGTTTCCATACACTGGTCGATCGATCCCGCCGGTTCCAACGGGCAATCGGCCTTTTCCAATAATCAACATCAATTCGATAGCGCTGTCTTAAGATGAGGCTGGCGACAAGAATAGGATTCATAGGCAATATTTTGGAACGAATGTAGATTGACTTTAAATCATGATGTGAAGTTAATTTCGGGGCGCTTGCCTACGATAGCTCAGCGCTTCGGCTACGTGAATTCGGCCAACTGCATCCGCACCGATCAAATCAGCGATGGTCCGGGACACTCTCAAGACCCGTGTATAACCGCGTGCCGACAGGCGCATCGCTTCTGCCGCTTGCGCTAACAAGGTTCGGCCAGGCTCATCGGGCGTGGCATATTTCTCCAGCGCATCTCCATCGATCTCGGTATTGGTCCGCGCGTCCAGGTCGGCATAGCGCTGACGCTGAATGGACCGCGCGCTGGCAACCCGCGCCGCCACGGTTTCAGACCCTTCTGCAGGCGGAGGCATGGTAAGGTCTGCAGCGGATAAGGCTTCGACCTCGATATGGAGATCAATCCGGTCGAGCAGCGGCCCAGAGACTTTTGCCTGATAGTCCGCTGCGCATCGCGGGGCTCGAGAACAAGCCAAGCTGGCATCCCCGAGATGACCGCAACGACATGGATTCATCGCGGCTACCATCTGGACGCGAGCGGGAAAGGTAACATGTGCATTGGCCCGGGCCACGCTGACTTCTCCGGTTTCAAGCGGTTGGCGCAGAGAATCAAGAACCGATCGCTGAAATTCGGGCAGTTCATCAAGGAACAGCACCCCAAGATGCGCCATGCTGACTTCCCCAGGACGCACCTTCAGTCCACCACCGACCAATGCCGCCATGGAGGCGCTGTGATGCGGCGCGCGAAACGGCCGCTGGCGGGACATCTGTCCACCTTCCAACATACCAGCAACCGAAGCCACCATCGAAATCTCCAGCGCTTCGGATGGCGACAAAGGCGGCAATATGCCGGGCAAGCAGGATGCTAGCAAAGACTTGCCCGACCCCGGCGGGCCGTTCATCAAGAGATTATGCCCACCCGCAGCAGCGATTTCTAACGCTCGCTTCGCGGTTTCCTGTCCCTTCACATTCTGCAGATTGGGACCATAATCCGGTTCCGGCGCAGCACCAGTTTCTGGCGACGCCAGTACCGATTGACCCTTAAAATGGTTGAGCAGTGACAGCAGACCATCGGGTGCCAATACCTCGACATCGCCTGCCCAAGCCGCCTCAGATCCCTGCAGCGCCGGACAGATCAGTCCCAGACTTTCTCCCGACGCATGAAGCGCAGCAAGCAAAACGCCCGGCGTCGCCGCCAATCGGCCATCCAGGGACAATTCCCCGACCACGATATAGCTCGCAAGCGTCTCTGCATCGATAACACCCATCGCACCGAGCAAAGCCAACGCAATCGGTAGATCATAATGGGAACCGGCTTTCGGTAAATCGGCGGGTGACAGATTGATGGTGATACGTTTTGGCGGAAGCGAAAGCCCCATGGCTGCAATGGCCGCACGCACTCGTTCGCGACTCTCTGCCACCGCTTTATCCGGCAAACCAACAACGTTAAATGCAGGCAATCCCGGTGCAACCTGACATTGCACTTCGACACCTCGCGCTTCCAGTCCAAGGTACGCTACCGTCTGAACCAGCGCCACCATCATAGCCGCCCCAATTTCATAAATGAGACACTGGCGGCGGCCAAAGAGTGAGTCGAGCATCAACGGCCAATTGGCCGTAACCGTCAAAACGCAGAAAATCCGCGAATGATACTAGTTAATACATTTACAACCACCCCCATTCAGGCTTTCGCAAACGCTCTGCTCGTATAACAGACGCATGAAATGGGACGCAAATTCAACAGCTGTAGCAAGTAGCAGAACACCGAAAGGCTTGAACCGCTTTTCGATCGTAGCCGCTTTGCTCGCAGCATTTCTGCTGTTCCCAGCCAATACAGCACATAGCGCCAGCAGCCATGTGATTACCGAAACCAGCGTAGTGCTGGGCTATGATATATTCGGCCCGCCCGCGACCGCGACACCGGCTGCGAACCTATCACCTCAGTTCGGCCCATTCCGCATAGTAGCGCCGGATATGGTAGAAATGACGGGTACAGTGGATAGCTATACGCCTGCAATTTTCCGCCAGATGCTAAAGCAATATCCCAATATCAAGCGGATCGAAATGCGCGATTGCGCCGGATCCATCGATGAAGAAGCCAATCTCAACCTCGCTCGGATGATCCGCCGCGCCGGAATCAGCACCCATGTACCAGCTCGCGGTTCGGTCCGGTCTGGCGCAGTAGAGCTTTTTCTCGCCGGGGTCCGCAGAACAGCGCATCATGATGCCGAGTTTGTCGTGCACAGCTGGATCGACGAAAACGGACGGGAAGCCAATGACTACCCACCCAGTGATCCTGTCCACGCCGAATATCTCGACTATTATGCGGAAATGGGCGTGTCAGCACCGACTGCGAAGGCGTTTTATGACTTGACCAACAGCGTGCCATTTTCGGATCAGCTGCGGCTATCGCGTCGAGACATGGCCAGCTTCCAACTCGTCCACTAACGGGAGCTGTTTTAGCCCCTGTTCACCTCTCGTGCATTTCAGGAACAATAATTACTGCTAGGCGGTTGAGTTGCAATTGTACGCTTGCGACTCAGGCCGGAAAACACCAAGTGGAATGTGATGAGCGAGAAACTGACCAAAAAGAGATGGAAATATACTTCGGGTTCCCGATTCGCACTCGCGGTTGTCGGATTCTTCCTGATTCTGATTTCTCCGATCATCGGCGCGGTGCCCGGTCCGGGCTTCGTTATCGTCTTTCCCATCGGTCTGGCCCTGGTTCTGCAAAATTCACGCTGGGCAAAGAAACGCTATGTCGATTTCAAGCGGCGATTCCCCAATTTTGGCAAATGGACCGACTGGGCAATGCGCAGAAGACATCACAAGACACTGCCTGACGATTTTGAACTGCCGATTTTCGGCAAGGTTAAAACCGGCAATCGTGACAAGAAAGTCTAGCGCAAATGCTTGACTTTCCGCGCCTGCCTGCCTAATCGCAGCCTCAACGTATCGGCCGCAGCTTTTGGCGGCCTTTTTTATCGAAATTTTGACGTAGGATAATCGCGATGAAGCGCACATTTCAACCCAGCCGTCTGGTCCGTAAACGGCGCCATGGTTTCCGCGCCCGCAAAGCGACCGTTGGAGGCCGCAAAGTGCTGGCTGCCCGCCGCAACCGTGGCCGCAAAAAGCTCTCTGCCTAAAACCAATGTGACCGCCCGTGCGACGCCTGTCGACGCACGCCCATCACCCGATCATTTGGACTTGAAGCGCCCTTCAACCGAATCGGCTGTCGAAGTGATTCGCAAGCGGACGGATTTTCTCGCCGCCAATCGCGGCAAACGATTCGTTACACCCAGCTTCGTCCTGCTCGCGCATCGCCGGCGCAGCGATCACATCATTCCAACTGAAACCATCCGCTACGGCATCACCGTCACCAAGAAAATTGGCAATGCCGTCGCACGCAATCGGATGAAGCGCCGATTTAGAGCTTTGCTGGCCCAGACATTGGCGGACCATGGCATTGCCGGCGTCGACCATATCATGATCGGCCGAAAAGCGCGCAACGAGGCGGATTTCGCGACCATGAAGGCGGAGTTGGAAAAGGGCTTGAAATATCTTGCCAAAAAGCTGGATTAGAGATGTTGAAACCTATCTTCATCTTCCTAGTTCGCTGCTGGCAATGGGGACCATCACGGATATTGCCGCCCACTTGCCGCTATCAGCCAACGTGCAGCGCTTATACAATCGAAGCGATTGAGAAACATGGTGCAATTAAGGGTAGCTGGCTGGGAACGAAACGGCTATTGCGCTGCCATCCTTGGGGTGGCTCGGGCTACGATCCAGTGCCTTGATAGCTTCATACACCAACCCTATTTGCAATAAATGGCCGAAAACAGGACGAGATAGTGGACGATAAACGCAATATTATCATGGCGGTGCTTCTCACCGGGATCATCCTATTTGGTTGGCCGCTGCTGATGGAACAATTTTTTCCAGACATGGCCAACAAGACGCAAGCGGTGGAACAGACCAATGTCCAAGCCAGCGATCCGGTCGCTGGCGGGACAATGACCCCAGGCACCGCCCCAGCTACTGATGGCGCCGAAATATCTGCCGCGGCGACCGCGGGCCAGATTCGCCCGCTCCCCGTCGTTTTGCGCGAAAATCCACGCATCTTGATTGAAACACCGCGGGTGAATGGATCGATCAACCTGAAAGGCGGGCGGATTGATGATCTGACGCTGACCGATCACACCGTTGAACTGAGCAAGAATAGCGCGCCTGTTCGGCTCTTTTCGCCCTCTGGAACCAAAAATGCCTATTTCAGCCGCTTCGGTTGGGCGGGTGACGGCGTTGCGGTCCCGGATGACAATACAATCTGGTCTGCCGACCAAAGCAAGCTGACGCCTGAAACACCGGTCACGCTCAGCTGGTCCAACGAGACCGGGCAAACCTATGCGATCACATTGGCAATTGACGAAAATTATCTGATCACTGCCGACCAGAACATCACCAATCGCGGCGAAAATGCGATCGCACTCAGACCCTATGGCCTGATAAACCGAAAGCGGGATCTAAATAATATCCCGGTGGATGAAGCCAGCACCTGGACCATCCACTCCGGCCCCGTTGGCGTCTATGAAGGCGCGGCAAATTACGATGTAGATTATGAAAATCTTGCTGGCGAAGAACCCGGCTTCTTTGCAAGCCTATTCGGCACGTCCGCGGTTGCCGGAACCAATGCCTATGACAAGGAAGTCAGCTGGCTGGGCTTTACCGATAAATATTGGCTGGGCGCGCTAATCCCTGATGATATCAATCAGGTCGACGCAAAATTTCGTTCGGGTGGGGGTGATATCTTCCAAGCCGAGATCGCGAAAAAGAGTGCCCAGATCATCGCCCCGGGCAAACAACTGAAAACCACGACCCGCCTTTTTGCCGGAGCCAAAGAAAATGCGATTCTGGAACAATATGAAGCAGATTTTGGAATCAAAAACCTCGACCGTGCTATTGATTGGGGCTGGTTCTACTGGTTTGAAAAGCCGCTTTTCTATCTGCTGAACTGGTTGTTCCAACTGGTCGGGAATTTCGGCGTAGCAATCATCCTGATGACCTTCGTGGTTCGCGGAATCATGTTCCCGATTGCACAAAAACAGTTCGCCGGCATGGCCCAAATGCGCGCCGTTCAACCGAAGATGAAGGCACTGCAGGAAAAACATAAAGACGACAAGCAGGCGCAACAGCAAGCCATTATGAAGCTGTATAAAGATGAGAAGGTCAATCCATTGTCGGGTTGTCTTCCGATCTTCCTGCAGATTCCGATCTTCTTCGCGCTCTACAAAGTGCTGATGCTTTCGATCGAAATGCGCCATCAACCCTTTGCGCTTTGGATCAAGGATTTGAGCGCGCCGGACCCATTGACCCCGGTCAACCTATTCGGTCTGCTGCCATTCGATCCGCCAAGCTTCTTGGCGGTTGGCATCTTGCCGATCCTCATGGGTTTCACCATGCACTTGCAGTTCAAACTGAACCCCGCGCCGATGGACGCGATGCAGAAACAGATATTCGCCATCATGCCATGGATTTTGGTGTTCATCATGGCACCATTTGCCGCCGGCCTGCAGCTCTATTGGACCGTATCCAATATTCTCACCATCGCGCAGCAAAAGTGGCTCTATTCGCGCCACCCGCAGATGAAGGAAATGATGGCGAAGGAAGCAGAAGAAAAGGCAAAGAAAGCTGCAGCTGACAAGGCCGAGGCATGACCCTGGCCACCAGAAAGAACAGCCAATGGTGACCCCACTTCACCCAAAGCTATTCTCTGGCCCGATCAGCTTTCTGAAAAGCGCGCCGCAGTTACAGTTCCTGCCCGACCCGAAGGTGCCGGAAATTGCCTTTGCGGGCCGGTCGAACGTCGGCAAGTCGTCGCTGATCAATGCGCTAACCAATCGCAATGGTCTTGCGCGGACGTCAAACACGCCCGGGCGAACCCAAGAACTGAATTTCTTCGATATCGGTGACCCACTGATTTTTCGTATTTGCGACATGCCGGGCTATGGCTTTGCCAAAGCGCCGCCAAAAGTCGTCCAGAAATGGCGGTTTCTTATCAACGACTATCTGCGCGGACGGGCCGTGCTGAAACGGACCTTTGTCCTGATCGACTCGCGACATGGCATCAAGCCAGTCGACGAGGAAGTGATGGAGATGCTCGACAACGCAGCGGTCAGCTATCGGGTGGTGATGACCAAGACCGATAAGGTGAAGCAAGCGGAATTGGACGTCACGGCCGAAAAAGTCGCGGCAATCGCCAAGAAACATCCCGCCGCTCACCCCGAATTGCTGCTCACCTCATCGGAAAAGAAACAGGGCATAGATGAACTTCGACGCGCCGTACTCGATGCAGTGCAGGACTAGGTCCAACAACGCCTCTCTATACACGAGCGACCATATTTGGTTATGGGACAGACTATGAAATTGATAATCGGAAACAAAGCCTATTCCAGCTGGTCAATGCGTGGCTGGCTTGCCTGCAAGCAGTCGGGCCTGTCCTTCGAAGAACTAACGGTCCCCTTGTTCGGTGACGACTGGGACCATGTCCGGGAAAGCGAGAATTTTGCGCCATCGGGCGGTAAAGTTCCGATATTGTGGGATGGCGAAACCGTCGTCTGGGATAGTCTGGCGATCGTTGACTGGCTTGCGGATAAAACCCACCGGGATCGCTTTTGGCCAAAGGACGAAACCGCTCGCGGCATGGCCCGTTCAATGGTCGCAGAAATGCACTCCAGCTTCATGGCGCTGCGCCGTCAATGCCCGATGAACACGCGCAAAATCTATCAAGGCCTTGCCCTCGGCGATGACGTAAAGGCAGATGCCGCCCGGATCATCGAACTTTGGGCCCAGGCCCGCGCGCGCTTTGGCGGCGGTGGCCCGTTTCTATTCGGCACCTATGGCGCAGCAGATATCATGTATGCTCCCATCGTATCACGATTTCAAACATACGGATTCCACCTGCCCGGCTTTGCCACCAGCTATATGCAGACCATTCTCGATCATGAATGGACCGCTCAATGGATGGAAGCCGCCGAAGAAGAACCGTGGGTGATAGAACGTCTTGAACAGCCGGGAACGGCAGCAAAGTGATTGGCCACATATGACTCGCGCAACCGTAATTGAACATGCAAAGCGACTGATCGCTCACCCCAGCATCACCCCGGCAACCGGCAGCGTGTTTGACGAAATGGAAGCGATGCTGGAACCTTTGGGTTTTGAAATATCTCGATTCATCGCTGGCGATAGGCCCGAAGATGCTGAACATGGCGGAGCTGTAGAGAATCTTTTTGCCATACGTCACGGTGCCCCCGGATCACGCCATTTTGCTTATGCCGGCCATCTTGATGTCGTGCCGCCCGGAGAAGGTTGGCAAACCGATCCATTTGTTCCCGAAATTCGCGGCGACCTGCTCTACGGACGCGGAGCGGTTGACATGAAGGGCAGCATCGCAGCCTTTGTCAGTGCGCTCCAAGACCTGCCAGAAGATCTCGGTACGATCAGCCTGATCATTACCGGCGATGAAGAAGGACCCGCGCGTTTTGGAACCGTCGCGCTGATGGACCTTATGGCCGAGCGCGGCATTACCCCCGACCTCTGTCTCGTCGGCGAACCGACATCGGTAAACCAGCTTGGCGACATGATGAAAATTGGCCGGCGCGGATCGGTCAATATGTGGATCACGGTAAATGGCATGCAAGGCCATGTCGCCTATCCTCATAATGCCGACAATCCGATCACCAAGCTTGGTAAGATTTTGAGCGAAATTGATGCACTGCAACTGGATCAAGGCACCGATTGGTTCCAACCGAGCAATATAGAATTTACCGATCTTCACGTTGGTAATCCGGCCCATAATGTCATTCCCGCTAAGGCCAAAGGACGCCTGTCGATCCGTTTCAATGACCAACATAGCGGTGAAAGCCTGAGCGCCATGATTCAGGAAATCGTTGAGCGGCATGGCGGTGAGTTGAAACCCATCATCTCCGGCGAACCTTTTTTGACACCGCCGGGCGACTTTTCCGACATTGTCGCAAGTGCCATTCGCGAAATAACCGGCGTGGATCCCGAACTATCTACATCCGGTGGCACTTCCGACGCACGTTTTCTGGCGAAGATCACGCCGGTCGTCGAATTTGGTCTCTGCAACGCGACCATGCACAAATTGGATGAAGCGGTGGCGATTGATGATCTGGAACAACTGTCCAAAATCTTCGCGCTCATTGTCCAGCGGGCCTTGCGCTAACCGGGCTTGAAACAGGCAGCTCGCAACCGTCAAAGCGCTGCTTAGCGTCTACGCCGCAAAATTATATAAAGCGCTCCCGCTCCTCCGTGCCGTGGATGGGCAGAACGTACCGTGGCGATATGCGACGCATGGCGTGAAGCGGCAAGCCAGTCCGAGATAGCAGAGCGTATCGCCCCACGGCCGCCGGACCGATGGCGCTCCTCATCACTTCGCGCTTTACCGGTAATGAGCAGGATCGCACGATGGCCAGCGGCAATGCTTAGTTCGAGCGCACTATCGAGACGCCCATGCGCCGACGACAGGCTGCAACCGTGCAAGTCGACGGTAACATCCGGCTGCACCATGCCTTTGGCCAGTCGGCGATCCCAGCCACCGTCAAGGCCATGTTGGGTAGGCACCGGCTTCTGATCGCGCAACGGAACCGCTTTCGCGGCTTGCCCGCCAAAATATTCTGCCGTGATTGGCCCGGCAATGTCCCTTGGCTTGCTGCGGACGGGAAGCGCTTCCACACGCCGCAACCGGTCTCTGTCGAGCGGCTCTACGGTCGCGATCAATTTCTGCCAAAGCGCCTTTTCGCCGGCGGTAAGCGGCCGGTCGGACATGGTCTATTGGCCAGCGGTGGGTTGAGAAGACAAAAGCCTGGATAGCGTACCTTTCGGTACGAAGATCAGCGCCTGACCGCGCGATGACATACCGCCGGCTATCTGCGCTGCTTCTTCACCTGCGCCCCAAAATGTATCGAAACGGTTAGGGCCTTTGATCGCCCCGCCACTATCCTGTGCCACCCAGAGGCCATCGGCAATATTATGCTCGAGATCCAGAAAAACCGGGGCACCCAATGGCACGAACATCCGATCCGCCGCCACCGACGTCCGCGCGACCACAGGATGGCCCATGGCACCCAAAGGGCCGGGGCCGGTCAACTCCTGGAAAAAGACATAGCTTCTATTCTCGCGCATGATCTGCATGCCTTGTTGCGGATTGGCGCGCAGCCATTCGATGATTCCTTGCATATTGGTCTTGCCGTCGGCGAGCAGGCCGCGTTCCCGCATCACCCGACCGATACCGGTATAGTCATGACCATTTTGACCAGCATAGCCGATCCGCATGACCGAACCGTCGGGGAGTGCCAGACGGCCGCTGCCTTGAATCTGCAGAAAGAACAGATCGATATAGTCTTGTGCCCAGGCAATCTCGAGGCCCTGATCAGCAACGGCGCCGTCGTCAATTTGGCCGCGGTCTTCAAAAGGAACCAATTTTGCCCCATCCACCTTGCCGCGAACCCGCTTGTCCTTCAGCTTTTCAGAAAACAAGCCAAGGTCTACATCGATCAAATTGGCTGGCTTCCGGTAGACCGGTACCGGATAATTGTCATTTTTGACTCGGGACCCCCGAATTTGCGGTTCGAAATATCCCGTCGCAAAAGCACCACCATCGCCGACTTGCACCGTTTCAAAATAGGTTTCAAAAAAGCGCGGCGCTTCGTCGGCTGGCCAGTTCTGTGCGGCATCGCAGGACATTTGCCAGTCTGCACCATTGGTCAGCCCGCTATTATCCTCACGCCGGACCAAGGAAGAACAGCTGGTGCCGAAGGATTGTAGAGCCGGCACAGCTTTGGATTGCGATAGATTGAGCGAAGCAATATCCGGCCCTGCGGCAATGCCGGTCCCCAGTGCCCGGGTCGTATCCTCGCCGATTTTCGTTAGCTGGGCAGAATCGACCGGCTGCAAAACATGGGTTGGATATGCGGGTCGTGTTGGCTGCACAACCGAACGATCAACAGGATCATCCGATGCGCGCTCTTCACTCTGCTGCGCAGAACGGCCTTGCGCGGCCCCCTGAGGAATGATCGTCATGGAACAAGCGCCTAACAAGGCTGCTGCTCCGAAAAGCATCCCGATTTTCATGATAATGTCCCTTGGCGGCTGAGGGTCAGGCCTCATCGGTCTCATCGAGCAGCCAATTGGGGTCGGCGCTGGAAAGATCGCGGCTGAAGGTCCAGACATCATGGGTTTCAGCAGCGTCGGATAGCGAGCCGCCAATCAATTTGCCCTTCTTGTCTTTGACCACTGCCGCAATATCCGCATCAAACTGCACCGTAATGCTGGCAACGGGCCGGTTATATTCCGCCGCAGAAATACGGGCGTTGTCGATTCGTACCAACTGATTCTCAAGCACTTCACCGCGCTTTTCGCGGGCGTCGATAACCTCAGCAAAACTCTCATAGACATCATCGTCACAGAGCAGTTTCAACTCCTCTTTGTCGCCCTTCCAGAACGCTTCCAAGATCATGGCATAGGCCGCCCGTGACCCTTCGACAAACCGGCCGACATCAAAATTGCGGTCAGCGTTTAGGATTGCACGCATGCCAGATTCGGCGCTGCTATCGTAAACCATCGCAGGCGCACTAGCAGGCGCAGGAACAATGTCTGGCACATGCGGTTTAACATCATCTAGAGGCTGCCGGTCATTTGTGCGCGGTTCTATATTCCGAGGCATATGCTCTTGTTCGTGACCGGTGCGTTTGCCCAGCACAGAATATAGGCGCAGGCCAAGAAAAGCCGCTACCATTGCCAATAATATAATTTCGATGGTCACTTCAGAATCCAATCTTTCCTGTTGCCCTATATATAGGCAGAAAAAGGCCTAGTTTCAAATGGCATTAGTGGAAAAGCCACTATGCCGCAATCAGCTAGCCTCTTCTATCAATCAATATGTGAACCCGTGCTGACAAATTCTTGAAAATAGGAAGCTCCGATGACCAGCATTACTCTTTCATTGCCCTTGGTTCCGTCCCCTGCTAGGCGCGCTGCGAATGGCGCGGCAATATGCGCCAAAGGACATGTTTGACTGATTTTCCGAAAGGACAAGCCCGATGGCTGATGAGAATGAAAAAGACGAAACCGGAACGGCACCGACTGGAAATGTGACGACGCCAGACCCGCTTGCCAATGGCGCAGATACTCAACCGCAAATTGGCGTGATTTCGCAATATGTGAAAGATCTGTCGGTCGAAAATCCAAACGCTCCAGACGTTTATCAGTGGAACGCGCAGCCACAGATTGATGTGCAGTTCAATATCGGTTCGTCCAAAGTCTCGGATGAGGTCCATGAGGTCGAACTGAAAATTGACGTCACCGCAAAAGCAGACGAAGGCGTCGCGTTCGCAGTAGAGCTTCTCTATTGCGGCCTTTTTGGATTGCGCAACGTCTCCGAAGAACAAGCCCATCCGTTCTTATTTGCAGAAGCTCCTCGGCTCCTCTTCCCCTTTGCACGGGCAATTGTTTCCGAAACCGTACGCGATGCTGGATTCCAGCCTTTGCTGCTGGAACCAATTGATTTTACAGCGCTCTATATGCAGCAGCGTGAACAAATGGCAGCAGAGCAAGCGGGCGATCAGCCAGTTGGCAACGCTTAAACGACCCTGCTAGGATAGCAGGCATGAACCTGCTCAAATCCACTGGCACCATTGCCGGGTTGACGATGGTCAGCCGCATTTTCGGATTTGTCCGCGACATCATGCTCGCCCGGATACTCGGCGCGGGCGCAGCGGCTGATGCTTGGCAGCTGGCGTTTCAGCTGCCCAATATCTTCCGCCGCTTGTTCGCCGAAGGTGCCTTTTCGGCGGCGTTTGTGCCTTTGTTCAACCGCAAGATGGAAGAAGACGCCGACCGGACGGCGGCCCAGAATTTCGTCGTCGATGTGCTATCGGTTTTTGTTCCTGTGCTGCTGGTGTTTACCGCCGTCATGATGTTGGTCATGCCCGGCCTAATCTGGCTCATCGATGATTTTGGACAAGGCGGTCGGTCCGGTAGTTTTTCCCTGTCTCTCGCCCGCATAACCTTTCCTTATCTCGGTCTGATCAGCATCACGACATTATTTGCGGCGATCTTAAACTCGCTGAGCAAGTTCGCGGCAGCGGCGGCGGCACCAATCATGCTCAACATATGCATGATTACAGCCTTGCTCGCGGCCTATCTGTTAAATGATGGCAGTGATCCGCGTCAAACCGCCTATTTTCTGGCGATAGCCGTTGCATCGGCCGGGCTGATCCAGATGCTCTGGCTTTACTATTGGGCCCGCAAGACCGGGTTTCGGTTCCCCATAAAAATGCCGCGCCTCACCGCCGATGTGAAAGAATTGGGCATACTGATCCTGCCCGCGGTTTTCGGTGCCGGCATCTATCAGGTCAGCCGTTTCATCGATCTATTCTTCCTCGGCCGCTTGCCGGAAGGCTCTTTCGTCTATCTGGCTATGGCTGACCGCCTGAATCAATTGCCACTGGGCATCATCGGCATCGCGCTGGGCACGGCTATTCTGCCCGCCCTGTCCCGCTTCATCGCCAAGGATGATCAGGCCGGCGCACAGCGATTGCAAAGCAATGCCATTGAACTGGCGATGCTACTGACCATTCCCGCTGCGATCGCTCTATTCTTTGCCGCCGGACCTTTGGTCACATCCTTCTATGTTGGCGGGAATTTTCTCGCGAGCGATGGCCAGACGACGGCCAATGTCGTGGCCGCTCTGGTCGTAGGGCTTCCCGCATATGTATTGGTCAAAGTGCTTATCCCTGGCTTCTTCGCTCGGAAAGATACCAAAACCCCGGTTTATACGGCTGCGATTTCCTTGATCATCAACATCGGCCTCAATCTCCTATTGATCCCAATCTATGGAATCATCGGCCTCGCATTTGCCGGTGCTGTGGCGGCCTGGTGCAATTGCGCGATGCTCTATTACATGCTCCATTCCAGAGGACATTATCATCTGGAATGGTCGCTCTTGCTCCGGATCGGCCGGATCACTTTGTCGGCGGCAGGCATGGCCGCTGTGCTCGTCTATGCGGCCCCGATCGGCGATAGCCTGTATGACGGCACAATTTGGGAACGGGTCGGTTCGATAACCGCTCTGGTCAGCGTCGGCGGACTGGTTTATGCGGCGCTCGCATGGCTGACCGGCGCGATTGATCGCGACAAGATCAGCATGTTGACCAAGAAGAAAGCGGCGGAAGAGGCCGCAAACGAAGGAAGTTAAAGCAATGCGGACGGTATCGGGCATCCAGCCTACGGGCAATCTCCATCTCGGAAATTATCTGGGCGCGATCAAAAATTGGGTGAAAATGCAGGACGAGGGAGAATGTCTATTCTTTCTGGCTGACCTGCATGCCATCACGGTTCACAACGACCCCGAAGAGCTTTCCAATAATTGCCGTGAAATGGTTGCCGCGCTGGTCGCGGCGGGTGTCAATCCGGACACATCGATCCTGTTCAATCAGGCCCGGGTTCCAGCGCATGCCGAGCTGGCTTGGATGCTGATTTGTAACACCCCCATGGGTTGGTTGGACCGGATGACCCAGTTCAAGGAAAAGTCGGGCAAACATAAGCAACGATCCTCGCTCGGCCTATATGGCTATCCAGTGCTGCAGGCCGCCGATGTTCTCGTCTATCAAGCCACCCATGTGCCCGTTGGCGAAGACCAGAAACAGCATCTTGAACTGGCTCGTGACATCGCGTCGAAATTTAACAGTGATACCGGGACCGAAACATTTCTGCTGCCGGAACCCTTCATTGGTAAAACCGCCGCCCGGATCATGAGCCTCCGCGATGGTGCCGCCAAAATGAGCAAGTCCGATCCATCCGATCTGAGCCGGATCAACATGAGCGATGACAATGACACAATTGCGCGCAAAATGAAAAAGGCGAAGACGGACCCTGAGCCGCTGCCCGACAATCTGGCAGATCTCGATGATCGTCCGGAAGCCAAAAATCTGGTCAGCATATATGCTGCGCTCGCCGATCAACCGCAGGACGCTGTGCTCGCCGAATATGGTGGCAAAGGCTTTGGGGATTTCAAACCGGCGCTTGCCGATCTGGCGGTGAGCAAATTATCGCCAATCCGCGAGCGATTTGAGGAATTGCGGAAGGACAAAACGGCTATTGACGCAATTTTACGAAGCGGTTCAGAGAAAGCTTCTGCGATGGCGCAACCAACCGTAGAAAACGCCTATGCCGCGCTAGGGTTGCTACGAAACTAGCAACCCTAGCCTATAGGGCCGGTTGCAACGGCCGCAATAGACTTGCCTGCATCGCCATTTTCGGTAAATGCTAGACCATGGATATTATCTCGATACGTGGCGGCAATCGGCTGTCTGGCACAATCCCGATTTCGGGGGCCAAAAATAGCGCCCTGACCCTGCTGCCTTGCGCGCTGCTGACCGAAGAACCGGTCACTCTACGCAACCTGCCACGGCTAGCCGACGTCGACAGTTTTGGGCATCTGCTCAACCAGCTCGGCGTATCTACCACTATTGAAGGCGCAAGACCGGAAGATTTCGGCCGGGTCATGACACTAAAAGCGGGCAAGATCACCTCAACCGAAGCACCTTATGATATCGTTCGCAAAATGCGGGCCTCGATCTTGGTGCTTGGTCCGCTGTTGGCGCGTGCCGGTGAATGCCGGGTCTCGCTGCCAGGTGGTTGCGCCATCGGCAACCGGCCGATTGATCTGCATCTCAAGGCTATAGAAGCGCTCGGCGCCACAATCGAAACCACCAGCGGCTACGTCATCGCGCGCCAACCCGATGGCGGTTTGCCCGGCGGCGAGTTTTCCTTTCCGGTCGTATCGGTCGGCGCAACGGAAAACGCGTTGATGGCGGCGGTGCTGGCCAACGGCACAAGCGTTCTGAAAAATGCGGCGCGGGAGCCGGAGATCGTCGACTTGTGCAATATGCTGGTCGCCATGGGTTCCGAAATTGAAGGCATTGGCTCCTCCACATTGACCATCCATGGCGTCGATCGACTGCACGGCTGCACCTATCGGGTGATGTCGGACCGGATCGAAGCGGGCAGCTATGCCTGCGCGGTCGGTATCGCCGGCGGAGAAGTCGATCTACTGGCGGCCAAGGCGGACGAAATGGAAGCAACACTCGATGCCTTGCGCCTTGCCGGCCTTGCGGTCGACATCCACGCCAAAGGTATCAAGGTTTCGTCCGACGGCAAGCTCCAGCCGCTTACCCTGTCCACCGCACCTTATCCCGGACTGGCCACTGATATGCAGGCGCAATTAATGGCAATGCTCTGCCTCGCCGATGGTGCCAGCGTACTTACCGAGACGATTTTCGAAAACCGCTATATGCATGTGCCCGAACTCAACCGTATGGGCGCAGATATCGAAACCAAGGGCCGCACCGCGGTGGTACGGGGCGTCAAGAAACTGACCGGTGCGCCAGTCATGGCAACCGATTTGCGCGCCTCGATGAGTCTCGCCATTGCCGGGCTGGCAGCCGAAGGTGAAACCAAGTTACAGCGCATCTACCATCTCGACCGCGGCTATGAACGGCTGGAAGAGAAATTGGCGGCCGTCGGCGCTGATATCGAGCGCATCAGCGGCGATTGATCACCCCCCGCTAGCACTTATGGCAGCTTGTCTTTGCAGCGGTTTTGCCGTGTAGTCTCTCCCATAATCAGGAGAGGATGAGTCCATGTTTTCAGGACCAATAGAAGACCGGTTGGCCATCCGGGAATTGCACGACGCCTATTGCGATGCCGTGCTGCGCAAAGATCCCGATGACTGGGGCGCATTATGGACGGAAGACGCTGTCTGGTCGCTAATGGGCACCGAAGTGGTGGGTCGCGAGAATATCGTGAATCTATGGAACGGCGCCATGAGCCAGTTTGATGCCGTCAGCTTCCTCGGCATACCGGGCAGCCTTGCCATCACCGGCGACACCGCATCGGGCCGGTACCAGACCCACGAGATATTGGTCGAAAAGGGCGAACCGCGCATTGCGGGCGGGCGCTATGACGATGAATTTGTGAAAGTCGACGGCCAATGGCTGTACAGCAAACGCATATTCAATATCGTTGCCCAACTGGGCGGAAACAAGCTTTAGGAGGGTTTGAAACATGGCCAAAATATTGATCGCCGCCCATATTGATGTGGACCCTAAGACACGCGAAGAATGTCTGAAGAAAGCACAGCCCTATATTGATGGCGCGCTGTCGCAGGCCGGGTGCCTATGCTATAGCTGGTGCGCAGATCTCCACAATCCGGCCCGCATCGAAGTCTTCGAGGAATGGACCGACGAAGACGCGCTCGCCCAACATTTTCAAGATGTCCACTATGCTAACATGCTTGCCCATATCGGTAGCTTTGGCCTGACCAACGCCGTCAGTGCCAAATATCGGGTGGATGCCGAAGGACCCGTTTATAATGCGGAAGGCAAACCCACCCCGTCTTTTGACTAGTTTCAACAGGAATTTGCCATGAACGAAGCCGTATCCAAATCTCTTTTCCAGCCAGATATATTGGTTGATCCGTTTGATTTCTATGAAGAGAAGCGGGCAAACAGCCCTGTCTTTTTCGATGAAGCCAGCGGCACCTATGTCGTGCTCGACTATGACTTGATATCCGAGGCCGTTGGCCGATTGGATGACTTTTCAAACAATTTCAACGCTCTACTTTCGGGTGGAAAGTCGGAAGAAGAGCTCGAAAATGACGAGGAATTGCAAGCCATCCAGGCCAAGGGCTGGCCACAGGTCAACACATTATTGACCGCAGATCAACCGGTACACACACGGTTCCGCAAACTGGTCAATCTCGCGTTCTCCATGCCCAAGGTGAACAAGCTGGAAGACAGCATGCGGGAAATGTCCAACGAGCTGATTGATGGCTTCATTGACAAAGGCGAATGCGAATTTGTCGAGGAATATGCCATCCCGATGCCGGTCCGCACAATTGCCGTGCAATTGGGACTCGACGTCGCCGATGCGCACACCATCAAACGCTGGACCAACGCCTTTGTCGATCGACTATCCGGCATGATGACCCGCGAACGGCAATTGGAAACCGAGCGCGAAGTGGTGGAATATCAGCACGCGCTAAAGGCCAATATGGACGAGCGCCGCAAGGAAGCGAAAAACGATATCCTCTCGGATCTGGTCAATGCCCAAGTTGATGGCGAACGCCCGCTTGATGATGCAGAATCCTTGTCCATCGTGCAGCAATTGATGGTTGCGGGCAATGAAACCACAACTGCGGCGCTGGCCGAAGGCATGCGGCTTTTCGCAGCCAATCCGGATCAGTTTAAAAAGATTCAAGACGACCCATCGCTCATCCCCAACGCGGTTGAAGAAGTGCTCCGCATGTCGAGCGGATCTTCCGGCATCTGGCGGGTGATGCACCGCGACGCCGAGCTGGGCGGTGTGATGCTGCCCAAAGGCGCGATGGTGATGATGCGTTATCATGCGGCAAACCGCGATCCGAAGCAGTTTGAAAACCCGAATGCATTCCAGGTCGACCGAAAGAACGCCCGCACCCATATGGCTTTTGGCAAAGGCATCCACATGTGCGTCGGCAATATGCTGTCGCGCAAGGAAATGACCGTATCCTTCCAGCAATTTGCGGAACGCATGGACAATATCCGGATCAAAGAGGGGGCAGAACTAAACTATCCGCCCAATATGATGTTGCGCGGACTGAGCAATTTGCCGATCATATTCGACAAAAAATAGACCGAAATAGGAAAATATCATGGGCTTGATGGATGGAAAAGTTGCGCTGATTTCTGGCGGTGCCGAAGGCATTGGCGGCACGGCCGGGCAGCGCGTTATCGAAGAAGGCGGCTCCGTGATGCTTGCCGATATTCAGATCGACAAAGCGAAAGAGCATGCTGCCTCTTTGGGTGAACGCGCGGACGCGGTGGAATTGGATGTGCGCGACCTTGACCAATGGCAAGCCGCCGTCGACGCCACCAAGAAACGCTTCGGCAAGGTGACCACGCTTTTCAATGTTGCCGGTATTTCGGAACCGGGCTCTGTGGACGAGGTCGAGCTGGAAAGCTGGAATCGCACCATCGATATCAATATGCAGGGCACCTTCTATGGCTGCCGTGTCGGACTGCCCGCTATTCTGGAAAGCGGCGAGAACGGAGCGATCGTCAACATTGGTTCGATGCTGGCCATGCGTCCCGGCGCCCAGTTCGCGGCCTATTGCGCGAGCAAGGCAGCGGTCACATCGCTAAGCAAATCGCTTGCCCTTCACTGTGCGGCGGAAAAATATCCGGTGCGCGTGAACACCGTACATCCGGGTGCAATCGACACGCCAATGTACCAGCGCTATCTTGCGGCCTATCCTGGATCGCATGAGGAAGCGGTCGAAGTGTTCAACCGCAACCATCCGATCAATCGGGTTGGTAAGGCGGAGGAAGTCGCCAATGCGATGCTCTGGCTCGCCAGCGATATGAGCAGTTTCACCACCGCCAATGACATTACTGTCGACGGCGGCGGCAGTTACCGGGAATGAACAAAAAAGGTGGCCGGAGCGGGCCACCTTTGCATGCCGGATAGTTGCAATGCGCTATCCGGCTTTGGCTATTCTAAACTAGCGGCCCTTGCTGGCAACAATATCGACAACCGTTCCACCACCGGAACGTTTGTTCAGGGTGATTACATAGGCGCCGTCATCCTTTGACCTCGTGCCTCCCAGCACATGCTCGCTACCCCGCAACAGATATTCAGCATCATATCCACCACGCTCTGCCTTGGTATAATAGAAATCGACAATGCTCTTAATCGGCGTCGCGGTTGTGAAACTGACCACACGAAGGTCGCATCTGCCAGCCGCTTCTTGCACAGCCGCTTTTGGATAGACCGTAAATTCCGGCGGCATCCGGTTGGCCCACCGCATATCGTAGCTCAGCTTTTCTTTACAGACAGGACTGCTACGGCGTGCCGCCGCCAGTTCCGCTTTATCCCCTAACGTCATGGCTCCATCGGCTGCGGTCATTTGCTTGGGCTTTGGTGCCACCAGCATTTTCCCGCCAAGCGCGGCCTTCGCAGCCGCGCTGCCATCTTCGCCAGTCCCCGCCGGCACCGATCCGTCTGCGGCACCATTGGCCCCGCGGATGGCATTGCGGTTTGCCTGATCCGTGAGATCAGGGTCGGACAGAATTGCCCCTTCCAATGCATCATTCATTGCCGGATCGGACGTCAGATTTTCGTCCAGTTTCGCCAGATCTTCTTCGCTGGTTTCATTGCTACCGCAGGCAGCAAGCGTCAGCGGCAAGGCGAAGGCTGCTGCAGATAATAATAGGGGACGCGAAAAGTGAGACATATGATTTGCTCCTGAATCTAAGGGCATAGATACGCACAAAAGCATTAATTATTCATTTGGCATATTGGAAGCTATAACCTGTATATTCTTATCTTATGCACGTTATTGGCATTTCAGCCGAAAGTATTTGGTCCGTCCATCTCACCAAATCGGATCAGACGGGACGTCAGCACAGCCGCCTGACGATTGACCACTGCCTTTTTATATTCAGGATCCGTTACCATTTCCATGAACGCACCGCTATTCGGATAGCGGGCAATGAAGGATGAATCCCACTGCTTATCATCTGGCCCGATCACCATACACTCCATCTGCCCACGCCAGAGGATCGTGCCGCCAACCCGTTCAAATATCGGTCCGCTGGTCTTGCCATATTCGGCATAAGCACGTTCGCCGGTCCAGCCTTTCGAGGCGTTGGGATTGTCTGCAGGATATTGTGCATCGCTGTGGAAGCGGAGCAGGTTGAGCATGTTAATCGGTACGTCGCGGGGGAGCGCCTTGAATGCATCAAAATGTTCTCGCGTGGGATCAAGATAGCGATCTTCTGCCATGGCCGACTCTCCTATTGGAATTTTTTTCTATTCTCCTGCCATTGTTCGCGGGATTGCCCCCAATCGTCAACCCTTGCATCCTGATAGGGATTCGGGAGATTGGTCGGCCCTCTATTGGTCGAACCCAGCCGCTGGGCCAATTTGATCGAGGCAAGATTGTCCGGATCGATGGTGTGGCATATATCATCCCAGCCCAACGTATCGACCGCATAGTTCATACTGGCGACCGCAGCCTCCAGCGCATAGCCTTTACCGGCATATGCCGGCACCACCGCCCAGCCCACTTCGGTGCCCGGCCAGCCGTCCGGATACCAGGGACCAATGCGACCAATCCATTTTCCGCTATCTTTTAGGATCAGAGAAAACATCCCATAGCCGCGAACATGCCAGGCTCCCACTACGGCGCATAGATCCCGCCAGCTTTCTGACCGGCTTTTGACACCGCCAATGAATTTCATCGTCGCTTCATCCGACTGAAACATGGCCCATTGATCAAAGTCTTCGCCACTAGGCGGACGCAGAATCAAACGGTCCGTTTCAATAGTTAAAGAAGAAATATCTGCCACGAATCCTGCCCTTCCCTTATTCAATCCATATCGCGGCTCTTAACACAATCACTTGAAAATCAAGTGATCTATGCCTATAATACAGTTATGGCTAATCTGATTTCAATCTTCATCGGCGTTATCGCCCTCATCCTGTCCTTTATCGGTCTGGTCCCGCTATTGGGATGGACCAACTGGCTGATCCTGCCCATCGCAGGCATCGGCGCCCTGTTCGGACTTATTTCTTCCCGGACAAGCGGCATGTATTTCTGCATGATTGTCATGGGGATCTGCGCCTTGCGGCTCTGGATCGGTGGCGGCATTATCTGACCCCGTCGCCGGGTTTCCCGGACAATAGGATTTCTTGATTGCCGGACAGAGAGACAGAGCTTAGGCGCTAGTCTATGTCCTCTGCACCAGCCACCAGCCGTATCGGCCTCATGCAAGCGCTGATCGCGTGCATTTTCTGGGGTCTGATGCCGATCTATTTCAAGCAACTGCAAAGCGTCGGCGAATTGGAAGTGGTCGCACATCGTATCGTCTGGTCGGTACCCTTGTTGCTGCTCATTCTCTATTTCCGGAAAAATCTCGTCGGCCTGACGACAGCGCTGGCCGATAGTAAACTGCGCTGGGCCATGCTGGCTAGCGCCTGTCTCATCGCAGCCAACTGGTTGATCTATGTCTGGGCCGTCCACGCCGATCATATCCTGGCGGCCAGCCTCGGCTATTTTATCAGCCCTCTACTCAGCGTCTTTCTCGGCAGGATATTCCTTGGCGAGAAACTCACCCGCAACAAGTGGATCGCCATTGCGATTGCCGCCGCCGGTGTTTCCGTACTCGCCGTACAAGCGCTGGACACGCTGTGGATCAGCCTCGCTCTTGCCGCGTCCTGGAGCTGCTATGGTCTGGTCCGTAAAATCGCCGATATTGGTCCTATCGTCGGGCTGACGGCTGAGACCGGGATTCTCTTTCTGCCCTTCACCCTGTTCCTGATCTGGATATCCTTCGGCGCGGCACCCGTTGCCCCAAGCCAGCATCTAGGCGATGACCGAACCATTGACCTATTGCTGATCGGCGGTGCCATCGTCACGGCGATACCGCTGGTGCTTTTTGCCGCAGCGGTCAAAAAAATGACCCTCGGGGCGATCGGCCTGTTGAATTATCTGGCGCCGACAATCCAGTTTTTCGTCGGCGTATTGATCTACAAGGAGCAGCTAACCCCGTCGCATATCATTTGCTTCCTGCTCATTTGGACCAGCCTTGCGATCTATTCGACCGATTCCTTTTTGGCGGGTAAGGCAACACGGAAAGCTCCCTCCGCTTAAAGATTCAAGACTTGAGCACTGGCCAGTCCGCGGCTTGCTTTTCATTCCCCCATCTCTTGATTTTCAGCGCCTTCGCCAAAGGTTTGAAACGCCGCACTTCATCAATCATCTGATCGGCTAGGAAAAACCCAAGAATTCGGTAGGCTTCAAATTGTTGTTCGCTGAAAAATTGATCGCTGGTGGGTTCATCGGGGAATTGTTCGTTTTCCGATTTGTAGGAATATAGACGCGCCGGAAGCCCTTTGATCATCGACGTTTTTATATAGAATAGGAAACAGCGATCATCACCCTTTTTGCGAACCCGCCGGCCCTGTGCGTTCGGATAGAAAATTTCTCCAACGGCGAAACCAAATTTGCTGAAGTTCAATATTCCGGAGACGGGATCGTCTTTATCTCTGCCTGATCCTTGTACCATATTCTGGAAACTGAAGCTGTTCGTCTGATCATGCTCATCTTTGTCAAAAAATTCTACCGTAACCCCAAAGTCGATAAAGGCTTTTTCCAGGGCGTTGGAAAAACTGGAAAAGCGTGATTGGGGATCAGCCGAACCGTCCAGAAAAACGATGGTTTTCTGTCGTCGACGAAACAATTCGTAGAGGCCAGTATTGTCGAAATGACCGCCGTCGCTCAATTCTATCCAGCCGGATTCGGACTCGCTGCGCAAACCGATGAGCGATTGCAGAAAGCCCGGATATAGGAAATTGGGCGGGAAAATGCGGCTGCGAAAAAGCTTCACTCTGGGCTTGCCGTCTTTCCGTTTCCAGGGTGGGATGGGCAGCCGCCGTTGCTGGCCTTTCGGATTGGGGTTGGGGATCCAGTAACCAAGCCGCAGGTTCAGCAGGTTCAGCATCAACGACAAAGAAAATTTCTTGGTTGGGCCGCGTCCGTCGGCGCCAGTCCGCGGGTTCAGCGCAGCACCGGAAATCGCGATAGCTGTCGGCAGCGTGACCGGCCAGACCGGCTTCAAAACGCTGCGGTTCAGAAATCCAAACTCCGGGCTCTTGTCATGGACAAGCCACTGATCCGTTCGAATCCACCCGGTGGCTTCCGAACCACTGAAGAGCGGACTTAAGATGAAGGAGTCGCCGCGCCGACTGCGAAAGCGTGCATTCTCCCCTTTGGTCAAGACAACATTGGTATTGATGATATGATAGGGACCATCGGTTCGCGGCGCGCACATCTCGTGGACTTTCGCAAGATCAGCGGGCGTTTGTCCGGCTACATCATCATCGCGAACAGCCTTGCGGCTGGGCATGAAGCTCGTCATCAATCGATCACGATACATCCGGTGCAGTCCGGAAAAATTGATGTTGGCATATGCCCAGAAGACGAAGAACCCGGCAAAAAGACCGAAGAATGTCAAAAGGTCGCCATCCAAGAGAAGGCCATGGAGCTTATGCCCCAGAATGACCGAAATCATGGCAAAGCCAAGCATCAATAAACTGACGGAACCATTGCTGATGATACCGAAGGTGATCGGACTTTTCAGCCCCCGATTGGCGCTAAGCAAATGCCGGCTGGCCAACCCACCCACGGCACCAAGACCGGTAATGACCGGCGCGACCATCTCGCTCCAATCCGCCAGATTATATCCGAAAAGCTCCTTCTGCGAATATCCCTGATCCAACAGGCCCAGGACAAAGAATCCAACCGTGAATTTGGTCAAGACACCGCCATATCGTTCGATAAAACTCCGGAAGAACACCGCTCGTCTCTTGCTCCACGGGAAAGCGGTGAACAGCGAATAAGAGACCCAGATCAGAACCAGCACCGCAGAAAGACACAAGGGTATCTTCAGAAAAACCGATATCTCTCCATCGTTTATCCATGCCCCCAGACGCGCATCAATCAGATTAGACAGGCTGGCAACATTGTTAGAAATCTGGGGTAGCAGACCATCAAGAAAGCCAAGGCTCCACAGGATTCCGGCAAATAGAAAAGACAAGATCGACAGATAGGCCGTTAGCGAGGTCAGCATGGAACGGACAACCACGATGGTCGCCGAAAAAGCGTCCAGACCGGCACCCGGCTGCATATAGGCGCTGCGCTGACGGATATAATCGATAATATCCCGCTTGAAGGGCAGACCCGTTGGCTCGGGATCATGTTTCGATTTCGAGCCCTCTTTTTCGCGAAACGGGAAGTTTGTGCCGATCATGTTGAAACGGCGGCCACCAAATCCATCTCCGGGGAAATATTGCTCCTGTGATTCCGAGTTGGACAGAAACCAGGTCAGGGCGCCGCCTGCATAGCCGCCACCCGAGACCGTGCTCATATAGTCAAACTGGGGCAAGATATCGGCCCGGTGCAGCTTCTGCATGGCACCTATCGCAAAGGCGGCCGATCGGATGCCGCCCCCGGATATCGCCAGGCCCAAATAGCGCGGCTCTTGCTCATCCACTTCTGGACTCTCATCTGCCTCAGCCTTGTCGCGATTATAAAATCGATGCCAAGGCTGTGATTTACGGCGCTCTTCTATATATTCGCGTTCCGCTTCGATGACGTGGCGGATATCGCGCGAATAGCCCTCCGGATAAGTTCCAGAAAGTGCATCTTCTTCATTCGGTTCGTTCGGATCGGATTCGGGCATTCAGGCTTCTCCTGAAGTGGCTTTCCAGAACCTTCCCCATTAGCTGCGCCCGATTTTTCTAGTCCAATGGGTTGGAAAATCCTGACAAGCCAGGAGTTGAACAACGGGGTCTATCATCGTCACCCGTTACACGTCAATTTTCGACGATTTGCCAATTCAATGTCGCGCCCGCATGAAAAGGCACCAACGGGGATCCCGCAGCATCTATATTCTCGGGAATAAGGGCAGGCCGTCGTTCCAGACTGACCCGGCCTTCATTGCAGGGCAGGCCATAGAATTTTGGGCCATGCTCAGAGGCAAATCCTTCTAGCCGGTCGAGCGCGCCCTCTTCGTCAAACACCGCCGCATAGCTTTCCAATGCATAAGGTGCGTTAAAAATACCTGCACAGCCGCAAGCCGATTCTTTGGCGTGGATTTCATGCGGAGCGCTGTCGGTACCTAGGAAATATTTCGACGAACCAGACGTCGCCGCTTTCCGCAGCGCCAGCTGATGCAATGCGCGCTTCGCCACGGGCAGGCAATAAGCATGCGGGCGAATGCCACCATCGAACATCGCATTGCGATTGATATGCAGGTGATGCGGCGTGATCGTAGCCGCGACATTCGGACCAGAACTATCGACAAATTGTACCGCATGTTCGGTCGTAATATGCTCAAATACCACTTTCAGGTTCGGCAATGACTGGATCAGCTTTCCCATGATACGATCAATGAACACCGCCTCACGGTCAAAAATGTCGATGTCACCATCGGTCACTTCCCCATGCACCAGCAACGGCATCCCAATATCCTGCATCCGTTCAAGCACCGGCATGATATGCGCCACATCCGTCACGCCGTGCGCACTGTTGGTCGTCGCATTGGCGGGATAAAGCTTTGCGGCGGTAAAAATGCCTTCTGCGTGGCCGCTCGCAATATCATCTGCATCGGCATCATCGGTGAGGTAGCAAGTCATCAGCGGCGTAAAGTCGGATCCCGCTGGCAATGCTGCCATGATCCGGTCACGATAAGCGGCGGCGCTGGTGGCGCTGGTCACTGGCGGAGAAAGATTGGGCATGACGATGGCACGCGTAAATTGCCGAGCCGTATAGGAAGCAACTGCCTCCAGCATGGCACCATCACGAAGGTGGACGTGCCAGTCATCAGGGCGGCGAATGGTGATCTTATCGGTCATATTGCTCCGTGCGAGGCTTGGTTTTTCACTCCATACACCCTACCTAAATGCTATGACCGAAACCAGACTTAATGACCGTGCGATCATTCGCCTGTCCGCCACAGATGGCTCCGAAGACATCAAGCAGTTTCTGCAAGGATTGGTGACTCAGGATATGGCAGCTGTTGTGCCCGGCGCACCGCAATGGTCGGCGCTGCTCGCGGCTCAAGGCAAAGTCCTGTTCGATTTCTTTTTATGGGCCGATGAGGACAATATCCTGATCGACTGCGAAAAAGAGCAAGCTGACGGGCTTGTCCGCCGTCTCAAACTCTATCGCTTGCGGCGAAAGATTGAAATCGCACAAGATGATATGATCGGCGTGTACTGGTCCTTGAAGGCTGAGGACCAGCCGGTTGATCCAAGACTGGCAGATTTGGGCCACCGGTGGCTCGGCGACGCAGGCATCGGTGACGGTGCAGAGAACGACTATCGCAAACATCGCCTGTCTCTGGGCGTAACCGAAGGAAGCGCCGAGCTGGGCAGCGACAAGACATTATGGCTCGAATGCAATGCATCGGAACTCAACGGCGTCAGCTTTACCAAGGGCTGTTATGTTGGGCAGGAAAACACAGCGCGGATGAACTACCGGCAAAAGGTGAACCGGCGGATGGCCGTTGTGCCGATCGACCAAGCCGACGAAAAGCGTCAGCGCATCGCCTATCCGGACGATAACATATCCGTCGAACATCGACGCATCGATGACCTAAAGACGCTCAACCTGCCGGCTTGGTTGGAAAAAGCGCTCTAACGGCAGATCAGCCCGGTGAAAGAAGCTAGATAGCGTCGCTTTCTTCAGCGGCTTTTGGCTTTACGACCCGCTTCTTGCGAGCCGGTTTCTTTTCAACTTCAACCTCTGTCGACTGCGAAATTGCGGGCGGCAAAGCGCTGGCATCCAAACCGTTGCTCTCACCATTTTGCTCCGCTGTTTCATTGGCCGCAGGGGTGTTTTCGGTCTTACGCGGACGACGGCTGCGAACCGGTTTCTTCTCGTCCGGCGCACTACCCGCTGCATTGTCAGCTCGGTCGCTACGATCATCGCGCTGTTGGCGGTTTTGCTGCGGACGGCCACGATCATTATCGCCATCCTTATCGTTGTTCCGATCGCCGGATTCATTCTGGCCTGAACCATTGCCGCGATTGTCGTTGCGATTTTCTTCCCGAGCAAGCCGCTGTTCTTCACGGCGCGCCTGCGTGTCAGCATTGACCCGGAAATAGTGATCGGCAAATTGGTGATAATATTCCGCGTTAACGCGGTCACCATTGACCTGTGCATCCTGCGCCATTTTCTTATATTTATCGAGCATCTGCGCAGCATTGCCGCGCGCGCGGTTATCAATACGATTATCGCGATCTACTCCGCCACCGCGGTTGCCCTGATTACGGTTATTGGTGTTCCGGCCGCGCCCACGGCGGCCAGGCTGACGATTGTTCATCAAATTGTAGGTATCCTTATACCGCTAATAAACTTGGTCTCTCTCAAGTTATAGCCACACTCTGGTGGCGATTGCGCCGCAGACAACCCGTCCACAGCAGCCCGTACAAGACAAATAAGCGCCGAAAACCAGCAACATTATCGAGTTGGGGGCAGGCCAGAAATTTTAGGGAAAAAGCCAGAAATCATCTGGGCCTGAGCAAGTCTTAGCGAGTCGTTTCGGCAAAACCAAGCCCTTTTTACCTCCGCAGGATCAACAAACGATCATTTTTTCCTAAATCTTGTTTTAATTCAACATGATAACTTCTTTTCTCAGCCATTTCCGAAACGATATTCGCTTGGTCAAAGCCAATTTCGAGCATGGTAACACCGGCTGGAGAAAGCAGTTTTTCGAGCGCGGGAATGATGATCTTATAGTCATCCAGCCCCTCTTCTCCGGCAAACAGCGCTTCATGGGGCTCAAAATCCCCGACATCAGCGGAAAGCCGCGTATTTTTTGCGATATAGGGCGGATTGGCGAGGATCAGATCAAAGCCGGAGCCCAGAGCCTTCTCCCAGTCAGGCCGCGTCCAGTCCAGCATCAGAAAACGAGCGCGATCCGCAAAGCCCAGCCTGTCGGCATTATTATGGGCAATCTGCAAGGCGGCGGCGCTGGCATCAATCCCCACACCTCTCGCATCCGGAAATTCCTGCAAAGCGGCAAGCAGAAGCGCGCCACTGCCGGTGCCGAGATCAAGTATCTTTTGCGGAGGCTCCGATGCGAACATTCCCACTGCCGATTCAATCAGCAATTCACTGTCGGGGCGCGGGATAAGAACATCAGGCGAGACCTGAAAATCGAGGCCCCAAAATTCCTTCGCGCCGATGATATGGGCGATCGGTTCAGATTTCTGGCGGCGCTCGACCAGCGCTGAAAATATATCGGGTGTTGTCAGTTCCGGTAGTTTCAACAACAATTCAGACCGTTCCATACCCAAGGCATGCGCCATCAGCAATTCCGCATCGAGACGGGGACTATCGGATATTTCACTCAGTCTCTGCGCTGCCTCGCGCAGGGCGCCGGCGGCGTCACCCATCTAGATTGGCGAGCCGGCTGGCTTCATCCTCTGCAATCAGCGCATCGATCATTTCACCCAGCGCGCCGCCTTCGATAATTTCCGGAAGCTTGTGCAGCGTCACATTGATCCGGTGATCGGTGACCCGGCCTTGCGGATAATTATAGGTACGGATGCGCTCGGACCGGTCGCCGGAGCCGACCATCGATTTACGCGCTTCGGCTTCCTCGCTTTGCACCGCATCGCGTTCTTGCTCGTACATACGCGCCGCCAGCACCTTCATTGCCTGCGCTTTATTCTTATGCTGAGACTTGCCGTCCTGACATTGCACTACGATACCAGTGGGCAAATGGGTGATCCGGATCGCGCTGTCGGTCTTGTTGACATGCTGGCCGCCAGCACCGCTAGCCCGATAGGTATCAATGCGCAGGTCTTCAGTGCGGATCTTGATATCGACTTCTTCGGGCTCCGGCAGGATCGCAACGGTTGCCGCCGACGTATGAATACGCCCGCCGCTTTCGGTTTCCGGCACACGCTGGACCCGATGAACACCGGATTCGAACTTCAGCTTGGCGAACACGCCCTTGCCCTGAATATTGGCGACGACTTCCTTGAACCCGCCGACTTCCGAAGCATTGGCGGAAATCATCTCCACCTTCCAGCCCTGATCCTCGGCATAGCGACTATACATACGATAGAGATCACCAGCGAACAGAGCGGCTTCGTCGCCGCCGGTGCCGGCGCGAATTTCGATCATTGCCGGGCGGTCATCGGCGCTGTCTTTCGGCAGCAATTGCAAGGCGAGAGCCAGCTCGGCTTTTTCCAATGCCTTCTTCACGCCATCCACTTCATCAGCGGCCATCGCCTTCATCTCGGCATCGTCACCGGCCAGCATTTCGGCTAGGCCTTCTTGCTCGTCGCGCAGGTTTTTAACCAGAGCGGCAGCCTCGGCAACCGGTTCGATTTCGGCATATTCTTTGGAGACTTCAACAAATTTGTCGCTGTCGAGATCGCCCGAGGCCATCATCGCCTGCAACTCGGCAAAGCGCGCCTCGATTTGCGCAATCCTTTGGGGGGTGATGGTGGTCATGCCGTCAGCGCCTTGACCAAATCACCCAGCGCGACCTCTTGTTGATCACCGCTCTCCAGGTTTTTGAGCGCGACCACGCCATTGGCCAATTCACTTTCACCGATGATGACCGCATGGGACGCACCGGCCGCATTGGCTTTCTGCATCCGCTTTTTCATATTGCCCTTATAGGCCATTTCACAACTGATATCCGACCGGCGCAAGTCACCCATGAGCTTCATCGCAGCGGCTTCACAACCATCGCCGAGCGGAATGAAAATCGCGTCGGGGCCTACCGCCTCGGGCTCGTCCAGCAACATCCCCAACCGCTCAATCCCGGCAGCCCAGCCAACGGCCGGTGTATGGGGTCCACCAAGCGCTTCCATCAGGCCATCAAACCGGCCGCCGCCGAGTATGGTGCTCTGACTGCCCATTTTCTCAGCCGCCGCACTGCCCACCTCAGGAATGAATTCAAACGCCGTGTGCCGATAATAGTCAAAGCCACGCACCAGATTGGCGTCGCGCTTCCACGCCACATCGCAGCTATCCAGCCCTTCGGTAACCTGCGCGAAAAATTCTGCGGCTTCGGTGGTCAAATATGGATCGATCGACGGGGCCGTGGCCACGATCGCGCGATCATTGGGCGCTTTGCTGTCCAATATCCGCAGCGGGTTTTTTGCGAGCCGGGTCTTGCTGTCGTCGGACAGGTCGGATTGATGGTCAGAGAAATGCTCAACCAGCGCCGCACGCCAGGCATCCCGGCTTTCCGCATCACCCAGCGTATTCAGCTGTAAAGTCACGCCATCATCAATGCCCAGCTCTTTCAAAAGCTGATCGGCAAAGCACAATAGTTCGACATCCGCCGCCGGTTCGCTGGCGCCAATAATTTCGGCATCCAGCTGGTGGAACTGGCGGTAGCGGCCCTTTTGCGGCCGTTCGTAGCGGAACAATGGTCCATGCGCAGACAGTTTCAATGGGGCATGTTGCTGCCAGCCATTGGTCAGAAAGGCCCGGCAAATCCCGGCGGTAAATTCGGGACGCAGAGTCAGGCTGTCGCCGCCGCGATCCTCGAACGAGTACATTTCCTTCGATACAACATCGGTGGTCTCGCCGAGGGAGCGGGCAAAAACCGCGGTCGGTTCAAAGACCGGCATTTGCACACCCTTGAAACCGTAGAGCCGCCGCACGCGTTCAAACGTCTCCACCACATGCTGGAACCGCTCTTGTTCTTCGCCAAATATATCCTGCGTGCCACGCACCGGCTTGGGTGTCTGTATCTTTGCCATAGGGAGCGCTTTAGCCAGAGAAGCCGCAAAGCGAAAGTGGCTTATTTCCTGCAAGCCTCTGGACGAAAGTTGCAAAAACCTCCATTCGAGTGCCCTGATCACGAAAGGGGTTTTCTGCATATGCGTCTGGTTGGCCTATTGGGTCTTTTCTTGACCTTCTCTATTTCTACAACTGCGGCAGCGATGCCGGATCACCTCAGCAAACCAAGCTATGTCGCGCCGCAGGACATAATCCCCGCGCCACAGGATATCCGCTATCCCGGCACCATGACACTGGAAGTTGATGCCCGCGATCATGAACAGGGCATATTCCGAGTCACACAGACGATTCCGGTTGCCCAACCCGGCCGGCTCACCTTGCTCTATCCCGAATGGCTGCCCGGCAATCACGCCCCGCGCGGAGAAATTGAGAAAGTCACCGGGCTGGAGTTCAGCGCAAACGGACAACGGCTGGATTGGATCCGCGACGACCTTGATGTGTTTGCCTTTCATCTGACCGTTCCGGAAAACACCAGCACGATTACCGCGAAGTTCGAGTTCGTTTCAGCCACGACAAGCCGTCAGGGCCGGATCGTCATGGCTCCGTCGATGCTCAACCTACGCTGGCATCAGGTTTCGCTTTATCCTGCGGGCTATTATGTCCGTCAGATTCCGGTCGAGGCGACCGCTATCTACCCCGATGGCTGGCGGGCCGCGACTGCCCTTCGACCGGAATCTCAGACAGGAAGCACAATAAACTACGAAAAAACCGACTATGACACTTTGGTGGACAGCCCGGTTTTTGCCGGACGGTATTTTCAAACCCACGCGCTAACCAATCGCGTGAATCTCAATATTGTCGCAGATGAAGCAAAATTTTTGAAATCCAAAAAGGCGCATATCAATTTACACCGGCAGCTGGTCATCGAAGCAGAGGCTCTGTTCGGCAGCCGTGCCTATGACCGCTATGATTTCCTACTCGCGCTGACCGAGGACATGGGTGGCATTGGTCTGGAACATCACCGGTCATCCGAAAATGGCGTGAACCGGGAATATTTTACCGATTGGGATAGTGGTCCGGGGCGCCGTAGCCTGTTGCCACACGAAATCATCCATTCCTGGAATGGCAAATATCGACGCCCGCAGGGCATGTGGACGCCGGATTTCCGTCAGCCAACACGCGACAATCTATTATGGGTCTACGAAGGACAGACGCAATTCTGGACCTATGTTCTGAGCGCACGGTCGGGCCTCTATTCCAAGCAGGATACACTTGATGCCCTTGCGGCGATCGCGGCAGGCATGGACCAGCGCGTTGGACGCCGGTGGCGCCCGTTGATCGACACCACCCATGATCCGATCATTGCTGCCCGAAAGCCAAAGCCTTGGTCCAGTTGGCAGCGCGCAGAAGATTATTATAATGAAGGGCTGCTGATCTGGCTCGAAGCCGACCAGATCATCCGCCGCGAATCGGATGGCAAGAAATCGCTCGAAAATTTTGCTCGCGACTTTTTTGGCGGCAAAAATGGTGACTGGGGTGTGGTAACTTATGAAAAAGAGGATGTCGTCGCAGCGCTCAATAAGGTCCAGCCCTATGACTGGGACGGCTTCATTCAAGAACGGGTTTACCAGACGAGCACAGACGCCCCCAAAAATGGCTTCGCGCTCGGCGGCTACGAGCTCGTCTTTATCGACAAGCCTAGCGCCTATATCCTCGCCAATGACAAGCGCCGCAAACAGCTGGACCTCAGCCACAGCCTTGGCCTGATCATGGGTAGCAAAGGAACGATCAAATCGGTGATCTGGGATAGTCCCGCATTCAAAGCCGGCTTGAAATCCGGTCTCACCATCTCAGCCGTCAACGGCACAGCCTATAGTCACGAAGCGCTCAAACAGGCGATCGAGGAAAATCGGGGAGCCGACGGCAAGATAGATGTTTTTGCAAAAAATGGTGAAGCCTATCACAATTTTATGGTCGACCATTCGGGTGGCCTGCGCTATCCGGCGCTCAAGAAAATCACCGGAGAGGGTGTTGAACAGGAGGGGGGCATTGACCGGCTGTTACAGCCGAAAACTAAATAAGGACCACCTTGTTACATGGATATTAGCAAAATTGCGATTGGCGACAACCCGCCAGAAAGCCTGAACGTCATCATCGAAGTGCCCGTTGGCGGCGAACCGGTGAAATATGAATTTGATAAGGCTTCGGGCGCATTATTTGTCGACCGTATCCTGCACACTCCGATGCGCTATCCAGCGAATTACGGCTTCATTCCGCATACATTGTCACCCGATGGCGACCCGCTTGATGCATTGGTCGTCGCACGCTCGCCATTCATGCCGGGCTGTGTCGTGCGCTGTCGTCCGATTGCGGTTCTCAACCTCGAAGACGAGCATGGCGGCGACGAGAAGCTGCTTTGTGTGCCAATTGATGCGACCTTCCCCTATTATCGCAAAATTGGCGAAGGTGGTGATCTGCCCGAAATCGTTATGCAGCAGATCGAGCATTTCTTCACCCATTATAAAGATCTGGAGCCCGAAAAATGGGTGCGGGTCGGCAAATGGGGCGATGCCGAAGACGCCAAGCGCGTTGTGTTGGAAGCCATCGAACTGGCCCAAAAGAAATGATCAAAGGGACGACAGTTTTGGCCCTGACCCTGACTGTCGTCCTTTCTGCTTGCGCGACACCCGAAAGCAAAGTCCGCAGCGGCCTGATGAGCATCGGCCTGTCCAAACCGATATCACAATGTATGGCCGGACGGATGGTCGACCGCTTGTCACTAGCCCAGCTCGACAAGCTCACCGGTCTTGGCAAGCTTCGCAAGCGCGAGCCCGGTGACATCAGCTTCAATGAATTCGTCAAGCGCACAAAATCCCTGCGCGATCCGGAAATAGTCGGCGTCGTCACATCGTCCGGCTTGATCTGCGCCGTCAAATAACGGCGCCGCTGCAATGTCCGATATCTTGATTCGACTAGCGACCAGCGATGACGCTGCGTTTTTGCCGGATATCGAACGATCGGCTGGAACGGCCTTTTTATCGATACCCGGGCTCGAATGGCTTGCCGCCGACGAGGCCATGGCCGCCGAAGCCCATCAAATTTACATTGATGAATCCACCGTCTGGGTCGCAACCTTGGATGATCGTTGCATCGGATTTGTCACGACGGCAACATATGGTGACACGCTACACATCGTCGAGCTGGCGGTTGCAAATGGTCATCAAGGCCATGGTATCGGGCGACAATTGATGGATCGCGCCCGACAATATGCAGTAGAAAACGACTTGCAAGCCCTGACATTGACCACATTCCGGGACCTGTCGTTCAACCAGCATTTTTATCAGAAACTGGGCTATCAAACGCTGGAAGGGCCCGAGATATCGAAACGACTCGCGATGACCCTCCAATCAGAAATAGAAAATGGCCTTCCCGGAGATCGGCGCTGCGCCATGCGTTTGCTGCTTTAAATTCGCTGGCGGGAACGCAGGGTTGGGAAGCGGACTAGAACAACTGATAATTATCACGAAACGGGGTGGAAATAGGGGCCTGACTGTGCTTTAGCCGAGTCAATTAGTCGCTTGACTTGAGATTCAAGGCCTCCATTTTGAAAGGTACTCTCCCGTACTATGAACATCCACGAATATCAGGGCAAGGAACTGCTTGCCAAACACGGCATTGCCGTTCCTGCTGGCCATGCCGCACTCACCGTTGAAGAAGCGGTCACCGCGGCCGAGAAACTGCCCGGACCGCTTTATGTCGTCAAAGCGCAAATCCATGCAGGTGGACGCGGCAAGGGCAAATATAAAGAACTAGGCCCCGATGCCAAAGGCGGCGTACGGCTGGCCAAATCCATCGACGAAGTGCGTGCCAATGCAGAAGAAATGCTGGGCAACACTTTGGTCACGATCCAGACCGGCGATGCTGGCAAACAGGTCAACCGACTCTATGTCACCGACGGCGTTGATATCGAGAAAGAATTCTACCTCTCTATGCTGGTCGATCGGGCCAGTGGCCGTGTCGCGATGGTGGTGTCCACCGAAGGCGGCATGGATATTGAGGAAGTCGCGCATTCAACCCCTGAAAAAATCCGCACGATCACCATTGATCCAGCGCAAGGCTTCATGCCGCATCATGGTCGGGCCATCGCCTTCGCACTGCAGTTGAAGGGCGACCTCAACAAGCAAGCGCAAAAGCTCGGCAAGCAACTCTATAACGCTTTCATGGCGATGGATTGCGAGATGGTTGAAATCAATCCGCTCGTCGTAACCGAAGATCAGCAGCTGATCGTACTCGACACCAAGATGAGCTTCGACGGCAACGCGTTGATGCGGCACCCCGATCTCGCTGCGCTACGCGACGAGACCGAAGAAGATCCGGCAGAAGTCGAAGCCAGCAAATCCGACCTCGCTTATATCAAGCTCGACGGCAATATCGGCTGCATGGTCAATGGCGCCGGTCTGGCGATGGCGACGATGGATATCATCAAGCTCAATGGCGCTTTCCCGGCCAACTTCCTGGACGTAGGCGGCGGCGCGACCACAGAAAAAGTGACCGCAGCGTTCAAGATCATTCTCGCTGATCCGGCTGTTGAAGGCATTCTCGTCAACATCTTTGGCGGAATCATGAAATGCGACATCATCGCCGAAGGCATTGTTGCTGCGGCAAAAGAAGTCGAATTGGATGTGCCTTTGGTCGTCAGGCTGGAAGGCACGAACGTCGCAAAGGGCAAGGAAATTCTTGCGGGTAGCGGTCTACCGATTGTGTCTGCCGATGATCTCGGTGATGCAGCGCGCAAAATCGTTGCACAAGTGCAGGAAGCAGCCTGAAGCCAATTGCCCGTCACCTGATGGAGAGGGGCGCGGTCAAAATGCTGCATCGCAGCACGAAAACTTGACGTTTACGTGAACGTAAGTTAATCGGGTAGTGAAATTTGAAAAAGAGGAAACAGCAATGAAAATCCTGGTGCCCGTCAAGCGGGTCATAGATTATAACGTAAAACCGCGGGTTAAATCCGACGGCAGCGGCGTCGATCTCGCCAATGTCAAAATGTCGATGAACCCCTTTGATGAGATTTCTGTCGAAGAAGCCATCCGCCTGAAAGAGGCCGGCAAGGCAGAAGAAATCGTCGCGGTTTCGGTTGGCCCGCAAAAAGCACAGGAAACATTGCGTACCGCCCTCGCCATGGGCGCAGACCGCGCTATTCTGGTGACGACCGACGAAGAAGTCGAACCATTGGGCGTCGCCAAGATCCTCGCGAAGATCGTTGAAGAAGAAGCGCCACAGCTGGTTATCACCGGCAAGCAGGCGATTGATGACGATTCAAACCAGACCGGCCAAATGCTCGCCGCACTGCTTGGCTGGGGCCAAGGCACATTCGCCAACGAAGTTGGTCTTGATGGTGACAGCATCACCGTCAAACGCGAAATCGACGGCGGCTTGCAGACCGTGAAGCTTGCGCTTCCTGCTGTGGTCACCACCGACCTGCGCCTCAACGAACCGCGCTATGCGTCTCTGCCGAACATCATGAAGGCGAAGAAAAAGCCGATGGATGAGAAAACGCCAGCCGATTATGGCGTCGACATTGCCCCGCGCCTCACCACCATCACCGTCGCCGAGCCTCCGGTTCGCCAGGCTGGTGAAAAGGTTGAAGATGTGGATGCGCTGGTCGCGAAACTTAAAGCTGTGGGAGCGATCTAATGAAAACTCTTGTACTCGTAGAACATGACAATACCGACATGAAAGACGCGACGCTGGCCGTTGTTACCGCCGCGTCGCAACTGGGCGAAGTCCACGCTCTGGTCATCGGCTCCGGCTGTGCCAGTGTCGGTGAACAAGCGGCCAAGGTCGCTGGTGTCGCCACCGTCCATGTTGCCGATGATGCAACGCTGGCCAACCAGTTGGCGGAAAATGCAGCGCCATTGATCGCTGGCCTGATGGACACGCATGACGCGTTCCTCGCGCCCGCCACCACCACCGGCAAGAATATCGCCCCGCGCGTCGCAGCCCTGCTCGACGTCATGCAGATCAGCGACATTCTCTCGGTCGAAAGCGAAGACACGTTCACCCGGCCCATCTACGCCGGCAACGCGATTGCCACGGTCAAATCTTCGGATGCCAAGAAAGTCATCACCGTGCGCGGTACGGCCTTTGACAAAGCGGCAAGCGAAGGCGGCTCCGGCTCCATAGAAGCCGTGGGCGGCGCCAGCGACGCTGGCCTGTCGAGCTTCGTCAGCGAAGAAATCGCCAAGTCCGAACGCCCTGAACTTACCAGCGCAAAAATCATCGTTTCCGGTGGTCGCGCTCTGGGTTCATCCGAGAAGTTCGAAGAAGTCATCACCCCGCTCGCCGACAAGCTCGGTGCCGGCATCGGTGCTTCGCGCGCTGCGGTCGATGCGGGCTATGTCCCGAACGACTATCAGGTCGGCCAGACCGGCAAGATTGTGGCTCCAGAAGTCTACATCGCCATCGGCATCTCCGGTGCGATCCAGCATCTTGCGGGTATGAAAGATTCCAAAACGATCGTCGCGATCAACAAGGACGAAGACGCACCGATTTTCCAGGTTGCAGATATCGGGCTTGTGGCTGATCTGTTTGATGCGGTTCCGGAGTTGACCGGGAAGGTATAAGCGTTTTGATCAAACGGCAATTTGATCGCGTGTTGACAATTTAGGACCCCGGCGGGAAACTGCCGGGGTCTTCTGTTATGGAGCCGTTATGTTTCGAACGTTGCTTATAGTCCTTTCAATTTCATCTTGTATGATCTCACTGCCGGTTCGCGCCGAAGTATATGAGCCGCACTCTCCGTGGAATATCCACTATGGAGAAACCGCTTGTGATCTAAAACGTATATTCAAAGGCAAAACCGGTCAGATACAGATACAGATTTCTCAGGCTTTCGATCTTGGCGGCGCCAGCTTTTACCTCACTACAGCACCGGTCAGCAAAGAACGGTATTGGGAAGCAGATGTTGATTTCTCAATCGACGAGACCGGTGCAAAATTAAAGAAGAACGGTTCCTTTTTAAGAATTAGAAATGAGAATCTGCTGGTTTGGCAGATCTATGGTTTTGAATTGGACTTTCTCGAAGATCTTCCAAATGATGTGACCTTGAGATTGAAAAGTAAGAAATATCCTGAATTAGCTCTTAAACTCACTGGAATGAAGTCCATCAGTAACGCTCTCGAGCAGTGCCAACGGAATCTCTACGAGACGTTCGGTGTCGACTACAGTCAAATAGAGTCGCTCTTAAGACAACCAGAACCCAATAATCCAGGCCGATGGTTAAAAGCTCTCGACTACCCCAGCACAGCACTAAGAAGAGGCTTTGAGGGAACGGTTCACTTCATGCTTGCCATCGATACTGAAGGGCAGACTGAAAAGTGTATCATATTGCGATCTAGTGGCCACAAGTCGCTTGATGACCATGCGTGCGCAGTTTTGGAAAAAAGGAGTCGGTTCATTCCCGCTCTCGATAAGCGAGGCGAAAAGGTCGCTAGCACTTGGATATCATCAGTACGATGGCAGATTCCGAAATAGTCAGAGCATTGATATTGTTTGCTTGCATCTCCAACGAAACGATTCTTCAATTTGCTCTAAGGAATTCTCACCGAGTTTATTGGTTGCGGATATCGGACTGGTTGCCGGTTTGTTTGACGCGGTTCCGGAGTTGACTTCGAAAGTCTGATCAATTGATGATATAATTGGCCATACCTTTATTGACGGAACACAAAAATAGGGCGCAGAGGTTGAAACTCTGCGCCTTTTTTATGGGACAATTACTTGCAACATAATATTTCGATATTATGCTAGCCGGCATGAGTAAAAAGCTGCACTTTCTAATGTCCACATTGGCTGTTGCCATTTTATCTCCCCATATCGCCCATGCCGCGGAAGATCCGTTACGCCTCGAACCTTCTTCAAAATGGGTCATGCGTCACAAGAATGATAGCTGCCGCCTCGTCCGTCTGTTTGGCGAAGGGGACGACAAGATGATGCTCGTGTTAACCCGCTTCGGGCCATCGGCGCGATTTCGGATGACGCTGGCGGGCGAACCAGTCAAAATCCATAGCGACAGAAGGCCGTTGAAAGTACAATTTGGCGCGCATGAAGAAGAGCAAAGAATCCCCTTTGCGCTGGGCGAGGCGGGTGGCTTGCCTGCATTGGTTGCTATCAAACAAGTGCGCATTGATGGCGCTGCCAAAGCCACAAAAGCAAATCGCCTGAGTAAAATGCGCTATGCAGCCGTCGAGTTTATGAAAATTCGCGTTGGTCAGAAAAGACCGGTGTTTTTGGAAACCGGTTCACTCGCAGGCCCATTTGACGCGATGCGCACCTGTACCAACAAGCTGATGGCCAGTTGGGGCGTTGATGCAGAACAGCACAGGCAACGGCGCCAGTCGGTGCGTCCGATTGGCAAAGCCGCAAATTGGTTGCGGTCAAGCGACTATCCCTCAGATATGCTACGTGAACGACAACCTGCGCTGATCAATTTTCGTTTGAGCGTAGATGAAAATGGCAAGGCAACGGCATGCCATATCCAGCAAACGACGAGGCCCAAGGAATTTGACGATGCGGTCTGTGAAGGGTTGATCAAACGATCTGCTTTTTCACCGGCACTGGATGCTGAGGGTAAACCGATGGCTTCATTCTGGCGCAATCAGGTTCGATTTTCGTTGAACAACTAGTGCGCTAATCACTCAAACCGTAAAGCTCTCTCCGCAGCCGCAATCGCCTTTGGAATTGGGATTTTGGAACACAAAGCCGGCGGTGAAATCATCTTCCACCCAGTCCATCGTGCTGCCGACCAGATAGAGCACGCTGGGGCCATCGACGTAGAATATGCCGCCGGGGGTGACGATTTTTTCGTCAAAGGGCATTTCTTCGGTCACATAGTCGACCGAATAGGCAAGGCCCGAACAGCCGCGACGCGGGGTCGACAGCTTGGCGCCTACGACATCTCCGACACGATCCAGCATCTGGCGGGCATGAAAGATTCCAAAACGATCGTCGCGATCAACAAAGACGAAAACGCACCGATTTTTCAGGTGGCCGATATCGGACTGGTTGCGGATCTGTTGGATGCGGTGCCAAAGTTGACTTCGAAGGTATAAAAACACATGCCTCGCGAGGCCGGAGAAGACTAATAAATAGAGCGTGGAGAGAAATATTCACGCCCTTTCTATTGGTGTAACAACTTCGAACTTGAAGCTGGAAAGTTGATCTCTATGCTGAAGCTTCGAATAATTGGTACAGGTTGTCTTATGTTGATATCGAGATTGCGAAAAAATCCCTTTGGCCGGAGAAAGCACTCCGCTCTTCACGCCATAGCAGCCATTGTTCTGGGCGCGTTGGCGACGCAGCCAGTCTATGCGAAAAAGGCGACACTTGTTCTCAAACCAAGTTCCAATTGGTTTATAGAATATGAAGAGGATAGCTGCCGCTTGATCCGCTCTTTTGGTATTGATGACGAAAACGTCGTGACAGTCTTTAATCGCTACGGTCCGGATGAAGACTTTCAACTGACCCTGGCGGGCGAGCCCGTGAAGGTGCGCAGCTACGCAAGTCGTACAAATCTGCAATTTGGACCGACCGAAGCTGTACAAAAATTGACGTTCTCCAGAGCCAGTTTTGGCAAGGACATGCCAGCCCTGATGTTTTCGGGAACAACGACCCTCGGTCTCAAGCCACCCCAATCCAAAACACCGAAGTCCGGTGATTGGGCAGCTCCCGATTTCGAGGACATAAGCGCCGAGAGAAAGGCTGCAATCACCTATCTTTCTGTTGACGGGCCATTGCGCAACCCGATCAAATTGGAGCTGGGTCCGATGGATAAGCCATTGGCTGCGCTTGACACCTGCATTGACGAGCTGATGACCCATTGGGGTATAGATGTTCAAAAGCACAAGAAGCTGTCGCGAAGCGTTGTTCCCGACGACAATCCCGGAAGGTGGATCAAGGCGAATGACTATCCAACGGACATGTTGCACCAGGAACAACCCGCGATAGTTCAATTTCGGCTAAGCGTCGATGAAACGGGCGCCGTGACCGAATGCCACATCCAAAAAACCACAAGGCCCAAGGAGTTTGACGATGCTGTTTGCGAATCTCTGATACGTCGCGCAAAATTTCTGCCTGCTCTTGATGAAAGCGGAAAACCGATAAAATCATTCTATCGTGATACGGTCTACTTCCAGATCCCCTGACAGAGCCAAGGATGGGATTACTGATGACGGTTGGTTAAGCTAGCAAAATCGATGGAATCAGACATTCAAGATGTGAACTTATCATGCCTTCAGGCCTTTTCATTTTGACTCAAACCGTAAAGCTCTCTCCGCAGCCGCAATCGCCTTTGGAATTGGGATTTTGAAACACGAAGCCGGCGGTGAAATCATCTTCCACCCAGTCCATCGTGCTGCCGACCAGATATAATACGCTGGGACCATCGACATAGAATATGCCGCCGGGGGTGACGATTTTTTCGTCAAAGGGCGTTTCCTCGGTCACATAGTCGACCGAATAGGCGAGGCCCGAACAGCCGCGACGCGGGGTCGACAGTTTGACGCCGATCACGTCTTCCGGCGCTTTGGCCATCAGGTCGGCAATCCGCTGTTCTGCGCCGGGCGTCAGGATGATTGCTGCGGGTATTTCGCGTGTCTTGGTCTTTGTCTCGGTCATTAGAGCATCCCCAGTTCAAGCTTCGCCTCGTCGCTCATCTTTTGCGGGTCCCATGGCGGGTCCCAGACGAGATTGACCTCTGCGTGACCAACGCCCGGCACGCTGCCGACTTGCAGTTCGATTTCGCCGGGCATGGATTCGGCGACCGGGCAGTGCGGCGTGGTCAAAGTCATTGTCACGATTGCGTGATTGTCGGGCGTGATTTCGACGCCATAGATCAGGCCCAGATCATAGATATTCACCGGAATTTCGGGATCATAGATGGATTTCAGCGTGTCGACGACCGCTTCATAAAGATCGCCACCGGCTTCTCCGGCCGGGGCCTCTGTCGGCTTCTGCGCCAGAAAGCCTTCCAGATAATCCTTCTTGCGATTGAGCTTCGCCGCGTCGCTTTCCGCTTCAAAAGGCGATGGCGCGACAACCGGTGCTGGCTTTTCATCCACCGCATCCTCGACCTTTGCCAAAGGCGGCTTTTCGACCGAGTCCACTTCTTCGACCAATATTTTGCGTTCTTCGTTCATATCGTCACCTTACCCGAAAATCTTTCTGACCCGATTAATGCCGTCCACCAGAGCGGCAACATCCGCGTCATCACTGTAAATCCCGAAACTCGCGCGCGCCGTCGCGGCTACGCCAAAATAGTCCATCAAAGGTTGCGCGCAATGATGGCCGGCGCGGATCGCAACGCCACCTTCATCCAATATAGTGGCGACATCATGCGGATGCACGTCGCCGACAGCGAAGCTCAAAATACCCATGCTTTTGTCGGGACCAAAGACCCGCACCGAATTGATACCGGACAAAGCTTCGCGCGCCTTGGCTAGTGTGGCGTTCTCGTGATTAGAGATCACGTCCAGACCGATGCCCTCGACATATTGGATGGCGGCATCCAGTCCGACGACACCCGCAATATGCGGCGTCCCCGCTTCAAAGCGGCCCGGTGGCGGTGCATAGGTCGTGCCGTCAAAAGACACACGGTCGATCATCGACCCGCCACCCTTCCACGGCGGCATGGCTTCGAGCGTTTCATAAGGCGCCCACAAAGCGCCAATGCCGGTCGGGGCATAAATCTTGTGGCCGGAGAAAACATAGAAATCGCAGCCGAGATCCTGCACATCAACGGGCAGGCGCGGCGCGGCCTGACAGCCATCGAGCAGCAGCTTCGCGCCAACTCTATGCGCAATCGCGGCGGCCCGTTTTGCGTCCAGCAAAGACCCGAGCACGTTGGACACATGGGCCAGCGCGACCAGCTTATGCTGTTCGGTCAGATGCTCTTCGATCCAGTCGAGATCAATCTGTCCATCGTCGGTGAGCGGCGCCACATCAATATGCGCGCCGACCCGCTCGGCCAGCATTTGCCACGGCACGATGTTCGAATGATGCTCCAGCTGCGACAGCATGATGCGGTCGCCCTTGGTCACAAATTTATTACCCCAGCTTTCGGCGACCAGATTGATACTGTCGGTCGCGCCGCTGGTGAAGACAATTTCATTTTCCGACGCAGCGCCAAGAAAACCGGCGACGCGTTTGCGCGCGGCTTCATAAGCCAGTGTCATATTGGCCGACCGGGCATAGACGCCGCGGTGCACCGTGGCATAGTCCGGTCCATAAGCGCGGGCTACGGCGTCCAGCACAGCCTTCGGTTTCTGCGCCGTTGCGGCAGAGTCGAGATAATGCCAGTCGGGTCCGATGCCGGGAAAGTCGCCGCGATGGCTAGTGCGTATATTGGCCGGGGCGTTCAAGACATAGCCCCCAATACCGCAAGCGCCTTGCCTTCAATCACTTCACGCGCCGCATCGTCATCCAGCGACACAAAGGCATCGGCGATAAACGCCTGCAACATCAGCTTCTTCGCCTCAACCGGCGGCAGACCGCGCGAGGCGAGATAGAAGAGCGCCTGCTTGTCCAGTTCGCCAACAGTCGCGCCATGAGCGCATTTCACATCATCGGCGAAAATCTCCAGCTCGGGCTTTGCGTTCGCGGTCGCGCCGCGATCCAGCAGCATCGATTTGACCGACTGGGCCGCATCGGTTTTCTGCGCGTGGCGGGCGACGTTGATGCTTCCAAGGAAGCTTCCGGTCGCCGTGTCCGCCAGCACCGAACGCACCACCTGATTGGAGGTCGCATTGGGTTCGGCGTGAATGGTCTCGGTGACGATTTCCAGCACCTGTTTGCCCGATCCCAATATCGCGCCGCCCAGCTCGAAATGGGAGCCATTGCCCAAGGTCGCCTTGACCTGAATCCGGCCATAGTCGGCGTCATGCGCGAGCACGTGCAATATGAAGGTCGCCTTGTCGCCAATGGTCACATCAAGGTCGATCATGCCGACGCCGTCGATGATCGGCAATTCGGCAATCTGGCGCGACACGGTTTCGCCTGGGGGCACGTTGATATGCTCCGGACCGGCCAGTTTCGGCCAGACAGGTTCCAGCGCTTTGACATCGGCATAGCGCCACGCCTCGTCGCGCTTGGATGGAAGAGGGGCGTTCATATTCATGACCAAAGCTCGTCACCCTGAACTTGTTTCAGGGTCCACTTCTCCAAACGAACAGGCTGTGATTGGGGCACGATGGATGCTGAAACAAGTTTAGCATGACGAAACGAAAGAGGGAAATTACGGGACATCATGCCGCCTCCGCAATCGCTTCATAGCCTTCATTTTCAAGCTGCAGCGCCAGTTCCGGTCCGCCGGTTTTGACAATCCGGCCATCCGCGAGAACATGGACAAAATCAGGCTTCACTTCGTCGAGCAGCCGTTGATAATGGGTGATCAGCAAGACCGCTTTGTCGGGCTTGCGCATGATCGCGTTGATGCCGGACCCCACTGTGCGCAGCGCGTCGATATCGAGGCCGCTGTCGGTCTCATCGAGGATCGCTAGCTTGGGGTTGAGAATGCCCATCTGAACCATCTCGTTGCGCTTCTTCTCGCCGCCGGAAAAGCCGACATTGACCGCCCGTTTGAGCATACCCATGTCCATCTTCAGCAGCGCCGCTTTCTCCTTGGCGAGCTTGATGAATTCTGCTCCCGTCAGCGCCTCTTCCCCGCGCACCGCACGCTGGGCATTCAGGCTTTCGCGCAGAAATTGCAGGTTGGATACGCCGGGAATTTCGACCGGATATTGGAAGCCCAAAAAGACACCTGCTGCGGCCCGTTCATGCGGGTCCAGATCGAGCAGGTCCTGCCCGTCAAAGCTCGCGCCGCCTGCGGTCACTTCATAACCGGGCCGTCCGCCCAGCGCATAGGCCAGCGTAGACTTGCCCGCGCCATTGGGCCCCATGATCGCATGGATTTCGCCTGCATTCAGTTCGAGCGAAAGCCCTTTGAGGATTTCTGTGTCGCCAACTGTGGCGTGGAGGTTATTGATTTTTAGCATTGTTGCTGTTTCTCTTCTGCTGTTCTGACAAGTACAACTTGATCAGCGGGATAATTTATGGCGAAGGCCATGCCGTCTTGGATATCGCACTCGATTTCTAGAAGGACGGGATCACCGTCAGAATGAAGCAAGACTGTGCCAAGCGTGCCTTTAAATATTTCATCCACTGATACTGTGCCGTTCTCGACCGCCGTTGTAGACGCCAAGAGGCGTACATCATCATAAGTCTTCACGTGATTTTTTTCGCAGTCCTCGAAGTAACCCTCGTAGGACCATTCACGATTGGAATCGAGCTTCATCCCACACTCCCCTCAAGCGAAATCGCCAGTAATTTCTGCGCTTCGACCGCAAATTCCATCGGCAGTTCCTTGAGAACTTCCTTGGCAAAACCATTCACAATCAAACTCACCGCCGCCTCTTCGTCGAGGCCGCGTTGCTGGGCATAGAACATCTGGTCGTCGGAGATTTTGCTGGTCGTCGCTTCATGTTCGATCGTCGCGGTCGGGTTTTTGACCTCGATATAGGGCACGGTATGCGCGCCGCTCTGGTCACCGAGCAACAAGCTATCACATTGGGTGAAGTTACGCACATTTTCCGCATTCGGACCCACGCGAACCAGACCGCGATAAGTATTGTCGCTATGGCCGGCGCTGATGCCTTTGGAGATGATCGTCGAACGGGTGTTCTTGCCGTTGTGGATCATCTTGGTGCCGGTGTCGGCCTGCTGATAATTGTTGGTCAGCGCGACCGAGTAGAATTCGCCAACGCTATTCTCGCCGTTCAGCACGCAGCTCGGATATTTCCAGGTCACCGCGCTGCCGGTCTCGACCTGGGTCCAGCTGATCTTGCTATTCTTGCCCTGACAGAGGCCGCGCTTGGTCACGAAATTATAAATGCCGCCCTTGCCATTCTCGTCACCGGGATACCAGTTCTGGACGGTGCTATATTTAATCTCGGCATCATCCATCGCGACCAGTTCGACCACGGCGGCGTGCAGCTGATTTTCGTCGCGCATCGGTGCGGTGCAGCCTTCGAGATAGGAGACGTAAGAACCTTCTTCTGCGACAATCAATGTCCGCTCAAACTGGCCGGTATTTTCGGCATTGATCCGGAAATAGGTGCTGAGCTCCATCGGGCAGCGGACGCCTTTGGGAATATAGACAAAGGTGCCGTCGCTAAACACGGCGCAATTGAGCGTCGCGAAATAATTGTCATGCATCGGCACAACTTTGCCCAGATATTTCCGAATAAGGTCAGGATATTCCTTAATTGCTTCAGAAATGGAGCGGAAAATCACGCCCGCTTCTTCCAGTTCCTGACGAAAGGTAGTCGCCACCGACACGCTGTCAAACACCGCATCCACAGCAACCTTGCGCGCGCCTTCGACACCTGCGAGCACCTTCTGCTCCTCGATCGGAATGCCGAGCTTTTCATAGATGCGCAGGATTTCCGGATCGACCTCGTCCAGCGACCCCAGCTTTTCCTTCGCCTTCGGCTCGGCGTAATAATAAGCATCCTGATAGTCGATCATCGGGATCTCGAGCTTTGCCCAATCCGGCGATTCCATCTTTTCCCACTGGCGAAAAGCCTTCAACCGCCAGTCGAGCATCCATTGCGGTTCACCCTTCTTGTCGGAGATAAACCGCACGGTTTCCTCGTTCAGACCCTTGGGCGCGAAATCCTGTTCAATGTCCGATGACCAGCCGAATTCATAGGTGCTGGCCTTGTCGACCGCTTCCTGCGCCTCGGCATTCATTTCCGCGCGCTCCGCGTCATAGTCAGAGGTTTTGACGTCTTCGCTCATCATGCTTTTTCCATTATTCGAATTTTGGCGGCGACTGGCAAATCCGACAGGCTGGCTAGGCTGACATCGTCCAGCGCCTTACGGATCGTCCGGTTCACAACGCCCCAATGGGGCTTCACCGTGCAGCCGTCCTCCAGCACACAATCATGATTGCCGTCAATGGTACAACTGGTGATTGCCAGCGGTCCTTCGACGGCTTCGACAATATCCGCGAGGCTGATCGAGGCCGGCGGCCGGGCTAGCCGGATGCCGCCGCCTATGCCGCGCGTCGATTCAAACAGGCCGGCAGTGGTCAATTTACTCACCAGCTTCTTCGCCGTTGGCAGCGGGACGCCGGTTTCCTGCGCGAGTTTTGTTGCGTTCAGCTTCCCTTCCGCAAGCAGCGCGGCACCGCAATGACGCGCCGCAGCGGACATCAGGACAACAGCATAGTCTGCGAGGTTGGAAAGACGCATTTTTCTCGAATCGCTAAGGGTGAATGTTTAAACAAGACTAATTTAGTCTCATTTATCCAACATTGCAAGAACCGGCGGACTTTCGATGATGGATGTAATTCGGCATCCTACAGTGTAAATCGGCATCCTACAGAAAACCGCCGAACGACAAACATGCTTCCAATCCTTCCAATCAGGTGTCGGAAATCAGTGGCGCAATCTTGCCCTTGAGGTCACCGCGCTGGTCAATCAGCCGCGCGATTTCGCTTTCGCCCACCCGCAACTTGGTCGGGGTGACGCCGGCAAAGAATTTCACTTCCCGAATCATATGTGATTGGTCGTAAAAGGCGTCGATCAGCTCGAGCAATTCTTCCTCATCATGCTCGGCATAAGCGCGGGCCGCCCGCAGCGCGCGATATTTGCGCGCAAGATATTTGGGTGGCATGCCATAAAGCTTGTTCACCGTGCGCAGCACCTGCCGCGAGCTTTGCGATGACCGCTCCATCAGACTGCTGACCGGCGGCGACGGCTCGGATGACAGCCAATCATCGACCATCTTGGTAAACGCCGCAGTCTCTGGTTTGAGGCGCGGTTTCAACGACCGATAGACCTTGTCCGCCCAAGCCACCATCTCTTCAGGCGTGCTGCAACCGCGCAGATATTCAAGATTTTTGTCAATTTCTTGAGTGAATACATCAGCGGCGTTGACCGCCCGGTCGGTATAATCGGCGGCCGATTCCTTTGTAGAAATTGCCCAGCCAGCCGGCAGGATACCGACGCCAAACATACGGAACGGTCCTGTCACATCAACGTGCATCGCCCCTGTGGATGGCCCCTGCAACACCGCGCCCTCATGCGGAAAACTGTTGCCATCAGCAAAACTGATGATCGCGCTGCCTTCCAGCAAAAAGCGCAATTGCGCGATGGCTGCTCGCTCATTGTCGGCAAAGCGAGGCTGGTCATCCTCGAACAAATAATAGACCGAAACCAAGTCCCGAACATCCTCGGCAGGTGCGTAATATCTCAAGCTTACCAAATGAAGGTCCCCCTGATCTAGCGTCTCCCATAAGGCCAGATTGCCTACAGATGCTCCTTTATAGCTAAAAAATATAGTTAAAAAAAAGGGCCTGACCAAATAGATGGTCAGGCCGATAAGGAAAAGAACTCAGATACCTTCAAATTACGATGGTAGGAGCCCTTCGGGTCGCTCCGCCGCTATGCACAGGAAGCGACCCACCCTTATTGGACAAAAACGACAGATTTCTCATAAACTTTTGACATTTCAGGACATAATCTCGATTTATCCCAAATATCAGCTGTTCGTGGCAATCCAGGCGTTTACCCGCTCTTCCATGATATCAAGGGGAACCGGACCGCTTTTCAGGATCACATCGTGAAAACCGCCCATGGTGAACTTGTCACCCAGAGCTTTCTGCGCTCGCTCGCGCAGTTCCAGTATCTTCAGCTTGCCGATCATATAGGCGGTCGCTTGCCCGGGATAGACGATATAGCGCTCAATCGCTTTGCGAATATCACCATCGGGGTTGGGTGTATTATCCGTTAGATATTGAATCGCTTCTTCCCGACTCCAGCGCTTGTCATGAAGGCCCGTATCAACAACCAGTCGGCAAGCCCTCCACAATTCCATTCCGAGACGGCCAAAATCGGAATAGGGGTCGGTATAGAAACCCATGTCCTTGCCCAGTTCCTCGGTATAAAGGCCCCAGCCTTCTGAATAAGCGGTAACCCCGCCAAATTTTCGGAACGCCGGCAAATCACCGAGTTCCGTTTGAATGGCCAATTGTAGATGATGCCCCGGCAAGGCTTCGTGATAGGCCAACGCCTCCAACTCGGTTTTTGACATGCTTTTGAGATCATAGAGATTCACATAGTAAGTGCCCGGACGCGAACCATCTGGCGCGGGACGCTGATAGAAAGCCTTGCCCGCCGATTTTTCCCGAAACGCCTCTACCGGCTTGATGACAAATGGTGCGTTTGGCAGCGTGTCAAAAAATTCTGGCAGCTTCTTTTCCATTTCCGCAAGCTTAGCATTGGCTTCGGCCAGATAGTCTTCGCGGCTGGTGTGGAAATATTGATCGCCATTGCGCAAATGAACAAAAAACTCTTGCAGACTGCCTTCAAATCCGACGTCTGCCATGATTTTCCGCATCAGGCCGTGAATACGCGCAACATTATCGAGACCAATTTGGTGAATTTCATCAGCGCTCAGATCAGTCGTCGTATAATTCTTCAACCGCTCTGCATAATAGGCCGCCCCATCCTTGAACCGCCAAACGCCATCACCGTCGACCGCGATCGCCTGCTGACGTTCCATTTCAGCAATCAGCTTCTCATAAGCAGGCTTCAAGCTATCGATCAGAGCCTCTTCGCCACGGGCGATCAGATCGGTCTTTTCACTCTCCGCGATATCCAGAGCATTCACCTTCTTTTTTAAATCGGCAAATATCGGAGAATCATCGCCATCGGTAAATGGTGCTCCGCTTATCACATTTTTGGCGTCGTTGATGACATAGGGGAACACCCAGTCCGGGACCATGATCCCGTCATCTGCGCGTTCTGCCGACTGCGCGACAAGCGATTCAACCAGCGGGCCAGCCCCATAGAGCCGGCTAACATAGCCGCCAGCGTCTGCCTTGTTGGCGACGCGATGAATGTTGATCATGAATGCCGGGATCCAGCTTTGCGCGCCATTCATTTGATCGAAAATATAATGGTTGCGGCGGAAGGGAAAGGCATTGGTTGACCGTTCAGCCCTTGCCTGAAACAGGCGATAGCTCAACTGGCTGGCTTGACTTAATTCGTCTTTATCAAAATCCGCTTCCATTTTGGCCAGCGCGGCTTGACCGCGTTCATATTGCGCCAGTTCGGCGGCTTCACTCGGATCGTCCAACTTGCCATAATCAGCATCGCGGATACCACGATAGGCCTTGGCTAGCGGGGAGTGAGCCAGTTCTTTGTCGTCATAATCTTTGAAGAAGGCGGACAGTTGCTCATTGATGTCCTCATTAGCCGGTTTGGTAACTCCGTTCGTCTGCGCATGGCTGGCTGGCCCGGTAACGGCGGCGCTCAATGCCAAAGCAGAGGCTGCAACCAGAAACAAATTTCTCATCCAATATCTTCCTTTTCTAGTGGTTGTTTTCAACACTATCATCCCATCCAAATTTGCACAAATTTGCCAATGCGTCACGCCCCAAACGAGACATGCACGTTCGCAAACCCTCGGAATTTTGGATGTCGGACCCGTTTGACGCTACGGTAGACTAAGAAAATCTATTATCCGTTGCACCCACCCACCCAAGAGAGATAGCATCGGGAAAAATGGGATTGGAGATTCAGAATGCGAAGCCCCTTTACATTGACAGTCTGCGCTGTCGCTCTGGCGCTTTCGGCTTGTTCAGAAAGCAAAGACGGCAGCAGCGACGTAAAGATCGTCAACACCGCTTATCCCGAGCAAGTATTCTGGGGCGATACGCACCTCCATACCGATAATAGCGTCGATGCGTTCGGCTTTGGAAACCGGCTAGACGCCGAAGCTGCGCTGAGATTTGCCCGCGGCGAAGAAGTCACCGCAACAAAAGGTGCCAAAGCGAAATTGTCTCGGCCACTCGATTTTCTAGTGATCGCCGATCATAGCGACGCGATGGGCGCGACAAAGGCGATCAAGGAAGCGCCGCGCATTGCATTGCTGACCAACAAATTCCTGCTGCGCTGGCACGATATGATGAACGAGAGCGACGAAGGGGCGTTACGAGTTACCGCGGAACTTATCGACGGCGCAGCCAACGGTACCCTACCAGAAGATCTAACCGACCCGGAAGCAACCAAAGAACGTACGATTGATCTCTGGGAACAACATGGCGAAACGGTGGATCAATATAATGAACCCGGAAAATTCACGGCCTTCATGGGCTTTGAATATACCCCGATGCCCGGAGGCGATAACCTCCACCGTGTGGTGATGTTCCGCGATGGCGCCGAAAAGGCAACGAAAGTTTTGCCCTTTCCTTCGCAAGGCTTCGCCGGCGATCCGGAAAAGTTGTGGGAATATATGGCGGCCTATGAAAATGATACCGGCGGCACCGTCCTGGCCATGCCTCATAATAGCAACATATCCAACGGGCGCATGTTTGCAATGCAAAGGCTAGACGGTTCACCGATTGATAAAGCCTATGCCGAGACCCGGGCTAAATATGAGCCGGTTGTGGAAGCTACACAGATTAAAGGTGACAGTGAGGCCCACCCGTTTCTCTCGCCCAATGACGAGTTCGCCGCTTTTGGGGATTCCGGTTGGGATCATTGCAATTTAAGCTGCACCGGCGATACAAAAACGGAAGACTATGCTGGCAGCTACGCCCGTGAAGCGCTGAAGCGTGGGCTGGAACTGATGCAGACAGTGGGTGCAAATCCGTTCAAATTCGGCATGATCGGTTCGACCGATAGCCATACTTCATTGGCCACCGCAGATGAAAATAACTTCTTTGGCAAGCACAGCCAAAACGAACTGAACAACAAAGATCGCGCACTGCAACCGCAAAATTTGGGCACGCGCAGAGGGCGCTTTGCTTGGCATTATCTATCCAGCGGATATGCCGCGGCATGGGCTACGAGCAATTCACGAGAGGCAATTTTCGACGCGTTCCAGCGGCGGGAAGTCTACGCCACCACCGGCCCAAGAATGACGGTTCGCTTCTTCGGCGGCTTTGATTTTGCAGAAGACGATATCGCCGATCTCGTGAAAACCGGCTATGCATCCGGGGTCCCAATGGGCGGCGATTTGACAGGCGGCGATGGCGAAGCCCCCAAGTTTCTGATTAGCGCGATGATGGACCCGGAAAGCGCAAGTCTGGACCGGATTCAGGTGGTCAAGGGTTGGCTGGATGCAAACGGGAAATCCCAGGAGAAGGTCTATAATGTCGGCTGGAGCGATGCCGACAATCGCAAGATCGGGTCCGATGGAAAACTGACTCCCGTTACCAATAATGTTGATTTGGCAAAGGGCGCTTGGGACAATAGTACCGGCGCACCTGAACTGGTAACCTTCTGGCAGGATCCGGATTTTAACGCTGCGCAGCATGCTTTCTACTATGTGCGCGTACTGGAAATTCCGACACCGACCTGGCCGGTCTATGATGCGCTCAAATTCAACCTGACACTGCCTGACGAGGTGATCAAGATTCAACAAGAACGCGCCTATAGCTCACCGATATGGTTTACACCGAAAAGCTGAGCTTATATTTAGCCGCCGGTTTCCATGATCCTTGAACTAGCGGCAGATGAACATACTGGATTACACGATATATGTTGCGTAAGCTTATTAGAGAACCGCTGATCCACTTCCTCGGCGGCGCATTGCTGGTTTTCATCTTCTTCTGGGCCACCGGGACCGGCCGCGATCCAGAAAACTACACGATCAATATCGAAGAAGCCGACATAGCCCGTCTCAAAGCGGGCTGGACCCAAAATTTCCGCCGGGTACCAACACAAGACGAGCTAGACGGTCTCATCGATCAAGAGATTGCCGAAGAAATCTATTATCGTGAAGCTCTTCGGCTGGGACTGGATCAAGATGATCCGGTGATACGTCGCAGGCTTTTTACCAAGATGCGCTTTATCGACGATGAAGACACTAGAAATACGGTTCCGACCGACCCCATGCTGCAAGAGTGGATGGACAAACATCCCGACAGATATACGTTATCACCGATTTATGCTTTCGAGCAAATCTATCTCGGTCAAATCGATATGGCAGAAGCCGAAAGACGGATTGCTCAGTTAAACAAAGGCGCTGAGCCGACCCGTTTTGCTCAGCCGATATCTCTGCCCGCCACTCTCAAGCGCGCAAACAACGCAGATATTTCTCGAAACTTTGGTGACCGCTTTGCCGAACAGTTGGCGGACCTGAAAACCAATATATGGAGCGGGCCCATCACATCGGGTTTTGGCGTTCATGCGGTTAAACTAACGGCCAAAACACCTGGAAGAAAGGCATCTCTGAACAATGTCCGGCGACAGGTAGTCAACGACTGGCGTGCGGATCAAAAGGCTAGAGAAAGGGAAGAAGCGCTGTCTCGCTATAAAGCGCAATATGAAATTACGGTCGCTGACCAGCCATGAACCGCTGGCTTGCTGTCCTATTCGTCTGCCTGGGACTTACTATTTGGCCGACCGGCGTTCGCGCAGATGAGCTACGCCCCGCCTATATCGAAATGACCGAACAATCGCCGGGCCAATGGTCGCTCCTCTGGAAGGCGTCGGAAAACTCGAGACTGGGCCGGAATGGCCGGATCATATTGCCCCAAAACTGTCAGACAAATGGCGCGCGCACGCGCGAATTTGTCGGAAGCAACATTCTCACCCGCCTGTCATTGCAATGCGAGGGTTCCATTCAGGGACAAGCAATCGGCTTGGAAGGCTTGGAACTGTCATCCACCGACGCGCTCGCTCGGATCGCTCCGATAGACAGCGCTATGGAGACGGTTCGCCTGACACCCGACCAACATATCGCAACCTTGGAAAAACCTTCGGTAATCTCCAATGTTGCCGCAACCTATACGATCATCGGTTTCGAACATATAATATTGGGGTTTGATCACCTGTTTTTCGTACTGGCGCTGGTCCTGCTCCTCAAAGGGGGTTGGCTTATCGCCAAGACCGTTACTGCTTTTACCATTGCCCATAGTCTTACATTGGTCGGAACAACCCTTGGTTTGCTGTCGCTACCATCGCAGCCGGTCGAGGCAGTGATTGCACTGTCGATCATCTTTCTCGCCGTCGAGGTCGTCAAATCCAAACCGGGTGATCTGCGCCTATCGGAACGATTCCCGTGGATCGTGGCCTTTCTATTCGGACTGCTCCACGGCTTTGGTTTTGCTGGCGCGCTTGCCGAAATAGGTTTGCCGGAGGGCGATGTCCCACTGGCCTTGCTGACGTTCAATCTAGGCGTCGAAATCGGACAATTGGCCGTTGTCGCGCTGGCACTCGCAGTACTGCATGGCCTCCGGAAATTTCAGCACAGCTGGCTACAGCCCACAAAAACCGCCACCGCCTATGCCATCGGAATCATCGCGACCTACTGGTTCATTGAACGGATGGTCGCCTAAGCCGGATCAACTCTTAGTATCTCCAAGCTGCGTCACTCTAAGTTCGATCTTTTTCATTTCCGCCAGCAAAGACAGCAGGTTCATCCGGTCAAACATCCACATTTTGAGAAAGCCCACCGCCTGAAATAGCAGCAGAAAACCGGCTGACCAAAGGATCGTTTCACGAACCTGCTCCGCATGGAAAGCTTGCCAACCGCAATAGAGCGCCAACAGGAAGAAGATGAAGGTTAAGCCCGTGACCATATAGGACCAGAAACGCATCGGCCCGTGCAATGTCGCGCCGAGCTGCTCAAACAACCCGCGGCCATTTTCCAAATCATCGAGAAAGGCTCTGTCGTCTGCGGTCAATCCCGCATTCAATTGATCATCAAATTTGGTCATATCATTCTCCTTCTTTCATATCCTCTGCCAATAGCTGTTTGAGCTGAAGCCGAGCGTGAAACACACGGGTTTTGGCGGTACCAAGTGGGCAGCTGGTCACGTCGGAAATTTCTTTCACCGTCAGACCCGCATCAAAATACAGCGTTGCCGCCATGCGGTGATCTTCACTCAACTGAGCAAAGGCTTGATCCAGTGCCACCCTATTTTCAGCTTGTGCCGCAATCACCGGTTCATCCGTCCGTTCTTCGTGCACCAGCCGATCGCGACGGTTATGCCTGATCCGGTCTGCACATTTGTGGTGCAAAATGCGGTAAGCCCAAGCCGCAAAACGGGAGGGATCGCGCATATTCCGCCAGCCTTTGCAGATACCAGTCCAACTCTCTTGGACCGCGACCCGAGCCTGCTCTTCGTCGCGCAATAGCCGGAAAGCGGTGCGCATCAATCGTGGATGCCAGCGCGCCGCCAGTCTTTCGGCCGCCCGCTTGTCTCCAGCCTGTAGCCGCGTCAGCAACAGCTCGTCGAATATCCTGTCAGTTTCACTGTAGCGTGCGCTCATACGTTTAACCTTTACTCCTATAGTCGGAGCAAAGCGCAAAAAGGTTCAAACCGGTGAAAATTATTGGGCGGTATAGCCACCATCGACGACAAATTCGGCGCCGGTCACATAAGTTGATTCATCAGATGCAAGGAACAGCACACAATTGGCGATGTCTACCGGTTCACCCAGCCTCCCCATGGGAATAGCCGCCTCGATCGCGTCATAATTGTCAGAATTGGTTCCCGCACCCGCGGCCTGCATATTCGTTCGGATAATACCGGGGTGCACGGTGTTGACCCGTATGTTTTCGGCAGCAACTTCAAGGGCCACAGATTTGCTGAACAGTTTCACCGCACCCTTAGACGCCGCATAAGCGGCACTGCCCCGAAAGCCGACCAGTCCTGCAACGGATGACATGTTGACGATGGAACCACCGCCGGATTGACGCATTGCCTTCACCGCGACCTGCGTCCCGATAAAGCTGCCCGCGACGTTCACCTCAAACTGGCTCCGAAGGGCGCCAACCGCCCGATCGCTCGCCATGCCCGCGACATCCAATATGCCAGCATTGTTCACCAAAGCGTCCAGTTGGCCATGCTCCGCGATCAGAGACTGGACAACTTTGTCCCAATCTTCTTGCGATGCCACATCATGTTTGACGGCAGATGCCATACCGCCTTTGTCACGGATCAACGCAGCGGTTTCTTCGACGCCCGGAAGATCAACATCGCTGAGCACAACATTGGCACCCTCTGCTGCCAACCGCTCGCCAATAGCCGCGCCGAGACCGGGGCGCGAAGCGCCGCCGGTCACCAGAACGACTTTACCATCCATGCGTTTGGTCATTATTCTACCCAGCTGGCGGTCTATGCGCGTCTGCTGACCAATCCTGCCGCGTTGCCCATTCTTCCAGCGTTTCAAATTCAACTTCCGGCAAACGCTGCTGCATGAAGTCGGTGTCCACTTCAAAGGGCCTTGTTACATTATTGTTGTTATATTCATAAAAGGCAGTGATTCCCGCAGCGAAAGCCTCGCGATTTTCCGGCGGCACGTCATCGCCAAAAGCCTTGACCAGATAGTCACCAAATTCCTTTGGTGTGCAGGGATCATATTTGATTTCATGACCAAAAACCCGTGACAAAATCTCGGCCACTTCGGGGGGCTTCACACGCTGTGGTCCGCCAATATTGAGCCACGAACCTTCAAAGTCAGGGCGATCCATAGCGGCGACCATACATTTCCCGACATCGTCGAGACTGATCCAATTGGCTTCCAAAGTCGCGTTATGCGGATAGACATAGCGTTTCTCGTCAACAATGAACGGCCGCGCCCAGTTGGTCAGCAGATTGTCCATGAACAAGACCGAACCAAATACGGTGGCCGGCATGCCGGAGCGGAAAATCTCGTTCACCGCAATCGTATTGTTGCCATATGTGTGAGGCTCACCCGGGCGTTCCGGAATCCAGCTGGATGTGTTCCAGACGAAGCGCTCTGTACCGGCTTCTTTGGCCGCAGCCGCTACCCTGCCAACCATGGTCGCACGATCTTCGCGCGCCTGCAGCGGGTGGGTGTAGAAAACGGCATCAGACCCTTCAAAAGCCGGAACCCAAGTCGATTCATCGGTAAGGTCAATTTTGCGGCATTCATCCGCTGCATTGGTACCCCCCAGATCAGGGTTGTCGCTGCGGGACAAGGCCCGAACCTTGTGTCCTGCGGCGGCCAATTGCCGTATTTGTGCTAGACCCTGCCGCCCGGTTGCGCCCACAACTGATACCAATGCCATTCTTATCTCTCCTATTGCTCTTGCAACAACGCTAGAGAGGAACTGGCTGCGCCCCAATGCTCCATTTTATCAGGACGATATTGTTAGGGACCGATTAGGAAGCCTGATCGTTCAACATGGCCTGCCAGCGCTGCATACCGGAAATCCAGCGTTCAGGATCAGCGCCTTTCTGTTGGATATACTCGCCCACTTTGGGATGCGGAAGAATCAGGAACCGTTCGTCGTCAATCGCTTCCACGCAGATGTCGGCCACGCCGTCCGCACTCATTATCCCGTCCTTCGCAACCGTCGATGTATCAACATCTGCGATCATTGGCGTATCGACCCCTTGCGGGCAGAGCACAGATACTTTTAGTCCATCTGCGCCGTGGGTGATTGCCAGCCATTCGGCAAAACTAACCGCTGCATGTTTTGTCACCGAATATGGAGCGGAACCGATCTGCGCTAAAAGGCCCGCTGCCGAGGCAGTATTGAGCAAATAGCCTCCCCCGCGTGCCAGCATTTTCGGCACCAAAATCCGAGCAGCCCGGATATGTGCCAGAACGTTGATATCCCAGATATTCTGCCAGACATCATCATCAACTTCTGTGCCGCCAGTAGTGATAATCCCCGCATTGGACACGAACAAATCAATCGGACCAATCTCGGACTCAACCGTTTCTATCAGGTCGCTGATATCCGATACCAAAGACACATCTGCCTGAATGGCCATGCCGCCCACTTCATCCGCGACAGCTTGTGCACCGGCGAGATCGCGATCCGCACAGACAATCTTCTTCGCACCTTCCGCTGCAAAGCGGCGAGCCATGGCTGCCCCGATGCCGCTGGCGCCACCGGTGATGACGATAATCTTGTCGTTCAATTTCATTTTGGACTCGTCCTGCTTGAATAAATTAATCACTCGCTTAAAGATGCAAAGCTACGAGAACAAGTGCCAGATTGGCAACGGGCGGACGCTTTCACAAAAGCGGCACTTAACAGGCAGTGTTGCAGATATAATAGCCCTTTGCGGTCTGCTGAAAATGAAAAAGGAGAAGATAATGTTCAGTCATATCATGGTCGGGTCAAACGACATTGAACGATCCAAAAAATTCTACACCGCCTTGTTGGGAACGCTCGGAGCAGGAGAGCCGGCGGTGGACGTCAAGGACGGCACAACGCGGTTATTCTACATGCACAATGATTCCATATTTTCGGTATCGGAACCCATTGATGGTCAAGACGCCTGCGCAGCCAATGGCGGCACCGTCGGCTTTGCTTGCGATTCACCCGAACAGGCGGATGCCTGGCACAAGGCGGGCCTTGAAAATGGCGGCACATCTATCGAAGATCCACCGGGCGTTCGCACCGGCGGCATGGGCAGTCTCTATCTAGCTTATCTGCGGGATCCGGACGGCAATAAGCTCTGCGCTCTGCACCGAATGGGCTGACGCACATGACCGACAGGACGATCCGCATTGGCGGCGCAAGTGGCTATTGGGGTGAAAGCGCCATGGCCACGCCGCAGCTGCTCGGTGCCGGCGTTGATTATCTAGTTTATGATTATCTCGCCGAAATCACCATGTCGATCATGGCCCGCGCCCATGCCAAGGATCCGGCAGCGGGTTTTGCCAGCGATTTCATCAGCGCCGTCCTGAAACCGCACGCCAAGACCATTGCCGCAAAGGGGGTGAAGGTCATTGCCAATGCAGGCGGCGTCAACCCCGCGTCTTGCGGCGAGGCTGCGCGCGCCCTGATCAAGGAGCAGGGTCTGGATCTGAAGGTTGCTGTCATCACCGGCGATAATCTGCTGGCTGAGCGGGATGCTATTGCCGCCGCTGCGCCCACCGAGATGTTCACCGGCGCGGCCTTTCCGGACAAGGACAAGATCGCCAGCATCAACGCCTATCTCGGCGCCTTCCCGATAGCCAAAGCGCTGGCCGAGGGCGCGGATATCGTCATCACCGGCCGCTGCGTCGACAGCGCGGTAACGCTCGGCGCCTGCATCCATGAATTTGGGTGGTCGGCGAGCGACTATGATCTGCTCGCCAGCGGCAGCCTGGCCGGCCACATTCTGGAATGCGGCCCGCAAGCGACAGGCGGGAATTTCACCGACTGGGAAGACGCCGGCGACATATCGAATATCGGCTATCCCATCGGAACGGTTTCGCCTGACGGTTCCTTCACGGTCAGCAAACCGGAAGGGACCGGCGGCTGTGTCACGGTCGGCACCGTATCGGAGCAGATGCTCTATGAGATCGGCGATCCGCAAGCCTATATGCTACCTGATGTGGTGTGTGATTTCTCCGCTGTCGAGATCAGCCAGACTGGCCCCGATCTGGTGCGCGTTTCCCCCGCCAAAGGCTATGCGGCGCCGGACCATTATAAAACCTGCCTGACCTATGGCGAGGGCTTTCGCGGCGGAACCTATCTCAGCTTTTACGGCTTTGACGCTGCCCGCAAGGCGCAGAAATTCTGCGACAATGTTTTCATCCGCGCCAACAAGATATTGCGCGGCCATAATCTGGGCGACTATAGCGAAACCAGCGTGGAACTCATCGGCGCGGAAAGCCAGTTCGGTGATTTTGCCTCCGACCATGAAACACGCGAAGTGGTTGCAAAAATCGCGGCCAAGCACAGCGAAGCGGCGGCCATCGGCATCTTGCTGCGCGAGCTGACCGGACTGGGTCTCGCGACACCGCCGGGGCTCGGCAGCTTTTCCGGCGCGCGCGCAAAGCCCTCGCCCGTGGTGCGCCTGTTTTCCTATCTCACGCCGAAAGATGCCATATCGATCACAATCGACGTCGACGGCAAGAAAATCGGGTTTCAGGACGCCGAAGGTCAGGCTTTCGACCCCGATAGCATCATCCGTCCGCAGCCCCCGCAATCTCCGGACAAATCGGATGATCAGGTCACCGTTCCGCTGGTAGAGCTGGCCTGGGCCCGCTCCGGTGACAAGGGCAACAAGGCCAATGTCGGTGTGATCGCACGCGATCCGGCCTTTCTTCCCTATATCTGGACCGCGCTGACGCCGGACTCCGTCGCGGAGCGCTTCGGCCATTTCATGGAAAGCGGTGCGGATGCCGCAAGCGTCGAAAAATACCATCTGCCCGGCTCTCATGCGATCAATTTCCTGATCGACGCCGTGCTCGGCGGCGGCGGTGTCGCGAGCATAAGAAACGACGCCCAGGGCAAAGGCTATAGCCAGATATTGCTCGCCCATCCGGTCCCCATAGCGGCCACACTGGCGGAACAACTGGACGACCAGAAAGGAAACTCTCGATGATGCAGGAAGCGCAGGACTTCAACGACGAAAGTGACACGCTGGCAGCCGTGCTCGCCAATGCGGGGGAGGATGTCTTTGCCACTGTCACCCAGTTCAAGAACTGGACGATAGAGGATGTCATCGGCCACCTGCATATCTGGAACGCCGCGGCGCTTATGACCCTGCAGGATCCCGACGCCTTCAAGCAGTTTCTTCATGATATGATGGCCGCCTTCAAGACCGGCAAGGGCCATATTGATGTGCAATATGCGTGGCTCGACCAGCACGCCGGCGGGATTCGTGGCAAGGCGCTGTTCGATGCCTATTGCGACTATTATCCGAAACTCGCCGCCGCCTATGGCGAGGCTGATCCGGAACATCGCGTCGCGTGGGCCGGACCGGACATGACCACACGCTCCAAAGTCATCGCCCGCCAGATGGAAACATGGTCGCACGGGCAGGAGATATTCGATATATTGGGGCAGGAACGCCAGGACGGCGATCGCATCCGCAATATCGCGCATCTCGGCGTCACCACCTATGGCTGGACCTACCGCAATCGTCGTCAGGAACCACCTGCGCCCAAGCCTTTTGTCCAGCTGACTGCACCGTCGGGCGCCTTGTGGGAATGGAATGACCCGCAGGACGACAATGTCGTACGCGGCAGCGCGGTCGAATTCTCACAAGTTGTGACCCAGACCCGCAATATCGATGACACCGCTCTCGAAACCGTTGGCGACACCGCTCGACAATGGATGGAAATTGCGCAATGTTTCGCAGGTGGGCCGGAAAATCCGCCGGAAAAAGGCACACGGAGTGTCGCCACCGGCTGAAGGGAGAAGCAGATGATGATCAGCGCCTCGGACCCCGCCAGCGCCTGCTTCAACCATTCCGAGAGACCCTCGGCTGCCGGCAGGTCCTCACGGTCGCGAAAAATCCGCCCGAGACGGCCATTGTCCGCCTCCTCAGCCACTACCTTCTGTAGATCGCTTCGACTTCCGCTTTTTGGTTCTCATCTTCGTTACTACGACGAGAATCAAAACTCTCCTAAACTTCAACCGCTAGTCTGTGCCGTGGGCGATGATGGGGAGTACATCGGCAAAGCGAATAAATGAATTTGTTGGAATTGGGAGTCAGAGGGGCTAATGGGCAATCGGATCGACAAGGTTCCGCCTGCCCAAACACCTTTACATTCGCCAGTATTCACATACGCAATGTAACGTACATTAGAGATAAACCTAGGAAGATACAGGGTGCGTTAAATGCCCTGTGAACTTTGGAACTGAATGAGAGAAATTTAAGAATGGGGAGGCCGCCAATATTCGAATGTAAGAAACGCAAAGCGCGAACGACGAGAAGGCAACGAAGTTCAAATTCATTTTGAGAAAGCACTCATGACAATCCGCATTAAGCGAATACTCGACCTAACCTTGGCAATCGCAATGGCGTTACCAGCTGCATTGACGATTGCGGTCTGCGCCTTGGTGGTGCTTATAGAAGCTCGAACCAATCCATTATTTTTTCAGACTAGAGTGGGCCTCGGGACAGAGCATTTCCGGCTTGTGAAATTGCGTACTATGACAGCGCAAACCAAAAACCTACCATCGCATGAAGTGGGAACACAGACGATGCTCAAGTCCGGAAGGATCTTTCGAGCTATCAAGCTTGATGAACTTCCTCAGATTTGGAACGTGTTGACGGGAGAAATGAGCTTTGTTGGCCCACGGCCATGCTTACCGGTTCAAGCCGACTTGATTGAGGAACGGTCCAAGCGGGGCGTTTATGAAATACGGCCGGGGATAACAGGTTTAGCTCAAATTGCTGGCATTGACATGTCGACACCCAGAAAATTGGCAGAAATCGATGCTCGTTACCTCAATCAGCAGTCGTTCAGTGGAGACTTGATAATCCTCGCTCGGACCCTCCTAGGCGGCGGCAGCGGTGATGCAATAGTATAGAGAAGCTAGCTCGCAACCTTCCGAATGGGGTTCTGCGTTCAAGGTTTTAAAAGAGCGTTCGTGATTTGGTCTTCTGTACTGTGCGCAGGCTGCCAGCCCAAGATCTGCATATTCGCTGATAAGTCAACGCGTAAATTGCTGAGAAGGCGTTCGACGTCGCCCGTTCGCCCCACGAGCTTTCCAGCCATGCGAAGCCAGGATGGCGGGACCGGCAAAAGCCTTGCTGGGACGCCGAGATGCTTCGCAATTAGTCGTGCTAAATCTGCTGTCGAAAGATCATCTCCATCCGACACGAAGAATGTTCTGCCTGCCGCAGCACGCGCACTTGTACAAAGCCACAGAAATTCCGACAAATTCTCAATGCCGACAAAGGACCGCAGCGCGCTTACCCGACCTAGAGGAAGCGGAATCCCTTTGCCTAAGATATTCACAAAACGTTGAAAATTGGCAGGTGCACCAGGCCCGTAGACCAAGGGCGGGCGTACAATAACGACCTCAAGGTCGCTCGACGCTTCTACCCTCCGCAACGCTTTCTCGGCTTCCAACTTTGAAACGGAATAAGCATTTGTAGGCAAAGGACTATCTGTCAGTCTCAGCAAACCGTCGCGATCTTGCGGATCACCCATGACCCCGACGGAGCTCAAAAAAACGAGGCGCCTTACCCCAGCTGCGATTGCATCTTCAGCCAGTTTGGTCGTCGCTTCCACATTGACAACACGAAATGCCTCTAATGGGTCTACTTCCTGCTCCTTCAAAACATGAGCGCGTCCAGCACAGTGAACAATAACATCGAGACCTGAGACAGCGGGGGTCCAATTCGTTTCACCATTGATGTCGCCTATGGCGATAGCTGCGGTTAGGTCGCTTTGCGGATTGCGCACTATAGGAACGATATCCGCACGGGCAGCCCAACGCTTGGTTAGAGCAAGCCCGATAAATCCTGTGGCCCCGGTAATGCCAATACGCTTCATATCACTAGCCCATCTAACTGAAAGTGAGGATTCGCTGAGGAAAGGTCATCACAAAGGGCACCGGATGCTTGCTTGGGCATCCTTGGAACCACACCCTTGGCGAGCAGATTAAGCAAGATCGGGCCGAAACGGCTTATGACGCGTCTTAAAAAGTCCGTTGAGCGCGTAGCATGAAAAATAGTACACTGCGTATAAAAATGGCAGCGCTTCAACATGGCGATAGAGTTGCCAAGTGTATCGGGCGGCATCAACCTTGTTATGCGAAATGGACCCCGGCCGGACGCGATACATAGCGAGGGTTTCCTTTAGTCCCTCGGCTTGAGGTATCTGTTTCAAGATCCGAAGCCACAGGCCGAGATCTTGCCGCTTTCTAATAAGCGGCATCTTGATTTTACCAATCTGTTCGGTATCATAAACTGCAGTAAGGCAGCCTATCCAATTGTTGCGCAGCAAGCTGTTATAGGTCGCTTTTTTAGGGACTTCGACCGACCCAATCTTGTCCCCGGAACCATCAATTAGCCCGTAGCTGGAGAAAGTGAATGACGCGCCAGTCCGCAACATATACTCGATCTGAACCGACAGCTTGGCAGGCAACCATAGGTCATCGGCGTCAAGGAAGGCGATATAGCGGCCTGCAGCTGCGCTGATGGCAGTGTTTCTGGCAATAGCAGCACCCGAGTTCGTCTCTAGCTGTATGAACTTGATGCGGCTGTCTTGCGAAATCAGTTCATTGACGGCCAGTGCCGTGCCGTCTGTCGATGCATCGTCAACAATAATATGCTCCCAATTCTGGTATTCCTGCTTCATGACAGACGATATAGTCTCTTCGATAAAGTCAGCAGAATTATAGGTCGGCGTAATGATACTCACCAATGGTCGGTCCACAATATTCTCAGGCATTGAGGCATTCGCATTTTCAGCAGTTTTCTCGGTCATCACATCCAGCCTTAGACTAACAGCGCGTCAACATAACGCCTTTTGAAACTTGGTCGCACCCGACACACCTCCATTGTACTAAGGTCAAAAATAATCATGCATCAATTTTCCTTGTCAATCCTGCTATTGCATTAGCCACGCTTTGATGTGCCGATGCAACCGCGGAATCGACTGTCGCATCGTACCTAACAAAACGCGCTTTCCAGACAGCGTCAAAATGTGCAGCGATCAAGTCACTATCATCCAACACGGTAAGATCAAACTTGGGTAGAATGCCCTCGGCGACAAATCCATAATAGTCTTCAGGAAGCTCATCCATCCCGTCTGTGTAAAATGTAGGCTTGCCGCGATGGAGCGCTTCTATCGTGACCCCGCTGCTTGGGACTAACACAATATCCACGCTGTCCAAAAATGAAGCCAAAGAGGCATTTTGTTCTTGAAGAACTACCGGCGCACCAAAGTTCTCGTGGGATACCTCAAAGCGGAACCGTGGGTGACACCTCAACACAATCTGCGAGACCGATGAATGATTGGAAACCTGCTCCATAAGGCCTGTCAATTGCGCAACCTGCGGGACGGCACTAAGGCACATCCCAATTCTATAAGGTCGGCGCGTACTTTGCGGTTGTTTGAACTCTTCCGCAAAAGGTGTCAAAATGACGATCCGCTGCTTTCTCGAAATTCCCCGTCTCGCTGCCGCTTTCGTATAAGCCGCAACAGAGGCTTGATCGTACAAAAGTGAAAGATCGTAATTGAGAGGCGGGAAATACTCAGTCACCGGAGCGTGCTGAATGTAGCAGGTTTTCAGGCCAGAACGGCGAGCAATAAACAGGAGCGCCATCGCGACAGGCGAATGATCTGTTGCCACGCATAGAAGCGAGACTTGAGAAGGCAATGGGTGGCGAGTATAAAAAAGATGCGCCGCGATTGCGATTGCCGTTTGTAGGTGAGGGAGTGCTTCGCGGTGCCGATAGCGTTCCAAAACGCTTGCCCCCTGCCAAAGTCTGGACAGTGAAACGGCAGTTGCAATTCTCGATCTAAGTGAGGCAGGAAGTCCGTTAACATCGATTTCAGCGTCGTACCGGCCAGATAAGCAAACATTCAATCGCTCAAATGCGACAATATTATTCCGGCTAAGTCCATATTGGAATATCTGCTTGCGTTTCTGTGGGCACCGGAGATGGCGATGGAAAAGGAGCACCCCAACAAGCAAGAGCAGGCTAAAGATCCGGAAACTTGAACCACGGCGCACGATTGCAAAAAGCAGGCGATAGATTGGCTTCTTTTTAGCGATCCCGCCTTCCATGCCTGCGTAGATCGTCTGCCCATAAAACTCTTGGACCTCGGCAAGCAGAAGCTCGAGGTCTTGTTGTCGACAAGCGGTTTTCGGCATCGTCGCTTCTCGTTCAATTACTAGCTTGTCGGCTTGCACGCCTTGCCGAATGCGCGGGGTCAGGCAAAGTTCGGGCATAGCTGGATAAAGTTGCATAAATCACCAAAGTGATAAAACCGACACCAATGGGATTAAGCTTGTCCATCATAGAGTCGGCCAGCGCCTGCATAACTACCAATCCAGCCAAATAGGCAAGCGGGCTGTATTTTGCGGGACCCATAATATTATCAAGCATTCCAATCGCATTATAGATTAGCACAAGGTGCAGTGGCAAAGCAAAAACACTACCGGGCAAGAAGAACAGTGACCCAAGCATCCCTGGTGAAGCGCCTGCATCACTGGAGGAGTTCCAACCAGAAATAAGAAGGTAATTCAGCCGGCTCACCGTCTCCAGTGTTTCGTTCGGCATGACCACGCCAATAAGGACATACGCACGCCTCATGGTTTGGAAGCTGACAATATCCAAAGCCTTGAGCCCAAGACTGAAAGACTCTCCAATATGATTTAAATGGTATGCGAGCGAATATGAGTGGTAGAATAATCGGTTCGAGAAGATTTCGATGGTTCGTTCAATCCCACCAACTGAAAGATACTGGAAGGCCTCTTGAAAACCGATCTTGTTTGCCAGCCCGGCAAATACGACGGCAGGGACCGCCGCAATCAGGAAAAAAACTCCTAGCTTTCCGAACCGCCGGCGCACCCACTGGATCAAGCCTACGCGGGATGATTTGAACCACGCAAAGAGGCAAATCATAGCAAAGATTACGTCATAAGACCCAGAGAAGGAAAAGTAGATCGCACAAAGAAACAGAGCGTAATGATACCAACTTAGCTCGATGAAACGCTTATCAGACATTGAAGCGAAAACATAAGCCGATGCTATCACTTTCAAGCAAAACGTCGCAATCGGGATCAAACCAGCAGATGAGTGGCTGTTAGTATGGCGGAATGAGGCGTTAAATTGGATCGAAAAGAACAAAGCCAGAAGCAAAAAGGCCCCAAACGTTAGAAAAATAAGGACCGGATTGGCGATCTTATTCCGAAAGGGAATGTTCACACGAATATTCAGGTTGACTGATTTTCTTAGGAAAAGGAGCACGCCCAAATATAAGGCTGCGAAAAGAAAAGCCGCAGCAGTGGGCTGATCGCCTTGAAGTTTATACTTTATATCTAAGTCGAAAAATAGATCGATCAATATCGGCGCAAAATAAAAAACGGCGAAATATATTATCACCACCTGCTCGCCAAAACTAAGCCCCAAACGGCGGCGCTTGCCAATGGAAGTTCTGGCAATGTTTCGCCCTGGGACGCGCGCCCTTGGGCTAGTAGCGTCTACCACAATCAATACTCCGACTTATCAAGAGTTGCACTTCGTCCTGCCGATCTAATCCAACGACGCATGGGTTTCTCAAATAAATGATGTGCCAACCAAGCGGTAATCAGGGACGTCATTACGAACAACACAACGAACTGTAGGACGTTGCCGGTATTGGCCGGCCAAAATGTTCTAGTCAGGCCAAAATAGACCAGCGGGTGGAGTAGGTAAAGCGAATAACTAACTTCGCCAAGAAAACGGAAACTTGGGATGAACCATGAGGGGTGCGTCCAACAATAGATCAAGTAGGTCCCGCCCGAAAGAAACAGCGGAACAATCAATGCGCCAGGCCAGGCCAACAGTGATGATATAGATTGCCAACCAACGAGGGAGATCCAAATGAGGACCAATATGGCGGGAACCCCGATCCAGCCGAAAGATATTGGCTTAGGAGAAAGGCGCCCCAGAACCAAGCCCCAAGCAAAGTAAGCCGCAAAACTAATTGGCATGATGTATATAGGCCAATAAGTGTCGGCACCGTAGGTGGAAAACACGAAAAGATTATGCGCAAATTGGAGAACGGTCAGCGCAACAGCCCCAAGGATGAGAGTTCGAAGCTGCGCATTATGAGCAAGCAGAGCTACCAATGGAAAGACAGCGTAAAACACAATCTCGATGCCAATCGACCATGCGCCAGCAGAGTTTGAAAGAATGCCGGCCGCACCGAAACCGAACGCGCCAGTTGCGGTCAAAATAGCTTTGGGTCCCTCTACAACCAGATTTCCACCTCTGAGAAGCTCGAAGACAAAATTTAGCGCCGCCACTAAAGCAAGCAGAGGTAGGATGCGCGCTACCCTGTTGCGATAGAACGAATTTAGCGAACGCACGTCCAGTCCTGCAGAGAACCGGCCAGCATAGACCTTCATCATTGTCATCGCGGATAGAATGAAGAATAAATATACAGCAAAGCGGCCTGCCGAGCTGTAAAGCAAATCCCCATGCCAGTAGAGACCATGATATATAACAACCGATATCGCCGCCAAGCCGCGCAGGCCATCGAGTGTCCATACTCGCTTCATAAAATGTCCTTCACTAAGCTTTTCCTCGGCTAGGCACGCGAAAATGTCGGCCCACGATGACGGCAATCCAAGTAATTCCGACTAGGATAGAGATTCCCGCCAACGAAAACACCGTCAGTTGAATGTCTATCGGCAACACACAGAACAACAAAAGGACTGCGAGCGGTATAGCTAGGGCAATCAGATAAGTGAAGAAGGCTGATTTCCGGTCCGCGAACCATGTGAGATACCCTAAATGCGCCGCCAAAATGGCAGCCACCAGTGCGTCGGCGATCAATACGGGGGCCAACACTATAGCCATTTCAGTCTGGGAAAAGTCGTCCATCGGCACGTATCTGAGCCCCAGTATACAAAGCGGTGCAATGATGGCCGGGAAAACGAGCATTCGTACCATCAATGGATGCTTAAGTTTCTGAAACAATGCGGTCTTTCGAACAATCACCTTTCTGTAAGGGATTTGGTATCGGACATTAAAGATCAGTGCCGCACCTTGAGCGAGTTGCGCTATCGCCAAATAAATATGCGCAAACTCGGGAAACAGGCGTGCTACAAGGATGCGCGGGACTTGTCGATGCGACGCGGCCAAAAACGCCCCTGCAAGAAAGACCAGATTTCCACGGATCAATGAAAAACCCTTTAGACGAGGCAACGGGACGAATCCTATGACGCGCACAAAGAAGAAGAGGAAGGCGCCTGCCATCAAGATGGAGACAATAAGAAAAGATAGTATGTAAGTTGCCCCCGCTGCGCTCGCGGCGAGCGGCACCAAAAGCCAACCGGAGCGCAGAGCTTGAGCCAAGAACCAACTCAAAAAATGCTTACGGAATTCAAGCACTCTCGAGATTTCATCTGCCAACTTCTCAATCAAAAATAGAAAGACTGTCGCCCAAACTAGAACGCTATTCATGGCCAATTGAGGAAGGTGAAGAAACCCTAGTAAAACCGCAAAACCAAGAAGCAGAATGACGCCAAGCGCTGATGCATATTTCAGTCCATGCGCCGCGTCCGCCATTCTATTCTGATAATATTCGCGATGCACTGGGATCGATGAGATAGTCAACGCCATCATTGCGAGCGGCATTGCGAACACGAGCACATAGCCGTCCGAGACAATTAGGCCCTCAAGTAGAATTGCAAGCGGCCGGAGCAACAGTGCCCCGACTCGTAGACCCAGTAGCCTAACCATCAAACGCGTTGCTTGGGCCGGGTGGAAAATATTGATGAACCGCGAGATCTACACCGCAGATGTCTGACAGACGCTGATTGCTAATGGCGTAGTGGCTTTGTATCTCATCTCTCAGATCATCAGGCATGGAGATATTCCACGTCGCCTCGAACGTTCTCTTAACTCTCTTCTTCAGACTTTGACTGACAGATGTTGGCAGCATCCTTTGTACCGATTGGGCCAGGCGAGAACGGCCGAGAAGCGTGATCTTCGATGCTGGTCGCCACTTGCCCGAATCTCCTTGCCTCTTTGTGTTGACGCTTGTGTCGGTAAACTGAATGCGATCAAACTGAATCGGAAGGTTACTGAAATTCTTGATCTTTCCCCATGTCTCACGATCTGCGAACGCTTCGTATGGTAGCGCAAGGACGTTTTCGGGACCAAGCACATTTGCCAATGCTTCATGGAGTCGTGCATAGTCGACGACATGGCTTCCGGGAGCTCGGCCGGCCAGAATTTCCCTTGTACTGCGTTCAAAATGCTCCTGAGAAGGGGAAGAAAGAGTATAAGCCACATGCGAGTAGATTGAAGCGAACCAATCAGCTTGTCTTCGAAAAAAGAAGAACACTTTTACATTCCCATGCGGCCAGCAGAATTCGCCAATTGACGCTAGTCTTTCACTAAGAAGCTCCGGCTCTTTTATCAGCCTGCCATCGGGGACTATGAACGGGATATGGTCGTAAAGACTTTCATGACTAATCAGAGCCGACGTATCATACCCCTCGTTCAGCTTATCAAACCATGAACGGCCTTTACTTGACCGCCAAGCAGATCGGTCGCTCTTCAAGAAAAAATCCTGGAATTGGCGCGCGATTCTCACGTCCTGTTCATAACCTATGGACCTATCAAGGGTATGAATTTTCCCGTCAAAAACCTTGTGCTGCAGAAACGAGCTGCCTGTTTTTGTTAACCCAAGGTGAAAAACTAAATCCATGGCACTTCCCCAGTCATTCAATCAGTCTTCGATGTTTATTACGCGGCGCTTTTTGTCTTCCGCGTTGGGGGAGGTGTAGATTGTGACGGCATAGCGCGCACCTTCTTCGATTGGCTTTCCGCGATGGACGCACTTGGTGTCGCAGACAAGCAGCGATCCAGCCTTTCCCGTTACCTCTACGGGCATGTCTTCCGCCATCAGCGCCTCGAATCGACTGTCTCCCAAAGGATATTCTTTGCGCATCGCAATCGTCTTACGGTGTGAATCCGGCAAGAATTGGAATGGACCATTCTCGCTCGCTACGTCATTGAGATACCAAATGCACTTCACCTCATGGGAGTACGGGGAATCGCGATGCCAACCGCCACCTGAACCAAGATTGTCTTCCCTCGGCACAACCCGGTTGGCCATCAGGTGCCATGACTGGATCGGTGTTCCCAAATACTCTCCAATTGCCAGTAACCGGCGCTTGATTTCGAAGTGATCGATCAGGCCCCCAATGTCCTTTTCAAAACCAAGTATACGGCAGTCCGCACCAAGTGCATCTCTCCAAATCCTAGGGTGAGACCGATCCGCAAGTACTCGCTCGATTTCTTGGATAAGAGTGTCACACACTTCCCTAGACAGGCTGCCCTCAAAGACGAGTGCGGTCTTTTGTGTCAGCTCACCAAATTCGCCTTTTCCACCAAAAAATTCTTGCCACGCGTCTTTGATCAATGCCTTCGAGAATTTTGCAATTGCGTTCATCGTTTAGCCTCCAGAACCTTGTAGTCCGATTTTAGTACCCATTAACTGAGCGAACATAGGATTATACAAAAAACCTAGGCGCAGATCGCTCTACCTTCGACGTTCGCAAACTCGGGCAAGCGAACCTATCCATATTCACCAGGCCGTCCAACCACCATCCACAGGCAGCACAGCCCCGTTCACATAAGTCGAAAGGGAGGAAGCCAAGAAAACAACGGGTCCGCCAATTTCGGCAGCGCTACCAATGCGGCGCATGGGTACCTTGGCAGCCAAGGTTTTAACGAATTGTGGGTCTGCTTCTTGCACCGAATGGGAAGGGAAGGGCCCCGGTGCAATAGCGTTCACACGCAACCCTTCAGGCCCAAACTCACAAGCCGCGTATCTAGTATATTGGATAAACGCCGCCTTCGCGGCTCCGTAGAACGGTGGGTTAGAACCCTCAGGGGTCTCATATACCCGAAGGTCTGGGCTAACGACACCGTACATCGAACAGATATTGATCACCGAGGCATCGCCGCTTTCAGCGATGGCGCCGCGCAAAAGTGGCAGCGTCGCCTGGAGGATCTGGTTCGCAGAGATTACGGTCATTTCGTAGCTTGTACGAAATTGCTCAGAATTTGAAGTTTCGATAGTGCCTCCAACTCCTGCATAGGCGTTATTAACAAGCACATGCAGCGGGGAACCGGCCCTGCTATCGACAAAAGCCGTAATAGCCTCTTCGTCGACGACGTCAAAGGGAGCGGGTGTCGCCGCAAAGCCGGCCTGCCGCAGCTCCGCTGCAAAAGCCTCGGCCTTTTCAGCAATTCTCGAATTGACTAGAACTTCGGCACCTGCCCGGGCTAGCGCCCAACACATCTCGCGGCCAAGATATCCTGTGGCACCTGTCACAAGCGCCGTTTTACCAGATAAGACAAAAATAATCGAACTACCTTCCGTGTTTCCATTGGGCGGGGTCGAGACTGTGCGTCGCGAGCTGCGGACGGTTCGCTATAATCTCATCTATGGCATGAGGTGGCAAAACCGGTGCAGAGAAGATCGCGAGATTGTGATTAAGCTGCTCAATGTTGTCCATACCTACAACCACACCATCTGACCATCTTTGGGCCCTGCACCAGTTTAGACACAGAGCCGCAATGTCGGACTGCGCATAATCACGAGCCTTATCTGCCAGCCAGCCTATTATGGGACTGGATTCACTAACATGCGCGCGACGCCATAGCGCCGGGTCGTTGGACAATAAAAGCCCCTGCAGAAGCGCGCTTCGAAGATGGATCGTCAACGGACGTTCCGCCTTCGCCTGCTCGATAGCGTCTATGTGCCCACTCCAGCGATGGTCCAAAATACTAAACGGCATCTGAATATGAGAAATGGCTGATTCCGCGAGCGCAAATTTGAGCTCTTCAGGCGATTGAACCGAAACACCAATTGCACCGATTCGGTCGGACGCACGCCACTCCTGCAATAAGTTGGCGACTGCGCCACTCCAACCAGCCCAATGGTCCGCCCGGTGCAGCAGCACGGCATCCAGTCGGGAGACTCTCAGTTCCCTTAATGACGTTAGAAGACTCACTTCTGACGCAGCGCGTACGCCTTTTTCGGATTCGCTTGCCCCCCACCCATTTAGAGTATCTAGCTTTGTTACAACCCGGCAACGTCCATCCCATCCACCACCAAGAACTTGTCCCAAAACCGACTCACTGTTGCCATAGACTCGCGCCGTGTCCAGCCATTCAACTCCATTTGCAATAGCGGTACGAATCAAAGTTTGTGCCTCAGTACCAGTCGGTGAACCCGCCCGATTGACGCCGTAGGGCATGCCTAATTGTGCGGTACCAAGAACCATATCTTCGCCGACTACGTTGGAGCCTGGTTGATACAAACCGAGATGCGCGCGAGAAACAATCTCCCGCCAAGGTACGCTGATAGGGTCGTCCGTTTCGGGGAAAACCTGATTGATCGAAGCGAGATCATCTAGCGAATCGACTGTCAGGCGGTATTGACCCAGCTCCATGGAAGCATAACGGCTAAATACAGTCACGCCTTGATTGGCGCGCACCCAAGTGGTGACATGCTCGCGTTCGTAATCCGTTGTTGCCTCCCGATCCGCAGCTCGGAGATGTCGTGCATATGTTACCTCTACCGAAACGCCATAAGGCAAACCTGAACCGTGACCGGAAGTTATGTATCCAGCGCCCGTGGCGCGCAATTCGTCAATGATTTCACAAATCAGCGCGCCATCAGGCACAAGATTGTCGCCGGTTAGACGAACCACTGGAGTTTCGTCCGGTACATCCTGGATTGCCTCACGAAATCGGGTGAGCACATTTTCCAGAGAGCCGCGCACGCACTCAATTTTATGCTTTTCCGCCGCCGCCGCCAGCATGTCATCGGAGGAATCATCCGAAGTCGCTAGGATAACCTTGTTGCCACCCGTTGCCGCCCTAAGTGCAGCCAAAATAGCCAGAGGGTAACCTCGAAAGCTCACTAAGGATTTTGCGGGCAAACGCCGCGAGCTTGTCCGTGCCTGCAGTATGATTAGAGGTTTGGTCATTGCCCCGCACCTTCTCGGACTCCTGTCTGCCGTGAATCGGATTCTGCGTTTACCAATGGATCAGTCACATCCCTTGTCGTGGCTTGGCGGTCGAGCACGGTTGAACCACAGCCGGTGAATACCGCGCCAAACGGCCTTTAGTATTTTCCACTCAGCGTGCAAAAGTGAACCCATGCGAGAAGCACCTTCACGCGGCTCAACAGAGATTGGCAGACTGAATACGCGCCCTTGACTAAGGAGCACAAAGATCATTAGGTCCGTTCCAATGGACTGGTAGGTATCGAAATGGCCGTGCTCTGCATAGAAGGACAACCGATACGCCTTTAGCCCACAGAAAGGATCGCGCACGACACTGCCTGACATCCGCATCAGCCGAGCGAAAAGCCATTCGGAGACTCGCGGTAACGATGGCCGTTCTCCAACAACCAGATCGTAACCCTCTTCCAGTTTTCCAAAAAAGACAGGAACTTCGTCTGCAGGCAATTGGCCATCCGCATCGATGGTTATGGCCGCCTTAGCACCAGCAGAAAATGCAGCGTCAAACCCGCTTGACAATGCACCGTCATAGCCGCGTGGAGTATCATGCCGCACAACCGTTGCCCCTGACGCCGAAGCCAGTTCACCTGTCGAGTCAGTACTACCGTCATCTACAACAAAGACTTGACCGTAAGCTCGAACATTCTCGACCACCCGCGCGATTTTTTTTGCCTCATTCAAAGCCGGAATTACAATTGCGCGGTGCTTAAGTGGCAGCATGCTTGAAGTCAGTTCAGGCTCGACCATATAAAGTGGTCCCCGCTTTGCATTTCTGTTGTGACCGTGCGCCCCACAAGATCTTCAAAGAGATGCGGAGCAATCCCATCTGCCGGACATGGCCGCAATGCCTCAATATCTGTTGCCGCCAGCACATGGCCCACCGGCAGGTCTTTCTTCGCCCGCAAACTACGCCTTTGGACCACAACGGTATCTTGCTCATTGCCCTCAACCTTCTTCACACCCCCACCCAAAGCGCGCTCTAGTTCATGCGTACGGTCAACCATGTCCCGCCAGGCCAATGGGTTCATAGCAAATTTGTGATCCGGACCGTCCCGATCATTGTCATCCGTAAAATGTTTCTCGATGATCCGACCACCCAAGGCCACTGCACCCAGCGTCGTCGTATGCCCCGGTGTATGGTCCGATAGGCCAAGAATGGCTGTCGGGTACATGCTCTCGAATGTCTTGAGCACATTGAGCTGAATGAAATCGAAGTTTTTAAGGCTCGCAGTATAGTTTGTATTACACTGCAACAGCGCAACATCGCCACTGTGACGCAATACCGCTTCGACAGCACGGACCGTTTCGTCCATTGTTGAGGCCCCACAGGCCAAAATTACCGGCTTACCTTTTGAAGCAATATATTCAATATGAGAAAGCCAAGTAATGTCGCCAGAACCGATCTTATAGGCCGGCACGAAAGGATCCACGAGATCTACAAGTTCGCGTGAATACGGAGTAGTCATAAAAGCAATACCGGCTGCGTCGCAACATTCCTTTAATTGACCTGTCCAACCTTGGTTGATGGAAGCGCCCTGATAGACTTCAAAAACAGATTTCTTCCAACCGGATTGGTGTGACATCGCCTTGGGGTCCATTGTCTTAAAGCCGCGGTCGCTGACGATAGAAGCGGCGGCAAAGTGCTGGAACTTAGCTGCATCTGCGCCGGCCTCTGCGCACATCCAGATCAGCTCCTTGGCGCGCTCCAAATCACCGTCGTGGTTGGCGCCAATATCGGCAATAAAATATGATGGGCCGTCTTGACCTATCGTCTTATCGCCGATTTGAAAGCTGCGGTTTGGTGTAGAGAGATTTTTGTTCACGTCAGAGCTCCAAGGATTCGATTTCATCTTCAAGCGTAGGCAGGATTGCAGCATATGCTGACTCGAAAGCTGTCACATCCATTACCATGCCGCGGGGTCGTGAAGCAGGTAAAACAGCGTCGTCAATGCTTTGGGATTTCAGTAAGGCGGGATCATAACCATATCGCGTCGCGACCAAACGAGCAAATTCCAACTTACTGAGGCCTGCGCGCGATCCAAGATTATACAGTCCCGGGCACCAAACCTCCGCCACGCGCAGGATCTCCGTTGAAAGGCGTACCATTGATAACGGGCTGAAAAAGACGTCATGGAAGCCCGAAAAGCCCGCCCCACCCTCCAGCGCATTTAGAATGGCATCGCTGAAACTCTTTCGCCTTAAGTCATAACTCGGACCAAAAAAATTGGTCCGCAATACCACACTACCTTGAGTCAGGATTGGAAGCTCTCCGGCGAGCTTTGTAACAGCATAGGCATTGCGCAAACGGGTCTCCGACTCTCGAGAAGGAGCTGATTTGCAACCATCATAAACATGATCGGTCGACACGTGAATGAGGCGAGTTTTCCTGCTAGCCGCCATCGCAAGAGAGGTCGGAATTCCAGCATTTATTTGAAAGGCCTGGTCGATGTCAGCTTCGCACTGGTCAACACTCGTTAGCGCAACCAAATTGACAACCACATCCGGGCTGTGCTCATCTAGAAGCCGTTTAGCGGTCTCCGGCACAGTTAAGTCTCCACGTACATATTCGTCACCAGGCGCCCGAATGGCGTGGGCGATGACACTATAACCAGCCTTACGAGCCGTAGCGGTCAGCGTGCGACCCAACATGCCGCTGCTCCCCAAGATCATGATCCTCATCACCACTAGTCCTTTTGCATCGGTGACACAAAAGCCGTCGATAATATTTGGTCAACAAACATTGGGTCAACCGAATTTGGGAACATCAAAAAGCCCCCAACTTCTCAGAATTGCTATCAAGCCAGCGCGAAAGTTCATCGTCGGCCATCCATTCATCATTCTTCTCACTTGAATACACAAAATCCGGATCAACCTTTTTACCGTCCTTGATCCGTTCTTCAGATGATGCCCAATCATTGATCGATGGCAAAATCTTGAAATGCTCGTCATACTCAAACGTAAAAGGCGAATCCTCGATACCGATCATTTGTTCGTGCAGTTTCTCGCCGGGCCGTATACCAATAACCTCCTGACACGCGTCTGGCGCAATGACCCTTGCAACATCCGTGACTTTCATCGAAGGGATTTTTTTTACATATATCTCCCCGCCCACCATATCATCAAAAGCATGCCAAACGAGTTCGACGCCCTGCTCAAGAGAGATCATAAATCTGGTCATTCTGGGATCAGTAATCGGGAGAGTGCCTTTGTCGCGAATGGAAACAAAGAAAGGGATTACAGATCCGCGTGAGCCCATAACGTTGCCATATCGTACCACCGCAAAAGACGTGACATGACCACCGGAATACGCGTTACCAGCGACGAATAGCTTGTCGGATGCCAATTTCGACGCACCATAAAGATTAATTGGCGACGACGCCTTGTCGGTAGATAGCGCTACAACTCTTTTTACCCGCTTGTCGATGCAAGCATCAATCAAATTCATCGCCCCAATCACGTTGGTTTTAATGCATTCAAATGGATTGTACTCAGCCGTTGGGACAATCTTGGTTGCCGCAGCATGAACGACGTAATCAACCCCATCCAGCGCGCGATAAAGGCGCTCACGATCGCGTATATCACCCAGAAAGAAGCGTATCCTTGGATCATCTTTAAAAAGCTTAGCCATTTCCCATTGCTTCATTTCGTCACGCGAGAGGATAACGATCTTCTTAGGGTTGTATTTCTGCAAAGTCATGGGAACGAACGCATGACCGAATGAGCCCGTCCCTCCGGTCACTAGTATGGTTGAATTTGAGAGCATCTATTTTTTCTTTCTATTTAGTTGTATTTCAGGGGCCTAGCCTGTGTTCAACCTAGCAAGACCCACATTAGAAATTGACGCTTTGTGTTTGAGGCAACCAAACTCAAAATATGACATTGCTTGGCCTTGTTGCTGGGCGGCTTAGGTACATCCGCTAGACGCGACTCCTTGAAAATCACCTAGCCCTAATTCTAAATTGTGATGTTCGAATTGCGAGCCCCTTTTTTGCCTCAAAGGTTAAACCCGCGCTCCATGCGCATCAATTCCGCCAGCCTGGAATGCGAACAATTTTCGAGCGAAGCAACGTTTTCGAACACTACTGACAACCCTCTATCCATTGACGAACACTCTATATCTCTCCCCGCACTCAAACGCCACTGAATAGCGTGCCAAAGCCTCAGTCAAGAGCGTATATTCTTACAAAGCCCCTCTATGTCCTCATATCGCAATGTTTTGGTTTTCCTATAATGGCTCCAAAAAATGATCCCAAACGATCTCCCGATAAAGCAAACTCCTAAACTATTACGCATGCCTCTGACTGCCGTCGACGGCTTTGGATTCCGGTCGAGGATGTTCGTCGGATGGATCCGCCCGAACTGAATTCCTTAACTCCGCAATCTCCTGCTTCAAAGCCTCATATTCTGACAGCTTTCGCGCCAAAAACCGCCTTGTGATTGCGGCCTTCTCTGTCGCGCCACGGGGCGTGAGGATATAGACATATCGGCGCTTATCCTTAGCGGCGGTAAAATTACCGAGCTTTACAAAGCCCATGTCTATCAAAGCGCGCAAAAGATAGTGCACGGCCCCGAGACTAATCCCAAGAGCCTCCGCCAACTCCCTTTGCGATAGCTCTGGGTCTTCCTGAAGCAGTCGAAGCACGCGAAATCGCGTGTCTTCACGAAAATTAGGTTTGTGCAATGCCGTCATACGTTTTCGGGCAGGCTACCGCACAAGCTCATCAGCGTGACAAGCCTGTATGACTACGATTCAGATTCATGCAAAGCATATACATCGTTCAATTTTGAACAATAGCCAATCTGTTGCGGATGGCAATGAGAAAATAGGACAAGCTGCCACCCAACAGGCCTTGGGCGTTGGAGTTTACGACCTCTATAGACTGATTCTTCATCCAAACTCATTGCCTATGATAGGTTTAGCAGGTATCATAACCCGAATGGAAGAAAAGCGGGGTAATTCTGAGCTCATTTGGCATTTGGCGCAATACAAACCGAATTGCGCAATGATCGCCAAGCACAATCTTGCAAGACAAGGATTCGAAGTCTTTCTGCCCCTCGAAACGAATACGCGAATTTCGCGAGGCAAATTCATCGAAAAGATAATGCCCTTTTTTCCAGGCTATTTGTTCGTTGGCCTAGCCGATGGATCCAGCCCTCTTAACGCTATTCGCTCCACCTACGGGGTGTCCCAATTGGTCCGGTTCGGTACCAAAGCTGCCGACGTACCGGCCCAACTTATTGTGGAATTGAAGTCTCGCTGCAATAAAGATGGATTGATTGGAAAGAATGTAATTTTCGAAGAAGGTGAAAAGGTGCGCGTGACCGATGGCCCTTTCGCGAATTTAGTCGGCCAAGTTGAGCGAACGGTGTCTGATCGCCGGGTTTGGTTGCTACTGGATGTGATGGGCAAAAAAACAAAGGTATCGGTGGCTCGCCCTGTGTTGCAGGCCAAAGCATAGAAGTTGCAAAGACTGCAGGGCCTCGGTTTTAAGGCAAATCTTGCATCGCGATATTTAGGCTGAGATCGTTGGCTTGGCGCTTAAGGTCCCGTTCTCGTTGTCATTTTGGGTGGAGCGAAACAGATTCCAGAACAGTGTCAAACCCATCGCCTTTTTCCGACGCGCGGCCAACTATATCGAACCAAAAATAACTGCAACCCGAAGATTCGTTACTGATCTGCTTATGTTCCGACTGATCTGTTAGCGGGAGCCGCACAGGCACCGGTGCAATCGCAATTGTTTCAGCGCACGATATTCTAAGCTCCAAATTCGCGTCTTCAGGTATTTCGCTAGCGAATTTGGTGTCGATTTGAAGAACCGCTGATGGGAACCTTACTAGCTGCCTAGCAAAAAGCCCTCCTGAATTGGCAATAGCGCTAATCTGTAAACTTCCATCCGTAGCCACAGCTCCATACTCTCCGGTCGAAAATAGCTGCCAATCAAGCGGAGGGTATTTAGGCTCATAGCTAAACGATCCATTTTTGATGAGCGAGCTGCTTGAGGAGCCATTTGATAACAGACTATGGAGTTCGTTTGCTTCTCGATACTGCTCGCCTCTGACCAACGCCCCAATCAAAGACGGATCCGAGTAATCGTCGGTGAGTTCACCAGGCCTGTAAAGCCGCTGACGCAATTGGACTGCATTCCTCGTAGCTTGCGGAGTTGAAGAAACTTGTCTCCAAAAGCGGAAAGCCCAAGGTGGCTTTTTTGACAGAAGACTTGCCAAGGGGGCTATTGCGCTATGATCTGCGAGTGCCGATGCCATGGCTGGCATGACAACACTGTTTGCAGACGAGCTTGATCGCAGCAATGTATCATAATAGTTAAGCAGATTCGTAAGTTCATCGCGATTCCCACTATCCGCAATCAACCACCCGATTACAGTCTTTCGGCGACGCGAAAGCTCGAACGCTTTTTCCATCAACTTTCGGCGAACATATCCGGTGCGTGATAAGGCTATCACAGCTATTGCATCTGGACTGACCGCTTCAGATTGAAATGCTTGGACCGCCATTGCGCTCCAAGCAGGGTCAATTGAATCGGGAAAACTGCCCTGCTTTTCTATCACAGCAATCATAGTCACATTCGAGACCATCGCCTGCGCGGCAAACCCATTTTGAGGGGAAAGTGAGAGTGCAAGCTCTGGCGATTTCGCCTTGGCGATAGCACCCATTGCCGTCGCCCCCGATATTGTGGCGATGGAAATCGCCGCGATCCAAATAAAAAAAATCTTCAGCATATAATCATAATGTGGCTTTTATACTATGTTTCCACAGCAGCCTTATTCCCGTAACTGTACTGATATGCATAGCCATATCCATAACCCGAATGTTGTGGCTGTACTCTGGTTACAATTCCGCCAAAGATATTCGAATGAGAGCTTCTGATGCGTTGCAGGGCCGATTGAATAGCATGCAATTTTACACCGCCGGCCTCAATAGTGAAGATTACGCCCTCAACAGAGGCTGCCAATAGTGGGATATCTGCCAATCCCAGTACAGGCGGCGCGTCGATGACAACTGTATCATAGCTCTCACCGAGTCTAGCGATCAATTCCTGCAGCCGTGTACTGCTCAAGAGCTCTCCCGCATTTGGGGGTATCGGCCCAGCAGTCATTGCATCAAAGCCAAAAGAGGTTTTTTGATGAATAAGTTGCCCAAGGTCATCTGATCCGGATAAATAGTTGCTCAAACCCGCGCTATTTTTCATACCGATCATCTGATGAAGTGATGGATTGCGCATATCGCCATCAACAATCAAGATACGCTTGCCTGTGCTAGCCAAAACCGCTGCCAAAGCTAGGGCTGATGTACTCTTTCCTTCGTTCGGACGTGTGCTGGTTAGCAGAAAAGATCGCGGAACCCCGTGATCTGTCAAGAAAGACATGCTGGTTCGTATAGAAATGTACGCTTCCCAAGCCACCGACTTTTTGTCTGTTAGGCTTGCCGCTATGTCTTCGTTCTCAAAATTGGGAATTGATCCCAGTGGCGCGATTCCGAGTTTTGATTTCAGATCGGCTGAGTCTTTCACCGTTTGATCAATCTGCTCCATCACTAAAACATAACATGCTGCCAAACCAAGACCGGCAAGAATTGCAAGCGCTACATTAAGCAACAGCCTTGGACTGGACGGACGTTCGGCACGTTCGGCACGATCGACAACAGAAATATTATTTGCTCCAACACCCGCCACTCCAATTTCTTTATACCTCTGCAAAAGACCGTCATACAACTGCCGGTTAGTGTCAACTTCGCGCTGGAATATATTATATTGAATGGAGTCACGTCTTTCGCCGCTGAATTGACTCTTCAACCTGTTAACTTGACTTCGCAGCTTTTGTTCTCTCTCAACGGCTTCGCTATAACGAGCTGCAGTGCCGATACGTGAACGCGCTTCTTCAGCAGCAATACTCTGGTTTAAAGCCATAACTTGTGATTCAATTGCTTTTGCAGCTGGGTATTCAGGCTCGAACTGCACCATAAGCTTGGCATATTCGCCCTGTGCTTTTGCGCGTTCTTCGCGCAAACTATTTAGAGCACCGTTGGCCAGCGCATTTTTATTACCTAGTTGTTGAGCGGCTTCGCTCTCTGCCACAATTCTATCCGCAGTGGCCTCGGCAAGTTCGGCGTTCAGCGCTTCTAGATTTGCGGAGGCTAGCGTTTTTTGCGAGACAGTTTTACCCTCTGCAGTCTGCTCAGAAGATAACGTTATAATTTCCTTGTTGTCAGCATAGCGGGACAGGTTACGTTCGGAATCTTCCAGCTTCTGCTTAAGCTCAGCGAGCTGTTCTTCAAGAAATTCTCGTGCATCTGCAGTAGAATTAAAGCGCCGGTCAAGATTAGACGCAATGAACTGCTCAATCCAGGAATTAGCAATTTCAGCAGATAGTTTTGCGTTGGGGCTTTCAAAATTTACGTCAACTAAACTTGATCCAGGAATCGGCGACACGCTGACATGTTCTTGCAATAGATCAGTCGCCATTTTCAGGCGCTCACTTCGCTGAACAGAGGATTGTGCTTTTGGAGTTTCTGTCAAAATACCTGAACCGTCTGGATCAACACCAAACGTCGCAAAAAAGCTATCTTTCGATGCCAAATTCTCGGCACGAACAACCCGCTCGGCTAGTGATCGAGATTCGAGCAATGAATATTGTGTTTGATAAAATTCAAGGTTTTGACCAGCTCCATCAGCGCCCGCCAGACCTTCTACATTGGTAAAATACTCTTGCTCACGACTGATCTCAATTCTGGATGTCGAAGTAAAATAGGGCGTCATTAGCAGCGTTACAATAATACCCAGAGCGATACAAACTGCAAGAATAGCGCCGATGGCAATCTTGTGGCGCAACACAGATTGCCAATATTGCAACAGCATCGGGGGTTCATGATGCACATCATCATAAGGATCGTAACTTATAGCAAGCTGTTCGTTATTGTCCGTCATACTATCCATCGAATTTCAAAACCTTGTTGCGCCAACTATTTTCTAAATAGGATGATAAGCGGAGTAGTTATAAACGAGGATCCCGCAATGATATCCTTAAAAATCCTGCGCGCCTGAGAATCACCCACAACAATAACATCATTAGCGAATACTTCCGGGTCACTATAATTTCCTCGCCGAATCCCTTTCAGATTGTACAAACCAGCCATTTGCTGGCCATTTACGGTCCTGAAGATCACCACATCATTTAATCTCGCAAATTCTCCGGCGCCGCCCGCTGTTGCTACAGCACGCATTAGTGTCATACGACCAATAACCGGATAAAGTCCCGGTCTATCAACCTGACCATCAACAGTAATTACCTGACTTACGGTCTCTTCCAGATTTACTGTGACTTCGGGATTGCGAACATAGCGCCCTTGAAGGCGATTTTCGAGTTCGTCTGCGAGTTCTCCCGGCGTCAGGCCCGAGGCCTCGACCACGCCGATCAAAGGAAAGGACAAGCGCCCACTGGCATCAATCTGAACTTCCTTGCTCAAATCTTCAATCCCGAAAACGTCGATCTTAAGTTTATCGAAAGGGCCGATTAAATAGGGTCGATTGGAACTCAGCAGATCAACGCGGGTCGGCTCCGGCATTCCTTCGGTCGAGACAACCGTAACATCAGGGCTATTTCCCAAAACTGACGGACCAGCACAGGATGGCAGCAATGAAACTACCATCAGAAGCAATAAACGTTTGACCATTTTATCAGATATTCCACTATTTATTGAATTCCGTTAGACTATGTGGTTTCGCAGGTAAACCGTATCTTGGCCGGATAAGCAAAATTTTTGCCGCGAATCGTCAACCTTATCTAGTGTCGATCGATGCTTCGCCGCTGAATGGAAGCTACACTATCGTTGAAAGTACAAATCAGCACCGCAAATACCGCTGCTATTGAAGGAACGCGCAAGGGATAATCTCCGATACTCGCAGCAAGCATAAAAGACATAACCGCAATACACATTAGAACACGATATTTTGCGGAATTGGAATTGCGCCAACTTTTTATCACGATCCACGAGCGCTTGGCAAACCAGACAAAAACGCAAATTAGGAGCAGTAAGGCAGGAACGCCGCCCTCAATAAGGAATTGAAGCCAGTCATTATGAGCCTGGTTCAGATAGGTTGGGTTGAGCAGCTCTTGTGGCTCATATATATTGTAGACATGTTCGAACGAACCGAACCCGCTACCCCAAGGCATATATTCTTTAGTCATTGTTAACAATGTAGGCAGAAGCTGGATACGTAGTTCTTCAGCGACATTGCCATCGAAAAGCCGGTCATATGCCATTGAACGGGACAGAAGGATAGACGAGGCCGCTATTCCCAGTACTGTCAAGATGCTGATCGTCAATAACAATCGGCGATCAGCAAATAAGGTGCTTTTTGATGATTTATAACTCCTTCCTTTTAAAGTACCTGCGGTGTATTGTTTACCAAAATATGTCATAAACAAAGCCAAAATCAGCCCTGGCACCATCAACAGCAGCCCCGCTCTGGATCCGGTAATGAAAATGAGCGGCACAAAAACGAGAATAGTCGCTACCGAGGCATAAAATTTCAACGCAGCTTGCCTGACATTCGGCGCCAAAGAACCAGCGTACCAGCCAATCATTACAATTGTAGAAGCAAGTAAGACTGCTTGATGGTTTCGATTGGCAAAGAGGCCAACGCCGGCCCCAAAATTGGTGATACGGTATATATACAGCGGTCCGCGCGACGGACCAATGACCTGAAATATCGCAAACAGCGCGCTCAACGAACACAGTATAATAATTACCGGTACTGCGCGCCTGCGATACTCGCGATCAAGGTTGAGATAGAGCATCATCGCAGCAATCGGCACGGCAAGCGAAAACAGACTATTAAGCGTCTTCGATGGTGACAAAGACAATGGCCGCGATGGCTGTGCAATGCCTGCAATGTCAGCAATGTCAGCGAATATCTGACGCCCCGGTAACTCGACCCAGATTGGTGGCGGCAGAGGTATTAGCTGAACAACCATGAGGGCCGAGAGCGCACCCACAATATAGAGCGGAAACATCCTGCCCGTCCATAGCTCTGGGGTCTTTACAGTCAGCGCATAGGCGCAAAAAAACACAGCGAGCGGTCGCAAAATCAGCAGTGATTGAATATCATCCCGCGAACCACCCCCAGTAAAAAATACGAGCACAAAAAACACTACAAATGCATAAAAACGCGCGCCGGGACTAGAGAGCTTCCTTGTGGACATGCTTAGCCTCTTTTTGGTAGGTTTTTTAACCAAAATATCACACCCTAATTGTTGTTGAAGTTGAGTTACCAAGCTCCTTAAGCGAACGAAACGATGAACGCCATAGGTTAGCGCATGCTACCAATTGTAGAACCCGTCTAATCGGGTGAAAGACTGAGGAACGCCACTTATAGGAACCGAAGCCATAAATCGGGAACGGGAGGGCACGCTTTACTAAGTGATCCGATGATTCGCAATCGGCAGGCTATTCGATCTTGTCCAGAAATCTGACATTTCGGCCTAGCCAGATTGTCAAGTTTGGCAAAGGCATCAGAAACTGCCAATCGGCCTGCGTGATTTTACAGACCTAGATTGCCGCAACTGAGCGAACTTGCTTGAAAGTGATGGCAAGAAACGGAGGCTCGCTCATCAATCCAGAATCGCGGCGACAACAGGATGGTGCTTTTTGAGCCGAAAGACCGGATGACTAGCGGATTCGGCCACTGACACCAGGCCGACCGAGCCAAGAAAATATCCCGCCTTCTACCGCTAATACAATACCTGAAGTCTCTGACGGCCCTTCTTTGGACTTGTCAGAATCAACGTCAAGGCATCGCCGTCACCTTAGTTACCGAGCTTTTTGAAATGCTGGATTTTTGTCGTCGTTAGTTTCTTCATTTTCAACCATCCCGACTTACCCCACCACTATGGCAAGCATAAGTGAAATATTGTAAGAGTGTTTGAGAATCGCGTAAGTTAAAAAGCCTATAAAAATCATAGGCTTACGGAACGGCCTGGGATTTCTAGGATAGTATAAATGGAGGACACGGAGGGATTCGAACCCTCGAAGCCCGTAAAGGCTTGTCTCCTTAGCAAGGAGGTGGTTTCAGCCGCTCACCCACGTGTCCCCGCAGTTGGCCAAGGCCCGCTATATAACCATGCATTGCGCTCCCTGCAACGGGTAAAGTGGACCGCGTAAAAACGCGCTGGAAAATCGGAAATCTACCCAATTTCGGCAAAGCGACTCAAGCCGCCGCAGAATCGACTCATCTCGTCGTCCGTTCATTGCGTGGTCATGTGCAACAGCCGAGAGCTTTCTGCGGCTGGTAATGGAAGGATTTACCCAATGTTACCGTTGTTTTTGAAGAAATCATTGGGCTTGTTTGCTGTTTTGGCTTTTGCCACTGCGCCGGCCCTATCCCCCGCGTTCGCACAAGTGGAGAATGTCGATCCCAATGATGTGATCGATGCCGACTTGGCTGCGCCCGACTATGATGGAAATTTCGAACCCGCTGCGCCAAACCCAAATATGGTTGAAGACGCACCGATCGACAGCGACATCAATGCGGATATTGTTACGCCGGCTGATACGACAGGCGCGACGGAAAACGGTTTAGCTACCTCTACGTTAGCGGACGATACCACCTATCAGGACGATGATCTGATCGGCGCAGCCGAAGGCGTCTTTGGCAAAGGCGCAAAAGGCCTTGCCCAGGTGATCGAAGATATCCTGAAGAAACAGGGTCGGCCCAACGCCTATATCACTGGTCGTGAAGCCAGCGGCGCTTTCGTCGTCGGGCTACGCTACGGTTCGGGCAAACTATATCACAAGGTCGAAGGCGAACGGCCGGTCTACTGGACAGGCCCGTCAATCGGCTTTGATTTCGGAGGCAATGCCGCCAACAGTTTTGTGCTGGTCTATAATCTCTATGATAGCGAAGAGCTGTTTCAGCGCTTCCCCGCCGGCGAAGGCGCGGCCTATTTCATCGGCGGCTTCCATGTCAGCTATCTGCGCAGCGGCGACAAGGTGTTGATCCCCGTACGACTAGGGGCGGGGCTACGGCTGGGTGCGAATGTCGGCTATATGAAGTTCAGCAAGAAGCAGAAATGGCTGCCGTTCTAAGCCGTGAACAATCGACCATCGGTCGCCTAAAGCCGGCTTCAGCCTAAGGACCGGACCTTTTCCATCCGCGCCAGATAGCGTGCCAAAATGTCAATCTCCAGATTGACGGCACGACCGGCTTCGAGTTCGCCAAGCGTCGTCACCTGACCGGTGTGCGGAATGATGTTGAGAGTAAACAACGCCCCCTCTTCATCATCGGAAACTGCATTCACGGTCAGCGAAACGCCGTCGACCGTGATCGACCCTTTCGCCGCAATATAGGGTGCAAGATCTTTCGAAACCCGGATCACAACCTGCTGGGAATCTCCTGCAGCCGTGCTGGAAACCACAGCACCAATACCGTCAACATGGCCGGTCACAATATGACCGCCCAGTTCCTCGCCAACCTTCAGGGCGCGCTCAAGATTCAAGCGACGCCCGGCGGTAAATTGCCCTTGCGCGGTGCATGACAGGGTTTCGCTCGACACATCGACGGCGAACCAGTCAGGCCCTTTTTCGACCACTGTCAGGCAGATACCCGAACAGGCAATGGAAGCCCCGAGGTCGACGCCGTCCATTGCATAACCGCAGCTGATCCTGACACGGAGGTCACCACGCTGATCCAGCGATTCGATGGTACCAATATCTGAAACAATGCCTGTGAACATGGACGATCCTATTTGCTTTACACTAGCCGGAGCCTAGGCTGCGCGGTCATATATCTCAAGCACATCCTGCCGCAATGCCCGCTGATCGATCCGACGCCACTGTCCATGCGCGTCGCCGAGATTCTCCAGTCCGATATCGGCTACGCCGGGCAAGCCGCCGCCGATGATGATCGGGGCACGATAGAGCAAAAGCCGGTCGACCAGCCCGGCTTGCAGGAAAGATGCTGCGGTTTTTGCGCCGCCTTCTATGAGTAGCCAGTTGATGTCGGCCAAATCGGCTATTGCCGCTGGTTCGGAAATTTGCAACCAATCGCCCGGTAGTTCAGGATCATGGCCGAGCACAATCGCTTGGGGTGAACGATCCGTCAGTCCATCGATCCGGACATCCAGTCCCGGCCGGTCTGCCTTCGCTGTTCCGGCGCCCACCAGAATCGCATCACTGCGCGCCCGCTCCAAATGGGCATGCGCACGCGCGCGATCACCAGTGATCCACTGACTGGTGCCATCGGCCATGGCAATGCATCCATCCAGCGACATTGCCAATTTGAGCGAAACAAATGGCCGTTCCTTTTCGATACGGCACAAAAAACCGGCCATCGTGCGGCGCGCTGCCGGTTCAAGGATACCGACAGATACGGGAATGCCGGCATCACCCAGCCTATCAATGCCCCTGCGTCTTGTGCGTTCATCGGCATCGAGAGTCGCGACAATAACCCGCTTCGGCTTTGCGGCTATAATGGCGTTGCTACAGGTCGGCCCCCGGCTGCTTTCATGAGCACAGGGCTCCATGGTCACATAAATGTCGGCGCCTTTGGCTGATGCGCGCGCTTCAGCCAGCGCCATCTGCTCGGCATGCGGTCGGCCACCCGGCTGAGTCCAGCCCCGGCCTACGATGATACCATGTTTGACAATGACGCAGCCGACATTCGGGTTGCCGCCGGTCCGGCCCCGCCCCCGCTCTGATAGAGCCAGTGCCGCCGCCATGAAATGCGCGTCGCTAGCAGGGGTTAGCATTGCAAGCCAGCAGGACGTTCCACCTCTACCTCACCGCGTGCGAGGCGAGCCGCAACGGCTTCGCGTTCGATTTCGTCAACATCCATACCGGACATGCGCCCCAGAGATTTGACCGCTTCGCGACGCTTATCTTCAAGCTTGTCCTTCAGACATTGAATTTCCCAACGGTCCTGCATGATTTCTTCATCAGTCCGGTCAACGGTCCAGTTTTCGACATAAATGACCTCCTGCGGTACATAAGTGTACGTATTTACCTTGGGATCGAGCCAGAAAAGGAAAAGAATGAACGTCGTGCAGGCGATGGCCAAAACCGCCGGGAGCAAGCGCTCCCCCGGTTCACTCTGACGGAATACAGCGACTAAATCGCCAAATCCGCCGGTTACGGATGCATCTTTTATAAGGCCCATGATTCCCAAATAGTGTCGCAACACGCGGATGACCAGCCCTTCCCGTAAATTTGCCACGGGAAGTGAGTGGCGGTCATCCGCTAGGGCGATCAGCTGTTGATTTCAAAGCGCACTTTTAGCATCATCCAGCTTTCAAACGGCCTGCCGTCTTTTGTCGCTGGCAAGAAACGCCATTTTCGCAGCGCCTGCTTACGGGTCGCGTGCCAGAAATCGAGATGCGGAGAATCGATCAGCTCGATCTGCTTAACTCGCCCGTCAGTGCCGACCAGAACACGGACACTAACCTCGCCCTCGCGTTCCATCCGCAATTGACCTGACGGATAAGCCGGCTGGAACTGCTGGGCATAGCGCTTGTTCAAGCTCGCGCCGACCATCACTGGATCAGGCGCTATTTCGATCGCTTCGAAAGGGATTTCATCGCCCGCCCCCTCAGATCCTGTCGCAAAGATAAGATCGGAATAGTCATTGGTAGCAACGGGCGGCAAATCAATGATCGGCTGTGAAGGCTTCTTTCGCGGGTTTTTCTGCTTTATCTCAACGTCGCGCTTTTGCTCTTTAGTCACCGGCTCAGGCGGCTGCGGTGACGGAATGTGAATGGCGACGAAAGGCCCATTAAACGTATCCGGAATCTCAATCCCCGGCATCGCGATCACGCCCGCAATAATCACTGCGTGAACAACAGCCGCCATTGCCACGCCTTTGGCCCGCGGAGTCTTGTTTTCGTAAACAGAAACATAGCTCATGATTATATCCTCTCAACCATCCTCAAAAGTGGCGGAGCGGCCCGTGCCTGTCTGACTATCTGACCTCAACACCGATTGTTATGATATACTATTACATATTCTATTGCAAACAAGGCTGTGCTCAGCTTGAATATTCTAATTTAAGAGAGGGTTAGGATGTGGCTTCGGCCAATCTCGTCAGCGCGCCATCACGGCCGATTAGCAGGATCAATGCGTTCATATCCGGGCCATGATCCAACCCCGTCAACGCCTGACGCAAAGGCATGAACAGAGGCTTTCCTTTCCGCCCCGTTTCTTCTTTGAGCGCCGTTGTAAGCCGCTTCCATAAGTCGTCGGATGCTTCCATCTCTTCCAGCTTATCGTGGGCGACCGTCAGAAATTCTTTATCTTCGGCCGATATCTCCGGAAGGGAAATCGGTCCGGTTACCACCTTCCACCATTGCTCCACATCGCCCATATCATGCAGGTTCGGCCGGATAACCGCCCATGCTTCAGCATCCATTGCGTCCGGCAGCCGGTCGTTCACATCTGCATAGTCCAGCAGATGAACGATTTTCTGGTTGAGCTGCGCCAGTTCTTCATCATCAAACCGCGCTGGCGCTCGGCCAAAACGGGAAAAGTCGAAGGTAGCAATCAGCTGCTGTACATCGGCAATCGGTTCAACCGGATCACTGGTGCCAATGCGGGCCAACAAGGCAACAATCGCCTGGGGTTCGATATTTTTCTGACGAAAGCTGCTGACACCTAGCGAACCAAGGCGCTTCGATAGCTTTCCTTCGGTACCGACCAGAAGCGCCTCATGGGCAAATTCGGGTTCTTTTGCACCAAGAGCATGGAACATCTGGATTTGCACCGCGGTATTGGCAACATGGTCTTCGCCGCGCACAACATGGGTAATCCCCATATCAATATCGTCAATCGCCGAGGGCAGCATATAGAGCCAGCTTCCATTTTCGCGCCGAATGACCGGATCGGACAGCAATGCCGGGTCAAAATTCTGGTCGCCTCGAATGCGGTCGGTCCACGTAATCGGTGTTTCATGATCAAGCTTGAAACGCCAATGCGGTTTGCGGCCCTCTGCTTCGAAAGCTGCGATTTCTTCTTGGGTGAGTCCCAATGCTGCGCGGTCATAAATGGGCGGCTTGCCCCGACCGAGTTGAATCTTGCGCTTCAGGTCCAATTCCTGAGCGGTCTCATAAGCCGGATAGACACGGCCATCGGCCTTTAATTTTTCCCACTGCTCTTCATAACGGTCAAAGCGGTCCGATTGCCGCCGCTCCTCATCAGAGGCCAGTCCCAGCCACGCCAAGTCCGCCCGGATCGCATCGACATATTCTTCCTTGGATCGCTCCGCGTCGGTATCATCGAGCCGCAACAGGAAGGTGCCACCTTCTTTTTGCGCGAACATCCAATTGTGAAGCGCGGTCCGGATATTACCGACATGAAGGTGGCCCGTCGGTGACGGGGCAAAGCGAGTTTTTATGGTCATACAGTCCTGAATGCGTTGGTTATCGGATAGCGCCGGTCGCGGCCAAAATTTCGGGAGCCAAGCTTAACGCCCGGTGGGGCCTGACGCCGTTTATATTCGGCAATATAGAGAAGTCGTTCGATCCGCACCACCGTTTCCCGATCAAATCCCCGTGCCACCAGATCATCAACCGACAATTCTTCCTCGATCAGTCCATGCAATAGCGGATCAAGAATTTCATAATCCGGCAAGCTGTCGCTGTCTTTCTGATCTTCACGCAATTCCGCACTCGGCGGCTTGGTGATCACCGTGTCCGGCATGACGGGGCCATCCGGTCCAAGGCCAAGGCTGGGCTTATTGCGATTGCGCCACCGGCTAAGCTTGAAAACCGTCAGCTTATAAGCATCTTTCAACACCGAATAGCCGCCAGCCATATCGCCATAAATAGTGGCATAGCCGACGCTCATCTCGCTCTTGTTACCGGTGGTCAGCAGCATATGACCAAATTTGTTCGACAGCGCCATCAACGTGACCCCGCGAATCCGCGACTGGATATTTTCTTCGGTAATATCAACATTGCTGTCCGCGAAGCTGTCCTCCAGCATCGCATCAAAGCCCTCGATCGCGGGATTGATCGGAATAGTATCCAATCTGGTGCCCAGCATGTCGGCACAGCCCTCGGCATCGTCCAGACTTTCCTGCGACGTGAAGCGTGACGGCATCATGACGTTCCACACGCGGTCGGCACCCAAGGCATCGACGGCGACCGCCGCTGACAAGGCACTATCAATTCCTCCCGACAAGCCAAGCAAGACCCCTGGAAAACGATTGCGGTTCACATAGTCACGCAGGCCCACAACCATCGCATTATAGATATCAGCTGGGTGATCATCCAGCTGGTGAATTTCGCCGGCCGTGCAAATCCAGTTTCCCTCTTCGCCCGACCAATGCGTATCGACGATCACCTCGTCCCAATCGGGCAGTTGGTGCATCACGCTAGCGTCGCCGTTGAGCACAAAGCTCGCGCCGTCGAAGACAATTTCATCCTGCCCACCAACGCGGTTCAGAAACAGCAGCGGAATTCCGGTTTCCTGCACGCGCTTCGTCGCGACCTGACCTAGGCGCAAATCATCTTTCTCAATTTCATAGGGGCTACCATGCACGGATATAAACAGCTCCGCACCCCGGGACTTCAAATGGTCGCATACAGTCGGAAACCAGACATCTTCACAGATCGGCAACCCGATTTTACAACCTTTAAACGTTATTGGTTCGGGTAATGGGCCCGACGAGAAGAGACGCTTTTCGTCAAATGTGCCGTAATTGGGCAGTTCGTGTTTATAGCGAATATCCCGAACATGTCCGTCCGCAAGCAACGCGATGCCATTGTACAGCTTGCCATCTTCCCGAAACACCGATCCAACGAGCATCGCCGCCCCCGGCCCAGCGGTCGCCGCCGCCAGCCGATTAAGTTCGGCCTCGGCCCGCTCCCAGACCGCAGGTTTTAGCACCAGATCTTCGGGCGGATAGCCGATCAATTGCAATTCGGGGAACACGATCAGGTCGCTATCCGGCCGGCCGCTATGCGCCGCGATCATCGCGTCAGCATTGCCCCGCAAATCGCCCACACTCTGATTCAGTTGCGCCATGGTGATGATAAGCTTTTTCGTCATCATGCCCTGATAGAAAGGGCCACTGTGTGGAGCAATCGAAATAAACGCAAATACGGACTTTTGATTTCACCGCCTTCTGTCTAACAGGGTCACAAAATTGTCATGAGGTCTCGCTGGCGATTCTGGCGGACCGCTACTTCGGGGAACGCACATATGAAACTCATGTCAGGCAACAGCAATCTGCCGCTTGCTAAGGAAATTGCCGCATATCTGGATATTCCGCTCACCGATGCAAGCGTGAAGCGTTTTGCCGATGACGAGATTTTCATAGAAATCCACGAAAATGTTCGCGGCGAAGATGTCTTCGTCGTGCAGTCGACCAGCCACCCCGCCAACGATAATCTAATGGAATTGCTGATCAGCATCGACGCCCTGCGCCGGGCGTCAGCCAAGCGTATCACCGCCGTCATCCCTTATTTCGGTTATGCCCGGCAAGACCGAAAGCCAGGACCACGCACGCCGATTTCGGCCAAGCTGGTCGCCAACCTGATCACCGAAGCGGGTGCAGATCGCGTCTTGACCGTTGATCTTCACGCCGGACAGATTCAGGGCTTTTTCGATATCCCGACCGACAATCTCTATGGCGCACCGGTGATCAGCGAAGATATTAAATCGCGCCACGCCGACAAAGACATCATGGTCGTCTCACCCGATGTCGGCGGCGTGGTTCGCGCCAGAGCGCTGGCCAAGCGGCTGGACAATGCGCCACTGGCCATTGTCGACAAACGCCGCGAACGAGCGGGCGTATCCGAAGTGATGAACATCATCGGCGACGTCAAAGGCCGATTCTGTGTGATGATCGATGATATCGCCGACAGCGCCGGCACCCTCTGCAACGCAGCCGATGCCTTGATCGCGGCGGGCGCAACCGATGTCGCCGCCTATATTACCCACGGTGTTCTTTCCGGCAAAGCTGTAGAGCGGGTCAACGCCTCTTCGCTGCGCAAGCTGATCATCACAGACACGATTCAGGCCCCGCAATCTGCTCTCGATTCCAGCAAAATCCGTGTTCTGCCAATTGCACCGCTGCTCGGCGAAGCAATCAAGCGGATCGCCGATGAAAGTTCCGTCAGCAGCCTGTGGGACTAGATCGGGACGCAATTTTCTAACTTCGGGAGACAGGCATGCCCAGCTTTGAAATTCTGCTGAAATATCGCATCCATATCGCGCTATTGGCGATTGCGATCTGCGTCATCGCTTGGATCACGGAACTGGCAGGGCTGGTATATGTCTGCCCCTTTTGCCGCGCGCAAAGAACCGTCATCGGACTTCTCGGCTTGCTGTTGCTCACCAATCCTCAGCACTGGCTTACTCGATGGATAGCGTCCACTCTAGCCGTCCTAGGCTTGGTCGTCGGAGGAATGCAGCATTTCAACGGCTGGAAAAGGATCATGGCTGGTGAGTTCACCTGGGGCGAATATTGGTACGCAAATAGCTGGGTGCTGTCCGGCTGTGCGCTCTTCATCATCACTGGGTTGATTCTATATCTATGGGCCTGGCGCCCGACGCCTTCCGAAACGGATAGTGACCAATGACACCGAAAGACGTCGACCTAGCACAAAGACTGGCCGAAGCCGCAGGCGAAGCCATTCGTCCGTTCTTCCGCGCAAAATTTGATCAGGAAGCCAAGAGCGATTCGACTTTTGTAACCGAAGCGGACCGCGCCGCGGAAGCCGCGATGCGGGCCATCATCGAAGCCGAACGCCCCGATGATGGCATTATCGGTGAAGAATATGGTACCCGCAACGAAGGCGCCTCGCGCCAATGGGTGCTGGATCCTATCGACGGCACCACCAGCTTTATCGCCGGCCGGCCGATTTTCGGCACGCTGATCGCGCTGATGCAGGACGGTTTTCCGCTGATCGGGATCATCGACCAGCCGATTCTGCGCGAACGCTGGGTCGGAGTCGTCGGGCGCGAGACCCTGTTCAACGGTGAACCGGCCAAAGCGGCGCGCTGCCGCGATCTGAAGGACGCCGTCCTCGCCACCACCTCACCGCATTGCTTCAACGAACTGGAAGCCGATCATTTCATGGGTTTGGCGGGCAAGGTTGCCCAGCGCAAAATCATCTATGGTGGCGATTGCTATAATTACGGCCTGGTCGCCAGCGGCCATGTCGATGTCGTCTGCGAAGCGGGCCTGATGCTCCACGATTTTGCGGCGCTTGCCCCGATTGTCGATGGCGCGGGCGGGATGATGTGCGACTGGAACGGCGAGCCGCTCCATGCGGAATCCGAAGGCCATGTGCTGGCGATCGGGGACCATGCGCGGGTGGATGATGTACTAGAGGCTATTGCTGGCCATCATTGATGGTCGTTCTGATCGCGATAAAACTTGCATTTGGAGCGAATCTAGCTATTGCCGCCCTTCCTATGTGACGCTCTGGCCAGTGTGGGCTGCCATAAGTGTCCGTAACGGTACCATCTAGAGGAGACCAAAATGCCCAAGTTGAAGACCAAAAGTGGTGTGAAGAAACGCTTCAAAATCACCGCAACCGGTAAGGTTAAGCACGGCGTAGCCGGCAAACGCCACCGTTTGATGAGCCATAACAGCAAATATATCCGCCAGAACCGCGGCACCAAGAAATTGTGTGATGCGGATGCTCGGACAGTCAAAAAATGGGCGCCATACGGTCTGGGTTAATCCCGCCGCAGCGACATTCAAACTTACAGGATATAGAAAATGGCACGTGTAAAACGGGGTACGACCACTCGTACAAAACATAAAAGATTATTGGTACAGGCGAAGGGCTATTATGGCCGTCGCAAAAATACCATCCGCATCGCGCGGCAGGCTGTCGAAAAAGCCGGTCAATATGCGTATCGCGATCGTAAAGTTAAAAAGCGGGCTTTCCGCGCTATCTGGATCCAGCGTATCAACGCTGCGGTTCGCGCAGAAGGCATGACCTACGGCACATTCATCCACGGCACCAAGCTTGCCGGGATCGAACTGGATCGTAAAGTAATGGCCGATCTGGCGATGAATGAACCCGCAGTGTTTAGCGGCATCATCAAACAGGCGCAGGATGCTCTGGCCAAAGCCTAAGCATTTTCATAATTTCAAAGAAGCGCCGGAGAGCAATCTCGCGGCGCTTTTTTATTGGGTTTTTCGCAGGGGTTGCTAGACGGGCAACGAGAGAAAACGGGACAATATGATGAGCGACATCGAAGCGATCAGGGACAAATATCTGGAGCAGATTAGCACGGCGGCCGATAGCAACGCGCTGGAGGCCATCCGTGTGGCTGCGCTCGGCAAAAAGGGTGAGATTTCCCTGCTGCTAAAAACCCTTGGTAAGATGACGCCGGAAGAGCGTCAGGAACAAGGCCCGAAGATCAATGGCGGTCGCCAAGCGGTCGCCGATGCCATTGCGACACGCAAAGAAGCCATGGAGACCGAAGCCCTCGACGCAAAGCTCGCAACCGAAAAGCTCGACCTCACCTTGCCGCCGCCCATGGCACCCAAAGGCAGCATCCACCCGGTTTCACAAGTCATGGACGAACTGGCGGAGATATTCGCTGATCTCGGCTTCTCCGTCGCCACCGGTCCGGAGATTGAGGACGACTGGCACAATTTCACCGCGCTCAACATTCCGGACACGCACCCCGCGCGGGCAATGCATGACACATTCTATTTCCCGCAGACCGATGAAGACGGGATGGCGAAGCTGCTGCGCACCCATACGTCGCCTGTGCAGATCCGCACGATGATGGATGTTGCCAAGCGGACCGACGGGGCCGGCGAGCCCATCCATATTATTGCGCCGGGTCGCACCTATCGTAGCGACAGCGACGCGACCCACACGCCGATGTTCCATCAGGTCGAAGGCCTGGTGATCGACAAGGGCATCCATATGGGCCATCTCAAATGGACGCTGGAAACCTTTGTCCGCGCCTTTTTCGAGCGCGACGATATCGAGCTGCGCCTGCGCCCGAGCTATTTCCCGTTCACCGAACCAAGCGCTGAAATCGACCTTGGTTTCTCGGTCGAAAAGGGCCGCCGGATCATCGGTGGTGACCCACGTGGCGAAAATGGCGGCTGGATGGAGATTTTGGGTTCCGGCATGGTGCATCCCAACGTCATCCGCAATTGCGGCCTTGATCCCGATGTCTGGCAGGGCTTTGCCTTCGGCTGCGGCATCGACCGGCTAGCGATGCTGAAATATGGCATGGACGACTTGCGCGCTTTCTTCGACGGCGACCTGCGCTGGGCCGACCATTATGGCTTTGATGCGCTGGATGTTCCGACATTAAGCGGAGGAGTGGGCGCATGAAATTTTCCCTAAGCTGGCTCAAAGCCCATCTCGACACCGATGCAAGCCTGACCGAGATTACCGATAAGCTGACCGATATCGGTCTGGAACTGGAAGGGTTGGAAAATCCTGCCGATGCTTTGCGCCCATTCCGAGTCGCCAAGGTTATCGAAGCCGGACCGCATCCCAATGCCGACAAGCTGCAATTGCTGAAGGTTGACGATGGCTCGGATGAACCGTGGCAGGTTGTCTGCGGTGCGCCCAATGCGCGCAAAGATATGGTCGGCGTATTCGGCCCTCCCGGCACCTATATTCCCGGTAGTGACTTCACCTTGAAGCCTGCCAAAATCCGCGATGTCGAAAGCTTTGGCATGATGTGCAGCGCGCGCGAGCTGGAACTGGGTGAAGATCATGACGGTATCATCGAATTGCCGTCAGACGCTCCCGTTGGCGGCAGCTATGCGGACTATGCGCAGCTGGACGATCCCGTCATCGACGTCGCCATCACCCCCAATCGTCAGGATTGCATGGGTGTCCGCGGCATTGCCCGCGATCTGGTAGCCGCCGGCATGGGCACGCTCAAGCCGCTGGACATTGAGGCCATTACCCGCAACGGGGCCGGTCCCGATATCGCGATTGACGATCCGGAAGGCTGCCCTGCCTTTTACGGCTGCACCGTCAGCGGCGTGACCAACGGCTCATCGCCCGACTGGATGCAGGCACGCCTGAAATCGGCTGGACAGAAGCCAATTTCTGCGCTGGTCGATATTACCAACTATGTCACGCTCGATCAGGGTCGCCCGCTGCACGTCTATGACGTCGCCAAACTCAACGGCGGCCTGGTTGCGCGCAAGGCGCAGGCTGGTGAAAAGCTGGTCGCGCTCAACGACAAGGAATATATGCTCGACGAGACCATGACCGTAATCGCCGATCAGGCGGGCGCCCATGGTATCGGTGGCATCATGGGCGGTGCGGCCAATGGTACCGACGAGAATACCAAAGATGTGCTGATAGAATGCGCCTATTTCGATCCAGCCCATATTGCACGCACCGGCCAGAAGCTAATGCTGACCAGCGATGCGCGGCAACGGTTCGAGCGCGGTGTTGATCCGGCCTTTCTCGAAGAGGGCGTAGAAATCGCAACAGCGCTGGTGCAAGCCCTTTGCGGCGGCCAAGCCAGCGAGATCACCCGTGTCGGCAAAGCGCCGACGGATCAGCGCACAATCGCATATGATCCAAGCCAGTGCGCTTCACTGGGTGGGCTGGACGTCGCACCGGACAAGCAAAAGAGCATTTTGGAAGCCCTGGGCTTTATTGTTGGCGGGGATTGGCAGGTCACAATTCCAACCTGGCGCCGGGATATTGCCGGTTGGCAAGATCTGGTCGAGGAAGTCATCCGGATGGAAGGGCTGGACAAGGTTCCGTCAACGCCGCTCCCTCGCAAACCGGGTGTAGCAAAACCCACTGCCTCGCCGGAACAGATGTCCGAACGCAAGGCACGCCGGGCGGCGGCTGCACGTGGCTTGAACGAAGTCGTCAACTGGAGCTTCATCTCCGAGAAAGAAGCTGCGCCTTTCGGTGGCGGCACATGGTCGCTCGCCAATCCGATCAGCGAAGACCTCAAGGCCATGCGGCCATCGCTGCTGCCTGGCCTGATCGCAGCGGCCCAGCGCAATGTGGCGCGCGGTGCGTCGTCTATTCGCCTGTTCGAAGTGGGACGCCGCTATCTGGAAAGCAGCGAGCATCCGACCATCGGTCTGGCGCTGGCCGGTGAAAATCGTCCCCGCAGCTGGCAGACCGGTGCGGCAGGTAAATTTGATGCCTATGATGCGAAGACCGAAGTGCTGGCGATATTGGACGCCGCTGGCGCACCGACCGAAAAGCTGATGGATTTCGCTGACGCTGGTGATCACTATCATCCCGGCCAGTCCGGCACATTGCGGTTGGGGCCGAAGAAGATTCTCGCCGCTTATGGTGTGCTCCATCCATCTGCAACCAAGGCTTTGGGCCTCAAGGGATCGGCTGTTGCCGCCGAGATATTCCTCGATGCGATTCCGCTGAAGAAGAAGTCTGGCCATATGCGCGATGCCTTTGCGCCACCGGCATTGCAGGCCGTTACCCGCGATTTCGCCTTCATCGTCGATGCTGATCTGCCCGCAGGCGATCTGGTGCGCGCGGTTAAGGGCGCGGATAAGAAGTTGATCACCGACGCGCGGCTGTTCGATCTATTCGAGGGACCAAGCGTGGGCGAAGGCAAAAAGTCGCTGGCGGTGGAAGTGACGCTCCAGCCGACCGATGCGACATTGACCGAAGAGGACCTAAAAGCCCTATCGGACAAGGTTGTCGCAAACGCGACGAAATTGGGCGCGGAATTGAGGGGCTAGGCTATTCGTCATCCTGAACATATTTCAGGATCTTGAGATAGGCTAGTAGATGGAGAGATGCTGAAACAAGTTCGGCATGACGAGAGTTAGATATTGATATGACCAAACCCCGCCGCACATTCGCGATCATCTCTCACCCCGATGCGGGTAAGACGACGTTGACGGAGAAGCTGCTCTTAAAGGGCGGTGCTATTCACCTGGCCGGCGAAGTTAAGGCGCGCGGTGACAACCGGCGGGCGCGGTCCGACTGGATGAAGATCGAGCAGCAGCGCGGGATTTCCGTGACGAGTTCCGTCATGACCTTTGAACGCAACGGCATTGTCTTCAACTTGCTCGACACACCGGGCCATGAGGATTTCTCCGAGGACACCTATCGCACACTGACCGCTGTCGACAGCGCGATCATGGTGATCGATGCGGCTAGCGGTATCGAGGCGCAGACGCTGAAACTGTTCGAGGTCTGCCGGTTGCGTAGCGTACCAATCATCACCTTCGTGAATAAGGTCGATCGCGAAGGGCGTGATCCGTTTGAACTGCTCGACGAGGTTGCTGACAAGCTTGCACTGGACGTTTGCCCGATGAGCTGGCCGGCCGGCATGGGTGGCCAGTTTGAAGGCGTTTATGATCTGATCAAAAACCAACTGCACCAGCCGACCGGTGACAGCAAAATATATGATGGCGTTACGCAACAATTTTCTGGACTGGATGATCCCAAACTGGCCGAAACATTAAGTGACAGCGCCTTCGAACGACTGACGGATGAAGGTGAACTGGCACAAGGCGGCTACAGCGGCTTCGATCTGGAGGCTTATCAGAACGGTGATCTGACACCGGTCTATTTTGGTTCCGCACTGAAGCAATTTGGTGTCGAAGAACTGATTGAGGCCATTGCCGACTATGCACCATCGCCCCGGCCGCAGCCTGCAGAACCGGAACCGATTGATCCAGCCAGCGACGATATCACCGGCTTTATTTTTAAGGTTCAGGCCAATATGGACCCCCAGCATCGCGATCGCATTGCTTTCATGCGACTATGTTCCGGCGAGTTTAAGCGCGGCATGAAACTGACGCCTTCGGGCCTTGGCAAGCCGATTGCTATCCATTCGCCCATCCTGTTTTTTGCACAAGACCGAGAGATTGCCGACACAGCGGAACCGGGCGACATTATCGGTATCCCCAATCACGGCACCTTGCGGGTCGGTGATACTTTGTCAGAGAAAAATCAGGTGCGGATCACGGGCCTGCCCAATTTTGCTCCCGAAATTCTCCGCCGCGTGATCCTGCGCGATCCAACCAAGACCAAGCAATTGCGCAAGGCACTGGACGACCTATCCGAAGAAGGCGTCGTGCAGGTGTTCTATCCCGAGCTCGGTGCCAACTGGATCATCGGCGTGGTCGGACAATTGCAGCTGGAGGTGCTGGTTTCCCGGCTAGAGGTGGAATATAAGGTCGATGCCTATCTGGAAATCGCCCCGTTCGAGACCGCCCGCTGGATCAGCGGCGATGACGCGACTTTGCAGGCCTTTGCCAATATCAACCAGAGTGCTCTCGCCAAAGACCGTGATGACAATCTCGTATTTTTGGCAAAGTCAGCATGGGATGTCGGCTATCAGGAAGAGCGCAATCCGGAGATCAAGTTTAGCGCCACGCGGGAACGGTAAAATTCCTAGCTTAGTTCAAAATAGACGCCATCGAAGCGAACGAGCTTCTTGCTGCTTCCCTTAGCCCCGCAACAAGAACACCGCGTGTTCCGCCAATAGATTGGCGATACCGCGCCCCGTCTGCTTGTCACCGCTGAGGAACCACTGCCCCTCCTGCGCATATTTGCCATCCTGCACCAGCGCGCGGAAATCGTCGATCGTGACATGGTGGATATTGGGCGTGTCATACCAGCGTTGTGGAAGCAACCGGGTGACCGGCATCTGGCCGCCGAAAAACAGCGCCATGCGCACCCGCCAATGGGCGAAATTGGGGAAGCTAACAAAGGCCTGCTGGCCGATCCGCAGCAGCTGGTCGAGCATGATGTCGGGCCGATGGGTGGTCTGCAGCGTCTGGCTGAGGATCGCATAGTCAAAACTACCGTCGGGATAGGTGGCCAGATCGGTGTCGGCGTCGCCCTGTACCACCGAAAGCCCCTTGGCGACCGCGCTGGCGACATTGGCAGGATCAATCTCCAGCCCGCGCGCATCACAGCCTTTTTTATCACGCAAGGCGGCCATCAGCGCGCCATCGCCGCAGCCGATATCAAGCACCCGGCTGCCCGGCGCGATGTTATCGGCAATTATCTGAAGGTCGGGACGGAGTTTGATCATGCGGCGCACTCTGCGAAGCGGGAGACAGAAGATTTTTGCGCACGAAGACACGAAGGCACGAAGAGAAGAACAGGCGATCTCTTCTTGGTGCCTTTGTGGCTTTGTGCGATTCCAAAACGGCGCGAAAGGCAGGATATAATCGGGTCTGCGGTCATTTCTCTTCCCCCGCCTTCAGAAAGCCGTCGACAATCCGGCTCATCTCCGGGTTCTCCAGCAGGAAGCTGTCATGGCCGAACGGGCTCGACAATTCCATGAAACTGACTTCTGCCCCCGCAGCGTTCAGCGCATGGACCATCGTCCGGCTTTCGCTGGTCGGATAGAGCCAGTCGGTGTCGAAGCTGATCAGGCAGAAGCGGGTTGGTGATCCCTTGAAAGCATTGGCCAGCACGCCGCCATGCGCTTCGGCGAGATCGAAATAGTCCATCGCCCGGGTGATATAGAGATAGCTGTTCGCATCGAAGCGATCGACGAAGCTGATCCCCTGATGGCGGAGATAGCTTTCCACCTGGAAATCGGCATCAAAGCCAAAGGTCTTGGCGTCACGGTCTTGCAGCCGCCGTCCGAATTTCTCGGTCAGGCCCGCTTCCGAGAGATAGGTGATATGCGCCGCCATCCGCGCCACGGCGAGACCGCTGCTCGGCGGATCGTCATCGGCATAATAGGCCCCGCCGCGCCAACGCGGGTCGGCCATGATCGCCTGGCGTCCCACTTCATGAAAGGCGATATTCTGGGCGCTATGGCGCGCGGCCGAGGCAATGACCACCGCAGAACGGACCCGCTCGGGATAGAGGGCCGCCCAACTAACCGCCTGCATGCCGCCCATCGAACCACCAACGACCGCATGAAGCCGTTCGACCCCTAGATGATCGAGTAGCAAAGCCTGCGCGCGGACCATGTCGGCCAAGGTCAGCACCGGAAAGTTCATACCCCAGGGAGACTCTGTCGCAGGATTGATCGTCGCGGGACCAGAACTACCAAGGCAACTGCCGATCACATTGGCGCAGATGATAAAATGACGTTCCGTATCGATCGGTCTGCCGGGCCCCACCATCCGCACCCACCAGCCGTCCTTGCCGGTAATCGGATGGGTCGAGGCAACATATTGATCGCCCGTCAGCGCATGGCAAATCAATATCGCGTTGCTGGCATCCGCATTGAGGCTACCATAGGTTTCATACGCGATATCGACAGGCGCAAGCTCTGCCCCGCTGTCCAGCGGCAGCGGTCCGAGCAGGCGAACCTTTCTATCCAATCCAAAACGCGTATCATCTGTCATCAATATGGGAGCTAAGCGGCGAAATCCCGACCGTCAAATGATAATGCTGTTGACTGACAGGCCGCAAAGGTTAGTCCGGCGACAGAGACTATCTCCAAGCAAGCGGACCAAGGCAATGAGCGGACCAAAACCAAAAGACTGGATCATGGGAATTGCGCCCTATGTCCCGGGTAAATCCAGCGGTGATGACGGCAAAAAGCTTGTCAAACTGTCGGCCAATGAAAATCCACTAGGATGCAGCCCGGACGCTACCGCGGCATTAAACGCTGCTTCGGCCTCCGTAGACCGCTATCCCGATCCCGGTTCGACCAAGTTGCGCGAAGCCATTGCGGCCAAATATGATCTAGATCCGGCGCGAATCATTTGCGGAACGGGTTCAGACGATGTCCTGCACCTCGCCGCCAACGCGTTTAGCGGGCCCGGCGACGAAATCATCTATGTGCGATACGGCTTTGCGGTCTATGATATTGCCGCGCGGCGTTATGGCGGAACACCAGTGATCGCCGATGATGTAGACTATGGCACCGATGTTGATGCGATACTTGCGAAGGTCAACGAAAAGACGCGGGTCGTTTTTGTTGCCAATCCCAATAATCCGACCGGCACCTTCTCAAGCCGCGAAGAGATCGCGCGCCTGCAGGCAGAGCTGCCTGGTCATGTCTTGCTAGTACTCGACGGCGCCTATGCCGAATATCTCGAAGCCGACGAGGATGACGGTGCGCTGCCGCTAGCCGAAACCAAGGCCAATGTTCTGGTCACGCGCACCTTTTCCAAGATCCACGGCCTCGCCGCGGAACGCATCGGCTGGGGCTATGCCTCGGCAGAAGTTATCGGTGCGATGAACCGGATCAGACTGCCGTTCAATGTCACTACAGCAGGCCAGGAAGCAGCCCTCGCCGCCTTGGCTGCCGATGATTTTGTCACCGCTAGCCGCGAACATAATGCGCAATGGCGGCAATGGTTGAGCGACGAAATCAATGCTCTTGGCAATCACGGCCTGCGGATCGTGCCAAGCCATACCAATTTCTTGCTGGTGTTGTTTGAAGGCAAAGTCACCGCCGAACAGGCCAACAGCGCGCTCATGGAAAAAGGCTATGCTGTGCGCTGGCTTCCGGGTCAGGGGCTGGTCAACGGTCTGCGAATGACCATCGGCACAGAAACGGAAACCCGCGGATTGGCGCAAGCCTTGCGCGAAATATTGGCGGCGGCCGCCTGATGCTGCCGTTTGCCAATATTGCCATCATTGGTCTGGGACTGATCGGCTCCTCCATCGCCCATGCGGTGCGGGCCACTATGCCGACCGCTCGAATCACCGGCTTTGACAGCGACCCGGCCACACGGGCACGCGTTATCGAACTCGGATTTTGCGATGACGTCAGTGACAGTGCGGGAGCCGCCGTTACCGACGCTGACCTGATAATGCTCTGCGTACCTGTCGGAGCGATTGGCGAAGTGGCATCGGACATCGCTGCCGACCTGCCGGACGATGCGATTGTCAGCGATGTCGGATCATCGAAAGAAAGCGTGCTGAGCGCTTTGACCAAGGCTCTCCCCAGTGCCCGGATCATCCCTGCCCACCCCGTCGCTGGCACCGAAGATAGCGGCCCGGACTCCGGATTTGCAACATTGTTTCAGGAACGCTGGTGCATCCTGACTCCGCCGGACGATGCCCATCAAATCGATATCGAGCGCGTGCAGGCCTTTTGGCAAAAGCTCGGTGCTAATGTCGAAATCATGGACGCCAAACATCATGACCTTGTCTTGGCCGTAACCAGCCATTTGCCACATCTTATTGCCTATACGATTGTCGGCACCGCGTCCGACCTCGAAGATGTCACCAGCGGTGAAGTCATCAAATATTCCGCCGGCGGCTTTCGTGACTTCACAAGGATTGCGGCATCCGATCCAACGATGTGGCGGGACGTTTTCCTGTCAAATAAGGAAGCCGTGCTTGAAATGCTCCAGCGCTTCTCCGAGGATCTCACCGCGCTGCAACGGGCAATCCGCTGGGACAAGGGTGATGAACTTTTTGACCTTTTCACTAAGACCCGCGCGATCCGTCGCCAGATTATTGAAGAAGGTCAAGATGATGCAGCGCCCGATTTCGGACGTACGCACGACTAGTCGTTCAGCATATTGATCGCTGCATGCACCCGGCCCGCGATGTCCTCACGGTCCAGACCGGGTTCAATCTCCGGCTGCACCTCATAGGTGATCACGCCGCTTTTCTGCACAAATGTGTCCCGGGGGGAAATAATCCCGCTATTCAACGCCACCGGTACCAATGGTATACCCATTAACTTATAGATGCCCGCAAAGCCGGTCTGAAGTTCCGGGCGTTCACCATGGTGGGCACGACTGCCTTCGGCAAAAATGACAATGGGCCGGCCTTCGGCAACGGCTTTTTTGGCTTGCTTGATAATCTGTCGCATTGCGGCCCCACCGCCATCGCGGTCGATACCAAGCAGCCCATGTTTGGTCGCAACCCATCCCCAAACTGGGATAACCAAAAGCTCTTTCTTGGCAATGACCACGGGCTTGTCGAAAATCCTCAGCAGGTCGATCGTTTCAAACATACTTTCATGCTTGAAGACATATAGCAGCGGTTCGTTGCGGATCTCGCCCTTGACCTCAACCCGAATGCCAAGAATGCAGCGAGCACAGAGATAATGATAACGGCTCCAAAATTGAGCCATATAATAGATGGTCTTTGGCCTGAAAAAGGCCCCGAGAAAAGTAGCGGCAATGATTGGTACAGAGCCGATGTAGAAGACGGCCATGAAGATCAAAGAGCGAATGAAAGCCAACATCTCAGACTCCCGCCAAAGCGGCCAAACGGCGCATCAGATATTTATTATATTCGGTGAACAACATACCCAAAGACGGTTTATTCTGCACCGCATCGGACAATATGCGAACATCCGAGGGCATCGCTCGCTCCAGTTCCAACCGAGCACGCCGCATATGCCAGTCAGACGTCACCAACCGTACCGACTTATCGCCGCGTCGGGCGGCCCAACGCGCAATTTCGAGAGCATTGGACCGTGTATCCACCGCTTGGAAACCCAAATCTATGCAACAATCGAACAGGGCGTCTGACCGGTCATATTCAGCCGCGAGTTCTGCTGGCTTCACATCCCGGTCGACTCCAGAAATCAGTAATCTGCCGGCTGTTTTCGCCGTAACAATATCCAACCCACGATCAATGCGGCCAGCACCACCGGTCAGAACCACAACGGAGCCTGTATGCGCATCATCTGCTGCTGGGCGCGGCAAATCGATGGCGAACCAGGCAAAGCCTATGATCCAGACCAGAATCAGGAAAGAGAGCAAGCGCAAAATCATTCGGCGTAGCTATAATATCTTTTTCAAGGCGCCGGTAACCGTCAATTTAGCCGTCACCATGGCAAGGAACATTCCCAATATCGGAATGGTGACAATTATCAACCAACTCCACCAGTTAAGGCCAACCGACTGTACCAATCCGGAACCAAGAGCCGTCAATTGCGAGCTGATCAACCAGATGATCAATATGCCCCCGATCAATCCGATCAATCCACCGAACAGGGCATCCAGAGCAATGCGTCTTTGGAACAACCGGCTGATTTGTTGGTCTGTACCACCCAGCAAATGCACCACCGCAATAGTCTCCCTGTGCGTATTGAGCGCCGATCGCGCCGCAATGATCACAGCAGCAGCGGTCGCCAAGGCAAGTAGGCCAACCAGACCAAAGGCGATCCATTGAAAAGACCGCACCAAGGAAACAACCGGTGCGATATAACTGCTACTGGGTTCAACGCGCACCTCCGGAGCGATCGATTGCAGCGTGTCTCGTAACGACTGATATTCGGCTTCGGTAGCAACACGGACTAGTTTCAGATCAATTAGTGCGGGAAGCGGAATATTGTCCGCAATATCCTGGGTACCGAGCCAGGGCTCCATGAGAGCTTCAATCTCTTCGGATGGCAGTACGCGCACCTCTTTGATGAGCGGCAAGGACCGCAATCGTTCAGCGGCGACGCCTGCCTGACGACTTCGGGTTTGGGGATTGGCTTCAATGATCTGCACCGTCGCCTTACTGGACAATTCATCCGACACATCGATCATCGCCTGCGTCATGGCGAGACCCGCCGCTGCTGCCAGAACCGTGAGGAAAATCATAATGGCGATAACCCAAGGCATAGGTCCGGACAGGCGGCCCTCGGGTATCAGGCGCCGATCATGGGCCGGAATGACAAAAAACTTGAACATGCCCCGAACGACCTACTGCAGCTTATCTTTGGAAAGTGGCGGATGACGAAGCGACCCGGTTGGATCGGCAAGCGCGCCCTTTTCTAACTGCATCATCTGAGCGCCCGGTATCTTGCTAAGCAAATGAATATCATGGGTGGCGACCACAATTGTCGTGCCGAGCGTATTAAGCGCCTCGAACAATTGCAGCAGCCGCACGGCCATATCGGGATCCACGTTACCAGTGGGTTCGTCCGCGACCAATATCTCCGGTCTGCCAATCACCGCTCGCGCAATAGCCACGCGTTGCTGCTCCCCGCCGGACAGTGTCGCTGGCCGGGCAGATTGCCGGTCTCCAAGTCCAACCCATTCCAACATCTCTGCCACTGGCGCTTCCAGATCTTTTTCGCGAACCCCGGCGACGCGCAACGGAAGCGCGATATTGTCAAAAGCCGACAGATGCGGGACGAGACGAAAATCCTGAAACACCACCCCGATCCGGCGCCGAAAGCCGGGCAACCGCTCACGTGGCATGGTAACGGCATCTTCTCCAAAAAGACGAATGATCCCGCGACTAGGACGTTGCGACAAATAGAGCAGCTTGAGCAGCGACGTTTTGCCAGCTCCTGACGCACCCGTAAGAAAATAGAAACGGCCTGGGTTGAGAGAGAAATTGAGATCAGTCAGCGTTTCCGCACCCGCACCGTAGCGCAGGCCGACATTTTCAAATCGAACAATTTCGTCCATTTGTGCTCTGCATTCCAATATAGTAAAGAAACATTAACCAGCCCAAGGACCAATAGGCCGGGAAGACCCATCAAATCAACTCCGCTATCTGGCGATGATGTTTCAATTTGCGGGAAATCGCGAAAAAAGCAGCATCGATGTCAAATCACCTATGCAGCCACTTGCAGTTTGCCGTCATGGCGTGTTTAGAGGGATGTCATGATTTTGAATTGCCCAGCTTGCCAAACCCGCTATCTCGTACCCGATAGCGCCATTGGCCCCAATGGCCGTTCGGTGCGCTGTGCATCCTGTCGCCACAATTGGTTTCAGGAAGCTATCCTCCCGGAAATCGAAACAGTTGAGGCAAGCGCGCCCGAACAGGCGCCTCCGGTCACAAATACAGAACCCGTTTCTGACGGGGGTTGGAAACCTGCACCAGCCGTCACGCCATCAACGCCGCCGCCACCGATTTCTGTCGCTCCGGACTATGCCGCGGCAGACAGCAGTTTCGCGCACGAGCCACCGTTTAAAGCGCGCCGGAATCCGGCAAAGCTATGGACAATCGCAGCGGTTGCCTTCGCCGCATTGGTGCTGGCCCTAGGGGCCGCGCTATATAGATTTGGAACGCCGCAATGGATTTCCAACTATCAGTTTGCCACGGTTGAAGAGACCCCCCTGCTTATCGAGCTTAGCCAGAAGCAGGACCGTAGAACGCTTCCAGATGGCACTGAATATTTCGCCGCCAGCGGGACAATCATAAACCCGACAACCAATGACCATGCGGTGCCGTCCATGCTCGTCATTCTACGTGATGCTGGTGGCCGGATTGTGTATAGTTGGAAAATGAAAGCTCCGACGCAATCGCTGGCTCCCGGAGAGACGGTAAACTTCAATGAAGCCAAGCTCGATGTGCCAAGGGCAGCCAGCCAGCTCGAAGTCGGGTGGGCTGACCAGACAAGGGATTGACGGCGGTGCGCCCTTAAACTTTCGCGCCACCAACGCAGGCTGACAACGAATATCTGTTGCGACTAGGAAACCCCTTTGCTAAGGGCACGCGCCTACCCGGGACAAGCTGTCCCAAGCTAGTGACAGTGCGGTCGTGGCGGAATTGGTAGACGCGCAGCGTTGAGGTCGCTGTGGGGTTAATACCCCGTGGAAGTTCGAGTCTTCTCGACCGCACCAACTAAGCCTAGCCAAATGCTGCAATATCCAGCAGCCAGACCTTCTATAACAAGCATTCAAATGCTCTATTTTTGCGAGAAATCCTGCGCTATTTGAGCGCGCCAAGATGCATAAGCCGTGCCGTCGCTAAGCGCGGATGATACTATAGATTCGCGCAGCGATTCCACCCGTTCTGCCAACGCTTCCGGCGGGATACCCCATAATGCAGTGATCGCTTCACGGGTTTCCGGCAAAAGCGATTGATCTTTCACTCTGGCCGTACAGGCCATTGCCACGCCCATTGCCATATCGGCGGCATATCCGCCCGCCAATTCCTTTGCGGCGAGAAATTCCTGTGGACCGCTAGGCCCAGCATAACATAGCGCCAGCCCGACACCCGCCCAGAGATCCGGTCGCCGTTCACTGGCCATGGAGGCGATTGTTGCAGCTGCCTTGTCGACGTCTGCGCCGCTAATGAACCAGATACCGCGGCCAGCGCCCTGATCATAAGCCTGTGATGCATAGCCTTTAAGGATGCGTTTCGGCCCAGTGAGCGTTTTTTCGGGTTCAAAATACATATTGTGATAACCTAAACCGTCGTAAGCAAGCCAACGGTAAAGCGGGTCCAGCTCCGCCAAAATCCCTTTCTCACGCCACGACAGTTTCGAGATCGTCAGTCCGACACCGGCATGAACCAGAATCGGATATTGTCCGGCAAATAACGCAAGATAGCGCGGCAACATCGGCTTACGAAAGGGAAGGCTGTCCACAAGAGCGCAGCCCATCGCGCCGCCTTCGATAAAGAAGCCACGCAACAATAAGGATTCTTCGTCCATTGCCGCAACGAATTCAGCAAATGAGCGCGCTGATAGCGTCAGGTTATAACCACGCAAAAATGCCTTGCCGATCGCCTCCAGCCTCTCCTCACGGCTCTTTTCTGCAAGATCGAAACCGCGAACACGAAACTCCACGCGCCGTGGGTCCAGGGCCAGAAATTTTTGGATGAACCGAGGCGGCGGTTTCAGCCGATCAGCATCGCTATCAGGCAGATTGTTTCGGTCCGTCTTCGTCATCGCTTGTTGTCCCGCATATTTTCAGCCCGGTTCTGATTCTCATAGCCCCATCAGGGGTTTGTCGCAAAATCTCTTAGTGAATCAAACCGAGTTTTTCGACCTTCAAAAGAAATATTTGTCTAAAGCGGCCAACCGACTCGACCACGCTAAGGTTTGTTAACCAGCTTCGCGCGATATCGCTTCAAATTCTGACAACAGCTGGAAGGAGGGGCAATGAAAACGATATTGGTCGTTGGGGTTCGTGGCATCCCGGATGTCGAAGGCGGCATCGAAAAAAATGCGGAACGACTTTTCCCCCTTATCGCGAGCCGTGGTTGGAAGGTGTGCATCGCCGGCGTAAAACCGTTTATAAAGGCGCCAGAGTATAGCGGTGTTTCGCTATGGCGCGTGCCGTCGCTTGCCTTTCTCAGAACCGGCAGATTTTTTTACGCCGTGGCGACCTTCATGAAAGCGCTCCGGATGCGTCCGGACATTGTGCATTTCTCAGGCCTTGAATCCGCTGTGCTACTTTGGGCTTACAAGTTGATCGGGTGCAAAACCGTCATTCGCTATGGAGCTGATTGTTACACACGCTCATGGAAGGGAATCGGGAAATGGGTCATGCGATGGGGCAAATATCAATTGCGCTGGGCGGATAGTATCATCGCCGTAACGCCCGCCTTGAGAAAAAAACTGCGCGCCTCGGGCATCAAAAACCATATCCATGTCATCGGTAATGCACTCGACCGAAAAGAGAATTTCCCCGGAGACTTAAACGCGCCGATAAGTGGCGACTATATTCTTTTGGTCGGCCAGAAACCGCAACAGAAAAATATCCATCGCTTGGTTTCTGCTTTCCGTGTCTTTGCCAAAAGCCATCCGCATATAAAGTTGGTGATCGTCGGCAAATATGACAAAAATACTGGTCGCAAGCAAAGCTCAACCTTTGCGGATGACCGAATAGAGATGCTTGGCAGTCTTCCCCGATCAGCCTTGGCCCCGCTCTATTCTGACGCCCGTTTCTTTGTGAACCCTTCGATCCGCGAAGGATATTCCAATACGCTGCTTGAAGCGATTAGCTTTGACTGTCCCATCTTGTTGAGTGACCTTCCAGAAAACCGGGACCTCCGGCTCAATGCTAAACATTATTTCAATCCGGATAATGTTCGGAGCATGGTGAGCGCGCTCAACCGGGCTCACGCCAATCCCGATATGTTCCGCGTCAGCCCGCGCCGCTTTCCGCAATGGGACGAAATCGCAGATCAAACCCATCAAGTCTACAAGACGCTAGTCGCTGTTGATGCGGCCCATCTAGCTTCGCAAGGAAAGCTCTTACGAAGCTAGATGGATCATTGCCGTAAATCGACAGCGCGCAAAAACAGGGCTTTTAGAACTTATATCCAACCTCGACACCAAAGCGACGCTGGCCACCCGGTGAGACAAAGGAACCACCAAATTCAATCGCGGTAATCACCTCATTGAGATAGCGCTTGTCGAGCAGGTTATCGGCAAAGGCAGTGATGTTCCAATTGTCGCCTTCCAGTCCGAACCGGAGATCCAGCACACCAAAGGCATCACGCTCCGTAATCGACATATCAGCGTCGCCGACAAAGGCCGGCAGAGCCAGGGCGGAACCAGGCAATAGACCACTAAACAGGGTCGGGCCGGTGTCTTCCTGAACCGTGTGGAACCACGTTGGGCCAGTGATGCGATAATCGGCGCGCATCACCAGATCGAAACTGTCCGCGATCGGTGCCACCATCTGGGTGCCCAGATTGATCGTATAATCTGCGGTATGCGGCGATTTGTTGCCAACAGTATAGGGGCGAGAAGCATTGGCTTTAATCTCGCTTTCGGTCACATTGACCGATCCGAAGACGTCCCAGCCCTCTACAATTTCTGCATTGGCGTTAAATTCGATCCCGTAAACATCGACCTTGTCGATATTTGAAACCACCCGAAGCAAACCAAAAGAACCGACAAAAAATTCGAAGAACTGCATGTCATCGACCGTGGTGTAATAGCCTGCCAGATCAAAGGTTAGCGCGCCATTTGCCGCAGAGCCCTTGAAACCGGCCTCAAACGCGCTCGATGTTTCCTTACGGTAAACATCGTTGATCAAGATGTTGGTGCCGAGAAACTGGTTGAAATTCTGGTCGACAATGGCAGCAGATCCCTGGTTGTTGAAACCACCCGATTTGAAGCCGATGCCCCAGTTAGCATAGAAGTTCAGATCATCCGTGAGCCCATAGCGCAACGATAGCTTGGGCTGCAGCTCCTTGAAGGTTTCCTGTTGATCCGGAATGGCGCCGAAAGCCTGTCCAGGATTGATCGGACCGCCGGTGATCGGATCGGTCACCAACGGCACCCGGCTGGATACTTCCCGCTTCTCGATATCATAACGCAGCGCGAGCCCGACGTCCAAATTATCGGTCACTTCATAATCGAGCGAACCGAAAGCAGCATAGACATTGGTGTTAAAATTATCGGCAAACAACTGCGATGTCGGGTTGCTGCTATCCGCGTCATTATACAATTGCCTGATGATGCCCTGACCGAGATCGGCGCCGAGGCTCACCCCAACATCGCGGTCGATGTTCAGAAAATAGGCACCAATCTGCCAGGCCAATGGCCCGTCGCCATTGGAGGCCAGCCGGACTTCCGCGCTAATATCGGTCTGTTCACGAATTTGATATTGAGTGCCATCACAGGTGGTCGGACTATAGGCGCCGAGGGTCGAGCCATTGGCCGGATCAAAAATGAACGGAATCGGGCCATTACCGATAAAGGTCGGGGAATTGAGCGGGAAACCGGTCAATTGTGCAGTCGTCGCGAAACAGCTGTTCGACGCAGCGACCGATGCGGGTGTGGCGCCCGGGAAAGTATAGCGCGCGAAATCTGCTGACGTACCATCGGCCGTCAATGCTTGGTCAACATCGCTGTAGAGCGCCCAAGCCGTTAACGTGGCTGACTCAAACTCGTGCGTCAGTTTGACAGATGTTTCAAACGTGGTTTGGTCATTGGTCGGCCGGATGTTCGAATAATAGCCAAAGTCATGATCATTCACATCTTCAAAAAAGGCCGGATCGACGCCAGCGAAATTGGGAAGATGGAAGGCCGTGTTAAAGTTGATCGAGGCGCCGGAAAGATCGGCATAGCGAGCCTTCACATCAATTTCCGTCGCATCACCCAACTCTGCGATAAAGCGTCCGTCGATCGACCAGGTTTCCTGATCATCTACAACCTTGCTGTTGCCGAGGAAACTATTGCGGTAAAAACCGTCGGTGGTGTTGTAAGAACCCGACAACACCAGACCGGCGCTGTCGCCCACGGGCATCGAGACATAGGCTGATGCTTTATACGTTTTATCTTCTGCGGCACTGACCTTGATTCCGCCTTCCAGAATGTCACTCGGCTTGAGTGTCTGAATGACAATCGCACCAGCAGCAGCATTGCGACCATAAAGTGCGCCTTGCGGGCCTTTTAGAATTTCAATCTGGCGAAGCGTGCCTTGGTCCTGATTGAGCTGGGCAGTGTTGGTTTTGAGAATGCCATCCACAACCAGCGCAACCGAACTTTCAGCGTCGCGTGCACCATTGATGCCGCGGATATTAATCTGCGTATCGCCGGCTTCTGCGGTGCCGCTGACAATCGTCACGCCAGCAGTCAGCTGAACAAACTCATCCGCCTGCTGCACACCGGTGCGATCCAGCATATCCTCGGTAAATACCGTAACAGATGCAGGAACCTCGGTGAGCAATTCATCCTGACGCCGGGCCGTGACGATGATGACATTGCTGTCCTCGCCTTCGTTCGCTGATTGATCACCACCGGTTTGTGCAGAAGCTGGATTAAACCCAACCAGCGCAGCGAGACCGGCCGAAATTGAAAGAGTTGTTTTTATGCGACGCATTTTTCTTCCTTCCCTGAATGGAATATTTGCGGGCCTTTTTGGCCCGTCAAATTTGGTTAGACGAGCACATTGGCTCCGCTCATATAGACGTAGACTTCCTGAAATTTTCCGTCCCGGATTCGCCAAAAATTGGTGTTGTTAAGCAGCGTGACCCCACCATCGACATCGGTCAGCTCAGCCACAAAACAAGCAGAAATCCGGCCATTGGCTTCGTCCACCGTGCACGTGAAGTCACGATGGACAATTTTCTCATAGGCGCCGAAGAAATCTTCGAACATGCGCCTGATTTCGGCCTTCCCGCTGTGGCGGGTAAAATCGGTCTGGACACAGAATAGAGCGCCATCCTGGAAACAGTCCAACGCTCCATCCATGTTTTTCGCGTCGACATTGCCAAAATAGGTTTTGGTTGCGAGCTCGATCAATGCAGTGCGGGAGAGGCCCGGTTCATATTGCATCAGGAATCTCCTTCTTTCAGCAAATTGTCACCGCTCATGTAGACAAAGACATGCTGAAAAAGCCGGTCCTTGCAATAGAAGCGATTGCAATTTTCATAGCGAAGCTGCTCGCCACCATTGGGCGTGATTAGCACTGTAAACTGTGAACAGATTGCATTCGAACCCGGGTCAGCCGTGTGCACAAAATTGCCGTGCCAAATCGATTCAAAATCAGCAAACAGCTTTTCGAACATGGCCCTTATCGCGTCACGGCCTTGATGGATCGTGTCGGATGTGGCTTCGTGCAATATCGCATCGGGCGCGAAGCAGTTGAGCACCTGGGTTAGATTTTTATTATCAACGCCGTCGAAATAGCGCTTGATTACAATATCGATATAAAAGGGATAAGGCAGCGGTTCTTGGCCTGCCATGCCGGGCGTCCAGTCGGTCATCAATACCATCCCTTTCGAATATCATCATCCTTTGGCACTTCAGGGGCAGGAAACGCTTTCTTGCTGTGAGTCAGATCCAGCTCGATCAGTGTTTCGAGAAATTTATAGGCCACTTGTCCCGGATTAAGGACGGGAATGGGCAGGTTTTCGTCTAGATATTGGGCCGACTGATGCATGGTGGTCGATCCAAGCACAATGACATCCGCACCATCCTCTTCCATCGCCAAGTTCGCTTCTTGCTTCAGCTTATCAAAGATCACCTCTTCCTTGCCCGCTAGCAATTCGGTGACATCGGGTCGGGTTTCGATCGACCGAAGCGAGGCTACCCGCTCCCACCAGCCATATTCGTTGATCGTCTTTTCGTAGAGCGGGAACCATTCTGGCCACATGGTTAGCACGGTAAATTTCTTGCCCAGCATCATTGCCGCAGCGAAAGCGGCTTCTCCGGGTCCGACGACGGGAATGTTGAGCCTCGAACGAAGCGCGCGCATGCCACTGTCGCTGACCGTATCGATCAATACCCCGGCATAGCCCTCTTCTTCCGCCTTGATCCCGGCCTGAAAAACCGTCCAGTCCATCAACAGCGTGTCATGGTAGCTGTCACCCAAAGCGGCTCCCCACGGAACAGCGACAAATTCTGGTTGAAAACCGGCCCGCACAAAATCGGCCGGCAATTGTTCCGCCCGAGCAGCCACACCGGCATCGTCCATGGGAATAGGAACAATGACCTTGATCCGTTTCATGGCAATTCCGGTTCGGACATAGTGATGTAAAACTCCCTAACAACGTTCTATTGTATACAATTATGATCCGTCAAGTGGAAACTGCTAGATTGGTCAGGGCTTGCTCCTTACCCATTATTGCGCCAAGAACCTGTGATGAGCCGCGCTTCTGACACCGCCTATAAGAAAATCCGTAGCTTCATCCTGGACGGAGGCGCGCGCCCAGGTATGCAATTGACGGAGGAACAGCTCGCGGAGATTTCCGGCGTGTCACGAACGCCGGTGCGCGATGCGGTTCGCCGGCTGGAAAATGAAATGTTGCTGGTGCGCAGCGCTTCCAAACGACTTTCGGTGGCGGACTGGTCGGATGACGAGATCGACGAAATGTTCACGCTACGGGCAATGCTCGAGGCCCATGCAGCAGAACGGGCCGCTCAGCGGATGGATGACGAAAACCTGATCCAGCTGCGCGCCATTAATGACGCCCTGACCGAAGCGGTCAACCAGCCCGAACCTGATATTGCGACCTTCCTCGATGCAAACCGGCAATTTCACAATTTGATTCTGCATCGCGCCCAGTCTCCGCGGCTGAGCAAATTACTCCCGGCCCTAGTAGAACAGCCCGTTGTCCGTCGAACCGCCAATCAATATTCGCAGGATGATCTGATCCAGTCGGGCGTCGATCATGACGAACTGATCGCTGCCTTTGCTGCCAAGGATCCAAAATGGGCGCGCGCGGTCATGACCAGCCATATCCGCCGCGCCTTTCACAGCTTCAGCAGTATATCAGCGCAGGCTGCAGAAAACTGAATTCGGGGCGGGCCTTAGATGATACCGCGATCTTTAAGGTCCGTCATCTTCGCGCTGCTCATGCCCAGCAACTCACCATATATCACTTCGTTATGCGACCCCAATTCAGGACCGACGCTGTCGATATGACCCGGAGTTTTTGAAAGTTTCGGCGCGACATTCTGCATCACAAAATTGTCGTGCTGCGGATGGTCCATTTCCACCAAAGCCTCACGTGCCTTGAAATGGGGGTCCTCGAGCATTTCGGGTGCGCGATACACATTGCCTGCCGGTACACCATGCTCTTCGCACATATCCAGCAAGGCCTTGCTGGATATCGTCTGCGTCCATTTGGCGATCAGTTCATCAAGCTCCGTCTGATTTTCACCGCGGGCGACATGCGTTGCATAGCGCGGATCCTCACCAAGCTCTGGCCGCCCCATCATCGCCGCCATGCGCTTCCAGACACTGTCTTGATTGCCGCCAATCAATATACTGCCGTCGCTGGTTGGATAGACATTGGACGGAGCAATTTTTGGCAGGATCGAACCCGTCCGCTCCCTGATATGTCCGGCAACGGTATATTCCGCCACGGTCGATTCCATATTGGCGAGCACGGCTTCGTAAATCGCCGAGTCAACCACCTGTCCTTCGCCGGTCTTATGCCGATGTTCCAGTGCCATCAGCGCACCGATGCAGGCGTAGGTCGCCGCGAGTGAATCTCCAATGGACAGGCCCGCACGGCTGGGCGGCCGGTCGGGCTCGCCTATGATATAGCGCATCCCGCCCATGGCTTCACCAATACCGCCATAGCCCGCACGGTTCGAATAGGGGCCGGTCTGGCCATAGCCAGAGACCCGAATCATGACCAGGCCCTTGTTGATCGCGCTGAGCGTTTCATAGTCCAAGCCCCATTTTTCCATCGTACCGGCCCGGAAGTTTTCCAGCAGAAAGTCCGATTTCTCGACCAGTTTCTTGACGATTGCCTGGCCTTCTTTTTCCCGCAAATTCAGCGTGATCGATTTTTTATTGCGACCTACGACGGAAAACCAGAGCGGAATGCCCTGTCCCCAGCTTCGCATCGCATCGCCGACTTTCGGCGGCTCGATCTTAATTACTTCTGCGCCATGGTCACCCATCAGCTGACCGCAGAATGGGCCCGCTATTAACTGGCCCATTTCGATCAACCGCAACCCAGCCAATGCCCCTTGCGTCATGAAAAATACTCCCGCATCATCCTTTCTTCTATACAAAGCAGTTGCAGGATTGTATACAATTTAAATGAACAAGATTAGTCGCACAGCGGTTACAATTTTGGAAGTTGGTCCAAGGGACGGGTTGCAAAATGAAGCCGAAATAATTTCAACAGCTGACAAGCTGGGCCTTATTACCCGCATGCTTGATGCTGGAACAAGGCGCATGGAAGTGGCAAGCTTTGTCCATCCAAAACGCGTTCCTCAAATGGCGGATGCAGAGGCAGTTATCGCTGGTCTGCCAGACCGAGATGATGTCTCTTACATCGGCCTGTGCCTGAACAAACGCGGTGTCTTACGCGGCCTAGCAACGCGCGAAGGCAACAAGCGCGGCATTGACGAAGCCGGCTGCGTGATTGTGGCAAGCGACACATTTGGTGAGAAGAACCAAGGACAGACCATCGAACAGGGGATTAAGGAAAATCGCGAGATGATCCGCTTTGCCAAAGCCGAGGGGCTAAAAGCGCAAGTGACCATCTCGGCCGCTTTTGGTTGTCCGTTTGAAGGTGCCGTCAAGCCAGAGACGATAGTCCGGATTGCCGAAGAAATGGCGGCGGAAGATCCGATGGAAATCGCGCTGGCCGATACGATAGGTGTCGGCGTTCCGGCGCAAGTCACTGACCTATTCGGTCGGCTGAAGGAAATATTACCGAGCCATATAAAGATGCGGGCCCATTTCCATGACACACGCAACACCGGTATCGCCAATGCATGGGCTGCTGTGCAGGCCGGCGTGGAAACACTGGACTCCAGCCTCGGCGGACTGGGCGGCTGCCCTTTTGCGCCCAATGCCACGGGTAATATTGCTACAGAAGATCTGGTCAACCTGCTCGACCGCTCCGCTGTCGGCCATGATCTTGATCTACAGAAAGCCATCGCCACCAATCAGTGGTTTGAAACCATAATCGGCCGGCCGTTGCCGTCTCTGGTCGCGAGAGCCGAAGCCTGAATGACAAAAATATAAGAGAGAGATTGAAATATGGGGTATCGATTGGGTGTCGACGTCGGCGGAACTTTTACGGATCTGCTATTGATTGACGAGGCCACAGGCCAGACGTTCCGGGACAAGGTTCCCTCCACCCCGAGCGATCCCTCCCAGGCGGTCATCAATGGCGCACGGGGCCTGTGCGAACGCCAGAATATTGCCCCTGCCGATATCGACTTGTTCTTGCACGGCACCACCGTCGCAACCAACGCGGTACTAGAGAAGAAAATTGCCAAAGTCGGCCTCGTCGTCACCGACGGCTACCGCCATTTGATGCAGATTGCGCGCAGTCTGGTGCCCGGTGGGCTTGCTGCCTGGATCATCTGGCCGAAGCCGGAGCCCATGGCGGCCCTAGAACGCACGATCGAAGCGCCGGAACGGATGGATGCCGAAGGCAACACCGTCCGCGAACTGGACGAAGCGGAAATGCGGGCCCGGCTGGAACAGTTGAAAGCATCGGAAGACATCGAGGCGCTGACCGTCTGTCTGATGAACAGCTATGTCGACGGCCAGCACGAAAAAGCCGTCGCCGCTATCTGCGCCGAAGTCTTCCCCGATGTTCCGATTTCGATTTCTTCAGATATTCTGCCGGAAATGCAGGAATATGAACGCGCGCTCACCACAATTGCCAACAGCGCGGTGCGCCCCGCAGTGGCGCGCTATGTCGGCAATCTGGAAAAAGAACTGAAGGATTGGGGCACCAAAGCAAGGCTCAGCCTGCTGCGGTCCGATGGCGGATTGATGTCCGCCGAAAAAAGCGCGGAAGCGCCGGTCAATCTGCTGATGTCTGGGCCTGCTGGCGGTGTCGCCGGCGCGGTCTGGGTGGCAAAAAGCGCTAATGTCAAAAATGTTCTGACCCTGGACATGGGCGGCACATCAACCGACGTGGCCCTAATCGAGGATGGCGCAGCCCGACTGCAACGGGAAACGTCGGTCGGCGACCTTAATGTTCGCGCCTCTTCCATCGACGTAAAGACCGTCGGTGCGGGCGGCGGTTCAATCGCCTTCGTGCCGGAACTGACCAAGGCGCTGCGCGTCGGGCCGGAAAGCGCCGGCGCGGTGCCCGGGCCGGTGGCTTATGGCAAAGGCGGCGAATTGCCGACGGTGACCGACGCCAATGTGGTGCTGGGCTATCTGCCTGAATCGCTTCTGGGCGGCAGCTTCACCCTCGATCGCGAAGGCGCGAAAAAATCGGTCCAGACAATCGCCGATGCGCTCGGCATCGACCTGATGGACGCTGCGGCCGGAATCATCGACATTGTGAACGAGAATATGTTCGGCGCGCTGCGTCTGGTGTCGGTGCAGCAAGGCTATGATCCGCGCGACTTTGCGCTGATGGGCTTTGGCGGTGCAGGGCCGTTGCACGCCAATGCGATGGGCAAGCTGATGAACAGCTGGCCGGTCATCATACCGCCATCACCGGGCGTGCTCTGCGCTTATGGTGATGCCACCACCCGCCAGCGCATCGAAACCCAGCGCAGTTATAACGAGATGGTTCAAAACACCAGCGACGGCGAACTGACCGTCTATCTCGACAATCTTGGTGCGCAGGTCCGGCAGGAGCTGGAGGCCGAAGGCGTCGCGCCCGACGATGTCGAACTGCTCTACGAAATTGATATTCGCTACGCCGGGCAGGCCTTTGAAATTCCTTTGTCGGTCGAACCCGCCGGCCTTTCGATCGAAAATCTGATCGAACGATTTGACACCGAGCATGAGCGATTATTTACGTTCAATCTCGACGAGACACCGCACGAGATCGTGAATGTCCGTGCCGTAGCGCTCGGCAAATCGGCTGATGTCGCACCGCCGACCATCGACAAGGGCGATGCGGACCCGGCCGCTGCCAAAACCCGCGATCACCAGCTTTATATGGATGGCAAAATACAGGATGCCGCCATTTACGATCGCGCGCTGCTCAAAGCCGGCAACCGCATCCCCGGTCCTGCGATTGTCACCGAAATGGATTCAACCACCCTCGTCCACAGCGGCTGCGAAGCGCTGGTCGACGATCATGGCAATCTCATCATCAACCCGGTTGCAGGAGCCTAATATGACCGCACAGATTATCGAAACCAACAGCGCTCCATTCAACAACTCCGAGGTCGATCCCGTCACGCTCGATATCATGGAAAATGCCCTGCGCAACGCCCGGATTGAAATGGACGCCACATTGGTCCGTACCGCCATGTCACCGGGTATCCGTGAACAGGGCGACGCGTTTCCGTTGATCGCCGATCGCGACGGCAAGATGGTTGTCGGCCAATTTGGCAGCTTTATCGACGGCTTCCTGCGCTCCTATCCCGGCACGATCGAGGAGGGCGACATGATCTTCCTCAGCGACCCGTATAGCTGCGACGGGGCTGTCAGCCATAATAACGACTGGCTGGTTTTGTTGCCGGTCTATCGCGGCGGCAGGCTGGTCGCGTGGACCGCGATGTTCGGTCATCAATCCGATATCGGCGGGAAAGTCGCCGGCTCTATCCCGATCGACAGCAAAAGCGTGTTCGAGGAAGGCGTCCGGATTCCGCCGGTGAAAATCTACCAGAAGGGCGTCTATAACGAAGAAATGGTGAAGGTCGTGCTGCACCAGAGCCGCAAACCGGACTGGTGTGCCGCCGATCTCAACGCGCTGATCGCCTCCTGCCGGGTTGCCGCCCGCCGGGTCGACGAGATGTGCGCGCGCTTTGGTGAGGATGAATTTGCCAGCGCCACCGATCTACTGCTGGCACGCAACCATCGCGCCATGAAACATCTGATCGAAACCAGCATCGGCGAGGAACCCGTCAGCTTCACCGATTTCATCTGCGATGATGGCGTCGGCTTTGGCCCCTATAAGATCAGCTGCAAGATGTGGCGCGAGGGCGGCAAGGTCATTCTCGATTTCGAAGGCACAGACCCGCAGGCGCCAAGCTCGATCAACTTCTTCCTGAACGAGAATATGTTCAAGATGTTCTTCGGCATCTATATGATCATGGTCTTCGACCCGCAAATCCTGTTCAACGACGGCTTCTATGATCTGGTCGATGTCCGGATTCCCGAAGGCTCGCTGCTCAAGCCGAAATATCCCGCCGCGCTTGCCGGACGGACCCATGCGCTGGGCCGGATTTTCGACATATTGGGCGGCCTGCTCGGCCAGCGCCAGCCGGAATTTCTGAACGGTGCCGGATTCTCCTCCAGCCCGCATCTGATGTACTCCGGTTTCGACAAGGGTGGCGAATGGTTCCAGCTGTTCCAGATCGGTTTTGGCGGCATCCCCGGCCGGCCCTTTGGCGACGGCCCGGACGGCCACTCGCTATGGCCCGGCTTCACCAATGTACCCAACGAATTTCTCGAGAAATATTTCCCGCTGCGAATCGAACGCTATGAGGCCAAGGCCGACAGCGGCGGTGCGGGAAGCTTCCGAGGCGGTAACGGTATTCACATGACCTACCGGTTCCTGGAACCCGGAACGGTGGCAATCCATGACGATCGCTGGTTCACCTATCCGTGGGGCGTCAATGGCGGTCAGCCGGGCGACCGCGCCACCAAGATATTGGAACGCACCGACGGATCGAGAGAAGTGGTCGGCAACAAACAGGATGGTGTCGAGGTCCGCGAAGGCGATCTGCTGCACTTCATCACCTGGGGCGGTGGCGGCTGGGGCAATCCGTTGGAACGCGATCCCGAACTGGTTGCGCTAGAAATCCGTCAGGGACTGGTAACCGCAGAGGGCGCCCGCGACTATGGCGTGGTCATTGCCGAAGACGGCAGTGTCGATGGTCCGGCAACCGAAAGCCTGCGCGCGGACATGGCGGCGAATATTGTCGAGAGCGACAGTCCGTTCAACTTCGGCCCCGATATCGAAACGCTGCGTGCCAATTGTCTGGAGGAAACCGGACTACCGGCACCGGTACAGCCGGGAACCGTTGCGGCCTAGCATTTCGTCGCTATCCAAAGTGCGGTTTGTCGCACCTCCTGCAACGCCCTAGACTGATCGAAAATCCGTTCATGGGAGAGGTTCGATAGTCGATAGCGAGGTGGATGTTCTGATCATCGGTGCGGGGGCAGCGGGCCTCACCGCAGCGCTGGCGGCGCATGAATCCGGCGCCTCGGTCCGGCTGATCGAAAAGCAGGACCGGCTGGGCGGGACCGCCGCGATATCCGGCGGTGTGGTCTGGCTGCCCGATCATGACCAGATGGCCGCGCAGGGCATAGAGGACAGCACCGCCGCGGCGCTGGATTATTTCCTGTCGCTCGATCATGGCGAGATGGACGCAGACGTGCTCTCGGCCTTTGTACAGGAAGCCGGGCCAATGCTCTCCTTCCTGACCGACATCGACGCAATCAGCTTGACGATGATGCCGGACTATCCGGACTATTACGAGGATCGCCCCGGGGCCAAGGCGGATGGCGGTCGATCCCTCGACAATGACCTTTTCGATTTCACGACACTCGGCGAGTGGAAGGACCGTGTCTTCGATCATGGACCGGCACCGAGAATGATGCTGCGCGAGACGCCGCTCGGCGGCGGCAGCGGCATTGTCGAGCCGGAGGAATTGCAGCGCCGCGATGCCAGCGATTTGCGCGGCTGGGGACAGGCACTGGTCGGACGGCTGCTGAAAGCCTGTCTGGATCGCGGCATCGAACCCGTTCTAGGTTGTGGCGGTTACCGATTATCTATCGAAGATGGCCGGGTGACCGGCGCGATTGTCGAGCGCGGCAGCAAGCAGGAAACCATCATGGCGCGAAACGGTGTGATATTAGCCACCGGCGGATTTGAATGGAATGACGCGCTGAAACACGCCTTCCTGCGCGGTCCCCTTGAAGCACCCGCCTCGCCGCCAACCAATCGCGGCGATGGTCTGAAAATGGCGATGGCGGCTGGCGCGGGACTAGGCAATATGACCAGCGCCTGGTGGGTGCCGACCCTCGCAATCCCCGAAGCACAATGGCAGAGCGGTGAGACCCGCAATATGCCGGTACTGATCGAACGGACCCTGCCGCACGGCATCATGGTCAACCGCGACGGGCAGAGATTCTGCAACGAAGCGGCAAATTACTCGGCGCTGGCGGGCGCATTCCATGCCTTCGACCCGGCGACCTATGGCTATCCCAATCTACCCGCCTATCTGATTTTCGATTCGCAATATCGGGAGCGCTATCAGCTCTCCTCCTTCATGCCGGGCACACCACTGCCGGACTGGGTGGCGCGGGCCAACAGCGTCGATGCGCTCGCTGCACAAATCGGCGTCGATGCGGCCAACCTCCCGGCGACGGTAAGCCGGTTCAACGAACAGGCCGAACGACTGGACGATCAGGATTTTGGCCGCGGCAAGACCGATTATGACCGCTTCTACGGCGACCGCTCCAGAGCGGGCGCTGCCGCGACATTGGGCCGTCTGGACAAGGCGCCTTATTATGCCGTGGAAATCCGGATGGGCGCGCTGGGCACCAACGGTGGCGCGAAAACCAACGCGCAGGCGCAGATCACGGATGTCGATGGCGCGCCAATCGCCGGACTGTTCGGGGCCGGCAATGTGATCAGTGCCCCGACCGGCAGCGTCTATGCTGGTGCAGGCGGCACATTGGGACCAGCCCTGACATTCGGCTATATTGCAGGCCGCGCGGCGGCCAGACGGGCCAACCAATGATCAAACCGACCAAAGGAACGAGACTATGAGCATATTGGAGCAGTTCAGACTCGACGGCGAAGTTGCCGTTGTCACCGGTGCCGGCAAGGGGATCGGGCGGGCAATTGCGCTCGGCCTTGCAGAAGCGGGTGCCGACGTCGCGATCGCCGCGCGCTCTGCCGATGATCTGGAGAAAGTAGCGGGAGAAATTCGCGCCATGGGCCGCCGCGCGATTGCGGTGCCGACCGATGTGACCAGCAAAGATGCTCTGGAAAATCTCGCCAACCGCGCGGTCGAGGAACTGGGGCGATTGACGATCTGGATCAGCAACGCCGGCGGCTTGCCCGATGGCACGCCCCGCTATCTCACCCGCACACCGGAGGACAGCTGGGACGCGCAGATAGAACTCAATCTGAAAAGCGTCTGGATGGGCGCGGTCGCCGCAGCCAATCATATGAGCGACAATGGCGGTGCGATCATCAATATCTCCTCGCGCGCGGCAATCGGCGGACAGGTGAAGAACGCCCCTTATGGCGCGTCCAAGGCGGCGGTGAACAGCCTCACAGCAAGCCTGTCGTTGGAGCTCGCACCGAAAATTCGCGTCAATGCGGTGGCGCCCGGACCGATCCCTACCGAAAATTTCGATGAGTCCATGGGCATTGATTCTGAAGAAAAACGCGCAGCCCTGCTCAAGCAGTTCCAGATCCCGCTGGACCGTTTCGGCCGGGAAGAGGATATTGCCGCTGCGGTGGTCTATATGGCCTCGCCCGCGTCTAGCTGGGTCACCGGCCAGTGTCTCTATGTGACGGGTGGCAAATGACCGCCTAGGCGCGTTGCCGCTTCATCCACACCCAGACCCGCCAATAATGAAAACCGGCCCAAAGGTTGAACAGGGCGAGAATCATCAGGGCTTGCTGGAGCGCACTGGCTTCCAGCTCGCTATTTCCCGATGCAAAATGGTCTGACAAGCCACCAACAAAAACCGGCCCGATGCCCAATCCGATCAGGCCCGCCACCATCAGATAGATGGCCACGGCCATTGCCCGTGTCCTATCAGTGGCCAATAGCTGGACCGCGGCAAAGCTGGGACCAAAATAGAAAGTCGCGGCAAAAGTTGGAAAGCCCAGCAGGATGATGGCCAGATTCGCATTGCCGGCATAGACGGCGGCCATCATGCCCGGTGCGGCGATAACCAACACAATACCGCAGACCAGCAACGGCAGCACCGGATCGCGTTTCCCGATTATGTCACCGACCTTGCCGCCGAACCAGGCCCCGAAGCCGCCCGTCAAACCGACCATCACGCCAAGCTTCCAACCCAGCTCCCCATAGTCCATGCCATGAACCCGGACAAACAGGCCACCATAGAAGCTCGCCAGGCCATAAGAGACAAATTGCACCAGCACGCCAGCGGCAACCAAATGCCAATAGGCCCGTTTTCCGGACAGTTCGAGCAAAGCCTCACGCAAGGTCATCTCACCGGCCACAGGCTGGAAGGCTTTTGCCAGACTGACTTTGCCGCGCGGATCCCGCACGGTGAACCAGATGACCACAGCGATGATCAGACCCGGCAAACCTGCCAGCAGAAACGCCGCCCGCCAGCTAAATATTTCGGTGATATAGCCGCCACCGGCATAGGCCAGAAACGCGCCAACCGGCACGGCTGCCCCCATGATCCCGAGCGCGCCCGCGCGACGTTCCGGCGGGAACAGGTCCGCGATCAAACTATGGGACGCCGGTCCTGATCCAGCCTCGCCAATGCCTACGCCCACACGCGCGAGAAACAGCTGCACAAAATTGCCGGCCATTCCACACAAGACCGTCATCAGGGACCAGACGGCAATAGAAATGGCGATAATCCGACTGCGGTTCCAACGGTCCGCCAGAGCGGCAAGAGGAATAGCTAAAGTTGTATAGAAAATCGCAAAGGACAGGCCCGTCATCAAGCCAAGCTGTGTGTCGGAAAGCCCGAGATCGCGCTTGATCGGCTCGGCAACAATCGAGATCACCTGGCGATCAAGGAAGTTGAGCATCATTACGATGAACAGGATCGCGAGCGCATAATTGGCGCGTCGGCGCGACGCAGATTCAGAATCTGCCGAATTCTCGATGCCCTCGTTGGGGCGGATGTCCTCTACCATCCGGCGGGTATGACAGGATTATTTTCTTCCCGGCACCCTTTGTTTAGCTAGGGCGCGTCTATCGACCCGTCAGAGCGACTGGCCGTCGTCGATGATGATATCCGACCCGGTCACCATCCGTGATGCATCGGAAGAAAAATAGAGCATCATCGGATCAAGCGATTCGATATCCTGCAAGCGGCGGCGATGGAAACCGGCAATTTGCGCCTCACCACCTGCGGTCTGGTACCAATCGCCCTGAATCTCTGTTGGAATATAGCCAGGGTGGATGGTGTTCACGTTCACCCCCATCCGCACCCATTCGCGCGCCAGATTGCGGCCAAGATGGGTCACACCGGCCTTGCTGGCGGCATAGGCGCTGTCGCCTTCGCCAGTCAGCCGCGAGGTGATCGACCCGATGATGACAACCCGGCCATTTTCCTTGTCCCGGCTGCCGCTGGCGATCAGCCTTTTGGCGCCTTCGCGCGCAACCAGATAGACGCCTTTGAAATTGGTATCGAGCAGCATCTGGAGCCGGTCGGCCGGCACTTCGGTCGAGCGGCCTGTCGCCGCAACCCCAGCATTGGCAACAATCGAATCAACGGTTCCGAATTTTGCTTCCGCCGCATCATAAGCGGCGATGATCGACGCTTCATCGGTTACATCCAGCGGAACCGCCAAAGCTTGCCCACCTGAAGCGCCAATTTTATCGGCCAATTCAGCCGTGCGGTCTGTCCGCCGTGCGCCCAAGACCACTTGAGCGCCAGCCGCCGCAAAGAGCTCCGCAAAACGGGCACCAAATCCGGAAGACGCACCCGCAATCAACGCAGTCCGCCCTGCAAGGGAAAAGGGGATATCCATTTTTCTGCTCCGTAAATGATCAAATATTACAGTGGGTCTAGACGATCCTGAAATGGTCGGCCAATAGTCAATTGCATAGGAGAAGATCATGATAGACACGTCCCTCGATTATACCGGAAAAACCGTCTGCATCATTGGCGGTTCGAGCGGCATCGGCAACGCTACGGCACAGGCATTTCGTGGTTGCGGGGCCGAGGTCCACGTTACCGGAACGCGAGCCAGTGCGGATGATTATGACATCGCAGATGGGTCTGATCTAACAGGACTTAGCTATCACCAATTGGATGCAGCGGACGACAGCGCCATCATTGCGTTGCGGCAAAAATTCGACCGTATGGATGTGCTGATCTGCTCCCAAGGCATGGTGCTATACAAACGCGCAGAGTTCGAGCCGGAAAATTTTGCCAAGGTCGTTCAGGTCAATCTCAACAGTCTGATGACCTGCGCCGGGCAATTTCATGATCTGCTGAAAGAAGCAAAGGGCTCGCTCATCATCATCAGTTCGACCGCGGCCTTTCATGCGACAGTTGGCAATCCCGGCTATAATGCGTCCAAGGCTGGCGCGGCCGGATTAACGCGCACTTTGGGCAAGGCATGGGCGCCCGATGGCATCCGGGTGAACGGCATTGCACCGGGCTTGATTGCGACCAAAATGACCAAGGTCACAACCGATAATCCGAAACGGCGCGACGCCACAATACGGTCAATCCCGCTGGGCCGCATTGGCGATCCCGATGATATGGCTGGGCTATCCTTATATCTAGCGTCTCCTTTGGCAGGCTATGTCGTGGGACAAACCATCATCGCGGATGGCGGACTATTGCTCTAACTCAGGTTGAAGTCGCACGCGCGGGAGACGCTGGGTCGATCCGCACAGCCTTGCCGACCCACCAGAAGAATATCGCTGCCATGGTCAGGCTCACCACCGCCACTGAAATGACGGAATAGTTGAGCGACATGCTGCCGTACGAGTCAGCCCAATTGTCGCTCATCACTCCGATGAGCGCAGGCCCGATGCCGTAACCGAGCAAATTGGTCAACAGGCTACTGATCGCTCCAGCCGTGCCGCGTTCCGTAGGCAAAACCGACGACTGGACCAACGAAATCGCTGCGCCTTGCGTCGATACCAGCAGAACATAACCGCACATATAAAAGGCGAGCGTCATCTCCAGACTGTTTGACAACAGGCAGAACGTCCAAAATGGTATCGTCAGCAACACCGCCAGAGCACAATACCATGGTCGCCATTTTGGATTTTTCTTCGCGAGATAATCTGCGAGAAATCCACCCAAGATCATCGCCGGCACACCGCCGACAAGCAGGGCCCCTCCCAGATACACGCCAACCTCTCCAGAGGTCACATCAAAATTGCGCATCAATATCGGCGCAAGCCATATGGCAAATGCAAAGGAAGGAATATTGGTGAAGGCGTTGGCCAGAACGACCCGGAAGAATATATTGTTCGTCCACAGCGACCGCATTGTGGTCATGAACGGTTCTTGGGTGTCGACACCCTTGGTTGCGCCGGATTGCTCTCCCGCGTGCTGATAATATCGGCCACGCCTGGGTTCACGGATTGTCAAATAAATGATCAATCCCAATACAATCCCCGGCACACCCAGAATCACAAAGGTCCATCGCCAGCCATAAGCCTCGGCGATCAGACCACCGGCAGCATAGCCAAGCGCCGGCCCGAGGACCGCTCCAACCGCAAAGATACCCATTGCACGCGACAATTCATGCGGAGCAAAATAGTCGGTGATGATGGAAGCGGAAGGCGGACCGCCGCCGGCTTCACCGACCCCGACGCCCAACCGGGCCAAAAGCAAAGTCCAGAAACCCACGGCAGCGCCGCATAGCGCTGACATGAGACTCCACAAGGAAAGAGAAATGGCCACCATCGTCTTGCGATTGGTGCGGTCAGCCAAACGTCCCGCCGGGACGCCAAGCAGCAAATAGAAAACCGTGAATGCCGTGCCCGCCAGCAAACCGATTTGCGTGTCGCTCAGCATAAATTCGGCTTTGATATCTTCGATCAAGACCGACATCACCAATCGATCAGCAATGTTGAACATGAAGGTCAACATCAGCATGATCAGGGCATAATAGCGATAGACACCGCCGTTGGTCGGCACGGATTTAGAACTCATCTGCATCCTCTCCAAAGGATGACTCAAGCCTAGCGTGAAAAAGGGGACAGAACCAGCTTGGCTCTATCCCCTTAATTGATAGGGTCAATATTCATACAGACCCGCGCCGTTCGTGCTGAGCTTGTCGAAGCACATTTCAAACGGCGCTCTGCCTCCCGTTCATCCTTCGACAGGCTCAGGACGAACGGACGTTGTCTAGCTAGCCCGCGGTCAAAGCAATATGCCGGCGCATATGATGATCAACGCTGCCGAACTCGCCTTCGAAGATCGACAGGCGTTTGAAATAGCTGCCCACAGCAAGCTCGTCCGTCATGCCCATGCCACCATGTGTTTGGATTGCCGACTGGCCGATGAAACGCGCGGCCTGCCCTATGCGTACCTTCGCAGCAGAAACATTTTGCATGCGGGTTGCGTCATCTTCGTCCAGCTTGATCGTGGCGAGATAGCACATCGACACCGACTGCTCATATTCCATCAGCATGTCCGCCATGCGATGCTGCAGAACCTGAAACGAACCGATCGGCGCGCCAAATTGTTTGCGCTGACGGGAATATTCGACCGTGGTTTCGTTGGTCACCTTCATCGCGCCAACGGCTTCGGCGCAGACCGCAGCAGTGGCCTCATCCATGACTTTCTCAATCAGCGGCAAGCCGTTGTCCGCATCACCGATAAAAGCATCGCCAGAGACTTTCACATTTTCGAAATAGACTTCCGAAGCCCGGCGGCCATCGACCGTGGCATAGTCGCGTGTGCTCACCCCTTGGGCTGATTTATCGACAACGAATACGGACACGCCGTTCTTGTCCGTCTGTCCGCCCGATGTGCGGGCCGTGACCACCAGATGCGTGGCCCAAGGCGCACCAATGACAACCGCTTTATGGCCATTGAGAACATAATCCCCACCATCGGCCTTTGCGGTTGTTTCCAAATTGGCCAGATCATAGCGTCCGCGCGGCTCGGCATAAGCAAAAGCGAAAACCATCTCGCCGCTTATGATACCGCCGATATATTCTTCACGCTGCGCTGCGCTACCGCCATGTTTCAACGCCCCGCCAGCACAGACCACCGTCGGAATAAAGGGTTCAACCGCAAGGCCTTTACCAAATTCTTCCATGATGATCATCGCTTCGGTTGCACCGCCGAAACCGCCATCTTCTTCCGAAAATGGAGCGGCAAGCATGCCGAGTTCTGCCAATTGCGCCCAAAGCTCTGGCCGCCAACCAGAATCGCTTTCGATCACGCCGCGGCGCGTATCAAAGTCATATTGCTCACGGACCAGGCGTGAAATTCCATCACGCACCATATTCTGTTCGTCGGTAAATTCGAAATCCATTTTGGTTCCCCTGTCTCGTCCCGGTTAAAGGCCGAGGATCATTTTGGTGATGATGTTGCGCTGGATCTCGTTGGATCCGCCGTAAATCGACGTCTTGCGCATGTTGAAATAGGTCGGTGCCGCATGGTGGGCATAATCCGGTCCGATTGGGAAGTCGTTCGACCCATCGTTCGGGAAGCTCCGGAAATCGGGCGCGCCATAATGGCCTACCGCTTCCAGTGTCAGTTCCGTCAACCGCTGCTGAATTTCCGTACCTTTGACCTTCAACAAAGAGCTTTCCGGCCCTGGTCCTTTGCCCGCCTGTTCGCCAGCCAGCGTCCGCAGCTCGGTAATTTCCAAAGCAGAAAGATCGATTTCCAGCTGACTGATCTTGGTGGCAAAACCCATGTCTTCAATCAGCGGCTTGCCATCGAGCATTTCGGCGGCGGCAATTTCCTTCAGCTGTTCAACACCGCGCTTGGAACGCGCCACACCGGCAATACCGGAACGTTCGTGGGCGAGCAGGAACTTGGCATAGGTCCAGCCCTTATTCTCTTCGCCAATCAAATTGGTCGCCGGTACGCGAACGTCGGTAAGCCACACTTCATTGACCTCATGACCGCCGTCGATCAGCTTGATCGGACGCACTTCAATCCCTGGTGTTTTCATGTCGACGAGAATGAAGCTGATGCCCATTTGCGGCTTGGCTGCATCTTGGTCCGTGCGACATAGGAAGAAGCCCCAATCGGCATGTTGAGCCAAGGTCGTCCAGGTTTTCTGCCCGTTGATGATATAATCGTCACCGTCACGCACTGCCGTAGTTTTCAGCGAAGCCAGATCGGAGCCCGCACCAGGTTCTGAATAGCCCTGACACCACCACACATCACCGGATTGAATACCCGGAAGATGTTGTGCTTTTTGCTCCTCGTTTCCGAATGTGTAGATGACGGGTGCCACCATCGCGACGCCGAAAGGCAAAGGCATCACCGTGTTTTTCCGCGCATTTTCTTCCGACCAGATATAGCGCTGCGTCGGCGTCCAGTCGGTTCCGCCATATTCTGCTGGCCAAGCCGGAGTCGACCAGCCTTTTTTCCCCAGAATCTTGTGCCAAGCGAGCAAATCCTCGCGGCTCATCTCGTCCTGCACACCGCGAGTCCCGATGTTCTGCGGGTAATTATTTTCAATAAACTCGCGCACTTCAGCGCGAAACGCGATTTCTTCTTCGGTGAATTCCAGATTCATGGGAGCACTCCTTGGTCACAATTTGCCGGGACTATACGCCGAAAACCGCCGAAAACAAGCAATTAGCCGCGCAATTAAGCTGACGCTACGGCAATGCCGGAATGAACGATATTCATGTGACACGGATCACCGACATTTTCACCTGATTCACGTCCACTCTATCAATGGCTACTTGGCTAGAGGCTGCCGCTCCGCTATCAGTTGCACATTGCTATGCAAACATCCGGGTGAAATTTTCATGATAAAACTGAATGTTAACGGTCAGGCCCGGGAGGTCGATGCTGATCCAGCCACGCCCATTCTATGGGTTGTTCGCGAAAATTTGAAGATGCCCGGCACAAAATACGGGTGCGGTATCGCGCAATGCGGCGCTTGCACTGTGCATCTGGATGGCAAACCCATCCGCAGCTGCTCGACCCCGGTTTCCGCAGCAGAAGGCAAGGCCATCACAACCATCGAAGGCATCGCCAGCGAAGATGGTACGTTACATAAGATCCAGCAAGCCTGGATCGAAGCGCAAGTGCCGCAATGCGGCTATTGCCAGTCCGGCCAGATCATGGCCGCAACCGCACTGCTGGAGAAAAACCCGCAGCCGACCGATGCGCAAATCGATGCAGCAATGGCTGGCAATGTCTGCCGCTGCGGCATGTATGGCCGCATCCGCGATGCGATCAAGTCCGCAGCCGATATCAAGCAACCCTCGAAAGTGGAGGCTTAGGTCATGGGCAAATGGTCAAGACGCGCCTTTATCGGAGCCGGTGTTGTGGCTGGCGGTGCACTGGTGGTGGGCGTCGCCGTCCGTCCGGGCAACCCAACCGAAAAGCTCAAGCCATTTGTCGCGAACGGCGATGGTGAACAGCTGATCAACAGTTGGGTCAAAATCGCGCCGGACAACGTGGTCACCGCAATCGTCCCCCATGCTGAAATGGGGCAGGGGGCCCATAGCGTGCTGGCGCAAATGCTAGCCGATGAACTGGATGCCGACTGGGACAAGGTCGAAATTCTCGAAGCCCCCGGCTTACCGTCTTATGCCGGCGCCGACATGGTCCGCGAATTTCTTGCGCCCACGCTTGAAGTTCCGAAAATTCTTGAGCCAACTGCTCAGGGCGGCTTTCTGACGCTCGCCGACATGATATCGATCGGCGTGACGGGTGGCAGCTTTTCAATCCGCGGCGCTGGACAGCGCAGCATCCGCACGGCTGGTGCCGCCGCACGGCAGATGCTGATCGCAGCGGCTGCCGAAAAATGGGACGTTCCGGCGGAAGAAATCACAACCGAAAATAGCATGTTAAGCCACAAAACCTCTGGCCAGTCGGCAACCTATGGCGAATTTGCTGCTGCCGCTGCCGAACAATCACTGCCCGCCAAGCCTCCGCGCAAAGCAGTTGGCGATTTCAAGTTGATGGGCAAACCAATCCCGCGCAAGGACATTCCGGCCAAGGTCGACGGTACCGCCAGCTTCGGCATTGATGTCGAAATCGAAGGCATGAAATATGCCGCCGTCAAAGCCCCTCCGGTGGTTGGCGCGAGCGTGGAACAGATCAACGCAGAGACCGCCCAATCCATGCCCGGTGTTTTGCAGATTTTAAATATGGGCAATTTTGTCGCGGTCATTGCCGATGGCTATTGGCAAGCACAGCAGGCGCTGAACACGGTTGAAGCGACCTATTCGGAAGCCGAGGGCGGAGACATCGACCATGATGCGATATTCGCGCGCTATGCTGCAGCTCTTGATGATGCGGGCAAAGATGGCGGCGATATTGAAACCGAAACAGGCGATGCCGTGAACGCAATTGCCGAAGCCGCACAGATAATCAAAGCCGAATATAAGGTGCCCTTTTTGGCTCATGCAACCATGGAGCCTATGAACTGCACCGCCAGAGTGATGGACGGCCAGTGTGATTTATGGCTGGGTTCACAAAACCCGTTGGGCGTGCGTCGAGAGGTGGCCGAAGCGCTGGGAATAGATGAAGACAGCGTCAATCTGGAAAACCAATATCTGGGTGGCGGCTTTGGACGTCGTTCAAATACCGATGTTCCGATCATGGCGGCACGGCTGGCCAAGGCGGCCGGCTATCCGATCAAAATGATATGGTCGCGCGAAGAAGACACGACACAGGATTTTTATCGCCCCTCGGCCACCAGCCGGTTCGAAGCAGGGCTGGATGCGGAAGGCAATCTCGTCGCCTGGGACAATATCCATGTCCATCTGTTCGACCCGTCTGAAGCCCCGAAGATCAATCACTATGCGATCCCCAATAAGCTGATCCGCAAAATCGACGTGCCCATGCATTTGCGCTTTGGCCCATGGCGATCCGTCGACCACAGCCAACAGGCATGGTTTATCGAAAGCTTTGTTGATGAAGTCGCGGCGGAAACCGGCAAGGATCCGCTCGCATTACGCCGGCTGCTGCTGGCTGACACTCCCCGCCATCTCGCAGTCCTCGACAAGGTTGCCGAAATGGCCAATTGGGGCAGCCCTCTGCCCGAAGGCCATGGCCGTGGGATCGCATTTGTACCGGGTTTTAATTCGGTTGTTGCACAGGTCGCAGAAGTCGACATGACCGGTAAGAAACCGCGTGTGACAAAGGTTTTCTGTTGTACCGATGTCGGCTTCGCAATGAACCCTGACGGAGTCATTGCACAGATAGAAAGCGGTATCGTCTATGGCCTGACCGCTGCGCTCTATGGCGAAATAACCGTCAAAGATGGTGCAGTCCAACAGAGCAATTTCCACGACTATGAAATGCTACGAATCAACGAAATGCCGGAGGTATCCGTCGCCTTGATCAATGGCGATCATGATCGGATCGGTGGCGCAGGTGAACCCGGCTTGCCGCCGATTGCCCCTGCCGTCACCAACGCTATTTTTGCCGCCACCGGCAAGCGCGTCCGCGAACTGCCCGTTGCCAAATATGATTTTGCCGGATCGGAGACCTGATATGCTGAAATTCATCCGAATGGTTGCCCTACCTTCTTTATTTGTCTTAGCCGCTTGCGGCACCGATCCGGCACCGGGACCGGTGGAGCAAATCATCGTCCGCGAACCTGGAGCCGCACCGGTCGAAACCGCCGTTGCTTCTGCCCCCACCGACAGCAATCCAGCAAGCAGCCTAGTCGCCGAAGGGAAGGCGGCTTTTGCCAATTGCTCCGCCTGTCACAGTCTGGAGCAAGACGCGCCCCATGGTGCTGGCCCCAACCTCTTTGGAATCATCGACAAGGCGGCCGGCGAAGCCTCCGGTTTTGCCTATTCCGACGCCTTGAAAGCGTCCGGCGTCATTTGGGCCGAGGCAGAACTCGATAGCTTTATCGCCGATCCAGCCGCAAAAATTCCGGGCACGACAATGGTCGCGGGCGCGATCGCGGAGCCAGCGAAAAGACAGGCCGTAATCGCGTATATCGCGAGCGTTACCGCCAATTGAACAGCCAGTCCGGTATCATGCTGGCATTGCTGGCGGCCGGGCAATCCCGCAGATTTGGCGATCAGGATAAACTGACCGCATTGCTCGGCGGCAAGATGCTCGGCCTGCACGCTGCCGAAGCGGGAGCGGCAATTCACTGCCCTCAAAAGCGGGTGATCGGTCCACCGGCACATGGCTGCGCAAGGCGATGGAATGATCTGGGCTACCGGATAATCGTCAATGAGCAGGCACATCTGGGTCAGGCGACATCCGTCCGGCTCGCCGCGTCCCACGCCATTGAGGCTGGCGCCAGGGCGTTATATATCATGCTCGCCGATATGCCGTTTGTGACAGCGGATCATATCAACAGGCTGCTGGCTATCTTCGAACAAATGGGCTGCACCCGCACCATCGCATCTGCCCGCGACGGACAAGCCATGCCGCCCGCGATATTTCCCAATTCTGCGTTGAATGATTTGCTCACGCTGGAAGGCGATTCCGGTGCCCGGGCGTTGCTATCCGATGCTCATTTGGTGACGGCCGATGATCCGATTCTGATGGATATCGATAGCGAGGAAGACTTGGCGCAGGCCAATATTATATATCGCGCCATCCCATAGCTTTGGGCCAGAAGGCCTTCATTCCCGATCCAGTTTTTGCCCCAGTTTCACGAAAAACACGATCAAGAAAGGCACCAGCAAGAAGGACAGGACAACTTTGGCCGAACCTTGGCCGAGCAGCAATTGCCCTATCGGACGCTCACCATAAAAGGCGATTGTGATGAAAATCAGCGTGTCGACAATTTGCGACAGCGCGCTAGCAATGGCAGCCCGCAACGCCAGCAGCCCGCCCTTCATATTGGCCAAGCGCGAAAAGATATAAACGTTGAGAAATTGCGAAACCCCATAAGCGATAATCCCGGCAAACATCAGCCGCGCACCTTGGGAAAGAATGATCGGAAAGGCCTCTTTGGCGGGTTCATACATTCCCGGATCGGTCGGCAACGCCAGAACGATCTGGATCAGAATGATCGCGGTGATCAGAGGAATGAAACCAAAACGGACCAACCGGTTGGCCACCTCCCGCCCATGCAATTCAGCGACCGAGCTGGATAATACCACCAGAAGCAGGAACGGGAAAATCCCCGCTTCCACAGCCAGCGGCCCAAGCGCAACCTGCTTAGCGCCTAATATTCCGGCGATACAGGTCATCCCACCGTAGAGCACAGCAAAGACAAATAGGGATCTCGGGATGAGGTTGGTTTTTGATGTTTCGGTCATCGCCTTTACCTAGCGCGGTCGGCGATGAAAAAAAAGACATAGTAACGCGCCGCATTTTTTCTATACGGAAAAAGAAACGGACAATAACAAGCCGTGACCAATTGTGTCACGCGATCAGGGGGATGTTTTGCACAAACTGGCAGTTTATTGTGGTGCCAACGCCGGACAAGATCCGGCTTATGCCGAGGCAACGATATTGCTGGGCAAGACGATGGCAGAGCGCAATGTGGACCTCGTCTATGGCGGTGGCCGTCTTGGCCTGATGGGAATTATTGCCGATACGGTGCTCGAGCATGGCGGTCAGGTGCATGGCGTCATTCCGGAAATGCTGAAAGATCTGGAAGTGGCGCATAGAGGTGTGACCGAGCTTCATATCGTTGCAAATATGCACGAACGTAAAGCCAAAATGACCGATTTGACAGATGCCTTTGTTGCCCTGCCAGGGGGCGTTGGCACGATGGACGAATTGTTCGAAGCCTGGAGCTGGAATGCGCTGGGCTATCATAACAAGCCCTTCGCCATTTTGAATATCGCCGGCTACTGGGATGCGATGATCGTTTTTCTCGATAAAATGACGGAACAGGGTTTCGTATCCGCCGATCGCCGCAAGCAATTGATCATTTCCGACAATATCGCGGACTGTCTCGATCGCCTCGCGGCGGCTTGCACCACCGAGGCAGGCAGTTTTACCTGGTGAACCAATATCAACCCGAACATTTGACTGGAAGCGTCCTATGATACCGATTTTTACCAGCATTGCCGGCATGGCGTTGATCCTGTTGATTGCCTTTGCCCTGTCGACCGGACGACGAAATATCCGGTTCCGTGTCGTCGGTGCCGCCTTCGCCCTGCAGGCCGGAATTGCCGTCATCGTGCTTTATATTCCAGCCGGGAAAAGGATTATTCAGGCGATGGCGGACGGCGTCTCCAGCCTACTTGGCTATGCATCAGCCGGCACCAATTTTATCTTTGGTCCGCTCGCCGATCCGTCCATCGGCGGCAATAGTTTTGCGATCGCCGCGCTTCCCGTCATCATCTTCTTTTCGGCGCTGATTTCCATCCTCTATTATCTGAATATCATGCAGTTCATCATCAAATGGGTTGGCGGCGCTATCCAGAAAATCACCGGTATTTCCAAAGTCGAATCGCTCTGTGCTGCAGCCAATATTTTTGTCGGTCAGTCCGAATCACCACTGGTTATCCGTCCCTATCTCGCCCGCTTGACCCAATCGCAGCTATTCACCGTGATGAGCGTCGGCATGGCCGGGGTCGCAGGCACGATATTGGCCGCCTATGCCGCGATGGGCATCCGCATTGACTATCTGCTTGCCGCAGCCTTCATGTCCGCGCCTGGTGGCATATTGATGGCGAAGATCATCATGCCGGACAATCCCGATGATCCCGCCCCCGAAGAGCTACTTGTCGCCGTTGAATATGAAGATGAGAAGCCTGCCAATATCATCATGGCAGCAGCCATGGGCGCGCAAACCGGTGTTAAGCTGGCCGTAGCGGTCGGCGCAATGGTGCTCGCCTTTGTCGCTTTGGTTGCTCTAGCCAATGGCGTGCTAGGCGGCATTGGTGGATGGTTTGGTATGCCCGATCTGAGCTTCCAGCAAATCATCGGCTATATTTTCGCGCCGATCATGTTCCTGCTCGGCGTCCCTTGGGAAGAAGCGCTGAACGCAGGTGGTCTGTTCGGTACGAAAGTTGTCCTCAATGAATTTGTCGCCTTCATTGAGCTGGGCAAGATGCAGGCCGGCATTTCGCCGCTAACCAACGCCATTGTCATCTTCGCCCTGTGCGGTTTTGCCAATTTCAGCAGCATCGCCATCCAGCTAGCCGTCACAGGCGGTCTCGCGCCCAATCAACGGCCGGTCATCGCGAAGCTTGGCCTCCGCGCCTTGGCCGCAGGATCGCTGGCCAATCTGATGAGCGCGGCGCTTGCCGGTATCTTGCTTTCGCTCGGCTGAGTTATCCCGATTGACAAAAATGCCCGAGGGCGCATTTTAAGAGCATGAACCAAGACCAAGATACTCTCACCGCCGTTTCGCTCGCGATGGCGGACAAAGACAGCGATGTTTTTGCCGAACGAATCGGTCGCAGCTTTTCCGACTGGGGCTTTGCGATCGTTGCCGACCATGGCATCCCGGCGGAATTGATCGCGCGCGCCGAGGCCATGTCCCGCGCTTTTTTCGCGCTGCCCGAAGAGGTGAAGCGCGCCTATCATATAGCCGGCGGCGGCGGTGCCCGCGGCTACACACCCTTCGGTACAGAAAGCGCCAAGGATTCCGACATCCATGATCTCAAGGAATTCTGGCATATCGGCCGCGAACTGTCTGCCGGTCACCCGTTCGAATCCTATATGCCGCCCAATATCTGGCCCAAGGAACTCGACGGATTTCAACAAACCTATCTCGAAATGTTCGCCGCTTTCGACAAGGCCGGTGCGCGTATCTTGGAAGCCATTGCCCGGTTTTTGGGTCTCGCACCCGACTTTTTTGTCGACACGGTCCGCGATGGCAATTCGGTGATGCGGTTGATCCACTATCCCCCGGTGCCAGAGGATTCGCCAGCGGTCCGAGCCGCGGCGCATGAGGATATCAATACGATCACATTGCTAATCGGTGCCGAAGAGGCCGGCCTGGAATTGCTCGACAAAAATGGCAATTGGCGGCCGGTCAGCCCCAAGGTCGGCGAACTGGCAGTGAATATCGGGGACATGCTGCAACGGCTGACCAATAATCGCTTGCCCTCGACCACCCACCGCGTGGTCAATCCGGCCCCGGAACGGCGCGGTTTCTCGCGCTACTCCATGCCCTTCTTCCTGCATTTCCGGCCCGATTATTCCATCGAGACCTTGCCGAGCTGCGTCGATGACACCCATCCGGACCTCTATCCAGAGCCCATCACGGCACATGATTATCTGATGCAACGCCTGCGCGAAATCGGTCTAGCATGATTCCAAAAGCGGTCGGCATCGGCGGCGGCAGTTGTTCCGGAAAATCAACGCTAACCGAGAGAATCTTCGAACAGCTGGGGTCGAAGCAATGCGTGGTCCTGCCGCAGGATGACTATTTTTTTGGACTTGGCGATGCGCCCGAAGGCAAGGGTGGGCCTAATTTCGATCACCCGGATGCGGTCGACTTTGACCAACTATGCGCGCAGCTTTGCCAATTGAAAAACGGGCAAGCCATTGACCGGCCGCTTTACGATTTCCCAACCCATTTGCCGAAAACAGAGACCGAGCACACGGAGCCACGTCCGGTGATCGTGATCGATGGCATCTTGATACTGCAGCATCAACCGCTGCGCGACCTGTTGGATCTCAGCATATTCGTCGAATGCGATGCCGAAACACGCTTTGCCCGACGGCTGGAGCGCGACGTTCGCGAACGCGGGCGCACCGCACAATCGGTGCACGAACAATTCGCCAACCAAGTGGGGCCGATGCACGACCTCTATGTAGAGCCCTCAAAAGCCCATGCTGACATCGTGATAAATTCGCAACAGTCAAAACAGGCCCTAGAGAATGAATTTGAGATGATATTACAAAATATTCAATCTCTAATTCAATAGCTTATCTCGGATTTATTCACGTAAACCCATGTCAAATCCGGTATTTTTGCCCTGTTGGGTAAACTGTGGATAAAATTTATTTGCTGCATCGCAGCGAAAAGTCGTTGCGGTTGAGACAAAACTGTCATTTTTGAGGGCTAGGTGGTCCGGGCTTTGGTATGGCTGTGCAGGACGCACAATAGATCACCTGCCACGGTTTTTTATGCGGTTCATGAACGGGGAATTCATAACATGAGAATCAAATATCTTTTGGCTGCCAGCGTTGTCAGTCTTTCCACTGCTGGCCTGATGGCCACACCTGCTTCGGCACAACAGATTACATCGGGCGTTGAAGGTCAGGTAACCGACCAGAACGGGGCACCGCTACAGGGCGCAACCGTGGTTGTTCTCGACACACGTACCGGCCAAGAGCGGTCAAGCACCACAGACGGCAATGGACAGTTTCGAGCAGGATCTCTGGTTCCCGGCGGACCATATTCGGTCACCGTCACAGCAAGCGGCTTCGAAGGTCAAACCGTCGAAAACCAGTTCATCAACCTGCAGGGTAACCGAGATTTCACCTTTGAATTGGCGGCATCCAACGTTGATGATCAAATCATTGTTGTCACCGGTGGTCGCGCGAATGCAACCCAGCTTGCTGTTGGCCCGGGCCAGTCGTTCGGTACCGTAGAGCTCGAAAGCTTCCCTTCACTATCTCGTGACGTTCGCGACATCATTCGTCTCGATCCCCGCGTGAGCCTTGATCGCGCAAACGAAGTTGATCGGATCAGCTGTCTCGGCGGCAATGATCGTTCGAACACATTCACCGTCGACGGTATTGTACAGGCAGACACGTTCGGACTGAACGGCACGCCATTTGCAGCACGAAACGCACTTCCGCTACCTTATGATGCGATCCGTGAAACCTCGGTCGAATTTGCGCCGTTCGATGTTGAATATTCAGACTTTACCGGCTGTGCAGTGAACGTCGTCACCAAATCGGGCGAGAATCAGTTCCACGGCAGTGCCTTTTTCACCTATCGCGACTCAGGTCTGCGCGGCGATACAGTCGATGGAAGAACTTCTGACATCGATCCTTTTAACGAGAAACGTTGGGGTGCGACTCTTTCCGGCCCAATCATTCCAAACCGCCTGTTCTTCTTCGCCGGTTACGAAGAAACAGATCTTGGTGGTGCCAACGAATTTGGTCCAAATGGCGGCGGCTTCCCGAACGAAGCAAATTTCGTCACTCAAGCGCAATTTGACCAGTTCGCGAATATCGCAAACACGGTCTACGGTGTTGACGTAGGCGGCTACCCAACCACTCTCGCGCAATCCAGCGTTCGTTATTTTGGACGGCTCGATGCTTACATCACCGACGACCATCGATTGGAAGCGACCTATCAGCGGTTGGAAGAAACCAACGTTGAGTCGGACTTTGGCGGTCAGGAATTGACAGGCCTGAATAGCTTCGAAGATGAAGGCACGATTTCGGACTATTATTCGCTCCGTCTCTATTCCGACTGGACCGACAATGTCTCAACCGAATTGCGCCTTTCGCGTTCGGAAGTTGGCGATGTGCAAGGCCCTGTCGGCGGTGGCGAAGCCCAGTCTGACAATCCGATCGTACGACTATCCGTGGGCGTAGAGCCGGTTGCCGGTCAAACCACCCAAGCGGGAAGACTGTCAACCGGACCGGGCATCTTCCGTTCTGCCAACCAATTGGATCAGACCGTCGATCAAGCCAAGTTCCAGATGAACATTGGCGCGGGCGATCACCAGATCAAGCTGGGTGCCGAGTTGAACGATCTCAAAGTGTTCAACCTGTTCGCAATCAACGCAACAGGCACGATCTTCTTCCGCAACCTCACCGACTTTCAAAATGGCGTGGTCGCCAACGGCGGCTTTTCAAGCGTCTTTGGTAGCTCCGATGACCTTGTCGGCGGCGGATTGGGCGGTGCCACTATCGCAGCCACACCATCGGGTGATATAAACGAGGCCGCGGCTCAATTTGGGCGTCAAATCTATTCCTTCTATGCTCAAGACGAATGGCAGGCGACAGACCAACTGAATTTGACAGCTGGCCTTCGCGTTCAAATGTATAGTGGCGACGCACCGCGAGCGAACCCAAGCTTCCTGCAGCGGTTCGGCTTCACCAACGCCAACAGCTTCAGCAAACTCGACCCGGTCATCTTGCCGCGTTTGGCAGCAACCTATGATCTGAACAATGATGGGTTCTTCCACAACACCTCGGTAACCGGTGGTGTAGGCATGTTCTCGGGCGGTGATCCTGTCGTGTTCTTCTCCAACGCGTTTTCCAACAATGGCTTTTCTTCAGCCAATGGCGATACCTTCTCTGGAAATTGCGCTGGCCTGCTGGATGCCAATGGTAATTTCAATGTCTTGAACGGCGGCGCATTCACCGGTTTCCCAGACTGCGCGATTCAAGCCGCCTCCAATCGAGCTGCAGTAGGTGGTGCTGACACCCAATCCACTGACCCGGACCTTGATATTCCGACGGTCTTCCGCCTGAATCTTGGTGTGGACACCATGTTCGGAACCGACGGCGGATTTTTCTCAGACTGGAACATGAAGTTCGACTATATCTATTCACGCTTCATAGACCCGCTCAATTTTGTTGATCTTGTGCAGGTTCCAGACATCCGTACCAACAATGGCTTCACGGTCGATGGCCGTCCGATATATGCAGCAATTGACCCGTTGAATGCTGGATGTGACGCCCAATTGCAGGGTAACGGCGGCACCCCGCCAACATATAACGGCGTAACAGCTGCTTGTTTCGGAACCGGTCTGGATGACTTTATCCAGCTGACAAATGGCCGGTCCTATGACAGCCATGTTGCTTCCTTCGCCCTTTCCAAATATTTCGATCAGGGCGTTATCACCGATGGCGGCAGCGTTAGCGTGAACTTTGGTTATGCGTTTACGGATTCCAACAACTATCGTGATGTTGGTAGCTCGACCGCGACGTCAAACTTTGACGTAACGGCTGCGTTTGATCGGCAAAACCCGGCAACATCGACGTCGAATTTCGAGACACGGCATAGCCTGACCTTTGCGGTAAACTGGAAAGAACAGTTTATTGATGAATATGATACATCGCTTGGCCTCTTCTTCTCGGCCCGGTCCGGACGTCCGTTCAGCCTGACCTTTGATGGCGGTGGCGTATTTGCGGACGGTTCTTCGGGTACTGACAATGCGTTGCTCTATATTCCGACAGGTATCGACGATCCGAACCTATCGGTTCGCCCTGACGCAGCCTCACAGGCAGCGCAGGACGCAGCCGTGACATCGTTGCTGGGCTATTTGAACAATGGTGAACTTTCCAGCACCGACTCTGATGGCAATCCTCAGAATAACGTCTTTGGCAAATGTAAGTTTGCGGCTGGACAATCCATCAGCCGGAACAGCTGCCGGAACGACTGGGTATTCGACCTGGATATGCGCTTTAGCCAAGAAATCCCTGGCCCAGGACGTCTCTTCGGAGTCGACGACAAAATCGAGCTGTTCGCCGATTTCGACAATGTCCTGAACATGCTGGACAGTGGCTGGAATACTTTCAACCCAGTCAATAGTCTGGTCGACCTGGTAGATGGCGGAGTGGATGCTCAGGGCCGTTATATTATCACCGGTTTTAATCCAGACGATGATTATAATGTTGGCTTCTCGTCATCGATCTGGCGGATCCAACTTGGTGTGCGCTACGAATTCTAGTCACATCAAACCTGACAAAGAAACGGCGGTGCTGCAAAGCGCCGCCGTTTCTTTGTGTGCGGGTTACGTTATCCCGACAGGCGGCTTTCCCTTGTGAAATATTTACCAGTTCGTGCTAGAGGCTCGAAGATTGACAATGACGGAAGCCATCATGCCTGACACTGATATTTCGCCTATTCTGGTAACCGGAGCCGCCGGGTTCATCGGCCATGCTGTCTCGTCTCGACTGGTGGAGCGCGGAGAATCAGTGATCGGGATTGATAATCTCAACGATTATTACGACCCCGCGTTGAAGGCCGCACGGCTTGATAATCTCAACGCACTGGACGGCTTCCGCTTTGAGCAGATGGATGTCTCCGATGCCGATGGCGTCAAGACGCTCGTCCAAAGCCATGGCATCCAGCGCATCGTCCATCTCGCCGCACAGGCCGGCGTGCGCTACAGTATTGAGAATCCGTTCGCTTATCAGAAATCCAATCTGCAAGGCCATTTGTCTTTGCTCGAAGCGAGCCGCCATGCCGATGGTTTTCAACATCTCGTCTATGCATCGTCCAGCTCGGTCTATGGCGACAAGCCGATGGGCGGGGAGGGGTTTACCGAAGACGAGCCGGCAAATAATCCGGTCTCTCTCTACGCCGCCACCAAACGGTCCGGTGAGATGATGAGCCAGTCCTATGCAAAGCTCTATGGTTTCCCGATGACCGGCCTGCGATTCTTCACGGTCTACGGTCCCTGGGGCCGCCCGGACATGGCCTATTTCGGTTTCACCCAGAAGATTTTGGCCGGTGAACCGATCGAGGTTTATGGCGAAGGCAAGATGGCACGGGACTTTACCTATATAGACGATATCGTGGACGGTATCTTGGGCGCACTTGACCATCCGCCGGAGCGGCATGGTCATCGCATCCTCAATATCGGTGATAGCCGCCCGGTCGGCCTGATGGATATGATCAAGGCTCTGGAAGAGGCGCTCGGTGTCGAAGCGCAAAAAATCATGCGCCCGATGCAACCGGGAGATGTGACATCGACCTATGCAGATATATCCAAGCTCCAGGCGCTAACAGGATATGCGCCGAAGGTGATGCTGGAAGATGGGTTGCAGCGTTTCGTCAGCTGGTATCGGGACTTCTACGGCAATTAGCCGATTGAATGATCAGCGCGATTCAGCGCGAAGCATCACTTGCTGTGCCACCAGCTTCAGCTGTTCGTTGACACCATCGTCCGTACAAACGCCGTCACTGAACATGCCACCCGATGCATTGATTCCAACACCAAGCGGCGTCGGCCAGCCGCGAAGAGAATGCACGATCGAACGGAGCGCGGCCAGAGTGCTGCCGACCGCCTGCCAACCATATGCGGTGACGATGAGACCAATTGGCAAGCCATCGAGATAGATGCGATCATCGGACGATGTCTCTTCGATATAATCAATGGCATTTTTCACCAGGCCGGAGACGGTGCCATGATAGCCGGGACTGGATAATATCAAGCCATCGGCACGGCGCACCAGCGCGACCAGATCTTTGCCGGTCTGATTGAGTCCTGCCGGGTCTGAACGATAATGCGGCAACGCCATCAGGCGATCCGATCCGAACAGTTCAGTTTCCGCGCCAGCCGCAGCTGCAGCCTCGAGAGAAATGGATAGGGCGACTTCGGTTGATGATACGGGACTGGTTGTGCCGCCAAGACCGAGGATGAAAGGTTTCTTTGTCTGTTCCACCGGAACGCCATAACGATGGTTGGTGGGCAATTGCAACGGGCTTGTGCAGCCTATCTGTTTCTTAATTGACCGATTAAATTTGGCTCATTAAGACCGGCAATCATTAGCGGGCTTTGAGCACGCTTCTCCCTCCTCAGAACAAAGGACCATTTCATGCGCAAATTTACCGAAGAACAGCACATGTTTCGGGATGCTTATCGCCGTTTTCTTGCCGACGAAGTCGCGCCGCGCATGGATGAATTTCGCGAAGCCGGAATCGTCGACCGGGAGATATTCAGAAAGGCGGGCGAGCAGGGGTTCCTGATGATCTGGCCAGACGAAAAATATGGCGGCATGGGCGATAACGACTTCCGCTATGAACAGATTATCATCGAAGAGACCACCCGTGCGGGATGCGCCGAATGGTATAATACGCTGCACAGCCGCCTGGTCGGACCCTATTTGAAAAATATGGGCAATGAAGAACAGCGCGAACGGTTCCTGCCAAAATGCGTGACCGGTGAAACAATATTGGCCGTTGCAATGACAGAGCCCGGTGCTGGCAGCGATCTTTCCGGGATGAAAAGCACGGCAAAGGACATGGGCGACCATTGGCTCCTCAATGGTTCGAAAACCTACATCTCCAACGGCATCAACGCGGACGTCGTGATTGTCGCCGCCAAAATGGACGGTGTGGACGATAAACATGCCATGGTCTTGCTGATCCTGGAGCGCGGGATGGAAGGCTTTGAGCGCGGACAGAATCTCGAGAAAATTGGCCTGCATGCACAAGACACGGCCGAGCTATTTTTCAACAATGTCAAGATACCCAAAGAAAACACGCTGGGCACACCCGGGAAAGGCTTTATCCATTTGATGGAGGGCCTGGCCGAAGAACGCCTGATCGGAATGGTCGGCTATGGCGCATCCGCACGCCGGGCCTTTGATGTTACCCGGGAATTCGTCATGGAACGCGATGTTTTCGGTAAAAAGCTGTCAGATATGCAGAATACCCAGTTCAAAATGGCCGAAATGGACGCAAAAATTGACATGTTGCAAGTCTATATCGACCATTGTGTCGAGATCCACAATCAGGGCGGCCTCACCGCCAATATCGCTGCCAAAGGCAAGATGCTCGGCAGCGAAATTGAGTGGGAAATGGCGGACCTCGGACTGCAACTCCATGGCGGCGCCGGCTATATGAAAGAATATGAAATCAGCCGGATATTCACCGACGCCCGGATGAGCCGCATCTATGCCGGATCCAGCGAGATCATGCGCTATATCGTCGGCCGGGACGTGTTCAGCCAGAAATATCAATCAATCCTCGAATAGGATATAGTGGCGGCAAGTCAGCCCATTATCGAGTCGCCCATTGGCGCTAAGTTGACGTTTACGTAAACTGCTTGACTATGCTGCAGCGCAACATTAACTATGTGTGGAACATGTTTCCAAGTCTTCCAGTAAAAGGAACCTGATATGACCGAAGCCTTTATCTATGATGCGGTAAGAAGCCCGCGCGGCAAGGGCCGCAGCGACGGCAGCCTGCATGAAATCACCGCCCTCGACCTCGCATCGCAAGTGCTTGCATCGGTCAATGACCGCAACGGACTGGAAGGCCACGAGGTTGAAGATGTTGCCTTTGGTTGTGTCTCACCGGTCGGTGAGCAAGGCGCCGTCATAAGCCGTTCTGCGGTTTTGAAAGCGGGCTATGCGGAGACCACTTCCGCCATTCAGGTCAACCGTTTCTGCGGATCAGGACTGGAGGCCGTCAATCTGGCAGCTGCCAAGGTCAAGGCCGGCGAAACCGATCTCGCCGTGGGCGGCGGCATCGAATCCATGTCCCGCGTCCCGATGGGCAGCGACGGCATGGGTGGCATGGCCGACCCGACCCTGGTCTTTCAGGAATATTTCGTGCCGCAGGGCATTTCCGCCGATCTGATCGCCACCAAATATGGCTATAGCCGCGATGATGTCGACGCCTATGCCGTCGAAAGCCAGAAGCGCGCCGCCCAAGCCTGGGACGAGAAGCGTTTTGCAAAATCCATTCTCCCGATCCGCGATGTTATCGGCGAAGTGGTTCTGGACCATGATGAACTCATGCGGCCCGAAACCAACATGCAGTCGCTCGGCTCGCTCAACCCGGCCTTCATCGGCATGGGTGAACAAATGCCTGGCTTCAATGATGTCGCGATCCTCAAACATCCTGATGTCGAGAAAATGAATCATGTCCATCATGCGGGCAACAGCTCGGGCATCGTCGATGGTTCTGCGGCCGTATTGGTTGGCAATGAATCGGCTGGCGAAAAATACGGCCTGAAGCCGCGTGCGCGCATCGTGTCGATGGCAGCGATCGGCAGCGAGCCAACAATCATGCTGACCGGCCCTGAATTTGCCGCAAAGAAAGCGCTGGCCCGTGCCGGTATGACCGCAGATGATATTGATGTGTGGGAGCTTAACGAGGCTTTTGCAGCCGTCGTCCTACGCTTCATGGAAGCCATGAACGTCGATCATAGCGATATGAACGTCAACGGCGGCGCTATCGCAATGGGTCACCCCCTCGGTGCAACCGGCGCGATGATCCTAGGCACGGTGCTTGACGAGCTGGAACGCTCGAACAAGACCACCGCTTTGTCGACGCTTTGCATCGGCGGCGGCATGGGCATTGCCACCATCATTGAGCGTGTGAACTAGGCGCATCGACGCGTTCACCGAAAAAACAAGATATCCAGCAGGACAGATAATATGACCTACGAAACATTCACCGTCGATATCGATAGCGATGGCATTGCACTCGTCACCATCGACGTTCCCGGCGCATCCATGAACGTATGGAACGAAGCGCTCATTGCCGACTTCAAAGCCTTTGTTCCCGAACTGAACAGCAACGACGCCATCAAAGGCGCGGTTATCACCTCCGGCAAAAAATCCGGTTTTCTCGCCGGTGCAGACCTCAATATGCTGGGCGGATCCAAGGCGGCTAGCATGGCCGAGGCCTTTGAAAGCGCTTGGGAATTAAACGGCATGCTCCGGATGATGGAAACCGGCGGCCATACGGCGAAAGAACTGCTCAAAGGTACCGCGCACGCGAAACCCGTTGCATGCGCCCTCAACGGCTTGGCCCTTGGCGGCGGTCTGGAACTCGCTTTGGCCTGCCACTATCGCGTTTGTGCCGACGATCCGAAAATCCAACTCGGCCTTCCCGAAGTCCAAGTCGGTTTGCTGCCTGGCGGCGGCGGAACACAGCGCTTGCCACGTCTTTCGGGACTGCAAGCCGCTGGCATGATGATCATGACCGGTGCTCCAGCAAACCCGCAGGCTGCTAAAGCACAAGGCTTTATCGATGAAGTCGTTCCTGCGGATGAAGTCATCGCCAAGGCAAAAGAATGGGTCAAAGCCAATCCCAAAGCTGCTGCGCCTTGGGACAAAAGGGGTTATAAATTCCCGGGTGGCGCTGGTTCCATGGATCCCCGCGCTGTGCCGCTTTACATGGGTTCTTCCGCAATTGCGCTGAAGCAGAGCAAGGGCAATTTCGAAGCCGTCAAAGCGATCCTGTCTTGCCTCTATGAAGGCTCGATGCTCCCTATGGACACCGCCTTGCGCGTCGAAAGCAAATATTTCACCAAGCTGCTCTCCGGCCCACAAGCCAAGAATATGATCCGCACCTTGTTCATCAACAAGCAGGCAGCGGAAAAAGGCGCGGCCCGTCCGAAAGACGTGCCGGCAACCGACCTCAAGACCGTTGGCGTTCTTGGTGCCGGCCTGATGGGTTCCGGCATCACCCATGTTACCGCCAAAGGCGGCATGAATGTCGTCGTACTGGATCGCAGCATGGAAGAAGCCCAGAAAGCGATCGCCTATAGCCAGAAGATCGTCGACAAAGGCGTGAAGCGCGGCAAGATGACTCAAGAAAAGGCTGATGCCTTCATGGCGCGGATCAAACCGACGGACAATTATGACGATCTCAAAGATGTTGATCTGATCATCGAAGCCGTTTTCGAACGTCCGGACATCAAAGCCGACGTCATCAAGAAAACCGAAGCGGTTATCGGCAAGGATGTCATCTTTGCGTCCAACACGTCGACGTTACCGATCACGGGCCTCGCCAAGAATAGCGATCGGCCGGATCAATTCATCGGGATGCATTTCTTCTCCCCCGTTGAAAAAATGCCATTGCTGGAAATCATTCCAGGCGCTGAAACCGGCGACAAGGCCTTGGCCGTAGCACTCGACTATAATGCCAAGATCCGCAAGACGCCAATTGTCGTCAAAGATGTTCGCGGATTCTACACCAACCGCGTGTTCCCGCCTTATGCCAATGAGGCGATGCTGATGGTTGCCGAGGGCGTTAAGCCAGCACTGATCGAAAATGCCGCAGTGGCCATGGGCATGCCCATCGGTCCATTGGCCATTGTCGACGAGACCACGTTGCAGCTGGGCTATGACATCATGACTTCAACCAAGGAAGAAATGGGCGATGCCTATGTTCCGAGCGGCACCGAAGACCTGATGGAATTGATGGTCAAAACAGTCGATCGTCGCGGACGCCGCTTTGGTGGTGGTTTCTATGAATATAGTGACGATGGGTCGAAGAAATTATGGCCCGGCCTTAGCGAGCATTTCCCGTTGGCCGAGGAACAACCGGATGTGGAAGAAGTCAAACAGCGGCTGATGTACATCCAGTTGATCGCAACCGCACAATGCTATCATGAGGAAGTTATCTCTGATCCGCAATCGGCTGATCTCGGCGCGATCTTCGGTTGGGGTTTTGCACCATGGACCGGCGGCCCGATGAGCCATATCGACACGATCGGCGTCGACAATTTTGTCCGCACGGCCGACAATATGGCGCAGAAATATGGCGAACGCTTCAAGCCCCCCATGAGTTTCCGCGAAAAAGCCGATGCAGGCGAGAGCTTCTACAAAGCGGCCTAAACCAAATTACAATAAGACTAGAAAGAGCTCCTTCGGGGGCTCTTTTTTTGCCTGTCAGCAAATCTATTTTGTCAGCTTATCGAGTTTTTCGGACAGCTGTTCCAGCTGCGACGAAAGCTGAGCCAAAGACACGTCGCCAACCGCCGTTGGCTCGCGGTCCATTCCATAGTGCGCGCGAAACAGAGCGACCATTTGATCCACAACAGGCCCTTGTTCACGGACCCGGTGGTCTGAGCCCATGGTCATTTCAATGGACCGGCCGCTATATTCCAGACTGCCGTAAAACACGTCCCGTGCTTGCCACAATATGGCATCCCGCTTCAATTCATCGCGATCCTGGCCGCGCCGGAACAGCTGATCAAAGACGGCAACATATTGGCGCAAATGATCGCGTGAGACACCCACTTCACTATTGTTGCGGCGCAAAGCGAAACTGAGGTTGATGAAATCTGCGTTCACAATCACCGTGTTCAAATGATATTGAGCCAGAGCATGCAAACGGTCGAAAAAACCTTCGGCCTTGGTTGACGCCATGACTGCCTCGGCCTCCAAGGTCAGACCGTCCCAGAATTGCTGCAGCACTGCCAACATCAATTCGGCTTTAGATTCATAATAGCTGTAGATAGTTCCTTCGCCGATATGGGCCTGGCGGGCGATCTCAGACATGCGCGCGCCATCAAAGCCATGTTCAATAAAGACGCGGCGTGCTGCATCAAGAATCGCACCTTCTTTGCGTTCCAGCTTGACGCGCTGAGTCTCTGGAATGTCCGCCTTAGTCGCCAAAATCTGTCCTTTATTGAGCTTGACTCGAAAATACCGAATGCTATTCAAATAGCCATAGGAGACTCAACGTGTCAAATAACCAATGTTCGACCATGCTATTTCCCGCAAAGGCGTCCTAGAAATGCCCCAGTTTAAATCGAAAATTGCCACCAGTTCGGAGGGCTTTGCCCAGAACCGCAAGGACATGCTGACACTGATCGATCATCTCCGCGATCTCGAAAAACGCGCCGTCGATGCATCGGAAAAACGGCGGCCCACCTTTGAAAAGCGTGGCCAGCTGACCCCGCATGAACGACTAAAACGCCTGCTTGATCCGGGCATGCCATGGCTACAGCTATACAATATGGCCAATTATATGGTCGAGGATAGCAATCCCGACACCAGTATTCCGGGTGGTAGTGTGATTCTGGGCATTGGTTTTGTCAAAGGCGTCCGCTGCATGGTCTGGGTCGATGACAGTGGCATTCGGGCCGGTGCGGCAACCACCGGTGGTTGGGATGCCAGCAAAGGCGCGCAGAAGATCGCGCAGGACCTCAAGCTTCCGTTCATCCATCTGGTCGAAAGCGCTGGCGCGAACCTGATGGAATATAAGGTCGAGCTTTGGGCGCACGGCGGTATGCTGTTCCGCAATCTTGCATGGCTGAGCGCTGCAGGCGTTCCGACAATGGTTGTATTGCACGGGCCGTCGACTGCAGGCGGCGCCTATATGCCGGGCATGTCCGACTATGTCATTGGCATCCGCAACAATGGCATGGCAGCCTTGGGGGGTGCGGCCCTTGTCCATGCGGCTACCGGAGAGGTTGCGGATGACCGCGAACTCGGCGGCACAGAAATGCATGCTTCGACCACCGGCAGCGTCGAATATCTCGCCGATGACGATGCCCATGGCATTGCCATTGCGCGCGAAACCATGGGGCGTCTGGATTGGAACAAGAATACCACGCCGATCCGCCGCAATGATTACGAAGAGCCCATCTATGACATCGACGAGATCGCCGGTGTGGTTCCGACCGACTATACCATTCCCTATGATGTCCGGGAGGTCGCGGCGCGGATTGTCGACGGATCCGATTTCGAAGAATTCAAACCACGCTATGGACCGGGCACGGTCTGCATGCAGGCCAGCATCATGGGCCACGCGGTCGGCCTGATCGGGAACAACGGCCCGTTCGATCCCGAAGCGGCGGCAAAGGCCACTCATTTCTTCCAGCTGTGTGACCAGTCCGAACTGCCGATCATCTTCCTCAACAATACCACCGGCTATATTGTCGGAACCGAGTCCGAACATAAGGGCATGATCAAATTGGGCAGCAAGATGATCCAGGCGGTATCCAATGTCCGGGTTCCCAAATTGTCGCTCTATATCGGCGCAAGCTTTGGCGCCGGGAATTACGGTATGAGCGGTGTCGCCTTCGAACCCGACTTTCTGTTCAGTTGGCCCAATGCCAAAACTGGTGTGATGGCTGGCGCGTCGGCTGCCAATACGATGAGCCATGTCGCCCGGGTGCAGGCCAAGCGCAAAGGCGTTGAACCCGATGAAGAAGCGATCGCAAAACAAGAACAGCGCATCAAGGATATTTTCGAGGCACAGGAAAGCGCCTTCTTCACCTCCGGTCGATGCCTCGACAATGGCGTGATCGATCCCCGCGATAGCCGCAAGGTACTCGGCTTTGCGCTGGAAACGATATTCGAAGCGCAAAACCGGACGCTTCACCCCAACGCCTTTGGAGTGGCACGGATATGACCGGTCTCCCCAAAACCGAAACGCTCGAACTAGCGCTCAAGCAGGGCTGGCTCACCATCTGGTTCAACCAGCCGGAAAACCGAAACGCGCTGAGCGATGCCTTGGTGGCAGAACTCGCCAGCGTCCTCAAAAGCGTGCGCGATGACCGCACCGTCCGTGGAATCACCATGCGCGGCCGCGGCGGCGTATTCTGCGCCGGCGCAGATCTGAAAAATTTCAAAGAGAATTTCCAGCAAAGCGGCGACCGCGCGGCGATCATCAATATGTCGAGCAGCGCAGCAGAGATTTTCGACCTTGTGAACAGTGCGCCGCAAGTTGTGATCGTGCTGATCGAGGGCGCGGCCATGGCGGGAGGCTTTGGTCTGTCCTGCTGTGCAGACGTCGTGATCTGCGAAAGCGGCGCGCGCTTTGCAATGACCGAAACCGCCATCGGCGTGACACCAGCGCAAATTTCCCCCTTTGTGATTCAAAAGCTGGGCTATGCCACCGGCCGCCGGTTGATGCTGACCGCTGCCCGCTTTGACGGCACAGAGGCTCATGATCTCGGTTTTGCGGATTTTATCGCCGATGATGCAGCGGGCCTCGAGGCAATTGAAATGCAACTGCGCAAACAGGTTTTGGGGGCAGCTCCCGGCGCCGTCGCTGCAACCAAGGAACTGCTCGGGCAGATTGCTGGCCAGCCGCGTGAACAAGTCATTCGTCTGGCGGCTGAGAATTTCGCTGATCGGATGGTCAGTGATGAAGCCAAGGAAGGCGTTGCCAGCTTTTTCGAAAAGCGCAAACCCAATTGGGTGGTGAAGCCGGAACAGGAATAGAAAATGACCAGAATCAACACTCTCCTTGTCGCCAACCGTGGCGAAATCGCTTGCCGGATAATGCACACCGCCAAGGCGCAGGGCATGCGCACGGTCGCCGTCTATTCTGACGCCGATGCCGAGGCTCCGCATGTCAAAATGGCAGATGATTCCGTTCGAATCGGCCCAGCGCCGGTGAATGAATCCTACCTGCTGGTCGACACTATCATCCAAGCAGCAAAAGGCACCGGCGCCGACGCCATTCACCCTGGCTATGGGTTCCTCTCGGAAAATGCCGCTTTTTCCAAAGCCTGTGCAGAAGCCAATATTATCTTCGTCGGACCACCGGAAAAAGCCATCGACGTGATGGGCGACAAAGCCCGTTCAAAACGCGCGATGATCGCGGCGGATGTGCCTTGCGTGCCCGGCTATCAGGGCGATGATCAATCCGATGACATATTGATCGCTGAAGCGGGCAAGATTGGCATCCCCTTAATGGTCAAGGCCGCAGCTGGCGGCGGTGGCCGCGGGATGCGACTGGTCCATGATTTGGACGACATCGCCAATGCGATCAAACTCGCACGGTCGGAGGCGGAAAATGCCTTTGGCAATGGCGAGCTGATCCTGGAAAAAGCGATTATCAAGCCACGCCATGTCGAAATCCAAGTGTTTGCCGATAGCCACGGCAATACCATCCATCTCGGCGAGCGCGATTGTTCGGTCCAGCGGCGACACCAGAAAGTGATCGAAGAAGCACCCTGCCCCGTCATGACGCCAGATCTGCGCGAGCAAATGGGCGCTGCCGCGGTAGATGCGGCCAAGGCGGTTGATTATATCGGCGCCGGCACCGTTGAATTTCTGCTCGACCAGTCTGGTTCTTTCTATTTTCTGGAGATGAACACACGACTGCAAGTTGAACACCCGGTCACAGAGGAAATCACCGGTCTCGACCTGGTCGCGCTGCAACTCAAAGTTGCGTCAGGCGACTTATTGGGCCTCGAGCAGCAGGATATCACGCTCAACGGTCATGCGATGGAAGTCCGGCTCTATGCCGAAGATCCAGCCGATGATTTTCTGCCCAGTACCGGGCCGGTGCATTTGTGGAAGCCATCCGGTCTGTCACGGGTCGATAGCGGCATTGCAACCGGCGGCGAAGTCTCTCCTTTTTACGATTCGATGGTCGCCAAGATCATCACCCACGGCACCACGCGGGACGAAGCCCGGCGGCGGATGATCAAGGCCCTGTCTGAAACCGCCTTATTCGGTCCAAAAACCAACCGCGATTTCCTGATCGATGCGCTCGACAAGCCCGATTTTGTAAAAGGCGAAGCGACTACTGCTTTCATCGCTGAAAATTACGGTGACGATGGCGTTGATCTGGGGGCACATGATTTTGCATCCTATGCCATCGCCGCGGTGATCCATCACAAGCTGCGGCAGCAAGCAGCGCACAAGCTGGCGCTCAACGTCAATGCAGAAATGCTCGATTGGTCGAACACCGGCACATTGGAGACCGTAACACAATATACCGAGGGCGAGGATGCCCAAACCATCCATGTCCATGTTGACAAGCCCGGCCATTACCGGGTCAACGCTGGCGAAGAGACAGCCGACATAAGGTTATTTGATATAGATGCCGACCAAGTAAAACTGCGTGTCGATGGCCGTACGGTTGAAGCCACTTATTATGCGGATCATCGCACCCTCTATCTGGCGCTACCCAGCCGCTCCCTAACGGTTACCGACCTGACGGGACTCAGCGCTATGGAAGATGCCGGTGGTGGCGGGACAGTGGTTGCTCCGATGCACGGGCTGTTGCTCGAGATATTGGTCGAAACCGGGCAGCAGGTTGCCAAGGGTGACAAGCTGGCCGTTCTCGAAGCAATGAAGATGCAGCATGAAATACTGGCTGAGATCGATGGAACGGTCGAAACCATCGCCGCCACGGCAGGCCAACAGATTGCGGCCGACGATCTGATCCTGGAAATTATTGCCGATGAGGAAAACGAAGAGTCATGATCACTACCGTTCGCCCTGAGCCTGTCGAAGGGCACGGGCCACACACAGTCATGCTTCGACAAGCTCAGCACGAACGGAGTTGCACCTATGAACAATAAAATCTGCGATATGCTCGGAATAGAATTTCCGCTGCTTGCTTTCTCTCATTGCCGCGATGTCGTGGCAGCGGTCTCAAGAGCCGGAGGCATGGGTATATTCGGCGGCGTCAATTGCTCGCCAGAAACGCTGGAAGAGGAGCTCAGTTGGATCGACGACCATGTCGACGGCAAGCCTTATGGCCTGGATATTATCGTGCCCAACAAAGTCGAGGGAAAAGGCGAACAACCCGATCACGACGCCGTGCTCGCCTCCATTCCGGGAGAACTTAAACAGTTTACCAATGACATAATGCAGAGTCATGGCGTCGATACCGGGCGTATCGCCGAAGACATTGAAGACGTCCGCCGTGAACAGGTCGCATTCACCGATAATTTGCGCGGCGGCACGGCAGATGCCATTTTGGACGTGGCATTCCGGCATCCCATCGGGCTGGTCGCCAATGCGCTTGGCGTGCCACCACCGGTGATGCTGGAAATGGGCCGGAAACATAATGTTCCGGTTGCCGCACTGGTCGGCGCGAAAGAACATGCCATGTCTCAGGTCGCTGCCGGGGTCGATATCATTGTCGCGGTCGGCGGTGAAGCCGGTGGACATACCGGCGAAATATCCACTTTGGTCCTGATCCCCGAAATCTGCAACGCGCTGGCCGCAATCGGCGATGAAACGCCCGTGCTCGCAGCAGGCGGCATTGCCACCGGCACCCAAATGGCCGCAACCATGGCGATGGGTGCCAGCGGAGCCTGGTGCGGCTCAGTCTGGCTGACCACGGCCGAGGCAGAAACCAATCCGGTGGTGAAAGAAAAAATGCTCTCCGCATCCTCTCGGGACACGGTGCGGGCGCGTTCGCGCACAGGCAAGCCATCGCGGCAATTGCGCTCGCCCTGGACTGATGCGTGGGAAGCCGAGGATGCGCCATCAGCGCTACCCATGCCACTACAGTCGCTCGTCGCAGAGCCGCCGCTACGGGTGATTGACAAGCTTAGCCAAGGTGACAATCAGGGCGCCAAAGATCTCGCAACCTATTGGGTCGGACAAGGGGTTGGCCTGATGAACGAGCAAATGACCGCAGGACAAGTGGTCCAAGGCTTCAAGGAAGATTTCATCACCGCTTATGAAAGGCTCGCGACCAACCTAGGGGAGTGACCCCTATCCATCCTGAGCTTGTCGAAGGATATATTGCGCCATATGCTCCAGCTTGCTCATCGACACGGAGCGAGGATTGGGGATCGCATGACAGAAGCAACACTGACGCAGCCTTTGGCCGGAATCAAGGTCGTCGAATTTTCCACGATGATTACCGCTTCGCTGGCAAGCATGATGTTTGCCCAGCAAGGGGCTGATGTCATCAAGGTAGAGCCGCCGGGCATTGGCGATCCCATGCGGTGGTTGGGTAGTCAGAAAGCCGGTATCTCCGGCCTGTTCCACAATTGCAATCGCGCCAAGCGATCCATTACCCTTGACCTTAAAACAGCAGAAGACGTGGCCCATGCCCGTCAGCTCTGTCTGTCGGCTAATGTCGTGATTCACAATTTCCGGCCCGGGGTCATGGATCGTCTGGGACTAGGCAGCGAAGCTCTGCGCAAAGAAAAACCCGAGCTTATCTACTGCGCCATTACCGGCTTTGGGCACGAAGGGCCGCTTTCGGGTCGCCCGGCCTATGATCATGTGATGCAAGCCATGGCCGGTTTGATGACTCTGCAAGGCAGTCCCGATGGCTTTGCTTATGTCAAAACCCTGATCTGCGACAAGATTACCGCTTACACCGCCGCACAGGCGATCACCGCAGCCTTGTTTGCGCGCGAGCGCATTGGCAGCGGCCAGCATATTGATCTCTCGATGCTCGAAAGCTGTGTTGCTTTCCTATGGCCCGATGGCGGAATGCATCTTACCCTGAAGGGAGAGGATGTTACCCATGGCGCACCCTTCTCCGACTATTATCAGCTTCCTTTGCGGTCGACCGACGGTGCCATTGCCTATGCTGCAATGACCGATGCCCATTGGGATGCCGTGTTCGATATCGTGGGCCGCGGCGATCTGAAGACCGAAAAGAAATATAAGGGCTTAGCCAATCGCAGCATCCATATGGCGGAACTGGCCTCCATCATCGCCAGTCAAAAGCCCGATCTAACCAGCGCCGAAATGGTCGCCGGTCTCGCCAAACATGATGTACCCGCTGCCGCCTGTCTGGCACTGGAAGATCTGCCCGACCATCAACAGGCGCTAGCAATAGAGATATTTGAACAGGCTGAACATCCGCTTCTGGGGCCAATTCAAAATGTCTCGCCGCCCGCTCGTTTCGACGGCCGCAAAATGGTACATGGCGGCCCTAGTCCGGCACTGGGCGAACATAGCGAAGCCATACTCGCAGAGCTGCGCGCCGACCCGCAACCATAGAATAGTCTATCAAATTTTCGCGTCGCGATCCGGTTGCGTAAGTCTGCAATCCGGCTATTCTCCAAAGAAAAATTATGGAGAGAGTCGCATGACCTGGCAAATGGCCGATATTTGGGAGAATATTGCAGAAGCAATTCCTGACAAACCCGCGATCGTTGATGGTGACAAACGCTACAGCTGGTCGGAATATGAAAACCGGGCCGCTAGAGTCGCACAGGTACTGGCCGACCACGGCCTGAAAACCGGCGCAAAGCTCTCTATCTATTCCTTCAATTCGGCAGAATATCTGGAAAGCCAATTTGGTGCCTTCAAAGCCCGTATCACGCCGGTCAACGTCAATTACCGCTATCTCGAAGCGGAGCTGACCCATGTTATCAACAATAGCGACAGCGAAGCTTTGATCTTCCAGGCTCAATTTGCGCCGCGGGTTGCCGCGATCCGCGATCAGTTAGAACAGGTCAAACTCTTCCTCGAAATCGACGATGGATCGGGTGAGCATCTCGAGGGCGCGATAAGCTATGAAGAAGCGCTGCAAAGCGCGGAGCCAATGCCGCCAATCCAACGGTCCGATGATGACCTATATATGCTCTATACCGGCGGCACGACCGGCATGCCCAAGGGCGTGATGTACGATCATAAAAGCTTTGCCAGCGCTTTGCTCGCGAAGGGGTTCGAGATGCGCGAGATGGAGCCGCCAACCGACGCTTCCAGCTTCGGTCCCCTGGTCCAGCAACTGCATGCTGCCGGGACGACGGGCCGTTCGATTCCGGCCTGCCCACTGATGCACGGCACCGGCATGTGGATCGGCGGAATGATCCCGCACAGCCTCGGCGGCTGCGTCGTGCTATTTGACAACAGCCATTTTGATCCGGCGGCCCTGTGGCAATTGGCCGCAGACGAGAATGTCACCGATATCACCATCGTCGGCGATGTTTTTGCCAAGCCGATGCTTGCGGCGCTGGAGGATGCCAAAGCGGCCGAACAATCCTATGACCTGTCTTCCCTTCAGATGATCGGATCATCCGGTGTCATGTGGTCGACCGAAGTCAAACGCGACCTGCTGGGCCATCTCCCCCATATGGCGATTGTCGACAGCATGGGCTCGACAGAGGGCAGCATGGGAACGTCAATCACCACGGTCGAAAATGTCGACATAGACCAGACCGCAAAATTCGAGATGAATCCGACAACCAAGGTGCTGACCGAAGAGGGCAAGCCGGTGACGCCCGGTTCCGGCGAAATGGGCCTGATCTGCAACGGCGGGATGGTACCACTGGGCTATTATAAGGACGAAGCCAAAAGCGCCGCCACCTTCAAGACCTTTGACGGCGTGCGCTATTCAATCCCCGGTGATTTCGCGACGGTCGAGGCCGATGGCTCGATCACCCTACTCGGCCGAGGCTCGGCCTGCATCAACAGCGGCGGCGAAAAAATCTTTCCCGAAGAAGTGGAAGAAGCGCTCAAAACCCATGATAGCGTCTATGACTGTCTGGTCGTCGGCATAGCCGATGATCGCTTTGGTCAAAAAGTTACCGCGGTCCTTTCGCTGGCTGCCGGCGCCGAGTTCGACGAAGCCGTGCTAAATGACCATGTTCGCTCGAAACTTGCAGCCTATAAGGCACCGCGGGCCATTGTGCTGGTAGACGATGTGCCCCGTGCCGCCAATGGTAAGGCCGGCTATAAGGCAGCCAAAGAAATCGCGTTGGAGCGGCTGCAGGTGCCAGCATAGACCCATCAAACGAAAGCGGGCGATGATAGTCGAACTTATTCACAACCCGGCTTCCGGTACATTTGATGCATTCCAACTGGATCTTCTTGCTCAGGCCTTTCAGGCTTGTGGCGCAGAAGTACGGATGGGCCGAACCGAGAAAGACGGGGGATTTGAAATTGACCCCGATTGCGATCTCGTCTGCGTTTCCGGCGGTGATGGCGCTTTGCGACTGGTCGTTGCATCCATGGTCCGGGCCGGGCTGTCCAAACCGCTTTGCATATTTCCGGCCGGCACGGTCAATCTGGTTGCAAAAGAGCTCGGCTATGCGGGTGATCCAGAATTATTCGCTCGTGAAATCATGGCCGGGTTTCTTGCCGAAAAAACAGCACGACTGAAAGCGCCGCTTGCGGCCAGCGATGAACAACCTTTTGTCGCGTGCATCAGTGCCGGACCCGACGGGCAAGCGGTAGCCCGGCATAATCCAAAGCTGAAGAAACGCATTGGCGGGGCGGCCTATGCTTGGTCACTGATCCGGTTGCTCGGTGATTGGCCAAAGCTGCGCTTTTCTCTAGCCGTAGAATTGCCCGATGGTGAAAAAACACAGCTGAGCAGCACCGCCTTTTACGTCATCAAAGCCCATCATTATGCAGGAAACTGGACACTAGCGCCGGCAGCGCACATGGGGGCAGACATATTTTATCTGATATCACTGACCCGAGCACGGCGTCGAGATTTTTTCCGTTTTCTAGCGACTATAGCTCGTGGCCGCGATCCGGCGACGCTCGATTTCGTTGAATCCCTGCCCGTCCGTCGTTTCACGATAGCCGCAGAAAATGAGCCTTCCAGAATGGCGAGCTTTCAGGTCGACGGGGACATGTTGGAAGAACAGCCCCGCGAAATCAGCATGACGGGCACAACGGTCATCTATTGCCTGCCACATCTCGATTAAGCCCGAGCTATCAAATCGTCTGGCAATGCTCCGCGATCAGGGCGACCATCTTCGGCAATATGCTCGGTGGCAAATCATGGCCCATGCCATCGATCAGTTCGAACCGGGCACCATCGATATACTTCGCAATATCCTGGCCACAAACATGGGGGATAAGAGGATCGTCTGCGCCATGTATGACCAGCGTGGGCGCCATGATCCGTTTGGCTACCGGCCTCAGATTCCCGCTATCGATAATCGCAGCCATTTGCCGCTTTGGACCCGGCGGATAAAATGCGCGTTCTTGCGCCAATTTCATCAATTCCCGCCGTTCCTCCGGACGGTTACGCCCTTCCTCCGAGGCAATGATAGAGGAAAATTCCAGGCCAAGCTCCAAGGCTTCCTCCGGCGTCCGCGGCTTTGCTCTTGCGGTTCTCATCAGCACTTTACGCACTTCAGCGGTTGCACCCGGCAAGTCCGGGCCATTGGTCGACGACATCACCGGTGTGAATGACAATAGCCGATCGGCATGATCCGCAGCGATCAGCTGACCGATCATGCCACCCATTGAAGCCCCGACAATATGGGCCTTATCGATTTTGAGCGCATCGAGTACGCCCACAGCATCTCTCGCCATATCGCTCAAATTATAAGGCGCCATTTGGCGCTTGCGGAAAAAACGCTTGGTGATCATCTGCCGGATGAGATGGGGCGCCTGCACGCCATCAAACTTGTAGGAAAGCCCAACATCCCGGTTATCAAACCGGATGACCCGGAACCCCTTTTTGACGAGCCCTTCAACCAAATCCATCGGCCAGTAGACGAGTTGCGCGGTATAACCCATGACCAGCAATATGGCTGGATCCTCCGGGTTTCCGTGATCCTCTACTTCAATATTGATACCGTTGGCTATGACTTGCATGGACAGTTCCTGATCTAGGCGAAAGCAAAATGAGTAACAGAAAGCGCGGACGTTACAAGCTTCGGACCTCTCTCACCGGAACCTGTCTTTCCGCTCAGTTGCGCGGCACGACTTTTATCGATGCAATGCAGGTCCATTGGAGAAATTCCGGCATGACGTCATGATAGAAATTCGTACAAGTATTTGATATAAAGGTATTTTATGGAAATTACCGCTGGCGGCAGTGACCTAGATATGTTCACCCGTCAGGCGCTGACAAATCAAGTCGAGCTGATCAAGGTTGGCATATTGGATCGTCATCGCACCGCCCTGCCCCTCGGATTCAATTTTCACCTTAAGCCCAAGCAAATCCCCGAGATGGGTTTCCAACGCCTTAATATCGGCGTCTGTTTCGGACATGCTAGCCTGTTTTTTTCCCAACAAGGGGCTTTTACCCGATAGCGCCTTGCGGACCTGTCGCTCAACATCCCGAACGGACATGCCCTGTTTGACGATTTGGGGTGCCAACTCTTCGGCATTGGGCGCGTTGATCAGCGCCCGGGCGTGGCCCATGGACAGTTTTTCATCGACAACCAGCGCTTTCACACTGGCCGGCAATTCGAGCAAGCGCATCAAATTGGCGATATGGCTCCGCGATTTCCCGACAACTTCGGCCAGGCGCGCCTGACTATGGCCGAAATCCGTGCTTAGCTTCGCATAGGCCTCTGCCTCTTCGATGACGTTGAGGTCCTTACGCTGAACATTCTCGACAATCGCGATTTCTAGCGTTTCTTCATCGCTCAGATCACGAACCACTGCCGGGATTTGATGCAAACGCGCCCGTTGTGCGGCTCGCCAGCGACGCTCACCCGCAACGATCTGAAAATTCTTGCCATGGGGGCGGACAACAATTGGCTGAATCACACCGCGTTGCCGCATGCTATCGGCCAACTCATCCAACGCGTCGGTGTTAAACGTCTGGCGCGGCTGATCCGGATTGGGCCGAATATCGGAAATCGCTATCGTGCGCAGGCCATCAATGACCGTGGCTGGAGCGGGCGTGGTGCTTTCGCCGTCCGCAGCGACCGCCGTGACAATCGGTTCTTCGCGCTGGATTTCTCCGAACAGGCTGTTCAGCCCTCGGCCCAAGCCGGTAGCCCGCTTCGGTGGCTTTTTGTTCTTATCATTCAATATTTTATCGTCTGCCATCAGGCGGCCGCCTTTCTATCCGGCAAGCGCGCAATCAGCTCGCGAGCCAAGTCGATATAGGCAACGGAACCGGTGCACCGATAATCATAGATCAATGCGGGAAGACCGTGGCTTGGCGCTTCGGACAGACGGACGTTGCGCGGAATGACGGTTTCGAAAACAACATCACCCAGACAGGCCCGCACATCGTCCGACACCTGTTCGGTCAGTTTATTACGACGGTCATACATGGTCAGGACGACGCCCATGACCGAAAGCTGACGGTTGAATCGGGCGCGAATACGCTCGACCGTCTGCAGCAATTGGCTGAGACCTTCCAACGCAAAAAATTCGCACTGCAGTGGCACTAACAGAGACTCCACCGCGACCATCGCGTTGAGTGTCAACAACCCCAAAGACGGCGGGCAATCGATCAGACAAATATCCCAAAGACCGTTATCCGCTGCATCCAGTGCTTTTTTGAGCCGGTGAGTCCGTTCTTCAAACTCGACCAGTTCCACTTCCGCTCCGGAAAGGTCTACGGTGGCCGGAACCAGATCCAGCCCCGGCACCTGCGTTTCATTCACGCAATCCGCCAACGGCAGTTCATTGATCAGCAGATCATAGCTGCTGTTCACACGATCACCTTGCGACAGCCCGAGGCCTGTGGATGCATTGCCTTGGGGGTCTAGATCAATAAGCAGGACTTTCCAGCCACTTGCGGCCAGCGCCGTTGCCATATTAATGGCTGTCGTGGTCTTCCCTACTCCGCCTTTTTGATTGGCTATTGCGATACGAACCATGGTCAGCTCAACCTTATGAAACAGGTTTCTAGCCCTTTCCCACCAATATTCCGGCGTTCGGATCGGTCAAACTATGTTCCACGTGGAACATTTTTTGCCGTTTTGGCGACAGGCCTTTAAGCTCCCTTACCGCATTTTTGCCCTTTGGTAATAGCCAAACCGTCTTTTCTGTGGAAAACCGGTGCGAAAGTGGGATGAGCCGATCCAGAGGGGCAAAGGCACGAGCGCTGATGATATCGGCAGAAAAGCTATCAATATTCTCTAATCGGTCGTGAAAAACGGCAGCATTTCGCTCAATTTCAGCCTGTTCGATCACTTTGTTGAGAAATTCGCATCGGCGTTTTCGCGATTCCACCATGCGAACTTGATAAGAGCTCAGGATAGCAATCACCATACCCGGGAAACCGGCACCGGTCCCAAGGTCCAGCCAGATCATATCCTTATCCGGCTTTGGAGCCAAAAGAAGAAGCTGGGCGCTGTCCACAATATGGCGTGCCCACATGTGATCGGCGCTTGATTTGGAGATCAGATTCTGGTGCAGCATTTCCTCGCGTAGCAAGGATATGAACCGTTCGAGGCGCTCCCATGTTTCACGTGGAACATCAAAATTCGCGCTAATCCAGGCTTGCGCCTCGTCTTCCGTCATGCGGCCATGTTCCTGCTATCCCGGCGGCGAGCGTGGACCAATATCGCTGCCAGTGCAGCGGGCGTTATGCCCCGGATCCGGGATGCGGCGGCCAATGTTTCAGGCTGTGCGGTTGTCAGCCGTTCGACCATCTCGTTCGATAATCCGGCGATCGCGGCATAATCCATATCATCGCCCAGACGAATTTGTTCATTGGCTCGGAGATCGCGTAATTCCGATTCCTGCCGCTCGAGATAAGGCGCATAGCGAGCGTCTTCCTCAATCTCCTGGATCAGGGCTGGATCAGAATCCCGCAAACATGCTTCCAACCCTTCCAATGACGAGATTGAAATATTGGGAAAACGGAGCCAGGCGAACAGGCTTTGCTTCGTGCCATCGCGCCGAACATCAACTCCCGCCTTCGCCAAATCCTCGCTGGAATAGACATTTTCGAGCGCTGCCAGAATATCGTCACGGTTTTGAAGACGGGCTGTGAACCACTCCGCCCTCTCCTGCGAAACGCACCCTGTTGCCATCGCAATGGGGGTCAATCGCGTGGACGCATTGTCGGCCCGAAGCCGCAGTCGATACTCTGCCCGCGCGGTGAGCATGCGATAAGGCTCCGTAACGCCCTGCAGCACCAGATCATCAATCATCACGGCCATATAGCTAGTGCCACGGTCTAGCGCCGGTACATCGACGCCTTGGACTGCACAGGCCGCTCCGATGCCGGCAATCAAACCCTGAGCAGCGGCCTCTTCATAGCCGGTCGTGCCATTTATCTGGCCCGCACAATAGAGACCCTCCAGATCACGGACCTTGAGGGACCGGTCCAATGCACGGGGATCAATATGATCATATTCGACCGCATAGCCCGGAACCAATATCTCGGCCTGCTCGAGACCTTCCATAGTGCGCACGAAATCAAGCTGAACATCAGCGGGCAGCGACGTACTAATACCATTTGGGTAGACCAAATTGGTGTCGAGGCCTTCCGGTTCCAGAAATACCTGATGGGAGTCACGATCGGCGAAACGATGAATCTTGTCTTCAATCGAAGGGCAATAGCGCGGTCCTTGCGCATCAATGGCACCGCTGAAAAGCGGTGACCGGTCAAGCGATGCGCGAATGATATCATGCGTTTTGGCAGCCGTGCGACTGACAGCGCAAAATGTTTGGGGAACCGCTCTTCCCTTGGACAAGGGCGACATGGTCCACTCGTCATCATCTGACGGCTGCTCCGGCAAAGCCGCCCAATTGATCGTCCGGCCATCGAGCCGCGGTGGTGTCCCTGTTTTCAGGCGAGCGATAGGCAGTCCGGCGTCACGGATCTGCTGCCCCAGAGAAACCGACGCAGCCTCACCCGTCCGTCCGCCTTCGACGGTGTCTTCACCACGGAACAATTTCCCATTCAAAAAGGTGCCGGTTGCTAGGATCACAGCCTCGGCATTGATCTCCGATCCGTCTGCTAAACGGATACCTGTGATCCGCGACTGTGAGAGAAGCAGGCTAGCCACTTCCCCTTCGACAATCGTCAGATGGTCCTGCGCATCAAGCATGTCATGGATGGCGGCTTTATACAGCTTACGGTCCGCCTGAACGCGTGGTCCCTGCACTGCCGTGCCCTTGGACAGATTGAGCATGCGATAATGAATGGCCGCAGCGTCCGCTGCGCGGCCGATCAACCCGTCAAAAGCATCGACTTCCCGCACCAAATGGCCTTTGCCCAGCCCGCCAATAGCCGGATTGCAAGACATGGCACCAATGCTTTCCTTGGTGAAGCTGACTAATGCTGTGGACATGCCCATACGCGCGGCAACAGCGGCTGCCTCACAACCAGCGTGGCCTCCGCCCACAACAATGATGTCAAATGTCCGCGTCATGCCGCGGGCCATAGCGGAAGCCGGTTTATAGGTCAAAATCTACCGGTGTTAAGAATCTGTTCCACGTGGAACAATCACTTCCCGATACAGAATTTTCCGAACAGACCGTCGAGCATATCTTCAGTGCTCGCTTTGCCGGTAATCTCATCTAGCGCCTTACGCGCCATCCGCAGATGTTCTGCGACGATCAGATAATCGGACTCATCGATCATGGCCTCTAGGCTAGAGCAAGCGGCGGTCAGCCGATCGGCCTGGCGAGCATTGACGCTGACCTGATCTCCATCGGGAAGAATATCTTTGGCGCGTGTCACCAAATCATCGACGAGAGCATCCATGCCCTGCCCGCTAACCGGTGAGAGCGTGAAAGCCTTGGCACCCTTCGGGCGATGTTCCGGATGATCGCTGCGAGAGCTAATCTCGATCAGATTATCAGCACCTGCCGGCCCCTGCCCTTCGTCGCCCAGCCATAGGATGATATCGGCAGCAGAAAATTGCGCGCGCGCGCGGTCGATGCCAATTTGTTCGATCGTCTCGGCGCCGCTATCGCGAACACCGGCAGTATCGATGAAAAGAAATGGTATTCCCCCCAAGCCAATGGGCACTTCGATCACATCGCGCGTTGTGCCCGCAATATCCGACACGATGGCCGCTTCTCGCTCGACCAATGCATTGAGCAATGTTGACTTGCCACTATTGGGCGGACCGCCAAGCACCACCCGAATGCCATCGCGCAGCTTCTCCGCGCGCGGACGCTGCAAGAGATTGCGCATTTCCTCGACCAGTGGATTAACGGCCTGTTGGATCATCGCTGTTTGTTGCGGGGCGACATCATCTTCGTCGGAGAAATCAAGTTCCGCCTCAACCAGCGCAGATAGTTGTAATATACGTTGCTGCCAATCGTCGACCTTGCGCGACAATCCGCCACCGGCATTGCGGACCGCGGCTTTTCGCTGCAATTCGGTTTCAGCAAAGAGCAGGTCGGACAGGCCTTCTGATTCAGCTAGATCCATTTTCCCATGGGTGAAGGCCCGGCGGGTGAATTCACCCGGTTCGGCCTTGCGCAGCCCTTCCATTTGTTCCAGCGCTTGCTCAATCGCCCGGATTACCGCCCGGCCGCCATGGCAGTGAATCTCCGCCAAATCTTCCCCCGTTGCGCTATTCGGGCCCGGAAACCAGAAGCATAAGGCCGCGTCCAAAAGCTCTCCACTAACCGGATTGGTGATATTTCCTAGAGTTGCAACGCGCTGTTTTGGTAAATTTCCTGTTAGGGATTCGAGCGCCTGTCCGGCCAAAGCCCCGCTAACCCGCAGGATTCCTATGGCTGCTGGTGGTTGTCCGCTGGACAGCGCAAAAATGGTGTCATCAGCGGACAACATGTCAGGAAACGTCCGTTAGTCCGACTTTTTCTTGGAGGAAGATGATTTCCCACCGGTCGAAGAAGCGCTCATTGCGCCGGTCAGAAAGGAGGAGAACATCTTCAGACCAGCCTCACCCATCGGCGCGATGATCTTGGTGAAATTCTGAAGCTGTTCCGCCGAATTCGCACCTTGCAAGAATTTGGACATTTCCTTGACGTAGCTTTCGTTTAGCTTGCCTACGTCAGGCAGGCCGATCAATCGGCGCGCCTCTTCCGGCGTGCAGTCCAGTTCAACGGTGACTTTCATTTTGTCTTCCTCTACTTGGCCGTTGCAGCGAAGTTCCCTCCCTCACCCAACAGGTTGATGTTCCACCTTGCCTGTCGCTGATATGGGGATATTGTGCCCCAAGAATCAAGTCATGATACAAAGGAACTGTAAGATGGGTGCAATGGAACAGGTGAAAACACTGAGCGGAGATGCAGATTTTCCCTGTTATGTCGCCAAGCCTGATGGAAAAGCCAGCGCCGCCATCATCGTGATCCAGGAAATATTTGGCGTCAATGACGGGATCAGTGCGAAATGCGACCATTGGGCAAGCCTTGGCTATCTCGCCATTGCTCCGGATCTGTTCTGGCGGATCAACGACAAAACGGACCTCGATGCCGACGTGCAGGCCGAATTTGAAACCGCACTCGATCTGATGGGCAAGTTTAATCAGGATCAAGGCATCCGCGATATCGAGGCCGCCATCCATTTTGCGCAGACAGAGACCAGCAATCACAAGGTCGGCTGCGTCGGCTATTGCCTTGGCGGCCGTCTCGCCTTCATGACCGCCTGTCGCACCGATATCCGGGCGTCTGTTGGCTATTACGGCGTTGGCATCGACGGGCTGCTAGGGGAAAAACAAGCGATAGCCCATGATGTAATGCTGCATATTCCTACCGCCGATGGCTTTGTCCCTGCAGACGCGCAAGCCGCGATGCACGCCGGACTGGATGACCATCCAAAGGTTGCGCTGCACGATTATGACGGCCTCGACCATGGCTTTGCCGCTCAATTCGGCAAGCGCCGGGACGAAGCAGCCGCAACATTGGCCGACAACCGCACCGAAGCATTTTTCAAGGAGCATCTGGCATGAGCACACAGGATAATCTGAAGGTCTGGCACGACCATTTCGAAGATAAGGGTGGATCCGGTCTGACCGATCAGATCGCCGATGACGCCGTGTTCCACTCCCCCGTTGTGCACACGCCCCAATCCGGAAAACATATGGTCGTCGCCTATCTCAGCGCAGCCGACGTGGTGCTCGCCAATGACAGTTTCCGCTATGTCCGCGAAATTGTCGACGAGGCAAAAAACACCGCAATGCTGGAATTTGAACTCGAGCTCGACGGCATTCAGGTGAACGGTGTCGATATAATCCACTGGAATGACGAAGGCAAGATTCAGGATTTCAAAGTGATGGTCCGCCCATTGAAGGCGATCAACAAGGTCTGGGAAGAAATGGGCAAGATGCTGGAGAAGATGAAGGGTTAGATCAAAAGGCTGGGAGCAATCCCAGCCTTTTCGTAATCAAAACAGCGTCAGCACACCAATCGTTTGTTCATCACCCACTAGGCCGGAATAGATCATCTTGCCGGCGACATAGATGATGACCGCCAGCCCCAGATAGGCAATCCATTTGTACCGCTCGATATATTTGGCGATGACATTGGCGGCGAGGCCCATTAGGGCGACCGAAAGTATCAGACCGACAACCAAGATGCCTGGATGGTCGCGCGCGGCTCCAGCAACGCCCAATACATTGTCGAGGCTCATCGAAACGTCGGCAGCCATGACCGCCCAGGCCGCCCCCCAAAAGCTTTTCTTCGATGCGATACCACTATGTTCATCGCCTTCAATTTCCGGAGATCCGTCGGATTCTCCTTCGTGGAAAATCTCGCGGTAAAAACTCCACGCGACCCAGAGCAAAAGCAACCCGCCAGCCAGCACTAGGCCAACAATCTGCAGAAGCTGCACCACAATCAGCGCGAATAATATACGCAGCACTAGTGCCGCACCGATACCCATCAATATGACCTTGCGTCGTTGGTCCGCTGGCAGACCGCCAGCCAGCGCGCCAACGGCGATTGCATTGTCAGCGGCAAAAACCAGATCGATCAGGATGACCTGACCAAAAGCTGCCAAGGCTTCGGGCGTGCCGATCTTCGAAAAATCGGTGAGAATCGCTTGCCAGATTTCAGCGGGCGAACCGAGCCCCGAGGCGGCGGCGGAAAAGATGGAAATCAGGTCAATCATGGAGAATAGATGGTCCGTAATAGTTCACTGTCGGCATAGGATCATAAAAATCATGAAGCAAGCCACGCCATTGTTGATATTCTGCTGATTGCCGAAACCCATCACGATGCGATTCAATTGTATCCCATTTGATCAGCAGTAGATAGCGATCAGGATCATCGGATGATGGCCGTATCTCTATCGACTGAAAACCGGGTTGTGCGGCTACAAGCGGCTTGGCTCTCGCCATCGCCAATTCAAAATCACCCGACTGCCCTGGCCGGACCTGCAATATGGCATGTTCGACGATCATCAGGGCAGTCCGGTAAGCTTATTGATTCATACTGTCGAAGAAATCGTCGTTGGATTTTGAATCCTTCATCTTGTCGAGCAGGAATTCCATCGCGTCGATCGTACCCATTTGCATGAGGATACGGCGTAGCACCCACATTTTCTTGAGCTTCTCGTCCTCGACCAGCAGCTCTTCCTTACGCGTGCCGGATTTCCCGACATCCAGCGCTGGGAATATGCGTTTGTCAGAGACTTTGCGATCCAGGACAATTTCCGAGTTACCGGTGCCCTTGAATTCTTCAAAGATGACTTCATCCATCCGGCTACCGGTATCGATCAGCGCCGTTGCAATGATCGACAGCGAACCGCCTTCTTCAATATTCCGGGCAGCACCGAAAAAGCGTTTCGGACGTTGCAGAGCATTGGCATCGACACCACCGGTGAGAACCTTACCAGAGCTTGGTACCACGGTGTTATAGGCACGGCCCAGACGGGTGATCGAGTCCAGCAGAATGACAACATCATGCTTATGCTCGACCAGGCGCTTGGCCTTTTCGATCACCATTTCGGCAACCTGTACGTGGCGGGTCGCTGGCTCGTCAAAAGTCGAGCTGATCACTTCGCCCTTCACCGAACGCTGCATGTCGGTAACTTCTTCCGGCCGTTCGTCGATCAGCAAAACCAGCAGATAGACTTCCGGATGATTGTCGGTAATTGCTTTGGCAATATTCTGTAGCAGCACGGTTTTACCGGTCCGCGGTGGCGCCACGATCAAAGCACGCTGGCCTTTACCCTGTGGCGAGATAATATCGATCACCCGAGCAGACTTGTCTTTCTCTGTCGGATCAAGACTATCGAGCTTGAGCTTCTCATCCGGATAAAGCGGCGTGAGATTGTCAAAATTCACCCGGTGACGAACCGCATCAGGAACATCGAAGTTGATCGACGTCAATTTGGTCAGCGCGAAATAGCGTTCGCCATCGCGCGGTGCCCGGATTTCGCCTTCGACCGTATCACCGGTGCGAAGACCAAATTTGCGGACCTGGTTGGGAGACACATAAATATCATCAGGGCCGGCGAGATAATTGGCATCAGGTGAGCGCAAAAATCCAAACCCGTCGGTCAGCACTTCAATCGTGCCAACGCCCATGATCTGTTCGTCATTGTCCGCCAGTTCTTTCAGGATTGCGAACATCAAATCTTGTTTGCGTAGGGTGGAGGCACCCTCGACGCCCAGCTCTTCCGCCATAGAGACGAGATCGGCGGGCGATTTTTCTTTTAATTCTTTTAAATGCATGGAGGTTTATCCAAATATGTCAGGAGGTTATTTTTTATAATGCATGTGCGCAGCTGGTTGCTGTTTACGATTCACATGAATATTCGCCCGGACGGGCTTTGGCGCTCAATTACGCCTTTGTCATTTGAGTGTCAACCAAGCCCGGTCAAAAGGGTTTGATGATCACCAATATTACGATGATCGCAGCAGTAATACCCGGAACTTCATTGACCAACCGCAAGCCTTTGTCGCTCATCGTCCGCTCACCTCTGGCAAGTTTTTTGACATAGCCGATCATCCAACCGTGATAGCCCGTCAGCAACAATGCCACGAGCAATTTGGCATGAAACCAGCCCTGACTGAAAGCGCCAATATTGTAGGCCAGTAACAATCCAAGCACCCAGACAATGATCAGCGAAGGATTCAGAATGATCTTGCGGAGCTTACCCTCGCGTTCAATCCATTTGCCATCTTCTTCGGAACCAACCGCGCATTCTTGATGATAGACAAAGAAACGCGGCATCATGAACAGCCCGGCCATCCAGAAGATCACAAAAATAAGATGTGCAGATTTGAGCCAAAGATAAAGCATAGAAATATATTCGTTCATTGCCTCACAAGTGTAAGCAGCTTTTCAACATGTGCAATGGGCGTATCCGGCAAAATCCCGTGACCCAGATTAAAAATATGCGGCCGTTCGCTGAAAATATCGAGAATGTGCCGAACCGATTGTTCCAACGCATCACCCCCCGCGATTAGCGCCAGCGGGTCAAGATTTCCCTGCAACGGCAAGTCCCGCGGCAGATTTTTATGCGCCCAGACCGGATCAACGGTTTCATCGAGACCAATCGCATTGGCACCGGTTTCATTGGCATAAGCGATCAATTTGGCCCCGGCTCCTTTTGGAAAGCCGATGATCGGAAAATCGGGATGGACTGCCTTTAGCCGCGAAATAATCTCGGCATTGGGGGCAATGACCCATTTTTCAAATTGTGCTGGGGATAGAGATCCTGCCCAGCTGTCGAACAGCTGAACCGCATCCACGCCAGCCTCGATCTGACCCAATAGATAGGTGACTGTATTATCGATGATAGCGTCGATCAGTTCGCCAAAGGCTGTTTCATCCTGATAAGCAAAGCGACGGGTCGCTGCCTGATCCTTGCTGCCCTGACCATTGACCATATAAGTCGCGATCGTCCAGGGACTGCCTGCGAAGCCCATGAAGGTGGTTTTGCTGTCTAGCTGTTCAGCGACCCTGCGAACCGTTGCATATATGGCTTCAAAATGCTCAGGAGCACCCTCTAGAAAGCCCAAAGCGGCGTCCAGTAGCCTTGGTGCCAACCGAGGTCCTTCACCTGCCTCAAACCAGAGATTCTGGCCCATCGCATGGGGCACGATCAAAATGTCGGAGAACAAGATCGCACCGTCAAAATCAAAGCGTCTAATAGGCTGTAAAGTGACTTCTGCCGCTGATTCAGCATCATAGCAAAGCTCCAGGAAACCGCCTTTCTTGGCACGCAATTCCCGATATTCCGGTAGATAGCGTCCAGCTTGCCGCATGAGCCAGACCGGCGTTTGATCGGTTTTATTGCCGAGCAATGTCTGGAGCAAAATTTTCTGGGATTCATTTTCGTGCGGCATAGAAAGAAGGTGATCCAATATATTATATAAGTATTTATTATAAATTGTTGTTGATGATAGAGCGTGGAAAATGCGGTAACCCGCTAGCACCGCAAACACAAACAGATTGACAGGCGGGGGTAAACGGAAAATTTACCGATTCTAAAAATTGATCCCTGCTATCCACAGCCTGTTGATGGAATCTGTCAATGTTGGTTGGCTGTGGATGGATTTTCGGGAATCGGGGAAGAATATCCCTGAGCTGCTTATCCACATTTTCATCCCTTGCTTTATCCCCCGCGAAATCACAAAGCTTAGTGCATGAATCGACTTCATCTTCATATGCTCTCCGATTCAACGGGAGAGACCCTGGAAAATATCGCTAAGGCGGCATTGGCCCAGTTTGATGGCGTTGAGATTATCAAGCATTTCTGGCCTATGGTCCGCTCCGAAAAACATCTCAACCGGATATTGACTGAGGTTGCGGATAACCCCGGGCTGGTGATTTTCACCATCGTCAACCGCGATATCAGGGTAAAGTTGGAACGTGAGTGCCGGCATCTCGGCCTGCCGTCGGTTCCGGCGCTGGATACGGTTACCGATGCGCTGTCCAACATGCTTGGACAAGAAGCCAAAGCCCGGCCGGGCCGCCAGCATGTTTTGGATGCGGCCTATTTCGCCCGGGTTGAGGCGATTCAATTCACCATTGCTCATGATGACGGGGTTGGTTGGGAAAATTGGGAAGAGGCAGATATTGTGCTCGCAGGTGTTTCGCGAACCTCGAAAACCCCTACATCCATCTATCTAGCCAATCGGGGCTATAAAACCGCCAATATTCCAATCGTACCGGAATCTCCGCCCCCCGACGCTCTGTTTCATTTGAAGAATCCACTCGTTGTGGGTTTGATCACGGGGGCCTCGCGGCTAGTGCAAGTTCGGCGCAATCGTTTATTGTCTCTGAACCAGGCGCCGGAGACCGATTACGTCAACGAAGATAAGGTCAAAGCGGAAACCCAATACGCTCGCCGGATGTTCGCCGACAATGGCTGGCCGACGATTGATGTGACACGGCGCTCGATCGAAGAATCGGCAGCGGCAATCATCAATCTCTATAACGAACGTCATATCGATTCTGATGATCATCAAAAGGTCGGTGACGGTGAATGAGGAGCCGCTGATATTGGCTTCGAAAAGCAAGGCGCGGCATGCGATGCTGACCGCTGCCGGTGTGAATGTTGAAGCGGTGGCGCCCAATGTTGATGAAGAGGCGCTCAGAGAAGGACTCAAAACTGAAGGTGCAACGGCCCGCAATCTGGCCGATGCGCTAGCCGAGGCCAAGGCTGTTCGTCTGTCGCGGCGGATTGGCGGCGGATTGATATTGGGTGGTGATCAAATTCTCGCACTTGAAGATGGTAAGATGCTCGACAAGCCTGTCGATCCCGCTGAGGCGATGGCGCATCTGAAAATGCTGTCCGGTAAAAAGCACAAATTGTTCAGCGCTGCAGTCATCGCCGAACAAGGGACTCCGGTGTGGCGGCATATCGATATTGCGACGCTTTCCATGCGGTCGCTTAGCGACAATTTCATTGAGCAATATGTTGAATCGGAATGGGACAATATTCGGCACTGCGTCGGCTGTTACGAGATTGAAGGCAGGGGCGCTCAGCTATTCTCAACCATTGTCGGCAGCCAGTTTACGATCATGGGTCTGCCGCTTTTGCATCTTCTGGATTATCTTCGCATTCGAGGAATTATGCCATCATGACCACCGATATTCCTTATGCTGAAGTGATTGGTGATCCAATCGCCCATAGCAAGTCTCCGCTGATCCATAAGTTCTGGCTTGAGCGATTGGCGATGGAAGCGGATTATCGTGTCTGTCACGTTACGCCAGATGCATTGCCTGGCTATATTGAGCAGCGGCGTGCGGATCCGGCATGGCGCGGTTGCAATGTGACCATACCGCATAAGATAGAAATCCTTGATCTGGTCGCAGATCCGGGTGGCGTTCGCGACAAGATCGGAGCGATGAACACGATTGTACGACAAGCAGATGGTAGCTTGATCGGAACCAACACCGATGCGGCTGGTTTTCTGGCGCCGATTGCCGACACCGATTGGTCAAAAAAACATGCAGTAGTTATTGGCGCAGGCGGTGCCGCACGGGCGGTTTTATTCGCGCTGAAACAGGTGGGTATCGGTGAAATCACCATTATCGCGCGCAGTGGATTGAAAGCAACCGGCTTGTTGATGCAAGCCTCTGCCAAAGGTAGTGTTTTGCCGATGGATGCTCGATTGCCGGAGGCCGACCTGCTTATCAATGCCAGCCCTTTGGGCATGACTGGCAAGCCGCCGCTCGAGATAGATCTGGATCCCCTACCTACTGACGCATTGGTATATGATCTTGTCTATGTACCCTTGGAGACGGGACTCTTAAAGGCCGCCAAACAGAGGGACCTGGCTGTGATTGATGGTCTAGACATGCTGATCGGGCAAGCGGCGCTCGCATTTGAACTGTTTTTTGGAGCGACACCGCCGGTCGAGCATGATGCGGAACTCAAAAAGCTGCTGATCGCATGAAGAAATCCGACAAGCCTTATATTATCGGCCTGACCGGTTCCATTGGCATGGGAAAATCTACGGTTGGCCAGATGTTTGTCGATGAAGGCGTTCCGTTGTTCGATGCAGATGCGGCTGTGCACCAGCTGCAGGGACCGGGCGGCGCTCTGGTGGATGCGATCGAAGCCTTGTTTCCGGGCAGCACGAACGAGGATGGTGTGGACCGGCAGAAGCTCGGAGCGGCGGTACTGGGTAATCCGGATTCTCTGAAACAGCTCGAAGGATTGATTCATCCGGCGGTTGGAGAAATGCGCTTGGCCTTTCTTGCAGATAATCGTGACGAGCCCTTGATCCTGTTCGACATCCCGCTGCTTTTTGAAAAAGGCGGCGCCGAGGGTGTCGATCATATAGTTGTTGTATCCGCGGGTCCGGAAGATCAGCGGGCGCGTGTTCTGGCTCGTCCTGGTATGACCGAGGAACGGTTCGAACAGATAAAAGCGCTGCAAATGCCGGACGCGGAAAAACGGCAAAAGGCTGATTCCGTGATCGATACGTCGGTGCCACTGGCAGAAACACGTCAACATGTGCAAAAACTTGTTCGAAAACTGAAAGCTTCCCTTGCGTAACCCGGAGTAGAGTCCGATATTGGCCTTATGCGGGAAATAATTTTCGACACCGAAACCACCGGCTTTGATCCTCAAAATGGTGACCGGATGGTTGAAATCGGTTGTATTGAAATGATCGACCGGGTTGAAACCGGCCAGACCTTTCATTGTTACTATAATCCAGAGCGTCCGATGCCAAAGGCTGCAGAGGATGTGCACGGTCTTTCTGATATATTTTTGTCCGACAAAAAGCTGTTCGCTGCCGGTGCAGAAGAATTGCTGGTCTTTCTCGGCGAAGCGAATCTTGTCGCTCATAATGCCCAGTTTGATTTCAAATTTCTCAATGCTGAGTTCGTGATGTGCGGATATAAACCGATTTCACAGTTTCGCATGGTCGACACATTGGCGATTGCCAAGTCGAAACATCCGGGGGCTAAATTGTCCCTCGATGCACTATGCTCGCGCTACGGCATTGACCGCAGCCATCGTGTGAAACACGGCGCGCTTCTTGATGCGGAACTGCTGACCCAGCTCTATATTGAGTTGACCGGCGGCCGCCAGATCGGGCTCGGTTTGGCAGAGGATCGCAGCCCTGATGCCTCAGCGGCTAATGCCCGAGCCACAACACAACGGACAGAACGCCGACAGATCATGCCCGTGCGGGAACATTCTGCGACTGCAGAGGAATTGGTCCGGCACAAGAGCTTTATGGACGGGATTGAAAACGCACTCTGGTCCGAAAATTGACTGCATCATAAATTGTGTAGCGGTGTAGAAAAATAGGAGAATGAATATGGAAATTCGTGTTTCGGGACATCAGGTTGATACCGGTGACGCACTGCAAACCCATGCAGAAGATCGAATGAATGCGATCGCCAGCAAATATTTTCCGAAAGCGATTTCAGCCCATGTCACTCTGAGCAAAGCGCCGCACGGGCATTTCAAATGCGATATTGTGAATCATGTCATGCAGGGATTGATGTTGAAATCCGATGCTGAGGCGGGCGATGCCCATCAGGCTTTTGATCAGGCCGCCGACAAGGTTGAAAAACAGCTTCGGCGCTATATGCGGCGGTTGAACGACCATCATGTTCAGGCACAATATGCTGCAAAACAAGAAGATGCGGCCTATCGCGTGTTTGAAGTAGACGAAGAGGAAGAGGAAAGCGAAGTCAATGGGGAAGCGCCTCCGATCATTGCCGAAACCAGCACTGACATTCCGGAAGCCAGCGTATCTAACGCCGTTATGATGATGGATTTGCGCAATACCAACGCCCTATTGTTCAAAAACTCTGGTACTGGCGCCCATAATATGGTTTATCGCCGCTCCGACGGCACAATTGGTTGGGTAGAGCCGCATAATTGATAGAGTCATATCGCTGCAAACAGGCAGATGATTGACGTTTTTGACGGTTGGTCCAACGCGCACCGGCGTCCGAATTCTGGTAAAGTTACAGAATTGGCCGAGTTTTACCGGGACAAAAGGAATGAGTAATGACTGCTTTGTCCATTCGATTGGAAATCGCTGCTGTTCGGGATTGCCCCGGCGATTGCAGCAAGGACGACATTTTGGCGATCATCGCCCGTGTTGGGCAGGAATGCTATGGCCTTGATTCTGCGTCCATTGAGTCCGGTTTGATCGCTCGCGAAGCACTGGGGTCTACCGGATTCGGGCGGGCGATTGCGATACCGCATACGAAATTGGCGAGTCTCGACCATTGTGTCGGTATTTTCCTCCGTCTTGCCGAGCCTGTTTCTTTCGATTCTCACGATGGCAAGCCTGTGGATCTGATGTTCGCTTTGTTGTCCCCGGAAAAAGGTGGGGTTGAGCATTTAAAGGCCTTGGCTGCGATTTCCCGATTCTTGCGGGATGATCAGATGGTTGCAAAGCTTCGGGGAGCGGCGGGTCAGGATGCGCTTTATTCCTTGTTGAATAAACAGCGTGAGCAGCGGGCGGCCTGATCGTTGACCATGGCAGACGAAACGAAAACTGATATGGAAAGTGGCGGCGCGCAGGAGCATTTCCGAGCGTTAGAGCGCCTATATGCGGAAGCCCCGATCAATCAGTTGTTTCAATCACGTTTGGAAATCGCAGAAGCCGGTCTGGCGCGCATATATTTTGACGTTGATGAGCGATATTATCACGCAGCTGGTGCTGTGCATGGCACGGCCTATTTCAAGATGCTCGACGATGCGGCTTTTTATGCGGCCAACAGCCTGGTTTCCGACCGGTTCATTCTAACGACCGCCTTCAACCTGCTTTTCACCAAACCGTTGAAATTCGGACAGGTTACGGCGGAGGGGCGCTGGGTTAGCGGTAAGCGCCGGGTCTTTGTCGCCGATGCGCGGTTGATCGATAGCGAAGGCGAAGAAATTGCTCGGGGTACCGGGACGTTCATGCGTTCGCATATCCCGCTGGCGTCCTTGCCGGGATATCAAAAGGGTGATTGAACCGCGACTTTCTGCGGAAATGAAGGTTAAAACGCTTCTTAGATTGGCGGATCAAAATGGTGGATTCGGAGCCGTTTTGAAAAAAGGTGACCGGATATCCGGCGCTATCCTGATTCAATGCGTTGAAAAGGGGGAAAATCCTAAGCTTCTGGAGAATATGCCATCGCTCGACGGGTCTCCCAACTGGCAGGCAATATGGCCGCAAAACACTGATAATAATAGAGAATTATCTGATTATATTGCTCAAAGATTCCGTTTTGACTCCGATATGTGGTTAATAGAACTGGACATCCCGGATGCGGAACGGCTCATCGCCGAAATGGGTCAGTAAACTTGACTTTATTGTTCAAATCCATATTTGGCACCCAACTTTGATGCGCAGGTTGCCGTTTAGTGATGTCAACAAGGACAGGCGGTAAACACGCAGACGGGGAGAACAGAAATAGGGCTCGGTTTTGGTTTTTTGGCTCTATTTTTGGTGATTTTGGCGAGAATGCCATGATTCACTCTGGTCTCACCGCATAAAAATACAGGTTTATGAGCAAAATTCTTCGTGCAGCAAGCGTCTTTTCGCTTGCCATTACTACGGTTGCGGCATTGTCCGTCACCGATGCGTCTTTTGCATTGGAAGCAACTGACGAAACGCCTGAATCAGAAATTTTTGTTGATCCAGCCGTGCTGGAAGCAGAGCAAGCAAATCAGACGATTATGTTTGCTGAGCCAAAAGAAATTGTCGCTGAAATCCCACAAGAAGTTTTGGACGCTGACAAGATCGCCAATAGCGAAGCCGCTAATTTCACCAACAGTGGTGCAACCTCCTTGCGCCAGCTGGTCAGCCAGCAATCGGTCGGTGGTTCGCTGGACGCTGAAATGGAGTGTCTCGCTGGCACTGTCTATTTCGAATCGAAAAGTGAATCGCTGAAAGGCCAATTGGCCGTCGCGCGGGTGGTCTTGGCGCGTGTCGCATCGTCCCGTTTTCCAAATTCCATATGCGGTGTTGTCTATCAGCGCCGGCAGTTTTCCTTCATCCGCGGCGGAAAAATGCCTCGTATCAACAAAGGCCATCAGCAGTGGCGTAATGCGGTTGCGATTGCCAAAATTGCGGTCAATGATGGATGGAAAAGCGAGGTCGAAGGCGCGCTCTTCTTCCACGCACGCTATGTTTCTCCTCGTTGGCGGTTGAAGCGGATGGCCCGGATAGAAAATCATATTTTCTATCGCTAGTCACAGCGTAACGATCGAATGCATAGAGGCTCCCTTTTGGGGGCCTTTATTTTGTTCTTTTTATGTTCTAGTCAATTGACATGACAGGAACCAATGATTCTCTAGATCTGTTGCGGGCCACCGATGAACTGACCGGTGCACAGGCTGTTGCCCGGGGGGTCGCACGAATGTTTCTGCGACACGATATCATGGTGTTGCCCGAAGTCAGTCTGCGCAATCGGCGCCGGGCGGATTTGATGGGCATTGATGCCAAGGGACAAATTGTCATTGTCGAGATTAAGGTTGCGCGGAGCGATCTACTCGGTGATGCTAAATGGACCGAATATCTTGACTATTGTGACCGTTTTTACTGGGCCCTTCCCGTGGGTTTTGATGCCTCCCCGGTCGATGGACCGGAGTTTCTGCCACAACGTACCGGACTTATCATTGCCGATGCTTATGATGGGGAAATGGTGCGATCAGCTGAGACCCACACGCTTGCTCCGGCGCGACGCAAGACGGAAACCATGCGTTTGGCCCGTCGTGCGATGCGGCGAGCGGCGGTGTCCGATGGTTGGATCAGTCCTGCCTCAGGACTGCATGATTCTACCAGCTAGCTGTCGGTGCTAGCCTTCTGGTCCAAAGAATCGACCTTCGATTTCCGGCTTTTTGTCGGCATCGGCCTTTTCAATTTCCGCCAATATTGAAGCCGCTCGGCGATCTCGTGTTGCATAATCACGCGCTGATAATCCTGCGAGCGTGTCGGTGCGGTCGGGGTCGGCACCATTTTTGAGAAGCAGGCGAACCAGTTCCGCGTCCCGGAGTTGGACCGCGCGTATAAGCGCTGTTTCGCCTTGCTTATTGGTGTCATCCACCCGCGCATTTTTGGCCAAGAGGACTGTCACACCATCGATAAACCGAAGCTGGGTCGCCAACATGAGCGGTGTCATACCTTCTTTGTCGGCGATATTGGGGTTGGCGCCTTTCTGTAGCAGGAAACCGACCCAGACTCTGTCGCGACGTTCGACGACGATATGCAGGGCTGTCTGGCCGCTGGAAAGGTCGCGCGTATTGACGATTACCGACCCTGGCTTGCTTAGAAATTTGGTTGCCTCTTCGCCATCACGGTCTTTGACCGCTTTCAGAAAATTATAGCTTTCAGAAAATTGTGCAGAGGCGGGAGCCGAAAAGGAAAGCGTCGCCGCCGCGGCAAGCCATATAAGGTTGAGCAAAACGAGAAGTTTGCCGGACGAAAATGCGCCTGAAGGATTTTTATTGAACATTTTTAGCCCCGTTTTGTCGACCAGTGTTTTATGGCACCGATATGCTGTAATTGCTGCCAATCATTTATCGGTTGAAATTGATCCAGTAGCAGACCATGTCTGGCCCCGTAATGAACAATATCACCCACATAGCAAAAATCATCCTGACAGCTGGATTACTGACACTCATGACGGCTTGCAACCCTGCACCGGGCGGGAGTATGTCAGCGGACGCGGAGCCCCCGCTAGCGGGGGCCAAGATTGGCGGCGCGTTTACGCTGACAAATCAGGACGGTGGTCGAACCTCCGATGGTGATTTTGCGGGCCAATATCGGATCATCTATTTCGGCTATAGTTTTTGTCCCGATGTATGCCCGATCGATCTCGCAAATCTGATGTTGGGATTGAAACAGGCCGAGAAAGACAATCCGGCTCTAGCCGATAAGATCCAACCCATTTTCATATCGGTTGATCCGGAGCGCGACACGCCGGCTGTCCTGAAACAATATGTTTCTGCTTTTCACCCACGGCTTATCGGTCTTACCGGTAGCGCCGATGAAATTGCCCAAGTCGCGAAAAAATATCTGATTCTTTATGATGTTCGCGATGATGAGTCGGCAAGTGAATATCTCGTGGACCATAGCCGACAGGCCTATCTGTTCGGCCCACAAGGAGAGCCGTTGGCCCTTCTCCCATATGATGGTACGCCGCAGGATGTTGCGGCTGAAATTGTCCGATGGATGAAATAGGCACCGAACAACCCTTCTGGGAGCTGCCGTTAGAATCGCTGGACCGCGCCCAATGGGAAGCTCTGTGCGATGGCTGTGGAAAATGCTGTTTGCTAAAAGCCGAAGATGAGGATGATGGCCAGATTTATATGACCAACATCGCTTGCAAATTGCTCGATCTAGAGCATGCGCAATGTGGCGACTATCGCCATCGCAAATTTCATGTGCCGGATTGTGTGCGGCTGACTCGTAACAAGCTCGAAGAATTTGATTGGTTGCCAGACAGCTGCTCCTATAAGATGCGCGCCCGTGGCCTGCCCTTGCCGACATGGCACTATCTGATCTCCGGCGACCGAGAATCCATCCATGCGGCAGGTCAATCGATCCGGGGCAAGGTCATTCCGGAAGCGAAAGCCGGGCCGCTTGAAAATCATATTATCGATGCGCCGTTCTAGTTCGGAGCGCGCGGAAGATTTGGCCATCCATCTGGATGGCGGCAGCTATCCGCTGCAATTGCGGCGATCGAAACAGGCCCGGTCAATCATTGTGTCAGCCGACACCGTTAAAGGGATTGTCCGCTTAACGGTGCCGAGCTTTGCATCGAAAAATCAGGCTTTGCGCTTTGCGCAGTCAAAATCGGACTGGCTTAACGCTCGCTTTGAAGAAGCCTTGCCACCGATAAAGGTTGAAGCCGGCAGCCAGATTGCGTTTCTGGGTGAGCCGCATATCATTTGTTGGTCTCCGGACTTTGCACGCGCGCCATTGCTGGGGGAGGGCGAGATCCATCTTGGCGGGCCGCATGACCATATCGAGGCTCGCATTCTGCGTTGGCTCAAAGCGCAGGCCCGCGCTATTTATGCTGAAGATCTGCAATATTATTGTCAGCGGGCAGGGACGGAATTGCCGAAACTATCGGTCGGCGATGCGCGGCGGCGTTGGGGCAGTTGTTCTGGCCGCAAAGCAATCCGATTGAGCTGGCGCTTGGTCATGGCGCCGCCACATGTCCGACGGTCGGTGGTGGCGCATGAAGTGGCCCATCTTACACATATGGATCATAGCCGACGGTTTTATGCTTTGCTCGACGAGATTTATGAATCGGACCGGAGGATCGCCGACCGCTGGCTCAAGGAGCACGGTCGGGGCCTGCATATGGTCGGAGCCGAACGACAGGCTCAATGGGCTGACTGAATCAGATTGTTATTCGGATTCGGAAAGCATTGCTTCGGGCAGTAGGGATTCTGGCTGGTTTTGTGGCGTGTCTTGTTTGGGCTGCTGGACGGGCGCAGGTTCCGGTCTCCGGGGTGCAGGATCTTCGCCGCGGCCGAGCACTGAATCGATCCAATCCTGGTCCAACCGGGGACCATCGGCGGCCTCCCCGTCTTCCAGATCATATTCGATCCCGCCGCCGGTTTCGATGGGCATACCATTTTCGTCGACATAGATGCCGTCTTCTGGCGCTCCGAACAATTCATCATCATCCGGTTCCAATTGCCATTCCGGCAAGACCAGCTCGGTATCGAATTTCTCGACTTTGCGATTGGCGACTGCCGCCCGCATGAACTGCGCAAATGCGGCGGCGGGCGCGCGACCACCTTGCAGACCTCCAACGCGTTTTGCATCATCCCGGCCCATCCATACGCCGGTTGTCAGACCGCTCGAAAAGCCCAGGAACCAGCCATCTTTATTGCTGCTTGTTGTTCCGGTTTTGCCCGCCACTGGCCTGCCGATTTGTGCGGCCCGCCCGGTGCCGGTGTTCACGGCGGTTTGCATAAGATCGGTGATGCCAGCGGCGACCCATGGGTCAACCAGCACCCGACTGCCGTCAAATTTGCTCTGATAGATCACATCGCCCTTGATCGTTTGGACCTTGGTGATCCCGAAAGGCGTGATCGCGACGCCTTTTGCGCTGATGGATGCGAAGGCACGCGTCATATCGAGGAGCCGCACATCGGAAGTGCCCAAAACCATCGAAGGATTGGTATCGATCGGCGTGGTGATACCAAAACGCCGCGCCATATTGGCGATGGAAGATGTACCGACATCATCGCCAATAGCCGCCGCAACGGTATTTTTGGAGAAAGCGAAAGCCGTGCGGACATCTATCTCTCCGGCGTAGCGACCGCCGCTGTTGCGGGGCGTCCAGTTGCCGATGGTAATCGGTTCATCGGTCACCGTGTCGTTTGGCGTGTAGCCGGCTTCTAGCGCGGCCATATAGACAAAGGCTTTCCACGCCGATCCGGGTTGACGAACTGCCTGTGTGGCGCGGTTATAGTTGGACGTCACATAGTCCGTGCCGCCAACCATTGCGCGCACCGCTCCATCCCGGTCGATTGCCACCAATGCGCCCTGGCTGCCTGCCGGCACGCGGGATTGAATGGCGGCTGTGGCCACGCGTTGCATGTCGAGATTCAATGTCGTCCAGACTTCGATCGGTTCGACCGTTTCGTCGATCAGCAAATCGAGCTGTGGCAGAGCCCAGTCGGTAAAATAGCGGACGCTATTTTGGCGCGGTTCTGGCGCGAGCTGGACCGCGGCTGGTTTGGTATTGGCCGCATCCGCTGCACTGATTGCACCGGCGTCCTGCATAACCTCCAGAACGACGGTTGCGCGTCCGATAGCGGCTTTTGCATCTGCCGTGGGTGAATAGCGGGAAGGGGCTTTGACGAGGCCGGCGATGATAGCGGCTTCGGCGAGGTCCAAATCTCTGGCGCTATGTGCAAAGAACCGACGTGAAGCGGCGTCAATGCCATAGGCACCACCGCCATAATAGACTTTGTTGAGGTACAGCTCGAGAATCTGTTCTTTGGAGAATTTTCGTTCCATCGCCAGCGCGAGCAGTATTTCCCGGCCCTTTCTGGCAAAGGTGCGTTTGTTGGTCAGGAAAACATTGCGCGCCAGTTGCTGCGTGATGGTCGAACCACCCTGAGCCCAATGGCCGCGTTCGAATCTGACGTATACTGACCGGGCGATACCAATCGGATCCACGCCAGGGTGACTCTCATAGCGCCGATCTTCGACCGCCACCATCGCATCTTTCATGACCTGCGGTATGTCTCCATAATCCAACCACTCGCCGAAGCTTGGCCCCATGGAGAAGAGCTCTTTGCCGTTCACATCCAGCACCCGGATCATTTGCCCATTGGGTGAAGATTTCAGGTCTTGGAATCCGGGAAGTGACGAGCGGATGACCAACACCGCAACGACCAGGGCGATTGCGGCCAGAAAACCGGCTACCAGGCCAGCTTTGAACAGCCGCCACAGCCAAGTGCGCACTGGTCCCTGCTTTTTGCTGCGTTTTTTGCCCCGCGCCATAACAATCTACCCAAATATACTGAATTGCAGTTTTTCTAGCGTGTTCGAGCCTTACTGCAGGCTGAACGGGGAATGACAGGGAAAAATCAATCGGCCTTGGGCTGAAAGGCCATGGCGGCGCTATTCATGCAATAGCGAAGGCCGGTTTCTGTCGGTCCATCAGGAAAAACATGGCCGAGATGGCCGTCACAGGTGGAACAGCGTATCTCGATGCGGCGCATACCGAGGCTATTGTCTTCTATTTCTGTAACCGCATCTGGATCGGCAGGCTCGGAAAAGCTTGGCCAGCCGCAACCGCTGTCGAATTTGCTGTCGGATTCAAACAATTTGCTGTCGCAACCCGCACAGAAAAACTCTCCGTTGCGATATTCGGCATTTAATGCGCCGGTAAAAGCCCGTTCGGTCCCCGCTTCGCGCAGCACATGATATTGTTCCGGCGACAATTGTTGCCGCCATTGTTCTTCGCTCAATATTATTTTTTCCATCGGGCGTAGATGGATGTTCGTTGACAGCCGGTCAAGGGATCTAACGACTGCTAGCGGCTTTCCGCGCGATCAGCAGCAGCTCCTCTTCGAGCAGCACATGGTCCGGTTGACCGCTGCTTTTCATCGTGATTTCCAATTGCAAAACCCGCTCGATCAGTCTGCTGATATGCGCTGACGGCCAGATTCGCAGTTGCCGTTTGAAATGTTTCTGGTCTTTAAAAAAGACGCTCGGATGTCCGGCAACGGAATCGACATTCCCTCCTTTATCCACCTTGCTGCGCAGTTCCGCGAGTTTCGTGAGATGGCGGAGCATGACCCGGATGAGTCCGATTTCGCTGATGCCTTGCGCGCGCGTAGCGGCAATTTCTTGCGCCAAACGGGGAGCATCGCCATTCAATGCGGCGTTGATCAAGAGGCTGATATCTTCTTCGTCATTCTCTGCACCGAGCAAAAGAAGAATATCGGGTTCTGGAGTCTTTGGGTTTTCCGGGCTTGCATCCAGATATAGCGCGATTTTTTCGACTTCCATACGCGCCAATACGAGGTCGTTGCTGGTTAGCGCGGCGATTTCTTGCGCCATGTCTCGACCGAGTTGAAGACCTTCGTCTTTTGCCATGGCGCCGATGGCTGCTGCGGCTTGTTGTGGTGTTGTTTCATAGCATGTCGCGATCAATCCATCGGATGCAGCTATGATGGTTTTTGCCAGAGCGGTTTTATCACCCATGCCGGGTGCGATAACAAACACCGGATCGCCGCCAGCCTCGCTCGCCAAAAGATTGTCGATTGCAGCGGTTGCCCGAACCGCTTCACCGCTGTTTAATCGCAAGACGAGATAGCGCTTGTCTCCGAACAGGGAAGCGGAATTGGCCTCATCATTCAGCCTGGCAGGACTGTCATTGATGTCGGTAATGGTGAGATCAACCCGTTCGGCCGATTGGGCCAATGGTTGCACGAGCTCTTCGACCAACGCTTGGCAGCGGGTGACATTGGGACCGCATAATAGGACCAGTCGGAAATGATTGGGATCGGCATGAAAGCGCCTGACAATGTCTTCCGGTTTGACCTTCATGGATCCGGTGACGCGTTAGCCTCTTCCCGGGCAAATCGAGAAATGCGGGTTACAATCTGATTGGCAACGCGGGTAGCGAGATTTTCTAGCGCGGTATCTTCTGCCGCGAGCGTCGCATATTCCGAAGAGACGACGTCGATACCGGCATCGGAACCGGCTGTCGCATCGAGTACGACAACGGAATCGGCCAAGCGGACGAGTTGATAGCGCGCGCGCAAAGTTCTGCGTTCGCGGGTGATCCGGTCATCACTGCGCACGCCAAAGCCTGCAATCTTGTCGTCCAGTGTCACGGTCAGGCGGTATTTCGTCTGTTGCCCCCCGAAGGCTTCAAGTTGATCCTTCAGCGCATTGCGTGTCAACCAACCAGCTTTACCGGCAATTGGTTCAATTTCGATATCGCCAAGTTTCTGTGCGACAACGCCCGTAGTTCCACCGGCATAAAGTGGCCGCAAGTTGCAGGCCGTCAGCATTGCCGACATTGTTACCAGCAAGGCGATCCGGGCAATCATATTGCTCATATAACGATATTGACCAGTCGGTCGGGCACGACAATCACCTTCTTTATTTCCGCTCCGTCCAAGCTACGCTGCACCTTCTCGGATGCGAGAGCAAGCTCTTCGAGCTGATCCTTGCTGCTGCCCTTGGCGACGGTGATCGTATCGCGCAGCTTGCCGCGCACCTGTATCGCTATGGTGACTTCATCATCGACCAGCAGGCTTTCGTCCACCTCCGGCCAGGGCGCGTCGGCGATCAAGCCGTCTTCGCCGAATAAAGCCCATGCTTCCTCGGCAATATGCGGGACCATCGGCGCGACAATCCGGGCCAGCGACTTGATCGCCGTGGTCCGGTCTGCAGAAGGCTGTGATTTCTCGATCAGATTGACCAGTTCGAATATCTTCGCCACCGCCTTGTTGAAGGAGAGCGCTTCGACATCGCCAGCGACACCGGCCACGGTCTGATGAAGCTTGCGGCGGAGCGTTTTGTCTTCACCGAGAGCTGTATCGGTCCCGTCGGCGACGGCAATGAACAGACGCCACAGCCGCTGGACAAAGCGCCAGCTGCCTTCGATGCCGGCCTCGGACCATGGCAGGTCGCGTTCCGGCGGGCTGTCGGACAGCATGAAGAAACGCACCGCGTCGGCGCCATATTGTTCGATGATCGGATCGGGGTCGACGACATTTTTCTTCGACTTCGACATTTTCTCGACCCGGCCTGTCGTGACCGGAGAACCGTCGGAAATCACGGCCCAGTCTGCGCCGTTTTTCTCGACCTCGTCCGGCGAAAGCCAGCTGCCGTCACCATGTTTATAGGTCTCGTGCGTCACCATGCCCTGGGTGAACAGGCTTTCGAACGGTTCGGCAAAATCCAGCTTGCCGATGCTCGCCAAAGCGCGCGTCCAGAAACGCGCATAGAGGAGATGCAGGATCGCATGTTCGACGCCGCCGATATATTGGGTGACCGGCAGCCATTGTTTAACCACGTCCGGATCAAAGGGCCGGTCGTCCGGCTGGCTGGCAAAGCGCAGGAAATACCAGCTGCTGTCGACAAATGTGTCGAGTGTGTCGGTTTCGCGCCGCGCCGCCTTGCCGCATTTCGGGCAATCGACATGTTTCCACGTCGCGTGCCGCTCCAGCGGATTGCCCGGCGTTTCGAAATCGATATCTTCGGGCAGGGTGACCGGCAGCTGGTCTTTGGGCACCGGCACCGGACCACAATCATCGCAATGGATGATCGGGATCGGTGTGCCCCAATAGCGCTGGCGCGAAACGCCCCAGTCGCGCAGCCGCCAGGTGGTCTGGGCCTTGCCCCAGCCTTCTGATTGCGCGCGGTCGATTACATTTTGTTGCGCCGCTTCGACCGTCATGCCGTCGAGAAAGGCACTGTTCACGATTTTGCCGGGACCGGTATAGGCTTCATTGCCGGTGAACAGAGCGTCTGTCTCCTCACCATCGGAAACCACGCGTTTGACCGGCAGATCATATTTGCGGGCGAAATCGAGATCGCGCTGGTCATGGGCGGGCACGCCGAATACCGCGCCGGTGCCATAATCCATCAGCACGAAATTGGCGACATAGACGGGCAATTGCCAATCTGGATCAAGCGGATGGGTAACCGTCAGGCCGGTATCGAAGCCCTTTTTCTCCATCGTTTCGAGCTCGGCCGCGGTGGTGCCACCTGCCTTGCATTCTTCAGCGAAGGCGGCGAGCGCGTCGTTATCTTTGGCCAGTCGCTGCGTCAGCGGATGGTCGGCCGACAAGGCAGCAAAGCTCGCACCGAAAATCGTATCCGGGCGGGTCGAGAAAACCTCGACACTGGCAATATCGCCTTGCGCTTCCGCCAAATTGAAATGAAATTGCAGGCCTTGCGACTTGCCGATCCAGTTTTCCTGCATCAGCCGCACTTTTTCCGGCCAGCCTTTGAGCTCGTCCAGACCGGCCAGCAGATCTTCGGCGAAATCGGTGATCTTCAGAAACCATTGGCTGAGCTTGCGCTTCTCGACCGGAGCACCGGACCGCCAGCCCTTGCCGTCGATCACCTGCTCATTGGCGAGCACGGTCATATCGATCGGGTCCCAGTTGACCGCCGATTCCTTGCGATAGACCAGATCACCCTCGAACAGATCGATGAACAGCGCCTGTTCCTGCCCGTAATAATCCGGTTCGCAGGTCGCCAGCTCGCGGCTCCAGTCAAAGGCAAAGCCCAGCGTTTTCAGCTGGCTGCGCATTGAAGCAATATTGGCTCTTGTCCATTCGCCGGGATGGACTTTTTTCTCCATCGCGGCATTTTCCGCCGGCATACCGAAGGCGTCCCAGCCCATCGGGTGCAGCACTTCATAGCCCTGCATCCGCCGGAAACGGGCAAGCACATCGCCCATCGTATAGTTACGGACATGGCCCATGTGGATGCGGCCCGACGGATAGGGAAACATCTCGAGCACATAGCTGCGCGGCTTGCTGCTGGCGTCGTCCGCTTCGAAAGTGCCGGCGGTTGACCAGCGCTCTTGCCAGCGTTTGTCCGCCGCCAGTGGATTGAATCGCTGATCGGTCATTGCGGCCCCATGATGTAGCAGGAAGGGTTAGTTGGTGATCGCACCGCGCCGCAAATCGCGGGCCTTGGTGAGGATGATCTGTTCAAGCTTCTGCGTGGTCGCGGCCTTGACCGGAGCGTCCACCCATGTGCCATTGCTGGCAACCTGACGCGATGCCGCGACGCGCAAGGCATCGGCCCGCAGGTCCTGGTCCAGGATCGAGACATTGATTTTCATCCGCTCGCCCGGATTTTGCGGGTTCACATACCAGTCGGTCAAAATCACGCCGCCATTGCTGTCGGTCTGGGTCAGCGGCATGAAGGACAAGGCGTCCAGCGATGCGCGCCATAGATAACTGTTCACGCCAATTGTCGTGATCTGTGATGCCGCGAGATCGGCTTTTGGCCGCTCTTTGCCGCCGCATGCGGAGAGCAAGGAAAGCGTCAGCAGGCCAGCGGTTGCAGATCGCAGGATTAACGAAGAATTGAGGCGGGACATGAGGCGCTCCTGATTGCAAATTGCGCCGACACAAAATCCTGATGATGGGATTTGTTCCGGACATAATATCATTTCAGCGCTCTCTATAAATGCTTTGCCGCAGGGGGCAAGCACAAGCGCATTTTTCGCTCTTGTGCAGTATCGACTGAACGCCAGTTGAATAGCTGCATAATCATGTCCGGTTCATCTTTATTGCGCTATGCCGTAACATCAACATAGTGTCTGGACCAAAGCGTAACCGATCTGCAACAGAAACCCGCTAGTTTCAGAAAATCGGATAAAAACAATATGCTGACTCGTGCAGATGGACAGATTCTAGTATACAAAGATTCGTTCTAAGGGGAATCGCATTCGTCATGAAGAAAAAGGGTAGTCATTTCGGTTGGTTAGCGACGGGACTCGCGATCTCCGGCCTTGCTATGACTCCTGCTCTGGCGAAGATTCTTTCCAGTGATGACGCAATGGTGTCCCTGAAAACATTGGGATCGGTTGGTTCCTTCACCGTTGCTGGCGCTGATCCAGATCTTCAAGCGAAGTTCAAGCTTAGCGCATTGCGCGGAAATGCGAGTTTCAAATTCACGCCGGCTGGCGGCACGCGTGACGGAGAACGTTCCGTCACTGTAGTGGTTCGCCAGAAGTCCGATGCTGTTTCCATTCGTGAAAATGTCTTGGCAGCGGCTTCCGGAATGGGTCTGACGACAGCGGCTAAAATTGCACCTGTTTCCTATAGCCTTGGTTCAGCCAAAGGGCTGAAGAGCTTTGCGCTTCCGGTTAAGAAGCTGGGCAGCGATATGCCTGACCTTTCAGAAATTGGCGCGGGAAGACTGCTCGGCGAAGAAAAGACCGGCAAGAAGAGCCGTTTCAACACGCGCATGTCGCTGGATGCGAGCGCACCGATCAATGCAGCGCCGCGCGCGTTGGATGCCAGTGAGAAAGATTATACGCTTGATGTCGGTGGCAGCTATTCGCTTACCCGCAATCTTGACGTGACCGCCGGTGTCCGGATTAACAATGAGCGTGACCGGATGGCGCCTCTGACTGACAACCGTCAGGACAGCCAAGCGGTCTATGTCGGAACCCAGTTCCGCTTCTAAAAATCTGATTAGCTGAAAGCGTCGATCGCTGCCCAACCATGGGTCGTGGCGTTTTTGCGTGTCCGATAGCGTTTCTGGCTCATACCGCCCAATAATATGACGGCGCCTTTGCACTGAGCGGCCAAGCGTTGGGCTTGTGCCGGGTTCAAGGGTCGTTGGCCGAGGTGGGACCGGGTTGCAAAGATCGGGGACAGAAAATAGATATCCGCCCCGACGCGATTGGCTTGCTGGATTTCCCGGGCATTGTGAACCGGTGCGCTGTGCAGCATCGGGCCAAATATGGACCGGCGCGAGAATCGTCCATATATTCCATCGGCGCGCCAGCGCTTGGCCAGTGTTGGTGTTCCGGCGAGGAACAGCAAATGCCCCTGACGTCGTGCCAGTATTTTGACTGTTTCAAACCGCTCCCGCCGCAATGGCTCGGGCAAATGATAGTGGCGAAAGACAATGCCGCTTCCGCGCGGCAGGCGCAGTATGGCTTGCCGGAGAGAATCATCATTCCGCTGATCGGTGAACAGCCATATCCGGGGGAGGACCGAATCCGTTAGACTGGGCAAAGCAGGGCAGGGCTGGTCTCGCAACATAAGCAGCCCTATAGACCGACGCTTGGCGAAAGAGAATGACTGAGAAAGATACGAATTTGGCAGACCCGGCATTGAACGACATCCGCAGCAAGATGGAAAAAGCGGCCCGGATAGCGGACCGCAAACCATCCGATATTACGCTCATCGCGGTGTCGAAAACCCGCAGTGCCGAGGAAATTCGACCATTGATTGCGTCTGGCCATCGTGTGTTTGGTGAAAACCGCGTACAAGAAGCAGCGGAGAAATGGCCTGCGTTGAAAACGGAATATCCCGATATAGAGCTGCATATGATTGGCCAGTTGCAATCCAACAAGGCTGCGGAAGCGGTGGCGCTTTTCGATAGTATCCATTCGCTGGATCGGCCCTCTCTGGTCAAGGCTCTGGCAAAGGAAATGGACCAGCAAGACCGCCACATTCCGTGCTATCTGCAAGTCAATATCGGGGAAGAACCTCAAAAAGGTGGTTGTGATATCAGCGCTGTTCCCGAGCTGCTCGGCCAAGCCCGAGCAGCCGGCCTATCCGTAGCAGGTTTGATGGCGGTTCCTCCGGAGAATTCCAATCCGGTTCCCTATTTTGCATTGCTTGCGAAGCTGGCGCATGATCATGGCCTTGCCGGACTCAGCATGGGAATGTCGGGGGATTTTGAAAGCGCTGTAAAGCTCGGCGCCACCCATATCCGGGTTGGCACGGCCCTATTTGGTCCGCGCACAACACAGGCAGGATAATCAGCTTTCGTCGCTTTTTTCGCTTTCTTTAGCCGCACGATCCGCTTTGCGTTCCTCGGCTGTGACCGCGGCGACATAGCTGATCACGATATCACCATTTTCTATCACCGGCCGGGTATCGGTTGCGAAAAATAGCAGACGCCGGTCCGGTTTGAACACGGCGAGCGGCTCTTCGTCTTTTTCCAGATTTTTGCGGTAATGTTCGACGGTGAACTTCTCGGTGATATTGGTTTTGCTGAATCGCCAGCCAGCTAGATCGCGGTCGAGCAAAGTGCCGAAGTCAGCACCGGATTCGAACAAGAGTCGCCCATGCCCAACCCGGCTCTTGCCTTGTCCGTCATTGGCCAGCCGGCTGATCTGCTCATAGCCCATTTCGGGACCCAGATCGGCCGTGATTAACTGATTCTGGCTGTCATTGTCGGTGGCGGCGATAAGATGTTGATATTCACCCATATCGATATTGTCATTATGGGCTTCGTCGAGCACGTCGCCATGATGGACCTCGAGCCCTTCGCGGCGCGCCCGGCGCAAGGCGAATTTGCTGTTGTCGGTGATCAGGACATCAAGATCGAGAGATCTGAGCATTTTGCCCAGAGCAATCGACCAGCGATTGGCTCCGGCAATCAAGACTCCTTCGCCTTTGCCTTCTGCAATCCCCAGTCGCTCGGCAACCCATGATGCTGAAAAGCCATGGGCGAAAATGGTCGCGATAACGACAGCAAAGCTAAGGGGAACCAGCGCTTCCGCGCCCGGGAATCCGTGATCGACCAGCCGGATCGCAAATAGTCCGGTGATCGCGACGGCGACAATACCGCGCGGCGCTATCCAGGCGATGAACAAGCGTTCGCGCCACGGCAGCGAGCTGAACAGCAGGGCGATCAATACGGAAATGGGCCGCACGACGAACAAGAGCAAGATCAGGAAGATGACAAATTGTGGCCGGAACTGCTGCACCGTTTCCCAATCCAATGTCGCGGACAATATGATGAAGACACCGGATATCAGCAGCACTGCCAGATCTTCCTTGAATCGATAAAGCGCCTGACTGGAATATATTTGTCGGTTGCCCAGAACGATACCCATCACGGTCACCGTGATCAGTCCGGTTTCATGTTTGATCAGATCGGCGATGACAAAGCCCGCGATGACCGTAACCAGCAGAAACGGGGCTTTCAGATATTCCGGCACCAGGCCTCTGGGGAACAGCCAGGTGATGGCAAAGCCAAGCCCGGCACCGATTAGCCCGGCGATGAAGCTTGCGGCGAGGACATCCATGCTGATGACTGCGATATTCGCATCGGCGCCTTCATAGGTAATATAGGCATAGATGCCGACGGCCAGCAGCGCGCCTATGGGATCATTTACAATGCCTTCCCATTTCAGAACATTGCGGACCCGCGATGGTACTCGCAATGTGCGTAGCATCGGACCAATGACGGTCGGACCAGTGACGATCATGATGCCGCCGAGCAAGGCCGAGATTTCCCAAGAGAGGCCCGCACCATAATGCGCCGCCCCGGTACCCAAGACCCAGGCGATGGGACCAGCAACCAGCACCATTGCGGTCACTGCGCCGCCCGCTTGCCGGAGTTCACGGAAGTTTAGACTGAGGCCGCCTTCAAATAGAATCACCGCGACGGCCAGCTTGATGATGGGTTCCTGCAATGCTCCGAAATCGCGTTCCGGATCGATAATGCCCAATATAGGCCCGGCAATAACGCCGACGATCAGCATGAGCGCAATGGCCGGACGGCCGGTTCTCCATGCAATCCATTGGGCGCCGATACCGAGCAGGCCGATCAGCGCGATTTTTACCATCAGAGAATCAATTATTTCCATGGTCTTTCCTTGCCGGTTTTTGGAGGCTTATGCAAAAACCCCTCTCACTTGCCGATCAGTTGCTATGGAAATGGTCAATCGCTTCCTCAACAACAGTATAGATGGATTCCATATCCTCGCGGCCGATACAATACGGAGGCATGATATAGACCGTATTGCCCAAGGGGCGAAGTAATATATTGTAATCTCTGAAAAAACCTAGGAGTTGCGGGCCTAGTTCAGACATATAGTCGCCCGCATTATCGTCGATTTCAAAGGCCAATATGGTTCCGCATTGACGCAATCCGCTGACATTTTCTTTGTGCATCAGCCTCTGTGTAAAATTTTGATGGGAAGCGATAATGTCGTCGATCCGGCCCTGAACCGGTTCGTCGCGCCAGATTTGCAGATTGGCGTTTGCCGCCGCACAAGCAATTGGATTGGCGGTAAAGCTGCTGGAGTGGAAGAACATCTGCGCGCGGTCTTTGGAGAAATGCGCCTGATATAGCGCATCGGTAGCGGCGGTGACGGCCAGCGGAATGACGCCCCCGGTGAGACCTTTGGCCATGCACAATATGTCCGGTTCAATGCCTGCCTGCTCGCAGGCAAAGACCGTTCCGGTGCGGCCCCAGCCGGTCATGACCTCGTCGGCGATGAACAGGACATCATATGCGCGGCAGATCGCGGCCATCTGTTTCAATATTTCGGGGCTATAGACCTTCATGCCACCCGCACCGAGAATCAAGGGCTCGACAATCAGCGCTGCCGGAGGATGATCTTTGTTCCGGCAATAGGCTTCGAGCTGGTCGAGCATCTTCTGTTCCGAGCCCGCGTCGGGGAAAGCTATGGTCCCGACATCAAACAGCAGCGGCGCATAAGCCTGATTGAACACGCCGCGCGCGCCGACCGACATCGCGCCGATTGTATCGCCATGATAGCTATGTTCCATCACGAGGATCTTCTGACGGGCATCGCCGCGATTGTGCCAATAGCCGAGCGCCATCTTCAGGGCCACTTCGACCGCGGTTGATCCGCTGTCGGAAAAGAAAATATGGTCCAACGATTCTGGCAGAAAATCCGATAGGCCGGCCGCTAGTTCGCGGGCGGGTTCATGTGTCCATCCGGCAAAGATCATCTGGTCCAGCTTGGCGCTTTGCTCCTGAATTGCGCTTACGATTTTCGGATGGCAATGGCCATGAGTTTGCACCCACCAGCTCGATATCGCATCAATGATTCTAGTGCCGTCGGCTTTATAGAGAGCCGCGCCTTCGGCTCGCGCGATTTCCGGAATCGGTTCGCCCAATCCGTGCTGGGTGAAGGGATGCCAGATATTGATGCTCATGCTCCGAAGTCCGCACGATTGAAATGGGCGTTGAAAGCATCTCGCAACGGCTCCGGCGCAAGATCGTCGATGATCGGCAGACGTCCGAGATGGGGCACGGCGCCGATCCGGCAGATGGTTTGCTCGCTATCGACATTTTCATCGCCGATGAAGGCAATGCCGTGAATCGGCACGTTGCGGCAGCGCAGCGCTTCGATCGTCAACAGACTGTGGTTGATGGTCCCGAGACTGGTAGACGCGACGATGATCACCGGCAGTGACCAATGGGCAAAGAGATCGGCGAACAGCAGTTCCGGATTGACCGGAACCAACGCGCCACCCGCTCCTTCGATGATTAGCGGGCCGTCGACCTGTGGGATGTCGAGATCCTCCAGTCTAATGGTTACGCCTTCTTGCGCTGCCGAATAATGGGGTGATGCGGGAATCTCCAATCGGTAGCGGTCGGGCAATATCCGCGAAGGATCGACCCCGCCGATCCGTGCAACGGTCTCGCTGTCCGTGCCATCCGCGATTCCCGCCTGAACCGGTTTCCAGTAGCTGGCTTCCAAGGCGGCGGTAAGCGCTGCGGCAAAAATGGTTTTTCCGATATCCGTATCGGTACCGGTAATGACAAATTTTTGGTTCATGCTGCCTCGGCTATCGCTAGAGCTTCGCGCAATGCGCGGGATAGATTGTGAATGTCATCTTGCGTTGCGTTCAGGGTCAGTGAGATGCGCAGGCGTGCGGTGCCAGCTGGTACCGTCGGTGGACGGATGGCTCTGACGTCAAACCCCTGGCCCTGCAGCGTTTGGGCGATGACCACCGCGAGCCTGTCTTCACCCAGAATGATAGGGAAAATCTGGCTGTCTTGCCCATCGCTGAGACACAGGCCAGCAAAGCAATTCCGGGCGATCGCTATATGGCTCGACAAATCGGCCTGTAGTGAAGGATTATTTGCCACATAAGTGATGGCTTGATGGGCCAGATGCGCGGTCAACGGGCTGGGCGCTGTGGAGAAGATGAACGGCCGCGCGCGATTGATGAAAAATTCTCGCATGATGTTCGGCATGGTCAACAGACCGCCGTCACCGCCCAGCGCCTTGCCACAGGTGCGCAAAATGATGACATTATCTCGTCCGCCGATATCGCCCGCCAGACCCTTACCGCCTTCACCAAACACGCCGACGGCATGGGCTTCGTCAATCACCAGCATTGTGTCATGCCTGTCGGCAATTTGCGCGAGATTGGTCAGCGGCGCGCGGTCGCCATCCATGCTGTATAGGCTTTCAACCGCGATCCAGACAGTGCCCATGCCGCCAGACGCGCGCCATGCGCGAATTTCCCGCTCGACTGCGTTGCAATCATTATGGGGAAAGGATGTGAAGTCGGCGCGGCCCAGCTTCATGCCGTCATGAACGCTCGCATGGATAAGCGCATCGTATAATACGAGATCGCCGGTTTGCGGCAGGGTGGCGAATAATGCGCTGTTCGCGGCAAAGCCGGAGCCGAAGAACAGGCTTGTCTCTGAACCATAATGTTCGGCGGCAAAGGCTTCCAGCGCTTCATGCTCGGGATGGTTGCCACCGAGCAGCCGTGATCCGCCGGACCCGTGGGCAATGCCATCGGCAATGGCGACCTGTGCGGCCTTTTTTAGAAAGGGGCTGCGCGCTAGCCCAAGATAGTCATTGGAAGAAAAATCTCTGCCGGTGGGAACAGCCAGTTTCCGTTTTCGTCCGGAATGTTCGAGCGCGTCCAGCTGGGCGCGATAGGGGGCGAATCGATCCATGAACGGGCCGTTAGCAGTCAGCGGCGGTTTGTGGCCAGAGGCAATGCAAGCTGTGTTTCATTCATCGGTTCAATTGGTCGATCGTTAAAGGGTAACGGGAATCGAACGGGCTTTTCTTTCAGACCGATGATGGCTTCTGCTGGCCCGCCAACACAGGCCTCGATGGCCGGATCATTTGCCGCCATGCCGCCGGTGAGCGCTCCGAACGCGGGCAGAATTAGATGATGAGTGCCTTTGACGAAGCATCGCCGCGACACATGGCGCCCCCGCACCGCAATGCGGATTTTGGGATGATAGTGGCCGGAGATTTCCGGCAATCGGCTGGCTGCTGTTGCTTCATGCCTTAGTGCCAGGCCGGCACCTGTCCATTCGTCGACCACCGTACCGCCCCAAAGGCCTGCGACATCACGGTCATGATTGCCGGTGATCCAGATCCATTCGAGCGCGCTGGTCATTCGGGTCAATTGCTCTGCTGCATCGGACTCGAGTCGCGCCTCGCCTTCGCCATCATGATAATTATCGCCGAGGCAGAACACCGCAGTCGCGCCGGTCTCGCGGACTAGATTGGCCAAGGCAGACAGGGTTGCCTGACTGTCATAAGGCGGCAGCATCTGGCCTTGCCGCGCAAAGAAACTGGCTTTTTCCAAATGGAGATCGGCAACCAAGAGCGCATTTTTATCCGGCCAGTAGAGCGCGGCCGGAGCCACGATATCAAAATGATGATTGGCGAACAGAAGGGGAACCATGGAGATGCTATGCGATGAACAATCATGCTATGCAAGCCACCGGGTTGGAATTTCTCGCGCAGCGGCCCTATATGCGCTGCCATGACCGAATCTGTATCTCCCGTAAAAGTCGCTGCGCTCTATCATTTCGCGGTGGTCGATGATCCCGCCGCTCTGCGGCTGCAAGTGCTCGCGCTGTGCGAGGAGCATGGCCTTAAGGGTACGATCTTGCTCGCCGATGAAGGGATAAACGGCACGATCGCCGGCACGTCCGATGCTATTGATGCGGTGATTGACGGTTTGCGTTTGCTGCCCCGCTTCACCGATCTGGAAGTCAAATATTCCGAAGCGAGCGAGATGCCCTTTCTGCGGATGAAAGTCCGGTTGAAGAAAGAAATCGTATCAATGGGTGTCGAAGGTGTCGACGCGGCAACGCAAAAGGGTGCCTATGTCGATCCGGCAGACTGGAACAATCTAATCGCCGACCCGGACACAATCGTAATCGATACGCGCAACGCCTATGAAGTGGCGATTGGTAGCTTCGATGGGGCAATCAATCCCAATACCGAATCCTTTCGCGACTTTCCGGCATGGTTCGATGATTTCTCCGAACAATTGCGCAAGGATTCGGAAAAGACACCGAAAATTGCCATGTTCTGTACCGGTGGCATCCGCTGTGAAAAAGCGACAGCCTATGTGAAGGCGCAAGGTTTTGATGATGTCCAGCATCTCAAGGGCGGCATATTGAAATATCTGGAAAACGTGCCCGAAGCGGACAGCGTCTGGCAGGGCGACTGTTTCCTGTTCGACCAGCGTGTCGCCGTTGGCCACGGCTTGCGCGAATCCGACTATGGCCAATGCTATGCGTGCCGGATGCCGTTGAACGTGGCGGAACGTGCTTCCCCGGATTATATTCCCGGTGAGGCCTGCCCCCATTGTATTGACCAGCGCACGGACGAACAGCGCGCCCGCTATCGCGAACGCCAGCGCCAAGTTGAACAGGCGGCGGCAAAGGGTCATCAGCATCTAGGCTCAGCATGACCGATATGCCGGTCCTCTATAGCTTCCGGCGTTGTCCCTATGCGATGCGCGCAAGGATGGCGCTCTTGGTCAGCGAGACTCCGGCCCGCCTGCGCGAGGTCGTGCTACGTGACAAACCGGAAGAAATGATCGCGGCCTCACCAAAAGCCACAGTGCCGGTGCTGGTGCTGCCGGACGGGCAGGTGATCGACGAGAGTCTGGCGGTCATGCATTGGGCTCTGGACCGCAATGATCCAGCAAACTGGCTGCAGGGCAGTGTCGCCGAAACGGAATTGATTGCGGAAGCCGATGGCCCGTTCAAAGACAATCTTGACCGTTATAAATATCCCACGCGCTATGAAAATGTCGACCCGTTGGAGCACCGTGCAGAGGGTCTGGCCTTTCTAGAAAAACTAAATGGCCTGCTGCGGGATTCGGGACAGTTGATGGGTACGCAGCCCAGCCTAGCCGACCACGCAATATTCCCCTTCGTCCGCCAGTTCGCCAACAACGACCGCGGGTGGTTCGATGCATTATCTTTGCCTGCTTTGCAGAAATGGCTAGGCGACCATCTTGCCGCGCCGCTGTTTGTCGCGACGATGGTCAAATATCCGCAGTGGAAAAATGGCGATGAAGAACCGGTTTTCAGTTTGGAAGAAACAGCCTGACACAGCTTGATGACGCAGTCAGGATTTGATCCGACTGGATCGTGGCTCCTTGACGATTTTTTGCGCGTTTTTTGGGGCCAGAAAGTGGATTTTCCGTTTGGGAAAATCGATCGCGACCTGATCAAATTTCCGCATTACATCCATGCCCATCAACAGAGTTGGCTTATCGGCAAGGCCGAAACGTTCAAACGGTGGGGCATCGGCGAAGGCAACGGGCAGGCCGGAGAAGTGGGCCCGTCCGATGCGAAAATCGCGTAATCTGCCAAATTTCACTCCGAGGGTCTCACCGGTGACGGCGATCATGAAATTATCATCTCCCAATTCCGCCGCGCGTTTCAGCAAGCGCTTCTGCAACGCACTATTGGCGATAGAAACCTGCGCTCCTGTATCGACGATAACGTTGACTTTAATGCCGGAAATTGTCGCATCGGTGAAGATCAGCTGTCCCGAGCGCCGTTTGGCGGTCACCACAATTTCTCGCGATTTTGATCGACGGCGTACTTGTTCCGCGTCTTCGACGACAATTTGATTGGCAACGAAATCAAATAAAATACGCTGATTCTGCAAACCGTCGAGACCCAATATGCCGTCGGCTCCAATGTGCCGGGCGGCTAAAACTGGTGAGACTAGGCCTTCATAGCTTTTCTGGCCCAGCGTCAGGCTAGGCACATAGACCATGTCGACCATAGTCGTGCCGGCAATGCTCATCAATTCCGCAGGCTCTTCATCTTCCAGTGCTAGCCTATTGGCAACTTTGTGGGAAAGCACGGTCCGTTCAGCGCCGGTATCGATGACGAAAGAAAATGGCCCTTTGCCTTCTATGCTGACCGGAACGGTCATCCGATCAGCACGGTCTTCATCGATACCGATGATTTCCCCTTCAGGATTGGTCAGGCTGCCGGGGGTTACCGGTTGGCCGAAGGGAATGGGATAGGCCATCGCCAGTGTGGACGCTAGGAAGGCCGGGATCAAGCTAGTTGAAAAGGCTGGCATAAAATCTCCTGTCTGATTGTTCCTGACGGCGTTAGGTCGGTTGCTGTCATCTCACTTGCCATTGGGATGCGATAAAAGGGCCATCTAGCTTCACAAGCACCATCCTCAGATGTCCTTGGGAAGCAGAAAATAGATTTTCCGGTTGGCAAAATCGATCGCCATCCGGTCAAATTTGCGCAACGCGTCCATGCCCAGAAATAGCGCCGGCTTTTTGTCGAGTTTCAACGCTTTGAAGGGCGCAATATCCGCAAAAGCGATCGGAATGACGCCAAAGCGCGCGCGCCCGATATGCAGTTCTTCAGCGACCCCATAGTCGGCTTGCACCGACCGGCCGGTGACATCGACAAGATCGATCTGCGCCATTCTCGACGATTTGAGGCGCAATCGCCGTTGCAGGGCCGTGTTTCCGATGGACAGCTCCCCGCCCGTATCAACGATGACGTTGGTTTTGATTCCGGCTATGGTGGCGTTGGTGAATATCAATTGTCCGGATCGCCGCCGTGCCGTCACCACGATTTCCCGACGAGACCGGCGTTTCAGCTTTTTGTCTGTATCTTCGACCGAGATATTGTTTCCGACAAAATCAAAGAGAATCCGTTGCCCCTGCAGGCTGTCGAGGCCAAGAACGCCGTCGGCACCGATATTGGCAGAGCGGAAAGTGGGAGAGATCAGGCTTTCATAGCTGCGTTTGCCGAGCGTCAGGCTGGGCACGTAGACAGTCTGCACGCTGGTGGAGCCGGCGAGTGCGATAATATTGACGACATTTTCGATATCGAGCGCCAGCGCACCCGCGATTTCTTTGGATAGTATCGTGCGCTGGGCGGCCGTATCGATGATAAATTCATAAGGCCCGTCATCCAAGATGCTGACCGAAACCGTCATCCGGTCCATCCGGTCCTGCGCGATTGAGATTTGTTCGGCATCGGGCTGGAGAAATTGTTCGGGCAGCGCATCGGCAACAAAGGCTTCGGTTATGGGTTCAACCGGAGTGGCGCTCGCGAGCTGGGCCGCGAACAGCGACGTAAAGAGGGGGAATAGCGTTATTGAACCAATCATGGGTGCACCCTACGCTAAAAACCAACTCTCTCCAAATTTGGCTTGGCGAAGCGCGCTGTTTCAATCCAACTTCATGGCTTCGTTGATCAGCGATTCCGCTTCGATCAACAGTGCGTCATCTGTGGCGCCTTGTGCGACATGCTCTCGTCCGATCATCACCAAGACGGGGACGGCAAGGGGGCTGACACGCTCCAGCTCGACATGGATCAAGGCATTGGCTGCTTGATCGAGAAGGTCTCCCAGACGCGCGACATCGGTCATCCGTGACCGGGCATCCGCCCAAGCTGCCTGCATCAACAAATGGTCAGGTTCATATTTGCGCAGCACATCGAAGATGAGGTCGGTGGAGAAGGTAACCTGTTTACCGGTTTTGCGCTTTCCGGGATGCTGCCGGTCGACGAGACCGCTGATGACCGCGACTTCGCGAAAGGCGCGTTTGAGCAGATGCGAACCTTCGACCCAGTCGAAAAACTCATCCTCCAATATGTCCGCACTGAACAGGGGTTTGGGATCTTCCACCGGCTCTACGCTAAAGCAGGCCAAGGCATAGTCATTGGCGACAAAGCCAATGGGCTTCAGCCCCCGGTCCTCCATCCGCCGCGTGAGCAGCATGCCTAGCGACTGATGGGCGTTCCATCCGGCGAAGCTATAATTGACCATATAATGGAGATTTTCATGCGGGAAGGTCTCGACCAGCAGCTGTCCCGGCTCAGGCATGACCGAACGATGATCCTGTATCTCCAGCCATTCGCGGACATCATCGGGGAAGCGCGCCCATCCAGCACGATCGGTCAAAAAGCCACGCACCCGGTCCGACAAATGCGTGGTCAGCGGCAGCCGCGCCCCCGAGTAGCTCGGGATCATCGCCGCTTTCTTTGATGCCCGTACGATGACGTCGCTGCTATCCATCTTGATCAGCTCAAGACTCATCCCGGCGAAGAAAAATGTGTCGCCGACTGACAGCATGGCGGCAAAACCTTCCTCGACCTTTCCGAGATTGCGACCATTTTTGAACCGGACGGTCATCATCGCGGCGTCGACAATGATCCCGGCGTTCAGCCGGTGCTGGGTGGCAAATTTCGGATGGGTTAGATTCCAGAATCCTTTTGCATCCCGGCGCAGCCTTTTGAATTTGTCATAGGCTTTGAGCGCATAGCCGCCATCGCGGGTGAAATTCAGCACCCGTTCGAACTGCTCCTGGGTCAGCGCGCTATAGGGCAGGGCGCTTTGCACTTCGTCGCGCAAATCCTCCTCCTGAAACGGCGCGGCGCAGGCGCAACTCATCACATGTTGGGCGAGCACGTCCAGGCCACCGGCGCGAAAGGGTTCGCCATCGCGCCTGCCTTCGTTCACCGCATCCAGCGCCGCTTGCGCTTCCAGATATTCAAAGCGGTTGCCGGGAACGAGCAGCGCTTTGGATGACACATCAAGTCGATGGTTGGCACGGCCAATGCGCTGGAGCAGGCGGGATGATCCCTTCGGCGCGCCCATTTGGATCACGCAATCAATATCACCCCAGTCGACGCCGAGATCGAGCGAAGCGGTACAGACGAGCGCGCGCATCTTACCCGACGCCATGGCGCCTTCTACCTTGCGCCTTGCTTCTTTCGACAGGCTGCCGTGATGGATGCCGATGGGAAGGGTTTCCTCGTTGATATCCCACAGCTTTTGAAAGGTGAATTCGGCCAGAAAGCGTGTGTTGCAGAAGATCAACGTCATCCGGTTGGCGCGAATCTCGTCTAGCACCTGCGGAATTGCATAAGCGCCGGCATGGCCAGCCCAGGGCACGCGGACCGGATCGCCAGCCGGTGTTTCGGGCAGCATGATCGACAGATCGGCGGGCGCCCCTTCGGCGCCGCGCACATGGGTTACGGTGTCGATATCGCCATAGGGAGCGAGCCAAGCGCAAAAATCATCCGGCTCTGCAATCGTTGCGGACAGAGCGACGCGTTGCATATCCGGCGCAATTTTCTGAAGCCGCGCCATCGATAGGGACAATAGGTCGCCGCGCTTTCCGCTGGCAAAGGCATGGACTTCATCGATCACCACCCGCTTGAGATTGGCAAATAGGGTGAAGCTATCCGGCTGGCTGAGCAGCAGGTTGAGTGACTCCGGCGTGGTCAGCAATATCTGTGGCGGTTTGACGCGCTGACGCGCTTTGCGATTGGCTGGCGTATCCCCGCTGCGTGTCTCGACGGTGATCGGCAGGCCCATTTCTTCTATGGGGGTCAGCAGGTTGCGCTGGACATCGACGGCGAGAGCCTTGAGCGGGGAGATATAGAGCGTGTGCAGCGTATCGCATTTTTCTTGATCGATAAGATCAACAAGCGTCGGCAAAAATCCCGCTAGGGTTTTGCCCGCACCGGTCGGTGCCGTCAGCAAGGCATGACGGCCCGCTTGTGCTGCTTCGAGCATTTCCAACTGATGCTGCCGCATTGCCCAGCCGCGCGTGGTAAACCAGTCGGTCAGGATTGACGGAATGCGATCATCGACCATTTCATTGGAATGGGGCTCTATTGTTTCAACTCCGGTATCTTTCTGGCATCCTTCCGGGCCGCTCCATGCCATTGTCGCAGCTTTCAAAAGATTTGAACAGAGCAGGCGAACAGGCGGCCGATATTGTTGCGGCGCATGAGATGGGATCACGGCGAGATAGCGGCTGATCCTTGCCCGCTCTTCAATAATCCCGTAGCTGTTGCTCGTGGCAATTTTTAACCCGGTCCGCGCAACAGACCGAAGCAGAGTGGTGTGAATGGACAATCGAGATACATCGAGGAAAAATGCCGAATGGGGCTTTCTGGTCGTACTGCTCGTCATTGTTTCGCTGGCATTTGCGATGCTGATCGAGCCGTTTTTCGGCGCTATCGTCTGGGGCGTTGTGGTCGCGGTCCTGTTCCGTCCAGTCTATGAAGCCCTGCTGGTTCGTATGCCGTCCCGGGCCAATCTGGCCGCGGCAATCACGCTGATCCTGATATTGTTACTGGTCGTGGTGCCGGCCATCTTGCTCGGCATGGCTCTGGTTCAAGAGGCCGGCACTATCTACCAACGGATTCAGGCCGGAGAAATCGATTTTGGCGCCGTGTTCGAGGCGTTTGGAAACTCCTTGCCCAATTGGATGCAGGCCCAACTTGCAGCTTATGGTTATGACGACTTTGCCGGCATCAGGGCAGAGATAGAGCAATCGATATCCGCCATATTGGAATTTCTGGTCACCCAGTTGCTGAGCGTTGGTCAGGGTGCATTCCAGTTTTTGCTGGGCCTTGGCGTGATGCTATATCTGACCTTCTTTCTGCTGCGCGATGGACGGGCCTTGGCCGACCGTATCGAACAGATGATTCCGCTGGGCGAAGAAAAACGCCAAATATTGATGGAAAAATTCCTGATCGTTATCCGCGCCACGATTAAGGGCAGCCTGATTATCGCGATCATTCAAGGCAGTCTCGGCGGCCTTGCCTTCTGGGCGCTTGATATCCGGGGTGCGTTGCTCTGGGCGGTATTGATGGGGCTGTTCTCGCTTATTCCCGCCATCGGCACCGGCTTCGTTTGGATCCCGGTTGCCCTCTATTTGCTGGTTACCGGCTATGTCTGGCAGGGTGTCGTGCTGATCCTCTGCGGCGTGTTCGTGATTAGCATGATCGACAATCTGGTGCGCCCGATTCTGGTCGGCCGGGATACGCGGATGCCGGATTATGTTGTGCTTATTTCCACCCTTGGGGGACTGCAGCTTTTCGGGATTAACGGCATTGTCATTGGTCCGCTGGTGGCGGCGCTATTCATAGCAATTTGGAGCATTTTTTCAGATATGCACGCGGAGTCTGGTGAACCGGCCAAGGCTAGCGAATAATTCTTCGATATTTCGCGATTCATGGGTCAGAAAATCTAGCGTGAATCTCGCAAATGATAGGTCAGTGCCATTGCAATGCAATGTTTGACCGCATCAACGGGCAGTCTGTCCTTCGCATTGAATATCACAGCGCGATTGCCTTCAAACGTCAGCCTGTCGCCATATAATTGTTTGTACCGGTCGATCAGATCGGTTTGGCAATGTACATAGAAGGCATATGCATCATCGGACTTCTTGTGCCGATTGATCCGTATCGTCGTCCCTGACTTTGTGCCCGGCGTCAGAAATGCAACTTCGCCCCATTTGAGCGTCTCTTCAAGTGGCCCAACGGCCGGATCGCCCTTTGCGACCTCTAGTACCAGCGAACGAAGCTGCCTTAGCTTGCTGGTCAGGCCTTCCGGAAAATCTGCCCAAGCAGCGCGCGTCTGTTCGGGAATGGTCTCGGTCACGCCCCGCGCACCAACTTACCCGGTCGGGCACCGGTGGATTGGTCAAAGCGACGAATGATTTCCCCGGACACGATGGTGGCATCATAGCCGGTCGCGCGCTGATGCAGCCTTTGTCCACCAGCGGGCAGATCCCGGACAATTTCCGGCAAGTGCAGCTGTAGCTTTTCGAGATCAATCACGTTGATATCCGCCTTTGCGCCGGGTTTGAGCAGGCCGCGCTCGTTCAGGCCGACCGCTTTGGCGGCCTTGTGCGACAGCATATGCACGGCTTCGGCCAACTCAAAGCGCTCCGGCCCCGGATTGCGAACATATTGGGTCAGCAAATAGGTTGAATAGCTGGCATCGCAAATCGCGCCATAATGGGCTCCGCCGTCGCCGAGCCCCGGAATGCAATGGGGGTGGCTCAGCATCTTGTGGGCGCTGGCCAGCGTGCCATTTTCATAATTGCCCAGCGCCGCGAGGAACAGGCCCTTGCCCTCGGTTTCGAGCAATCGATCATAGGCGATCTCTTGCGGCGTGCAGCCTTTGGCGGCTGCCTGCCCGGCCATGCTCATCTCTTTTGGCGGCGCATAATCCGGTGGATTGTCGAGCGGGAACAGCCAGTTCCAGTCGCGGGCCAGCGCGTTGAACGGATGGCCCTCTTCAAAGTCTTCGCTGATCAGGGCGGCCCGCAATTCCGGATCGCGCATGGCCTTTACCTGCTCGTCTATCGGCAAGTCGGCAATCTTGGCCCAGCTCGGGCAGAGAATGAACGGGTGGACCGTCAGCTCCAGCCCGGCGATCAGCCCGATCGGGCGCGGCATGATCTGGGCGGTCGCTTTGCCGCCATTGGCGTTGGTGTTTTCGATCATATCGAGAACCTTGCGCCAGCGCGGCGGGCCGTCATTGCCGGACGCCAGCGTGAAGGTCGCCGGCCGTCCGGAGCTTTCCACCACCCGCTCGATCACCTGATATTCCTTGTCCCAACCGACGAAAGCGTCGAGCACCACCTGAAACGTGCCCGTCCCGGCATCTTTCATACCGCCACAGATCGCTTCCAGTTCGGCTACATCGGCTTCAAATGTCGGGATAGCCCCGCCATCGGCGGTCTTGTGAATGGAAAGGCGGGATGTGGCGAAACCGATCGCTCCGGCCTCCATCGCTTCGCGCGCCAACGTGCGCATCTTCGCCAGATCATCGTCATTGGCCGGTTCGCGGGACGCGCCGCGCGCGCCCATGGCATAGACGCGCAGCGGCGAGTGCGGCAAATAGGCGGCGATATCAATGTCGCGCTTTCCCTTGTCGACGGTGTCGAGATATTCCGGAAACGTCTCCCAGTTCCAAGGCAGGCCGTCGGCCATGACCACGCCGGGAATATCTTCCACGCCTTCCATCACATTGATCAGCATGTCGTGATCTTCCTTGCGGCAGGGCGCGAAGCCAACGCCGCAATTGCCCATGATGGCTGTTGTCACGCCGTGCGAAGACGACGGGCTGAGCTCTTCTGCCCAGATGCACTGGCCGTCATAATGGGTGTGCACATCGATAAAGCCGGGGGTGACGATCTTGCCGCTGGCATCAATCTCCTCGCGGCCCTGCCCGGACAGTTGCCCGATCGCGGCAATCTTGCCGTCATTGATCGCAATATCGCCATCCATAAGGTCGCCGCCGCTGCCATCGGCGATGGTGCCGCCGCGAATCACCAGATCATATTCTTTGGTCATGTTTAGTTTCACCCTCTCACAAGCTGAACGACGCCACCGATCAAGGTGCCAAGTATGAATATATAGATAGGCGGCATGCTCAAATAGAGGCAAGGCAGACGTTTTTCCGGCGCCTTATGATATCCCAGAGCATAGCCGATCCGCATGACAGGCCAGATCAATCCGATTCCGGCGGCCCAATAAGGGCTGACGATATAGGCGAACAACCACAGGCCAGGTAGAAACAGCACCAGATGCTCCAATGTGTTCTGATGCGCCCGGACATGGCGCTCATATTCTGGTGGGCCGCTATGCGAAGGGGGCTCGATTTTGAACCGGGCGCGCGCCAGTCCTGCCATCAGCAATGTGAAATAATAAGCGAGCAAAGCCAGTGCGCTGACGATTGCCACGTAAATATACGGGTCCATGATCCGCTAATCCCCATCCCTTTTTCAGACGGTCCTGAACGATTGGATCGGGCCTGACCATAGTGCATTTCGATAAGAAACGGATGTGATGTTGAAACCGGGAGGTGATTGTGAGCTGCGCGTGGGCTCCTGTTCGGGGCCGCACTCTGTCTGTTGGCGTACCGCACCAATCACGCAAACCAATTATTGGCAATATTTCCTATTAATCAGCGCTTCGTGAGTCGGTTCTTTTCCCAAATTTATAATAAAATATTGAAAAATATAGATATTATGAAACTGGCACGCCCCGTGCAATGTTGTTTTCATCTTCGCAACAACAACCGCGAAGCACCAGTTTAGACAAAAAGGAAATTGAAAATGACCAACGTAAACATCCAGAATCAAGCCGCCGCTGCTTTTGCCGCTCTTTTCTCAGCCGCTATTCTTGTTGCCGCAAGCATCGGCCCGGCTGTTCAAAATTCTGCTGCCTTGATCGCATAACGCAAACCAATAGGAAGGAAAAAACCATGCCCCGCTTCACGCTACATCAGGAAATTGCCGCCGGTTTCGCCGCCATCTTCTGTTCGGCCATCCTCCTGATCTCGTCGGTCGGCCCGGGAACCAGCATGGGCTCTGCGACCTTCATCTAAGACCAGAGGGCCCTCATGTTCTCGCCAGTCTCTAGTCCTGGATCAATGGCCCACTGTTTCCCCGCGCTCCAGTCCCGATAGGGCCAGCTGTTCGTCAATCTGCGCCATCAGCCGGTCGAGACCGTCCTGCGATTTGGCTTCGGCCCGGGCAACCAGCACATCCTGGGTATTGCTGGCCCGCAGCAACCACCAGCCGTCTTCGGTATTGACCCGTGCGCCGTCAGTATCGTTGACATCGGCCCCGCTGGCCGACAGCCGCTCCAATATCTCGTCTATCACCGCGAATTTGCGGCTTTCATCAACTTGAAAACGCATTTCCGGCGTGTTGATCATATCCACCATATCGCTGCGCAATTGGGTCACGCTCTTGCCGATATTGGTTGCTGCCTGAATCAGCCGGATTGCGGCATAAGGCGCATCGTCAAAACCGTAATAATCATGTTTGAAAAACACATGGCCGCTCATCTCGCCAGCAAGCGGCGATCCGGTTTCCTTCATCTTCGACTTGATCAGGCTATGGCCGGTTTTCCACATCAGCGGCTTGCCGCCGAGCGCCGCGATCCGGTCATATAAGGCCTGTGATGCCTTGACGTCGGCAATGATCGTGGTGCCAGGCTCGCTTTTCAGCACATCCTCAGCATAGATTTGCAGCAGCTGGTCGCCCCAGATCACCCGGCCGTCACCGTCGATCGCGCCAATCCGGTCACCATCGCCGTCGAAGGCCACACCGAAATCGAGGCCCTTGTCCGCGACCAGCGCTTTGAGGTCCACGAGATTTTTCTCCTCGGTCGGATCGGGATGATGATTGGGGAAAGACCCGTCGACATCGGTGTAGAGCAGATGATGTTCACCCGCGCCGCGTTCGGTCAGCAGTCTGGTCAGTTTCTCGATAACCGGTCCGGCCGCGCCGTTGCCGCAATCCCATGCGACCTTGAATGCGTCGCCGGTGAAATTCTTCAACAGACGTTCGACATATTCATCTTCAATGTCGATCCGCTCGAACGTGCCGCTGCCCTGATCCCAGTCACCCTCGGACGCCATGCTGCCGAGGCCGAGAATATCCGCGCCGAAAAAAGGGCGCCCCTGAAAGACCATTTTGAAGCCGTTATAATTGGCTGGATTGTGGCTGCCGGTGATCATGATACCGCCTTGGACCTGTTCCAGCACGCTTTCAGCGTAATAAAGCATAGGAGTGGGACCCATACCGACAGAAATGGCGTTGATTCCGGCATCATTGAGCCCGCGGACAAGCGCTTCTTCCAGCATCGGAGAGCTGTCACGACCATCAAATCCGGTGGCGACCGCTGTGCCGCCATCACGGGCGATTAAGGTCCCGAATCCCCGGCCAATGGCATAGGCATCCTCCGCTCCCAGCGTCTCTCCGATAATGCCGCGAATGTCATATTCGCGCAGGGAAGTGGGATGAAATTCATGGGTGTTGGCAGCGGTCATGGCATAGGCCTTACTTGTTGGATTTGCCCGGGCTTATAGGCTCGAAATGTGCGCAAATCCAGCGCTACCGACGATATGCGAAAGAGCGCTTATTTGTGGTCGGATGCTTCCAACTCTTCCAATAAGATGTCCCGTGCCCGGTTTATCATCTTCGCAAGCTGCTCATCTCCGCCGTTATCGGGATGATGTTCTGCAAGCCGTTCTTTCCAAGCTGCGTTAATTTCAATGAAGCCAGCCCCTTCGTTCACCCCCAACAAAGATCGGGCCCGATCCAATTCAAAATTGCGCGGTTTGCGGCTTGATTCGTCACTATCCCGCGCCGGTATCAATATACGCCAGCCGCTCAGGAAAGCTGCGCCGGCTATCATGGCACCGCCCATGATCCAGCTGCCACCGCGCAGAAAATTTGCGCCCAATAGCGCGATCACCAGCGCCAACCACTGATTGGCGGTCATCGTTTTGGCTTTGCCGGACAGGACCAGCCAGGTCAGAATTGCGCCACCGAATATGAGCAAGGGCGTCATGGTCAGGCCACCAGCTTGGAATTTGCTATCGCAGGCTCATTGCCATCCGGCGTTTGCTGATCACCTTGCGGCAGCGCGAGATGCTTGATCAGCTCCCGCAATTCTTGTCGGGCGGCCAGATGGCTCGTCGCCAAACGGCCGAGATGCTTTTTGTCGAGCATTGTTAGGCCTGCCGGAAAAAGCTCCCGATAGATGACTCTCTCGCTGAGTCCGGGGATCATCCGGAAGCCAACGCGCTGCGACAATTCGTCAAGCGCGGCAACAATCCGTTTCATATTATGCGCCTCGACATATTGGGTACGGTTTCTCAGCAACACCCAGTCAATCGTTGTACCATCTGCTTTTGCTCTCGCTTTGCGCGCGTCCCAGATTAGCTCTGCGTAAAAACTCAACTTGCGAACCTTGTAGGTTTCCGGATCGACTTGTCCGATCAGGTCAAAGTCGACAAAACTGTCATTGATGGGGGTTACGAGCGTATTGGCCCGTGTTGCGACAAAGCGGGCGAACTTGTCATCGCGACCCGGCGTGTCAAAAAGCAGGAAATCAGCCCCATGCGCCATCCGATCCATCAGTTGCTCAAGCCGCGCAAGATTGTCATCTTCGAAGACTTCATAAAAGGGCTGCGGAATTTGAATGTCCAAACGCTTCATCGTTGCGTCGCGATTTTCAAGATAGCGATAGGAAGTACGCTGGCGCGGATCGAGATCAATAATCCCCACTTTGTGGCCCTGATAGGCAAGGGCAACCGCAACATGAACTGCGGTGGTCGACTTGCCGGTTCCGCCTTTTTCATTGGCGAAGACAATATGATGTGCGCTGTTGGTCACGTTTTGAGTGATATCCTTGTTCTTGGCCCTTGCGAAGGACGACCCACCGTCGCATAGCTTACAAGAGCTTTACAGCAAAATCTAAACACAAAGAGTGATGCATGCAAATTGTTCGACAGCTTGACCCGCTGCGGGACGCTTTAGCGGATTTTCGCAAATCTGGATTTAAAATCGGCCTGGTTCCGACCATGGGCGCGCTGCACGCGGGCCACATGCGGTTGGTAGAAATGGCGAGCGAGCAGTGCGATGCGGTTGTCGCATCAATCTTTGTCAATCCAACCCAATTCGGGGAAGGTGAGGACCTCGATGCCTATCCGCGCCAAGAGGCGGCCGATGCAGCTTTGCTGGAGGCGGCGGGGGTGAAGCTGCTTTGGGCACCGACAGCGGATCAGGTTTACCCCGATGGCTATGCAACTAATGTAAGCGTCGGCGGCATTAGCGATGGACTGTGTGGCGCTGCGCGGCCCGGCCATTTTGATGGTGTCGCGACAGTGGTGGCAAAATTGTTCAACCAGGTCCGTCCGGACGCTGCTTTTTTTGGCGAGAAAGACTATCAGCAGCTGGCGATCATCCGGCGGATGGCCCGGGACCTTGATTTCCTTCATGATATTGTCGGTGTTCCGACGGTCCGCGATCCCGACGGCCTCGCTCTATCGTCACGCAATGCCTATTTGACAGCAGAGCAAAGGGCCAATGCTGCAGCGCTGCCTCAAGCGATGCAGGCGGCGGCAAAGGCGATAGCGGCGGGTGGTAAAGTTGCGACGATATTAGAGGATAGTGCCGCGCATATACTTGGCTCTGGTTTTCACAAAATTGATTATTTCGAGCTTCGCAACGCCGATAACCTGGCAGTTCTGGATGTTTTTGCGGAGCCAGCCCGTCTTTTTGCCGCCGCGCATATCGGAAAAACCCGGTTGATTGATAATATCCCGGTTTCCTAGGGCCCGAGGCATTTTTGTTAACCATCAAAAACAACTGTTTCTCTATGGTTTTTCCGCCATCGATCAAAATTACTGCATGTTGCGTTAACCATTTCTTTAAGGAATTGGGTTGAAAGTCGTTCTGTCGCCAGAAACGCGGCGATAGAAACAAGGACTGACAATATGGGCAACAGCATGAAAAGCGCCGCCTTTCTAATCGAAAGCCGCCTCGTCGAGGCTGCACAGGGCAGCGACAATGCATATTTTGATCTGGGTGTTATCTATTCTACCGGATCGCAAGGTGCAGATGTCGATTTGATCGAGGCACATAAATGGTTCAATCTGGCCGCATTGGCCGGTCATGATGAAAGCAAGGTTTGCCGTGCTGAAATCTCGCTGGATATGACGGCTCGCGAAATTGCCGAAGCGCAGCGTGAAGCGCGCAACTGGCTGCAGGAAACCACGCGCCGCGCCGCTTGAATCTAGCTCGTTTTTTTGAACGGCCCCATTTCGGCCAAAAACTCAATATCGGCAGCCACTGCTTGCCGTTCGCGTTCGAGATAGTCGGCAATGGCCGAACGAAATCCCGGATCGACGACATAATGCGCTGACCAAGTCGGCACCGGTTGATAGCCGCGCGCCAATTTGTGACTTCCCTGCGCTCCGGCTTCGACCGCCTTCAATCCGCGTGCGATGGCTGCGTCTATCGCTTGATAATAGCAAATTTCGAAATGTAGAAACGGGATGTTCTGTGTGCATCCCCAATAGCGCCCATATAACGTCTCTGCACCGATGACATTGAGTGCGCCGGCGACCGGGACACCATCTTGCATTGCAAATATCAATAGCAACTGGTCGGGCATTTTTTGGTGCAATAGGTCAAAGGTATCGCGTGTCAAATAAGGCTGACCCCATTTTCGCATTCCAGTGTCCTGATAAAATTCCCAAAAATAGTCCCAGTGATGTGGTTGAATTTCATCGCCGGAAAAATGGACTATATCCACTGCTTCTTGTGCTTTGATGCGTTCTCGCCGGATCGCTTTGCGTTTCCGGGAAGATAGTGCCCCGAGGAAAGCATCGAAGCTATCATAGCCGTCGTTGCGCCAGTGGAACTGGCTGTCGGCACGGATCAGCCAACCCGCTTCGCGGAAATAGGCCAGCTGATCCTCGCTGACAAATGTCGCATGAACCGACGAAATACCGTTATTCTCTGCCAATTGTTCGGCTGCCCGCAATAGTGGTATGGCAAGGCTGTCGTCGCGCAATAGCAGACGAGGTCCGGGTACTGGAGAGAAGGGGGATGCAATCTGGATCTTGGGATAATATTGGCCACCGGCACTTTCAAGCGCATGAGCCCATTGCTGATCAAAAATATATTCGCCCTGGCTGTGCGATTTTAGATAGCTGGGCAAGCAGGCAGCGATCTTACCCGCACTATCTTCGATAATGATGGGAAGGGATTTCCAGCCGGTTCCCGGCCCGACGCTACCCGATTCTTCCATTGCCGAGAGAAAGCCATGGGAGACAAACGGATTGGCTGAGCCGGCACAATCATCCCATTGTGTGGCTGGCAGGCCGGAAATATCGTCGGCAACGCGGGCGGTAATCTCTGTTGAAGTATCGGGCGTATCGGACATTGCAATCAATGCTATCAGGACTGCGGTATCTCATAAACCGGCTCGTCCGCATATATTGATGCAATTTTCTCCTGTTCGGCAGAACGAACCGTCCAAGTCACAAGCGGTAAGCCGCGTGCGCGTTGGGCGGCAGCAAAGCGAGAGGGTAGGTCGCGGATGTCATAGGCTAGAAAATCGGGCCGGGCTGTCCAAAGATTGCGGTGACGGGCGATCCGGCCGCGCCATTTTTTGCTATCTTCTTCCGTCACGACCAGCCCACGGACAATATGTTCCGCATTTTTCCGAAACCAGGCACCGACTAAGGGATTGAACGACATTATCGCTGCGGGGCTGCGATAGCCTTCCAGCGCTCGCCGAACCGACAAGCATAGAGGACCGACCTGCATGCTGCGGGATTTAATCTCTATCAGGACAGGGACGCGCCCGGCTATTTGCGCCAGTGTTTCGCGCAAGCGCGGAATCTTTCCATGCCCGTCGTTAAGTTGAATCTGGTCAATATCTTCGGTTCGCAGCTTTCCGATCAGGCCGGATCGATCGGTCAGCCGGTCCAGCTCATAATCATGAAAGACAAAGGCACGGCCATCTTCCGCGGCTTGAACGTCGCATTCGATACCATGGCCCAATTGGATCGCCGCTTCGAAGGCTGCCGGGCTATTTTCCAGCACGCCATTACCGTGTAGTCCGCGATGCGCATAAGGTTGCCCTTTCAGGAACGCCACACGTTCGGGCGCCGGCGCCGGCGCAAGCACATTGTCGAGCAGCGTCCCGATCACTCGGGTTTCAGAGCGACTATGGCATCGACTTCAACCGCCACGCCAAGCGGCAGCGATGCTACGCCGACGGCACTGCGGGCATGATGACCTGCTGCGCCGAAAATCACTTCCATCATATCAGAGCAGCCATTGGCGACCTTGGGGTGATCCGTATAGTCTGCGGTGCTGTTCACGAACACGCCAAGTTTGACGATACGGTCAACCCGATCGAGAGATCCGGCGGCTTTCTTAATCTGTGCCGCAATCATAAGTGCACATGCCTTGGCGGCCTGTTGCCCGTCCTCCAGCGACATATCATCGCCTAGTCGGCCGGTGATCAACTGGCCATCAAGCATAGATACCTGCCCGCTAATATGGAGCAATCCATTCATCTCAACGGCCGGGACATAAGAGGCCACGGGGGCGGCCGGTGTCGGCAAATCAATGCCTTTGGCAGACAGAGCTTTTTCAATATTATCGGTCATAGGCTAAACTCTCATGCATGGTTGGTTGGGTCAAGTTCCTGTGATGGCAAGTCCATTGCCGGAGCGGGCTCAGCCTTTTTAAACTTGTCTGATATCCAATCAATGGCGTTGCGCCATTGGTCAATGCGGGTGTGGGCCGCAGGGTTGGTTTTGATATGCTTGGCGAGGACTGGTTCTCCGACCATCTGCAGCCGCCAGACATCGGGTGCGTGCTTGGCGACACTGGCATGTTGATGGCCCAGATCATCGACAAAGACAGCGACCGACGGTTGAAACTCGGCAATGATTCTGTTTAGCAGCTCACCCTTGCCACCCTGGTTGGTATAGACTGGAAAATCGATACCAGCGGCCTTGAGCTGTTCCGCCCGCGCTTCGCGGCGATCATCCAATAGATTGGTCAATATCACCACATCGGCAGTTTCGCTCAGTTTGTTGATAGAATCGACGGCCCCTTCAATGGCGCCCTGTCGATGCATTTCGGTTGCAAAAAATTCTTTCAGCATAGGCCAGATCTGTTCCGGGAGTACCTGCGTGCCATCATGTTTGTGGCGCAGCGCATTGGCAAAGTCACTGCCATTTTCTAGATCGAAATGGATATGCTTTTCGCTATCCAGCCATTGCTGGAAAGGTACCACCATATGCAGCAATACTTCATCGCAGTCGCTGATCAGTAGTGGCCTATTATTCATGAAAATCTCCGGGAAAATTGAGGTGATCGGCTGCGGCTGCCAGTGTCGCGGGCGCGATGCCAATAGCCTCCGCACAGGCGATAAGATCGGGTTCGTGATTGGCGAGAAAGCCGATGAGGGCTGCAAGCATCGCGGGATCCTCAAGGCCTGACCGCAGTTCGCGCGGATCCAGCCCAGTCACAGCGAGAAGGCGTTCTGCTCTGTCTTGATCCTGCAGCACCCAGCCGAGCGCCTGTAAGGCGATGATTTCGGGGTCCTGCCCAAGATTGGGATTTGTTTCCATTGCCGCTTTCGCCTAATGGGTCGACAGTAAGTTTGAAAGGGTAAATCCGGTCGTGGCAAAAAGAGTGTTGGTGGTTGAGGACAATGAATTGAACCTCAAGCTGTTTTGCGACCTGTTGCGCGCTCATGCTTTTGTGGTTGAACCGGTCAGCGATGGCCGGGAGGTGCTCGAGAAGGCGCGGAGTTTTGTACCGAATTTGATCGTGATGGATATTCAATTGCCCCACGTCAGCGGTTTGGAGCTGATTGAGCAGATCAAGCAGGATGCTCAGCTCAAGACCATTCCGATCATGGCTGTAACCGCTTATGCTGGAAAAGGCGATGAAGACCGAATATTGAGTGCCGGGGCCGAGGCTTATGTCTCAAAGCCCATATCGGTCGCAAAATTCATCGAGTCGGTACAAAAGATATTGCACCGATAAAGGCTGAACTGGGTTCGCCTATTTGATCTTGGCTTCTTTGAACTCGACATGTTTACGAACAACCGGATCATATTTGCGCTGCACCATTTTTTCGGTGAGATTGCGCGGGTTTTTCCGGGTTACATAGAAAAATCCGGTGTCCGCCGTGCTGACGAGTTTGATCTTTACATTGGCTGGTTTCGCCATGGTGCATTCCTTAAGGCAGAAGCTGAAATAAAAACAGCGACGCAATTGGCGCCGCATTGATTGTTGGCGCTAATGGTGAATGTGGCGGGCAATGTCAAGAAAAAGCCAGCAAACAACTGTCGTACGCCAAGTCGATGTCCATTCATCGCTTCATAACCGTGTTTTGGCATGGTAGCTGGAGCAATGGACGCATTTTTGACTTCGATTTTTGCTTTGGCCTTGGCTGAATTTGGGGATCGGCCGCAGATACTCTGCGCGGCCCTGGCGATACGATATGGCCGCGTGTCGCCAATTATCTGGGGTTTGGGCCTGGCAACACTCTGCAACTGCATGATTTCTGCAATAGCCGGCTCTGCCGTCCATCAGTGGATCAGCGAGGATGCGTTGCAGCTATTCTATGCCTTATCGCTGATTTTTGCCGGTATTGGGATGGTGGGGTGGCGCCGTCCAGTCGATTTGTTGGACGGCTGGACTATCGGACCATTTTGGACATCTTTTCTTGGACTCTTCATTTTGCAATTTGGTGATAAGGGGCAATTTATTCTGGTGGCGACTGCCGCGCGAACAGATATGTGGGCTTATGCCGCCGCCGGCGGCTGGATCGGGGTGATGATCGCCTGCGTGCCCGCCGTCTTGTTCCGGCGGCAATTGGCCGAGAATGTTCCGATCCAACCGATTCGCTACGGTGGCGGTGCCGTTTTGTTGGTTATTGGTGGAATTCTAGCGCTTGGCGCGTGGGGCATCATCTAGCGATTCCCAGCGTTACCTGCCCGCCCCCTTCTAGATCGATATTGTCGATCTGTGACAGCAATGAATCCCATTATACTGCAGGATCAAATGGCTGTAATGTTCTTTTCATAGTATAGATCATTTTGAAAAGGAGAAAACTTATGACCACCGGTGGTAATGCAAAGAAAGCGGTAGCCGAAGCACTGAATGGAATTCTTGCGGATAGTTTTGCACTCTATCTCAAGACCAAGAATTTTCATTGGCATGTTTCTGGCCCTCATTTTCGCGACTACCATCTTATGTTTGATGAACATGCGGCACAGATTTTTGCGACGACGGACGTGATCGCTGAGCGCGTGCGCAAAAATGGCCACCGCACGCTTACTTCCATTGGGGATATCTCGCGCCGACAGGGCATTGCTGACAATGACGATGCGAAGGTTTCGGCAGCAGATATGTTGGACGAATTACGCGCAGATAACCTAAAGTTGGTAGAGACACTTCGCGCGGCGAAGGAACTGGCCGAAGAGGCCGGTGACAATGCTACCGATGGTCTATTGGATGATTGGACCGACCAGGCCGAAGAACGTGCCTGGTTCCTGCTGGAGATAGCGCAGAAAGACTAGCTCCCTCGTAAAGCGTCGCGGATAGCGGAATGGCCTCTGCGGCATAAAAAATGGCGGGTCTAAAGCCCGCCATTTTTATATTTGATCTGGTATTAATCTGCTATTTTGCGATTAAATTCACCGCTGCTGTCTTGCCGCGTTGGTCAACTTCCAGCTCAAATTCCAGCTTGTCGCCTTCTTCCAGCCCGCGCATGCCAGCGCGCTCAACCGCAGAAATATGGACGAAAGCATCCGGCTGTCCATCATCGCGTTGGATGAAGCCAAAACCTTTGGTTCCGTTGAAAAACTTCACGGTACCCGTAGCTTTTTCGCCGGTAAGCTCCCTGCGAGGGGGTGCGCCACGTTCTTCGCGAGCACCGCCTCCATGGTCGGGAACTTCAATAAGATCGCCTTCGATTTGGATGTCGGATGCTGACACTTTTCCACCGCGGTCAACCAGTGAAAAACGCAACGTCTGCCCTTCGGCAAGACCTTTGAGGCCAGCGCGTTCGACTTGACTGATATGGACAAAAACGTCGTCGCCGCCGCCATCTTGTACGATGAAGCCAAAGCCTTTTGACGCATTGAAAAATTTCACCGTTCCGGTGCTTTCGCCGACGACTTGGTCTGGCATTCCGCCGCCTCGTCGGCCGCCGCCAGAATCGCTGTCTGGACGTGTATATCTTTCTACTGGCGGCCCGCTATCACCTTGATATCCATCGAAGTTTTCATCGCCGAAGCCATCGCGCTTATCCCGGCCTCTACCACGCCGGTTTCTATCAAAACCCATTCCTAAATCGTCACTTTCAATTCGCCCTGGCCAATAGTTTCAATGTTTCAGCGGACGATTTCTGCAACATTGTTTCACGCGAATCCCATAAGCGCGCGGCGCAACCCTATCGAAAAATTGACGAATAAGCGAATAAATTCGGCCCTTTCTCCAAATTTCTATGTGGAATGATGGCCAAACTAAACTTGCTGTTTGAACCTGGCTGCGCCACATGGCATATCCAAGAACGTGCTGCTGTCCATTTTCGCGGCCGGAGATCGGACCGAGGTTGATAATCAAAGTCCATGAGAGCGCCTTGTTCGGCGCGACGGTTGAGAAAATGAAGTTGGCCGAGAAACAGAGATAGACAGGCAAATATTAATGGCAGTTTTTTTTCATGAAGAAGACCTTCCCGCTGGCGTGTTAGGCGATGGTGCTGTTGCGGTGGACACCGAAACCATGGGACTTCAAACCCATCGTGACCGTCTTTGCTTGTTGCAAATCTCCGATGGCTCGGGTGATGAGCATCTCGTGCGCTTCGGCCCGGATAGTGATTTTGCCGCTCCCAATCTTCGAGTCATTTTGGCTGATCCAAACCGGTTGAAACTATATCATTTTGCTCGTTTTGATCTTGCCGCCATCGAGCATTATCTTGGTGTCATGGCCGAACCGGTTTTTTGCACAAAAATCGCTTCGCGACTGATCCGGACTTATACGGATCGTCACGGACTGAAAGAGCTGGTCCGTGAACTTCTGGGCAAGGATATTTCAAAACAGCAGCAATCTAGTGACTGGGGCAACCCTGAGATCAACGATGCTCAGCGAGATTATGCTGCGTCGGATGTACGTTTTCTGCATCGGTTGAAGGATGAACTCGAGATACGGCTTGAGCGAGAGGGTAGAACGGCCCTTGCGCAATCTTGCTTCGAATTTCTTCCTGATCGCGCCCGGTTGGATTTGGCAGGCTGGCCAGAAGTTGATATTTTTGCCCATGCCTAAACGATGGGTTTTCTTGTTCAGTAGCCGTGCATGTGATTGTGGGATTATCGTGTAACGATGTCGACCGCCGCTAAACTCATCCGGACAAAGCGCCAAGAATTTGCTGCGCCAAATAGCGTGCACGATAGAAACGTGAAATGGTTGCGTTTCATTCTGCCCATGGGTGTCGGTATTTTGGGGTCGATGCTGGCCTTGGCGCCATTCACGATGACTGGCGAGCTGAGTTTCGTGCTCGATAAGAATAGCGTGGACGTTGCCAAGGAACGGATGCGCGTTACCGAAGCACTCTATCGAGGTGAGGATAGCGAAGGACGGCCGTTTTCACTAAAGGCCGGTTCTGCGGTCCAGAAAAGCTCGAACGAGGCTGTCGTTGAATTGAAAGATCTTTCTGCCCGGATATTGATGCAAGATGGACCCGGCCAGATACGCGCAAGCGAAGGCCGCTATGACATGGATCAAGAGAACGTGAGGGTATCAGGGCCTGTACAAGTTGAAGCGGCCAGTGGTTATCGCCTCTCGACGAGCAACGTGACCGTTGATCTTAAACAGCGCACATTGATAAGCGATGGTGTTGTCGAAGGGCGGACCAATATTGGTACTTTTGGGGCTGATCGGCTGGAAGCAGATTTGGTCGCGCGTACGGTAAGTCTGGATGGCAATGCCCGTTTGCGGATCGAACAAAATGGATTAAGAAGACCTTAGATGAAATTGAATATTTTTCTTTCCCTTTCGACTGGCACGGTTCTCCTTGCTTCCGCTTTCTTGCTGCTAGAAAAGCCAGCACCGGCGCAAGTGTTCGGAAGCCACAACAGCAATGCTCCGGTCAATTTCAATGCCGGGCGGATTGAAGTTCAAGACCGTGCTGACCGCGTTGTTCTATCCGGCTCGGTCCGTGTTGAGCAGGCGGGACTAGTGCTCAACGCCGCGCGCATGACCGTCGCATATCGGAGCGTCGGAGGTGTCGAGATTGACCGGATTGATGCGTCCGGAGGCGTTACTATTCGGAAAGCCGGTGAAACGGCCTCAGGAAATGTCGCTATATATGACCTCAATCGGCGGCTCATCACTTTGATCGGAGATGTTTCTCTTACACAGGGAACAAACCGCCTCTCTGGTGGTCGCGTGATCATTGATCTCGCATCGGGTAGATCGACAATAGATGGGCGTTCTACCGGTACGCAGGACTCTGGCGGGCGGGTGTCTGGGACATTCACGGTACCGCAACGCAAGAACTGAATCTGCTGTTGATCCTAGCAAAATCTATCCCGAGGGTGGAATCGGGAAGATAATCCCGTTTCCTATATCAATGGCGCTTGATTTTCTCCGGAAATGGTCCATTTTCGATCCATCATGCACAAAGCTTGCCAATTTGGATAAGATTGGGCCATGCTGTTAACCAACCGACAAGGTAGCCCATGCGAATGAGGACGAATGATGAACGACGCAACCGCGACTGATACACCGGCAATGGCCGATCCGGGAGCTGCTATGGCCAGCGATGCCATGGAGCATGGTTTGGCGGTCGTTTCTATTGCCAAAAGCTATGACAAACGCTCGGTCCTGTCCGATGTGTCGTTGTCAGTAGGGCGCGGCGAAGTTGTAGGGTTGCTGGGGCCAAATGGTGCCGGGAAAACGACCTGCTTTTACTCGGTTATGGGTTTGGTACGGCCGGACGCTGGGCGCATCATGCTCGATGGTGAAGATATTACGCCTCTTCCCATGTATCGCCGGGCCATTCTTGGCATTGGTTATCTGCCTCAAGAAACTTCAATTTTCCGCGGGATGACTGTCGAACAGAATATCGCGGCGGTCTTGGAGATGGTGGAGCCCGAAGCTGCCGCGAGAGAGGAAACACTCGATCGCCTGCTGGATGAATTTGGGCTTATGAAGCTCCGCAACTCGCCGGCAATGGCTCTTTCGGGCGGTGAGCGACGGCGATGTGAAATCGCCCGAGCGCTGGCGGCGAGCCCGTCTATCGTGCTCTTGGATGAACCTTTTGCCGGTATTGATCCCCTGTCGATCGCAGACATTCGTGATTTGGTTGGCCAGTTGAGAGAGCGCGGCATCGGCGTATTGATCACGGATCATAATGTTCGAGAGACGCTTGATATCGTTGATCGGGCCTGCATCATTTATGATGGTCAAGTATTGTTCGCGGGAAGTCCCGAAGACCTAGTCGCGGATGCCAATGTTCGGCGCCTGTACTTGGGCGAAGGTTTCGCGCTCTAGCGATGGCAATCGCGCCTCGCCTCGATTTGCGGCAAAGTCAGTCGCTAGTGATGACGCCGCAATTGCAGCAGGCGATCAAGCTTTTGACATTGTCCAACCTAGAGCTGGAAACATTCATTTCTAGCGAGATAGAGAAGAACCCGCTTCTCGATACCGGTGACATTTCGATGGAGAGCGGCGAAGGGAGAGAAGGCGAGGAAGGGCTGAGCGAGCCAGCGGCGCAGGGCAGCGACGAAATTCTGACTTCTGGACCCGGCGAGTCTGAATCCACTCTTGATATGCCAAGCGACACGGATTGTTTCTCCAACAATAGCCTTTCTGAAAGTGATGGAGCGCTGGACGGGCAGCTTGGGCTGAATGGCGCGAGCTCCGGGTCAAGCGCGCCGGGTGAGGCCCCAGATTTCGAGAATATGCTGGTCGCCGAGATCACGCTGACCGACCATTTGATGGACCAAGCGGGAGCCATCCTTTCCGGCACAGAGCTATTTGTAGCGCAACATATTATCGATCAGATTGATGAGTGCGGATATTTGCAATCCGACTTGCTGGAGCTGGCTCAGCGGCTGGCTGTAGAGCTTATAGACGTTAAGCGCATATTGGGCGTTGTTCAGACGCTTGATCCTGTCGGTATTGGCGCAAGGGATCTGGCAGAATGTCTCACGCTGCAAGCTAAGGATGCGGATCGCTATGATCCAGCGATGGCCCGCTTGATCGATAATCTCGATCTGCTTGCCAAAGGGGCTTTGCCACAACTTAAGCGGATATGTGGCGTCGATGATGAAGATCTGATGGATATGATTAGCGAGTTGCGCAACTATGATCCGAAGCCAGGTTGCAAGATTGGCGGTGGAGATGTGCAAGCGGTTGTACCCGATGTCTTTATCGCAGAGCAGACGAACCGCTGGATCATTGAAGTCAACAGCGCCACTTTGCCGAAGGTACTGGTCAATCGCACCTACTATTCAGAGCTGAAAGATGGAGCGCAGGATAAGGCATCAAAGGAATGGCTGAACGAATGCCTCGCCGATGCCAACTGGTTGGTCAAAGCTCTGGATCAACGGCAGCGTACGATTGTCAAAGTCGCGACGGAAATCGTCAAGCAGCAGGAAGAGTTTTTCCGCAAAGGTGTCGAGCATTTGCGTCCTTTGACTCTGAAGAATGTTGCCGAGAAAATCGAGATGCATGAGTCGACGGTCAGCCGGGTGACATCCAATAAATATCTTTCCTGTTCACGTGGGACGTTCGAGCTCAAATATTTCTTCACCAGCGGCATTCAGTCTTCGACCGGTGGAGAGGCCTCTTCGGCCGAGGCGGTGAAGAGCCATATCAAGTCCCTGATCGACAACGAAGACCCCAAGAAAATCCTTTCCGATGACAAGCTGGTTGCGCTGTTGAAAGCCAAGGATTTTGATATTGCCCGCCGGACGGTGGCCAAATATCGCGAAGCGCTTGGCTTGGGTAGTTCAGTGCAGCGTCGCCGGCAGAAGGCCCTCGAAGGCAAGGCCGCCTAGATAGGTTTGCGAAGCACGGTGAATTCCAGTTCTGAAGTTTTTGGTAAACCGAAGCGCGGATCGTCGTGCGGAAAGGGCCGGTATTCGCCCGTCTGCATGTAGCCACGGCGTTCATAATAAGCGATCAGGTCGGCGCGCTGGCGAATGACGGTCATCTCAATCGCGACTGCCTGCCAAGTTTCGCGGACAAAGGTTTCGGATTGCAGTAGCAGTTGCTTGCCGAGCCCAGTCGCCTGCTTGGTTGGATCGACGGTCAGCAGGCCCAGATAGGCGAGCCCGTTTCCAACGTTGGAAAGCTGGACGCATCCGGCGAGGGCTTGCCCATTTTGAGCGAGCAGGATCACCTGATCATCGGCTACAATGATTTCGTGCAAGGCCCTTGCATCCGTCCGCTGGCCACCCAGCAAATCTGCCTCGTGAGTCCATCCGCGCTTCGCGCTTTCCCCCCGATAGGCGCTTTCTACCAGTGCATGGAGCGTATCAATATCGCCGACTGCGGCACGGCGGAAGTTCATGCTAGCCGAATCCCATCAGCTTCCAGAATAGCATTTTCCAGGACCCGACCGGTGACGATTACGCGCTTCTCAACCTCATCGATCGGGGTGCGCAGAAGTTCCAGCCGATAGCGGATACCGTCATCGCTCTGCAGGATGAAACCAGCCTCGTCGCGTTGGAGCAGGCCAGCATATTCCGCGTCGTTCTGGTTTCCCGTCATTATCACGCCGTGGCGAGCAATGTTTCGCTGAGGTCCCAGAGTCGTTCGGCATCCGCATCATCGGTGATATGCGGCGCGCAATGTTCATAGGGTAGCGAGTTTTCGTCCATCAACTGCGCGACATCGCAATCTTCGCAATAGACGCCGGGCTTATCATTGAGCAACGCTGACGTGGCAGCCCAAAGTGTCGTCGTGCAGCCCTGTGTTGGTGTCTTGAAGATCTGGGCGACCATGGGCGGCACGCTGCCGTCTTTGTTCAACCAACCCAATTCCACCTGCTCTTCGATCGGAAGATGGCGCTGGAGTGGTGTGAAAATTCCGCCGGGATGGACCGAGAAGGCACGGCCACCAAAGTCCTGCATCCGCCGGTTCAAACCGTTGGCGAACAGGGCGTTTGCGCTTTTGGCCTGCGCATAGGCCGTCCATTTTTCATAGTCATTCTTCTCGAACTGGATATCGTCCCAGAGGATTCCGTTGCGCTTATGGGCGATGGATGACAGCGCGACAACGCGAGGTGTATCGGCCTTTGCGAGCCAGGGCATCAGCGCCTTGGTGAGCGTGAAATGACCCATATGATTGATAGCAAATTGGCTCTCCCATCCCGGGCCAACGCGGTCCAGTGGGCAAGCCATGATGCCGGCATTGTTGATCAGCATATCCAGTGACGGAATCTTACCATGGACCGATGCCGCAAAATCACGCACGGAATCGAGATCGGCTAAGTCCATCTTTGCCGATGAGACATCGCCCTGGACCGACGACAGATTCTCTTCTGCCTTGGCCGGATCGCGGACCGGTACGATTACGGAGGCACCTGCGCCCGCCAGCGCCCGGGTGGTTTCGAGACCGATGCCTGAATAGCCGCCGGTGACAATGGCGGTCTTACCGGTCAGATCAACACCAGCCAGTATTTCGTGCGGCTCACTTTTCGCGTGAAATCCTGAGCCGAGCGGTTTCTGGTCTGCTGCTGCCATTTCAATCGATCCCCTTTGCTATATTGTGGCGCCCACTATCTCCGACACTGGCATATAGTCATAGCCCAGATCGTCCGCGACCGCCTTATATGTCACATGACCATTCCAGACATTCAGGCCCTCGGCAAGATGCGCGTCGGCCCGCAGCGCATTTTTCCAGCCTTTATTGGCGATAGCCAGCGTATGGGGCAGGGTGACGTTGTTGAGCGCATAGGTTGATGTCCGCGATACCGCGCCGGGCATATTGGCGACGCAATAGTGAACGATATCGTCGACCACATAGGTGGGCTCTTCATGGGTTGTTGCCTTGGACGTTTCGAAACAACCGCCTTGGTCGATCGCTACGTCGCAAAGTACCGAACCGGGACGCATGGTTTTGAGCATCTCGCGTGTGACCAGTTTGGGTGCTTCGGCTCCCGGGATCAGGACGGCGCCAATGACAAGATCGGCATCCGCAACACATTCCGCGAGATTGGCCTTGTTGGAGAAACGCGTCTTGGCGCGCGACTCAAAATGAGTGCCGACCGATTCCAGTACGTCGGGATCGCGGTCGAGGATTGTCACATCGGCGCCGAGACCGGCGGCCATTTGTGCCGCGTTAAAGCCGACCACGCCACCGCCGATGATCGTCACTTTGCCTGGCGCAACACCGGGTACGCCGCCGAGTAAGATACCGCGGCCCCCATGGGCTTTTTCCAGCGCTGTTGCGCCAGCCTGGATCGACATGCGGCCGGCAACCTGACTCATGGGTTTGAGCAAGGGCAGTCCACCAGTACCGGTCACTGTTTCATAGGCGATGCAGATGGCTTTGGATTTGACCAGATCTGCGGTCTGCTCCGGATCGGGTGCGAGGTGGAGATAGGTGAACAATATCTGGTCTTCGCGCAGCATGGCCCGCTCGACGGCTTGCGGTTCCTTGACCTTGACCACCATCTCGCATTGTCCGAAGACTTCGGCGGCGGTTGCGGCGATGGTCGCGCCCGCGTCTACATATTCCGCATCCTCTGCGCCGATGCCGAGACCAGCGCCGGTTTCGACCAGTACATCATGGCCATGAGCCGTCAATTCGCGGACGGACTCCGGGGTCAGGCCGACCCGATATTCGTGATTCTTGATTTCTTTGGGGGTACCAACGCGCATGGAGGAGCTCCTGTTATAGCGAATCTAATGGCTGCACATTACCAGCAAAAGACGGCCCACGCGAGACACTTTGTAATATTATTACGCTATCTTGAAACTTTCCTAATCGGCACAGCAACGGTGCAAATATTGCCATAGTCTCCATGGGCCGCGATATATTGGAGCAGCGCCGGACTATAGCTGGCGAGATATTCATAGCGCGGTTGTTCGGCGAGCGGCAACTCATACGCCATTCGGATCGACTGGATTTCTATATGTTGCGATTTGTCAGCATAGAAGCCGCCGGGTGCGGTTCCCAGCGGTAGGTTTTGCATATGCTCCAGCCCGTCGATCACGCGGCCAACCATTCCGAATGTGGTATCGAGATTACGCGCCGCTTCGCCGGTGATTGCCGATAGTTCCGCACCGCTGCCACTATCGGGCGGGTCATAATGGGCGGGGGATAATGATCCGCGACAGGTGATTGGATAATATTTCACCTCGCCATCAACGGTCTTGCTGCCAATCGGCCAGCCCGCGCCAAAGCCGACTTTTGCACCATAGCTTTCGTAGATGATTTTCATCAGCGGCTGAATGTCGGTGCCGAGATATTCATTGCTATAGGCGACCGCCGCATTGAGCGCGGTCATATCGGCGTCGCGCTTTGCTCCCAAAGCAGCGTTGAAATACTCTCTCTCCGGAACGGCTTCGATCCCCTTGGGGAGTTTTTTGGCATCAGGATTGCCGCCAAATTGGGTGACAAAGTCCTTGGCCACGCGGTAAATTTTCGTGCCGTCCCACCAGCGGGTACGGGCAAAGGCGCGAACATTGCGAACATGGCCGCCGGAGAGCTTGGCGGGGAGCAGTTGAATCACCGCCTGGCGTTTCGTTCCGTCAGTCGCGTCAGGGAGGGTGAGGACCATTAAGTCGCTGACCGGGATCGGCAGCCAATGTTCGACGGGCGCGGCCGCAAGGACTTCGGCCGGCGTGAGCTTGGACGTTTCTTCTGCTTCCTCCTCCTGTGCAAGAGCTGGCGATGTCAGTGAGAAATTAGCGGCAATTAGCGCGCAAAAAACAAGGAGTCCCATATTCCAACGATTGTTCTTCATCACGCTCTTCCCGTTGCGAAGTTTACAAACTTTACAGTGCTAAAGAAAAATAAGCCTTTTCCTTCAGAATAGCCGCAGAACGGCAGAAAATTCAACATTAAGAAGGATGATGGTGCGTCTGATATCATGAGTTGAGTCTACGCAATTGGATCAGTGTAGGAAAGGCGGGTTTCACTCCACTTTGGTCCGCCTAACCGGCACTGGAATATTGCATATATCGGCCCCGCCCGCTGGCTTGATAAAAAACGGATCACGACGATTGGCGCGGGCATCGGCATATTGGGCGAAGACGTCGCTGTTTGTGTCGAGATATTCGAAAGCGGGAACTGAGCCGTCACCCAACGCATCCCCCAGACGGATGGATGTAATCGGAACTCGCTTGCTGGCGCCTGCATAAAATCCCAATTGCCCCTTGCCGCGCGGCAGGCTGGAGAGATGTTCGATGCCTTCGATCACGCGTCCGACGACGGCAATATTGCGGTCGAGATGACGCGGCGCATGACCGATCACGGTATAAAGTTCGGTGCCGCTCCCGGTGTCGGGGGAATAGTTACGGCCTACGCCGACCGCGCCGTAGCAGTGGACGGGAGAAACACCTTCTTCCGCGAACCCAAACGGCCAACCCGCCATAACGCTGGTTTCATTGATATACGGGTCTGTACCATTGCTCGGGAAATAGTCGTCATTAGATGCTTGGTCGATGATATGTGTTGCGATGCCATTGGTGACCATATCGTCAGTCATTGGTGTTATGTAGGCACTCTCCGGCACGGTCTCCAAACCTTCGGGCAGAGCCTTCTGCTCAGTCTCTCCCGATTCCGGATTATCGTAACCGGCATCTCCCCATTGTACGACATAATTGTCCTGTACCCGGTTGATGCTGGTGCCATCCCAGAATTTTGCTGCAGCCAGCTTGCGGATGTTGCGAATCCAGCCTTGCGAGAAGGGTTCGGGCATTAGTTGGATGACCACGCGGCGCGCTTCGCCCTTTGCATCAGGAGCAAGATCCATGACCAACAGGTCGCTTGGCGAAATTGTCACCCATTCGCTGGCCGGGGCCGCATCGACAATGGCATTGGGGCTCGGAGATTCTGGTTTGTCAGCTTCTTGAGCGATTGCAGGCATAGCGCTCAACAGAGCGAATAGAGAGATAGCGGCGCTGATCTTTTTCATAAAAACATCCTCAAAATTCTGCTCGTGCCGGGCTTATCGATGCAAAGCTATCGGCGCAGTTGGTCCTTCGATAGGCTCAGCGCGAACGGGTTTCATCTTTGGCGAGCACCCTAACCCCACACTATCACTTGCGAAAGCCTGTTTCCGGCATTAGGGAAGCGGCGCTGTCTGATATTCGACCAGGTTCACGGGTCAGATAGTATTTGCGGAGTCGTGGCAGAGTGGTCGATCGCGCACGCTTGGAAAGCGTGTATAGGGCAACCTATCGAGGGTTCGAATCCCTCCGACTCCGCCATTTTCTATATCTAATGTTGGCTGTCGTAGAGAACCTGACGATGCGGTAAGCTTGAGCGGTTCAAAACCCCGTTTCGTGGCGGTTTCTACAGGCGGATTGATATGGCGAGCCTTTGACTATTCATTTGTAGTTACTCCATATTTTGCAGAGATTTGGCCAAGATACTGGATATCTAATCTATAGTGAGGATTTTTTATAGTTAACCAAGAGTTGTTTATCTCAAAATACTGCTCCTTTTATTATGTTGGAAACCACAAAATTTTATCGCATTTGACAAATGTAATAACTATGTTACAAATGTTACTAGTCGACGTCAAAAATACGAAATGGTTTAGTTATCAAGTCGTTGTTTGAGTAATTTTATGGATCGACCTGATATGGATTTCTGACTTTTGATGCTGGCTTTTTTAGCAAGGAGAGAAACGATGACACTATCTGAATATGATAAAACCACTGCAACCAAGTGGAAAGAGTTCACCAATATCGAATCACCTGCTGGGGAACTGTTCAGCAGCGGCCAGCATGCTGAAGCTGATATCGTGTGCCAGACCGGAACCGGTTCCGGCAAATGTGGTACGGTTTGCAGTGGATCAGCCACCAACTGGTGCTGCTAATTAAATATGTCGGAATATGCGAATTACCGCATTTTCGATAAACAACTGGGCCGTCTGGCTGCACCTTTTGAGGAGCGGTTGGCGGCCCGTTTGCAAGAGTTAACCGATTTAGCAGATAGCGAGAAGCGCGCCATTATGAGCAGCGCTAAAGAGGCTTTTCTGTTTCGTTTGTCCCGGCGATTGAGTCGCGTTCTCATTCTTGAACTTAACGCAGCGCGTGTTGAAGGCCGTCTTGATGGTGAGACATCCCGCGCGCGGTGGCAAGATTTTTGCGACACCGCTGCGACACAAGCTTTCTGGGACTATTGTTTCAAAGAATATCCTGATCTGTACTCGCGTTTAGAAAAGCTGTTGGATCAACAGTGTAGCGCGATTGCTGCGATTGCAGTCTCCTGGTGTGCTGACCGGACACAAATTTCCGCCATGATGAAATGTGATACAGTTGTGCTAACTGCTCTGTCTCTGGGACAAGGGGACACTCATAACGGCGGTCAGACGGTTAGTATTATAGACACGGATGGTGGTAAAATTGTCTATAAACCCCGGTCGCTTGCGATCGACACCGGTTTGACCGGATTTTTGCAATGGTTGAATGCACAAACGGACGAGCCGCTTCATATCAAGGTACCCGATGTTCTCGACAAGGGTAGCTATGGCTGGGCGCAGTTCGTTTCTCACGAATATGCGGCAGATGACGCGGAGTGCCAGAAATTTTACTGCGGTATCGGTCAAATACTTGCGTTGATGCGGCTGCTGGGCGGTACGGATCTTCATGCGGAAAATCTAATTGCTCATCGCGATATGCCCGTGTTGGTAGATTGTGAAACGCTTTTTACGCCCAATGTGAAGCCGGTGCCATCGGGTTACGGCGATGCCTATGACTATTGTTCGGAATTGACGCGTGGTGGAGTGCTTGCGATTGGCCTACTGCCGGATCGTGGGCAGGCCCTTGGTTGGAGAGGCATTGATATGTCGGGGGTCGGCGGCCTCTCTGGCCAGCAGCCTAAGACCAGCATTCCGGCTATCGTGGATGCAGGCCGTGATACCGCGCGGGTAGAAATGGTGACTGCCGAGCTCCCTCGTTCAGCCAATCATCCTTCAAAAGACCCAGCGATAACGCGCTATTGGCCCGATATAGTCGATCATTTCAAAAAGCTGAGCACGATCCTTCGGTCACTTGATCAAGCCGGAAAACTCGAACCCCAACTAGACGGTTTTCGTGACCGGCAGATTCGCGTCGTGGTGCGTCCCACCGAAACCTATGCTGAAATTGAACGGATGCTCTGGCATCCAGCATCGTTGGCCAATCCGGAGGCGGCGCGGCAAAAAGCCGAGTCGCTTATGGCTGAAATGGCCGAAAATATCTCTTATGCGCCGAGTGATCCCATGATCATCTCTGCTGAAGTAACGGAGCTACGGCATGGCGACATCCCCGTCTTCACGACCCAAAGCGACTATGGTGCCCTCACCGGGCCGAATGACATTGAGTGGTTAGCAAAACAGGACCTCATCGCGCTAGCGTTGGAGGATTGGCGGGATGCAGATTTGGACGCGGAAGCCAACTTCATTCGCGCGGCGGTGGTAAGTGCCTATGTGTCGGATGGGCATATGCATGATGGTGAGTCATTGTGGATTCCTAGCGATAAAGGCAATTATCTGGATGCGTGCAGGCGTGAGCACGCGGCAAGGATAATGACGCAGATCGTAGCCACCGGGCATAAAGCAGACGACGGTAGCATTGCATGGATTGCCCCGACCCTGACGCCCGCCGGTTGGTCGGTATCGCCGCTAGGAGCCGATCTTTATGCCGGGTTGTCCGGTGTTGCTTTGCTCGCGGCTTCTTATTTAAGCGAAATGCGGTCTGGTCGGGCCGACCCGGTGGAGGGTCTGGAAGATGTGATGGTTCGGCTTGAAAAAAGTCTTGCACATATCGAAGAACGGCAATTGCAGGAGATGGATGGAGGTAAGCATGTCCGTCCGCCGGCGATCGGGGGCTTTGCTGGAGTTGCGTCGCAAATATGGGCGTTGTTGGCTATGGCTGATATTGACGATCAGCCGGCGGCCGATAAGATAGAACGTGCCTTGCGGCTGGTCCCACTTATCAAATGGGGTGCTGAAACAGAGGAAACCAACGATCTGCTCTATGGTCTAAGTGGTGCCATCTACCCTCTAGTCCGGCTTGCCGAAGTTAGTGGTGAAGAGCGACCACTGGCCGTAGCCCGAGACCTTGCCGACAGCTTGGCAGCCAGGAGCATAGCGATCGGCGATGCAATCAGCTGGCCGGTGCCTTATACCGCGCAAGGATTAGGCGGATTCTCCCATGGCACAACCGGCATTGGTTGGGCGATGCAAAAGCTTCATGAGGCCACTGGGGACCCAGTCTATCAAGACTTTGCTATGCGGGCTTTTCAGTTTGAAGATGGGCTGTACGATCCGGAGCGGAGGAACTGGCGTGATTTGCGCGAAATTGATGGTGTTACAGAGAGCGTGGCTTGGTGCCATGGCGCGGTTGGCATCGGGCTGGCGCATCTTGATATGGATCCAACGCTTCACACCGAGCATAGCCGCGCCGCAGTACAAATTGCGATCGATGCGGTTTTCGATCGTGGGCTGGGGTGGAATCATTGCATCTGTCATGGCGATTTCGGGGCTTGGGACCTCATCGGGAATCCGACCGTGCAGCGGACATTGAATGTTCCGATGTCTGCCGAAGCCTTTGGAGCGTCGCTATTGGCCAGTCTTGACGTCCACGGCCCAACATGTGGGGTAACACGAGACGCCTTTTTACCGGGCCTGTTCACCGGACATGGGGGCGTTGCCTATCAGTTGCTGAGAATGAACCCGGATAGCAAACTGCCATCGGCGCTCATGTTAGGGCGAAGCGAGTGAGTGAAAGTGAAGGCCAAAATGACGCGGAGGGTCTTTCGCGACCCTATTGGCATTTGGAAAATCAGGATTTACCAAAAGGTTTTCGAGCAACTTTGTCCCGTGTCCGCATAGCAAGCACGGCCGTTATTGATATTGTGCGGCGTTCCGCACCTCGTCAGGCGCTGGTCGTATTCGCAATGCAGTTGCTGATCGGCGCGACCGTGACGTTGACTCTGGTGCTGATCAATCGGATATTTGATCCTTTATTTTCCGGCGAGGATGTTACCGCCAAGTTACGGGTTGCGGCGCCGTCGATAATCGCGCTGTGCGTAATATTTGCGCTACGGATTGGTTTCTCGTTCATATTGGCAACGAATAAGGCCAGCCTCGCTCCAAAAGCTCGGTTGGCGGCGGAAGAACAGCTCTACCGATCCACCGTCGGAATTCATTTATCCGATTTTGACGACCCGCTTTTCTATGATCAACTACAACGCGCGCGGGATCGCGGCATTTTGCATCTTGAAGGATCGATCGTCGCTTTGATTGATTCTGCCTCAGCCGTGTTTGCGGTAGCTGGTGCAATGATCGCACTGGCGATTCTTCACCCGATTCTGCTTCCCCTTCTGCTGCTTCCCCTTTTGCCTAGCGGCTGGGGTGCGATTAAGGCAGCTCGTGTGCATTATGACGGCATGGCAAAGACGGTTTCGCTGATGCGAATGTCGACAATTTATGGAGAATTGGCCACCAAGCGCGAAACCGCTGCTGAAATCCGCGCGCATCAGGCGCAGCGTTTCATCATCACTAGATTTCTGGAAGCAGCCGGGAAGTTGTGCAGTCACTATATTGCTATCGCCCGCCGTGAGGCAGTGATTAATGGCATCGCATCGATCGCGGCGGGAATCGGTTGGGCGCTAGTCCTGGGACTATTGCTCTCAATGATCATGAATGCATGGATTGATCTGGCTTTGGCCAGTGCTGCGATCGTCGCCTTTCGTATGGCTGCTGGCGCCCTCGAACAGCTGGTGATGAATGGCCATATGTTGGTACAAAAGTCGCTATATATAAGCGATTATCAAGGTTTTGTGGCGGCGGCCAGTGCGCGAGGCAACAAACGCATCATGCAACCAGCCCCCCGCTGCCCGCAGCGTATAAATGTTCATGATCTTAGTTTTCAATATCCCGGAGGCGACGGACGCTGGACGCTGGAGAAAATCAACTTCACGGTAAAGGCGGGGGAAACCGTCGCACTAGTTGGGGAGAATGGGTCAGGGAAGACGACCTTGGCTAAGCTGTTGGCAGGCTTGTACCAGCCGCAAGAGGGTATGGTTGACTGGGATGGTATCAACCTTGCCGAGATGGATCTTGCCGAGATTTCAGATCAAGTATCGATGGTCATGCAACACCCTGTCCGTTGGCCTGATTCTGCCCGAGCGAATATCGAGATCGGCCGCTATCGAGAGCATGTCGAGAATGAAGAGACGTTATTGCGCGCAGCTGAACAGTCAGGTGCATTGCCGATAATTGAACAATTGCCGCACGGTTGGAAGACGCTCCTCTCCCGGGAGTTTCATGCAGGTCACGATCTCTCCGGTGGGCAGTGGCAGAAATTTGCGATTGCCCGGGGGCTCTATCGGGACTGTCCGATCGTTATATGGGATGAACCTACAGCGCCGCTGGATGCGAAGGCGGAGATGGCAACATATGAAGCGCTGCGCAACTTGGGCCGTGGTCGCACCGTATTCCTAATAACCCATCGTCTGATGAGCATCAGAAATGTCGACCGCATTCTCTTTTTGCAAGATGGGCATCTCGTTGAACAGGGTAGCCACGACGAACTGATGCAATCGGGCGGGGCCTATGCGTCGCTATTCCTCTTGCAGTCAGAACTCTATAATTCCGATCTCTTATGAGTGCATCCGATCATTCCGCTCTAGTCGCTGATGCGAAAAATACATTTGGTGATCGGTTCGCCGGTCGGTGTATTGGGCGACATGATGAGGATATGGTCCTTGCCAATAAACAGCATGCATCCCAGTTACCACTGCATCTTCCTGACTTGCTCGTTAAATGCCGAACGCCCCAGGATGTTGCCCGGGCGCTTGAATTTGTGCGTGATAGAGCCGTTTCTTTTTCTGTGCGGAGCGGAGGGCATTGTTTTGCCGATATGTCCAATCGTGGCGATGTTATAATCGATTGCGGCGATTTAAACGGGTTGGAGCCAGAAGGAGAGAATGCGATTCTGGTTGGGCCGGGCACTCTATCTGGCGATGCTGTTGCCGGCTTGCTGCAAGCGGGAATGACCTTACCTGTCGGAGGTTGTCCTTTGGTTGCGCTCGGCGGACTGTCGATGGTCGGAGGGTTTGGATTGACCGGGCGGCTGCATGGAATCCTGTCCGACCGGGTGTCTGCCGCGCATGTGCTGCTGGCGGACGGCAATATGGTTGAATGCAATGCCGATCAGCATAGCAATCTTTTGTGGGCGATCGCGGGGGCAGGGCCTGTGGGCTTTGGCATAGTGACGCAAATCCGCTTCGATGCGGCACCGCTCTATCCAGGTGTCGCCATGGAAGCCGTCTGGCCGATGGAAAGCGCAGAAGAAATTTTCGCGCTATGGCAGAGCTATGCGCCGCTAGCGGACAATGCAATCTCTCTTCAGATCAGCTTGATGGTGCCTGAGGACCCCGATGAGTCCTGTTTCGTACGATGCTATGGTGTCATCCTCGACACAAGTGGTCCTGATGAAGATGGACTTGAACCTTTGCTGGCATCAATGGCGCGGCATTTCGGTTCCTTTTCCAAGCAGATTAATATTACGACTAAATCCGCGCATGACATAGCGCGGTATGCCAGTGGCGCGCGGACTTATCATGACGAACCAGCCTGGCTGCCTTCTCAACCCTATAGCGGCACCGCTTTGTTGGCCCAACGGTCCCAGTTTTTTGAAGCACCACTACCAAAAGACGCCATTTCTGACCTGATTGCGCGCCTGCAGGCGGATCGCACTATGCTACAAGCGCGGGAGATTGAATGTATTCCATGGGGTGGCGGTTATGCCCGTCCCAATGAGCGTAGCTGCTTTTCCCATCGTGAGGCCCATATGCTGCTGCGATATAATAGCCTTACAGGCCGGCAACCAACTCAGGCCACGCGGGAGTCAATGTGCGATTGGGTTGACGACTGTCGCGATATGCTGCGCCCCTATGCCAATGGCCGCACCTATGCGGGCTATGCTGAAAAGGATATTATCTCTCCGATGACGGCCTATTTCGGTGATAAGGCGACTAAACTTGCCTCGCTCAAACGGCGCTACGATCCCGATAACATATTCGCGGGATATACTATCTGAAAAACACAGCCGTAATGTTGGCAATACGGATATTGCTCTATCGCTTCCCTTGTCTAAATTTCGTCGATCATTTCCGCCAGAGTGGCGAGGCATTCGCGTGCAAGTAGATTGCAGCGCTCGGGGGACCAACCTTGCTCGGCATCGGGTAGGTCGCGATTGTCTTTGAACGGCATTTCCATAGTCATCGCAACAGCACCGAATCGTTCTGCCAATTGATTGGTCGACATTGACAGATTGGCCTTGCCCTTTGCGGCGGTCGGATAGCCAAGCTTGGTCTGGAAATCCGGGGTGCGCTGCGCCAGGCGGTTGCGATATGCGTGATATTGTTCAAGCTGTCGGTCGGTGATTGATGGAATGCCTTCAAAACCAGCGATGAAAACCGCTGGAATGGCTTCGTCTCCGTGGACATCAATGGCAAAATCGACATCACTCTTGTCCATAGCGTTCCGGACGCACAACACTTCCGGTGATTTTTCAGCAGTCGGTTCAGCCCATTCGCGGTTGAGATTTGTGCCAGCGAAATTGGTTCGTAAATGGCCTCTAAACGAACCATCTGGGTTCATGTTGGGTATGATATGGAATCGGCATTGTTGCAACAGCAGTCGTGCGTGGGGGTCGGTGGGATCGGTCAGCATCTCAAGCGCGCCTTCCATCCACCATTCCGCCATGCTTTCGCCGGGATGCTGGCGGGCGTATAGCCACACCTGCTTGTCACCGCTTCCCATTTCTACACAGTCGATTGGCTGGCCTTCCAGGCTATGCCCTAGCGTCCGAACAGTGACGCCTTCAATCGTCGCCGTTTCTGCGATCAAGTCGTGGTGGCGTTCAATGCTGTAGGGCGCGAAATAGGCGAACCAGATAATATTGCTGCTCGCGGTATAGCGAATCGACAGGGTTCCGCTTTTCTCGTCATAGCTGCTCGCTGCGCGGCCCCAATATTCCCGGTCTTCACTGACGCAAGCATCATAATCCGGCCAGCCCTGCGGATAGGCCGAGTCTTTCAGGCCGGTAATGTTCAATTCCAGTTCGTCGCCAATCTCGCAGGCCACGCGGAAATGAAACCATTGGAAAAACTCGCTATCCTTATCCTTGCGGATGGAAAGCGTGGCGTTGGTGCCGTGAATCTCGTGAACTTCGATATTGCCGCTATCGAACGCGCTGGTGATATATATGGTCATTCTACCCTGATAGTGGTTCCGGACTCTCCAGGAAAGTCTTTGAATAGGGCTTCAGCCAATTGCGCGGCTGCCAGCCCGGGCTGGGACGCCGGGGACCCTTCCTTTGCTTCGACCGATGCTCGCCCTTCCCAGACCGTGATCCCGTCATCCCGTTTGACGATACGCACCGAAAGTTCGGTAGCGATCTTGTCTTTCGCTTTGCCGCCCAGATTGATTCCGATGCCGAGACCAAGGCCCGACCCATAGCTGCCGGTGCTGCCGCCGACACCGACCGAAATCGGCGATCGTGAACCCCGGGCGCTTATCTGGGCGCGCTCCAGTGTGTAGCGCGCAATATATTGGCTATTTGCGCCCGCATCGATTGCCTCTGAAAAACCCACGCGCTGCAATTCGCGGAGCACCGCTGTTTCATAGGTCGCATATTCAATGCTGCGGCTATCGGCCTCGTCTGATCCATATGCTTTGACGACGACACTACCGGGTATAATTTGAGCCACTTGGGCGTTGTGAAAGCGGGTGACGTCGACGGGTGGCGTCATTGCCATGCATCCTGACAACAGCAGCCCTGCTAGTCCCATTGACGCAATGGATTGAAAACCGGCCATAATATTAACTCCTCAACACGCCCCGGTGCATATTAGCGGATAATGATGGGCGTTGCGGTAAAAAATTGCATCGGCGAACGGGCGCGTTTAATCTATGGGAGACCAGCGTGGTAAACAGGCGAATATTGGGACCTATCGAGATCGAGACATCATGACCAAACCATTCAAGATTCTGGTAACCGGCGGGGCCGGGTATATCGGCAGTCATGCAGTGCTCGCTTTGCAGGATGCTGGTTGGTCCGTTGCAGTGATCGACAATCTCACCACCGGCTTTCGTTGGGCCGTGCCAGAAGATGTGGCCTTTTATGAAGGTGATATCGAAGATTCGGCGCTGCTCGCCCGGATCATCGAGGCTGAGACGATCGGTGCGATCATGCATTTTGCCGGTTCGATCATTGTACCGGAATCGGTGGAAGATCCTCTCAAATATTATCATAATAATAGCGCGAAGAGCCGCAGCCTGATCGAATCAGCTGTTGCTGGTGGCGTGAATCATTTCATTTTCTCGTCGACGGCAGCGACCTATGGCATTCCCGCAGAAAGCCCGGTTAGCGAAACGACGCCGCAACTGCCGATCAATCCCTATGGCATGTCCAAATTGATGACCGAGCATATGCTCCAGGATGTTTCAGCAGCGCATGACCTGAATTTCTGCGCGTTGCGCTATTTCAATGTCGCCGGTGCAGACCCCTTGGCCCGGACAGGGCAATCCACTGCTGGCGCGACCCATTTGATCAAAGTTGCGGTCGAGGCGGCTCTCGGAAAACGCGACAGCGTCGCTGTTTTTGGGACAGATTATGATACGCCGGATGGCACGGGTGTAAGGGACTATATCCATGTGTCGGATCTGGCGACGGCTCATGTGCTGGCCTTGGAAGCGTTGATCGCGCAGCCGGATCAAAATCACCGTCTCAATTGCGGCTATGGGCGCGGCTTTTCCGTGCTTGAGGTTCTCGATGCCGTTGATCGGGTCACCAACATGAAAATCAAACGGGAAATGGAAGGCCGGCGCGCTGGCGACCCCGATTCGCTGATTTCCGACAATCGCGCGATCATGGAGCGCTTCCCTTGGCAGCCAAAACATGCCGACCTTGACGAAATTGTGGCCCATGCGCTGGCATGGGAGCGCAAACTCATCGATATTCGCGGAGAATAATGCTGTTCGCTTGACTTTGGCGGCTGTCGACCTTAATTGCCCTGCTTCAACGCAGCATGGCTGCTTTCAAGAAATTCAGAAAATCAAGGCGTGGTACCAAAATGAAAGTCCGCAACTCTTTGAAGTCGCTTAAGAACCGTCACCGGGATTGCCGCGTCATCCGTCGTCGTGGTCGCACTTATGTGATTAACAAGACGAATCGTCGCTTCAAGGCGCGTCAGGGCTAGTCGCCTGTATTTGGCAGGAGCTGCTGCCATCTCCAAAATTGATAGCGTCATCTTTGATATTGGCAATGTCCTCTATCACTGGGACTTGCGTTGCCTCTTTGCAAAACTGATCGATGATCCGGAAGAACTGGACTGGTTTCTTTCCCACGTCGTTACGCCTGAATGGCATTTCCAACATGATGCCGGCCGATCCTTTGCCGACATGGTTGCCGAGCGCAGTCGGGAATTTCCAGAATATACTGATCATATCATCGCCTATTCTGAGCGATTTTCCGAAACGATTCCCGGACCGGTCGAAGGTATGCTGGATCTCGTCCGCGCCTTGGCGGACCGCGGCGTACCTCTTTTTGGAATCAGCAATTTTGGTGCCGAATCCTGGGCTCAGTTCCGGCCCTCCGCACCGATATTCGACTTTTTTGCCGATATCGTCATCTCTGGGGAAGAAAAGCTGATCAAACCGGACCGAGCGATATATGAAGTCGCGCTAAACCGTTTTGACCGACGCGCAGAACAATGCCTTTTCATCGATGATCGGCTCGATAATATCGAGGCCGGGCAAGCGCTCGGTATTTCCGGTCATCATTTTCAGAATGCGGCAACGCTCGAAAGCGAGTTGAAAGTCTTACAACTGCTCTAGCTTTGTTTGAGCTCGTCCCCGCTCAGGCGAACGATATGCAGCAAATTGGTCGATCCGGGCGTTCCAAAGGGTACACCGGCACAGACAATCAACCGTGAGCCCGTCTCGCCCAACTGATGACGCAATGCCATCCGCTTGGCCTTGGCGATCATTTCTTCAAAGTCGCTAACATCGCGCGTGACGATGGCATAGGCGCCCCACAGCAATCCGATGCGCCGGGCAGTGTGGCGATTGGGTGTCAGGACCATGAGTGGGACGGAGGGCCGTTCGCGCGCCATTCTGCGCGCCGTTGAGCCAGAGGATGTATAGCAGACAATCGCCGATGTTTCGATGGTGCGGGCAATATTATAGCTTGCCGCCGCCAACGCATCTGCCGTGGTTTCATCGGGCACCGTTTCGGTAAAATGAACCCGGTCGGCATAAGAGGGGTCATTCTCCACCTGGGCGGCAATCCTGTCCATCATTGTTGCCGCTTCGATCGGCCAGTCACCGATAGCGGATTCTGCTGACAGCATGATTGCATCGGCGCCGTCGTATATGGCGGTGGCTACGTCGGACACTTCTGCACGGGTGGGTGTCGGCGATTTGATCATCGATTCGAGCATTTGCGTGGCGACGACCACCGGCCGGCCCAGTTTGCGGGCAGCTGCTACGATCTTCTTCTGAAGCGGCGGCACCTGTTCGGGCAATAGTTCAACGCCCAGATCACCGCGCGCCACCATCACGGCGTCGGATAGTTCGAGTATCTCATCAAGGCGGTCAATTGCCGCGGGTTTTTCGATCTTGGCAAGCAATGCGGTCTTGCCGCTGATGAGACGCCGGGCTTCGGCAACATCTTCGGGACGCTGCACAAAGCTGAGGGCGATCCAGTCGACATCCTGATCGAGCGCGAAGGTTAAATCCTTGCGATCTTTGTCGGTGAGCGAACTGACCGGCAGCACGACTTCCGGAACATTGACGCCTTTACGATCCGAAATTTCACCACCGACGACCACTTTGGTCTCGACGCTCTTGCCATCCGTCTTGGTCACCTCCAGCCGGATTTTGCCGTCGTCTAAAAGTAATGTGTGCCCAGGCTGCAGGGTGTTCAAAATTTCTTTATGGGGCAGTGTTACACGCGTCGCGTCGCCCTGCTTGTTCAGCATGTCCAGCGTGAAGCGTGCGCCGTCTTTCAAAAGCACCGGCGGCTTTGCGAAAGTACCGATGCGCAGTTTCGGCCCCTGCAGGTCGGCGAGGATCGTGATTGGCCGGCCGACTTTCTTTTCCAGCGCCCGGATCGATTTCACATTGGCAGCATGGGCCTGATGTTCGCCATGGCTCATGTTCATCCGAAAAGCATCGACCCCGGCGCGGTACATTTTCTCGATCATGGCGGCGCTGCCGCTGGCCGGCCCGAGCGTTGCCAGCACTTTAACTTTGCGATTACGAGAGAAGATCGGCGATGCCATGCACAAATTCCTTAGTGGCGCTTTACCTGCGTGTTTCCTAACCCTAATTCATGACAGGATAAAAACAAATAACAACGGAAACAAACATGACCGACCAAATATCTGATGCTGCAGCTGCCACCGCCTTTCGTCGCCTGGTCGATCATCTTCAGAATCGCCATGATGCGGAGAATATCGATTTGATGGGGTTGTCTGGCTTTTGCCGCAACTGCCTTGCCGATTGGGTGATGGAGGCGACCAATGAAGCGGGCGGTAGCATGAGCAAGGATGAAGCCCGGGAAGCAATTCACGGCATGCCGGCGAGCGAGTGGAAGAAAAAATATCAAACCGAAGCCACACCTGAGCGGCTCAAAAAGATGAAGGAAAGCGTAGCAAAAAACGTCGTTGCATCTTAAGGATAGGCTTCGAATCCGAATATAGTTTTTCAAGGGAATGAAAGAATGAGCGAAGGCAATGTTGCCGCAGACCAGCTGCGTCTGTTTATCGAGCGCATCGAGCGGCTGGAAGAAGAGAAAAAGGGCATGGCGGACGATATCCGTGACGTCTATTCCGAAGCCAAGTCGCAAGGCTATGACGCCAAAATCATGCGTCAGATCGTTCGTCTGCGGAAAATGGAAACCCACGACCGGCAGGAAATGGAAGCCATACTCGACACCTATAAATCGGCGCTTGGTTTGGCCTGATGGTCGAGATCCGGCCTGCGACGGTTGCTGATGCGCCACGCTGTGCCGAAATCTACGCGCCGTTCGTCACCGACAGCTGGATTAGTTTTGAGCTCGAAGCGCCTGACGATGAAGAAATGGCCGCTCGCATTTCCAAAGCAATGCGTTTGCACGACTGGCTAGTTGCCGAAGTGGATGGAGTGGTCATTGGCTATGCCTATGGTTCTGAACATCGCAGCCGCGAGGCCTATCAAACCAGTTGTGATATAACCGCCTATATCGATTCTGACCAACGACGCCTTGGTGTTGGTCGGAGATTATATGAGGCGCTATTGCCGCGGTTGAAAGCCAGAAAAATGCACGCTGCATTTGCCGGAATAGCTCTACCAAACAAAGCGAGCATAGCGTTGCATCAGACAATGCATTTTGAGCACATTGGCACATATAAGGAAGTGGGTTGGAAAATGGGAGCTTGGCGCGATGTTGCTTGGTTTCAGCGATTGCTCTAACAGCCTTGCCAGATTAACAGCAGTGAACAAATGGTTCGGAACTCGAAGAGTGTGACAAGCAATATGATCGCCACTACGACACCCAATATCGAAGGCCATGCGATCCGTGACTATCGCGGGATCGTCATTGGTGAGGTGATTGTTGGTGCCAACCTGTTCCGTGACCTGTTCGCCAGCATCACTGATATTGTCGGCGGGCGTTCGGGCAAATATGAAAATGTGCTGAAGCGCGCCCGCGACGAAGCCTTGGCGGAAATGGAAGCAGAGGCGGCGAAGGTTGGTGCCAATGCTGTAGTGGGTGTTGACCTTGACTATGAAGTCGTAGGCGACAAAGGTTCGATGTTAATGGTATCCGCATCCGGAACTGCGGTAGTTGTAGAATGAGAAATTTGGGAATTTGAGGTAAAATGGCAGGCCATAGTAAATTTAACAATATCAAGCATCGCAAGGGTGCGCAGGATAAAAAACGCTCGGCGCAATTTTCAAAGCTGAGCCGGGAAATTACCGTGGCGGCCAAATCGGGCATGCCGGATCCGGATATGAACCCACGGCTTCGCCTGGCTGTGAACAATGCCAAAGCCGTGTCCATGCCAAAAGATGGCATCCAGCGCGCCATTGACAAGGCCTCTGCCAATGAAGGCGATGACTATAGCGAAGTGCGCTATGAAGGCTTTGGACCGGGCGGCGTCTCCCTGATCATCGAGACCCTGACCGACAATACCAACCGTACCTTCACCAACGTCCGCACGATCATGTCCCGCAATGGCGGCAATGTCGGCGAAACCGGATCGGTTTCTCACGGCTTTGATCGGGTCGGCTATATTCAATATCCGGTCAGCGCCGGTGATGAGGATAAAGTGTTGGAAGCTGCCATGGAGGCAGGGGCCGACGATATTTCTTCCGATGATGATGGTCACGAAATCTGGACCGCGATGGAAGATTTGCATGAAGTTGCAGGCGCTTTGGAGAAATCTCTCGGTGAAGCGGGAAGCGTGAAGCTTGCCTGGCGGCCATCGGTTCAGGTTGAAGTCGATCAAGAACAGGCTGAAACACTGCTTGGTCTTATCGATTTGCTCGAAGAAGATGACGACGTCCAGACCGTCTGGGGCAATTATGACGTGTCCGACGAGATCATGGAAAAACTGAACGCCGGGTGATGTGGGAATTTGCCGCCAAGGCCGCACTCGCAGGAGTGATCGTCGCACTGGTCGCAACCATCGCGCAACGTCAGCCGAGTTTCGGGGCGCTGGTCGCCTCGTTGCCGTTGATATCGATTTTGGGTATGATTTTCCTTTGGTATGCGCGCCCTGACGCAGAGAATATGGCCCTACATGCGGAGGCTACATTCTGGTATGTCCTGCCCTCTCTCCCGATGTTTTTGCTGATTCCGCTGTTGCTGCGCAATGGCACCAGTTTCTGGTTATCGCTGACGGCTGGATGTGTGCTGACGATCAGCCTTTATATGATCATGGCTTTTGTCGGCCGTCGGATGGGACTTCCCATCTGAGATGATCATTCTAGGCCTTGACCCCGGCCTCGGCACAACCGGCTGGGGCGTGATCAGCGCCGATGGCAATCGTCTTTCCCATATCGCCAATGGCCATATAAAAACCGATCCCAAAATGGCTTTGGCCAGTCGCTTGCTAAAAATTGATCTCGAACTGACGGATCTGTTGCTGGAATATAAGCCGGACGGCGCGGCGGTTGAGGAAGTGTTCGTCAACAGCAACCCTCAAAGCACATTGAAGCTCGGTCAGGCGCGCGGCGTGGTGCTGCTCGGCGCTTCACGGACCGGGATCGAAGTCGGCGAATATTCGGCGCGTACCGTGAAGAAATCTGTGGTTGGGGTCGGCAATGCGGCCAAGGATCAAGTGCAGGCGATGATCAAAATCCTGCTGCCCGGCGTGAAACTGGCTGGCGAGGATGCCGCTGATGCGCTGGCCGTAGCGATCACCCATGTGCATCACCGAAAGCGGTAAGAACGAAAAGAACAAAACAAAAACTCGACAGATTCGCCTGCCGCGTTAAAACAGCTACATGATCGCAAAACTGACCGGCACCATCGACGAAATCGGCATGGATAATATCGTGCTTGACGTAAATGGCGTCGGTTATCTGGTTTTCTGTTCGTCGCGCACCATTGGCGCGATTGGCGGCAAGGGCGATGGCGCGACCATCTATACCGAAATGCAGGTCAGCGAGACCGATATGCGTCTGATGGGCTTTGCCAGCGGTTCAGAGCGGGACTGGTTCCGGCTGCTGATCTCCGTGCAAGGCGTTGGCGGCAAGGTCGCACTGGCGATATTGTCGGCACTGGAACCCGGAGAGATTTCGCGCGCCGTGGCGACCGCTGACAAGGCGATGGTCAGCCGTGCCAACGGCGTGGGGCCAAAACTGGCGCTGCGGATTGTCAATGAATTGAAAGACAAGGTCGGCGGCATCGCGACCGATCCGGTTGCTGGCGGCGATGCGGTTCACGCGTCCTCGAACAACAGCGCAGATGCGGTCAGCGCGCTGCAGAATCTTGGCTTCAAACCGGCGGATGCCAGTGCAGCGGTGGCGGCGGCAGATGCCGAGGCCGGCGATGGCGTGACGCTAGATGCGCTGGTGCGGCTGGCATTGAAGAAGGCGGCGCGATGAAGTGGACAGAGCGATATGAGGACACCGCTTGGGTAAATTATATAAAACCAACGGTTGACTATGTCACACGGCTAGCCGAGCTAATTGTTTTGGCAGCCGTGTTCCGAGTGGCTGCTGATCAAATTGAAAGTTTGACTTTAAGTATCCTGTCGGGGCTGCTGATCCTAGTTATAGGTGCATATGTAGGGTTCCCAATCGGCTACCTATATCCATTGAGTAACCGGATTAAGACAAATAACTGGCGAATAGCACTTGCTATTGCTCTTCCCTTGGGTTTGTTGATTGGGGGAGGAGCATTTTTTGTGGCCAAAGAAATTTCCGATGCGGTCACAGCAATTGCTGGCATCGAATAGTCATGACTGAAGACCGCCTCCAATCACCCGAACGCAAGGTCGAAGACATAGACGCCGCCCTGCGTCCGAAAACGCTAGACGAATTTATCGGGCAGGAAGCGGCGCGCGGGAATTTGCGGGTGTTTATCGACGCCGCGAGGCAGCGCAAGGAAGCGCTGGATCATACTTTGTTTTTCGGCCCGCCCGGCCTGGGCAAGACCACGCTGGCGCAGATTATTGCGCGGGAACTGGGCGTTGGTTTTCGTGCTACGTCGGGGCCGGTCATTGCCAAATCCGGTGATCTGGCGGCGCTTCTGACCAATCTCGAAGAAGGCGATGTCCTGTTTATCGACGAGATCCACCGGCTCAATCCGGTGGTCGAGGAAGTGCTTTATCCGGCGATGGAAGACCGCGCACTTGATTTGATCATCGGTGAAGGTCCGTCAGCGCGGTCGGTGCGGATCGACTTGCCGCAATTCACGCTGATCGGGGCGACCACAAGACAGGGGTTGCTGACCACGCCCTTGCGCGATCGTTTCGGCATTCCGGTGCGGCTCAACTTCTACTCGACCGAAGAGCTGGAAAAAGTTGTCCACCGCGCCGCGAAGCTGCTCGATCTGGACATCGCGCCGGATGGTGCCACCGAGGTTGCCCGTCGCGCAAGAGGCACGCCGCGCATCGCAGGACGCTTGCTCCGCCGGGTCCGCGATTTCGCCAATGTGTCGGGGGCCGCGATTGTTGATCGAAAAACCGCTGACGGGTCGCTCACGCGGCTGGAAGTAGACAGCATCGGCCTCGACGCGATGGATCGCCGCTATCTCCTTATGATCGCGGATATCTACAAGGGGGGACCGGTGGGTGTCGAAACGCTAGCCGCCGGCCTGTCCGAACCGCGCGATACGATCGAGGAAGTGATTGAGCCCTATTTGATCCAGCTTGGTCTGGTCGCCCGGACGGCGCGGGGACGGATGCTCAATGATCGTGCTTGGAAACATCTCGGGCTTACGCCGCCTGCCGGAAAAGCCAGCGATGGCGAATTGTTTGATTGAACCGCGATATCGGGTTGGATGCCAGCCTGTACTGGCATGACATATTACCCCAATTGCGCCGCCGAAGCCCAAGTCGCATGGGTGCCGCTCGATATCCGGTGCGGTAGGATGATCGTGCAGACCGGACCTGCCGCTATATTCTGCGCATCGATAATGATGCACTCGCTGCGATCTTGCGCCATGTCAGTGATAAAGCTGATCAGATAGCCGTCATCTTCTGACCGTGCATTGGCGCGCGGGATGAAGGGCGCTTCGGATCCGAAGCGCTGCTCGCCAAAGCTCAGATGCTCCGTTTCGCCGGTCACCAGATCATGTTTGGTCAGACCGTTGAACAGGAACCAGCCCGGCTCGCCGGTGACACTATAAACATAGCGATAGGGCTGTCCGGCGATCTGCTGGTTGATCATCCCGAATTCGACCGGATAGTCGTTGAACAATGTCTCTTCTTTGGTCTCGCCGGTTTTCATATTGAAACGCCAGCGGTGCAGTTCGGGTTTGAAACTGTGCAGGTCGATGCTCGCGCCCATGCTTTCATAGCCGGCGGGGAAATCGGTCAGTGGTGGCGGTACGGGATCATTCTGGAAATAGCCGTCGAGGACGACTTCATCGCCGTCTTCATAGGCATTGGACCAGTGGAGCACATAGGTCGCTTTGGCATCAAACCATTTGATATCCTCCGGCTGGCCCCTGCGCGGGATGATGCCGAAGCGGGTTGGCTCATCGGGATGCCACGAAGGAATATAGAGATTCTGGTCGATCAGCTCCGGTTTCCAGTAAAGCGGACAGTCATTGAATATCGCGAAATTTTCGGTGAACGCCATATCATGCGGCAGGCGCGCGCCGGGCAGTTCGATGGGTATGAGATGCTTCAGCTCATTGTCCGGGCCGACGACGCCATAATGGAGATAGGGTAGCTTGGTCGAATAGTTGAAAAACAGCAACTCGCCGGTTGCTTCATCGACCTTAGGATGCGCAGAAATGCCATCCTCCGGCACCCAGCCCGCCGTGCCCAGAGTTTCCAATGTGTCCGGGTCGAGCCGATAGCCTTCACCGCATTGGTAGAAGGTCGAGAGGATCGCGCCAGCATGGATCACAACATCGGTCGAGCTGCTGTCCTTGACGCTGCCATGGGCGCCCCAGCCTTTGCGTTTGGAATCATCGGGCTTGCCCATGATTCCCGCCCACAAAGGGCCGCCTTCTTCTTGTTCCGCTTCAAACCCCTCGGTGCGGACAAAGCGATTGCGATAGACCGCTTTGCCACCCTGCAAACGGATGGTGTGGATCATTCCATCGCCATCAAAGGGGTGATAGCGACCGATGCTGCCATGGACCGGGTTTTCCGTGTTGCGGACATATAGCCCGTCAATATCGGCTGGAATGGTCCCGATTATCTCGAGATCATCCCGGTCGACTTCTTCGAAAACCGGAGTCCATGCGCCGTTGCGATAGGGGTGGTCGTTCGGTTCCAGCGTTGCCTTCACCTGATCCACCCGGGTAGCCATCAGTCGCGCAGCAATTCGTTGATGCCAGTTTTGGACCGCGTCTGCGCGTCGACCGTCTTGACGATTACTGCGCAATAGAGCGACGGTTGCGGCGCACCATCAACTGCTACTTTGGGCGGCAATGTTCCGGGCACAACAACGGAATAAGGTGGCACTTCGCCGATCCAGATTTTTCCGGTGTCCCGGTCAACAATCTTGGTGGATGCACCAAGATAGACGCCCATGGATAGCACCGCGCCTTCGCCAACACGGACGCCTTCGGCAACTTCCGATCGCGCGCCGATAAACGCGCCGTCTTCGATGATCACGGGACCAGCCTGTAGCGGTTCGAGAACGCCGCCGATGCCAGCGCCACCGGAGATATGAACATTTTTACCGATTTGCGCGCAGCTGCCGACTGTCGCCCAACCATCGATCATGCTGCCTTCATCGACAAAGGCGCCGATGTTGACGAAGCTCGGCATCAGCACAACGCCGCGTCCGATGTGCGATCCTTGGCGTACGATGGAACCGGGAACGGATCGGAAGCCTGCTTCGCGGAACCGGTTTTCACCCCAACCGGCAAATTTGCTCGGGACCTTGTCCCAATGGTTTGCGCCGCCGGGACCTTCGATCACTGCATTGTCATTGAGCCGGAAGGACAGCAGTACGGCTTTCTTAAGCCATTGATTGACGACCCAGGCTCCATCCTTTTTTTCCGCAACACGCCCGGTGCCATTGTCGAGCATTGCCAGAGCCGCATCCACGGCATCGCGGACCTCTCCTTGGGTAGTCAGGCCAAGGGATTCCCGTTTTTCCCAGGCGTCGTCGATTATGGTCTGCAATGCTGCGGTCATGTTGGTTATTCTTCCTTCGCTTTGTGGAGGCCGGTGACCCAGCTTTCCAGATCGGTGATTTCGTGATCAATATAGGCCGGATCATGCTCTCGGCCAGCCCATTCTGCACCGGTGTTGATCCACACGGTTGTCATGCCCAAATCTTTCGCCGGACGCAAATTGCGCGCCATATCTTCAACGAACAAGGCGCGCGTTGGATCGATGCCGGTAGCCGCGACCATGCTGTCATAAGCCGGTTTTTGCGGTTTGGGGACAAGCCCGGTGTTTCGGATGTCATGCATCTGGTGAAACAGGCCGCTGAGCCCGCGCTTTTCCAATACTCGCTCCGCATAGGGCCGGTCGGCATTGGTGAAGACCAGCTTTTCGCCCGGTAGCGCAGCAATAGCATCGCGGACCAAAGGCGCGGGAGATAGGCGGTCCATATCTATGTCATGAACGAAATCGAGGAAATCGCCGGGGTCAATGTCATGGTGATGCATCAAGCCAGCCAGCGTGGTCCCATGCTCGTGGAAAAACCCCTTCTGGATTTTTCGTGCTTCTACCAGATCACAGTCCAGTGTCTGGGAAATATATTCACCCATTTTGATATCGATCAGCGCGAATAGATCGCACTCGGCCGGATAGAGGACATTGTCGAGATCAAATATCCAATGATCGATATGGGAAAGTTCGGGCAGCATGAAAGGCGCCTAGGCAATAGATTTCGGTTCGGCAAGCGCATGCTGCGACTATCCGGTTATTTTAGTCGCTGCATCCAGCGACGATCACCGTCAAATTTATTACTAATCTGGTTGAAACGCAGAAAATCCGCGCCTTCGGAATCGGTCAGACTAAGATATTCCGACTGTAAAAAAGTCAGAATTTCAGCATCGGGTTGATATCGTGCCGCTTTTTCGACCTCATCCGTATAGGGATGGTAGAGGAACTGGTAGGGCAGCAATGTCTTCGAGTTAAATTGATCCAGCAACCGAAAGCAATCACGAGCATCTTGCTTGGTAACCGCTAGGAAATCTTGCGCCTTTATTTTGTCCGCGCATTCCGGATAGCTTTTGTCGGGAGGATCGGGAAGCGTCGGACGGGCCGGCAAATTTGCGGATTGCCATGATACAATTCGTTCCGACCATTTTTTTGCTGATGTGGCGGGCGGCGTTGGGTTAGGCACATCTGGCTCCGAGGGCGTCGTTAATCCAATGTCGTTAGTGCTTCCTATTTCGGGATTGGTTGTCCGAGGATCTGGCACCGTGCGTTCGGTTTGTACTGCGATGGATCCGTTCGGACTTTCAGGTGTTTGGGCGTTAAATATACTGACAGCCGTACTATTGTCACCCGATTGACGAAACATTGCGTTGGAATTGGCAACAACTCCGCCGACAATCGAAGCCAACACGCCCCCGACGAGCCACCGTCGCGTGCCGCTATGCTTGGGCTCCCACCTTTCAAACAAAATCAGTAATCCACCAATAACGCACAGAACAAAGGCAGCTATGGATGTATAGAGAATGATGTTGCTGGCTATTGGTGGCATAGGTTCCTCCGAAGAGGATTAGCTACACTTCCTAGGGTAAAGTCAAGCCCGCGCGCCTGCCCCTTCAACACTAGTGCTGTTGTGACGCAGCGCCTTTAGCACAGTATCGACTATGCCATCGGCATCTAAGCCAGCTTCAGCATATTGCAAATCTGGCTTATTCTGGTCCTGGAAAACATCCGGCAGTCGCATGGTACGGATTTTCAGGCCGGCATCGGTCAGGCCCTGATCAGAGGCCATGGTGAGCACATGGGCGCCAAGGCCGCCGACAGATGCTTCTTCAACCGTGACCGCGACTTCATGTGTGGTTAGCAATTTGCGGATCAGATTTTCATCCAAAGGTTTGGCAAAACGAAGATCGGCAACGGTCGTACTCAATCCTTTAGCTTCCAGTCGTTCGGCCGCTTTCTTGGCTTCTTCGAGGCGCGCGCCCAGTGAGAGTATCGCGACCTTGGTACCTTCTTTGATGATCCGGCCTTTGCCGATTTCTAACTGTTCCAGCTTCTCCGGAATGGGCACGCCGGTGCCATTGCCGCGCGGATAGCGGAAGGCGATAGGGCCTTTGTCATATTCCGCAGCGGTATAGGTCATGTGCGCCAGCTCTGCTTCGTCTGCGGCGGCCATCACGACCATATTGGGGAGCGTTGCCAGATAGGTGATATCAAAAGACCCCGCATGGGTGCTGCCATCTGCGCCGACCAAGCCAGCCCGGTCAATTGCAAAGCGCACGGGCAGGTTTTGGATGGCCACATCGTGGACAACCTGATCATAGGCGCGCTGCAAAAATGTCGAATAGATTGCGCAAAAGGGGCGCATACCCTGTGCCGCGAGACCGGCGGCAAAAGTCACGCCATGTTGTTCGGCAATACCGACATCAAAAGCCTTGTCGGGATGCGCCTTGGCAAATTTATCCACGCCGGTACCGGATGGCATGGCTGCGGTAATGGCACAGATACGGGAATCATCGTTGGCCAGCTTGGCCAGCGTTTCACCAAAAACATTCTGATAGGCGGGTGGTCCGCCGCCGGGGCCTTTGTTCTGCTTACCCGAAACAACGTCAAATTGGGCGACGCCATGATATTTGTCGGCGGCCTCCTCGGCAAATTTATAACCTTTGCCTTTTTCGGTGACGACATGGATCAGGCAGGGGCCTTCGGCGGCATCGCGCACATTTTCCAATATGGGAATCAGATGCTCCAGATTATGGCCGTCAATTGGACCGACATAGTAGAAGCCCAGTTCCTCGAAGAGGGTTCCGCCCATGGTCATACCACGCGCATATTCATCGGTTTTGCGCGCGGCATCATGTAGCGGCTTGGGCAGTTTTCTGGCGATGCGGCGTGCCAGTTGGCGCACGCCAAGAAATTCCCGGGAGGATACTATGCGCGCAAGATAGGCCGAAAGACCGCCCACGGGCGGCGCGATTGACATGTCATTGTCGTTTAGGATGACGACCAACCGATTACCGGCTGCTTCGGCATTGTTCATCGCCTCATAGGCCATGCCTGCGCTCATCGCGCCGTCACCGATGACGGCAATGCCGCGGCCCGGTTTGTCGTTCAGCTTGTTGGCGATTGCAAAACCAAGGGCCGCACTAATAGAGGTTGAACTATGTGCCGCGCCAAAGGGGTCATATTCACTTTCCGACCGTTTGGTGAATCCCGATAGTCCGCCACCTTGTCGCAAGGTTCTGATCCGGTCCCGTCGGCCCGTCAGGATTTTGTGCGGATAGCATTGATGGCCAACATCGAAGATCAGCCGGTCTTCGGGTGTGTTGAAGACATAGTGAATTGCTGTGGTTAGCTCGACAACCCCTAGGCCTGCGCCCAGATGACCGCCGGTTGTGGACACCGTATCGATCACTTCCGTGCGCAACTCATCCGCAAACTGCCGAAGCTGTTCAGGCTTTAATTTGCGCAAGTCTGCTGGATAGGAAACATCATCCAGCAAAGGTGTATTCGAAACCGGCATATTCACTCCCTGTTTGATCCCCGCTTTAACGGCATCGCAATGCTCTGTCGAATATTCAGCAGGCCGCCCATTAACATTTGCTGACAAATGGGGCGGATCAAATGCACTTCTGGCAAATGCCACGTACCTCAATCACTGGGCGGATCGAATTAAAGCCTTCACTCTGCGCCACTTTGCGCACTTGTTGGGACAGAGGCTCATCATCAATATGTGTGGCCTCGCCACATGTATCGCAAACAAGGAAAATACAGTCATGCTGACAGCCAGGGTGGCTGTTGGCTAGATAGGCATTGGCGCTTTCGACCCGCATCGCGAGATTATTCGCCACGAATAGATCGAGAATCCGATAGACGCTATTCGGTGCGACGCGTTTGCCGCGTGCGGCGGACACGAGTTCGGCGATGTCATAGGCAGAGGCAGGGCGTGAAAATCCAGCTAATGCTTCAAAGATAGACGCCCTTGTGTCCGTCCATTTTTCGCCGGATTTCTCTAGATTGGCGCGTGCCGCGTCGGCCAAAGACTCGCCGTGATGCTCATGATGATCATGTTTTCCCATAAGGGTAATTTAGGGTAGTTTCGCCGCAAGGGCAATGGGGAGCAATTTAATGCGTGGCGCGGTAGTTCAGATCATGGGCAAGCGCGAGCAAGCCGACGCCGATCATTGTGGACAAGACTTCTTCGCTACCGTGCCCGCTATCATGACCAATGGATATCGCACCGATCATCATTCCCAACCCGAGGCTTCCGATCGCAACCGGCATGATATAGCCATGATCCATGACGCCGCGACCGAGACTGAACAAGCCGATGGCAATGGCGATACCCAGACCGATTTCGTGGATCAGGGGATCGAACAGCATACCGCCGGTCGACGACAAGATTGCGACAATGGCGATGGTCGAGATACAATGCACAAGGCACAGGCCGGAAAGAAGCACGGCCAAACGATCCCACAGACCATCCCTGATCAAAAGACCATCTTTGTTCCACAATTTCGTGGCCGTAAACACGACTCGCTGCCTCACATGTTGATTGCGTGCGGCCGATATAGGATTAAGGAGGTTAAGATACAACATATCATTTGGATTAGGGAGGTATCTGACGAAGGTACCGATGTTTCGGGTTGTCAGACTTTGGTTTTGATATCAAATAGCGATCCATGACCGACCCGATCGCTACGAATCAACCGAATAGCCCAATCAAAATGCGGCCTATCGCCATATCCAACTGGCTCTATTCCGTCGCCTTTCTGGTTTTTATCATGGTGATAGTCGGCGGCATTACCCGGCTGACAGAATCAGGGCTGTCGATAACGGAATGGAAGCCGGTGACCGGGGCATTGCCTCCGTTGAGCGAGGCGGATTGGCTATCCGAGTTCGAAAAATATAAACAGATTCCCGAATATTTGGAGATTAGCGGTCCCGCGGGCATGACGCTGGCGGATTTCAAGTTCATCTATTTCTGGGAATGGGTTCACCGTCTGCTCGGGCGGTTGATCGGCGTGGCTTTTGCGCTGCCCCTGCTCTGGTTCGCCGTGAAGCGGGCAATCCCCTCCGGCTATGGCTGGCGCCTGCTTGCCTTGCTCGCACTTGGTGGATTGCAAGGGGCGGTCGGCTGGTGGATGGTCAGTTCCGGTCTGAGCGAACGGACCGATGTTAGTCATTATCGACTGGCGGTCCATTTGTTGACCGCGCTGTTCATCCTCGGTGGACTGGTTTGGACCGCGCTTGATTTGCGGCAGCTGGCTGTGGGCAATCATAAGCCAGCGCGGATGACAGGCTTTGGTTTGGCCGTGATTGCCGTGCTTTTCATACAGTTGCTGTTCGGCGCTTATACGGCGGGCCTCGATGCGGGATATGTGTCGAACACCTGGCCACTGATGAATGATTATTTCATTCCCGGCGGGATAGAATGGGCGGCAGGGCTGTGGTCGACGTTGAGCAATGATCCCTATCTGATTCATTTCATTCATCGCTGGTGGGCTTGGGTCGTCGTCGGCTTTCTAGTCATTCTTGCGCGGAAAGTCCGTCCCATAGATCGCCGGGCCTCGATTGCGATCCACATTGCGTTCGGCAGTCAGATATTGCTCGGAATCGCTACGGTGATGACCGGAATCAACATCCATCTTGCGGTATTGCATCAAGCGGTGGGAGCATTGGTTGTCGCGTCAACCATATGGGGCATCCATCTCACTGGCCGCACCCCTAGGTAATATTATACCCGCCAGCAAAGCCCCGCTTTTGCTTGACTTGCCGGAGAAACATCGCCAATAGCGCCGCAGTCGGCCGGGCCATAACGTCCCGGCTTTTGTATTTTTTGAATCACTTCACTCTCCCAGAAGGAGCAAAGCCCATGAAGGGTATCACCAAACAGACTCAGTCGGCGAAGCCAGCTGATGTCGAAAAGAAATGGCATATCATTGATGCCACCGATCTGGTTGTTGGCCGTATGTCTTCGATCATTGCCAATATCCTGCGCGGCAAGCACAAGCCAAGCTACACCCCACATGTTGATTGCGGAGACCATGTCATCGTGATCAATGCTGAAAAGGTGAAGTTCACTGGCAACAAGACCAAGCAGAAAACCTATTACAAGCACTCTGGCTATCCTGGCGGCATCAGCGGCACGACAGCGGAAAAGGTCCTCGAAGGCCGTTTCCCTGAGCGCGTTGTAGAAAAAGCTGTTGAGCGGATGATCCCTAAGGGACCGCTTGGTTTCGCACAGATGCGTGCCTTGCATGTTTTTGCTGGCACCGAGCATCCGTATAACGGCCAGAACCCAGTGGCGCTCGACGTCGCTTCGATGAACCGTAAGAATAAGGTGGGCGCATAATGTCTGACGTAAAAACCGATCTCGCTGATCTTAAAGATATCGCTGGCCCGGCTGTGGTTGATGCACCGGCTGCTGCTGATGCGGATGCCGAAGTTGTAGCCGCTGAGCCACCCGTCTCCACCATGCCTTTGCGCGAGCAGGAGCTGGATCAATATGGCCGTGCTTATGCAACCGGCCGTCGGAAAGACGCGGTTGCCCGCGTATGGTTGAAGCCCGGTAAGGGTAAGATCACGGTCAATGGCCGCGATCAGGAAACCTATTTCGCCCGTCCAACCTTGCGTCTGGTGCTCAACCAGGTTTTCGCAATCACTGAGCGTGAAGGTCAGTATGACGTTGAAGTTACCGTCAAAGGCGGCGGTCTTTCCGGACAGGCTGGTGCGGTTAAGCACGGGATTTCGCAAGCTCTGACCAAATATGAGCCAGCTTTGCGGTCCGCAGTGAAGGCAGAAGGCTTTCTTACCCGTGACAGTCGTAAGGTTGAGCGTAAGAAATATGGTAAGGCAAAAGCGCGTAAGAGCTTCCAGTTCTCCAAGCGTTAAGCGAACCCAAATCGAAATTCAAAAAGGCGGCCTGCGGGTCGCCTTTTTTATGTCTATCCGGATTTCGACGGGCGCTGTTTGGGTTGGGTGATGGCTGCCCGACTGGAGAAGAACAGCATGCCGGTCGTCAAGATCGCGGAGATCAACATCACCCACGCCGCGCCAATCGTCCCGAACTTGGGTAAGAATATAAGCATGAGGAACCCCAGCGCGACCAGTCCGCTGACCCGCGCGACAAGCGCATTTCGTGCGCGACCGGCCGCCTGCAGCAATGGCTCAAGACCTAAGCCTGACAAGCTGATAATGGTCGCAGCACCGAGTAGTAGCAATATCGGGAAAGCGGCAAGATATTCCGGACCGGAAATGAGGGTGATGATGTTTTTCCCCAGCAGCAAAAGGCCGATGAAGAGGACGCCGCCGCTGATTGCGGAAACCCGGAGAGATCGCCAGAACAGCGCGCGCAATTTGCGCGACTGGCCGATTGCGAATAGTCGGGATAGCTCTGCAAACAAAGGTCGCGCAAAAACATCAGCAAGCCGGTTGAGGCTGTTGGCAAGCTGGTCCGCCAGACGGAATAAACCCGCTGCTGCTGGTCCGACAACAAGCCCGACTATCACAACCACCAATCGTTCGCGGATCACGTTGACCAGATAGGCGAGATTGGTGAACAGCAGAAATGCAACAAATTCTCGTCGACTTGGCGGATTTGCGGCGCTAGCCGATGCGTCACGCAACGGATGGTCGGTCTCATGCCGCCGCCACACCATCAACCACATCACCAAAAAGCTGATAAATTCGGAAAGTCCCCAGATAATCAAAAAGCCGGTCATTGAAGCGGTGGTCAAAAACAGGGCGAACGCACCAACGAAGCGCACGATCGGAACGATCGCATCGCCGAAAGCATTGCCGCCGAAGCGATCTTGGGCGCGCAATATGCCAATTGGAGTGGACCGGACCGACAGAAAGACAATCGCGCCATATCCCAAGATCGCAGTCTTGATGGAATCACTCCAGCCAAATTGCGACGCGCCATAGGGAAGCATCAACCACAAGGCGCCGCATGCAACCAGTCCGCCGATGAGTTCGATCCAGAAATTCTGAGCTGACAATTTGCGGAACGCCTGATTCTGGCCGGCCAATAAATATGGTACGCCAAACTGTACGACGGCTTGCCAAGTCTGGAGCTTCAATATTGCCGCGAGGACCTGGACCGCGCCGACGATGACCATGAATTCACCAAAGCCCGCAACGCCCAATGTTCTGGTCAATATCGCAAGATAGAAAATACTGAGAACTGCCCCCACACCCTTGGCGGAAAACAGCCAACTGCTGTTCCGGAAAACCCGAACGAGCGAGTCTTCGCTGTGGGCCCATTTGGTGAACAACTTTCGCGACACAAGTTTTTACTTTTCTATTTGATGATCAGGCAGTTGACCCTCTCTTTATCGCAAAATCCAGCTTTTTCTACACCTCTGTTGCTTCGTCGCCTTTTGAAAAAGCTGAGGCGGACGGCTGACGATCACCCAAATGCGAATTTTTTGGTAGCCTGCCGGACGGCTGGTGCTAGCTAAGTGGCATGAATCATAACAATCGCACGGCGGATATCGCCAATTTCGTCACCCATCTGGAATGTTCCAAAACCGGAGATGTTTTACCCGTAGGAACGGTACAGAATTTATCACCTGCGGGCGCGCCGATACTGGTGCGCTATGACTTGGCGGCGATCGCCGAGCATTTTACCAAAGAAACGCTGGCCGACCGAGCTGCTGATCTCTGGCGCTATCGGGAGCTGTTACCGGTCACGAGCGCCGCGAATATTGTTTCGTTGGGTGAAGAGATGACGCCCCTAATCACGCTCGACAACTCGCTTGGGGCCAATGTGATCGTCAAAGATGAAGGCCGTCTGCCAACGGGATCGTTCAAGGCGCGGGGTTTGGTCATGGCGGTATCGATGGCGAGGGAACTGGGCCTGGAAAGACTGGCGATGCCGACCAACGGCAATGCCGGGGCTGCTATGGCGGCCTATGCCCAGCGGGCCGGGATGGAGGCTTTTGTTTTCTGTCCCGATGATACGCCAGAAGTGAACGTCCGTGAGATTGCTCTGCAAGGCGGCAAAGTCTGGCGGGTGAATGGTCTGATCAACGATTGCGGCAAGATTGTCGCAGATGGTGAAGCGGACATGAATTGGTTCAACCTGTCGACGTTGAAAGAGCCTTACCGGATCGAAGGCAAGAAGACGATGGGACTGGAGCTGGTCGAGCAATTGGGCTGGGAAGTGCCGGATGTGATTTTCTATCCGACCGGCGGCGGTACGGGCCTAATTGGGATGTGGAAGGCTTTTGACGAACTGGAAGCCATTGGTTTCATAGGGTCCAAGCGGCCGCGTATGGTTGCGGTGCAGGCCAGTGGCTGCGCACCGATTGTTGATGCTTGGGAAAAAGGCCTCGACCATGCCCCGTTATGGGAAAATGCCCACACGGTGGCTGCGGGTATCCGGGTGCCAGCAGCGATTGGCGATTTCCTGATTCTGCGTGCTGTTCGCGAATCGGGCGGTTTCGGAATCGCCGTCGATGATGACGCCGTAATCGCGGCACAACAACGGATAGGGCAGGAGGACGGGCTGCTGCTCTGTCCGGAAGGTGCGGCTACCGCTGCCGCCTATCTAAAATCGCTGGAGGAAGGCCTGATCAGCAAGAGCGATCGCGTGGTCCTGTTCAACTGTGGCAACGGACTCAAATATCCCATGCCCGCTGCCGATGCGGCACTGGACCGCCATCAGCCGATTGACTGGAGCCTCATTGCCAGCGGTTGAGCTGCCGGTTAAGGTTAGGTATGAAATGGTTTGTCATCATGGGTGTGTTGCTATTGGCATGCGGCGGTTTTGCCTGGTGGTTTTTCTCGCAGCCGGGACCCAAGCAGCTGGATATGGCCAATAATGTCATACCGGGTGACGGCAATGCCACACTGCTGGTGCAGGACCAGATTTATGATGAGGAACTGAGCCTAGGCCTCAATATATGGGCCCCGAAAACGGCTGCAACCGAACCACTTCCCGTTGTCGTTTTCATCTATGGGGGTGGCTGGCGCGATGGCGCGAAAGATCAATATGCTTTCACTGGCCGGGCTCTAGCCAATCGGGGCTATATAGTAGTGTTACCGGATTATCGGCTGTTCCCTGAAACCCGCTTTCCCGGTTTTCTAGAAGATAGTGCGAAGGCGCTTGCCTGGGTGCACAATCATATTGGCGGCCATGGTGGCGATGTGGATCGGATATTTCTCTCTGGGCAATCTGCAGGTGCTTATAACGCGATGATGTTGGCGCTGGACCGGCAATGGCTGGGGCGCGAAGGCAAGTCGCCGGATTTGATCAAGGGCGTAGCGGCGCTGGCGGGCCCCTATGATTTTTATCCTTTTGATTCCGAAACCACGAAGCAGAGCTTTGGTGACTATCACGCTCCCGAACTGACTCAGCCGGTTAATTTTGTCCGACCCGATGCGCCGCCTCTTTGGTTGTCCAGCGGCACCGATGACACACAGGTCAGGCCTCGTAATAGCAAGATATTGCGCGAGAAAATTCGCAGTGCGGGGGGAGAAGCTGAATATGTCGAATATCCCGATATAGACCATCTAGAGATCATGATGGCGTTGGCGAAACCATTCCGTCACAAAGCCCCGGTGCTGGATGATATGGTTGCTTTTTTCGAACGCCACCACTGATTTCAGATATCGGAAGCGACACTAGCTATTTTGCAGTGCAAAACGGTTGAGATACTGACATTTCTTGGTTATGTCGATCCGCAGAACAAGGGAATCCGATAGACATGGCTACTTTTACGCTCCCCAAGAATAGCAAGATTCGCAAAACCGGCGAAATGTATAAAGCGCTCACCGGGGGCAAGAAGCGGCCGTTTAAAGTTTATCGCTACGATCCCGACAAGGGCGAAAACCCCCGCTATGATACGTTCGAAATCGACACAGAAGATTGCGGACCGATGGTGCTTGATGCGCTGATCAAGATGAAGTCCGAGCAGGATGCGACTCTGACCTTCCGCCGGTCTTGCCGCGAAGGCATTTGCGGCTCCTGTGCGATGAATATCAACGGTAAAAATGGCCTTGCCTGCACCACGGCGATTGAAGATTGTGGCAATAAGGTCACCATAACGCCGCTTCCGCATATGGAAGTGATCAAGGATTTGGTTCCCGATTTCACCCATTTCTACGCCCAATATGCCTCGATCCAGCCTTGGCTGAAAACGGTTACGCCGACACCATCGGGCAAAGAGCGGCTGCAATCACCAGAAGATCGTAGCAAATTGGATGGTCTATATGAGTGCATCCTATGTGCCTGCTGCCAGACCAGCTGCCCTAGCTATTGGTGGAATAGCGACAAGTTCCTTGGGCCCGCAATTTTGCTACAAGCCTATCGCTGGCTAGCCGACAGCCGTGATGAAATGACTGGTGACCGGCTCGACGAACTGGAAGATCCGTTCCGGCTCTATCGCTGCCATACGATCATGAATTGCGCAAACGCCTGTCCGAAGGGGCTTTCCCCGGCGAAGGCGATTGCCGAGATCAAGAAGATGACCGCCGCGCGCGAAATCTGATTCGAACGCAGGCTCAAACCATGACTGAAGCCGAGCGTAATTTTGTCATCAGCGATCCTGACCCGGACTATCCGGGCTGGAATACGTGGGTGCTGACTGATCCCGATTGCTATAATAGCTTTCTGGGTCGGATGATTGTCCGGCGTGGCGGCGACGGGCTAGGCGATGATATTGCGCGGGTTCGCATGTTCCCCGAACGCAAGCACCGCAACCTCGGCGATGTCGTCCACGGCGGAACGATGATGGGCTTTATCGATTGTTCGCTCTTCGCAGCGATGCGGGTTCTGGAACTCGGGCCATCCGGTTATGCCGTGACGCTGGAATTACAGACGCATTTCATTGGTGCTGCGCGGATGAATGAGCCGCTTGAGGCGCAAGTCGAAATCACCCGTGAAACCGGACGGTTTCTATTCATGCGCGGGCTGGTTGTGCAGGGGCAGGACGGGCAGGACAATATGGCCTCCTTTACGGCCATCGTGAAAAAGGCACCGCGCGCAAAATGAGCAGTTTTTACCAGCGCTATCAGGACTTGATCGCGCAGGGAGAGCTGAAGCCTGATGCGGATCAGGATGTCTGCGCCAAACGACTTGCTCAATTGCAGGAAGGGTTGGAAGCAGTACCGCCCCGGGGCAGCATATTATGGCGTGCATTTGGTAATAAGCCATCGGCACCCAAGGGCATTTATATGTGGGGCGGGGTGGGGCGCGGCAAATCGATGTTGATGGACTTGTTCTACAATAATCTTGCCATCCACCGGAAGAAACGCGCCCATTTTCATGAATTCATGCTCGATGTGCATGCGCGGCTCAATGTCGAGCGGAAGAAGGAGCAGGGCGACCCGATCATACCGGTGGCAAAGGCCTTGGCTGCCGAAGCGCGCTTTCTGGCTTTCGACGAAATGGTGGTGAATAACAGCGCCGACGCGATGATCATGTCGCGGCTGTTCACCGGGTTGGTCGAGGCGGGGGTAACGATCGTGACGACCTCCAATCGCCCGCCCGATGATCTGTATAAAGATGGCCTCAACCGCGAGCATTTTCTGCCATTCATTGATCTGCTCAAAACCCAGCTTGATGTCATTTCACTCAATGGCCCCACCGATTATCGACGGGAGCGTTTGGGCGGCGTCGATCTTTGGCATGTTCCAAACGGAGAGGCGGCGACCAAGGCATTGAGTGAAGCTTTTTTCCGCCTGACTGACTATCCGCCCGAGGATCGCGAACACGTCCCGTCCGCGGAAATCGCGGTGCAGGGTGGCCGCAATTTGACCGTACCGAAATCGCTCAAAGGTGTCGGTGTCTTTTCGTTCAAGCGGCTCTGTGCAGAGGCCCGGGGTGCTCAGGATTATCTGGCCATTGCCCGGCATTATCATAGCGTGATCATTGTCGGCATTCCGGTGCTTTCCAAAGAGAATCGCAACGAAGCGGCCCGTTTCGTGACGCTGATTGACGCACTTTACGAGTATAAGGTGAAGCTTTTGGCGGCGGCAGATGCGGAGCCGGATGTTTTATATCCGGAAGGCGATGGCAGCTTTGAATTTGCGCGGACCGCATCACGATTGCTGGAGATGCAGTCTGATGACTATCTGGCGCTGGGCCATGGGGCGGCGGTTTAGAGCAGACTTAAGCTATCCAGATCTATCGCCATTTGTGCCGGCCTTTCCGCCATTGCCGCGAACATCTTGTCTCCCCGTTCTGTCTGTTCAACATGCAGTGAAGCGTTGATCGCCATGATGAATCCGGAAAAGGCATGACGGCGATATTCTATCCAGAAGGCATCAAAGTCCGGGGCATCTGTGCGCCGGTTTAGATAGTCGCGGACAAGCTGTGCCTCCTGTTTCCGCCGGACCGCTGGATCAGCGAAGCTGGTTCCGATCATATAGGCCACGTCATTGGCGGGATTGCCCAGCGAGCAGGTCTGCCAGTCTACCAGAGCGGCCAATCGATCATCTTGGTGGAACAAGATATTATCCAGCCGCATATCGCCATGGGTGATCGTCGGCTGTCCAGTTTCATGCGATACATAGGTGCCGATGCCGTCAACCAGTTGCTGACCCAAATCCAAAATATCGGCCGCGAGCAATGCAGAAAATCGTTCGCGAAAAGCCGGGTAACCAGCGGCGAGGCTATTCTCCAGAAACTGGCTGTTGCCGGCACTGTGATGGAGCCATTTCAGATTGTCGAACCCGCCTTCAGGCGTGAAATTATGGAGCGCAGCGGCCTCGGCCAGCGTTGTTTCGACTTGCGTCAATGAGGCACCCGCCAATTGATCACCCTGAGATGCCGGCGCCATATCTTCGAGCAGCAGGACAAATTCTTGTTCATTGTCCGCGATATCGGCATGATAGGATTTCGGGCAGAGGGTCTGACAATCGTCGGCAACATCGCGATACCAGCCGACTTCCATATCATAGAGGTGAAAGATCGCGGCGGCGCCCCGGCTTGTCGGATCGGCGCTGGGGCATTTGGCGATGAACGTTTCGGGGTGGCCATCTTCAGCCCAGTCGCATGTGAAGCGATAGCTATCGCAGATCTGGCCTGTGCCAACCGGTTCATGGGTCAGCGATCGGAGCGATCCCGTCGCAGCGCCAAAAACCTCTTCGATGAACCCTGTCTCGAATTCTTCCGGGCGCAGAGGAAACTGGGCGCTCATGCTGCGGGGTCCATGATTCCACTAAGCCCACTGGTGGCGTGCGGGCCGATGAACAATTGTTCGATCACCCCGATGCCGCGCTGTTCTTTGCCATCGGCCGTCAGCACTGCATCGCTCAGCGCCTGAATATGGATGGTGGTCATATCGATCGTCGGTGCAGGGTCCAGAGTGATGATATCATAAGCGACGTCGAGATCGCCGTGATCCATGCCATGGCCCCAGTCCGGATGCATATAACCGAGGCCTGACATATAGAATGTGCGCGCTGCATCGCCGGTGCGAGGCGTGATCGAGAGCGATCCATTGCCGGTTTCAAGCTCTACTTGCTTGATACGGCGAGAACCCGAATGGTAGTTGAGTGCAATCGCTTCGGGCTCGAATTCCAGCGCGTCTCCGGAGATAGTATCGACCACGCCGCGCCGGTTCCATGGCACGCCTTCCCCGTCATCATTGCTGTGAAAGAATCCGCAATGATCGTCGAAATTGAGCGGAGTCCACAGCCACCAGAATTGCGGGAAAGCTCCGGCTGGCGGTGGTTGTGATTCCGCTGCGCCGATGGGACGAATGCCCCAGCTGCGGTCGCGGGTTCCACGGCAATTGCCGATATCTATATCCTGACCATCGACGGTGATTATGCCCGACCAGTCGCCGTTTTGCGTCATTCTGGTATAGTCCATCATCAGCCTTGGCCCTTCGCGGCGGATGAAGCGGGGTTCCTCGATCGGCTGATGACGGGCGGTGAGAGTGATATCCGCCGTGATCGGGCTATCATTACCGGAAACCGTCAAGCGGAGCTTTTGCAGCGGTTCGACAATCGTGACGGTGATCGGCCCGACGGTGAGGTCCAGCCTTTCACTTCCCATGCGTTTGGAAGCGCGCAGATTATGCTGCTTGCCGTCAATGCTGACGCAAAAGGCGGCGTCCATGATGTCGAGTTGGGGATAGATGCCCAGCGCAACGGCGAAGAAGATGCTGCCGTCGGGTGAATAGCCGTTGAAGAAATAGCGATCATAAAAGTTCCGGTTTCCGCCGGATAGCGCTATCGGTTCCGGGCTTTGATGCAGCGGATAATCGTCGCCTTTTGTCAGCATATATTCTCTCCCAAGGCTTGTATCATGCCATTTCAATTTCACTTTGCAACGCAAAAGATTGGAAGAGTTGGAAGCATGTTTTGTACTTTGGGCAAGGCCAATGGGGGTGGAATGAAATCCGATGGGCGGAGAACTATGTTCTTCCGGTTCCGATGTTGGTTGCAGCCGCCAATATGGTGAATATTTGACGAATTTGGCATGCACTATTGCTATTGCGAACTATTTGCAAAGATAGCAGGTAAAATGCTGCTATCTGCGGTTGAATTTGTCAGAATAGGGGCCTAATCCTGCCCTTAATATCCGTTTTCGACTCTATTCTTAGGAGAATTTTCCACATGGCCCGTAACAAGATTGCGCTGATCGGCGCAGGCATGATTGGCGGCACGCTCGCCCACCTCGCAGCTTCCAAGGAAATGGGAGATGTCGTCCTATTTGATATTGCCGAGGGCATGCCAGCAGGCAAGGCGCTTGATCTTAGCCAGGCCGCGCCAGTGGATGGTTTTGATAGCAATCTTAAAGGCAGCAATGATTATGCCGATATTGCTGGCGCCGATGTGATCATCGTGACCGCCGGTGTTGCGCGCAAGCCTGGCATGAGCCGCGATGATCTGATCGGTATCAACCTGAAGGTGATGAAGGCAGTTGGCGAAGGCATTGCTGCCAACGCGCCGGATGCTTTTGTTATCTGCATCACCAACCCGCTCGACGCGATGGTTTGGGCTTTGCGCGAATTTTCTGGTCTGCCGCACAACAAGGTGGTCGGCATGGCCGGCGTTCTCGACAGTGCGCGCTTCCGTCACTTCCTGGCTGACGAATTTGAAGTCTCGGTTGAAGATGTCACCGCGTTCGTTCTTGGCGGCCACGGCGATACGATGGTTCCGGTTCCGGCTTATTCAACGGTTGCTGGCATCCCGATCCCCGATCTCATCAAAATGGGCTGGACCACGCAGGAAAAAATCGACGCGATTGTCGACCGTACCCGCAAGGGCGGCGGCGAGATCGTTGGTCTGCTCGGCAATGGCTCGGCTTATTATGCACCGGCAACCAGCGCGATCATGATGGCGGAAAGCTATCTCAAGGACAAACGCCGCGTGCTACCAGCCGCCGCGCATCTGACCGGCCAATATGGCGTTGACGATCTCTATGTCGGCGTGCCGGTGATTATCGGCAAAGACGGTGTCGAGAAAATTATCGAGATCGAGTTGAGTGATGAAGCGAAAGCCAATTTCAACGTGTCGGTTGATGCAGTGAAAGAATTGCTGGTGGCTTGTAAGGGGCTGGATAGCTCGCTGGCGTGAACAAAATCTATTCCACTGATCGCGAAGTGCGAATTGTCCAGTTCTGGCATATGGCCAAGAGTGAATGGTGGATTTCGCTAGTTTCGTTCGTGCTCACTTTTGGAATTGCATGGTACTCGATTCGATTAGCTATCTTAGGTATCGCGATACCGACCTTCGTATTGGTGGTGAATAGATACATCAAGACGCAACCCAATCCGTCTTTGTCGCGAAGTGTCTCGCATATTGCAATGAATTTGGTGGCAGTCCTCATCGCATCGTTATTGAATTAAAAGGGAATCTATATGTCTATTTTAATCGACAAAAATACCAAGGTTATCACCCAGGGCATGACCGGCAATACCGGTACGTTCCACACGGAACAGGCTTTGGCTTATGGCACGCAGATGGTTGCGGGCGTTACGCCGGGCAAGGGTGGCACGACCCATATCGGTCTGCCGAACTTTGACACGGTTGCGGAGGCGAAAGACGCGACCGGCGCGACCGCTTCTGTTGTATATGTTCCGCCGCCATTTGCAGCGGACTCGATCCTCGAAGCGATCGATGCCGAGATCGAGCTGATCGTCGCGATTACCGAGGGCGTTCCGGTGCTCGACATGGTGCGCGTCAAGCGCGCGCTCCAGGGCAGCAAGTCGCGCCTGATCGGCCCCAACTGCCCCGGCGTCCTGACCCCCGATGAATGCAAGATCGGCATCATGCCCGGCAGCATTTTCCAGAAGGGCTCGGTCGGCGTGGTCTCGCGTTCCGGCACTTTGACCTATGAAGCGGTGCACCAGACCACAGCGGTTGGCCTTGGCCAGACCACAGCGGTCGGCATTGGTGGTGACCCGGTCAACGGTACCAACTTCATCGACGTGCTGGAATTGTTCCTGGCCGATGATGAAACCAAATCGATGATCATGATTGGTGAAATTGGCGGCAGCGCCGAAGAAGAAGCGGCGCAATTCCTCGCTGACGAAGCCAAGAAGGGCCGTTCGAAACCAACGGTTGGCTTCATCGCTGGTCTTACGGCTCCTCCGGGACGTCGGATGGGTCATGCGGGCGCGATTGTGTCTGGCGGCAAAGGCGGCGCGGAAGACAAGATTGCGGCAATGGAAGCGGCCGGCATCCGCGTGTCACCAAGCCCGTCAGAGCTTGGCACCACATTGGATGCGATGCTGAAAGAATTGGTCTAGATTATATGGCCCTCTGCGTGAGCGGAGGGTCACCCTCCCCAAGGAAAAGATCATGGGACTAGAAGGTCAGGAATTTATAGGTACTTCCGAAAAGGAAGCAGGCCCGAGCTGGCAGAAGAAACATTGGCCGATTGATGCCGCGGATGAGCTGAACAGCGCGCTCGATCCGACGCAAATGGGCGTCGAGATCAAAGCTGCGGCGGCGAAGTCCGGCAAGGCTATGTCCGACGCCGAAGTCGGTGAGGCAGCGGAGAAATCGATCCGTGCGATGATGTTGATCCGTACCTATCGGGTGCGCGGGCATCTGGGTGCCAATCTGGATCCGTTGGGCCTTTCCAAGTTGGAAGAACCGGCTGACCTGACTCCGGAATTTCACGGCTTCACCGCTGACGAAATGGATAAACCGATCTTTTTGGGTGGCGTATTGGGTTTTGAAACAGCGTCCATTCGCGAAATCGAGGCCGTGTTGCGCGCCAATTATTGCGGCTCGGTCGGTCTAGAATATATGCATATTGCCGACATTGAGGAACGGCGCTTCCTGCAGGATCGGATGGAAGGCAAAGACGCCGAAATCCACTTCACGCCGGAAGGCAAGAAAGCGATCCTCAACAAGGTGATCGAGGGCGAGGAATATGAGAATTTCCTCGGCAAGAAATATGTCGGGACCAAGCGTTTCGGTCTCGATGGCGGCGAATCGATGTTGCCGGCATTGGAAAATATCATCAAATATGGCGGGCAATCCGGTGTCCGCGATATCGTCTATGGCATGGCCCATCGTGGCCGTCTGAACATTCTCGCCAATGTGATGGCAAAGCCTTATAAAGTGATCTTCCACGAATTTCACGGCGGCTCGGCCAGCCCGGAAGATGTCGGTGGCTCCGGCGATGTGAAATATCACCTCGGCACCAGCACCGACCGCGAATTTGACGGCATCAATGTCCATATGAGCCTTGTGCCCAATCCATCGCATCTCGAAGCGGTGGACCCGGTGGTGCTCGGCAAGGTTCGGGCGCAGCAAGTGGCGCGCGACGATTTGGAAAAACATGATCAGGTTCTGCCGGTATTGATTCACGGCGATGCCGCCTTTGCTGGGCAAGGCATTGTCTGGGAGTGTCTCGGCTTCTCCGGTATCCGTGGCTATAACACTGGCGGCTGTATCCATTTCGTGATCAACAACCAGATCGGTTTCACCACCAGCCCGCAATTTGCTCGCTCCTCGCCCTATCCGTCCGACGTCGCGAAAGGTGTGCAGGCCCCGATTTTCCATGTGAATGGCGATGATCCGGAAGCAGTGACCTTTGCCTGCAAAATTGCGATTGAATTCCGCCAGCGCTTTGGCCGGGATATCGTGATCGACATGTGGTGCTATCGCCGCTTCGGTCATAATGAAGGCGACGAACCCAGCTTCACCCAGCCGGTCATGTATGCTGCGATTAAAAAGCATCCCAAGGTTAGCAAGCTGTACGAGCAGCGGTTGATCGACGAAGGTTTGATTGATGCGGATTGGGGCAATGGCACGCGCGCCGCATTTTCTGCGCAACTGGAAACCGAATTCAAGGCAGCAGCCGACTATAAAGCCGACAAGGCTGACTGGTTTGGTGGTCGCTGGCAGGGCCTGCATATTCCGGCCGATCCGGAAAGTGCGCGGCGCAATGTTGAAACGGCGATTGACGCCAAATTATTCGATAGCCTTGGCCGGACGCTGACGACTGTTCCCGAAGGGCATAAGATTCACAAGACTTTGGGCCGGGTTCTCGACGCCAAGGCAAAAATGTTCGCGGCGGGCGAGAATTTCGATTGGGCCACCGGTGAAGCGCTGGCTTATGGTTCGCTGGTTTCGGAAGGCTATAATGTGCGCCTCTCCGGGCAGGACAGTGGTCGCGGTACCTTTTCGCAGCGCCACGCCGTCTGGGTCGATCAGGGCAGTGAAGAAAAATATGTGCCTTTGAGCACGGTGCCCCATGGCCGGTTCGAAGTGCTGGACAGCCCCTTGAGTGAATATGGCGTGCTCGGCTTTGAATATGGCTATGCCGGTGCCGATCCGAAAACTTTGGTGCTTTGGGAAGCGCAATTTGGTGATTTTGCCAATGGCGCGCAGATCATGATCGATCAGTTTGTCGCGTCGGGCGAAGCCAAGTGGCTGCGCGCCAATGGCCTCGTCATGCTGCTGCCCCATGGTTATGAAGGCCAGGGACCGGAACATAGTTCGGCACGGCTGGAACGGTTCCTGCAATTGTGCGCACAGGATAATATCCAGGTGGCGAATATCACCACCCCGGCCAATTATTTCCACGTCCTGCGCCGCCAGATGCTGCGGTCGTTCCGCAAGCCTTTGATCATCATGACGCCCAAATCGTTGCTGCGGCACAAAATGGCCGTGTCAAAAGCGGAAGATTTTCAGGGCGATCATCATTTCATGCGGATCCTGTCCGACACCAATCCGCCTGCGGACAAGGATGTGAAGCGTCTCGTGCTCTGTTCGGGCAAGGTCGCTTATGATCTGATCGAAGCGCGCGATGCAGCCGGTGACAAAAATACCGCGATTGTTCGGATCGAGCAGCTCTATCCCTTCCCGGGTGAACCATTGGTGGTCCGCCTGAAACGGATGAAAAATCTAGAAACCGTCATCTGGGCTCAGGAAGAGCCGAAGAATAACGGCAGCTGGCATTTTGTCCGTTCCTATTTGGAAGATTGTCTGGAGCAGGCGGGCGTTGGTCCGCGTGATCCAGCCTATGCCGGCCGATGTGCGGGCGCCTCACCGGCAACCGGCCTCGCGTCGCGGCACAAAGAGCAGCAGGCCCGGCTAATCGCCGAGGCATTGGGACATGACGCGACTTAAGAAGGGTTTTCTGCCTATTTTGGCAGAGCCAAAGGAAGCTACGAAAGCAGAGTTGATATTATGGCAACAGAAGTAACAGTCCCGGTATTGGGCGAATCGATCACCGAAGCGACTTTGGGCGAATGGCTCAAGCAGCCTGGCGATGCGGTTGCTGCCGATGAACCGATTGCTAGTCTGGAAACCGACAAGGTGGCGTTGGAAGTACCCGCGCCGCAAGCCGGTGTCATGGGTGCGCATCAGGTCGCGGTTGGCGATACGGTCGGGGTTGGCGCGGTCATCGCGACGATCGAAGCCGGAAGCGGTGCAGCACCTGCCAAATCCGCTCCGAAAGTAGCGGCGGCTCCGGCCACTGCAGCGGCAGAAGAAGCGGACGGTTCGATCACCCTGTCCCCATCGGTCCGCCGATTGGTGCTGAAACATGGTATCGACCCGAGCCAGATCACTGGCACAGGCAAAGATGGCCGGCTGACCAAAGATGATGTCGAGCAATATGTGAAGTCCGGTGCCGAGGCAGCGCCTATCGCCGATAAAGGCGACACAGTGGACGCGCAGGCGGTGACAGCAGCGCCGCAGGGTGGCAACCGTCACGAAGAGCGCATCCGGATGACCCGTTTGCGTCAGACCGTGGCACGGCGGCTTAAAGAGGCGCAGGATACGGCTGCGCTGCTCACCACATTCAACGATGTTGATATGACGGCGGTGATCGAAACGCGCAAAAAATATAAGGAGCTGTTCGCCAAGAAGCATGGCGTGAAGCTCGGCTTCATGGGCTTTTTTGCGAAAGCGGCCTGCATGGCACTGAAAGATGTTCCATCGGTCAACGCGCAGATTGATGGCGATGAAATCGTCTATCATGACTATGTCGATATCTCGGTTGCCGTGAGCGCGCCCAATGGCTTGGTCGTTCCTGTCATTCGCAACGCCGAAGCGATGAGCTTTGCCGATGTCGAGAACACCATTGGTGATTTCGGCAAGCGTGCCAAAGATGGCACCCTCACCATGGCGGATATGAAGGGCGGAACCTTCACCATTTCCAACGGTGGCGTGTTCGGTTCGCTGATGTCGACGCCGATCATCAACCCGCCGCAGTCGGCGGTTCTCGGTTTGCACCGGATCGAACAGCGTCCGGTGGTGATGCCCGACGGATCGATCGAGGCGCGGCCGATGATGTATCTGGCGCTCAGCTATGACCATCGTCTGATCGACGGCCGCGAAGCCGTGACCTTCCTTGTGCGGATCAAGGAAGCGATCGAAGACCCGGCACGGCTTTTGATTGATCTTTAGTTTCACGCGTCATGCTGATCCTGTGTCAGGATGACGGACCAAGAGGTAAGAAATGACCGATAATTTTGACTATGATCTTCTGGTAATTGGTTCTGGCCCCGGCGGTTATGTCGCGGCGATCCGGGCGGCGCAGCTCGGCCTGAAAACGGCCTGCGTAGAAAGTCGCGAGACGCTGGGCGGCACCTGCCTGAATGTCGGTTGTATCCCGTCCAAGGCGATGTTGCACGCATCCGAACTTTATCACGAAGCCCATAGCGGCGCGCTCGAGAAATTCGGTGTGAAACTGACCGGCGCGAAGCTGGATCTGAAGCAGATGCTGGCTGAGAAGTCCAAGGCTGTGAAAGAGCTGACCGGCGGCATCTCGATGCTGTTCAAGAAGAATAAGGTCGACTGGATCAAAGGCCGCGGCGCGTTTGAAAGCGCCCATAGCGTCAAAGTGGGCAACAAGAGCTATAGCGCGAAAAATGTCCTGATCGCCACCGGCTCTTCGGTCACCCCGCTACCCGGTATTGATGTCGACAATAGCAAACATATCGTCGTCGACAGCACCGGTGCGCTGGAGCTGCCGAAGGTCCCCGGCCATATGGTCGTCATCGGCGGCGGCGTGATCGGGCTGGAACTGGGCTCGGTCTGGCTGCGGCTTGGCGCGAAAGTGACGGTGGTGGAATATCTCGACCAGATATTGCCCGGCATGGACGGCAATATCCGCAAAGACAGCGCGCGGATTTTCAAGAAGCAGGGCTTTGATATCAAGACCGGAACCAAGGTCACCGGTTGTACGGTCAAGGGCAAGAAAGCGACGCTCAGCATGGAACCGGCCCAGGGCGGAGACAGCGAGACATTGGAAGCCGATGTGGTGCTGGTCGCCATTGGTCGCCGGCCGAATATCGATGGTCTCGCGCTGGAAAATTCCGGTGTCGCCACCAATGATCGCGGCCAGATCGAAGTCGGCCATGACTTCCAGACCGCAGTGCCCGGCGTCTATGCCATTGGTGATGTTACCCCCGGCCCGATGCTCGCGCATAAGGCCGAAGATGAAGGCATTGCAGCCGCTGAATTTATCGCCGGACAACAGGGCATCGTGAACCACGATCTGATCCCCGGCGTCGTCTATACCCACCCCGAAATTGCCAGCATCGGCAAGACCGAGGAAGAGGTGAAGGACAGCGGCATCGAATATAAGGTCGGCAAATTCCTGTTCGCCGCCAACAGCCGCGCCAAGACCAACCGCGATACGGACGGTTATGTGAAAATCATCTCCGACGCGAAGAGTGACCGGGTGCTCGGCGCCCATATCATTTCCTCGCTCGCCGGCACGATGATCGCACAGGTCACGCAGGCCATGGAATTTGGTGCCACGTCCGAAGATATTGCCTATACCTGCCACGCCCATCCAACGCACAGCGAAGCGATTAAAGAAGCCGCAATGGCTGTGCAGGGCAAGCCGATTCATATGTAGAGATCAGAAGGGTCGTTGTGCTCCGCACGGGATGCGGAGCGCTGGGCGGTGCAGCGCTACTGATCGCAGGGCTCCGGGTCTTGGCCTGGAGCAGGGGAAAGATCATGCCGATTCCTTCGCTCACCAACGAGCCAACCGCAACCGAGCTTGCGTCCCGGATTAAGTCCGGAAAAACATCTTCCGTCGAAGCCACGGAAGCGGCCATTGCCCGTATTGAAAAATGCGATGAGAGCATCAACGCCATCGTCGTGCGTGACTTTGATCGGGCGCGGCAGCAGGCGCGTGATGCCGACGCACGGCTGGCCAAGGGCGACAGCGCTCCCTTGCTAGGTGTACCGATGACGGTGAAGGAGAGCTTCAATATAGCTGGATTGCAAACCTGCTGGGGCGTCGCGGCGGCGGCAGGAAATATTGCTGACGAAGATGCTGCGGTGGTCAAGCGATTGAAGGCGGCGGGCGCGGTGATTCTGGGCAAGACCAATATCCCGCCGATGCTGACCGACTGGTTTGCCGATAACCCCGTCTATGGCCGGACGAATAACCCCCATGATCTGGACCGGTCGCCCGGCGGTTCTTCCGGCGGTGCCGCGGCCGCCGTTGCCAGCGGTATGGTGCCGATTGAATATGGCAGCGATATTGGCGGATCTATCCGCGTGCCTGCGCATTATTGTGGCACATGGGGCCTGAAACCGACATATGGGATTGTCAGCAAAGACGGGCATTTCCCGCCCGGCATCGAGGAAGGCGCAGAGGGTGTTCTGTCGGTGGTCGGACCATTGGCGCGCAGCGCCGATGATCTGGAGATATTGCTCGACGTCACGGTTGATCGACCGTTGCCCAAGGATCGAAAACCGCTGCCCGAAGCGCGCATATTGCTTCTCAAGGATCATCCGTCGGCGGCGGTCGAGCAAGCCATCCACCAGCATATGGAGGAACTGGTCGCGGTGATCGAAGATGCAGGCGCCGCGGTGACACGCTCCACCGATTTGCTTCCTGATCTGGAAAAGCAGCACCGCGACTATATGCGGATGCTGAACATCGCCGTATCCGCTGGCGCCCCCAAGCCCGATGGATCTCATGTCACGGTGCGCGAATGGTTTGACCTAGAGGATGCACAGGCGCGCAACCAGCGGCAATGGCAGGCGTTGTTTGAGGAATTTGACTATGTGCTGGCTCCCGTCGCCAGCACTGTGGCATTTCCTCATGACCCGCGCCCGATGAAGGAACGGACCTATGCTACCGACGGCGTGGAGCGACGTTTTTCAGAGCAATTGGCTTGGGCGGGATTGGTGACGTTCCCTGGTCTGCCCGCTGCTGTTCTACCGGTGGCGTCCGTGGACGGTCTGCCGATCGGTTTGCAGCTGATCACCGACCGATATGAAGATTTTAAAGCGATAGATGGTGCCCGACAGATATCGGCACTCATCTAGACATGGTGGGGGACAATCTGGCTGTGGCAATCAAGCCATCTGATATCATGCGGAGACCGGCAGCTTGAACACTGTATTTCTATATAGTCTGTTGAGCTGGCTCGATCTGTTCGGGATTGCGGTCTTCGCGATTTCCGGTGCTTTGGTCGCGGCCCGCAATGGTCAGACATTGGTGACCTTTGCTTTTTTCGCGCTGGTCACGGGGGTTGGCGGCGGCACGGTGCGTGACCTGCTGATCGATGCGCCGGTCTTCTGGGTGCAGGATGCCCGCGTCCCGATCTTGTGCCTGACGATTGCCTTGCTGGTCTGGGTCACTCCGGCCAAATTCTGGCGTCCGGCGGCGGTCGACTGGTTCGACGCCATCGGTCTGGCGGCCTATTCGGTATTTGGCGCAGCCAAGGCGCTGCAACTGGGCATTGATCCGGTTCCCGCTGCGATCATGGGGATCATCACCGCTTGTGTGGGCGGGGTGATCCGCGATCTGCTTTCAGGAGAACCGTCGATCATCGTGCGTCCGGAACTTTATGTGACCGCCGGCGCGCTTTCCGCATTCATCTTCGTTCTGCTCGCGCAGACCGGCATGTCGGCGTTTATCGCGGCACTGATCGCGTTCGCCGCCGGATTTTCCTTGCGCGCGCTGGCCATCATAAAAGGCCTTTCGCTCCCGTCTTACCGGGGTGCGGACGAGAAGAAATAGCTTTGCAGATGATCGGTTAAGGCGGATGATGCGTCCGTGTTCCGCTGCACTCCGGTACCGCATTCTAGGCATAGGGCCTGAACATCTTCGCGTACAAGCAGGCCCTGTGCGGTTGCCATCGCTTCACCGACAACAGCCTTTTGCCGCCGGGCGACCCAGCCAATGACACCCGTGACCGGCGTGCTTTCCTGTTGAACAAAGGGAATGCCCGCAAAGGGGAGGGCCGGAAACCCGTCTTGTGGATCGAGATATTGCGCGTGATAGTCGCCCGCTTCCAGACCCGCGCGTTTCGCTGCTTCGGCTAGCGCTTCGGTCATGCCACCAAAGCCGTCGACGAGACCCAATTGCCGGGCGGTACCGCCATCCCAGACGCGTCCTTGTCCGATGGTGTCGACTTCTTCCGGCGTCTTGCCGCGAGCGTCGGACACCAGTTTGATAAAGTCGCTATAGCTGTGTTCGACTCCAGCCTGCAAAATCGCATTCACATCATCGCCAAAGCCGCCCACGAAATCGGGCTCACCAGACACTGGAGTGGTCTGAACGCCGTCCGCGGTGACACCCCATTTGGCCAGTGCTTTTTCAAAGCTGGGCAGTACCGCGAACACGCCAATCGAGCCGGTGATCGTGTCGGGCTCGGCGAAGATATGATCGCCCGCAGTGGCCACCCAATATCCGCCGCTTGCCGCGACATCACCCATGGAAATGACGATGGGCAGCTGTTTCTTCTTTGCTTCGAGCAGTGCTAGGCGAATTTCTTCGCTGGCGAAGGCAGAACCACCGGGGGAATCCACCCGGACCACCAAAGCCTTGATCTGGTCTTCTTCCAGGGCCGCATAGATTAGTTCCGCTATCCGGCCGCTGGCGGCCATGCCGGGGCCAGCATTACCGCTAATGATTTCGCCCGCAACGGTGATGACACCAATGGGGGAGCCTTCTGTTTCACCCGGATAGGCAAGGATGAAATCATCATAGTTGATGCTTTGGAAGCTGTCCGGTGTGGTCATGCTGTCGACCCCAACCTGCTCCGCTACAAAGCGGTCAAAGGCGGTCTTGTCGCCGAGCTTGTCGATCAGATTCTGTTCCGTTGCTACCGATGCATAATCGCCGCCCGCCGCGGTGATATAGGCCGCAGGGTCATCGGCAAATGGTTTGGTTATGGCTTGTGGCCGGGCCTTTTTAACCTCGGCAAGCCAGCTGTCCCACAAGACCCCGTAAAGCGCTGAAGCGGCTTCGCGTGCTGCGGGTGATTGGTCGGCGCGCATATAGGGTTCGACCGCGCTTTTATAGGTGCCGACGCGGTAGATATTTGCGGTCACGCCCAGCTGGTCGATCAGGCCCTTATAATAGAGCCGATTGCCGCCGGGCCCGGCAAAGATAATTCCGCCCATCGGGTCCATCCAGATTTCGGTCGCATGGGCGGCCAGCTGGTAGCTGTCGTCGCTATAGAAGCTGGAGAAGGCGTAGATGGGCTTGCCAGATTCTTTGGCACGGTCGAGCGCTTCCCCGACGTCGGTGAGACTGGTCTGTCCGCCACCGGCAAAGCTGCTGAGGTCAAGGACGATGGCTTTGACGCGGTCATCTTCGACGGTTGCATCAATGGCGCGCACCACATCGCGTAAACGATATTCGCGCGGGCTGCCGGCGCTGTTGCCGGCTAGAAAATCTTCAAAGGTTGGCGCTGCTGGTTCTTCGACGATCACCCCGTTCAGGTCGAGCAGCAATGCGCCGTCGCGGATCGCGCCTGCATTGGGCTGTGATGACAGGAATGTATAGAGCAGGCCGAAAAACAGCATTATGGCGATCAGGACCAAGCCGTCCTTTATCGCAACCAGAAATCTCCAAGCCGCCCGTGCAAATTGCATATTCATATCCCTGTCTTAACTGGATTGACTCATCCTATATGGGATCAAGTGGGGATATTACCAGCGGATTAGACGGGGTACGGCCAGTCGGCCAACCAGAGCGCTGACGATAACCGGAATGGTGAACCAAAGTCCGACATAATAGATATCGTTAAACGGGCAGTGGATATTATAGGCCATCGCGCCCAATGCGCCCGATGCGATACCGACCAGCCAGCCTGCGCGTTCCGGCGATGTCGGCGCACCTTGGCGTAGCCACAAGGTCAGGCCGCTGCCAATGGTCAAGGCGGCAATCCCGCTGATGGTCAGGCATTTCAGGCCTTCCATCGGGCGCAAGGCTTCGACTGGCGGCATGTTGATTGCGCTCATGATTGCCGCCGTTGCCGGGAATAGCGCGGCTGTAATCAAAGCCCATATCCAGCCGCGGTTCAATTTTCCGACACCGGGCCGAGCCATGTTGACCACCGTAATCGCGGTGGCGGTGCCGAGCATCAACAGCACGCCGGACCGCAGGAAAAACATCTCGTCGGCCATGCCGATCATCAGATCATTGCGCACGCCCAATATCATCATCACCGCGATGGCGGCGATCACGGTCAAGCCACCGGCGATAGCTAGGCCGGTTTTTGGCTTCAATGCCCGGACCGGTTCCAGTTCTTCGACCAGATCGTCGATCAGATTATTTGCAACTCCACTCATGTCATTCACTCTCGATAAGGGCGCTCATTTTTTTCAGTCCCCGATGGATATTCACTTTGACCAACGATTCCGACTGGCCGGTTTTTGCCGAAGTCTCGATGATGCTCAGGCCCTGTATTTTGACGAGGTCAATCACCTCGGCCTGTTTTGGCGGGATCATGCCAAGCAGCCGTTCAAGGCTGACCTTGGCGGTCACGCCTTCATCCTGGGGATCGGCCACCATTTCTTCATAAAGCGCATCATGCTCATGCTTGTATATTTTGCGGAGACTGTCGATCCAGCGGTAGCGGCCGATGGCAGCAAGCCACGGTAGAAACGCTCTCGCCGGATCATAGCTTGCCCGTTTGCGATGGAGCGAGATCAGGGTTTCCTGCACCAGATCATCAATGGCGGCGGGATTGATCTTGCGGGCATAATAGCGGCGCAACCATTTCTCGCATTCGACAAGCAGGCTGGCATAGCAAAGCTTGTCGCCGCCTTGCGCCTTGATCATCAAGTGACGAAAAGTTTCTTCATTGGCGATCATTGGATCAGCCCAATTTATGTCCGATCAACCGGTCTAGCGAGAATATCCCGCCGCCACGCACGATCAGGATCAGCGCCATCGCCGCCCAAAGGATATGGGTCTGCCACCAGATTATCATTTCCGGAAACACAAAGATCTGGATCACCAGAGTCATGCCCAAAAGGCCAAGAGCACCAAATCGCGTGGCCAGCCCCAATATCAGCAATATCGGCAGGAAATGCTCCATATAGGTGGTGACATAGGCGCCTAAATCGCCGTTCAGCACCGGCACCTGGTTAAAGGGCGCATCGGAAAATTGGAAAAATGTCGTGTCCTTGATCGTCAGGAAACTACCCTCTTCGACCTTGGTGCGGGCCGATCGCCAGAATATGCCCGCAAGGGCTATGCGGGTTACCAATAGCGCGATGCCCTCCGGTACCGCGCCGCTCATCATGTTGATCAGTTTTCTTATCATGGCCATTGTCTCTTCATCCCTCGATCCGCATCAACGCCCCGGCTTGGATCAGCTTGATAATATGCTGCATCGCCGTGGCTTCATCACTCAATTCGAGCGCATGTTCCAAAAGGTTACCCATGGTAGTGCTCTCGCTGATTTTTTCTGCAATGGCCTGTTCTACGGTGGTTTGCGGATGGAACAGCACCTGCGCTTCCGGGCGAGCAATCATCAGGGCTTGCGGATCCATATCGGCAAGCTCCACCAGTTCGGGCGACAGGGGTCCGGACAGGGCTATCAGGCGCACCGCTGGATGGATGGCAATCGGGAATGCCAGCAAGTCGGTCTCGGCCAGACTGGCAATATCGGTCAAGGCGATGGGCGTGGCTTCGGCGCTGCGATAGCTTTCCAGCCAGGCCCATTCGATCCGGGCGAGATCAATCTCGCTATCGCCATATCCGCTCTCGGTCAGAAAGCCGACGAAACCGGCGGAGATATGGTTGATGTCACAGGTCAATATATGATTCTGCTCGACATATTCCCGTGAAAGCGCGTGAAATTTTTCATGGCCCATATGGGCGTGCAGTCGGGGATAGCTATCTTCCAATGCGACCAGTCGGGCATGGGAGATTGTATTGGCATGCGCTTTCAGGCCGAGCAGTGCGCGGGCTTTGTCTTCGGCAAATAGATCAGCGGGGAAATGCTCCGGCCCTTTTTGCAGGCAGGTGATAAAGCGCGACTGGCCTTCAGCGAGCGAGGGCATGGAGCGGCTCCTCTATCAGAGGGTTGTTCAAAATGGCATCGGCCTTGGCGACCTCGACCATGAGCACATCATATTCCGGGATATTGCTATCCCATTCGATCAAAGTCGGTTTGGGGCCTGCGCGCGCGATGAAGCGGCGATAGAGCTGCCAGGTGACGTCGCTGACAATGGATCCATGATCGTCGATCAGCAGCGGCCCGCTGTCATGTTCTTCCCGTGCGTGGCCGGCTAGATGGATTTCGCCGACAATAGCGGGATCAATCGCATCAATATAGGCCTCCATATCAAGGCTGACGTTGGTCGCCGTAACCTCGACATTGTTGATGTCGAACAAGAGCCCGCATCCCGCTTGGCGGCAGAGCGCGTGAATAAACTCCGTCTCGCTCATCTCGTCATCGCGATAGCTGAGGTAGCGGGACGGGTTTTCGATCAGGATCGGCCGTTGCAGGCGGTCTTGGACCTTGCCTATCTCTGCCGCAAAATGGTCAAGCGCTTCGCGTGTATAGGGGATCGGGAGCAGGTCGGGGTAACGATCATGGGCATTGCCGCTCCAGCTCAGATGGTCGGATAGCATCGCGGGCTGATAGCGATCACAGAGCGCGGCAATTTTCTCCAGATCATCGTTGTTAAGTCCGTCAGCGCTGCCGAGCGACAGTCCGACGCTGTGAAAACTGAGCGGGTAAACTCCGGCGATAGCGGTGAGCCAGCGGTGCGCGGGACCGCCATCGCCGAAGTAATTCTGTGGATGAACCTCAACCCACGACGGGTGTTTCGCTTCTGCGGCATCATCCAGCACATTGTTATAATGCACCGACTTCAACCCTATGCCACTCGATGGAGGGAGGGAGCTCGGCATAGTCACCGCTGACGAAACATGAGGATCAGGAATTGCGGCCATCCACGGAATTTAGCGTGTTCAGCTCTTTTTGGGAACCGGTTTCGCATTGCCCTTATGCGCGCTCAGCGTGCCACCCATGTCGGTGCATGCGCCTTTGGCGACATATTTCCAGGCATTGCCCTGATAATTGATGGTCGAGGTGCCGGCGCAACTGGTGCCGGGGCCAGCCGCACAATCATTCTTGCCGGCCAGCGCGACGCCATAGCATTTTTCTTTGGCACCAGCCGCTTGCGCAGCGGTGGCGGACAGGGACAGGGTAGCTGCGGCGGCCAGGGCAGCAGCGGTCGCGGTAGATTTGATCAAAGCAGACATAAAATTTCCTCTCTCGAGATGGGGGATATATACGAACCCGCCAGAGCAGGCTCATGGTGACATTCGTTGCCCGGGCCGTTCGGGTTACACCATGCCCCCGCCGCAATGCCGCCCGACCGGCAAGCGAATCGCAACACCCTAGAAATCTAACAAAAATGGGACAAAATATTTTCCACCCTTTCCCTTGACGGCGGGTGAATAGCTATTACATGGTCTCCGTTAGCACTCGAAAGGAGAGAGTGCTAATTCACACAGATTCTGCTCTTGGGGTTGGCGACAACAGCTGGCCGGAAGAGTTTTGGATAGGGCAAGAAAGGGAAATCTATGAAATTTCGTCCATTACATGACCGTGTATTGGTGCGCCGCGTTGAAGCGGACGCAAAGACCGCAGGCGGTATCATCATTCCGGATAGTGCACAGGAAAAGCCTTCCGAAGGTAAAGTTGTCGCCGTGGGCAATGGCCTGAAAGACGACAATGGCAAAACCACCGCGCTTGATGTCAAAAAAGGCGACAAAATCCTGTTCGGCAAATGGTCCGGCACAGAAGTCACCGTTGATGGCGAAGAGCTGATCATCATGAAAGAAAGCGACATTCTCGGCATCGTCGAGAAGTAAGAGCTTTCCCCAATCATCATTTCAATCATTTAAGCAGAGGAAAATATCATGGCTGCTAAAGACGTAAAATTTGGTCGCGACGCTCGCGAACGCATTCTGGTCGGCGTGAACACGCTTGCGGATGCTGTTAAAGTAACCCTCGGCCCTAAAGGCCGCAACGTTGTGCTCGACAAGAGCTTTGGCGCACCGCGCATCACCAAGGATGGTGTTTCGGTTGCCAAGGAAATCGAACTGAAAGACAAGTTCGAAAATATGGGCGCACAGATGCTTCGTGAAGTTGCATCGAAAACCAACGATGTTGCTGGCGACGGCACCACCACGGCTACCGTGCTCGCGCAGGCGATTGTCAAAGAAGGCATGAAATCTGTGTCTGCTGGCATGAACCCGATGGATTTGAAGCGTGGCATCGACCAGGCTGTTGGTTCGGTTGTTGCTGACCTTCAGAAGCGCTCCAAGACTGTCAAAGGCAGCGGCGAAATTGCTCAGGTTGGCATTATCTCTGCCAATGGCGACCAAGAAGTTGGTGAGAAAATTGCAGAAGCAATGGACAAAGTCGGCAAAGAAGGCGTTATCACGGTTGAAGAAGCCAAAGGTCTCGACTTTGAACTCGACGTTGTGGAAGGCATGCAGTTTGACCGCGGTTACCTGTCTCCTTACTTCATCACCAACCCGGACAAGATGATTGCGGACCTCGAAAACCCTTACATCCTGATCCACGAGAAGAAGCTGACCAACTTGCAGCCATTGCTCCCAATCTTGGAAGCTGTTGTGCAAGCCGGACGTCCGCTTTTGATCATTGCTGAAGATATCGAAGGCGAAGCGCTGGCTACTCTCGTGGTCAACAAATTGCGCGGCGGTCTGAAAATCGCAGCGGTGAAAGCACCTGGTTTCGGTGATCGCCGTAAAGCCATGCTCGAAGATATCGCGATCCTCACCAAGGGTGAAATGATCTCCGAAGATCTCGGCATCAAGCTGGAAAGCGTTACGCTGAACATGCTCGGTGAAGCCAAGAATGTTACCATCGATAAAGACAATACAACGATTGTTGACGGTGCTGGCAAGAAGGGCGACATCAAGGCGCGCGTCGAAGCGATCCGTGGCCAGATTGCCAACACGACGTCCGACTATGACAAAGAGAAGCTGCAAGAGCGTCTGGCGAAACTCGCTGGCGGTGTTGCCGTGATCAAAGTCGGTGGCGCGACCGAAGTTGAAGTGAAAGAGAAGAAAGACCGTGTCGACGATGCGCTGCACGCAACCCGTGCTGCTGTTGAAGAAGGCATTGTCCCTGGCGGCGGAACCGCGCTTATCTATGCAACATCTTCGCTCAAAGGCCTCGAAGGCGCAAACGAAGACCAGACACGTGGTATCGACATTGTTCGTAAAGCGTTGCAGGCTCCGGTTCGCCAGATTGCTGAAAATGCAGGCTTTGACGGCGCCGTTGTCGCTGGCAAATTGCTGGATCAGAAAGATAAGAACTTCGGCTTTAACGCGTTCAGCGACAAATACGAAGATCTCGTCAAATCCGGTGTGATCGATCCTACCAAAGTTGTGCGCGCTGCTCTGCAGGACGCTTCCTCGGTTGCAGGTCTGTTGATCACCACCGAAGCAGCGGTTGCAGATACGCCTGACGATAGTGCCGGCGGCGCTCCAGCTATGCCTGATATGGGCGGCATGGGCGGCGGCATGGGCGGTATGGGCTTCTAAACCCAAACGCTCGGCTCACGCTGAACCTATCAAGAGGGGCTGGAAGGAAACTTCCGGCCCTTTTTTGTGGATGCCGCCATAGGTATTTGCAAACTTCGCGGCCCGTGCAGCGCAAGCCAGTTACATGTGTAGCGACTATCTTCCGTCCTATCGCCTTGGTATAGGTTGCGGTTTAAGACATACATCTCGGCTTGAGCTGGGAACTGTGAAGGACAACGCATATGGTCGCCAGCACATTTGAGCTGTTCAAAATCGGCGTAGGCCCATCGAGTTCCCACACGATGGGTCCGATGCTAGCGGCTGCGCTATTCGTGGAACGGGTTGCCGAGACCGGCAGGCTTGCCGATGTGACGCGGCTGGAAACATTGCTTTTTGGATCGCTGGCGCTGACCGGCAAGGGCCACGCGACGGATCGGGCGATCCTGTTGGGCCTGTCGGGTCAGCGGCCGGATAATATCGAACCCGATGCCGCCGATGCAATGGTCGAGAATATTCGGTCCGGTCAGCAAATCAGTCTGAACGGCAAGCATGAGATTGCCTTTGACGAGGCGGCAGACGTTATCTTTGATCAAAGGAAGCGTCTCGATTTTCACAGCAATGCGATGCGACTCAATGCTTTTTCCGGCGAGGAGCTGATCGATACACGAGTCTATTATTCGGTTGGCGGCGGCGCGATTCTGGACGAGGATCAGATCGGCAGCAACAATCCGGAGAGTGGATTGTGGGACGTACCACATCCCTTTTGCTCGGGTGCCGATTTGCTAGAAATCGCCGATAAGGAGGGCCTTTCTATCGCCGATATCATGCGCAAAAACGAGCGCATGGTGAAGTCGGACGAGCAGATCAGCACCGATATCCGCGCCATTGCCGATGCGATGTCGGCCTGTATCGACCGCGGCATCGCACAGGGCGGGATTTTGCCCGGCGGTTTGCGCGTCAAGCGGCGGGCCCCCTTGATCCACGCACGCTTGATGGAACGACAGGAACGCGCCTTGTCCGATCCGCTCACCATTTTGGACTGGGTCAATCTCTGGGCTCTGGCGGTGAACGAGGAAAATGCTGCGGGTGGCAAGGTGGTGACCGCACCGACCAATGGCGCGGCTGGCATCGTCCCGTCTGTGCTGCGATTCTATGAACGTTTTGCACCGAAAGCCGATGCGGCGGGCGTGGAGACCTTCCTGCTGACCGCTGCGGCTATCGGATCCCTGTTCAAGGAAAACGCTTCGATATCCGGCGCGGAAGTCGGTTGTCAGGGTGAAGTCGGTGTCGCCTGTTCGATGGCGGCTGCGGGCTTGACCGCCGCTTGGGGAGGGACGCCTTCGCAAGTCGAAAATGCCGCCGAAATTGGTATGGAGCATAACCTTGGCCTCACGTGCGATCCTGTTGGTGGATTGGTGCAAGTGCCCTGTATCGAACGCAATGCGGTGGGCGCGGTCAAGGCGATTGAGGCGGCGCGGCTATCGATCCTGGGCGATGGCACCCACCGGGTCAGTCTCGACGAAGTGATCGAGACGATGCGCAAGACCGGCCTCGATATGAGCGAGCGCTATAAAGAGACATCGCAAGGCGGACTGGCGGTCAATCTGGTGGAATGCTGACCCATACGGGAGCACAGTCGATGAAGAGGCTGGTCATCTCCGCTATCAAGCTGGGCAAGGACGGGATGCTGTTCAGCCTTCCCGCCAATAAGGCCCACCCGCCAATAAGGATAGTATCGAACAGGATGATCTTCTCTAAGCTACGCCGCTTATGAGGAGAGTGATGCCGTGACCAGCAACCGTTTTTGGCAATTGAACAGCCGCCCCGAAGCGGAGGATGTTTCGGGTTCGCTTTCACTGGAGAGCGAACCGATGCCGGAGCTCGCCGATGGCGAAGTGATGATCAAGGCATCCTATTTGTCGATGGATGCGGGCACCCGGATGTGGATGACCGAACGCGAAGACGGCTATCAGCCACCTTTGGAACTGGGCACAAAAATGGCTGGTCTGGTGCTTGGCCATGTCGCCGCTTCCCGCCATGCGGGCTTTGCCGAAGGTGCTCTGGTCCGCGGTTTCGGACAATGGGCGGAACATAGTATCGTGCAGCCGGAGCTGGCGGGGCTGGTGAAGGTTGACGACAGCATTGATGATATCAAACAGCATTTTGGTGTGCTCGGCTTCAACGGCTGGACCGCGCTTTGGGGCTTGCAGGAAACGGCGGGCGTGAAGGCTAGTGATAATGTTCTGATCTCTGCTGCTGCGGGGGCCACCGGCGTGCTGGCTTGCCAGATTGCCAAGATATTGGGGGCGAACGTCTATGGTCTGGCGGGTGGACCGGACAAGTGCCGCTGGTTGGAAGAGGAACTCGGCATCACCAAGGCGATTGATTATAAGAATGCAGATATCGCGGCTGAACTGGCCAAAGTGGATGGCGGGATCCACGCCTATTTTGACAATGTCGGCGGGCCGATATTGGATGCAGTCTTACCCAATATGGCGCTCTATGGGCGGGTAGCGCTGTGCGGACTGCTCGCCCAATATAAAGGCGATGGCCGTGGCCATGGGCCGGAACATTTCGACCAGATATTGATGAAACGGCTGCGCATCGAAGGCTTTTTCTCTCCCGATTTTGCCGATCAGGGCGAGCGGCTGGCGGCAGAGCTCAAGACGTGGTTAGATCAGGGTTTGATCGACACGCCTTTTGATATCACCGACGGGATTGAGCATGTCCTGACCGCATATGAAAAGCTCTTTACGGGCGGTAATATCGGCAAGGTTTTAGTGAAAATCTAGGCTCTGGATCGACCGACGCGCAAACCCAGCAGCGATAGCGCCATGATCGTCAGGGCGTAGACGGCTGCCATGACCGAGATGCCCGTCCATCCGCCAAATTCATAAGTGGCTGCGCCGAGCCAGCTGGACAGGCCGCCGCCGACGAACATGATGACAATATAGATGGTCATCAGGCGGGTTCTGATTTCGGGTGCACGGCTGAACAGGATGGTCCGGCTGCAAATGTCGACGGAAGCGCCGCCGATGCTGTTGAAAATAATCGCGATCACCAAGAGCCAGAGATTGTCGCCCGCAAAGGGCAGAAGGCAGACGCCGATCAGCTGCATGACACAGAAATAGACGCGTGTGCGTTCTGCCCCCAGATGGTCGGCGAACCGGCCGACATAGGGTGAGCCCAGGACATTGACGATAGCGATAATTGCAAGATAGCCAACCGTATCCACACCATAGCCATTGCGCGGCAAATGCAGGCCGATAGCCATCCAGAGCGCTAGGAAAAGTCCGAATGAAAGCGCCTGTATCAGCCCGCCCAACGGCACTTCGGGTAGAGATTTCATGATGGGCCATAGCGAGCGGAGCAGCGCCCCATAGCGCGGTGGTTCAACGCTGGAGGGCTTTTCATCCTGTTTGCGTTCCATGATCGCGGGCAGCAGGATCACCAGCAATGCCATGCACGCCACCCCGACCCAATAGGCCGATCGCCAGCCGAAATAGTGGCCGAGCAAGCCTGCGCCCACCCGGCTGCCCAATATTCCGAAAGTTACACCAGCGGTCATAATCCCGGTGACATGCCCGATGCGCGCCGGATCAACGCGCTGGGTCACATAAGCGGGCAGCAGATAAGGCGCGATGGTGACAAAGCCGAGCAGCGAAGAGGCGACGAGGAATATTGGGAAGTTTCCGGATAGCGCCATCGCTAACATGGCTAGAAATTGCCCACCGACAAATATCGTAATCAGCTTGCGGTTGTTGATACGGTCGCCGAGCGGCAGCAGCAGCAATATGCCCAGCGCCAATGCGATCTGGTTGAGCGCTGGAACCAGTCCGATCATCGCGCCGCTGACACCAAATTCTTCTGCGACTGGGGTAACCAATGGGTGAATATAATAGCCATTGGCAATGACCGCCGCCGCCGACAGCGCGAAGAGGAATAGTTTGACCTCGCTAATACGGCGGGGCCTATCTTCCTGTGGTGGTTGTTTGTCGGGCAGGATTTTGGCTTTCAGACGCTATTTGAATTTGGCTATGCCTGCCTTGGCACGGAAAGTCGTCTGTTTGTTTTGCGAGGCTATACTGAGCCCTTCTATTGAGCCGGCTGTTCAGGAAAATACCATACCCGTCGGATCAATCCGTCGTCGATTTGATAGATCACGTTGGAACTTTGCGCCATTTTCTTGCCGGAGGCCGATGTCCAGGACGCGGTTTCAACCGCCGAAACAAAGGCACCGTTGATGCCCCAGCCGCTAAGCGTGCTGCGGATCTTTGTAGAGCCGCCAAAATATTCATCCATTTCAGCGACCATTTTTATTTTGCCATCGGTCGTGACCGCAGACTTGCCCGCCGTCACCGTGATCCACTGAATATCCGGATGCATCATGGCCGCCATCGCGGGCACATCCTGGCCATTGAAAGCTGCAGTATAGGCTTCGACCAGCGCACGATGCGGCGTCGGTGCGGATGCTGTTACACAAGATGCCAGCGATAGGCAGGCCAAGCCGGATATAATGACCCTGATGATGTTGCTTGCCATAATATGGACAAATACGCTTTGGGTTTTGATTGAGTCAATCCTGTCAGCCGGATCGCGGCGGGATGATCTCCTCCAGTTCCTTTAGCACGGCACCATAGCCGCGCTCGTGCAATGTCTCGACGAGCTTTGGGCTGGCGACATCTGGGTTGCCGCTGGAAAAAGGGGGATGCGGATCATATTCTAGGCCCAGCTGGACGGCTTCGGCAAATTCTTGTCCGACAATTTCGGCGATCACGGTCAGCGCGAAATCAATCCCCGATGTCACGCCGCCCGCGGTGATGACATTGCCATGCTTTACGACGCGCGCTTTTTCAAAGGTCGCGCCAAAGCGTTCGAGCAGCGACGTATAGGCCCAGTGGCTCGTCGCCCGTTTGCCTTCGAGCAGGCCAGCCGCTCCGAGTGCCAATGAACCGGTGCAAACGGAGGTTATATATTGGGCACCAGCGGCCTGATCGCGCAGAAATTGCAATGTTTCGGCATCGGCGATCACGTCCTTTGTGCCAAAGCCACCGGGTACGCAGAGCAGATCTGCTTGTGGACAGTCGACGAAATTGCAGTTCGGTACGATGGCAAAGCCGCTGTCGGTTTCGATCGGTTGGGTGCTTTTGGCAGCCGTATGGACAACCGCTCCCGGCATCCGGGAAAGAAATTGCGCCGGTCCGGTGAAGTCGAGTTGGGTAATGCCGTCAAACAGCAGAAAAACGATGTGAAAGGGTTTTGGGCTATCGGTCATGGGGCTACTCCAAAGTTTGAGAAACGCCCAGGCGATCGGCTGTGAAAATCGTCCGCTCCCCGATGGTGGCCCATCTTGATCTCGCCAGTCACGAACAGGAGCGAGCGTAACAGCATCTGCGCGCGCAAACAAACGAGAATTGACGCTAGCCAGCGAATATTCATCGGCCCTGTGGTAGAACATGACTATGGACTATGTGGCGGAAGATGACTGGCAAGATCGTGCCAAATCACTGGCAGGGGTGATCAGTCTCCATGTTGCCCTTGGCTATGTACTAGTGAACGGCATGGGAATGGAAATAGCAAAGACTGTGAATGCAGGCCTTAGCGTTATCAATATCAACGCCCCGCCGCCGCCCGACCCTGTGCCGCCTAAGAAACCGGCCAAAGACACGAAAGCGGCTGCCTCTTCCGAAAATTTGCGAGCAAAGGCGACGCAGATTGTGACTCCGGAACCGATGGTAGAACTGAAATTGGCATCGCCGGTGGTCACGGCACCGGTTTCGGGCGTGGGGGATGACAATCGTGCTGGTGCTTCCGACCGGCCTGGCCCCGGCTTTGGCAGTGGTGGAGAGGGCGATGGCTTCGGCAGTGGCATTGTCTCCGGCCCGCGCCATTTGTCCGGTGCGCTCTCCCGCAGGGATATTCCGCGGTCGGTCTGGAAGGCAGGAAATCGCGGCAATGTCCTGGTCCATTTCACTGTTGGTGTTGATGGTCGGGCAAGCGATTGTCGCATTCGGCAATCCAGCGGTCATCCGGGTTTGGACGCCACCACTTGCCGGTTGATCGAGGATCGCTTTCGCTTCGAACCCGCGCGAGATGAACGGGGGCGGGCGGTTGCGCGACCCTATGGTTGGTTACAACAATGGTGGCAGGACGGCCGGGGTCCGGAGCGGCTGCGCTAATCCCGCCCTACATTCCCATATAGTCCCGTTTCCCGACCTCGACCCCTTGCATGCGCAGCAAGTTATAGGCTGTGGTGACGTGGAAAAATAGATTGGGGAGGAAGAAACTGAGCACATAGGTCTCACCATCCAGATCCATCGTTTGTTCGGGACCGACGGGCAGGGCTATTTTCATGGCGGCGTTGCCATCGATTGTGGCGTCATCTGCGCTGGCGACCTGTTCCGCGCATTCTGCGACTCTGGCGATCAACGCATCAAATGTATCGCCTTCCATTGGCATATTGGGCAGATCATCTGATGCCACACCGGTCATGCGAGCGGCGCCGCGAACGGCAAATTCCGTGATCATCTGTACCTGCCACTTCAGGTCATTCATGTCGGGAAATAGGCGCGCGTCAAGATAGGCTTGGTCCTCGGTTCCGGCGGCATCCGCTGCGGCTTTGGCTTTGGTGAGAACAGTGGTCAAACCGCGGAAGGCCTGAGCGGTTGAGCCTTTGAAGATATGGGAGAGGGTTGTGGTCATGTTGGTTTTTCCAAAATTAGGTTATGTGTGAATGTCTAGAATATGCCAGCGAGCAGATAGCCGCCCAAAGCGATGAAACTGCCAAAAGTCGCGAAAGCGCCAAGGGCACGAAAGCCCTGAAAAATCTTGCCTGTCTTGGCGCCGTGCGACCCGGCAACTGTTGACAGGGCAATGGCGTGCAAGATCCGGCCGACGATAAAGACAATGGCGATGATCCCGACGACATTATTGGGGACCACGGTCATTTCTGCCAACGCCAGAACGACAATGAACAGCGCAGCATTTTCCGCAAGATTACCATGGCGCCGGATTTTGCGTTCCAGTGCCGGGTCGTCACCCGTGCCCAGATTGACCCGGTTGCGGATACGATGGCTACCGACCAGTATCATCAATATGGCTTGCAGAATGATGAGTATGGCGCCCGCAATGGCGGCGATAATCGGTGTGGTCATGGGGTCTCTCCTAATCGACCATTTTCTGTCTTTGGCCAACTTGCGGCAGTTGATGCGTGAGTGCAAGATTTTTAGCGGCCAAAAAATAAGGCGTCAAAGGCACTAAATGCACATCAGTGGTGCAAATTTTAGCCATGCAATGCACGTATTTTGCGGTTACAAGTCCGGTATATGGATTGGGAAGACGTCAAAACATTCCGCGCTGTGATGGAGGCGGGTACGGTGCGCGCCGCGGCCAAGCAACTGCGGGTGCATCACAGCACGGTCAGTCGCCGGATCGAGCAGCTGGAAAAATCAATCGACAGCCGGTTGTTTGAACGCCGTCCCGAAGGCTATTTCCCAACGGTATCGGGCGAAGAACTGGCCCGGGTCGCCGGTCGGTTTTCGGAAGAATTATTTGCCGTCGAACGCCATATCGCCGGGCGCGACAATGAATTGTCGGGCAATCTGAAGGTGACGATGGCTGAGCCTTTTGCGCTCACCATATTTGGGGACCGCATACCGGAATTTTGTGCAGCCTATCCGGGTTTGGACCTAGAGATCATCACCAGTTTCGATCTGCTGGATGTCGCCCGGCGCGAAGCGGATATTGCGATCCGGATGGATAACAACCCGCCGGAAACTTTGGTCGGAAAACGGCTTTTTGCTTATTGTTCGTCCATCTATGCCAGTCCGGATTATCTGGCCAAGCAGGATTTCGAAAACCGGCCGGAGGATGCCCGTTGGCTCGGTGGGAACGACGGTGGCAGTCGCTTTCCAGATTGGACTCAGGATACCGAATATGCGCGGGTTCCCGTCTGGGGGAATTTTGCCAGCATTGGTCTGCAGGTACAGCTGGCACAGGCTGCTATGGGCTTGATCATGGTGCCTTGCCTTGGTGCGGATGGCGTTCCCGGTTTGGTGCGTGCCACTGACCGGGACCCGATGCCGTCGCGTGATATCTGGATATTGACCCACGAGGATTTGAGACGGACTGCGCGGGTTCGTGCCTTCATGGATTTTGCAGAAATGGTATTGCGCGAAAATAAAGATGCTTTGCAGGGAATCTTAACGCGTTAACCTCCAAACAGGTCGATATTAACCAGACTATCCCAGTTTTTTAACGGGTTAGAAGAACTTAGACACCAGCGCGTTAACCATAGGTTTCCACAGCCCCGCAATCTATCTCCCTTATCCAGAGCTTCCATGAGAGCAAGCCTAACCAATATTTCACCCGTGCGGCAGACCGCTATCCTTTCGATGATCGCGACTTTGCTGTCGTTTACGTTCACCGGATCGTTATATCTTCTATTCTTCGGGATGGATGATCATTTCTGGGGCGCGATGGGTCTTGCATTGTTGGTGCCTTGGGGAATCAGCATTCCGCTGGGTCTGTATATGGCGAAACAGCGGTTCAAGCTTACCAGCTTGACCAATCGGCTTAAGGAAACGCAGGTAAAATTGCGCCGGGCGAACAAGGCATTGGAACAGAGGGCCAATTTTGACGGGCTTACCGGTCTGCTCAATCGGGACAGTTTCATCACCCGCTTTGATCAAATGCGCGAGGATGAATTGACCGATGACATGGCCAATGTATTGATGCTGGTTGATGTCGACCATTTCAAAAACATCAACGATAATTTCGGACATCCTATCGGGGATCAGGCGTTGGCGTTGCTAGGCCAGGCATTTCGCAAAATTTTGCGCAAAGATGATTTGATCGGGCGCATAGGTGGTGAAGAATTTGGTATTTTCTTGCCCGACACCAGTGCGCCTGAAGGGCAGATTATTGGCGAAATGATCCGGCATGAAATCGAGAATACGATCTTCAAACCGCATCACAATATGCGCCATGTAATCACCGTGAGTATCGGCCTAACCGACATTGCTCCGCATCAGGAGCGCGCGGCGCTTATGGCCAATGCCGACACCGCATTATTTGCGGCCAAACGCGGCGGGCGCAATCAAGTGGTGCTGTTTGAACCCGGCTTGCGTGCCAAACCGCGCCCGGTCCACGACGAACCCCGGGATCTGAAAGCAACGGTATTGGGTTCAAATTTCAGATGACGCTGAATTTGAAATGACGAAGGCCGCTGGCGCTGCTAGTGCTGGCGGTCATGACGAACTCTCCAGACAGCAAACCCAATCATCTTTATCTCGTTGACGGCTCGGCCTATATTTTCCGCGCCTATCATCGCCTGCCGCCGTTGACCAATGTGCATGGTGAGCCGGTTGGCGCGGTCTATGGTTATACGACCATGTTGTGGAAGCTTGCTGATGAGCTTAACAAAGCCGATGGGCCGACCCATATGGCGGTCGTGCTGGACAAGTCAGGCACCAGTTTCCGCAATGATCTCTATGATCAATATAAGGCCAATCGGCCGGAGGCGCCGGAGGATTTGCGTCCCCAATTTCCAATGATCCGTGATGCCACGCGCGCGTTTTCGCTACCGCTGATCGAGGAGGAAAATGTCGAGGCCGATGATATGATCGCCTCCTATACAAAAGCAGCGGTTGCGCAGGGTTGGAATGTCACCATCGTCTCGTCCGACAAAGATTTGATGCAATTGATCGAGCCGTTTGACGACAGCCGCGTCGATATGCTCGATACGATGAAAAATGCCCGGATGAACCGCGGCACGGTCGAAGAGAAATTCGGGGTTGGACCGGAAAAGCTTGGCGATGTGCTTGGCTTGATGGGGGATAGCTCGGACAATATTCCCGGCGTTCCCGGCATCGGTCCAAAAACAGCGTCGAAGCTGATCAACGAATTTGGTGATATCGAAAGCGTGCTCGCCGCTGCGCCGGAAATGAAAAAGTCCAAGATGCGCGAGAATCTGATCGAATTTGCCGAGCAAGCGCGGCTGTCGCGGATATTGGTGACGCTCAAGGAAGATTGTCCGTTGCCTGACACGCTTGAGAGTTTTGTGCTTCAGGACATTCCTGAAGATCCATTGCGCGAATTTCTATCCTATCATGGCTTTAACAGCCTCCTCAAAAAACTCGGCGGCGATGGTCAGGCCCAGCCCCAGGATCCAGACGTTTCCGACAAGGCGGCATCCCAGCCCGCATCGAAAAGGCCGGAAGCGCCAGCCATTGACCGCACCAAATATGAATGTGTGCAGGACATGGCGGCACTCGACCATTGGATTGCGCGCGCTACTGAACAGGGTGTCTGCGCTGTTGATCTGGAGACCGATAGTCTCGAAAGCGTGACCGCGCGTATCGTTGGTGTCTGTCTTGCCACCGGGCCCAATCAGGCCTGCTATATCCCGCTTGGACATGGCAGCGGAGATATGTTTGGCGAAACGCCGCAGCAGATCGGAATGGACGAAGCTCTGGCGAAGCTGAAGCCGCTGCTGGAGGACGAAGCGGTCCTCAAGGTTGGGCAGAATTTCAAATATGACATGGGCGTTCTTGCACAGCATGATGTTCAGATCACGCCGTTTGACGACACATTGGTGATGAGCTTCAATCTCGATGCCGGTCTGCATGGCCATGGCATGGATGAGCTATCGAAGTTGCACTTGGGCCATGAATGTATCAGTTTCAAAAGCCTGACCGGCACGGGTAAAAAAGCGATCAGCTTTGCCGAAGTGCCGCTCGACAAGGCGACGGAATATGGTGCGGAAGATGCTGATGTCACGCTGCGTCTCTGGGAAATATTGCGTCTGCGTATGGTCCCGGAACGGGCGACCCGCATCTATCAGATGGTTGATCGCCCATTGGTGCCGGTGATCGCCGGGATGGAAGAAACTGGCGTGCTGGTTGACCGTGAGGAACTGGCGCGGCTGTCCAAGACTTTCGCCGAGGAAATGGACAAGCTGGAAAAGCAAATCCATGAGCTTGCCGGGGAACCTTTTTCCATTGGTAGTCCCAAACAATTGGGTGAAATCCTGTTCGGAAAACTGGGTTTGAAAGGCGGGAAAAAAGGCAAGTCTGGGCAATATTCGACTGATGTGACCGTGCTCGAACGGCTGGCGGGCGATGGCGAGCCGATTGCTCAGAAAGTGGTCGATTGGCGTCAGCTGTCCAAACTGAAATCCACTTATACCGATGCGTTGCAGGAACAGATCAACCCGAAAACGGGTCGCGTCCATACGTCCTACTCGCTGAGCGGCGCTCAGACCGGGCGGCTGTCCTCGACCGAACCGAATCTCCAGAATATACCGATCCGCACCGAGATCGGGCGGCAGATCCGGCAGGCTTTTGTGGCGGCACCCGGCAATGTCATTCTGGCTGCCGATTATAGCCAGATCGAACTCAGGCTGGCGGCGCATATCGCCGATGTTGATACGCTGAAAGAGGCTTTTGCGGCCGGCGAAGACATCCATAACCGCACCGCGCGCGAACTATTTGGCAGCGAAGACCGTGATGCCCGTGCTCGCGCCAAGACGATCAATTTTGCGATCCTCTATGGTATTTCCCGCTGGGGTCTGGCCAAGCGTCTGGAGGTTGAACCGGATGAAGCGCAGGATATGATCGATGTCTATTTCCAGAGATTTCCTGGCATCAATCAATATATCTCCACGACTTTGCAAGCTGCGCGAGAAGCCGGCTATACCGAGACGCTCTTTGGCCGGAAAACCTGGTTTGAACGACTGAAATCGCAAAACCAGGCGGAGCGGCAAGGCAGCGAACGCGCCGCGATCAACGCGCCGATTCAGGGCACCAGCGCGGACATCATTAAACGCGCCATGGCGCGGATGCTGCCTGCGCTGGCCGAGGCTGGTCTGGATAATGTCCAAATGCTGATGCAGGTGCATGATGAACTGGTTTTCGAACTGCCCGAAGGTGATGTCGCGGCCGCCAGTGAGGTGATTCGGTCGGTCATGTCGGGTGCAGCCGAGCCTGCGGTCAAATTGTCGGTGCCGCTGGATGTGGATATTGGGACCGGTAATAACTGGGACGAGGCGCATTAAAGAATCCAGCTCTGTCGACGGGGTAAAAATCCATAGAATAGGAAGTGCGCGATGAGCCATGATAGTTCCAAGCAAGATCAGAAATCCGATGTGTTAAAACCGGAAGACTGGGCCGGTGAAATGGGTTTGAAATGGCTGGAGAGCCTTTCCCTGTTTGAAGAAATGATCGCGCCCATCGGGGACGCATTGCTTGCTAGGGCGGATTATAAACATGGCGAGACGGTCATTGATCTTGGTTGCGGTGGGGCGGCCACGACGCTTGCGCTTGCGGCAACGGTTGGGTCCTCCGGTAAAGTCATGGGGGTGGATATTTCCCCCGACCTTATTGCGGTTGCTCAGAAACGCGCGAAAGAAAGTGGAGCCACAAACGCAGCGTTCACCTGCGCGGATGCGTCGACAGTGATGCTGCCGGATGCCCCCTATGATCGCCTTTTCTCTCGCTTCGGTAGCATGTTTTTTGAAGATCCGATCCATGCCTTTTCCAATCTGCACCGTCTTGTCCGCAAGGGCGGGCGCATGGATCTGGCGGTTTGGGGACCGCCGCGCGAGAATCTCTGGATCATGGAGATGATGGGGGTTGTCAGAAACCATATCGAAGTTCCACCAGCGACGCCGCGCGCGCCGGGGCCCTTTGCGTTTGAGGATCTGGAATATCTTGGAGAGATCATGGACGGCAGCGGATTTACCGATGTCGACGTGGTTGCATTTGAATGCATGCAACCGATTGGCGGTGCTGGCGCAACGCCCGAACAAGCCGTCAAATTTGCCTTTGCCTCCATGGCGGTCGGCCGTTTGCTGAGCGACAAAGGCGACGCGATCGTCCAGGCAGCCAGCGAAGAACTAACCGATCTATTCGCCCAATATTATACGCCGGAAAAAGGCGTTATGATGCAAGGCAAAGCCTGGCTGGTATCGGCAATCGCTTAAGAGACCGGGGGCGTTGAACGTCGGATTGAAATCGAAGAGAAAGTGATGGTGCCGCTTAGAGGATTCGAACCTCTGGCCCCCGCATTACGAATGCGATGCTCTACCAACTGAGCTAAAGCGGCATCGATGAAAGGGATGGGCCATGGCTCCATGCTTTTCATTGATCGCGGGCCATTACCAGCAGAGCTTTGCCGTGACAAGTCCGTGTGGTCGATATTTCCTGCCGTACTTGCCTCCGCAACGGCCTTTTATCGCTTATCGGGCTCGGCGGTCATTATCAGGGGATTTACCATATCTTTACCGCGCATGGTGCACATTAGGGTGGAATTGATGCAATTGCGATGAGGCAGCATGGAAAACCTACGGAATTACACCGATATTAGCGGTCCGGATGTGGCTACAGTATCTGACTATATCGCCTATGAAGATGACGACGGCGCGGTAGAAGCGCCGCCTGCCATCGGTCAGGACGAGCGCCGGATGCACGTTCGTGCCTATAATTTCTGGGCTGGCCTGCTCGGCGAACGCCAATTTCCGTCCGTAGAAGACCTGTCTCCCGAATCCGATGATGATTTTGGACCGAATAGTGTTCTGCTCGACTTCACCAGTGACGTAGAAAATCCAGCAATCCAGTTTCTCGGTCGCGCGTTGCGTGAGGAATGCGATATTGAATCCTCCATTGCGTCGATAGAGGATGTGCCGGGACGCTCTTTGCTTTCGCGGATCACTGATCATTATCTGCAGATTATCGCCAACCAGGCACCGATTGGTTTTGAAGCCGAATTTTGTAACCAGCGTGGCGTCACGATCATGTATCGCGGCATATTGCTGCCCTTCTCGACCGATGATGACAATATTGATTTCATCTATGGCGTGATCAACTGGAAAGAAGTTGCCGCTGATGTGGTGCGGGAAGAAATTGAAAGCGAAGTATCCACTGCGATGCTGTCTGCCCCAACGCGGACAGCGGCGGGACCTGTCTGGGATGACGGACCGAATTCGGCGCACTTGGATGACCTGCAACCGGTATCCGCCCCTGTGCTGGATGAAGCTGAAATGGAAGTTGCCGTTCCGCTGGCGGATGATGCCAGCTTGGCCGATTGGCTGGCAACGGCGCGGACCAGCGCGGACAATGCGCTGCATTGCGACCAACGGAGCCGGGCGGCGCTCTATCAAGCGATCGGAAAGGCTTATGATTTCTATCTGATGGCGGAGCAACATCCCGAGGATTATGAGATGTTGCTTGAGGATGCCGGGCTTTCTGTTCAACGGCGCGCGCCGATGACGCCGATTGTGAAGCTGGTATTTGGCGCCCAATATGACAAGACACGACTCACCGAATATGCGACCGCGCTCAAATATGCGAAGCGTCATGCTGTCGAGCAAGGGGCGCTTCCTGATTTTCTCAGCCAATATGACGGTGGTTTAAAGGCGGTCGTTCGTGCTGAGCGGCAAGCAAACCGACCGGCGAATATTCTCTCCAAGGCCCGAGCGGTCGGTGAAGACCTGTTGGTGAAACTGCGTTCGGCACCGTCGCGGAATCTGAAGGATATAGACGCCGGAGATTCCGAATTTGTGGTGCTGGTGGCCCGCAAGGATCCGAAGGGCGGGTTGGACATTGTTGGTCCCGTTCGGGGCAATGAAAAGCTGACCAGTCAGGCGCTGAAACATATGCAGTTTGACTGAGCGTGTTGCGGCAATTTGTCCGCTGCAAGGCTAATAGTTGCATATGTAACTAAAATACCACTATCGACAATATTCGTGAAACCGCATCCGAAAAGGATCGGCTAGCCTCTTGAGCGTGTGCCGGATTAGGCGCATAGCATTGTGATGCTGACGGGCTTCGGGCTTGTCTTGATCCACTTGGGGGGCAAATGGCAGCCAGTCGAGAACGAAAAACCACTCGCAAAAGTACAAAAACCGGCAGCCTTGAAAAAGTGCTGGTGGCGGCGTTTCGCGAAAGCGCACTGCCAGGCGAAAACAGTGGTTTTGATGAAAAAGCCTGCAAAGAGGCCGCACAATTCACCCTGCGATGTGCCGAGAATCGCCAAGCCGGCGAAGCGAGCCTGTCTTTAGAAAGCGTCAGTGATACGCCTAGCCACCGGCATTTGCGTCTTGCGATTATCAACGATGACATGCCGTTTCTGGTCGACTCTGTTTGCGCCACGATTGCCGGTTTCGGGTTGACCGTGGAGCGACTGATCCATCCGGTCGTGGCCGTGCGACGGGACAGCGATGGCCGGTTGGCAGAAATTATCGAGCAGCCGACCAGCGGCGAGAAACGCGAATCGGTCATCTATATCGAGCTTGAAAGAACCGATGCCCGTATTCGCCGGGAATTGGTCACAGCGCTGCGTTCCAACCTGAAGGATGTTGCCGCTGCTGTCGCCGATTGGCTGAAATTGCAGATCGTACTGGGCGACAATGCTGACGGGCTGCCGGAAGGCGAAGGCGCGACATTATTGCGTTGGTTCCTCGACCGAAATCTGACGTTGTTGGGGCATGAGATGGTCAATCTCAAAGGTGAGCGCACGCAGCAGCTCGGCCTGGCGCGAATGCGGTCGCAACCGGTTCTGTCCGAGGAGAGCCAGAGGCGCGCTTTTGAATGGTTCGAAAATGGCGGCAAAGCACCGCTGATCATCAAATCCAATCAACTCTCTACCGTGCATCGCCATGTCCTGATGGACTTGATCATCGTGCCGGTCCGCGACAAGAGCAAGGTGGCTGCTCTGTCGATCATTTCTGGAATGTGGACCAGTGCGGCGCTGGCCGCGACGCCAGAAAATATTCCGGTATTGCGCACCCAGCAGACCCGCCTGTTTGACAAATTTGAATTTTCTGAAGCGGGCCATGCTGGCAAAAGCCTTACCCATGCGTTGACCGCGTTGCCGCATGACCTGTTGATTACCTTTGCGCATGACGATCTCGAAAAGCTCGCGCTGATTTCGATGTCACTGATCGATCGGCCACGACCGAAATTGCATAGCGTGATATCACCGCTGGCCCGCCATCTCTTTGCCTTCATATGGCTCCCGCGCGAACAGCTTTCGACCGAGCGGCGGCGGAATGTCGAGAATATGCTGATCAAGGCCACTGGTGCTAAAATATTAAGCTGGTCCAATACGTTGGAAGAAGGCGGCGTTTCTTCTCTGCGGTACACGCTGGATATGGGCCCGGACGGCAAGATTCCGGATCCCGACCTGCTTGATCAAGAATTGGAAAATATGGTCCGGGGTTGGAAACCGGAAGTTGAACGCAATTTGCGGCAGGCCGGTCAGGAAAGCCGGGCAGCAATTCTCGCGCAGCGCTACGCCGATTGTTTCCCCGGCACCTATCAATCGACCTATGGCGCCTTGGAGGCAGCAAAGGACATCATGCGCCTGTTCCGGCTGGAGCGCGGCGGACAGCGGTCAACCCGGCTCTACCGGCTTGCCAGTGATCCCGACCATCTGCTGCGCCTCAAAATCTATCATCTTGGCGGCGCGCTCCCCTTGTCGGACGCGGTTCCGACGCTGGAGAATTTTGGATTTACCGTGATCGAGTCTGTTCCGACTCCTCTCGAGGATGGCCGGTTGGGCTATATTCACGATTTCCTCCTCGAACTGCGTTCGGTCGAACGGTGTGACAGCTTGATTGCCCGGGCGGATGAAATTGAGGAAGCGATCACCAGTGTGCTGGATGGCGAAGCTGAAAATGATGCGTTTAACCAGTTGATCACGACCGCTGGCATTGATGCCCGCTCAACGGTGTGGATGCGGGCCTGGTTCCGTTATTTGCGTCAGACAGGCTTGAGCTATGGCCTGATTACTGCGGTAGAGGCTTTGACGGAAGCACCGGAAGTCACCGCTGCAATGATCGCGCTGTTCCGCGCGCTGCATGATCCGGATTTTGAAGGAGAGCGGTCAAAAGCCGTGCGCCTTGCGACGCGGGATATGGATAGCGCTTTGGTCAGTGTTCACTCGATTGATGATGACCGTATCTTGCGATTGTTCCGAGCGGTCATCGAATCCATTCTGCGTACCAATGCTTTTGCTTATCAGGCGGGAGAAGCGCTTGCCTTCAAGATCGAGAGCGCCAAGCTCCCAGAGCTGCCTGCTCCGGTGCCTTGGCGCGAGATATTCGTCTACAGCCCGCGGGTTGAAGGCATTCATCTTCGTGCAGGGCCAGTAGCCCGTGGTGGCCTGCGCTGGTCGGACCGAAGAGATGATTTCCGGACCGAAATATTGGGACTGATGAAAGCCCAGCGGGTCAAAAATGCCGTCATCGTACCAACCGGTGCAAAGGGTGGTTTTTTTGCCAAGCAGTTACCGATGGGCGACGATCGCGATGCGTTCATGGCAGAGGGTATTGAAGCCTATAAAATCTTCATCGCCGCGCTGTTGTCCGTGACGGATAATATAGTCGACGGCAAAGTCGTTCCCCCTGCGCGGGTCGAACGCTTGGACGAAGATGACCCCTATTTTGTGGTGGCGGCCGACAAGGGCACGGCCAGCTTCTCCGATATCGCCAACCAGATTGCCATTGATCGCGGTTTTTGGCTGGGTGATGCCTTCGCGAGCGGTGGCAGCAACGGCTATGACCACAAGGCAATGGGGATTACCGCGCGCGGTGCATGGGTATCCGTGCAGCGCCATTTTGCAGAAACCGGCGTCGATGTTCAAGCCGACCCGATCCGCGTTGTCGGTGTCGGCGACATGTCGGGAGATGTGTTTGGCAATGGTATGCTATTGTCGAAAAGCTTGAAGATCGTCGCTGCTTTTGATCATCGCCATATCTTCATTGATCCCGACCCCGATCCGGCAAAAAGCTGGGTCGAGCGCAAAAGACTGTTCGACCTGCCCCGCTCGAGCTGGGAAGATTATGACGCGAAATTGATATCCAAGGGCGGCGGCGTATTTTCACGCAGCTCGAAGACCATCAAAATCTCCAAACAGATTGGCGACATGCTTGATCTGCCCCATGATGTGGACAGCACCCCATCGACATTAATGACGGCGATATTGGCCTGCGATGCGGACCTATTATGGTTTGGTGGAATTGGTACTTATGTGAAGGCCAGTTCTGAAAATCATATCGAGGTTGGTGATCCGGCCAATGACAAGATCCGCGTCAATGCGGAGCAATTGCGGGTCAAAGCTGTTGGTGAGGGCGCCAATTTGGGCATTACGCAAGCTGCGCGGATCGCCTTTGCCGCGAAAGGCGGTCGGATCAACACCGACTTTATTGACAATAGCGCTGGCGTCGATTGCTCGGATAACGAGGTCAATATCAAGATCGCGCTCAATGCCGAACTGGCTAGCGGCAAGCTAAAACCCGCCGCGCGCAACGCCTTGCTTGAATCGATGACCGATGACGTCGGGGCGCTAGTGCTCGAAGATAACCGGCTTCAGGCATTGGGCCTTTCGGTCGCTGAAATGGGCGGCCGGAAAACGCTCCCATCCTATATTCGCCTGATCGATCAGTTTGAAGGTCAGGGCCTGTTGAACAGAGCCGTTGAGGGCCTCGCCAGCAATGAAGACCTGATCCGCCGGGGTCAGGAAGATAAGGGATTATACCGACCGGAACTGGCGGTGCTGATTTCGACCGCGAAGCTGGCGCTGCAGGATGCCATCGAGAATAGTGATCTGGGCGACGACCCCGGGTTGAACCACGAATTGTTGCAAGCCTTTCCTGCAGCGATGCAGGAGGAGCATGAATCAGCTATCCTCAATCACCAGCTGCGTCGTGAGATTATTGCCACCAAATTGGCGAACCGGATGATCAACCGGTTGGGGTTGATCGACCCGTTTGAATTGGCGGAAGAAGAAGGCTGCACTTTGGGAGAGGTCGCTCGCGCCTTCGTAATGGCAGAGCGGCTGTTCCATGCCGACAGCCTATGGCAAGCGCTAGAAAATGCCGCGATTGCTGAAGATATCAGAATAGTCTTGTTTGACCGCCTGGCATACGTCTTGCGCTCACATATGGCCGACTTGATGCGGATCGGGGTTTCCGATGACCGGATTGACGATACGGTTCATATGTTGGCCCCTGGCGTGACGGTGCTCAACGAGAATGTCGAGAATCTGATCACCGCTGAAGGCCGCCTGCAGGCAGCGAAGCAGATGAAATTGCTGGTTGAGGCAGGCGCCACGCCCGAAATCGCGAACAAGATTGCCAATATCTACAAAAATGATGGAGCGGCAGGCATTGCCTATCTGGCCCATAGCCGGGAAATTGATGCCTTGGATGTGGCGACGGCCTTTACCCAATTGGGTAGCCAGCTGGGCCTGGACTGGGCGCAAATGACAGCGACGCGGATCAATCCATCTGATCCGTGGGACCGCTTGCTGGTCGCCGGTCTAGCGCGTGACTTTCAGCAGATGCGCCTCGATTTTCTGCGCCGGACCCGGGGCAAGGATATGCAGCAATTTGTCGAGAGTTGGGCCGACCGTAACATCGATCGGGTGGCGCAGTTCAGAAAGATCATGGACGGGGCGCAGCAGACGCCAAGGCCATCCATTGCCATGTTGGCGCAAATTGCCGGGCAAGCGCGTCTGTTGCTCTCGCGCTAGATCCAATATCCGAGCGTATGGAGACATAGCCCAACCAGCCCGCCCACCAGCGTGCCGTTCACCCGGATGAACTGCAAGTCGCGGCCGACGGCATTTTCAACCCGATCGGTGATGGTCTGGGCATCCCAACCGTGGATCGTGTCTGACACCAGTTTGACGATATTGTCGCCATAGCTGGCGACCACACCGACGATAGCACGCCTGCCAAACCGGTTGATCTGACGATTGAGCTGCTTGTCCTGCTGCAGGCTATTGCCCAGTTGCATAAGCGCGTCACCAAATTGACCGGCCATAGCGCCATCGGGATCACGGGCCGCCTTGAGCAATGCCTCTCTGCCTTGTTCCCAAATGCCGTCAAGCCATGACGCGATGGCCGGATTGTCGACCATCTCGAGTTTCCACTCATTGACCTTCTGGCGCAATTCTGGATCGTGCTTCAGTTCAATCGCAAGCTCGGAAAGGGTCTCTTCTGTTTTGGCGCGGACCGGATGATTGGGATCGGCGGCCATGTCGGCCAGCAGCTTGTAGAGGCCATCGAGAACTTCGTTGGCGACCCGGTCGTCCAGACCGGTCCAGCGCATCACGGTATTGGCGCGCTCGGTCACGATATTGCGGATCACGGGCTCGTTGGTGTCGAGCGTACGATAGGCCCATCTAATGGTGGAATCGATCAGCGGACCATGGCGTTTTTCGGCCATGATAGCTTCCAAAATCTGCCCCATGGGTGTCGCGATGTCGAGGCCGATGGCTTGGGTTTTGACGGCGCCTTTGAACATGGTGCCGAGGCGATCCTTGTCGAGCGATGCGATCGCATCGCCCAATAGTCGTGATGCTCCGGACTTGAGACGCCCTTCTTCACCGCTGGGTGATTTCAGAAAACGTCCGATACCGCTGGCAAGATCGACATTTCGCATCCGCTGCGCCACCAATTTGGAAATCAAGAAATTATCTTTGAGGAAATTGGCGAGCGTATTGCCGATCCGGTCTTTGTTGCGCGGAATGATCGCAGTATGCGGTATCGGCAGGCCCATCGGGTGACGGAACAGTGCGGTTACGGCAAACCAGTCTGCCAGACCGCCAACCATCGCCGCCTCGGCAAAGGCCCGGACGAACCCCAGCGCCGGATGTACTGATTCATAGCTTTTCGATGTGAAATAGATGATCGCCATCACCACCAGCATTCCGGTGGCGATGATTTTCATATCGCGGCCAGCATTATTGGGTTTGGCGGCAGATAATGGTCCACCTTGGGTACCGGTCTGTGAGGATATTGGCTTCACTCGGCGGGCTGGACCTCTGCATCGGGCCGATCAAGGCTGTCATCGCCGGGCTTGTAGGTCAGCATTTTGTTGCGCAACCATGGACCCGCTCGGCGTTCGAAGCCGTCCGCTAGGCTGAAGCCTGCGGGAACGATGATCAAGGTCAGCAAGGTTGAAACGATCAGGCCACCGATCACCACAATGCCCATTGGAGCGCGCCAGGCGCCATCACCCGACAAGGATAGAGCGGTTGGTACCATGCCGGCCGTCATCGCCACTGTGGTCATGACAATCGGTTGGGCACGCTTATGTCCGGCATCCATGATCGCATCAAACTTGGGTACGCCTTTCTGCATTTCCTCAATCGCAAAATCGATCAGCAGGATGGAGTTTTTACTGACAATGCCAAGCAGCATCAGCATCCCGATCAAGACGGGCATCGAGAGAGATGCGCCCGCAGCCCAGACCAGCAACATACCGCCGAGCGGGGCCAGTGCGAGCGAGCCCATATTGACCAATGGCGACATCAGCCGCTTGTAAAGCAAGACAAGTGTTGCAAACACCAACAGAACGCCAGCGATCAAAGCGATCATGAAATTGACGATCATTTCCTGCTGCCATTCGTCTTCGCCAAAGGCTTCATTGGAGACGCCGGTCGGCAAATTCTGCATGATAGGCAGTTCGAAAATTTTCGTCATCGCCTCACCCTTGATGACATCGGGTGATAGATCGGCGCCGACAAAAGTCCGGCGATTTTGATTATAGCGTTGGATTGATGTTGGGCCGGAACCAAAGCTTACCGAAGCCACCCGGCTGAGAGGCACCGTACCGCCACTGGCAACCGGGATCGGCAGATTTTGGATGGTCGTCAAATCGTTCCGTGATTCTAGCGGCAACATGACCCGGATCGGAATTTGTCGATCCGCTAGGGAGAATTTTGCGGCATTCTGATCGATTTCACCCAGTGTTGCGATGCGGATTGTCTGACTGAGCGATGCGGTGGTTACGCCGAGCTGGGATGCCAGATCCATATAAGGCGTGATGATGATTTCCGGCCTGCTAAGGTCGGCCGCGATACGCGGCGCGCGCACTAGGGCGACGCCTTTCATTTGTTCAACCAGCTCAGCAGCAGTGCTATCAAGCAATTCTGGGTCGGACCCGGTCAGCATGATAGAAATGTCGCGACCGGTTCCGCCGCCGCCATTTTGTGACTGAAACGAAATCCGGGCATCAGGAATTTTCTGGAGCTCTGGTGACAGGCTACGTTCAAACTCAATCGACGTTTTTTCGCGATCTTCGTTCAGGCTGACGAACACGGTGGCGTTGGTTTCGCGAACGCGCGTCAGAGCGCGTTTGACTTCAGGCTGGGCATACATCAGCTCCGACACCCGATCCGCGATTTTCTCGGTCTCTTGAAGCGTAGTGCCGGGAACCACCTCAATCTGGATGCGGCTGTTGTCTTCATTGATCGACGGCTGAAATTCTGCGGGGGTGATCCCGAATAATATCACCGTCAAAACAAAAGAGACAAGGCCGACTGCCATCATCAATACACGGTGATCGTGGCCACGGGCCCAGAAACGACCGGAGCGATATGCGTACCAGTCGGCAAAGCGGCCGCCGATTGCATCCACTATCCGTCGCAATATCGTGGTCAGAAAGGCTGCCGCGAAAAAACCGACGGTTAGACCAGCAATCAGACTTAATATCGCCCGCAAAAAGTCGCTTGGGATCCAGCCGGAAAGCAGGCCGTAGATCATGAAGCCGACTATTTGCGCGAGGGCGACGAATGCGACCACAATCAAACTAAACAGGATAAAGCCGATCAGATATTGCCACCATGCAGCTTTGGCGGGAGTCAGCGATTGCCGGATACGATCGGAATCTGAACGATCCAATATCCACTCCAGCAACTGCATATATCGGTCCATCCAGACCCCACCGCCATGCTCAGCTTCGCCTTTGGCTTTGAGGAAATAGGCGGCCACCATCGGAGTTATCATGCGGGCGACCGCAAGGCTCATCAGCACTGAAACGACAACCGTGATGCCGAAATTTTTGAAAAACTGACCGGATATGCCGGGCATCAGTCCGACCGGAAGGAAGACGGCTACAATACAGAATGAGGTTGCAACAACCGCGAGACCAATCTCGTCGGCTGCATCAATGGACGCCTGATAGGCGGTTTTCCCCATGCGCATATGGCGCACGATATTTTCGATCTCCACAATCGCATCATCGACCAGCACACCTGCAACCAAGCCCAGTGCGAGCAGCGAAAGGAAGTTCAAGTTGAATCCCAACAGGTCCATGAACCAGAAGGTCGGTATTGCGGACAAAGGAATAGCGATGGCTGAGATAACGGTCGCTCGCCAATCACGCAGGAATATGAAAACGACAACGACGGCTAGAATCGCGCCTTCGATCATCGCCAGCATCGAGCTCTTATATTGTGATTTGGTGTAGCTGACGCTGTTGAAGAGCGGGATGAACTCAACCCCCGGAACCTCGGCTTCAATCTTGTTCATGATGACCATTGCGTCATCAAAGACGGTAACGTCAGATGCACCGCGCGCCCGGGACATAGAGAAGTTAACGACCTCAACGCCGCGAACTTTGCTGATGGAGCTGCGTTCGCCAAAAGAGTCGGTTACTTCGGCCACGTCACTGAGTTTTATAGTTTGCCCGTTGCCCAAGGATATTTGAAGCTGGGACAGGGCATAGGCGTCATCGGCATTGCCCAATACGCGGACCGATTGCCGGGTGCCCCCGACTTCTGCTCGGCCGCCAGCTGCGTTGATATTGATTTGACGGAGCGTATTATTGATCTGATTGGCTGTAACGCCAAGCGCCTGCATACGCTCGGGCCGAAGAATGACCCTGATCTCCCGGTCAACCCCGCCAAACCGGTCAACCTCCGCCATCCCGTTGACGGTCAGAAGTCGCTTCGCCACGGTGTCATCGACGAACCAGCTGAGCTGCTCGACAGTCATATCATCGGCTTTGACGGCAAAAAACGCGATCGGGCCGCCGACAGCATCAACCTTCGACACTTGCGGTTCGAGAATGCCGTCTGGCAAGGATCCGCGAATCTGGTCGACCGCATTTTTTGTCTCGTTGACGGCGTTATTCACGTCCGCGCCAATTTCAAATTCGACGAACGTACTGCTGCTGCCTTCGCTAGCCGTTGAGCTGATATTCTTGACGCCGCTGATCGAACGGACCGCTGCCTCGATCCGTTGGGTGATCTGATTCTCAATTTCTGTGGGGGCGGCACCCGGTTGTGAAATCCTGACGGACACGGCCGGGAACTCGACGTCGGGGTTGTTCACGACATCCATCCGGTTGAAGCTTAGCAAACCAGCAAATAATAGCCCGGCGAAGAGCACCAAAGGTGCCACCGGATTGCGTGTGCTCCAGGCTGAAATGTTGCGAAGATTCATCGATCAGGCCTCAAATTTGTGCGCGATTCACGCACCGCTGGCTTTTTGGACTTCCGGCTGAACCGTTTCGCCGGGGCTCAGGAAACCACCTGCACGGAGTACCACTTGTTCGGTCCCAACCAAGCCGGATGCGATGGACAGGCCCGCACTTGATACTGCGCCTATTACGACATCGCGCCGTATCGCTTTATTATCCGGTCCGATAATATAGACAAAGCTGCCCTTGCTATCATTTTGCAAAGCAGATTCGGGCAAAACCGCTACTTCAGAAGTACCACTCTGGATACGTGCGCTTGCGAAACCGCCGGGCCGCAAGGCGCGATCGAAGCCCAAAGAAATGCGAGCAATGCCTTGACGGGATTGTGGATCAATCACCGGCGAAATCTGCCAGATCGTTCCAGTCAACACCTTGTCGGTGCCAACCGGCGTGACTTGCGTGGTCGTGTTTACGGAAATATTGGCCAAATCATTTTCACCGAGCTGAGCCTGCAATTCCATTTCACCATTTTGCGCCAACAGGAACAAAACTCCGCTGCCCTGGGTGGCGGTTTGTCCTGGCTCGACATTGCGTTCCAGAACGAAGCCGGCCTTAGGTGCCACAATATTCAAGCGGCTGTTGCGCGCCTGCGTTTCATTGAGTTGAGCCTGCGATACTTTCAGGCGTGCGGCAGCAGAATCTCGCGTTGCCGTCAAACGATCAATATCGGCTTTGGAAATAAAGCCCCGATCCACCAACTTTTCGGCGCGATCCAGATTCGCTTGCGCCAGATTGAGATCGGCTTGCGAAACGCCAACCGACGCCCGCAGGCTGGCCGCTTGCTGTGATTGAACCGAACGATCGATACTGGCCATGACTTGGCCTTGTTTGACCCAGTCGCCGGCGTCGACATAGACATTCGTGACTCGCCCGCCTTCTCCGACCACACTGACCGGGATTTCCCGTCGAGCTGCTAGCGTTCCCGTTGCATTGATCGTGCGCGTTACTTGCTGTTTGCCAGGAACCATGACTGTGACGGTAGGCGCTTGGCTCACAGAATCATCTTCATTTCCGCTGCCGGTAAAATAATGATAGCCGACATATGCCAACAACAGAACGACAGCGACCGCAGCCGCGATGATCAGGCGCCGCCGGTTTGTTGAGCGGCCGTCTTGATCGTTCAGCCTTGCGAGATCATCGCTGGGGATGGTTGATTCATAGTTCATTTTTTACTCTTCAATCGGGCTCTTATCGCATTTCTATACTGCAATATACAAAAGAATCGCGGATTTTTCGGCCAATTTGGGTTTCCATCTACTGTATTACATGGATATGGCACTGGCGGCAAGCTGGAACAGAATTTTGTCGGTTTTACAAGCTGAGGTTCGACCAACGAACGATATCGTCATATGAAAGGGCCAGCTCGCGTACGAACCGGCCCTCCCAAAAAATCTAATTTTCCTCTTAAAAGAGGAAGTTAGCGAACTTTGCCGCGCTGAATGAGGTTCAGGATCAGCAATAGAACGACCGCGCCGACGAAGGCGGTGAACAACCCGGAAATTGAGAATTCCTGAATGCTGCCGCCAAATCCGAAATAGCGACCAACAAAGTTTCCGAGTACGGACCCGATGATACCGACGATGATATTCCAGAAAACGCCCATGGACGCGTCACGTCCCATCACCATGCTCGCTAGCCAACCAGCAACGCCGCCAACAACCAATGCAATAATCCAACCCATATGTTCCTCCTGCTTATACGCGAATATAGCATATTTATACTCGCCAATAGGCCATTCATAGAGGATTATTTCCTTGAATTGAAGGCATAAAAAAAGCCGCCGGACGTGCCCGGCGGCTTGGATAGGATTTTACATTATGATAAATCGCGATCAATATTTTTGCTGACGCTCATATAAGTCGCGATAATGCTGGATACGGGTCACACGCAGGCCTGGCATGCCGGACCGGTCAACGGCCCGTTGCCAAGAGGCAAATTCTTCTAGCGACAGATCATAGCGGTCACAAACTTCATCAACGGTCAGCAGGCCGCCGTTAACAGCTGCAACGACTTCCGCTTTGCGACGGACCACCCAGCGCGTAGTTCCGGGTTTCGGCAAATCATTAATGGTCAGCGGTTCACCCAATGGGCCGACAACTTGCGCTGGTTTTATTTTTTGGTTCTCAATCATACTACCCTCAATTGTGTCTTTCGGCGTTTGGCCCTGTTTTTGTTACGTGTTGTCTTCGTACAGTCAGAGCTTTTCGATTAGCTAAATTGCTAAGGTAAACGCAGTGTTCATAAATTGGATTATCCATATATTCCGTCTATATTTTGGCCTGCTATATCCGGCCGGAAACAACCGGTTTTAAACAATGTCCGTGTTTTGCGCCCAGTCATGTTTGATCGTTCCTTTCCGGCAAAAAAAGCCATTCTATCTTCCATAAAAGAGCTACGCGCTACCGGTTTGGTACCGAGTAGGCCCTGTCTAGCTGCGACAAAAATCTGCGCAGATTGACTGGCGGCCTGACGGGCGATGGCACGAGCGAATAAAGCCTGTTGATCCGCCAGTTGTGCGGACAGGTCATTGCCTTCATTCAGCTCAGCCCATTCGAGGCCTGTATGGGGAAAGTTCATTTCCATAGACGCTGTTCTAGCAGCGAAGGTATAAGCGAGTGTGAAAGTGGCGTTCACAAAAACTTAGGATTTGTTAAGCAACCGTTTCTTGTATCGCCGCATTTCGTATCAAAATGGACCATATTGGCTCTGAAAAGAAGAAATGTTCGCTGCACTGGCGCAAGCGATGGGATTTCTCTAGGGCGTAGAATTATTATGACGGATAGAATTAACGGAAATTTCCAGCTGGGCGATGACCTGACAGGCAAACGAATCGTCGTGGCTATGTCCGGTGGCGTGGATTCGAGTGTTGTGGCCGCGCTCGCGGCGCGAACCGGTGCAGAAACCATCGGCATTACCTTGCAACTCTACGATCATGGCGAAGCTGTGGGCCGTGTCGGCAGCTGTTGTGCGGGACAGGATATCCGCGATGCGCGCGCGGTGGCCGACCGTCTAGGCATCGCACATTATGTTTTTGATCACGCCAGCCGGTTCAAGGATTCGGTCATGGATGTTTTCGCCGATGAATATATGGCGGGCAGAACGCCGATTCCTTGCGTGCAATGCAATATGGGGGTGAAATTCACTGACCTGTTGCAACTGTCCCGGGAGCTGGGCGCTGACTGTCTCGCCACCGGTCATTATGTGCGCCGTGCCGCTGGTCCAGATGGCGCAGAATTGCATCGCGCTCTCGATCCAGCCCGTGATCAGAGCTATTTTCTATTTGCAACAACCCAAGATCAGCTAGACTATTTGCGCTTCCCGTTGGGCGATATGCCCAAGACACAGGTGCGTGAAATTGCGGAAGACATGGGGCTGGCGGTCGCCTTTAAGCCCGATAGTCAGGATATCTGTTTCGTGCCCAATGGCGATTATGCCAGTGTCGTGCGCAAATTGCGGCCGGAAGCCGATGATGATGGTGAGATTGTCCACATCGACGGCAGAATAATGGGCCGGCATAAAGGTCTGATCCATTATACGGTGGGACAGCGCAAAGGGCTCGAAATTGGTGGTCAGGCAGAACCGCTCTATGTGATTCGGCTAGAACCCGATGCGAAACGCGTTGTCGTTGGTCCGAAATCTGCCTTGGCAGTTGCGTCGGCCACTTTGCGGGATATCAACTGGATCGGCGGTGATTATGCTGGCGCGGTTGAGGTGAAGGTTCGCTCTATGTCAAAACCAACCCTTGCCCGGCTGGAAGGAAAAGAACTGAAATTTCATAACCCGGAATTTGGTGTGGCTCCCGGCCAGGCGGCGGTATTCTATCACAAAGAACGGGTTTTGGGTGGCGGTTGGATCGAACGCACCGCTGCGGTTGAACAGCAATGGCTCGCCGGCGCCGAAGTCTAGCCTAGTCCGCGTTCCGCTGCGCGTCGGTCAGTATCACACAGCCCCAGCCTTCACGAAATTCGGCTGTTGCCGACTCCATCAGCAGTGCCGAAGCCGTCACCCTTTTGCGAGTGTCATCGATCGATAGGCCGATCAACTCCATGCCCGGTTCAAAATCCTTGCGGCAATCTTCGATATCGCGTCCACCGATATAGTGACACGAGCAGGCGACCCGGGCACCATAAGCCGTACCGACATTCAACTGCCCTTTGATGAAGCTGAAGTTATAGGTGAATATTGCGATGAGAATGAGCAGGAAGAGCGCCCCAATATATAGGGCAGCCCGTTTCCTGGTCCACGGAACGCTAGTTGTGCCTTTTCCAGTTGCCATGGTGGCTTCTATTGGTGCAACGTTGCCTTATGCACAAGACCAAACTCGCATTGATATCGGCTTTCGCACTTGTTCTTTCCGGCTGTGAAGCGACGAACGAGTCCGAAGGAACACCGCAGAAAACGGCCGAGGAACTGGCCTATATTGCGGATGATAGCCCCATCGCCAAGGCCCGTCTGGATGCCGCCATTGCGCCGCTGTTTGAAGATCCGGCAATGTCCGAGACGCGGGCTTTTCTGGTCATGTACCGAGGGGAAATTATCGCCGAACGCTATAGCGAAGGCTATGATGAGGACACGCGGTTCATCAGCTGGTCGATGGCGAAAAGCTTCATTGGGGCATTGATCGGGTTTTTGGTGGCTGATGGCCGGCTGGTGCTCGATGATCCCGCCCCTGTGCCGGCGTGGCAAAGGCCCGGTGATCCACGCGGGGGTATCACCCTTCGGCATTTGCTTCACATGTCATCCGGTCTTGATCACAGTGAAGTGGGTGAGCCGGACGGCAAAACCCTCTTCGAAGCGGATACCAACCGGATGCTGTTTCTGGATGGTGCCCAAGATACGGCGGCCTATGCCGAAGCGCGTCCGATGGAGGCCAATCCGGGTGAGAAATTTGAATATAGCACCGCGACCAGCATCATTCTTTCCGACATTATCACGCGAACGCTGACCAACAATAGTGATCCGGAAGTGCGTCGAGACGTGACGTCGCGGTTCATCCGTGGACGGCTGCTCGAGCCTTTGGGAATGGACGCTACCTACCCGGAATTCGACCCCAATGGTACATTTCTGGGCGGCAGTATCATCCAGGCGACGGCGCGTGATTATGGCAAATTCGGAGAGTTTCTGCGTCACAATGGCGCGCGCAAAGGTGCGCAGCATTTGCCGGTGAGCTGGGTGCGGTTCATGAAAACATCGTCGGATAATGATCCGGCCTATGGCGGGCACCTCTGGTTGAACAAAAAGCGGCCCGAAGGCCGCAATCAGGTCTTGTTCCCCGACAATGGTCCAGAAACGATATTCGCGGCGTTGGGCCATTTGGGACAACAGATTGTGGTCTCGCCCGAACAAAAGCTGACGGTGGTGCGGCTTGGCAAGACACAGGATGATGTGCTTGCACCGATGAGCGCACAGATTGGCCGGATCATGGCGTTGTTTCCGATTGGAAGCTGAATCCCGCCGACCATTGTGAAGCTATAGGTTGAACGTGCCTTCGACGACGGTAACGCATCGCCCGCCCAGCCAGGCCCGCTCGCCGTCTAACCGGCAATTGACATAACCCCCGCGTTGGCTTGCTTGATAGGCGGTAAAGCTGTCGCGGCCCAATTGCTTGGCCCAGAAGGGGGTGAGTACTGCATGCGCCGATCCCGTGACGCTATCCTCATCGACCCCGGCACCGGGCACGAATACGCGACTCAGAACATCGGTATCTTTCCCGGGTGCGGTACAGATAATCTGCTCATTGCCGCGCGCAGCAAGCGCCTTCATATCTGGCTTGAGCGCCAAAACATCGTCGGTATTTTCATAGCGAAGCACATTGTAGCGCCCTTCGTGAAATTGGGTTTCGGTCGGACTGCCACCAATCAAGGCCACAATTTCGGGCATCGCTTTTGGTGCGGGCGCGTAGGCCGGGAGGTCCAATGCATAGCCCTCTCCGTCACGCATGACGGTCAAAATGCCCGCTTTTCGGGTCCGGAAAGTTACCTGCTGCCGTTCTGGGGCCTGCGACAATATGATATGCCCGCTCGCTAGTGTCGCATGCCCGCACAGAGCGATTTCGACCGTCGGGGTGAACCAGCGCAGTTCATAGTCCGCGTCGCCGCTTTCATCGGGAAGATAAAAGGCGGTCTCGGCAAAGTTATTTTCCTCGCCAATTGCCTGCAGAATGGAATCATCTAGCCAGCTATCCAGCGGCATCACTGCTGCCTGATTGCCGGTGAAAGGGCGGTCTGCAAAAGCATCGACATGATAATAAGGTAGATTTGTCATGGGTAGAGCAGTCCTTCCGTCCATTCATCATTGTTACGGGTAAATGTGCGTCGTTCGTGCAGCCGGTGCGCGCCGTCTTGCCAGAATTCAAAGCAATCCGGGGTTAGGCAATAGCCTGACCAATGCGGCGGACGCGGGACATCCTGGCCATCAAACCGCTGCTTCATTTCCTCGAACCGAGAGATGAAGGTGGCGCGGTCGGCAAGCGGCTGTGATTGATCGGATGCCCAGGCACCAAGCTGTGAATCCCGGCTGCGAGAAGCAAAATAGGCGTCTGCCTTGGCCTCCTCAACGGTTGAAAGCTGGCCTTCAATCCGGATCTGACGGCGTTTGCTTTTCCAGTGAAACAAGATCGCGGCCTTTGGGTTCGCCAAGATATCGCCCGCCTTGCGGCTCTGTTGGTTGGTATAGAAGATAAAGCCTTCCGGCCCATGGCCCTTCAACAAGACCATGCGCGCCGAAGGCTGCCCCTCGGCATTGGCGGTCGCGAGAGTCATGGCATTGCTATCATTGAGCTCGGTAGTCCGCGCTTCGGTGAACCAGCTGTCGAATAAGGAAAATGGGTCGGTCATAGTCCCTCTTTACCAGCGGTGAAGCGGGCGGCAAACAAACAATAAATTGCCCGGCGACAAGGTTCAGATTTCTGCTAAAAGCAAAAGAAAAGGGGGGTATGATGAACTGGGACCTGATTTTTACCGTTACCAATATCTACGCGATAGTGATGTGGATCATTCTGCTATTGGCGCCGCGCGCGACGCCCATCATGACTGGCTTATTCTATGGCGGGGTTGGCCTGCTCGTTGCAAGCTATGCGGTGCTTATGATCCCATTAATGGCTGGACTGGTCGATAGCGGAGCGGGTGCGGCAATGGATTTTTCGAGCCTTGCCGGCGTCCAGCAAACCCTATCAAGCCCCGGTGGCGCAACCATCGGCTGGATTCATTATCTGGCCTTTGATCTGTTCGTTGGTATTTGGGTTGCCCGCAATGCGGATAAATACGGGTTCGCGCGTTGGCTGCAGATACCGGTCTTGCTGTTGGTTTTGATGCTGGGACCGTTGGGGCTTGTTGTTTACCTGTTTTTGCGTTTCACGCGGCATAACAAGGTTGCAGATGCCGTTATACCCGAATAAGACAGTAGAGATTGAAAATCTGCAGAAAATTCCAATCTATGCATGGTAAGGATTTGAAAAAGGGCAAAGAATGAAGGATCCCTATCAAGCATTGGGTGTTGCCAAGGGCGCGAGCGAGAAAGAGATCAAGAGCGCCTATCGCAAGCTCGCCAAGGAACTGCATCCCGACAAGAACAAAGATAATCCGAAGGCGACGGAGCGCTTCTCCGACGTCACTCGGGCCTATGATCTGTTGTTGGACAAGGACAAGCGCGCGCAATTTGATCGCGGCGAGATTGATGCGGAAGGCAATCCTACCGGACCCTTTGGCTTTGGCGGCGGCGGTGGATATCAACGCGGCCCGGCGGGTCAGCAGCATGATTTCGGTAACGCCGGTGCGGATTTTGGTGACATTTTTGAAGGACTTTTTGGCGGTGGCGGAGGAGGTGGCTCTCCTTTCGGTGGCCGCCAGCGCAGCGCACCACCGCCCAAGGGCGCCAATGTAACCTATCGATTGAAAGTCGAATTCATAGCCGCCGCTACTTTGCAGAAACAGCGCATTACTCTGGAAGATGGTAAGACTATCGATCTCAGCCTTCCCAAAGGCGTCGAAGAGGGCACCCAAATGCGCCTCAGCGGCAAAGGCCGTTCGGGACCGGGTGGCGATGGTGATGCGATCGTCACCATCCATATCAATGCCCATCCCTTTTACGAACGCGATGGCAATAATATCACGCTGGAACTGCCGATCAGTCTGAAAGAGGCTGTCGAAGGCGCGAAGATCAAGGTCCCCACAGTGGATGGACCGGTGATGCTGTCCGTTCCCGCCGGATCGGACTCGGGAACGACGTTGCGGTTGAAAAACAAGGGCTTTCATAGCAAGTCCGGTGTTCGGGGTAATCAACTGGTCACGCTGATGATCACCCTGCCGGAAAAGGACGAAAAGCTTACGGAATTTGTGAAAGACTGGGATCCCGAAGACAATCCCCGCCTCAACATGGGTGTGTAGGCTTGACCCGGAACCTCTATGTCTGACCTCTCTCCTGAAGCCCGGCGCCAAGTGCAGGGCGATTCAGGGGTGTCGTCTGCCGGTGCTGGTAAAAATCTAACGGACAAAGGCGCGGTTCGTCGGTTGTTCACCATCGTCGAGCGCACTGCGGTTGGCGTCTATTATGACGGTTTCACTTTTGCCGGAAATTTCGCCTATCTGTCGCTCCTCGCGGTATTTTCCTTCTTCATAGTCGCCGCCGCCATTGTTGGTGGCTTTGGCCAGACGGCCGTCGGCACGGATATTGTCGAGGCTTTCTTGGTGACCGTGCCGCCTTCGGTCGCCGGCGCGCTGCATGACCCCATTCGTGATGCGATGACGGCGCGGACCGGTCCGTTGCTCTGGTTCAGTGCGGTTGTTGGTCTTTGGACGACAACGAGCTTGATCGAGACGATCCGGGAGATTCTGCATCGGGCATATGGCGTTCAGGCTCAACGCGCATTTTGGGAATATCGTCTGACGTCGATCATGCTCATTCTCTTCTCGGTATTCTTTGCCATGCTGGCGCTGAGCGCACAATTTGTGGTGGCCGGAATCAGCGAATTTCTGGGCACATATTTTCCGGTGTTCGAGAGCGATGCACTCTGGGTCTCGCTTTCCAACGCAATCCCATTTTTCATTCTGTTTCTAACGCTCTACCTGTTGTTTCGCCTGCTGACCCCGCGGCAATATCGGTCTCGTCAATATCCCAAATGGCCAGGCGCTGTGTTCATCAGTGGCTGGTGGTTGTTGATTACCGGATTGCTGCCGATTTTTCTCAAATATGCCGCAAATTATCAACTGACCTATGGCAGCCTCGCCGGGGTTATCATCACGCTTATTTTCTTCTATCTGATCGGACTCGGCATGGTGATTGGTGCGGAGATTAACGCGGCTCTGGCCGAAGGGCCTTCTCGAAACGAACTTAGCGAATGATCCGCTGGAAAATCACCTAGATACCGTTTATTGGCGATATTGATTTGATTGCAGGAGACATCAACGATGAGTGAGTTAATGAAGGGCAAGCGCGGCTTGATCATGGGGCTTGCCAACAACAAGTCATTGGCTTGGGGTGTCGCTCAACGTCTGGCAGCTGATGGTGCCGAACTGGCGATCAGCTATCAAGGCGAGGTAATGGCCAAACGGGTGAAGCCGCTTGCTGAGCAATTGGGTTGCGATTTTCTTTTGGATTGCGACGTCAGTGATATGGATCAACTCGACGCGACCTTTGCCGAGATTGAAAAACGCTGGGGCAAGTTGGATTTTGTCGTTCACGCAATTGGCTACACCAACAAAGAAGCGCTGCGCGGCAAATATTTCGATGTGACCCTGGACGATTTTCTGATGACCATGAACATCAGCGTCTACAGCTTCACCGCTGTGGCCAAACGCGCTGCTGCCTTGATGAGCGAAGGTGGATCGATGCTCACCCTGTCTTATTATGGCGCCGAGAAGGTCATTCCTCATTATAATGTTATGGGTGTCGCCAAAGCGGCGCTTGAAACGTCGGTCAAATATCTGGCCAATGATGTTGGCCCCGATGGCATAAGAGTGAACGCCATTTCCGCTGGACCGATCAAAACATTGGCAGCCTCCGGTATCGGCGACTTCCGTTATATTCTGAAATGGAATGAATATAATGCGCCGCTTCGTCGCAATGTGACGATTGATGACGTTGGTGGTTCGGCGCTCTATTTTCTGTCCGATCTTTCCTCTGGCGTCACCGGTGAAACCCATCATGTTGATGCCGGCTATCATACCGTCGGCATGAAGCAGGAAGATGCGCCCGATATAGCGCTGGATTGATCATTCCCGGTTTTTCGTCAATGATCCTTCCGGGCACAATATTATAGTTATGAATGCGGAGAGCGAGTTTTGAGTTTTAACACCTTTGGCCATGCCTTTCGCTTTTCCACCTGGGGAGAAAGCCACGGACCTGCGCTGGGCGCGGTGGTTGACGGCTGCCCTCCCGGACTGGCGTTAAGCGAAGCGGATATCCAGCCGTTTCTCGATGCGCGGCGGCCCGGCCAGTCGAAATATACGACCCAGCGCCAGGAACCGGATCAGGTCAAAATTCTCTCGGGCGTTTTCGAAGGAAAAACCACCGGTACGCCGATTTCGCTGATGATCGAGAATGTCGATCAGCGGTCGAAGGATTATAGCGAAGTCGCCAAAGCCTATCGCCCGGGCCATGCCGACTATGCCTATGACCAGAAATATGGTTTTCGCGACTATCGCGGTGGTGGACGGTCCAGTGCGCGCGAAACTGCGGCACGTGTGGCCGCGGGTGCGGTTGCACGGCTGGCCATTCCCGAGGTGTCCGTTCGGGCATGGGTTGCCGAAATTGGCGGCGACGCGATTGATATGGCGAATTTCGATGCCGGTGAAATAGGTAATAATCCGTTTTTCTGCCCCGATGCGGTCGCGGCCAAGCGCTGGGAAGCGCTGGTTGATGGCGCGCGCAAAGATGGCAGCAGCCTCGGCGCGATCATTGCTTGCGAAGCGACCGGCGTGCCGGCGGGTTGGGGCGCCCCCATCTATGCAAAGCTGGATAGCGAACTGGCTGCGGCGATGATGACCATCAATGCCACGAAAGGCGTTGAAATCGGTGACGGCTTTGCCGCTGCACGCCTGCGCGGCGAAGAAAATGCCGATGCCATGCGCCCCGGTAATGAAGGGGCACGTTTCTTGTCCAATCATGCGGGCGGAACGGCAGGCGGTATATCCACCGGCCAGCCGATTTTCTGCCGCGTGGCGTTCAAACCGACCAGTTCTATTTTGACGCCGGTGCCAACCATCAGTCCCGAAGGGGAAGCGACCGAAATATCGACCAAAGGCCGTCATGATCCCTGTGTCGGGATTCGCGGTGTTCCGGTGGTCGAAGCGATGATGGCCCTGGTGCTCGCTGATCAGAAATTGCTACACCGGGCGCAATGCGGATGAGCAGAGCGTTTTCATTTTGCGTTGCTCCGCTGCTCCTTCTTTTGCTCGGGGCCAATACACAGGAACGACCCCGACTGACATTCGCTGGCCTTGGCGACATCCAAATCGGCATGACATCCGATCAGGTCAAGGCATTGGGGTTTCGTCTCACCAGCAGCGGCCCATGGGAAAAAATTGGCGATCCTGAGTTTGTTGCCTGTCACTATCTCGATAGTTCGCTAAGCTTTCCGGGCGTCGCGGTGATGATGAGCGACAATCAAGTGGTGCGTATTGATATCGGTTTCCGCAGCGCAGCGGAGAATTGGCAAAGCCTGTCTGGTGCAAAAATCGGCATGTCGCAAACCGACGTGAAAGCCATCTATGGGGATTGGTTGCAGATATCGCGGCATCCCTATCTCGATGATGCGGGGTCCTATCTGACACTGACGTCGAGCGACGGCCAATATGCCATGATCTTTGAAACATCGGCCAAAGATATGACCGGTAACGTGGTCGACGCAAAGACCCAAGTCCAACATATCACTGATTTTCGAGCAGGCTTGGCGGACTATGTTCGCTTTATTGAAGGCTGTGCATGATCCATGCTTGATCTGATCCTTCATATCATTGACGAATATATTCAAGAGCATAAGGCGATCATCGGCCTTGTCATCTTGGGCTTTCTGTTCGCCGGTTTCATCATGGAGCGTTTTCCCGCAGCGGTGGTTGCCGTGCTTGGGGCCTGTATGTTCCTGTTCCTCGGGATCATCGATTCCGATGGTTTGTTTTCGGTCTTCTCCAACACAGCGCCGATCACCATTGCGGCCATGTTCATTCTATCGGGAGCCTTGCTGCGAACCGGGACGATTGATGCGGTCGCGGGCTTCATCATCAAGCGGGCCAAGCGCCGTCCTAAATTGGCCGTCGCGGAAATGTTCCTGGGCGCTTTTGTTGCGTCCGCCTTCATGAACAACACGCCGGTTGTGCTGGTCTTGATACCGATCATCCTGCGTCTGTCGCGGGCGACCGGCTTTTCGTCCAAGAAATTGCTGATCCCGCTGAGTTTCATCTGTATCTTGGGCGGAACAACCACATTGATCGGTACCTCGACCAACTTGATCGTGGATTCGGTCGCTCGGGAACAGGGGCTGGCCGGTTTCGGGATTTTTGAAATCACACCCTATGGTTTGATTGCCGCGGTAGCGGGAACGATCATGATGGTTTTGTTCAGCAGCTGGCTGCTGCCCGGCGGACAGGTCGAAGGTCAGTTTGACAGCAGTGACGAAAGTGACTTTCTCACCGAGCTGACGGTCCGCCGCAGAGCTTCGGTGATTGATAAGAAACTCTCCGCTGTGCCGGAATTGAATCGGGCTGGTCTGCAGGTCACGGCGGTCAAACGGTTGAGCAGCTATATTCGCCATGATCTTGATTTTCATGAATTGCGAGCTGGCGACCGAATTGTCGTGCAACTGGATCTGGCAGAATTGATTTCCCTGCGACAATCCGAAGATTTCAAAATTGGTATCGTGCGAAAAGGCGATGCCGGCCCGTTGGGCGAAGAGCTGGTGGAGGCCACGGTCGCGCCAAGTCACCCCAGCATCGGTAACAGGCTATATGATATTCCCTTCCTGTCCCAGCTGGACGTGCGGATATTGGGCATGACCCGCTATCGCAATCTGCCGCGTTCTGATCTGACCAATGCGCGCATTCATGCGGCTGACCGGTTGTTGGTGACCGGCTCCAGCGAAGATATCCATCGCATGTATCAAAACCCCAATCTACTGGGCGTCGGGCAGACGAAAATCCGCGCCTTTCGCCGGGATCGCGCGCCGATTGCCATTGGCGCACTGGTTGCGGTGGTGCTGCTGGCGGCGCTTAATATCATCCCGTTGGCTGTTGCCGCTATTCTAGCCGTCGGCGCCATTTTGCTGGCCCGCTGTATTGATGCGGAAGAAGCTTGGGGGTCCATCGACGGCAATGTCTTGGTCTTGATATTCGGCATGCTTGCGGTGGGTCTTGGCCTCCAGCAGGCTGGTAGTGTCGACTTGCTGGTTTCCGAACTAACGCCCTATTTGCGTGATATACCGCCTTGGGGATTGGTCTTCGCAATCTATGTCTTGTCGGTGATTATGACGGAAATTGTGACCAACAACGCCGTGGCGATCATCATCACGCCCATCGCGATCGCACTCGGCACTGATCTGGGCGTCGATCCGCGACCTTTGGTCATCGCGGTTATGTTTGCCGCTTCCGCCAGCTTTGCCACTCCGATCGGCTATCAAACCAACACGTTGGTCTATGCAGCGGGCAATTATCGCTTCACCGATTTCTTCAAGGCCGGCATTCCGCTGACCTTTGGGGTCGGACTATCGACCTGTCTCGCGATTAGCTTCTGGATGTAGGGAAACCCTAAAGGCTTGCCGCGTCCAGTTGCTCACGATAGGCATGGGCATAAGAATTATCGGGGGAAATAACATGATGGCATTTTGGTTCAAGATTCCGCTTTGGCAGCGGGTGATCGCGGCCCTGATTCTCGGTGTCATCACCGGCCTGATATGGGGCCCTGAATCCGAAACCATCAAATGGATCGGTGATTTCTTCATCAAGTCGATCAAGATGCTGGTCGTGCCGCTGATCTTCTTCTCGCTGGTCGCAGGTGTGGCCGCGCTTGGTGATCTGAAGAAACTGGGCAGTGTTGGCGGACGGGCGATGGTTCTTTTTGTCATCACCGGTCAGATTGCCGCTTGGCTGGGATTAGCCCTCGGCACGTTTTTTCAGCCCGGAAAAGGCGTGAACACTGACGCGATCCAAAAGGGTGAAACGCCGGTGCCCAATGATACCAGTGCGATTGATATGATCCTGTCGATTGTTCCGGACAGTCCGGTTCAGGTGATGGCAGATGTTCGCGTGTTGCCGCTAATTGTCTTCGCGCTGTTGATCGGCATTGGCATCTTGATGGCCAAAGAAGATGGTAAGCCGCTCGCCAAGATTTTCGATAGCGGCGCTATCGTGATGCAAAAAGTCACGATGATTGTGATGGAACTGACTCCATTTGGCGTGTTCGCGCTGATGGCGTGGGTTGCCGGCACGCTGGGTACAGATGCTCTGATTTCGTTGGCACAGTTGGTCGGGCTAAACTATCTAGGTTGCTTGCTGATTATCGGGATCATCTATTCCGGACTGATCAAATTTATCGCGAAGCTGCCTGTGGTGGATTTCTTCCGCGGGATTATCGACGCGATAGCGGTCAGCTATTCGACCGCTTCGTCCAATGCGACTCTGCCGGTGACCCTCCGCTGTGTGGAGCGGAACCTCGGCGTCAGCAATTCGGTGGCAAGTTTCGTCGTGTCCTTGGGCGCGACGATCAATATGAACGGCACGGCCATGTATCTCGGTCTCGCTACTTTGTTTGGCGCGCAGATATTTGGTGTCGACCTGACATTCGGCGATTATGTGCTGATCTCGATCACTTCGACATTGGGTGCGATCGGCGCGGCGGGTATTCCCGGTGCGGGCTTGATCATGATGGCATTGGTGTTTGGTAGCGTAGGCGTTCCCTTGGAAACCATCGCCTTTGTCGCTGGTGTCGACCGGATCATGGATATGATGCGCACGACCACCAATGTCTCGGGCGATGCTGCGGTAGCGGTGACGGTGGCATCAATGACCGATGAGATCGACCGCGCCGAAATGATCTCGGCGGACGATGTTTAATTTGTCGGATTTACCGTTTCAAGTTTCTGAATAATGGTGCTTACGCATTCTGCGGGAGTTAGCTGAGACGTGTCGATCTCCAAATCATAGGCTATTCCCTGATGCACTGCATCATATTGAGATTTGGCCAAGCCTAGTCTGCGGTCGCCGCGTTCCAATTCGCGGATTTCCAGTTCTTTTAGGCTACAATCGACTTTGACTGTCAGAGTTTCGATTCCATCTAGTGCGGCAGAAAGTTCCTGATGAGATTGCAGTCCGCTATGGACGATATCGACGATCACATTGTGACCGGTCGTTGCCAAGGCGCTTACGGAATGGCCCAAGGCCAATTTCAATTTCGGAAAGTTTATCGAATTTGCGGGTACAGATTCTGGCGTCATGTGCCAAAACATATCCAGAGAGCAATGCAGGTAAATATCGTCCAAAGCTCGTTGAAGTGACCGAGCCAGTGTGGATTTCCCGGAACTGGAAGTTCCGTTCAGCACTATAACTTTACCAGGCTCCATCGCATTGACCATAGTGGAAAAAACTAATCGGCAAACGGATCGGTCACCAATATCGTATCTTCGCGCTCCGGCGACGTTGACACCAAAGCCACTGGGCATTGGATCAATTCTTCGACCCGTTTGATATATTTGATCGCTTGAGCTGGCAGGTCTGCCCAACTACGGGCACCGGCGGTGGATTCGCTCCACCCGTCCATCGTTTCGTAAACGGGTTCGACGGCCGATTGATCCTGATGATGGGGCGGCAAATAATCATAGGTCGTACCATTGAGCTTATAGCCAACGCAGATTTTCAATTGCTCGAACCCGTCGAGCACATCCAATTTGGTCAGGGCAATGCCGTGGACGCCCGAAACCGCGAGGGCTTGGCGGACGAGCACTGCATCAAACCAGCCACAGCGCCGCTGCCGGCCGGTGTTGGTACCAAATTCATGCCCGCGTTCGCCCAGCCGTTGGCCGATATCATCGTCCAGCTCTGTCGGGAATGGGCCCGAGCCAACGCGCGTTGTGTAAGCCTTGGTAATCCCGAGCACATAGCCGGTGCCCGATGGCCCGATGCCAGAGCCGCCCGCAGCGGTGCCGGAAATCGTGTTGGAACTGGTCACAAACGGATAGGTCCCGTGATCGACATCCAGCAACACGCCCTGTGCGCCTTCAAACAGGATGCGCTTGCCGTCGCGGCGCGCTTCGTTGAGGCGTTTCCAAACCGGCTGCGCATATTGCAGGACGCTATCGGCAATTTCTTTCAGGTCATTGAGCAGGCGTTCGCGGTCGACAGGCGGTTCGCTAAAGCCGGCGCGCAGCGCGTCATGATGCGCGCACAGCCGGTCTAGTTGTGGCCCCAGATCGTCGAGATGGGCCAGATCGCAAACCCGGATCGCCCGGCGTCCGACCTTGTCCTCATAGGCAGGGCCAATGCCGCGCCGGGTTGTACCAATCTTACCTTTGCCGCTGGCGTCCTCGCGCATGGCATCAAGGTCGCGGTGGATCGGCAGGATTAGCGGGCAGGTTTCGGCAATGCCGAAATTATCAGTGTTGATGGCCACACCCTGTCCGGTCAGTTTCTCAATCTCGTCACGCAGATGCCAAGGGTCGAGTACCACGCCATTGCCGATGATCGATAGCGCACCTCGGACAATGCCGGATGGGAGCAAGGAAAGCTTGTAGACGGCACCGTCGACAACCAGCGTATGGCCCGCATTATGGCCACCCTGAAATCGGACAACAACATCGGCGCGTTCGGATAGCCAGTCGACTATCTTGCCTTTGCCTTCATCGCCCCATTGCGCGCCGATTACCGTTACATTTGCCATGGATATACCTTTCCACCCTGCCAGAGTGGATCCGAAACGTCCTTCGACAGGACTCGACGTACGGATGGAACTAAGGGCTTTGACAGCCCTTGTGCGCAGCGGTCGTTACCGACTCAAAATAGGTGCGTCAAGCCACATGGCTTTCACGAAGATCAAAGTTTCTGAATCTCTTCGCCAGTCAGAATATATGTGCAGCCCAATGTCTTGGCGTCGTCCGTATCCGATAGCGCAGCAACGGTCCGCCAACCCTCATTGCGCAGCTTTGCCGCGACCTCGCTATCATGACCAAAGGGCAGGAAAACCTGGTCTTTGTCTTTCGCTCCAAAGCCTGCGTCGATCAGCGGATTGGGATAGAGCGAGAAGCCCACCGCGGCTTCGGACCTTCCATCCGGGTGGACGATTTCATAACTACCACCGCGTCCGAGCGCGCCGATAAATGTATCGGCGTAAAGGGTGAAGCCGAACCAGTTTTGATATTCAAACCCGTGCCGCTCGGTCGGATCCAGGGTCAGGCTCGCTTTTCCTTTGATGCTTTCGGCAATCTGGGACACGCCATCCAGTCGTGAATCAAGCAGGCCGCCGCTATCAAATGCACGCAACCGCGCCATCGCGTCATCAAACGGGCCGGTTGCCTCGATCAGCGGCAAATAGCCGGTCGCGCCCATGGCGTTCAGGCCGCCGGCATCTTTCATGTCCAACTCGCTGCGCACTTCGGCAATCTGGGCTTCGTTCAACGGCAACGGCCCTGCGGCCAATATGTCGATCAGGTCGGGCAGGGTGAAATCCACGGTGATTCCAGAAACACCCGCGCGTTCGAGTGCCTCAATCGCAACCGAGACAATCTCGCTGGCGGCGATGACGCTGTCGCTCCCGATCAATTCTGCGCCGATTTGTAGACGACTGCGCTCTGGCTGCAATTGTCCCGAGCGCAGTTTCAAAACCTGTCCCGAATAGCTCAGTCGAAGCGGGCGCGGCTGATCGGCCAGGCTTGTTGTCGCAATCCGGCCAATTTGCATGGTCATATCCGGCCGCAGCGCCAATGTGCGCTGGGAAATCGGATCGACAAAGCGCATCAGGTCGCTTCTTGATGCGCCCTGCATTCTTTGGGTCAGGCCGTCTTCATATTCCGCCAGTGGCGGTGTCACCCGGGCATAGCCATGGCTGGCGAGCGTATCGAGCACGTCGCGCTCCAGTCGCGACGCCGCCTCGGCAAAAGGCGGCAGCGCGTCGTGGAATCCTTCCGGCAAGAGATTAGATGGCTTTTGCATGGACTTGCTCCATAGCCCAAGCAAAGGCTCAGGCCATCATTTTTCTTGAGTTTCGACCCAGCAGATTAAAAGCTCAGCGCCTTGACCGTTTTGACGCCTTCCAGCTGACAAACGGACCAAAGCACAGGCTCTTCTACCGGTGAATCGATCGAGAGAAGTAGAACGGCTTCGCCGCCCGGTGAATCGCTACGGCGGCCCAGATGGAACGTACCGATATTGACGCCGGCGGTACCAAGGGTGGAGCCAACGCTACCGATGAAGCCGGGTTGGTCACGGTTGACGATATAGAGCATATCGCCTTCCATATCGGCTTCTACCTTGATGCCGAACATCTCGACCAGCCGTGGCCCGGAAGACCCGAACAAGGTGCCCGCAACCGATTTCTCGCCTTCGTCGGTGGTCACAGAAACGCGGATCAATGTGTGATAGTCACCCTCACGCTCATGACGGATTTCGCGGACATCAAGGCCGCGTTCTTTCGCCAGATAGGGCGCGTTGACCATGTTCACCGTGTCGCTATAGGCGCGCATCAACCCGGCCAGGACCGCTGCGGTAATGGGCTTCTGGTCCAGCTCCGCTGCGGCGCCTTCGACTTCAACCGAAACGCCTTTGATCTGGTCGGCTGCGAGCTGGCCGACGAGCGAACCCAATTGGGTAGCAAGCGCCATATAGGGCTTGAGCTTGGGTGCCTGCTCCGCAGACAGGCTCGGCATATTCAGCGCATTGGTGACGCCGCCATTGACGAGATAGTCCGCCATTTGCTCTGCCACCTGGATTGCGACATTGACCTGTGCTTCGCTGGTCGATGCCCCGAGATGCGGCGTACAGATGAGATTGGGCGTACCGAACAGCGCATTTTCTTTGGCAGGCTCTTGTGCATATACGTCGAGAGCGGCGCCAGCGACCTGACCCGATTCGAGGGCTTCTTTCAAAGCCGCTTCGTCGATCAAGCCACCACGCGCGCAATTGATAATCCGCACACCAGGCTTCGTCTTCGCTAGTGCTTCGGCGGACAAGATATTGCGCGTTTGATCGGTTAGCGGCGTGTGCATGGTGATAAAATCAGCACGGGCGAGCAACTCGTCCAGCGTCACTTTCTCAATACCAATTTCTACGGCACGTTCTTCGGTCAGGAACGGATCATAAGCCACAACTTTCATCCGCAGGCCGATGGCGCGTTCCGCAACGATCGAACCGATGTTACCCGCACCGATCAAGCCGAGCGTCTTGCTGGTCAGCTCCACGCCCATGAATTTCGACTTTTCCCATTTGCCAGCCTGTGTAGAGGCGTCGGCGGAGGGCAGTTGGCGGGCGAGGGCAAACATCATTGCGATCGCGTGTTCCGCCGTGGTGATGCTGTTACCAAATGGCGTGTTCATGACCACGACACCCTTGGCAGAAGCGGCAGGGATATCGACATTGTCGACGCCGATACCGGCGCGGCCGACCACTTTCAAATTGGTCGCTGCGGCCAATATTTCGGGTGTGACCGTCGTCGAAGAGCGAATGGCGAGGCCATCATATTCACCGATGATCTTCAGCAGTTCTTCGGGGCTCTGTCCGGTGATTTCGTCTACTTCGCATCCGCGTTCCCGGAAGATTTCGGCGGCTTTTGGGTCCATTTTGTCGGAAATTAATACTTTTGGCATGTTGGGAATCCTTTTCGGAATGTCATGTCAGCTATTGCTGGCATCCAAATGAATGTCCTGAGATTTGGGACAGTCATTGGGCCCCGGCCGCAGCCGGGGCGATATATAAAATTAGGAAAGTTCGGCTTTCACTTGCGCAAAGGCCCATTCGATCCAGGGCAGCAGACGGCGGACATCTTCTGCCTCGACCGTCGAGCCACACCAGATACGCAGGCTTGGCGGCGCATCGCGATACCCGTTGAAGTCATATCCGATGCCCATTTCATCGAGCATGCCGGCAATCTTCTTTGGTACAGCAGCTTTGGCGTCATCGCTCAGGCCATCATACCAGTCGCCTTGAAACACCATGCAGACACCAGTGTTGGTCCACTGGTCGGGATTGCCAACCATATTCCGCATCCACGGGGTGGATTCGATCCAGTCATGGACGATTTTCGCGTTGCGATCAGCACGAGCATGCAATTCGGGCAAGCCGCCGATGGATTTCGCCCATTCGAGCGACGCAATATAATCTTCGGTTGCCAGCATCGACGGCGTGTTGATTGTCGCGCCTTCAAAGATCGCGCGGTTGAGCTTGTCGCCCTTTTTCACGCGGAAGATTTTTGGCAGTGGCCATGATGGCGTGTAGCTTTCGATACGTTCGACGGCGCGTGGGCTGAGGATCAGCATGCCGTGACCGGCTTCCGAACCCATGACCTTCTGCCAGCTGAATGTCGTGGCATCGAGCTTGGACCAGTCCATTGGCTGAGCAAATACGGCGCTGGTGGCATCGTTGATGGTCACGCCTTCGCGATCATCGGCAATCCAGTCGGTGTTGGCAATTTTCGCGCCCGAAGTGGTGCCGTTCCAGGTGAAGACAACGTCATCACCCTTGTCGATTCCGGTCAGGTCTGGAATTTCGCCATAATCGGCTTCCAGCACAGTCAAGCCGGCTGGTTTCAATTGTTTGACCGCATCTTGGATCCAGACGTTGCCAAAGCTTTCCCAAGCCGCAACGGTCACCGGTCGTGCGCCCAGCATATTCCACATCGCCAGTTCGACGGCGCCGGTATCGGATGCCGGCACGATGCCGATCAGATAATCGTCGGGAATACCAAGCAATTCACGGCTGAGGTCGATGGCATATTTCAACCGGCCTTTGCCGGTGGCCGACCGGTGCGAACGGCCCATGGCGATGGTGTTGATTTTGTCGAGAGACCAACCAGGAAATTTGGCGGTCGGACCCGAAGAAAAATTCGGGCAGTCAGGACGCAACTCAGGCGTCGGTACAGTCGTATCAGTCATTTTAACGCTTCTCCTTACAGAGAGCTCGCGCGGCGTTGGGACCGCGTGGCCCGACGCCGCTTTGTCTTGTGCGGCGCAGCATGTCAAGCGTGATCTTGGTTGCTGATGAAACCGATTATTGCTTTCGGAACAGTATCTTGCCGCGGCGCGAAACCAGCAGTTTTTCTAACGAAACTGGGTGAAAATAGGCTTCGACCCGGTCGCCTTCAGGTGTGGTGCCATAAACTTCATAGCAGCCGCCATCGACCTTGGACTTTTTCACTTTCCAGCCTTGCTCGACCAAGCTGGCTTCCAATTCGGCGCGCGTTTTCCAGCCGGATTCTGGTCCAGCTTCACAGGTCATTTTGCCGGTTGCGAGGGCCGGAGAGGACAGGCCAGCAGTGGCAAGAACAGCAGCAGCTCCAGCGGCAATCACAGAATATTTCATTGTCATTATCTCCAAGTTTATTCGGTTCGCAGCGTTTCGTGCTGCTTAACGTCGTCGTTTCTTTTTCTAAATATAATCGCGAATCGGGCTATTTCCAACAGTGCGAGTGGAATAAAGTGGGCCAGAGCCCCGCCCACGCCGTCATGTATCAACAACCAATGGGCCAGCGTTAAGATCGCCGCAATATAGACCAGTCGCTGCAATCGCTTCCACCCCTGCTTCAGGCGACGCATGGATGCGTTGTTGCTGGTGATGGCCAGCGGCACGAAAAGGAACAGCGCAGCCCAACCTGTCCAGATGCCGGGTGCCCAAAACTCAGCTAAAATTGGTTTCAGAGCTTCCATATCGATGATGTAGAAAATCAGATGCAGCACGGCATAGCCGAAAGCTGCAAGCCCAAAGCTGCGGCGGCGTTTCATAAACCAATCGACCCATGGACGTTTTCCGAAAATCACCGAAAATGGTGTTGTCATCAAGGCGATGATCATGAACCGGGCGGACAACTCACCGGTTGGATGCAGCATGTCCATGGCAATAATATCGCCGACCCAATATCCCCGGATCATGAGAAGGGCCGGTATAGCCAGCAGAATCCACAAGACAGGCAGGCTATTCAATTTGCGCAAAATGGACATGGGGGCTGTTTGGATTTTGAGGCGGCTCGGGTCCAGTGTAAACTTGTATCAATTTGTCGCTGATGGCGTTCGGCAGGGTTGGTAGGGTTTTATTAACCATGAGCTTCAGCCTAGATTTAACCATCTTCTGCCATTGGTTTCGCCATGGAAAAGAAATTGCATATTGGACGCCCTAAGCGGACCATCGGATTTTTGGGTTTGGCTTCACTGCTGCTGAGCGCTTGTGGTGCTGTGCCTTCCGGTAACGGCGGTGGATCGCAGCGGCCTCAGGCGTCTGCAGGCCTCGGATCTTTCAATCCTACGCCTTCGGCGCGCCAGTGTTATACCGATCTTGGTAGAGCCAATGTCCGTTTTTCGCCCTTGCCCAACCGCCGGTTCAGCGGCGGGTGTAGCCAGATTGACAGTATCAAATTGCTCGATGTCGGCGCTGACGTGACCAATTTGGGTCCGGTCAAATGCGAACTTGCCAGCAAATTTGCCGCTTGGACGGAATATGCCGTGAAACGCGCGGCACGCAAATATCTGGGCAGCGATCTCAAGCGTATTGAAACCATGGGCAGCTACAGTTGCCGCAATATTGCCGGATCAGGTAAATTATCGCAACATGCGCACGCCAATGCGATTGATGTGGCCGCTTTTGTGCTCACCGATGGTCGCCGGATTACGGTTGCGCATGACTGGAAAGGCGGTCGTCAGGAAAGGCAGTTTTTGGCGGCTATCCACGATAGTGCCTGCAAACGCTTCGGTACCGTTCTTAGCCCAAATTACAATGCGGCCCATCGCGATCACTTTCATCTCGATATGAGCGGAAACGGCTATTGCCGATAAGGCAGATGGTCACTGGTCAGTCACAAAACTTTGCTTTAGTGTGATGCTATGACCAATAAAGATCTCCATGACCGCCGCTTTTACCACGCAAAAGAAGAAGCCGAGTTCGCCGAAAAGGCGCATTTGGAAACGGCGCAGACCCGTGATCCTGCCTATCGGTTAGCTTTTCAGGATACCGACTTCTTGCTGCGCGAAGAATTGCGCCCCGTCCGCTTCCAGCTTGAACTGCTGAAACCTGAAATGCTGCTCGATGAGGCCAATATTGGGTCAACGATCGTGATGTATGGTTCGGCACGGATTCCGGAACCCGCCAAGGCGGATGAACTGATCGAGGCAGCGACTGACGAAGAGTCTCTCAAAATTGCCCAGCGGTTGAAAGAAAAAGCCAAATATTATGATGAAGCCCGCAATCTGGCACGGCTAGCCAGCGCATGTGGAATTTCGGAAGACGGGAAACGCGATTTTGTGGTCTGCTCCGGTGGCGGGCCTTCTATCATGGAAGCGGCGAATCGTGGCGCCGCCGATGTGGGCCAGGAATCAATCGGATTGAATATCGTTCTGCCGCACGAACAGGCACCCAATGAATATGTTACGCCGTCGTTGAGTTTCCAGTTCCATTATTTTGCGCTGCGGAAAATGCATTTTCTTCTGCGGGCAAGAGCGGTCGCGGTCTTCCCCGGCGGTTTCGGAACGCTGGACGAATTTCTGGAGCTGGTCACGCTCGTGCAGACCGGTAAGATGGAAAAACTTCCGATATTGCTCTTCGGCAAGGCCTTTTGGAATCGGGTGATCAATTTCGACGCACTGGCCGAAGAAGGTACGATCAGTCGCGACGATCTAGAGCTGTTTCAATTTGTCGAAACAGCAGATGAAGCCTGGGATGTTATCAAGCAATTTTACCAGCTGGATTGCGACTAAGGCAATCTAGGCGGCGGACTTATTCTTCAGCCGCCGCTGCGTCTGCTTCAACTGCTTCCTGCGCTTCTTCCGCAGCGCCTGCTTCAGCCGCTGCATCCGCAACTTCTTCGACAACCGGAGCAGCCGGGAGCGGCAGGTTTGAACCCTGCGCATTCATATAGACCATGAGATTGGCGCGGTCTTCGGCTTTGCCGAGACCAGCGAAGGTCATTTTGGTACCATTGGCATATCTACGGGGCGACGTCAGCCAAGCGTCCATGGCTGTCCAGTCCCAATTGCCTTCAACGCTTGCCAAAGCATCGCTATAGGCGAAGCCCGCGACATGGCCGTGCGGCTTGCCCATTGTGTTCCACAAGTTCGGTCCGATGCCACTGGCACCGCCCTGGTCAATCGTGTGGCAGGCTGCACATTTGGCAAATACTTTTGCGCCAGCGCCAGCGTCGGCTGTTTGCAGCAATGTTTCGATCGATGGGCCTGCGTCGGCACCGCTACCAGCGGCTTCTACGCCTTCAATCACGTAGCCCATGACTTCCGGCCGTTCGTGCTTACCAGCATGAAAATATTTTCCGCTGACAATGGATAGGCCCAGTGCTGCGATGCCGCCAGCCAGTACCCAGCCTGCGATGGTATTGTTGTTGCTCATATTGTCTCTCAAAACCCCTGAGTGAGCGGCGGCTGTTGGCCGGCCAAATTTGTGCTGTCTGTAAAGAGAGCGACGGGCCAACGCAAGGCCTCAATTGCCGCAGAAGATGCAATTGTGAATAGAAAATGCAGTGCGGCTATGCGCGCATGCCACTTCTTTCTTGCCCCGTCCCGTTCCGTTCGACTATCGCAACCCGACAAAAGAGGGGCATGATGGACAGCTTTCCGCAAAACGCACTGGGTATGGTCATAAAAATGACCGAAAAAGCCGCTGAAATGCCGGAACAGGCGATCGCGTTTCAAGGGGCGCCGGGTGCCAATTCACATCTCGCAGCGCTCGACTATGCCCCGGAAGGTCTTCCGGTTCCGTGCTTTTCCTTCGAGGATGCTATTGATGCGGTGAAGCAGGGTACGGCGGGATGCGCCATCATACCGATTGAAAATTCACTACATGGCCGGGTTGCCGACATTCATTTTCTACTCCCCGAATCGGGACTGCATATCGTTGACGAATATTTCATGCAGATAAAACATTGCCTGATGGCGCAATCGTCCGATGCCGAGGTCAAAACGGCGATGAGCCATCCGCAGGCCCTTGGTCAGTGCCGCCATTATCTGCGTGAACGCGGAATCATTCCGGTGGCTTATGCGGATACCGCTGCGGCAGCGGCTTTTGTAGCGCATGCGGATGATGCCCATGCTGCTGCCATCGCCCCACGGCTGGCCGCGCAAATTTATGGTCTGCAACCGCTGGCCGATGCGATTGAAGATTCTCCCGATAATATCACGCGCTTTGTCATACTGGCGCCTGAATCGGCGAAACCGGAGTCCAACGGTCCGGTGATGACGACCTTTGTTTTCGAGGTCAAAAATATCCCCGCCGCGCTCTATAAAGCGATGGGCGGATTTGCCACCAATGGCGTCAATATGACCAAGCTGGAAAGTTACCAGCAGGGCAGCAGTTTCTCGGCGACCGAATTTTTTGCCGATATAGAGGGTGCTCCCGGTGATCCGGCAGTGGATCGTGCGATGGAAGAGTTGAGTTTCCACTGTAATAGTGTGCGGATATTGGGAACCTATAAGCAGGCGCGTCCGAGGACGGTAGGCCCTTCGCGTCGCGCCTAGCGACTGTTACATCCCTGACCAATATGACCGGTTCCATAAACAGGACCGGAACACCGGATTCCTCCCGCTTTAGGCTGTTCTCGTCACTTCGGGATATTGGCCGCTATTAACAATTTATTGTTGGTTTACCACTATGCCGAGCCGCAGGTTTGTCGCTTGATTTGATCAGCATGGCGACGCAGTTGTTCAAGGGGAGAGCAATGATCTTTTCACGTCGTCACTTCATGGCAAGTGCCGGAGTTGCAGGCGTCGCAGGATTGGCGGGCTGCACGGGCCGCTTTGGTACATCGACATCTTATTTGACGCCAATATTGCGGCCTCAATATCACAATGTCGTCACCCATTGGTGTGACATCATACTCCAGCAGATACGGGATCAGCGGGTACCACCGCCCCGCGCCGCCTATAATCTGGCGATGCCGACCGTTGCCGGGTTTCTGGCCGCGAACAGTATCTTGCAGACCTATGAAGACCCTTTTGACATTGGCACCGCTCCTCTCGGCGCTGATCCCGCAATGGCTTATGGCGTGGCTTTTGCTACTGCAGCTTCCGAGGTGTTCCAGCAGCCATTTGTCGGCGAGCGGATGGATTTTGCCAATGGGATTCCCGAGAGTGAAGCCAAATCTCTTGGTGCCGCATGGGGGCGTCAGGTTGGTCTGAAAATTGTCAAAATGCGGACCCGCGACGGTTCACAGCCGAGCAAGGTCAACTATTATCTCAACCGCTATCAGCGGCGCCATGATGCGCTGCAATGGACGCCTACCGGTCCGCTCTACAGTGCCAAGCCAGGTCCGGCCTTTGATAGCTTTTCCCGTCCGCTTTTCCCCGGCCATGGGCAGATTAAACCGTGGACCATGGGCAGTGTTGAAAATTTTAGAGCGGCCCCGTTTCATGATCCAGACAGTCCGGAATTCGCCGGGGAGTTTGATCAGGTTCGTATTTTGGGTGGCGCCGATAGTCGCGAGCGCACCGCGGATCAGAGCGAAATTGCGCTGTTTTGGGAAGATGGTCCTTGGGGAATTACCCCGCCAGGGCATTTCATGCTCATTGCGATACAGGTGCTGCAGAACCGCAATCTGTCTTTCATTGAATGGGCGCGGGCCATGGCGTTGATGGGGATGACCCAATGCGATGCTTCCATCCATGCTTGGGACAGCAAATATCATCATGATGTCATCCGTCCGGAGACTGCCATCCGTCACCGGACCCCGAAATTTGGCAATCGCGATCCGCGAGTTCAGCGAGACAGACAATGGCGCAGCTATATTCCGACGCCAGAATTCCCGGCCTATACATCCGGTCATTCGACATTTGGTAATGCAGGCGCCGCGATGATCGCCAATATTTTGGGGACCGATACCGTGCGCATCTCGCATCAATCGCCTGACCAAGTGCTGTGGCCGCAATTGCGCGATGTTACCCGGCATTGGACAAGCCTTAGCGGGATGGCAGAGGAAAATGGCTGGAGCCGGATCTATGGCGGCGTTCACTGGTTGAAAGATCATCAGGCCGCGATGGAGGCTGGCAAGGCCATCGCCAATCACGCCCATGCCCAATATTTCCGGGTGAAGGTCTGAACCATGCGGTTTGAATATTATCGTTCAATAGGCCTGCCGGTCTCTATGGGGGCAATGGCGCTGACCGCTGGTTCTGCGAACGCGCAGATCAGCCTCAACTATGATAGCCTGTCCTCCTTTGAAGAGCCTCTGGCCTTTGAAGTTGGCGATGCCACCGTCTTGGTTGGCGGCGTTGTCGATGTGCCGGTGAAATTGAAGGTAGATGACAGTATTTTCCACGGTGATGTGGACGTCAGCTTGGTTAGCAATCTTGATATCAATGTCGAAATGCAGCTCGCCAATCGCTGGAATATCGGCGCCTCCTATTTCGGGCAATATGATGTGAATGGTGATGACTATCAGGACAATGTCGCCGCTTATATCCGCACGAGCTGGGGCAGTCTGATCGGTGGCAATGTTGATGGACTGGTGCGAGAGGCCATTCGGCGACGGCGTGGTGCCGGCAATGCAGGATTGGCATTTGATGACTTTTACGGCCGGATCAACCGTTGGAGCGGTGGCTATAGCGGACGATTTGGTCCGGTTACTATGACGGCTATTGCTGATGCTGATGGTCATTTCGAATGGGGCGCCCAGTTTCAGCGGCCCATGGGGAACAAGGACTACCGTTTCGCTACGCGGGTCAGCAAAGCCCGCTATCGGGCGGCGGACGGTATCACCAATTTCGATACGATTGGCGCCGGTGCGGTCGGTGAATTTGTTTTCGGCAGCAGCCTGTTCGATGTTGGTGCCGGCTATGAGAATCTGAAGGCGGGACCGATCAATCTAGATCGATGGTTCGTTTCCGGCGGCACGCAAACGAAAATCGGCGTGCTCAGCCTCTCGGCTGCTGGTCACTATGGGGAACTTGATGGTTCGCCTGAAAGCTCCGCTTCGCTTGGCGTGCGCTATGATATCGCGCGCGGCCTATCGACCAATTTTGGCGTGAATGCGCGCAAAGCGCAGATTGCACGCGACGGTATATCGGTGATCGATGAAGACGAAACCAGCGCGACGGCGTCGGTGCGCTACAGTTTCTAGATTTGGGCCGTGGCTAACGCCCGGCCAGTTTCTTTGCTTCTGCCAGATGGGTTCGTCCGATGCGAATTTCAGTGCCGCATTTGAGACAGGCCATCCACACGCCGCCGCCATCATGGCGCAGGCCGGCAATCCAGTCGCGCCGAACCAGATGAGAGCGGTGTAGCCGGATGAACTCTTCCGGGTTTAGGCGCTCTTCAAGCCCTGTGATCGTCTGGTGCAGCAGATAGCTGATTTTGCCAACATGCAGGCGCATATAGTCGCGTTCCGCCTCGACCCGATCGATCTCGGTGGCAACGATGCGGCGCAGTTCAGATTTATAGGGCACCCAGAATTCATCGGCCCATGGCGAGTTTTCTGCATCATCGCTTCGGGGTTCTGCCGTACGTTCACGGACCCGGGAGACGGCCAGTGTCAGACGGTCATTCTCGACCGGTTTCAGCACATAATCGATGGCTGCCACATCAAAGGCCTCTACCGCGAAGCGGTCAAAGGCGGTGACAAATATGATGGCTGGCGCATTGGGCTTACCCGATAAAGCGCGCGCTACATCCAGCCCGTTTTTGCCCGGCATAGCGATATCGAGCAACAGAAGATCGGGTCGCAATTGTTCGGTGAGGCGCAAAGCCGCGTCGCCATCACTGGCGGTGCCGATCAGATTGATCTCCTTTTGCCGTGCACAGAGCAGCTGCAAGCGTTCAATGGCCAACGGTTCATCGTCAACGATCAAGGTGTTCAGCGGTTTTTCTTCAATTTCTTCGATCATGGATTATCCAGCATCAGCGGTAGGGTCAGTTGTGCAATATAGCCCCCTTCTGCCGGGCGTACGGTCTGAAGGCTTGCTTGTCGGCCAAAGCGCGTTTCGAGCCGGTCGCGGACATTGGCCAGACCAATGCCGCTGCTCACGTGATCATCATGCAGCTCTACGGGTCGTGGATCACCGTCATCGGCAACCGTTAGGGTCAGGCTGTCACCATCCGATTGGGCGCTGATCGTGATCGTGACCGGGCGTATGCTGTGCGCAACGCTATGCTTAATCGCATTTTCCACCAAGGGTTGCAGGATCAGGCCCGGAACCAGCACGCCCAGCAGGCCGTCGGGAATATTCACCATTGTTCGCAGCCGGTCAGGAAAACGGACGGCTTCGATATCAAGATAGAGATTCTGCAAATGCACTTCTTCTGACAAGGGCACATCCTCGAGCGGATCGCCGGACAGGCTGGTGCGATAGAATTTGGAAAGATTGAGAATCATCTCTTCCGCTTCTTCCGGCTGGCTTCGCATCACCAAGGTGCTGAGGCTATTGAGCGTGTTGAACAGAAAATGCGGATTGACCTGATAGCGCAGCGACCGCAGCTCGGCATCTTGTGCTGCCTGGGCAAAGCGCGCGGCCTTGCGTTCCACCTGCCGGACCTCGCCTGCATAGCTCAGAGTCAAATATAACGATGACCAGCTGACAATGAAGAAAAAGCGGGAAATAGCATCTTCGAAAATCGCTTTAAAGGCCAGGTTTTCCTGGGCCATATATTTCCGCATTTCCTCGACATGCGCGTCATCCCAAAGGTTTTCGGGATAGTAGATGTTGAACATATAGTGATTGCAACAGGCAATGATGATTGCACAGGGAATGGCGGTTGCAAACGCGGTAATGATTCTGGTGGAAAGCGCCTTATTCTCAAACCGGCGGAGAAACAGATAGAGCAGATAGGTAACGCCAATGCCGAAAATCGTCACGACGATCCGGCGTATGATCATTTGCTCTTGCGCTGGCCAGTCGCCGATCGACGCGCGCAGCGTCAGCACAATTATATAGAAAAGCCAGAATCCTAATATCGATAGGATGGCAACCTGATGTCCGACTGACGGCTTGTGGTTTCCGAGTTCAAATTTTCTCATGTACATTCAATTCATCGTTTCGATGGAGCTTAGGGCAAGATGGTATCAATTGTCTCTAGTGGAATCGTGCTCGGTCGAAACAGGCTTGCCGTTCGTCGAAACTTTCTAAGGCCAGCGCGCAATTTTCAGAACTCAGGGCCGCTTCGGATCATTATTCTGTGTCGATTTAACCAATTGCTAACCATGTTGGGGTCAAATGCCTTGGTGGGATCATTCAGTAAAGGAGTCCCGAGAATATGACCAAGGAAGTTAAATCTATCCCGGGCGCGATGACGCTTGCAGAGATGAAAGAATTCGCGGGTTTCAGTGCCGCGACGCAGCGCTATATCCGCCGTTCGCTGGATGTTGGTCTGAAACGCTCGGATGCCATTCAGACTTGGTCGCGCGATGCGGTCGAAGAGGCCGGAATCAAGGTCCAAATGTCCTTATATTGGCGGATCAACGATATTCGCAAAGCCATCCCTCAGGATTGTGTCATTGACGATATCGAAGCTTTCATGCCGCCGCTTATTTCTCTGGCTGCTTTTGATCTGGAACAGGGGCGGATCGACAGTTTTTCGGCATTTCGTTTCCTGTATGAGCGTTTGCTGGGGCCGGATTCGCGTCCGTGGTTGCCCGGCGCATTTTGCGCCGCCGCCTCGCTTCCGAATCTGCATCCCAAAAAGCGGAAGCAACTGTTGCAATCGATCAGCGAAGCTGCTGCGACCGCACCAGGCTGGTCCACGCGTGAACCTAGCTTTTTCCCGGAATGGATCGAAAAAGTCGATATGAACGAAGCGACCCATTGATCGCTGAGGCTTAAATGGTTGCGCGGCGTCCCGTTATCGCCGCTTCATAGTCGCTTTCGGCCCGCTGGATCAAATGCCGGTCATCTTCATTCCACGGATGAAAACCCGGCATGAAAAATTTGATCCAAGGGATGATAATTGCCCGCGCGATACCTGGCTCGACGAGCAGGAACTTGAACAGCTTCATTTTGACGCGCCATCCAGACATGCCGTCCTGCGCCAGCAGATCCAGCGTGTCATTCCAACGGTTGCCCCAGAAGTTCCGGGTGATGAGCAGCATCATGAGCGCTTTCACTCTCCAGCGTTGCCAGCGGCTCCAGTCCCGGGTCGCATAGAGCCAAGTGTCATAGGCTACGCCTTTATGTTCAATCTCTTCCAATGCATGCCAGCGCCACAAATCGGCGGTTTCCTGGTCGGAATTTTCCCAATGGCGGGGATTGGCGAGAAATTGCTGTGCCATGATCGCGGTAAAATGCTCGAGGATCATCGTGGCCGCAAGATTGGTAATCTTGGGCCGGTCCTTGGTCATGTTGAGCGATTCCGTAATACGCTCTTCTATCCGGCTGGTGTCATAGCCGCTTTCTTCGACCCTGCGGTTCAGCGCGAGATGTTCGCGGCTGTGGATCACTTCCTGCTGTATGAAGGCCTTGATCTCTTTTTTCAGCTTTTCTGGCGTGTGATCCCGGAATTCCTTCACGCTTTCGATGAAAAACGCTTCGCCGCGTGGAAAGGTAAGCGATAGGCAATTGTAGAAGGCGGTCGCGACTGGACTGCCATTTTGCCAATATTTCCCGGCTTCATGGCCGGCTTCGCGTCCAAAACGGCGGTCCCGCGGTGTAATCTCATGGCCCGCAGGCGTCGGCGTCCGGATTGGCTCGGGTTCAGATTCGATTGTGCTAAGCATATTCATCAGATGTTTCCATTATACGAAATGCGGCCTATAGCTGACAGAGATGAGAATAAGGTTACTTACATAAATGTCAATAGCAAAGAGACGCCTCTCTCCTGAAGAAAGTCGTGGCATGGCCTTGGCCGCAGCCCGCGATTTGTTGATCGAAACAGGCCCACAATCGGTGACGTTGAAGGCGGTTGCTGGGCGGATCGGCCGGACTCATGCCAATCTCTTGCATCATTTCGGTTCTGCATCCGGCCTCCAAAAAGCGCTCGCGGCCTATTTGTCGGATGAAGTCTGCGGTCTGATCGGTCAGGCGGTTTTGAAATCCCGTACCGGCGAAGGGACCGTGCGCGACATTGTCGACCTGACCTTTGATGCGTTTGATAAACAGGGCGCAGCCGCGCTGTGGTCCTGGATGATGCTAACCGGCAACGAAGATGCGCTGGATCCGATTGTGGACGCGATTCACACTCTGGTCGACGATATCGGAGAGGGCGGGCACGAAGACCGTGAAATGCACGAAGATACTCTGGCGCTGGTGCTGATGGCTCTGGGCGACGCTCTGATCGGTGAGCGCCTGTCCGTTTCTCTGGACCTGGCGCGCAATTCCGCGCGGGACATGGCGGAACGGCAATTGGATGATGCCCTTGGGCGATGGCGGCAGGAGCAAGAAGCCTAGACGTTCGAGGTTGGATCAATCTTTGGCGAATAGCTGATCGTCATTGGCAAAGGCTTTGAACTCCAGTGCATTGCCGCTGGGATCACAGAAGAACATTGTTGCTTGCTCGCCCACCAGCCCCTTGAACCGAACCGTCGGTTCGATAACAAATTTCATCTTTTTCGCCGTCAACCGATCGGCCAAGATCTGCCATTCAGTCATTGATAATATGACGCCAAAATGGGGAACGGGCACTTGCTCGCCATCGACGGGGTTTTTCAACTGTTGGAGATCAAATTGTTCGTCCAAATGGGTCACAATCTGATGCCCGAACAAGTTGAAGTCTATCCAGCGCTGATCGCTGCGGCCTTCCTCACAACCGAGCACGTCGCCATAAAAACCGCGCGCTGCATCAAGATCGTGCACTGGAAATGCCAGATGGAAGGGCCGTAATGGCTGGAGAGAGTCAATGTTCATATTTGCGCTGCTTATCCTCCGGAGCGGCAAGGGTGAAGCAATGTTCGAAATCCAGGTCAGAACCCTGGCCCGTTGCTTCTTTCTGTTTGGCATCGGCTAGCATGGCTTCGCGACTCTGGGTCAGCAATATATCACTCTCATTTCCGCTCAGCCCTTCGGCGCGCATTTTATCGCGCGCGCGGCTGTCCAGAACAGTGGCCAAGGTTTTCAGGTCCTGTGCGGTTTTGGACAGGCCTTCGCGACTATGAACTTCTTCATAAGCCAGTTGCAGCATCCCGGCGCACTGTTTCAGATCGGGTTTTGGTTTTGGAGGAACGGCAGCGTCGAGCAATGGTAGGCATTCGGCCATCTCCGTCTCTATAACGGTGTCGACGTCCGCCGCATCTTGCGCTTTTTCTTGCTGTGCCGCGACCGCTGCCAACATATCTTCCCGCACCTGCTCGCGGGTTTTTCCATTCTCGCGCATCACTTGTTCTCCGATCAGGCCGGCATAGGTCGCGCCGCGTTCGGTGAGCAGGGGATAGGCGAGCGCACTTGTCACGCCGCGTTCCTGTTCCGATGCGATGATCGCGAAGACCCCAACACATGATAGCGCGTGCATCTGATTTTCGTTGAGTGCGGCTGGTTCGTCTGCTGCTGGTTGTGCCAGCGCGAGGATCAGGAGAGATATAAAATTCATGGTGACGCAATAGCAATCAAATCCATGGCCCGGCAATTAGCAATTGAATGGTGATCGTGAACACGGCAAAAGCCGCGAGTGTCAAAAATCCAAGAAATGATCGCGCGCTATCCTTATGGTATTGCGCTTGCCGCCGGCGGGATCAGCGCCACAGGCTTTGCGCCGCTGAACTTTTGGCCCTTGGCTATTGTGATGCTGGGCTTGTGGATGGCGGTCCTGTTTCAAGCACAGAGCCGCAAATCCGCCTTTTTTATCGGTTGGTTGTTCGGGGTAGGCCATTTCGTCATTGGTTTGAACTGGATTGCTACGGCTTTCACTTTTCAGGCGGCGATGCCGGAGTGGCTCGGCTATGTGGCCGTGGTCCTACTGTCGCTATATCTGGCCGTTTTCCCCGCCATTGTGGCTCTGGCCGCCTATGTGATTGGTAAGGACCGGCCCTGGGCATTCATACTGGCGACGGCGGGCATGTGGATCATCACCGAATGGCTCCGCAGTTGGGTGTTCAGCGGGTTTATTTGGAATCCCCTTGGGTCGGTTCTCGTGCAGTTGCCGATCTTGTCTTGGTCGGCAGCATGGATCGGTACCTATGGTTTGTCCGGTTTTGCGGTGCTTTTGGCGGGCGGGGTGTTTTACGAGATCATGCGCCGGGCCGCCGCCGAAGCGCAGACCGGAAATCGGAATCGTCTTCGTTATGGGGCTTTGGCAGCGCTGGCCTATATTGCTTTCTCACTGGCGATGACGTGGGATCGAGGGGATAGCAGCGAGGCTGAAGCCCAGATCACCGTGATTCAACCCAATATTGGCCAACAGGACAAATGGAAGGCCGGTTATGAGGAGCAGAATCTGGCGAAGCTGGCCGAACTTACGCGCCGCGAAGATGAGAGGCCGCGTATCATCTTCTGGCCCGAAGCCGCCATCCCTGACTATTTGGAGACCGGTTATCCGCCGCGCTATTATTACGGACGCCCGCCGGAATTTGTGCGTCAGCAACTGGCAACATTAATGCGGCCCGGTGATGTGCTGGTGCTAGGGGCGCTAAAGCTAGAATTTGACGAAGCAGAAGGCCGCGCAGTTGGCGCGCGCAACAGTGTCTTCGCTATGGACTCAGAGCGGCAATTGCTCGGCCGCTATGACAAAGCGCATTTGGTGCCTTATGGCGAATATCTTCCGATGCGGTCTTTGCTGTCGGCCGTCGGCCTATCGCGTCTTGCTCCGGGCGATTTTGATTTCTGGCCGGGGCCCGGTCCCCGCTCGCTTGATCTCGGCAAGTTCGGCAAAGTCGGTTTGCAGGTCTGCTATGAAATCATTTTCTCGGGACAGGTTGTGGACCGCGATAACCGTCCGAATTTCATTTTCAATCCATCCAATGATGCATGGTTCGGATCATGGGGCCCACCACAGCATCTGGCGCAGGCGCGCTTACGGGCCATCGAAGAGGGGCTACCGGTGATCCGTTCGACCCCGACCGGCATATCGGCGGTGATCGACGCGAATGGCACCGTCACGGACAGCATTCCCATGGGGCAGGCAGGCCGGATTGATGGCCGCTTACCCACAGCCAAGTCTGCGACAGTCTTCGCTCGCTATGGAAACACCCTACCGCTTGGTCTGGCCGTGGTTTTGCTGATTTCTGCCATTGCCATTGCCATTCGCCTTCGCCCTCGTTAATGTGCACATATAAACTTTTCCTTATGTCTTAATAGACCGATGATCCCCCGGCTCGAACTTAGGATTTTCTCATGCGTTCAGAATTTATTTTCACTTCCGAATCTGTCTCTGAAGGGCATCCTGACAAAGTGTCGGATCAAATCTCTGATGCAGTCGTTGACCTGTTTCTTTCCAAAGACCCGGAAGCCCGGGTTGCTTGTGAAACGCTGACTACCACTGATCGGGTGATCCTTGCGGGAGAGGTCCGCGGCAAAGGCATGATCGACACGGATGGCAACTGGGCGCCCGGCGCACAGGCGGAAATTGAGAAGATTGTCCGCGGAACCGTCAAAAAAATTGGCTATGAGCAGGATGGTTTCCATTGGCAGGATCTAACGTTCGAAAATTACCTGCATCCCCAATCGGCGCATATTGCCCAGGGCGTAGACGAAAGTGGCAACAAGGACGAAGGAGCCGGTGATCAAGGCATCATGTTCGGCTATGCCAGTGATGAAACACCGGATCTGATGCCTGCGACTTTGCAATATTCGCACCAGATATTGAAGCAGATGGCTGCGGATCGCCACAGTGGCAAAGCGCCGTTCCTTGAGCCCGATAGCAAGAGTCAGGTAACCCTGCGCTATGTCAATGAAGTGCCGGTAGAGGCCGTTGCGCTGGTGGTCTCTACGCAGCATGCACCCGGCTATTATAAGGATAGCGATAATCCCGCGCTTTATCAGGAATTACGCGACTATGTGATGGGTGTGTTCCATTCGGTTCTGCCAGAAGGCTTTATTACCGATAATACGGTGATCCACGTGAATCCGACGGGACGGTTTGAGATTGGTGGACCTGATGGTGATGCTGGTCTGACCGGACGAAAGATCATCGTCGACACTTATGGTGGTGCCAGTCCGCACGGTGGCGGTGCCTTTTCCGGCAAGGACCCAACGAAGGTTGATCGGTCCGCAGCCTATATCACGCGCTATATGGCTAAGAATATCGTAGCAGCTGGTTTCGCCAAACGCTGTGCGATCCAGCTCTCCTATGCGATTGGCGTCGCGGAACCGCTGTCGATCAATGTCGACCTGCACGGCACCGGTACGGTGAGTGAAGAGAAGTTGGAAGAAGTTCTGCCCAAGCTCGTGCGTCTGACCCCCAAAGGCATTCGTACCCACCTTGGTCTGAACAAACCGATCTATGGTCGAACGGCCGCCTATGGACATTTTGGTCGCAAGGCGGATGGAGATTTCTTCACCTGGGAAAAAACCGATCTGGTGGATGCGCTGAAAGCCGCTCTTAAATGATCTTGTTTGCCGAGGCATTGTAAAATGACTGCTTATAAAGACGGTGACCCGACGACCATCCGTCAACTCTATGGACGCCGGCAGGGCCATGCTTTGCGTGACCAGCAGGTCGAACTGGTCGAGAAGCTTTTGCCACAAATCGCAGTCGATCCGGAAGGCCCGGTGAGTGCGCAATCGCTCTTTGGTGGCGAGCGGCCCATGCATTTTGAAATCGGTTTTGGCGCCGGAGAGCATCTAGCGAACCGCGCCGATATGCTTCCTGATCATGGATTCATCGGTTGTGAACCCTATCTCAATGGTGTGGTAGGCGCATTGCAGCATGTCCGTGACCAGCATTTGGCCAATGTTCGTCTGCATATGGGCAATGCGCTGGATGTGTTGGAACGGATTCCCGACGGCTCCCTGAGCTTCGTCTATCTGCTTCATCCGGATCCCTGGCCGAAGGCGCGGCACGCCAAACGGCGCTTCATGAACCATGGCCCGATGGAGATGATCGCGGCCAAGTTGAAACCCGGCGGAGAATTTCGTTTCGGCACCGATCACCCGGTCTATCTGGAATGGGCGTGCATGATCATGGGACAACGCGAGGAGTTTGAATGGCTCTGTTCGAGTCCGCAGGACTGGATGATCCGTCCCGGTGGGTGGCCCGAAACACGCTATGAAGCCAAGGCCCGCCGTCAGGGCCACGACGTTTGGTATTTTCGCTACCGGCGAAAATAGGTGCTAGCGCTGCACATTTATTCAAATTAACTATCATATTCAGCCATTTCCCTCATCATAAGGCGGCAGTTGAATCATAAAATTAAGCATGTTGTAGTGCTTATTGTTAACCTTCCTTTTCTATAAAACGCTTAACCAAAATCATTGGCTATATTGATACGAATTAGGACAGGGGTTTACGAGCGAATATGGGCAGGTCACCATCCAATATTGAAGCGACTACCGAAGCTGAGCAGGTCCGTCAGAGCGCGACCCCAGCGGATCTACATATTCAATCCCGGAATCGGCATTTTGCCAGCGCTTTGATCGAACGGCGGCGCTGGGTCGGTGGTGACCCTTTCGCATCTGCCTTTTTCAACGCCTTGTCGGTTACCTTTCCGAAAGGTGAGATATTCTTTATCGAATCGCTCAAGAAGTTTCGCAATCAGGTGCCGCCCAAGTTGCAGGGTGAAATTCGAGCCTTTATCCAGCAGGAGGCGGTCCATAGTCGCGAACATCATTGCTTCAACCAACATCTGGAAGGTTGTGATCTGGATATTTCGCGACTGGAGCAAACGATTGCTGATGTCGTGAATGGCATTCGTACGATGCCGGAAATTTCACATCTGGTAGCGACCATGTGTATCGAACATATCACCGCAATTCTGGCCGCAGAGGTAATCGCCAATCCGAAGCATTTTGCAGATGCCGATGAGCATCAGCGCAAATTATGGCTGTGGCATGCTTCGGAGGAAATCGAGCACAAAGGCGTGGCCTATGATACTTGGTTATATATGACCAAGGATTGGAATCCGGTGAAACGTTGGTTTGTGCGGAGCATGTTTTTTGCGAAAATCTCCCTCGGTTTCACGATGAACCGGGCCAAGGGTATTCTCGACTTGCTGCGGCAAGATGGTATTTCCGGCTTTCGCGCATGGATCGGGCTTGCGCATTATGCGCTCATCGGCCCAGCGCCATTTCGCCGTACGATCGGCCCGTGGGCCCAGTTTTTCAAACCGGGTTTTCATCCGTGGGATATTGATGACCGCGACCTCATCCAGCTCGCCGAGAGCGAATATGAAGCCGCGATCATGGATGACAAGGATGCCTCGACCACTGTCTCTGTGTTCCCGGATTCGGCGTCGCGGGATCGTTTGAAACAAGTAGCCTGACCGATACGGTTAGGCGGCGATTTTTCGCATGACCTCACATTCATTAGGCTCGCTCAGCGCGCGGGAATATTCCAACGTTTTGGCCTCACGGTTCCGACCGAGGCTATAGCGCGGGATGGTCTGCCCGGTTGGCTTGAACCCCAGTTTGCGAAGTACGGCTCCGGAAGCCGGATTGTCCAGGAAATGACTGGCGATCAAATGTTCATGCCCCAAAGCCTTGGCCGTTTCCAGCACGGCTTGCCCGGCCTCCGTGGCATAGCCCTGTCCCCAATGGGGGCGAGCAATCCAATAGCCGAGTTCGATGTCCCGGTTCTCCAGTCGGCCAATCCCGATGCATCCCAATAGCTGGGGACGGGCGATTGTCCGGCTGAATATCAGCCAGCGGGGCCCCACAGGATCGGTCGGCAATGACAAGAAATTCTCGGCATCTTTCAAGCTGTAGGGCCACGGAGCGTTCGCAAGATTACGGACGATCATTTCGTCGTTGATCATAGCGAACAGGTTGCCCGCATCTTCGGGCCAGCCGGGCCGCAAAAATAATCTTGGTGTTACAGCAAACATCGGGACTCTCCATCAAACGTATACGCCCCTGTCTTGATTGATTAGCCCGCTAGAGGGTGACCATTACAAGATCATGACGTTGTACAGGGAGAGACAAAAAAAAGGGAGAGGATGACCCTCTCCCTGAAAATTGGCGGTTCTATTGAACCTACCGGGTCATCCCTCTGGTGGATAACCCTTTATCGATTATCCGATTATTCGGCGGCTTCCGCCATGGCGTCGACGGACACATATTTGCGGCCGAGTTTGCCCTTGTGGAATTCCACCTTGCCATCAATGAGCGCAAATAGAGTATGGTCCTTGCCCATACCGACATTGCGACCCGGATGGGTCTTGGTTCCGCGTTGGCGGATGATAATGTTACCGGCGACAACAGCTTCGCTGCCGTATTTTTTCACGCCAAGGCGACGACCTTCTGAATCGCGGCCGTTGTTGGATGAACCACCTGCTTTTTTATGTGCCATGGTTTAGTCCTTTTTCTTAGCAGCGGGCTTCTTGGCCGCTGGTTTCTTAGCCGGGGCCTTTTTGGCGGCAGCTTTTGTTTCGGTTTTAGCAGCCGCTTTTTTCGCAGGTGCTTTTTTGGCTGGTGCGGCTTTCGCTTCAGCAGCTGGCTTTTCTTTCGCCGGCGCAGCCTTAGCTTTCGCTGCAGGTGCCGCTTCTTTTTTCGCAGCAGCCTTCTTAGGGGCTTTCTCAGAGCCGATGGCGCTGATCTTCAGCACAGTGTGCTGCTGACGATGGCCATTTTTCCGGCGATAATTATGCCGACGGCGCTTCTTGAAGATTATAACCTTCTCGCCTTTTTCCTGGGCAACGATCTCAGCCGCAACGGTCAGACCCTTGGTGTCCTTGATATCGCCACCGTCACCGGCCAGCAAAACGTCGTCCAGAGTTACCGAATCACCAGCTTCACCAGCTAGTTTTTCGACTGCGATAATATCTCCTGCGGCAACCCGATATTGTTTGCCGCCGGTGCGCACAATTGCGAACATGGCTATTTTCCGTTTCAAATTTGTGGTTCCAGCGCACAAGGCCGTAAACGCGAGTCTTTTGGCTCACGCTGGAAAGAGTGGGCAGCTAACCGATGAAGCTGGCGCTGTCAACCAGCTTAAGGCGAATTTTGGCTATTCAACATAGCGCGACGGACTCCAGTTCCGCTTAGGATATTCGCCGTTGCAGAGCAGATAAGCGTCTCCTAAAGACAGGGCAATGAAAAAACTCCTCGCTTTGATGACGATTATCACGGTTCCGCTTTCCGGTTGCGCGATGCAGCAGGGCGATTTTCCTTCGCTGCAGAAGCGTCCCTATGAAGCCGAATCGGCTGTGGTTGAAACGACACCTACTGCTGCCGTTACGTCTCTGCCCGCCGATGTGCGTAGCAAATTAGCTGCAGCGGTGGCGACGAGCAGTGCTGCGCATGATCAATTTCAGGCCATGTTGCCGGCCGTTCAAGCGCGAGTCGATGCCGCTGGCGGTTCCAACGTGTTGAGCGAGCCATGGGTCGTTGCGCAAATGGAACTGGCTGCGCTCGAAACAGAACGCAGTCCTTCGGTCGAAGCGATGGCCGATATTGATGCCCTTTATGCCGCCCAACTGGAACGCGATGCGGCCGAAAACCGGTCCGGCGGTGCTGCCCTCATCATTGGGCAGCGGGACGCGGTGCAGGCGCAAGTCGACCAGCAGCAGGCCGCGATTGACGCGATGAAGAGCCGGCTGCGCTAAGCCAAAGCCTCAATGGCCGCTTTGTGCGCCTTGGCATTTTCGACATAATGAGCAACGCCCATTCGCATGCCGGCAATGGCGGGTTCTGGCAGATCACGCATGAATTTGGCGGGTGATCCGGCCCAAAGCTGCCCCGACGGGATGCGCTTGTTCGGCGTCAAGGTCGCACCGGCGGCGAGCATGGCATCGCCCTCGATGACGCAACTATCCATAACTGTCGTACTCAGGCCGACAAAGGCCCGGTCTTCTAGTGTCGCACCGTGCAGCATCACCATATGACCGACCAGAACGTCATCACCGATAATCGTCGGATTGCCATTGGGCGTTGCGGGTGTGGCGCTGTCGCAGTGGATGGTGGTGCCATCCTGAATATTGCTGCGCGCGCCGATTCGGATGAAATTCACATCGCCGCGAATCACGCAATTATACCAGACGCTCGATTCGGGGCCGATTTCGACATCGCCGATGATCTTGCAGCCGGGCGCTATGAAGGCGCTAGGGTGAATTTTGGGTGTCTTGCCGTTGAACGGCAAAATGAGGGGCTCGGTCATTGGTTTCTCTCTGTACAATAGGTGACATGGCGGAGCAGGTCGCTCTCGGGTTCGACGCTGGGATGATCAAAGTCCAGTTCCGGCAGATATTTCATCTCCAGCCGCTCCATGACCGCCCGGCTGCGTCGGTTGGTCTCGCTGGTGATCGCCCAGATATCTTCATCGGGATATTGGGCCGAGGCCCACTGAATGCATTTTTTCGCGGCTTCGGTGATATATCCATGGCCCCAGGTATCTGATGCCAACCGCCAGCCAATTTCCAGCTTATCGGTGATAGGCGCATGGGCTCCTCGGATCAGCCCGCACCATCCGATCAGGCGGTTGTCCGATTTTCTTTCCAGCGCCCAGAAACAACAGCCGTCTTTCTGCTGCAGATTCTGCATTCGGACAATGAGATCAGCGACTGCATCCCGCGTCATGATCGGTCCCAATGTTTCCCTGACCTTGGGGTCGCTGTTGATGGCGTGGAAAGCATCGAGATCGTCGGAACGCCAGTCCCGCATGATCAGACGTTCGGTTTCCAGCCTGAACTCAGCCATTGAGAAGACGCGCCGCATCGGCCGCGAAATAGGTGAGGATGCCGGAACATCCCGCCCGTTTGAACGCGATCAGCTTTTCCATCATCAGTGCATCATGGTCGCCCACACCGGCAGCGGCGCCGACCTTGATCAGAGCATATTCGCCGGACACCTGATAAGCGAAAACGGGAATGTTGAATTCTGATTTGGCGCGATAGATGATGTCGAGATAGGCGAGGCCCGGCTTGACCATGACGCTATCGGCGCCCTCGGCAATATCAAAGGCAATTTCGCGAATCGCTTCATCGCTATTGGCCGGGTCCATCTGGTAGGTTTTTTTGTCGCCTTTGAGCAGGCCGCCCGATCCTACGGCATCGCGGAACGGGCCGTAAAAGGCGCTGGCATATTTGGCGGCATAAGCCATGATCTGGACATTGTGGTGATGGGCCAGTTCCAGCACATCGCGGATCGCGCCAACGCGGCCATCCATCATATCGGACGGCGCGATGATATCGGCACCGGCATTGGCCTGATTGAGCGCCTGCTTGGCCAGGACATCGAGCGTGCGGTCATTCTCGACATAGCCTTTGTCGTCGATCAAGCCGTCCTGACCATGGCTGGTATATGGATCGAGCGCGACATCGGTCAATATGCCGATTTCATCGCCGAGTGCGTCTTTCACCGCTTTGGTCGCGCGGCACATCAGATTGTCGGGGTTGAGTGCTTCTTTGCCGTCGTCGCTGCGTCTGTCCGTCGGGGTGTTGGGAAATAGGGCAAGACAAGGAATGCCAAGGTCACGCGCTTCCTTTGCGCGCGCGACAATGCCGTCGACCGACCAGCGCGAAACGTCGGGCAGGGCAGCAATCGGTTCTTCTACACCCGTGCCTTCGGTGATGAATAGCGGCCAGATAAGATCAGATGGCGAGAGATGGGTCTCGCGGACCATGTCCCGGCTCCAGGTATGGGCGCGGGTGCGGCGCAATCGGCTGTGCGGGAAAGAGGCTTTTTGTGACATGGGAAAGGCTTAGCGGAGCCAGCAGCGGCGCTCAACTCTTCTGTGAAACTGTTTCGGTTAGCTTGCGAGCGGTTTGTTGAGGCGGTTGATCTCGCGTTCCGGTTCGCCCTGCGTCGACACACTCTTCAGAGTACCCAAGGCTGCGCCCGGTTCGACGCGCTTCAATTTCTGAAGTTCGGCCTTGAAGCGCCGCAATTCGCTGCCGCCCAATTTGGCGCGTTCGACAAATTTGACCGACCGTGGATTGATCGTCCGTCCACCGCGATAGAGTTCATAGTGAAGATGCGGCCCGGTCGACAGGCCGGTTGATCCGATATAGCCGATAATCTGGCCTTTGCGCACGCGCCGGCCGTTTCGCACCGCGATCCGGCTCATATGGGCATAGCCGGAAGCCAGCCCACCGCTATGCTTTAGTTTGACATAATTGCCGAAGCCACCTTTGCGTCCTGCATAGACGACAGTGCCGTCGGTAACCGCGTAAATCGGCGCGCCATAGCCACCGCCGAAATCCATCCCGGCATGCATGCGTTTGTAGCGCAGAATCGGGTGGCGGCGCATGCCGTAATTGGATGTGATCCGTCCGTTCGTCGGCCGCGCCAGTTCGCCATTAGATTGGCCGACACCCGATGCTTCAAACCAGTTGCTCCGTCCGCCGCTTTTCCATTTCAGCATCTGTGCTTTCGGCTTGTCGCTGCGGTTCAGTCCGGCATAGATGAGATCGCCGACCTCGACTTCGCCGGTTTCGGCGCGGCGATAGGACAGGATGATATCAAATTCGTCGGTGCTGCGAATATCGCGGGAAAGAGACATTTTCTTGCCAATGACTTGCAGATATTTCCGGACCGCTTCGGCAGGGGCACCAGCCGCCCGAGCGGACCGGTAAAGGCTAGACCCGACCGTGCCTTTGATCCGCAATGGTGTATCGTCAACCAGAATGGGTTTGCGGTTGAGTTTTAACTGATCGCCATCGCGCAGCACTTCGAGGTTCAGGTCAAAACGGGCGCGAAATGCCAATAGATCCAACGGCCGTGCCTGATTTTTGGCAGGACGACGGCCGAGGGTGACGTCGATTTTTGTGCCGGGTTTAAGGTCGCCAAGGGCGATGGCATTGCTCACGAGACTATTGACCTGCGCGGCTTCACTGCTGGCCACGCCAGCACGTCGCAATACCCGGCGCAGGCTATCGCCGCGGCCCAGTGTCGCGACCAGTTCGATGGACGGCCGTTCGGGGCTTTCCGCTAGCGGGCGAACCGCGTCGGTTGCTGCCATCCGCAGGCCGGTGTCCGACCCATAAGCCAGCGGTCCAATCATCTGAGAACGGGCCTGATCGGCCCGATATCCGCTCAACGGATCAGCACGATGCCCGGCTATCGGACCAAAATCGGGAAGACAGCTAATCGCAACGCCGCACAGGGTCACCAATGTTATGAGACCGCGGAACCAGGTCGGACTGCCAATGTCGACCCCGAGATCGGGTACCCAATCGATTTCTGCAAGATATTCCCGCCATTCCGCCAGTTTCCCCCGGAACGAAGCGGTTTCAGGGATCGACGCTTGATCGGGATTGGCCGCGACGGTAGCGGCTCCCTGACCTTGCATATCAATATCGTCGATACTCTTGAACAAACGCACCCCTCGGTGATGTAATTATGCGGTCTAACATCCTTTTTATCCGTTTCCTCTGTGCAGGAACTTAGTTAATGTCAAATTAAGCCGCCATGCAGGCCGTTCCCCTGCGGCGAAACGTGCAAATTCGCGGTTATCCGGTCTCTATCGGCAGTTTTCCTTTTAAGCTCTTGCAACTCTGCCTTTGATCGGCTGTTGTGTTCACAATGTCCTCGATTGACCAGCCGTCTCTTGTCGCCGTTCTCGGCCCGACCAACACCGGTAAAACCCACCTTGCCATCGAACGCATGTGTGCGCATTCGAGCGGCATGATCGGATTTCCGCTGCGTCTGCTGGCGCGTGAAGTTTATGATCGCGTGGTGGCGTTGAAGGGCGCAAACCGGGTGGCGCTGGTCACCGGCGAAGAAAAGATCATCCCAAAGGACGCGCAATGGTTCCTGTGCACGGCCGAAGCCATGCCGATGAACCGTGAATTTGCCTTTGTCGCGATTGACGAGGCGCAGATCGGGATTGATCCGGAGCGCGGGCATATATTCACCGACCGGATGCTCTACGCGCGTGGTCGCGAGGAAACCATGATCCTGGGATCGGAAAGTCTGCGGCCGCTGATACAGGCGCTGCTCCCCGATGCGGAAATTGTCACCCGTCCGCGCTTTTCAACCTTGAGCTACGCTGGACCGCGCAAGCTTTCGCGCCTCCCGCGACGGTCTGCGATTGTCGCCTTTTCGCTGGAGGATGTTTACGCGATTGCCGAAATGCTCCGGCGGCAACATGGTGGTGCGGCGATTGTCATGGGGTCGCTATCGCCGCAGACCCGCAATGCGCAGGTGAAAATGTATCAGGATGGCGAGGTCGATTATCTCGTTGCCACCGATGCGATCGGCATGGGATTGAATCTTGATGTGACCCACGTCGCCTTTGCCGCGCTGAAGAAATTTGACGGCCGGCGCCGGCGCCGACTGACGCTGGCAGAGATTGGGCAGATTGCCGGCCGTGCCGGACGTCACCAAAAGGACGGTAGCTTTGGTGTGCTGTCCGGACTGGCTTCGTCGGATGAATTGCAACCCGAAGAGATTGAAAATCTTGAATCGCACCAATTTCCGCAATTGGAATGGCTTTACTGGCGCAACGCGGAACCCGACTTTGGCTCGGTCGACCGTTTGATCCGTTCGCTGGAAGCAAAGCCGCAGGGTCGACGATTGCGGGCCGCGCCGGAAGCGGTCGATCTGGCGGTATTGAGAAAATTGTCGCAAGATCCAGTAGTATCCGGTCATGTCGTTTCGCCGGACAAGGTCCGTTTGCTTTGGGAGGCCGCCTCTATTCCCGACTTTCGCAAAGTGGGTGCCGATCATCAAGCGCGCTTCATTGCATCCCTTTGGCCGCATCTTGCCGCAGGATCGGGTAGAATACCGCATCATCGTATGGCTCAGGAAATTTCCCGACTGGAAAATGTCCAGGGCGATATTGCCACTTTGGGCGCGCGCATTGCGGCGGCCCGCAGCTGGAGCTATATCGCGCAGAAATCGCACTGGGTGGAACAACCCGAGGCGATGATCGATCGCACCCGCGCCCTGGAATCGCGCTTGAGCGATGCAATGCACAATCAGTTGACCCAGCGTTTTGTTGATAAACGCACGCGGGTTTTGATGCGCGGTCTGTTGGACGATGTGCTTCTGCAAGATGTCACGGTCGATGCCGATGACGGCACCGTGATGGTCGAAGGGCTCGAAATAGGAACACTCAAGGGCTTCCAATTTGTCGTGCCATCCGATAGCCGGAGAGAAGACCGCAAGATGCTGCTTGCCGCAGCAGAAAGATATTTGGGACGAATTATGACGGAAAACGCAGACGCTCTTGCCAAGGCACCGGACAGTGTTCTCACCTTGGTGCCCGACGCTGCTGGTCAACCAGCAGTGCTGTGGGGCGATGAACGGCTAGCGGTTTTGGTCAAGGGCAAGAGCCTGCTGCAACCCGAGATTAAATTTGACCGGTCGATCAAGGATATGGCCGCCGACGACAGCCAAAAGATAATGGACCGGGTCAAGGCCTGGGTCGACGCGATGAAAGCCAAACATTTGCAAGGTCTGATGAAAATTGACGCTCTGGCCAATGAGCCGGAAACACCGGCAGCCGTGCGCGCGCTCTTCGCGCAGATTGTCGATGCGGGTGGTATATTGTCGCGGCGTGAAATTGATCAGGCAGTCCGGGCGCTCGACAATGATATGCGTGGCCATGCCCGCCGTGCGGGTTTGGTATTTGGCGCGCTTGATATTTTCCACCACGCATTGATGAAACCGGGCGCGGTGCTTTGGCGGACCGCTTTGTTCGCTGCCTTTGATGCTCAGCCGATGATCGATCAGGCGCCCGACAATGCCGTGCATCTCAAACAAGGGACATTTGCTTCCGCCGACCATGCTTCGCGACTTGGTTTTCGCAAGATTGCGGATGAATATGTCCGGGTCGACATGGTGGAACGGCTGATCAAACAAGCGCATGAAGCCCGCCAGCAAGATGCGGTGTTCGCTGTTGATCCTGCTCTGGCAACCTCATTGGGCCTGTCGAAAGATTGTCACGAGGCGCTGCTTGACCTGACGGGCTTTGTCAAAACCGATGATAAGCCTGCCCCGGTTGACGAATCTGTTTCCAAAGATACGGCGGCGCCATCGGCTGGAGCCGATGAAGCGAAGGCCGCTCCGCAAGAGCTTGTCGCATCAGATGTAGCGCCGACCGCGACCGCAGAAACGGGCGAAGCGCCAGCGGATCAATCATCAGAACCGGAAGCATCTCCCGTCGCCGTGCAATATTGGCGTTGGAAGGGCATGGCGCATAAAAAGAACCGAAATCCGGCTAAACCCGGCAGAAAAGGCGATAAAAGGCCTAAAAACACGACCGGAAAGCGAAAGCCAGAGCCGGTTCTCGCCACCGCGGGCGGCGCCTTTGCCGAGCTGGCTGCGCTTCGGGACAGCATGAAAAAATAGGATGCAGGCTTGAGCGGCAGAGCACGAGATCGCATCTCCGTAGCGGATCAGACGCTGCGGATCGACAAGCTGCTCTGGTTTCTCAGATTTGCCCACAACCGCGTGATGGCCCGAAAAATTGCGGAAAAGGGCCATATCCGGATGAACGGACGCCGCATAGAGCGGGGGCATGTGAAGGTCCGGAAAGGCGATATATTGACGGTTCCGCAGGGCCGCACCGTGCATGTGGTGCGGATAATATCGTTGCCCGAACGCCGAGGCAGCGCGTCGGTTGCGCATTCTTGTTATGAAATATTGCAGACTGGCAATTGAATTAGCCGTCAAACCAACTGTTGACGTGTCAGAAATTGCACAATAGCTAGGACCGAATTGCTGACCTCGAATGGCGTACTGGTATAGGGGAGTTCACGACCAGATGACTTATGTTGTTACCGAAGATTGCATCAAATGCAAATATATGGACTGCGTAGAAGTCTGCCCGGTGGATTGCTTTTACGAAGGCGACAATATGCTGGTTATCAACCCCAGCGAATGTATTGATTGCGGTGTCTGTGAACCAGAATGCCCAGCGGAGGCGATTCTTCCTGACACCGAGGACGGTCTGGAAAAATGGCTTGAGGTAAACACCAAATTTTCTGAAGAATGGCCAAATGTCACCGTTTGTCGTGAGCCGCCTGCTGATGCCGATGAATTTAAAGGCATGGAAGGCAAGTTTGAAGCCTTCTTCTCGGAAAAACCCGGCCAGGGCGACTAATATCGGGTTTGACGATAGGGCGGGCCAGACTAAGCCTGCCGATATTGTCACTCTCTGGAAGGATGAAATCCGGATAGCTGCCGGTTAGCGGAATGCCTATCGCGGGCATGTCCGGCCATTATCAGTTGTGCATTGCAACGATAAATTGCTTTTTTATGACGAATCTGTTAAACATAACCTGTATTCGGCTGAACACCCGAGGGAGTGGGTGGTGTTCGGTCGTTAAATATATGTACGAAAGGGTTATTTCGTAATTACGAAATTGGAGCGTGACCAGCGTTCTTTTCCATTGAATCAAGAAAGGCTTTTTATGGCTGCGAATGTGCTGTCCTTTGATGTGGGCGATTATGTTGTATATCCGAAACACGGTGTTGGCCGTGTTATCGAGCTACAGAATGAAGAAATTGCGGGCATGCAGCTCGAACTATATGTTTTGCGTTTCGAAAAAGAGCGGATGACCCTGCGGGTTCCGACTAATAAAGCCGAAGGTGTCGGCATGCGCAAATTGTCTTCCGACAAGACGCTCCGGGAAGCCATGGAAACGCTGAAAGCGAAGCCCAAGGTGAAACGTTCCATGTGGTCGCGCCGCGCACAGGAATATGAAGCGAAGATCAACTCGGGCGATCTCGTATCGATTGCCGAAGTGACGCGCGATCTTTTCCGTGCCGATGACCAGCCGGAACAAAGCTATTCCGAACGGCAGATTTTCGAAGCGGCCTCCAGCCGTCTGGCCCGTGAACTAGCGGCCATGGAAGAAACCGATGAGCCAACGGCTTTGGAAAAAATTCTCGAGATCCTCAATATTGCGGCACCGCAATATTATGAGGTGAAGGAAGATTAATCGATAGACTTCGGTCGTTCGTCGAAATCAAAAAGGGGTTGTCACGTTAATGTGGCAGCCCCTTTTTTGTGTCGGCTCGGGACGAATTTTTCATTTGATCTCTATCTGACATAAGTGTATTATTCAATTAATACAGCAATGGAGGCACGGATGAAAAGATTATTGTTATTGGCACCGCTTTTGGCCCTCGCGGCTTGTGAAGGATCGATCGCCAATGCCGTTGGTGAAGTGACGAGCAACGCGGGTAGAAGCAGCTTTTCCGATGGCAGTCCGATTGGAACCAGCGCCAGCAATCCAGGCGCGTTCGAAGGTGTGGCGCTTGCCGGTCCCGACAATATTGTCTTCACGACCCAAGATGACTTCTCGATCCGGGCTGAGGGGGATGATGAAGTGGTTGAACTGCTGCGTTACAAAATTTCCGGTGATCAGATTAGAATTGGCCGAGAAGACAATAGGGGCGTGAGGGGCAACGCGACTATATATGTCGGCGCGCCGTCTTTGAAGAGCGCCAAGCTGGCTGGTTCAGGTGATATGAAAATTGACGCTATGACCACGGATTCAACGAAGTTGAGCATTGCCGGGTCAGGCGACATCCGTGTGGCGAAGGTCGAAACCTTGTCGTTAAGTTCCAAAATTGCCGGTTCCGGTAGTCTGGTGCTGACCGGTAGAGCGAAATCGACCGACATTTCGGTTGCTGGTTCTGGCGATGTCAGTGGCAAGGATCTGAACGCAGATAGCGCGAGCATATCGATAGCCGGCAGCGGCGATGTCGAGTTGTCCTCAGACGGATCGGTCAATGCCAAAGTCATGGGTTCGGGTGACGTCCGGATTCACGGCGATGCGGAATGCAAGTCACGGTCAACGGGTTCCGGCGACATCACCTGCGGCTGATCGCGTAACCAACAGGCAGAACCGATTGAAATAGCTTGGCGATCTGTCCGTGCTGTGGCAGATTCGCCAGCGATGCTAAATCTATGGGAAAAATATGCGGTTCCAAAGCTGATCCGCTGCGCCTGTTCACAGCCTGCGGTGATGAAGGATCGCAGCCAGATCGTGCCGAAAGCCGACGGTGACGTGCTGGAACTCGGCTGCGGCGGCGGGATTAATCTGCAGTTTTATGATCGTGCGAAGGTCAACAAATTGACCGGCCTCGATCCGTCTGCAGAATTGCTCGACTATACCCGCCAGGAAGCCAGCGAACGCGGTTTCGATATGGACATATGCGACGGTATTGGCGAAGCCATGCCCTTCGCGGATGCCAGTTTTGATACAGTGCTGACGACGTTCACACTCTGCTCGGTCCAGGATGGGGCGCAAGTGCTTTCCGAAATGCGGCGGGTGCTGAAACCCGGCGGCAAGATTCTGTTTCTCGAACATGGCCGGGCGCCGGATAAGGGGCCGGAGAAATGGCAAAAGCGGATTGAACCGCTTTGGAAGCATATTGCTGGCGGATGCCATTTGCATCGGCCAGTGTCGAAGTTGATCGAAGCCAATGGTTATATGTTGGTAGAAAATAGCGGCCATTATGCGCCGAAGACGCCGCGCTGGCTCGGTTGGATGGAATTTGGTGAGGCCCGTCCGTCATGAAATTTCCTTCTATCGTGCTTATGCTCGCGCTGTTGCTATCGTCAGCGGCCCATGCGGCGGAACGCAAATTTTCTCTATTTGGCTTTGATGACATCCGGATTGGCAATGGCGTGAATGTTGTGCTGACGTCGGGCAAAGGCCCGTCGGCTAGGGCTGAAGGGGAGACACGAGAGCTTCTGGATCGCGTGTCCCTGCAGAAAAATGCAAAGCAGTTGATCGTGTCCGTGCGCCCGAAATCGCTCAGCGGTAATGGCTATGATGCGGATGCGCCGGTCACTCTCTATCTCAGCGCCTATGCGATCAACAATATATCGCATCTGGGATCCGGTACGGTGACGCTCGATCGATTATCTGGTAGGTCTCCGCGCGTACGCATGGCCGGCTATGGTACCTTGAGAATTGGTGCGATCGCAGCAGACCGGCTTGATGTCGCGATGACGGGAGGCGGACAGGTGATCATGGCCGGGAATGTTGGCGATGCCCGAATAGAACTGCAAGGAGCGGGCATGTTTGAAAGCCCGGATCTCACGGTCGAAAAGCTTAAACTTGTCCACCGTGGTCCGGTGAGCAGCCAGCTAAGGGTGACACGGGAAGCCGATATCACCAACAATGGCGCTGGCAGGATTGTGATTGTTGGAAAACCGAATTGCACCGTGCGGACCGACGGGGCCGCCAATATTGTCTGCAATCCGGACCGATAATCTAATGGACCGTGCCGATCGACTGATCGATAGATAGCAAAACGCAAAGCCGCTCGACTTGCCGCCATTTGCAATAATGGAGATGATTGCCCAGCGAACGGCTCTTGTCCGCCCGATTGGCGGCTTCTAGCCCAGCTTCTTCACCATAGCTGGAAATGAGCATTTCAGCATCACTATAGTGGGTGGAGTCTATAAATACGGGTAGTTGCATCAAAGGCTCCTTTGTAGGAAGGCGACCCTGCCTCCCATCTCGGCTATGACTCCTACATTCCACCGGTAGAAATATGCTCAAAAACTAAGGTTAACAACGTGTTATCTATATGTTGGATCGCAAGCTCTGGTCATCAGACCTATCGTCGGTTAGGGGGCGGTCATGACATCTGAAAACCCAAAACATGCTTCCAATCCTTCCAGTGATGAATCGGATAACCGACAGGGCGGCGGCGTCTTCATAGCGCTGGGCGCGATTTTGGGCGTATTGGTGGGTGGCTATCTGGGGCAGCCATCCGTTGGCCTGCTGTCCGGGCTGGCACTGGGCATAGTGGCGGCGCTAGCGATTTGGCTGAAAGACCGATAAGCTTGTCAGACCGCGCTTGTCAGGACGTTTGACGCCACCTATTATCGCTCCATGCTGAAACATATACGAAATGTCGCGATTCTGCTCGTCGTCCTTGGTGCGGGAGCATTTTACTATTTTAGCCGCGGAGATACGGCACGCCTGCCGCTCGAGGCTACCACCGGGGTAGAGCCAGATTTGACACATGTGCGGTCGGAGAGATTCCCGACCATCAATATTGCCGAAGCCGAACCTTGGAGTGACGGGCAAGCGCCAGTCGCGGCTGATGGCTTCGTGGTCGAACGTTTCGCCGAAGGGCTGGACCATCCACGCACCATGTTCCGTCTGCCCAATGGAGATATTCTGGTGGCGGAAACCAACAGCCCGCCGCGCACCAACAAAGGCATTGAGGGTTGGATCATGCGCAACCTGATGAGCAAGGCCGGTGCGGGAACCGAATCGGCTAATCGGATCAGCCTGTTGCGCGATAGCGATCAGGATGGCCAAGTCGATGAGAAATTCACGTTCCTCGAAAATCTCAACTCACCGTTCGGAATGGCGTTGATTGATGACACGCTTTATGTCGCGAATACCGATACGGTCTATGCATATCCCTATGCTGAGGGCGACACGAAAATTACCGATGAAGGGCGCAAGGTTGCCAATCTCAACGCCCGCGCTCCCAACAACCACTGGACCCGCGATTTGCTCGCCAGCCAGGACGGCAAATATCTCTACATCTCGGTCGGATCGAACAGCAATATCGGCGAAAATGGGATGGATATTGAAAGACAGCGCGCCGCCATTTTGCAGGTCGAACTGGCGACCAACAAGAAGGATATTTATGCTGACGGTATGCGCAATCCGGTGGGCATGGCCTATCTTCCGGGCACCGATAAATTCTACACGGTTGTTAATGAGCGCGATATGCTCGGCAGCGACATGGTACCCGACTATCTCACTGAGGTTCGCTGGGGCGCGCATTATGGTTGGCCGTGGCATTTCTGGGGTGGGCATGTAGACCCGCGCATTGATCCTAAAAACCTTGATCACCGGCAATATGAACGGCGACCGGACTATGGGCTAGGCGCGCATGTTGCACCGCTCGGTCTTGCCTTTTCTCATGGTCAGGCGCTCGGCGAGCCCTTCGCCACTGGTGCTGTGATTGCGCGACATGGTTCGTGGAACCGGCAACCCTTGTCCGGCTATGACGTTGTCTATGTCAATTTTAACCAGCGCGGCGAACCGGAAGGCAAACCGACAACAATCCTGAGCGGCTTTGTCGACGAAGAGGATATGGCACGGGGTCGGCCGACGATGGTTGCTTTTGACCAGACCGGTGCGTTGCTGGTCAGCGATGATGTTGGCGGGATCATCTGGCGGGTGTCCCGCAAAGATGCGGCCAAACCAGCGACGGAAGACGAATAAGTCAGGCCAGAATAATCCCGGCGCGTCCGGCCAGCTCGACAATATATTGCCACGCGACCCGACCCGATCGGCTGCCGCGTTGCTTCGCCCATAGCAGAGCATCCTCGCGATCAAAGCTCAGGCCGTGCTTCTCGGCATATTTGGTGATGATCGCTAGGTAGGCATCCTGTGACGCAGCATGAAAGCCCAACCGCAAACCGAAGCGATCAGACAGTGCCAGTTGATCATCGACTGCATCGCGGGGGTTGATCGGATCATCCTGTTCACTCATCTGGCGTGATACGATGTGCCGACGGTTCGAGGTGACATAAAGGCGGATATTGGCTGGCCGCTGGTTTGCGCCACCCTCCAGCATAGAACGCAGGAGACGCGGTTCGCTGCTGCCTTCCGCAAATCCGATGTCATCGATGAAAAGGATGAATTGCCGACGAACAGCGGCAAGCATATCAAATAGTGCGGGCAGCTTTTCAAGCTGGTCCGATGGTGCCTCGATCAGCGCAATGTCCTGCCCCTGCGCCTGCAGTGATCGGACGGCCGACTTGGCGAGAGCAGATTTACCCATGCCGCGAGATCCCCAAAGCAGAGCATCATGAGCGGCATGGCCGCTGGCGTGGCGGCTTGTATTGTCCAGCAAGCGCGCCTTTTGTGGATCAATGCCCGTCAGGAGGTCAATGTCTATCGGTCTGAATGGCGCAATGGCCTTGGTGCCATGTCCATCACAAAAAAAGGCATCCCCGGTCGCCAGATCAACCACGTCGGTGACCGGAGGGGCCAGACGTTCGAGCGCATCAGCTATGCGTTCCAGCACGTCCCTTTGGCCCTCGCTTGCCATGATCAGCCAGCCAGTTCCGCGCTGCTGAGACTGTACAAAATATCCGCGCCGCCTGTTGCTGCGGCTTTGAGGCCAAGCGCTTCTGGAACAAGATGATCGAGATAATAGCGGGTCGTGACCAGCTTTGCTTTGAGGAAGGGGTCATCGCCTCCCGCTAGTTCGGCAGTAGCGATCCGGTGCTGCTTTTTCATCAACATCCCGCAGGTTGCGGTCGCCAGCATCGTCATGAACGCGTAGCTGCCAGCTAGTCGATCATCGATCGATGCATCACCGCTCGCCATCCACTGCTGGATATATTCGCAGGCCGTTGCCAGTTCCAGCAGGCTCTCTTCGTCTTCAGCCTCCGCACGAATTTCGGAAATCAGAGTGCTCATTGCTTCGCCGCCGTCGAGGCCCAGTTTGCGGCCGACCAGATCGGCGGCTTGAATGCCGTTGGTTCCTTCATAAATCGGTGCAATCCGGGCGTCGCGGAAATGCTGGCCTGCGCCGGTTTCTTCGATAAAACCCATGCCGCCATGGACCTGGACGCCCAGAGAGGCGACTTCATTGCCGATGTCGGTGCCATAGCCTTTGATCAGCGGGGTCAGGATTTCGGCACGGGACTTGGCCCCTTCGATACCCAAAGTCGCGCGGTCGACGCTGGATGTCGCATAGTAGAGTAAAGCGCGGGCTGCTTGCGTTAGAGCCTTGCTCCGCAGCAGCATCCGCCGCACGTCCGGATGTTCAATGATCGCGACCGGTGTTTTATCGCCGCTGCCGGCGCGGGCGGATTGGATTCGCTCCGCGGCGAAGATGCTGGCTTGCTGGGTCGCCCGTTCGGCAATCTGGACGCCTTGCGAGCCAACGTTGATGCGGGCGTTGTTCATCATTGTGAACATCGCTTTCATGCCACCAAATTCACCGCCGATCATCTCGCCAATACAATCATTCTGTTCCCCATAAGCCATGACACAAGTCGGAGAGGCGTGGATCCCGATCTTATGTTCGATGGAAACACAGCTTACGTCATTGGGCGCACCGGCATTGCCGTCTGCATCCAGATGATATTTTGGCACAATGAACAGGGATATGCCACGGGTCCCTTCCGGTGCTCCTGGCGTCCGCGCGAGCACGAGATGGATAATATTGTCGGTCAGATCATGTTCACCGAATGTAATGAAGATTTTCTGGCCTTTGATCCGATATTTGCCAGCATGCTCTCCATCGACAATCGGTTCTGCGGTCGAACGCAACGCGCCGACATCCGATCCTGCCTGCGGTTCTGTCAGGTTCATCGTGCCTGTCCATGCACCGGAAATCAGATTGGGCAGATATTTTTCTTTCTGTTCATCGGATCCGTGGACATGAATTGCCTCAATCGCACCAAAGCTGAGCATTGGGCACAGGGTGAAGGCAAAATTGGCGGCGCCGCAGGTCTCAAGAATCAGGGCTGACAATGAATAGGGCAGGCCTTGGCCGCCAAAATCTTCCGTTCCGTCAATTGAAGCCCAGCCACCTTCGACAAATTGGGCATAGGCCTGTTTGAATCCCTCAGGCATGGTCACGTTGCCGTCATTCCATTGCGCGCCTACCGTGTCGCCGGTTCGGTTGATTGGGGCAAATTCGCCTGCCGCAAATTGGCCAATGCCTTCGACAATGGCTTCGACCATATCCTCGCTCGCGCCGGAAAAACGATCATGGTCGGCTAGCGCACCGATATCCGCGATATGTTTGAGAACAAAATTCTGTTCGCGACTGGGGGCTGTAAAACTCATGAATTCATTATCCGTTGTTGCCTGAATTTCCGCTGGGCTATAGCGCAGGGTCATGTCGGGCTCAAATGATCATATTGGCGACGAAGCACGCCGCTACGGCACAGCCACTATCGCCGAAGCTGTGGCGCGATTGCGCCAAGGTGGATTGGTCGCAGTGCCGACGGAAACCGTCTACGGACTGGCCGCTGATTCGGCCAATGCCGCTGCCGTGGCACAGATATACCGGACTAAAGGCCGTCCTGACTTCAATCCGCTGATCGTCCATGTTCCGGATATGGATGCGGCTAGAAAACTGGGGCGGTTTAGCCATTTAGCCCTTCAGTTCGCCGAGACCTTTTGGCCGGGTCCATTGACGATCGTAGTGCCGAAAACTGAAGATTGCCCCGTTGCTGCTGCGGTTACCGCCGGTCTGGATACGATTGCGCTGCGCTGTCCCGCCCATCCAGTGATGCGTGAATTGCTGCAAGAATCCGCACTGTTTCTTGCCGCTCCTTCGGCAAACCGTAGTGGCGGCATCAGTCCGACCACGGCCGATCATGTGATGCGCAGCTTGGGTGAAGGCGCGCCGCTGATATTGGATGGCGGTCCCTGTGAAAAAGGGCTTGAGTCGACGATTATCGCCGTCGATGGCGGGGCGTATCGGATTTTGAGACCCGGCCCGGTAACGCCTGAGCAGCTTGTGGAGATTGCCGGAAAACCAGCGGCTACGAATGATAGCAATGCCATTGAGGCGCCGGGACAATTGCCCTCTCATTATGCGCCTGCGAAGCCGCTGCGCCTCAACGCACAAACCGCTCATCCCGATGAATATCATATCGGCTTTGGACCGGTGGTGGGGGAACAAAATTTGTCGAGCCAGGCGGATTTCGCAGAAGCTGCCAGCCTTTTGTTCGCGGCGCTTCACGATGCGGATGCGAGTAAGAAGCCTAAAATTGCCGTGGCCCCTATTGCTGAAACCGGTGTTGGGATTGCCTTGAACGACCGTCTGCGCCGCGCGGCTGCGCCCAAATAACATATCATTTACATAGTATTACAAGCCGTAACCTTGGAGAAACCGGCAATTTGCCATACACTCCCCTGGTCAGCGCAAGGAGAACGCTGCCAATTTAACAGTGTGGGAGGAATGTTATGACAATGATGCAAAAATCTTTGGCCGAATTTTTTGGGACATTTTGGCTTGTCTTCGGAGGGTGCGGTAGTGCGGTCATCGCCGCGGCGTTTCCGGAAGTAGGCATTGGTCTTTTGGGCGTATCCTTGGCTTTCGGTCTTACCGTCGTCACAATGGCTTATGCTATTGGGCATATCAGCGGATGTCATCTTAACCCAGCAGTCACCGTCGGTCTTTGGATAGGTGGGCGTTTTCCTGCCAATGAAATTCCGATGTACGTGACCGCGCAGGTTCTAGGCGCAGTGCTTGCCTCCGCTTCCCTATATTTGATTGCATCTGGCAATGCAGATTATAGTCTTGCAGCAAATGGGCTTGCTTCCAACGGCGTTGGAGAGCATTCACCGGGCGGCTTTTCTATGGGCTCCGGTATTGCGATTGAAATATTGCTGACCTTCTTTTTCCTGATGATCATATTGGGCGCTACGGATAGTCGGGCTCCTGCTGGTTTCGCACCTTTGGCGATCGGTTTGGGTCTGACGCTGATCCATCTTATCAGCATTCCTGTGACCAATACTTCGGTCAATCCAGCTAGAAGCACAGGTCCAGCCTTGATTGAAGGCGGCATAGCATTGTCACAGCTCTGGATATTCTGGGTCGCCCCAATTGGCGGAGCGATTTTGGCAGGGATCGTCTACAAGGTCGTGGGTGGCTCTGAGCAGAAGTAGCAGCGCTGCAGAGAGTCGATACTGACTCTTTAATACAACATCTAAGAGGCCGGGTTTAATAATCCGGCCTTTTTTAGTTCCATTTTGTAATTTTCGATTGGTCAACTTGGCAGACCAACCTAAGAAGAGTTCATAGGGGACGGAATTTCGCAATATGGCGCATGGCAGAACTATAGTCTCAATTTTGGTGAGTCTGGTCTTCGTGACCGGATGCAGCGTCAGCGAAGCTGACGAGAAGCCCAAGTCCGCTGACCCGATTCCGGCCGGCGTGACAACCGTCCAGCCTGCCAGCGAGAGTGAAATTATCAAGGCAGCGGGCACCATCCGTTTGCGCCGCGAAACTTCCTTGGGTTTTACCACCAGCGGTAAGGTTGCGTCGGTTCGCTATGAAGAAGGGGATCGGGTCAAGCGCGGTGCGGTTCTAGCAGCTTTAGACAATAGCATGGTTGCGGCAGACCTAAGCGCAGCGCGTGCGGAGCGTGATCGCGCCGAGGCAGAATATGCCCGTATCCAGAAATTATTCAAAGATGGCTGGGTAACAAAAGCGCGGCTTGAGCAATCGGAAGCCGCGACGCATGCGGCTAGAGCTCGGACCGAATCTACAGAGTTTGCTAGCCGCACCTCCTATATCCGCGCGCCGAGCAATGGGATCATCCTGACGCGCAATATTGATGCGGGTCAAATCGTGGCGGCTGGCACTCCTGCTATGGTGTTGGGAGAAATTGACAAAGGCTTTGTCCTGCGTGTTCCTATGACCGATTCTGATGCTGCCCGGATCAGCACGGGCATGCCTGCAAAAGTTTTGCTATCGGCTGTTTCCAAAGACCCGCTTGATGCGGTTGTCAGTGAAAAAGACGGCCGGGCAGATGAACGGACGGGGACGTTCGAAGTGAACTTCCTGCTATCGGCCGATGATCGTCTTCGTTCCGGTCAGCTGGGTATGGTTGAAGTTGAAGTGTCTCGCGAGGCATCTTCTGCCTTCGCGATTCCTACCAATGCCATCTTCGGCGTCCGGACCGGTGAAGGCCTGGTGTTTGTGGTGGATGACGAAAATCGGGTGAAACAGCGCAACGTGCAGCTTGGCAAGTTAACCGACAAGAATATCGAGATTCAGGCAGGCCTAGCAGAAGGTGAAATCATTGTGTCCCGTGGCGTTGAGAAATTGCAGGATGGCGACTTGATAAAACCTATCGGGGCCGCAAAGTGATGGCTGCTTTGAACCAGGAGGGTCTCGCGGCCTGATATGCTTGCCCGGTTCGTCATATCTCGTTGGCAGCTCAGTTCGGTCCTGTTTGGCTTGTTGGTTGTGTTGGGCATCAGCGCGCTCTTCAATATCTCCAAGGCGGTAGACACGCATTTTCCTATTCCAGCCGTTAATATCATTGCGATTCAACCGGGCGCTGATGCGCAAGAAATGGAAGAGACGGTTGCAAAGCCGATCGAAGAGGCCGTTCAGGGTTTAGACGACATCGTGGAAGTGAAATCGACGAGTACCGATGGTGGCACCATCATCACCGTTGAATTCAGCGAATGGTCGGGTGATGTTGACGGCTATTTTGATGATGTCGTGCGCGAAGTATCCGCGATCCGTGATCAGCTGCCTAATAATCTGCAAAAGCTAGAATATCGCAAGATTCGCACCACAGAGGCTGCCGTCATGCAGGTGGCCTTGGTTAGTGAAACCGCATCTTGGCGGCGGATGGAAAAATATGCGGATGATATGATGGACGTTTTCATGCGCAACCCCGGGGTTCGGGAATCACGGACCTTTGGGTTGCCGCAACCGGAAGTCAGTGTGGAAGTCAATCCTGACCGGCTATCCGAACTTCGCGTTCCCGCCAGTGCGATTGCCGATGCTGTTCGTCAGGGGGGCGCAGATCTGCCCGGTGGTGCGGTGCAAAGTGGTGAGCGCCGTTTAAACGTGGAAGCCGGCGGGGCATTTCGGAATCTCGATGCAATTCGCGGACTGCCGCTTCGGGCATCTGATGGGTCCCTTTTGACTGTCGGTGATGTTGCGGGTGTCAGCTGGGGCGCGGAGGAACAGATTTACCGGACCCGTCACAATGGCCAGCGGGCGGTGTTCCTTACGGTGACACAGAAAGACGGTGTCGATGTGACACGCCTTAAAGACCAGCTTGATACCGAATTGGAGCGACAAAGATCAATCCTGCCGCCGGATATCAAATTGGTCATGCAGTTCGACCAGAGTCGCGACGTGAAGAGGCGATTGAATGAATTGACCCGCGATTTTACGATCGCCTTCGTCTTGGTCATTTTTACGCTTCTACCGCTTGGACTGCGATCTTCGGCAATTGTCATGATTTCCATCCCGCTATCGCTCGCGTCGGGTCTTCTGGTGCTTTACACCATGGGCTATAATCTCAGCCAACTCTCAATCGCCGGGTTCATCGTGTCCCTTGGGTTGCTGGTGGATGACAGCATTGTGGTGACAGAAAATATCGCGCGGCATTTGCGAATGGGCAAGACGCGCACGCAGGCTGCGATCGATGCAAGTTTGGAAATCCGCAAAGCCGTTATTGGCTCTACGGCGGTTCTGGTTCTTGCCTTTGTGCCGCTGTTGTTTCTGCCCGGCGGGGCAGGCGCCTATACCAAGTCCTTCTTCATCGTCATTATCGCGACCGTGGTGGCTTCACTGGTTATTTCACTATCGCTTATTCCGTTTCTCGCCAGCCGAATTTTGCGACGGGATGAAGATCCGGAAGGCAATCGAGCGCTGCGCTGGGTAAACGACAAAATCGACCGTTTCTATCGGCCCTTTTTGCACATAGCCTTGGGCGCGCCCGTCAAGACGGTTGTGCTGGCCATGGCATTATGCTTTTCGACTTTTGCGCTCATCCCGGTACTCGGCTTTTCGCTCTTTCCCTTTGCCGACGCGCCTTATTTCCGCGTTGTGGTTGAAGCGGAACAAGGTAGCAGCCTTGACCGTACTGATCGGATCGTCGCCGAAGTCACAAAAATCCTCGAAACTGAACCCAGCATAAAGGTGCGAGCTGAGAATATAGGCAATGGTAACCCCCAGGTGTTCTACAATATCGGACCCAGGGCGGAGCGCATCAACTATGGGGAAGTGCTGGCAGTACTGGATAAATGGGACACGAGCGAAGGTCCGAAGATGATTGAGCGGTTGCGCGCGCAAATGGATCAGATTGCCGGTGCGCGTGTGAAGATTGAGCTTTTCCACAACGGGACTCATGTGGATGCCCCGATTGTTATTCGGGTCGCGGGACCAGAGCTGGACAAGTTGAAACAATTGTCGGGTAAAGTAGCTGATGTGTTGCGCAACACCTCTGGTGCTCGCGATATTGTTAATCCGGTGGAGACGGACAAAGTTGATTTGGACATCGGGCTGAATGAAAAGAAAGCAGCGCTGCTGAATATTCCATCCGGCGAACCGCGTCGCGCCATCCGGTTGGCGATCAGTGGCGAATGGGCGGCATCTTTCAGGGATCGGGAAGGTGATAATTATCCTGTCACGGTCCGCTTCCCATTTGAAGAGAGCCTTCCGATATCGGTGTTGGAGAAAGTCTATGTCGCATCGCGCACGGGCGATCCGGTGCCCTTGTCCCAGATAACCGACCCCAAGCTTACCAACGTAACTCCGCAGATTCAGCGCCATCAATTGCAAAGAACGGTGCTGGTTACGGCCCAGGTCGACTTTGGGGAAATTCCATCGACGGTAAACAATCGTGCCGTAGAGGAGCTGGAGCAAATCGATTTTCCTGAAGGCTATGAATGGTCCGTCGGCGGCGAGGCTGAAAAAATTGGTGAAACCTTCGGGAATTTTGGGCCTTTGATTATCACTGCGCTGATGCTGATTTTTGCGATCCTGGTCGCCGAGTTCCGGCGGTTTCGTGAAACAATTGTGGTGGCGGGTGTCGTTCCTCTAGGGATTTTCGGCGGTATTCTTGCCCTGTTGATCACGGGCAATTCGCTCAGTGTCATGGCGGTTATTGGCTTCATTGCGCTGATCGGCATTGAGATTAAAAATTCGATATTGCTGGTCGATTTTACCGCGCAACTTCGGGATCAGGGCATGGGGTTGCGGGAAGCGATAGAGAAGGCCGGAGAAGTCCGCTTTCTGCCCGTACTGTTGACGTCGATAACCGCAATTGGCGGTTTGACTCCCCTCGCGCTATGGGGCGGTGCGCTCTATGCGCCATTGGCCGCGATCATCATTGGTGGATTGATAAGTTCAACTCTTTTGTCCCGCGTGGTAACACCCGCGATGTACCTCTTGGTCGCGAGGCGCGATGAAGAGAGTTCGAACATAAATAGCGGAGGCGATGTAGCCACCACATAAAGGAAGTTTTTATGGCAAAGCAGGAAGCCATTTTCGCTGGTGGTTGTTTTTGGTGCACCGAAGCGGTCTTTAATGACATTGCCGGGGTATATTCTGTGGAAAGCGGATATATTGGTGGCAAGAATCCGGACCCCAGCTATCGAGAGGTTTGTTCCGGCACGACCGGTCACGCCGAAGCAATCAAGATCGGGTTTGATGACGCGGTGATAAGCTATTCGGTCCTGCTTGATATCTTTTTCGCAACCCATGATCCGACCCAGCTCAATCGTCAGGGCAATGACGTTGGTACCCAATATCGGTCGGCGATATTCCCATTGGATGATGTACAGCGGTCTGAAGCAGAAGCGGGCATAGGACGGGCCGCAGAGGGCCGCGCTGAACCAATTGTGACCACGATAGAAGGCCCTGCGCCCTGGTATGTCGCAGAGGACTATCATCAGCAATATTGGGCGGATGAAGGGCGCGGCAATCCTTATTGCGTCGCAACTATTCCACCGAAATTGCAGAAATTGCGCACCAGTTTTGCCGGTAATCTGAAGGAGTAGGAGCATCCCATGAAACCGATCAGAAAAGCAGTCTTTCCCGTTGCGGGCATGGGAACCCGCTTCTTGCCGGCTACCAAGGTGATGCCGAAAGAACTGTTCCCCATCGTTGACCGTCCACTCCTCCAATATGCCGTGGATGAAGCATTGGAGGCCGGAATTGAGCAGATGATCTTTGTCAACGGCCGTGGCAAGGGCATGATCGAAGACCATTTCGATATGGCTTATGAGCTGGAGCGAACGATGGCGGACCGTTCGAAGGATGGGTCCGTGCTTGACGGAACCCGTCTCAGGCCCGGTGATTGCGTGTTCGTGCGACAGCAAGAGCCCCTCGGTCTTGGCCATGCCATCTGGTGCGCGCGCGATATCATTGGTGATGAGCCCTTCGCGATTTTTCTGCCTGATGAATTCATGGTCGGCGCGCCTGGTTGCATGAAGCAGATGGTGGGGGCCTATGATAAGCTTGGTGGCAATATCGTTTGCGCGCTGGAAATTCCGATTGAGGATACGCCTTCTTACGGTGTGATTGATCCCGGCAAGCAAGACGGGCCGATTACGGAGGTTAAAGGGTTGGTCGAGAAACCGGCGGCTGGTACCGCGCCGTCGAACCTGATCCTGCCGGGTCGTTATATATTGCAGTCCGAAGTGATGCGTATTTTGGAAACCCAGGCAGCCGGAGCGGGTGGCGAAATCCAGCTGACCGATGCGATGGCGCAGATGATCGGCAAGCAGCCGTTTCATGGCATGACCTTTGACGGGAAGCGTTATGATTGCGGATCGAAGCAGGGCTATGTCGAAGCCAATCTGGCCATGGCTTTGGCCCATCCCGAAATCGGCAGTGACATTCGAGCAATGGCAGAGACGCTATTGGCGCAATGATGACGGGTTCCGGTGTTCATCCGGATATCATCATTGCTATTATATAAGGTATCTGAGGAGTATTTCATGCGTGCATTTTCTCTATTATCCGCCGCTCTAGTTCCTTTGCTTCTGTCGGGCTGCGTCGCGAGCAAGATCATCTCGGCACCATTCAAGGCGGCTGGGACCGTGGTGGAATCGGCTGTTGATGCCGCCACCCAGACGCAATCCGAAAAGGAAGAAGACCTCGGCCGCCGTGTGCTGGAAGAGCGCAAGGCGCAACGGGAGGCCTGTTTGGATCGCGCAGATAACAAGCAAGAGCGCGATGCCTGCAAAGAGCAATATAGCGACGATTAATCTTGGCTTGTCAGCAAGGGTGGCGGTAGCTTGCCGTCAACCCGTTCGATAGTCGCCATTATTGCGATTTCTTCTTCGAATAGCTTTACCCGCTTCTTCCAGCGATAGTGGGTCGAGGCGGAAAAAATGCCCTTGCCATGTTCCTTGCCATAGCGGGTCCAGAAACGAATTGCGGCATCTGGATCATAGCCTGCGTTGGCCATCAGCCACACCGATAGGCGGTCTGCCTCAATCTCGGCGGTCTTGATCCGGCTGGCGCTCTTGCCAAATTGCCCGAAAAATCCGCGATTGACCTTTTGTGCGTTGAGGCGGTCGTTGTGCTTGAGCAGATTGTGGGCCAGTTCATGTGCGGCAACGGCGGCAAATTCATCGTCATCGAGAAAATATTCAGCGAGACGGGAGGTGATGCTGACCATCTCTCCATCTGCGGTTGCGCTTCGGTCGGCACTGACCCGGATTTGGAATTTCCCCGGACATGTTATAACCGGTTCAATCAGAACCGTTCGACTGACGCCACGACGCGAGACGGTCAACTGGGCGCCGCGCTTGGCCAGTGCCTGTTCCATCATCCGGTTGATAGCCGCAATCCTGCGATAGACAGGTGGTTCGCTGGCAAGCTGTGGATCATCCATGGAGATTTCATCAATGGACATATTGTTGATCGCCTGGATGGTATCGCCTGGCATCAATTTCGCACTGTCCGCCGGGCTATCCGCCGCCACCGCCGTGATTCCGATCATATCATCGAACCCGAGCGCATAGCGGGCGGTTTCTTGATCGGCATATTGGGCGATATCATTGAGAAAAAACCCGGTCCTAGGGGCTTTCTGGTCGCAATAGGGTGCATTGGCATCGACCAGTCGATAGCCAATAGCGTTCAGCCGCTGGTCAAGCAGCTGCAGGCCTTTTAACGCTTCAACCGCGCCCGCATCAAACTGGCCATCCGCTCCGTCCTGAGCCAACAGGGGGGCTGTAAAGGTCAAGGCCAAGAAACTGAACCAGATCCGTGTCATGGCTTTCATCTAGCCCATTGCTCCTTTCGAGAGGTTGAATGCACCTTCTATCGCATTGTCCGTGATGTTCCACCATGCCAATATCAGCGCCGCGCCGATTAATACTGCTGCCGCAACTTTCTGAAACAAGGGTTGCGCCTGATCGGCATCTCCCAAATTGCGCGCTTTTGAAGCAAGAGCGGCATAGAAGCTCAGGCCGGTGGTTTCTGTAATCACGGTCAGCCCAGCGAGTATCGAAAATTGCAGCCACAAATTACCGGTCGGATCGATGAATGGCGGAATGAATGCGGTATAGAATAGCAAGGCCTTGGGGTTGGACATATGTACGGCCAAGCCACTGAGAAAGCCTTTTTTGAAACTGGCGCTATTGGCCGCTTCCGGGTCCAGCGTGCGGCTGGTGCGCATGAACATCTGAAAGCCCATCCAAGCGAGATAGGCTACGCCGACCCAGCGAAGGACGGAATAAGCGACCGGAACGGCCTGTATGAGCGCGACTAGACCGAAGGCGGTCAGGGCATACCAAATGAAATTGCCGACATTCACCCCCACGATTGGTCCAAGAGCACCACGCATTCCGCCCGCAGCACCCTGTGGCAGCGCGTGGCTGACAGTGACCATGGTCGCCGGCCCGGGGGAGAGACAAAACATCATGTCGACAGCGATGAACAAGAATATGGTTTCGAGGGGCATTAATATTCGGGCCTATTTTTCCTGACGAACTTTACAAAGTTTACAGTGTAAGAGAAAAAATATCTCCACCCCCGAATTTTGCGACAAACACGCCGTCTGGCGCTTCTGAAATATCGGTTGGCAAGAAGTCTATTGTCATGGGCGCAGATCATCATTTCATTGGTGAAAAAGGAAAATACAGAATTTGGCTGATGTAGGACAGCGAAATCGCGGCGGCTTCTCGCTAGCGCAAATTATCCTTGAGATAGTTGACCAAAGCATCGACCCGGGCCGGACGCAGCCGGGAAGGGGGCATCACAATATTGATGGCGACGTCGCCGATGTGCCATCCCGGGAGGACATCGATCAGATCGCCCGCATCCAAGGCTTTTTGACATAGAAAGTCGGGCAGATATCCGAAGCCCTTCCTTTTGTGACTGAAGATTGGGTGCATGCGAATTTCACCGATGAAAACGAGCGGACAGACGCGCAAAAGGCAGAGCTGGCTTTGTCCGATCGGTTGGTAGATGAACTGATTGCCGCAGACACTTTAGTGATCGGTACGCCCATCTATAATTTTTCCGTCCCCGCCTCTTTAAAGGCTTGGATCGATATGATCGCCCGGGCGCGCAAGACGTTCCAATATACCGCCAACGGCCCCGAAGGCCTGCTGACCGGAAAGAAGGCCTATGTGCTTATTGCATCGGGTGGAACCGAAGTGGGCAGCGACATCGACTTTGCTTCCGGCTATCTGCGTCACATATTGGGCTTTGTCGGTATTACCGATGTGACGATAGTTGCGGCCGACCAGCAGATGATGAAGGGCGAAACGGCGCTGAACGAAGCGCTGGCGGATGTTGCCGTGAGTTAGCTACAGCGTCCACGCGTAAAAAAGGCCCCGCTGGATCGTCTCCAGCGGGGCCTTTTTAATATGATTAAGCCGTGAAGCTTATTCTTTTTCGTCGGTTTCTGCTTCTGCTGCAGGCGCTTCTTCAACAGCTGGTTCTTCAACCGCTACTTCAGCTTCTGGTGCAGCAAAGACTTCCTCTGCCGTTGGTTCTGCTTCAGCAGGGGTTGCGGCTTTCGCTACTTCCTCAGCTTTCAGATCCGCAGCGGCCTGCATCGCATCGAGCATTTTCTGCTGTTGCGCCCGCAAGGCTGCATCGCGGCTGGTTGCAGCAATCCGTGCACGGTTCATGCCCGCACCCGTACCGGCAGGGATCAAGCGACCAACGATCACGTTTTCCTTGAGACCGATCAGCTGATCCTTCTTGCCCTCGACCGCCGCCTGGGTAAGCACCCGGGTGGTTTCTTGGAAAGAAGCCGCAGAGATGAAGCTACGGGTTTGCAGGCTGGCCTTGGTGATACCAAGAAGCACTGGCTTACCTTCCGCAGGAACCTGCTTCTTGGTCAGCTTCGCATTATATTCCATCATCTCTTCGAGATCGACCTGCTCGCCGGGTAGAAGCGTCGTATCACCGCCATTGGTGATCTCAACTTTCTGCAACATCTGACGAACAATCGTCTCAATGTGCTTATCGTTGATTTTCACGCCCTGCAGACGATAGACTTCCTGAATTTCCGAAACGAGATATTCGGCCAAAGCCTCAATCCCCAGAACTTCCAGAATGTCATGCGGATCCGGAGAACCGGAAACCAGATTGTCGCCTTTCTTAACGAAATCGCCTTCCTGCACGTCGATGACTTTCGTCTTCGGCACCAGATATTCGACTGGTTCGCCTTCTTCCGGAACAATCGCGATCTTGCGTTTCGCTTTATAATCGCGAACAAATTCAATCCGTCCGTCGATTTTGGCGATGATCGAATTGTCCTTCGGAATACGCGCTTCGAACAGTTCGGCCACACGTGGCAGACCACCCGTAATGTCACGCGTTTTCGCAGCTTCGCGAGAAACACGTGCCAGCACGTCACCAGCAGCAACCTTTGCGCCGTCATCGACGGACAGGGTTGCGCCATTGGCGAGCATATAACGACCGGATTCACCGCTATTCTCATCCATCAGGGTGAGGCGAGGACGAAGGTCCTCTTTGTTGGCGCCACGGCCAGAAGCCCGATATTCCGTGATCACACGTTGTGCGATACCGGTGGCTTCATCGGTCTGCTCGGTCATCGTCTTGCCTTCGATGACGTCCTGATATTTGATGACACCAGGCTTCTCGGTGATCATCGGCATGGTGAATGGATCCCATTCTGCCAGACGATCGCCCAAGCTGACTTTCGCGCCATCTTTGACCAGCACGCTGGTACCATAAGGCACCTTATCGGCAGACCGTTCACGCCCTTCATCGTCGATCACAGCGATGATACCGCTACGCGCCAAGGACAGGAAGCGTCCGTTCTTGTCTTCGATGACCGGCATGTCGCGATATTCGACCTTACCTTCGGCAACCGATTCCAGATTGGACTGCTCGTTGAGCTGTGCCGCGCCGCCGATGTGGAAGGTCCGCATCGTAAGCTGCGTACCCGGCTCACCAATAGACTGAGCCGCGATAACGCCAACTGCTTCACCGATATTCACCGGTGTACCGCGAGCAAGGTCACGACCGTAGCAGGTGCCACAGACGCCCATTTTGGATTCGCAAACCAGAGGCGAGCGGATGCGCGCAGACTGAATGCCGAGCTCTTCGATCACAAGGATGGCTGCTTCGTCGAGCAACGTGCCCGCCTTGATCACAACGCTATCATCTTTGCTGTCGATAATATCTTCAGCCATGGTCCGGCCCAAGATACGTTCGCCAAGCGATGCGATAACCGAACCGCCCTGGACGATGGCTTTCATCTCCAGTGCATTTTCGGTGCCGCAGTCATTTTCAACAATCGTGCAATCCTGCGAGACGTCAACCAGACGGCGAGTCAGATAACCCGAGTTTGCCGTTTTCAACGCCGTATCCGCAAGGCCTTTACGCGCCCCGTGAGTCGAGTTGAAATATTCCAGAACCGTCAGGCCTTCTTTAAAGTTCGAGATAATCGGTGTTTCAATAATCTCGCCAGAAGGCTTAGCCATCAGGCCGCGCATGCCGCCCAACTGCTTCATCTGTGCTGGTGAACCACGCGCCCCGGAGTGGCTCATCATGTAGATCGCGTTAATCTCGCGCTCGCGACCATGTTCGTCCTCTGGCGTCGCGGCCAGCTCGTCCATCATCGCGTTCGCAACCGTGTCACCACAGCGAGACCATGCGTCGATCACTTTGTTATATTTTTCCTGCTGGGTGATCAGACCATCTTGATATTGCTGCTCATAGTCAGCGGCCAAAGCGCGGGTTTCTTCAACCGTCGCATCTTTGGAATCAGGAATGATCATGTCATCCTTGCCGAAGGAAATACCGGCACGGCAAGCGTGGCGGAAGCCCAGACCCATGATCGCATCGGCGAACAGGACCGTGTCTTTCTGGCCGGTGTGGCGATAGACTTGGTCAATCACGTCGCCGACTTCTTTTTTGGTCAGCAAGCGGTTCACGATATCGAATGGAACCAGATGTGATTTCGGCAGGCATTCTGCGATCAGCAAACGACCTGGTGTGGTTTCGAACCGCTTGAGAATGGGGTTGCCTTCCTCATCGGTCTGCGGAACCCGGGTGGTGATTTTGGAGTGCAAAGTCACCGCACCAATTTCCAGCGCCTGATGCACTTCGGCCATATCCGCCAGCAACATGCCTTCGCCCGGTTCACCCTTACGATCCATTGTCAGATAATAGATACCGAGAACCATATCCTGCGAAGGAACGATGATTGGCTTACCATTGGCAGGCGACAGGATGTTGTTGGTCGACATCATCAAGACACGTGCTTCCAACTGGGCCTCGAGGCTCAGAGGAACGTGAACCGCCATTTGGTCACCGTCAAAGTCGGCGTTAAAGGCGGAGCAGACCAGCGGGTGAAGCTGGATGGCTTTGCCTTCGATCAATACCGGTTCAAAAGCCTGGATGCCCAAACGGTGAAGCGTTGGTGCGCGGTTCAGCATCACGGGATGCTCGCGGATCACTTCTTCCAGAATATCCCAAACTTCTTTCCGCTCTTTTTCGACCCATTTCTTGGCCTGTTTGAGCGTCATCGAGAGGCCCTTGGCATCGAGGCGCGCGTAGATGAACGGCTTGAACAATTCCAAGGCCATTTTCTTCGGCAGACCACATTGATGCAATTTCAGCTCAGGACCGGTCACGATAACCGAACGACCGGAATAGTCGACGCGCTTACCGAGAAGGTTCTGACGGAAACGGCCCTGTTTGCCCTTGAGCATGTCGGACAGGGATTTCAGCGGACGTTTGTTTGCGCCGGTGATGGTCCGGCCACGACGACCATTGTCGAACAAAGCATCAACCGATTCCTGAAGCATACGCTTCTCGTTCCGGACGATGATGTCTGGCGCGCGGAGTTCCATCAGGCGTTTCAAACGGTTGTTCCGGTTGATCACGCGACGATAGAGGTCGTTGAGATCGGAGGTCGCGAAGCGGCCGCCATCCAAAGGCACCAGCGGGCGCAATTCGGGTGGAATCACTGGAATGATTTCCAGGATCATCCATTCTGGCTTGTTACCGGAATCGATGAAGCTTTCGACAACCTTGAGGCGTTTGATGATCTTCTTGGGTTTCAGCGTCGACTTGGTCGTCCGCAGATCTTCCATCAGATCGTCGCGTTCCTGCTCCAGATCGAGGTCTTGCAGCATGATCTTGACGGCTTCAGCACCGATACCGGCAGAGAAAGCATCTTCGCCATATTCATCCTGTGCTTCGAGCATTTCGTCTTCGGTCAGCAGCTGGAATTTTTCCAGAGCCGTCAAACCGGGTTCGATAACCACATAGCTTTCGAAATAGAGCACGCGTTCCAGCTGCTTGAGCTGCATGTCGAGCAATAGACCGATGCGCGATGGCAGGGATTTCAGGAACCAGATATGCGCGACCGGAGCGGCAAGGTCGATATGACCCATGCGTTCCCGGCGTACTTTGGTGACCGTGACTTCAACACCGCATTTTTCGCAGACGATGCCTTTGTACTTCATGCGCTTATATTTGCCGCATAGGCATTCGTAATCTTTTACCGGACCAAAGATACGTGCGCAGAATAGGCCATCACGCTCCGGCTTGAAGGTCCGGTAGTTGATGGTTTCTGGTTTCTTGATTTCACCAAAGGACCAGCTGCGGATGCGCTCTGGCGAAGCAAGACCAATTTGGATCTGGTCAAATGTTTCTGGCTTTGCGATCGGATTTGCAAAATTTGTTACTTGGTTCATGTCTTAATTCCTCTTGGGCTTTCGCCCCAAATTTCAAATGCAGGGTGGAGTGAAACTAGCGCTTCACTCCGCCGCTATCGCAATGCCGTCGTCATCATCGCCTTCTTCATCTTCGTCACCGAAGCTGGAGAGTTGGACGTTGAGGCCGAGCGACCGCATTTCTTTGACCAGAACGTTAAAGCTTTCCGGAACGCCGGCTTCGAATGTATCGTCGCCTTTGACGATGGCTTCGTAAACCTTGGTCCGGCCGATCACGTCATCCGACTTGACCGTCAGCATTTCCTGCAGCGTGTAAGCCGCGCCGTAAGCTTGCAGTGCCCATACTTCCATTTCCCCGAAACGCTGTCCGCCAAATTGCGCTTTACCGCCAAGAGGCTGCTGCGTGACAAGGCTGTACGGTCCAATGGAACGTGCGTGGATCTTGTCATCAACCAGATGGTGCAGTTTGAGCATGTAAATATAGCCCACGGTCACCTTACGGTCGAACTTGTCGCCGGTCCGGCCATCAAAGAGATTGACCTGACCGCTGCGATCTAGACCTGCCAGTTCAAGCATGTCGGAAACGTCGCTTTCATGCGCACCGTCAAAGACAGGCGTTCCCATAGGAACACCGTGACGAAGATGGCCGACCATTTCAACAATCTCACCGGTCTCGCGGCTATCGATATCGTCATGATATTGCTCGCCGTAAATGACCTTCAACCGTTCTTTGACCGCGTCGGGCGGTGGTGCCGCCTTCGGATCAGGGTTAGCCAGTTTCCATTCTTCCAGAGCTTTCGTTACCTGCTCGCCCAGACCACGTGCGGCCCAGCCAAGATGGGTTTCAAAAATCTGTCCGACGTTCATTCGCGACGGCACACCCAATGGGTTGAGCACGATGTCAACCGGGGTACCATCTTCGAGGAACGGCATATCTTCCTGTGGAAGGATGCGGGAGATAACCCCTTTGTTGCCGTGACGGCCAGCCATTTTGTCGCCTGGTTGCAGCTTGCGCTTCACCGCGACGAAGACTTTGACCATTTTCAACACGCCTGGTGACAATTCGTCGCCGCGCTCCAGCTTCTCACGACGGTCTTCGAACCGTTCGTTGATCAGCTTGATTGCTTCGTCATATTGTTGACGCGTGGCTTCGAAGTCTGATTGAACCTGATCGTCCTTGACCGCAATCTTCCACCAGTCGACCTGTTCCAGTTCGGACAGGCTTTCTGCAGTAATCGCAGCGCCTTTCTTCATTGGCTTCGGTGCAGAAGTTGCCGTTTGACCGATCAGCATATCTTTCAACGTGTTGAACGTAGCGCGATTAAGGATAGCGCGTTCGTCATCGCGATCCTTGGTAAAGCGCGCAATTTCTTCGCGTTCAATGGCCAAGGCGCGTTCGTCTTTGTCGATGCCGTGGCGGTTAAACACACGAACCTCAACAACGGTACCCGCAACGCCAGGAGGCAGACGCAAGGAGGTGTCCCGCACATCCGAAGCTTTTTCACCAAAGATTGCGCGGAGAAGTTTTTCTTCCGGCGTCATTGGCGATTCACCCTTCGGTGTGATCTTGCCGACCAGAATATCGCCCGGTTCAATTTCTGCACCGATATAGACGATGCCCGCTTCGTCGAGATTGCGCAGGGCATCTTCACCGACATTTGGAATGTCACGGGTAATGTCTTCGGGGCCGAGCTTGGTGTCGCGGGCCATGACTTCAAATTCTTCGATATGGATCGAGGTGAAGACGTCGTCTTTCACGATCCGTTCGGAGATGAGGATACTATCCTCATAATTGTAGCCATTCCAAGGCATGAAGGCGACAAGGCTGTTCTTGCCGAGCGCCAATTCACCCATGTCGGTAGATGGACCGTCAGCAATGGTATCGCCTTGCTGAACAATTTCGCCCACTTTCACCAACGGACGTTGGTTGATGCAGGTGTTTTGGTTGGAACGCTGGAATTTCTGCAGCGTGTAGATGTCCACACCGGATCGACCAGCTTCCACGGCACCCGATGCGCGAATGACGATACGGGTGGCATCCACCTGATCGACAATACCAGCGCGTTTCGCGGCAATCGCAGCACCGGAGTCACGGGCCACAGTCTCTTCCATGCCGGTACCGACAAACGGCGCCTCGGCTTTCACCAAAGGCACGGCCTGACGTTGCATGTTTGATCCCATCAATGCGCGGTTAGCGTCATCGTTTTCCAGGAATGGGATAAGCGAGGCAGCCACCGAAACCAGCTGTTTCGGGCTAACGTCCATCAAAGTGATGATGTCGCGTGGTGCCATGAGGAATTCGCCAGCCTGACGGGAGGAAACGATTTCCTCAACAAAGCTGCCATCCGCATTCAAATCTGCATTGGCCTGTGCGACCGTGTGCTTCTGCTCTTCCATCGCGGAGAGATAGACAACGTCGTTGGTGACCTTATTGTCGACGACTTTCCGATATGGTGTTTCGATAAAGCCATATTGGTTGACGCGGCTGAATGATGCCAGCGAGTTGATCAGACCAATGTTCGGACCTTCCGGCGTTTCAATCGGACAGATACGACCATAGTGGGTCGGGTGAACGTCGCGGACTTCAAAACCAGCGCGTTCACGGGTCAAACCACCGGGGCCCAAGGCTGAGACACGGCGTTTATGGGTGACTTCCGAAAGCGGGTTGGTCTGATCCATGAACTGGGACAGCTGCGAAGAGCCGAAGAATTCACGAACCGTTGCAACCGCAGGTTTCGCATTGATCAGATCGTTCGGCATCACGGTGGATACGTCTACGCTGCTCATGCGTTCTTTGACGGCACGCTCCATACGAAGCAGGCCGACGCGATATTGGTTTTCCAGAAGTTCGCCAACAGAACGAACACGGCGGTTGCCGAGGTTATCGATATCATCGACTTCGCCCTTGCCGTCTTTCAGATCGACGAGGGTTTTCACAACTTCCAGAATGTCTTCTTTGCGGAGGATTGTATAATCAGCCGGCGCATCCAGATCGAGGCGCATGTTGAGTTTTACACGGCCCACGGCGCTGAGGTCATAGCGTTCTGGATCGAAGAACAGGCCTTCGAACAGAGCTTCTGCGGTTTCGCGCGTTGGTGGCTCGCCAGGACGCATGACACGATAAATGTCGGAAAGCGCACCGTCACGGTCTTCCGCCTTGTCGACTTTCAACGTGTTGCGGATCCAAGGGCCGGTCGTGACATGGTCAATGTCCAGCAATTCGAGTGCGTCGATGCCAGCATTGTCAATCTTCTCGAGATTTTCTGCGGTCACTTCGTCACCAGCTTCGATATAAATCTCGCCGGTTTTTTCGTTGATCAGGTCAAAAGCACTGTAGCGGCCGAAGATTTCCTCGGTCGGGATGACAATATCCTTCATGCCATCGGATTCAGCTTTTTTCGCTGCGCGCGGTGTGATCTTGGCACCGGCTTCAAAGACGATTTCGCCGCTTTTGGCGTCGACAATGTCAAAGGTCGGCTTCAGTCCGCGCCATTGTTCGGTCACGAAAGGAATGGTCCAGCCATCTTTCGCACGCTTGTAAACGATGCGGTCGTAGAACAGGTTCAGGATATCTTCTTCCGAATAGCCCTGTTTGACGATCTTGACGATTTCGGCGCTCTTGGTGCGGCCTTCATCTTCAATCTTGCCACCGTTAAATTCAATCGCGCCCATTGGTTCGCGGATGGTGATCAAATTGCCGTCGATTTCGAGAATTTCAGCAGGCTGCTTCATGCCGCCGACACGGACCATTTCACCCGCTTTGAAATCAGGCTTCTTCTCTTTGACTTCAAGGATCGCATCACCCAGCGAACGCAGCAATGCGGTCACGGGAAGCTTACGCTTACGGTCAATACGGACGTTGACGATGTCTTTTGCGTCAAATTCAAAGTCGAGCCAGCTGCCACGGTAAGGAATGACGCGGGCAGCGAACAGGAATTTGCCAGACGAGTGGGTCTTGCCGCGGTCATGGTCAAACAGGACACCGGGCGAACGGTGCATCTGGCTGACGATAACACGCTCTGTACCGTTGATGACGAACGTGCCGTTCTTGGTCATCAAAGGCATGTCGCCCATATAAACGTCTTGTTCTTTAATATCGAGAACGGAGCGCGCTTCGGTTTCTGGATCGACTTCAAAGACGATCAGGCGCAGCGTGACTTTCATCGGTGCTGCATAGGTGATGCCGCGCTGACGACATTCTTCTACATTATATTTGGGATCTTCGAGCTGATAGTTGACGAAGTCCATTTCGGCAGTGCCAGCAAAATCGCGGATCGGGAAAACGCTGCGCAGCGTTTTTTCGAGGCCGGATACATATCCGATCGAGGCATCAGAACGCAGAAACTGTTCATATGATTCGCGCTGAACTTCGATGAGATTCGGCATCTCAATGACTTCGTGAATATCGCCGAAGATTTTGCGAATGCGTTTCTTGCGGGTCGGTTTCGGAGCTGTCGTTTTGACCGAAGCTGCTTGGGTAGCCATATAGTTTTGCCTTCTCGCCATCGCCGGAAAACCGGCGGAAAATCAAAATGTGGAGGCGCTTCAAGACAAGAAAAGCCGCACGTCCCCCAAGGTGGGAAACTGCAGCTTTTTAGCGTCCTGAAAACCGTGCAAATTTCATTTCTTTTGGCGTACCGCGCGACTGCACGCCCTGTCTCGAAATCTGTGGTGAGCGCGGGATATAGGGAAATGTTGGATTTGGGTCAAGGGGCCTTGGCCGGTGTGACGACGCTGGTCCGAACGATATTCCTGACCATCGCTGGATCATAGTCGACTTGGCCATCGAGAATCAACATCGCGAGACCGTGAACCAGAGACCATGCCCGCAGCGTTGCAACAGTACGGTCCTCTGGAGTCAGGCCTTCGGGCATCGCCGCCGCGATGCCTTTGCGCAGTTGATGGAAGGCTTCGCCCATGGCGGACGGATCATCGATATCAACATCGACCTTGCCGACCCGCGTGTAGATCAGGCGAAGCAGGGCAGGGTGTTCGACCGCCCAATCAACATAGGTCGCCCCGACCTCGGCAAAGCCGGCCCGGCCGCCGCCTGCTGCTGCTCCTGCTTCTGCCTGGTTTCTGCCGAGGCGGTTGAGCCCCTCTAGCGCAAGCGCATCGAGCAGCGCATCCTTATTGGGGAAATGACGATATAGCGCTGTTGCCGAAACGCCAAGGTCACGGGCCAGGGCGCGCAAGCCGAGTTCCGGTTGCTCCTGACTCTCCAGCCGCTCCATGCCCAGTTGCAGGGTCGCAGAGCGCAGGTCGCCGTGATGATAGGACGCGTTCATTGGAAGAGATGGAGGCATGTTTCACCATTTAGAAGACTTATGTTGACACTGTTATCATTGATCGTCATGTTAACACCATAAACATACCGATTCGATTTGCCAAGATAGAAGGAGACATCATCAATGTTGATTTACGCGTTCATTGTCGCCGGACTTGGATTGATCGTCGCGATCGCGCATTCGGTGATTAGCGAACGGATCATTCTCGGCCCACTCTATCGCGAGCGCATGGGCGGAATGCTTGCCGTGCGGACGATGCGCGATATCATCCGGGTGGTCTTTCACATCCCGTCACTGGCTTGGGCGGGACTTGGCATCGCCGTATTGTTCAACCGCTTGCAATCCGGCGATGATCTGTTGCCGATCACTGCAGCCATTATTTTCGCGCTGTCCGGAATCGGCAATCTTGCTGCGCTCCGTCGCCCCCATCTTGGCGGCCTCATATTGCTGGCAATGGCAATCGCCACAATCGCCGACATCAGGTTTAACTAGAAGGAATTTTCTATGGCTTCCGTAATTGAAAAAACCATTCGCGCAGCCGTTACACCGGTTCTGACTGGCGTGGCTGGCCTCAACCGTAAACGGATGAAGGCACCCGAAGGCGGGCATCCTTATCTGACCGGCATTCATAAGCCGATGACCGAAGAGATCACGCTTGCCGATATGAAGGTGGATGGCGAAATTCCGAAAACACTTGATGGCCGCTATTTGCGCATTGGTCCCAATCCGGTGACCACGCCGGACGAGGCCAGCTATCACTGGTTTGTCGGCGATGGCATGACCCACGGTGTCCGCATCGTCGATGGCAAGGCTCTATGGTATCGCAACCGCTGGGTGCGTTCCAATGCCGTCAGCGATGCCTTGGGTGAGGAACGCAAGCCTGGGACCCGCAGGCCGCGGACGGATAATGCCAACACCAATGTTGTTGGTATCAACGGCCGGACCTTCGCTATTGTCGAGGCAGGCGGATTTCCGGTGGAGTTGACCGACGAACTGGATACGATTGCACATAATCCATTTGACGGCACATTGGAGCACGGATTTTCTGCTCATCCTCATATCGACCCCAAGACCGGCGAAACCCATGCGATCGTTTATGACGCGCCGGTCGCCGACAAGGTCTGGCACACGGTGCTTGGCACCGATGGACTGGTGAAGCGGCAAGAACCGATTGCGGTGAAAGATGGTCCATCGATCCACGATTGCCAGATCACCGACAATTATGTGCTGGTCTTTGACCTGCCGGCAACTTTTTCGATGAAGCGCATGCTGGCCGGCTTCACTTTTCCTTATGACTGGAACCCCGATCATCCCGCCCGGGTTGGCCTATGCCCCCGCGATGGTTCGGGTAGAGACACGATCTGGTGCGCGGTTGATCCCTGCTATGTCTATCACCCCGCCAATGCCTTCGAGACCAAAGACGGCAAGGTGATCGTCGATGTTGTCGTGCATGAAAGCACCTATGCGCGGACGACCTTCGGACCGGGCGGGGCATGGTCAAGGCTTGAACGGTGGACGGTCGACCCGGTCACGCAAAAGGTCGCGCGCAAAACGCTGAGCGATCGGGCTCAGGAATTTCCGCGCTATGACGAGCGGAAGACCACGCAGGATTATCGCTATATCTATAGCATTGCATTGGCAGGGCGCCCGGACGAACTCGATATGGCAGGGACGGAATTGTTCAAACATGATCTCACAACCGGCGAAACTGCGGTGCGGAATTTTGGCGAAGACCGCCATCCGGGAGAATTTGTCTTCGTTCCTCGCAGCGATGATGCCGGTGAAGATGAGGGATGGTTGATCGGTCTGGTGATCGATATGAGCAATGAAACCACCGAGCTACAGATTTTGAACGCGGATGATTTCCTTGGCGAGCCGCAGGCGGTGATCCACCTGCCTCACCGTATCCCGCCAGGATTCCACGGCAATTGGGTGGCGAGTTAAAGCAATTCGATAAACCGCGCTGCTTCATGAGCGGCGCGGTTGGCCGCTCTTTCCAGATTGGCGTGAAAATCGCCGGAACTGTCGCTGTTGGCGCCATCGGTCACGGCCTTGATCCCCACCCAAGGGATATCGAGTAGCGCAGCGATTTGAGCCACCGCTGCTGTTTCCATATCAACGAGATCAGATTGGAGTGTGTCGCGTAGATAGGCAGAGCGATCGGGGCATTTCACAAAACAGTCCGCCGTCGCAATCCGTGCTTGGGGCAGGGCAAGTGCTGCTGGCATTGGATGGGCCTCAAAGGGCTTCCAGTCGGCAGGACCAATGGGCCACGCCCCGGCATTATAATGGGTAAAGCCATCATGCGCGCCGGATCTTTCCAATGTGCCATAGTCAGCTTGCAAGGTCTCGCTGAGATAGAAACAATCGCCCTGTTTGCCGCTGATATGACCGGCAGTTCCGATCACGAGAAAGAGATCGGGGTTGAAGTGACTGTGCATATAAAGAGCAGCCGCACCGGCATGTACCTTGCCGATGCCGGAGCATAAAATGCTGACCGTCTTTCCCCCGTGGTCGAGCTGGCGCACTTCGCCCAACGGACTGTCTATCCGCATTACCGGGTGATCGCGCAGGAACGCGTCCGCTTCGTCCTGCACACCGGTGATGATTGTGATATGTTCAGTCACCGGCAAAGGCCATTAGTGCCATCGGGTTCACGCCGGCTGCGGATAGTTTCCGCGCGCCGCCCAAATCGGGCAGGTCAACGATGAACAGAGCAGAATCGACAATCGCGCCCTGACCCCGCAACAATTCCACGCCGGCCATGGCCGTTCCGCCCGTGGCGATCAGATCATCGACCAATAGCACACGCTGCCCCGGTTGAATGGCGTCGACATGCATTTCGATCCGGTCGGTGCCATATTCCAGCGCATAGTCGATACTGACGGCTTCTCCCGGTAGTTTTCCGGGCTTGCGTAGCATGACTTTGCCCTTTTCCAGTGCATAGGACATGGCTGCTGAAACGATGAAACCGCGGGCCTCTATACCAGCGATCAGGTCGAAACTGCCGGGATCGACCAGCGCGATCATCCGGTCGATGGTCTGACGAAAAGCGGGGCCGTCGAGCAGCAGGGTGGACACATCGCGGAACTGGATGCCGGGCTTGGGATAGTCGGGGATGGTCCGGACGAGATCGATCAGGTCTTGATTGTCGCTCATATTGTCTCCCGGAAATAAGAAACGTCTTAGTTGCGCAGCGGCGGCACCCTGTCAATCATTCCGGTCGGAAAAGTCACCCGATTGCGGGGCCTGGAAGACAGCATAGAAAAAGGGCGGCTTCCAAACCGGAAACCGCCCTTTAAAAATTCAAAGTCGAAAAGCTTATTTGAGCTCGACGGTACCGCCAGCAGCTTCGATTTTGCCTTTGATTTCTTCTGCTTCTGCTTTGTTGACGCCTTCTTTGATTGGCTTCGGTGCGCCTTCAACAAGAGCTTTGGCATCGGTGAGGCCCAGAGCCGTGATCGCACGGACTTCTTTAATCACCTGGATTTTCTTGCCGCCGTCGCCGGTCAGAATGACGTCAAATTCGTCTTTCTCTTCAGCAGCCGCTTCGCCGCCTGCAGCAGCAGGTCCAGCAACAGCAACAGCAGCAGCAGCGGAAACGCCCCACTCTTCTTCCAGTGCTTTGGACAGTTCAGCCGCTTCCATGACGGTGAGTTTCGAAAGTTCTTCAACTAGTTTTGCAATATCAGCCATTTTAAATACGCTCCAATTTTCTAAATATTCTAAAAGTTAAATTCATTCACCCGAAGCGGCATAAGCGCCAACTACACGGGCAAGGGCTCCAGCAGGTTCTTTAACAACCCGAGCGATTTTCGTTTGTGGTGCAACAAGCAATCCAACAATCGTTCCGCGCAGTTCATCAAGAGATGGCATGGAGGCCAGAGATTTTACGCCTGCTTCGTCAAGAAGGGTGTCACCCATTGCGCCGCCAACGATTTCCAAACGATCGTTGGTTTTTGCAAATGCGACTGCCACTTTTGCAGCCGCCACCGGATCATCCGATGTTGCGAGCGCGACCGGACCAGACAGCATATCTGCTATCGGGGTATAGTCGGTTCCTTCCAGAGCCAGCTTGGCAAGGCGGTTTTTAGAGACTTTAAAGCTTGCGCCTTCGTTCCGCATCTTCGTCCGCAGCTCGGTAGATTGAGCCACAGTCAGACCCAGGTTGCGTGTTACCACGACGACCCCAGCCTCTTTGAAAGCTGCGTTCAGAGCGGCAATCGCTTCGGTCTTTTGACCACGATCCATATTTTGCTCCTTCACGTGGATATGCGCCGAAGCCCATATCCAATTCTAGTTACCGTCATCCTGAAACGGGTTCAGCATGACGAGCGAAAGGTTTGGCAATGTGCCGCACCATATAATCCGAAGGGGGGGTTTTGGTCGCTCTGCCGCGTTCTGGAACGCTGGCTGCGTGCCCGTGTGTCTCCACACGAAAAAACTGATCCCCGTCTAGGCTGGAAATTAAGAGAGCCAAATTGCTCTCACCCGCTGTCTCGGACGGAAATTGTGATTCGTTTGACCGAACCGCAATTTGTAGGGGAGCCATTAACGGGTGGAGCAGGGAAGTCAAGGGGCGTGGGCGTTTGAAAACTTGTCGCGGGCGCTCCGATTAGTTTCGGGCAGATTGGCTTCGGGTGCCCAGCCATGCTCCGACACCCAAGGTTGGCCATTGCGGATCATTCTCCAATGTGTAACAGTAGTTATTACTATTGTGATGGATTGGGGGGCGTGATCTTGCGTAACATATTAATATGTGGGCTGGTTCTGATGACGGCGGCATGTGGTCAGCAGGATACGGAAGAGGCCGGAGGGTCATCGCAATCGTTCGCGCAGGATATCACGCCATCTACCGCTGATATAAAAATCGCGCAGGACAGCATGCCCGCCGATGCGGCAATTGCCGCGAAATATGATCGTTCCTGCCGAACCTGTCATTCGATGGTCGACGCCATGGCCCCGCTCACAAAACATGAAGCCGCTTGGCAAGTCCGTTATGCGGAAAAATCTATGGATGATCTGCTGCTGTCCACCAAAGATGGGCTCAACGCGATGCCGCCCATGGGGCTGTGCAATGATTGCAGTGATGCGGAATTCACGGCGTTGATAGACTTTATGGCGGGGAGAAGTGACTAATGGCCATTTCCCGCAGAGCATTGTTGCTGGGAGGCGCCGCCGTTGCGGTCGCTATACCGGCGGGCCGCCAGATTTGGTGGTCCTCGCAGGATTTCACACGGGAAGGCTTTTCTCCTGATCTACCGGAGGTTCCGCCGGGGAGGCGGGCCTGGATGAATTGGACGGGCTATCAAAAGGCAACGCCGCAACAGATAGCCGCTCCGACGAGCAGTGATCTGGTCGCCGACTTGATTAAAACGTCGCCAGCGCCAATCCGGCCGGTCGGGAGTAGCCATAGTTTTACCGCACTGGTTCCCGCAGACGGCACGATCATCGATGTTGGCGCGCTGGCCGGACTGACCAGCCATGATACAGAAGCACAGACCGCACGTCTGGGCGCGGGCACCAGATTGCAGCAAGCCGCGCGCTTGTTGAGCGAGCAAGGTCTGGCCTTTCCCAATCTGCCTGACATTGATGTCCAGACGCTGGCCGGCGGCTTTTCCACCGGCACCCATGGCACCGGGCGTAATCTGACGGCCATTCATGACTATGTGCGGGGCTTTGAGCTTGTGACCGCGTCCGGCGAGATTCTGGATGTGAGCGCGGACAAAAATCCGGAACTGTTTCAGGCGGGCAAAGTGTCGCTCGGGTCTTTGGGGGTCATTACCCGCTATGATCTGAAACTCGACAAAGCCTTTGCTCTGCGGCGGCAGGTCTGGCTGGAAAAAATAGACAGCCTGCTGGATCGTTATCACGCGCTATCCAAAAAACACCGCAATTTTGAAATACTCTATTTCCCCGGAACCGGTTTTGCCGCTGCCTTTGCCCATGATCTTCACGACGGTCCGGTAAAGGGGCAGGAACCCAGCGGCGATGAAGATTTTGTCGCAGGTCTCCGTGATTTGCGGGATGTCTTTGGTTGGTGGCCTTGGCTGCGCGAAAAGGTAGCGGCCGGAGAGATCGCCGAGGGTCCGGTCGAAGATACCACCGACGAAGCGTGGAAGCTGCTCGCGACCAGCCGACCAACCAAATTTAACGAGATGGAATATCATATGGCGCTGGACAAGGGCATTGATACGCTGCGCGAAGTCATCGCGATGATGGAGGCGAGAAAATCAGCCTATTTCCCGATAGAAGCGCGTGTGACGGCACCGGATGATGCCTGGCTGAGCCCGTTCAACGACGGCCATAGAATGTCGATAGCCATACATGCCGAGGCCAGCGAAGAATTTGACTTTTTTTTCAGTGAATTTGAACCTCTGTTCCTGCGCAACGGCGGAAGGCCGCATTGGGGGAAATTCCATAGCTTAGAGGCGGAGCAACTGTCCGAACTCTACCCTCAGTTTGACGCGTTTAACGCGCTGCGCAAGCAGCTAGATCCGACGGGCAAATTTGTCAGCCGCTATATGGCCAAAATCTGGGGCGAAACATGATGGCTAAATTATCACGACGAACGATGCTGATAGGCGGAGCGGTCGTAGCGGGAGGAGCGATAGCATTGAGCAGATCATCAGATAAGAGCGGGCCGCGTGGCGAATATTTCCTGGATATGCAGAAGGCGTTGAAAGCAGCCGGTATCGCTACCCCGACCTTGGTCGTGGATCGCAATCGGCTCAACGCCAATATCGATCAATTGATGCAGGATCTGCCCGACGGCATGGGCTACCGGATTGTCGCCAAATCGCTGCCCTCGCTTGATCTCATTGGCCATGTGCGGGCCCGCAGCGGCACCGACCGGCTGATGACGTTCAACCTGCCGATGTTGCTGGCGCTGTCCCAAGCGATGCCGGAGGCAAATCAATTGATCGGCAAGCCATTGCCTGCGCAGGCCGCCAAAAATTATTTTGAACAGATGCCGGTCGAACAGGTTGATGCGGCGCGCAATATTCAGTGGCTGGTCGATACACCGCAGCGTTTGCAGGAATATGCTGCGATTGCCGATGCCGCTGGCGTTGATATGGCGGTGAATATCGAACTGGATGTGGGACTGCATCGCGGCGGTATGGAGCCAGGCGATGCTTTGACCGGAATGCTCGATCAGCTGCGCAAATCCAACCGGCTGAGCTTTGCAGGCTTCATGGGCTATGAGCCACATCTGTCCGCGCTGCCCACTGCGCTTGGCTGGCGCGACCGCGCCAAAAATGGTGCTTGGGATATCTATGGTGCTGCGCTTCAATCGGCCCATGGCATTTTCGATGAACCGACCATGCAGGCAGTCACCCGTAATGCCGCCGGCAGTCCGACCTATCGACTGTATAAAAACACCGATATTGCCAATGAAATTTCGGTGGGTTCCGCGCTGGTCAAGCCGATGGATTTCGACACCGAACTGCTTTCCGCCTTCCAGCCCGCTTCGTTTATCGCGACGCCGGTGATCAAGGCGCTGGACCAGACCCGCATGCCGGGACTGGAATTTGCCGACGGCGCACGCAAGATGCTCGACGGCAATCTCGAGAAAACAATTTTTATCTATGGCGGCCATTGGCTCGCCCATCCGGTGGACCCGCCGGGCCTGAGCTATAACAGCACCTTCGGGCGTTCGAGCAATCAGGAAATGCTCAATGGTGGCAGCGAGATTGCCGTTGCACCGGATGACTTTGTCTTCCTGCGCCCGACCCAGAGCGAGGCGGTGTTCCTGCAATTTGGCGATATTGCGGTTTATGACAACGGAGCGATTGTTGATCGCTGGCCTGTCTTCCCCGCCAGTGCCTGAGAGGTTTGTCATGGATATAGAAACAGCCACGACGAACGCACCCCAGCAGGGCCGTTCCAAACTGACCTATGAAAAGCTGATGCGTTCCACCGGCCTATTGCTGGCGCGGGATGGTATTGAAAAAATCTCTACCAATGCGATTGTCAAACATGCGGAGCTGACGCCGCTTGCTTTCTACCGCTATTTCTCGAGTAAATATGATATTCTAGAGGCTTTGACGCGCAGATTGATGGACGAGCAAAACCAGATCATTGTCGATATGGTTGCAGGGGAAAGGCAAGCCGCGCCTCCGAACTTTTCAACCGAGCAGATCGAATATCTGATATTTCGCACGATAAAGGTGACAGAGGCATTTACCGGGGGGCCGTGGGTGATGCGGTCGCTGCGGGCGGTGCCGGCGCTGGACAAGGTCAGGCTGGAATCGCATGACAAGATGGCGAGCTTGCTGGCTGATGATGTGGTCACGCTATTTCCCGAACTGGTTTACGATGTGATCTATCGTCAAACCCGGCTGGCCATCGATATCGGCTATGCGATGATTGAGCTAGCGTTTGACGAACCAGATCTGGACCGTCAGGCCTTGGTCAAGGATACCGCGAACGCCATTACCAGCTTTGCGGCTTGGTGAGTGCTTTTCGGATGATCACATGCCCAAGGGGCCAGCGGAAATATCAAATAGTTGCGCTAATCTAGGTCGGCGATCCAGCTGCCGTGGAAGCCTGCGGGGACGCGCGCTGGCAAATGGACGATCGCAACCGGTTCATTTTCCATATTTTTCGCGTCCAGGATGATCAGATCGCTTTTGTCCGTGGCCGGGTCATGGACAAAGCTCATCAAATAGCCGTCATCTTCCGACGCGCCATTGGCGGCAGGCACAAAAACCGCTTCGCTTCCCGTGCGTCCATCTTTCAAATGATGTGAGCTTTTGCTTCCGGTCGGCATATCATATTTGTGAAAGGCGACGACCGTTGGGTCATCCTTGCCGAATTCGGCGGCATATCCATAGCGGTAGGGTTGACCGACCTTACTGTCCGGTACTCTTGGAAAGTCGACGCCCAAATTGTCTATCTGTCGTTCCCGCACTGCCCCGGTTTTCAGATTCATACGCCATTGATATAGTTTGGGCAGCGGCGGTTTGACCATATCTTTGGTCATATATCCGACCAGGCGACAGCCATCGAGCACCACCTCGTCACCGTCTTCATAAGCGTTCATTGTGTGATAGATGTAGCAGGGGTCGATTTCGAACCAGATCACGTCCTTGCTGCTGCCATTGCGCGGCATGATGCCGAGACGCGCGCCATATTCCTCGTCAAACCGGATGCCGAGGCCGCCTTCCATTCGCAGCTTCATGTCGAAGACGATCGGTAGATCCATGAATATCACATAGTTTTCCGTGACATTGAAATCATGGGCCATGGTGCCGCCCTTCACATCAATAATCTCCGTCTGGATCAGCTCTCCGGAGGCGGACGCACGATGGTAGGTCAGGAACGGTGGCATGAAGCTATAGCCAAAGAACAACATCTCACCGGTGACCGGGCATATTTTCGGATGCGCCGTCATATTGGCTTTTAGCTTGTCGTCGAACGTATAGGGGCCGACCGTATCAAGCTCTTTCGAAAGCTCGATTGGCAGGCTGAGTTCCGCGAGCGCCAGTATTTTTCCGGCATGGCCAACGATATGCGTGTTGGCGATCGAATTTTCCAACTTCATCCGCGACTCTTGGCTCGGCGTTTCCTCGTCGAGCAAAGGGGTCTGGACATAGCGATTGCGGTACCATGTGGCATTGCCCCGATCGAATTCGACACCATGGATCATGCCACATGCCAGGAACCAGTCTTCGCTTTTCCCCGAGGGGGGATTGGCCCCATTGCGGAAATAGCGCCCTTTCAACTCCGCCGGGATGGTTCCCGTGACCGACAATTCATGCGCGGTGGTTTCTGAAAAAACGGGTGCAAAATTCCCGCTAAGCCAGAATGGTTTGGCATTTTCAGTCGTTTCGGAGGTCGTCATTCGCTCATCCTTTGCTCATCGCTGGTTGGCGATGCCTAGACTATGATGGTCGATCAGAATTCGATGCCGAATTCCAGACCATAGCGTGTCGTTGGAGCGCCGGTTGCAAAGTAGAACACGCCGACATCCAGGGTGCTCGCAAGGCGCCCGTTCCGTCCATCCGTCGCGTCGATCATATAGGCGGTCAAACTCCAGTTCACGCCACTTGGATTGTCGCTTTTCAACCCGATTGTATAATCAAGACTGGCGACAGAATCGATAATATCACGGTTCAGCCCGCTGGTGTCGCGAACGAGATTGGCCGCAGAGGAATCCATGAAGCTGAAATCGGTCGTCGCTATAAAGTTGATATTATCCGTCAATGGTGCGGTGTAAGTCGCGCCCAAAGCAAATGTCCAGTCCGGTGCTCTCCGCAGCTGCCGCTCACTCGCGACATCGAGGTCCGGGCCTCCCGGATTGGCGAGATCTGGAATGAGGAATTCGCCGTATTTGGCATTGAGATAGCCGACCGACCCTCTCAGGTTCAATTCATCCGTGACGACCGCCTGGGTTTCAAGTTCGAGGCCCCATATTTTGGCGGTACCGGCATTTTGCACGACCGTTTCAGGGATGCCGCCCGGTGAAGGCTGGGAGACTTCTTCCTGCTTGTTCCGATAATTGGCATAAAATGCTGTGGGGTTAAACCGCAGCCGCCGGTCGAGAAGTTCCATCCGTAGACCGCCCTCGAAACTATCGACCGTTTCAGGGTCGTATGGACCGGCGACCGCAATGCTGGCAGCACGACCGTTAAACCCGCCGCTGCGGAAGCCTCGCGACCAGCCGCCAAAGGCCATGATGTCATCGGTGAGTTGATATTGCAGGATCACTCTGCCCGTCAGCGCGTCGAAATCAGCATTGAGCGAGGTCGCCTGACCAGCGGCAGCGCCAGCAAAAAAGGCTAAATCAAAGTCCTTTTCTTCATAGCTGTACCGGACACCGGCCGACACCGTCAGCTTGTCGGTGATTTCATAGGAGCCGTCTGCAAAGGCGGCATAAGCTTCTGTTTTTTGCCCAGCCGTAAAATCGCCCGCCTGTCCACCGAAAATAAACACCGTACCAAATCCTTGGCCAAAGGGACCAGGGCCACCGACAAGATTATAGGTGCTGTTCAGATAATATAGGCCGGTCACGAAATCGAAAGAGGAACCAATCGTACCGCCCAGTCGCAATTCCTGACTAAACTGTTCCTGCTCGACCGCCCGGGTTGCGAAGAATAGCGGGACCTGCACCGGTGCTGCTGAGAGCGTTACCAAAGGCGCGCCCAAATTGTCCGTGCGCAGCAATTCTTCTGATTCCCGATACCCGGTGACGGAACTTAAGGTCAGCGTGTCGCTGACGTCCCAATCAATATTGCCGGTAATGGAAAAACCATCGGTTTCGTTGACGACCGGGATGGCTTGGATATGGGTTGTGAAGTTCGAATTTTCGGCAAGCGTATAGGATTGGTCAATACAACCTGCACCCGCAGAGCTGTCGGCAACCGGGCCGCCAAAGGCAGCGGGGATCAGCGTCAGATCGCAGAATAGGGCGCCCGGTGTTGAAAGGTTATAGGCCGGGCTCTGACCGGAATTATCGTCAAAAATGTCGACCGAAAGCAGAGCGCTAAAATCTTCGCTTGGTTCAAATGAGAGCGCGCCACCAAAGGAAATACTGTCTTTTTGCCGGTCTTTTTCGCCGGTTACGAGGTTTCTCGAATAGGTGTCCGACAATGTTTTGAAGAAATAACCTTTCAGCGCGAAGTCGCCGATACGGCCGGTGTTGGCAACGGCCAGATATTCTTGTCTGCCATTATTGCCCAGGCGAACCGTTGCGCGAGCACCCAGATCTTCGGTGGGTCTCGTCCGGCGCAAGTTGATGACGCCGCCGACAGTGTTTCGACCGTAAAGCGTGCCCTGAGGGCCGCGCAAAATCTCAACCGATTCCAGATCAAAAACATCGACAGCGGCACCGCCACTGGTGCCGAGAAAGACGCCATCGATCGAGAAACCGATTGCGGGTTCAAAGCTTTTTTCAACATCAGCAAATCCGACGCCGCGGATCGTGGCGTTGAGCTGCTTTGCGCCGTAAGAATTGTCTGCAAGATCAACATTGGGCGCAAAGCGTTCCAGATCGGCAACCGTTTGAGCAAAAGAATTTTCAATTGCATCTTTGCCAATCGCGGTGACCGCAAGCGGGACTTCTTGCAGCGACTCTTCGCGTTTGCGCGCGCTCACAATGATAATATTGGGGTCGGCTGTCTCCGTTTGCACATCGTCGCCAGCACCGACTTGTTGGGCGAAGGAAGGGGCTGCAAAAGCGAGACCCGCGAGTGCCGAAGCGCACATCAATCCCGATTTCATCGCGCACGTCTTCGCATTGTAAAAATTCTTCATCCGACAGCCTCTCCCGAAGTTTTTCTTTGTTATCTAACCAACGGATATCTTATGAATGTAAAGTTTATTTACTATTATCAATTGTGTTAATGTCAGTTACATTTACTACTTTCTGCAGCCCTATAATCAGGGCTCGGTTTTGGGAGCCAAAAATCATCTCCCACAGGTCATAAAATAAATTTATAAATCAATATGATAGATGGATTTCTGGTGGCGGCACACGTTGAGCTTTTCTGATGCCGTCAGATGGATTTTTATGGGCGCTTAAAGAGCCGAGGTTGGGAGGGCATATCGCTTTTTGAATTTGGCCTCCCTCCTGTCGCCCGATCAATCAAAAGCGGACGTATATAGATCGCTGTCGGCAGAGTAATAATTACAGTGGAAACCACTTGAAATCCGGAACGGTATGATGACCCGGGCAATCGGTCCGCCAGCAATATCATTAGCGGCAAAAACAACCAGCTCGCTGGTCGGGCTATTGGCGGGATGGATCAGCGTCATCGCGTAACCATCGGCCTCGTCTGCTGCTCCTTTTCTGGGCGCAAAAATCAGTTCGCCAGCGGCGGTTCCGTTGCCGAAATGATAGATATCTTCTTTCCCGGTCGCGGTATCGAAACGCAGAACGGCATCCATGCCATCAACCCGGCCATCTTTTGAATTGAGATTGATATTGGCAAAAGACTGGCTGGTTTTGCGGGTCATGAAACGATCATCAGGGCGCGGAAATTGGATGTCCCGATCATTCAATACCGTTTCCTTCACGCTATCGCTTTTGCCCGACAGATCGATTTCCCAGCGCCGCAGGCTTTGTGCGGCCTCTTCATGGGTCAAACGATTGCCATCTTCATCCGGGAACAAGGGAGTGCCGTTGGCTGTGGCGACATCGGCAAATAATGTGTCGCCTTCTTCCCAGACATTGAGTTCATGATACATGTGGCGCGGCTCCATTTCGAGCCAGCGCATCTGGTCGGGCGTGCCGTTGCGGGGCATGATGCCAAGCTTGACCGAGCGGTTGGGCATCCATGCGGTCATCGGGCCGCCGGCTTGCGCACGCTCTACGCTGACATCAATTGGCGTGACCGGAAAGACCACCCAATTTTCGCTCAGCAGAAAAGTATGCATCGGCGCCATATGCGGCACGTCGAAAAATTCCGTCTTGGTTATTTCGCCGGATTTTGAAATGACATCATAGCGGATTTCCGGCTTGCCCATCGCGCCATTGATCATCGCGCCCAGGTTCACCATCTCGCCGTTGAAGTGATCGATTTTGGGGTGGGCGGAGAAGGTCGTGGTTATCGCGCCGCCATAGCTATCCTCGCCAATCGTCTCCAGACTTCTCGGGTCCATTTCGACGGCCGGCGCGCCTTCCATCAGCGCGAGCAATTTGCCGCCATGCAAAATGATATTGGTGTTCGCAGTATTATATCGGGTCCCTTCCGAGGCCGGGTCGCTGGTCATTGGATTGCCGAATAGCCCGAATAGTCTTTTGCCAGCATCCAGTTCCAGATTGAACTTGTCGGTGCGGACCCAGCGATTGCGCATCCCCACCTTGCCGTTGGCGATAAAAAAACCATAGATCATGCCATCGCCGTCGAACCAGTGATAGTCACCCTCTAGCGGGGGATATAGCGGCTCTGCACCATTGCGATAAAACACCCCTTCCAGATCGTCCGGCAGCTCGCCCTTGATGATCAAATCCGGCGCATCCGCTTCAAATCTGTTCGGTTCGTGATGGCCTGAAAGATAGGGGTGATCAAAAAATGGGCTTGTCAAAAAATCTCTCCAACATGAATTCGTAGGTCAATGAACCGAGCAATCTTACAGTTGAAGTTTATGAATAATGTAAAGATTATTTACTATTATCAATTGTGATGATGCCGTTCTCTGATCGGAATTGTGGCTCAGCGCAAAAGACCTATTTGCCCGACGCTGGAATTTGTGGTTAGGAACCAGCATGAAAAACGACGTCTTAGTAGTTCAGCTTGTTGAAGCGCTTTACTGGTTTGACAAAGCCTTGCAGCAGCGTCTCCGGGTCAAGGGCTGGAAAGCCGTGAGCCCCCGGCAGTCGATGATCCTGGCGAATATCGCCGACGGCGAGGTGCGACCATCCGCCATTGCGTCGAAACTGGGCATCAGCCGGCAGGCCATGAGTCAGGCCTTGTCGGAGATGGTTGATCGCGGGATTGTGGTGCTGACCGATGATCCGAATGACCGGCGCGCGAAAATCATTTGCCTGACAAAGGAAATGGAACCCATGCACCATGATACGATCGAAATTCTGGGTGACCTCGAGAATATTCTGGAAGAGAAATTGGGGAAAACCAGATTCAAGTCGTTCCGAGAAGCGCTTGCAATCAACTGGCGCGCGCTGCCCTTTGAATAGGGGTTAGGCGGCCTGTCCTATTGCGTCCCAGATAATCAATAAAATTGACAGTTTGCGATATAAGCACCGAAGCCTAGCCCATAGGCTTTGACGGAGTGCCAAATTATTCAATGAAATCGTCAGAGGGATGATCGCATGACCCATGCAAGGCAGAAGAACGGTTATGTTCCTGCCCCTCGCCCCGAGACGATATAGATTTTCCCATCCTTATGTTCAGCAATCAGGACCGCTTATTCCATGTCCCACCTATCCCTTGCCCGCGCCGATCTTCTACGAAGCCAATGCTATATTGATGGACAATGGGTGGATGCCGATACTGGCGAAAGCTTCGCCGTCACCAATCCAGCGACCGGCGATCCTATTGGCCAGGTGCCGGATGCCGGAGCAAGCGAAACCAGAAGAGCGATCGATGCGGCGGAAAAGGCGCAACCGGGCTGGGCCGCGAAAACCGCCAAGGAACGGGCCGCAATATTGCGCCGCTTTTTCACCCTGATGATGGACCATCAGGAAGATCTGGCGCAGCTGATGACGGCAGAGCAGGGCAAGCCGCTCACCGAAAGCCGGGGCGAAATTGTCTATGCCGCCAATTTCATCGAGTGGTTCGCGGAAGAGGGCAAGCGCGTCTATGGCGATGTCATTCCGACCCATGCCGTAGGCAAGCGTATCGTTGTTTTGAAACAGCCGATTGGCGTGTGCGCCGCGATCACGCCGTGGAATTTTCCGGCCGCGATGATCACCCGCAAAATCGGCCCGGCTCTGGCGGCTGGCTGCGCCATCGTGGTCAAGCCTGCCGAGCATACGCCTTTATCCGCGCTGGCTTTGTGTGTGCTCGCGGAGGAAGCCGGTATTCCGGCCGGGATATTATCCTGCGTGACGGGTGATGCCGCGACCATTGGCGGGGAATTGACGTCGAACCCGGTGGTCCGCAAATTGTCATTCACCGGCTCGACAGAGGTCGGAAAGCTGTTGATGCGGCAATGCGCAGACAATGTGAAAAAAGTTTCGCTGGAACTGGGCGGCAATGCCCCGTTTCTGGTGTTTGACGATGCGGATATCGACGCCGCTATATCCGGTGCGATCGCCGCCAAATTCCGGAATGCCGGACAGACATGCGTTTGCACCAACCGCTTTCTGGTACAGGACGGAATCTACGATCAATTTGTCGAGAAGCTGGCTGCGGCAACGGCGGCGTTGACGATCGGCAATGGAGCAGCAGACGGCACCGACATTGGCCCCTTGATCGATCCCGACGCGGTGGCCAAGGCTCAGGACCATCTGGATGATGCCAAGGCCAAGGGCGCGACTATCATTACCGGCGGTGATGCTTCGGACAAAGGCGCGTTGTTCTTCCAGCCGACGGTGATTTCCGAAGCGACCGCGGAGATGAAAGTGGCGCGTGAAGAGACGTTCGGGCCGCTGGCCGCGGTGTTCCGGTTCCAGACGGAGGAAGAGGCCGTGCGCCTTGCCAATGATACCGAATTCGGGCTTTCCGCTTATTTCTATACCAATGATCTGGGGCGATGCTGGCGCGTCGCGGAAGCGCTGGAATATGGAATAGTCGGCATAAACGAAGGGATTATCTCGACCGAAGTCGCGCCTTTCGGCGGCATTAAAGAGAGCGGTATCGGCCGGGAAGGATCCCGATATGGAATCGAAGATTATCTTGAAATCAAATATATGCTGATCGGCGGCCTCGGGATTTGAGGGCCACTAGCCGTTTTACGACATCAAATGGAGATTGAAATGACCGATATGATGCAAGCCTGGCGACTGCGCTCCCGCCCCGATGGCGACATTGCTGATGGCGATCTGGAGCTGGTGACCGAACCGATTCCGTCGCTATCGGATGGTCAGGTTCTGGTGGAAGTCAACTATGTGTCGCTCGATCCGACGAACCGGATATGGATGTCGGACATGGACCAATACATGCCGCCCGTGGCCCTAGGTGATATCATGCGGGCGGGCATCGCCGGCACGGTTCTGGAGTCAAAACACGCAAAATACACGCCCGGCATGACTGTGGGCGGTTTGGGCGGATGGGCGACGCATTTTGTCGCCGATGCTGCCACTATCCAGCCCATTCCCGATGTCCCCGGTATATCGCTGGCAAAAATATTCGGGTCGCTCGGCGGGACCGCATTGACGGCCTATTTCGGGCTTCTGGATATTTGCGATCCGCAGCCCGGCGAAACGCTCGTGGTCTCTGCGGCGGCCGGAGCGGTGGGCTCTGTCGTCGGACAGATTGGCAAGATCAAGGGCAGTCGCGTGATCGGGATTGCAGGCGGGCCGGATAAATGCGCCTATGTGGTCGACGAACTCGGTTTTGATGCCTGCATCGACTATAAGAATGAAGATGTCGGCAGCCGGCTCGACGCGCTGTGCCCGGACGGCATCGACATCAATTTTGAAAATGTCGGCGGCGATATTATGGAGGCCGTGATGAGCCGGATGAATGATTTCAGTCGCATGCCGCTGTGCGGGATGATTTCGACCTATAATGACAGCGAGGATCAGCCCGGTCCCAAATCATGGCCGCTGATTCTGATGCGCCGTATCAAGGTCCAGGGCTTCATCGTCAGCGATTATGCGCGCGATTTTGGCAAAGCCAGCATGCAGATCGCCCAATGGGCTGCCGAAGGCAAGATCAAGACACGCGAAGACATTCGCCCCGGCATCGAAAATGCCGTCACCACGGTCAAAGACCTCTACACCGGCGGCAATTTCGGCAAATTGCTGCTGGAGGTCAAGGCACCCTGAGCGGCTGGATAGCGCGACACAAACCAATCCTGGAAATGGTGCACCCGATAGGATTCGAACCTATGACCTCTGCCTTCGGAGGGCAGCGCTCTATCCAGCTGAGCTACGGGTGCCGGGGCGGTGTTCCGCCGGATGCGCATGTAGCAGCGGATTTGCCGCTTTGCCAATAGATTATTCTCGCTCTGGCAATCATCGCGAGCGGCGGCCCTAACTTTCGGTTTTGGGCTTCTTGGTCTTCGTAATTTGTTGAAAATCACCCAGACCGCAAGCGCCACGGGTTTCTATCTGGCCGCCGGTTTGGCTGAGCACACGGATGATGTCGACATTGCACAGCCGGTTGGTCGACGTTTTGTAGGAGAAGGCTTCTTCAAAGCCGAGGCCTCCGCATTTATTGGGCAGATTGTTGCGATAGATATCGCCATTGATCATTTTGAAATCGATGGTCTGGTCGTCGATCACATCGGTGGACCGGATGCGCGATCGGTTGATGCAGCTTTGGGCTTCGCCAACGGTCTCGATGATATATTTGTCATCTTTGGATTTCCGTTCGCCGGCAAAGGCAACGCTGCCCGCGGCAAGCGCGGATGCAATGATGATCGTGGTTTGAAAGCGCATGATTTTCTCCTGTCGATATCTTCTAGCATTGCCGGATTTACATCTGGTCACATTTCATGAAGCTGAATGGCCGGCGCGCCGAAAATCCCCGCGACCCGCTTATGCCGGTGCCGGCGTCTTTTTCTTGAAGCGGCAGAGATCGGGCACGGGGCAGCGCCAGCATTCCGGCTTGCGTGCCTTGCAGATATAGCGGCCATGCAGGATCAGCCAGTGATGGGCGTGGACGCGGAATGGGGCAGGGGTCTGCTTCTCCAGCTTTTTCTCCACCGCCAGCACCGTTTTTCCTGGCGCAAGGCCGGTGCGGTTGCCAACCCGGAAAATATGCGTGTCGACCGCGAACGTCTCCGCGCCAAAAGCACAGTTCATGACCACATTGGCGGTCTTGCGCCCGACCCCGGGCAGCTTGACCAGCTCGTCGCGGTCGGCCGGAACTTCGCCACCAAAATCGCCAATCAACATCTCCGACAGCGCGATCACATTTTTCGCCTTGGTGTTAAAAAGCCCGATGGTCTTGATATGCTCTTTCAGGCCATCGAGGCCTAGATCGACCATTTGCTGAGGCGTTGTAACCTCTGCAAACAGTCGCCGCGTCGCTTTGTTGACACCAATATCGGTTGATTGCGCCGACAGGGCTACCGCGACCACCAACTGATAGGTGTTGTCATAGTTGAGTTCGGTCTCCGGCGACGGATTGTCGTCGGCGAGGCGGGCATAAAATTCAAAAATATCGTCTTTTTTCATGCACCCGTCATGGCCGTTCAGTGATGAAAATACAATCTCCGGGACATGGGTTTGGGCGTGCGTCGTCCAGTGGCCAGATCCCCTAGCCAGTTCAGGCGGTCATTGCTTCGTCCGGCGTTCGTCAAACCATTGTCGCATCATCGCTGCCTGACAGCCGGTAAAGCCGAATGTCCCGTTGACCGAGCAGCTGCCCGGACGCCCCGGTCGCGCCGCTTCTTCATGCGAGGCGACCACCGATGACCAGCTTTGTTCGCCGGATTGCTCTTCCTCGCTTTCCCGCAATTCTTTGGGGATGCGATAGCGTTCGGACTCGGGGCGTTGCGCGCAGACGACAATCTCATCGCCTTGTGCTTCCGGACATTCATCGTCACCATAGGTGATCAATATATTGATGCGTTCGGGCGTGTCGGGCTCGGTGGCCGCGGCGGGAGACCCAAAAGCCAGACCCATGGAAAGCGTGGCTGTGGCGGCAAGATTCCTGAGGGACATGATTTCGACCTTTTCACTCTTCCGCCTGCAGACGGCTATCACAATCCCCCGATTCCCTTACGCATAATCATATGTTTCTTGCGGTAAACTGAACGATAAGCGCGCAGCTGCCTTGTCCCGGATCAGGGTCGCGAAATCATCCCGCCGTCGAGCACCAGCGCCTGCCCGATCATCCAGGCGGATGCGCGCGAGCAGAGGAATAGGGCGGTGCCGGCGATATCTTCCGGTGCGCCCATCCGGTCGCGCGGGATCTGCGAGATTGCCATCTTGGTCATGCCGTCATTCTCGACAATCTGCTTGGTCATATTGCTCGGGAAGAAGCCGGGCGCGATCGCGTTGACGTTGATATTATGGGACGCAAGATCGGTGGCCAGATGTTCGGTCAGATTGATCACGCCGGACTTGCTGGCGGTATAGGCATAGGTCGGCATGCCCGAATTGCGGATGCCGTTGATCGACGCGATATTGATGACCCGCGCCGGATCGTCGGCATTGCCGGAGGCCTTTAGCAGCGGCAGGAATTTCTGGGTGGCGAAGAAGATCGACTTGATGTTGATGTCCATCACCTTGTCCCAGCCCGCTTCGGGAAAATCCTCGACCGGGGCGCTCCAGTTGGCGCCGGCATTGTTGATCAATATGTCGATTTTTGCTTCGCGTTCGCTGACCGCCGCGACCAGCGCTTCAATGCCTTCGACCCGGGACAGGTCGGCCGGGATCGCAATACATTCGCCCAGTTCGGAAAGCTCCGCGGCTTTCGCCATCAGCCGTTCTTCCTTGCGGGCGGTGATATAGACTTTCGCGCCATTTTCGATCAGGCCCTGCGCCATCATCGCGCCAATGCCGCTGGACCCGCCGGTCACCACGGCCACTTTGCCCTGCACATCAAATAGATTTGTCATCGTCACGCCCGTTCTCCTGTTTGTCTTTTGCTGATCTCTCTATGGGTGCCACCCCTTTCACATCGGTCCGGGAATGTCCACGCGCGACTAGCGCGGGGATCAGTCGCCCGGAATCCGGTCCATCAAATCCATGAAATCCCGTGCGGAATTGCGGTCGGCCTCGTCCTTAAACGCCTTGTCCAGATCGAGATGCGTGCCGAGCATATAGAGCACCGCCCATAGCGCAAAGCGCCGCCCGCGATCCTTCTCCAACCCAAAGTCGACGCGCATATGTTCCACGCCGGCCTTCAGCGCTTCGGGCTGAATGGCGGACAGATCGGCGGTACCGAAATAGCGCTGCAGCTGATCATCAAAATCCATCGGACGGGCTTATGGACTGCGCGGAAATTTGGCAAGCGGGCTGTGCGATCCGGACTGTTGCCCGATAATATGGCAAAGCGATAGCCAGCGCTACATGGCCGCAGCCGAACCGGAACCGATCGCCGGGCCGTGCGTATTTTGTCCATGGGCAATCGACCGAAAACGCCGAAAGAGATTTTTGCATCGCTGACGATCGGGTTGTCGCTGGCCCTGACGGCGGGACTGGCGCTGGGCCACGTGACCCAACAATCCATGCACTCCCGTCTTTCTGCCTCCCCGCCCGCCGAACCGGCCCGCAAGATCGACCGGCTCCGGCTGGAGAGATTGCAGGCCTGGACCGAACAGAGCTTCGGTGTGGATAGGGGCTATGATGACCAAGGGCTGGACTATGCAGAGCCGCAGCGGGACGACTATGCCCCCATCGATGTCGGCGCTGTAAGCGACGCGCCCGGGATGGCGGGGATGCGGGCGAGCGGTGTTTAGGGAAATTTGGCCGGTGGGAAATCTGCCATCCCGGTGCAGTTTTCTCCGCACCAATCACACCGTCATGCAAACCTTCTCCCTCAATGGGAGGGATGCCCAGCCGTGCCACGAAGCGTCAAAGCTGGCGGCTTGGCGCGGTTGGCGGAGGGTGCCCGCTGGTGGGTTGCTGTGGCCTCATAGTCTAATAACGCTGACAATATAGGGTGAGGGGAAAAGTATTGCCGCTGCCATGGTAATCCGTGCGGTCAGCCGGCACCGGAAAATTAGGTTCGATGAAGCAGTAACCAGATGGCTCGAAACCTACTCAATCGGCATGATGGGATTGCGAAGATTTGTCGGCACGGTATCTGGATATCTGACCCAAAGTGCGTGAGCCTTAAGTCTTTTGTGAACCCTTTTCTTGCTTGGTCCCAATTCTCCATAGACTTCGCAATGATTAGAATTCCCGTCCAACGGGACGCGAACGATGGCGAGGTTCTCGTTACGAAGAGCTTGGGCTTGAATGCGAATTACTCCGAAATTCTCGTGATCCCGCAAGATATCCTCGATATCTGCTTCGGTTTCGAAAAGAGTAGATGACCAGCCTGACTGCTGGTCATCTGGATGCCTGAAGTTAGAACTATCAGGTTTTTCCCCATGAACCCAGTCCGGGTAGACTCTTCTTAGAAGCCACCGGCCACCTCCGATGGTAATATCATCGGATAAATGACCGGGGAGGCTGACCATCGGGGAAGTGTCTCAATTTTTTTTGCAAAACCGTTCAACCAACCGGGTGACTTCTCGCACACTGCATGGTTGTGAGATATCCACCACCTCATCAATTTGATCATCACTGAATAGCGCTATACATTGACCATCAGGCAGTACATCAACTTCCAACTCAACTTGGTTTGCGTCCCACCGCAATCCCACACCGCCGTCTGGCAGTGGAATTAATGCAGGAAGCTGGCACCTAGCGTATCCGGCCATAACTAGCTCCATCGTAGAGAGTTGGGATCGCGCATCATGAATTTTCGACCCGTGACTATCCCAGTTTTCAGACAACGTTTCGTAGCTTCTAAGTGTATCAATAATTTTTTGAACAGGTTCTGGGAATTCTCCTCCACCCATGGTCCAGGCAATCTTTATTCCGGATTTTAACCCGACATCGACTGGCTCGGATTTCCCAAAACTACGCCCAGAGGTTGAAGACACGCTCCGGATTTTTTTATCTGTATCGAGATAAGCTTGGGAAATTGCATTAGATGTCGGGAATGCGTATCCTTCGTCAATTCTTGCAGCATTTGTCATTTTTTCTCTCCCCATTTTAATCTCATGGCGTCGGTTGTTGTACCTATAAAGGCCGCGTTAATTGCGCTTCTAGCTATATCAAAAAAGGCTTTCGCTTCGCTTAACCCGCTTAAATCGGGAGCGCTACGAGCGGTTAATTCAAACCTAAATGCCTTGGAATGATCTTCATTTTTTATCACGGGTTGAATAACCGTATGCAGTCGACCGATTGGATCGGCAGTAGCGTCTATAATCCGGTGTTGACGCGTTCTAACATACGTCTCAGGAATTAATAGCTGGTCATTCAGTGTTAAAGGATCAATGGCAAAAGCATTTCCCATATCACTAAAGTCTTGTCCAAATTCAGAAACTGCAATGATGTTCAAATTGGTTAATTCACATTGCTTGATATTTGGTACTTTCAATCCATTCTTAGAACAGAATTCCTCAAAAATGCGATATAATTCTTTGAATCTATTATAAGTTGTTTCAAACCTTGGATATGGCTCTTCCGTTATTTTCGACCAGTTAAATCCAAACCGATTGTCCTGTATTTGGATGGTTTCTCCAGTTTCATTACCGTATAATGCGCGTGGTAATTCAAAGGCATTGATTTTGAGCGTCGGTGCCGTCGCCATCATTTCGTCAAAATGTTCAACGGGGTTTTCCATTCTTGGAGTACTGCCGTTACTAGAAAACGCGGGCGCAATTTGTTCGGAAAAAAGCCCGTAATGATTAATGTCAAATCCATCTATCGGATCAAAGGCGACGACAATTGCCTGTTCGATCAACGGTGGATTAGCAAAGTTCGGGCGAACTTGGGGCAGTTCTGTCATTGAATTTTTGCTCAGCTCCTAACTCAAATTTATGATTCGCATGTTTGATAACTTAATTCAAGCGATAGTTTAATTGCATGACCAAGGCCCCACATTATATTGCGTAGATAGGTATAGATGAACCCAATATGTGGTGCATATGTCGGAGTGACACTGGTTGCGCGTTGGCTTGCAACGCACGGTAATGCCAACATACCAGAGGCATAATCTATTCGGTTGTGTGTAGGAAAGTCTGTATTATACATGAAGAAGTCCGGAAATGACCAGCGATATGCCCCTAAGGCACCTACCCCAAAACTCCATCCATCCCGTATCTTCCGGCGCTCTGACCGACCAGCCAACCCGCCGCCTTCACCGCGCCGCGCGCGAAGATCATCCGGTTTTCCGCGCGGTGGGTTAATTCGATCCGTTCCTCGTCACTCGCCAGGATGACCGTGTGATCGCCGGCGACTGAGCCGCCGCGCAGGGCGGCAAAGCCGATCGCGCCCTTTGCGCGGGCACCGGTGATGCCGTCGCGGCCGCTTTCGCTGTTGCTCGCGAGGTCGATGCTGCGTCCTTGCGCCGCTGCTTCGCCGAGTAGTTTTGCGGTGCCGCTTGGGGCATCGACTTTATGGCGATGATGCATTTCGACAATCTCGATATCCCAGTCATCGCCCAGCTTGCTTGCCGCCTGCTCGACCAGCGCCGCCAGCATATTGACGCCGAGCGAGGTGTTGCCGGTTTGCAGAACCGGGATTTTGGTGGCGGCCTGATCGATGGCGGCATGATGCGCGTCTTCCAGTCCGGTGGTGCCGATGACGAGGGGTTTGTTCGCTGCGACACAGGCATCCAGCGTCGCCTGCAGCGCGGCGGGGGAGGAGAAGTCGACCAGCACATCGCTGGCTGCAATCAGCGCCGCGATATCATCGCCCTGATCCGCGCCACCGGCGTGGGCATGGCCCGCTTCCTTGATGGCCGCGACCAGCGCCTGTCCCATGCGGCCTTTGCTGCCGATAATTCCGATGGCTGTCATGCGATATAATCCCGTTCGTCCTGAGCTTGTCGAAGGACGCTGCTCCGACTAGAACATCCGGACTTCGACAGGCCCAGTCCTAACGGTTTTTGGATGGGGTGCAAAGCAGGATGTTCAACGGCGAGATGCAAGGCGACATACAGAATATTGTCATCCTGACCGGCGCGGGTATCAGCGCCGAGAGCGGGGTTGCCACTTTTCGCGGACCGGATGGCCTGTGGGAAGGGCATCGGGTGGAGGATGTCGCGACGCCAGAAGCCTTTGCCCGTGATCCTGATCTGGTGCAGAATTTCTATGACGAGCGCCGCGCGAAGCTGAAGACCGTTCACCCCAATGCGGCGCATAAGGCGCTGGCGAAGCTGGACGCGCAATGGCCGGGCGACCTGCTGCTGGTGACGCAAAATGTCGACGATCTGCACGACCGGGCGGGCTCGAAAAACCTGCTGCATATGCATGGCGAGCTGAACAGCGGATGGTGTCGCGCCTGTGATGGTCGTTCTCCGTTTGACGGGGTGATGGCCGCTGGCCCGGCCTGTCCGCTATGTGGTCAGTCCGGCCAATTGCGTCCCGATATCGTCTGGTTCGGGGAAATGCCCTATCAGATGGACCGTATCGATCTGGCGCTGACCCAATGTGATTTGTTCCTGTCGATCGGCACATCGGGCGCGGTCTATCCGGCGGCTGGTTTTGTCCAGACCGCCCGCCACTATGGCGCGCAGACGCTGGAGATGAATCTGGACCCGTCGGAGGGCAGTTTTCATTTTCACGAAAGCCGGATGGGCAAGGCCGGGACGCTGGTGCCCGAATGGGTGGAGGAGATGTTGCGCGATGTCTGACGGATTAAAATTACAGGGCGGCTGTC
>NZ_JBDVHS010000001.1:0-42999 GCF_039939955.1 Parasphingorhabdus sp. | reverse complement strand
CGCCACTAGATCCGAAGATCTCGTTCGACTTGCATGTGTTAAGCATGCCGCCAGCGTTCGTTCTGAGCCAGGATCAAACTCTCAAGTTTGATGTCCTGTAATGGTGGCACAAACCGAAGTTTGCCATCCACCGAAACAGCTACATTTCAAGGAGCCGTTCCTGCACAAATCTTTTTTACGTATATGGATACATATAAAGGACATGTTCAGTAACCTGCTGGATAAATCCAACATGAAACTTATGGAACGACTTAAATTACCAGAGCACCGGAACCTTGAAGTTCCCGGGTCTGGGGCCGCCGCCCACATGTCCCTTCATCTATTATTACAATGTCAAAGAGCCCACCAAAACACAGACAACGATTTTTCCCGCTATTGCTACCGGGGAGAACCGTTGTTTTCAAATTTTGACGACCAGCGCTGTGGGGCCCATGTGAGCCGCTTCGTGCCGGTGAAAAGGTCTCTAGATGGACGGCTTGATTCGGTCAACATAGTTTTTTCGAATTTGTTTAAAAATATTCGCATTTCGCCTGTAAGGCAGGTTTTAGCGCGATACGAAGGGACCTAGAACGTCAACATATGTCGATAGAAAACGAAACAACGGTCAGCGACAGCAGCTTTGGAAACCGTGTGAGAAGCGCAGTATTCTGGCGTTCTGGTACTCAGATCATTAGCCAGATGGTGACCTGGGGATCGACGCTCGCGGTAATCCGTTTGCTCAACCCAGCTGACTATGGGATTTTTGCAATGACCCAAGTGGTCATGATTTTTTTGACCTTTATGAGCGGATATGGGTTCGCCAGCTTCCTGGTTCAGGCAAAAAAGATCGACAAATTCCGAATCCGGCAAACATTTGGCCTGTTGATTCTTCTCAATGCCGGCATTGCGACCCTGCAATTGATTTTGGCCTCTGCCGTTTCAGACTATTATAGGCAGCCGATTATCCAGGACATGCTCCACCTGCAGGCGCTAATCTTTCTCGCATCCCCCTTCATTATATTGGGGGAAGCTCTGTTGGCGCGAGAATTGGAGTTTCGCAAAACGGCCATTGCAAATCTCTTATCCGCAATCGTCTCAGCGTCGGTTGCTTTATACTGTGCGCTCCAAGGATATGGTGTCTGGACCTTGGTGCTTGCGCCTCTCTCCGGATTGTGGGTCAGAGCCATCGCAATTTTCTTCTTCGCCCAATTATATTTTTGGCCGACGTTCAATTTCAAAGGGATCAAGGAAAATTTGACGTTCGGACTTGCGCTGCTCGGCACGCATATGTTCTGGACCATCCAGAGCCAGTCCGACATTTTCATTGCGGGCCGGGTCCTGGATCCACATGACCTAGGCATCTACGCCGAAGCTCTATTCTTCACGACAATCTTAGCCGCCAAATTCATACCGCCTCTCAATGAAATCGCATTCCCGGCATATGCAAAGCTCCAATCCGACCCCGCCTCCATGCGCTATGCCTTTCTCAAGGCCGTCCGACTGATCATGCTTGTGGCCTGCCCTGCTTATCTTGGAATGAGCGTCACTGCTGGACCATTGGTAGCGACAGTCTTGGGGCCAAAATGGTTGGAGATGGCTCCCTTTGTTGCAATGCTGGCTCTCGCCATGCCCATCATGACCCTACAGATCATCTTCGCACCGGCCATCAATGCATTAGGACGCCCCCAAACATCGTTGCGCATTTCCATGTTTGGGGCATTCACCATGCCGATCATATTCCTGATAGCGGTCAATTGGGGCACGACAGGATTGGTCATTGGCTGGCTCGTCGCCTTCCCGATTCTGACCGGCTTCACCTTTTGGATGTGCCACGACAAAATCGGCATCACTTTACGCGAGCTCATCGGCGCCGTGGCCCCTGGTCTGTCGTCGAGCGTCGCCATGGCGGTCGGCGTCTATATAGTGTCTCGCATAATACCGGGTTTCGAAAACTGGCAGGTTTATTTTCAACTCGGCATAATGGTTGCCTGCGGGGGCATATTTTATGCCGGACTATTATGGTTCCTGTCGCCCGCTACCTTCAAAGAAGTATATTCACTCCTTGTTCGCCGAAAGGTTGAAAGCGATCCGGCGCCGGAACCAAGCCCCGAGAGCTAGAAAGCACTGTATAATTCGATATTGTAGCAACAATTGGGAAAACAGCCTTCCTTTAACATTGGCATTTCAGCCCTGCCCTTACGCAGATTGGATATAATCCCGCATCGCGGCCGCTTCATTCTCGATTTTGTCGATCCGATATTTCACAAGATCTCCGATCGACACAAAACCCACTAGCTTGCCATCCTCTACGACTGGCAGGTGACGGATCCGTCTTTTGGTCATCAACGACAATGCGCCGATCGCGCTCTTGCTCCGATCTACGGAAATCACATCAGCCGTCATCACATCGCGCACCACATGATCCATGGCCGCATGACCATATTTGCGAATGGAATGGAGCACATCGCGTTCGGAGAAAATGCCTATAACAGCTTCACCATCCAACACCGGTAGGGCACCGATCCGCTTTTCCGCCAATATCTGAACCGCCTGCGAAACCGACATATCTGCAGTACAGCTATATATTTCGTGGTTACGTCCCTGCAAAATCGAATGAATGGTCATCGGCCCTCTCCCCTGCTCTGATTCTGTTTCTTGCACTTCTATAGCATATTTTTGAAAGCGATTGGACTTGATGGTAACAGGATTCGGGTCCAATGCATGAAAAACAAACGGAGTTCCCCCTTGCCCCAGCCATCCCGTTTAGATGATCCGCTCTATGCGAGCATCGCTTGGCGCCGATATTGGCGCTTGATGCGCGGTATGGCGATATTTGCTCTAACGTGCATCATCGTCACCCTTAGCATTCTTTTTTACAGACATGGCTTGGTGTCAATTCACATGTATATAGCGACCGCAGGTGGCGTAGCTTTCGCCGTGATGTTGATGGCCGCATTGATGGGCCTAGTGTTTCTTTCAAGCGGGACCGGCCACGATGAATCAATCGACGACCCTGTTTCAAAAGGTATGAACCCCGATGATCAATGAAGATCTTGCCGAACTCGCAAAGATGCAACCGGTGTTGCGCGTGGCGCCGCAGCCGAGGGACTTGAACAACAACGGTCATATTTTCGGTGGCTGGGTACTATCACAAATGGATATCGCCGGCGGAATCATGGCAGCAAGAGTCGCCCAGGGGTCGACCGCTACCGTAGCCATAGAAGCGATGGAGTTTATTGCACCAATCCTCACCCGTGACTTAATCTCGGTCTATGCCCGCGTAGAACGGATCGGACGGACCTCAGTTGCCATTCGGCTAGATGTGATCGCTTCGCGAAACCTCGGTGAAGAACAGGTCCCTGTGACCAGCGGATTGTTCACTTTCGTGGCGCTGGATGAGGATCATCAGCCTCGCGTGATACCGGCAGAAGCAAAGAAGAAATATTTAAAATAGACGGATAATCTAATTGGGCGGACTCTGCGCCTCCGACGGAGCCAACCAGCGCAACGTAACCCGACCATTTTCGATATCTCCGTCGGTTTCCTGATCGATCGGGACATTTTTCGTCTCCAACCATTCCTTTACCACAGCCCTATCCGCCAAAGATCCATCCATACCCAAAGGCAAGTTTATCCTTTCAAAAGCCCAGACTATCAAATTCAGATCGTCGGTTGATGCTGGTATCACCGCACCATCTGTAATCACTAAGTCAGGCAAAGCGATCGCCGGCGGCCGCAACGATATCGTCCAGTTTTCCGCTCCCGCAGCAACGCGTTGCTCCAGCGCATAATAAGAAGCCAGCGACGCCCCCGGAAGCGGTTTTGCAATCACCATTGCACGCTGCTTGCTGGTATCCAGCATCACGTCATCCATCGGAATTCCGGCGATCAAGGCCAGGTTTTCGCGCAAGCGGTTCACCTGAATCTCGGCTTCCTGCGCCTGCGCTTGCATTTTTGCAGCGGCGAGTTCCGCGGATTGCGCATCCTCGCCGGTTTCCAACTTAAACTGATCTACGTTCACGGATATCGACCGCCCCAATGTTCTGGTGAGAACTCTCGAACTTTCTTCGGCCGCGCCCGCAATGACCGAAGGCGTGAACACGGTTGCATTGATAAGAATTGGCTCTGCATCAAAATCTATTTCTAATTTCGATACGCTCGCCCGTTTCCCGAACTGGTCTTTGATATATCCATTGGCCGAACGCGAGACATTGGCCTCCCAGGCGATCTGTCGGAGTGAAAGTCCGAGAGGAATGGCCAGTGCGACAAAGACCGCCACCATCGCGACAACCTGAAACTGTGATTGTCGTTCGGACAGATAGGAACGGAAACCGTAGAGCCAGGCCATAGCGGTCGCAGTCAATGCTATGGTCATCAAGTTGGTGAAAAACAGCAACAATGAGCCGCCAAATACTGTCCAATTTAATGTCGCCAGCCCGAAGCCGATAACGGCAAGTGGCGGCATCAAAGCCGTCGCGATCGCAACACCGACAATTGCACCCATGCGCCCTCGAATCATCGCATAAGCACCAGCCAAGGCCGAAAAAAGTGCTACCGCCAAATCGAAGAGATTGGGTCGTGTACGTGCGGCAATTTCAGCGGTGACGGTCTGTAGCGGGGACATAACCACCACCAACCCGGCGAAAAGAACCGAGATTATGGTACCCAATATAATGGCTTTTCCACTCTCCCTCAACCAAGCGGAGTCACCGATTGCGAGAGCAAACCCCACCCCCAAAATCGGCCCCATCAAGGGGGAAAGCAGCATGGCGCCGATGACAACTGCAGGAGATGAAAGCAATAGTCCAAGTATTGCAATACCAGCGGACATCGACGTCATAAAAGCAAAATGCGGGGTAAAACCGCTATCTTCGCGAACTTTCGCAATAACGGCCTGCTGATCAACGCCACCGCGCACAACAACGCGCCACCATCTACGGAACAAACGGATGCTGCCGGAAATCGGTTCTAGTGGTCCGGATGACTGTTTTGGCTTTGACTGTTCCGCGCTAACCGTACTGACCTGATCATCTTTCATATTAGTGCTTTAGCGCGCAAAAAGGGTCGAGAATAGAAAAACGTTACCTCCAGCGTAATTGAAAAATGAAATTTTTTGCCTTTTATCATGAAACCGTGTCACCTATATAGATCACATTGGCTATTTCGCCGCCTCTAGGAGCCTTCGCAGGAAGAAAATATGCCTCGACCCGAAACCGACATTACCGCTACACGAGCCAAGATCATGGCTGCCGCTGATCAGATAATCCATGAAAGAGGTTCCATCAGCTTTACGATGACCGATCTTGCAACGGCGATCGGAATGTCACCTTCCAATCTATATCGCTTTTTCGAAAACAAGGATGCGCTCGCAGAAGCTATGGCCGAGCAATGGTTTGCAGAACTTCATGTCATCATGGAGGATTTGGTTTCAGCGGATATGCCCGTAGAAGAAAAACTGTATCAGTTTTTTGCTCGCCGACTAGCAGTCAAGCGCGGCCGCTGCGAAGAAGATCCTGGCCTGTTTGAATCCTATATGGAATTGGGTGATGAACATTTTGAAGTGATCAAGGGCTATGTTGATCTAGCGGACCACTATATGGCCTCGATTCTCGTCGAAGCGATGGAAAAGGGTTATTTCAAAGGTCTAGAGCTCGACAATGTCGTGTCGTTAGTCAACACGATGATGCAACCATTTTGTAACCCACGACTCATGATGCAGATGATGCACCTCGCGACCGAAGAGCGACTCAGAATGGTAATCAACACCATCCTCAAAGGTTTGCAGGCCAATGATAGTCCCGCAACCGGCCAACCCGAGTTGCACATTGCTAGCTAAGCGTCTTTCGCCATCCATTGCTTCATCATAGCAGGCGGCGGAGAGGGCTTCATGCTGGTCTCGTCCAACGCCGCCAAAGCGCGCTGACGATCTTTGTCGGTGAAGCTGCCGGTCGTAAGGCAAAACTCGATCATGTTACCGTTGGGATCGCGTGTGTAGATGGAACGACACCAATTGTGATCAATTTCGAGCACGTCGAGTTGCGCGGCATTCCATTTCTTCCGCCAAGCAATCAGCTCTTCGTCAGTATCGACAGCAAAACTATAATGGTTGGTGCCCTGTGGGGTTCCCGCCGCTTCGTTGAGATCATATGAATATCCGTCTTCTCCCGGCGTATCCATCAACTCCCAAAAAGCAATGAAGCGGCTATCGTCGCCATCCATTCGGTAGAAAAAATGCTTGCCCCAACCGCCGCCCATGACGGGGGCGATCTCAACTTTGACGAGTTCGAAGCCCATTACACCTTCATAAAATGCGTGAATCGCTTTCATGTCTTTCGCCGCCAAGGCCAGGTGATGATAGCTCATTGCGCATCCTTTCTCTTGTCGACCATGCCCATTACGTCCGCGGTGGCACCATCAGGTGCTGGCACTTCGACCACACGCTCGGGCATATCGTCGAATTCCAGCTTTAACGCCCGGCTCATAACGGCGTGCATCATATAGGTGCAGGTGATGTAAGTAAGTTCGAGTATCTCGACTTCGCCCAGATGCTTTTTCAACGCGTCGAAAACACCATCAGGCACCCTGCCTCGTTCGAGGACAAGGCAATCCGTATAAGCGAGGACCGCCCGCTCGGCATCCGTGAAACAATCGGCGACCTGCCAATTGGGAATGGCTTTGACCTGCTCTTCGGAATAGCCTTCAAAGCGCATCGCCTTGCTATGCTGCGAATAGACAAATTGTGATCCCACTGCATAGCCAGCGCGGATCTGACCTAGCTCGCGAAGCTTGGGATTCAGCTTGCGATTGGACGAGCGGTAGAAACCAAAGCCCTCGGAAGTATGTTTAAAAGCATCGGGGACCTGAGCGAATACCGTCCACCAATTGCCCGGAGTGCCGGTTGCGGTTCCCGGTTGTTCGACAGGATCGCGATCCCCGAACAGCATATTGTACAGACCGAGAATATAATCGTCGGTGACTTCGGCTCGCGGTATTTCGCGCAGTCGGGGCATGGGTCTCTCCTATGCCCCGACTATGCACATTTTGCTTTGGCTTACTAGCCTGCCAGATTCCGCAGTACGTAGTGCAATATGCCGCCGTTGAGGAAATATTCCATCTCGTTGGCGGTGTCGATCCGGCACTGGGTTTTGAAGGTAGACTTCGTACCGTCGGCGCGGGTCATCTCGACTTCGACTTCCTGCAGTGGTTTCAGCGTGGCGACACCCTGGATCGTGAAGCTTTCTGTACCATCGAGGCTGAGCGTATTGCGATCAACACCTTCTGCGAATTGCAGAGGCAGAACGCCCATTCCGACCAAGTTCGACCGGTGAATCCGTTCGTAGCTTTCGACGATCACCGCCCGAACACCGAGCAGGTTGGTGCCTTTCGCTGCCCAGTCGCGGGAAGAGCCGGTGCCATATTGTTCGCCACCGATAACCACCAGATCATTGCCGTCAGCTTTGTGCTTCATTGCCGCGTCGTAGATTGGCATGACCTGACCGTTATATTTGGTGTAGCCACCTTCTTTTCCGTCGGCCATTTGGTTTTTGATTCTGATGTTGGCGAAAGTACCGCGCATCATGACATCGTGATTTCCGCGGCGGGAGCCGTAGCTGTTGAAGTCAGCCTTGTTAACCTGATGATTTGTAAGATATTCTCCGGCAGGGCTGTCCTCTTTGATTGCGCCTGCTGGTGAGATGTGATCGGTGGTGATGCTGTCGCCCAGCACCGCCAAAGTCTTCGCATCGACAATATCGCCCACCGGAGCCGGGGTCATTTCCATGCCCTCGAAATAGGGCGGGTTAGCGACATAGGTGCTGCCCGCGCGCCATTGATAGGTGTCGCCACCGGTCACGTCGATATCCTGCCAGGCGGCATCGCCCTTATAGACGTCGGCATAGCGGCTCATGAACATTTCGCGGTTCACCGCGCCACCCATAGCAGCCTGCACCTCGTCATTGGTCGGCCAGATATCCTTGAGATAGACATCCTGTCCCTCGCTGCCCTGCCCGATCGGCGTTTCATACATATCCTCGCGGACCGTGCCCTTCAGCGCATAAGCCACAACCAGCGGCGGCGAAGCGAGATAGTTGGCGCGCACATCCTGCGACACGCGGCCTTCAAAGTTGCGGTTACCCGACAATACCGAAGCCGCAACCAGATCATTCTCGTTGATCGCCTTGGAGATCGGCGCCGGCAAAGGACCGGAGTTGCCGATACAGGTGGTGCAACCATAGCCGACCAGATTGAAGCCGAGATAGTCGAGATCATCGGAAAGCCCCGCCTTGTCGAGATAGTCGGTGACCACCTGCGATCCCGGCGCGAGCGATGATTTGACCCAAGGCTTGCGCTGCAGGCCAAGCTGCCGCGCCTTGCGCGCGACCAGACCGGCAGCGATCAGCACGCTGGGGTTGGAGGTGTTGGTGCAGGACGTAATCGCCGCGATGGTGACATCGCCATGGCCCAGATCATAATCCATGCCATCGACCGCCACCCGGCCAGCGCTGTCATCGCGATTGAAGACAGCGGACAGATCGCGGTTAAATCCTTCGTCCAGCTCGCTCATCGACACGCGCTGCTGTGGCAATTTCGGTCCGGACAGCGACGGCACAACGCTGGTCATGTCCAGTTCCAGCGTCTTGGTGTAGATTGCCTCTGCCGCATCATCATGCCGCCAGAAGCCCTGCTCCTTGGCATAGGCTTCGGCCAGAGCAATATCCGCTTCGTCACGGCCGGTCAGACGCAGATAGTCGAGCGTCTTGTCATCAATCGGGAAATAGCCGCAAGTCGCGCCATATTCCGGCGCCATATTGGCGATGGTCGCCCGGTCCGCCAGCGACAAGGCCGCAACGCCCGGTCCGTAAAATTCAACAAAGCGTCCGACCACGCCGACTTCGCGCAGCATCTGCACACAGGTCAGCACCAGATCGGTCGCGGTAATGCCCTCGGCCAGTTCACCGGTCAGTTTGAACCCGACCACTTCGGGGATCAGCATCGAAACCGGCTGGCCCAGCATAGAGGCTTCGGCCTCAATCCCGCCAACGCCCCAGCCGAGCACGCCGAGACCGTTGATCATCGTCGTATGGCTGTCGGTGCCCACGCAGGTATCGGGATAAGCAACCTCGACGCCGTCACCGTCTTTCGAAGACCAGACCGCGCGGGCAATATTTTCCAGATTCACCTGATGGCAAATGCCGGTTCCCGGTGGCACAACGGAGAAATTGTCAAACGCCTTGCTGCCCCATTTCAGAAACTCGTACCGTTCCATATTGCGCTGATATTCCAGCGCCACATTATTTTCGAACGCTTGCGGCGTGCCGAATTCGTCGACCATGACCGAGTGATCGATGACCAGATGCACCGGCACCTGCGGGTTGATCTTCTCCGCGTCGCCACCCAGAGCCTTGATCCCGTCGCGCATCGCCGCGAGATCGACAACCGCCGGAACCCCGGTAAAATCCTGCATCAGCACACGGGCCGGGCGATACTGGATCTCGGCCGCGCTTTTGGCTTCCTTCTGCCAGTCGACCACCGCCTGCGCATCTTTCGCATCCACGGTAAAGCCGCCGTCTTCAAAGCGCAGCATATTTTCCAGCAGGACTTTCAGCGTGTAGGGCAGCCGATCAATATTGCCGAGCTTCGCCGCCGCCTTGGCGAGCGAATAATAAGCATAATCTTTACCGCCAACGCTAAGCGTCGAACGGGTGCCGAGTGAATCTTGTCCGGTGGTGGTCATGGATGGTTGCTCCGTTTTTGTCGTTATCCAACCGAATGAGGAGAGCGCCACAAACGGCGCAAAACGGTTGATGAATCAGATTTGGGAGCGCTTTAGCTGATGGGTGTTAGAGAGGCAATGTCGTACAAAAAAATAGATCGCCAATATCGGGGCTTTTAATTACAATAATGTGCTTCACGGGAGGCAACTGTCTCTGAGAAAAATCCAGCTATGGAATCTGCATTCTCGGTGAAAGTTCTGTCGGCGTCATTCGGCAACGACATGCGAGCGCGATACCAGTCATCCAACTCAATGTCCGAATTAACTTTATCGGGTTCTAAACGGAGAATATTCTCGGGCCCAATTAATAGTCCCGCCTGACCAAGTGCGTTGTCAGTGGTAAGAAACATTGCTGTACTGATGATCTTTTTCCAAGTCACTAGCCCCCCCCTTAATCCCCTCTTAGAAACGGAAGGTGCAGAATTTCCGGTACCTATCGACAAAACTTTTATTTGTTCAAGCTCGATATCATAACTCGACATCGCATCAACTATTGCAGACATGATCGGATTATTCGCCCAAACACCGCCATCAAGAAAGTACTTTTTGTCACGTTTGCGTTGCACCCCCTCGTTACTCTCCATTGCCTGCAAAAAAGTTGGTGCGGCTGAAGTGGATCGGGCAATCTTCCATGCTTCTGTCTTCCAGTCATGTTTGATGTCTGGATGATGATCCGTTTTGAACACTGCAATCTCAGCTTTGGGTCCCAAAAATGACGGAATCACAAGTCTCGCTTTCGATTCCCCGAAAAGTTTGTCTTCAAAATTCTTTTTAAGCGCTGACTCCAATTCCTTGTGATTATGAAGACTCATAAACAAAGATTTTAGAAAACGAGCTATTTTGAAACGAGTCCAGAACGGCGGAAATATTTTTTTACCGCCAAGCATGTAAAGCATTTCAATTTTTTCTGTCGGGATTTGAAGTCCAAGTCCGATGGCTATGATCCCACCGGTGGAAGTGCCCGCGATAAGGTCAAAATAGCGAGACAAATGTTCACCAGCGCCATAATTTTGCTGCATTTTGTTTAAAAGACAAGCGCCGAAGATTCCACGTATTCCTCCCCCGTCTAATGACAATATTTTGAATGGCTTGTCTTTTGGCCAAGCCTGCCGCTTTCGTTTGGTTGTTGTTGAATTAGAACGACGATCAGTGAACATTTGATTGCTTTGCCTTGGCTATACTTTCATGGCCCACCCCACCTCCAAACCACTCACCCGTCAAGTGCCAATACTCATAATACAAAAGCCACCGCGCTGCCCAAAAGACAGTCGTTTCCGCAATTGCCATCGTATCGTCCCATTGGTTTTGCTCCGGATCAAAAAGACAAAGGGCGGAATTCTCAGGGTCTTTAACATTAAACCAGAGATGCGGAATATCTTCAAAGCTCCCTCCCTCCCTAGGCTTCAGCTTTGGATCGAGAAGCATTACACATGGTGCATCTTTGTCCACCGGAGACCAGATCACAGCAATTTTGTAAAATTGCTGAAAACCTCTCACTTTACCCATCCACGATACACAGCCATCCTCGTGGACGGAATAGTCAAAGCTCGGCCAAAGCCTTGCCATGATAGCACACTGATTGGCTAATTTCCGCGGTCTGTTGTGATAACCAAGCGCCTTCATTTATTCTTGTAATAGCCTGAATGAAAATCTTGTTTTGGTGCCTTTGCGATCGCCGGGGCAGGAAGTATGGAAGCACCTAGAACCGCTCCAGTTCCTTTTTCTTGATAGCTTGATGTACCACCTTGGCCTGCTGTACGGCGCTTTAAAGTCGCTTCAACCGACCGTTTTGCAACATTTTCACCGAACAATTCGGTCAGCATTTTACTAATTTGAGTTAGGCTTCCTTCTTTGATTTCTTGAATAGACTTCCGTAACGCTGCCATTTCATCCCTCGCAGCAGTGCGATCAACGTTTGTCGCGGGCCATCGGTCATTTAGCACTTCGACTGTATAGGATGGATTTCTTCGATCAGGACCGCAATTAGCGTTGATTGCATTTTGCATATCCTCCTGGATAACGTACGCTAGACTATCGAGCTGTTCCGTGAGGCCAAGATACTGGTAGCCTGCAACTACAGCCATTTTCGCAACGTAGATCGAAGGTGGCTTTTTAAGCTCAGAATTCTGATATCTCAGGTTTAAAAACCGCTTCATTAGCTTCAAAGCAATAACTTCTTGAGCATCAACTCTCGAAGGTACACCTGGTGGTAACTCTTCCTGGTCAACTTTTGCAATGGTAGAGCGAGATGACAATCTATTCACAGCCAAAGATTTTCTCGACGCTGTAATACTTTCTTCAAATTCTCTAGCTGGGTAAGTTACAGAAGTTCTAAACCATCGAGCGAAGCCATACGGATTAGACTTCACGCGTTCTGTTGGGCCTTCGTCTGGACTGTGAAAAATTTCTCCAGTCCTCGGTTGTCGGGGTTCCGAATGTCGGTCAAGCACAGTCACGTCCATGTGCATAGTAGCAAAGCGAATTTGCACGCAGCGAGTACAACGCTCAATTTCGTGCGCGTCAGGAAACCCTTCCAGAGATTCATAAAGCTTGTCTAGAACCTCATCGTCAGACCATGTGATTGGAACTACTAAGTCAACTATAGCATCAATATCAAACCTATCGTCATTCTCCCCACTCACAATAGTTGTGCTGGTTGCCATTGAACCCTGCGCATAGATTGCACTGTCGGTATCATCATCCTCCAACACATCAGCGAAATGGCTCTCAGGCCTCAGCAAAAATTCCTTCAATTTTCGATATCGGCTGGCCGCAATCTTTCGATCATGATCACTCAACTCGATCATCGTTGAAATATCTAGGAGCAGCTCATCAAGAGCAGGTGAGGTATCATAATCTGCCATATTTCATTCCCTGAGAAGTACAGTTACTTTATTCGTAACTATAGATGTAGGAACAAACCATGTACATTCAACCCCCGGTCGAAAAATAACAGGCTTGGCATTTTAACCATTTAAAATAATTAAGAAATTCCAGAAGGTAACGGCGGGCCGAATTCCGATGAGTTACGTTGACAGCGCCCTATTTGCCCCGAGCAAATTGCCGATAAGTATAAGACAGAAGCCAAATCAGCGCCGCTACCGCTATCAGCGCCACGAAGCTGCTTAGCAGAGGACTTTCCAAATATAGCCGCAGCGTGTCAGCCAACAGCATCTGCGGAAATCCGTAAAAGCCCAAAAACAGATCCCAGGATTTGGGGTAGTGCATCCTGCCGATCCACTGGAGCGTGATATCGGCGAGGAAGACCGACAGTAGATATGTGGCGAGGAATATTCTTGCGGTCATTTCACCATGCCTTAACCTGATTTTACATGCATTTCAAAAATCCAACAGTCTTTCCTACACCCCCCGCCCTCTGATACGCCTTCCCCATGACCACCAAAAAACCCCGTCATGATGGTTGGACCCCAGCGACCCGCACCGTGTTTCTGGCGACCTTGCGCAAGGCCGGCTGTGTCCGCGATGCGTGCCGGGTGGCGTGCATGTCGACCACCTCGGCCTATCGGTTGCGGCGGCGGGATGCGGATTTTGCAGAGCGCTGGAAAAAGGCGCAGGCCAGCGCCCGTACCGGCCTGATCGCGGTGGCGCATGAACGCGCGGTGGTCGGGCGAGAGGTCATCATCCTGCGCGGCGGCAAAGAGGTGGAGCGGCGGATCGTGCCGTCGGATTCGATGCTGGCGATGCTGATCAAACAGGGCGATCTGACCGGACAGGGCGCGGACAAGCTGCTCAGCTGGGACGAATGGCAGGACGGCCTGCGCTTTGACGAGCATGGCAATAAAGTCGACCGGCGCGAGGCCGACGCCGCGGTCGCCCGGTCGCTGGACGCCAAGCTGGCGGATATGCGGACGAAATTACTGGCGCGGCGGGCGCGGGAGGCAAAACAGGCCAAGGACGCGCGGGCGGGCGCATTGCGCGGGCGGGCTTTGGAGGCGAGGGCTTTGGGTGACAAACACCCGTCATCCTGAACTCGTTTATCTTCGATGGCGTTCCGCTCAGGGTCCACCTCTCCAAGATCACAGGCTGCGATTGCGGCGCAATGGATCCTGAAACGAGTTCAGGATGACGGTGGTGGATTTGCTAATCCGTTCGTGCTGAGCCTGTCGAAGCATGGCGTCTGGAAACGTCCTTCGCGTGTGAACAGGTCCTTCGACAAGCTCAGGACGAACGGGGGGACGAGTCTACGAGACCCGCTTAAATCCCGCCGTCGGTAACCTCATAGCCCGCAGCCTCAAGCCCGGCTTTCAGCGCCACGCGGCAGGCCTCCAGATCATGCGGATCGGTCGATCGCACCACGAAATTCGCGCCGACGGTGCCGTCACGGAAAAACGGATAGCTGCCGATGGCGCAGCTTTCATGGGCTTTTTCCGTATCGCTTAGGATCGCGGCAATCTCGCTTTCTGCGGCCCAGGCGCCGAGCGTGGCGGAGAGCAAGGGCGCGCCGCCTTCCAGCGTGCCGGTCAGCGCATCGAGCATGCCGGCGGTAATATGCGGAACCCCGGCCATCAGGAACAGATTGTCCAGCCGGATGCCGGGCGCGCCGGACATGCGGTTTTCGATCAGCTCCGCGCCGTCGGGCACACGGGCCATGCGCAGGCGGCCTTCGTTCAGCCCGCCCCGCGTTGCGTAATATTTCTCCAGCATCGCGCGCGCCGTCGGGTGGATGGTCACGCCAATGCCCAATGCCTTGGCGATGGCATCGACGGTGATATCATCATGGGTCGGGCCGATGCCGCCGGTGGTAAAAAGATAATCATTGCGCGCGCGCAATATGTTCACCGCCTCGGCGATATGATCCATATCATCGGCGACCACGCGGACCTCGGCCAGGCGGATGCCCTGCACGTTGAGCCAGCTCGCGACCTGCGCGATATTCTTGTCCTGTGTCCGGCCGGACAGGATTTCATCGCCGATCACGATCAGCGCGGCGGTCCAGATTTTTTCTGGTGGCGTTTCTTGGGTCATGGCGTTTCTATAGAGCGATGCCACGCGCTTTGGGAATATGTTATTTCGGGCTGGTGATCGGCTTTGCCCGATAGTCGGAACGCGGCGGGCGGGCGATATCGGCAAGCGGCACGTGCCGCCACTCCGGATCGCTGCCCAGCCGCGCGTTAAACCGCACGTTGAACGTGAACGGATCGGGGTCGCTGGCGAACAGATCCGGGCCATAGAGCGGCGCGATATCCTGTGGCGCATAGCCCATCAGGCTCAGCATCGTCGGGAAGATGCGATAATGGGAGAGCTTGTCCTTGCCCGCGGCGGCGGCCTCTGCCCAGCGCCGGGTCTGCGCCGCGTCACCGCTATTGCCGATCACCACCAGCGGCACCACGCCTTCCTCAATCTGCGGATCGGGGGTGCAATGGGTCGCCTCGCCCCGGTCCCCGCGCTCGTGAAAGCTCTGGCCATGGTCGGATGTATAAAGGATCGTCGCGTCACCCAAATTGCCCGCGGCCGTCTCTTCGGAAAACAGCCGGTCGAAAAAGCCGCCGACATTCCAGAGCACGGTGTTGCGATAGCTGTTGCGGTAGAGCCGCCAGTTGCTGGCGCTGCCGTCCAGCCCGTCGGGGGTCGCCGTGTCGGCAACATTGGCGAATTTCCCGCGCTTCAACATCGGCTGATAGCGCGCGTGGCTGAGCGGGAATTTGTCGCTGACCGGGAAATGGCCGCCGATCTTGTTGATCAGGATCAGCTGCGGCTGTTCATCCCCGAGATAGCCCGCCAGCCGGGTCGCCACCGCATGGTCGCGGTCCAGCACCGGCACATCGTCAAACTGGTCCCAGCGGTCAATCAGCTTCCGCTCCGCCGCGTCCATCTGGTTCTGGTAGCGGCCATGGGTGCGCTGGGCATCGATATAGACGGTGGCGAGGCCCGCCGCCTTGGCATAAGCCCAGATCGAGGGGCCGCTGCGGATCGTCTCGCGATAATTGTCCCGCGTCCCGCCATAGCGCATCACGACATTAGTGCCGACGCTGCAATGGGTGACCGAGGTCGCCAGCCCGAAATTGTGGATCGGCGGTTTGGGACCCGCTTCGCCTTCACCCGCTTCACCCTCTTCTGGCATCAATCCGGAATAGACGCCCGCCGCGCTGTTGATATCCAGATAGGCCCCGGCAATGCTCTCATCGATGATCAGCACGATATCGGACGTCCGCTGCGCGCCGCTGGGTTTCAGCGTCACCGGCTGGCGCGCGCCACGGTCGGTGAATGCCATATCATAGCCATAGAGCATCGCCAGACTGGCCCCGCTGTGCGAGGATGGCAGGCCGCTGCCCCCTTCCCCGCCGCGGAAGAATAAGAGCACCGGCAGCCCCAGCAGGACCGGCAGAGCCACAGCCTTTGCCGCCCGCGTCAACAGCCCACTTGCGCCCCGCGGCTTCATCCCGACACCGATCAGCAGCAGCAGCGCCTTGGCCGCGCTCATCGCCAGCGCCGCGCCTTGCTGCGCCACCGCGCTGCCCACATCATCGGCGCTTTGCACCATGGTGACAAAGGCCTCATATTCCATGAAGTCGCCCACCGCCCATTGATAGCCGTCGACCAGCATCGACCCCGCCGCCAAGACCAGCGCCAGCGGCCAGCGCAGCCAGCCCTTTGTGAACAGCGCAATCCCGATCAGACTGATCAGGCAGAGCGTGAACAATCCGCCAAAGGCGACCAGCCCGACCGGCTGAAATTCCGGCAGCATCAAGAGAGTCAGCCGCCGCCATATCTCGCTGGCGCCCAGCAAAATGCTCAGTCCGATCAGCATAAATTTCATGCGATTTTGCATCAACCTATTGAACGCCTTTGTTATTTCTGACGGGCGACATAGCCCCCTCTAGGTTAATATCCCCAAAATGTCTTGCAATTTTGGGGTCTCGCCAAATAAGCACGCCATGCCTATATAGGCCGCATGACAGACTATATGACCGTAGAAGACACCACCCCGCAATCCCGCACCGGCGCGATCAAGCTGCACGGGCCCGAGGGATTTGAAGGCATGCGCAAGGCCGGCCGCTTGGCCGCCGAAATATTAGACAGTCTGGTTCCCCATGTGGTCCCCGGCGTGACCACCGGCGCGCTCGACGATATGGTCCGGCAGCAGGCCTTTGCCGCCGGCGCGGTTCCGGCAACGCTCGGCTATCGCGGTTTCACGCACAGCTGCTGCACCTCGATCAACCATGTCGTCTGCCACGGCATTCCCGGCGACAAGAAACTCAACGAAGGCGATATCGTCAATATCGACGTGACCGTGATCGTCGATGGCTGGCACGGCGATACCAGCCGCATGTTCCTGGTCGGCAAGACCCCGATCAAGGCCAGCCGTCTGGTGCAGGTCACCTATGAATGTCTGATGCTGGGCATCGAACAGGCCAAGCCCGGCAACCGCATGGGCGACGTATCCCACGCGATCCAGACCCACGCCGAACGCCACCGCTATTCCGTCGTCCGCGATTTCTGTGGCCATGGTCTGGGCCAGATGTTCCACGACGCCCCCGAAGTCGTCCACGTCGGCCGCCCCGGCACCGGCCCGGAGCTGCGCCCCGGCATGTTCTTCACCATCGAACCGATGATCAATATCGGCAAATATGCCTGCAAGATGCTCGACGACGGCTGGACAGCGGTCACCCGCGACCGCTCGCTAACGGCGCAGTTCGAGCATAGTATCGGGATTACCGAGGACGGGAACGAGATATTTACGAAGAGCCCGACTGGACTGGATTGCCCGCCTTATTGAGGGGGTGGGACAACTCTTTGTTGGTTGGTTGCCATTGGGGCGAAAAGGACCGGTGTAAAGCTGGCACCCGAATTGGATTACACCCCACTAATTTTCGTCGAGATCTGCATTCCAACGTAGATGCGCATGTCCCTTATGATGCATTCCCAAGTCATGGGCGTTAACCGACTTTATATCATTGGTAACGGCTTCGACCTCTTCCACGAGATCGCATCGGAATATCGTCACTTTGCGACCTATCTTTACAAAGCAAACCCCTCCGTATTTCGTATGGTAGGCGAGTATTTCTCGGCTGACCTCCCTTTCTGGGCCGATTTCGAACAACGACTCGCTGAATTCGACGCCGATCAAGCGGTTGACTATGCTTCCCAGTTCCTCGACGAAAAGGGCTATGACGATTTTCAGTATGAGCTCGAAAAAATCGCATCCGGTCTCTCATATGTGTTGCGCGGCCATTTCTCGGACTGGATCCGAAGCTTAAAGATACCCAGTCGATCGACAATCGCGCATCCGCTCATTATTGACCCTACATCGCTGTTCTTGAACTTCAACTATACGCCGACTCTCGAGGAGGTCTACGACGTGCCTAGAGGACGTATCCTACATATTCACGGCTCTGCCGCCGAGCCTGCCGAAGAACTAGTGTTCGGGCACGGTTGGGAACGGCGACCAGAGGACAGCCTCAACTTCAAGCCCGAGGGACCGGATGATGATTGGCGGGTACGTGAAGGCATCGAACATATTGATGACTATTTTGCGGCTACATTTAAGCCCACTGCAGCACTGATCAACTCAAACTCCGCATTCTTCGGTTCGCTTAGCGATATCCGTGAAGTGAGTATTATGGGTCATGGTCTCGCTGAGGTGGATGAACCCTATATCGAAGCGATAATGGACCAAGTCGATCTTCAGAAGACTCAATGGACTATAAGTGTCTATGACGATCGTGAGGAGCGAAAGAGACTTTTTGGTGCCTATGACATCGCATCTCATCTCGTGCAGTACCGTCTGCTCTCGCAATTCGATTAATCGGATCTGTGGTCGGCGGCATCAGTTACCGACTACGGTGACAGTTTACTAATTGCACTAAACTCAAAGTTCATAAACGTACTGGTCCCCACCATTCAGATTTCTACGCTCGGATCTGCGGCCTGACTTTGCGCGCAAGTTCCGAAAAAATTTTGGTGCCTGCTGAAGCTGTTGCCGTAATTTGAGGGAGCCGTCCTTGCTTCGCGCAGCAAGATGCCAATATCGGTTTTCATTTGGTCGACAAGCTCCTATCTTGTTCGCATGGCGGCATTTTTCGAACAATTCAGTAATCGCGAATATGCAGCTCTCATCTGGATCGCTATCTTTCTGATCTTCGTCATGGCCAAACCCGATATTCGCTCAGCATTCGCTGCGGTGCTACGGGTCTTTTTTCACCGGAAAGTATCTTCGGTTTTCCTGATTGCAACCATCTACATCATTGGCTGCATATGGCTGCTCAGCCTATTTTCGATCTGGACGTTTGATAATCTTAAAGCCGTCATTGCCTGGACACTAACCACCGCCTTCGTCACATTGCTTGGCGCAAATAAGATCGCTGAAGACAGTTCATATTTTTCGAAAGAAGTCCGTCAACTTTTTGCCTTAACCGCTCTGCTTACTTTCATCATCGAAATGCACAGCTATCACCTACTCCTCGAACTGATCGCGGTCCCCATCATCACTGTCCTCGCAATCATGGATCAATATTCTGCAGGCAAGCCTGAATTTGCATCAATTGAAAAACTCTTGGGCTGTATCTTGCCTGTTATTGGCGGAATTTATTTCATCGCAAGCCTTTTGCAAACCGTCCAGCTCTGGCCAACATTGGAGTTTGCAGAAGTCTTGCGAGATTTCTTTGTTCCGGTCTTTCTCTCAATATTGTTCATACCCTTTCTCTATCTGCTTAGCAGATACATGGTGTATGAGTCGGCTTACTCCATTCTCGGCATTTGGATTGAGGACGCGAAACTTCGCCGCCAGAGCAAATGGCTAGCTCTAAAGTATTTTCGGTTCAATATTGATCATCTTCAACGTTGGAGACGAGAAATGATCAAGCACAAGCCTTCGACCAAGAGAGAGGTGCGGCAGATCATAACGGACATTAAAACCATGAGCGCAAGGGAGAAAAACCCACCAGAAGTTTCGGCCGAGAATGGTTTTTCACCCTATGCAGCGATGGATTTTCTGAAAGAAACTCCACTCAAGATGGGTAATTATTGCCATTATATCGGCGATGATTGGGGCGTCAGTTCCAACATGTTCGAGATCGGCGATAGTCCTTGGAAAAACAATGTCGCCTATTATGTTGATGGAAATGAGATTGCCGCAACAAAGTTGACACTCACGCTCAATGTCAATGCCCTGGGTGAGGCGCAAGAAGCTGAACAGCTATTTTGCGATATGTGCGCTGTGCTATTGTTTCGGGCCATGCCAGAAGCAGAATTGTCAGACGTGGATGGCCATATAGAAAAACTGATGGAGTTTTCAGAGCTTCTTAGTGGACGACAAATCAGTCTAAAGAAGACCCCTTTCAGAGGCGGCGTAATCAAAGATGGTTATGAATGGAAATTCACTATTCAATTGAACGAAGAAAGACAGCAATAGCCTAGATTACGGGATTACGGTGACAGTTTATCAAACGCACTAGTTATGACTTACCGAAACCAATCATCACTTCCAGTCATTAAAACCCGCTCAAAACCCATCCCGTGCGGCAACGCCCGCACAATAAACAGCCGATCCCGTTCCACCCTGTAAAACACAATATGCGCCTGCTGACGAATGCGCCGCAAGCCGGGGGCGTTTTCCTCCGCGCTGCGACCAAGCAGAGGGTTGTCGAGCAGGACTTACGATGACAGTCAACACACCCCCTCATCACAGTAATCGTTTAGAAATCACGCTTTCACTGGAATAAAAGCCAATATATGCTAATGATAGCCATTAACATTAACGGGGATATTTCTAATGTCGCTATTGGTTTACCGAGGGGGAGCGCCGCTTGATCATATTGGTATCGGTGTTCCTGATACCGAAAGCGGCGTGAATGCGGTTGCGCGGCGCCTTGGTTATAAGCCGATATTGCAGGACCCTGTGCCGGGCCAATTTTATTGGAGCGGGACTTTGCCTCTCGGCGCGGGCCGGTTTCTTGAGATACTCGGCCCCAACCCAATCTATAAAGGCTTCAATCCCTTCATTGAAATTGTCAAAAAACTGGAGCAGCCCACGCCGCTATTCTGGTATATCGCGACCCATGATTTTACCGCTTTCACCGCCGCCGCCAAAGAGGCAGGAGCCCGCATTCAACAGGTGGAGTCGGCGGCGCACACGACCGATGGCGTCCCCGTTGATTATACGCGCGCGATGATCGGACCGGGCTTTTTAAGCGTGTGCCCCAATGTCATCCAATGGCGGAGCCGCTACGAAGGGCTGCATGACGATGCGGGGCCCAGTTTTTTGGGCCTGACCCTCACCCATCCCGAAGCATCGCGTCTGAACCGGCTTTTCAAATCGCTCGGCATTGAGCAGCATGTGAAAGAAGGCCCGCACCAAATTGCGATAAAATTGGGCACCCCCAAAGGAGAAGTGGAATTTTCGGGTGCCGGACTGGAACTGCGCGGCCCCTCCGCGATGATCCGGATGGCCAATCTATATGTGCGTTGGTTGATGCGGGGCCGAACCAGCGCCCGATTGCACAATTGGTTGGAACGGCTGTGACCATGCCCCCATGTCGTTCATCGAACCGCCGGTAAATTTGATCGAACCATCCTTGTTCCTTGCCTCCCTTGCCCGACAGATGCGCTGCAACGAGGGGGAAGATATGATGATCACTATGAAATCGACGCGGCTGCTTGCCATTGCTCTGTTGAGCGGCGTTGGCAGTCTCCATGCTGCCCATGCGGAAAGCAATGCAGACAAGGGTGCGCGCGCGCCGGAAGCCACTGCGGCCGAGGCCGAAGGCACATTCCGGGATGTCCCGCTTCTCGAACAGATTTTTATCGACACCACACCCGCGGACAGGGGGGACGCTATTCCCGTCGGCACCTTGGGGGTCGATGGCGGCGATGTCGGCAAGATTGTCACGCTGGCCAAAGAAATCGCCGACGACAAACATGGCCGGTACGATAGCCTGCTGATCGCGCATAAGGGCAAGCTTGTGTTCGAAAGCTACAACCGGCGCGGTCGCATCAATCTGGCGCATCCGCAGGCGTCGTCCGTCAAGGGTTATACCGGTCTGCTATTGGGCCGCGCGATCCAGTTGGGCTATCTGACCATGGACGATCTGGACAAGCCCCTGGTCCATTTTCTGAAAGATCTGGATCCGTCAAAATTTGCGGCGGGCGCTGAGAATATCACGCTGCACAAGGCCCTGACGATGCACGGGGGGCTGAACGTCGATGATGAGAAATGGAAAGAATTGGAGAAAGACCCCGCGCCGTTGCAAGGTCAGGGACTGGTGCAGACCCTGCTCGAGCAGACGGAACCGATTACCCCGGAATCACAGGTCTATCGCTATGGCAACTTCAATCCAATGATGGTGATGACGGTCATTGACGCGCTTGTGCCAGGCGGCGCCGAGGCTTTTATCAAAACAGAATTTCTCGATAGGATGGGGATCAGCAATTATAGCTGGGACACGCATGTCAGCGGCCTGCCGCAAGCGGGCTGGATGGTCAGCCAGACCTCGCGCGACATGCTCAAATGGGGCAGCGTCGTCCTCAATGAGGGACAGTGGAATGGCGAGCAGCTGATTTCGGCAGACTATCTGGACAAGGCCACCAGCGGGCTGGTGAAGCCGACGTTAGACTGGATGCCCGAAACCTATCGTTACGGCTATTTCTGGTATCAAAGGCCGATCATTGTCGGCGATACAAGCTATGACACCACTTGGGCCTGGGGCGGCGGCGGCCAATATGTCATTGCGGTGGATGCGCTGGACCTGAATATTGTCATCACCGGCCATGACCGGGATGACAAGATCATGACGCAGGTTGCCGAGGTCATCGTACCGGCCTTTGTTGAATAGCAGTCTTGGGCGATGCAATCAAAAGCCGTCGAGGCCTTTGCTGACCAGGATATTCACCGCAACGCGGCGGTTTTGCGCCTTGCCGCTTTCGGTATCGTTGCTGGCCATCGGATCCGCCTCGGACATGCCGGTCGGGGTTAGCATCCGATAGGGTTTCCAGCCGCATGTCTGCTGAATGAAATTGACCACGCGGCCGGCGCGTTTCTCGCTGAGCTGCTGGTTATATTCATAATCCCCGGTGGAATCGGTATAGCCGACGACAAGGATCAGGGCGTTGTTCATGGCTTCGGCGGCATCGGTGGTCGCGCACAGATCGGCTTTGCCCTGCCAGGATATCTCCGCCTTGCCGGTGTCGAAATAGACATTGGTCGTGCCTTTGACATTATATTGGTCAATATCGCCCACGCGGCTGCGCAAGGCGTCGGTTGCCGCCGTTTGTTCGGCAAAGCTCTGGCTGGTGCCATTGTGGATCATCTGCGCGGTTTTGAGGTCGCTGCTGCGCAATTTAATCTGGCTCGCGAATAGCCCGCCGCCCATCTGCACGGTTTTGACGGTGACCGGCAAGCCATTGAGCAATGCGTCACCGCCCAGTCTTTTGCGGCTCAGACCGAAAGGGCCCTTGCTGGATCTGATCTCGGTCGCTTCGATAAAGGTGATGATGGTCTGTGTACCGTCTGCCGCCGTGACTTGCAGCCGGTCGCCGCTACGAGCGGAAATAATGCCTTTGATCTCCGGACCTTTTGGCGCGGTCGCTAGATCGATAAGCTGCTGACCCTCTACGACAATATCCTGTCGATCGGCCACGGTCTGCGCCATGACGCTGCTCGGTGCCCATATTGCAACCGTGGCAAGCAAAAGGCTTGCTTTCGTCATCTTGGAAATGCTGGTCATCATTCTACTCCTTCAGTCAATAGCCTCTGGCTTTGCGCGCCCTGGATATTTCATCCCCCTGAACTTGCGGTTACGCAATTATAATTGCGGTTACAACGGTCGTTTGTCCTTTGGCCGTAAAAGCGGCCTAGCGTTGTTTGAGCCATAGGGGGCGTTCTGTCGCTGACTTATGACAATCGCGGCAATCTCACCTCGGATGGCACCAACAGCTATACCTATGAAATAGAGAACCACCTTATCTCCGGACCGTCGGGTACGACCCTGAGCTATGATCCCTATGGCCGTCTTGCGAAAACCACCGGCAGCACGACCATCCGCATGGGCTATGATGGCCAGAACCTGATCGCGGAATATAACGCCTCCGGCACCTTGCTGCGCCGCCCTAGGCGCAGGAATGCGGTTTCCGGCGCAGACGGAGCGCAACGTTGAACTTGTCGGAGGTAACTGGATACGGCAGACTATTGATTATTCCAATAGGACAGTCTCAAATGAAACTATTAGAGGTCGCCACGCTTTCCCTCCGGAGTCGGTTTTTATGAGAATCACATCTGTAGATGGCGGTTCAAATATTGCGATCATTGGGACGGGAACTGTTGGAAACGAACTATTCAATCGCGTAGCGTTTGCCACCTTCTTTGGGAGAGGCGGTATCGCAGAAAAGATTCGATGCACTTTCATGGGTGATGGCGTATGAGCAAACGACAAATCTGCGAACGACTTTTTGTTGTTGTTGGAGCATGGGCAGTCGTGTCATGCGGGGATGGTCGCCATATGGCGGAACAATCTTATCAATTTAATCTGTCGCCCAGCCAAGCTGTTGAATTTAAGTCCGGTTTGAGAGAGTTTGCCATGGAGAATGGCTATGCTTTTGTAGATGGTAGCGCTTTGGGTGGCGGTGACGTAGCTTAATTGATGTAGCCACTCTCCTGCTTAGTGCGACGGCGCTATGGATGCCAACCGATACAGCAGGAGGATCGATGAATATTTATCCACGAATGGACTCATCTGACTGTAATCTGAAAAAGAGTCTCGTGGAGAAAAAAGTTAAGCGATGCTTGGCTTGTGAGATGGCACCAGCTTCTTCGCCTGTTCAACAAGGAAGGCGAACAGCGCTTCAATTTATTTTATCCGTTCTCTTTTTCAATTGTGTCTTTAATCAATAAGCACGTAAGAACAACAAATATACAAATACCTTGTATTATAACACGATCATCTGGTGCTAGTTGAAAATTTAAAGCACCGGTGAAGTTATAGGTAAATTCCAAGAAAAATAAAAATGTAGATATCCCAAGAAAAGTGATCGTAAAACCAACTTTATTAGATACCAATAATAAGTTTTTCATCATCGAAACTGCCTAGATTTTTGCAAAACGTCACGAACGGAATATACTCTAACGTGGCAACAACATGAGATTTCACAACTGTATTGTCTCTCATAATAATATGCCTGTTTCCATTGAAGCTTTCAAGCTTCAATCACTGTGTTGAATCACAGAGGGATTAGAGTGACAATGCTCGTGCAATTCCCTGTTGTTTTTTTGAGGTCGAGGCATCCATATGGAGTACATTACTTATAGAATTTAGGCGTTTTAGTCATCGTTGCAGCTTGGATTTATGGATGATTGCAGAACTTTCCCTACACATTAGCCGGTTAACAGAGAAAATTAAACCTGAGACCCGTTCTCGACGGACTAGTTAGGGCACCTCTTTTTCATAAATTATGGTGTCTCGAAGCGTTCAGAAAGAACGTCGTTCCATGTCAAAACAAACAATATTTGTTCAACCTAGGATTGTTTGAGCCATAGGGGGAGACCTGCGGTGATTAGGGCGACATCATGGGCCGCGGCGGCGACGCGCTGGTTCATCCACCCGCTTTCATCGCGGAAACGGCGTCCCAAGGGGGTTTCTGGAACGATACCGGCACCCACTTCGTTGGACACCATGATGATGGGACCCGGGGCTTCGGATAGCGCTTTGACAAGCTGATCCTGCGCCGTTTCCAGATCCGCTTCGGCAAGCATCAGATTGCTAAGCCATATCGTCAGGCAATCTATCAACAGCATTGTCTCGGGCGATGAATAAGCGGTAATAACGGACGCTAGATCGCGCGTTTCTTCCACCGTTTGCCAGCCGGATCCGCGGTCATTCTGATGACGATGGATGCGATCTTCCATTTCTTCATCAAAGGCCTGTGCGGTGGCAACATAGACGAGCTTATCGCCATTTTTCTCGGCCAAATCCTGCGCAAAACTGCTCTTCCCGGACCGGGTTCCGCCCAATATCAAGGTGATATGCTCATTTTTGACTATATCGGCAGACATATTTTCCTTGCTCCGAAAATGGGGGATGACTAGAGCGACCCCCGCTACAGGTTCCCGGAGACGGGATCAAAAGGGAATTCGGAAGGAAAAGCAATTTTCCAATCCGAAGCTGCCCCCGCAACTGTGATTGGTGAGCGAGTCTGTCAAATCCCACTGGACGTCATGTCTGGGAAGGGGACAGGCCAAGCGATGATCCAAGAGCCAGGAGACCTGCCCGTAGCTGTCGACCTATCATGCGGACGGGGTGTGCCATATGATCGAGGATCTCCTCGCGTGGCGACGATTAACTTCGGGCTGCGCATGTGGAATTCCCACGGGCGTAAATATGCGTGGCCTTTTTGAATGATTGTCAAAAAGGAATATTTATGCGTTTTTCTAATATCTTATTGTCCAGCACCGCTTTGGTGATCGCTCAGCCTGTTCTTGCTGAGACAGCGGCAACGACCGAGGATGGCGAGGACATCATTGTCGTTACCGCTTCCCGTTCGGAGCAGCCTCTTTCCAAAACAGGCCAATCGATCGCGATCATTGACGAAGATCGTATCGAACAGACGCAGAGCGTCGCGGTCGCCGACCTGCTCCGCAATATACCCGGCGTCACCATCACCCGCAATGGCGGTATTGGAACGTCGACATCGGTGTTCATTCGCGGCGCTGATTCCAGCCAGACCGTTGCGCTGATTGACGGTGTCAAACTCGATGATCCATCCTCACCGGGCGGCGGCTTTAACTTTGGCAATCTGATGACCGGCAATATTGCGCGGATCGAAGTGCTGCGCGGATCACAATCGGTGATCTGGGGTAGTCAGGCCGTTGGCGGCGTGATCAACACCATCACCCGTGCGCCAACCGAAGACCTCAACGTCAATGTCCGTGCGGAATATGGTTATCGGGATACCGGTCAAGTGGTCGGAAATGTCTCCGGACGATTTGGCCCGGTCGCCGCTAGTGTCGGTGCCGGCTATTATCGCAGCGATGGTTTCTCGGCATTCAACGAAGAGCGCGGCGGAACCGAGGCCGATGGCTATCGCAACTTTGGTGCCAACGGGAAATTCGAGATTAGCTTGAGCGATGATATTTCTGTCGACCTGCGCGGCTATTATTCGGATGGCCGGACCGATATTGATGGTTTCGCACCACCGACATTTGCCTTCGGCGATACGCCCGAGGTCGCCAATACCGAAGAGTTTGTCGGATATTCAGGCGTGAACATCGCTTTGTTCGATGGGCGCTTCCGCAACCGTTTCGGTTTTGCATATACACGGACAAAGCGTGATAATTTCAATCTCGATGTGCAGACTTTTGATGCGCTGGGCCGGAATGAACGGTTTGAATATCAAGGTATATTCGACATATCGGATATGTTCCAGGCAACGATCGGCGCGGAGACAGAGACATCCCGGTATCGCGACGGTTCGGGGACATCGGCCGAGAATTTTGATGCAAATATTGACGGTTTCTACGGTCAACTTAGCGTCACGCCAATCGAAGGCTTCACCGCGACGGCAGGTCTCCGTCACGATGATCACAGCACGTTTGGCAGCAAAACCACTTTTGCTGGCGACATGGTGTACAGCCCCAATCAGGGCAATACGACGTTCCGTGCTAGCTATGGGGAAGGGTTTAAAGTGCCTTCCTTATTCCAGTTGTTCAGCCAATATGGGAATGTCTCCCTCGCTCCTGAAACCTCCACGAGTTGGGATGCGGGCGTGACGCAAAAATTGATCGATGAAAAAGTTGAGGTCAGTGTCACGCTTTTCCGGCGCAACAGTCGCAACCTGATCAATTTCATCAGCTGCCCCGTGCAGACCGGTATATGCGAAAACCGCCCGTTCGGCACCTATGATAATGTCACGCGCGCACGCGCGCAGGGTGTTGAATTTGCTCTGACCATTCGCCCGGTCGAAGCTTTAACATGGTCGCTCAACTATGGGTTGGTCGATGCAAAAGACCGTGACACGGGTCTGATCCTGAATCGTCGCCCGAAACATAGCATCAATGCCTCGGTCGACTATGACTGGTCTTTCGGCCTCAAAACCGGCGCGACAATCACCCATGTGGGATCGCAGTTCGACAATGTGTCCAACACGCGTGAAGTCGAGGGATATGTGCTGGTTGATCTGCGCGCTGCCATGCCCATCACCGACAATATCGAGCTATATGGCCGCGTCGAAAACCTGTTCGACGAGCAATATGAAACGATCTACCGCTATGGGACACCGGGACGTTCTGCCTTTGCGGGCGTTCGGTTGAGCTACTGATATGAACCTCGGTCCAGCCGCCGATCCGTTCCGCTTTCACGGCGGACGATTGGCGGCTGCGGCTGCGCATTTTCATGATGCGCCAACCCCTTGGGTTGATTTGTCGACCGGGATTAGCCCGCTGGCTTATCCCATTGCCGATGTCGATCCATCCTTATGGTGCCGCCTCCCGGAACCCGAGCAATTGGGGGAGCTAGAAGCAGCCGCTGCCCATGCTTTTGGGGTGAACAATCCGGCCGAAATTGTGGCCGTGCCCGGCAGTGATATTGCAATCCGGCTGTTGGGTACGCTCTTCTCTAGCCAATGCAGTGCAATGTTAACGCCCATCTATTCCGGACATAGGGCCGCATGGCCAGATGCTGCTGAAATTTCGCTCGCTCAAGCCGATGATCATGATCTGCTGATCCTTGCCAATCCCAATAATCCTGATGGCCGGGTCATAGCGACGGAGCGCTTGCGGCAGGTGCAGGCGCAATTGATTGTCGATGAGGCCTTTGCCGATAGTGATCCTGCGACAAGCCTTCTCCCCGATCGCGGAGACGCGATTGTGCTGCGATCATTTGGCAAGTTTTTTGGACTGGCGGGTCTCCGGCTCGGCTTCGTCATTGCCGATATATCGGTGGTACGGCGCTTGCGCGCTTTGCTTGGCGACTGGCCGATTTCGGGTATGACGATAGCGGTTGGTCTTGCGGCCTATCGGGACCAGCAGTGGCAACAGGACCATCGACAGCGGCTGCAAACATGGGCCACCCGATTGGATCAGCTGCTACGAGATAACGATCTTGACGTTGTCGGTGGTACGTCCCTGTTCCGGCTCGCGGCCCATGATAACGCACGGGACCTGTTTGAGTATCTGGGGAAATCGGGCATATTGGTCCGACCGTTTGAAGCGAATTCTCAGCAATTGCGCTTTGGACTACCCAAAGATGAAACGGCGTGGGATCGGCTATCTATCGCCCTCAACAATTGGAGAGAGAACCGGTGACCAATAGCGAAGAACCGTATAGCAAACATAATGCCCGGATGAAGCGGGTGCAGGCTGCACGCGCGAAGATACAGGCCCGCCGGACGATTGAGCGTGGTTTATTGCTGGTGCACACTGGCAAGGGCAAAGGAAAATCATCCTCGGCCTTCGGCATGGCTATCCGTTCACTGGGGTGGGGCATGAAAGTTGCGATCGTGCAATATGTCAAAGGCAGTTGGGAGACCGGTGAAAAGAATTTCTTCGAAGCCAATCCCGATCTGCTGGCCCTCGAAGTGATGGGAGACGGTTTCACCTGGGACACGCAGGACCGTGCGCAGGATATCGCCGCAGCAAAGGCGGCGTGGGAGCGTTCCAAGGCGTTGATCATGGATCCAGACTATGATTTCGTGATTCTTGACGAGCTCAATATCGTGCTGCGCGACGACACGCTCGACATCAAAGACATCACAGATTTCTTGGCGCAGCGGCCGATGGAGAAGCATATCTGCATCACCGGACGAAATGCGAAGCCTGAGTTGATTGAAATTGCGGATTTGGTGACCGAGTTTGAAGAAGTGAAACATCCTTTCAAGGCCGGTTTCAAGGCTCAAAAGGGTGTTGAATATTGAAACCGATTTCTACCATTCTGGCCGCGTCCGCGATGCTTTTATGGCCCGCCACCTTGGTCGATGCAGAGGTGATCACGCGCAGCGCGACGGCAGATGTTCCTACTTATCCAAAGCGCGTCATATCGATCAATCCTTGCGCCGATGCGCTGTTGATGCAGCTTGCGGACAAACATCAAATCAAATCAATCAGCCACTATTCACACGACGAACGCGCGACCTCTATTGGCCTGTCCTTGGCACGACAATTTCCCGCAACGTCCGGAACGGCGGAAGAGATTTTGGCGATGCGACCGGATCTGGTGGTTGCAGGCTCTCATATCGCCATTCCCACAGAGAGAGCATTGGACCGGTTGGGTATCCCGCTGATCAAATTGTCGATTCCGCAAAGCGTCGCCGAAAGCCAGCAGCAAATAACAGAATTGTCTGAGATTGTCGGCGCACCCCGGCGTGGCATCCGCCTCAACAAATCCATCACTGCGGCCTTTGCCAAAGCCAAGCCAGCGGACGACAAACTGATCCCGGCACTGATCTGGCGAAGCGGGGGGCTGGTACCGGGTGCCGGAACCTTGCCGGGTGAATTGCTCCGGCGAACCGGTTTTGAGAATGTCAGCAAAAGCTACGGCTTGAAACAATGGGATATCTTACCGCTAGAGCATCTCGTTGCGCGACCGCCACGCTTGCTATTCTCGAACAACGCAGAAGTTAAGGGCAGCCGATATAGTGACCGCTTGTTGTCGCATCCCGTGCTCAAAAGCCTGTCCCATCGGATCACCGTCGCCGACTATCCGGCGCGGCTCTTGCATTGTGCCGGTCCGACATTGATCGAAGCGGTTGGAACGCTGTCCGCCGCCCGCCGCCAATTGGAGACACGATAATGATAGGCCCCAATCGCAATGCTGTCCGGCTCAATCTCTTATTGATGGCCGCTCTTATCGTGATGATGATATTGTCGCTTGCGGCTGGCAAAGTCTGGGTTTCACCACTGGCCTGGCTAGAAGATGATCTCAGCGGCCTCATCATCATGGAACTGCGATTGCCGCGGATCATCTTGGGCGCGGCCATTGGTGCCGCACTGGGGATGGCAGGGGCTACCATGCAAGGCTATTTGCGCAATCCGTTGGCCGATCCGGGCGTCTTTGGCGTGTCGAGTAGCGCGGCGCTGGGTGCGGTTAGTTCGCTCTATTTTGGCTATGCAATGACGGCCTGGCTACTGCCGACCTTTGCGCTGGCGGGTGCGGCCATCGGCATGGGATTGCTAGCTTTGTTGGCGGGCCGTTCAGGCAGTTTGATCCTGTTCACACTGGCGGGCGTCATTCTTTCCAGCCTCGCGGCTTCGCTGACGTCGCTGATGATCAGCCTTGCCCCCACCCCCTTTGCGACCACAGAGATCGTCACTTGGCTGATGGGCGCGCTGACCGATCGCAGCTGGGATGATGTCAAACTGGCTGTCCCGATCATTGCCGTGGGCATGCTGTTTCTGATCGCGACGGGCCGCTCTCTCGATGCACTGACCTTGGGGGAAGATGCCGCGCGATCAATGGGCGTCAATGTTGTACGCTTACAATGGCTCGCGGTTCTGGGTGTCGGTTTGACGGTCGGCGCATCGGTTGCCGCAGCAGGTATTATCGGCTTTGTCGGTCTGATCGTTCCGCATCTCGTGCGGCCCTTTGCCGGACATAGGCCATCGGCAGTTCTGCTGCCTTCGGCTCTGGCGGGTGCGCTTTTGATCGTGACTGCGGACAGTGCCGTTCGGATATTGCCGACGGTCAGCGAATTGCGACTTGGTATCGCCATGTCCTTGCTCGGCGCGCCGTTTTTCATGATCCTGCTCTATAAAATGCACCGGGAGCTTGCCTGATGTTTCTATCTTTTGAAAAGCTCGGCCTGACATTGCGCGGCCGTGACATTTTGAAGAATATCAGCGGCCAGTTTCAACTCGGCCGGGTGACCGTCATATTAGGGGCAAATGGCGCGGGCAAAAGCAGCCTGTTGTCCTGCTTGGCCGGTCTGCGAGAACCGCAAAGCGGCATAGTCAAGCTGGATGATCGACAGATCCTGTCGCTCGAGGGGCGAGAGCGCGGACAGCTTATCGGTTTGCTCCCGCAACGACCAGATATTCATTGGAATGTCGACGTGAAAACCGTCGTCGGACTGGGCCGCTTGCCCCATTCGGGGCGATGGGGAATGGGCGCTGCTGATCATGAAGCCGTCACCAAAGCAATGGCGGCCACGGATTGTACCGAGTTGGCAGAACGCAAAGCCATGCGTCTTTCCGGTGGCGAGCAGGGACGGGTCTTGCTGGCCAGAGTGTTAGCCGGCGAACCAAAATGGCTGCTCGCGGACGAACCGCTGGCCAGCCTTGATCCGGCGCACCAATTTGATGTTCTCGAACGGCTTAAAAACTACGCCAAAGCCGGAAATGGCGTGATTGTTGTGCTCCATGACCTGACCCAGGCGGCGCGTTTCGCGGATGACATCATGATTATGAAGGATGGCGATATATTGGCGGCCGGTCCGCGGGATGCCGTTATGACCGCAGACATCATGGGACAAGCTTACGGGGTCGAGGTGCAGATCGGCAAGAGCGACACGGGTGAACCCCTGGTCGTCCCGGTGCGGCGTCTGCCATGACATTTTCGCTACTCGGGGATCGCCCCGAGCAACTGTTGGCCATTTTGGTGGTTGAGGCTTTGCTGGGCTATCCCGAGGCACTCCATCGCCGCGTCCCCCACCCCGTGGTGTGGGCGGGGCGCCTGATATCGAAACTGGATCGGACATGGAACGCCGGTAGTGAAGCCGCGCAAAAATGGGCCGGTGTCGGGACGGTGACCTTGCTTGTCGCGCTGACCGTCATCATTGGCGCAGCTTTGGAAGCGGCTTTGACCGGATGGCTCGGCTGGGCCGTCATCATCTTGCTTGGAACCACCGGTCTGGCCCAGCGCAGCCTTTATCTGCACGTTCGAAAGATTGTCCTGTCGTTGAAACAGGGCGACATTGTTGAAACGCGAGAATATTTGTCGATGATTGTGGGGCGCGACACAGATGATCTGAATGATCGCGGGATCGCATCCGCCGCCACGGAAAGCCTAGCCGAGAGTTTTTGTGACGGCATCGTCGCGCCAGCCTTCTGGTTTCTGGTCGCCGGCTTGCCGGGACTGTTCGTATTTAAAGCCATCAGCACCGGGGATAGCCAGATCGGACATCTTGATGATCGCTATCGGCATTTTGGTTGGGCAGCCGCGCGCTGTGATGACGTGATGAATTTCGTTCCGGCCCGGATTGCCGGTCTGCTAATCTGTATTGCGGGCATGGGCGGTTGGCGGATTATGTTACGCGACGCGCGCAAGCATCTCTCCCCCAATGCCGGTTGGTCGGAAGCGGCAATGGCCGGCGCGCTCCATGTGCAGATGGGCGGCGGGGCGACCTATGATGGTGAATGGATTGCTCGCGCCACATTGGGTGAGGGAGAGCGGCCCCGTCCATCCGATTTGACGAGGGCTTTGGCAATCTATCTGCGCGCCTGCCTTTTGTTGTGGTTGGTTATCGGAGGACTGATATGGGTGCTGTGATGCTGCAAGGCACCGGTTCCGATGTCGGCAAGTCGGTGCTGGTCGCGGGTCTGTGTCGATTGTTGACCAATCGCGGCCTGCGGGTGCGCCCGTTCAAACCGCAGAATATGTCGAACAATGCAGCGGTGACCCCGGGCGGCGGTGAAATTGGCCGGGCTCAGGCCCTGCAAGCCATCGCCTGCCGGGTGCCGCTGCATGTTGATATGAATCCGGTGCTGCTCAAACCGCAATCCGACAAGAGCGCACAAGTAATTGTCCACGGCAAAGTGCAAGAGACACTGGACGCCGGCTATTTCCGGGATCGCAAAGAGAAATTGCTCCAAGCCGTTCTGGATTCCTATCACCGGCTTTCTGCGGAGGCCGATATCGTGCTGGTGGAGGGCGCCGGCAGTCCGGCAGAAATCAATCTGCGCGAGGGCGATATCGCCAATATGGGCTTTGCCAGAGCCGCCAACGTGCCGGTTGTCCTGATCGGCGATATCGATCGCGGCGGCGTGATTGCGTCACTAGTAGGCACGAAAGCGGTGATCGAAAGCAAAGATGCCGCACTGATCCAAGGTTTTCTGATCAACAAATTCCGTGGCGACATCAGCCTGTTTGATGATGGCTATGCCGCAATAGCCAAGCGCACGGGTTGGGAAGGACTGGGCGTCATTCCGTGGCTGCCGATGGTCCATAAATTGCCTGCCGAAGATGCGGTTGTGTTGCAGCAATCCGAAACAGCAAGCGCGGGTGTTATCGAAATTGCGGTGCCGATGTTGTCGCGGATTGCCAATTTCGATGACTTTGATCCTTTGCGCCTAGAACCACAGGTGCGTCTGCACATGGTGCCGCCGGGAGAAACGATACCGGCCAGCGCATCGCTGATCATCATTCCCGGGACCAAAGCGACCATCGCGGATATCCAGTTTCTGCGCGCCCAAGGCTGGGATATTGATATTGCTGCCCATGTCCGCCGGGGTGGCCATGTTTTGGGCATTTGTGGCGGCTATCAAATGTTGGGAGATAGCATTGCAGACCCTGACGCGATTGAAGGCGCGGCGGAAACCGTCCCCGGACTAGGACTGCTTCCCGTAAAAACAACCCTCACGACGTCCAAGACGCTAACGCAGAGTTCCGGCACATCCATTGCCGATGATCAGGCTTTTGACGGCTATGAAATCCATGTGGGGCAAACCCATATTGATGCAGAAAATCAAGACGGCGCAAGTCCGATGCTGCGGTTCCAGGATGGACGCCTCGACGGCGCAATCAGCGCCAATGGCCGAATATCCGGCTGCTACGTCCACGGACTGTTCAATAGCGCATCTCAGCGCCAATCATGGTTGGAAAAATTCGGGACTGTTTCCAATGGCGAAGAACAGGCTGCCATTATTGATCAAGCCTTGGATGCATTGGCAAAGGCGTTAGAGGAATATATCGATGTCGAGCGACTTCTGGCGATTGCTGGAGACGCGGCATGACCTCTTTGGACGCGCCCCTATTCGATGGTGATTTTCGTGAAAGCCTCACCACGCTTTTGGCATGGCGTCGCGATATACGACGGTTTGATAGCCACCCGATGGATCCGAACATCGTCGATGATTTACTCGACCATGCTTGTTTGGCGCCTTCGGTTGGCAATGCGCAGCCATGGCGTTTTGTTTCGGTACAAAGCGAAGCCATTCGCGCTTCAATCGCCCAGCATGTCGATACGGAAAATCGAAAAGCCGCGGATGTTTATGATGATGAACAGCTTCGATCGGAATATCAGAGACTAAAGCTCCACGGATTACGGGAAGCTCCCGTTCACCTGGCAGTTTTCTGTGATGAAAACGCGGCGGAAGGGCGTGGGCTAGGCCGTCAGACTATGCCGGAAACACTGACCTATTCCGTGGTCATGGCAATTCAAAATCTGTGGCTTGCGGCCCGGGCGCGCCATATTGGTTTGGGCTGGGTTTCAATTTTGGAACCGGATAAGATTGGCGCGATACTGGACATTCCTTCTGATTGGCGATTCATTGTCTATCTGTGCATGGGCTATCCTGCGCAGGAGAGTGATGAACCAGAATTGGTGAAACTGGGCTGGCAAGATAGAATAGACCAAAGAAAGACGCGGTTTGTAAGATGACTGTTACCCGGAAGCATGTAGCTGAATATCTCGATGCTCTTGCTAAACCGCAAGCGAGTATGGGCCATCTCGAAGAGTTGGCGGTTCAGCTGGCGGTGGCGCAACAAAATCTAGCGCCACGAACGAAGCCGCGGCGGATCGTCTTATTTGCGGGCGATCATGGGGTAGTTGAAAGCGGCGTATCTGCATGGCCTTCAACGGTGACGACTGCCATGATGGAAACGATTCTGGTCGAGAAAGCGACCAGCACTGCCTTGGCCAGCGCACAGGGAGCAGATTTGCGTTTGGTCGACGTCGGAACGATCCAGCCTCCACACGCAGGGAGCCGAACTCCGGCCTTCCAAGACGCTCGCATAGCAGCGGGGACAGGCAATCTGGCGACCGGACCGGCGATGACCCGGGCCCAGTTTCAAACCGCTTGGGCGGTTGGGGAAACAGAGGCTAAGTACGGGCACGAAGAAGGTTTTGTGCTTTTGATCGCCGGCGAAATGGGCATTGGCAATACAACGCCTGCCGCCTGCCTGACGATGTTGCTTGCAGATGCTAACGTCGAGATAGCAACGGGACGCGGCGCCGGTGCGGATGATGAATCCTTATCAAACAAACGCGCCATCGTCGCTCAAGCCGTAGAGCGGGCCCGTATAATATTAGCCGATGATCCCGTTTCCGCCATCGCAGAAGTGGCCGGTTTCGAGATCGCGGCAATGGCGGGCTTTTATGCCCAGGCCGCCAAACAGGGTTCAACCTTGTTGCTCGACGGCTATGTCACCACAGCCGCAGCCTTGATTGCCGAGCGGTTGGTGCCGGGGACAACAAAATCTATGATTGCCGCCCATTTATCAGCGGAACCGGGACATCGCACGGCACTCAACCATCTTGGTCTAAAACCTCTGCTGGAATGGAATATGCGGCTGGGCGAAGGAACCGGCGCGCTGACTGCTTTGCCATTGCTTGATAGCGCCGCAGCCCTGCTGAATGATGTCGCGAAGCTTTCGGATATCATGCCATGACTGAACGCCCCGCTCTCAATTGGTGGATGCCACCACTGTTGGCCGTGCAGTTTCTGACCCGATTGCCGGTACCCGGATTGCGTGGATTGACCGCCGAGCAAGCCCGATATGGTCTATCCCGTTCGGTGATTTGGTTTCCGCTGGTGGGAGCCTTGGTCGGCCTCGCCACTGCGGCGGTGCTGGTCGGGAGCGCACATATATGGCCCCGCGCTATTGCGGTTATCGTCGCTCTCGTCGTTGAAGCACGGCTGACTGGCGCTTTTCACGAGGATGCCGTGGCAGATTTCTGTGATGCTTTTGGCGGTGGCCATGATGTCGAATCGACCCAACGGATCATGAAGGACAGTCGGATCGGCAGCTATGGGGCCTTGGGCCTGATGCTTGCTGTTGGTCTGCGGGCGGCCTTGCTCATTGCTTTGCCGCAGGATTTGGTACTAGTCGCGCTGGTTGCCTCGGCTTGTTTTGGCCGGTTACTGGCTGTTGCGGTCATGGCTCTTGTCGCACCGGCGGCGACGCAAGTTGATGGTCTGGCCAAGGATGTCGGCGGGCGAACCGGATTTTCTGATCTGTTTCTGGCACTCGTCAGCGCTACCCCGGCTCTTGGATTTTTTGTCTATTTCCAACCGATTGGCGCACTTCTGACATTGGGCTTTTCCAGCCTGTTCCTGCTGTGGTTCCGGAAGCTGCTGCTGCGAAGATTGCGCGGAACCACTGGTGACTGCCTCGGCTTCGCTGCCTATGCAGGCCAACTCATCCTTTTGCTCGCTTCACTGGCGGTCGCAGGCATATGATCTGGCTGGTCCGCCATCCCCCTGTGGCGCTCCATTGGCAGAAGCGCTGCTATGGCATTAGCGATATGGGTTTGAGCCGCGAGGGCGCTTGTTTGGCGGCGGATATTGTATCGAAGCTCGTTGCATTCTCCCCCGACATCATTGTCCATTCCGACATGCGCCGGACCCGAACCATTGCCGAACGTGCTGCCGATACTTTGTCAATTGAAGCGCAGGCAGATTACCGCTGGCGAGAGCGGAATTTCGGTAGTTGGGAAGGATGTAGTTGGAACAATATATACCGCGATACCGGAAACGCCATGGACGGAATGTTGAGCGCTCCGGAAACCTTCCGGCCCGGCGGTGGTGAAACAACGGCTGAAATGGTAGCCCGATCTTTAGGGGCTTGGCATGACCTGCCAGCAGACCAGAATATCGCGGTCATCGCCCATGGTGGACCTATTGCCGCCATCATGGCCGACAAATGCCAAGACGGATTTCATCTTCTTCCAAATCACATCGCTGAGCCGGGTTCCATTACAAGAATTTAGGTGACCCCAATTTACAGCATTCTGTTCTCGGCAGATACCACGGGCTGTCTGTTTTGGACCTAAGCGGACGTTGGCCTTGCCCAGCCTCACCTATAATCCTTGACCAACGGCCTCCGGTTTAGCTAGTCAATTAAATTGCACGGGCGGCAAACCGTTCGGCGATATTAGGAGACGGGTGATGCGTAGGCTGGGAATGTTATTGGCTCCTCTAATGTTGGTGGCTTGCCAAAGCCAGACCAGCGAACCGGCGGCAACCGATGCGGCCGTCGCGACGGATTGGAGCAATATCGGTTTTGACGCCAAGGAGCAGCGCCACAGCCCGCTGGATCAGATTAACGAAGACAATGTCGGCGAGCTGGGCATCGCATGGTTTAAAGACCTGCCCGATGCGCGTGGACAGGAAGCGACCCCGATTGTTGTCGATGGCAAGCTCTATATCTCCACCGCATGGTCAAAAGTCTTTGCTTATGATGCGAAAACCGGAGAGGAACTCTGGTCCTATGATCCGGCAGTGCCGGGCGAGAAAGCCGTCGATGCCTGCTGTGATGTCGTCAACCGCGGCGTCGCCATTTCGCGCGGCAAGCTATTCTTCGGGACCATTGATGGCCGGTTGATCGCGCTGGACGCGAATACCGGCGCGCGGCTTTGGGAAACCCAGACCACCGACAACAGCAAACCTTATACCATCACCGGCGCGCCCCGCGTGGTCAAAAATATGGTGATCATCGGTAACGGCGGCGCCGAATTTGGCGTGCGCGGCTATCTTTCCGCATATGATGTCAGCGACGGCAATATGAAATGGCGTTTCTACACCGTCCCCAATCCGGAAGGAAAAGCGGACGGCGCGGCCAGCGACGAGATTTTTGCAAAAGCCGCGGCCAAGACCTGGGGCGACGGCGAGTGGAAAGTCTCCGGCGGCGGCGGAACCGTCTGGGACAGCATCGTCTATGACGAAGAGCTCGACCAGCTTTACTTTGGTGTCGGCAATGGCAACCCGTGGAACCACGGCCTGCGGTCCGGCGGCGAAGGCGATAATCTGTTCCTGTCCTCGGTCGTCGCGGTCAATCCCGATACCGGCAAATATCTCTGGCATTATCAGGAAACACCGGCCGAGACCTGGGACTATACCGCGACCCAGCATATCATTCAGGCCGAACTGGAAATCGACGGCCAGATGCGCAAAGTGCTCTATCATGCGCCGAAAAACGGGTTTTTCTTTGTCATCGACCGGCTCGACGGCACTTTGATCAGCGCCGAACCTTTTGTCGACGGAATCAACTGGGCCGAAGGCTATGACCTGACCACCGGTCGCCCGATCGAAAATCCCAATGCGCGTTTCTATAAAACCGGAAAGCCCTTTGTCGGCATTCCAGGCGCTTTGGGCGCGCATAACTGGCATCCGATGAGCTACAATCCGAAGACCGGCCTCGTCTATATTCCCGCGCAGCAGGTTCCGCAGGGTTTTGATGTACCGGTTTCCGAGATCGACAAGAAGCGCGAGCGCCTTGGCTTTAACGTCGGAATCAGCTGGGCCATCGGCCAGCTTCCCGATGACAAGGACGTCTATCGCGCGGCCATTGCCGCAACCACCGGCAAGCTGGTCGCGTTCAATCCAAAGACCGGCAAGGTCGAATGGAGCGCGGACTATCCAGCCGCATGGAATGGCGGCACGATGACCACCGCAGGCAATCTGGTATTCCAGGGAACCAGCACCGGCTTTCTCAAGGCTTATTCCGCCGACAAGGGCACCGAATTGCTGAGCCTGCCGATGCAGTCCGGCATTGTGAGCGCGCCCTCCACCTATTTGATCGACGGCGAGCAATATGTCGCCTTCCTGACCAGCAAAGGCGGTGCCTTTCCGCTGGTCGCGGGTGTCGCGGGCGGCGTCACACGCCAGCTCCCCAATATTCCACGGCTCGTGGTGATGAAATTGGGCGGAGACACGCAATTGCCAGCCCTGCCTGAGAAAACCGAAGTGATCTGGGATCCACCTGTGCAAAATGGAACCCCGGAACAGATTGCCGCGGGCAAGGGTCTCTACGGGCGCAACTGCCTAGTCTGTCACGGCGACAGCGCGGTCGGCAATGGCTTCACACCGGACCTGCGGGTCAGCGGCGTGCTGCCCGACACCGCAGCATGGGGGTCAATCGTCACCGGCGGCGCGCTGAAACAGCATGGCATGGTCGGCTTTGGTTCCCAGCTGAGCAGCGATCAGGTGGAAAACATCCGCCACTATGTCGTGAACCGGTCGATCTGGACGAAAGAAAATCTGCCAGAGCTGACCGCGCCGACCCCGCGCTAACCAACGCACACGCTTCGACGCCACAACAACTGCCTAAAATATAGTCATTTGCTTCGATAAATGCCTATATTTTAGGCGGCATTGTCAGTCGTTCGAATACGCCTTAGCAATAGCCCAACGCATATCAGCGATTCTGTTCGGGAATCGATTCTGGCATGGTAATTGAATATCTTCGGGCAATTGTGTCCGGCTGAAGCCGTTGTCTTGCTGTGCGAGAAAGGGGCTTAGGAAAAGGTACACGGGGATTAAAAAATGAAGAAAATTGAAGCCATCATCAAGCCCTTCAAACTGGACGAAGTCAAAGAGGCGCTACACGAAGTCGGCGTGTCTGGTATCACCGTGACCGAAGCCAAGGGCTTTGGCCGTCAGAAAGGCCATACCGAGCTATATCGCGGCGCGGAATATGTTGTGGACTTCCTGCCCAAGGTAAAATTGGAAGTGGTCGTAGAAGACAGCCTTGCCGACCGCACGGTCGAAGCCATTTCTGCGGCAGCCCAAACCGGTCGCATCGGCGACGGCAAGATTTTCGTCATTCCGGTCGAAGCAGCCATCCGTATTCGTACCGGTGAGCGCGACAACGACGCCATCTAATCTCTTCAATCACCACCCAATTAAACCAACCAGAACCAAGGGACTAAAAAATGGGCAATTCAGCATCCGATGTAATTAAGATGATCAAGGAGCACGAAGTCGAATGGGTCGACGTGCGCTTCACCGATCCACGGGGCAAATGGCAGCATCTTTCGATGTGCGCAGAAGTTATCGACGAAGATGTTCTGGAAGAAGGCTTCATGTTTGACGGCTCTTCCATCGAAGGCTGGAAAGCGATTAACGAGTCCGACATGATCCTGCGTCCCGATCTCGACGCGGTCTATATGGACCCGTTTTCTGCGACCCCGATGATGATCCTGGTTTGCAACATTGTCGAACCCGGTGACGGAAGCTTGTATAACCGCGATCCACGCTCGACCTCGGTCCGCGCCGAAGCCTATCTGAAGTCGACCGGCATTGGTGACACCATCTATGTTGGACCGGAACCTGAATTTTTCATGTTTGACGATGTGAAATTCGAAGACGGCTATGACCGTTCGGGCTTCAAGATCGACGACATCGAACTGCCGACCAACACCGGCCGTGACTATGACATGGGCAATATGGGCCATCGTCCGCGCGCCAAAGGCGGCTATTTCCCGGTTGCGCCAGTTGACAGCTGCGTAGACATTCGCGGTGAAATGGTTGCGACCATGATGGAAATGGGCCTGCCGATGGACAAGCACCATCACGAAGTGGCCTCGGCTCAACACGAACTGGGCATTACCTTTGGTACGCTGACCGAAACCGCTGACCGGGTGCAGGTCTATAAATATGTCGTGCAACAGGTTGCCCATGCCTATGGCAAGACCGCAACCTTCATGCCGAAGCCGATCAAGGATGATAACGGCAGCGGTATGCACACCCATATGTCGATCTGGAAAGACGGCAAGCCGCTCTTTGCGGGCAATGAATATGCCGGCCTTTCGGACATGTGCCTCTATTATATCGGCGGCGTGATCAAACATGCCAAAGCGGTCAACGCTTTCTCCAACCCGACAACCAACAGCTACAAGCGTCTGGTTCCCGGTTTTGAAGCACCTGTGCTGCTCGCCTATTCGAGCCGCAACCGTTCTGCTTCTTGCCGTATTCCATATGGTGCAGGCGACAAAGCAAAGCGCGTAGAATTCCGCTTCCCTGATCCACTTGCCAACCCATATCTGTCATCGGCTGCATTGTTGATGGCTGGCCTCGACGGCATCGAGAACAAGATCCACCCGGGCGAAGCCATGGACAAGAACCTTTATGATCTGCCACCGGCAGAGCTGGCCGAAGTGCCAACGGTTTGCGGTTCGCTTCGTGAAGCCCTGGAAGCTTTGGAAGCCGATCATGAATTCCTGCTCAAAGGCGACGTGTTCACCAAAGACCAGATCGATGCTTATGCCGAACTCAAATGGGAAGAAGTCAGCCGCTTCGAAACCACACCGAGCCCGGTCGAATTCGACATGTATTACAGCAGCTGATCTTTCCGATCAGACTGAAACAAAAAGCCCGGGGCAAGCGATTGCTCCGGGCTTTTTTCTGGACGACGAGGATGCTACCCATTTTGGAGACAAATTGTTCAACGCGACATTAGTGACTTGAGGCGATAACCGAATTTGTGCGGCATACCCAGTCGGTGGCTGAAAAGTCATCGAGTCCTTCAAAGTCGAAAATGAACTTCATGACGACCTCTACTTCGATTTGGTTGCCATCACAGCGCCCAAAGCTGACTGAAGTGACGTCAACGGGATGATGGGCATGCCCAATGTAGATCGATCCGTCTATATATCCTTGAGTCGGATTAATCGGAAAATCAAAAGCTTCACCAGAAAGTTCGAGCGGAACCAAGTTTGGCAACTGAATGCCGTCGAGACGAATGGATGTCTCTATTGGTTCATCCAAATGGTCTAGCGAGAACCTTTCCAACTTGATTTCCATACTGGCTGCCTCTGCCGGACCCGAAAGCCGAGCATTTGTGGGAATGAGGAAATCAGTAGGGAATTTTCGCATCGGCTATGTTTAACATTTCCTTTTTGTCGAACAAGCTCGAATATTGCGGTGAGCGCAGGCTGTCTAAACCGCTACCTCAACCGGCGCCGCGGGGCGCTGGTCTCTGCATTTTCAACCGCTAGCCCCGTCCACATCGCGCACCGGCAGGTGCTGCCAGTCAGCAACGTCGAACATCCGCATATTCACCCCCATGCGGTCCGGCGGCGCGGTTAGCGGGGTCCAGTGGGTTTGCGATCCGCAGGTCTTGCAATTCCACAGGGTGATCGATTCATGACCCTGAACATAGGCATTTTGCGCGTCCGGATCGGCCGTGATCGTCACCTGATCGGGATGCCAATAGCCGCCGCGCCAGCCTGTTTTGCGGCATAGCGAACAATTGCAGCGCAGCACTTCGGCGGGCGGTGTCGCAACCGTGATCTGCACCGCGCCGCAATGACAGCCGCCCTGTAATTTTAATCCGTCAGACATCGCGCAACATCTCCTCCACCCATTCGGG